>NZ_NIQA01000009.1 GCF_002236805.1 Pusillimonas sp. T2 | reverse complement strand
TCAATCATTCCTGCACTTCTGTCCATGAAGTGAGACGATGACCGCTCTAAGTCGAGAGCAGCCACCAGAGCGAACGGCTGTTTTCGACCCGAAGCGGAAGTTCAAAGAACGAAAGCTGATAACGGGCCCCAAATCGGTTGCCGAGCTTTAGAATGCCTCAGTGATTGTGTTTGCTTGCGCTCTGACCACCATGTGCAGGCGACAGATCTGTAATCCCCTGCACATCAACTTGCACGACCACGGGCCCTGCTTCTTCAAACACCAAAGTCAGGGGAAACGATTTGCCTTTGATCAGTGCATGCTTGAGCCCAATCAACATGATGTGCAAACCGCCGCTCTCCAACGTCACTGATGAAGACGCAGCAAGCTCAATCGCGTTAATCTGTCGCATGCGCACGAGTTCACCGTCTTTGATATGCGTGTGCAACTCTGCCTTTTTAGCCACTGGTGTAGAGACACCCACCAATCGGTCAGCTGTCCCGCCTGAATTACGCAATGTCAGGTAAACAGCGCCCGTAGGGACGGCTTCAACCGTTGCACGCGACCAGGGGTGATCGATTTCAATAGCCCCCGCTTTATAACCATGCGCCTGCACTACACTCATCCAGCAAAACAACGCGGCCGCGGTAATGTTCAATAAACTCTTCATCGTATAAATCCTCTAAATGGGGTGAAAATTCAGTCATTGGCGGCCACAGGAATGATGAGCGTCATGCTCTCCAGGGTACCGTCAGGGGCTTGCCATCGCAGTACAACCTGCCAGCGGCCGGCATCCGGCAAAAACACGTGGGCCTTGATACCATCAGAGTGGACCGCAGATACACTTGATACCGTTGCATCGGGTCGACCAGACAGTTGCCACTCGGACACCAGCTTGGCAGGCTTGAGCTCACCACGTGTGCTGCTAAGGATGACTTCGATGTCGTTGTTTCCAACCCGAGCCGGCTGAATATCAACAAGCCCAGTCCAGCCTGTATTACTAGCCATGGTTGAATAGCCTGAAACGCGTTCAGGTACAGACTCAAGAGCAACTGCCTCCAAGGAGGTGCGAGGTGGCGGCGTTAGCGAAAAACCGGCTGATAGCGACACAACCACAGCCGCCACCGCTATCTCAATCACGATGGTGCGTCGCAAGCGTGAAAAGGCCTGTGCCCTGCCCTTCTGAACCAAAGGCGCAAGAACCAAACGATTCCAGAGCGCGATGGATAACAACGCCAGCACCGAAAACACTTTCAAGCGCCAAAGGCCGCCATACGATGTCTCCATGATGGCCTCTTGCGATGCAATCCCCTGCAGCACGCTCATTGCAACACCTGTCACCAACAGCAGCGCAACCACAAACGGAGCCACTCGGGAGAAACGGCTTAAAACGCGTTGTGCGACACTCAAGGATTTGGATGCCTGCAACAAGAAAGCCAAGGGCCAGAGTGCGCCGATCCAAAAGGTCACTGCACCGACATGTAAAAACAACAAGACACGTCCAAACGCGCGGGATGACAGATCACCGACATGACTCGTCACAGCAAACGATAAAGCCGCTATCAATACACCAAAGACCAACAGACCTGAGCCGGCTCGTGTGGCTTGCACAACAAGCCCGGCCAGCGTGAGCGATACCGCCAGTACAACAAGCTGAACGGAGAGCGCGACCTGAGTCTGCGAACCCGTTGACCAGGCCTCCTTCGCGATCAGGTTAGCCCAATACCCCCCCTGAAGCGACGCACCGGTAAGACCGGTCAACAGAAGTCCGGTGCCCACTGCCATAAGGCAAACAAAGACAAGCCTTGAAGCCAGGGCTTCTCGTGTGCCACGATCAGTCAAAGAGCCCATCAGCACTAAAAACAGACCACCACCAAGCCCTGTGAAAAGCGCAAGATAATGAATCGCCCTGATGCCTGCACTCCATGATTCAAGGTTGTCCCCAGAGGGGGCAGCGGCGGACAATGTGGGCTTGACCCCGACACCAAACTGGATCTGGCCCGCAACCAAATGACCGTCGCCGGATGTCACCCGATAATGGGCGCGGTAAATGCCGCGTTCAAGCACATTGGGTAGCGGCAGCTCCAGGGAGCCCCCGTTTGTTTTTGATGACACATCAGCCATCACGATCTCACCCGCCTCATTGCGCAACTCAAGTTTTGCGGTCGTCAGTGGCTCGTTGAACTGCAATACGATGGTCGCTGGTGGGGTGTCGAGCTGTGCATTATCCTCAGGTTGGGTGCTGATTAAAAAGGCGTGTGCCATCGACTGGCTGCTGTACAGTGCAACGCACAGCCACAACCAAAATGTCAAAAACCATCGCCTATTGACGATGTCTATCGAGCCGTTATTCATAAACCAGCCGCCCTCGCGTGGGCGAGGGGCCCTGCCAACACAATTGGCGCCATCATCATGGGTGTTATCTCCACGGGTCCGCATGCCGCTCATCGGTCAAAAAAGTGGGGTCAGTCAGCGTCTTGAGGAAGTTAAGTAGATCAATTTTTTCTTCATCGGACAGATCGATGCGCGAGATCAGACCGCTTTTGTGTGGGTTAAGCCGACCATCCCCCTGATTGGGACCTGATTCAATCACCCGACCACCCCGCGCATAATGCTCGACGACCTCTTCAAGAGTCTCCATACTGCCATCATGCATATAGGGTCCGGTGACCTCAACGTTGCGCAAACTGGGCGCACGAAAAGCCCCCATATCCTCGGGTCGGGCTGTCAACTCAAACAGACCTTGATTCGACTCGGGGTAATCACCAGAATCCATCAGGTTGTAAATGCCGTTGTTGTGAAAGAGCAATTCCACTAACCGCGTTTTTTTATGGACTACCTGGTCGTTGAAATTGAAGCTGCCATGGCAGTGATGGCATTCCGCCTTCTCGCCAAAGAAAAGCACTCTTCCGCGCTCCTCGGAAAGGCTGAACGCCTCGGTTCCCTGCAGATATCTGTCGTATCGACTGTTCGTCGACACAAGACTGCGCTGAAACGCCGCAATCGCCTTGATGACTGAGCCGATGCTGATGGGGCTCTCGTCCTCTGGAAAAACTCGTTTGAATAGCGTGACGTAAAGCGGCTCGGCACGAAGGCGATTGAGGATTTCCTCACGATTACCATCGTTGATGCCCATTTCCACAGGCTCATCGCTAAATAGCGGGATCAGCATTTGCTGTTCCAGCGTGACCAGAGCCGGATTCGCCCAGTTATAGGTAGCATGCCATGCACTGTTGGCCAATCCCTGGGCGTTGCGATGCGTCAAGGCGCCTGTCGACCCCGATGACAGGGAACGACCATCCGTAAAGGCTCGCGCCTGGTGATGGCAAGAGGCGCATGACATGGATCCGTTACCCGACAGACGCTTGTCATAAAACAAACGCCTGCCAAGCCCCACCTTAGCGTGTGACATGGGATTGTCGTCAGGCACACGCGGTTCTGGCACATGGGACGGCAAGTCCCATGTCCAGTCCGAATCATCAGCGGCGGCCCAGCCCGCGATTGGCAAGGAGCAAAGCGCCATAACCAAAGACAGGAGCCTACACTTCATTTTTTTGCAGAAGCGCTAAAAACCGGCGAAACACCCTGCTTAAGTTCGCGCCCTGTGTCAAGCGACAGGCCCAGTCGTTCAAACACTTCAACACAGTCCTTGTCGGCCGGATTACTCATGCAACCCGCAGCGGCTCCCTTGTCCCGTGTGATATCACTGGAACCGAACAGACTATTTAGATCCAGGACCACCTGATGTTGAGTGACGTCAAATGGCGCAAGAACCACGGGCAGACGATTGGGCCGCATGCATGAGACGGTTTCCCCGGTCACGGGGTTACCTGTGCATCCTGTTGAACCCAGATGGACAAACCAAGTTGGAGAACTGGAGCCATCGGCTTTTGTCACGCCCCCTTCGGGATTGACCTCAAGCTTGATGAACTTGCGGCCCGCTTGCCAGCTCCAGCCCATGGCCGCCAAATCCAGAGGTGCGCCCTCAAGTTCCGTACTAGTATGGTTTTGCGAGACCGGCACCCCGACGGTAAATGTGAGGCCGTTGTAATTACCGGTCGGCACAGTGCCCGTGACCACGGTATTGACTGCAGGCGTTCCGCCTGCGCAGGAGCCTGTAGCGTCTTCGAAATCAATCAAGGCAACTTGATCGTTCTGCCAATCCGAAGCGTTCAGCTTGACGGATGTAGGTTGCCCCTTGTCGTTGATCAGCGCGATGTCCTGAACGTAAAGACGAGCATCGCGCAGCGACGCAAGTGTTGCTGGTGCACCAATCGGCCCCAAGGGTTGACCACAGCGGGCGTCAGCGCCTGCGGCCTTGAGGGCAAACGAAATCTCGACAGCCTGCAAAGAGGCGGTTTGTGCCAAAGCGGATGTGCCGGCGAACGTGCAAAAAACTGCCAATAACGACGCGCGAGACAGGACCCGCAACGGGAAATGCGAAAACATGGATGAACTCCAACGAAAGACGAATGACCACGAACGGGAAAAATAAACGCTCGCGGCGAGAGAAATGATCGACTAGACGTTGGAAGGTGGCGGCGCTCGGGCCTGATTAGGGTAATAGATCCACCCGTCGTAGTGGCCTGGCTGGGCAGGACCCTGCGGAGACTGCGTACCTAAATCAGGAACAATAAGAATTGCCGCCAAAAGTGGCGGCAGGGCCGAATGACCAAAGGCGCACAACGCACAATGATCACCCGCAGTCAGATGACGAGTATCGTCGGGATCAAGATCATCAGGCGACCCCAGACCCAGCACAGACAACGACATAACCTTCATGCCACTGCCCGTACACACAACAATGGTCTGACTGTCGGCCGCAACCGATACCCGAGGCGAGAAGGCAATAATAACCGCTTGCAACAGGAGCAGCACCGAAAGGGCAACTATGCCCAAACGATGCATCAATGGAAGTTCGCCGCGCCGTCGCAAGACCATGAAAATACTGATTATCTGTATTCAAGCATTTCGGTAATTAACTTGATATTGTAACACTGTAGCCAGCCGTTCTGGTAATTGAACGATTCGAAATCCGCGAATGAAGCACATGGTAATACGGCCCATAATTCAACAAGGCGATATAACCGATCAGCTGCCAGTTAGTAGCTTGACTGTCCGCCTCTGGCCGAAAGCTGCCCACGAACTCTAAGGCTTATCTATGAATGGGCTTAGCATATAGAGCCCCAAGAGTTAGAGCAGTACCATCTGCTCCCTCTCTGCGTTACCCTCGCCCTCAGCGTTCCACAAGCGCTCGAACATGTCGTAACTAGGTGCGCGGCCTTACTGTCGGTCGTTACTAAAAAACAAACATCACCTTGGCGACGCCACTAAAGCCTTGGCGCATGCCCGTGAAAGCTTGCGCGCCTAATCCGATGGTGAGTGCGTCGTCAGCTCTCGGTTTTAGCTCAAAGCCTAGTTCAAAGACCCCCGTGTTGCCTTTTAGGCTGGGCGATGGCGTGTCCAGACCATAGACAGTAGCGCGAGCTGCGCCATCAAATTCGCGCTCCCAGGCCGCGCCCAAGTAACCAGCAACCTGCCGCGATAACTGATGATTCCAGCGAACACCCAGACGGGTACGGTGCGAGTCAACCGACCGAAAGTGATAAGGATCTCCGGCAATTGTTACTTTGTCGCCCTGCTGGTGTGTCCAAAAATACTTGGCTGAAAAATCAAGTGCACTATGCGTGCCTATCGGCAGCATATAGCCAACGCCCGCATGCAAGCCGTAGTAAAGCGCAGACGTATCGTAAGAGGCATCGGTACTGCCTTGCATGTCATTGCTGTCCCAGTTTGAGCTGACTCGCCCTACCCGCAACGATCCTTCCACATAGGGGGCCGCCTGGCTCAGTCCTAGGCCAGTCCCGACAAAGGTCTCTGACCTTCCTTGTGCATCCGCAACCGCCCAATCACGTCGCAGCAATAGGCCGCCGCCTGCGTAGCGGCTTTTCCCACTCCCACGAACAACACCTGTAGAGAAATCGTTGTACGTTTTGTACTTGCTCCAACCACCCTCCACAAACACACCCGCCATCAATTGGCCAGTGCCTTGCGGGATTTTCTTGGCCGCGCCGAGCATAAGACTAAAGCCGTCAACATCAACATGCGAGCCCGATTTATAGCGTGAGCTGCCACCACTAGACGCACCGAAAGTCGACGTACCACTGGCTCCGCTTGTCGCCCCCATGGCGCGGGCAATACCAGCGCCCGCAGCAAGATCTCCCCCCTGAACCGACAGCGCCATCATACTGGCCTGCCCTTCGACGGGCGCTTTAGTCTGTTCCATAACCACCGCGTCGGTTTTGGCGGTCGCGTACAAATTCTTCGCATCGGCCGACAAACCAAAGGTGTACTTGAGCGAAATGCCCTGATAGCCAGACACATCGGCCTGAGCAATTGTCGCATCGGTTTCAACACCAATGGGGTTGTGAATGAGCGTTACACGATCACCGTTTTGCAGCACATTGGCACCACCCACGATACCCACGCCTACCTTCACCCCGCGAAGGTCGGTAGCTATAGGGGGCTGGCCGGCCTTACCCGGTGCCTTGCCCGACAAAGTAATCACTTCGGCATTAGCCTGAGTATTCGCTGGCAGGATGAAATGTAGCTCCTGGAAATCGCGAATATTGCCCATTTTCAAACCCAGGGAACGCACCTCAAGAATGTTTCCAGCACTTGTCCCCGCACCAGAGTAACCACCATAAATCAGCGTATTCGACAGATTAGGTGAGCCCTCGATGATGACGCGATTATTCAATGCGTCGCCCGACGTGCCCGAATAGCCACCGTACACATTTGACCCAACAGATGCCGAACCTGACAAACGGACCGTATTACCCGTCGCATTACCGCGAGTCACAAAGCCACCAAAAACTGTATTGCCTACCGACGCGTCGGTGATTGACACCGAATTGTTGCTGACGCTACCCGTACCATTGACAGAAGCACCCGAAACGGTACCCGAGACGTTAATGCCGCTGCCCTTAATCACCACGGAATTATTCGCATGGTTACCACCACCGCCGTTACCTCCGATAACGTCAGTCAACGTACCGCCCGTAACTTCTACCTTATTGCCGGTAGTACTAATGTTGCTTTGCCCGCCATACACACTGCCTAGTTGCCCACCGTACACCAGCACAGTATTGTTATTAGCCACCGCACCCGACTGTTCGCCCAGCGCGCGTCCACCAATAACAGCCGCAGCAGCAGCCCCGGGCTGCACCGTAACGGTGTTGCCTGAAGCCTGTTGATTGACGCCTAATTTGACGAAACCGCCATATATCCACTCATCGGGTGTATCTTCATAAACGACGACCTGAGCGTTTGATGCAGAATCTTCTCCAATCAAAGCGCAACGGCCACCGTATGACGCTACGGTCGCACTGGCCGAACAGTCCTCACCCGCACCATACCAGTTACCACCCGTATTTATGGGTCCAGGCACCGCTTGCGCTTCTGTGCCAACCGTGACGCTGAACATCCCTAACACTAGGGCGCTCGCTGAAATGGTGTGAAATGCAGTTGCCGCCATCCAAGAAGTCTCCGCGCTGGTTTGAGTAAAAAAGCGCTACAACAAAGTAGTGCATTGCTCAGTAAAAATATTATGAAACAAAATGATAAATCAAGTATCAGCGCAAAAAAATATCAGATACAAAAAACGACACCTAAGTAGGCAAAAGCCAAACCGCAGCTGGCCTGGCGTTAGACTCTCAACGCCAGGCCTGTTGACCGAACCCCATCACCCCCGATGCACCACCTCGGCCACGCGGAACACGGTCTGCTCATCAAAATGACGGCCCACCACCATAAAGCCAACCGGTCGGTCCTCCACCTCGCCGCAGCACACCGAAATCGCCGGATGTCCCGTCAGGTCGAACGGACTTGTGTTCAACAACATCTCCCAGCTACGGTTCACCACCTCTTGCGGCCCCGCATCCGGTCCAGGCATCGGCGTTGCCGTCATTGGCGTTGTCGGCATCACCAACACATCGTACTTAGCCAACTGCGTATCGTATTCCGCCCGCAAACGGCGACGCAGATTCTGCGCCTTTGCATATAAACGCCCACCATGACGCTCAAGCACCCGCCCCGACAACAACACCGCTTTAATCGGCGCTGCCAGCTCTGACGCATGCGCCGGCCAACTTTCATACGCCTTCATGAAACCCAGCGAATATGCGCCAATGCCGCCATAGCCCACGCCATGCCCGCGCACAATATTGTGATAAGACCCCTCGATACCAATAGGCAACCACAACGCCGAACCAATGTTGTGCCAAGGGATCGACACCTCTTCGACAATGGCGCCCATCGAAGCCAAGCGCTTCAACTCGGCCCGAACCGCATCATCGACCCCTGCCTCGGTTTCAGCGCGCGCAAAACCCTCTTGCACCACACCAATCTTCAGCCCCTTAACGCCCTGCCCCAGTGCCTCGGTATACGGCTGAACCTGAACATTGCGCTGACGACCATCGATCCCGTCTTCACCAGCAATCACCTCAAGCAACAACGCACAATCGGCCACCGTACGCGTCATCGGGCCCACATGGTCGAACGTATATTCAATACTGGCCGCACCGGTATAAGGCACCAGACCGTACGTTGGCTTTAACCCCACAATCCCGCAAAACGACGCAGGCATCCGGATAGAGCCCGCCTGGTCGGCCCCAATAGCCATATCGACATCGCCTGCGGCTACCAGCGCTGCGCTGCCTGTACTGGAGCCCCCCGTGCTGCGCCCCGGCACGCGTGGGTTTTGAACCGGGCCATTGACACCGGTCACGCTGTTACCGGCAAAACACAAGTACTCGCAAGACGCCTTGCCCAGAATCTCGCCGCCCGCATCAAGAATACGCGTCACAATGGTTGCGTCTATATCGGGCACATACCCGTCAAGAATCGACGCCCCATTACTCATGGGCACACCCGCCACCATGACACTGTCTTTAATCGCCAGCGTCTTGCCCTTAAGCTTGCCCTGCGGCGCGCCTTTAATATTTGACTTAACAACCCAACCGTTGTGCGGGTTCTCGGCCCCTTCCGGCCGGTAACCCGGCGTGCGCGGATACTTGACCGCCGGTAGCTCGTCGGGCAACTGCTCGATCAGGCGAAAGGCCGGCGTCAGCGCCGACAAATAAGCGTGGTACTCGCCAACCTCTTCGGGGGTTAGGTCGAGTTCGAGCTGTTCACTGATTTCGCTAATGCCTTGCGGGCCGGGAAATGCATATGCCATGTCTGGACTCCTTGTTGTCACGCCGCGCAATCAGCGCGCGGTGGACCGACTATAGGCACAGGCAAACCCGGCTGGCAATGGGGACAACTACCCTGCCTGAGTCAGGCGCCCCGTGTAGGTTTCCAGCACAGCTTGCGCTACCGACAACATCGGGCATGTCAAACCCGCCTCTTGGGCACGCCTCACCATGTCGCCCACTAAATGATCACCCTCAATCGGCAGGCCCGCGCGCATATCCCGGTACATCGATGAATTGAATGAAGAATTGGGGTTGGTCAGCACACGCTGATACCCGGCCACCGCCTGCGGATGCATGCCGTGCCCTGCCGCCTGAGCTGTCTGAACACACTCTTCAAACAACTGCAGCGCTATCTGCCCGCCGGCCTGACTGCGCATGTATTCACCCACCGTACCTTGTAGCAAACAATTGGCAGCCCCCAACGACGCCATACGGCAAAACTTGTCCCACATGTCGTCCATTACGGTTGCGCTCAGCTCGGTATCAATACCGGCCGACGCCAGCAACTGCGCAACCCCACGCGCCTTGTCTTCTTGTTCGGGCAAGCGGGCGCCCACCGTGATGCTGCTATAGGCATTGGCCACATGAATGTGCGTCGGTTCGGCTAAGGTAGCAATCGTCTTGGCAATGCCGCCCAGCACCTTCTCGGCGCCAAAAACGGCGTCGAGCGCATCTAAATGACGCAGGCCATTAAGCAGCGGCAACACATGTGTATTGGCCCCCACAATAGGGGCAATGTCGCGAATCACCCCATTAAGCGCATACGCCTTATTGGTCAATATAATAAGATCGTACCCATCGCCAGGCGCCGTTGCGTCAACCGTGACGGGCTTGAAGTGATACTGCCCGTCGGGGGTAGTCAGCGTCAGGCCATTGGCGTCGATCAGGGCCTTGCGAGCCGGCCGCAACAAAAATCGCACATCGGCGCCCGATTTCTGCAACATGGCCCCAAATAACCCACCGACCGCACCGGCACCCACAATCAAGGTCTTCATTTCACACCTGCGTATTAATTAACTAAAGGTTAAAGTTTATGCCAACCCGCCCTAATGCCCCGTGCTCCCCGGAAGACGTATTGCGATTCTGGTTTGACGAACTGGGCCCCAAGCACTGGTTCGACAAAAGCCCCGAACTCGACGCCCGTATCAAGACACGTTTCGAGGCCACCCACCAGGCAGCCGCGCAAGGCGAATGTTTTGGCTGGCGGACCACACCACAAGGGCGTCTGGCCGAGATCATCGTACTGGATCAGTTCCCCCGCAATATGTTTCGCGACCAGGCCAAAGCCTTCGCCACCGACGCACTGGCGCTGGTGCTGGCGCAAGAAGCCGTTGCCTGCGGCGCCGACCGTACCATCAACGCGCCCGACCTGGCTTTTTTATACATGCCCTACATGCACAGCGAATCGCTGATCATTCATGAGGAAGCCATGCGCCTGTTTAACCAACCTGGGCTGGAAGGGAACTACGAATTTGAAATCAAGCACAAAGTTATCCTTGAGAAATTCGGCCGTTACCCGCACCGCAACGCAGCATTAGGGCGCGAATCAACGCCGGAAGAAATTGCCTTTTTGAAACAGCCCGGCTCGGGTTTTTAAACGGCTTGAACCCCCGTTCACTGACGCCACCTCGAGCCGTAACATTCGACAACACAGGTCGCTCTAGCGACACGAAACGCAGTAACATTCGCTCCAGGACGCGTTATACGTCGGGTTCAAACCTCAAATTTTCTGCACACACATCATGTCAACTGCTCAAACATTGCCAGGGGCGCCCGGCCCCGTGCAACTGAACATCAAACCCCTGACCATCGCCGCACTTATTGGGCTGGCGGGCCTGTTTTACATTGCCGAAACAGTCAGCGGCCGCCAAGCCGCCCTGTGGGTCGTGGGTATTTTGCTGGGCGTCACGCTCTACCATTCAGCCTTCGGCTTTACGTCGGCATGGCGGGTATTTGTGTCTGACCGCCAGGGCGCAGGCTTGCGCGCGCAAATGCTGATGCTGGCCGTGGGTGTGCTGCTGTTCTTCCCGTTTTTGGCGCAAGGCACGCTGGCCGGGCAAGCGGTCAACGGCTTCGTCTCGCCGCCGGGTGTGTCTGTTGTGCTGGGCGCCTTTATTTTTGGTATTGGCATGCAAATGGGCGGTGGGTGCGCGTCGGGCACGCTGTTTGCTGTCGGCGGCGGCAGTACCCGCATGATCGTTACGTTGGTGTTCTTTATCGTGGGCTCGGTCATTGGCGCATGGGCCTTTCCGTGGTGGAGCAATCTGCCCGCTCTGGCACCTATGTCGGTGGTCAAATCGTGGGGACTGTGGCCTGCCCTGCTCGTCAATCTGGCCATTTTCGGCCTTATTGCCTGGGTCACCGTCGTGCTTGAAAAACGCCGTCACGGGCGGCTGATCAGTCATGCGACAACAACCGGCACCACCAACTCGTTTTTGCGTGGCCCATGGCCGCTGGTATGGGGCGCAGTTGTACTCGTTATTCTTAACTTCGCTACATTGGCGCTGGCCGGACGCCCTTGGGGCATCACCTCGGCATTTGCCTTGTGGGGCGCTAAAACTCTGGCATTTTTCGACCTGGCCCAACCCGACCAGTGGGCGTTCTGGGCAAAAAGCCCCGGTCCGCTAAGCGCCCCCATCACTCAAGACATTACCTCGGTCATGGACATCGGCCTGGTACTGGGCGCTATGGGCGCCGCGGCCGCTGCGGGCAAGTTTGCCCCCATCTGGCGCTTGCCCCTGCGTTCGTTGCTGGCAGCCGTTGTCGGCGGCTTGTTGCTGGGTATTGGCTCGCGTATGGCCTTTGGCTGCAATATTGGCGCCTACTTCAGTGGCATTTTGTCGGGCAGCTTGCACGCCTGGTTGTGGCTGCCCGCCGCATTTGCCGGCAGCGCCTTGGGCGTCAGCCTTAGGCCGTTATTTGGCCTGGCCGTCGAAAAATCACCACGGCTAACCGCTTGCTAAAGCCTTATCTACCTAGCGGCGTGCCAGCAACCTGATGGTTTCGGCATGCTGCGGGTAGGCTGTCAACAATTGGGCGGTATCGGCCAGTTCGAACTCTGCAAATTCGAAACCAGGAGCCACCGTGCACCCAACCAACGCATAGCTGTCGGGGTTTTCAAGCCCCGCAGCAAACCAGCAGCCCGCCGGTACGACGGCCTGATACGTACACTGTGGGTGAGTCAGGGCATTGCCCAGCGTATGAATGACTAACCGGCCATCGTCCCCCAGAACATACACGTTCAAGGGCGCGCCGGCATAAAAGTGCCAGACCTCGTCAGAGGCTATGCGGTGCCAGGCCGACCAGGCGCCATCGCTGAGCAAATAGTAAATTGCCGTCGAGCTGGCACGTACGGCATCATCAGAGACGCGCCGAACCTGATCTACGGCACGGTACGTCTCGCTGTAATAGCCTCCTTCGGGGTGCGGCTGCATATTCAGTCGGGCCACCAGTTGGTCTACAGTACGGGGCAAATCGGGCATGCTTGGTCTCGGTCAGGTTAGGGTTATGCGGCGATTATGACGCAACATCTTTTTGCAACGTGGTTGTGCATTTATATGTTTTAAGGGGTTTACCCTAGAAAACAAATCAAATAAATCACATAAGCCACTAATTTATTGCTGTTTTTTGGTTTTTTTTGATATTATCTCCAGCATTGTGAATTGCTGGAACCCACATGCTGCTCAAGTCGCTTTCCACCCGTTTTTATACCTTTTTAGGCGCCTGCCTGCTGGGGCTATCGCTTGGCTCCGCGGCACAAGCCGACGACATGCGCTCTGAAGCGGTATTTGTGCAAGATTTAGACAGTGCTTCGGTGCTGTACGACAAAAACAGCGAAGAAGTCAGGCCGATTGCCTCTATTACCAAGCTTATGACTGCGCTGGTGGTTGCCGAATCGGGCTTACCGCTGCAGCAAATGCTGTCGGTCAGCGAGGCTGACATAGACCGGCTGCGCAATTCGCGCTCCAGGCTGTCGGTAGGCACCCGCCTTTCGCGGGCCGACATGCTGCACCTAGCGCTGATGTCTTCTGAAAACCGTGCCGCACATGCCCTTGGGCGCCACTACCCTGGCGGGCTGCAGGCTTTTGTGCGCGCCATGAACGACAAGGCACGCGCATTGGGCATGCGTCACAGCCGGTTTGTCGACCCTACCGGTTTATCGGCCGATAATGTTTCTACCCCACGCGACCTGGTCAAGCTATTGCGTGCGGTAAACCGCCACCCCGTGATTAAACGCTACACCGTCAGCACCGACTACAACGTCAAAATGAAAAACGGGCGCCAGCTGGTGTATCACAACACCAACCGCCTGGTTAAAAGCAACGATTGGGACATCAACGTCTCGAAGACGGGTTTCATCAACGAAGCCGGGTTGTGTCTGGTCATGATAACGCGCATCGACAACCGCGAAGTGGCCATGGTGTTTTTAAATTCACAAGGCCGGTATTCGCGTATTGGCGATGCAGTCAGGGTACGTAACTACGTCGAAAAACATATCAATTTGGCCATGCTGAAGTAACCCCATGTGCATTGCCTATCTGGCCTTGCGCACACACGAAGACTGGCCTTTATTTATTGCGGCCAATCGTGACGAATTCCATGCACGCCCGGCCCGCCCGGCAGCCCCCTGGCCCGATCACCCGCACATTATTGCCGGGGTCGACGAAGCGGCAGGCGGTACTTGGCTGGGCATTACCCGCCAAGGGCGCTTTGCCCTGCTGACCAACTACCGCGACCTGCGCATGCCCGGCCCAAGCAACCCGGTATCGCGCGGCGAGCTGGTCAAGTCTTACCTGACCGCAACCCAAAGCGCCCAAGACTACGCGGGAGCCTCGGCACGCGACGGGCATTTATACGCCGGTTTTAATTTGATTGTGGGCGACCTGCAGCAGGCCTGGTATAGCGGCAACCAAACCGAAACACCCCACGAAGCCCAGGCGCTGGCACCTGGACGTTATGTGTTGTCGAATCATTTGCTGGATACCGCCTGGCCCAAAACCGAACGTTTACGTACGTTACTGGACCACTTCCCCATTACACACCTGGAACGTTCGATCAACCAGGTGTACGACCTGCTGAAAGACACCACCCAGGCCGATGACGCCGAGCTGCCCGAAACAGGGCTAAGCCTGGAAAGAGAACGCTTGCTAAGCAGTGCGTTTATCGTCAGCCCCGACTATGGCACCCGATGCTCTACGGTGATTGCCGTACACAAAAGCGGGCGCGCCATTTTTAGCGAAACCACCTATAACCGCGAAGGCCAGCCTATTGAGCGTCACGACTGGCCCTGGCATATTGGCCTGCCCGACTAATGCAGTGTTGTACCCGGCGGGGCCTGGGTATCGATGCCGTCGTCAGGGTCGCAAGACTTTTCTTTAAGCGTTGACATCGCTTCTTTCCAGCTGCGCATGGGCACACAGGTTTTAAGCCGGTGAATGGCTTGATCGACCAGCGCCGTGTGCAAATCGTGCCCCACACTTGAGGCAATATCGAGCGTGGCATCGCCGCCCAGATCAGACAAATGCGCGTGCACGTTTTGCATGACTGATTTAGGCACGACCGGATCGTTGGCGCCATGCAAAAAGTGCAGTGTGGTGGCTGCAGGGGCGACAGCAGGCAAACTGGCATAGCACCCCGAAAAAGCCAGTACCCGGCCGGCCAGGTCGGGCTGGGTCAGGGTCGCTTCGAGCGCCAAGGTTGCCCCTTGCCCAAACCCAGCCAGCGCAGTGGCTTCGCCACCCAGCGACAACTGTTTTTGCACCCACTGAACATAGGCAATGAAGCGTGGCAATGCGGCTTCGACGCGTTCAACATAGTTGTATTCGTTCAGGCCGTCTTGGTCGAACCAGTGATGCCGAGACGGCGCCGTGGCCAACGGGCCATACATCAGGGCTAATGCCGCCTGCGGGAAGGCGGCCAATAGCGCTTTTTTAAGCCCTTCGAGTTGATCGGGGCTGGCTGCATCGTCGTGCAGCAAGACAAACAACAAGGTAGGACGCTGGTTCGCCGGTACAAACACGACGGGGTCGGGAATAGGAATGCTTTGATCTGACATAAAAAAACCACAAAAGCTCAAGCCCCCATAATAAACGAAGCCGGCGCCCACGGCTTGTTTTACGTTGCCGATACGTTTAAAATTTACTGTATATTTAAACAGTATTTATTAAACAGAACCAAACCGGGGCGGGCATGCTTAATGTGCAAGATATTCATCCGGCCTTGTGGCGGGCGTCGCAGTTGGCGGCAAGCCATCGGGCAACCATCAGCACGGGTTGGGCCGGGTTAAACCAACAGTTGCCGGGGCAAGGCTGGCCATGCGGGGCCATCACCGAACTATGCCTGCCCCAACCCGGCGTGGGCGAACTACGCCTGCTACGCCCAGCCCTGGCACAGTGCCCACCCAAACAACAAATTGTGCTTATCAACTGCCCTTTCATGCCTAACGCGCAATGCTGGGCCAACTGGTCGTTACTGCACAATCATCCGTTGCTGTGGGTCAATTCCCAAAGCCTCCCAGACATCTTATGGGCAGCCGAACAAACCCTGCGTCACGACGCCTGCGCCGCCTTGCTGTGCTGGTTACCCAAAGGGGTATCGTCCAAGCAGCTACGCCGGCTGGGTATTGCCGCGCAAGGCACCCAGGCTTTGTGCTTCCTGCTCAATCACGTCAATCAACTTCAACAGCCCAGCCCGGCGCCCTTACGCATCGGGGTGCATCCCGCGCCCCAAGGGTTGCAACTGCATATTGCCAAGCGTCAGGGGCCAGCCTGCCATGCGCCGGTTATGGTCGCCCTTAACGACTTGCCCCGGCGCCCTACGGCAACCCCGCACCCAGCCCCCGTTGTCAACCATGCGCTTTATCAGCCTGTATTTCACTAAGCCATCGGTAGCGCTTATCTACGCACTACGCACGGCCATTCATATTGCCCAAATTTTTACGCCTCGGGTGGCCTGCCTGCATGCCAGCCAGGTCATCGTGCTCGACATCGAAGCCAGCCTGGCCTTATTCAACGGGCCTGGTGCTTTGTATAAACGTTTGCTAGGCCAATTGCAGCAGCAGGGGTTGCAACCCGTTGCCGCCCTGGCACCCACCGCACAGGGGGCCATCTGGCTGTCGCAATACCCTGGCACATTACAACGACGGTGCCTGGCGTTGCCTACGCTGCATCGCCGGCTCGACGCGCTGCAGGTGCAATACATTCAATCGCTGGCCCCGTGGCAAGGCTGGCTTCACGGCATAGGCTGCATGCACCTGGGCCAGCTGCGTCGCCTGCCCCGTCAGGCGCTTCAGCAGCGTACTGCCCCCAGCCTGCTCCAAGCGCTTGACTACGCCTATGGGCATGCGCCACAACTGTATACCTGGGAACCGGCCCCCGAACATTTCAACCATACGCAAGAACTCGACTTCCGTCTTGAACATGCACCGGGCCTACTCTACCCCTTGCAACGGCTTATCGACCAGGCCTGCCTATGGCTAAACCTGCGCCAGCGGTCTTGCCGGCAATTGCATTTTTTAATGCACCACGAAAAGGGCCGAAAGGCACAGCCGCCCACCCTGCTGTCACTTTCTATTTCCGAACCCGCCTGGCAAACCCACAGTTTTCTTCCTGTGCTTAAAGAACAGCTTGGGCGCTGCGCATTGCCCGCCCCGGCCATTGCCGTCACTTTGCGTATCGATCACTCCGAGCCCCGGGCGGTACACAGCACCACACTGTTTCCCGAACCAGGGCAATGGCAACGCAACGAACAGCAACTCTTCGATCTGCTTCGGGCCAGGCTGGGACCGCACAGCCTGCTTGCCCCACGGCCGCGGGCCGATCACCGCCCCGAAATCGCCAATCGATGGGCCCCCATGGCCTGCTCAATGCGCCCGGCCGAAAAGCCCGTGACAGGCATGCTGCCCCGGCCATTTTTTATGCTGGATACGCCACAAGCCTTAACCGTTGTTAACCACCGCCCCACGCATAACCACCACCCGCTTACGCTGGTACAAGGCCCCGAACGCATCGAAAGCGGCTGGTGGGAAGCCAACGCCCGGCAGGCACGCGACTACTTTATCGCTCAAGACCCCCAGGGCATTCAGTATTGGGTGTTTCGGCCCAGCCCCTCGCGCGCAAACGCAAACACTGAACGCTGGTTCTTGCACGGGCTGTTTGCCTGACCGCACCTGTCGCAATCCATGTCGTCAACCCTTCCCTATGCCGAGCTCGACTGCCTGTCCAACTTCAGCTTCCTGAAGGGGGCCTCGCACCCTGAAGAACTGGTCGCCCGCGCGGCAGCATTAGGCTATACGGCTTTGGCACTGGCCGACGAGTGTTCGCTGGCCGGTGTGGTCAGGGCACATGTAGCCGCCAGGCAGCACTCGCTCCACCTTATTGTCGGTAGCCGTTTTCACACTACTGTTCCCGGCCTCGAGCTCATTGTTCTGGTCCAAAACCTTAACGGCTACGGCAATCTGGCCCAGCTCATTACACGTTTGCGCACACAAGCAGGCACAGCCAAAGGCGCTGCGGCACGGCTTCAAATCTCTTTGGCAACGTGCTTGCAAACGCCCGCGCCCTGCGCGCTGCAACTGGCAGGCTGCCTGATCATTGCCAAGGCGCAAGAGCACACGCCGGCCATTGTCACGGCGCTTCAAGACCTTAAACAGCATTACCCGACCCAACTTTGGCTGGGGCAAGCCCGCCACTATCAACCCAGCGACACCCAACAGGTTCAGGCCAGCCACACACTTGCCAAGCAACTTGCCCTGCCCGTGGTCGCCCTGGGTCAGGTCGAAATGCACGTGCGTTCGCGTCAACCTTTACACGACACCCTCACGGCCATCCGGCTTGGCACCCCTATTGAACAATGCGGATATGCCCTGCATCCCAATGCCGAGCATCACATGCGCAGCCGCTTTCGGCTGTCCAACCTGTTCAGTCCGCAAGCCCTGCACGAAACGCTGCACATCGCGGCCCAATGCACGTTTTCGCTCGACGAGCTGCGCTACCAATACCCACACGACATCGCGCCACCGGGCGTAGGGCTGGCCCAGTATCTGGCCCAGGAAACCTGGGCCGGCGCCAACAAGCGCTACCCCCACGGCATACCCGACAATGTCCAAGCCCAAATCACAACCGAGCTCGATCTCATCAGCCAGTTGCACTACGAGCCCTACTTCCTTACGGTTTACGACATCGTCAGCTACGCCCGGTCGCAGCATATTTTGTGTCAAGGCCGGGGTTCGGCTGCCAACTCGGCGGTATGTTTTTGCCTGGGCATTACTGAGGTCGACCCCGCCCAAGGCAACACACTGTTCGCCCGCTTCATCAGCGCCGAACGCAACGAACCACCAGACATCGATGTCGACTTCGAACACCAACGCCGCGAAGAGGTCATTCAATACATCTATCAAAAGTATGGCCGCGACCGTGCTGCACTGACCGCCGTCGTTATTACCTATCGGCGGTGCAGCGCACTGCGCGATACGGGCAAGGCCATGGGCATCGACCTTTCCGTCATCGACCAGGTGTGTAAATCGTGTCAGTACCAAGAGGCCTCGCAAAGCCTGCTCGAAAAACTCCAAGAACAAGGGCTCGACACCACTGACCACCGTATTCGCGCTTGGGCTGCACTGGCGCAAACCCTGCTGGGCTTTCCGCGCCATTTGTCGCAACACCCAGGCGGCTTTGTCATTTCGCAAGGGCCGCTTAATCGGCTGGTACCCATCGAGAACGCCGGCATGCCGGGCCGCAGCGTCATCCAATGGGACAAAGACGACCTTGACGCCATGGGGTTGCTCAAAGTCGATGTGCTGGCCTTAGGCATGTTGTCGGCGCTTAAACGAGCGCTTGACCTGCTTAGCCTGAAGTATCAACGCCCATTTGCCTTGCAAGACATCCCCCACGAAGACCCGGCCACCTACGCCATGATCAGCCGCGCCGACACCATAGGCGTATTTCAAATCGAGTCTCGCGCGCAAATGAGCATGCTGCCGCGGCTGCGGCCACGTACGTTCTACGACCTGGTGATTCAAATTGCGATTGTCCGCCCAGGGCCCATACAAGGTGACATGGTCCACCCTTATTTGCGCCGCCGCCAGGGGCTTGAATCAGTCAGTTACCCATCGCCGCAAGTCGAACACGTCCTGTCGCGCACTTTGGGTGTGCCCATCTTTCAAGAACAGGTCATGCAAGTTGCCATGGTGGCCGCCGGCTTCAGCGCGGGCGAGGCCGACCAATTACGCCGATCTATGGCGGCCTGGAAGCGCAAAGGCGGCGTCGATCGCTTTCGCCCGCGTCTGATCAGCGGCATGCTGGCGCGGGGATATCCGGCCAAATTTACCGAACTCATCTACAAGCAGCTCGAAGGCTTCGGCGAATATGGCTTTCCGGAAAGCCATTCGGCCAGTTTCGCCAACCTGGCCTATGCCAGCGCCTGGATCAAATGTCACGAGCCGGCCGCTTTTCTGGCCGCCTTGCTCAACTCCCAGCCCTTAGGCTTTTATTCGCCCAGCCAACTGGTACAAGACGCGGCACGCCACGGCGTAAACGTATTATCGGTGGACATCAACGAAAGCCATGTCGACGCTCATCTGCCCCTGAATGCACCCGGGCAAACCGTGCGCCTCGGGCTGAACCGCATCAAAGGCCTTTCGGCCGAAGGTGCGATTCGCATCGCCCAGGCCAGGCAACAAGCTCCTTTTATCTCTGTCGACGACCTGGCGCGCCGCGCCGACCTGAACAAGCGAGACCTCGACGCCCTGGCCAGCGCCGATGCCATGGGCAGCCTTGGGGCCCACCGCCACCAAGCCCGCTGGCAAGCTGCGCTGCGCACGTCAAAAGATTTGCTGCACCAGGCCCCCATTAACGAAACACAAACGCCAGTTTTAAGCGAGCCCACAGAAGCACAAAACATTTATCAAGACTACGCCGCCACCGGCCTAACATTACGGCGACACCCGTTGGCTTTACTGCGCGAGCAGTTGCAACAATTGCGTTTTGCCGATGCCCAGCAACTTCACGACACCTACCCCAATCGCCGACTGGCGCGCGCGTGCGGCCTGGTCACCACGCGCCAGCGCCCCCAAACTGCCAAAGGGGTTATCTTCGTCAGTCTCGAAGACGAAACCGGGCTGGTCAACGTGATTGTGCGCCCCGAATTGGCCAGACAACAAAAACAAATATTGGTGGGCAGCACCTTAATGGGGGTTTACGGGGTTTGGCAGCGTCACGACAACGTATGTCATCTGGTCGCTGGCCACCTGGTCAATCTTGATCATCTGCTAGGCCATTTACCCGTGCGCAGCCGCAACTTCCAGTAAGGCATGCACTAAAATACAGGTCAAACCCTTCATGCTTACCGGCCCATGCGGCCACCAATACAGGACACCACCATGAGCCTTTCGCTCTCACAGCAGCTTTCCGATGCCGTCAAGACAGCCATGCGCGCCAAAGACACTGCGCGCCTGGGTACATTGCGTTTCTTGCAAGCCGCCGTCAAGCAAAAAGAAGTCGACGAGCGCCGCGAACTGACCGACGCCGACATCACAGCCATCATCGAGAAACAAGTCAAGCAGCGCCGCGAATCAATTGCCGCCTTTGAAAAGGCCGGCCGCACTGAAACCGCTGCACAAGAGCAGGCCGAACTTGACGTACTGCAAGAGTTTTTGCCCAAGCAAGCCACGCCCGAAGAGATCAACGCTGCCATCGACCAAGCGATGGCCGCTGTAGCAGAACAAGGCGTCACCGGCGCACCGGCCATGGGCAAGGTCATGGCTATTCTTAAAACCGAACTGGCCGGCCGAGCCGACATGTCGGCTGTATCTGGCCAAGTAAAACAACGCATCATGTCGTAATGCCATGACCGACATGTCAAAAGAAAGCACCGATTACTTCGGCCTGAATATTCCCTTCATGCAGTTTATCGGGCTGCAGCCCGAAGACTTCTCGCCACAGCTGACACGTACCCGTCTGCCCTGGCGGGCCGACCTGACCAACAGCCGTGGCGATATTCACGGGGGCACGCTCATGAGTGCGCTCGACCTGACCCTTAGCGCCGCCGCGCGGGCCAACGACACGTCCACCAGTATGGCCACCATCGACATGACCTCGCACTTTTTAGCGCCCGCCAGAGGTACGGTTGTATTTGAGGCCACCTGTCTGCGCATGGGCAAATCTATTGCCTTTTGCGAGGGTCGCGCATTAAGCGAAGACGGCGAACTGTTGGTAACGGCTACCGCAACCTTCAAGGTCATGCGACCGCGTTAACGCCGCACACAAAAAGGCCCGGCATCAAGCCGGGCCAAATTACTGCTGGGCAAAAACCAGACGGCGTCAAGCTTCGGCAGATGCCTCGCAATCGGCCGGCGACAATGCAGGGTAATCGGTATAGCCTTTGGCGCCCTGACCATAAAACGTACTTGGATCGGGCTCGTTTAACGCATGGCCATCGCGCAAGCGAGCAACCAGGTCGGGGTTGGCAATAAACATGCGGCCAAACGCCACGGCATCGCCATCACCGTTATCAATCGCTTTTTGAGCCGTTTCGAGCGTATAGCTGCCATTGATGATGACCGGGCCGCCAAACAGCTTTTTCATTTGCGGGGCCAGGCTGTCGGGGCCTTGGGGTTCGCGCACAAACATGAACGCCAGGTTGCGTTTACCCAGTTGTTCGGCCACGTAATAAAACAGTGATGCCGGGTCGCTGTCGCGCATGGCATGCACACCGGCACGCGGCGACAAATGCACCCCAACGCGGCCGGACGGCCAGACACTGCACACGGCATCGACAATCTCGAGCAGGAAGCGCGCCCGGTTTTCGACAGAGCCGCCGTACTGGTCGGTACGCTGATTAGAACCGTCGTGCAAGAACTGGTCGATAAGGAAACCGTTGGCGCCGTGCACCTCGACACCGTCGAAGCCGGCATCTTTGGCGTTGCGTGCCGCCTGCACAAAGTCGGCCACAATGCCGGCGATTTCGTTGGTTTGAAGTGCGCGTGGCACAACGTAGTCGCGCTTGGGACGCAAAATGCTGACCTGCCCCTCACAGGCAATCGCGCTGGGCGCCACCGGGATTTCGCCGTTCAACAATTCGGGGTCGGAAACCCGGCCCACATGCCACAGCTGCAACACGATTTTCCCGCCGCGCGCATGAACCGCCTCGGTCACGCGTTTCCAGCCGTCGACCTGGGCCTTGCTCCAGATACCAGCGGTATCTGGGTAGCCGACGCCCTGAGCCGTAATTGACGTGGCTTCGGTAATAATTAGACCGGCATCGGCACGCTGACAGTAATACAGGCGGACCAGATCGGTTGGCGCCCGCCCTTCACCCGCACGGGTGCGCGTCAGCGGCGACATCACGATGCGGTTGCTTAACGACAAGCTGCCGAACTGAACCGGCTCAAATAAATTCACCATAGTGTGAGACTCGTATACAGGTTTACCCTAATTCAATAAAGTTAACATATTCTAGTGATATGCGGTACCCGCCAAGGAATATGCACTACGCTTACCTGCACGCCAACCCAGACGGCCATTAACAAGGCGCTTCAATACGCCTACAATGGCGCCCTGTCCAACAGGAGCAAACCATGGCGCAATTTGCCGTCATCGGCCTGGGTCGTTTTGGCTCGGCCGCATCGCTGGAACTTATGAAGCTGGGCCATTCGGTGCTGGGCGTCGACACCAGCGACAAATTGGTCAACAAATATGCCGACCAGCTCACCCACGCGGTCATTGCCGACGTCACCGACCGACGCGCCATCGAAGAACTTGGTCTGGATAATTACGACGTCGTTCTGGTAGCCATTGGCGCCGACCTGGAAGCCAGTTTGCTGTGTGTGGTGCATTTAAAAAGCGCGGGGGTGCAAAAGACATGGGTCAAAGCGACATCGCGCGCGCACCACACCATTCTGAGCAAACTAGGGGTTGACCGCATCATCCACCCCGAAGAAGAAATGGGTATTCGGGTTGCCCAGGCCCTGAGCTATCCCATGGTGACGGACTACATTTCGTTGGGTAACGGTCAGTTTGTGGTCGAGATTGACGTCGGTGAGCGACTCGACGGCACAAACGTGCGGCAATTTCTTGACGAAAGCCAAGAGGACATTCATATCTTGCTGGTCAAGCGCAAAGCCGACATTCATGTGCACCCTGACGATACGTTTGAACTGCACACCAAAGATGTATTGGTCATTGCCGGGCAGCTCGACGCACTGAAAACCATTGCACCCATGCTGTCATAAACCATGCGCAACTGGGACCCGCGGTTAACGCTGCGCCACTATCATCAAGTCAGACGCAATGGTCGCTTCAATGCCGCACCGCCCGTGGTGCTGGCGGGCGGCTTTATGTTGTTAAGCCTGATTGGGGCCCTGCTGCTTTGGCTGCCGTTTTCAGTTAACGCCCCGATCAGTCTGCTTACGGCTTTATTCTCGGCGGTTTCAGCAGTCACGATCACGGGGCTCAGCACGGTAGACATCAGCGTCACCTACACCCCGGTGGGGCAAGCTATCCTGATCACACTGGTTCAGATCGGCGGGCTGGGTTTTGTGACGTTTTCGATTGTGGCCGCGTTGGCCTTGGGCAAACGTATTTCGCTGCAACATCAGGCCTTGGCCCAAGAGGCTTTCAATCAAACCAGCGTAGCCACGGTCAGGCAAACCGCGTTTGCCATCATCAAGATCACACTTGTGCTTGAGTTGATTGGCATTGTTTGGTTTACCTTGTACTGGTGGCAAGAGTCGAGCTTGCTGAGCGCCCTGGGTCACGGCATATTTCATACCCTGGCTGCGTTCAACAACGCCGGCATCTCGTTGACTGCAACCCACCTTTCAAACTATGTCAGTGACCCGGTCGTCATCCTGGGTACTACCGCCCTGATCATTCTGGGCGGCATCGGGTTTCCCGTACTAAACGATATCCGGCAGAAAAAGTCCTGGAAGGCCCTCTCTCCGTATAGCAAAATCGTGCTTATTGGTACGGCCATCATGAACCTGATCGGTTTTGTGATGATCTGGCTGTTTGAATACGACAACCCCTTTACGCTTGGGCCGCTGGATATTGGCGGCCAAGCCTTGGGCGCCTGGCTGCAAAATGTCACGACACGCACTGCCGGCTTCAATAGCGTCGATATTGCCAGCCTTGAAGACAGCACGACCCTGCTGATGATGCTTTACATGTTTATTGGCGGCGGCTCGCTCAGCCTGGCCAGCGGCATCAAGATCGGGACGTTTATCGTGCTGATGGCGGCGGCCTATTCTTATATTTTCCAACGCCCGCAAGTCGTACTGCTCAAGCGCGCCATTTCGGCAGACACCGTGCAAAAATCGCTGGCGCTGCTGCTGATTACCGCAACACTTATCTTTTCGGCCACGCTCATCATGACGATGATCGAAGACGCGCCATTTATCAGCATTCTTTTCGAGGTCGTTTCGGCCGTCAGCACCACGGGCCTCAGCCGCGACCTGACGTCAACATTATCGTGGCCCAGCCAGTTTTTGGTGATCTTGCTCATGTTTGTTGGCCGACTTGGGCCCCTGACCCTCATATATAGCCTGAGTACCCAGCATCGCGGGCGGGTGCGCTACCCCGAGACCAGCTTCCAGATCGGTTAGGCGCGTCATAATCACGTCATCTTAGCGTGACAAAATTTCGGGACATCTGCATTTACCCCCGGAATCAATGCCTTGACCCGCCTCAAATCGTCTGTTTCACCCGGCTTCATTCAAGCGGCCATTGTCATCATGGGGTTGGTGACGATTGCATTTATCTGGCTGCTTGATCACCGGCAATACTCGGCGGCGCATGCCGAAGCATTGGATTCAAAGGCAAACGAGCACCTGAACCTGGCCACCATTGCCGCCGAACACCTGAAGCAGTTGGCAGATCGTTCGTTAGCGGTCAGTGCAGTCGTAAACTCGACCGCAAACACTTTGGGCAACAGCCCATCAGATGCCTCGCGCGCCCTGGCCAAAGACCCGGTATTCAACCGCTTTAGCATCTATGACGCGCGGGGAAACTGGCAATTCCACAGCCACGACAATCTGCCGGCGATCTTGCCGCAGCACTGGCTGGAGCAGGTTTACGCGCAAATCGAGAACCACGGCTTTGTGCCTTTTTTGCCCGTCAGCGACATCAGCGGGCCAAAAATTGCGGCCCCGAAATGGCACTTACCCCTTTTGCTGCCCGTTGCCGATCCGCAAACCCGAGGTCAGTTGGATCGCATTATGTTGGTTGAAATGGACGTCGGGTATTTGGCCAGCCTGTATCAAAACATTGAAATGGGCTATTCCGGTATTATCCAGTTGCTCGATGCTGCTGGTCAGGAACGGCTTCGCGCAGACACCAGCGGCGTTATATTCAATGGCGGTGCACTGATTGCCGGCCCGGAGCAAGCCAAAGATCCGCGGCGAGGCGGATACCGATCGGTGGCCAATGACAAGGTGTATCAAAGTATTTACGTGACTGCGCCTGAACACGGATGGCGCATTGTCGTCAGTCAGCAACTCGACGAGATTCTTACCCCGGTACAAACACGACAAACCAACCAGACGTGGTTGGGCATTATCATGAGCGTCGCCATACTGCTGGCGATTTCATGGTTTTTTACCGTGCTGCGTCGCCAGCAGGCCTCACTGAAAGCCTTACAAAACTCCGAGCAAGAGAAACAGCGTCTGATTGAAAGCCTGGAAACCGCCCATCGGCGTAGCAGCCATGCCGCATCAACCGACCATCTCAGTGGGCTGTTCAATCGCCGAGAATTCATCCGGATTGCATCGGACTGCCTGACGCAACAGCGCGCAAAACGACGCCTGTTGGCGATACTGTTCATTGACCTGGACCGCTTCAAATCCATTAACGACACCCTGGGCCATAAGGTTGGTGACATGCTGCTCCAAGCCGTTGCCGGACGTATCCAGCGCATGCTGGGCCCGGAAGATCAGGCCGCGCGCTTTGGCGGCGACGAATTTGTCGTCATGCTGGCCGACAACCGTAGCGAACAGCAAATTACAGAATGGGTCAAAGCGCTGACCGAAAAGCTGTCGGCAACCTATTCGCTTGAGGGCGTTGAGTTGAACACCAGCCCCAGCGTGGGCATTTCGATTTGCCCGCGCGATGCCCAGGACATCGATGAAATGATTCGTTGCGCTGACGCCGCCATGTACTCGGCCAAACGCGCCGGCCGCGGCCAGTACCGCTTCTTCGACCCGTCGTTGAATACCTCGCGCATCGAAGAATTCCATATCGAGCAGGCCTTGGGCGAGGCTTTGCGCAAACGTCAATTTATCTTGCATTACCAGCCGCAAGTCAGGCTGGATACACTGACCATCAGCGGCTACGAGGCCCTGGTACGCTGGCGCCATCCGGAGTTTGGTCTGGTGTATCCGGACCGCTTCATTGCCATTGCCGAGCGCAGCGGTTTTATCATTGACCTGGGTAAAGAAGTGCTGCGTCTAGCCTGCGAGCAACTTAAAAAATGGAAGGCCCAAGGCATCCGTACTACCGTTAGTGTGAATGTGTCGGCCTTACAGCTAGGGCAAGAAGATTTTGCCGACTCGGTACTTCGCGAGCTGGCCCTGCATGACATTGCCCCGGACCAGCTCGAACTGGAAATTACGGAAACCGCGATTCTAGATCGCGAACAACTGGCGATTGAGCATCTGGAACGGCTGAAAAAGGCCGGTATCACCATTAGCCTGGACGACTTCGGTCTAGGCTATGCCGGGTTTGCGCATCTGTACGCCTTGCCCATCAATAAGCTGAAGATTGATCGTGGTTTGATTGCACAGCTTTCAAACACCCACGATGACAGCCCAATTGTGTCTTCGACTATTGCCCTGGCCAAACGGCTACAGCTGCAAGTCGTTGCCGAGGGGGTCGAAACACGCGAGCAACTGGTTTATTTAAAAATTTCGGGATGCGATTACGGGCAAGGCTATCACTTTAGCCGACCCCTATCGGTTGAACAGCTACCGGAATTTGACGAAGCTTTTAAACTCAAAGAAGTGGCCTGATGCTGCGCTTTATCATGTTGTTAATTGCAGTGTTGGCTGGCCCGATTGCCCAGGCCGATACCACCTGCCGCGATACCGACTTGCGTATCGCCGTGATCCCAAAAAAAAGCATGGATGCACTGATCAAGGACTACGCGCCCTTGCTTCGCCATCTAAGCAAACATCTGGACATGCCCGTCGAAATCATACGGGCCGGCTCGTACGACGCCGTTGCCGATGCGGTTGTTTCGGGTGGGGTGGATATTGCCTGGCTTGGCCCCGCAGGCTACTTAACCGCCCACTTGCGCGACCCAGGCGTTGAGCCCTTTGCTAATCTCGTCCTGGAAAAAGGCGCGTACACACCGGCCGGCAACCATTATCAAGCGCTGTTGGTGGTGCGCGCCGATACCGGCGCCAAAACGCTCAAAGACCTTGCCGGCCAACGGGTCGCCCTGAACGACCCTTTAAGCACTTCGGGCAGCATTTTGCCTAATCGGGCGTTCCCCGACGCGGCGGGCATGCCGCTATCCGAGTTCTTTGAAAGCCAGGTGTACACCGGTTCGCACGACCGTTCACTGGACGCCTTGCTTAACAAGCGCGTCGATGCCGCCTTTGTCGCCAGCGTCAGGGCTGATGACTACATCAAGCACGGCAAAATGAGCCCTGACACGCTGCGCGTGCTGTGGCGTTCTGCGCCGATTTACTACGATCCGTTCGTGTTCAGCCCTATGGTGTGCCCGGCGCTTAAAGGCAAAATTCGCCACTTAATGCTTAACGAACCCACCGCGCTTAGTGGCTTTTTTAAATCACAACAAGCCACCGGTTTGATGCCAGCCAGCCACAGCGACTACGCGCCGCTGATCCCATTGATGGGCGAGACCACGAAATAGGGAAAAAACGTGTTACAACCGCCCCAGAAAAATCAGCATGCCTGGGGCTCGGCACAGAGCTCGCCATTGGAGACACCTTGATGTACGGGATAAAAAACACGTTAAAAAAACTGACGTTTAGCTTTTTGGTTATAGCTGGTGTGGCCGGCTGCACGGCCCAAATAACACAGCCCACAAACAGCCCGCAAAAAGAAACCGCACAAGCAGCAGCTTACGAATTCACGCTCGAGTATGAAACCCTAGAAATGAAAGACGGCGTCAAGCTAGCCGTCACTTTCTACCGGCCTGTTGCCAAAAAGCCCGGCGAAACTTTCCCGGCCCTGATCGAAATGGTGCCCTACCGTAAAGACGACTTCTTTGCCCTGAGCGACTACGGCTATGGCGCATACTTTGCCAAAAATGGCTATGTCGTTGCCCGAGTGGATGTTCGAGGAACGGGCGGCAGCGATGGCCCTGTACCCGTCAGCGAATATTCGGCCGCCGAAATTTCGGATGCCGAACAAATCATTGACCAGCTTTCCAAAAAAGAATGGTCCAACGGCAATGTCGGGATGTATGGCCTGTCATGGAGCGCCTTCAACTCGCTCATGACCGCCCACAGAAAGCCGCCAGCATTGAAAGCCATCATTGCTGCACACGGTTCGATCGACCTGTTTTACAACGACGTCCATTACAACAGCGGTGCGCTGACGCTCGATTACTACAGCCATCAAATCAGCACCGATAACGCCCTGCCCCAGAGCCCCGATTATCGAATTGACGAAACTTACTTCAAGAATCGTTTCGACAAAAAGCCCTGGATCTTTACCTGGATGCGCGAACAGCAAGACAGCGAATTCTGGCGTCAGGAATCGATCAAGTTCAAAGAGCCTCTATCGGTGCCTGCTTATGTGATTGGCGGATTGCTGGATGGTTATCGGGACTTTGTACTCGATGTCAAACAGCACTCGACCGCCCCGGTGATCGCCGAAATCGGGCCATGGAATCACGCATGGCCCGAATATGGTGCGCCCGGACCTAATTACGAATGGCGCCAAAGGGCCCTGCGCTGGTGGGACTATTGGCTCAAGGGCGTAGAAAACAACGTGCTTGATGAGCCCCGCTGGATGGCGTTCATGCGTACAGGGCAACCGCCGACAGCAGACCCGGCTATCGTGCCTGGCTACTGGCGCTGCGAGAAAAACTGGCCTGTTCAAGGAAGCACCGTTCAGCGCCTATACCCGCAAACACAACAGAAACTGACTGGCGCACCGACAAGCAAAACGACCAGCGACTCGCTGAAGTATGTGGCGGGCGCAGGTATGGCAGCGGGTGGCTGGTGGGGCGAACAAACCGGCGACATGTCGACCGACGATCGCAATAGCCTGGTGTATGACTCGGCCCCACTGACGCAAGCCATGGAGATCATGGGCAACCCGCTAGTGCATTTGCGGGTTGCAGCCGACGCACCTTTTTACCAGTGGAGTGTACGCCTTGAAGACGTCGCGCCAGATGGCACGGTGTCTCTGGTCAGTGGCGTGTCCATTAACCCTTCGCAGCGCCATTCGCGACTTTCACCGCAGGCCCTGACACCAGGCGAACCCGCGACCCTGACTGCACCGATTCACTTCACAACCTGGCGCTTCAAGCCTGGGCACCGGATTCGTCTGGCGATTTCTAACGCCCAATTCCCTATGCTTTGGCCTAGCCCGACACCCGGCACTACCCGCCTGATTCTGGGGAAAAACACGTGGTTCGAACTGCCTGTGGTGCCCACGCGCGATGCGACTGATGCTACCTGCCCCCTGCCGGCACCCGAACCCAGTGACGAGGCCCCCTTTGGCAAGACACTGGAAGATACCGGTACTGTGTTTACACGGCAGCGCGACGATGAAAAAGGCGAATCCACCTTTACGACCACTAGCAGTGTGGCGTGGACGCAGTACGACAACGAGTTCCGCTCTGCCGAATCGTATGAGTGGCACGTTAAGGATGCCTCCCCTGCCAATGCCCACTTCAAGGGCAAACGCAGAAATACATTCACGATCGACGGCGTAAAAATCGACCTGCTCGGTGAAATCAAGGTTGAGTCAGATGCCACTCACTTCGACGTGACATTTACCAAAACACTGCACAAAGACGGCACCCTGATCAGGGAAAAGACCTGGATCGAGCGTATTCCGCGACGCTTCCAGTAATACTAGGCTGTTGGCGCTGTTTATTGCAAACAGTGCCCGCCCCCTGGCAGACCCACGTTTGCCAGGGGTGCGCGCCTTACAAGCAAGCCAGACTAGGACCGCAAATAGAAAAAGGGTGACAGCAAAAAATGCTGTCACCCTTTTGAATTTATTGGTCGGGACGGAAGGATTCGAACCTTCGACCCCTTGCACCCCATGCAAGTGCGCTACCAGGCTGCGCTACGCCCCGACTAAAGAACGCTATTCTAGCACGTAAATTTTGCCGTAGTCAAAACGAAAACTAAAAAATATTTAACAGCCTAGACCGGGCGCCGCACGGCCTGCGCCACCCGACTTACGTCATCTCGCGCATATTCGTATTGGCGCGCCGTTTTTATAGTTTGCCCTACCAGCTGTATCTAGCCGTAAAAAAATGGACCGGGGCAAACCATGGGATCGGAAAAAAAGCGCAGTTCAAGTATTTTTCGGGCATCGGTACAGGCCGGCTGCGTGCTCGCGCTAGCCACTTCTGCTGCCCACGGTACAACCCCCGAAATTTACCAGGCGCTGCGACAGGCGCAGAACGCATACCAACTGGCCCCCGACAACACGCAAGCGCGACGTCAATATATCTTTGCGTTGCGCGACGCCCGCTTAAGCAACGCAGCACTGGCAATGGCACAGCGCTACCCGAATGCAGTCAGCAGCGACGAACTGCGTGTCCTCCAAGCCGACGAAGCCGCCGAACTCACGCGCCTGGCCAGCACGCCATCACGCAACCAGGAAGAACGCTACCGTCTGGCAGATCAGGCATTACAGCGCTATGACCAGTACCTGAACGACTGGCAGAAACAGGGACTAAGCGATACCGCTATTTATAGGCGCATTGAGCTGGACCGCCTGCAGGCCTTGCATGCTCGCCAGTCCATGCAGACCCTGGTTGACACCTACGAAGCAATGCAGCGTCGCGGCGTTACGATTCCGTCGTACCTGCTCAATGAAATAGCCTCGGCCTACCTGTACCTGAAACAGCCCGAGAAAGCGACGGCACTATTCCAGGCGGCACTGAACGCCGAGCGCTTGGACAGTGCGGAAGTCAATGACGACGAGCTGGCCTACTACTACGCACTGCAGGAAAGTGGTGAACACGCCGCCGCCCGGGCCCATTTAACCGCCCTATCCAACCGCCAGGGGCCATGGCGTCGGGTTGCCGGCAACCCCCAGCCTTTGCCCAACGAGAACTTTCTGAATACGGCACGCACATCGGCTATCGACCCGATTTATGCTGGACAAGTCGGTAACGCTATAGATCAATTGCAACAATTGGCCGATGAAGCACCTCGTGATGCGGGTCTGCGCATCGCACTGGGCAACGCCCAATACCTGCAAGGCTTTCATCGTCAGGCCGAAGTCACCTTGAAGCAAGCCGAGTCGTTGGAACCGCAGAATCCGGAACTCATCAGTGCGCAAGGCATGAATGCGCTGTCTTTACACGAATGGGAGCAGGCGCGCCTGCTGAAAGACTATGCCGTTACCCACTACCCCGAGTCGCCGGCAACACAGCGTTTAAAAGAAGAGTGGGAGACGCAGCAAAAATACGAGTTGCAGATCAGCGCAGTGCGCGGACACGCTACCGACAGCCCCGTTACGGGCGGCAAGGATTTTCGGACTGAAGCGACGCTTTATACGCCAACCAGTGACAACGGCATGCGCTATTTTAGTGGCGCAGGGTACGCCCAGGGCGACTTTGAAGAAGGTGAGCTCAACCAACGCTGGCTGCGCGCCGGTGCCCAATGGCGGACACGCGACCTCATTATCGAGAGTGATGTGTCGTCTCAGCAGTATGGCTATGGCACCAAAATGGGCGCACGTGCAGCCGTCACGGCGTGGCTGAACGACCAATGGCAAGTCGGTGCGCAAGCCGCATGGCGCCCGGTATCCACCCCCATGCGCGCACTGAAAAACAATATCTGGGGCAAGCGCCTTGACCTTTGGGTGCAGCGCAATGGCAAAGACGACAGCCAATGGTTGCTCGCCTTTGCGCCTACACGATTCAGTGACGGCAATCAGCGGTTTGAAGCCCGGCTGTCAGGCCGTGAGCGGCTATACAGCAGCGCTGAATTCACCGCCCACCTGGAACTGGATGTCAGCGCCTCGCGCAACAGCCGCACCGACGTCCCCTATTTCAGCCCCCGTCAAGACCTGGAGGTATTGCCCGGCCTGGTGCTGACACAAACCCTGTACCAACGCTATGACACCGTCGTCACGCACAGCCTTCAGTTAAGGGCAGGCCTGTACAAGCAGCGCGACTACAGCGCCGGCAGTGTGATGGCCGTGGGCTATGGCGTGCGCTACCAAACCGGCAAAAACGTCGACATTCAAGCCAACGTGCTAGGTGTCAGGCGCCCTTATGACGGCAAGCAAGAGCGCGAACTGCGCTTTCAGCTTGAACTCAATCTGCGCTTCTAGGAGCCCTTCATGCCTCACGCCCACGTCTTGACGCCGTTTGGCGGCAACACCCGACACGCTTACGGCGCAAGCCGGGTTGCCCATGTATTGCGTTTTGCCGCCCTACTGCTTTTTTCGCTGCTCTTGGCGGCTTGCAGCAGTATCGATCGAGGCGTGCCATTTGTGCCGCCGGCGCAAAGACAGGCGTCGCCGGCCACCCTGGCCTGGCCCACAAACCACTACCTGGCGCTGGCCTACCACGATGTCGAAGACGAAAACCCCGACCAGACCTTTGTCAGCGTCGGCACGACGCATCTTCAAGAGCAATTTGCCTGGCTGCACGCGAACGGCTATCAACCCGTCAGCGTTGACCAGATTTTCGCGGCAGCGGACGGTGGCCCCGCATTGCCGTCACGCGCCGTACTGCTGAGCTTCGACGACGGCTACCGCAGCTTCTACGAACGCGTATACCCATTGTTGCGAGCCTATGACTGGCCGGCTGTATTGGCCCCGGTAGGTGTATGGGTCGATCCGCCAGACAATGGCGGCACCGTCAGCTTTGGCGGGAAGCCAGTACCCCGCGAAAAGTTTTTAACTTGGGGGCAGATTACTGAAATGGCCGCATCGGGCCTGGTTGAAGTAGCCGCCCACACCAACAACCTTCACTACGGTATTACGGCCAACCCGCAGGGCAATCAGCAACCGGCCGCCGCTGCGCGCCGGTACGATCCTGCAACCGGCCGATACGAAAACGACGCCGAATTCAGTGTACGGATCAGGGATGATGTTCGGGCAATAAGCCAAAAGATCACTCAGGCGACCGGTAAAGCGCCCCGGGTGTGGGTATGGCCGTATGGCACCACGAGCGGCATGGCCGCAAGCATTATTCAGTCTGAAGGCTATCGGCTACTGCTAACCCTGGACGACGGTCTGGCATCGATGCAGCAAATGGACCGCGCCCCGCGTTTATTGGTATCAAACGACCCGGCACTGACCGGCTTTGCCAACGCGGTCGTGGCCCAAGAGCGCCCCGAAGTCATGCGCGGCGTGCACGTACGCCTGGCAGACCTCTACGACCCTGATCCAGCCAAGACCGATGAGAACCTGGGCGCACTGGTGCAGCGCATTGCCGATCTGCAGATTACGACGGTATTCCTCGAGGCCGCCGACGCAGCAACGCCGGACAACACCCAGCCGGCAGTCTACTTTCCTAATAGCCAACGACCTGTACGCGCTGATTTGTTCAATCGGGTAGCGTGGCAATTAAGAAGTCGTGCGTTTGTGGATGTGTACGCGTATTTGCCGCAACCGACCAACACGGCGCTATACGAAGACCTGGCCCGGTACGCTATTTTTGCCGGCCTGGCGCTGGATGACAGCGCTTCGAACCCGACGGCAGATCAGGCATTGCGCGATCACGACATCATCCAGCGCGTCAAAGCCATCCGGGGCCAGGACACCCGTGTTGCCCGCGTACTGAAAGTGGATGACGGCGCAACCGCCGAGCACATGCAGCGCCGCCTCGACCTGGCGCTGGCATCGGCCGACTGGGTGCTACTGGCGCCAAGCCGCCAAACCGACACCCTTCAACTTAATGTGCTGGCCGATGCCGTCCAGCGCAGCGCTGCGCCTTCTCGCGCAGCCATTACCTTATCTGCCGGCACCGACGACACCCTTCTGGCCGGCCAGATGAAGCACCTTCAAACACGGGGCGTACGCAGCTACACCTATCGCACCGACGACCACAACCCCGACACACCGCGCCTTAGCGTGATCCGGCCGGTCTTGTCCAACGCTTGGTATCCCTTCAAATGATAGACAGACTCATTGCCCTGCTTGCCCTGGCCATGGTTGTGGGCGCCCCCGTTAGTGTAGCCCTGGGCTGGACCAGCACACTGTTGCTGAACTACGTTTTTTATTACCCGCTGGTGATGTCGGCACTGTGGATGAGTGGCGGCGTGTATTTCTGGTGGCGCTGGGAACGTCACTGGCCCTGGGGCCCTAACCAGCCCCCGCCAAATCTCGCGGGTCATCCACGGATCAGCATTTTGATCCCTTGTTACAACGAGGGTCGAAACGCCAATGACACGATCCTGGCTGCGCTGGCGCAAGACTACGACAACCTGGAGGTCATCGTCATCAATGATGGATCGAGCGATGACACCGGCGCGGTATGCGATGCGCTGGCTGAACAACACCCGAACCTGCGCGTACTGCATCTGGCGCACAACCAGGGTAAAGCCATGGCGTTGCGCATGGGTGCCATGGCGGCCAACAGCGAATACCTGGTGTGTATTGATGGCGATGCCATGCTGACGCCCGAAGCATGCCGTTATCTGGTCGCCCCGCTGGTCGACAACCCACGCGTGGGTGCGGTCACCGGCAACCCGCGTATTCGTACCCGCTCAACCCTGATCGGACAAATCCAGGTAGGCGAATTTTCTTCCATTATCGGCCTGATCAAACGCACCCAACGCGTATACGGACGCATCTTCAGCGTGTCCGGCGTCGTGGCTGCCTTCCGGCGCAGCGCCCTGGACGAGGTCGGTTACTGGAGCCTGGACATGATCACCGAGGACATCGATATCACCTGGAAACTGCAGATGAAGCAGTGGCAGGTGTTCTATGAGCCGCGAGCCTTGTGCTGGATCTTGATGCCAGAAACGCTGCGGGGGCTCTGGAAGCAGCGGTCGCGTTGGGCCCAGGGCGGTGCCGAGGTCTTCTTGAAAAACCTGACCGCCATCGTCGCGTGGGATCAGCGTCGCATGTGGCTGTTGATGATCGATTACGCCTTGTCGGTGCTGTGGGCCTTTGCTTTGGCAATTTCTATCTTGCTGTGGGTACTCGGTTCACTGGCCGAGCTGCCCGAACCGGCCCAGGTTGCAGCATTTTTGCCGCCCACATACACCGGCCTGGCGCTGGCCGCAGTATGCCTGCTGCAGTTCACGATCAGCATCTTGATTGACCACCGCTATGAGCCCGGGCTGACGAAATCTTTGTACTGGATCGTCTGGTACCCGTTCTTGTACTGGCTTATCAGTTTCACCACCACGTTGTACAGCTTTCCTAAAGTCATGCTTCGCCTGCGACGCCGACGTGCCCGCTGGACTAGCCCTGACCGCGGGATCAAGGAGCTCACATGACCACACTGATTCATACCCCCTGTTCCCGTATCCACAAAATTATGGACCGAGGCACAACCGCACTGGGCTGGACGGGCTTTGCCTACCTGCTCGCGCCAGACTCTATTGCCTATGCCTCAGTACAGACGCTCGCGCTGGATATGAACGCCGTCAGCCTTTTTTCGGCAACCCTGGTTTGCAGCAGCCTCGGGCTGACGGCCTGGTCGCTCTACAACAAATGGCTATATCAACGTGGCCTGACGGCGGAGGCTGCAGCCTATCACCCGCTCGTTGACGACCGGGTTGTTGCTGATCATTTCCTGATTGCGCCAGAAGACCTGGAAAGTGTTCACGAAAGCCGTCGTACGGTGATTTACCACACCGAAGAAGGCACCATCGTCAGGCTGGAAACCGATGACGACGGACGCGCAAAGCATGCTGGCCATTTGCGCCTTATAGCCTAGCCATACGGGGGAAACCCTTCCCCCTTGCAGCCGAATACGACACGCCAAAGCCTACGTTCAAAAACCTTTCCGGCCTAAGACTTTTATCTCATGTTTGTGACTGTCCCCGTCTCTATCATGGTTTTCAAGGTGTTAGCAAAACGTAGTGATGTTCACGATTGTGTAAAGCATGTTTCAGAAACGCCCGGAGGCGCTGCCATGAGTAACCGTGTTTCAGATCGCAAAACACTGCCGGCCAGAATGCTGACCGCAGTGGTATGCGCCCTGTATGCAACCGTTGCCCAGGTAGCCGCCGCGGCGCCTCTGAAAACTACCGAGAGCGCCAGCCGACCCGTGGGTACGACATCAAAAATCGATAAGCCCGCACGCTCAGGTACATCGAACGGTGCAACAAACGGCAATGGCAACGGCAATGGCAATGGCACGCTGAACGGAAAGCTTAATGGGAGCCTGGATGCAGACCGGGAAAGCCGCAAGCGCCTGGAAGACCCGCTGACCGGAATTGTCATCAACCGCACCATCACCGTGCTGGGCAAAGACTTCTACAACTATTTTGTGACTGCTTGGCGTCATCTGGATGGCGACAACAAATACACCATCACCATATTCGAGCGCCCATCGGCCCGTTGGGGCAGCGAGATCTGGATCGAATTCCGCCGTACCCGAATGTTCCACACTTTTTTATCGCCGGCTCGTCAGGCCGCGCGCGAAGCCAGCGAGCAGGCTGCTGACCTTGTTTACCAGAACATCATGGAAAACGAAGTGCGGCGTGCGTTGTTCAAAAGCCCTGATCTGGGCGAAGAAGAACTGTAATCAAGGAGACCATCATGTCCAGCAAGCCAGGAATTCAGCGTGTCGCTATTGCGGCCCTGATCGCCGCAATCGGAATGTCGCCGCCACTTAAAGCCAGCGAACTGATCTATTACCCCATCAACCCATCTTTTGGGGGCAACCCGCTGAATGGTTCGTGGATGCTGAACTCGGCCCTGGCCACCAACAAACACAAAGACCCTGCCCTGGATGACACCAGCGGCATAGAAAGCACACAGCAAACGCCATTGCAAGCTTTTCAGGAAAGTCTTGAGCGCGCGGTACTGTCGCGCCTGACCTCGGCCGCAACGTCGAACCTGTTTGACCCCGTCACCGGCAAGCTTGTACCCGGTACGGTCGAAACCGGCAACTTCACGATCACGATTGCCGACAGCGGTGGCGGCATCCTGACGATCACCACAATGGACAAAGCCACCGGCGCAGTGACAACTTTCGAGGTCAGCCAATGAACACCGCCCTGACATCCGTGGCGCCTGTGGCCACAAAATCGTATAGCAACCGCTTGGCCAAACTGGGGCCCGTGCTGGCCGTCTGTGCTGCGCTGGCGGCCTGCGCTCCGCTGCAAAAACCCGCCGAAGTCGCCAATCAGGCACAACTGACGCCGGCTACGCCTTCGACGCACGACTTGCTGAAACTGCCGCCGCCTAAAGGCAAGATTGTGGTGGCCGTCTATGGCTTTCGCGACCAGACCGGGCAGTACAAGCCGGCGCCCGACAGCTCGTTTTCGACCTCGGTCACGCAAGGCGCCGCGTCGATGCTGATCAAGGCGCTGAAAGATTCGGGCTGGTTTACCCCGGTTGAGCGCGAAAGCCTGCAAGAACTGCTGACCGAACGCCGTATTGTGCGGGCGCTGGATGGCTCACAAGACAAGAATACGCCGCAGATTTATATCCCCCCGTTGGTGCCGGCTTCCATTCTGATCGATGGCGGGATCATTTCTTACGAAAGCAATGTCCGGACCGGTGGCCTTGGTGCGCGATTCCTGGGAGTTGGCGCTTCGACGCTGTACCGCGTCGACCAGGTCACCATCGGTCTGCGCAGTGTCGACATCCGTACCGGGCAAATCCTGCAAACCGTGTCCACGACAAAAACCATTTTCTCGTACGAAATCAGGCCCAGTGTCTTCAAGTTTGTGAATTTCAAAGACCTGCTTGAAATTGAAGGCGGGATCACGCGTAACGAACCTGCCCAGTTGGCGGTGAAAGAAGCCATTGAGGCGGCGGTGATCTACCTCACGGTTCGTGGGCTGAAAGACGGCCAGTGGGCACTGCGCAATGAGGCCGACTGGAATCAGCCGGTCATCCAGAGCTACCTGCAGGAAGAAACCAATTATGCGGCGGTTGCTGCCGACATGGGTCCGGGAGGCGTAGGCATGGGCGCTGACGCCGGCACCATCGTCAATACCGACACGTCGAACCCATAGCGCGCACTAAACGATTATCGCGATACGAATAAACAGAAGGGACGGGTACCGGGTTCTGAAGGCCGCCAGGTACGCGAGAGAAGCAGTGTTGGCCTTCATCAACGAGGAGAAGCAAAATGAGTATCAAACTTACTGCAGTCGCATTGGGCGTCACACTGGCCTTTGGCGCCGCTTCAGGCGCCATGGCGGCCAACAACGCCACCATTTACCAGAACGGCTGGGGCAACGATTCGTCGATCGAGCAGTACGGCAATATCAATGCCACCGCCACGGTGAACACCTACGGCAACATGAACGACAACGTCGTGGTGCAACAGGATACGATGGCCACAACGGCGACCATCAACACCAACTGGGGCAACAACAATGACAACTACATCAGCCAACGTGACGTCACCGGCTCGAGTGCCACCGTTTATCAGGCTGCCAGCTTCAGCGATGTCGTCATTGAACAAGGTGGCACCACGTCGACGGTTGGTGGTGGGTGCAACTGGTTCGGCTGCTGGCCCGGTCATCCGGTTACCGTTGACGGCACGAACCAGGTGGCTGCGGTCAACCAGTTAAGCGGCTGGGGCCATGACGCCTATATTGGCCAAACCGGCCATAACGTAACCGGCACCATCAATCAGAGCGGCCACAAAAATGAAGCTGTCATCCTTCAGCGCGGCACAGGCGGCGACCCCGACAGTGCCATCATTACGCAATCCGGCGGCCACAACAAGGCCTCGGTTGACCAGTACGGCAAAGGCCTGAACGCCACCGTACTGCAGCAAGGCAGCTACAACGTGGCTACCGTCACCCAGCGTAATTCCGGCCAAAACGCTTCTGTGACACAAGTAGGCAACTTCAACAAAGCCAACGTCGTACAACACTAAACGACGGTTACGCGGCAGGCACGCCCGGCATGCCTGCCGCAAACCGGCCATAAACAACCCAAAGGGCATCGCCGATGCGTTCTGGCATGACGGGTTGAGGAGACAACTGTGAACATCGACGCGGACATTCAAGTGTGGTTAGAGACGGCTCAACGCACGCAACCCCAGATTATTGTGCCGTACGTAAAGAGCTCGACAGAAACGACACTGAAATATGTCGTCGAGGCCCACCGCAGCGCTGCGCAAGGCAATAGCCGCTTACGCCAAGGCGGAACTATTCACCTGACGGCCGACCAGGCCACTGCCCTAGGGACGCTCGCGCTGACACGCAGTGCTCAAGATACGTGTGAGGTGACCCTGACTTTGCGATCGGCCGACAACACCGAGCGAAAGTTTCAATTGCCCTGCCCCGGCTTTACGCCCGAAACATAAAAAAACTATTTAAATCAGAAAATTGAAAGAAATATTTAAACGGAATCTTTATTGACCCTGTCGGCAACCGTTATTACTATTGCAATACGTTGCATACCCCGGGTGCCATAGACAAGCTGCCGACATCATTCGAAGGATGTAGAAATGGCAAACATCATGATCATCGAGCCCCATGCGTTACTCCGGCTTGGCCTGGTACAACTTCTGGCCGACCTGGGCCCTGACGTTACACTGCAAAGCCAAGACTATCCGTTGGTTTCGGCACAGCCGCAAACCCAGTGGGCCACCGATCTGGTCTTGCTGTCACTGTATAACCCCGACGAAATCGCGCGTCAGGTGGCCGCCGTCGAGGCCGCGTTCAAACCGGTCTCCATCATTGCCATGGGCGAAGAGAAAGTTATGCCGGCCCAATTGGCCGCCCTCTCGGGGCGTCTGGCCGGTTATTTATGCATCAGCTGTGCGCCCGAAATGCTTCTGGCGGCAGTTCGCCTGGTATTGGCGGGCGGGAAATGCTTTCCGCCGATATCTGCCCCCCCTATCGCGTCGCAGGCAACCACGCCGGCAGCCGTATCCAATACCCTGCCTGCCAGCGCCGCGACAACCGACGACCTGATGCGCCCATATACGCCGCCACGCTGGCCGCCGGTGGCCGAAACCTCACCACCACCCAAAGCACCACCCAAAAAAGAAATGGCCGAACACGAAATGTTGGGTCTGACGCCCCGCCAATACGAAGTGCTCGTTTTGCTAGCCCGTGGGTACCCCATGAAAACCGTTGGGCGGTGCCTGAATATTTCGGTGGCCACGGCCAAAGCGCACACCGAAACCCTGTATCAGCGGCTTGATGTCCACAATCGCAACGCGGCGGTGTATGCCGCTGTGTCGCGTGGCGCAAAGCTGGGCTGGGCCTGCATGGGGGGCGATGCCGACCCCGGGTCGGTCAACTGTAACCGATGACAACAATCAAATGGGGGCCTCCGGGCTTTCAGCCTGCTGCAGCGCCCACATTTGCGCATAACGCCCGTTCTGCGCCAATAGTTGTCGGTGTGTTCCCTGCTCAATTACCCGACCATGATCCATCACCAGTATTTCATCGGCGTCGGCAACTGTCGACAAGCGATGAGCAATAATCAGCGTGGTGCGATCACGCGAAATTTCGCCTAGTTCGTCCTGAATGGCCTTTTCGGTCTGGGTGTCGAGCGCACTGGTGGCTTCGTCGAGAATAAGAATTGGCGGGTTTTTAAGCAGCGTACGTGCAATCGCCACCCGCTGCTTTTCGCCGCCCGACAACTTCAGGCCGCGCTCACCCACCTGGGTGTCGTAACCATCGGGCAATCGCGAAACAAAATCGTGTATGCGGGCGGCCTTGGCAGCCTGCACAATTTGTTCCTGCGTGGCATTGGGGTTGCCGTAAGCAATGTTGTAGCCAATGGTGTCATTGAACAGCACGGTATCTTGCGGCACGATACCGATATGCTGGCGCAGGCTGTCTTGCGTCAGTTGGCGGATATCGGTGCCATTGACCTTAATAACGCCGCCGGTTACGTCATAAAACCTGAAAAGCAATCGGGACAGCGTTGACTTACCTGCGCCCGAGGCGCCCACAACCGCTAATGTTTTGCCCGCTGGAATAGTAAACGAGACCCCAAACAAAATTTGCCGGTTCGATTCGTACGAAAAATCCACGTTCTCGAAACGAATTTCGGCCTGACGCGTACTCAGGGGCCTGGCATCGGGCGCGTCGGCCACTTCGCGATCTTGCGCCATCAGACCAAACATGCGCTCCATATCGGCCAGAGCATGCTTGATTTCACGATAGACAAAGCCCAGAAAATTAAGCGGTGCATAAAGCTGGGTTAAATACGCCGACACCAGAACCACATCGCCTACTGTCATGGTTTGCGCCACCACGCCCTTGGCCGACAACCACAGTAACAGGGTAATGCCCACCGTGATGATGACGCCCTGCCCCATGTTCAGGAAATTGAGCGACACCTGATTCTTTACGGCCGAATCAACCCACTTGCCCAGATTGCTGTCGTAGCGATTAAGCTCGTAGCGCTCGTTGCCAAAGTACTTAACAGTTTCATAGTTGATGAGCGCATCGATAGCCTTACTGTTGGCCTTGCTGTCCAGATCGTTCATGCTGCGCCGATACACCATACGCTTCTCGGTGACCACCAGCGTAAAGATGATGTAGGCCGCGATGGTGCCCAGGGTAATGACGGCAAACCAGAAGTCATAACGCCAGAACAAAATGATCGCCACCATGCCGATTTCAAGCAAGGTCGGCAAAATATTGAAGACCGTGAAATTGAGTAAGAAACCAATGCCTTTGGTACCACGCTCGATATCTCGACTCAGCCCGCCTGTTTGGCGTTGCAAATGAAATCGCATCGACAAGGTAAACAGATGCTGATAAAGCCGGGTCGCAATGGTGCGGATCGAGCCTTGGGTTACCCGCGCAAACAGTGCATCGCGCAGTTCGCCAAACACACTGGTGGCCAACCGGGCAAACCCATACCCCAGCAATGCCGCGACCGGCAGCACCATAAGCGTTTGCGGCACGCTGAGCTGATCAACCAGATCTTTCAGGTAGAGCGGCAACGTAACGCTGGCCACCTTGGCGGCCACCAGGCAACCCATGGCCAGCAACACCCGCCATTTAAACTGCCATACATAGGGCAGCAGCGACTTGAGGGTCTGGATGTCGTTACGGTCGGCAGGCGCCGGGCCTCGGGCAGAAAATCTCATGGCATGGAGTACGGCGTATAAAGACGCCTGATAGACGGGGCCCCATTTTACGCCGGGGCGAAAGTCCTTGCCTGTTTGTACAGAACGCATGCCGCAGGCTCATTTTTTATGCCAAGCCCGCATACAATTATCAACTGCACATTCTTGAACCCGAAACAAACAGAGGTCTCATGGCGGTCAGCCACTTCAATTACAACCACACGCTGATACAGTGCGGGCAGGGTAATGCCCAGGCATTGTCTTCGTTGTACCAGCAGGAAGCAGCCGTCATGCTGGCGCTTGCCGATCAGGTGCTTGAAGACCACGGCAAAGCGCAACAAGCCCTTCACGATGTTTGCGTCATGGTCTGGAAACATGCCGACCAGTTCGACCCGTCGGCAGGCAGCGCGCGCGCCTGGATATACAGCATCTTGCGTTACCGCCTGATGCGTGAACTACGGCACAACCCAGTACCGATCGACACGGCACGCATCAATCAGTTGCATACCTGGCTCGACGACAACACCCGACTGATGCACGAAGACTTGCACGACGGGCTTGAACGCGTCGAACCCCTAGCCGCAGATGCTCTGGGCCTGGCCTACTACAAAGGACTGCACACCGCACAAATAACGCGCGTGCTCGAACAGCCCGAGCATGAAATCAGGCAGCTCCTGAATCAGGCCTTGCAGTATCTGGAAAAAAAGACGGCCTATGGGGGGCCCCTTCCCCAGGCCCAGCGTCTTGCCATTGCGCAATACACCCTGGGCACTTTGCAAGATCACGAAGAACAAAACGCCCGGGAGCTTATCAGTAAAAATGACGACGCCGTGCAGCAGGCGCTGCATTGGGAAACTGTCTTGCTGGCGCTGGCCGATCGGTTGACGCCGGTCATCCCGGATCCGGTCATCTATGGGCGTGTTCAAAAAACACTTGGCCTGCCCCGTATTGACCCCGACATACAACCTTTGGCCCGCCCCGAAACACCGGCACCGGCAGCCTCCGCAGCCACTGCATCTGCCGCCAGTACACCGGGCGCATCGGCCGCTAAAACAGGCGCCTTTGCCACGACGGCCTCGCCCAAAGGCGCAAGCCACACCATCACGTCAGCAAACACAGCGCCCGCGTCCAGCCGGGGCAATGCCCCAGCGCAAACACCAAACTTGTCTTCTGACGCCAATACCTCGCATGCGCCGGCAAATGCTTCGGCAGCGTCATCTGCCGCAGCGTCTAACGCGGTAGCCGGTACGCTTAAAACGACCGGACCAGGTGCAGGCATTCAGCGAAGCGCACGCAATAAGCCTCGTAGCAAACCCGCTATTTTGCTTGCAACCTTACTGATTGGCGCGGCGCTGGGTTACGTTTCGGCCAGCACCGGCATCTTCATGACGGCATCCACACCCGAACCCACTGTACCTGCTGCCCCACCCCAACCCGAAACGCTGTTCATCGCCATACTCCAACCCCCCGGCAGCACCTCGACCCCTGGCTGGGTAGTCACCCGTCCGGCTAGCCATACACTCAAACTTGAGTCTCTGATCAGCAGCGACAACGAGGCAGGTAAAGGCCTGGCACTCTGGACACGCGCCCCGGCACAAGCCGAAGCGACGTTTTTAGGGTGGTTGAATGACGGCACCAAAAATAACGTTACCCTGCCGGCAAACACAATGCTGACCAACAATCAATTGTTTGAAATTACGCTGGAAGACACCAGCCGAAGCAGCAACGCCCAGCCCGACGGTACCGTTTTGTTTATTGGTCAGGCGGTTATTACGACGTTGCCGGGGCCTGATCTTGCGCCTGCAGCGCCTCAAGCTCAGCCTGGGTGAACCCGGCAGCACGACGTGCGTCCAGATTAAATGGCCCTTTAAGCCGGGGCGCACGATACTGTTTAGCCAAAACAGCGTAATGCGCCACGGGGTCTAACCCGCGCTGGTCGCACAAATAGCGGTACCACTGGTTGCCAATGGCTACGTGGGTAATTTCGTCGCGCAAAATAATGTCGATGATGCCGGCCCCGGTAGCGTCACCGGCAGCCTGCAACTTGGCGCGTACTGGCGGCGACGCGTCCAGCCCTCGCGCCTCTAGGGTGCGGGGAACCAGAGCCAGACGCCCCAGCAAATCGGCCGACGTTCGTTCGGCCATATCCCACAACCCGTCATGGGCCGGAAAGTCGCCATAGGCGTACCCCATCGACTGCAAGTGGGCACTCAACAACCCAAAGTGGTAGGCCTCTTCGCGCGCGACCCTTAACCAATCCACATAGAACGCAACCGGCATCCCGGCAAATCGCCAGATGATGTCTAGCGCCAGATTGATAGCGTTGAATTCGATATGGGCCAGGGCGTGAATAAGCGCTGCCAAGCCTTGCGGGCTGTGCGGCGAACGCTGTTTAACCTTGAATGGACCGACCAGCTCGGGCTTGGCCGGCCGCCCCGGAATAGCGGCCGTGGCCGCCAGTTGAACCTGGGTATCGATGCCTTGGGCAAGCGCCGCCTGAAGGGTTTGTACTGCAGCAACTTTTTGCGTTGGGTCGTCTAGACAAAGTGCGTGCAGCGCCTGCAAGCGCATTATCGGCTGGTGCCGTCGAGCGCCTCGGCCAGGGCGTCGCGGATATCGGAAAGCTCGGACCGCAGCGCCTGAAACTCGGCACCTGTCAGCCGGACGGCCGCATCTTGGTCGTGGGGTACGTCGCGGGCGTCACCCAAACGATTGCGCGCACCGCTAATGGTGAAACCTTGCTCGTAGAGCAAGTCGCGAATGCGACGAATGAGCAAAACTTCGTGGTGCTGGTAATAGCGACGGTTACCGCGTCGCTTGACCGGCTTGAGTTGTGTGAACTCTTGCTCCCAGTAACGCAAAACATGGGGTTTGACGCAACACAGGTCGCTGACCTCACCAATCGTGAAGTAACGCTTGGCGGGGATCGGCGGCAAAATGACGGACGGTTCGTTCGTAGTCATGGGCGAGGGTCTGACCTATTGGGAAAGGTAAACTCAATTCAGGCGTTCGATAATAACAAACGCAGGACAGAACTCAAATTCAATTGGACGAGACGTCGGCCGGCACCGGTACGGCCTGCTCGACGGCGCTTTTAAGCTTCTGGCTGGCATGAAACGTCACCACGCGCCGGGCCTCGATCGGAATCACCTCGCCGGTTTTCGGGTTGCGCCCCGGGCGCGGCGGCTTGTCGCGCACCTGGAAATTACCAAAGCCCGACAATTTGACCTCGACGCCGCGCGCCAGCGCATCGCGGATTTCTTCAAAAAAAGTATCGACTAGATCTTTGGCTTCGCGCTTGTTCAACCCTACGCGGTCGAACAGAAGTTCGGCAAGTTCTGCTTTGGTCAGCGTACGTGTTTCCTGGACCATATGGGTACCCCTAATTAAGCGCGTTGACGAACGCCGTGAACCTTGACCAATGCGTCGAGCAACGTGGCCATACATGCCTCGACCTGTGCGTCGTCGAGCGTGACATCGGCATCTTGCAACCAGAAACGCAAAGCCAGACTGGTTTCGGGCGACTGCCCGGCCTGTACTGCGTTTTTATCACGCCAGACGTCAAACAGGCGAATGTCTTTGACAATAGCCAGTTTTGGATCGGCCGAAATAGCTTGACGCAAGGTGTGCAACAAGTCGCCGTAAGCCACGCCGGCCCCAATCCAAACGGCCAGATCGCGAATGACGATAGGCTGACGCGACAGCTCAGTCGGCGCGGGCATGGGACTTACTGAAATGGCCTCGACATCGACCTCAAAGACTACAGGCGCGTGCGCCAGTTCGAGCTGTTGAACCCAGCGAGGATGCACCTCACCCAACCAGCCGATGGGCTTGCCGTCGAGTACCAACCGGGCTGCCCGACCAGGGTGAAGCGCGGGGTGTTCGGCGGCCTCGCAAACCAGCGTCGCGGCACGAGTGCCCAGCAAAGCTTCGAGATCGCTTTTTACGTCGTAGAAATCGACCTGCCGAACCGGCACGCCCCACTGCTCGGGCGCGGCCGGGCCCCAAGCAGCGACTGCCAGACGCTGCGGCTGGTTCACACCCTTGACGGTGAGGTCGCCGTCGGACACGGCGGCGTCGCGCGCAAAAACCCGGCCCAGCTCGAACACTCGGACGCGCGACTGCTTACGATTGGCGTTATGGCGGATATTGGCCAACAAGCCCCCGATCAGACTGGAGCGCATCACGGCCAACTGACTGGCGATCGGATTCAGCAATCGAATAGGATCGGTATTACCCGCGTAGTTGTGTTCCCACGTCTCTTCAACAAATGAAAAGTTGATGACTTCCTGGTAGTCGCGCGCCGCAATACGCTCGCGCAACAAATGCGGGCCGTGGCGGGCCTCGGGGGCGGCCGTCATGACGGCAGGCGCCATCGGGGCAACATCTGGAATTTGCTCGAAACCGTAGACACGCGCAACTTCTTCGATCAGATCTTCTTCAATGGAGAGATCGAAACGATAGGACGGTGGCGACACACGGAATACATTACCGCTGACTTCGAAAGGCAAGTTCAGTCGCGAGAAAATATCTTCAACTTGCGATTGGGACACGTCGATGCCCAGCACGCGCCGGCAGCGATCGAGACGCAACTCGACGGGGTTGCGCGAAGGCAGGTTCAGAATCTGATCGTCGAGCGGGCCAACCTCACCGCCGCAAATATCGACGATCATGCGTGTCATGACCTCGAGATCTTCAGGAATATTGGCAAAGTCGACGCCACGCTCGAAACGATGGCTGGCTTCGGAACTGAACTTGAACCGGCGGGCGCGGCCCATGATGGCCTCGGGCCACCAGAAAGCGCCTTCCAGATAAATGTCGGTGGTGTCGAGCGTTACGGCGCTGGCATCACCGCCCATAATCCCGGCCAGACTTTCAAGCTGGTCGCCACTGGCAATCACACCCACGTCCGGTTGTAGGCTAACAGTTTGCTCGTTCAGCAACTTAAGGGTTTCACCCTCGCGTGCCCAACGTACGGTCAGCCCCTGACTGATGGTTTTAAGATCGAACACGTGGGTTGGGCGCCCCAGTTCAAGCATGATGTAGTTCGAAATGTCGACCAATGCCGAAATAGAACGCTGACCCGCACGTTCGAGACGAGACTTCATCCAGGCCGGCGTTTGGGCGCGCGCGTTGACACCGCGAATAACGCGACCGGCAAAGCGACCACACAAGTCGGCGGCCTGAACATCGACCGGCAAGCGATCGGCCAGCGTAACGGGAACAGGTGTTACCTGCGGACGACGCAACGGGGCGCCGGTAAGTGCCGCCACTTCGCGCGCCACGCCCAAAATAGACAAGCAGTCGGCACGGTTAGGCGTCAGCTTAAGCGTGAACAATGTATCGTCGAGGTCGAGCAAGTCGCGCAGCGACTGACCCGGCTGCGCATCAGCCGCCAGTTCGAGCAAGCCCGCATGATCTTGCGACAGACCCAGTTCGCGTGCCGAACACAACATGCCGAACGACTCGACGCCGCGCATTTTGGCCTTGCCGATTTTCATGCCGCCAGGCAAGACGGCGCCAATGCGGGCCAGCGGTACCTTGAGGCCGGCGGCTGCGTTAGGGGCGCCGCACACAATTTGCAACGGCGTGCCCGAACCATCGTCGACCTGGCACACGCGCAACTTGTCGGCGTCGGGATGAGGTGCAATATCGGTGATATGGGCAACCACAATACCGCTGAACGGCGGCGCTACCGGCTGAGTCTCTTCGACCTCGAGGCCGGCCATGGTCAGTTGGTGCGACAGTGCGTCGGTCGTCAGGTCAGGGTCGGTGAACGAACGCAGCCAAGATTCTGGGAATAGCATGATAAAAAACCTGATCCGTATTCGGGTTAGCGATTGAACTGACGCAGGAAGCGCAGGTCACCTTCGTAAAACTGACGCAAATCGTTTACGCCATAGCGCAGCATGGTCAGACGCTCAAGACCAGAACCGAAAGCAAAGCCGATGTATTGCTCGGGGTCGAGACCGAAGTTGCGAATAACCTGCGGATGCACCTGCCCGGAACCCGAGATTTCGAGCCAGCGGCCCTGATTGGGGCCGGACGTGAACATCATGTCGATCTCGGCTGAAGGTTCGGTAAAGGGGAAAAACGAGGGGCGAAAGCGAACACAAAGGTCGTCGGTTTCGAAGAAGGCACGCAAAAAATTGGTGTACACGCCTTTGAGATCGGCGAACGAGATGTTCTCGGCAACCCATAACCCTTCGACTTGATGAAACATAGGCGAATGGGTAGCGTCACTGTCGACACGATACGTACGGCCAGGCGCAATCACCTTGATAGGCGGCTTGTTCATGCGCGCGTAACGCACCTGCATGGGGCTGGTATGCGTGCGCAACAAGAACGGCAACCCTTGTTCGTCGTTCATGTCGACATAAAAGGTGTCTTGCATGGAACGCGCTGGGTGATTTTCGGGGTTATTAAGCGCGGTGAAGTTGGTCCAGTCGTTTTCGATTTCGGGGCCGTCGGCCACTTCGAAACCAATCGAACGGAAAATAGCTTCGACACGCTGCCAGGTTTGAATAACCGGGTGTATACCACCCACCGAGGCACCACGGCCGGGTAAAGAGACATCGATGGTTTCTGCGGCCAGACGCTTGTCGAGCTCGGCTTGTGCCAGTTCGGCGCGCCGGGCGGCAAGCAGGCTTTCGACCTGTTGCTTTAGCTGATTAATACGCGCCCCTTCGGCACGTTTCTGCTCGGGCTCGAGCTGGGCCAGGCTTTTCATCATGGCCGTCAGCGCGCCCTGCTTACCTAAAAAGCGGGCTTTGGCGTTTTCAAGCGCGGTCACATCAGCGGACTGCGCAAATGCTTCTTGGGCCTGAACAATCAGGTCATCAACCGGGGAAGTCATGGATATCGCTTTTCCAAATACAAACGGAGCCCAGAACGAGCCCCGTTTTTGTCACAACACAGTCGGTATACCGATCAGGAAGCTAGTGCAGCTTGAGCCTGAGCGACGACAGCGGCAAAACCTGCCTTGTCGTTAACAGCCATGTCGGCCAATACCTTGCGATCGAGTTCGATCGATGCCTTTTTCGTACCGGCAATGAAGACGCTGTAAGTAACGCCCAATTCGCGGCAAGCGGCATTGATACGAGTGATCCAGAGCGCACGGAAAGTACGCTTTTTGTTGCGACGGTCGCGGTAGGCGTATTGGCCTGCACGCATGACCGCCTGTTTGGCTATCCGGAATACATTACCGCGGCGACCGCGATAACCTTTGGCAGCTTTAAGGACTTTTTTATGACGGGCGCGGGCGGTAACGCCGCGTTTTACGCGTGGCATATTAGATCTCCGTTAAATCAAGCGTAAGGCATCATGCTGCGTACAGACGCAACATCAGACTTGTGAACCGCTGCAGAACCGCGCAACTGACGCTTGCTCTTGGTGGTTTTTTTGGTGAGGATGTGACGCTTGAACGCCTGACCCCGCTTGATCGACCCGCTACCGCGGACCTGGAAACGCTTGGCTGCGCCCCGTTTGGTCTTCATTTTTGGCATGATATAAAACCTGTGATTAACGCCAGCAGGTGGCCACCCCTAAGTAAGGCAACACTTTACAACCTGCAAAACGTAAAAATAAGCCCGCCTGGCTAACAGGGGCCAGGCCAAGCTGCTTTTGCGGTTAAACCCCTGCACAACGGTTAAACGAGGCACAGCGGTTAAACCGCAAACTTTTAAGCGGGCAAACCGCGAAAAGCCCTTGATTATATGATGATTTGGCAAAGAAGTCTACCAACCCGGTCGGTATTGTGCAGCCTCGGCAATGTGGTCGCGCCCCACGTCGGCGCACGCCGCCAGGTCGGCCAGCGTGCGCGCAACCCGCAACACTCGGTGCACCACCCTACCCGACCAGCACTGCTGATGCGCAATGTGGTCGAGCAAGCCCAACGCTTCGGTGGTCGCCTGGACGGCCCCAGGTAACTGCGACGGCAGCAACGCTGCGTTGGTACAGCCTTGCCTGGCCATCTGTCGCTCGCGGCACATCATTACGCGCGCCCTGACCACGGCCGACGGTTCGCCTGCCGGCAAATCGGACCACCCTTTGTCAATAGCGCCCAGCATCACCTGCAGATCTATGCGATCGAGCAAAGGACCCGACAGCCGAGCACGATACCGATCAATGCGCTCGGGCGTGCACTGACACGGCTTGCGACTGTGCCCCAGCCAGCCACAGGGGCAAGGGTTCATGGCCGCCACCAGCTGAAAACCTGCCGGAAACACGACCGACTGCGCCGCCCGCGCAATGCAGACCGAGCCGGTTTCCAGCGGTTCGCGCAGCGACTCGAGAACGCGCCGGTCGAACTCGGGCAATTCGTCGAGAAACAAGACACCATGGTGCGCCAGACTGATTTCGCCTGGCCTTGGAACAACGCCACCCCCAACCAGCGCCGCCACCGAACTGGAATGGTGCGGCGCCCGAAATGGCGGCGTCAGGCAAACACTCGCAGGCTGACCGCCCAAGCTGGCCAAAGCGACGACCTCCAGGGCTTGGGCCGTACATAAATCGGGCAGTAAAGTCGGCAACCTTTGTGCCAGCATGCTTTTGCCGGCACCAGGCGGACCCGACATTAGAAGACTATGGGCGCCTGCCGCGGCCACTTCAAGCACCCGCCGAGCCATCGCCTGGCCCTTGACCTCGGACAGACAGACTTGCGCGGGGGCCAGCGCAGTAGCCACGTGTGCCTGAGCAACCGGCATGGTCACTTCGCCAGACAAGTGCGCCACTACGTCTTGCAGCGTGCCGGCCGAAAATACCGTCAGACCCGGCACGGCGGCAGCCGTTGCAGCAGAGTGACGTGGCAACACCAACTGCAACGACGCGGCATCTTGCGCCACGCCCAACGCAATGGCTAAGGCGGCATCTATTGCCACTACAGCACCTGTCAGGGACAGTTCACCAGCAAAAACCAACGACGACACATCGACAGCCGCCGACCCGCCGCGCGCGCCGGTAGCGGCAATTTGGCCGGAGGCCAGCAAAACGCCCAGGGCGATGGGTAAATCGAACCGGCCAGACGACTTGGGTAAATCGGCCGGCGCAAGATTGACCGTCACACGCCCTGCCGGAAACGCGTAGCCGCTGCTGACAATGGCAGACCGCACACGATCGCGACTCTCGCGCACGCCAGTGCCAGGCAAACCGACCAGATTAAAAGCCGGCAACCCCGAACCGACATGCACTTCGACCCTGACCGGCACAGCCTGCAGGCCACGCAAGGCACGGGTTGCCACGACTGCCAGCGACATAACAGGCCCCTTTGGGATGAATGAACAGCCCCAAAGGTTATCGCTATCTATTACAGAATGGCGGCAAACAGGACAGTTCAGGCCACGCCGGAAAGCCCCTGATCAAGCCGCCTAGAAATCAAGAACCTTGACGCTCTTCCAGTGCTTTGACGCGCGCTTCTAGCGCGGCCAGACGGGCCAGTGCCTTTTCAAGCACGGCGGCTTGCACATCGAACTCTTCGCGCGTGACCAGATCGAGACGTGAAAACGTCTGGGTCATCATCGCCTTGACGTTGCGTTCGATATCGGCGGCCGGGCTGTTCTTGATCAGCTCCGACACATTTTTCTGCATGTCTTCAAACCAATCGGTACGGCTTTTCATAAAAACTCCTGATTATCGATAAACAACACCAGTGTAATTAAAAACATAAAAAACGGGCGCCGAAGCGCCCGAAATTGCTGGAGAACCAACGTTGACTTAGTTAGTGGCCGGCGTAGGCTGTGTGGGCGTAGTGGCCGGCTCGGTGGCGGGCGCTTGTTGGCCATTGCCAATCGCGTTCTGGATGGCTTTGTCGGCGTCGGCAGCGCCCTGCTTGATGGCATCGCCCACTTTATTGGCGGCGGCGGCAGCCTCGTCACGCACCTCTGCAGCCTTCTCGACAATAGCGTCTTGTGTTGACTGCGCGCTGCCGGTGGTTGATTCTGGCGCAGGCGTAGGTGCAACCGGTGTAGGCTCGGTGACGGGCGCAGCAGACGTGGGCGCGGGCTGCTCAACGGCGGGCGCGGCTACAGGCGCGGGCGCCTCTTCTTCTTTCGAGCAAGCGGCAAGTACGCCCATAGAAGCAACTAAAGCGACGATAGCGAGTTGTTTACGTTGAGTTTTCATGCGTTTCCTTCGAGGGGTTATTGGAGACAGTTACAATTCTAGCGAGACAGCTAAAACTGTCGACCCACCTAGTGTAAGCCCTAATTACAAAAATAATAAAAATAGACTCCGAAAAAACAAAAATATGCCGGAATCTCAATGGCTTCCGGACGGCAAGCCGCTTAATGTGATGTACATCACGACACATCTCACCCTGTCAGCACGCGGTTTGTTACAAATTTACCCCGGCATAACCGACCACGCTACCTGAAACCGCTTTGGTCAATGCTGCAGGTGCATAGCGTGACGCCCACCCCGCCATAACATCCACAGCCCAGCCCGTCTCGAAACGGTGCGGCGCGATGCACCGCGATAACGCCGACGCCATGACACCCACCCAATAACGCACACCTCTGGTGCGCACCTTCGTCGACGCACCAGTTTTGGGCGGAAGAACTGGCGAATGCGGCCAACGCCCACTGTTTTACCCGCGTGTCGTTGTGACTTTCTGACTTTTTTATGCCAACTCGCGCAACCCGCATCACAAAAGTTGGCACGCTAATTGCTTTGTATCGGTCGATCGCCCTCTACATAGGAAGCACATCATGAAATTGATCACCGCAATCATCAAGCCCTTCAAACTGGATGAAGTCCGCGAAGCGCTAGCCGAAGTTGGCATTCAGGGTATGACCGTGACCGAAGTCAAAGGCTTTGGTCGACAAAAAGGCCATACCGAGCTCTACCGGGGCGCTGAATACACCGTCGATTTCTTGCCCAAGTTGCGCATTGAGCTGGCCGTGTCCGATGCGCAGGTTGAAACCGCTATAGAAAGCCTGTGTGCCGCAGCACACACAGGAAAAATCGGTGACGGCAAGATATTTGTTATGCCACTTGAACAAGTCATCCGTATTCGCACCGGCGAAGACGGCGAAGCCGCTATCTAGGAGCACAAAACATGAATGCAGCTGATTTCGTCTGGGTAAGCGTCTCTACCCTGCTTGTATTAATGATGGTCGTCCCGGGCCTGGCCCTGTTTTACGGCGGCCTGGTGCGATCCAAAAACGTCCTGTCGGTGCTCATTCAAGTACTGGCCACGTTCTCGCTCGCGATCGTCGTCTGGTTTGTTTATGGCTATTCGATTGCCTTTACTGAAGGCAACGCCTTCTTCGGCGGATTCTCACGTGTGTTTTTCAATGGCATCGCCAATTTGTCCAACGGCGAATTCGCATTGTCGGGCTCGATTCCGGAAATAAGCTTTGCCGCATTCCAGGCTACTTTCGCCGGCATTACGTGCGCGCTGATCGTCGGCGGGCTCGCCGAACGCGTGCGCTTTTCGGCAGTACTGCTGTTCACGCTCATCTGGGTCACATTTGCCTATCTGCCCATTGCGCACATGGTCTGGTCGCCCGGCGGCTGGCTGTTCGAAAAAGGCGCCCTTGATTTTGCCGGGGGCACGGTGGTGCACATCAATGCCGGTGTCGCTGGACTCGTCGGCGCCTACTACCTTGGCCCGCGCCTGGGCTATGGCCGCGAAGCCATGCCCCCGCACAACCTGCCCATGACGATGATTGGCGGCGCCCTGCTGTGGGTGGGCTGGTTTGGCTTTAACGCTGGTTCTGCGCTCGGCGCCAACGAAATAGCTGCACTGGCGTTCTTCAATACGCTTGTTGCCACTGCGGGTGCAGTGCTGGCCTGGTTGTTCGTCGAATGGGCCGTCAAAGGCAAGCCATCTTTGCTGGGTGCCGTATCGGGCGCAGTCGCTGGTCTGGTAGGTATTACCCCCGCCGCCGGTCTGGTTGGTCCCTTGGGAGCGCTGGTGATTGGTGTGGTGACGGGTGCCGCATGCGTCTGGGGTGTCAATGGCCTTAAGCGTATGTTACGTGCCGATGACTCGCTGGACGTATTCGGTATTCATGCCCTGGGCGGGATTGTCGGCGCCATCCTGACCGGTATTCTGAATGCCAAGGCGCTGGGCGGCCCCGGCCTTGAAAGCGCCGCTGACATCTTGCCCCAGCTGTGGGTACAGATCGAAGGTATTTTGATTACCTTTGTCTGGACAGGTGTGGTTGCCGTCGTCGCTTATTTCATTGCCGACAAAGTGTGCGGGCTGCGTGTCAGCGCCGAAGCTGAACGCGAGGGCTTGGACATCAGCACTCACGGTGAATCGGCCTACTCAAGGTAAATGAAACGGCCGGCGGGGTGTTATTTACCCCGCCAGTACCGATAAATCGATGCGCTCGGCCCGATTCAGGGCTGATGCCACCTTGACCCGAAGTGCGTTAGTGTGAGACTGACGCACTTCTTTTTTGATGTCGAGCAATTGCTGGGGATGCATGGAGAACTCTTTCAGCCCCAACCCCAGCAACATGCGAGTCACACGACTGTCGCCGGCCATTTCGCCGCACACCGCCACCGACTTGCCGGCACGATCAGCCGCGTTGATGGTATGCGCAATAAGACGCAACACAGCCGGATGCATCGGATCATACAGGTCGGCAACTGCATTGTCGGCGCGATCGATAGCCAGCGTGTACTGAATCAGGTCGTTGGTGCCAATCGACAAAAAATCGAGCTGCTCGATAAAAGGTTCGATGGCAATGGCAATGGCTGGAATTTCCACCATGGCACCAATTTCTACGCTGTTACCGTAGGCCTTACCCTTGGCATCAAGCTCGCGACGCGCCGTCTCGAGCGCCCGTTTGACCGCATGCACCTCGTGCATGTGCGAAATCATCGGCACCAGAATACGTACCCGCCCATGCGCCGACGCGCGTAACAAGGCACGTAGCTGCGTGTGGAACAAGTCGGGATTGGCCAGGCAATACCGTATGGCCCGCAAGCCAAGCGCCGGGTTTGTGGCCACGGTCGTTTCGCCATCAAGGGTTTTGTCAGAGCCGATATCGAGCGTTCGAATGGTGACAGGCTTGCCCTGCATGGCTTTAACCACAGCAGCGTAGGCCTCATACTGCTCTTCCTCATCGGGCAAATTGCTGCGCCCCATGAACAAAAACTCGCTGCGAAACAAGCCAATACCATCGGCACCAGCAGCTACAGCCGCGTGGGCCTCTTCCGGCAGTTCGATATTGGCTTCAAGCAAGATACGAACGCCATCAAGCGTGACGGCATCGGCGTCACGCAACAAGCCGAGCTCAGCGCGATCGTCGGCATACGCTGCCTGCCGGCGACGATATTCTTCGAGAACGAAATCGGGCGGGTTGATCAGTACGCTGCCGCTCATACCATCGACGATAAGCAAATCGCCGTCACGTACCAGCGAACGCACGTTGCCCATACCCACCACGGCAGGCACATTCATGCTGCGGGCTACGATAGCCGTGTGAGATGTCGGGCCGCCCAGGTCTGTTAGAAATGCACCGAAGCGCGCACCGCGCAAACGCAGCATGTCGGCAGGCGAAATATCGCGGGCCACGACAATAAGCTCTTCCGACAAACCTTCGTCGAAGCTGGGTAGTACCACGGGCCGCCCCGACAGCACACGCAGCACGCGCTCTATGACCTGACGGATATCGGCCCCGCGCTCACGCAAATACTCGTCTTCCATGGCGGCAAATTGCTCGGCCAAAGACTGCCCTTGCGTGGTTAGCGCCCATTCGGCGTTGTAATGTCGCTCGGCGATCAGCTCGCAGGCATGGTCAGACAACATCGGGTCGTCGAGCAGCATGCAATGCACGGTAAGCAAGGGCCCCATTTCGCGAGGCGCGTCTTCGGGTAAGTGATCGACCATGTGCTGAAGTTCGTCGCGCGCCTGTATCACGGCCTCTTTCAGGCGAGTACATTCTGACGCAACGTCTTCGGGCTGAATACGGTAGTGGACGACTTCGAGGGCCGCCGCACCCATGACAACAGCACGGCCAATAGCGTAACCCTTGACTACCCCCTGCCCCCGCAGAGACAGCATGGCACTGTAGTGGTGTGGAACCAATGGAGCAGATTGGGTCATACGCACCCGGAAAATAAAATTATTCGGGTTCGCCGAACTTGTTGTCGAAAAGTGCCTTGATTTCGGTCAGGGCTGCATCGGCATCGGCGCCTTCGGCGTCGACAGTTACCGTTACCCCCAGACCGGCCGCCAACATCATGACCCCCATAATGCTTTTGGCGTTTACTCGCTGGGCGCCCCGGGCGATAAACACTTCAGTTTGGCCAAAACGCGAGGCCAATTGGGTAAGTTTGGCGGCTGCTCGAGCATGCAAGCCCAGTTTGTTGCTGATGACGATATCGATAGAAGGCATATAGTATTTTTGTGTTGTCGGAGCCGGTACGCGACAGGGCGCACACTATTTTATTAAATATTACGGTGCCTCACCTGCCCGCACAATACCCCGCTCTGCACTGGCACGCACCGACCGCACCAAAGCGCGAAAATCGTCACGCGGCCCAGTAAGCGCCTTCAATACCATGCATAAATTTGCGCCGGTCAGCAGCTCGACGTCATAGCCTTGCGAGCGCGCCATATCAAGCGCCTTGCGCGCCGTATTGTAGGGCGTCGCCCCATAAATATCGGCAAGCATGAGGGTTTGGGCCGGTGGCGCGGCACACACCGCAGCAAGAATGTCGGGCAGACGTTTCTCGGGCGTGTCAGTGGGCTTGATGTCAAATAGTGTCAGCTCGGGTTCCTGGCCAAGCACGTGGCGAGCGCAAGATACCAACGCGGCACCCAGCGGCTCGTGCATGACCAGAATGATCCGGATCACGGCTCAGACTCCAACCGCTTTTTCAAGCGCCTGCGCAAAACAATCGGCCACATCGAAGCCCGTTTGCTCGGTAATTTCGACAAAGCAGGTTGGACTGGTCACATTGACTTCGGTCAGGTAGTCGCCAATGACGTCGAGGCCGACCAACAACAAGCCGCGAGCGCGCAAGACCGGGCCGATGGTCTCGGCGATGGCGCGATCGCGCTCGGACAGGGGCTGCGCGACACCACGACCGCCGGCCGCCAGGTTGCCGCGGGTTTCGCCTGCCAATGGAATGCGTGCCAAGGCGTACGGAACAGGCTTGCCGTCGATGATCAGAATACGTTTATCGCCCTTGACGATATCGGGGATATAACGCTGCGCCATAATGGTGCGCTCGCCGTTGAGCGTCAGCGTCTCAAGAATGGCGCCCAAATTCGGCTCTTCGGGCTGCAGCCTGAAAATACCTGTACCGCCCATACCGTCGAGGGGTTTGACGATGACATCTTTGTACTTGGCATGAAACGCACGCAAACGAGCATTGTTGCCTGTCACGATGGTGGGCGAAGTAAATTGCGCGAACTCGGTAATCGTGAGTTTCTCGGGGTGATTACGAATAGCCGCACCCGAGTTGAACACTTTCGCGCCCTGCTTCTCGGCGTACTCAAGCAAGTGCGTGGAATAGACATATTCCATATCGAACGGCGGATCTTTGCGCATGACCACCGCATCGAAATGCGTCAGCGGCTGTGCCACCTTGACACCATTAGCTTTCCACCAGTCTTTACCATGCAGGTCAGCATCGTCGACCAGCGTAATTGACGAGCTGTCGGCCATGACGACGCCCTCGTCTATGAAAAGATCATCTTGCAAGGCAACACTGATGTCATGCCCCCGCGCTTTAAGCGCGCGCATCATGGCGACAGAGGAGTCTTTGTAGGCCTTGAGCGAAGGCAGCGGATCGATAATGAAAAGGACGTGCATGATGTACCTGCGAAAACAATCCCCACCAGACTAGGCCTGATGGGGATGCGAATGGGTAAGATCAGGAGGCCGAGTCGCCTTTTTGGGGTACCTTCTTGCGAGGCGCCAGCACCATGACCATCTGGCGACCTTCAAGTTTAGGCATGGCCTCGACCTGACAGAGCTCGGACAGATCGTCGCGAACGCGTTCGAGGACGCGCATGCCTAGCTCTTGGTGCGCCATTTCGCGGCCACGGAACCGCAGCGTTACCTTGGCTTTGTCGCCATCTTCGATGAAGCGGCGCAAGTTACGCAGCTTGACCTGGTAGTCGCCTTCGTCGGTACCCGGACGGAACTTGACTTCTTTGACCTGAATGACTTTTTGCTTGGCCTTGGCTTCGGCCTGGCGTTTTTGTTCTTGGTACTTGAACTTGCCGTAGTCCATCAGGCGGCAAACCGGCGGATCGGCGTTGGGCGCAATCTCGACCAGGTCTACTTCGTGATCTTCAGCCAATTGCAATGCATCGGCTACTTTTACGATGCCTAACTGCTCACCGTCTACGCCAATAAGTCGCACCTCGGGGACACGAATTTCGCCGTTGATGCGATTGTTTTTATCGGTTGCGATATCTAGAACTCCTTGATAATTAACAATTATTCCTGCCCGGCCTGACGCCGGGAGGTGATATCTTCTTGCAGGCGCTGAGCGAAATCGGAAAGGGGCATCACGCCCAGATCGACATTGCCGCGACTGCGTACTGCCACCGTACCGTTGTCGCGCTCTTTTTCGCCAACGACAAGAATGTACGGAATTTTCTGCATACTGTGCTCTCTGATTTTACGAGTGATTTTTTCACCACGCAAATCTGCAGAGGCCCTGAAGCCTTGTTTTTTAAGCTGTTGAGCGATTTCGGCGGCATAATCGGCGAAATTCTCGGAAATACAACAGACCACGACTTGCTCGGGCGCCAGCCACGGCGGCATAGCACCAGCATGGTTTTCGATGAGAATACCGATAAAACGCTCGAAAGAGCCCAGAATAGCCCGGTGCAACATAACCGGTGTTCGACGCTGGTCGGACGCATCGACGTATTCGGCGCCCAGACGCGCAGGCATGGAAAAATCGACCTGGATCGTGCCGCACTGCCAGTGACGGCCAATCGCGTCTTTCAGGGTGTATTCGATTTTAGGGCCGTAGAACGCACCATCGCCTTCGCTGACTTCGTATTGGCAACCCGTACGGTTCAGACTTTCCATCAGCGCCTGTTCGGCCTTGTCCCAGACCTCGTCACTGCCAATACGCTTCTCGGGGCGTGTAGCCACTTTGTACAAAATTTCGGTAAAGCCAAAGTCGGCATAGACCTTTTGCAGCAATGCGGTAAACGCAGCGCACTCGTCTTGCAATTGGTCTTCGGTACAAAATATGTGGCCGTCGTCTTGCGTAAAACCACGAACGCGCATCATGCCGTGCAACGAACCCGACGGTTCGTTTCGGTGACACTGGCCGAATTCGCCATAACGAATGGGTAGCTCACGATAGGAGTGCAAGCCGGCATTGAAAATTTGCACGTGACCTGGGCAGTTCATGGGCTTCAAGCCGTAGACACGGTTCTCGGACTCGGTCGTGAACATGTTCTCGGAATAGTTGTCCCAGTGACCGGTTTTCTTCCAGAGCGACAGATCGAGAATTTGTGGCGCCTTGATCTCTTGGTAACCGTTATCACGATACACGCCACGCATGTATTGCTCGACCTGCTGCCAGAGTGTCCAGCCTTTGGGGTGCCAGAAAATAAGACCGGGTGCTTCGTCTTGAAAGTGGAACAAGCCCAGCTCGCGGCCTAGTTTGCGATGGTCGCGTTTTTCGGCCTCTTCTAACATGGTCAGGTAGGCCTGCTGGTCGTCTTTGGTGGCCCAGGCTGTCCCGTAGATGCGTTGAAGCATTTCGTTGTTGCTGTCGCCGCGCCAGTAGGCGCCAGCCACCTTCATGAGCTTGAATACTTTCAGCTTGCCGGTTGACGGCACGTGAGGGCCGCGGCACAAGTCGATAAAGTCGCCTTCACGATAAAGGCTGATAGGCTCGTTTGAAGGGATGGACGCGATGATCTCGGCTTTGTAGGTTTCGCCGATGCTCTTGAAAAACGCTACTGCGTCGTCGCGCAACCACTCTTCACGCGTCACCGTCTCGTCTTTGCGGACCAGTTCGGCCATTTTCTTTTCGATGGCGGCCAAGTCGTCGGGGGTGAACGGACGCTTGTACGAAAAGTCGTAGTAAAAACCGTTGTCGATCACCGGCCCAATTGTTACCTGGGCATCAGGAAACAGGCTTTTTACGGCGTAGGCCAGCAAATGCGCCGTCGAGTGACGGATAAGGTCAAGACCGTCGGCATCTTTGGCGGTAACGATAGCGAGCTTCGCATCGCGTTCAATGACGTAACTGGTGTCAACCAGTTTGCCCTCGTCGTTGTCGAACGACACACGCCCGGCCAATGCGGCTTTACCTAGCCCCGTACCAATAGAGTACGCAACATCGTTAACAGAAACGGGACCGGGGAATTCGCGCTGCGAACCATCGGGCAACGTAATTTGAACCATAAAAACCTATCCTGAAAAAACCCGGCACACGCCGCGTTTTTGATTATGCTTGCCAGGTACCGCAGCTAAAAAACCTTGCACGCGCAATAATACCGAGCTTATCGACCCCTAGTGTAACATTGCAGGCAATCCACTCGACGACAGATATTTTTAAAAAAACACACACGCAACAGCGCTTTTGGCTTGACAAGCCATTTTTTAATGCGCTATAGTAGCGTTCTTTAGGCGGTTAGCTCAGTTGGTTAGAGCGCTACGTTGACATCGTAGAGGTCGCTGGTTCGAATCCAGTACTGCCTACCATTTTTATGTTGCCGATATTTTTTAATCGGTGGCCACACTAAAAACCCGCAGCCAGTTTGGCTCTGCGGGTTTTTTGTTGTCTGCAACAATGTTGGCTCGTTCCCATTAACGGGGCTGGGCTCTACCCCATTTTCGGGATACACACGCTTTAACCAAGCCTCACTTCCCGACACAATATCGGGACAACCCTGGCAAAGATGTATAATTCGCCCCGTTTCAGGTGCCGTTGTCAGTCTTGATGATGGTTAAACGGGAAAGCGGTGCGTCTTTTAATCAGACAAACCCGCTGCTGCCCCCGCAACGGTAAGCAAGTGCGGGCGTACCACAATGCCACTGGGTTCTACCCGGGAAGGCGGTACGTCAAAACTTGTGAGCCCGGATACCGGCCTGCTACGCCCAGCGATATGCCACGGGGACCTGGCACCGGCTGTTGCGGCCCGTGCGGTCGCCATGGTCTGCGCACATTTCCCTTTGGTATTGTCATTTCATTACACCGACATGCGGGGTCGCTTGTCGCAAAGGGAACACCATGCAAACTCGTCTTACCCCCCTGGCAGCCTTGCTGTCAGCGGCCATCTTTACGCCCGTTCACGCCGAACGCCTGCTCGAACCCGTTGTTGTTACGGCTTCGCGTTTTGAGTCCGCCCAGCAAGACCGCCCTATCGCAGCCCAGGTCATTACCGCCCAGGAAATCCGCGACAGCTCGGCCACTAATGTGTCCGAAGTGCTGAGTAAACTGGGTGGGGTTTACACTCGCACGAATCTTGCGGGCTTACCCGACGCCAATCTGGATTTGCGCGGCTTTGGCATGACAGGCGACCAAAACACGCTGGTACTGCTCAACGGTCAGCGCATTTCAGAAAATGAAAATGCACCGGCACGCCTTTCGTCCATCCCCATCGAAACCATTGAACGCATCGAAATTTTGCGAGGTTCGGGCGCGGTGCAGTATGGCGGCGGCGCCAGCGCCGGCACCATCAATATCATCACTAAATCTCCTGTTGGCACACCGCTATCCGGGTATGTGTTTACCCAAGCCGGTAGTCATAAGTCACGCGATGTACGAGGCGGCTTGCAAGTCGGCGGCGAGCATTGGGGCGGGCGTTTGGATGCTCAACGCTACGAATCGGATAACTACCGCGCCAACAACCGCGCCACAAGTAACAACGTCAATGGCGAAGCCCGTTTCGGCAATCAAAATGATTTTGTGGCCTTGTCGTTCATGGCCGACGAGCAGAAGTCGGGTTTGGCCGGCGACCGCACCGAAGCACAACTTGACTCCGACCGGCGAGGTACAAAATCGCCTGATGACTACTTGAACAGCCGAAGCCACATGTTTGCCTTGCGTGGCGAAAAAGCGCTGGGTGCGGTCACGCTAGCGATGGACACCAGCTATCGCGAGAAAAAAACCCGTTTTATGTACACCGGCTGGGATTACAAGTCTGAAGACGATATCGACGTGTTCAGCATCTCACCGCGCGCAATCTGGCAAACCGAATTCAACACCATCAAGAACAGCCTTAGCGTCGGACTCGACTGGAGTGACTGGTCTGCCAAAAAGAATACTTTCACAGCGTCGACCGGCACACAAAGCGGCGACGAACGTGGCAAGCAGACCAACAAAGCGGTGTATTTACGCAACGAAATGGATTTTGCGACAGGAACACGTGTCAGTCTCGGCGTGCGTCGTGAAGCTGTCGAGCAGCATCAATGGCAAAAAATCGGCACGCGCTCAGACCGCCGCGCCAATCACCATTTGACGGCACACGAAATTGCGATCCAGCAAACCCTAGGCGCAGGCCTCTCGGCCTACGCCAGAACGGGGCGTAGCTTCCGGGTTGCAAACATCAATGACAACAACTGTTTTTCAGCCCCGTGCGCCGACTTGCTCAGGCCGCAGCAGTCGCGAGACACTGAAGTTGGTATTGAGTGGCAAAATGCCGTGGCTGGCCTGCGCGTTGGGCTCTTCAATATGGATGTGACCGACGAAATCCATTACAACGCGCTAACCTTCACCAACATGAACTTATCGCCTACCCGCCACCGCGGCCTTGAGCTGGAAGGTCGCGTCGCCTTATGGGATAGCGTCGATGTTGCCGTCAACTACACCCGGACACAAGCGACCTTCCGTGAAGGCACCTACAACGGTATTAATGTGGCAGGCAACCGGGTACCGCTCGTACCCAAAGACCGCATTGGCGTCAACCTGGGCTGGCAAGTGACGGCCGCGACCCGGGCCACGCTGTACGTGCAGTATGTTGGCAGCCAACGCTACGACAATGACCAGGCCAATCGCTTCAGAAGCATGCCCTCTTATACGATTACCGACTTCAAAATCAGCCACCAGATCAACAACTGGCGACTGGCGGCGGGCGTAAACAATTTGTTTGACGAAAAATACTATTCATACGGTATCGTGAATGGTTCAAACACTTCATTCAATGCCTACCCCGAAGACCGGCGCAACTTCTATGCCAGTGCCGAGTATCGTTTCTAAGCGAATACTTTCAGCCGCCTTGTGCTTCGGGGTGTGCCTGGGCAGCTTGCTGCCCGGGCTGGCCACCGCTCAAGCAGCGGCACAAGCCTTGCCGGCGGCCGTACCGCCGCAGCGTATTGTGTCGCTCGACCTGTGCACTGACTGGATTTTGGCGCGTCATGCCGATGCAGCACAGGTCGCGGCATTGTCACCCGTCAACCCACCCTATCAGCCCAAAGGGCTACAGCGCGACTGGCCGCGCCACGACGGCACACTCGAACGCATTATTGAACTCAAGCCCGACCTGATCATTACCGGCGAATACAACGCTATTACGCTGCGCAACCGCTTGAAAACCCTGGGCTTCAGGGTCGAAATACTGCCCTTGCCAACCAGTCTGGACGGCATTCGAACCTACGAACACCTTGCGCTTTCCTTACTGAATAAACCTGCCGGGCGTGCACATCCCGGCGCAGCGCCGCATCCCCAACCTGAAAAAAACGCAGAAGCCGAGACCAACACGGCACCACGACTGCTGTTACTGGGTGCCAACGGAGTCGGGACTGGCACAAACACATTCGAACACGATGTGCTGACGCAGGCCGGCTGGCGCAATTATCTGGACGCGCCCGGCTACCAACAACTTGATTTGGAACGCGTTGTCACCGACCCGCCCGAGGCCATACTGTGGGCGTCTACCGAGGGAAATGCTTTGGCCAACGCTTTCTCGGCGCACCCCGCACTGCGCAACGCCCTGCCGCCAAACCGATGGCTGTCGACCGATTACTGGCGCTGGCAGTGTCCTGGCCCCTGGACGTGGGAATTGATAGACGACTTGCACAGGTGGCTTGAATGACGACATTAGTCTGTCTGGCCGTCATGCTGGCAGCGGCAATCACATCGCTGACAGTGGGGTCTACACCCGTTGGCGTGGTAAGCGGACTGCTCGACTGGATACGAGGAGACGCCACGCCGGCAGCCGTGATTATTGGCGACATTCGTTTGCCACGGACCCTGCTGGCGCTTGCTGTGGGCGCAGCCCTTGGTCTGAGCGGCGCCGCCCTGCAAGGGCTGTTGCGCAACCCGCTTGCTGACCCCAGCATTACCGGAGCCAGTCAGGGCGCTGCGCTGGGCGCGGCCGCCGTCTTTTATTTTGGCCTGCTGCCCCAATTGGGGGGACTCGCTCCGGCGGTAGCCGGACTGGCCGGGGCCGGGCTGGCGCTGATGCTCATGCTATGGCTTGCCGGCACAGCACAAGCGGCCACTGTTATTCTGGCTGGGCTAGCGGTATCGACCCTGGCCGGAGCTGCCCTGGCCGCTGTGCTTAATTTCGCGCCCAACCCCTACGCCATGCAAGAGTTGGTCTTCTGGCTGCTGGGCTCAGTGTCCGAACGCGGCATGAGTCATTTAGCCATATTGATTCCTGCATTGGCTGCGGGCACCCTCTTGATCTGGCGGCAACGCCAACTGCTGTCGGCATTGAGTCTGGGCGAGCAAGTGGCACAAAGTATGGGGCTGAGTTTTGCACAAGGCAGCCGCCATATCGTGTTGGGTGCCGCATTGCTGGTGGGGTCTTCCGTCGCGGTGGCAGGCAATATCGGCTTCGTGGGCCTGCTGGTGCCGCACATTGTGCGCCCGTTCGTCGCGCATCGGCCCGACCGGCTGCTGATTCCTTCCGCACTGGCCGGTGCCGCACTGGTCTGCATCGCCGATATTTTTGTACGCTTGATGCCAGCCGGCCGAGAAATAAAGATCGGTGTTTTGACGGCCTTATTAGGCGCCCCGCTACTGCTGTGGCTGATCTGGAGAGGACGCAAGCAATGGCAGTGATCGATGTCCGTCATTTATCGCTTCCCGATCGGCTAAATGACATCAATTTCTCGGCCCATGCCGGCCAATTAATCGGTGTCATTGGCCCCAACGGGGCAGGTAAATCAACACTGCTTCACTGCCTTGCCGGCTTGCTGCCTTACCACGGCAAAAACCTTTTCAACGGGACCAATATAGCCGCCATGGCGCCGCGTGAACGCGCACGCCGCATTGGCCTGCTTCCTCAACAAGGCGATAGCGTCTGGCCATTATCGGTGCAAGACATCGTGGCCATGGGTCGTTTACCCTGGGGCGACAACGATGCCGCTGCCATTACCGAAGCAATGACGGCGGCGGGCATCGCACACATGCGCCGTCGACGTATCGACAAACTGTCAGGTGGCGAACGCGCCCGTGTTTGGCTCGCACGTGTCCTGGCAGGCCGCCCCGATGTGCTAATTGCCGACGAGCCCACCGCAAGCCTTGATTTGTTCTACCAACGCAGCGTAATGAACAGCTTGCGCACCTACGCCAACCAAGGGCATGTCGTCATTATTGCCTTGCACGACTTCGCCTTAGCCGCCCATTACTGCGACCAGATTTGCCTGATGCACGAGGGCCAAAGCGAATGCGTAGGCACACCGGCCGAAGTCCTGACACAAGAGCAGCTCAGCCGCGTGTTTCGTACCTCTATTCGCGTGGACCTGGACGCCGACCCACCCGTAATTGCGGCATGCTATGCCGCGTCGCGTTAACGGGTACGACCCGACCCAGACCCCTGGCTTTAGATCAAACGCACATAGAACCTATGAAACCCGGCCAAAATATTGACGAGCTCTGTTACCCGTTCATTTACGAAACATCGGTATTGTGTGATTTTGAAGTCGTGACCGATGAGCTGTGCGGGCATATTGGCGCGGCGCTGTCTTATATGCCGACCGACATGCCCGACCTGATCGCCGACCTCGACCGTCTGCAACCGCTGGCCTTTCATGTCAATGGCTCAATTCGAGGCCGGCTGGCAGTCGACGACCTCGATATTGCGTGGTTGCAATCCAGGTTGACCCACTATCGGGCGCAGATAAAAGACCGCGTCAACGGCTTTGTATTGCCACGTGGCATTGCGCCCATCCCCCAGCTTCATCTGGCGCGATCAGCCGCCAAAAAAGCTATCAGGGCCATGGTGCGTGTAGAACAAGAAGGTAGGGATGTACCCATGATTTTGCCGCGCTTGTGCAACCTGATGTGCAACTTCTTTTTTACATTGACGTTAGTCATTAACCAAAGACGAGGGGTTGAAGAAGTAGCCTTCGTCAGCAAGAGCTACGGGCCCCCGCGTCGGCCTGCCCCACGGCAGCAATAAACTCAGCCACACGTTCAGGTGCTTTAACGCCTGGCGAGACCTCTACCCCGCTACTGACGTCTACAGCAAACGGGCGCACACTTGCCATGGCGTCGGCCACTGACTGTGCGTTTAGCCCGCCGGCCAGGACCAGGGGTCGAGCGTTTGGATCCGCGCGCAAGGCATCGAGCAAAGAAAAGTCGAAACTGCGCCCACTACCGCCATAGCCGGCGCTGTAGCTGTCGAAAAGCCACGCCGATGCGTCCGCGAACTCAAAGCACGCCGCGTGAACTTTTTGCGGAGTTTCTAGCCCGGGGCCGCCCACGCGAAAAGCACGCATATAACGCCGCCCGAATTGGCGACAGTATTCAGGAGACTCGTCGCCATGAAACTGAAGGACATCGGGCTGAACCTGATCGATCACCTGGTTGACATGATCGGCATCGGCGTTGACAAACAAGGCAACGACATCAACCAGCGCGGGTACGGCCAAACGCAGGGCACGTGCCTGATCAATGGAAACACAACGTGCGCTTTTTGGATAGAACACCAGGCCAATGGCATCGGCACCCGCCGCCACGGTGGCGTGAACATCTTCGCTACGCGTTAACCCGCAAACTTTAATCCGGGTTCGATACTGCATCATAAAAAGCCTTTAAAACAAAGCGGCATTACTGAAAAGCGGCGGCCGCATCCGGCGTGCCTTCAGCGTTGTACCCACCATAATCGGTGCCATAGTTGGCGCCTTGCAGGTCGACGGTAGCGGCGTCTTGCACAGGCGCATTTGACTTGTAATGCGTCACCATGCCCGGGAACACCAATACAGCCGCCACCATCAGCAACTGAATTACGATGAACGGGATGGAGCCCCAATAAATTTCGCCGGTGGTGACCTTGGCCACCCGCTGCCCGGTGACGCGGTCGATATAGTCGGACTTAGGCGCGACCGACCGCAGATAGAACAAGGCAAAACCAAACGGCGGGTGCACAAACGACGTTTGCATATTGACGGCCAACAATACACCGAACCAGATCAGGTCTATGCCCATTTTGTCGGCGACAGGCCCCAGAAGCGGCACAATAATAAAGGCCAACTCGAAAAAGTCGAGAAAGAACGCCAGCACGAACGTCAAAACACTAACAACGATAAGAAAGCCCCACTGGCCGCCGGGTAACCCGGCCAGCAAGTGCTCAACCCACAAGTCGCCGTTAATGCCGCGGAAGCTCAAACTGAAGATAGTCGAACCGACCAGTATGAACACCACAAAACACGACAGGCGCGTGGTGGTTTCCATCGCTTGCTTCAATAGCTTTAGCGTAAGGCGGCGGCGCGCAAGCGCCATGAGTAAAGCCCCCACGGCCCCCATGGCGCCGCCTTCGGTTGGCGTGGCCAAGCCAATAAAAATTGTGCCCAACACCAAAAAAATAAGAAACAGCGGCGGGATCATGACAAACGTGACCCGCTCGGCGATTTGCGATAACCAGCCCAGCTTGAGCCCTTTATTAAGCAGCGCAATTACCCAGGCCGTCAGCCCGCCCGCCAACAACACAATGACAACCTTCTCGTCAAAGGGCACGTCGGTACGGTCGGCAAAATAATGCTGCGTGGCAAAGTAAGCGGCCGCTGCCGATAACAGCACAAGAACAGACAGCGACCGCAAACCGCGTCGCCCGTTGGGTTCGACATACACCCTGGCCTCGGGCGGCAAGGCAGGCGCGGCTGAAGGCTTGAGCAAACTGACAATAATGACGTAAGCAATATAGGCACCGGTAAGCAACAAGCCGGGCAACATGGCGCCACGGTACATGTCGCCGATAGAGCGACCCAATTGATCGGCCAGAATAATCAACACGAGCGATGGCGGAATAATTTGCGACAACGTACCCGAAGCGGCAATGACGCCGGTGGCCAGCCGCCTGTCGTACCCGTAGCGCAACATAATGGGCAGAGAAATAAGGCCCATTGAAATGACGGAAGCCGACACCACACCGGTTGTCGCGGCCAGCATCGCACCCACCAGCACCACAGCGATGGCCAAACCGCCACGAATCGGACCGAACAACTGGCCGATGGTTTCGAGCAAGTCTTCAGCCATGCCGGATCGTTCGAGGATCAGCCCCATCAGGGTGAAAAATGGTACCGCCAGCAGGGTATCGTTGGCCACAATACCAAAAACGCGCTGGGGCAAGGCCTGAAACAAAGCGGGCTGAATCATACCCAACTCGACCGCCAACAAACCGTACAAAATGCCGATAGCCGCAAGCCCGAACGCGACGGGAAACCCCAGCAGCAAAAACACCACCAAGTTAAAGAACATGATGGGCGCGAGGTTCTCAACCAGAAACATCATGGTTTGACTCCGGTGCCATTCAGGTTTTCGGCATGCACACCGTCTACCAGCGTCATGTCATCGTCTTTTTGTACCAGCATGGGGTCATCGCACTGGCCACGCAAGAAACCCACGCATTTAATTAAATGCGATACGCCTGCAAGCGCAAGCAGGCCAAAACCCACCGGTATCAACAGCTTCGCCGGCCAACGGATCAATCCACCTGTGTTTGACGATTGTTCGTTGAGCACGAACGAATCGACAAACATGGGAATGGACAACAAGAAAATAAGCAGGCAGGCGGGCAGCATGAAAAACAGAACGCCGAAAATATCAATTTTGACTTGGGTGCGACGGGATAATTTTTGCGACAAGATGTCAACGCGAACGTGCTCGTTGCACAAAAAGGTGTACCCGGCCGCCAGCAAAAAAATGGCGCCAAACAAATACCACTGCAACTCGAGCCAGGCGTTGGAACTGACATGAAACGCCTTTCGCACCACGGCGTTACCCGCGCTGATGATCACCACGACCAATGTCAGCCAGATAACGACCCGCCCTACCAGGCGATTAAGCGCATCGATTGCGCGCGCCACTGAGAGTAAAAAGGTCATGGAATTGACTTGAAAAAGAAATATTCGGGAAACGCTGAGACAGATTCTAACGCGCCGGACGTAGTCGCGGCATTATCCCGGCGTGCTTGCCTTACGGCCTGCTCCATGAACAGCACGCCTGCAACTGTTAAAAAAGGGGCTGTAAACCCGAGCCCGCCAGCCCCAGATGATCGATAAAATTTTTGTGCGCATCGACAATTGGCAACCCGAAATGAGCCGGATAATCGACACGCGCAAAATACAAGCCATTGGCGGCAAACGTAGGCGCGGCCAAACGACGATCACGCTCGGCAAGCAATGTATCGACCCATGACGCAGGCTGTCGGCCTAAACCCACGTAAAGCAAGGTCCCCATCAGGTTGCGCACCATATGATGCAAGAACGCATTCGCCTTGAAGGTAAAGATGAAAAACTCGCCATGCTGCTGGATGTCGGCGATTTCAAGGGTACGCACAGGGCTGGCCGCCTGGCACTGAGAAGACCTGAAACTGCTGAAATCGTGCTCGCCCAAAAGACGGGCTGCGGCATTGCGCATGGCGTGAAGATCTAGCGGCTGATAAGCCCAACCCGCCCGGGACCGGGTCAATGGTGAGCGTACACGGCTGTTACGAAGCACGTATACATAGGTTCGAGCCGTAGCAGAAAAGCGCGCATGGAAATCGTCGGGCACATGAGCGGCCCACTGCACTGCGATGCTGTCGGGCAGCAACGTGTTCAACCCCCTCACCCAAGATTCAAGCTTGCGCTCTACCGAGGTATCGAGGTGAACAACCTGTCCAACCGCATGCACGCCCGCATCGGTTCGGCCCGCGCAGACGGTTTCTATAGGCTGGGTAGTAAACGACAGCAGTGCCTTATGCAGCTCGTCTTGTATGGTCTGTCCGTCGGGTTGTGTTTGCCAACCGCGCCAGGGCGCACCATCGTAGGCCAGGCCCAATGCAATACGAGGCATAAGACTTACGTACGCGTTCCGGGTTTCTGGTTGTCGTCGTCGAGATCAAGGTTGATGCCCTGAAGACGCTCACGCACCATGTCTTCGGTAATACCGGAGTCGGTCGAGTCGTCGGCGCGACCCACGCGACGCAACAACCACGCAACAACAAGCACAATAATTGCCAGGATGCCGGTAATGATGACCAGCAAATTATCTTGAAACCACGACACAGGAGTGACAGCCTTGGAAGGTGAGGAAGACGCCGATGAGGCATCGGATGAAGCACTGTTTGCGCCCGGCGACGACGCGCCCGGCATTGAGGTTGAACCGGCCGACGCAGCGGTTACGGACACGCCCGAACCTGTTGCGCCCGCCGTTGATGCGCCAGCGACGGTTTCGGTGGCAGCACCACCGGCGGCCGTAGCCCCGGTGGCGCCGTTAGCGGCGGTTGTTGCTCCGGCCCCTGTCGTTGCAGACGATGCGGAACCCGCTTGCGCGGATGCACCGGCGGTCGTTGCAGCTGCACCGGTATCGGCGCCAGATGCAAGATTAGACGCCGTTTGCGCCACTTGCCCAACAGCTTCTGCTAAAGCCGAGACGCCATCGGCGACAGCTTCAGTCGCCGCCGGCCCCTGCTGTTGCAAAGCTTGGTTCAGGGTTTTAACGTTTTCTTCGAGGTCGGCGATACGCTCACGAGCCTCTTCAGTGTTTTTCTGAGTAGCCACGCGCGCGTCGTCGGCGGCGGGTGCGCCAGACGCCGTTTGCGCCGAAGCCAAAACGAGCTTGTCGGCCGCACTTTGCGGCGTGCTTGACATTGAGGACGACGTATTGGCCGCTGGTGAAACGCCACCGCGGTCGGTTGCACCAGACTGCAACGACGCGCCGGTTTGACGTGCCAGCCGTTGCCGATATTGTGCAAATGCCGCCGCATGTTGCTGGAACACGCGACGCGCCTGCGCGTCGGTAAGTGCGGTTAGTGCGGCTTGGTCGGGTACGACGAGCGACGCACCTGCCTTGACCAGGTTGACGTTATCGCTGATGAATGCATTGGGGTTAGCCAACTGCACCGCGACCATCCATTGATACAACGACACGCCAGGCACGGCGTGACGACGCGCCAGCGAGAACAGGGTGTCGCCCTGACGCACCTGGATAGCCGGGCGGCTTTCGCCCTGCACTTGCGGCGGGCTGCCAACACCCGATGACGACATGATAGGCGCCTGAGACTGTGCAGCGCGAACCACTTGCATGTCGGTAGGCGCCAGCAAGCTGACCTGATGTTGCTGCTGGCCGGACGCAGAACGCACGACGAGCAGGAGGTCGGCCACATTGGCCGACAAAGGTTGCGCCGAGCTAACCGTGATGGTGCGAGACCCGGCCCGCATACCGTCGACCAACCCCACTTGCATGGAGGATAAATCGACGGGCGGCGTCAAACCGGCCTGCTGCCAGGCTGACGCCGGCGCCACCACAACCGATAACGACTGGATATCGTCGGGCGTAAGGTTGTGCACCGGCACCTGGACACGTAAGGGCTGGCCTGTTGACGACAACAGGCGCGAATGCCCGAAACTCATCGCATGAACTGAAGTGCTGAACGACGCGGCGGCCAAAATAACCGCAGACACCACACGTAAAGACAACTTGTTTACAGCCCAGCGATGAGATTTGTGCATATTAGAGTTCGCCCAAAGTGATGCGCAGCATGCGACGCAGCGGCTCGGCAGCACCCCACAACAGCTGATCGCCAACGGTGAAGGCGCTAAGGTACTGCGGCCCCATCGACATCTTGCGCAGACGGCCTACAGGAATGTCGAGTGTACCTGTAACAGCCACAGGCGTCAGCCCCTGCATGGTGGCTTCGCGCTCGTTAGGAATGACCTTGGCCCATTTGGAACCCTCGCGAATGATGTCGGTGATTTCGTCGAGCGGGACATCACGCTTGAGGTGCAGCGTAAGCGCCTGGCTATGGCAGCGCATGGCGCCGATACGCACGCACAGACCGTCGATGCGCGTTGGCTCGGTGCCAAAAGCCTCGCCGCGACCCAAAATTTTATTGGTCTCGGCTTCGGCTTTCCATTCTTCACGCGACACGCCGTTACCCAGATCTTTGTCGATCCAGGGAATGAGGCTGCCCGCCAGCGGCACACCGAAATGGTCACGAGGCAAGTCGGCGTCTTTTTGTGTTTGCAGAACGCCACGATCGATTTCGAGAATGGCCGATGCGGGATCGTCGAGCAAGGATTTGACCGACTGGTTAATGATGCCGAACTGGGTGAGCAGTTCGCGCATGTGCTGCGCACCGCCACCAGACGCCGCCTGGTAGGTCATGCTGGTCATCCAGTCGACCAGGTCGTTGTTGAACAAACCTGCCAGACCCATCAGCATGCAGCTGACCGTGCAGTTACCGCCCACAAAGTTTTTAACACCACGCTGCAACGCAGCATCGATGACCGCCCGGTTGACCGGGTCGAGCACAATGATTGCGTCGTCTTTCATGCGCAAGGTGCTGGCCGCGTCGATCCAGACGCCATCCCAGCCTGCAGCACGCAGTTTAGGATAGACCTCGGTGGTGTAGTCACCGCCTTGGGCCGTCACAATAATGGGCAGCTTTTTCAGGGTTTCAATGTCGTAGGCATTTTGCAGCGGGCCCGCGCCATCGGCCCAGGCGGGTGCTTTGCCACCGGCATTGCTGGTGGAAAAGAAAACGGGCTGGAACAAAGAGAAGTCGTTTTCGTCGCGCATGCGCTGCATGAGCACCGAACCAACCATGCCGCGCCAGCCGACCAAACCTACTGATTGAGTCATAAAAAATTCACCTGAAAGTTAAAAATAAACGTTCTATTCTAACGCTTTAAGTACGGCGTCGCCCATTTCAGAGGTTGAAACGCGTGTCGTACCTGCCTCGTAGATGTCGGCTGTACGCAAACCTTGCTGCAAGACTTTCTGCACGGCCGCTTCGATGCGATCGGCCTGAGGTGCCGCGTCGAGCGAGTAACGCAGCATCATGGCGGCCGACAAAATAGTTGCCAGCGGGTTGGCGATGTTTTTGCCAGCAATATCGGGAGCCGAACCATGGCTGGGCTCGTACAAGCCCTGGTTAGACGCATTCAGCGAAGCTGAGGGCAACATACCAATGGAACCCGTCAGCATGGCCGCTTCGTCGGACAAAATATCACCAAACAGGTTACCGGTGACGATGACGTCGAATGCCTTGGGCGCACGCACCAATTGCATGGCGGCATTATCAACATACATATGTGTCAGCTCGACATCGGGGTATTCTTTGGCGACGTCGATCATGATGTCGCGCCAGAACTGGGAGGTTTCGAGCACATTGGCTTTGTCGACGCTGCACAGCTTTTTGCCGCGCTTGCGTGCTGCCTGGAAAGCCACATGGCCAATACGGCGCACTTCGGTCTCGGCGTAGTGCATCGTGTCGAACCCTTGACGGTCGCCCTTGAAGGGGCCATCGGACAATTCGCGTACACCGCGGGGCTGACCAAAATAGATGTCACCGGTCAGCTCGCGCACGATCAGGATGTCCAGCCCGGCCACGACTTCGGGCTTAAGCGACGAGGCGTTAGCCAGTTCGGGGTACAAAATGGCAGGACGCAAGTTGGCAAACAACCCCAAGGCACGGCGCAGGCCCAAAATAGCTTGTTCTGGGCGGTGTTCACGCGGCAGATTGTCATATTTCCAGTCGCCGACAGCACCAAACAAAATGGCATCGGCCTTCTTGGCCAGCTCGAGGGTAACCGGCGGCAAGGGGTGACCATACTGATCGTAAGCTGCACCACCCACTGGCTGGGTTTCAAGATCCAGATCCAGCTTCAGGGCGCCCAACACGCGCACGGCCTGCTCAATAATTTCTGTACCAATCCCGTCACCGGGCAACACCGCAATTTTCTTAGTCATAACGTATCTATAAAAATAATTGTCAGAAACAGCGTGGCCCGCAATAGCGGGCCGCTGCGTGCTGCGGCCAAACCGGCGACAACACAAACAAAGCTTGCACACGCATGCGCGTGCAAGCTGAGAGGACGGATCAGGCCCCGGGCTGACCCACAAGCCAGGGATGACGTGCCAGACGTTCAGCTTCGAACGCCTTGATTTTGTCGGCCTTTTGCAAGGTCATGCCGATGTCATCCAAGCCGCTCAACAAGCAATGCTTACGGAAAGGCTCGATATCGAAAGACAGTTCACGCCCGTCGTCAGTGACGATTTTTTGCGCGTCCAGGTCGATGCTTAAACGATAACCCGGCTTGGCGTTGACGTCGTCAAACAGGCGGGAAATTTCGGCTTCGGGCAAGACGATGGGCAGCAAGCCGTTCTTGAAGCAGTTATTGAAGAAAATATCTGCAAACGAAGGGGCCAAAATCGCCCTGAAGCCAAACTGCAGCAAGGCCCAGGGAGCATGCTCGCGGCTGGAGCCGCAACCAAAGTTTTTACGCGCCAGCAAAACTGAAGCGCCCTGATAACGTTCTTGATTAAGCACGAAATCGGGATTTAAAGGCCGCTTGCTGTTGTCCATGCCGGGTTCGCCATGGTCAAGATAACGCAAGGTATCGAACAAGTTCGGGCCAAAACCCGTACGCTTGATCGACTTGAGAAACTGCTTGGGCATGATCAAGTCGGTATCGACGTTTTCGCGGTCGAGAGGTGCCACCAGACCTTGATGAGTAGTAAATGCTTGCATGGATAACCTCTTTTAAATAGCGCGAACGTCGACGAAATGGCCGGCTACCGCCGCAGCAGCTGCCATGGCCGGGCTGACCAGGTGGGTACGACCGCCCTGCCCCTGACGCCCTTCGAAGTTACGGTTTGAAGTTGACGCACAACGCTCGCCCGGCTCGAGACGGTCGGCATTCATGGCCAGACACATCGAGCAACCCGGGTCGCGCCATTCGAAGCCGGCTTCGATAAAAATTTTATCGAGGCCTTCTTGTTCGGCCTGGGCTTTGACCAGCCCCGAACCTGGCACCACCAGCGCCTGCTTGATGTTGGCGGCAACACGCTTGCCGCGCACAACCGCCGCCGCTTCGCGCATGTCTTCGATGCGCGAGTTGGTGCACGACCCGATGAAGACGACATCGGGGCGAATTTCGGTGATGGGCGTATTAGGTTCGAGCCCCATATACTTAAGCGCACCCTCGATACCGCTGCGACGCACAGGATCGGACTCGAGCGCCGGATCGGGGACGCGGCCGTCGACGGGCAACACCATTTCTGGCGACGTACCCCAGGTTACCTGGGGCTGAATATCAGCCGCTTTCAATTCAACCACGCGATCGAAATGCGCGCCTTCATCGCTGTGCAATGTTTTCCAGTAGGTAACGGCCTGATCCCACTGTTCGCCTTTGGGGGCATAAGGACGGCCACGGAAATATTCGATGGTTTTGTCGTCGACAGCGACCATACCCGAACGGGCACCGGCCTCGATGGCCATATTACAGACTGTCATGCGGCCTTCGATAGACAGGCTGCGCACGGCGCTACCACCGAACTCGATGGCATAACCCGTAGCACCGGCCGTACCGATTTGCCCAATGACATACAGCACGAGGTCTTTGGCGGTACAGCCGCGCGGCAATTCGCCCTCGACCTTGATCAGCATGTTCTTGCTCTTTTTCATGAGCAAGGTTTGCGTGGCCAGCACGTGCTCGACTTCTGACGTACCAATACCAAACGCCAGGGCGCCAATCGCGCCGTGCGTGCTGGTGTGTGAGTCGCCACAGACCACCGTCATGCCGGGCAACGTGGCACCCTGCTCGGGTCCAATCACGTGCACGATACCCTGGCGCAGGTCAGTCATGCGAAATTCAGTAATGCCAAAGGTTTCGCAGTTTTTGTCCAGCGTCTCGACTTGCAGACGAGAAATGTCGTCTTTAATACCCTGGTCGCGCCCGGCAGTGGGCACGTTGTGGTCGGCCACGGCCAAGTTGGCGCTGATACGCCAAGGTTTGCGGCTGGTCAGTTCCAGGCCTTCGAAAGCCTGGGGACTGGTGACTTCGTGCAACAACTGTCGGTCGATGTACAGCAGACAGGTGCCGTCGGTTTCTTCGTGCACAACGTGTGCAGACCATAATTTGTCGTACAGTGTTTGGGCCATGACTAGACTCTTGAGTAATTTGAAGAAGGCTACGCGTTTATTATGACAGCGCAGAAAGCTAGTACAAGTGCAGTAGATATACTGGTATAAGCAGTACCAGCCTAGCGGCGGCTTTGCTGATACAACGGCATCATTTGCGCAGCAATGTTTTGCAAATCGGCGATGCGCGTGTCGGCCGACGGGTGCGTTGATAAGAATTCAGGCTGCCCCGCCCCGCCGCTTACCACCGACATTTTTTGCCACAAGGTAACCGCTGCATATGGGTCGTAGCCGGCACGCGCGGCCAGCTCAACGCCCATACGGTCAGCCTCGATTTCGTGGGTACGGCTGTTGGGCAAAGTAAACATGACATTGGTAAGTGCCCCGCCCAGGTCGGCCGAGGCCTGACTACCGGTAACTGCCGCCAGTACCGACAACCCAATATTGGCAGCCATTTGCTGCGACACCTGCTCGCGAGCATGCTCACGCAAGGCATGGGCAATTTCGTGGCCGATGACTGCGGCCAGTTCGGCGTCGGACGCATTTAATTTGTCGATCAGGCCGGTATAAACGGCGATTTTGCCGCCTGGCATGCACCAGGCATTCACTTCATTTGATTTGAGCACATGAACTTGCCAGTTCCATTGCGCAGCATCGGGGCGAAACACACCGACCTGGGCAATCAGCCGCTGGGCAATGGCCTGTACACGGCGGGTTTGCGCCGCGTTGACATCAAGCGCCCCTTGCGCGCGCGCCTGAGAAATAAGCGTGCTGTACTGCGAGGCAGCCTCTTGTTGCAACTGCTGTTCGGACACCAGGCTGGACATATACTGCTGCCGCTGGATGCCCACGGCACCCGAATTGGTGGTTTGAACAGCGGCACAACCGGCAAGCGTCAGCGCAAGCACGGCTGCCCCAGCAGAAAGAAAACGACGGATGGCAACAGACTTCATTTTCAATCTCCTTCACACCAATACAAACAGCAACAGTAGCCCGCTAACCGCACTGGGCGCGATGGCGCAGCGCGTGATCCATAAGAATAATAGCCAGCAAGGCCTCGGCAATGGGGGTTGCGCGAATGCCTACGCACGGGTCGTGGCGGCCCAACGTTTGAACTTGCACAGGCTCGTTGGCGCGATTAACCGAACGACGCTCGACACGGATGCTGGACGTAGGTTTGATGGCCAACGACACCAGCAAGGGCTGACCCGACGAAATACCGCCCAACACACCACCTGCGTGATTAGTTTCGAAACCATCGGGTGTGATTTCGTCGCCGTGCTCGGAACCGCGTTGCGTGATACAACCGAAACCAGCCCCGATTGATACCCCTTTAACCGCGTTCAGGCCCATCATGGCATGCGCAATATCGGCGTCGAGACGGTCGTACAACGGCTCGCCCCACCCTGCAGGCACACCTTCGGCAACGACCTCGATGCGCGCACCGATCGAGTCTCCGTCGCGACGCAGCTGATCCATGAACGCTTCGAGCTCGGGGATGATGTCGGCGTTGGGCGCAAAAAACGGGTTGTTCTCAACGTGCGACCAATCTTGAAATGGAATGGAAACCGGGCCCAACTGGCTCATGTAGCCGCGAACCTTGATACCGTAAGTTTGCGCCAACCACTTTTTGGCAATAGCCCCTGCAGCGACGGTAGGCGCCGTCAGGCGCGCCGACGACCGGCCCCCACCGCGCGGATCACGATGTTCGTATTTTTTCCAGTAGGCGTAGTCGGCGTGGCCAGGGCGGAAAGTATCGGCAATATTGCTGTAGTCTTTGCTGCGGGCGTCGGTGTTACGGATAAGCAAACCAATCGGTGTTCCCGTCGTCACCCCCTCGTACAGACCCGACAAAATCTCAACCTGATCGGCCTCCTGGCGCTGTGTCACATGACGCGATGTGCCCGGACGACGGCGATCGAGCTCGGCCTGGATGTCATTGACCGACAGGGCCAGCCCAGGGGGGCAGCCATCGACGACAGCGCCAATGGCGGGGCCGTGCGATTCGCCAAAATTAGAAACACAGAACAACTTGCCTAGAGTATTGCCGGACATGATTAGCGGTATTTTTGAATAGGGTCAACGGTATATGAGCGAGCCACGCAGAGGCCACCCAGGAACAGAACATGATTATTGCATTATGACGAACAACTTACCGCCAGACCGCGCGCCCAATCGGGCGCCGGGGCCGCGTACGCCTCGAAACCGGGCCGCTCGGTAAACGGGTCTTGCAACAGCATCAGCAAGGTTTCGATTTCGGTAGCGTCGTCGCGCAGCGCGGCGTCGATGGCCTGCTGAGCCAAATGGTTACGCAGCACATACAACGGGTTGGCCGCGTTCATGCGGGCTACACGGGCCTCGGGGTTTTGGTCGTCGGTCGCCAGCCTTGCGGTGTACTGTGCGAGCCAGGCCTGGGCGGCATCGGGTTGGGTAAACAAGGACAAAAACAATGCCGGGTCTTGCGGGGCCTGTGCCAAATATCTAAATGACAAGGTGAAGTCGGCAGACTGGGTGTGCAGCAAGCGCCACCAGTCGTCAACCAATTGCGCATCGGTGTCTTCGTCCCAGTAGGTCAAGCCAAACTTGCGCACCAGGTTCGCCCGGTAGGCCTGCAAAAACACCGGTTCGAACTCTTGCAGCTGCGCCTTAAGGGCGTCAGGTTCGATGTCCAGCCCCGTCAGGGCGCTGGCCAAGCGGTAAAGATTCCAGTTCATGACCGATGGCTGCACATTCCAGGCGTACCGGCCATGGGTGTCGGTGTGGTTGCAAATATGGTTGACCTGGAAGGCATCCATAAACCCATAGGGCCCATAGTCGAGCGTCAGGCCAAGCACCGACATGTTGTCGGTATTCATGACGCCATGGCAAAAACCAACGGTTTGCCAATCGGCCACCAAACGAGCCGAACGACGCACAACCTCGCCCAGAAACTTGAGCGCCATATTTTGCAGTGGGTTGGCCCCACCCAGCGCGTCGTCGGTAGGCAATGCTTTAGCGCATTGCGGGTAAAACCGCTGAACGACGTACTCGAACAGCGCTTTTAAATGTTCGGGATGATTGGCCCAATGCTCGAACGAGCCAAACCTGACAAAGCTGGGCGACACCCGGGCAACAACTGCAGCCGTTTCGACGGATTCGCGATAGATTGGATCATCGGCAACAACGAGAGCCAGCGAGCGTGTCGTCGGGATACCCAGACCGGCCATGGCCTCGGCCGCCAGGTACTCGCGTACCGACGAACGCACCACCGCCCGGCCGTCACCGCGCCTTGAGTAAGGCGTCATACCCGAACCTTTCAGTTGCAGCTCGAAAGGGCCCTGATCTGTGATGATTTCACCCAGCAAATGCGCCCGACCGTCGCCCAATTGGCCGGCCCACACGCCAAATTGATGCCCGCTGTACACCGCCGCCAGGGTCATGCCCCCCGGCAAGGGTTGATTGCCCGCGACCACATCAAGGAAGCCGGGCGAGGCCAGGTCGGCTGTAGACAAGCCCAGCATTTGAGCCACTTGAGGATTAGCATGCAGCAACCGCGGGCGTACCAGCGGTTGTGTTGGCAACGCGGTGTAAAAATCGCCCGGCAAATTAGCGAACGAATTACCGACATTTAACCGGCCAAACGGCGAGCTGGAAGTATTCATTTGACGCCCGATGCCGAATTGCCTGAGTTATTGGCGCCCTGCCCAGCCGCGGCCTGAGCCTTTTTAGCGGCCTTGACAGCCTTTTTGGCCGGCATGACATACAAAATGGCGCACAGGTAGAACACCAGCGACAACACGATTTCGACACCGCCCAGCATGGCCGACAATGGGGACGGATCGGAATAAGCCCGGACAACCCCCTCCATGAAGTACAGCAAAATCAGCATGGACGCCCATTGCAGCGTGTACACACTACCCTTCAACACACCGCGCAAGGGCAATAATAAAGGCAATACTTTAAGCACCAGCAAAGAGCCGCCCGGGCGCAACGGGGCCAGGCCAAGCTCCCAAACCAGACACAATACGATGAGGCCCACCAACGACGCAATGGCACCGTAGCGGTAAACAGGATTAAGTTGGGGTTTCATACTGGTATTATTACCCGAATGCCGATCTTCGTCATGAACGCAATCACCGAATGACAAAACCAGAAGCCGAATCCCGTAGCGCTGCCGACCCGCTTTCAAAAAGGTTGGGCCAATGGTGCTGCGATGCCCGGCAAGTGTTGCACTACGCCATGCAACGCGCCGCCGAAAAAAAATTGACGCAGGTGGCATCCAGCCTGACATTCACTACGGTGCTGGCCATTGTGCCCATGCTGGCCGTAATTTTGGCCCTGTTCACCGCGTTCCCGCTGTTTGCCGACTTTCGCGAAGCCCTTGAAAACTTCCTGGTCAACAGCCTGATGCCGCCCACGGTGTCTGACACTGTCATGCGCTACCTTAACCAGTTTGCCGCGCAGGCCTCGGGGCTAACAGCCGTGGGCACTGTGTTTTTGCTGGTGGTTTCGGTCATGCTGATCATGACCATCGATACCGCGTTAAACGACATCTGGCAGGTAGAGCAACAGCGCCCATTACCGCAGCGCATACTGGTGTACTGGGCCATTATTACGCTGGGGCCGGTGCTGGCCGGGGCCAGCCTTTGGGTCACGTCGTATCTTGCCCAACAGGCCGTATTCAACGTTGGGCATATCACGTCGAGCGTGCGCTTCTGGCTGTCGTTTATACCCATGTTCATTACAGGGCTGGCCTTTACCGCCTTGTTTGTCTGCGTCCCCAACCGACATGTATTCTGGCGCGATGCGCTGGCCGGCGGCTTTGGTACCGCGATCGTCCTCGAAGCCATGAAGTCGGGGTTTGCGCTCTACATTACCAAGTTTCCGTCGTACACCATTATTTACGGGGCTTTCGCCACCCTGCCTATTTTCCTGCTCTGGATTTATCTGTCGTGGCTGGCCATTTTGTTTGGCGCAACGGTTGCCGCCACCTTGCCCAGCTTGCGCCTTCGCCGCTGGGCCGAACAACGCCGGCCCGGGGCCACGTTCATCGACGCCATACGTATCATCCGTCTGCTGCGCAGTACACAGGCAAGTGGCGAACCCGGCCGCAGCACCCGTTTTCTGGGGGCCCATTTACGTTTGCACTACAACGAACTTTCTAACGTATTGGCCACCCTCAAGCAGTTGGGGTTTGTCGTGCCCACGCAAAAGAAAGGCCAAGATTGCTGGGTGCTGGCCTGCGACTTGCGCGAAGCCCAGTTAGGCACCCTGATTGACGCACTACTGATAGAGCGCGGCCAAAACGGCCTGGCCGACGACCCAAGCCTGGCCGCTGCAGTATCGATCGCTCTGGCGGCCCAACAAAAAATAAGTATTGAAGACGTACTGAACGGGGAAATCGCTATACCCGAAAGCCCCGGAATAGTGCAGAATAATTCAACAAAACCAGAAAAGCCCACGGAGGCAAGCCATGCTTAAAGTCAGTGAAATTCTACGCGTTAAAGGCAATACCCTTTACACGGCCACCCCCGACACCCCTATCAACCAGGCGCTGGCCACCATGGCCGAACAAGACATCGGTTCGCTGGTCATAATGGAACACGGTGAACTGGTCGGCATGCTCACCTTTCGCGAAATCATTCGTCACCTCACCAAAAACAACGGCCTGATTGGCGATTTCACCATTCGCAGCGTCATGGACGACGCTCCCGTCAGCGTAACGCCCAACACCAGCGCCGACGAAGTCCAGCGGCTCATGCTCGACAAGCACGCGCGCTACATGCCCGTCATGGACGGCCCGGTGCTGCTGGGGGTGATTTCGTTTTACGATATGGCCCAAGCCATTGTGGCCGCGCAAAAGTTTGAAAACAAAATGCTCAAGGCTTACATACGCGACTGGCCCGAAGGCCAGGAAGACCCGGAAGACGATAAGGTATGAAAACGGGGGCAACATGCCCCCGTTTGCTTTAAGGCATTGTGATGCCTGCCACTACACGAAAATACGCTGTATATCTTGTCACCGTGCATTGCGTGCGTTACTACTGCCCGCTGGGTACCTCGACCTGAGCCAACGCGGTTGCAATAACGGCCGGGTCGTTTGCACGCAACAGGTTAGGGTCAGACAGCATACGGCGCCACCGACGCGCCCCATAAAGCCCTGTCATCCATCCCAGCATCGGCCTGACCACCACCCGTAGCGGCACCCCCCTGGCCACCTGCTGGGCGGCGTAATTCATCATGGCCGAAACAACGGCCTGTCGCGTACCCACTGGGGTTTCGGGCCAACATTGCCGACTGATGTCAGACAACACCCCCGGGTCGTGCCAAGCGGCACGCCCCAGCATCACGCCATCGAATTGATCCAGCAAACCCACAGCCTGTTCGGCTTGCGCAATGCCCCCGTTAAGCACCACGACGGCATCGGGAAAATCGGCGCCCAGTCGCGTCGCCACCTCGTAACGTAACGGCGGAATTTCGCGATTATCTTTCGGGCTTAACCCCTTAAGCACGGCATTACGCGCATGCACAATAAACACTCGACATCCGGTGTTGTAGATTTCGCCCACAAAGTCGCGCACGAAATCATACGATTCGTTGTAATCAAGGCCAAGACGATGCTTGACAGTAACGGGTACCGACACTGCATCTTGCATGGCCTTGATGCCGTCGGCCACCAAGCGGGGTTCGGCCATCAAACAAGCACCAAACGCCCCTTTTTGCACCCGTTCTGAAGGGCAACCGCAGTTCAGGTTGATCTCGTCGTAGCCCCACTGCTCGCCAATGCGGGCAGCGCGCGCCAGCGCATCGGGTTCACTACCGCCAAGCTGCAGGGCCACCGGGTGTTCGGCCGGGTCGAAATCCAGCAGGCGCGGCAACTGCCCGTTTTCAATCGCACCCGTCGTAATCATCTCGGTGTACAAACGGGCATGCGGCGCCAGCAACCGATGAAAGAACCGGCAATGGCGATCGGTTACGTCGATCATAGGGGCGACGCACAAGCGCCAGCCCGGGTGCCCGCGCCGAATGGCGCCTGAAAAATCCGTCACAACAAGACCTGTTTGAAGAGAATGCCTAAAATTTTAACGCCTGCGGGTCACAGGCTGCAGCGGGTAGACTAAAATCGGCCCTTTGACGACGCAACCTTAAATTTTTTATTCGCGCCATGGCCGTTTTTACCCCCGTTTCCGACTCCGACGCACAACACCTGCTTTCCCGTTATTCGCTGGGCGAACTGGTCTCGTTGCGCGGCATCACCGCCGGTATCGAAAACACCAATTATTTTTTAACGACCACACAGGGCGAATATGTCTTGACCATTTTCGAGGTCTTGACCTTTGAACAGTTGCCGTTCTATATCGAACTGATGCACCACCTGGCCGAACAGGGCATACCCGTGCCCGAACCGCAAACCGATTGCGACGGCCTGCGTATTGGCAAACTGCATGGCAAACCCTGCGCCATTGTTACCCGCCTGAATGGCGGCTACGAGCCCGACCCCAGCGCACGCCACTGCGCGCTGGCTGGCGAAACCCTCGCCCGCACACACCTGGCCGGGCAGTCGTTCGGTATTCACCAGCCCAACCTGCGTGGGCTGGCCTGGTGGCAAGCCACTATTCCCCAGGTGCTGCCGTTTTTAAACGGCGAACAGACCGAGCTTATCCAGGCAGTATTGCGCGAACAAACAGAATTCTCGCAAACCAGCACCTACCAGCAACTGCCCTCGGGCCCGGCCCATTGCGACCTGTTCCGCGACAACGTTTTGTTCGACGGCACGTTCGAAAGCCCCCGCATGGGCGGTTTTATTGACTTTTACTTTGCCGGCTGCGACACCTGGCTGTTCGACGTAGCCGTCAGCGTCAACGATTGGTGCATCAACCGCCACGACGGCAGTTTCAACACCGAAAAGCTCAACGCCTGGCTATCGGCTTATGCGGCTGTCCGCCCCTTTACCGATGCCGAAAAAGCCGCCTGGCCGTTTATGCTGCAAGCCGCTGCCCTGCGGTTCTGGGTATCGCGCCTGTACGATTTTTTCTTGCCCCGGCCTGCCCAAACCCTAAAGCCGCACGACCCCACCCACTTCGAGCGCGTACTTGTTGCTCGCCGTGCCCACGCCCCTGCACTGACAGGTTAAACGGCAACGCGCTCTGGGTTAAAACAGCGCATTGGCGTTTTTGCCCGGGCACCGACAATTTTTACCGTAACTGGAAACTTACCGCGCATGCAAGCCGCCATTCTTCCTTACTCCGCCGGTTGGCAATGGATCAACGACGGTATCCAGCTGTTCAAGCGCCAGCCCATGGCCATGTTCTTCTGGAGCCTGGTTACGGGGCTGCTGATTACCATCACCTACCTTATTCCCCTGTTCGGCCAGATGGCGCTTATTGCCGCTATGCCGTCGCTGACCTTTATTACCTTGAACGCGTGCCGTCACATCGAAGCCGGACGGCAAATAATGCCCGGCATGTGGCTGGCCCCCATGCGCGACGCCGTCGCCCGCAAGGGGCTGTTTCGGCTAGGGCTAGCCTACTTGGCTTGCTGCCTGCTGGGCGGCCTGATCGCCACCGTACCCTTTTTAGACAGCCTGATGGCGGCCGTTAATACCGACGGTCGCATCGACGAAGCGGCATTACTGCAGGCCGTACAGGGGCCATTTATTACATTTGCTGTTATTTATGTACTGATTTCGGCCTTCTTCTGGCATGCCCCGGCGCTAGTGGGCTGGCATCATATTCGCATGACGCAAGCGCTGTTCTTTTCGATGGTAGCCTGCTGGCGCAATAAATGGCCGTTTTTGCTGTATGGCGTCAGTTGGGCCGTAATATTCTTGGGCGCCCAGTTTGCTGATGGCTTTTTGATGCAGTTGGGCTTGTCGGCCGCCACCGCACAACTGCTCATGACCCCCGTCAATCTGTTGATTGCCGCCGTGCTGTACTGTAGCTTTTACCCAACCTACATGAGTGTTTTCGGCAATAATTACGCCCGTCAGAACGACCTGACCCCTACCGACGAGCACACCCCGCCTAACGCGGGTTAGGCCCAGGCCACAGGCCATGCCTGCGCCCTACACCCAGTCGGCCCATACCGGCTTTAAACCCTGCGGCAACGGGGGCAAAGCGCCCAGGTCGACCGGGCTTTCGTCTGGCGAATGGAAGTCGGACCCGCGCGACGCCTTGAAGCCATAGTGCTTTGCTATTTGCGCGTAAGTGGCGTACTGGTCGGGCCGGTGGCTGCCCGTGACCACTTCAATACCCTGCCCCCCAGCGTCACGAAACACCCCGTACAAGGCATCGAACTGGGTGTCGTCAAACTTGTAGCGGCCCGGGTGCGCAATAACCGCCATCCCGCCCGCTGCCTGTATCCAGCCAACGGCGTCTTCAAGCGAGGCCCAACGGGTAGGTACATTACCCGGTTTACCATCGCCCAGATAGCGGTCGAACACCTCTTGCATGGTCTTGAACCAGCCCCGGCTTACCATGTAGCGCGCAAAATGCGTACGGCTCAGCAATTGCGGGTTGTCGGCATAGGTCAAGGCGCCTTCATAGCAGCCGTCAAACCCCAAAGTAGCCAATTTGTCGCCCATGTCGCGGGCACGGCTTTCGCGCCAGCCGCGCAACTCGTTCAAAGCATTGACCAGACCGGCGTTTTCCGGGTCGATATTCAGCCCCACAATGTGCACGGTTTGACGCGCCCACGACACCGAAATTTCTACCCCAGGGATGAACAGTAAGCCATGGTCGGCCGCTGCTTTGGCCGCCGGCCCCAATCCACCCAGTTCGTCGTGATCGGTTAAAGACCACACCTGCACCCCCTGCTTGCACGCGCGCTGCGCCAGCGCCTCGGGCGCGAGCACGCCGTCGGAAAACGATGAGTGACAGTGAAGGTCGACGTTAAGGGGTGCGGCTACAGCCATTGAAGGTGTCCTGGGGCAATTGAAAATTCATTTTATATGAGTTCTTTTCTATATTTATACAGGCCGGGTTCAGTCACCATGGGGCAAAGCGACATTGCGCTGCCAGTAGCGGTGATGCTGGAAGCGCTCGGCATTCAAGACGGCATTGGAGTAAAGAAAAACGAATAACATGCCACCGTACATAATCCGTCACGTTCAGGACCAGTCTTGCCGTGAAGCATCACACCAATTCCATTAATCGTCCGTAGGGATGGGACTTTCCTAACCAGTGCAATATCCCCGGGAACCTCGTGATTCTGCCTAACTAGTAGCCAGGTTAAATACGTCGCTGGCCGTGACGCGGCAAAAGTTTTTTAATTCAGGTTAGTGCGGGAGATTGCTTTGAGCAATACACATGGCGCATTTGGGCAAACCGCACCTAGTCACGAGCTTCAACTTCCAAACCCAATCTCGTGAGATCTACTTATTTCGCGCTGGCGGAGACCCTCAGCAGACGGTCACGCGTATGCGTGGAATGGTTTTTGGTGAGTTCTACGAATTTGTCGACAAGCCCCAATGCGAACGCTTGTGCCAACTGTATGTGCTCGTCTTGCGGCTGGTTAACGTTGCCGGTGAGCCGGCTTTCAGTGCGCGTGTAAAGCTCAACTAGATTATACGAATGCCGCCAAGCTTCCAAGTGCCGTGGGCATTTGGACGGCTCAAATAAAGCAGAGTGAAAACTGGTGTGAATATCGTGCCAATGCGCAAAGCTGTCTGGGTCAGCAACTTGCGGAAGCGCCGACATTTCGTGCGCGATTTGATAAACCTTGCCGATATCGGCTTCCGTACGTTTAACAATAGCGCGACGCGCGAGTTCTGTTTCAAGCAAACAACGTAAATCAAACACCTCTTCAATTTGTTCGGCTTCGAGCGAGATAACCGCATAGCCGCGATTCGGGCGCGACCTCACAATGCCATCAGCCTCCAGCCGCGACAGGGCTTCACGCAGGGGGCTGCGGCTGACACCCAGGTAGGCCGCAATATCTTCCTGACGTAACGCCTGCCCAGGCTTGAAAAGCCCGTTAAAAATTGCAGACTGCAGTTTTTTATAGATAACGGTAGGTAATGTTGCGTTGCTTTTGACGTTCGGCTTGGTCATTAGGCTAAAGGCGGCAAAAGCACGCCCGACACGATGTTTGGTCGTTCGTGATTGTAAGTCGATCGCCAGCAGCTTGTATACCGAAGGGTGTTTCGACCGACTTATGCCGTTGGATTCCATCCTCTAATGTTGATTTTTAAATCGTATACAAAGTTTAGCCGTTAATTTACGACTTAATCAATACCGAAAAATCTACATTTATATATAAATATCAACAACTTAATGAAAAAAAAATTAAAGACTAGGGTTAATGCCTATTTCTACCTTCCTGTAATTTGCAAAGAATGTATACATTTTCAGACTTTAGGGATTGTGATGAAAGAAGGCACAAAATTAATTTCGGAAATTGTGGTTCCTGGTGGGCATGCCCGAGCATTCGAGGTGAAAAAAGGCCAGTTTTTAGAGGTGATAGATCTTGAAGGCGGGCAAGTGGCCGATTTCTTTGCGTTTAACCAGCACGATCACAAAGAACGGCTGTCACCACCTCACACCCTTATTTCCCTGAAATCACTGGCTATTCGGGTAGGCGATGAGCTTCGCAGCTCAAGGCGTCATCCCATGCTGAAAGTTATCGAAGACATCTCGCCATCACATGATTTGTTGATTCCTGCTTGTGATGAGCAACGTTATCTCGTTGACTATGGTGTCGCTAATCACCGCAGCTGTGTTGCCAACTTTGAGGAAGCTTTGCAACCTTATGGAATTGGTCGAGACCTTTTTCTCGAGCCGTTTAATTTATTCCAAAGTACGGAAATAAAGCCGGACGGTACGTTGACTCAAAAGCCATGCTTAACCAAAGCGGGTGACTATATATTGTTAGAGGCACTGCAAGACATTATTGGGGCGATCTCGGCATGTCCAATGGACTTAAATCCAATCGGCGGCTCCCAAATTACCGATATCAAAGTGCAAATCTATCAATCCGTTTGAAGCATAACGTTGTTTTTTATAATGAGGTCTTATGTCTTATAAATCATACAACCCTAAAAACCTACCGCCACCCCCAGTTCATACCTGGACCAACATCAAGGTACACAACAACGGTCATTTTTATGTATCTGGCATTATTGCCGAGGGCAACAGCATGTATGAGCAAGCCACAACGGTATTCGGCGTTATTAAATCGTTGATTGAGGAAGCCGGCGGGCGAATGGACGACATTATGGCCATGCAGATATTTGTTAATAATTTGGATGAAAACACTGAGGTCTGGCGGGCTCGGCGTGAATTTTTCACCGGAGATTTCCCATGCTCAACGCTTATTGAAGTGTCGCGCGTAGGTTCTCCTAATGTGTATCCACCGATGCGAATTGAGATCAATTGCAGCGGCTATATAGGCGGGAGCCAATAAGTATCAAAGGTGTGGTTTAACTCGTTGTTTTTTTCAACACAGTGCATGGCGCAGTAGGACTGCTGTGTTTGGTGCAGGTTACGGTTAATTCTCTAAAGGGGGAAAGTATTATGTTAAGAGCACACATCAAAAAAGTAGTCTGTGGTGCGTTTCTCAGCGCGTTTGCCCTAACCGGGTCGGCGTTTGCTCAACAGCAATCCGACAAGGTAATACGCTGGAACATGCAGTCAACCTGGGTGCCTGGGCTTGAAATCCAGCGGCAAGCCGACGAGTTCGCCAAGAAAGTCGAACGGATGAGTAATGGTCGCCTGATAATCCGAAGCTTGCCATCAGGTTCGATTGTTAACGGCTTGCAAGTGTTCGATGCAACCGAAGACGGCGTGATCGACGCATCATTTTCGGCCGCCTTTTATTGGGTTGGTAACCAACCCGTCTCGCCTTTCTTTGCAGCAGTACCAGCTGGCCTGACAGCTATTGAATACATTATGTGGTTGTACAACGGGCCAGGCCAAGAGCTTTGGAAAGAAGCCTACGCCGATTACAACTTTGGCTATGTAGGTGCGGCAGGTATTAACAACACAGAAATTTTTGCCTGGACAAACAAACCAATCAATAGTCTGGATGACTTCAAAGGCCTGAAATTCCGAACCGTGGGTTATTGGGGCGAAATTCTAACGCGCCTCGGTGCATCAGTAGTGACCTTGCCAGGGTCTGAAATTTACGGTGCGTTAGAGCGTGGCGTGATCGACGCAGCTGAGTTTGCCAATCCAGAGTCAGACTATGTGTCGGGTATGCATGAAGTGGCCAAGTACGCTTATGTGCCTGGTATTCACCAACCCACTTCTTTAATGGAGCTTTTAATTAACAAAGAATCGTGGGAAGCGTTGCCAGATGACTTAAAAGCCATTGTTGAAGAGGCTGCGAAGTCTTCGGTTCTGGAGGGTTTGGGCAATGCGCTTGTTAAGGACGTTGAAGCATTAGAAAAGTTCAAAGCCCACGGTACCAAAATTGAGCGACTGTCGCCAGAGATCATGCAGCAAATTGCGAAACTGGCACACGGGCTTTACGAAGAGAAGAGCGCACAGAATCCGTTGTTCAAGAAAATTTATGAGTCGCAAATGGAATACAAGAAGATGTATGAAGAGCTGCAAAAGTACATGGAGATTAAGTACTAAGTTTCTTTGAAGAACGTATGCCGGCAAAAGATAGGAAGCTCCCGGGCGTCGTACCTGAGGGCTTCCTTCTCTGCAACAGGACAAAATGGTGCAACTAAAGTTGCCCTAATTGCTCACCAAATGACCCAAAGGAGTGCTCTTACGTGCTCACCGCCATATCTCGAACCATCGACGCACTGAACAGTGGTGTGGCAAGCATTGTTAAATGGCTTGTCTTGCTGTTAGCTTTTATAAATTGTTATGAAGTGGCGATGCGTTATATCTTTAACCAGCCCACCATCTGGGCATTCGACATGAGTTATATGTTAGGTGGTTCGTTCTTTGCTTTAGGCATGGGGTATACCTTACTAACTAAAACACATGTGCGAGTTGATGTGCTCTACGTTCGTTGGAGTAAAAAAACTCGAGCTTTAGTTGATATCGTGCTCTCACTGCTCGTGTTTTTCCCCGCTTTTGGTATCTTGCTGTATAAGTTGGTTCCATGGGTGATTCGATCTTGGGAGCGTTCGGAAAGAGCAAGTGGCAGTTTCTGGTTGCCGCCTATTTATCCGTTCAAAACAATTATTCTGATTGCTGTTGCCCTACTTATATTGCAAGTGATCTCCGAGCTCTGTAAGGATGTGCAAACATTGCGAACCAAAAAAGTGGAGCTGGCCGAATGAATTTCCTTACTCCGGAAATGACGATTATTTTGATGTTTTTATCTGTCGTCATAGGCATTACGTTAGGTTACTACCTTGCTTTTATCCTCACAGCGGTTGGCTTATTTTTCGGTGTTATTTTATTTGGCGACCGTTATGTTGGCGTACTTATTAACAGTATGTTCAGCACCATGACAAACAATGTATTACTTGCTATTCCATTGTTTATATTAATGGGCAATATCATGCAGCACATTGGGGCGGGTGATCGCGTATTCAGCAGTTTATATGTATTGTTTGGTAGGTTGCGGGGTGGTTTGTTAATTGCAACTAACGCCTTTGCTACTATATTTGCCACGGTAACTGGCGTGGTTGGCGCGTCTGTTGTTACTGTGGGGACCTTGAGCTTACCCTCCTTGCTTGAACGAAAATACGATAAAAAATTAGCTGCTGGTGTCATTTGTGCGGGTGGAGGGCTGGGTGTCTTGATTCCCCCTAGCATAATGATTGTTGTTTATGGACCGGTTGCAGGCGTGTCGGTTGGCAGTCTGTTCATGGCAGCTATTATTCCAGGTTTGCTATTGTCATTGATATATACGATATATGTAGTGGTACGTTGTAGTTTGAACCCTGAGCTAGGTCCACCCATTAGCGCGGAGGATAAGAAGGCAGAAATAAAGCGTGTTGGAATTCCGCGTCTGATCTTTGCCATTATTCCGCCCTTATTAATTGTCATGGCAGTCCTCGGAACCATTTTTTTCGGTATGGCTACACCCACAGAAGCGGCGGCGGTAGGCGTAAGTGCGGCACTTGTATTAGGCCTTGGTTATCGCAGCCTTACCCTTCCGAAGTTGTCTGATGCACTCGTTTCCACGCTTAAAACCACCTGCATGATTTTGACAATGACAGTTGGTGCGGTGACGTTCATTTCAACATTCGCATCAATTGGCGGAAATGAGGTAGTTGAAAATTTTGTGATGAGTATGCCGTTTGGTCCCTGGGGCATACTATTGTTAATGTTGCTAACCGTGACTGTCTTGGGCATGTTCCTTGACTGGATCGGTATTGTGTATTTGGTGGTGCCTTTATTTACGCCAATTGCGATGGCACTGGGTTTTGATGCCATTTGGTTTGCCATGTTGGTTATTTTGTTTTTGCAGCTAGGCTACATTACCCCTCCATTTGCGTTGTCTATTTTCTATTTCAGAGCCGTGGCACCGCCTGATTTATCAATGATGGATCTTTACAAGAGTGTGATTCCTTTCTTAGTATTACAGTTGCTGGTTTTTGCGGCTGTTATGTTGTTTCCGCCGATCGTCACTTGGTTACCGAGCCTCATGATGGGGTAGTCATGGTATTGGGCTGACAGATTTAAGTTTGTCCTAAGACTTGCTTTTCTCGTTATCAAATGTTGCTTTGATGTTTCTTGGGGGCACCATCATGACGCCACAGCCGAATGGTGGTATTGCCCCCAGTTTAACTAGCCAGCCAATTTGCTTAGAGTAGCGCTCGTCGCCTCTTATTCAAGCCCTTCATAGTTAGGCACTTTGGGCGTTTGAGCAATAAAACTTATGCAGCCCGCTTTGTTCAGACACTATTTAATCGCACCCGTATTTGTTACTACGGTTACTTAAGCGCTATTACGCCTCGTGAACGACTTTGACTAACAACAAGAGCGGATAGATGCTCCGAAAATCAATAATTTGAAGCACTTCGCGCACCCGAGGCTAGCAGTAATTTTTGGGAATACATATGCTAATTGCCCATTTAAATGGCGAATATGAGTTCTTTTCAATCGCCATCGGGCAGCGCCACGTTGCGCTGCCAGTAGCGACGATACTGCACGCGTTCAGCCTTAACACGCAGGCCCTCAGCCGTTGAGTCGACTGTCAAGGCACCATGCCAATCGGTTCGCCAAAACTGTGCGCCTGCAGCTTCCCAGCGCTGCTGTACAGACGGCGCGGGGTGACCGTACCGATTCTGCCAACCATTTTGTGAAATGACATGCAATGGACGCGTCGCCTGGACAAAAGCCTGCGACGATGAAAACCGCGACCCATGATGCGGAGCAACCACGACATCGGTCGGCCCCAAGCCTCGCGCCAGTAAACGACGCTCTTCTGCGGCACCGATGTCCCCGGTCAACAACACACTATGATGCTGGCCCTGAATCTGCAGTACACAGGCGTTTCGGTTACGCTGGCCTGAAGTCGAACGCACATTCTTGTCAGCCGACGGCCTGGGCGCCTCTGGTGCCGCACGCCGTCGCTCTGGCTGCTGTTCGGGCAAGGGCCACAAAAACGAAAATGTCACGCCGTCAACGCGCCAGCTAGCCCCGTACGCACAGGTCGTCAGCGCCAGCGGCATATTGACCCCCTGACTGTCACCCAGAAGGCGCTGCGATTGGGCTAAATAGGCATCCAACGCAAAAGAGGTGTACGACTGCCCTACAGAAACGGCTTTGAGCAACGACAACGCACCGCCGGCGTGGTCGATGTCTGCATGCGACACCACCAGCACATCGATGGATCGAACACCAGCAGAGCGCAAATAAGGCACCACGGTACGCGCCCCTTCGTCGGCGTCGGGCCCATGCCGCACGCCGGTGTCAAAAACCAGCGTACGAGTCGCGGTTTTTACCACCAGGGCACTACCCTGCCCTACGTCAAGCGCCACTAAAGACCAATTGCCAGGCGCCGGCCGGGCAGGCACCCAAAACAATGCCGGCGCCATGAACGCCCAACCCAATGCCCTGAGCGGTAGCCCATAGGGCGCGATCGCCACCAATAAGCCGACAACTGCCAACACCGTCAGTATCTTAGGCCCAGACGCTACCGAGACGCTGGCCCATGACCACTGCGCCAACATCTCGGTGGGCATCATCATTAACTGCATCGCACCATGTGCCACCCATACCAGCAGTCCCGCGATAGCTTCCAGACCCGGCGCTATAGATACCGCAGCGGCCACCAACGCTAAGGGCGTTACGATAAAACTAACCACCGGAATCGCATAAGCATTCACCAGTGGCGACACCAACGATACATCGTTGAATAACAAGGCCAGCAAAGGCATTAGCCCCGCCGTAATGGCCAGTTGCAGTCCCGTTGCCATATACACAGCAGACCAAACCGTGGCCCTGCGCCCCTGGGAAAAGCCGGCCGCACGGCGCCCCCACCATTGGGCGCTGGCCATCAGCACATACACTGCGCCAAAAGACAGCCAAAAGCCCGTAGCAAAAAGCGCCCAAGGGTCTAGCATCACGACGATCACGGCGACCAGCGCCAACAAACGCGACAGGGACAATGGCACCCGAAGAATTTGAGTTGCTGCAACCACTGCCAGCATCAGAAAAGTTCGCCGAGCAGGTACCCCCCAACCGGCCAAAAGACAATACAGCCAGGCGACAATCAGTGCGGCAACGGCTGCAGCCACCTGTGCAGGCACCCGCTCAGCCCAACCACGTCCCCGCCAATGCGCACGCCTCCATAGGGCCAGCACCACTAAGCCGCCTATGGCAGCAATCATGGTGATGTGACTTCCGCTGATTGAAATTAAATGCGTCAGACCTGCGCGGTTATAAATCATCCAGTCGGCAGGCCCAATACTGGCCTGGTCGCCGATCGTTAACGCCAACAACACCCCGCCATACCGAAGGCCATCAACATACGGCCTCATGGCCTCGCGTACGTAATGCCGCGCACGCTGCGCGCTGCCCGGAATGCCCACCCAGCCGTCGTCGCGCATGTAGGCCGGCCGGCCACGTACCGCCCCCAACGCCCTTATTCCGTGGCTGAACACATAAGCTTCATAATCAAAGGCCGATGGGTTACGGGCGCCCGACGGCGACTTCAAGGTCAGTGCCATACGCCACACCTGCCCCGGTATCAGGTCCGGAAACTCGGCTGGCGGCGCGCTACTTCGGCCATAAACACCAGCGTATCCCGGCGCGTTCCATGTCACCATAATGTGTCGCGGTACGCCTTCAGGCTGCGACGACAGCACCTCGGCCTCGAACTGTCGGCCGTCAGCCGACAGTTTCGGCAAGCCAGCAATGCGCAACACAACGCGCGACACCCTGTTTTCGTTGGCGGCCGCCAGTCGATCGCCCAACCGGTATTCGACACGCACGACTGTGATACCCACTGCGAAGATGCCAGTCCACAGTACCCATAGCAGCCAACGCCATCGCGTCGGCACGACGCGACCGGTAAGCAGGCACATCAACACGAGCGTGCCCCATTCGGCCAACGTCGGCATACGGGGCAACAAATGTGCCGCTGCCGTTCCCCCCAGTACTGCTAGCGCACACAACCGCCCTCTCACCCTGTCGTACTCCAAATTGCACAGGCTAACCGCCGGCAGGCATGACAAGGCGCACCAACGCGCTCATTTGCCCACCCCGGCAAACCCGCCGGCTTTTGTTATGATTTCGCCGTCATTTACGGAGAACAAAATTGAAAGTCATCATCACGGGTGCGGGGATTGGCGGGTTGTCACTGGCACTGATGCTGCATGCCCGCGGCATTGAGTGCGAGATTTACGAAAGCGTTCCCGAGCTTAAACCTTTGGGTGTGGGCATTAATTTGCTGCCCCACGCCGCCAACGAAATGGACCAGTTGGGACTGCTGGAGACACTAAGTAACAACGCGGTGGCCACGTCGGCGCTGCACTACTACAACTGCCACGGACAAAAAATTTGGCAAGAACCACGTGGCCTGGCTGCCGGCTACCCAGTACCCCAGTTGTCCATTCATCGGGGCAAACTGCAAATACTGCTGGCCCAAGCCGTTATCGAACGCCTTGGCGCCGACCGACTACATACCGGCATGACGTTTGAATCGGTTCAGGATAATGAAGACGGCGTCACCGCCTGCTTCGTCAACCGCGAAGCCAACACACGCCACACCGTGAAAGCCGATGTACTCATCGGGGCCGACGGCATTCATTCGGCGGTGCGCAAACAGTTTTACCCCGCCAATGACGACTTCCAGTTTTCGGGCCGTATTTTGTGGCGTGCAGTCACCTACACGACACCGTTTCTGGATGGCAAGACCATGTTCATGGCGGGCCACCCCGACGTCAAATTTGTGGCCTACCCCATTTTGGACGACCAGACGCCGGCCGGTAAGACGGCCATTAACTGGATCGCGGAACTGACCGTACCCGACTACGACCTGAGTAAAACCGACTGGAATCGCGGCGTCGATAAAAGCGTGTTCGAGGGCCCGTTCCAAAGCTGGAAGTGGGACTGGATCGATATTCCTGCCCTGATCGCCGGTACACATGCCGTGTACGAGTTCCCGCTGGTCGACAAGAACCCCTTGCCGCGCTGGTCATTTGGGCACACGACGTTAATAGGCGATGCGGCGCACCCGTTGTACCCCATTGGTTCTAATGGTTCGGCGCAAGCCATTCTCGACGCCCGTTGCCTGGCCGACCACCTGCAAAAGGTGGTTTCGGGCAAACATCGCAGCGTGCCTGCTGCGCTAAAAGAGTACGAGGCCGACCGTGTTCCACCCACTACAGGCCTGATCCTGCGTAACCGCCTGAATGGGCCAGAGCAAGTTATGCAGATGGCGCATGAACGCGCGCCCGAGGGCTTTACACACATTCACGATGTTGTGTCACCCGACGAACTGGAAGAGGTATCTACACGCTACAAGCGCATTGCCGGGTTCGACCCGAAAGCACTGAAGCGCGCCTGAACGGGCTGCATTAACGCCCTGGCAATGCCGCCAGCCGGGGCAGCACACGACACGCCGTGTGCCAGGTGGTTTCAATGACTTGCGCGACCGGCATGTCGCGCAAGTCGGCCAGTGTTTGTGCAATATGCGCAACCTCGGCCGGTTCGTTTCGGGCAGGCGGCCCGCCGGGCGTGCCCAACCATGCCGGCGCAATATCCGGTGCATCGGTTTCAAGCACCAGGCTGTCTAAAGGCAACTGTGTTGCCAAGCGGCGGATTTGCAATGCGCGGGTAAATGTCATGGCACCGCCTATGCCCAACGCAAAACCTTGGTCTATAAACTGTCCCGCCTGCTGAAAGCTGCCATTGAAGGCGTGCGCAATACCGCCGATGCACCCGCGCTTACGCAGCCCCTGCAGCAACAAGTCTTGTGACTTGCGCACATGCAACAGCACCGGCAAACCAAACCGATGCGCCAGATCGAGCTGGGCTTCGTAAAACCGTTGTTGCTTCGCCCGCATGGCGGGCTCGCACAATTCGGGCACAAAAAAATCAAGGCCGATTTCTCCCACGGCGACCAGACGCGGGTCGTTGATATGCGCACTCAACCAATGCGCCAGCGTGTCGAGGTCGTGCGCTTGCGCGCGCGGCACGTACATAGGATGAATACCCAGGGCGTACGCCCCACCCTTCAACTCACGGGCCAATGCTTGCACGGCAGCGAAATTGGCCACTTCGACTGCCGGTAACACAATACCTTGAACGCCCTGCTGCTGAGCCCGCGCAATAACGGCCTGGCGGTCGCTATCGAACTCGGCTGCGTCAAGATGACAATGGGTGTCGATCAGCATGACCAGAGTATGCCTACAGTCTGTTAATGCGTGGCGTGGTATTGCTCGGCCTCGACCAGACGGCCATCGACCATGTACAGTTGCCGGTGCGCTAGTGCGGCCAACGCAGGGTCATGAGTCACTATGGCAAAGGCGGTGCCCGATTCGCGGTTGACGCGTACCAGCAGGTCGAACATAGACTGCGCGGTATGCCTGTCGAGGTTACCGGTAGGCTCGTCGGCCAGCACGCAAGCCGGCCGGGTAACCAAGGCGCGCGCCAAAGCAACGCGTTGGCGTTCGCCGCCCGACAGCTGACCGGGGAAGTGGGCCACGCGGTGCGACAACCCCACCTGCTCTAGCACGGCCGCAGCTTGCTCGCGTGCGTGCGGGCGCTTTTCTCCGCGAACAATCAATGGCATGGCTACGTTGTCGAGCGCCGAAAACTCGGGCAGCAAATGGTGAAACTGATACACAAAACCTAAAGCCTGGTTGCGCAAAGCACTGCGCCGTGCCTCTGACAAGCCCGCGGTAGGTTCGTTATTAACGCGCACTTCGCCGCCCGAGGGTTGATCGAGCAAACCCAAGGCGTGCAATAAGGTGCTTTTACCCGAACCCGAAGCGCCGACAATGGCCACCATTTCGCCTGGCGCCACATGCAAGCTGACGCCGCGCAAAACGTCGATACGGCTGCCGCCCTCTTCGTAATACTTGGTCAAGTTTTCGGCATCGAGCACATTGGCTTGTTGAACAACATCAGTCATGACGCAACACCTGTGCAGGTTGAAGACGCGAAGCGCGCCAGCTGGGGTATAGGGTGGCCAATAAAGACATCACCAAAGATGTCAGCCCAATAATCAGCATATCGCTTAGCTGCGGGTTGGAAGGCAATTCGCTGATGAAATAAATTTGCTGGGGCAAAAACTCAATACCCATGAGGTTTTCAATAAAGGGCACGATCACGTCGATGTTGTAGGCCACCAAGGCGCCCAGGCCTACGCCAACCGCAGTACCCACCACACCAATCAAGGCCCCCTGAATAAGAAAAATTCGGGCAATGTCGCCCGGCGTCGCGCCTATGGTGCGCAAAATGGCAATATCAGATTGCTTGTCTTTAACCGCCATCACTAATGACGACAACAAATTGAAGGCCGCCACGGCCACAATCAGCGCCAAAATCAAAAACATCATGCGCTTTTCGGTCTGGACGGCAGCGAACCAGGTTCGGTTGTTTTGCGTCCAGTCGCTGGCCCGCACATACGGCGGCAACGCCTGCATAAGCTCGCGCGCCACCACCGGCGCCTGTTGCATATCTGTAATGCGAAGCCTTACTCCGCTGATACCGCTGTCGCGAAACACCCGAGCGGCATCTTCGACGTTAACGAAGGCCAACGAGACGTCGTACTCGTAATAGCCCGAGGAGTACACGCCACCCACCGTAAACTGCCGCATGCGCGGCGTAAAGCCAGCCGGCGATACGGCCCCCTGAGGCGCCAAAACCATAACCGTGTCGCCTACAGTGACCCCGAGCGAACGGGCCAACTGGTTGCCCAGCACAATATTGAAAGCGCCGGGCGTCAGGCTGTCGAGTGAACCAGCAACCATTTGGCCGCGCAGGTCGGACACCGCGGCTTCGGCCCCCGGGTCGACGCCGCGAATTTGCGCACCGTTCAAAGACTCGCCGCGCGCGACCATGGCCTGAGCCGACACAAACGGCGCCTCACCGGTGATAGCGCTATTAGCGGACGCGGCCTGATCGGCAATAGACCGCCACTGTTCGAGCACCTGCATGGGCGACGCACTCGGCACAAATAACTCGATGTGCGGCAACACCGACAACATGCGGTCGCGCACCTGAGTTTGGAAACCGTTCATGACCGACAGCACAATAATAAGTGCCGCTACCCCCAAGGCAATGCCCGCCATCGACGTGCCCGCAATAAACGAGACAAAGCGGTCGCGCTTACGAGCTCGCCCGCGGGCACGTGCCAGGCCCGCATACCGGGCCCCTATCCAGAAAACATACGACATCAGTCAGATCACCACGTTGTCATTAACACTACAATACGACCATGCAGATCGTTATCCCCGGCGCACTGCCCAACTCGGGCACCGCGCGCGAACTCACACCGCACCTTGTAAAAACAGCGCCTAACCTTGTGCGCCGTTTTGAGGGCAGCCACGCCCGCAGCACAAACATTAACCTGCTGGACACCGCCTGCACCAGCCTGGAATACTGGCTGCTGCAGCGCCACGGTTTTTTACCCGAAAACAGCCAGAACATGTCGGCCGGTTTAGGGCCCTTATGGGCGCAAGCTCCTGTCGCCCCCGAGCAAGCCGTGTGGCTTGCCGAACTGGTACATGTCTCGCCGTCGCGAGACGGCGCCGGTTTATTGCCTGCTGCGCAACTGGCGATTACGCCAGAGCAGAGTTTAGCCTTATTCCAGGCCGCCAAACCTTTGTTCGATGCCCCCGGTTTCGAACTGACACACACCGGTGCCGCACGTTGGCGCATTACTTTGCCTGCCGACATTTTGCCGGCCAGCGTCAGCCCGCAACTGGTCAGCGCCACGCGTGTCAACGACTGGTGGCCACAAGACACGGCCACCCGGCCATTACGGCGCCTGGTTAACGAATTGCAAATGACGTGGTACGAACACCCGGTCAATCAAGAACGCGCCCAAATGGGGTTGGCGCCCATCAACAGCCTTTGGGTTTTTGGCGGCGCATCTCCTGCGCAGCTGACCCGGCCCGATGCAGGGGGCTTCGAGATCTGGCACGAGGCAGAAGCCGCCTTTGCGCAATCAGACTGGGCCGCGTGGCTGCAGGCTATGGCCGCCTTCAATACCCGAGTTGCCGGCCTGGGGCCTGATGCGCACCTGGTATTGCTGGGCGAAGACCGTATCGTTACCCTTGAACCCCCAAGCCTGGGGCGGCGCCTGTTGCGCCTGCTGCCAGGCCGCACCAACTGGAGTCACTGGTGGTCACCCCGAAACTCGTAACACGTCCGGCCAACGACAAAGCCGCAGAACAACTCGCTGCCGCCGGCGTACACCCTTTGCTGGCACGACTTTGGGCTGCAAGAGGCGTGAGCAGCCCGGACGAAACCGGACAGCAATGGGCCAACCTGATTCCGCCGCGCACCCTGACCCATGTCGACACGGCGGCTCAATGGCTGGCCGACGCTATCGATCAGCGCAAGAAGCTGTTGGTCATTGCCGACTACGACTGCGATGGCGCCACCGCCTGCGCAGTCGCCGTGCGTGCGCTGCGCAGCATGGGTGCCCTGGTCAACTACCTGGTGCCCAACCGTTTTGAAACGGGCTATGGGTTGTCACCCGAAGTGGTCGCCCTGGCCGAACGCCACCCCTCGGGCAAGCCCGATATCCTGATTACCGTCGACAATGGCATTGCCAGCGTTGACGGCGTCGAGGCGGCGCTGGCCGCCGGTATCGAGGTATTGGTAACCGACCACCATTTGCCGGGTGACGTTCTGCCTCGTGCCCAGGCTATCGTCAATCCCAATCAACCGGGCTGTGGCTTTCCGTCAAAGAACCTGGCGGGCGTGGGGGTTATTTTTTACTTAATGCTGGCCCTGCGAGCCGAACTGCGCTCACGCGGCGTCTACCCGGCCAATGGCGGCCCCAGGCTCGACCAACTGGCCGACCTGGTTGCGCTGGGCACGGTCGCCGACGTCGTCAAGCTCGACGGCAACAACCGGCTGCTGGTCACGCAGGGGCTCGACAAAATGCGCAGGGGTCAAATGCAGCCCGGCCTTCGCGCGCTTTTTGCCGTGGCCGGCCGCAACCCGGCACAAGCCAGTGCATTCGACCTTGGCTTTGCCTTGGGCCCGCGTATCAACGCAGCGGGTCGTCTGGCTGACATGAGCCTGGGCATCGAATGCCTGATTACCGACGACGAAAACTACGCCTTAAAGCTGGCCCGCGAACTTGACGGCATTAACCAGCAGCGTCGTGGCATTGAAACCGAAATGCAAGAACAGGCCCTGTCGAACCTGGAGACCGAACACCAACCTGAACGCGCCAGCGTATGCGTGTATCACCCCGACTGGCATCAGGGCGTTGTGGGCCTGGTTGCATCCCGACTTAAAGAGGCCTACTGGCGCCCTACCCTGGCGTTCGCCCGTTCCGGCGATGACGAGCTGCGTGGCTCCGGCAGGTCTATTCCCGACGTCCATCTGCGCGACGTGCTCGACCTGGTGTCCAAACGTTTGCCGGGTGCCATCCTGAAATTTGGCGGGCACGCCATGGCTGCCGGCCTGACCTTGCGTGAATCGGCCTATGCTCAGTTTCAAGAGGCGTTTGACGACGCGGTACGCACGTTGTCGGGTAAATCATTCTTCGAACCCATCATCGAAACCGACGGCTCGCTGGAAACCGGTTACGCCAACGCCGATGTTGCCGGGCTGTTGCAACAGCAGGTATGGGGCGCCGGCTTCCCCGCGCCTGTGTTTCGCGATACGTTCTGGGTCAGGCATCAACGCCTTCTAAAAGACAAGCACCTGAAACTGAGCCTGGAGCGCGGCCACCAGCGCTTCGACGCCATTTGGTTCAATCACCCCGAAACCCTGCCCGAGTGCATTGACGCGGCGTATCGGCTTGATCAGAACGTCTGGAACGGTATGGTCAGCGCACAATTGATCATCGAGTACGCCGGCCCCGCGCAAGATCTGGCGTAACCCGCCCTACGTTAAGTAGCCAGCGCCCGCAGCAGATCTCGTCGGCTTTTGCAACAGAACGTTGCGGCGCCGCCAGCAACCGGCCGCACAGCGCATTGCAACCCGTGCCGAATGGGCCTATATTTTTAGCATCGGCCCGGGTCTGCCCCCCACCACACGACATGGCCCGGGGGCCGGCCCTTCGGGTCCGTTCAGTCGCTGACTTTGCCCAGGACGTCGCCATGGCCCATCGTAAAACCGTCAACACCATGTGGCTCGACGCGGTCAACATGCTCGACCGCGCCGACCAGTTGCATCGCCAGTTCTTCCGATTGGGTAGCGGCCAAAGCCGTGGGCCGTCGTGGGAGCCGCCTGCCGATATTTTCGAGACGCCCGATACGCTTTCGGTCATGGTCGCGCTACCGGGCATAGCACCCGATAACCTGCAAGTGACCATCGAGCACGATGTCCTGCATATTCATGCCCATCGACCCATGCCTGGCCCGCGCGGCGCGCACCTTAAACGGCTGGAAATCCCCTACGGCCACTTCGAACGCCATATTCGGCTGCCCTCTGGTCACTTCCAGATCCAGGACTCCAGCCTGAGCCAGGGCTGCCTGACCCTGACCCTGAAAAAACTGCGTTAAATCAGGAGGTTTCCATGACAAGCCCCGACCGCAGCGCCGCCCCCGATACCCCCCCTTCGTTGTCTGTCACCAATCCCGCTGTCGAACATGCCACCGCATCACCCCAGGCCGTCGACGACCTGCACATCCCTGAAGACGCCCTGATCCTGATCCCGGTGCGCAATTTTGTGCTGTTTCCCGAGCTGGTCGTCCCCATCGGCATCGGACGCGAAACCTCGATTGCAGCCGCCCAAGCCGCGGCACGCAGCAATCGGCCGGTCGGGATCATCCAGCAAAAAGACCCTGAAGTCGATGAACCCGGGCAAGACGACCTGTACAGCGTGGGCACCAGCGCCAGCATCTTGCGCTACATCACCACCCCCGACAACAACCATCATGTGATCTGTCAGGGCGAACAACGCTTTCGCATCATCAAACTACTGGACGGCTTCCCGTTCAAGGTCGCACAGGTCGAACGCTACACCGAGCCCAACATCGATTCGCCCGACATCGATGCACGCATGCTGCAGCTTAAAACGCGTACCGACGCCGTCATCGCCCTATTGCCCGACGCCCCCGAGGCCTTGTCCAGCATCGCCCAGAACATCACTTCGCCAGCCATTTTTGCCGATTTCGTCGCCGGCATGATCGACATCAAGCCAGCAGAAAAACAAGAGATTCTGGACACGCTCGACCTAAAAGCGCGGCTTGACAAGGTCCTCGCTCACCTCGAGCGCCTAGACCAGGTGCTTCGTATACGGCAAGCCATCGCCGAAGAAACCAAAGAACGGGTTGACGACAGGCAACGCGAGTACCTGCTGCGCGAACAACTGAAAACCATCCGCGAGCAATTGGGGGAAGACGACGAACAAGGTGCCGATGTTGCCGAACTGCGTGAAAAAATTGAACAGGCCAAACTGCCAGAGGCTGCCGATGCAGCCGCACGTAAAGCCCTGAAGCGACTGGAGCAAATGTCAGATGCCTCGGCCGAATACAGCATGCAGCGCACCTACATCGAGTGGCTGATCGAGCTGCCCTGGCACGTCGAGACCGAAACACCGATTGATATTGCCAAAGCGCGCGACATCCTTGATGCCGACCACTACGGACTGGCCAAAATCAAAAAGAGAATTCTTGAATACCTGGCTGTACGCAAACTCAACCCCGACGGCCGCAGTCCCATACTGTGTTTTACGGGGCCACCGGGTGTGGGCAAAACATCGTTAGGCCAAAGCATTGCGCGAGCGACCGGCCGCAAATTTGCACGACTGGGGCTGGGCGGCGTACACGACGAGGCCGAAATCCGCGGGCATCGGCGCACCTATATTGGCGCACTTCCCGGCAACATTATCCAGGCCATTCATAAGGCGGGCGCTCGCAACTGCGTACTGATGCTCGACGAAATCGACAAGCTGGCGGCTAGCGCCCACGGCGACCCCGCGGCGGCACTGCTTGAGGTACTCGATCCCGAGCAAAACAACGAGTTTCGCGATAACTATCTGGGCATTGGTTTTGATCTTTCGAAGGTCTTGTTCATTACAACGGCCAACGTGCTCGACAACATTCCAGGCCCGTTGCGCGACCGAATGGAGGTCATTTCGCTGCAAGGGTATACGCCAGACGAAAAGCACCAGATTGCCTTACGCTATCTGCTTGACCGCCAGCTTAAAGCCAACGGTTTAACCCAGGCGCAGTGCCAGGTCGACGATGACGTCATCGACGCCATTATCCAGGGCTACACCCGCGAAGCCGGGGTGCGCAATCTTGAGCGAGCACTGGGCGGTGTCTGCCGTTACGCCGCCATGGCCATAGCCGAAAACCGCCAAAGTCAGGTGCACGTCACAGCCGCATTGCTCCCCGACATTCTTGGCCCCGTCAAGTTTGAAAACGAAGTAGCCATGCGTACTAGCTTGCCAGGCGTTGCCACAGGCCTGGCCTGGACGCCCATAGGCGGCGATATCCTGTTCATAGAGGCCAGCCGCACGCCAGGCAGCGGCCGACTCATTCTGACCGGGCAACTGGGCGACGTCATGAAAGAAAGCGCCCAGGCCGCGCTCACCTTGGTCAAGGCTCACTTCGAGGCCTTTGGCTTGCCACGAGACTACTTCGACAAACACGACATTCATGTGCACGTGCCGGCCGGCGCGATTCCCAAAGACGGCCCCAGCGCCGGGGTCGCCATGTATACCGCTCTGGCCTCGCTCATCAGTGATCGTGCGGTTTACGCCAACCTGGCCATGACCGGCGAAATCAGCTTGCGCGGCCTGGTGCTACCAGTGGGCGGTATCAAAGAAAAACTGCTGGCCGCGCTTCAGGCCGGCATTAAACGCGTCATGCTGCCAGCCCGTAATGCCAAAGACCTTGACGACCTGCCCGCGCAGGCGCGCGAACAGCTGGACATTGTGTTGCTGGACAACGTTGATCAAGCCATAGAAACCGCGCTTGAAGCGCCGGTAGTGCCCGTCAATGAAGACGACCCGGCCCATCCCAAACGCATCTGGCGCTGGTCTCCGCCCTGAACGCACCAGCCAAGCCCAAATGACACCGGCTTGGCTGTGCGGCTTCAGCCTTAACAAGGCACGGCAGGGTCTTAAGGTAACTGGCCGCTATCGGTTTTTGCTGCCAGCAAATCGACCAGCAGCCGGTCGCGCTCGGGCACGAAGTCTTGCTCGGCATGCGTTTGCAGCATTTCGCGTACGCCTTGGGCAACTTTCTTCTTGAGCTCGGGTGTCATCGACGGGTCACCCAAATCGTGCCACCAGTCCTCAATCGGCCCGCCCAGGTGATCCAGCAGATGTTCAATACCGGCACCGCCGCCCGACAAATGCAGATTCATGAACGGCCCAAGCAACGCCCAGCGCAAACCCGGTCCGTGAGCAATGGCCGCGTCGATATCGCTGACACTGGCTACGCCCTGGTCAACCAGGTTAAAGGCTTCGCGCCACAACGCCGCCTGCAAGCGATTGGCAATATGCCCTTTGACTTCTTTACGCGGATGAATCGGGCGCTTGCCGATGTCGGCATAAAAGCGCATGGTGCGCTCAACCACTTCGGGTGACGTTTGCGCCCCCCCTATCACTTCAACCAGCGGAATCAAATGCGGCGGATTAAAGGGATGCCCTAAAACAACGCGTTCGGGAAATCGACAGGCGCTCTGGATACGGCTCATCAACAGACCCGATGAGCTGGACGCCAACACAATGTCGGCATCAAGCACAGCGTCCATGCGTTTGAACAAATCAATTTTCAGATCTTCTTTTTCAGGCCCGTTTTCCTGAACAAAGTCTACGCCGGACAATGCGGTTTCGAGATCGGCAAAAAATTCAATACGCTGCTTGTCGGCGCCGGGCGCCAGGCCAATGCGTTCAAGACTGGGCCACAACGCATCAATGGTCGCCAGCAGCCGTTCGTGTGCGCCGGCGCTGGGGTCGGTTGCACGTACCGCCAACCCTTGGGCCAGAAAATAGGCCGCCCAGCTGGCGCCGATAACCCCTGTACCTACTACGCCAACAGTTTTGATGACCCGTGTAGAAACACTCATGAAGCAACCCCTTTGTTGGTAGAAAAAATATGTTGGTCGATTAAGGCCAACGCCCGAGCGAGGACCGCCTGTGTTGTCAAACCCGTCGTGTCGATATCGGCGTTAGCCAGTGCATACAAGGCGCTGCGCGCCGCCAGCGCACTGACAATATTGGCCATCGCTTCGTCACGCAACTGAGGTGTGGCAATGCGAGCGTCATGCTGCGCCATGACACGGCGAAAATGCTCTTCGGGTCGGGCATGCAACCACACGGTGTAGAACGAGTGCAAAAGCACTTCGTAGGTCGCCGGTTCGGACACAATACCCCCGCCCGTAGCCAGCACGACCTGCGGACGACCCGCAATCACGGCGTCGAGACACTGCCGTTCAAGACGACGATAGCCGGCCTGCCCATAAATGGAGAACACTTCGTTGAGCGACATACCCGCCATTTGGGCCACCTGGGCATTCAGTTCGATAAACGGCGTACCCAACTGCTGCGCCAGCGCCGGGCCCAGGGTAGATTTTCCCGCACCCCGCAAGCCAATCAAAGCAATGCGCTTGACACCGCCCTGCTGCGACGACTGCTCATCAAGGTGACTAACCAACCAGCTACGAATACTGCGCAAGCTGTCGGGTGACTGACGCTTGAGCATTTCGACAATCAGCGCGTAATCCGCGCCAAATCGGTCGTGATCGGACAACAACGCGTCGGTTGAAACGCTCAGCGCACACGCCAACCGATGCAATACGGCTATCGAGACATTGCCATCGCCCCGCTCGACCCGCGACAGATACGGTAATGAAATGCCCGATTCAGTCGCCAGTTGCTTCATGGTCATGGCTCGGGCGGCGCGAGCAGAACGCACGCGCAAGCCCAGGCGCTGAGACAAGGCAGCCGTATCGTCGGGCGCGTCAGTCAGACTGTTCATTGCGTTACCGGCATTACAGGTAGATGACGTCGCCGGTTGCTTCGTCTGCGTACAAGGCATCTACCAGTGCAGCGCGTTGCTTTAGCACCGCCGACTGATTGATATAACCCTTATCGGTAATCTCACCCGCATCAACCGACGATGGGTCGGCCATGAGTAAGGCCCGATCGGCGTAGGTAGAGCTGGCCTGGCTAGCCGCGTGCAAAGCACGCAAACCAGCGCTTACCCGATCGCGCACGGCCTGATGCGCAAGAACGTCTGCCACAGGGGCGTCTTCGGCCAAACCCGCCAGACGTCGGCATGCCGCGATGTTCGGGAAAATCAGAAAACCCACTGAATTGCGGTCATGTCCGGTCACGACAATGTCTTGCGCCACCGGCGTCATGGCCTCGATGCCTTTGACGCGCAAATTGCCCACGCTGACCCAGGTCCCCGTCATCAATTTGAAGTCTTCGGACACCCGCCCGTCAAACACCAGACCTGCTTCGGGGCGAGCGGGATCTGCAAATTTGGCCGCATCACCAATCAGATAAAACCCCTCGTCATCGAACGCTTTGGCGGTGACATCGGGCTGGTTGAAGTAACCAGGCGTCACGTTTGGCCCCTTGACACGTACTTCCAGCTTGTCACCACTGGGCACCAATTTAAGCGACACGCCCGGCACGGGCACACCAATCACGCCGGAGCGATCGGCCTGGAAATGACAGTCAGTCGCCAACGGCGAGGTTTCGGTCGAACCCCAGGCCGTCACCATGGGCACCGCATAACCCAGTTCCTGAATAGACAACTCGATAAGACCGTCCCACAGGTGTTGTGGCAGCGCAGCCGCCGCATAAAAGATCACCTGCAATTTCGAAAAGAAGTTCCGACGCAGATCGGCGTCTTCGCGTAAGGCGGGAACCAGCATATCGAAGGCTTTGGGCACATTCAGGTACAGCGTCGGCGCAACTTCGCGCAAGTTGTTCAGGGTGGTGTCAAACAAACCCGGTACCGGCTTGCCGCCGTCAAGGTAGAACGTGCCGCCGTTGGCCAGAATCAGATTCAGATTATGGTTGCCGCCAAAGGTGTGATTCCAAGGCAACCAGTCGAGCAAGACGGGCGGCTGCTCAGTTAAAAACGGCCATACCTGCCGTTTGGCCTGCTGACTGGCGCACAACATGCGCTGGGTGTTGATCACCCCTTTCGGATAACCGGTCGAGCCCGAGGTAAACAATATTTTTGCCACTGTATCTGGCGTAACGGCCGCATAGGCGCGATGCACGGCGGCCAGGTCGACCTTTTCAAGCAAGTCTGAAAAATGCAATGCCGCTTCGGTCGGCAAGACATCTTCATCTGCCACTACCACCTGGGCATGATGCAAACCTTCGATGGCCGCGAGCGCGGTCTGAAACTTGCCGGCTCCACCCACGTAGATAAGCGCAGGGTCAAGACGTTGCACCAGATTCTTGAGCTTGGCATGATCTTTGGACAGCAGAGAATACGCCGGCGAAACACCGGCATAAGGAATACCGACATGCATGGCCGCCAGCATCAACAACCCATGGTTGACTTCGTTGTCAGACAACACACACACCGGACGACCCGGCCCGTAGCCACGCTCAAGCAACCACGACGCAATACGCTGGACTTTATCGAGCGCTTGGCGATACGTCACGCCAGCCCACAGCCCGGCCGGGCTGCGTTCGGCCAGAAACAAGCGTTCGGGCGCCTCGTCCGCCCAATAGTCAAGATACTCGCCTACGCATCGGGCATAAGGTTCTAGCGCAACGGGGTTCTCGACAAGCGTGGTGCCATCGGCACGACGGGTCACTGTAATGGCGGGCGCAGCAAACAGCGCGCCCAGGGGGGCCTGGGGCTGGTTCATGGTTGTCTCCTGATGCTTGTTTCTAATGTATTTTCAGCGACTATACGAAAATATAGTTTTCAATGCAATCTATAGTTTATTTTTAGGTGTACGAAGCGAACGCGGTCTAGCGGGATGCATACATTTTGATTTTGAGGCGCTTCAGACCTGAAGAGGTTTTGAATGGTGCGCGCGTTTGGCACCTTAAAATTTTTGGGGTAAGTAAAGCAAACGGCTGCCTGCCTGGCTGCGCGCTTTCGCTTTGTGGCATTATTCAACTCATGACTTCGCTGCCCCTCTTTCCGCTTGCCCGCGCGCTGTTTCCCGATGGCGTCATTCATCTGCGTATTTTCGAAGTACGTTACCTCGACCTGGTCCGGCGCTGCCTTGAGAATGACACTGGCTTTGGCGTTGTGGCGCTGACCAGCGGCACCGAGGTCCGCCAGCCGACCTCGCGCGAAACCTTTGTTTCGTCGGGCACACTGGTCACGATTGAAGAAGCCGTCACGCCAATGACCGGTCTGATGCAAATACGAGCCCGGGGCACTCAACGCTTCACACTGAACACATTTGAACAAAAGCCCGGCGGGTTATGGACAGGCAACGCCACGCTCCACGAGCCTGACCCTGCCGTCAGCATCCCGCAAGACCTGCAAGATTGCGCCGAAGCTCTGGGCCGCGTCATTGCCGACCTGCAACGCGAAGGCGTACCGCCCGAAGCAATGCCAGTGTCCGCCCCCTACCGGCTTGAAGACTGCGGCTGGGTAGCCAACCGATGGGCCGAATTGCTGCCGCTGCCGCCTACGCAAAAAGCACTGCTGCTCAATACGGCCGACCCGACAGAGCGTCTGGATATGCTGCGCGAAGTGCTTATCGTTAAAGGCGTACTGCCATGACAGCGCGCCGTCACTTCCGCCCCAAAGTCGGCCTCATTCTGGGCAGCGGCTCGGCGCGCGGCTGGGCACATATCGGTGTTATCCAGGCCTTGCGCGAAGCCGGCCTGAAGCCCGACATCATCTGTGGTACATCCATCGGTGCGCTGGTCGGCGCCGTACATGCTTCGGGTGGGCTCGACGAGCTCGACACGTGGGTACGCGAACTGGGTCTGCGCGACGTCGTCTCGTTCATGGACTTAACCCTCTCAGGGGGAATGCTCAAAGGCGAACGCCTGATGGGCTTCTTTAAACGCAAGTTTCAAGATCGCGACATCGAGGACCTCGACACCCCTTTTGGTGCGGTGGCCACCTCGCTACACAACGGGGCCGAAATCTGGCTGCGTTCGGGCAGCACCCTGGGCGCCGTACGGGCCTCCATCGCATTACCCGCCTTGTTTGCGCCGGTTAGACACAACGGGCAAATTCTTGTCGATGGCGGGTTAGTCAACCCGGTACCGGTATCGCTGGCCCGGGCCATGGGAGCCGACATCCTGATCGCAGTTGATCTGAATTCTGACCTGCTGGGGCGGCACCTGCGCCGCGGCCCTACCCCCCAGGCCGAATCAGAATCCCCACCCGCTCAAGAAGACGACTGGTTCAGCAAGCTACAAAATAATTTAACCGCTCTTCTGCCCGAATCGTCTGAGCGCGATCGCAACAAGCCAGAAGAGCCCGAGATCCCCTCGGTGCTCGATGTGGTGGCATCGAGCATCAACATCATGCAAGAGCGCATCACCCGTAGCCGCATGGTGGGCGAACCGCCGCATATCGTCATTGCGCCCCGGCTCGCGCATTTGGGGCTCATGGATTTTCATCGGGCAACCGAAGCCATCGAAGAAGGCCGGCGCGCAGCAAAAGAGTGCATTCCGGCGATTAAAGCCTTCGACATTGATTTGTCTTAGCGCAGCAACCAGGCCGACGCTTTTGAAAGCGGCGCCAACAGCATCCGCCCGACCACCGTCGGCAAATCGAGTGGCTTGACCACCATTTTTACCGCCATTTCGACCGGGTAGTGGCGTTGCAAGCCGCGACCCAAGCGACGACACAACAGCTTGAAACGGGCACGATCGGGTGTCTGCCCCCCTTCGTGCAATTGATACACATGCCACAACGCACAGTCGGCATCAGAGGCCCGCGCCTCGAGTACACGCCGCTTGAGCGCCTGGAATATTTTCCAGCGACCGGGCGGCTGAGCTTGCTGATACTTGCGAAAATACCGATAAAAATGCTTGTAGTGGTTGACCTCGTCGGCACGAATTCGCTGTGCAATACCTGCCAGCACCGGCTCGGTCGCCTGACGCGACAGCGCTGTGTAAAACGTTGCAGTGCCTGTTTCAACCACGCACCGAGCCACCATCTCAAGCCCCTGGGTAGGCTCAAACTCGTCGACGGTACACATTTGCGAGTATTCGGCATAAAACGCATCGTAAGCACGCTGCCAGTCGAACTCAGGCCACACATGCTGGGCATAAGCCCGCAACACACGGCCATGGCGCACCTCTTCGTGTTGCCATTGCTGCGTCAGCCATTCGGCTACTTCAGGGTCGTTGCCAAAGTAATCGATCAAATTCTGGGTGTATAAATCGGCGGCAATCTCGACAAACGAGGCGCCAATCACCATATAGAACAAGTCTTCGTTATCGCGCACGAGATCAACATCAACGTGCGCCAGTGGCACGCTGTCCAGCGTCCATTCGGTAGGTAGGGGCAGTACTGCAGACATAAGTTCAACCTGTGACATAAGCGCGCAGTTAAAAGATTACGGGAAGCGCGCATGGCGATCAAGAGCCAAACCCTCGACCTGTCCCGAACAACATCACGCCGCAACGGCGCTGTGCGATTGTGTCACGAAAAATTAGCTGGACGAAAAACCATGAATTTATTATGGTTATCGCCGACGTGTTGTACGGTAAATCCGGCAACACCAGGCCAGGCATCAGCGCCACCACAACACGCCTGTGCCGGCACAATGTATTAACCACCAAGAAGGAATCGACTATGCAACAAGTACCCGCTTGTGACTCCACCGAACGCTACGGCCGTGTGACGCGCATTTTGCACTGGATTATGGCCATTTTGCTGGCCTGGCAATTTACGTCAGCACTCGCCCATTTTCTGGCTGAGGACAGCGCCTTAGACGAGCTGTTATGGGGTACGCACAAAGCGGTAGGCTTTTTGCTGATGCTGCTGATTGTTATTCGTGTGTTGTGGGCGCTGCTCAATCTGCGTCACCGCCCGCCCGCAATCAGCGCCGCCGCCCGAGTTGGCCACGTTGTGCTTTACCTGTTGATGCTACTGGTACCCCTTGTGGCCTTAATGCGCCAATACGGCTCGGGCCGCGAATTCTCGCCCTTTGGCATCCCCCTGATGCCCGGCTTTGATGAAAGCCTGAAAATCAAATGGATGACCGACCTGGGCAGTAATTTCCATAGTCTGCTGGGCTACGTTTTGCTGGTACTGGCGCTGGGTCATATTGCCTTTGCGCTAAAGCACTATTTTGCCGGCGAACGGCAGATCACCGACCGCATGCTGAAATAAGCTGTTTTATTAGGGTTTTCCTTGACACCCCGCCACGGGCACGTTACCCTAAAAAGGTGCTTGCCCTTGTGGTTAAAGGGCATCGTTCAATCGGCAAGGCGCATTACCCATCGCGGTGGCCTTGCTGTCAATTTGGGTGCCACACCGCGTGCACCTGCGCTACGTAGCCTCAGCTACGCTTTTTGTTCCGTTTTACGGCGGCTGCCCCACCCCGGGGGCTCATAATTTTGCTGCAATGCGCAACGCATTGCGGCCAAGGTTTGTTTTTACAAAGGAAAACGTCCCATGGCAAAAGAAGAACTACTTGAAATGAATGGCTCGGTCACTGAAGTCTTGCCCGATTCCCGCTTTCGCGTCACCCTCGAAAACGGACACCCTGTTGTCGCCTATACCGGCGGCAAAATGCGCAAACACCACATCCGTATTCTGGCTGGCGACAAAGTTAAGCTAGAAATGTCGCCCTACGACCTGAGCAAGGCCCGTATTATTTTCCGCCATATCGAAGGCCGCCCCCCAGTTACCGGCGCACCGCGTCGCCGTCGCTAAGCCAACGGCTTAATCGGTAACGGGCGTTGCAAAGCGCTCGAGCACCCCTGAATGATCGGAAATGTCGGCCCACGACGCCGCATCGGGGAAATCGATGACCGCCAGCCCTGCCGGCGGAAACTCATGGCGTAACCTCACCACGGCATTTTTGCTGCCGCGCCCGATCAGGCGCATGGCCAACGCAGAAATGCCGGGGTTATGCCCCACCAGCACCACACTTTCATATTTGTCGGGCGCCGCCTGCACAACGTCAAGCAGTGCCTGTACCGAAGCCTCGTAAATTTTTGGCTCGAATACCGCCGGGACTTGACCCGGCAGTTGACGCTGCACAACCGACCAGGTATCGCGCGTGCGCTGTGCCACCGAGACAATAGCCCGCTGCGGCATCACACCCTCTTGTGCCATGTAGGCCCCCATCTCCAGGGCTTCGCTAAGGCCTCGCTCAGATAACGTACGCTCGATGTCGGGCTGCCCCGATCCATGTCCTGAATGTGCATGACGTAACAACACCAGACGACGCGGAGCAACTGACATACGTTTCAACCTTAGAAATATTCATATAAGACCGTATTTTGCCCCATTCGGCTGCGGGTGTGAATGCGCCAGGACAATTCGGTCAGCCCACCATATCACTGGCGCGCCCAATAGGCGCGGCGCGACAATAACCTTGCGCGCCAAGGTAACGTGCGGACAAAATGAAAACTGCTTGTCGTACCAGATACCTTCTTGATCAAGCAAACGCCCTAAACGGTCACGCAATGCCAGTAACCCGACCGGCACCTCCGACGGCCCCACCCACGCCAGCTTTAGCCGCTCAAAAGTATCGACCTGGTCTAGCCTCAGCTCGAAAGCCAGGCGCGGCAGCGTCTGCGCAATATGGCGTAATGCGGCGTGTTGATCAGGGCGTGGGTGCCCCAGAAAGGCCAGCGTCAGGTGAAAATCGGCCTGATGCGTTAAGCGCCCGCCTGCGAACGACGCCTGCAAAGCCGTCAACTGGCGCGCCACCACCGGGTTGGGCCAAAGGGCAAAAAAATAGCGCGATGTTTCCATCGCGCTATTTTCAGGCTTTACCCAGGCTGAGGCAATCAGGCCGTTGTAGCCTCGGCTTCGGCCGGTACGTCAACCGAACTGCGAATCAAGTGATCGAAGGCACCCAAAGCCGCTTTGGCGCCATCGCCGCAAGCAATGATAATTTGCTTGTACGGCACGGTGGTTACGTCGCCGGCAGCAAATACGCCGGGGATGGACGTTTGACCTTTGGCATCGACTTCGATCTCGCCATATCGCGTAAGCGATACGGTATCTTTAAGCCATTCGGTATTAGGCACCAGACCAATCTGGATGAACACGCCTTCAAGTTCCACCTTGCGTGATTCACCCGATTTACGATCGGTGTAGCTGAGACCGTTGACCTTCTTGCCATCGCCGTGGATTTCGGTAGTTTGCGCCGACACGATAATGTCGACGTTAGGCATGCTGCGCAATTTACGCTGCAACACTGCATCGGCACGCAGCTCGTCGCCAAATTCGATCAAGGTGACATGAGCCACGACACCGGCCAAGTCGATCGCGGCTTCAACGCCCGAGTTGCCACCACCAATAACGGCAACGCGCTTACCCTTGAACAGCGGGCCGTCGCAGTGCGGGCAGTAGGCCACACCGGCATTGCGATACTGTTGCTCGCCGGGCACGTTAATTTCGCGCCAACGCGCACCGGTTGCCAAAATCACCGTTTTGCCCTTCAGGGTTGCACCGCTTTCAAGCTGAACTTCGACCAACTTGCCGCCTGTGACCAACTTGGTGGCACGTTGTACGTTCATGATGTCGACATCGTAAGCCTTGACATGCTCTTCGAGGGCGGCCGCAAAACGTGGGCCTTCGGTTTCTTTGACCGAAATGAAGTTCTCGATAGCCATGGTGTCGAGTACCTGACCACCGAAGCGCTCGGCCACGACGCCCGTGCGAATGCCTTTACGCGCTGCATACACGGCAGCCGCTGCGCCGGCCGGGCCACCGCCCACAATCAGCACATCGAAAGGCTCTTTGGCGCTCAAGGCTTCAGCCTTGCGTGCGCCGGCGCCCGAATCAAGCTGCGCAAGGATTTCCTCGACGCTGGAACGACCCTGGCCAAACTTCTCGCCATTCAGGTACATGGTGGGCACAGACATGATCTGGCGCTCGTCGACTTCAGACTGGTACAGTGCGCCGTCGATGGCCACGTGACGGATGCGCGGGTTGATGATCGACATCACGTTAAGCGCCTGAACAACGTCGGGGCAGTTCTGGCACGACAGCGAGAAATAGGTTTCAAAGTTGTAGTCACCATCAAGATTGCGGATCTGTTCGATGACCGCTTCGTCGAGCTTGATGGGATGGCCGCCGACCTGGAGCAATGCCAGGACGAGCGACGTGAATTCGTGCCCCATGGGGATACCGGCAAACGTGACGCTGATGTCGGTACCGGTGCGGGCGATGGTAAACGAAGGCTTGCGCTGTGCGTCGTCGCTGCTCTCAACCAGCGTAATCCGGTCGGACATTGCGGCGATTTCCTGCAACAGCTCGCGCAGTTCTTGCGACTTCGCGCCACTGTCGAGATTCGCAGTGATCTCGATGGGCTGGGAAATCCGCTCCATGTAGGATTGCATCTGAGTTTTAAGGCTGGCTTCTAACATAACAGTGACCTTCTATAAAAATTATTCTTCGGTATAGCCGCAGCCCGGTTTGTGACCAGACTGCGGCTTGCAATAGCGGGGCCCGTTTTGGCAGGCCGGCGCCATTTAATGCACGCTAAAACTGAATTTAGATCTTGCCGACCAGGTCAAGCGAAGGCTTCAGTGTTTCGGCGCCTTCTTCCCACTTGGCGGGGCAAACTTCACCGGGGTGAGCGGCGATGTACTGAGCGGCTTTAACTTTGCGCAGCAGTTCGGAGGCTTTACGGCCGATGCCGTTGTCGTGTACTTCCATGACCTTGATTTCGCCTTCGGGGTTAATTACGAAGGTACCGCGCAGCGCCATGCCTTCTTCTTCGATGAGGACTTCGAAGTTACGGGCCAGCACTTGTGTTGGGTCGCCCAGCATGGGGTACTGAACTTTCTTGATGGCGGCCGAGGTGTCGTGCCATGCTTTGTGCGAGAAGTGGGTGTCGCACGAAACAGCGTAGACTTCAACGCCCAGTTTCTGGAATTCGGGGTACAGATCAGCCAGGTCTTCGAGTTCAGTCGGGCAAACGAACGTGAAATCGGCAGGGTAAAAAACAAAAACGGACCATTTACCTTTTACGGCCTCGTCGGTGACGTCAAAGAATTTGCCGTTTTGGAAAGCTGTGCTTTTGAATGGTTTGATTTTGGTATTAATCAGGGACATTTTTGTTTCCTCTGTTGTGGTTGAAAAGTGAAAGTGATGTCAGTATAGGAAAGCCAGGGGCATTTGTAAAATTGATTGATTTAATGACTTCAGTAAATTTTACCTATTGCATGGCTGTGCGCTACGACAACATGCCCGGCTTTAGTTTATATGCGGCCGTTACAGCGCAATTCAAGTCCGCATAGGCCAAACAACCTGCGTTAAAATAAAAAGTTATCTTAAAGATTAAAGATTTCAGGAACATTATGGAAGCCGAACGCCAGAACCAGATCATTGCCCGCATCGAAGACTACGCCGAGCGCCAAACCGCCCTACGGGGGTATCTTTGACTACGCTGGCAAAGCTGAGCGCCTGCAAGTTGTAAACGCCGAACTCGAAAGCCCCGACGTCTGGAACGACCCTAAACACGCGCAAGATCTTGGTCGCGAGAAAAAAAGCCTTGAAACAGTAGTTGAAACACTGACAGAAATAGGCAACGGGGTTGAAGAAGCCCGCGAACTGTTCGAGCTCGCCGCCGACGACAACGACGATGCCACACTCGAGGCCATTGAGCAAGACTGCGAAGCCATTGGCGCCAAACTCGAAGACCTTGAATTTCGCCGGATGTTCAATAACCCGGCCGACCCGCTTAATTGCTTTGTTGACATCCAGGCCGGCGCTGGCGGCACCGAAGCACAAGACTGGGCCTCAATTTTGCTGCGTCAGTATCTGCGCTACTGCGAACGCAAAGGCTTCAAAACCGAAATCCTCGAAGAATCTCCCGGAGACGTCGCCGGCATCAAGTCGGCCAGCATCAAGGTCGAAGGCGATTACGCCTTCGGGTTCCTGCGTACCGAATCCGGCGTGCACCGACTAGTTCGCAAAAGTCCCTTCGACTCGGCCAACGGGCGCCATACATCGTTCGCCAGCGTTTTTGTGTACCCCGAAGTCGACGATTCGATCGAAATCGATGTCAACCCGGCCGACCTTCGCGTCGATACCTACCGTGCCAGTGGTGCGGGCGGCCAGCACATCAACAAAACCGATTCGGCCGTGCGTATCACGCACATGCCCACAGGTATTGTCGTGCAATGTCAAAACGACCGCTCACAACACCGCAACCGTGCCGAAGCCATGCAAATGCTTAAATCGCGCTTGTACGAGCTTGAAATGCGCCAACGCATGGCCGAACAGCAAAAAATGGAAGACGCCAAAACAGATGTAGGCTGGGGACACCAGATCCGTTCATATGTGCTCGACCAAAGCCGCATCAAAGACCTGCGTACCAGTGTTGAAATCTCCAACACACATAAAGTCCTCGACGGCGACCTCGACCCGTTCATTCAGGCCAGCCTGAAACAAGGGGTTTAACCGGGCAAGGGGCAAGCCTGCCCCGCCCTGCTACGACCTGTTTTGCCGACCTCGGCTTCGATACCTCAACGTATATCACTCATGACCACTACGCCCAACCCCGCTGCTGCCACCGACGAAAACCACCTGATCGCGGAGCGCCGCGGCAAATTGGCCCGGCTGCGCACCGAAGGCGTTGCCTACCCGAACGACTTCACGCCCAAAGACAAGGCCGACGAACTGCACGCCGCCTGCGAGGCACTCGATAAAGAAGCCCTCGAGGCCCTGGCCAAACCTGCAGTAGTTGCTGGCCGCATGATGCTCAAGCGCGTCATGGGCAAAGCCAGTTTCGCCACCTTGCAAGACAGCACCGGTCGAATTCAAATCTACCTCGACAAAAACGGCGTGGGCGAGTCGGTTTACGAGCATTTCAAAACCTGGGATATCGGCGATATCCTGGCGGTCGAAGGCACAATCTTCAAAACCAATAAGGGCGAACTCTCCATTCGTGCAGCGCAAATCCGTTTGCTGTCAAAGTCGCTGCGCCCGCTGCCCGACAAATTCCACGGGGTCACCGACCAGGAATTGCGCTACCGTCAGCGCTACGTCGACCTCATCATGAACGAAGAAACACGGCATACTTTTGTGGCACGCAGCAAGGCCATTTCACGTATGCGCCAGTTCATGGTCGATGCCGGCTTCATGGAAGTCGAAACCCCCATGCTTCACCCCATACCCGGCGGCGCGGCAGCCAAGCCTTTTGTGACGCATCACAATGCGCTCGACATGGAAATGTACCTACGCATTGCGCCCGAGCTTTATCTGAAGCGGTTAATCGTGGGTGGCTTTGAGCGTGTATTCGAGCTGAACCGTAACTTCCGCAACGAAGGCGTCAGCCCGCGTCATAACCCCGAATTCACCATGATGGAGTTCTACGCGGCCTATACCAACTACCACTGGCTGATGGACTTCACCGAAAACCTCATCCGCCAGGCTGCCGTCGCAGCAACCGGCAGTGCTGTCTTGTCCTATCAAGACCGCCCCCTCGACTTGGGCCAACCTTTCGACCGCCTGACAATTGTCCAGGCCATCTTGAAATACGCGCCCGGCTACACCGAGGCACAGCTTAACGACCACGATTTCCTGCGTGCCGAACTCAAAAAGCTGCGCGTCGACGTCAACGGCCCCACGCTGGCGCGTGCCGGCACTGGCGCCCTGCAGTTGGCCTTGTTCGAAGAAACTGCCGAAGCTAAGCTCTGGAACCCGACCTTCATTATCGATTACCCTATCGAGGTCTCGCCATTAGCGCGCGCCTCCGACTCCCGCCCTGACATCACCGAGCGCTTTGAACTGTTTATTACGGGCCGGGAAATCGCCAACGGCTTCTCCGAGCTGAACGATCCTGAAGACCAGGCCGCACGTTTCCACGCCCAGGTCGAAGCCAAAGATGCTGGTGACGAAGAGGCCATGTTCTTCGATGCAGACTACATCCGCGCACTGGAATACGGCATGCCTCCTACCGGCGGTTGCGGTATTGGCATCGACCGGCTGATCATGCTGCTGACCGACAGCCACACCATTCGCGATGTGCTGTTGTTCCCCCATCTGCGCCGCGAAGACTAGGCATAATCGGCACTCACCTCGTCGGGTAATCAGCCCGGCAGCAAAAAGCCCTGCACACCATGTGCAGGGCTTTTTTATTCCTGGCCTAAATCGCAATCAGGACTACTTTTACTTTTCGTCGATCCAGGTCATTTGAATGGCTTCAAGAATGCGCTCGCCGCATCGGGCCGGGTCGTCGTCGAAACCTGGCAATGCCATCACCCAATCACGCAAGTCGGTAAAACGAACCTGCGCAGGGTCAACGTCGGGGTGAGCCTCTAGCAGCGCCTCGACAATTTCGTAGGTGTCCGTCCAGCGCATCAGTGGTTTTCCTTTGCGTGGTTGATGGTGTATTTAGGGATCTCGATGGTCAGGTCTTGATTAGCGATTTTTGCCTGACAAGACAAACGCGATGTGGGCGTCAGCCCCCAGGCGCGATCGAGATAGTCTTCTTCGTTGTCAGAAGCCTCTTCAAGCGAATCAAAACCCTCGCGAACAATCACATGGCATGTAGTACAGGCACACGACAGTTCGCAGGCGTGTTCGATCTCGACATGGTTATCGAGCAACACGCGGCAAATCGACTCGCCCATTGGTGCGTTTTCGATAACAGCACCTTCGGGACAAACATCGGGGTGAGGCAATACAGTAATTTTAGGCATGGTCAAACCAGAACAAAGAATCAGTTATCGGCAATTTCGTCGACGGTGCGGCCCGACAAGGCAGCGCGAATACTGCGGTCCATACGGCGTGCAGCAAAGTCGTCGGTAGCCTGGCTGAAGCGAGCCACCTGCTGTCGCACCGCATCGGCATCGAGAGGCGCCGCGCTCTGCCCTTGACCCTCGCCCGACAAGGCCAGCAACATCTGCTCGGTGTCGAGCATGATCTGGTCGATGTTGGCGCGCTCATTGTCGCTGAGCAAGTCGCCATCGGCCGCTACAGCCGCACGCACAGATTCGAGCAACTGTTGCAATTCGACCTGTTGCTCGCGCAGCGCACGTGCCTGGGCGTCGGCCGAAGCATGGGTCATGCCTTCGGTCAGCATCCGGGCGACTTCGTCATCGGACAAGCCGTAAGACGGTTTAACCGTCACGCCGGCTTCGACACCTGTGCTCTCTTCGCGGGCGCTGACATTAAGCAAGCCGTCGGCGTCAACCTGGAACGTGACACGGATACGAGCGGCACCGGCAACCATCGGCGGAATGCCACGCAGCTCGAAACGCGCCAGCGAACGGCAGTCGGCGACAAGATCACGCTCGCCCTGCACCACATGGATACCCATGGCCGTCTGGCCGTCTTTGAAGGTCGTAAATTCTTGGGCACGCGCCACAGGAATAGTGCTGTTACGCGGAATGACCCGCTCGACCAGACCACCCATGGTTTCAAGCCCCAACGACAGCGGTGTGACATCAAGCAACAACCAGTCTTCGCCGGCCGAGCGATTGCCGACCAACAAATTGGCCTGAAGCGCTGCGCCCAACGCAACAACTTGGTCAGGGTCAAGGTCAGTGAGCGGTGTGGTGTTGAACAAACGGCCCACTTCGCGCTGAATGATCGGCATGCGCGTTGCACCGCCCACCATGACCACGCCCTTGACGTCGGCGACATCGAGGCCGGCGTCACGCAGCGTAACTTTGGCACGTTCGAGCGTTTTATTTACCAGGGGCTGCGCCCAAGACTCGAAATCTTGACGACTGAGCAAGACGCGCACGGCTTGATTCGATAGTTCGGCCTCGAAGACGGCCTCGGCAACCGTAGACAAGGCCTCGCGGGCGGCACGGGCGGCGACATAGAGCGCCCGCAAATCGCCTTTAGGCAAGTCGGCCAGATGCTGTGAACGGCAGATTTCATCGACGATGCAACGGTCGAAGTCGTCGCCACCCAACTGGGTGTCGCCACCTGTAGAAACGACCTCGAACACGCCTTTGGTTAGGCGCAAGATGGAAATATCAAAGGTACCGCCGCCTAAATCGTAGACTGCATAAATACCCTCGGCGCCATGGTCTAGACCATAAGCAATAGCGGCTGCCGTAGGTTCGTTGAGCAGGCGCAGCACTGTCAGGCCCGCCAAACGTCCGGCGTCGCGTGTTGCCTGGCGCTGCGCATCGTCGAAATAAGCAGGAACGGTGATGACCGCACCCACCAGTTCGCCACCCAGTGTGGCCTCAGCGCGCTCGCGCAAGGTACGCAAAATCTGACTGGACACCTCGACAGGACTGAAATCACCACGACGGGTTTTCAGGCGGACCATATCTTCGCCGTCGGCGAATTCGTAGGCAACACCTTCGCTGCGCGCTTCGTTCAGAGAACGCCCCATGAAGCGCTTGACTGACGCAATGGTATTGAGCGAGTCGGCCGCCTGATGGGCACGGGCGTCGTGCCCGACCTGAATAGCATCGGGCGCATAACGCACGATAGAAGGCAACAATGCGCGGCCTTCCTCGTCGAGCAGGACTTCGGGCACGCTGCTGCGCACAGACGCGACCAATGAGTGCGTAGTGCCCAGGTCGATACCTACCGCCAGCTTACGCTGATGAGGGACCGGCGACTCACCGGGCTCGGATATTTGCAATAAAGCCATAAGTTCTGTTATTTACGGACGGGTGCCCAAGGCACGCCGGCCGCCCTTAATGTTGACGGTCGGCCAACGCATGCTGCGCCTGCTGAACTTCGGTGGCCAGCTTCTCGATGAACATCCATTCACGCACTTTACCGGCGGCGCCCGAAAAATCGTGCTGGCGATCGATCAGCGCTTCGACTGTCGTTTCAAGTTCGGTACGGGCCCGGGCGATATCATTACCAAGCAGTTCGAATTGGGCCGGGTCAGCACTTTCGCGCGCCTCGTCGAGCGCCTCGCGCCACTCCATCTGGCGCATCAGGAACGCGCCATCCATGCGGGTGTTGCTTTCGGTTTGCAAGTCGCAACCTGCTTGCTCGCACAAATAGCGAGCCCGCAGCAACGGACTCTTGAGAATCCGATAGCCCTCGTTGATGGTGGACGCCCATTGCATGGCGACCCGCCGCTCGGCCGGCGCCGCCGTAGCAAAACGGTCGGGATGGACACGCGCAGCCATCTGGCGCCAGCGCGCTTCAAGCGCGCTGGCGTCGATGGCGAAGCCTTGCGGTAATTCAAACAGCTGGAAATAGTTTTCGGCCACGCTACACCGTGAAGGATTCGCCGCAACCGCAGGTGGCCTTTTCGTTCGGGTTGCTGAACTTAAAGCCTTCGTTCAGCCCTTCGCGGCCATAGTCTAGTTGCGTACCATCGAGGTACGGCAGGCTTTTGGCGTCGATAAACACCTTTACACCATGCTGTTCGAAAACCTGGTCGTCTGCGTTGGGCTCGTCGACGTACTCGAGCTTGTAGGCCATGCCGGAACAACCCGTGGTACGGACACCCAAACGCAGACCCAGCCCCTTGCCTCGTTTGGCAAGATAACGACTGACGTGGTCAGCAGCTTGTGGAGTCAACGTAATAGACATATCAACCCTGTTATTTCTGGTGCTTTTCTTTGTAATTCTGGACAGCCGCCTTGATCGCGTCTTCGGCCAGAATTGAGCAGTGAATTTTTACTGGAGGCAACGCCAGCTCTTCGGCGATCTGCGTATTGCGAATATCGAGTGCTTCGTCGAGTGTTTTACCCTTGACCCATTCGGTAACCAGCGAGCTGGACGCAATGGCCGAGCCACAACCATAGGTTTTAAAACGAGCATCTTCGATGACGCCGGTTTCGCTGACCTTGATCTGCAGCTTCATGACGTCGCCACAGGCGGGCGCACCCACCATGCCAGTGCCGATACTTTCGTCGGATTTGTCGAACGAACCCACGTTACGCGGGTTTTCGTAGTGATCGAGAACTTTTTCGCTGTATGCCATGATTGAACTCCTGTTCTTTGATTCGTTAGACGACCGTTAATGCGCAGCCCATTGGACCGAGTTGAGGTCGATACCGTCTTGGGCCATTTCCCAGAGCGGCGACATGTCGCGCAGCTTGGCGACACGCGTTTTAAGCAATTCGATCGCGAAATCGACTTCTTGTTCTGTGGTGAAACGACCCAGCGTGAAACGTATGGAGCTGTGTGCCAGCTCGTCGTTGCGGCCCAGCGCCCGCAGCACATAAGAAGGCTCGAGACTAGCCGACGTACATGCCGAGCCACTGGATACGGCCAATTCTTTGATAGCCATGATCAAGGACTCGCCTTCGACGTAATTGAAGCTGACATTAAGGTTGTGCGGTACCCGACGATCCATGTCGCCGTTGAGGTAAACCTCTTCAACCTGTGACAAGCCCTTCCAGAGGCGGTCGCGCAGCGCGCGGATGCGCTCGCTTTCGGCAGCCATTTCGAGGCGTGCGATACGGAATGCTTCGCCCATACCCACGATTTGGTGTGTTGCCAATGTGCCGGAGCGGAAACCACGTTCGTGGCCACCGCCATGAATTTGCGCTTCGATGCGAATACGTGGCTTGCGACGGATGAACAGAGCACCAACGCCCTTAGGCCCATATGTTTTGTGCGCCGAAAACGACATCAGGTCGACCTTGAGTGTTTGCAGATCGATGGCCACCTTGCCCGTGGCCTGTGCTGCGTCGACGTGAAACACGATGCCCTTTTCGCGACAGATGTCGCCAATGGCCGCGATGTCTTGGATAACACCGATTTCGTTGTTCACCATAAGAACCGACACCACGCTGGTGTCGGGGCGCAGCGCTGCTTTGAAGACGTCGAGGTCGAGCAAGCCGTTATCCTGGACATCGAGGTAGGTGACTTCGAAACCCTGACGCTCGAGCTCGCGACAGGTGTCAAGCGTCGCTTTGTGTTCGGTTTTTAGCGTAATAAGATGCTTGCCGCGCTGCGCGTAAAAGTGCGCCGCCCCTTTTACCGCAAGGTTAATGGACTCGGTGGCGCCGGATGTCCAGACGATTTCACGCGGGTCGGCATTGACCAACTGCGCAACTTCGGCGCGCGCCTGCTCGACGGCCTCTTCGGCTTCCCAGCCAAACGCGTGACTGCGCGACGCCGGGTTGCCGAAATGCTCGTACAACCAAGGCACCATTTTGTCGACAACACGGGGATCGACCGGGGTTGTCGCTGAGTAATCTAAATAAACGGGACGTGTAGACATCGACCAACTCCTAAGTAACTTTCAAGCGGGCAGCGAGGACGCGATTTTAGCGCCGGGCACTTGCCCCACACGCACAGCACTTTGACCTTTCGAGGCCTCGAGCAAGCGCATGCGCTGTTTATCGACCAGGTCTTGCAAAGAGACCGAGTCGAGGTATTCGACCATTTTATGATTTAGCGTTGTCCAGAGCTCGTGCGTCATGCACTGGCTGGACTCGCCGGTACGACCCACGTTGCAATCTTCTTTGCCGCCACAACTGGTGGCATCGAGGGGCTCGTCGACCGCAAAAACGATGTCGGCAACGGTGATTTCACGGGCCAGGCGCGCAAGCGAATAACCGCCACCAGGACCGCGCACACTATCGACCAGCTCGTGACGGCGTAACTTGCCGAATAATTGCTCGAGATAAGACAGCGAGATGTTTTGGCGCTGACTGATAGCCGCCAAGGTGACAGGACCACTTTGCTGACGCAACGCCAGATCGATCATGGCCGTAACCGCGAAGCGCCCTTTTGTCGTTAAACGCATAGTTTTTTCCTTAACCCAAGGGGGTTACCCTTTTAATACCTGACTAATTAACTCAAGTATAACCAATACCCGACTGAATTGCTAGGGAAATGGCCCAAAAAAAACCGAGCCATGCGGCCCGGTTGAGGGAATTTGATTGAACTATGCGGCTTGGTATTGGGTAGCGCGCTTGCGAACAACTTCGAGCACCCCCTGACAGGCGTCTTCGAGGCAGTCGAGTACTTTATTGAAGCCATCGGGACCACCGTAATAAGGGTCGGCGATGGTGGCCTCTTCGAATTCGTTGGCGAAGCGCATGAGCAACATGAGCTTGTGCTGATAAATCTTCGGACACTGTTGTTGCAGTGCAGAAAGATTCTCCCAGTCCATGACCAGGATGAAATCGAAGTCGCGGAAGTCGTCGGCCGTGATTTGCCGAGCCACGCATTGAGAAATGTCGTAGCCACGCTTGCGAGCAGCCGCCTGGGCGCGCGCATCGGGGCTTTCGCCAACGTGGAAGCCGTGGGTGGCGGCTGAATCGACTCCAACGACACCGGACAACCCCGCCTCGGTAATGAGATGGCGGAACACACCCTCGGCGCTGGGAGAGCGACAGATATTACCCGTGCAAACGAAAAGTACCTTAGTCATCATGGGTGAGATTGTGAGGGAAAACCCGGAATAAGGCAATAGATTTCACGAACACGAATAGCAAGCCAATGTGACGCCAATTCGAAAATTATCCGCACTACTTGAGGGGTTATTCGGAGAAAATAGGTGAACTTAGTCGCGGCGGGGCCAAGGCCCGAACCACGTAGCTCAGGCGTCATGCACCGCAACATTTATGGATGTTTCAGCGCATACTAATTTGCAATAAACAACACCAGCTCGTACCTGAATACGCAAAAATCAGCCGTCAAACAACTGCTGACCACAAGCAAGCGCAGCGAAAACTCTTGATAACGACGCTTCGATGTGTTGCCTTGTAACAACACACTACGATCAACCCGCTGAACCCAACAGCGCCTTTTCTTTAAGACGATTCAACGCATCCCTCGCCGCAGCGGCCTGCTCGAACTCCAGATTCTTGGCGTGATCCATCATTTGCTTTTCGAGGCGGCGAATTTCTTTGGCGAGCCACTTTTCGTCGGCCAACAGCTCGGGCGACACATCAGCTGCAGCAGCCGCGGCCGCCGAAGCCGCCGCATGACTCTCGACCCCGTCGATCATTTCACGCACGGCCTTGTTCACACCGCGCGGCACAATCCCGTGCTCGGTATTGAACGTCACTTGCTTGGCACGACGACGCTCGGTTTCGTCCATGGCCCGGCGCATAGAGTCGGTAATACGGTCAGCATACAAAATAGCACGGCCATTCAGGTTACGCGCAGCGCGACCAATGGTCTGAATCAGACTGCGCTCGGAGCGCAAGAAACCCTCTTTGTCAGCGTCAAGAATCGCCACCAAAGACACCTCAGGAATATCCAACCCCTCACGCAGCAGGTTGATCCCCACCAGGACATCAAACACACCCAAACGCAGATCCCGAATAATCTCGACTCGCTCAACCGTATCGATGTCTGAGTGCAGGTACCGGACCTTCAATCCGCTTTCGGTCAAGTACTCAGTAAGATCTTCGGCCATACGCTTTGTCAGCGTGGTGACCAGCACACGCTCGCCTGCGGCAACACGCAATTTGGCTTCACCCAGCAGATCGTCGACCTGTGTTGTCGCCGACCTGACCTCGACGATAGGGTCGACCAGACCGGTCGGCCGAACCACTTGCTCGACCACATTGTCGGTATGTTCGTTTTCATAGTTGGACGGTGTCGCCGATACGAAGACCGTCTGGCGCATGCGCGCCTCGAACTCTTCCATCTTGAGCGGGCGGTTATCCATGGCAGAAGGCAAGCGAAACCCGAAGGTCACCAACGTCTCTTTACGGGAGCGATCACCCTTGTACATTGCACCTAACTGGCCCATGGTGACATGGCTCTCGTCGATGAACATCAACGCGTCGGCCGGCAGGTAGTCGATCAGAGTGGGCGGTGGTTCGCCGGGCGCCGCCCCAGACAGGTGACGGGAGTAGTTTTCGATACCTTTGCAAAAACCCAACTCTTGCAGCATTTCAAGATCGAAACGCGTGCGTTGCTCCAGTCGCTGAGCCTCGACCAGCTTGTGGTCATCGAGCAGGACCTTGACCCGGTCGCGCAACTCGGCTTTGATGCTTTCGATGGCCCGCAGAACAGTTTCGCGCGGCGTCACGTAATGCGAGCGTGGAAACACCGTGAAACGCGGCACACTTTGTCGCACCTTGCCGGTTAACGGATCAAACAGCTCCAAGGTTTCGACCTCGTCGTCGAACAGAGAAATCCGAACCGCCAGCTCGGCGTTTTCTGCCGGGAAGACGTCTATGGTCTCGCCCCGGGCCCGAAATGTGCCGCGAACAAAATCGACGTCGTTGCGCTCGTACTGCATAGCAACCAGCCGACCCAGCAGCTCTTGGCGAGGAATGCGATCGCCCGCGCGAAGGGTAAGCACCATGGCGTGATAGTCGCCCGGGTTACCAATACCGTAAATGCACGACACCGAACCCACGATAATGGTGTCTCGACGTTCGAGCAGACTCTTTGTCGCCGACAACCGCATCTGCTCGATATGCTCGTTGATCGACGAATCTTTTTCGATGAAGAGATCACGCGCCGCGACATAGGCTTCGGGCTGGTAGTAGTCGTAATACGACACAAAGTATTCGACTGCATTCTTTGGAAAAAACTCGCGGAACTCGGCATATAGCTGGGCGGCCAGCGTTTTGTTTGGCGCCAAGACAATGGCCGGGCGACCGGTGCGCGCAATAACATTGGCCATGGTGTATGTCTTGCCCGAGCCCGTTACCCCCAGCAAAGTCTGGAACATCAACCCGTCTTCAACCCCCTCGACCAGCGCATCAATAGCAGCCGGCTGGTCACCCGCGGGCGGGTACGGCTGGTACAGCTGAAACGGGCTATTCGGGTACTGGACGAAACCGGGTTTTGTTGCGGCCATGCTAGACACCTAAGGGTAAACCCCTTATTATCTCACTATTAAGCGATTCATATTTCTTCCTTATTTCTCACCCAACCAACAGGTAATATGACCTCTATCTTCGAAGCCGTCGAACTGGCACCGCGCGACCCCATCCTTGGCCTGACCGAACAGTACAACGCCGATACTCGCACAGAAAAAGTCAATCTGGGCGTTGGTGTTTACTACGATGATCAAGGTCGAATTCCGTTGCTCAAGGCCGTACAACAAGCCGAAGCTCAGCGCGCGCAGGCCGCCGCCCCGCGCGGCTACCTGCCCATCGAGGGGCTGGCCGCCTACAACAAGGGTGCTCAAACCCTGTTGCTGGGTAAAGATTCGGGCATTATTGCCGACGGCCGTGCACTTACCGTACAAACCATCGGCGGCACCGGCGCACTTAAAATCGGCGCCGACTTCCTCAAGCAGTTGTCACCCAACGCCAAGGTCGTCATCAGCAACCCCAGTTGGGAAAACCACCGCGCCATCTTCGAGCGCGCCGGCTTCGTCGTTGAAAACTACCCCTACTACAACCCCGAAACCCACGGCCTCGATTTCGACGGCATGGTCGGCGCGCTTAAAGCATTGCCCAAAGGTACGGTTGTCGTGTTGCACGCTTGCTGCCACAACCCCACAGGCGTCGACCCCACCGCAGCGCAATGGCAAGAAATCGCCAACACGGTCAAAAACGCTGGCTTGGTCCCCTTCCTCGACATCGCTTACCAGGGCTTTGGCGACGGGCTCGAGCAAGACGCATCGGTCGTTCGCCTGTTTGCCGATCTGGGCATGACCATGCTGGTCAGCTCCTCGTTCTCGAAATCGTTCTCGCTGTACGGCGAACGTGTTGGCGCCCTGACCCTGATTTGCGGTTCGAAAGACGAAAACGCGCGCGTCCTCAGTCAGGTCAAGCGGGTGATTCGTACCAACTACTCGAACCCGCCCACACACGGCGGCACCGTTGTCGCGTCGGTGCTTAACAACCCCGAACTTTACAGCCTGTGGGTTGACGAACTGGGCGAAATGCGCAACCGCATTCGCAGCATGCGCGAACAATTCGTCACCAAACTTAAAGACCACGGCGTCAAACAAAACTTTGACTTCGTTAAAACGCAGCGCGGCATGTTCTCTTATTCAGGCCTCACGGCCGCCCAGGTCGATGTCCTGCGCAACGAACACGGCGTATACGCTGTCAGCAGCGGCCGGATTTGCGTCGCTGCACTGAACAGCCGCAACATCGATTACGTCGTCAATGCCATCGCCAAAGTTATAGGCTAAGCCTACACTTGCCAAGCTAGGCCGACTAAGGCACAATAGGGCTGTATTTATATACAGCCCTATTTTATTATGGCCTTAAAACTCACCGCCCGTCAGCAGCAAATCCTCGACCTCATCCGTCAGCAAATCGGGCGTACCGGGTTCCCCCCCACGCGCGCCGAAATCGCACGCGAACTGGGTTTCCGCTCGGCCAATGCCGCCGAAGATCACCTTAAAGCATTGGCACGCAAAGGCGCCATCGCACTTACAGCCGGCGCATCGCGGGGCATCCGACTGCTTACGCCTGTCCCAGGCCAACAACCTGGCGTTGCCAGCCCTGCGCCCGATGCGGCCGGTACGCTGCAACCCCACACGGTCAGCACACCTCACGCCTACGCGGCAGGTGCGCCTCACCCCGTTACACAATCGCACGACAAGTCGGCGTCAACCGCCTATACCAGCACCCCATTCCTAGAGCGTCTGCTCTTACCGGTCATTGGGCGCGTTGCAGCGGGCAGCCCCATATTGGCCACCCCCCACATCGAGCGAGAAATCGCCGTCGAGCCGGCCTTGTTCACCCAAGTGCCCGACTACCTGCTTAAAGTACGTGGTCTTAGCATGCGCGATGCCGGCATCCTCGATGGCGACCTGCTTGCCGTAAAAAAAGTCACCGAAGCACGCAACGGCCAAATTGTTGTCGCCCGGCTAGGCGACGACGTCACGGTCAAACGCCTCGAACGCCAGGGCCGACACATCCGCTTGCTGCCCGAAAACCCCGACTTTTCCCCCATTGAAGTCCAAGCCCACGACGAGTTCGCCCTCGAGGGTATCGCCGTTGGCCTGATACGCACCATGCAGTAAAGCCACCGGGCAACATTGCGCTTGGCGCGGCCAGGCAGCCTAACGGCCCAGCCCGCTGCACCACCCACAAAAAAACCCAAAGTTTGCCCCAACAGGCAACAAACTTTGGGTTTTTAAAACGGCCAAGCCAGACCAGAGCTCACTTGACCGGCCCGGCCCTGAAAAACCGGCATTATTTACCGGTTTTCAGGCCAAAACAGCGTTTAATGCTTCATCACGGCGTCCGAAGCCGTGTCGGTACCCGACGCTTTCGCGCTAGCCACCGCCTCGGCCGTCAAACGGGCAACTTCTTCATCAGACAAAGGCTCGGGCATACTTTGCAGAGCGACTTCCAAAACACGGTCAATCCAGCGCACAGGGATAATCTCAAGATGGTTCTTGACGTTATCCGGAATGTCGGCTAGATCTTTCACGTTCTCTTCGGGGATCAGCACGGTTTTGATCCCGCCCCGATGAGCGGCCAACAGCTTCTCTTTCAGGCCGCCAATAGGCAAGACTTCGCCGCGAAGGGTAATTTCACCCGTCATGGCTACGTCGGCACGCACCGGGATACCGGTTAAGGCGGACACCATGGCCGTCGTCACCGCAATACCCGCCGACGGACCGTCTTTGGGCGTGGCGCCTTCGGGGAAGTGAATGTGCAGATCACGCTTCTCGAAGACCGACGACAAAATGCCCCACTTCTGGGCCCGCGACCGAACTACCGTACGCGCTGCTTCGACCGACTCTTTCATGACATCGCCCAGCGAACCGGTACGAATCACATTGCCCTTACCCGGCATATCGGCCACTTCGATGGTGAGCAAATCACCGCCGACTTCTGTCCAGGCCAGCCCGGTAACCTGTCCGACCTTGTTTTCTTTCTCGGCCATACCGTAGTTATAACGGCGCACACCAAGGAAATCGCTTAAGTTGTCGGCGGTAATTACGACTTTTTCGACAGCAGTAGCGGCACCCTTCTTGGCTGGCTTGACGGCCTCGGGGTGTTTCTCGAGGGTCTTTTTGACGACCTTACGGCACAGCTTGCTGATTTCGCGTTCAAGGGCACGTACACCGGCTTCACGGGTGTAGTAGCGCACGATATCGCGTACGGCCGACTCGTCGACCTGCATCTCACCTTCGCGCACGCCATTGTTTTTCATGAGCTTGGGCAACAAATGGTCGAAGGCAATATGGACTTTTTCGTCTTCGGTGTAACCCGACAGGCGAATGACTTCCATGCGATCGAGCAGCGCAGGCGGAATGTTCAGGGTGTTGCTGGTCGCCACGAACATAACATCTGACAAGTCGAAATCGACTTCGATGTAGTGATCCTGGAAAGTGTGGTTTTGTTCAGGGTCGAGCACCTCAAGCAAAGCCGACGAAGGATCCCCACGGAAATCCGCGCCCATTTTGTCGATTTCATCGAGCAGGAACAAGGGGTTGCGCACCGCAACCTTAGACATGTTCTGCAGAATTTTGCCCGGCATGGAGCCGATATATGTGCGACGGTGGCCGCGAATTTCGGCTTCGTCGCGCACACCGCCCAGGGCCATGCGCACAAACTTACGATTAGTGGCGCGCGCAATCGACTGACCCAGCGACGTTTTACCCACACCAGGTGGCCCAACGAGACAAAGAATAGGCGCTTTGAGTTTGTCGACGCGTTGCTGAACAGCAAGATATTCGATGATGCGCTCTTTGACCTTTTCGAGGCCATAGTGATCCGCATCGAGCACGCTCTCGGCATTAGGAATGGAACTGTTGATGCGGCTCTTCTTGCGCCATGGCAACCCCACCAGCGTTTCGATGTAGTTGCGCACCACAGTCGCTTCGGCCGACATGGGCGACATCAGTTTAAGCTTTTTAAGCTCGGCCTCGGCCTTTTTCTGCGCTTCTTTAGGCAACTGCGCCGCAGCAATTTTCTTTTCAAGCTCTTCGATATCGGCGCCGTCTTCACCCTCGCCGAGCTCTTTCTGAATAGCTTTGACCTGCTCATTCAGATAATAGTCGCGTTGGCTCTTTTCCATCTGCTTTTTGACACGGCCGCGGATACGCTTTTCGACCTGAAGAATGTCGATTTCGGATTCGAGCTGCGACAGCAGGCTTTCGAGACGCTCTGACGTGCCAACGAGTTCGAGCATGCTTTGCTTTTGCTCGAGTTTGAGCGGCAAATGAGCCGCTACTGTATCGGCAAGACGGCCGGCCTCGTCAATACCCGTAAGCGATGTAAGAATTTCTTGGGGAATTTTTTTGTTGAGTTTGACGTACTGCTCGAATTGCGCGACCACGGCACGACGCAAGGCCTCGGCTTCGGCATTCTGGCCGTCTTCAAGAGGCAACACCTGGACATTGGAGGTGAAATGCGTTTCGGCATCGGAAACAGTGTTGATTTTTGCGCGTTGCAGACCCTCAACCAGCACCTTGACAGTACCGTCAGGCAGCTTGAGCATTTGCAAAATACTGGCGACGCAACCAATAGCGTGCAGGTCATCGGGGGTCGGGTCGTCTTTGCTGGCCGACTTCTGCGCCACCAGCATGATGTTATTGCCCGATTCCATCGCCATTTCGAGGGCCTTGATAGAACGCGGACGCCCGACAAACAGCGGAATCACCATATGAGGAAATACCACCACGTCCCGCAAAGGCAAGAGGGGCAAGTCCATAGGTTCTGAAGAGAGAATAGGGCTCGCAGACATAGTAATTTCCTTAAAAAATGCTGCATCAGAAACAAAAGGGAAGCCTGCGCCTCCCTTTTGTAGTACTACACATACTTCATATGTGGCGACAATCGCGAACTTTTCAAGACCCCGTCAGGCGGCAGCATTTTTTAGCTTTTGCGAATCTGGTTTTTTGTCTTTGGAAGCCGTTGGTTCGGCGTCATCGGCGTAGATCAATAGAGGCGCTGCGCCGCCAACAACCGCGTTTTCGTCGAGTATGACTTTTTTGACGTTTTTGCTGGACGGAAGTTCATACATGGTGCCCAACAAAGCCTGTTCAACAATTGACCGCAAACCCCGCGCGCCGGTACGACGCTTGAGCGCCCTCTGCGCAATGGCGCGCAAGGCCTCGGGGCGTACTTCCAGCTCGACCTCTTCCATTTCGAACAGCTTTTGAAACTGCTTGATGATGGCGTTTTTAGGTTCGGTAAGAATCTGCACCAGGGTGTCTTCTTGCAGCTCTTCGAGGGTGGCCACAACCGGCAGACGCCCGACGAGTTCGGGGATCAGGCCGAATTTGACCAAGTCGGAAGGTTCGACCTCGGAGAAGAGCTCGCCGACGCCACGCTCGGACTTGCTGCGCACTGCCGCCGAGAAACCAATACCTGATTTTTCGGTACGGTCTTGAATGACCTTTTCGAGACCGTCGAAAGCGCCACCAACAATAAACAGAATATTGGTGGTGTCGACCTGCACGAAATCTTGGTTAGGATGCTTGCGCCCGCCCTGGGGGGGTACCGACGCCACCGTACCTTCGATAATTTTCAGCAAGGCCTGCTGCACGCCCTCGCCCGAAACGTCGCGGGTAATAGACGGGTTGTCGGACTTGCGAGAAATCTTGTCGATTTCGTCGATGTAGATAATGGCGCGCTGCGCCTTTTCTACGTCGTAGTTGCAGTTTTGAAGCAGCTTCTGAATGATGTTTTCGACGTCTTCGCCCACATAACCAGCTTCGGTCAGCGTGGTGGCGTCAGCCATGACGAAGGGGACGTCGAGCATGCGCGCCAAAGTCTGCGCAAGCAAGGTTTTGCCCGAACCCGTAGGCCCGATCAGCAAAATATTGCTTTTGGACAGCTCGACGTCGTCGCCCTTGACCTCGCCATAACGAATGCGCTTGTAGTGGTTGTAAACAGCCACAGCCAGGCTTCGTTTGGGGATGTCTTGCCCGATGACGTAGCCGTCGAGGAACGCCTTGATTTCTTGAGGCGTAGGCAGCTCGTTGCGTACAGCCTTGCGTGCTGCCTCTTTGGTTTCTTCACGAATGATGTCGGTGCACAGATCGATACATTCGTCGCAAATGAATACCGACGGGCCCGCAATAAGTTTGCGCACCTCGTGCTGGCTTTTATTGCAAAACGAACAGTGCAAGACTTTTTCGTCCGGCGATCCTTTTTTATCGGGCATATAACTCTTTGACTAACGGTTTTAACACTGGGCCTATTCTTCGGAACGGGACACCAGAACTTTGTCGATAAGGCCATAAGCCCTTGCATCGTCGGCCGACATAAAGTTATCACGCTCTGTGTCTACTTCGATACGCTCGACAGGCTGGCCCGTATTGTTCGCCAGAATGTTGTTCAGGCGTTCGCGCAAGCTGAGAATTTCGCGAGCTTGAATCTGGATATCGGAAGCCTGGCCCTGCGCACCACCCGAAGGCTGGTGAATCATGATACGCGAGTTGGGCAAGGCATACCGTTTGCCTTTGGTGCCAGCGGCCAGCAAAAACGCACCCATGCTTGCAGCAATGCCCGTGCACAATGTAGACACATCGGGCTTGATGAAGTTCATGGTGTCGTAGATGGCCATACCGGCATACACTGACCCACCCGGCGAATTGATGTAGAGCGAAATATCTTTGCCCGGGTTCTCGGACTCGAGAAAGAGCAATTGCGCCACCACCAGATTGGCGGAATGGTCGTTGACCGGACCGACAAAAAAGATGACCCGCTCGCGCAACAAGCGCGAGTAAATATCGTAAGAACGCTCGCCGCGTCCGGACTGCTCTACTACGATGGGCACATAGCCCAGCCCAGTAGGCACGACCGAATCGCCGCCATGCATCGCCGCGTAGAAATCAGTGAATCGCTGCATTTATGCAGTCCCCATCAGTTCGTCGAAATCGACGTTTTCGTCAGTGACCTGGGCTTTTTCAAGCACGTGATTGACAACGTTGTCTTCGAGCACGATAGCTTCGATTTCGGAGCGACGTTGACGATCGGCCAGGTAGTAGGCAACCACTTGTGCGGGCTGCTCGTAGTTTTGCGCCAGCTCTTCGATGCGGGCGCGAACCTGCTCGGGTTTGGCCTGGAGGTCGGCGCTGCTGACCAGCTCGGATACCAGAAGGCCCAGACGAACACGACGCTCGGATTCGGCGCTGAACGCTTCTGCAGGAATTGGGATACTGTCGGCGTTAGGCACACCGCGTTGTTTGAGGTCGGCGCGGGCTGCTGCAACACGGCTTTCGGTGTCGCTTTGAACCAGTGCTTTAGGTACGTCGAAGGTGCATGCGGCGGCCAGAGCGTCGAGGACGCTAGCTTTGGTGCGCGACATGGCACGTGCTTTGACTTCGCGTTCGATGTTGCTGCGGATGTCGGCCAAGAGCTTTTCAACGTCGCCTTCGGGCTGACCCAACGACTTGGCGAACTCGGCATCGACTTCAGGCAGAACGGCTTCGGCGACTTCAGTTACTTTGATTTCGAAGTCGGCTTTTTTACCAGCCACTTCTTTACCTGCGTAGTCGGCGGGGAATTCGAGGGGGAAAGTTTTGGTATCGCCGGCTTTCATGCCGCGAACAGCCTCTTCGAATTCGGGCAACATGCGGCCCTGGCCCAAGACGAACGAGAAGCCTTCAGCCGAGCCGCCGTCGAATGCAACGCCGTCGATTGTGCCGACGAAATCAAGCGTGATGCGATCGTCGTCTTGTGCCTCACGACCTTCGCGGCCTTCGTAAGCAGCACGCTGCTTGCGCAGGATGTCGATAGTGCGTTGGACTTCGGCGTCGCCCACTTCGACGCTTGAACGCGTCACTTTAAGCGCGGCCAAGTCGGGCAACTGAACTTCGGGATAGACTTCGAAAGTAGCCGAAAAGGCCATCGTGCCGTCTTCTACGCCTTCGGTTTTGGGTTCAAGATTAGGCGTACCCGCAACACGCAACTGTGTTTCTTTCAGGACGTTATCGAGCGCACGACCGACTTCAGTGTTGATAACGTCGTAGCGAATGCCGGGGCCATGGCTGCGTTCGACGATCGACAACGGAGCTTTACCTGGGCGAAAGCCCTGGACTTTTGCGGTACGTGCGACGCGCTTGAGCTGGGACTGGACTTCTTTTTCGACGTCGGCCATCGAAACGACCAGATCAACACGGCGCTCAAGGCCGGACAGAGTTTCAACCACGGGCTGCATTAGGAACCTATATAAATGAAATTGAGTAAAAGACAAGTAAACGAGATGAACCGACCATTTTACCGGAAAGTCTGGGGTACCGCTAAAGGTGCGCCCCACTCCTGAATGGCCCTCTTTTCATCTATTTTTAACACATTAGACCACTGCCCACAGGAGCAGCATCAGTCCGGACAGCGTGAGCACTGAAGGGGCAGCATAAGGATACCGGTTTGCGAAATGATCCATGGCCCACTTGAAGGGCCGCGCCTGGCTGTCACGAATGACCTGCTGCTGGAAGTCTATGTTGGCATGCAACTTCTGGATATCGCGCAGCAGCTTTACCTTTTCGGCCGAGTGCCGACGCAGGTAATCGATCAGGTCGTACTCTTTAATTGATTTACGCCAAACGTCGGGCGAGACAGGTGTCAGATCGCCGGCACACAAACCCTGTGATACGCCGCTACTGCATTCGGGCCCAGAATAATCGAACACTATACCGAACTGCTCGTAATAACGATTGCGCCGGCTTTTATTTTCTTCGTACGCATCGATATCCGACAAAACAATGGGTTGAACCTTCGCGTTCGGCCACTGAGTAGCCCAGCGTACAATTTCGTCCTGCAAATAAGTGCCCAACCGGTGACCACGCAAATATGCCGAACTTAGCCCCACCGAACCGCCTGTCAGGCTGACGCTTTCGGCACCATCGTCCAAACGACAGTACATGCCCGTGAAAGGGTGCACAGCCATCCCGCCCGATCCCGCCTCAAGCTCGAAGTAGCGTAATGTGATGGACTCACCTTCTGGACTGACGGAGTGCTCACGCATCACCAACAAGCGAAACAACACGTTGTCCTGCCCGCAACCCGGGTCAAGAATTTCGATGATACGCAGGCCCGGTGGCTGCGTATCATCGCCCCGCAATCGCCAATCAGTCACCTCAACGCCTCGTCAACAATAATGAAAACACTATTTTTGACCAGAATGTGGCAGCGCTAAGGCTAGAACAATGGCCTATTCCGTAACTAATGAACGAGAATTGACCCGTTTTTTTTGTGTCGGTTGCCCCACCCAAGCGGCGCTTTCAGGCCGTAGTCTTTAACGTGTCGGACACCTCGCCGACAGCCTGCAAAACTCTTGATGAGTCCTGCCGAATAGTTTGCATCAAGATACGGGTTTGATTGGCGAGTTTTGCCCCCTGTTTGACACGCTCGCGATTCCGCGCGACCTCGTGAACGGCGTTAATCGCTAGCGCACGGTTCTCTTGCACTACATCGTTAATCTGAAGTGTCGCTTGATGGCTGCGCGCCGCCAGATTCCTGACTTCACCGGCCACCACGGCAAACCCTCGGCCTTGATGGCCCGCTCGGGCCGCTTCAATGGAGGCGTTCAAAGAAAGTAAATTCGTCTGTGCCGCAATATCCTGAATGAAATGAATCGGCCAGACTTTTATAGACAGTTCGTTGCCTCAGAAAAATATTGCCGTTCGTAGTTTACCGGCGAAAGGTTGGCTGCATAACCATGCCGCCGAATCGGGTTGTAAAACATTTCTATATAGTCAAAGATACCCTGACGTGCCAATTCCCTACTGCTATAAATTTTGCGTTTGATGCGTGGCGAAAAGGTGTAGTATCGTTTACTGAATTGTCTCAGCACACTCAAAGCCGGGGCGCTACTTGTAGCGGCAAACACCGCATCGCCATGCCAACCCGCATAACCAAGCCGGGCTTCCAGAGCGAGGAGATTCCTCATGGATACACATGTCCTTTACCGTTCCAAAGAATTGGCCCCTCGCGACCGTATCTCGATATGGAACGACGTGGTGTGGCGCAATTATGTGCCACTAAGCATACAGATTGCTCCGCACGATAACTTTGTCGGTAGGGTAGCGCTTAGCCAGCTTGGAAACGTACGGATCGTGACGTCAGGCTCTAGGCCCCAACGCATTTCTCGCACACCCAAGCTCATCGCTCAAGATGACGACGACTACCTGATGCTTGGCCTGCAACTACAAGGCTCATCAGTGATCGAGCAACATGATCGGCAGGCGCTGTTGCGCCGTGGCGACTTTGTACTCTGGGACACCAGGCGGCCCTATGACATCGTCTTTCCCAATGATTGGGAAATGGCTGTCTTCCAATTCCCGCGCGATATGTTTACGCTGACTAATCGAGCAATCGATTCCATAACGGCGACGACATTGATGGGACGAACCGGCGTCACGCACATCGCGGCGGCGCTGCTGATGAGTATCGCCAACGAGGCGCGTCACCATTCTTTTGAGCATAGAGCCTCGCTGCTTGACCATACCTTGGGCTTGTTGAGCTTGTGCATCGACGATCAGTTAATCAGTTGCAACGTACCGCCTGCTTATGACGAAGTATTGTTTCGGCGAATCAATAACTATATTTCGTCCAGCTTGGCGGACCCTGAGCTTTGTGTAGCAGACATAGCGGGTGAGCATGGGCTGTCAGTGCGCCAACTTTATAGAATTTTTAAGGAGTACCACTGCACAGTTGTCGATGTGATTCGACGCCAACGCCTTGAGCGTATTAAAGAAGACATTATTAGCCCAAGGTCGCGTCATATAACAATTGCTGCGATCGCCCGTAAATGGGGTTTTCTTGATATCCCCCACTTTAATCGGGTGTTCAAAAGTCACTATAAAACCACGCCGCGGGAATTACGGCGGCAGGTCACGCCGAATTTGTGACCTCTATCAACGGAAAGCTGATACATGTTCGGGTGAGTCGATGATTTCTTGAGCCGGGCAGAGTCTGCTGCCCGGTCTTCTGTGCGTGCTACTGCGTTGCAGGCATTTATTTAGCTGGCGCGTGTGTCCGCCAAGGCCGTTGGCGAGGCGTTAGCCAGTACATCGTCTTTGCTTGTCATGATCCGACAATGTTACCTGTAAAAAACGACAACTGATCTTCGGCAGTTCCGTCTAAATTGAAGGTAAGCGTGTGGCCAACCCCA
>NZ_NIQA01000008.1 GCF_002236805.1 Pusillimonas sp. T2 | reverse complement strand
ATGTCGTTGAATCGAGCAGGAAATTGAGCCCGGTTCTCGCGTCATCACTCCTGGACGACGACAGGGTCCGTAAGCAAGCCGTGTGCCTTGAGCAGCTGCGCGGTCTCGAACACCGGTAGCCCCATCACGCCGCTATAACTGCCCGCGATACGCTGGATAAACATCGACGCCTTGCCTTGGATGCCGTAGCCGCCTGCCTTGCCCCACGGCTCAGTGCTGGTGCAGTACGCTTGGATCTCGGTTGAACTCAGCGGTGAGAAAGTGACCGTAGTGGTACTGATGCGTTCCTCACGACGAGCACCGGCAGTCAAGGTAACAACCGTCTGCACTTGGTGTGTCTTACCCGACAGGCATTCAAGCATGTGTCTGGCGTCGTCAAGCGACGATGGCTTACCCAATACCCGTCCCTCAATAGAAACTGTTGTATCGGCAGTGAGCACAGGCTTTTGCGGCAGTTTGGCTGTTGTTATCCATTGAATCGCCCGATCGGCTTTTTCATGGGCCGTACGCAACACATAGGCTTCCGGCGACTCGCCCGGCAGTTGTGGCTCGTCATCGCCAGGCGGTGCAGGCACGATTAGGATGTCGTGTGCTACGCCCATTTGTAAAAGTATTTCGTGGCGCCTGGGGCTGGCAGAGGCAAGATAAATCGACATATTGTGTAAATAGATTATTAGAGATCATGCGTCAGGCGCAAACGATGCGCATGCTGTTGGTGCCGCCGTCGTGAGGCGTGTCGCCTCTTGTAATAATGACCCACTCGCCGGTTTGCAATAGTCCTTGTTCGACCAGTACGCGCACGGCAGTATCGCCGATTTCTTCCCAAGCAACGGCATTAGCATCGAACGGGAGCGCGTAGACGCCACGAAACATCGCTACACGGCGTTCGGTGGCTGGGTGAGAGGTATAACAGTAAATGGGCACACCCGACCGGATTCGCGACATGATAAGCGGCGTATGGCCGCTTTCCGTCAGACTGACAATGGCTTTGATGCCATGAAAGTGATTGGCGGCATACATGGCCGACAAGGCAATGGTCTCGTCGCAACGGTTAAAGGTTTCACCGATTCGGTGTTTCGACTTGGTTGTACCGGGCTCTTGTTCGGCACCCAAACAGATTCGGGCCATCGCCGCCACCGCCTCGACAGGATATTGCCCAGCGGCCGATTCGGCCGAAAGCATGACTGCATCGGTATAGTCAAGAACCGCATTGGCAACGTCGGATACTTCAGCGCGTGTTGGCAACCGGCTCGACACCATGGATTCCATCATTTGCGTTGCAGTAATGACAAGTTTATTCAGTGTGCGTGCGTGCAAAATAATGCGTTTCTGGATCCCGGCCAGCCGCGCGTCGCCTACCTCGACGCCAAGATCGCCGCGTGCGACCATGACGCCGTCACTGGCTGCAATCAGGTCATCAAGGGCGGCATCGTCTGCCACGGCTTCGGCACGTTCAATTTTGGCAATGATCCAAGCTCGGCTACCCGCAGCGTCAAGCAACTCGCGTGCCATGGTGATGTCATGTCCGTACCTGGGAAACGATACCGCGACATAATCTAGTTCGAGCTCAGCAATTGTTTTGATGTCAGCTTTGTCTTTTTCTGTGAGGCTTGGGGCAGAGATCCCGCCGCCACGGCGATTAATCCCTTTATTGTTAGATAAAACGCCGCCCTGGGTAATGGTGGTGTAAACCGCATGCTCGTCGACTCGATCGACCCGCAGCACAATACGGCCGTCGTCGAGCAGCAACTCGTCGTCTGGCCGACAGTCGCGAACCAGGCTGGGGTAGTCAATGCCCACAATGGTGTCATCGCCTTCGGTATCGGGATGCAGATTCGATAACGTAAATGTATTGCCTTCGGTCAGGTTGACCTGCTGGTTACGAAATTTGGCAATACGGATTTTTGGGCCTTGAAGGTCGCCCATAATGGCGACACGCCGTTTGTGCTTGGCTGCCAACGACCGAACCAGCTCGGTGCGTTCACGATGATCTTGCGCGCTACCATGCGAAAAATTAAGCCGGGCAACGTCCATGCCAGCCAGGATGAGTTTTTCGATGACTTCAGGAGACGAGCTGGCAGGGCCTAGTGTGGCCACAATTTTGGTACGGCGTTTCTGCATGATCGGGCACTCTGATTAGGCCCGATGGTAAGGATGATTGGTGTTGATGGCCCAAGCACGGTAGAGCTGCTCGGCCAGGACGACCCTGACCATCGGGTGAGGTAACGTCAAGGATGACAGTCGTATCAGGCTATCACACCGTTGCTTCAGTTGGCTATCCAGACCATCGGGGCCACCAATCAAAAACACGACATCCTGTCCGTCAGCACGCCACTTCTGAAGCTCGTCGGCCAGTTTCATCGTGGTCAGGTCCCGGCCATGTTCGTCAAGCGCAATAATTCGAGCGTGACTGGGCAACGCTGCGTCGATGCGTTGCGCTTCGGCTTGCATCATTTGCTGCGGTGTTTTCCCGCTGGTTCTCGGTTCGGGTTTGATTTCGCGCAGTACCAGGGTGCAATCTGCGGGCATACGCTTGGCGTAGTCTTGCCAAGCCTCTTCAACCCAACGAGGCATACGTATGCCCACTGCAGTAACAATAAGTTTCATTCAGTCGATCAAAAAGGGCAGTGGGGTTTTCATGGGGCACCAGATGGGTGTTCACGCCATGGAATGGCGTCCGGAGTATAGCGGATCGTTCTCTGGCAGCAGGGCGTCATGTTCCTGTGCACTGAGTGCGTCAACCCCGACTTGTGTGCTGGATTCGATCGGACGCATGACACGTTCAAGTATAAGCCGTTCAATGGCCGCGAGCTCCGGGCAGTGTCGATCTCTGGGGCGAGCCACATTCACGGGCAAGTCGATCCCAATGCGGCCTGTTTCAATCAGAATGATCCGGTCGGCCACTGATACGGCTTCGCTGATATCGTGTGTGACGAGAACCACAGTAAAACCCTGCCTGGTCCAGAGTTTTTCGATCAGTTGTTGCATTTCAATGCGTGTCAGGGCATCAAGCGCGCCGAGAGGTTCGTCGAGCAGCAACAGGCGTGGTTTGTGGACCAAAGCTCGGGCCAGAGCGATACGTTGGCGTTGTCCCCCAGATAGTGTTGCGGGCCAGTCTTTGGCTCGGTCTTTCAGGCCAACGGCATCCAGGGCGTCCAGCGCCGCCTGCGTGGCTTCAATGGGTAGTCCAAGACGGACATTATCGAGCACCGACTTCCAGGGCAGCAGTCGAGAATCCTGAAACATGAGCCGGACTTGACTCTGACTGGCGTCCAAGGGTTTGCCTTGGTCGTCGTTGATCGTCCCGTGCGTCGTTGCATCAAGCCCCGACAAGAGCCTTAGCAGCGTGCTTTTGCCGCATCCGCTGCGCCCGACAATCGCAACAAATTGTCCGGCAGGTATTTCAAGAGTGATGTCCCGTAGTACGCGTCGCGTGTTAAAGGTTTTCTCGATACCTTGCAGTTCAATTCCTAAGCCGTGCTCTATCGTGTTCATGTCGAAGTCCTTGAAGATGTTTGGAAAGCGGGGTGCCAGTTCAGCCAATGATGTTCCAGTCCACGCGCGAGGGTGTCAGCTGCTTTTCCAAGCAGAGCGTAGGTAAGAATGGCGAAAACGACGATATCGGTTTGTAGAAACTCGCGTGCGTTCATTGCAAGGTACCCGATCCCTGCTGTTGCAGAAATGGTTTCTGCAACGATCAGGGTCAGCCACATTAAGCCGAGTGAAAAGCGGATACCCACCAGGATAGATGGCAGAGCCCCTGGCAAAATGGCGTGTCTGAACAGTTGCCACCCAGATAGACCATAACTGCGCGACATTTCTATCAAGTTTGGATCGACCTGACGGATACCATGGTAGGTGTTGATATAGACTGGGAATAGTGTTCCCAGTGCTACCAGAAAAATCTTGGCACTTTCATCAATACCGAACCAGATGATGACAAGGGGAATCAGAGCCAGGTGAGGTATGTTGCGAATCATTTGCATTGAACTGTCAAACAACAGTTCGTTGAAGCGCGACACGCCCGTCAAAATACCCATTAGCAAACCCAGGCTGGCGCCGATAGCAAACCCCGCCAGTGCGCGGCCTGTGCTGACAAGCATATGGTTCCATAACTCACCAGAGGCACTGAGGTCCCAACCCGCTTTTAAGACTTCTGTGGGGGCTGGCAAGAGATGTGTCCCGATCAGGCCTGTTGTTACTGCGGTTTCCCAAAGGACCAGTAACATGACCGGTAGAACCCAGGGCAGGATGGGGGTGAGCCACGATCGATCGAAGGGTGTAGTCTTTGTCATGATTCATAGCCCCGCCAGACGCCATTGATTTAGGTCTACAGGCTGACGAATCAGTTTCTCGTTGAGTAAAAATTGATTGACGTCTTTTACACCCTCGAGACCTATGGCAGGATATGCGTCGTAGGCAAACTGCGAGATTGGGTGCGACGCCCGGACTACTTCTTCCGTAAAGCCGCTCGCCTTGGCGTGGAATGCATAATACGCATCGGGGTTCTTTCGAATTTCGTCCAGTGCAGATTGTCTGGCGCGAAGTAGCGCGGCAGCAAGTTCTGGTACCCGGTTGAGTGCTTCATCCGACGCTGTGATCAATGATGAGCCGGTCAAGTCTGGATGCCGGCTTGCCTGATCGAGTACAGGAAAGCCTCGTGCAGCGAGTAACGGACCCATGCCGATAGGCGCAGCAAACGCCGCTACGGCTTTTTTCTCAAGCGCAGGCCCGCCATCACGGGGCAGCATATAAACGATCTTTGTCGACTTGAGAATGCCTGCGCCCTTGAGCAGACCAATGACATATCGGTGCATGTAGGACCCCAGCGCGACAGCGACCACTTGTCCTTCGAGCGCCTTGATACTCGTGACGCCGCCTTGCGGAGTGAGTAACCAGACGTCCATTCCGATCTGATCAAAGCCGATTAGCTTGTTCTTGAGCCCCCGCGAGCGCGCAACCAGGGAAGGGGTGTCGCCATAAATGCCGACGTCCACTGATCCTGCCAGGAAAGCTTCATTCAGATCGGGGCCGTTGGCAAATGTGTGTGTGGTGACTGAACGGTAGCCCAAAGGTTCTATTTCACGTACCAAGTGCCCTTTGGTCAGTGCCCAGCCGCTCACGTTTACCAACTCGGGTGATGGGCCGATATATCCGATTCGCAAAGTAGTTTCTTTTGCTTGGCCAATGCTGAGTCCTGGAACCGCCAAGCTGGCGCCTGCCGCCAGTGCCATCTGAAGGAATGTTCGTCGGCTTCTTAGTTGGTTATCTATTTTGGTCATGTCAATGTGCTCGTAGTAGTAATTCAAAGCTGTGGTCGCGTGCCGCCGTGGATGTTTGCCCTTTGCTCCAGCCAATGGACTTTTTGTAGCTGCCCATTAGCGACTTGAGCTTTTCGTCCTGCGCGTTGACATGGACGGGCTCATCGGCGACAGGTGCGACGTACAAGGCGTCTTCAGGACAATACAGTTCGCACATGAAGCATGTTTGGCAGTCGTTTTGTCGCGCGATACGCGGGGCTTCGTCCTTAACAATCTCAAAGACGTTGGTGGGGCAGACCTGAACGCAAATATTGCAAGCGGTGCAACGTTCTGCGCTGACGATTTCAATCATGTTGTCTCCAGTTCAGCAGGGGGTTGAATGTGGGTTGGCGTTGCGGCCGGGTCGACATGACGATCGACAACCTGTTTTCGGTCGACCCAAAGCTGATGTAGCCCGCCGCAAATAACCCGATGACGTTGCAGCGGGTCAAGTCGGACGTAGTCCCTGCGTCGGTGCATGCCTCGGGTTTCCTGGCGTGACAGTGCGCTTTGATACATCCATCGCGCCGTGGCCAACATGGCTGCGGCCTCGCGGGCTTTAACCAGGTCGGATGCGCTGCCCTGCGGGCTTCCATTTGAAATCTGCGCCCAGAGTGCATCAAGTCGTGTGAGTGATTCGCTCAGTTCGCTACCTTCACGCGCCCAGTTCCGCGCATAAGGGAACACTTCGTCCTGCGTCCGTTTGATGACGTCTTGTGCTGACCAGACGTGGTGATTATTGTGTGGCAGGCCAGCGTGACCGGCGCGCCATAACGATTCCTTGCCGGTTTGAGGTGACTGCTTGCTGAAGTCGGCCGCTCCCGCGCCAGCCCAGAAACCGGATGACAACGCCCACGCCGCATTATGACTACCACCTCCGGTAAAGCCTCCGCAGATCAACTCACGCGTTGCAGCGTCACCGGCAGCGTAGAGCCCTGCGACGTTAGTGGCACACTCCTTTGACAGAATGTTCAGGCCGCCGGTGCCGCGAACTGTGCCCTCCAGGCGCAGCGAGACAGGGAAAAAATCTGTGAATGGATTGATTCCGCGCCGATCAAAGGAGACAAAGAAATTCGGTTGGGCCGTACGCATCCAGGTGCGAATCTGCGCATCTGCCCGGTCCAGGCGAGCGAAGACCGGCTGAGTTTGAAGCGTTTGGGCGATCTTGCCGCGCCCGCGCGCTGAGCCCGCACCTTCAATTAGGGTGCCATCTTCGTTGTAGAAGTTAGCCCAGTTATAGAACAGGGACTTGGTGACGGATGAGAATGCAGGTCCCAGCCCGTAAGCGTTCGAAAACTCCATGCCCGACAACTCGGCGCCGGCTTCGGCCGCCATCAACAGCCCATCACCGGTTAGGACATTGCAGCCCAGCGCCCGGCTCAGAAATGCGCACCCTCCGGTTGCGATGACAACCGATTGGGAACGGATGCTCCAGGTATCACCGTTCATACGGTTGATCCCAGTTGCGCCGCCAACTGAACCATCCGCGTGTATCAGCAGCTCGAGTGCGGGATGATGGTCGAGAATCCGGACCCCGTGGGCCTTGGCCTGTTTACGCATCAGGCGCATGTATTCGGGGCCTTGAAGCGATGTCCGTTGAGACTCTCCGAGTTCGTCGACGGGAAAGGGATAGCCCCAATCGGCCAACTGGTGAATGTTCAGCCAAGTCTGTTCAAGAACTCGGTCCATCCACTCATACTCGGCCAGTTTGCCGCCCATTTCGTATCGGCTGGCTTTGGCCTGTTCACGCAGCGTTGTGTCGGGCTTTACATACCACACACCCGTACCTGATGGTGCTGTGGCGCCGGATGTGCCGCAGAATCCTTTGTCGACGAGGATGACACTGCAACCTTTTGTTGCGGCGCTGATAGCGGCCCAGGTACCTGCGGGGCCCCCGCCAATGATCAGTACGTTGGTGTCATAAGTGCGCTGTACGCCACCGGTAAAAGGCGTCAGCTTTCTGGCGTGAGGTGCGTTCATGGAGCCTCCTGATAATCATGCTTGATTGCCTGATCATTCTAGGAAGGAGACTCCAGATCGAGAACGAAGAATTATCTTTAACGTTATAAGGAGCGGGCCAATATGCTTATGTGCGCGCTCTAATTATTCTTCGTCTTCATCAAATGATTGGTCATTATCGGTGGGGTAGTCAGAATGCCCCATCGATTGCGCCAACAGTTTGACTTTGACCGGTTTGCCGCCCCACACTTCTTCGAGGTTGTAATAGCGCCGGATCTCGGGCTGCATGCAGTGGATAACGATATCGCCCAGGTCGAGCAGCACCCATTCGCCGGTCTCCTGACCTTCGAAAGCAACGATAGGAATTTTTTGCGCACGTGCAGCGTCAGCGACGCTGTTTGCAAGTGCGCGGGTTTGCCGGTTAGATGTGCCGCTGGCGATGATGACGCGGTCAAACATGCTGGTGATGTCGGTGGTGTTGAAGACTTTGATGTCTTGTGCCTTGACGTCTTCCAGGGCATCGATGACGAGGCGTTGTAATTTTTGTAGATTCATGTGCAGTAGATATGAGGGTTGACGATAGCGGTATCGTCACGATTGATAGAGGCGGTGTTGTTTTATATATTGTTCAACGGCGGGGTCTACAAATGCATCAATAGCCGTTTCAGAAACTATGGCGTTGCGGATGGCTGTTGCTGAAACAGACATGGGCTCGAAGGTCAGTTCGATAATCGGCTTCTTCAGGGCGTCGAGGAGGTACTGCAACGGAGCGGGCGCCTCGAGGGCCGTGCCTGGTCGATTTGCCACCACCAGGTGTACATAGATCAGGATATCTTCCCACCGGTGCCAAGAGCAAAAATTGGCCAGTTGGTCGGTGCCCAGCACCCAAAAATACTGGGCATCGCGAGGCAGGCTTTCGAGCGTGTCGATGGTATAGGTTTTCCCTCCGCGCTCGATTTCTATGGGGTTGACGACAAGTTTGGGCTGCGCTCGTATGGCCAGCTCGAGCATGTCGCAACGTTGACGGGCCGTCGCTTTAAGCGGTGCCCGTTGCCACGGGTCTGCCGCAGGGATTAACTGGACTTCATCCAGCAGAAGGCTGTCGCGGGCGGTCGCGGCCAGGGCAATGTGCGCCCTGTGTACCGGGTCGAAGCTGCCACCGAGAAGTCCAATTTTTTTTAGAGCCATTCGCGTGGTTTAAGGTAGGGCGCCAATGCAGCCTCGGGTGTTCCGGGCTCGGGCGCCCAGTTGTAGCGCCAGGTTGCCAACGGCGGCATCGACAACAAAATGGATTCAGTTCTACCCCCCGACTGTAAACCAAACAAGGTGCCGCGGTCGAATACCAGGTTGAATTCTACATATCGGCCTCGACGGTAGGCCTGAAAATCACGTTCGCGCTCGCCGTATTCCAGGTGTCTGCGTTTTTCGACAATTGGCATGTAGGCATCAAGAAAGCAGTTGCCTACCGATTGCACCAGTGCAAAGCTCTGGTCGAAACCGGCTTCGTTCAGGTCGTCGAAGAAAATGCCGCCCACCCCGCGGGTTTCATTGCGATGCTTTAAATAAAAATACTGGTCGCACCACGTTTTGTAGGCAGGGTATTTGTCGTCACCGAAAGGTTTGAGGGCGTCGGCACACACCTGGTGAAAATGCCGGGCGTCTTCTTCGAAAGGGTAGTAGGGCGTCAGATCGAGCCCGCCGCCAAACCAGAAGACGTCATCGCCTTGACTGTTTTCAGGGGCCCGCGCCACAAACATCCGCACATTCATGTGAGTGGTCGGAATATACGGGTTGCGGGGATGCAAAACCATAGAAACGCCCATGGCTTCCCAGGCACGCCCGGCTAGTTCGGGCCGGTGTGCGCTAGCCGAGGGAGGGAGTGTTTTACCTTGAACGTGGCTGAACAAGACGCCCGCACGCTCGAGCAAGGGGCCGCCTTCCAGGAGTCGTGACAAACCGCCGCCGCCTTCCTCACGGGTCCAGCTGTCGGATTGAAACGGCGTACCATCTGCCGCCTCGAGGGCGGCGACAATACGCGATTGCAAGTCGATGAAGTAATCGTAGGCGGTAGAAACAGGAACGACCATAAAAATTGACCTTGATGATAAGGTTTGCCCGCCGCATTGAATGCAGCGGGCTGCAGCCGGTTATTCGGCTTCGCGGGGCAGGGCGCGCCAACCGATGTCGGAACGGTATTGCCGCCCGTCGAATTGCACGTGGTGTACGGCCTGATAAGCGGCCTCTTGGGCGCGTTTTACCGATTCGCCCAGCGCGGTGACGCACAGCACGCGCCCACCGGTGGTTTTAAGCGTGCCGTTGTCGAGCGCGGTGCCGGCATGGAATACGCGACAGGTATCGGTATTTTGCGGCAGGTTGCTGATGACGTCGCCCGTGCGCGGTGTCGCAGGGTAGTTGTGCGCAGCGACAACAACGCCCAACGCGGTGCGGCGGTCCCACTCGATGACGGCTTCTTCAAGGCTGCCATTGACGGCATGTTCGAACACGGTGGCCAGATCGCTTTTGATGCGCATCATGATGGGCTGGGTTTCGGGGTCGCCCATGCGGCAGTTGTATTCGAGCACCTTGATGGGACGTGTCGCATCAGGCCCGTCGCCGATCATGAGGCCGGCATATAAAAAGCCGGTGTAGGGAATGCCGTCTTTAGCCATGCCCTGCAGGGTAGGCTGAATGACTTCACGCATGATCCGGTTATGCAACGCCGGCGTGACGATAGGCGCAGGAGAATACGCACCCATGCCGCCGGTGTTGGGGCCCTGATCGTTATCGAGCAAGCGCTTGTGATCTTGGCTGGTAGCCATGGCCAACACTTGCTGGTCGTCGCACATCACCATAAAGCTGGCTTCTTCGCCCACCAGGCACTCTTCAATGACGACGCGTGCACCGGCCTCGCCCAGGGTGCCGCCACCCAACATGTTGTCTATGGCATCCAGCGCTTCTTGCACGGTTTCGGCAACAACAACGCCTTTGCCGGCAGCCAGGCCGTCGGCCTTGACAACGATGGGCGCACCTTGCGCTTCGATGTAGGCTTTGGCTTTGGCCGGATCAGTAAATGTTTGATAGGCAGCCGTCGGGATGTGATGACGCATCATGAAGGCTTTGGCGTAATCTTTTGAGCTTTCGAGTTGTGCTGCTTGGCGCGTCGGCCCGAAAATTTTCAGACCGGCAGCGCGGAACGCGTCGACAATACCCGCCGCCAGCGGTGCTTCGGGCCCGACCACTGTATAGGCAATGGCTTCGCGTTTGGCAAAGTCCACCAGGGCGCTGTGGTCGGTCAGGGCAATGTTTTCGAGCAGCTCGGTGGTAGCCGTGCCGCCATTACCCGGCGCGACAAATACCTTTTCTACGCGTTCGGACTGTGCCAAGCGCCAGGCGATGGCGTGTTCGCGGCCACCACCGCCAATGACTAGAAGTTTCATAGTTTTAATTTGACCGGAAGTTAATCAGTTTCGTTGAAGACGGCTGTGGTGTAGACCTGTTGAACATCGTCCAGACCCTCGAGCATGTCGATCATTTTTTGCATTTTCTCGGCGTCATCCCCTGTCAGTTCGGTCTCGTTCAGGGGCTTCATGACGATTTCTTCGAGTTCTGGGGACAGGCCGGCATCGGTGAAGGCCGTTTTGACGGCCGCGTAGACGGCAGGTTCGCAGGTGACTTCGATCATGCCGTCGTCATCGGTTTCGATGTCCTCGGCGCCCGCTTCAAGCGCGGCCTCCATGACTTTTTCTTCGGAGGTGCCGGGGGCGAATAAAAATTGCCCGCAGTGCTTGAACTGGAAAGCCACAGAGCCTTCGACGCCCAAATTGCCGCCATTTTTCGATAAGGCGTGACGCACTTCGGCGACAGTACGCATGCGGTTGTCGGTCATGCAGTCGATGATGACAGCCGCGCCGCCAACCCCGTAGCCTTCGTAGCGGATTTCCTCGTAGTTGGAGTCGTCTCCGCCGCCTGTGCCCCGGGTAATGGCCCGCACGATATTGTCTTTGGGCATGTTGGCCGCTGTGGCTTTGTCCCAGGCCAAACGCAAACGCGGGTTGGCGTCGGGGTCGGGGCCGCCGGCGCGCGCCGCAACGGTGATCTCGCGGATGATTTTTGTCCAGATTTTGCCCCGTTTGGCGTCTTGACGCCCTTTACGGTGCTGAATATTTGCCCATTTACTGTGTCCGGCCATATGCGTGATCTGTGGTTCGTCTGAATAAAGATTATGATTTTAACGCGTTCAAACAACTCTCAAGGTAACCCTCATGGCTGATCCTATAGTTCTGGGCAAAAATGCCGCAACCGAGGTGCGGTTGCTACCCGCATTGGCCAACCGTCACGGCTGCATTACGGGGGCTACCGGTACCGGTAAAACCGTTACGTTGCAGGTCATGGCGCAGGCTTTTTCGCAAGCTGGGGTGCCGGTATTCCTGGCCGATGTCAAAGGCGATCTCAGTGGTATTTCGCAGGCGGCACAATCTAACCCCAAACTTCAAGAGCGCTTGAGCCGCTTGGGTTTGCCTGAACCGGTGTGGGGTGGTTGCCCGGTTACGTTTTGGGATGTCTTCGGTGAAAAAGGGCATCCGGTTCGCGCCACGGTATCTGATATGGGGCCGCTTTTGCTGGCCCGCATGCTCGAACTTAACGATACCCAAGAAGGCATCCTGAATCTGGTGTTCAAGGTGGCTGATGACGAAGGGCAGTTACTGCTCGACTTGAAAGACTTGCGCGCTATGCTGCAGAACGTCGCCGACCGAGCGGCCGAAATCCGTACCCGCTACGGTAATGTGTCTGCAGCTTCTGTCGGTGCAATTCAGCGCAGCCTGTTGCGACTCGAGTCTCAGGGCGCCGAGCGGTTCTTTGGCGAGCCTATGCTCGATATACACGATCTGATCCGCGTTAACGAAAAGGGCCAAGGCGTTGTCAATATTCTGGCGGCCGATCGCCTGATGCAATCGCCGCGACTGTACGGCGTGTTCTTGCTATGGATGCTGGCCGAGCTTTACGAAACCTTGCCCGAAGTCGGCGACCTTGAGAAACCCAAATTTGTGTTTTTCTTTGATGAGGCCCATTTGTTGTTTTCCGATGCGCCCCGTGCGCTTGTCGAGAAAATCGAACAGGTTGCACGCTTGGTGCGCTCAAAGGCCGTGGGGGTCTATTTTGTGACGCAGAACCCGCTGGATATTCCAGAAACCATATTGGGACAGCTGGGTAATCGAGTGCAACATGCTTTGCGCGCATTTACACCGCGCGACCAGAAGGCGGTTCGGTCGGCGGCACAAACTATGCGGACGAACCCTGCGCTCGATATCGAGGCGGCCATTACTGAGTTGGGGGTGGGCGAGGCGCTGGTGTCGGTGCTCGACGAGAAAGGCCGCCCCACCGTGACTGAACGTGTCTGGATGGTCGCGCCCGGAAGTCGCATTGGTCCGGCCACTGACGCCGAGCGCGCAGCTATTCAGGCGGCATCATTGCTAGGGGGCAAGTATGACAAGGCCGTCGATCGTGAGTCGGCCTACGAAGTACTGCTTGAACGCACTAATCAGGGCGTCGCCGATGCTGTCGCTGAAAAAAATGGCGCAGGCGGGCAAGACAGCGGTGTTGTTGGTGCGGTCAGCGACTTTTTGTTTGGCAGCACCGGCCCGCGTGGTGGCCGTCGAGATGGCGTGGTGCAGTCGGTGGCCAAAAGCATGGTCAGGCGAGCCGCCACGCAGTTGCTGCGCGGCGTGCTGGGCTCGCTGACCGGACGTCGTTAGTCTTCCAGGTGATAACGCTGCACGCGCTCGACTTCGTTTTTAGAGCCCAAAATGACACCGATGCGCTGGTGTAGCCCGTCGGGGATGGCGTCAAGAATGCGCTGGTCACCGTCAATTGCAGCGCCACCGGCTTGTTCGACCAGAAAGCTCATGGGGTTGGCTTCGTACATCAGGCGAAGCTTGCCTTTTTTGCCTGATGCGCGTGCGTCTCGCGGGTACATAAAAATGCCGCCGCGCGTCATGATGCGGTGAACATCGGCCACCATCGAGGCGATCCAGCGCATGTTGTAGTCTTTGCCCAAGGGGCCGGTTTTACCGGCAAGGCAGTCGTCGATGTAACGTTTGACCGGCGGTTCCCAGTGGCGCATGTTCGACATATTGATTGCGAATTCGGCGGTGTCTTCAGGGATGCGCATGCTTTCTGATGTCAGCACCCACGACCCCATTTCACGGTCGAGCGTGAAGCCTACGACGCCGGTACCCACCGTAAGCACCAGCATGCTTTGTGGGCCATATACGGCGTAACCAGCAGCTACCTGGCGGCTGCCTGGCTGCAAGAAGTCTTTTTCTTCAATGTCGCGGCCGGCCGCATCGGCGGGCGCCTGCAGCACCGAGAAAATTGTCCCGATAGATACGTTGACGTCGATGTTTGACGAACCGTCGAGGGGATCGAACAACAGGAGGTATTCGCCTTTGGGGTAACGGTGCGGAATTCGGTGGATGGTCTCCATCTCTTCCGAGGCCATGGCGGCCAAATGGCCGCCCCATTCGTTGGCTTCGAGCAGAATTTCGTTCGACATGACATCGAGTTTCTTTTGGACTTCGCCTTGGACGTTTTCGCTTTCAAGGCTGCCAAGGACACCACCCAATGCGCCTTTACCAACAGCATGGCTAATGGCTTTGCAAGCGCGGGCAACCGTTTCGATCAGGAGGCGAACCTCTGCGGATACGGCGCCTTTAAGGCGTTGTTGTTCGACCAGGTACTGGGTCAGGGTTTTGCGTTTCACAGCGTGCTCCTGTGTGATTGAGAGTGTTTGTTATGCAATGCCAGGGTTGTGCGGCGAGTTAAAGGGTTAGCGCCTTCGAGATAATTTCGTAAACGTTGCGCGACAGCGAGGGCCTTTGCATTATCTTTTCGAGCTGAAGCTTGATGGCTTGGCGCTCTTTGGGAACAAGTCGTGCCCAGTGATCGAAGGCACGCGCCAGCCTTGCGGCGATTTCAGGGTTGATCTGGTCCAGTGCAATGACCTGTTCAGCCCAGAAAGCATAGCCCGCTTCGCAGTAAACGCCCTGAATGTTGTTCAGGCAAAACTGGAATACAAGTGACCGGGCGCGATTCGGGTTGCGTAATGTAAACGCCGGGTGGGCCATCAGGGCCTGGATATCGGTAACTGTCGTGCTTGAGGCGGTTGCTTGCAGCGCGAACCAGCGATCTATGACGAGCGGATTGGCTTGCCATTGATCGTAGAAGTGGGCCAGTACGCGGGCCTTGACGTCGTCGGGGGCGTGATTGACCAATGGCGTCAGCCCCCCCATGCGGTCGGTCATGTTGTCGGCGTCGTAATATTGGCGCTCGGCACGCGCTAGCGCGCCCGTTACCGTCGCCGCGACCAAGTAGGTCAAGGCACTGTTTTTCAGTGCCCGGGCGCCCGCCGATGCGGCGTCGGGACGGTAGTCTTGCCCATCCAAAGCAGCGCACATGTTGTCGTACAGCGTTTGCCAGGTGTCCTGCAGCGTCTCGCCCAAGTATTGGCGTAGCGCCCGTCGGGCCTGCGCCAGCGCGGGTGGGTCGATAGGCGATATTTTTTCTAGCAGAACGCGTTCTGAGGGCAGCGAAAAGACGCGTGCTTTGTAAGCCGGGCTGAGCGATGCATCGTTTGCGATGTCGGCCCAGGTAGCGGCCAGCAGGTCGGTGGCGGCTTTGGTCGTGTTGCTTTGGCCTTGCTTGCTGGCCATGGCAAGCAAGCAGCGGGTGGCTAGGCTTTGCCCGGCTTCCCAGCGCGAGAACGGCTCGGGGTCTTTTCTGGCCAGCAAGGCCAGCTCTTCATCGGTGTAGTTGTATTCAACGATGACGGGAGCCGAGAAGTTGCGCAGTAGCGACGGAACCGGCCGTTGAGCGATATTCTTGAATACCCAGGTTTGTGTGGTTTGGGTGAGGTCAAGAACGAGTGTTTCGCCCTTCAGACCGTCGGTTTCGAGCAAAACGGGGCTGCCGTCGGCACTCAGCAGGCCTAATGCAAATGGGATATGCAGCGGTGGTTTTGCCACTGCGGGGTTTTGTAGTTTTTCGACGCCGACGGGGTCGCATCGTTGGCTCAGGGTCAGCACGCATTGTGCGGCCTGGGCATCGTATTTAAGGTCGACGCTTACGCGAGGGGTTCCTGCTTGTGAGTACCAGCGTCGAAAGGTCGTCAGGTCTTTGCCGGGCGCTAACTGACGGTAGACGCTATCCATGGCATTGACAAAATCGTCGCAGGTGACTGCTTGCCCGTCATGGCGACGGAAGTACTCGGTCATCCCCGCCTGAAAGCCGGACTCGCCCAACAGTGTGTGCTGCATCCGGATGACTTCAGCGCCTTTTTCGTAGACGGTGGCAGTGTAAAAATTGCCGATTTCTTGGTAGCTGTCGGGGCGAACCGGGTGCGCCATCGGGCCGGCGTCTTCAGGGAACTGCGCGGTACGCAAGGCCGTGACGTCGTCGATACGTTTGACGGTTCTGGCACTCAGGGCTGCGTTGTCGGGTAACCCGCGCGCCATCATGTCTGCCGAGAACTCTTGGTCGCGAAATACCGTCAGCCCTTCTTTTAACGAGAGTTGGAACCAGTCACGGCAGGTGATCCGGTTGCCTGTCCAGTTATGAAAGTACTCGTGTCCAATGACGCTTTCTATGGCTTCGAAGCTGGCGTCGGTGGCCGTTTGGGCGTCGGCCAGGACATAAGCCGAATTGAAAATATTTAGCCCTTTGTTTTCCATGGCTCCCATGTTGAAGTCGCGTGCAGCGACGATCATGAAACGGTCCAGGTCAAGTTCAAGGTTGAAGCGGCTTTCGTCCCAGAGTACCGAACGTTCGAGGCAGTCGAGCGCCCATGCGGTTCGGGGGTAGTCGCCCTTGTCGCAGTAGACCTGAAGTAGTGCCTGACGGCCGCTACGGGTGGTGATGGTTTTTTCGCGGCAGTCGAAGTCACCGGCCACCAGGGCAAACAGGTAGCTTGGTTTGGGGTGTGGGTCTTCCCAGGTCGCCTCGTGACGCCCGTCGGATAGCGGTTGTTCTTGCAGTAAATTGCCGTTGGAAAGCAAGTGAGGAAACTGTGTTTTGTCGGCCCGCAGGGTGACGGTGTAGCGTGACATCACGTCGGGTCGGTCTGCAAACCAAGTGATTCGTCGGAAACCTTCGGCCTCGCACTGGGTGAACAGGCTGTGCCCTGACTGGTACAAGCCCATTAATGACGTGTTTTCGGCGGGGCGGCACGTACTGATAATTTCCAGGGTGAATGTGGGCTTGTCTGGATGCAGCGTGAGCTGATGGTCGTCCAGTTGATAGTCTTCGGGCGACAGGAGGCGGCCGTCAATACGGATCGATATCAAGCTTAGCGCCTCGCCGTTCAAGACAAGTGGCGCGGGTTCGGGGTGAATGCGCTCTACGGTCAGGCGGCTATGTACTTGCGTCAAGTCGGGAGCAAGGTCGAAGGCCAGGTCGACCGTCGGAATGCGGAAAGGGTAGGGCGAGTAGTCTTGCCGCAGAATGGTGGGTGCTGTGTCAGTACGCATAGTTGTAAACCTGTTGGGTGAACCGCACAATGTAACGCAGTGTTTACGCTGCAGACGCAGCTAAAAGTGTATTGTAATGTTTGGGTCGTTATACAACTTGCAGGGCAGGTGTCATCATGCGTTTTACGTTATTTCGGGCCTTCTGGGCCCGCTTTCTGGCCGTGTTTGCAGGCGTGCTGTTGTTGGGCGGTTGTGCGTCCACTTTGTCTGCGCGTGTCACCACATATGCTCAGTGGCCAGCCGATGTACAAGGGCAGTATTATCGGCTGCAGTCTCAGCCGGGCCAGCAAAACAATCTTGAATACCAGGCTTATGCCGATATGGTCAGGGCGTCGGCTGGTCGTACTGGGCTAATTGAAGCGACCGGTAGTCAGGTTGCTCGCTTTGAGATCTCGTTCACGTATCAGAATCCGGTCAGTCAGACCTGGGTGCAGCAGTATGCCGACCCTTATTTCGGGCCGCCAATGTACCCGTGGGGCGGTTATTACGGCGGGAACTTTGGGTTTGGGGGTGGTGTGTTTTATTCGCCGCCGGTTGTCAATGTACCGGTGACTGTTTATAAAAACACATTGACGTTGGTCATTAAAGACAAAACCCGTGACGGTGCCGAGGTATATCGGTCGACTGCAGTCAGTATGTCGTCTGAAGATAATCTGAATCAGGTCATGCCGTATCTGGTGCGTGCCATATTTGACGGGTTTCCGGCTAATAATGGCAGTACCCGCGATATTTCATACGAGATATCGCGGTAGGTTGGCGCCGCTGACGGCCTAGGCCATGTGTTGGCCTAGGGTTGAATTAAAAAATGGTCGCGAGGCGTGCCAGCTGTTTCGGCGTCGGTAATCCACCTAGGTGGTTTTCCGCGCCCTGTCCAGGTGTCGCCGGTTTCCGGGTTTTTGAATTTTGGTGGCACTGTTTTTTTAGGTTTGGTATCGACTGGCTTTGCTGGTTTACGCGACTTGCTGTTAAATGCCGCCGCAATGTCGTCGGGCGTAATTTGATAGTCTCGCATGTCGCGCACAATGGCCTTGATAATGGGGGCGCGTTGTTTTGCTTTCAGTGCTTCAGCCTGTTTTTGCAGTCTGACGATTTCTTTTTCGATCTTTGTCTGTAGTACAGCGTAAGAATCGCGTGTCATGTTTGACCTATATGGTGTTATTTGAAATGTTTACTTTGGTTTTACCCCTAGATTTTAAATAAAAACATTTCAATTTCAAATTTTTTTTTGGCATATGGTTTTTGGAAGCATATTTTTTGTTAAAAAAATTAAAGATTAAGATGTTTTAAATCATAATCTTGCAGTTTATTGTTTTCTAAAATTCCATGGTCTTATTTTTATATTTGCAATGTGTGAGCAAGTATTAAAGGTGCTTGATTATGTCTGGTGGTAAAGATTTTCGTGTGGCAGCTTTGCAAACTGTTTCGTCAGTCTCGGTTGACGATAATTTATTGCAAGCCAGACAGCTCATAGAAAGGGCGGCCGACGATGGCGCAAATTTATTGGCCTTGCCTGAGTATTTTTGCTTGATGGGGCACAACGATACCGATAAGGTCTCCATCCGCGAAAAGCTGGGTAGTGGGCCGATTCAAGACTTCCTGGCCGAACAGGCGCAACGCTACGGCGTGTGGCTGGTGGGTGGTACATTGCCCCTTGAAAGCCCCGATACCGACCGCATCTACAACACAACGCTGGTGTTTAGCCCTGCAGGCGAAGTCGTGGCGCGCTACGACAAAATCCATTTGTTCGGTTTTCGCAAGGGGGACGAGGCTTATGATGAGTCGGTGTCTATTTGTCCGGGCAAAAATCCGCCGCAAAGTTTCGAAACGCCGGCAGGCAAAGTCGGCCTGTCGATCTGCTACGATTTACGCTTTCCCGAGTTATACCGGGCATTTGGCAATGTGTCTCTCATTGTGGTGCCAGCAGCGTTTACCTATACCACCGGCTCCGCGCACTGGGAAACCTTGCTTAAGGCGCGTGCCATCGAAAACCAGTGCTATGTGCTGGCCGCAGCCCAAGGGGGCAAGCACCAGAACGGTCGCCGTACCTGGGGTCATTCTATGCTGGTCGACCCGTGGGGCGATGTGATCGATTGTGTGGCTGAAGGGCCTGGCATCGCTGCTGGCGTACTCGACATGCAACGCATGGCCGACGTCCGCAGCGCCTTGCCGGCCTTGCAGCACCGTGTACTCTGAATCTTATTAAGGTAGTTGTCCATTTATGAAAATCTCTGAACCCGGTATTACCGCCCTGGCGACGGCAAAGTCGCTCTTGCTCGACCCGTGGGGGCTGAGTGAAGCCGACATGGCGCGGGCGCTGGGTGAAATCTTTACCCGTAAGGTCGACTACGCCGATTTGTATTTTCAGTACACGCGAAGCGAGGGTTGGAGCCTGGAGGAAGGGATCGTAAAGACCGGTAGTTATTCTATTGGTCAAGGGGTCGGCGTGCGTGCCATCAGTGGCGAGAAAACGGCTTTCGCGTATTCAGATACGCTTTCGGCCGACGCGCTGCTGTCTTCTGCGCGCGCGGTGCGCTCTATAGGTGCCAAGGGTTCAGGCAAGCAAAAAATTGTGGCCGGCCCCAAAGATTTCGACCATACCCTCTATCCCTTCGTCGACCCGGTTACTACGTTATCGGCTCCCGAAAAAGTCGCCTTGCTCGAGCGTGTCGAAGCCATGGCCCGTGCCGTCGATCCGGCCATCATCCAGGTTATGGCCGGGTTGGGCGCCGAGTACGATGTCATCATGGTGGCAGGTAGCGATGGTCGTCTGGCCGCCGATGTGCGTCCGCTTGTGAGGCTGTCCCTTACAGTTATCGCCGAGCGTAATGGGCGTCGCGAAATGGGGCATGCGGGCGGCGGCGGTCGTGCCGGGCTCGAATACTTCACTGACGATATTTTGCGCAGCTATGCACAACGAGCAGTGCACGAAGCGCTGACGAACCTCGAGGCGGTGGCCGCGCCTGCAGGCGAAATGACGGTTGTGCTGGGCTCCGGCTGGCCAGGCATTTTGCTGCATGAAGCCGTTGGTCACGGGCTTGAGGGCGATTTCAACCGCAAAGGCTCCAGTATTTTTTCGGGCCGAGTGGGCGAGCGTGTGGCCGCAAAGGGCGTTACCGTGGTCGACGACGGCACGCTGGCCGATCGGCGCGGTTCACTGAATATCGACGACGAGGGTAACCCGACGCAGCGTAATGTGCTGATCGAAGACGGTATTTTAAAAGGCTATATGCAAGACACCATGAATGCGCGTCTTATGAAGGCAGCCGTGACGGGTAACGGGCGCCGCGAGTCATTCGCGCACTTGCCCATGCCGCGCATGACCAACACCTACATGTTGGGGGGCAAAACCCCGGCGCAAGAAATTATCGCCTCGGTAAAAAAAGGTCTCTACGCCGTCAATTTTGGCGGTGGGCAGGTCGACATCACCAGCGGCAAGTTCGTGTTCTCGGCATCCGAAGCCTACCTTATCGAAAACGGCCGGGTCACCCGCCCGGTCAAGGGGGCGACGCTTATTGGTAATGGCCCCGATGCCATGAATCGGGTGGGTCTGGTGGGCGACGATATGCAACTTGATTCTGGTGTAGGTACCTGCGGCAAAGAAGGCCAAAGCGTGCCGGTTGGCGTCGGCATGCCCACAATTCGTATCGATGGCCTTACGGTTGGAGGTACGGCGTAGGGGTTAAACCAGCGGTGCGTCTGTTAAGCAGGTAAGGCGTTTGCATCCGGCCCGAATCATTCAGGTCTGGCGTTAAATAATCGGGGCGGTGTCCAAATGGTTTTGGGCGCCGCCCTTTGTTTTGCCTTGAGGCAACACCTTTTACCCTTGACAGAAATCTTTAATGACCTTATAGTTTCTACACGAATTAATTTTATTGGAATGTTTCGCACAATGACGAATACGCCAGAAACCATCCAGGCTTACGACCTGCGCATCTTACGTGCACTGCGCCGCATCACTCGTGCGGTGGCGCTGCATTCGCGCCAGCTTTCGGCCGTCAGCAACATCACGGCGCCGCAGCTTATTTGTTTGCGCGCTGTGGTCGAAAACGGCCCTTTAACAGCGACAGCCATCAGTCGCGAGGTACACGTCAGTGCAAGTACTGTCGTCGGCATTCTCGACCGCCTTGAAGACAAAGGCTTGGTAAGGCGCGAGCGCGGCCGCGAAGATCGTCGTATTGTCTTTGTTTCGGCCACCGAGGCCGGTATTGCGCTGGCCAAGGGCACGCCCTCGCCATTGCAGAAAAAGCTGGCCGATGCTCTTAACGAATTGCCTGAGCTCGAGCAAGCCACGATTACCCTGTCGCTCGAGCGCATCGTCGATCTGATGGAGTCCGGCGGTGTGGCACCTCCTGAATCCGCAGCAGAGTTGGCCTCGCCCATCCTTGAGGTGCCCGATACGGGTGCGCTGCCCGAGTCCGGTCTTGCGGTCGAATGAGGCCTGTCATGACAGATGACTCATCAATAGGCATCGAGGTCGCTGACACAAAAGTTATGCCCGCTTTGCGCCGCCCGCAACTTGACGACGCCAAGGCTATCCATGGCCTGATTCAGGCCTGCCCGCCGCTCGACGTCAATTCGCTGTATGTGTATCTGCTGCTGGCGCATCATCACCTCGATACCTGCGTTGTTGCGCAGGCGCCAGGGGGTGAACTTCAAGGGTTTGTGTCGGCTTACGTGCCGCCCGCCTCGCCCGACGTCTTGTTTGTCTGGCAGGTGGCAGTACACGAAAGTGCCCGCGGGTTGGGCCTCGGGGGCGCCATGCTCCGGTCTTTGCTCGACCGCCCTTCATTGTCCGGGGTTCGGTTTATCGAAACCACTGTTGGTCCCGACAATGCAGCTTCGCGTGGCATGTTTGGCTCGCTGGCCCGGCGTCTTAAAACCCAAATTAACGAATCTGCGCTATTCGAAACACACCATTTTGGCGAACACACCCACGAAGAAGAAAGACTGCTTCGTTTAGGGCCCTTGGCCTTGTCGGGTTAGGGCAGGGACTGCGCCCCTGCCAGTCAGGCCGCCATGGCCGCCAGGCAATGTTTCACTTCATTAATAAGAAAGCCGGTCACCGGTCGTTCAATTTTTCTGGGCGATGCCCCTTCAAAATCGAGAGGAAACCACAATGATGGATTTAAATATTTTTGACCGGATGGAGTCTGAAGTTCGAGGCTACATCCGGTCCTTCCCTGTTATCTTTAGCAAAGCAAAGGGGTCTGCACTGTTCGATCAGGAAGGTCGCGAGTATCTCGACTTTTTCGCTGGTGCAGGCACCTTGAACTATGGCCACAATAACCCCGTACTGAAAGAAAAGCTGATCGAGTACGTTGCAGACGACGGTGTGGTCCATGGCCTTGATATGGCGACCGACGCCAAAAAATACTTTATGGAAACCTTCGAGCGTGTGCTACTTAAGCCGCGTGGTTGGGATTACAAAATGCAGTTTACCGGCCCAACAGGCACCAATGCCGTTGAGGCTGCGCTCAAGTTGGCGCGTCTGGTCAAGGGTCGTCAAAACGTGGTGGCCTTTACGCACGGCTTTCACGGCGTGAGTGGTGGTTCGTTGGCGGTTACTGCCAACCAGAAGTTCCGTGATGCTGCCGGCGTGTCGTTGGCTAACACCACGTTTGTGCCTTTCGACGGTTATATGGGCCCCGACTTCAATACCATTGATTACTTCGAGCGCATGCTTGAAGACCCCAGCAGTGGTTTGGATTTACCTGCAGCCGTCATCGTTGAAACTGTTCAAGGCGAGGGTGGTGTCAATGTGGCAACCCAACGCTGGTTGCGCGACCTCGAAAAGCTTTGCCGCAAATACGACATGTTGCTCATCGTCGATGATATTCAGGTCGGTTGTGGCCGTACGGGCAGTTTCTTCAGTTTTGATTCGGTCGGCATCAGCCCTGACATCATCACTTTGTCCAAGTCTTTGTCCGGTTTTGGTCTGCCGATGTCGCTTGTGCTGATGAAGCCCGAGCTTGACGTCTGGAAGCCTGGTTCTCACAGCGGCACTTTCCGCGGCAACAACCTTGCGTTTGTTACCGCAGCTCAAGCTCTCGATAGCTATTGGGCTGATAACCGCTTTGAAAAAGAGGTTGGCCGAAAGGCTGAAATAGTACGTGACCGTCTGGAAAGCATTGTTCAAAGCTATCCCTCAGCAGGTCTAAGCGTTCGTGGCCGCGGCTTGATTCAAGGGTTGGTTACCCCGGCCGATGACGACCTTGCCAATGCCATTTCTGCCAAGGCGTTCGAGCATGGCCTAGTGATTGAAACATCGGGCGCCAATGACGAGGTTCTTAAGTTGTTGCCCGCGCTCACTATCGAAGAAGAGCAGCTTAAGAAGGGGCTCGAAATTATCGAGCGTAGCGTGGCTGAAGTATTTGAGGCCCGCGGTGTCAGTGCAAAAGTTTTGAAATTTGGAGGTAAACGTCGATGATCGTCAAGAACGTTAAAGATGTAATTGGGACTGACCAGGAAGTGGTCACCGAGAACTGGCTCAGCCGCCGTGTCTTGCTCAAGAAAGACGGGATGGGGTTTTCGTTTCACGAAACGATTATCTTTCCCGGCACCGAAACACACATCCACTACAAGAACCACCTGGAGGCGGTGTGGTGCGTTGAGGGCGACGGCGAAATCGAAACCATCGCTGACGGCAAAAAGTATGCGCTTGGCCCGGGCGTTGTCTACGCGCTAGACCAGCACGACGAACACTGGTTGCGTGGCGGCAAAGAACCCTTGCGCGTGATTTGTGTGTTCAACCCGCCCATTACCGGCAAAGAAGTGCACGACGCCGACGGCGTGTACCCTGCCGAGGTCGCCGACGCGGTTTGATTTATTCCAGGAGGACTGTATGACAACACTACAAGATATATATTCTTCGCGTGATGCCAATACGTCAGCCATTATTGCGCGCCAGGACCCTGTCGTTTATGCGCGGGGCACCTACGCCCAGGCATTGTCCGACGCGCAGCTTGAAGCCTATGCCCGGGACGGATTCATCGTGTTGCACGACGTATTCGGCCCGGACGAAGTGCAGGCTATGCTGGCCGAGGTCAAGCGTATGAGCGAAGACCCCGACATCGTGAAGTTGGACGAAGCCATTACCGAGCCCGGCAGTGACGCTGTACGCTCGATCTTCCGGATGCACGAGCTGAGCGACATGGCGTCCAGGCTGGCGCGCGATCCGCGTCTTATCCATGTGGCGCGTCAGGTGCTGGGGTCTGAGGTTTATATTCACCAGTCGCGGGCAAACCTTAAGCCCGGTTTCAAAGGTAAAGAGTTCTATTGGCACTCTGACTTCGAAACCTGGCATGTGGAAGACGGCATGCCGCGCATGCGGGCCTTAAGCTGTTCGGTGTTGCTGACCGACAATAATGAGTGCAATGGCCCCTTGATGCTTGTGCCTAGTTCGCACCAGCAGTTTATTGCCTGCCAGGGCGAAACCCCCAAGAACCATTACAAGCAGTCATTAAAAAAGCAAGAGTTCGGTGTGCCCGATCCCATCAGTCTGCAGTTGTTGGTTGAGCAGGGCGGTATTGAGGCCGCGACTGCGCAAGCGGGTTCAGTCATCTTTTTTGATTGCAACACCATGCACGGGTCGGCCAGCAACATATCCCCGTGGCCGCGTGCCAATGTGTTCATGGTGTACAACAGCATCGAAAACACGCTCGAGGCGCCCAAAAATGGCCTTAATCCGCGCCCCGAATATATTGCTACCCGCAAAAAATTTGTTCCTCTCGAGCCACTCGAAGCCAAGGTAGCCGCTATCTGACCGGCGAAGGCGTTGATGGTTTGTTTGGCGTTGTGAAAGCGTGTGCTTTCGCAACGCTTTTTTTACGCCAGCTTCAGGAAGGCTCGAGTCCGTGCTTCAGAGGGCGTAGTAAACAAGGTTTCGGGGTCGCCCTCTTCGACAATTTCGCCTTTGTCGAAGAACACAACCCGATCAGAGATCTCGCGGGCAAATTGCATTTCGTGGGTCACCAGCAGCAATGTCAGATCGTCTTCGCTGGCTAATCGTTGAATAACCTGCAGTACCTCGCCGACCAGCTCTGGGTCTAGCGCCGAGGTGGGCTCGTCGAAAAGCATGATGCGCGGCTTCATGGCGAGTGCGCGGGCGATCGCCACGCGCTGCTGTTGGCCGCCTGAAAGTTGGCGAGGGAATTTGTCGGCATGATCTGTCAGCCCAACCAGCGCCAGGTAGTGTTCGGCACGTTCGTTGGCTTCGTGCCTGGACAACCCCAGCACATGGACTGGGGCTTCAGTCAGGTTACGGCGCACCGTCATATGCGGAAATAGATTGAACTGTTGAAACACCATACCCATATGTTTGCGCATGTCGTGCAGGTGTCTGGCTGATGCGGGTACCAGCGCACCGGCTTTTTGTTCGTGCCAGAGCGGCTGGCCGGCTACGTAAACAACGCCCGAATCAATGGGTTCGAGTGTCATGAGAATGCGCAAGACGGTGGACTTGCCCGAGCCCGAAGGGCCGATGATCGTTACTTTTTCGCCAGCCTCGATTGTCAGGTTCAGGCCATTCAGGACGCGAGTTTCGCCGAACTGTTTGATGACGTTTTCAAATTGAATGATGGGGTTGTTCATCGTAACGGTATCCCTTGTTGGGGCAGGCGTTGGTCCAGGACGCGAATGCCGGCGGCAGCGACGAGTGTCATGAGGAGGTAAAGCCCACCCACCATGGACAGCGGTATCAAATAGTTGAACGTGCGGTCGCCGATAATCTTTGCCACATTGAGCATCTCCAACACCGACACCACCGATAGCAGCGGGACGTCTTTCATGATGGACACTAGGTAGTTGCCCAGCGCCGGAATGATTCTGGGAATGGCTTGCGGCAAGACGATGACGCGAAAGGTGTGACGGCGGGAAAAATCAAGTGCCTTGGCAGCTTCGTGCTGGCCGCGAGGTACGGCTTCAATGCCCGCCCGATACACTTCGGATGTATAGGCGCTGTATTGCAGGCCTAGTGCCAGGGCGCCTGTCATGAACGCAGGGAGCACAATGCCGTAGTCGGGTAATACGTAGTACAAAAAGAACAGCTGGATCAGCAGCGGGGTGTCGCGCAGAAACTCGCTGATGAATCGGGCGGGCCACGACACAAGGCGCCAGGGCGCGCTTTTTAAGCCGGCGAGCAGCAGGCCAAATAAAGCGGCCAGTCCAAACCCGATAACTGTTGCTTGCAGGGTCACCCAAAGACCTTGCAACAAAATGGGCAAAATCGATGCGGCGAAGAGCCAGTTTGAGTCGGTGTTCCATTCAAGGCCAAACAGCATGGGGTGTCCTTTGCGTCGTTATGAATGGCGCCAGCGGCCAACATGGCGCGCCAGCAGTTTCATCAACGCAGCCAGCATCAGCGCCATGCCAAAGTACATGAACAGCAATAAGGTATAAACCGTTGTGCTGTCTTGGGTGAAATTGCGAATTTGCTCGGCCCGAAACGCCAGATCGCCCAGGCTGATCAGTGACACCAACGCGGTGTCTTTGAGGTTCTGGATGGCCAGGTTGCCAAAACTGGGCATCATTTCAGGCAGGGCTTGGGGCAGGCAGATACGCCACAGTTTCTGGCGCTCTGTAAAGTTCAGCGCTCGCGCTGCTTCATGTTGTTCTTTCGAAACTGATTGCAGCGCGCCACGTACCACCTCGGCGCCATAGGCACCGATGTTAAGCGCCAGGGCGGTAGTGCCCGCCAGCATAGGGTCAAGCCGCAGGTCTAGGCCTACAAATTCGCCCAGCAGAGGCAAGGCGAAGTAAATCCAGAACAGCTGCACCAGAAGCGATGTGCCTCGAAACAGCTCAATGACGGCGATACTGGGCAGGCGCAGCCAGGCTTTTTCGGAAACACGTCCTATGCCCAGCGTAAAAGACAGCAATGCGCCTAACAGGGTAGAGTAGATCGCCAACTGGGCGGTGACCCATGCCCCCTCAAGCAGCGGCGGCAAGTAGCTTATGAACACAGCTGTTGCGTCGTTCGTTGGGTAGACTGCTCGATGTCGGCTTTCGAGAAGCCATTGTTGCGCAAGATAGCTTGCCATTCATCGGTTTTTTTGAAGGCTGCTAGCGCTTCGTTGACGGCCTGCTGCAGCGACCCAGCGCCTTGCGCAAAGGTAAATGCGCCCCAACTCCGTACTGGCGAACCGTCAATCATCGGATCGGAAAAATCGGCGGCTTGTTCTACTTTATCGCTTTTGGCGGCCAGCTCAGTTACGGTAAGGCTGGTAGCGGCGTAGGCATCGGCGCGCCCCGTCGAGACTGTTGAGATTGCGTCGGCGTTATTGGCAATAGTCACCATGTTTGCTTCGGGCACGCCCAGTGCCTGGAGCATTTCAAGCTGGTCGGCGCCTGACATAATGGCTACCTTCATGCCGGGCTGGCTGAACTGCTCGAAGCTGTTGAGCCCTTTTGGGTTGCCTTGAGCAACCAGCAGGCCTTCACCATACGAGGTGTTTGGTTCCGAAAACAACACTTGCTGACAACGCTGCGGCAAAACGGCCATTTCGGCCGCGACCATATCGAATCGGCCGGCTTTCAAGCCCGGAATGAGCGCACTGAAACTGGCCGTCTCCCATTTGATGTTTTCAATTCCCAAGGCTTTGGCGATGTGTCTGGCGACATCCGGCCCGGCACCTTTGGCCTCACCCGAGAGGTCGGCGTAGCCATAGGGTATTTCGTTAGCGATCGCAATTCGGATCGTGCCGCGCTCGCGAATTTGAGTCAGGGTGTCACTTTGGGCGGGTAGAGCCCAAACCGAAAGCACGGCAACTGCGGCCAGGCGGCGCACAACGTGATTGAATGTTGGCATGTGATCCTCTTCTTTTTATGATTTCATCATCAATGATGCGAAGAAAAATCATAGCGCATATAATCATTCGTGTACAAATTAATAAATCGTTGCGGATCGGGCTGTTCTTGTGCTAGGATAGGCGCCTATGTACCGTGCTACGAACTTTTTCTTCTTTTATTTTTTTACTTTTCCGACACGTCTGGTGGGGGAAGGGAAGAAACGTATTACCTCGTAGCAAACAAAATTCCCAAAAAGCCGCCAGCGTCGCTAGGCGGCTTTTTTTGTACCATTCAGGAGTCGCAAGTGCCTTACAACACCGATGATCTACGTATCCGAGAAATCAAGGAGCTCAGCCCGCCCGCGCACATCATGCGCGAGTTTGCTGCCACCGAAGCAGTCTCGTCGACCGTTTTCGCTGCACGGACGGCTATCCATAATGTCTTGCATGGCACCGATGACCGCCTGGTCGTGGTGATTGGGCCCTGCTCGATTCACAATGTAGATGCCGCCCTGGAATACGCGGGGCGCTTGAAGGCGCAGCGCGATCGTTTCAGCAGCGAGCTCGAAATCATCATGCGCGTATATTTCGAGAAGCCTCGCACGACGGTGGGCTGGAAAGGGTTGATCAACGATCCGGGCTTGGATGGCAGTTTCAACATCAACCTGGGTTTGCGTACGGCACGCGAATTGCTGTTGCAGGTCAATAGCCTGGGTTTGCCTGCTGGCTGCGAGTTCCTTGACATGATTACGCCGCAATATATTGCCGACCTGGTTTCTTGGGGCGCGATTGGCGCCCGTACCACCGAAAGTCAGGTTCACCGCGAGTTGGCGTCGGGGCTGTCGTGCCCGGTAGGTTTCAAGAACGGGACGGACGGCAACATCAAGATTGCTGTTGATGCTATCAAGGCAGCCTCGCAATCTCATCATTTCTTGTCGGTCACCAAAGGTGGGCATTCGGCTATTGTGTCTACGGCGGGCAACGAAGACTGCCACGTCATTTTGCGCGGCGGCAAGCAGCCCAACTACGATGCGGCCAGCGTTGAAGAGACGTCTGCCGTACTGGCCAAGTCGGGCTTGCGTCCGCGCATCATGATTGACGCCAGCCACGCCAACAGCAATAAAGATTACCGCAATCAACCGGCGGTCATCGACGACGTCGCTCGTCAAATGGAAGCCGGCGACGAGCGCCTGTTTGGTGTGATGATCGAAAGCCATCTGGTCGAGGGACGGCAAGATCTGGTGGCCGGGCAGCCCCTGGTCTATGGCCAGAGTATTACCGACGGCTGTGTCGATTGGGACTCCTCCGTGCGCATGCTCGAGCGCCTCGCTATGGCGGTAAAAAAACGTCGCGAGGCTGTCGCTAGCTCACTCGACAGCTAATCAAAGGTTTTATTGCATGTCAGAACAGTCTGCCTCGAAGGGGCGTGTTGTCATCGGTATGTCAGGTGGGGTTGACTCCTCGGTATCTGCCTGGTTGCTTAAGCAGCAAGGCTACGAAGTCGTCGGTCTATTCATGAAAAACTGGGAAGATGACGACGACTCCGAATATTGCTCGTCGCGGCAAGACTGGATCGACGCCGCCAGTGTGGCCGATTTGCTGGGTATTGAAATCGAGGCCGTCAACTTCGCCGCCGAGTACAAAGATAGGGTGTTTGCCGAGTTCTTGCGCGAGTACTCTGCCGGGCGCACGCCTAACCCCGATGTCTTGTGCAACGCCGAAATCAAGTTCAAGGCGTTCCTCGATCATGCCATGTCGTTGGGGGCTGAACGTATTGCCACGGGGCACTACGCGCGCGTTCGCGAGGTGCAGGGTGCCGGCGGCCCGCAGTGGCAGCTGCTTAAGGCGCTCGATCACACCAAAGATCAAAGCTATTTCCTGCATCGTCTGAATCAGGCCCAGTTGTCGAAAACTTTGTTTCCGTTGGGCGAGATCCCTAAAACTCAAGTGCGTGAAATCGCACAGCAGTTGGGCCTGCCTAACGCAGCCAAAAAAGACTCCACCGGCATATGCTTTATAGGTGAGCGTCCATTTCGCGAGTTTCTTAACCGATATTTGCCAACACAGCCGGGCCCTATCAAAACACCCGATGCTAAAACCATCGGACGCCATCAGGGGCTGGCGTTTTATACGCTGGGGCAACGCAAGGGCTTGGGCATTGGCGGTGTTAAGGGGCACCAGAGCGACGATGGTACGGCGCAGGCCTGGTACACCGCACGCAAAGACCTTGAAAACAATGTGTTGTATGTGGTTCAGGGGCATGATCACCCCTGGTTGCTGCAGAGCACCTTGCAGGCGCAAGATGCCAGTTGGGTTGCGGGCCATGCACCCGTAGCCGGTGCTTATGGGGCCAAAACGCGCTACCGGCAGGCCGATGCCGCCTGCGTGCTCAATTCGGCAACCGACGACGGTCGTTTTGAGCTGCATTTTGACGATGCGCAATGGGCGATTACGCCGGGGCAGTCGGCGGTTTTGTACGATGGCGATGTGTGTCTGGGGGGCGGGATCATCCTCTGACGCCGATGTTGGCGTGGTCTGTGTGTCGTGCCGTATGTAAAGTGCCGAACGTTAGAAACGCAAAAGGCCCGGGTAATACCGGGCCTTTTGCGTTTGAGTCGAGCGGTGTTCAGCTTACACCGAGCGTGAAACCTACGAAGGTAATTTGGGGATAGTCGTTGAAAATGACGGCCGCGTCAGGAGTTTTGCGTAAAGTGCAGCCAGATGCGGGTAGGTGTCGCGCCAGTTAAGGTCGGGCATACGGAAGTCGAGAAAACCCAGGGCACAGCCTACTGCAACGTCGGCCAAGCTGAGATTGACCCCCATGCAATAACTATTTGGGCCCAGGCTGCGCTCCATAGAGGCCAGCGCCGATGTGATCTTGCCGCGCTGGCGCTGTATCCAGTCTTCGCTGCGCAGGTGCTCGGGGCGACGCCCCTCGGCCACAATGGTGACGCCCGCATCGAGCAGGCCGTCGGCGATGGCTTCCCAGCACTTGGTGGCCGTGCGATCGCGCCCGGCTTGCGGTAGCAAGCGTCCCACCGGCGAAAGCGTATCGAGGTATTCGACAATGACGCGAGAATCGAAAATGCTGCCGCCGTCGTCGGTGACTAAACAGGGCACTTTGCCCAGCGGGTTGAATTCTTTGATTTTGGTGTCGGCCGCCCAGACATCTTCCAGCACAAGCTCGTAGTCGAGCTTTTTCTCGGCCATGACAATGCGAACTTTGCGTACGTATGGGCTGGTCAGCGAACCGATAAGTTTCATGGCGCAATCTTGAAGTGGAAGGTGCAAAAAGTATATCAGGGATGGGGCTGATGTCAGCCCCTGCAAAGGCCGGATGCCGGGACGACGGCGCTTCGTGACAGATTCTGTGCCTTATATCCCACAATAAAGGGTGGGTGGTAAAATCCCGGCTTGTTTTTTTCTTCGTGAGTCGTAATGCAAATCGCCGATCAACTTAGTCAATTGAATGCGCTGTCGCCGCTTGATGGCCGCTATGCCGCCAAAGGTAACCCGTTGCGCGCCACCCTGTCCGAGGCCGGCTTTATGGCGCATCGGGTCGAGGTCGAGGTGGCCTGGCTGATTGGCTTGTCAGACGCCGGTTTGCCCGAGCTACCCAAGTTTAGCGAAGCGGCCCGCGCGCAGCTCAAGGCGTTGGTTGACAACTTTTCTGAAGCCGACGCTGCACGTATCAAGGACATTGAAAGGGTCACCAACCACGACGTCAAAGCCGTTGAGTACTGGATGAAAGAGCAAGTAGAGGGCGATGCCGAGTTGGCCAAAGCCGCCGAGTTCATCCATTTTGCCTGCACGTCTGAAGACATCAACAACACATCGCATGCCCTGATGCTGTCACGTGCGCGCGATGGTTTCTTGTTGCCTCGGCTTACCGAGCTTGCTGCGAAGTTGCGCGAGCTTGCCCATACCTATGCCGATCAGCCTTTATTGTCGCGCACCCACGGGCAGCCAGCCAGCCCCAGCACCATGGGCAAAGAATTCGCAAACGTTGTAGCCCGTCTCGATCGCGCCATTGCTGCAGTCGCTGCTGTTCAGCCGCTGGCTAAACTTAATGGTGCTACCGGTAACTACAACGCACACATTTCGGCGTACCCCGAAATCGACTGGCCGGCTTTCAGTGCCGGCGTACTGAGTGGGCTCGGCCTTGAGCAAAATCCGTACTCCATCCAGATCGAGCCGCACGACTGGATGGCGGCGCTGTTCGATGCCGTCGCTCGGGCCAACACCATCATTCTCGACCTCAATCGCGACATCTGGGGGTATATCTCGCTAGGGTATTTCAAGCAGCGTCTCAAAGAGGGCGAGGTCGGATCTTCGACCATGCCGCATAAGGTTAATCCCATCGACTTCGAAAATTCCGAGGGCAATATCGGGTTAGCCAACGCCGTGTTACGCCATTTGTCCGAAAAGCTGCCGGTTTCGCGTTGGCAACGCGACCTGACCGACTCGACTGTGTTGCGCAATCTTGGGGTGGGTTTTGGTTACTGCGCTGTGGCCTGGGATGCCTGCCTGCGTGGGCTGAATAAGCTCGAGCTCAACGCTGCGGCCATCGACGCTGATATTGATAATTGCTGGGAAGTTTTGGCCGAACCGGTCCAAACGGTGATGCGCCGCTACGGTCTGCCTCAGCCCTACGAGCAATTGAAGGCGCTTACTCGCGGCAAGGGTATTAACCAGCAGGGGCTGACCGAATTTATTCAGGGCCTTGATTTACCTGCCGAGCCCAAGGCCCGTTTGCTGGCCATGACACCGCGTTCATACGTGGGCCTGGCTGCCGAATTGGCGCGCAAAATTTAAGTTTGGCTTCAGTAGTGCGCAATGCCCCCGCTTGGGGGCATTTTTATTTTTAGTTCACGCTTTGCGAACTTTGCATTTGGGCCTGTGCCGCCAGGATTTTTTCCTCTAGCTCGGGCGATGTTTTTAACGCAAGCATGGGCGTTGATTCGCCGTCACTGTCGTCTTGTTCAAGTTCTAACGTAATGCTTTGGCCTTCGAATGCAGCCGGGTTGGCCTGTATTTGCACATATTGCTTGAGCAGACGATCGACGGCCTTTTGTGCCTCGGTCAGTTGAATACCAAGGCTTGATTCTGCATGCAGACGGAATTGTTGTTCGATGGTCTTGGCCAGATCCCAGCTGAAAAACAGCAAGGCCTTGTCGCCAAAGCATTCGGGGTGCAAAAAACCCCAGTTCTCGGTTTGTGTCTGATTCAAAATTGCACACGCTGTAGTAAAGATTGCCAACGCTCATTGTAGCGGTTGGTACGAGGGAGCGCCTTGTCAGCGCAGGGCCATCCAGGCCAGGGCGGCAAGCAACAGCCCGAAATACACGACAATGCCGATGACCAGACTGGTCATGACAATATTGAGTTTTTGTCTGAAAGAAAGGCGGCCTGGGCTGCTGTTCTGTTTTCTTAAGTGCCAGCCAATGGTTAGGGCCATTGAAAGAATACTGACCAGAATAATTGCGATTTTCATACCGCTATTCTAGTCGCGGGGGGATTGTGGTGGTCAAGTTGTGTGGCAGCCACAAAGGCTGCCACACCCGGTGTTGTCAGTAAATGGGAATGCGATTCAGGCTGGCGGCCAGCTCTGTAAATGCTTCGTTGCAACGGCCGGGATAGCGGTCGCTGCTACCGGCATCGTTCAGCTTGGTTTGAAGCGCCGCAATTGCGTGCTGACGTTTGTCTTCGGGGGTATCGGCAATCGCTTCGTGGAAGCTGGCCGAAAAATCATCGGCCATGCCGGTCAAGTCGGCAAAGATCAGGCCGTCGGTGTCGTAGTGGCGCGCAATTTTAAGGGCACGCCCCCAGAACAGGTCGAGAGTTTCATTCATGGTTTGTCTCCTGTGCAGTTGGCACGACGGTATGCCGATCGGCAAATCGCCGTGTGCAACTTAAAGGCTTTTGGACGACCAGGAAGTGCAGGCTTTTGGATATTGATTATGGGTAGCCGGTGGCACGTGGGTCGCAGCGGATGAAACGACTTCTGGTCAGGCAACTGAAGGGTAGCAAAATCGTTCTTGCTTGTGTGTTGCCAAATGTAATGTTTCGTGGCGGATACTTTTGCCTCGTATTACGGGCCATTCCGACGTTGATTTTGTATGGCTGATAAAAATTAAGTAACTGAAAAATAACAATTTTTTATTATTTTTTAGTTGTGCCGACGCGGGTCGAATCAAGCCATGCGTACAACCCGGGCTTTTTGAGACCTCGCCCAGGCGGCAGCATACGCCTATGTTCAATGGGGGTGTTCCCCGGGTAGGAGTAGCCTGAATGGGAAAGAAGCGAACCTTGTATTTGCCGATGCTGCTGCTGGCTGGGTGCGCCCAGTTTCCTGACCTGCAAACGGCATTTAAGTCGCTTGAGCCGACCGGTGCACAGGATACTGCCGTCGTGGCCAGGGGGCAGTTTCATTTTGGTTGGGCGTTGTCGGGGGACCGCAATATTGCGCCCTTGCAGGTATTCGATAACGGCAGCAATGTCTGGCTGCAGTTTGGTGCCGGGAGCCCGGTACCTGCATTGTTTGCTCGCTCTCTTAAACAGGCACTGCAACACGGCGTCGTCGGCGATCGTTTGTTAACACCCCGGCGCCAGGGCGATTACCTCGTCATTGACGAAGTGCCGGCGTTGTTGGTGATTCGTGGCGGGCATTTGCAAGCTTTTGCTCGTCGAGATGACGATAGGGCAACGTCGGCAGGTGTCGAAGCGATCGTCGATGGCGACGACGCGGGTCATTCGGTTGCGCATGGTGCGCCATTACCGCCGCCTATGCCTATACCCCCGCCATTGCCGCTTACGCCTCCTGTATCGCCGCCGCCCAAGCCGCCCCAGCAACCGCCCGTGGCGTCTCAGCTCGAACCAGGGTCGGGCCCGGCAACCTCGTTTTCCCCGGCGTTTGTCGTGGGGCGATCCGACGGCACGCTGCGCCAGGCCCTGGCGCGTTGGGCTGCGCAGGCGGGTTGGGACTTCGCCCCAGAGCACTGGATGGTAGATGTCGATATACCGATTACTGGCTCGGCAAGTTTTGATGTGCCGTTTGTCGAAGCGGTGCAGGCTTTGGTTGGCAGCACAGAACTAGCGGTTAAGCCGTTGCAGCCGTGCTTCTACTCCAATCGTGTACTGCGCATCGTGCCTTACGCGCAGGCCTGTGATCGTACCCGTGCGGCGGCAGGGCAATCATGATCTGGCTCAAGTTTGCTGCGGTGTTGGCCTTCGGGGCGCTGCTTGCCGGATGCGCGCTGCAAGAAAGGTTACGCGAGATATCACAGCGTGTTGTAGAGGCGGGCGACAGCATCGACCAGCGACAACGCGCGTTTGCCGCGCAACTGAGCGACGCCGATGTGCGCCGCTCGGCTCAGCATGTCGATCGTCCGTGGTTGGTGGGTAAACCGCTGCCGCTTTCCCGCGAGTTAACCTTGCCGGTGGCATTGCGGGCCAACGTTAAAACCACGCTTATCTTCACCGCCGAGCCGCGACCTTTGCCGGTGATCGCGCGTCGGATCACCGCCGCGACCGGGATTCCTGTGCATGTACGACCCGAAGCGCTCTGGTCGCTTGACCGGTTTTCACCGCGTTTGGCCGGTAGCGATGCAGCGGGTCAGTCGGTCGTGGTGCTCCCTGAGTCCTCAATGCGTCTGGATGGCGAGGCACAGCCGTTGTCAGCCATTCTTGACAGCGTTGCCGCCACACTCGGGGTGTATTGGCGCTATGCGCAGGGCCGTATTGAGTTTTATCGAACCGAGACGCGGGTATTCAACATCCGCGCGTTGACGCAGGCGGCTCAGTCCGAGGCGTCTTTGGGGGCCAACCGAAGTGGTCAGGATCAGGGCTTTTCCAGCACTTCAAGCACACGGCTGCAAAGCGAGCAAATTGGTGTGATGGACGTCGTGAAGGCGCGTCTCGAGCCCTTTTTGAGCCGTGCCGGCGTTGCTGTAGCACAAGAGGGCGCCAGCGCGCTGGTGGTGGTCACCGATACACCCGAAGTATTGCAGCGCATTGCCGCTTATCTTGATCAGGAGAATCTGGCGCTGACCCGTCGTATCAGATTGGTCTTTGAAGAGATAACGCTGGTCACCAAAGAGACGGCAGAAGCCGGGATGGACTGGGATCTGGTCTTTACGAGTGCCCGAATGGCGGCGACAGTCGCTTCTGCTGGCTCTGTTGTGACCGACGCGGCCAGCCTGGGGGTGTCGCTTGCCGAAGGGCCGTTCAAAGGTTCCGAGGCCATGATCAGGGCGCTTGGTCAGGTGGGGCAGGTAGTCAGACGCAGCAGCGTTCCGGTGTTGACACTGAATCGACGTCCGGTCACGCATGCGGTGCGTACGACGTTCTCTTATATCGACAAAGTTCAAACCACGGCCTTGGGGCAGGGGTTAGAAAGCAGTTTACCCACGGTGTCGGTCAGTCAGAAAGAAGAAACGGTGGGTTCGTTATTGACCTTGATCCCTGATGCGCAGGAAAACGGTCAGATTTTATTGTCATTGGCCTACGACAACACTGTGGCGCAACCCATCAAGTCCGTCACGTTCGGCGACGCACGCAATCCCTTGCAGCTGCAGCAGGTCACCATTGATGGAAACGGTACGGTTCAGCAACTTGTTTTGCAGCCAGGGCAGCCTTTGCTGGTGTCGGGTTTTGATCGGGGGCAGCACGAGCTCGATACACGTCGACTTAATCCGGGTATGCCGATGTTGCTTGGGGGTAGCGACCGTGCCGCGCAACAGCAGATCAAAACGGTCATAGTCATTACGGCGCAAGTCGAGGAGGGGTTCTAGCCATGGCTGACGACACAGTGTGGTGTGAGCGCTGGGATGGAAAAAATCTGGTGTTTGGCCTGGATTGGCTGCCGTTGCTTGGGGTGCATACCCGTAAGCAGGTTATGGCAAAGGCCAGGAGATATCGTGCGACTCATTGCGTGACGCCGTCCGAGCACGCGGCAGCTATGGGGTTGATTCAGTTCTCGCGTACTGAGGCGCCTCATCGCGAACCGCATTACTCCGCGGCCCAGATAGTCGCCGGTATGTATCCCTCTGGAACGGTAGCGGTGTCCATTGCCCTACAGCCTGGCCGGTACTGGCTTGTGGCGGTGCACGAGGGCGCTGTCATAGCGCGTACCGACATATTGCTGGGGTCGTCCCAACAGGTCATTGGTTTGCTTGATGAGTTGCGTCTGGCCTACGCACATATCCGGCATTTCGATCCATCCGGCGAAAAATCGGGGGCGCCGGATCTGGAGGCCTTGGCCGTCGCTGCCGATGATAGGGCTTTGCTGTGGCGTATTTCTGCCCGTTGGGTGCCAAAAAGTCTTTCTGCCTTGGCCGTTGCCGTTAGCGTCGTGGCGGTTGGTGTTGCCTTTGCCGCCAGCGCGGCAGGTCGCTGGTTGTCTGGCCAACCTGTGCCTGGCCCTGTGTCTGCACAGGCGGCCATGCATGCCTGGGTGTCGGCCAGGTCAGCAGCCACCGCCTTGGTGCGGGTGCATGGTGTCGACGGCATGCGGCAGTTGTTGTCCTCTTTGTATCGCGTGCCTGTACAGGTCAGTGGCTGGCACCTCGTCAACGTCCTGTGCAAGCCGCTCTCCAGCACCTGGCGCTGCACAGCGTCATTGCGTCGCGGCAGTGATCATGCCAGTAACCAGCGGTTGATGGCTTCGGCCCCCACCGGTTGGGCATTGCGTTTTTTGTCGGTGGACGATGTCGAGGCAGAGTGGGTTGTCGTCGATGCCGCGATACCGCTTGCAGACGCTGTTTTGAACGACGGCCTATGGGGAGATAAATATTGGCTGAGCAGTCTGCAGCACATCAGCCGGGCTTTCGTCACTCTGAAGGCCTCGCCCGCAGTGGTTCACAAGTTTGCTGGGCCCGTCGATGCGCAAGGTGTGCCTGTACCCAGGCCAGAGGCGTTTCGGGGTTATCAGGTGCGATCGCTGCTGGTTGAGGGGCCTCTTCGATCTTATAGCTTGCTTTTGCCCAATCTTACCGGCGTCCGATGGCAGCAGGTGGTACTGACTTTCAAATCATCTGAGCTGTCGACGTTACGGCAAAGTCGGCTTCATCTGTCGGCAAAAGGGGAGCGCTATGAGTGGCAGAGTTGAGCGCGTTTTGCGTCGTCCCTATGTGTTTGTTGTAGTTCGCCGGCCGTTACGCGTGTTAATACGCAGTCTGTGCGGGCTGATGTTTATTGCCGTGCCGACGGTCGCTGCACCGTCATCGTCTATCCAACCAGCACTATCCGACGAACCGTCATCCTCTGCGGCAGATCTTGATCACCTTGCGGACGACCAGATGTTGGTGCGCGAGTTGATGCGGGCTGAAGCTGTGAAGGCACTGAGCGCAATGTCTGACGAGCGGCTCGCCTCGCGTCGGGCCCCGCAAGGCCGACCACTTGACCCCGACCTAACGCCGCCCTCGATGGCCCGGCCGGTGTTGAAAGGCATTTACGGTGTCGGCAAGCGCTTGCTGGCCGAAGTTCAATGGCAGGGCCACACTTACGTTTACTTGAACGGACGCGCATTGCCGCTCGGGCGTGTGGCTGACCCCAATGGCTACTTGCTTCAAGGGATTCAGTCGCGTTGCGTGCAGTTGGTCCGGGGCGATTCCCAGCTCACGCTGTGTCTCGATCAAGACGGGGCGGAGAAAGGCTGATGAAGCGATCTTCCTGGCGTCTCGATCTACGCTTTCCTCGTCATCGTGTCAGTGATGTCTTGCCGGACGACGAGCGTTTTGATTACGCCGATGCTGTCGTGGTGTCTTCTGCCGATGAACTTCATGTGATCCAGCCGCCTATCCGCCGTTCGCTGAGCAATGAGTTGGGTGTTGAGGCCCTGGCTGCAAGGCTGTGTCCGGTTCAGCTCACTGATGAAAGTGTTGCCATACTGGCGTTGGCTGAGCACGTCGGCGGGGATCAGGCCGACGAGTTGGCCAGGCAATTGCGCGGCCGCGGCTTCCGGATGGCGTCGCCGCAACGTTATGTTCTTGCCGCGCCTCTGTTGTTGTCCATCGCGCGTCATCAACTTGCCGGTTCCGGCGGTCTGGTCTTGCTTGACGCGAGTTCATCGGGGTCGGCGCTGGCTGCGGCTTTTCAAGACATGGTCGAGTGGGGTGTAAGACATGGCGCAAGCGATATTCATCTAAATGTTCACTACGACCAGCCCGATTCCGAGGTGCGTTTCACCATACAGGGTCGCTATGTTGCACCCGACCGGTTTCGACGAATCCCAACGGCTACGTTAAACGAAATGCTCGCCGTGATCTGGATGGATATTCGTGGCGGCAATGGCGCTGTATTCGACCCCACCAGTGAGCAGCAAGGTGCTTTGGTCCGTCAGGTTGATGGTCGAGGTATTTTGCTGCGCTGGGCGTCTCTGGCGGCCGAGCGCGGGCCCAGCGTTTGTCTGCGTTTACTCGATCGGTCTCGGGCGCACGAGCAGCAAGACCTCGAGCAGCTGGGCTATTTGCCTGTGCAGGCGGGTTTGATTCGCCAGGCGGTAGAAACGGAGGGCGGGGCCGTTGTTTTCGCCGGCACGGTGGGGTCGGGTAAGTCAACTTCGATGGCGGCCCAGATTGCTGCCTTGCCGCCTGACCGAAAAGTCATGACGCTGGAGGATCCGGTGGAGTATCTCATTCCGGGGGCGGTGCAGAATACGATCAGTCGCGATCCTGCCCGCGAGCGACACGATGGATTTGCGGCCAAGTTGCGTGCGCTTAAGCGCTCCGCCATGAACGATGTACTGCTTGGCGAAGTGCGCGATCGAGAAACGGGTGAAGCTTTTATGGATCTGGCCAGTTCCGGGGTAAGCGTTTATACGACAACGCACGCACCTTCGGCATTCCTGGTTTCTGATCGGCTGGCTTCAAGTGTTATTGGCGTTGCACGCGATTTTCTAGCCACGCCGGGCATGCTCAAGTTGGTCGTGCACCAGGTGCTGATGCCCAAGTTGTGCAGCCGATGCGCCGTGCCGGCCCAGGCGGTATGTCGGCGACTCAACGGTGCGCTCACGACCGAGGGTTTGCTTGCGCAACTTTGCGAGCTGCCCGGTATTGATATTAGGGGGGTCAGGTTTCGTAACCCGGAAGGCTGTCCTGACTGCCGCGGGCTGGGAAATTCTGCGCTATCGGGGTACGCGGGGCGCACGGTGGTGGCCGAATGTTTTATTCCGGAACAGTTTCCAGGTTATCTGGCCGCCGTACGCCGAAATACAGTTGGGGAGTTTCTATATTCGAACTTGGCCGGGGCCGATTCGTCGGTGGGCTTTGTATCGTTTTTCGTTTGTGCTGCGCAAAAAGCGGCACGAGGTGAAATCGATCCTTTTGATGCGCAAGTCAGGTACCAAGTCTTCTCGCGTCGTACTCAAAGCCCTCATTGGCCCTTGAATAAGGGTACGCCATGAATCATTCTCCTCGCTGGCTCATATCCTGGCGCAGCGTCGCCGTTCACGCCTTTGACGGCTGGCGCTTCCGTCGTCAGCGGGCCGACTACTACGACTATCTATCCGGTTTCATGAGGTCGGTTGGCGGTGCGCGCACACTTAAAGACATATTTAGTCACGATGCGCAGCGCTATGGCATGAAAACCACGCGCGGGCGTCTCTCGGCGCAATGGGCAGTGGCTTATCCGATGTCCGGCGGCGATTTGCATGCCACCTGGCGGGGTGTGCTGCCCGACGATGAGCTGGTGATTGTGCGCGTGGCCCAGCTGGCCGGTAACGTTGCCCTTATTGACACCCTGCGCGACTTGGCAGCGGTCCAGCGGCTGGTCGCTAAAGCGCGTGAGGTTTTGGTCAGCACCGTCAGCGTGGCTGTCATTGCCTTGCTGGTCTGGGTCGTCATGATGTTGCTCGTTCCGCTATTTACGGTACCCAGGCTGGCCAGTGTGTTCGGCATGTTGCCGTTTGAGTATTACGGCTCGGTAACGCGACAGCTGTTTGCTTTCTCCAGTTTCAGTGGGCGGTGGTGGGGCTGGGTCATGGCTGGTGTTCTGGGCGCGGTTATCTGGATGGGCTGGTCATTCTCTAATCTCGTGGGGCCTCTCAGGCATTGGCTGGATCGTTTCCTGATCTGGCGTCTATACCGTTGCGTGGCGACGGTGCGCATGTTGTCCGTACTTCATGTGGTTCTGGCCCGTCACGAGGGGGAGTCCACACAGTTGCGCAGCGCACTCATCATGTTGCGCCGCGGGGCCAATCGTTGGCAAGCCTGGCATCTGGACCAGATGATCAGGCATATCGATCAAGGCTGGGTGGGCGCCAGAACATTCGATACCGGCTTGTTCGATAGGCCGCTTTATTGGTATTTGCAGGACATGATCCTGGTTCGCGGCTTGGTAGAGGGCCTGTACATCACCAAAGAGCGAATGAGTACGCAAATACTGCAAGTTGTATTCCGGCAAGCGGCGCTGGCCCGTTGGGTCATGCTGTTGTGGTGTGTCGGCGCAATGCTGGGCTTAGGTATTTGGCATTACGTGGCTATCGACGAATTGCGTCGCGGCTTGATGATTTTTTACGCCGGCCAATAGCGGGCGGCATTTTAAAGGGGTGATCCATGGGTATTCAGAAAATAACGTCGCAGGTGTATCGACCATTTCGTCGGCAACGGGGCTTTTCTTTAATCGAAGTGTCGATCGTGACGGCGATAGTGTTGTTGCTGGCAATCATTGGTATTCCGGCGGTGGGCAGTTATGTCATAGAGAATAAAGTGCCCAAAGTCGGCGAGGAGCTCGCCCGGTTTGTGCTGCAAACCAAAGTCAATGCGCCAAACGGTTCTACTGAGCCCTACACCGGCATTGCCACGACCAATTTTGCTAATCTGGTGCGGCAATCGAGCATATTCTCTGTTTCCGGCACTGATGCCACCACCAAGGTGCTGCACGGGTTGGGGAGCGCGGGGGAGGTCACTGTTGCAGCGGCTGATCTGGGCGCCGGCTTTGCCATTACCCTGACCAATGTGAACCATGTGGCTTGTCCGGCTATTGCCTCGGTCATGCAGCGCGTCAGCGACACAATGACCGTTGCTGGCACCACAATAAAAGATACGTCAACGCCTTACAGCGCCTTGTCGACCGAGGCGCTTTGCACGCCCGGCGACGTCAACACCTTTGTGTTCACCGCAAGCTGAGTCCAATGAAGACAGCGTCGCAGCGTGGCTTTGCATTGACCGAGCTTATGATTGCTGCTTTGATGGCGACCTTGCTTGCTGTTTGGGCCTCCGAGACCTGGGTGCGGCGCACCCAGGAAGCCTCGGCCGAGGCTGCGGCGGCCTGGATGCTGGCTGTCAGGGTGTCGGCCGAGCGGTATGTCATCCGTTATGCCGATAGCTTGCGTCAGGCAACGCGGCCAGCCGATGTCAGTATCGATGGTGTTGTCGATAGTGCGGCTCCCACATTGGCCGAGCTGAAACAGCAAGGGATGCTTGAAGCTGGCTTCCCGGAGACCTATGGACGCGACCTTCGGGTGGCCGTCCGCATTCTGCGTAGTGGCGTGTGCCCTGGTGACGAATGCCGGATCGAGGCCCTGATTCATACGACACGCGCGCTCGATACGGCTTTGGCGGGTCGGTCGCATGAAGGGTTACTGGCCTATTGGCTTATGGCCGCGGGCGGTAAAGGTGGAATGGTCTCCCACGCCGATCCCCTGCAAATTAAAGGCGCTGCTTTTGCATTACCCAACCCGCCGCTACCCGCCATGGCGGCGCTCGCCGCCGGCACGGTCGCACTGACGGTCGGTCTTGATAGCGCATTTTCATTTCCGTGGCTCAGGGTTGGCGATACGCGCGATCCGGATTTCAAGGCTGATGTGTCGGCGGCAGGAAATGTTGTTTCTGACGCAGCTTTTCGAGCTCAGGGGTCGTTGTGGTTGGGCGAGAGGGCCTACGCGGGCGCCGCGTGCCCGGAAAATGGCCTGATCGTACGAGAGCACTATGGCGGCTTGTTGGTGTGTCGCAGCTATCAGTGGATGTCTGCGGGTGGGCGGGGCGGGGGTGGTTATTCGGTGAATACAGTATCGGGTTGCATGGCCATGGCCGCGAACCCGGTGACCGGTCAGTGCAGTTGCCCTGCAGGGTATACCGTCGTGCTGATTGCTGATAGCGGCCCCAAGGCCGACGCGGAAGGTCGGACCCGGGGTTATTTGTGTGCAGGTTAATCGGGCCGCGACCTCAAGGTGTCCAGTTGGCGATGAACGCCCGTTCTTCGTCGGTCATCTGGGTGATGTTGGCCAGCGGCATGTATTTGCTTGCAATCACTTGCTTGAGCAGCGCGGGGTTGGCCAGGACATCGGCCTCGGTTTCAAGGACGATACCGGCGGGCGCTGATGCAAAGCCCGCCTGGGTGGGTTGCGCGGCATGGCACTGTACGCAACGGGCTTGCATGATTTCGAGTACCCGGGCCATGTCGTTACCCGCCTGACCATTGGCGGCGGGCGCGGCCGCTGTTGCTGTTGTCGTGGTGGCGGCGGCTTGTGGCTTGGGCCGCGACGCTGGCGCGGCAATGACGGCGATGGCAACCAGTAACAAGATGCCAATAATTGGGTACGCAATTTTGTTTTGCCCCAGATGACGCAGCACAAAATATTGCCTGATGATTGCGCCCGAGAAAATGAACAGCACCATGATGACCCAGGCGTACGGGCTGGTATAGGTGAACGAGTAGTGGTTGCTGAGCATCAAAAATACGACGGGTAGCGTGAAGTAGGTGTTATGCACCGAACGCTGTTTGCCGCGTTTGCCATCTAGCGGATTAGGCGTGCCGCCGGTTTGGAGGGCTTTAACCATGCGTCGCTGCCCAGGGATGATCCAGAAGAACACGTTGGCCGACATGGCTGTGGCCATGACTGCGCCTGTCAGCAAGAAAGCGGCACGACCCTGGAAAATGTGCACGCTAAGGTAGGCGACGACAACCATCATGATGGCAACAGCAACACTTAACAGGCCATCGCGCTCCATGTTCGGACTGATTCGTCGGCAGAGCTGATCGTAGACCACCCAGCCGCCAGCAAGAAACAACAGTGCAACGACGTTGACCTGCCATCCGCTGAGTTCACGCACCCATTCCCAGGGGCTGTTGGGGTTGGCCAAGTAAAACGATGGGTTGGCCATGTACAGAATAATGAACAGGGCAAAGCCGCTGATCCACGTAGTGTAGGCCTTGAGGAACGCCCAATGTAGTTCTTGGGGCATTTCGGGCGGGGCCGTAATGTATTTTTGGTTGTGATAGAAGCCGCCGCCGTGCACTTCCCAGATTTCGCCTAGCACACCGCGTTTTTTTGCGGCTTCAGCGGCGGGCGGGCGCAGGCTGTTGTCCATCATGACAAAGTAGATCGACTCGCCGATCCAGGCGATGGCGGCAATAACGTGCAGCCAGCGCAGCAACAGGTTGCCAAACTCGAGCAAATAAGCTTCCATGATTTTTCCGTTCTTATTAAATATGAAATAAGCGCATTACCAGCGTAAAAGCGCGTAACAGGCGTTTAGCTGCCGCGATAGGTGGCGTAAGTCCAGGGGGTGACAACCAGCGGCACGTGATAGTTTTCAAGAGGGTTGGCGATACCAAAGCGGATCACGACCTGGTCGACAAAGCGTGGTTCGGGTACGTTGACCCCTTGCGCCGCAAAGTAGTCGCCGGCATGAAAAACCAACTCGTAGGTGCCTGACTTGATGTTGTCGGCGTCAAGCAGCGGGGCATCGCAACGGCCGTCCGCGTTGGTCTTGACGGTTTTCAAATAGGTGCGCGATGCACCATCAATGCGGTATAGCTCGACGCAAACCCCTTGGGCGGGCCGGCCGTGCATGGTGTCGAGCACGTGAGTTGAAAGTTTTCCCATGGGGCCTCCGGATTGTTAACAATTTATGTTGACGATTTTGTTTTACCAGCCAATAATTGTCAATCAGTGATTTCGTAAAGTCTCCACGGTTTGTGCAGGTGACCTCCTATGCTGTATCTCGATCAACGCTCTGATTTTCCTGCTGAAAGTACAGCCCCTAGCGCGTCTTCGCTTTTGGGCCCGACCGGCCATGTCTCCGAGGTTGACCGTGTGTATGCCGAAATTTTCGATGCAGTCATGGACCGCCGACTGTTGCCTGGCGCCAAACTTACAGAATCGACCCTGTGCGAAATTTTTAATTGCTCTCGTGCCACGGTGCGCGCGGCGCTGGCTCAGCTCGGGCACGACAAAATCGTGGTTTTGCAACCGAATCGGGGGGCCTATGTCTGGAAGCCCAGCCCCGAAGAAACCCGTGACGTTTTCGAGGCCCGGCGCACGCTTGAGTGCGTCCTGATCGACAAATTACTGCAGTTTCCCGACTTGCCGCAACGCTTGCAGCCGCTACGCGACATGGTGCGCCAAGAGCGCGAGGCGTTCGAGCGCGGCGACCGGATCAGTTGGCTCAGGTTGTCTAATGCGTTTCACGTCAAAATGGCTCGGCTGGTCGAAAACCACGTGCTGACCGAATTCATGCATGCCTTGTGCTGTCGCAGCACGCTCATCATCGCGTTTCACGACATCCCGAGCTCAAGCACCTGCTCATACGAAGAGCATGACCAGATTCTTGACCTCATTCTGGCGGGCAATCGCGACGGGGCCATCGCAGCAATGTGCCACCACCTGCAAGATTGCGAACACCGCGTCGGCGAACCTCATGCCCGACGCCCCGACCCATGGTCTGCATTCAGCGTTAAACGTTAGGCCCCAAGGAACCTTTATGTCCCCGAATTATCCGCGTGATCTCGTTGGTTACGGTCGTCATCTGCCCAAAGTTGTGTGGCCCGGGCAGGCAAAAATTGCGGTGCAGTTTGTGCTCAATTATGAAGAGGGCGGCGAGAACTGCGTGTTGCACGGCGACCCGGCATCCGAGCAGTTTTTGTCAGAGATCGTCGGTGCCCAGGCCTATCCCGATCGCCATATGTCTATGGAGTCAATCTACGAGTACGGTTCGCGGGCGGGAGTTTGGCGTATTTTGCGCGAATTCGAGCGCCGCGGCTTGCCGCTGACGGTTTTCGGGGTCGGGATGGCGCTCGAACGCCACCCCGAGCTGGCCCGCGCGTTTGTCGAGCTGGGCCACGAAATTGCGTGCCACGGCTATCGGTGGATCCACTATCAGTCGGCCCCCGAATCACTCGAGCGTGAGCACATGCAGCGTTGTGTCCAAGTCATTAAAGAGCTCACTGGCGAGCACCCTGCTGGTTGGTATACCGGGCGCGACAGCCCGAATACCCGTCGCCTGGTGGTCGAAGAGGGCGGGTTTCTTTACGACGCCGACTATTACGGCGACGATTTGCCGTTCTGGTCTCAGGTCGAGCTTTCCGACGGCACGACACGGCCGCATCTTATCGTGCCTTACACCCTCGATACCAATGACATGCGTTTTGCCACGCCGCAGGGCTTTAACACGGCCGAACACTTTTTTAATTACCTTAAAGATGCGTTCGATGTCTTGTACGCAGAGGGTGAAACTCATCCCAAGATGTTGTCCATAGGGTTGCATTGCAGGCTTATCGGCCGCCCGGCGCGCTTCGTGGCGCTGCAGCGTTTCCTGGACTATATCCAGGGGCATGACAAGGTCTGGGTCTGTCGTCGGGTTGATATCGCCCGGCATTGGATCAAGCACCACCCCTTTCAGGGTGTCTGACCACGCAGCAGACGATAAGCGCCAGAACATAAATAAAACCGACAGAGGTAGACATGACCACAAAGATTTCCATGGCGACACTTAACGCCATGCCCGTTGAGGAATTTGTCCGGGTATTGGGCGGTGTCTTCGAGCACTCACCTTGGGTGGCAGAGCGCGCCGCGGCACATCGGCCGTTTACCGGCGTGCATGCACTGCACACCGAAATGGTCCGCCAGATAGAAGGCGCCGACCACGACCTGAAAATGAAACTGATTTGCGCGCACCCCGAGCTCGCGGGCAAAGCCGCAGTTCGCGGCGAGCTGACACCCGAGTCTACGTCGGAACAAGCCGGGGCTGGTCTGGATCAGTGTTCTCCCGAAGAGTTCTCCCGTCTGACGCAGCTTAATCAGGCCTACCGAGAAAAATTCGGTTTTCCGTTTATTTTGGCGGTCAAAGGGTACGACCGTGCCGGCATTATTGGTCAATTTGAGCGTCGTTTGGGGCTGACCCCAGCTCAGGAAGTGCAGGAAAGCTTGCAGCAAATTTTCAAAATTGGTCGCTTCCGTCTGGAAGCCCTTGTCGAAGAAAACTGAACCTTTTAGCCAAGGTCATTTTTCCGGTTTTTTTATTGTTTCTTGTCAGGAGTCCATGTCATGGCAACCCCACCTTTACCCGCCGGCACCGTCATCAATGCGCCCAGCGTCGATTTTCCCGAGTTTGCGACGCGTTACGCAAATCTTGCATTGGCCGACTTCGGCGCAAAGGTTGTTTCTTGCTCAAACGAATGGTTCGGGCCCGCTGAACGTATGCTTCAGCCGGCTGAGCCGGTGTTTGTTGTGGGCAAGTTCGATGACCACGGCAAATGGATGGATGGCTGGGAAACCCGCCGTCGCCGTGATGGTGGTTACGACCACGCGGTGATTCGTCTGGGGGTTTCGGGTGTCATCAAGGGCATCGACATTGACACCAGTCATTTCACCGGCAATTTCCCTCCGGCGGCCTCGGTGCAAGCCTGTTATTGCGAAGGCGACCCGGACGAGAACACAGTCTGGACTGAAATCGTGCCCTCAAGAACCCTGTCCAGCAGTTCGCATCACTTTATTGCGCTTGACGATGAACGTCGCTGGACGCATTGTCGTCTGAATATCTATCCGGACGGGGGCGTTGCCCGTTTCCGCGTATTTGGCCAACCGGCGGCCGACTGGTCCTCAAAAGACCCTAACGCCCTGCATGAAGTGTCTGCTCTTGCGGCCGGTGGTCGTATTGTCGGCTACAACGACGCCCACTTCGGCGTGCCGTTCCGCCTGATTATGCCGGGTCGCGGCGTAAATATGGGCGATGGCTGGGAAACCCGCCGTCGTCGCGAACCGGGCTATGACTGGTGCGTCGTTGAACTTGCGCATCCGGTACATGTCGAAAAAATTGAAGTCGATACCGCTCACTTCAAAGGCAATTATCCCGATCGGGTATCTATCCAGGCGGCAAACGTTACTTACGGTACCGACCAGTCCATCATTACCCAGGCCATGTTCTGGCCCGTGTTGTTGCCCGAGCAAAAAGCCCAGCCCGACACGCAACACTATTACACGACCGAGCATTTCAACGACGTTGGACCGGTCACGCACGTCAAGCTGAACATGCACCCCGATGGCGGCGTGAGCCGTCTGCGTGTCTGGGGCCGTCTGGCCTGACAAGGAAGACTCATGCCGAACCTGATCAAACTCGAGCGTCTGACCAAAGCTGCATTTGCGCCTTTTGGCGATGTCATTGCCATGGCTGATAACGACTGGTTTCCCATTAACAACGGGACAACGCAGCGCTATCATCATGTCGGTAAAGTACAAATTCGCGGCGACGATGGTCAGGCCGGCATCAGTCTGGCCCGGGGCGGGGCGTTTCATTTCCCCATTTCAGTGTCCATGCTCGAACGGCACCCCTTGGGCAGCCAGGCCTGGATTCCCACGGGCAACACGCCTTTTATCGTGGTTGTTGCACCTAATGGCAGCGACGATAGGCCCGACGAAGCCAACATACGGGCTTTTTATGCCGAGGGCCATCAGGGCGTCAATTATCACGCGGGTACCTGGCATCACCCCTTGCTGACGTTGGCGCAGCAGGGCAATTTCATTGTCGTTGATCGCATCGGCACTACCCCGAACTGCGACGAGTACGACCTGCATCAACAGTTTGTTATCGATGGTAGCTATGCCGATGACGACTGATAGGCGCGCCTGATTGCAGGCGCAGCCACTGACCAAAACTACAAAAAACGGAGACATAATTCAATGCGACAAGCCGTCAGTTTTTATCTCAATGGCGTACTTCAACACGTCGTACCCGTCTCACCGACGCAAACGGTTCTTCAGTATTTACGCGAACAGGCCGGCTTGGTAGGGACCAAAGAAGGGTGTGCCGAAGGGGACTGCGGCGCGTGTACGGTCACCGAAGCTGCGCTCGACCCGCAAGATAATGTCAGCTTTCGAGCCATCAACGCTTGTATCCGGTTTTTGCCCACTCTGGATGGTCGGGCCATCTGGACAGTTGAAGGCTTATCGGCCGACGGTCAGACTCTGCATCCGGTTCAGCAGGCCATGGTTGACCACCACGGGTCGCAGTGTGGTTTTTGCACGCCGGGTTTCGTCATGTCGTTGTACACCATGTATTGCAGTGGCAAGGTTCGCCCGGTACGCGAAGAGGTGCTGGATCACCTGTCGGGTAATTTGTGTCGTTGCACCGGCTACCGGCCCATCATCGATGCCGCGCTCGACATGGGCAATTACCCGGTCGCTGAAGGCGTGACCGCAGCCCAGGTGCAAGGTTGGCTCAAGGCCCTGCGTGATGCGTCAACTGTACCGTTAGTCATCAATCAAAACGGTCACAATTATTGGGCACCGCGTAGCGCCGACCAATTGGCCGACTTGTTGTTGGCCCATCCCGATGCTACTTTGCTGGCCGGCGGCACCGACGTCGGTCTGATGGTTACCAAGCAGCTCAAGGTGTTTCCCAAAGTCATTTATCTGGGCAATGTTGCCGAGCTCGATGTCATTCGTCGCGACGAGGCGGGTTTGCACATTGGCGCTGCAGTGTTGCTCAACGAGGGTTACGAAGCGCTGGTGAACGAGTATCCCGAGGCCCACGAACTCTGGAAACGGTTTGCGTCCATGCCGATTCGCAATTCCGGAACGCTTGTCGGAAACGTCGCCAATGGTTCACCGATTGGTGATAGCGCGCCCTTGCTGATTGCCTTGCAAACACGTGTTGTGTTGCGCAAAGGCAATGCACGTCGCGAACTCCCCCTCGAAGACCTGTATCTTGATTACCGTAAGCAAGACCGTGAGCCGGGTGAGTTCGTTGAAGCCATCAAGGTGCCTTTGCGTGATCCGGCCCTCAGAGTCGCAACGTACAAGCTGTCGAAACGTTTCGACCAGGACATCTCTGCAGTATGCAGTGCCTATGCCTTGCGTCTTGAAGATGGGCAGGTTGCCTCGGTGCGTATCGCGCATGGCGGCATGGCCGCTACATCAAAGCGTGCAGCGGCTGCCGAGGCTGCACTGACCGGGAAGCCGTTTGATGAATCGGCTGTGACGGCCGCCATGGCAGCCTTGGCCGCAGATTACCAGCCCCTGTCCGATATGCGGGCCACCAGCGAATATCGACTGAAAACAGCACAAAACCTGCTGTATCGCTTCTATCTGGAAACCACCGGCGCTGCGGCGACGCGCGTTAATTAATAGGGGGTCCTATGACACAGAATAAATATCAAACGGTCGGCACCTCGGTTAAACACGAAAGTGCACATTTGCATGTCACCGGTCGTGCGCAATACACCGACGACATTCCCGAGGTCCAGGGTACGCTGCATGCCGCGTTCGGTCTGTCTGAACGGGCCCATGCGCGTATTCTTTCTTTGGACCTCACCGCTGTGCGTGCTGCACCGGGTGTGGTGGCGGTTATTACACTGGACGATGTGCCGGGAGAAAAATACGTTGGGCCTGTGGTTGCCGACGAGCCTGTCTTCGCCGATGGTAAGGTCGAGTATGTAGGGCAGCCGCTGTTTGCGGTGGCGGCCACTTCGCACGACCTGGCGCGCCGTGCTGCACGCTTGGCCAAGGTCGAATACGAAAACCTAGAGCCTTTGCTCGACATAAAAACGGCCGCCGACAGGCAGTCTTACGTTTTGCCGCCCGCGCGTATCTCTAAAGGTAATGTGCCCGAAACACTCGCGCAAGGGCCTCATCGCCATCAGGGCAGTTTTTATTGCGGCGGGCAAGAGCAGTTTTACCTTGAAGGGCAAATAGCCTACGCTTTGCCCGGCGAAAACGCCGAGATGCAAGTGTTTTGCTCTACTCAGCACCCGTCCGAAATGCAGTTCATCATTGCGCATGCCTTGCATCAGCCCGCCCACACCGTCAAAGTGCAGTGCCGCCGTATGGGGGGCGGGTTTGGTGGTAAAGAAAGCCAGTCCTGGCCATTTGCTACCGTTGCGGCCTTGTTGGCCCACCATACCGGGCGGCCGGTAAAGTTGCGCGCCGATCGCGACGACGATTTCATGATGACCGGCAAGCGGCACGACTTTCGGGTGGAGTACGACGTTGCCTACGACGACGACGGCCTGATCAAGGCCATTCAGTTCGAGCAGCAATTACGTTGTGGCTACTCGGCCGATTTGTCGGGTGCCGTGGCCGACCGTCAGGTCTTTCATACCGACAATACCTATTACCTCGAGACCTTCGACATTTTGTCGTTACGGGTCAAAACCAATACGCAGTCTAATACTGCATTCCGCGGGTTCGGCGGCCCGCAGGGCATTATGGCTATCGAGTACGTCATCGAAGACATTGCTCGCCGCCTGGGTAAAGACCCCCTAGACGTACGTCGGCGCAATTTCTATGGCAAAGCCGAGCGCAACGTCACGCCGTATCAAATGACGGTGGAAGACAACGTTATTCACGAACTGATTGATCAACTCGAGCAAACCTCCGAATACCGCCGTCGTCGCGAAGAAGTTTCGCGTTTCAATGCCCAAAATCAGGTGCTTAAAAAAGGGTTGGCGTTAGTGCCCGTGAAGTTCGGCATTTCGTTTACCGCCACACATCTGAATCAGGCCGGCGCGTTGCTGCATATCTACACCGACGGTTCGGTATTGATTAATCATGGTGGTACCGAAATGGGGCAGGGGTTAAATACCAAAGTAGCTCAGGTGGTTGCCGAAGAGCTGGGTATTGGTATTGAGCACGTGCGGGTTTCGGCGACCGATACGTCCAAAGTGTCAAATACATCGGCTACCGCGGCATCGTCGGGCACCGACCTGAACGGCAAGGCAGCACAAGATGCTGCTCGTAAAATCAAGGCCGTGCTGGTGGCCTATGCCGCCGACCATTACGGCTGCGATACGGCCGATGTTGTCTTTCGCAGCAATCAGGTGCACTGCGGCGAACGCGTTACATTGCCTTTTGCCAAATTTGTACAAGAGGCTTACAACGCGCGTGTGCCGCTGTGGTCGTCCGGGTTTTACCGCACACCCAAGATTCACTACGACTTTAAAACGCTGACGGGGCGTCCCTTCTATTATTTTGTGTATGGTGCCGCCTGCGCCGAAGTGATTATCGACACCTTAACCGGTGAAAACCGACTGCTGCGTGCCGACGTGCTTTACGATGCGGGCCGCCCAATCAACCCGGCGGTCGACATCGGCCAGATCGAGGGTGGCTTCATTCAGGGTATGGGGTGGCTCACCACCGAAGAGCTTTGGTGGAACAAAGAAGGGCGCCTCATGACGCACGCGCCTTCTACCTACAAAATTCCTTCTATTTCAGATTGCCCCGAAGCCCTTAACGTAGCGTTCTTTAGCAATGGTAATGTCGAGAACAGCGTCTATCAGTCCAAGGCCGTGGGCGAGCCGCCGTTGCCGTTGGCCTTATCGGTGTTTTTTGCCATTCGCGATGCGGTGCATGCCGCGGGCGATCAGCCCGGTGTACTGGCTCCGCTCGATGCGCCGGCGACAGCCGAGCAAATCTTGCGTGCCGTACATGCCGTTGCTCCCGGTTTGAAGCAGCCGGAGCCGGCCACTGCCCATGGCTGACGCAGGGGGCTGGTCTTTAGCGGCGCGCCAGGCCTTGCAGGCTGGGCGCTCGCTTGTTCTGGTCACGGTCGTCCAGTCGGCAGGCTCGGCGCCGCGGGGCGGTGGTGCAAAACTATGGGTGCTCGACAACGAGGTGCTTGGCACCATCGGTGGCGGCCACCTCGAGTTCAAGGCAATAGATTTCGCCCGCAGTCAGTTATCCGACCCTTCCCTGCCGGCCCGGCATATCGAACGTTATGCGCTTGGGCCAAGCCTGGGGCAGTGTTGCGGCGGGGTCGTCTGGCTGGGCTTCGAACGCCTTGGGCCCGAGGATCTGCCTTGGTTTGATCGTGTTGCAGGTTATTTGAGCAAAGGGCTGTCGGTCCGTCGTATCGTCAGCTTTACTGATCTTGCTGCGCCGGTAAGTCTCCAGTCTTCACCCGAGCCTGCGCAAGACTTCGATACCGATCAGGCTTACTGGGATGCCGACTCTGGTCGCCTGACCGACGTCCTCTCAGCGGCCTCGCTTACTGTTGTGGTGTGCGGCGCAGGGCACGTCGGTCGGGCCATTGTTAATATTTTGGGCACGTTGCCGGTGAGGGTCATCTGGCTCGACCCGCGCGACGACGTCTGGCCAGCCGCCTTGCCTGCCAATGTTACGGTGCTTCAGGGCGACGACGGTGACGTCGCCGATTGCCCCGATAATGCATGTTGGCTGGTGCTGACGCACAGTCATGCCCTTGATATGGCGCTTGTGCAGGCCGTCATGGCCCAAAAAACGTTCCGGTTCCTGGGGCTTATCGGCTCGGCCACAAAAAAAGCCCGCTTCGAGTCGCGGCTGCGTCAACACTTCCCCGAGGCGATGGTGGCTCAAATGACCTGCCCTATAGGGTTGGTCAAAACCAACAGCAAGTTGCCCGAAGTCATCGCCGTCTCGGTTGTTGCGCAATTGCTGTCGCTGACCTGAAAGATTTTTGGTCCGGGTGCCTCTATAATCACCGGTCATCTGTTTAATAGCGCCTTTTTTGTCAATGAAAACCTCCGAGATCCGCCAGAAATTTCTATCGTTCTTCGAATCGAAAGGTCACAACGTGGTGCCTTCGTCGTCGCTCATCCCAGGCAACGACCCAACGCTGCTGTTCACGAACGCCGGCATGGTTCAATTCAAAGACGTATTTACGGGTAAAGAGGCGCGCAGCTATCAGCGCGCGGTCAGCTCGCAACGCTGCGTGCGCGCCGGGGGCAAGCATAACGACCTTGAGAACGTGGGCTACACAGCCAGGCATCACACGTTCTTCGAGATGCTGGGTAATTTCAGCTTTGGCGATTACTTCAAGCGCGAAGCCATTTATCACGCCTGGGAGCTTCTGACCACGGTTTACAACCTCCCTCCCGAAAAGCTCTGGGTAACGGTTTACCAAGAAGATGACGAAGCCTACGACATCTGGCAAAAAGAAATCAAAGTGCCGGCCGAGCGCATCGTCCGTATTGGTGACAACAAAGGCGGGCGCTACGCCTCCGACAACTTCTGGCAAATGGGCGATACCGGCCCTTGTGGCCCGTGTTCCGAAATTTTCTACGACCATGGTCCCGATGTCTGGGGCGGTCCTCCGGGCTCGCCCGAAGAAGACGGTGATCGTTATATCGAGGTCTGGAACCTGGTGTTCATGCAATTCGAGCGCGACGCCGATGGCAACATGACGCCATTGCCCAAGCCTTGCGTCGATACCGGTATGGGGCTCGAGCGCATTGCGGCGGTGTTGCAGCACGTGCATTCCAACTACGAAATCGACCTTTTTCAGGCGCTCATCAAGGCCGCCGCGCGCGAAACAGGTACCTCCGACTTGGGCAACAACTCGCTTAAAGTCATTGCCGACCATATCCGGGCCTGCAGTTTCCTTATCGTTGATGGCGTTATTCCAAGCAACGAAGGTCGCGGCTATGTCCTGCGCCGTATTGTGCGACGCGCACTGCGACATGGTCACAAGCTGGGGCAGTCGGGCGTGTTCTTCCATCGGCTGGTGGCCGATCTGGTGGCGCAAATGGGCGACGCCTATCCCGAATTGGCCGCACAACAGGCGCGGGTCGAACAGGTGCTTCGCCAAGAAGAAGAGCGTTTCAGCGAAACACTTGAAAATGGCATGAAAATCCTCGATGGCGCGCTGGCATCGCTTCCCGAAGGTGGTGTGCTTGACGGTCAAACCTTGTTTACCTTGTACGACACCTATGGCTTTCCGGTCGACCTGACCGCCGATATTTGTCGTGAGCGCAAGGTCAATGTCGATTTACCCGGTTTCGAAGCGGCCATGAATCGGCAGCGCGAACAGGCTCGGGCAGCGGGCAAGTTCAAAGCCGCCGAAGGGCTCAGCTATTCGGGTGTCGAAACCCGTTTCGAAGGTTACGAACATTTGCAGGCCGAAGGGCGCGTCACAGCCCTTTATCTCGATGGCGTCTCGGTTGACAAAATTCAGGCTGGCCAAGAGGGTGTCGTCGTTCTCGACGTGACACCGTTTTACGCCGAGTCGGGTGGGCAGGTGGGTGATGCCGGCGTTCTGGCATCGGGTTCGACTCGCTTTGTCGTTGCCGATACTCAAAAAATTCAAAGTCAGGTGTTTGGGCATCATGGCACGCTCGAACAAGGCGTGCTGTCGGTGGGTGATACGGTGTCTGCACAGGTTGATGTTCAGCGCCGGGCGCGCACGGTACGTAATCACTCGGCGACTCACCTCATGCATAAAGCGCTTCGCGAAGTGTTGGGTGCTCACGTGCAGCAGCGTGGTTCATTGGTCGATGCTGACAAAACTCGTTTCGACTTCGCGCACGACGCGCAGGTCACACCCGATCAGATTATTGCTATCGAAAACATTGTGAATGCCGAAGTTCTGGGTAACCAGCAGGTACGCGCCCAGCTCATGTCGTACGATGATGCGGTACAGGGTGGGGCGGTGGCATTGTTCGGCGAAAAATACGGCGACGAAGTCCGGGTGCTCGATATCGGTTTTTCTCGCGAGTTGTGTGGCGGCACCCATGTGGCGCGCACCGGCGATATTGGTCTGTTCAAAATTGTCTCCGAGGGCGGTGTGGCGGCGGGTGTGCGTCGTATCGAAGCGATTACCGGCGACAACGCCCTTGCCTGGGTTCAGCAAACCAATGCCACGCTGCAACAGGCTGCAGGGTTGCTTAAAACCCAACCTGCAGAGCTTCTGGCGCGTATAGGGTTGCTGCAGTCTCAAGTCAAGGCCGCCGAGGCCGAGTCCCAGCGTTTGCAACAAAAACTGGCCGCATCGGCGGGTAACGATCTGATCGATAAGGCGGTCGATGTGGGTGGTGGGGTACGCCTGTTGGTGGGGCAGTTGGCGGGCGTCGATCCCAAAGCCTTGCGCGGTATGGTCGACGACCTTAAAGAGCGCCTTAAGCCTGCCGTCGTTTTGCTGGCGACAGCCGCCGATGACAAAATCAGCCTGGTTGCTGGCGTAACGCCCGATACCACCGGCAAAGTCAAGGCAGGGGACCTCGTTGGGTTCGTTGCCAGCCAGGTTGGGGGCAAGGGCGGTGGCCGGCCCGACATGGCCATGGGTGGTGGTACCGAGGCAGCTGCGTTGCCTGCAGCGCTGGCAGGGGTCGAAGCCTGGGTGCGCGAGCGTACGCAAGCCTGATGCGTGCTGGTTGATGTCATGAGCAAAGATACAACTTCTTTACCTGTATTCGATCTGGAAGTCGATGCTTCTGGGTTAAAATGCCCGCTGCCTATTTTGCGGGCCAAGAAAGCGCTGGCGCAACTGCAAAGCGGTCAAACCCTGAAAGTCATTACAACCGACACCAATGCGGTTCGAGATTTTCAGGCGTTTTGCCGGCAAACCGGTAATGCGCTGGTGACGCAGGTTGCCCAGGCTGACGCGACGGTACACTTTTTAACTCGTCGCTAGTTTGGCTGCCGGTAGTTGCCGCACTGCGCCGTTACGCGTCTGCTGGTTTAAGTTTTTTAATTTGTCAGGGCCTTTGTGGCTTTCTGGTGATTTTTTTGGTGGATTCTGGTTTTAGTTTGCTCGGTGCTTGCTAAAAGTGCTAGAATCTTTTGTTTTCCACATCATTTTCAAAGGATTACCTATGGTGGTGATTCGTCTGGCCCGTGGTGGCTCGAAGAAACGTCCGTTTTACAACCTTGTTGCTGCCGATTCGCGTAACCGTCGCGACGGCCGTTTTATCGAACGCGTTGGCTTTTACAACCCGGTTGCTGGCGAAGGCCAGGAAAACCTGCGTATTGCCCTTGATCGCGTCGAGCACTGGACCAGCAATGGCGCCCAGTTGTCGCCCGCAGTGGCTCGCCTGGTCAAAGAATACTCGGCCAAAGTCGCTGCCTGATTTCGGCTTGGCGTCGTAACAGGTTTAGGCTCATGAACGATAGCGCTTCACAAGCCGCACCCGTTTCCGACGCAACGCCCGACGATCTGGTTGAAGTCGGCCGCATTGCGGCAGCTTATGGCGTTAAAGGCTGGGTCAAGGTTCTGCCTTACTCGGCTCACGCCGATGCATTGCTCGCCGCTCGGCAATGGTGGCTCAAAGCGCCCGTTCCTCCTGGGAAAACGGGCGCTTTTTCGCGTCCTCAGTTATCGCGCGTGGTAATGTCGAAGCGTCATGGCGCTACCGTTGTGGCGCATTTGGCTGCCATCCCCGATCGTGATCGCGCCGAGGCCCACAAGGGTTACGCCATATTGGTGCCGCGCTCCAGTTTTCCTAAGGCTGACCCCGACGAGTATTATTGGGTTGACCTGGTCGGTTGTCGCCTTAATGGTGTCGACGACGACGGTAACGTCGTGTTAATTGGTCAGGTCAGCTCGGTTACCGACAACGGTGCACATGCCGTATTGCATGTTGCTCGGGCAACCGACGATGGCAAAGGCGGCCTGGTGCCTGTCCTCAACGACAAAGGGCGTCCCGTCGAAGTTCTTGTGCCGTTTGTGCTCGCACACGTGCACACGGTCGATTTGCCCAATAAACGCCTCGACAGCAACTGGCCGGTCGACCTCTAAGGGGCGGGTATGCGCTTCGACGTTATTTCCTTGTTCCCCGATATGTTTTCGGTGGTGCGCGACCTTGGTGTTACCGGGCGGGCTCACCGTCAATCCCGCTGGGCGCTGGGTTTATGGAATCCGCGCGATTTCACCCACGACGCCCACCGAACAGTTGATGACCGTCCGTATGGCGGCGGGCCGGGTATGGTAATGCTGGCCGAACCCCTGGAACACGCCGTCGATGCGGCCCAAGCCGCTCGCGATGATAGCGCTGCGCCGGTCATCCTCATGAGCCCCACCGGGCGCAGGTTCGATCAGGCCATGGCGCAAACGCTGGCCGACAGTCCGGGTGCCATTTTGGTCTGCGGGCGCTACGAAGGAATCGATCAGCGTTTTATTGATCGCCGCGTCACGCATGAAGTGTCTTTGGGTGATTTCGTCCTGTCTGGCGGTGAAATCGCAGCACTGGCCATCATTGATGCCACTATCCGTCTCTTGCCCGGCGTGCTGAATGCGGCCGATTCTGCCCTGCAAGATTCATTCAATGCTTCGCTTGGCGGCTTGCTCGATAGCCCGCACTACACACGCCCGGAAGTCTATCAAGAGGTCGCGGTGCCCGATGCGTTGTTGTCGGGACATCACGCCCATATTGCGAAATGGCGCCGGCAGCAATCGCTTGCTCTGACGTTTTCCCGTCGTCCCGATCTTATCGAGCAGGCGCGGGCGCGCGGTGATTTGACTCGTGCCGACGAAGCCTTTCTGGCGGGCTTGATTGCTTAGGGTCCGTGTGGGGTAGGGCTGATAGCCCCGGCCGCATTGCGCGGCCGGGAAAACACGGATTTGCCCCGCAGCCTTACTTCAGCTTGTTGAACTGCTCCTGCACCTTGCTCAAGGTTTCAGAGAATTGCGCAACTCGGGCTTTTTCTTGCTCAACGACGGCGGGCGGTGCTTTTTGCACAAACCTGTCGTTGGACAGCTTGGCGTTGGCCTTTTCAATCTCGCCGATCAGGCGTTCGATTTCTTTGCCCAGCCTTGCGCGCTCGGCAACCACGTCAATTTCGACCCGAAGCATGAGCTCGGTGGTTTCAACCACTTGCACCGGAGCGCCGACGTCGGGAAGCTGGTCGACAATGTCAACCTCGCTAAGCTTTGCCATAGCCGCCAGGTAGGCGCTGTTACGCGCCAGTACAGCGGGGTTGCCGCGTGCAACCAGAGGCACCCGTTGTGCGGGTGATAGATTCATCTCGCCTCGTAGCGCCCGAACCGCTTCGACCTGGGCTTTGAGCTCAGCGACCTGGGCTTCTGCCGTATCGTTGATTTTGGCGGGTTCGGCGACAGGGTAGGGGCGTACGCTGATGCTGGTGTCTTCGTTGGCCAGGCGTTTGCCAGCCACGATTGATACCTTTTGCCAAAGTTCTTCGGTGATGAACGGAATAATGGGGTGAGCAAGACGCAGCAGGGTTTCAAGCACGCGAATCAGGGTGCGGCGCGTGCCTAACTGCTGGGCTGGTGTGCCATTTTGAATTTGCACTTTGGCCAGCTCTAGGTACCAGTCGCAGTACTCGTCCCAAATGAAGTGATACAGAGCATTGGCGATAAAGTCGAAACGATAATCGGCGAATCCGCGTTCAACGTCGGCCTCGAGGCGCTGAAGCTGGCTGATGATCCATTGGTCGACAAACGACAGTTCGTCATTACCTTCGCCCGACAGGTCGTGCCCTTCGGTGTTCATCAGCACGAAACGCGTCGCGTTCCAGAGTTTGTTGCAGAAGTTGCGGTAGCCTTCGCAGCGCTTCAGATCGAAGTTGATGTTTCGACCCAGTGTGGCATAAGCTGCCATCGTGAAGCGTAGGGCATCGGTGCCGTAGGCAGGGAAGCCTTCCGGGTAGTCTTTGCGTGTTTTCTTCTCGATGGATGCGGCCTGGCGCGGATTCATCAGCCCGCTGGTGCGCTTGGTTACCAGAGACTCCAGGTCGATACCGTCGATCAGGTCGACCGGGTCGATGGTATTGCCCTTGGACTTGCTCATTTTTTTACCTTCCATGTCGCAGACGAGGCCGTGGACATAGACGGTTTTGAATGGAACCTGGCCGGTCATGTGCATGCTCATCATGACCATGCGCGCAACCCAGAAGAAAATGATGTCGAAACCGGTCACCAGAACGCTGGACGGCAAGTAGCGGGCCAGATCGCGGGTTTGTTCAGGCCAGCCCAGATCGGTGAACGGGACCAGTGCCGACGAAAACCAGGTATCGAGGACGTCGTTGTCGCGGGTGAGCGGGCCGTTAACGCCGGCTGCTCGGGCTTTCTCAAGCGCTTCGGCTTCGTTGCGCGCCACGAAAATCTGCCCGTCTTCGCTATACCATGCCGGGATCTGGTGCCCCCACCACAATTGTCGGGAAATACACCAATCCTGGATTTTTTCCAGCCACTGGTTATAGGTGGTTGTCCAGTTTTCGGGGCAAAACTTGACGCGGCCGTCGGCCACGACTTCTAAGGCGACCTGAGTGATGCTTTTGCCTGGGTGCAGGCTGTCTTGGGGGGCGGGTTTGCTCATGGCGACAAACCACTGGTCGGTCAGCATGGGCTCGATGACAGTTTGCGTGCGGTCGCCGCGCGGCACCATTAATTTGTGGGGTTTGATGTTTTTAAGCAAGCCCTGGGCGTCGAGGTCGGCCACAATTTGCTTGCGAGCCTCGAAGCGATCGAGCCCCTGGTATGCCGCGGGCGCGTTCTCGTTGATTTTCGCTTCGAGTGTGAGAATACTGATCTGGGGAAGCTGGTGACGTTGGCCGACAGCGTAGTCGTTGAAATCGTGCGCCGGAGTGACCTTGACAACGCCGGTACCGAACTCGCGGTCGACGTAGTCGTCGGCAATGACCGGAATTTGACGGCCGCACAGTGGCAGCTCGACTGTTTTGCCAATCAGGTGGGCGTAACGTTCGTCTTCAGGGTGCACCATAACGGCAACGTCGCCCAGCATGGTTTCCGGGCGGGTGGTGGCCACGACTAAATGAGTCAGCCCCCCTTGGGGCTCGGTCAGCGGGTAGGCAATTTCCCACATCGAGCCGTCTTCTTCCTCGCTGACCACTTCAAGATCGGAAACCGCTGTGCCCAAGACGGGATCCCAGTTCACCAGACGTTTGCCTCGGTAGATCAGGCCTTGTTCGAACAGGCGGACAAAGGTCTCGACAACGCCGCGTGACAGGTTGTCGTCCATGGTGAAGTATTCGCGGTCCCAGTCGGCCGAGGAGCCCAGGCGGCGGAATTGCTCGGTAATGGCGCTGCCCGATTTGTTCTTCCAGGTCCAGACTTTTTCCAGGAACTGTTCGCGCCCCAGGTCGTGACGGCTGATATTCTGGGCATCGAGCTGGCGCTCGACCACGATTTGCGTAGCGATGCCGGCGTGGTCGGTGCCTGGGATGAACACGGTGTCGTCACCGCGCATGCGATGGTAGCGCACCAAGCCGTCCATGACGGTTTGGTTGAACGCGTGACCCATGTGTAGTGTTCCGGTCACGTTAGGCGGCGGGAATTGAACGACGAACGGTTCGCTGGCATGGCCTGCGGCAGGTTGTACGTGTTGGCCGCCCCTGAAATACCCTTGTTGTTCCCATTTGGCGTACCAGCGCGATTCGAGCGCATCGGGCTCAAAACTTTTAGGCAAGGCGTTGTCGTCGGGGGTTGCGGCGTTAGATGTCATAAATTAGCTTGTTAATGCGTGTAATCGATAAAAATGCCACTGAAATGCGGTCTTTCTGAACGGTTCAGGGCGAAACCCGCCATTTTATGATGCAGAACGGGCAAATAGGCATGTTAAAATGAGCGGTTGACAAAAACTTTAGCAAAGTTATTGTTTTTACTAAGAAAATCTTTTCTTTCAATTTGGATATTTTATGGCAATCGAACGCACCCTTTCCATTATCAAACCCGATGCAGTCGCCAAGAACGTCATTGGCCAGATCGTTGCCCGCTTCGAGCAGGCCGGCCTGAAAGTCGTCGCCGCTCAGCTCAAACAGTTGTCGCGCGCCGAAGCTGAACGCTTTTACGCCGTTCATGCAGCACGTCCGTTTTTCAAAGATCTGGTTGATTTCATGGTTTCCGGTCCTGTGTTCGTTCAGGTTCTCGAAGGCGAAAGCGCCATCCAGAAAAACCGCGACCTGATGGGCGCAACAGATCCTAAAAAAGCTGAAGCCGGTACCATCCGCGCCGACTTCGCCGACAGCATCGACGCCAACGCAGTTCACGGTTCCGACGCTCCTGAAACCGCCGCAGTTGAAATTGCTTTCTTCTTCCCCGAAAGCAACATTCACAGCCGTTAATTTCTCGGGGCGATACCGCCCAAACTCATGACCGATACTACCGAACGAACCAACGTACTTGGCCTGGGCGCCACCGAACTGACCGATCTGGTTGCGCAGTGGGGTGGCAAGCCGTTTCGTGCACGTCAGCTTATGCGCTGGGTGCATCAGCGAAGCGCGGGTTCGTTCGAGGTCATGTCCGATCTGGCCCGCGAGTTTCGCGGCCAGCTCGACCAGCATTGCTGCATTGTTGCGCCGAGCGTACAAACCGAACAGCGCTCGTCCGATGGTACACGCAAGTGGCTGTTCGATGTCGGCAACAACAACGCCGTCGAAACCGTCTTCATTCCTGAAGATGATCGCGGCACCTTATGCATTTCCAGCCAGGCCGGCTGCACGGTTGCGTGCCCGTTTTGCTCTACGGGTTATCAGGGTTTCAACCGAAACCTCACCACCGCCGAAATCATCGGGCAGCTGTGGCATGCGAAACGCACCCTCGAGGCCGACTTGGGCAGTGCGCGCATCGATGGCCCCGGCTCGGTAGCGCCGCCGCAGCGCGTGATCACCAACGTCGTCATGATGGGCATGGGCGAACCCTTGCTCAATTACGACAACGTCCTGGGGGCCTTGCGCCTCATGCTCGACGACAACGCCTATGGGTTGTCGCGTCGCCGGGTAACGGTCAGTACATCGGGCGTCGTGCCTTTCATCGACCGTCTTGCCCAAGATTGTCCCGTGGCTCTGGCGGTATCGCTGCATGCCCCCAACGATGCCCTGCGCGATCGCCTGGTACCCCTTAATCGCAAACATTCGTTGCGCGAACTGCTCGACGCCTGCAATCGTTATTTGCAGCATGCACCGCGCGATTTCATCACTTTCGAATACATAATGCTTGACGGTGTCAATGACACCGATCAGCACGCCCGCGAACTCATTGATATCGCGCGGCAGGTACGTTGCAAGTTCAACCTGATCCCGTTTAACCCTTTTCCTCAGTCGGGGTTGAAGCGCTCCCCAGCTGCCCGGGTTCGTATTTTCGCGCAGCGGCTGACCGATGCCGGTGTCGTCACTACAGTGCGTAAAACACGCGGCGACGACATCGCTGCTGCTTGTGGTCAACTGGCCGGCGATGTCAAAGACCGCACGCGCATCAACGAAAGGTTGCCCGATCGTGCCACCATACTCATCAAAGAGGAGCATGCATGAACCAACCCCTGCTCAAAGAAGAGGCGCAGTCCGGTTCCGTCGTCAACTTACGAGACGGTGTCGGCGCAACGCTGAAAACCCTGAGACAGGCGCGGCGCGTCACACTGTCTGAAGCCTCCGCCCGATTGAAGTTTTCTACACGGCAGTTGCAAGCGCTCGAAGCCGAGCAATGGGCCGACCTTCCGGTGGGCTTGCCTTTACGCGGCATGGTTAAAAATTATGCGCGTTTCCTCGAGGCCGATGTCGATGCCATTATGGTGATGCTCGGCAATCAAACCGGCAATGCAGCCGTGCCCAAAGCTGGTATTGCGCCCATCGAGGGCGGGGCCGCCTTTACGCCATCCGATCTTCCTGTTCAGCACGAATCCCGCGGTTTCTCGTGGGTTTGGTTTGTGGTGATTTTGTTGGTGTTGGCGGCTGCCGGTTTTTATGCTGTCGACCGTGGCTGGGTGCCTGAAGCCTGGCTGACCCTCGAATGGTTCCGGTCGGCTCAGTCCTGACTTTACATTAGTCTGTTACAGCAGCAATGACGCATATTGACTCCCCGGCCGGTCAAGACCGGCCAAATGTTTCCGTGGGCCCCGCGTCCCGCCGCGACACCCGTCAGGTCGTTCTTTCCTGGAACGATCACACGGTGCGTGTCGGTGGAGGTGCGCCGGTTGTCGTGCAGTCCATGACCAATACCGATACGGCCGACCCCATCGCAACCGCCATTCAGGTCAAAGATCTGGCTATGGCCGGCTCCGAAGTCGTGCGTATTACCGTCAACACGCCCGAAGCCGCAGCGCAAGTGCCCGCCATTCGTGAGCAGCTTGACCGCATGGGCGTTAACGTCCCCCTGGTGGGCGACTTTCATTACAACGGCCACAAGCTGCTTACCCAGTTTCCTGATTGTGCCCAGGCATTGTCCAAGTATCGTATCAACCCGGGCAATATGGGCGCGGGTAACAAACGCGACGACAACTTTGCTCAAATGATTGAAGTGGCCTGTCGTTACAACAAGCCGGTGCGTATTGGCGTTAATTGGGGCAGTCTCGACAGTAGCCTCATGGCCAAAATGATGGATGAAAATAGTCGCCGGGCGCAGCCATGGGCCGCACAGGCAGTCATGCGCGAAGCGCTTGTCGTATCGGCCATCAGCAACGCACAGCGTGCCGAGGCCCTCGGGTTGCCAGGCAATGCCATCGTGTTGTCGTGCAAGGTCAGCCATGTGCAAGACCTTATCGCGGTTTACCAAGACCTGGCTTCGCGTTGCGACTATCCCTTGCATTTGGGCCTGACCGAAGCCGGCATGGGCAGCAAGGGCATCGTTGCCTCGACGGCTGCGCTCGCGGTTTTGCTGCAACAGGGTATTGGCGATACTATTCGCATCTCGCTCACGCCCGAGCCGGGCGGAGACCGCACGCGCGAAGTCGTTGTGGCGCAAGAAATTTTGCAAACTATGGGGTTGCGTGCGTTCACGCCCATGGTGGTTGCGTGTCCGGGTTGCGGGCGTACCAGCAGCACGGTGTTTCAAGAACTGGCCGATAGCATTCAAACCTATTTGCGTCAGCAAATGCCGGTCTGGAAAACGCGTTATCCGGGTGTCGAAACCATGAATGTTGCCGTGATGGGGTGCGTGGTGAACGGCCCAGGCGAAAGCCAGCACGCCGACATCGGTATCAGCCTGCCGGGTACGGGCGAGGTGCCCTCGGCGCCAGTCTACGTCGACGGCCGCCGCACGGTTACGCTTAAAGGTGATAGCATCGCCAGCGAGTTCCAGGCCATTGTCGAGCGTTACGTCGAAGAAAAATATGGGGTTGGTGGTCACTCCCGCTAACCGGTTACGCAAAAAGAGCATTTATGTCGCAGTCGTTTAAAAAAGTGCATGCCATTACCGGCATGAAAGATGTCTTGCCAGAATCCAGCGCGCACTGGGAGCAACTCGAAGAAATAGTCCGGCAGTGGCTGGCCGCCTACGGGTACCGCAACATGCGCGCGCCTGTGCTCGAGCACACACGTTTGTTTACGCGAGGTATTGGCGAAGTTACCGACATCGTCGAAAAAGAAATGTATTCGTTCACCGATGCGTTGAACGATGAACACCTTACCCTGCGCCCCGAGTTCACTGCGGGCATTGTTCGCGCCACCATCGAACACAACTTGTTGTACGACCGTCCGCAACGTGTGTATTCGTTGGGTCCGGTATTTCGTCACGAAAAGCCTCAGCGCGGCCGGTATCGCCAGTTTCATCAAATCGACGTCGAGGCGCTTGGGTTCGCCGGCCCCGATATCGACGCCGAATTGATCGTGATGCTGTCTCGTCTCTGGAAGACGTTGGGGCTTCAGCATGTGCGCCTCGAGCTGAATTCGTTGGGTCAGCCCCACGAAAGGGCCGCGCACCGCGAGGCGCTGGTGCGGCATCTCGAAGCCCACATCGACGTACTCGACGAAGAGGCCCGACGTCGCATGCACACCAATCCGCTGCGTGTGCTCGACACCAAAAACCCTGCCATGCAAGACATGGCTAATGCGGCCCCCAGTCTTTTCGACTTCCTGGGCGACGAGTCGCGCGCACACTTCGACGGCGTGTGCGCCCGGTTGGCCGACGCCGGAATTTCGTACACCCTTAACCCTCGTCTGGTGCGTGGTCTCGATTACTACAACGGTACGGTTTTCGAATGGATTACCGACCAGTTGGGCGCGCAGGGCACGGTCTGCGGCGGTGGGCGCTACGACGGCCTCATCGAGCTTCTGGGTGGCAAAAGCGCCCCGGCGGTTGGTTTTGCCATTGGTATGGAGCGTTTGCTCGATCTCTGGAGCCAGTCTCAGGCACCGCTGGCCGTACCCGAGTGTCAGGTTTACATGATTCACCAGTCTGATGCGGCGCAACGCGCTGCGGCCACACTGGCCGAATCATTGCGCGACGCTGGCGTGCGTGTCATTGTTCATGCCGGATCGTCTGGTTTCAAGTCGCAGTTCAAGCGTGCCGATGCCAGTGGCGCACAGGCGGCAGTCATTATTGGCGAAGATGAGTTGCGCGAAAACACGGTCAGCATAAAATGGCTGCGCGCCGATGCCATCTCCGATGGCCAGCAACAAGAGACGGTTCCAATGACCCGTCTGGTAGAAGTCCTGAAACAAAAGGTATAAAAACAGCATGGCATACGATCTCGAAGAACAGGAAAAACTAGACGCAATCCGGCAGTGGTGGGACCGTTACGGCACGTTGATCGTGACAGTAGTTGCGGTTGTTGCGCTGGCCTTCGCCGGTTGGCGCGGTTGGCAGTGGTACGAAGGTAATCAGGCCCGTCAGGCCATGGGTTACTTCGAAGCCCTCGAATCTGCGGCCACCAAGCCGGGTGATGACTCCCTCGAGCGGGTCAAGGCGGCGAGCCAGACCCTGCGTGCCGACTTCCCGGCGTCGGGTTACACCACGCGCGGCGCCTTGGTGGCTGCCCAGGTGTTGGCACAACAGCAAGATTACGCAGGCGCCAAAGAACAATTGCAGTGGGTTATCGACAACAGTAAAGACCCCGCACTGGTGCCTTTGGCCCAGTTGCGTCTTGCCGGTGTTTTGCTCGAACAGAAAGAGTACGACGCCGCGTTGGCGCTGGTCGCCAACGGGCCTGAAGCCTTCGAGGCCTTGTTCTCCGACCGTCAGGGCGATGTTCTGGCCGCACAAGGCAAGAAAGAAGACGCCAAGTCTGCCTGGCTGAATGCTATCGAAGCCTTGGGCGCCGACCCCATGACCCAAATTATTCAACTCAAAATTGACGCCCTCGGAGTCTGACCTTATGCATGCTGTTATGTCTCGTCGTCTGAAGTGTGCCGTTGCGGCGCTCAGCCTTTCTGTGTTGGCAGGCTGCTCCTGGTTTACGCCCAAAGACCCACGCTTCGAGCCGGCCCCGCTTACCGAATATCCGGCAGGCGTTTCGGCCAGCATGGCCTGGTCGGTCAATATCGGTAGCGGCGGCGGTTCCGGTTTCGTACCCGTTGTTGTGGGGGACAGCGTTTACGCGGCGACCCCCAATGGTAATGTCGTCAAGGCCAGCTTGTCGGGCGGCGGTATGCAATGGCGGGCCGACGCAGGCGTCGACTTGTCTGCAGGGGTAGGTTCCGATGGCATCACAACTGCAGTTGCAGGCCCTGATGGTACGGTAGTGGCATTCGACGACCAGGGCCAGGAAAAATGGCGCGCCCAGGCCTCCAGCGAAGTTTTTGTGCCGCCCGTCGTGGGCGCAGGCGTTGTCGTGGTGCGTAGCAGCGACTACCGCATCCAGGCATTCGACGCTGCCACGGGCGACCGACTGTGGTCTGTGCAGCGCCCAGGTCCGGCGCTGGCGCTAAAAACCAATATGCAAATGCTGATCATCGAAGGGGTGGTCATTTCCGGTTTGCCCAATGGTCGTCTTATTGTCATTTCTGCCCAAGACGGCGCGGTGCAATGGGAAGGCACAGTATCGACACCGCGCGGCGCCACCGACCTGGAACGCATCAATGACGTTGTGGGCGCGCCGCAAACTCAGGGGTCGTTGCTGTGCGGCGCCTCTTATCAAGGGCGTATCGTGTGTTTCGATATCGCTCAGGGTGGGATCCCGGTTTGGGAACAGGCGTTCTCCACGACCACGGGCATTGCCTCCGATAGTCGTCAGGTATACGGTGCAGCCGGGCGTGATACGGTTTACGCCTTCAGCCTGACCGACGGTGGCGAGCAATGGCGACAAGATGCTTTGCGCAACCGCCGCTTGTCCGGTCCGGCTGTGGTTGGTTCGGCGGTTGCCTTTGGTGATTACGATGGATACGTCCACTTTCTCTCGTCTTCCGACGGCCGTTTGCTTGGCCGTCTGCAGGTTGGCGGTGGGGCAGTGGTCTCACCGTTGGTCTCCACGCCGCGTGGCGTGCTGGTCCAGACGGGTAATGGCAGTTTAGTTTTGGTTGGTGTCAATTGAAAAAGGTTTTATTCAAGCCGGTAGTGGCTTTGGTCGGTCGGGCCAACGTGGGTAAATCCACGTTGTTCAACCGTCTTACCCGTTCGCGTGCTGCTCTGGTGGCCGATTTTTCCGGGTTGACGCGCGACCGCCATTACGGCGAAGGCCGGGTCGGAAAGTATCCTTTCCTGGCTGTCGATACCGGTGGTTTCGAGCCTGTTGCCAAAAGCGGCATTGTGGCCGAAATGGCGCGCCAAACCCAGCAAGCCATTGCCGAATCCGATGTTGTCATTTTTCTGGTCGATGCTCGTGCAGGTGTTAATGCCCACGACCACGAAATCGCGCGCTTATTGCGTCGCTCGGGTCAACGGGTGTTTCTGGCAGTGAACAAGGCCGAAGGCATGCGCAATGCTGGTGCCATCGCCGAATTCCACGAACTGGGTTTGGGTGAACCTTACCCCATCTCAGCTTCGCACGGCGACGGCGTCGTCGACCTCATCGAGCACGCCTTATCGTTTCTCGACGAGGGGGCCGACGACGATCGCGCCGATATCTCAGCCGACGAAGATACGTACGGCGATGTATTGGACATCGACGCTGAAGGCGGTTTGCCTGATTTGGATGCCGAGGCAGACGAATCAGCCGACGACCAGCAAGCCGACGAGAACAAGCGCCATCGCATAAAGCTGGCGATCGTGGGGCGGCCCAACGTCGGCAAGTCGACGCTTATCAACACGTTGCTGGGCGAAGAGCGCGTCATTGCATTCGACATGCCAGGCACGACCCGCGACGCCATCGAGATCGACTTCGAACACGAAGGTACGTCGTTTACCCTGATCGACACGGCGGGCTTGCGTCGTCGCGGCAAGGTCTTCGAGGCCATTGAAAAGTTTTCGGTCATTAAAACCTTGCAGGCCATCGAGGCTTGCAACGTGGTTGTGCTCATGCTCGATGCCCACGCCGAAATTTCCGATCAAGACGCTCACATTGCCGGGTTTATTGTCGAAACAGGGCGCGCCCTGGTTGTGGCGATAAATAAGTGGGACGGCCTCAACGCCGAAGAGCGAGACCGCATCAAGCACGAGTTCGAACGCAAACTACGGTTTTTATCGTTTGCGCGTATGCACACCATCTCGGCACTTAAAGACAAGGGTATTCAGCCTTTGCTCAAGTCGATCAGGTCGGCACATGCGGCCGCGTTTTCGAAGTTGTCAACGCCCAAGCTCACGCGCGTGTTGCTGGCGGCCGTCGAGCAGCAGCCACCACCTCGAAAAGGTATTTTCCGCCCCAAAATGCGCTACGCACACCAGGGCGGGCAGAACCCGCCGCTCATCGTTATTCACGGTAACGCGCTCGATGCCATCCCCGATGCTTATCGTCGCTACCTTGAGGCCCGGTTCAGGGCGGCGTTCAAGCTCGAGGGCACACCGTTGCGTATCGAATTCAAGTCATCAAATAATCCGTATATTCAGAAGGGGGCCTGATTGAGCCGTTTCTGGAGTGATCACGTTGCTGGGCTTTCGCCTTACGTGCCTGGCGAGCAGCCGAAAATTCTCGACCTGCTCAAGCTCAATACCAACGAGCATCCGTGGGGGCCATCGCCGTTGGCCATCAAGGCCATGCAGGAAGCGGCAAACGAGCGGCTGCGGTTGTACCCCGATCCGCAATCCACCGCGCTGTGTCAAGCAATTGCCGAGCATCACGGCGTGTCGCCCGCTCAGGTTTTTGTCGGTAACGGTTCCGACGAAGTGCTGGCCCATGTGTTCAACGGCTTGTTCCGGCACGCCGGGCGGCCTTTGCTCATGCCCGACATCAGCTATAGCTTTTATAAAACGTATTGCCGTTTGTTCGACGTTCCCGCCGAGCTTCAACCGCTGGCTGACGACTTTTCAATCAATGTCGACGATTACACGCAGACGCGTGCGGTAACTCCGGCGGGCATTATTTTTGCCAACCCTAATGCGCCGACCAGCATGGCGCTTGGGCTTGACGATATCCGTCGCATCGCGCGGGCCAATCCCGACGTCGCCGTTATCGTCGACGAGGCTTATGTCGACTTCGGTGCCGAGTCCGCTGTTGCCCTGTTGTCAGAATTTGACAACATTGCGGTGGTGCATACGCTTTCAAAATCGCGCTCTTTGGCAGGCTTGCGCGTGGGTTATGCCGTGGGTAGTCCGGCTATTATCGAAGCGCTGGTGCGGGTAAAAGACAGCTTTAACTCATACCCACTCGACAGCATTGCGCAGGCGGGCGCCATCGCGTCCATTCAAGACCGCGATTACTTCAGGCGTGCATGTCAGGCTATTATCGATGCGCGCGACGCGCTGACGGCTGACCTGGTTGCATTGGGTTTTCAGGTATTGCCCAGCGCCGCCAATTTTGTATTCGCGCGTCATCCAAAGCACGATGCTGCCGGACTGGCGCGAGGGCTGCGCGAGAATCGTATTCTGGTGCGTCATTTTGCTCAGCCTCGCATCGATCAGTTCTTGCGTATTACGGTGGGTACGCCCGACGAATGCCAACGCTTGTGTCAGGTGTTAGCCGTTTTGCTGGGCGACCAAAAATTACAGTAATTTGTCAGGCAATCGTGGCGAATTACGGGGAAACCCTGTACAGTAGACGTTTGCGGTATTTATCCATAACAACACAATTGGAGTTAAGCCAATGAGCAACAAAGGGCAAACATTACAAGACCCGTTCCTGAACGCACTGCGCAAAGAGCACGTGCCTGTATCCATTTATCTGGTTAACGGTATCAAGCTGCAGGGCCAAATCGAATCTTTCGACCAGTACGTCGTTTTGCTGCGTAATACCGTTACCCAAATGGTGTACAAGCATGCTATTTCTACGGTCGTGCCTGCTCGTCCGGTCAATCTCCAGCTCGATGACGCTGCCGCTGAATAACGCTGCAGTCGCCCCTCTCTACGAACAGCCCGCCATGCGCGTCGCGCAGGCGGGCGTTTCGTTTTTGTGCACTACATGAAAGCTTTAGTTATTAGCGTCGATCTGGGCAATCCCGATTTCCCTGCCCATACCGAAGAGTTCATCATGCTGGCCGAAGGTGCTGGCGCCGACATTGTCGGTCATTTGGTAGCCCGAAGACAGCGGCCCGACGCCGCCTATTTCATCGGTACAGGCAAGCTCGAAGAAGCCAAGTTAATGGCCGACGAGAACGAGGCCGACATCATCTTGTTCGACCAGCCGCTTTCGCCGGCCCAGCAACGCAACCTCGAACGTGGCCTGAACCGGCGGGTGGTCGATCGCGTGGCGCTTATCCTGGATATTTTTGCGTTACGCGCCAAAAGTCATGAGGGTAAGCTTCAGGTCGAGCTGGCGCAATTGCAGCACTTGTCGACACGTTTGACGCGTTTGTGGACTCACCTTGAACGTCAGCGTGGCGGTATCGGTATGCGTGGGCCAGGCGAGTCCCAGCTCGAAATGGACCGCCGCATGATTGGCGCCAAAGTCAAGCTGTTGCGCGAACGGCTAGACCGTGCCCAGCGTCAGCGCAGTACACAACGGCGTTCTCGCATGCGCGGTGGCATCATGTCGATTTCGTTGGTAGGGTATACCAACGCGGGCAAGTCAACCCTGTTCAATGCATTGACCCGGGCGGGCGCCTATGCGGCCGATCAATTGTTTGCCACGCTTGATACCACCACGCGCAAGCTCTGGATAGAAGGCACGGGGCAAGTGGTGGTGTCTGACACCGTGGGGTTCATTCGCGATTTGCCGCCTACGCTTATCGCGGCGTTCAGGGCGACGCTTGAAGAAACCGTGCAGGCCGACTTATTGCTGCACGTGGTCGATGCCTCAAGTCATCAGCGTGACGAGCAAATCGCCGAGGTGCACAAAGTGCTCGCAGATATCGGGGCTGGTGATATCCCGCGAATTATGGTGTACAACAAAATAGATGCCGCAGGCTACGAGCCGCGGGTAGAGCGCGACGAACATGGTACCATTGTGCGCGTATTTGTTAGTGCCCTGACGCGGGCGGGCCTTGACGGCCTTCGTCAGGCCATCGTCGAATCAGGTCAAGTCGCAGGAAATAATGCGTTTAATGTCGAAAATATTTAACTTGAATGATCCCGGCTGGGGTCGCGGAAAAGGCGGCAACGAGCCGCCCCGTAAACCCGATAACAACCAGGGCAATAACGGCGGTCCGCCCGACCTCGACGAGGTCTGGCGCGATTTCAACAACCGCGTCGGTTCATTGTTCGGGCGTAAAGGCCGTCGTGGCGGCGGCGGTGGTTACCAAGGTGGCGGCGGTAACCCCGTACAGTTGCCCAAGGGTTCCCCCAAGCTGGTAGTTGGTGGGCTGGTCGTCTTGGTGGGCTTGTGGCTGGCCAGCGGCTTCGTGGTTGTCCAAGAAGGGCAGGTCGCGGTGGTCACCAAATTCGGTAAGTATGTCAAAACCCTTAATCCGGGTTTGCAATGGCATATGCCATACCCCATCGAAGAGCATCAAACCGTCAATATTTCGCAATTGCGTACGTTTGAAGTCGGTTTCCGCGGGTCGGCGCGCAACAAGGTGTTGCCCGAATCCCTCATGCTGACTACTGACGAGAACATCGTCGATGTGCAGTACGTGGTGCAATATCGTCTGATGCCCAACGGTGCGCCCGATTATCTTTTCAAAACCGTCGATCCAGACGAATCCGTCCGCCAGGCAGCCGAAACCGCCATGCGCGATGTGGTCGGCCGTCAGCCCATGGACTCCGTGTTGTATTCGGCCCGTACGCAAATTGCCGCTGATGTGCAGCGCCTTGCCCAGGAAATCCTTGATCGTTACCAGACCGGCATTCAGGTCAGCACGGTAGCTATCCAGAACGTGCAGCCGCCCGAGCAGGTTCAGGCCGCGTTTGATGATGCCGTCAAGGCAGGTCAAGACCGCGAACGTCAGATCAACGAGGGTAACGCCTACGCCAGCCGCGTCATCCCCGAAGCGCAGGGGCAGGCCGCCCGACTTGTTCAAGAGGCCGAAGGTTACCGCGTTTCTGTGGTCAGTCGTGCTGAAGGTGACGGGGCGCGTTTTAGCAGCATCGAAGCCGAGTACGCCAAGGCACCCGAGGTCACCCGCGAACGTATGTATCTCTCGACGATGCAGTCCATCCTCGAGAAATCGTCCAAGGTGTTCATTGACAGCGAATCGAGCAACAACATGCTGTATTTGCCACTCGATAAAATCATGCAGCAAGCCGCGCGCAACCCCGATGCCGCGACCCAGTCTGCCAGTGCTTCCTCTGCGTCCACGCCGGCCGCAGCCGACAAGTCTGCCACCAATGCACCGGGTGCTGCCCGGTCGGGCAGTAGCAATCCGTATAGCGGCGGGTCGTCAAGCTCGCTCATGACGAGCCCTTATTCGCGCTAACGGAGGCCTCACACTATGCAACGTTTCTTTCCCTATCTAGTTGGTCTGGTCATTTTGCTGGCCGTAGCCTCTTCTTGTGTGTTTGTTGTGCGCGAGCGTGATGCTGCCTTGGTATTTGCCTTGGGTGAAGTGCGCGAAACCATCACCGAACCCGGGCTGTACTTCAAGCTGCCGCCTCCCTTCGAGAATATCGTCACCCTCGATCGTCGTCTGCAGACCATCGAGTCGCGCGACCCCGAGCGTATTCAAACCGCCGAGAAGAAAAACCTTCTGATCGACTCCTACGTTAAATGGCGCATTGTCGATCCGCGTTTGTACTACGTGACTTTCGGTTTGAATCGGCGTGCCGCCGAAGAGCGCCTCAGCGCGCAAATTCGCGATGCGCTTAATGCCGCCGTCAACGTGCGTACCGTGAAGCAGGTGGTGTCCAGCGAGCGCGGCGACATCATGCGCGAAGTGTTGGCTAACGTCGATCGTCGGGCCAAACCTTTGGGTGTCGAGGTTGTAGACGTTCGTCTTATTCGCATCGACTTTGCCCCCGAAATTTCCGAGTCGGTCTATCGCCGCATGGAAGCCGAGCGCAAGGAAGAGGCCAACCGTTTACGGGCTACCGGCGCAGCCGACGGCGAACGTATTCGTGCTCAGGCCGACCGCGAACGTCAAGAAATCCTCTCCAAAGCGTATGCCGACGCGCAAGAAATCAAAGGTCAGGGCGATGCCCAGGCTGCCGATATCTACGCACGTGCTTATGGCCGGAATCCCGATTTCTACAGCTTCTACAAAAGCCTAGAAAGCTATCAGTCGGCTTTCTCGGGTTCAGACGACACGCTGGTGTTAAGTCCAAAGTCAGACTTCTTCAAGTTCTGGTCTGATGCTTCGGGCAAAACGCGCTACAATACGCCGTAAGTTGAAATACTTCCGCAAGCGACTTGGCGGGCTTACGCCCCAAGTCGCTTTTTGTTTGGTTGCTTCTCAAGCGTTTTCAGGTTTCTTGAATGTCCAAGTGGTTATTGCCAGAGCATCTGGCCGATATCCTGCCCGCAGAAGCGCGTCGCATCGAAGAACTCCGGCGCGACCTGCTTGATCTGTACCGCACCCACGGGTTCGAACTCGTGGCGCCGCCGTTGGTCGAGTACCTCGACTCTTTGTTGTCGGGTACCGGCAGCGATCTCAACTTGCGTACCTGCAAGCTTGTCGATCAGCTCTCGGGCCGCACGCTAGGCGTTCGAGCCGACATCACGCCTCAGGTGTCTCGTATCGATGCCCACCTGCTTAATCGCCCTGGGGTGACGCGGTTGTGTTATTGCGGCACCGTGTTGCACGCACGTCCGGCCGACTTACTCTCTGATCGCGAGCTGTTGCAAATCGGTGCCGAAGTCTTTGGTCACGACGGCGTCGAAGCCGACATTCAAATCATTCAGCTGGCCCTCGAAAGCGTACAGCGCGCCGGGGTCCGAAATGCCCGTATCGACCTGAATCATCCGGGTGTGTTCCGTGCGCTGGTCAATGCCGACCCGGCCCTGGCCGAAGTTGATGCCGAGCTCTCCGAGATGCTGGCCTCAAAAGATGTGTCGGGAATCAGTCGCCTGTGTGCCACACTCAGTGACGTACGTCCCGATACTGTCCAGGCGCTGGTGGCCCTGCCGCGACTTTATGGCGGTGTCGCCATGCTCGATCAGGCTTTACAGGTTTTGCCGCGCTTGCCGGCCGTACTAAAAGCGGTCAACGACCTCAAAGCGTTGGTTGCCGCCTTGCCCGACTACGAATTCAGCATCGATCTGGCTGACGCGGGTGCAGGTTACGCTTACCACTCTGGCGTCGTGTTTTCTATCTACGCGCAAGGCTGGCACGACGCCCTGGTGCGTGGTGGGCGCTACGATGGTGTGGGCAAAGTTTTTGGCCGGTCACGTCCGGCGACAGGGTTCAGCCTCGACTTGCGCAAGCTGTCGGCAGGTTTGGGTGCGCCGCCGCTGGCGCGCGCCATTCAGGCCCCCTGGGGTACTCAATCGGCCTTGGTGCAAGCTATTCGCAGTCTGCGTGAAGCGGGCGAAATTGTGGTTCAGGTATTACCAGGGCAACCCCATTCCCTTGACGAGTTCCAGGTCGATCGCGAGCTGGTGCAGGAAGATGGGCAATGGGTCATACGGGCGATTCCGGGCGCGCAATAGTGCGTCGGGTCGCAGGGTTCAATCAATTAGTTGTTGTAAAGACTAGCTTTTTCTATATCGCAACATGAGCAAGAATATCGTGGTTATCGGCACCCAGTGGGGTGACGAAGGCAAGGGCAAAATCGTCGACTGGCTGGCAGAGTCGGCCCAGGGCGTCGTTCGTTTCCAGGGTGGCCATAATGCAGGCCATACCCTCTGGATTAATGGCACCAAGACTATTTTGCGTCTCATTCCATCGGGCATCATGCACCCGGGCGTCACTTGCTATATCGGTAACGGGGTGGTGCTTTCTCCCGAAGCCTTGCTGAAAGAAATCGTCGAACTCGAACAAGCCGGTCTCGACGTCCGTTCGCGCCTGCAGATTTCGCCGGCATGTCCGCTTATCTTGCCGTACCACATTGCGGTCGATCAAGCGCGCGAACGTCGCAAGGGTGATGGCAAAATCGGCACCACCGGTCGTGGTATTGGTCCGGCCTACGAAGACAAGGTCGCCCGTCGCGCCATTCGTGTCCAAGATCTGTACAACCCCGCTGTGTTCGACGAAAAGCTCGCCGAGGCGCTCGACTACCACAATTTTGTGCTTACCCAGTATCTGGGCGCTGAAGCGGTCTCCGCCGACGAGGTGCGCGAACAAGCCATGTCTTTGGCCGGCCAGATCGAACCCATGGTTGCCGACGTATCCAACAATTTGCATTTGGCGCAAAAGGCTGGTCAAAGTCTTTTGTTTGAAGGCGCACAAGGCGCATTGCTTGATATCGACCACGGCACGTATCCGTTCGTCACCAGCAGCAATTGCGTTTCAGGTGCAGCTGCGGCAGGTGCGGGCGTTGGCCCGCAAGCCTTGCAGTATGTTTTGGGTATTGCCAAAGCCTACACCACACGTGTGGGTTCTGGCCCGTTCCCGACCGAGCTTCATGACGAAACCGGTGCGCATCTGGCCAAAGTAGGTAAAGAGTTCGGTTCGGTCACTGGCCGTCCGCGTCGTTGCGGCTGGTTCGACGGTGCGGCAATGAAGCGCTCGGTCATGATTAACGGCATTTCGGGTCTGTGTATTACCAAGCTCGACGTGCTCGATGGCATCGAGACCATTCGTATTGGCGTAGGGTATCGTTATAAGGGTCAATTCCTCGATGCGCTGCCCTACGGTGCACACGCTGCAGCCGAAGCCGAGCCCGTCCTCGAGGAAATGCCCGGCTGGACGGAGTCCACAGTGGGCATCACCGAATACGACAAGCTGCCTGTCAATGCCCGCCGTTACCTCGAGCGCATCGCTCAGGTTTGTGACGTCGGTATCGACATGGTGTCAACGGGCCCCGATCGCCTCGAAACTATCGTTTTGCGCCATCCCTTCAAAGGTTAACGCCAAACCTCTTCAACCTTTTACCATCGCGCCGCAGCTTTCCGTTGCGGCGCGATCGGTTTATTATTACGTTCTTTGTTCCAAGGACTCTTCATGAACTTGCCCCCAAGCACCGACCGCGACCTCTGGATCTCCTGGGATCAGTATCATTCGCTTATCGAGCGTCTTGCCCTGAGCATCCACGAGTCTGGCTGGGAATTCGAGAAAATCATCTGTCTGGCTCGTGGGGGCATGCGGGTGGGCGACGTTCTGTCGCGTATTTTCGATGTGCCCTTGGGTATTCTGGCCACCAGCAGTTATCGCGAAGCCGCAGGTACCCAGCAAGGCTCCCTCGATATCGCCCAGTTCATTACCATTACGCGTGGTACTCTCGATGGTAAGGTGTTGCTGGTAGACGACATGGTCGATACCGGCATGACTTTTATTCGTGTGGGCGAGCATCTTCGTCAGCAGTTTCCTGCCATTACCGAATTGCGTAGCGCCGTGTTGTGGTGGAAGGGCCACGCCCAGGCAACCCCCGACTACTTCGTCGAAAAATTGCCTACCAACCCCTGGATTCACCAACCTTTCGAAGACTACGACAGCCTGCGTCCCCACCAACTCGAGGCCTGGGTACGAAAGGGTGTCAGAAATATCTGATTCATGCTAGAATCTTAGGCTAACCATACGGCTTTAATTAGTTGCAGCTTAAAATTACAGTTTTTTGGCTGATTTAGCCCACTTTATTTAACCTAACCAACCAGAAGGCTACCGAAATACATGCCTACCGTTCGTCTTAAAGAAAACGAGCCCTTTGAAGCCGCTCTGCGTCGCTTCAAGCGCACTATTGAAAAAAACGGTCTTTTGACCGAACTGCGTTCGCGCGAATTCTATGAAAAGCCTACAGCCGAGCGCAAGCGTAAGCACGCCGCCGCTGTCAAGCGCCACTACAAGCGTATTCGCAGCCAGCAACTGCCTCCCCGTCTGTATTGATCCCCGAGTCTTTTGTACAAGACTTACTCGCCCGGGTTGATATAGTCGACGTTGTCGGGCGGTATGTGCAGTTGCGTAAAGGTGGGGCCAACTTGCTTGGCCTCTGTCCTTTTCACAACGAAAAATCCCCATCTTTTACCGTCAGCCCCACCAAGCAGTTTTATCATTGCTTTGGGTGCGGCGCGCACGGCACAGCCATTTCCTTTCTTATCGAGCATACCGGGGCCAGCTTCCCTGAAGCCGTGCGTTCGTTGGCGGCAAACGTCGGGCTGGTGGTGCCTGAAGCCCAGCGCTCACCTCAGGCGCAAGCCGCGTCGCGTCGTCGCAAAGAAGAGGTTTCACGACATCAGCAGTTGCTTGATACGGCACAACAGCATTATCTGAAGCTGCTTAAAGCCACGCCTGCAGCCACCGATTACCTGAAAAAGCGGGGGCTTACCGGCGAAATTGCCGCGCGCTTCGGGTTGGGCTGGTCAGGTACCGATCGGCGTGGTTTGGCCCAGGTCTTTTCCCATTATGAGGACCCGTTGCTGGTTGAAGCCGGCTTGGTTATCGAGGCCGAAGACGGCCGTCGTTACGATCGTTTTCGCGAAAGGGTCATGTTCCCCATTCGTAATGCGCGGGGCAATCTTATCGGTTTTGGCGGTCGCGTCATCGGTAAGGGCGAGCCCAAGTACCTCAACTCGCCCGACACGCCCATTTTTTCCAAGGGGCAAGAGCTCTATGGGTTGTGGGAGGGGCGTACAGGCATTCGGGCAGAGGGTTGCGTGCTCGTGGTCGAGGGGTATATGGATGTCGTGGGTCTGGCGCAGTTGGGGCTCGAAAATGCCGTGGCTACACTGGGTACATCCACTACGCCTCAGCATGTGCAAAAGCTGTTGCGTGCCAGTGATCGCGTCATTTTCAGCTTTGATGGCGACAAGGCCGGGCGTCGTGCTGCATGGCGTGCCCTGCAGAACTGTTTGCCGCTGCTGCGCGACGACATCTCCATTCGTTTCTTGTTCTTACCCGATGATCACGACCCCGACTCGTTCGTGCGTGCCAATGGCGCTGAAGCGTTTCGCGAGTTGATGGCAAGCGCGCCGGCCTTGTCCAGCTTCATGCTCGACGAGCTGGCGTCTCGACACAACATGACCGAGCCCGAAGGCCGGGCCGCGTGTGTGCACGAGGCCAAGCCTTTGCTTGGGCAACTGCCTGCAGGTACTACTGTGCGCTTGCAGATCGAGCGTGAGTTTGCGCGTCGCGTATTAATGACGCCGGAAGAATTAACGGCCTTGCTTGATGCCGCGCGTCCAGATGTCGTCGAGCCGGGGGTTCAGGCTGCCGTTGCGCCCTCTGGTGTCGTCAGGCAGGGTGGTGACAATGATTTTGGGTCTGTGCCATTGTCCGAGGATGGCTGGGTTCCCGATTTCGAGCCTGCCGGCTACGGCGAGCCGCCGGGTTGGGCGTTTGATGACGCACCGGCCTTTACGGTAGCGCAGTCGGGTAGCGCAAGGCAGACCGATGCAGGCAAGCCGTCGCAACGCGCTCCGTTTGCCGGCTCAAAGCGTCAGTCATTCGGGCAGCAGGGCCGTTCGCCGCTCAAGCGTCAGCGGCCTGGCATTGCCGGAGGGGGTAACCGTAGCGTTACCTCGATGGCCAAGCGTCTGTTGCGCTTGTTGCTTGCTCACCCCGAGCTTGCCGACACGCTGGGCGACCAGCAGCTTGAAACTTTGGCGCGCGGCCCTCATCTAAGTCTTGTAAGAGACCTGATTGCTTTAATCAGTGCGACCGGTGCCCGGCATGTGGGTGCGCTGCTTGAGGCGGCCGACCCCGATTCTGATCTGGCAGCGGTTTTGTCAGATTTGACTACCGATGTGTTGGGGCACGACGATTTGCCCGACCCGGTAGCGGAGTGGCACGACGCCATGCACAAAGTTGAACTCGATGTTATCAAGACCGAGCAATTGCAGCTGGTGGCGGCAGGGCTGAAAGATGATTCAGCCCGCGAGCGCTACCAGTTGTTGGCGCGCCGCTTGGCGCAGTTGACCCAAGCTTGATAGGCAGAAAATTTACTGTGTAAAAAGACTTAACTGCTGTAAAATAAAAGGTTTTATATCGTCTTTATTGGTTTGATACAGACAAGGCAAAGGGTGGGGCGGTTTTTTGCGTGCCGAGTGTTTTTACGCCGGCAAAGCAGCAAAGTTCGTCCTTTAACCTAAGCCTTGCGGCCCACGCAAAATGCGGGGCGGTTTGTTGTCAGGCTGGTTGGCGGCTGGTGGCCATTGCACCCTGTAACCCATAAGCTGGTCAGGGCATTTATCTTAAGGCACCGGCGTCTGCAACCCGCAGTCAACAACGCTGCATCACGGCAGTAAAGACACTAGTTTGCCCTTGCATTACTCGCCGGCCTTTGCCCGCGGGTTTTTGCACTTACGGAAGCGACCATGACCAAAGCGACTGATACGACCCCTAAAGCGGCAGAGCTGGAAACTGCCGGCAAAACCAAAACGTTGGCGGCCACCAAAAGCGCAAGCAAAACAGCCGTAACGCCAGGGGCTGTCAAGAAGGCGGCCAAAAAAACCGCAGCCCGCAAAACAGCGGCCAAAGCGGCAGACATCGACATTGACGACGATTTCGAAGTGTCGGCCGAGCCTAAAAAGCGCAAGGCGCGTACCCCTACCGGGCGTCGTCCTGGTCGTCCGGCCAAAGCTGCCAACAACGACAGCTCGCCGTTCGACGATGGCGACATCGATATCGAAGCCGAGGTCATCCCTGAGCTCAAGCCCATTGCCAAGCGCGGTGGCAAGCGCGGCAAGGGCGACAAAGATGTGCCTGCACGCAGCCAGCTGACCCCCGAAGAACAGGAAGCCCGTCGTAATCGCCTCAAGGTCCTTATCAAGCTCGGTAAAGAGCGTGGTTACCTTACGTACGGCGAGATCAACGATCACTTGCCTGACGACCTGGTCGATGCCGAAGCCATTGACGGTATCATCAGCACGTTCAGCGACATGGGCATTTCGGTCTACGACCAGGCGCCTGACGCCGAATCACTGCTGCTCAACGACAACGCACCGGTCGCTTCCAGCGATGACGATGTCGAAGACGAAGCCGAAGCTGCCCTGACGACGGTTGATTCCGATTTTGGTCGTACCACCGACCCGGTGCGTATGTACATGCGCGAAATGGGAACCGTCGAGCTCCTGACACGTGAAGGCGAAATCGAGATCGCCAAGCGTATCGAAGATGGCCTCAAACACATGGTCATGGCCATTGCGGCGTGTCCCACCACCGTCAACGAAATCCTCAACCACGTGCAGCGCGTGCGCGACGGCCAGGCTCAAATCGACGAAGTTGTCGACGGTCTGATCGATGAAGAGGGCGAGGAGTATGCTGGCGCCGGTGTATCGGTTGACTCCGATGAAGACGACGGTCCGGCCGGCGGCATGAGCAGCAAACAGCTCGAGCACCTTCGCACCAAGTCAATGAAGAAATTCGATGCGGTCGCACAATGGTTCGAAAAAATGCGCCGCGCCTTCGAATCCGAGGGCTACCACGCCGAAAGCTACAAAGAAGCGCAAGAAGCTATTCTGACTGAGCTGATGGGCATTCGCTTTACGGCAAAAATGGTCGAAAAACTGGCCGACACTCTGCGCGATCAGGTTGCTCAGGTGCGTAAGCTCGAACGCGAAATCCTGTCGATCTGCGTCGAGCGCGCCGGTATGCCGCGCGCCTATTTCATTAAAGTGTTCCCAGGTAACGAAACCAACCTCGAATGGGTACTGGGTGAAGTCGCCGCTGGGCACGAGTATTCCGAAACGCTCGAGCGTCACGTGCCTGCGGTGCAAGAAACTCAGCAAAAGCTCATCGATTTGCAGTCCAGCGTTGTTTTGCCGCTTAAAGACCTTAAAGATGTCAACAAGCGCATGGCAACGGGCGAAGCTAAGGCACGCAAGGCCAAGCGCGAAATGACCGAGGCCAACCTGCGTCTGGTTATTTCTATCGCCAAAAAATACACCAACCGCGGTTTGCAGTTCCTTGATCTTATCCAGGAAGGCAATATTGGCCTGATGAAGGCCGTCGATAAGTTCGAGTACCGTCGTGGCTACAAGTTTTCAACGTATGCCACGTGGTGGATTCGTCAGGCCATTACGCGTTCTATTGCCGACCAGGCCCGCACCATTCGTATTCCGGTTCACATGATTGAAACCATCAACAAAATGAACCGGATCAACCGCCAAATTCTTCAGGAAACGGGTGCCGAGCCCGATCCGGCAACGTTAGCGCAAAAAATGGATATGCCTGAAGATAAGGTGCGCAAGATCCTGAAAATCGCCAAAGAGCCGATTTCCATGGAAACGCCTATCGGTGACGATGACGATTCTCACTTGGGTGATTTCATCGAAGACTTGGCTAACTTGTCACCATCCGAGTCGGCGTTGCAGGGTTCGATGCGCGACGTGGTCAAAGAGGTCCTCGATTCCCTGACACCGCGCGAAGCCAAGGTCCTGCGCATGCGTTTCGGTATCGAAATGAGCACCGATCAAACCCTTGAAGAGGTGGGCAAACAGTTCGATGTCACGCGTGAGCGTATTCGTCAGATTGAAGCCAAGGCCCTGCGCAAGTTGCGTCACCCCAGCCGTGCTGACAAGCTGAAAAGTTTCCTCGAAAGCCAGTAAGTAAAAAAGCCCCGCCAAGCAGCGGGGCTTTTTTTATGCGCGAAGGCGACGGTAACCTGGGTCAGGCCGAGGGGCGCTTTTCGCTGAGTGCGCGTTCAGGGATGCGCAAACAGAGGATGACTGAGATCGCGGCAATCAGGGCGCTGATCAGAAAGGTGTGACGAAAAGCCTTTTCGCCCGAGCTCATCAATACGGCGCGTGCGGCATCGCTGAGTGGGGGGAGTTGCCCTTCAATCATTTGTCGTACGGTTTCCGCACTCGAGAGTTCGGTCAGGGTAGCGGGCATATAAGACTGAAGCAGAGCGAACAAGGCGGCGGTCAGAATGGCGATACCTACCGCAGCACCCACCGAGCGACTGAAAGAGGCAAGACCGGTGGTCACGCCGATATGACGCTGGGCTACGGCATTTTGCGCAGCAACCGTCGAAGTGGGCAATTGCAGACCGATGCCGATGCCGGCCAAGGTAGTGAACAGAATCACCCAGCCGGTTGCGGTGGGGTCAGTGTACGCAGTAAGCGCCATGCTAACAGGCACCATCGAGGCGCCGACAAGCTGGATATTTCGGTATTGTCCCAACCGCGCCATCAAAGTGCCGCCAATATAGGCGCCCGCCGGAATCGCGACAGACAAAGGGACAAGTTGCAGGGCGGCACGGTCTGCGCCTGCGGCAGTGAGCATCTGCAAACGCAGGGGTATCAGGATGGTCAGCGCAATGAGTTCGATAAACGCAATAAACAGCAAGACGCATGACGCCGCGACGATGGGGTTAGCCAATAGTACGAGGGGGATGATCGGCTCGGCAGCGCGCTTTTCTTGCCAGACAAACGCTGCCATGAATACGACGGCTATCGCAGCCAGCGTTACGTTGTAGCTGTCGAGTATGTGAGTGCCGTGGCCGACCCGACTGATAGCGATCAGGAGTGTGGTCAGCCCAGCCGTCAGCAATAACGCACCACCCACATCGACGGAGCGCTTGATGCTGGGTCGAGACAGGCGCACCAGGGTGCGTTGAGAAATCATGTAGGCCGCCAGGCCAATAGGCAGGTTGACCCAGAAAATCCAGTGCCATGACAGGTACTCGGTGAGCAGTCCGCCCGCAATCGGCCCGGCCACGCTGGCAATGGCAAAGCTGACACTGATGTAGCCCTGATACCGGCCGCGCTCGCGCGGCGAGACAATGTCGGCGATGATGGCTTGCGAGACCGACAGCAGTCCGCCGCCGCCGATGCCTTGGAGGATGCGAGCGCCTATCATCATGGGCATGGAGCTGGCCATTGCGCATAGAACCGATGCGCCCAGAAAGATAATGATGGCGCTGGAAAGCATGGCACGTCGGCCGTAAAGGTCACCCAGTTTGCCATAGATAGGGGTCGAGACAGCGACGGCGATCAGGTATGCCGAGACGACCCAGGCCAGCCACTGAACACCTTGCAAGTCGGCCGCCATGCGGGGCAGGGCGACGGCGACAATGGTTTGCTCCAGCCCCCCCAGAATGATGGCGACCATGAGTCCGGCCACGACCTTACGTATTTCGCGGTCGGTCAGGGTTGTGGGTTGGCTTGCGGCAGGCGTTGAGCTGGGTGTTACGGACATTTCTAGGGTTTCCCCCGGTAGAGTTGATCAGGCAACTCGGATAATATCATCCCACAATTCCATAATTAAATTGCCGTTTCACTTATAAAACAAGTTGATCTATCAACAAAATTTTAGCGGTTCAAATTTATCCACCACGGGAGCAATGTATGAACATGAAAATTTCACGCCGGTCCTTGATCAAGTCGGCCGGTGTTGCGGTTGGTTTGGGTGCTATGCCCATGCGGTTCAGTTGGGCAAACGCCCCGACCAAAGTTGGGGTCATTTTGCCTACCAGCGGCGTATATGCGTTTCCGGGGCAGGCATCGCGTCGTGGCGTTGAATTCGGCGACCAAATTAATAAAGAGCGTAACGGCCCGCCGATGGAGTTTATTTATGCCGACACCGAGTCAAAGCCTGAAAACGGCCGTGTGGCGGCCGAGAAGCTGATTCGTGACGGATGCACCGTGCTGATTGGAGCCTGGGATGCGGCCGCCACGATTTCGGCCGCGCAGGCTGTTGAAGCAGCTAAAGTGCCGCTGGTCATCAATGTGGCCTCTGCTCCTCAAATTACCGAGCAAGGCTTCACCCAGATTTTCCGTAATTTCACCCCGGCTACACAGCTGGTTTCCAATGCGGTCGAGCGTATCCGCGAGCTGACCGCGTCGACCGGCAAGCCGCCCAAGAATGCGGTGGTTTTGTACGTCAACGACACCTTTGGCCAGTCGGCACTTAAAGCCATGCAGGCCGAATGGGCACGTACGAACATGCCGATTGAAATTCTGGACACCATCGGCTACGACGTTCGGGCCAAAGACCTGTCGGTCGAGGTGGCCAAGGCCAAGGCCACTGGCGCTGAGCTGTTGTTGCCTATCACCCGTGTCAACGACGCCATCATGATTGTGCGCGAAATGGTCAAGCAAGATTACAACCCCATGGCCATTATTGGTCCGGGCAGCCCAGGGCCTTACGAGAAATCGTTTACCGACGCGCTGGGCAAGTATGGTGACGATTACATGGTGTGTGTGCCTTGGTTGAACGTCAAGAATCCTCGTGCTGTCGCGCTGGCCGAGCGGTTTGAGCGTCAGGTCAAGGGCAGTCGGTTCGAGCTGAATGTCGGGTTCTCGTACGAGGCGGTTGAAATCGTGGCCAATGCGTTAAGCCGCGCCAAGTCAAGCGATCCCGCGGCCATTCATGCGGCGCTAAAAGCCACCAATATCACCGATCACGTCATGTTCGGCGGCCCCATCCAGTTCAACGAAAAGGGTCAGAACCCGAATATTGGTGTGGCCCTGTTGCAAAACAAGCGGGGCACACCAACAGTGGTCGGGCCTAAAGACCTGGCGGTTGCCGAGCCGATTTACCCGATGCGCCCCTTCGACGATCGTTGATCGGGTCGGTACGGTTCGCATGGCGGGCCCGGCCTAATACCCCGGGCCCGTCGTGACTATGGGTTTGATGATCAATCCTTAAGGTTTTTTTATGCTTTCTTTATACGCCAATGTGGTTGCAGGCGGCGTTCTCATCGGCATTATCTATGCGCTCATCGCATTAGGGCTGACGATCATGTTCGGCGTGATGCGTGTCGTGAATTTTGCTCACGGGGAACTGGTGGTGCTGGGCATGTATCTGGGCTACCTGATTTGGTCGGTGCTGGATATTACGCCGGTGATGGCAGTGCCCATTTCAGCGGTGGTCATGTTTTGTTTTGGCTATGTGTTGCAGGCCGGGCTGGTTAATCGCTTCATCCGTCGCCCGCACCATGCGCAGTTCATTTTGTTTATCGGGTTGGCCCTTGTCATCACCGGCGTTCATATGCTGGTGTTTGGCCCCGACGCCCGCTCTATTGCCGACCCTTCCAGTTTTGATACGTACAAATTTGCCGGCTTACGTCTGGATGCGGTCCGAGTGTACGGCGCAGCGGTAGCCTTGGTCATGATTGTGCTGCTGCTGGTGTTTTTGCGCTATTCGACCACCGGGGCTTCCATCAGGGCTGCGGCTGATAACCAGGTGGGTGCGGCCGCTATTGGTTTGCGTGTCAATCGTTTGTATGCGGTTACTGCCGGCATTGGCGTGGCCTGTGCCGGGGTTGCGGGGACGCTGATTTCGCCGGTATTCGATACCCAGCCCTATCTGGCGGGCGAGCTCACGCTTTTGGCGTTCATTATCGTTATTGTGGGCGGTTTGGGCAGCCTCATGGGCGCACTGGTCGGCGGTATTTTGATCGGCGTTTCCGAAAGCCTGGCCGCACTGCTGATCAACCCAGCCATGAAATCAATGATTTCTTACGGGCTGATGATTCTGGTCCTGTTGCTGCGTCCTCAGGGGCTGTTCGGGGAGAAGCAACGATGAATAAAGAAACGGTGAAGCTTTGGACATCTTTGTCCATTGCCTTTTTTGTGATCATGGCTTTGCTGCCGTCGTTCACGTCCGACTCTTTGATTGCGGTACTGACGTTGGTCATGATGTTTGCCTTTTTCGGCCAGGCCTGGAACCTGATGATGGGGTATGTGGGGCAATTGTCGCTGGGGCATGGCCTGTACATTGGCCTGGGGGCCTACGTATGCGCTATTTCGGTGGGTTCATTTGGCTTGTCGCCGTGGGTTGGTATCGTCATCGGCGCGTGCATCAGCGCTGTTGTCGGGGCTTGCATCGCTTGGTTAGGGTTTCGTTTTGCGGTCAAGGGCATTTATTTCACTTTGCTGACCATTGCCTTTGCCGAACTAGGGCGCCTGACATTCGAGAACTGGTCTTTTGTCGGGGGCTCAGCGGGTTACTTTTTGTCTGTACCCGAAGAAACTAACCCATTGCTTAATCTGCGTGGCGGTACAACGTTTTTCTATTTTTGCTTTTTGGTTTTGACCGGCCTGGCGTTTCTGGCCTGTGCGTTATTGGCACGCTCCCGCCTGGGGTACTTTTGGCGCGCCATCCGCGAAGACGAGGACGCGGCGCGCGCGATAGGGGTCAAGGCCTTCAGCCTGAAAATTCTGGCCGTCATGATCAGTGCCGCCATGACCAGCGTGGGCGGTTCGTTTTACGCCTTGCTTAGCGGTAGCCTGTTTCCAGACACCATCATGGGCATGCGGTTTTCGATCGAGGTCATTATTGCGCCCATCATTGGCGGCATTGGGACGTTGTTCGGGCCTATCGTCGGTGCTTTTTTCGTCATTCCCATTAACGAATTTTCCAACCATGCGGCTCAGTCCATGGGCGTGTTCGGGCTCAATATTCTGATTTATGGGGTGTTGATTCTGGCGGTCATCATCTTTTTGCCCGACGGGATCTGGCCACCGATTGCTCGCCGCATCGAACGTTGCTACAAGCGTCGTCATGACGAGGCACAGGTATTGAAGAAGGTTGAGTCATGACACAAGCATTGCTTCAGGTTAAAGATATCACTAAGCGCTATGCCGGCTTGACAGCAGTCAGCCATGTCAGTTTCGACGTTCCCCACGGTAGCATCATGGGGCTGATTGGCCCCAACGGGGCCGGAAAGACGACGTGTTTTCAAATGATTGCCGGCGCGGTAGCGCCTACCGAGGGCGAAGTCTTTTTTGATGGGCGGCGTCTTACCGGACTTGATCCGGAAGATATTTGCGCCTTGGGTGTGGCACGGACGTTCCAGGTAGTGCGGCCATTGCAAGACATGACCGTACTCGAAAACGCCATGGTTGGCGCGTTGTTGCGCACGCCTACCATGGGCCAGGCTCGCGACCTTGCCGCAGCAACGCTCGACAAAGTGGGGCTGGGGCCTAAGAAAGACATCAAGGCCATGCATTTAACGTTGCCCGACCGAAAAATGCTTGAGTTGGCCAAGGCATTGGCAACTCGGCCACGCCTCTTGCTGCTTGACGAGGTCATGGCTGGGTTGCGACCGACAGAGGCCGACGAAATTATCGCTGTCTTACGTGCCCTGAACCAAGAAGGGCTGACGATTGTGCTGGTTGAACATGTCATGCGTATTTTGATGTCGATCGCAGACCATGTGGCTGTGCTGCATCACGGCGAACTGATCACGCAGGGCACGCCTGACGCCGTTACGCAAGATCCGCGCGTCATTGAAAGTTATTTGGGGAAGGGAGCAAAGCATGGCCACTAACATGGCACCCCTGCTGGATATTCGCGATTTGCGCGTCAGTTACGGCGAGGCCGAGGCTCTGGCAGGCGTCAGTTTTCATATTAACCGGGGCGAAATCGTTTCTATCGTCGGGGCAAACGGGGCGGGTAAAACAACCTTGATCCGGGCGATTGCGGGGATGATTCCAGCAACGGGCGGGCAGGTCGATTTCGAAGGTCGGCCTATTCTCGGGCTCGACAGTACGCAGGTGTGCGAGCTCGGTATTGCACAGGTACCCGAAGGGCGTCAGATTTTTCCGAGCTTGAGCGTTGAAGAGAACCTGCGCTTAGGGGCGACATTGCGTCGTTCGCGCGCCGACCGCCAAAACAATATCGATCGTGTTTACAACACGTTTCCACGACTGGCAGAACGCAAGACGCAAAAGGCAGGTACGTTGTCGGGTGGCGAGCAGCAGATGCTGGCTATCGGACGTGCGCTTATGGCCAACCCCATGCTGGTTATGTTCGATGAGCCCTCGTTGGGGCTGTCTCCGTTGCTGACCGAAGAGATGTTTGATGTGGTTCGCAGTCTGCATGCGAACGGCCTGAGTGTGCTGCTGGTTGAGCAGAATGTTGTCGAGTCGCTCGAATTGTGTGATCGGGCTTATGTCCTTGAAACGGGGGCCATGGTGCTTGAGGGTGCAGGCGAGGCATTGCTTCAAGACGACCGTGTCCGACAGGCGTATCTGGGGCTTTGATCGTTATCGGTTTTTAGGGGTGAGGCTGTCAGGCGCAGAGACAATGCGTGCGCCTGGCAGCTTCTTTTTTAAGACCCGGGCGAAGGCTTGGCTTGCTGGCGTGAGCGTAGCGGGTTCAGCAGGGGTTTGAGCCCGTTGTGGTCCATTTCTTGTAATAAGGCCAACAGCCGCCCGATTTCTCCGGGGGGGAAACCGGCGCGCGCAAACCAGTTCAGGTAGTGACCGGGCAAGTCGGCCAATATCCGCCCTTTGTATTTGCCAAAGGGCATTGTCCAACTCACCAGCTTTTCAAGGTCTTCCGGGCTCATGACTACGCGGGTTGGCCTGCTGCGGCGTGTGTTGTTTCATTTAGTGCCGTCATGATCTCTGCGATCTGCTGATAGGAACGAAGCCGGCGTTCGTGGTCGTAGACGTCTGAGACGATGATCAGCTCGTCGGCTTTTGTTTGCGACAGCAATGTCTTGATGCCTTCGCGGACGGTGTCGGGCGAACCAATAATTGAGCAAGCCAGCATACGCTGTGCCTGCCGCTTTTCTTCGATGCTCCAGTACGCGTCGATATCGTCGATGGGCGCTTTGCTGAGCCCGCGATCGCCTCGCAACAGGTGGGTAATCGACATCTGCTGCGTAGTGGCCAGTCGCTGCGCTTCGTGGTCGGTGTCGGCCACAATAATATTGACGCCGACTATGGCGTAGGGAGTCTTCTGTTGTTCAGAAGGCGTAAAACGGGAGCGGTAGGTTTCAAGGGCGGTGTAAAGGTAGTCGGGGGCGAAGTGAGAGGCAAACGCATAAGGTAGGCCGAACTGGCCGGCCAGTGCCGCCCCAAACGTGCTGGAGCCCAGAATGTAAAGCGGGACATTGCTGTCGGCGCCCGGAATGGCGCGGATGCGCTGGCCTGGTTCGATTGGCCCCAGCAGGGCCTGCAGCTCAAGAACATCTTGTGGGAAGCTGTCTGCGCTGCCTGGGTGGCGGCGCAATGCGCGTAAAGTCAGTTGGTCGGTGCCGGGGGCGCGGCCCAGGCCCAGGTCAATGCGCCCGGGGTACAAAGCGTCAAGGGTGCCGAACTGCTCTGCAACAACCAACGGCGAATGATTGGGCAGCATGATGCCGCCCGAACCGACACGAATTTTTGAGGTGCCTGCAGCCACATGACAAATAGCCACTGAGGTGGCGGCGCTGGCGATGCCGGGCATATTGTGGTGTTCCGCCATCCAGAACCGGGTATAGCCCCAGTTTTCGGCCTGAGCAGCCAGGTCGCGAGCGTTGTCCAGCGATATTTTTGCATTGCCGTTTTCGCGGATGCGAACCAGGTCAAGTATTGAATATGCGGTCATGCGTGGTACCTCAGTAAGTGGGCCGAAGCGAAGTCGGGTTTGTGATGCAAAAGGGTGGCAGGGGGGTAATAACCTGGTTTTACTGGTGGCGTTGTTCGCGCCGGTGCTCCCAGGGCGCGGTGGGCGCGCTGTCGTTCCAGAGCCCGATGCGGGCAGTTTGGGCGCGTTGCTGAACCGAGAGCAGTGTTTTGTCGCGCACGTATTGCGCATAGACCCAGGCTGCGCCCTCAGACACCATGGTTGTCGCCACATCTTTACCCGCGCAGCGGGCATCGGCCAACATCCGGTCGTACTGGTCGGTACCCGTCACCGTCAGCTCAACGGGTTCGCCCCGGCGGCACAGGTTGCGCAGCATGTCCCGCGATGCAATACCGTGCTTCTGGTCAAGTTCGGGGGCGTCGATTTGGTGCAGCCTGACCTTGACGCTGTTCTTTTGCCCCGGGCAGTTGGCTCGCAGGCTGTCGCCATCGTGAACGCTGCTGATGGTGCAGACAAGCGTATCGGGCGTTGCGGTCGAACCGGCGGAACCGTTCTGCGAGTAGGCAAACCATGCGGCTGCCACCGCAGCAATAACAGCGCCAAGACGGGCCGGAGCGCCCGTTATCTTGCCCTGTTTTTTGTGTCGCTTCCCGGAAAACATGACAATGTCTGAATCTAAATCTAAACCTCTAGTGTAACGGTTGTCTGCTGTGTGGCCGGCACTGGGCGGTTGTTACGTGGCATTATCGTTGCTTCCCGGTAATTTGATTGCGGCCGATTTTGGCCGTGAACGTGCAGGTGTTTTATGTCAGACAATATTTCGGTGTGCTGGTTCCGAACGGACCTTCGCGTGGCTGATCATGTAGCGTTGACGGCATCGATGTCGGCTGGGCCGACAGTAGGTGTTTACGTGGTTTCGCCGTCGCAATGGGCCAAGCACGACGATGCGCCCGTGAAAGTGGATTTTTGGCGCCGTGCGCTAAAGGCCTTGCATGCCGATCTTGCAGACCTGAACGTCCCGCTGGTGGGGCTATGTGTTCAAGAATGGGCTGATGTCCCGCAGGCGATGCTTGAGTTCTGTCAACAAATACAGGCGCATAATGTGTTTTGCAATCGCGAATCTGGTGTTAATGAACGCCAGCGCGATCGGGCAACCTATCGTCTTTTGCAGGCGCATGGCATTGTCATGGAAGGCTTTGATGATGCCACTTTGCTTAAACCGGGTACGGTGCTGACGGGTGCAGGCGCGCCTTATCGCGTGTTTACACCGTTTGCCAAGGCATGTCGCGAACGGTTGCGAACCGCCATGCCGGTTGTTTTGCCTGCGCCTCGACGTCAGCCGATGGCCCCTGCGTCCATTTTGAGCTTCGAGCCGCCCGAAACGTTGATCGACCGCGCAGGTTACGGTGACTTGAGCACCCAAATGCGCGATCGTCTGGCAACGCTTTGGCCGGCGTCTGCCGATGCGGCGTACGACCGCCTGGCGAAGTTTGTCGAATCGAGCCTGTCGGTCTACCACGACCAGCGCGATTATCCAGCCATCGAGGGGGCCAGTAAGTTATCGCCCTATCTTGCCGCTGGGCTGCTGTCTCCCCGAACCTGTTTCGTTGCCGCAGCCCGCGCCAACCAGGGCGAGCTCGACTCTGGCGTCCGGGGGGCGTTGAGCTGGATGAACGAATTGCTTTGGCGCGAGTTTTACCGGCATCTGATGCAGGCCTATCCGCAATTGTCCATGTGCAAGCCGATGCGTCCCGAAACCGACAAGGTCGCCTGGCGTCAGGCGCCCGATGAGTTCGATCGTTGGGCTCAAGGTCGTACCGGCGTGCCTATTATCGATGCCGCGATGCGCCAGTTATTGGCTACTGGCTGGATGCACAATCGCCTGCGCATGATCGTTGCGATGTTTCTAACGAAAAATCTGCTGATTGACTGGCGGCAGGGCGAGGCTTTTTTTATGCGCCATCTAATCGACGGGGACTTTGCCTCCAACAATGGGGGGTGGCAATGGAGTGCGTCGACGGGGGCAGATGCTGCGCCTTACTTTAGGGTGTTCAATCCACTGAGTCAGTCTGAGAAATTCGATCCGGATGGTCGGTTTATCAGGCATTGGTTGCCCGAACTGGCCGACTTGCCCGCGCGCGAAATCCACGATCCGTCGCCAATTGCCCGCCGAGCCCGGGGCTACGTCGACATGATGGTTGACCTTAAAGCCACCCGGTTGCGCGCAATCGACGCCTTCAAAGTCTAAATTCACACGGCTCATTCTGGTGCCGTGTAATAGAATCCGCTTATATCTCTACCTATAAGCAGGGTTTTTAATGCCGTTGAACCGTTTGGCCGATCATGTGCCCGGGGTCTTGTATGAGTTCGTCATGTATCCCGATGGACGTATGGCGTTTCCTTATGCCAGCAGGGGGATGCGTGACATTTACGGTGTCAGCCCTGAAGAAGTGGTGGCCGATGCAAGTAAAGTGCTGGCGCTGCTGCACCCTGACGATTTACCGCGGGTTCGCGAAAGCATTCTGGCGTCGGCACGCACGCTTGAACTATGGCGGGCCGAGTATCGCGTTTGTTGCCCAGGGCAGCCTGTGCGTTGGGTCAGCGGCGAGTCTACGCCGCAGCGGCTCGCCGACGGCGCAACGCTATGGTACGGGTATATCTTCGATATTACGAGTCGAAAGCAGCAAGAGGCCACACTGGCCGAAATGCAGGCCAGTTTTCTGTTGACCATGGAAGCCTCGAATACGGGTCTGTGGCGATGGGACCTTCACACGAACGAGGTCAATTGGTCTGATGAGGCTTATAGTCAGCTGGGTTACGCGCCGCAGTCGTTTCCCATGACCCTCGAGGTGTTCAGGTCGCTCATGCATCCCGATGACGCGCCCGAGGCCTTTTCACGTGTGGGGCCGCTAAAACATGTCAATCAAAGTTTTCAGGTCGGGTTTCGACTTAGAAACGCAGAGGGCGGCTGGACCTGGCTTGAGTCGCGCGGCAAGGTCACGGCTTACGACAATGAACAGCGACCCCTGATCATGTTGGGCACACACGTGCCCATAGACAGCACCATCGAGGCGCAGCATGCGGTCGAGCTGGCCAGGCAAGAGGCCGAGATGGCGAACCAGGCGAAATCGGTCTTCCTGGCACACCTCAGCCACGAAATACGCACACCACTGTCTGGGTTGATCGGTTTAAGTCAGATGGGCCTGCAGGCCACCGAGGTCACGACTCTTCACCAGACATTGCGCCAGATTAACCAGTCGTCCAGGCATTTGTTGACGTTGCTTAACAACGTGCTCGACATGTCAAAAATAGACGCCCAAAAACTGGATATTGCGTCGCGCCCGTTTTCACCCGCAAACGTCGTCAATGCGGTCGTGAGCTTGTTCCAGCCCCTTGCCGACGACAAGGGGCTTGACCTTAGGGTGTTTGCCGATGAGGTCACCCTGAACGTTTACGAAGGCGATGAATTGCGCCTGCGTCAGGTGTTGCAGAATTTGCTGAGCAATGCGCTGAAGTTCACGGCACGCGGGGGCGTTGAATTGCATGTCGATGTCGTGCGCCGGCAGGATGATACCGAGTGGTTGAAGTTCTCGGTGTCGGATACGGGGATAGGCGTTGCCGGTGGTCAGCACGACCGCTTGTTCAAGGCTTTTATTCAGGCTGACAGCACCATCAGTCGGGACTATGGCGGGTCTGGGCTTGGTTTGGCCATTTGTCAGCGCCTGGTAAGTGCCATGGGCGGGGACAACATTCATATCGACAGTCGTCCGGGTGAGGGTGCAACCTTCAGCTTTGTGTTGCCGTTGCGACGCGGTCAGTTGCCGTTGCCCGAACCTATCGACACAACTTTTGGTCAGTTGACAGTACGTGCGCTGGCGGGGCGGGTACTGCTCATCGAGGATGACCCGATCAGTCAGGAAATCGAGTCTGCACAGCTGGTTCAGTTTGGGTTGTCCGTCGTGTGTGCCGCTAGCGGGCCCGAGGCGTTGAAGCTGATCGACACTCAGGTCTTCGATGCAGTTATTTTGGATATTGGTTTACCGTATATCGACGGCTTTGCGGTTGCGCGCAGTATGCGCGCGCGAGGCCTGAGTGTGCCGGTGATTGCGCTGACGGCGGCTACAACGCAAAACGATCGTGTCCGCAGCGTGGCAGCGGGCTTTGACGCGTATTTGGTCAAGCCTGTTGAGTCGGCCGATTTATATGACACGCTGGCTCGCTGGTTGGGACACGGGGCGATCGACTTCGGGGGTTCAGGCCAGATGGCGGCAGTATCGCCGCCGCGCGATGATCATACCGATTACCTGCATGTCCAGGCCGCGATTGATCGTCTGATGGGGAACGCGACGCTGTATCGTAAATTGCTCGCCCAGTTTTCAGAGCAACTCGACCGACATTACGGTCGGCTGGTCACAATCTTGCTTGGGTTGGACGCCAAAAGCACCGCCGCGGAATTTGTCGTTGCGCAAAGCCTGGTGCATAGTTTAAAAGGTGTGGCGGGCAATCTTGCCCTGGAAGAGCTGGCCGTACTGGCCGGCGATATCGACCGGCACCTGAAACAGCGCAAGGTGCCTGCGCCGACGCTGATCGATTCTTTCGAAACCTTGCGGTTGCAGTTGTCGGACCAAATAGCCGCGTATCTCTCAGACCCAGCAGAGCCCGCTGAGTGGCAGCAGCTCAATACCGGGCCAATAGACACGCGGCCGCTTATGTTCAGGTTGCAGGCTTTGTCGGCCGCGATTGCGTCAAGCCAGTTTATCAGTGAGGAAACGTTGGCTGATATTGCCGCATGTTTGCCAACGACGTTGAGGCAAACCTTCTGGCCGCCACTTGAGTCGGCACTTGACGGGCTGGATTTTGATGCGGCGGCCGAAGCGTTGGCGGCCTTGCGTCGCGAGCTGGGAGCAGGGTAGCGCCATGTCGGCTTTTCGAGTCAGGTCCTCGCTGGTGCGGCGGCTGACGTTGGCCATGCTGTGGGTCATTGGCATCACCGCGCTCTGTTCGCTGTTGTCGGTCGGTTATTTCGTTTACCAAGATAATCGGGCACAGTTATTGGTTCATGAAGAGTCCACGACGGATCTTGTGGCTGAGCGTATCGACCAAGGGCTGGCTGACCGCCGAGAGGCGCTTGTTGTGTTTTCGCAGTTACTGCACGACGGAAATGCCTTGCGTGACGTGTCCGAATTGCGCACGGCGCTCGATAGTCGAGTGATGTTGCGCTCAGCGTTTAATAACGGGCTTGTCATCACCGATGAGAACGGGGTGGTCCTTATCGATTCTCCCACGCGGCCCGGCCGGGTCGGCCGGGACCTGTCGGGCCGGGCGCATTTCCAGCGAGTGCTACGCGATAAGGTGCCGGTGATATCGCCACCGGTTATTGGTGGGGCGACTGCCGAGCCGGTATTTGTCATTGCCGTGCCCATTTTGTCGGGCGACCGCAGTTTGTTGGGTATGGTTTTTGGCGTGACCCGGCTGACCAGAGACAATCTGTTGACCCAGGTGTCAACCAAACAACTGAGCCATGGCGGTCAGTTGTTTGTACTAGACCTTGAGCGCAAGGTGGTTGTGGCGTCAACCCTTGCTGAACTGGCCCTGCAGCCTCTGGATGCGTTGCATGATAATGGATTGGTTTCGCAGATAATGGCGGGGCATTTGCAGGGCGTGGCTCGGTCGCCGCTTGGAGAACGTGTCATTTATTCAGCGCGGCCACTCAAGATGATGGACTGGTTGGTCGTGCATACCTTGCCTACCGACCTAGCCCTGGCGCCGGTGCATGCTTTATTGCTTAAGCTGGCGTTACTTACCGGCTTGCTGACGATAGGGGCGGGTGCGTGCGTGGCCGTGTATATCCGTCGTCAGCTTCGGCCCCTCGAAATCGCGGCAACTGATGTTCAGGCCATGATTGAAGGCACGCGCGACTCGACGACGCTCGAGGTCGCCAAGCCTGATGAAGTGGGGCAACTGGTGCACGCCTTTAACCGGTTGATGGGTCATCAAGCGCATCAGAATCTTGAGTTGCGAGATGCCAAGGTGCAGGCAGATGCTGCGAACCGCGCAAAATCGGCTTTTCTAGCCAACATGAGCCACGAACTTCGTACCCCCTTGAACGCCATTATCGGTATGGCTGACCTGCAATTGGGCGAATCGCAGTCACCGTTGCAGCATCGGCGCACCGAGCAGGTCAGGCAGGCGGCGCGCGCGTTACTGCTGATGGTTGACGACATTCTTGATTACTCGCAGCTGGATAGCCGCGATTTGCAGATCAAGCTGCAGCCGTTTCAGGTAGATGATGTCTTCGAGCAACTCGCCGCGATGTTTGCGCGCCCGGCATCCGACAAACGCCTCGAATTGGTGCTGCGTGTCGACCCGGACATTCCGGCCGGGCTGACGGGTGATCCGTTGCGGCTGGCCCAAGTGCTGATGAAGCTGGTGGGTAATGCCGTCAAGTTTACCGAACAAGGTTATGTCGCGGCCGGCGTAAGCTTGGTTCGGCGCGAGGGCAGACAGGCCTGGCTTCGATTCGACGTTTCAGACAGCGGCCCGGGTATCGAAAATGACCAGTTGCCTTATTTATTCAAGCCTTTTTCGCAATTAGATTCGTCTAATACGCGGCGGTACAGCGGAGCGGGGCTGGGGCTGCCGGTCAGTCAAGCTTTGGTGCAGTTGATGGGGGGTGGCGGCATCAATGCCCGAAGCCGCTTGAACGAGGGGTCGCAATTCAGTTTCGAGCTGGCTTTTTCACTGGATCCGGCAATACAAGCTGTGCCCGACCAACCGCCCTGCGGATCTGAGCCGTGTCATGTGCTCGTGGTTGAGGATGATGCGCGGGCACAAGAGGCGTTAACAGAGCTGTTGGCGGCATGGGGCGCCGTTGTCGACACAGTCGAAAGCGGTGAGCAGGCAATTGAGCTGATTGCGGCTCGTCTCGAGACCGGCGGCATTTTCGATATTGTGATTGTCGACTGGTCGTTGGCACCGCTAACCGGACTGAACACTTTACGCCGTTTGCGTCATTTGTACCGCGCCCGAAACAAGACTGAGCCCTGGTTTGTGCTTGCGGGCACCGAGGCCATTGCTCAAGCCAGTATGTTGCCCGAAGATGACTTTCCTGTATTGCCCAAGCCGGTTCTGCGCGCACGACTGCGCGATATGTTCGAGCAATTGCGTCGATCGGGTCTGGACGAGACGTCTGCGGTTGTGGCGGGCCGGTTTGCCGGACAGCGGGTCTTGGTTGTGGACGATAACGAGATTAACCGCGAGGTCACGATGTCGCAGCTTGCACGGCTGGGGTTGCAAGCCGTCTCGGCGGCAAATGGCGTCGAAGCTGTCGAGTGCTTTAAAGAAGGTCAATTCGATGCGGTTCTGATGGACATCCAAATGCCGGTTATGGACGGCTACGAGGCGGCGCGGCAGATCAGAAACCTGGACGAAGCCGTACCCATTATCGCCATGACGGCGGCGGGTCTGGTGGAAGACCTTGATCGAGCGCTGGCTGCAGGTATGGACGCTCATTTAGGCAAGCCGTTTGATGTCCAGACCTTGAGCGAGGTGCTGGCGGCTTGGCTTGAGGCCATGTCCGAACGGCCGGCCGAGCTCGCCGTGGCGATGAGTACGCCCGGCGACGAGCGCAAGACCTTGCTGATCGTCGACGACGTGCCCGCTAACGTCAAAATGCTCGCCAACTATTTGAAAGACGATTATGTTATTCAGGTTGCGGGTAAAGGTGAGAAGGCACTGGCCATTGCGCAGGGCGATCACCCGCCCGACTTGATCCTGCTGGACATCATGATGCCCGGTATGGACGGTTACGCGGTGTGTCGTGCCCTGAAGAATAATCCGGCGACCCAGTCGATTCCGATTATCTTTGTCAGCGCCCTGACAGAGGCCGTCGAGGAAGAGCAAGGGCTCAATTTGGGGGCTGTCGACTACATTACCAAGCCATTCCATCTGCCTATTGTGCGGGCGCGTATCCGCAATCAGGTGCGGCTCAAGGCCAAGGCTGACATGCTCGAGGAAATGTCGCATATCGACGGGCTTACCCAAATTGCCAACCGCCGCAGTTTCGACCTGACATTGGCGCGCGAAGCCAGCCGGTTAAGTCGTAATGGCTTGCCCATGGCCCTTGTGATGATTGATATTGACTTCTTCAAGCCGTACAACGACAACTACGGCCACGGCCGCGGCGATGAGTGTCTTATCAAGGTAGCGACAGCGCTGCGCAAGGCCGTGAACCGCCCTGGCGATTTATTGGCCCGATACGGGGGCGAAGAGTTCGCGGCCATTTTGCCGGAAACCGATCTTGGCCAGGCCCGTGCTGTAGCTCAGCGATTATGCGATGCCGTACGCAAGCTGGCTTTGCCGCACGAGTTCTCGCCCGTCGCGCCTCATGTCAGTATCAGCTTAGGTTGTACCGCCATGGTGTTGCAAGACCCTGCAGAGGCGGCAATGCTGTTTCAGCGTGCAGACGAGGCCCTTTACGAAGCCAAGCGCCAGGGTCGCAATCGTGTTGTTGCGCTGTAAGTATGTATTGCCTGCAGGGTAGCATCGGTGCTTTTTACGGGGCAACACGCTAAGCTATGCTTTTATGCATCAAAACTTGGCTTCTATGTTTGCTCCAGACGATCTGGCCGATTTGCAACAGGCCAAAAACTTGCTTGAACACCCCGGTTTAGCCTCCCGCATTACGGGGGTTATCGGCATGCCGATAGAAAAAGGCTTGGCCCGTTTGCCGGCATCGTGGTCGCGCCAGATCGGTGATGTGACCCAGAAGGCGCTGACGCAGGCGGCCAATGCGGCGCTGTACACCTTGAGAGACCAGCCTGGCCGCAACCCCTCGAACCGTTGGCATAAGGTCGGGGTAGCGGTATCCGGCGGGGTTGGGGGCTTTTTTGGTTTAGGCGCCATTGCCATCGAGCTGCCCGTATCCACTACGATTATGCTGCGCTCTGTGGCTGACATCGCGCGTGGTCACGGCGAATCCATTTCTCACGAAGACACGCGTCGCGCCTGTATCGAGGTATTTGCTCTGGGGGGCAGGACGGCCGCCGACGACAGCGCCGAAAGCGGCTATTTTGCGGTACGCGCCGCTCTGGCTCAGTCGGTGACCGAAGCCGGTAAGTACATTGCCGAAAAGGGCCTGGCCGACCAAGGGGCCCCGATGATGGTCAAGCTGATTGCTCGGGTGGCCAAGCGTTTTGGCATTCAGGTCACCGAAAAGGCAGCTGCACAAGCTATTCCCGCCATTGGCGCAGCCGGCGGTGCGGCCATCAATACGCTGTTCATGAGCCACTTCCAGGACATGGCGCGCGGTCATTTCATTGTGCGCCGGCTTGAACGCCAGTATGGCGTCGAGGCTGTGCGCGAAGCGTATGATCGCTGTTGTGTCTAATGTTGGTCGGTACGGTCGGCGTGTTTAGCCCTGGTCGGATTGCTTACATTTAGCGCATTTGCCCATAATCGACCGGCTCAGCGGTACCCAGCCAGATCTGTGTTTGACTGGGCTGCGTGTGGGCAATCACTTTGCCCTGCCGGATGACATATTGCGCGGGGACTTGTCTTCGTAAGGCATCAAATCCGCTGGTTGCCGGCAGAATAACCAGGTTTGCGGCGTTGCCCGGCGCCAGTCCGTAGCCTTCAAGGCCCAGCGTGATGGCGGCGTTACGCGTCACCAGGTCAAGCCCCTGTTCAAGTTGTTCGTACCCCATCATTTGGGTGGCATGCATGCCCATGTGCAGTACCTGAAGCAAGTTGGCCGTGCCCAGCGGGTACCAGGGGTCGAACACGTCGTCATGCCCGAAGCACATGTTCAGACCATGGGACATGAGTTCGTCGACGCGCGTCAGCCCCCGCCGTTTTGGATAGGTGTCGAATCGGCCTTGCAAATGGATGTTTACCAGCGGGTTTGAGACAAAATTGATTTTTGACAGGGCTAGCAGACGCATCAGGCGTGAGGTGTAGGCGCCGTTGTAGCTGTGCATGGCCGTGGTGTGGCTGGCCGTGACGCGGGCCCCCAGACCTTCACGATGAGCGAGCATGGCCAGGGTTTCAAGAAACCGCGACTGCTCGTCGTCCGTTTCGTCGCAATGAACGTCGACCGGCCGGTCGTAGCGACAGGCCAGCGCCACCGCCTTGTGCAGGGACTCGACACCATATTCGCGTGTGAATTCGAAGTGGGGGATTGCGCCGACGACGTCTGCGCCCAATTTCAGGGCCTCCTCGAGCAACGCCTCACCATTGGGGTAAGACAATATTCCTTCTTGCGGGAAGGCGACGATTTGCAGGTCGAGCCATGGGGCGATTTCGCTGCGAACCTCGAGCATGGCCTTAAGGGCAGTGAGCGTGGGGTCGGAGACGTCGACGTGCGTTCGGACATGCAAGATGCCGTTTGCGATCTGCCATTTGAGGGTGTGCCAGGCGCGTTGCTTGACGTCGTCGATGGTGAGCTGCGCTTTGCGTTCTGCCCAGCAGGCAATGCCCTCAAATAACGTACCCGACTGATTCCATCGGGGCTGGCCTGCCGTTTGCGTGGCATCAAGATGGATATGCGGCTCGACGTAAGGTGGAATAACCAGTGCGCCTTTGGCGTCGATACAAGTCGCGTCGAGCTGCTCGGCAATGGCGGGTAACGGTTCTTGCTTGGCGCGGCTGGCCGGGGTCACGGTTTGTATGACCCCATGAGCCAGCTCGATATCCCACAAGCCATTTTGGCCATACAGTTGCGCGTTGGAAACCTTCATGGATTTGTCCTTGGGGTGGGCACACCGGCGCGTACGGGTAGAAGCAATTCAAGTGTATGCGCGTATTTATGTCGTTGCGCACGGGCGATCAGGCTCTAAGTGTTTACCCTTAAATTCTTGAAAAATAAAGAATACGACGGTTTTCTTACTCGTATTTGACGTTTATCAAACGTCACGTCCGGTTACTATCCTGCAATCTTTTTAACATCATGTCGCTTTAACTGGCACGGAACAACATCATGGCAAGCAGCAAGGCAAAGCATAGCAAAAAGGTCAATGTCGGCACAGGTTGGTTCAGTCGCCAAAGCTTAGCGTTTCGGGTTGTGTTCTCGGCGCTGTTGTCCACGTTGGCGGTCATGGCTATTGTGGCTGCGGTGGTGGGCTGGCAAAGTCAGAACAATGCCCGAGCTGCTGTTCAAAGCGAAATGGAATCCGCACTCAGCGCTGTCGATCAGTCTTTGCAACTGGTGTTCCGTTCTGCCTCGCGTCGCGCGTCTGATCTGATGCCTACATTTATTGATGCGTTGGGTGGCGAGCCGACGCTCGGAGACTCAGACGCGTTCACGGGCGAAATCGGTTACGCGCCTCGTATCATGGCCGGTGGTATCACGGTTAACGGCGATACGGCGGTGCTTGAAGAAATCAACCGCATGACAGGGGCTGACCCGGCCATTATCGTAAAAGTGGGCGACAAATGGGCTCGCGCGGCCACACTGCTGAAAGACGACAACGGCCAGCCGCGTATTGGTAGCGTTATTCCCGCCGATGATTTTCTGGTGCGCACCCTGAGCGAAGGCCAGGACTATACCGGTCTGGTCCAGCGCAATGGCCAGTGGTACGCCATAGCCATCCGTTCATTGGTAACTGCCGACGGTAAAGTTTTTGGTGGTCTCACGGTACGTGTCAATGTCGATGCCGACGTCCAGAATCTGCTGGCCTGGGTGGCCACGCAAAAAGTGGCAGATTTCGGTTCGGTTGCCATCCTTGAAAAGTCGGGTGACGGTGGCAAGTGGCACTATGTGGCCGGGGGCGGGGCAATGGCCGGTGCCGATCTGGCATCGCGCTATCCAGCCGACGACGAGGTCGAACTCAACAAGTATTTCGCCCAGCCTCAAGGCTTTTCACGCGTTGCCCTGCAAATGGATGGTGGCGAAGCGCTGATGGCATGGCAATCGGTCGAGAACTGGAACTGGTTGTTGTTTGCCAAGGGCGAAAGCGAACTATTTATGGCCGCCAGCCGCGAAGACCTGAAATTGCAGATGGTCATTATGCTGGTTGGAGCGCTGTTGATTGCGTTGCTGGTGGGTTGGCGCGCCGCGGTCACCTTGCGCCCTGTACGTCAAATGATTGTCGCCATGCAGCGGGTGGGGCAGGGCGACCTAAGCGCCGAATTGCCGCCTGTGCCAGCACGTTCCAAAAGCGAGGTACATGCGCTGTTCGACAGCCTGAAGCAGATGCAAAATGCCCTGAGTAGCACGGTGTTGGCGGTTCGCCAGAGCGTCGAAGAAATCAGTGTGGGTGCGGCGCAGATTTCTAGTGGCAATACCGATCTGAGCAGTCGTACCGAGCAGCAGGCTGCATCGTTGCAAGAAACGGCCGCCAGCATGGAGCAGCTGGCGTCTACCGTCAAGCAAAATGCCGATAACGCCGTCCAGGCCAATCAATTGGCGCGTACCGCGTCTGACGTGGCGTTGCAAGGTGGTGAAGTGGTGGGCCAGGTTGTGACGACCATGGACGATATCTCGGCCAGCTCCGGCAAGATTTCCGACATCGTGACCGTAATCGAAGGCATTGCGTTCCAGACCAATATTCTGGCTTTGAATGCGGCGGTCGAGGCCGCTCGTGCGGGCGAGCAGGGTAAGGGGTTTGCGGTGGTGGCGGGCGAAGTGCGCAGCCTGGCGTTGCGTAGTGCCGAGGCGGCCAAAGAGATCAAGAACCTTATTACTGATTCGGTAGGCCGAGTGCAGGCCGGTTCGTTGCAGGTCAAAAAGGCTGGCGAGACCATGAACAACATCGTGACCTCGGTCAAGCGTGTAACCGACATCATGGCCGAAATTTCTTCGGCCTCCAACGAGCAGTCCAGCGGTATCGAGCAAATTAATATGGCCGTTGTGCAAATGGACGACGTGACGCAGCAGAATGCCGCTTTGGTTCAAGAAGCTGCGTCGGCTGCCGCTTCGCTCGAAACCCAGGTGCAGCACTTGGCGCAGGCGGTGGCGGTGTTTAAACTTAAACGCGATGCCGTCATCGATTCGGCAGCTCGTGTCATCGATATGTCGCAACACGCTAATGAGCCTACACCCCGACTCGCAGGGTAAAGTTCTGGTTACGGCCGTTGTTCTTGCCGCCGGCCTAGGTCGGCGTATGGGCGCAAGCAATAAGCTGTTGTTACCGTACCAGGGGCAGCCCATGCTGCGGCACATCGTTAATCAGGCCTTGGCTTCGTTGTGTCATCGTGTGGTTGTTGTCCTGGGGCATCAGTCCGATGTCGTACGCCAGGCCCTGGTCGGCTTGCCTGTCGATTTTGCCGATAACCCGCATTTTTCCGAAGGGCTGGCTGCTTCCGTCAGGGTGGCCGCCCACATGACGCCTCTCGATTCGCCCATACTGATCATGCTGGGCGATATGCCGCAGGTCGATACCGGGGTCATCAACGCGCTGGTTAAAGCTTACGATGCAGCTGCCGGGCTAGACCCGTCGTTGGCCGCGACGCAGTTTTTTCAGCCTGTTTTCGAAGGTCAGCCGGGCAACCCGGTATTGTGGGGGGCGTCCTGGCGTTTCGCTTTGCAGGCGGTGCAGGGCGACGAGGGCGCCCGCCGGGTCATCAAGGCTAATTTGCCTGCCCGTGTGCTGGTGGCCGTCGATCATGCCGGCGTCTTGCGCGATGTTGATCAGCCTGACGACCTTGCGCCCATGGGGATGTCGCCTTTGCTGTAGCGTCATGGGTATACAGTGTAGAATTTCACCTTTTACAGCTTTGTTTCGGGCAACCATTCAATGACCACAATTCTTCAAAACGTTCCGGTCGGCCAGAAGGTCGGCATTGCTTTTTCGGGTGGCCTGGACACCAGCGCTGCACTGTTGTGGATGCGTGAAAAAGGCGCAATCCCCTATGCGTATACGGCCAATCTGGGTCAGCCCGACGAGCCTGATTACGATGCCATTCCCAAGCGCGCGCTTGAATACGGCGCCGAGAAAGCGCGCCTGATCGATTGCCGTCCGCAACTGGTGGCCGAAGGCATTGCCGCCTTGCAAAGCGGCGCCTTTCACGTAACGACAGCGGGTGTTACGTATTTCAATACGACGCCTATTGGTCGTGCGGTTACTGGCACTATGCTGGTTGCAGCCATGAAAGAAGATGACGTCAATATCTGGGGTGATGGCAGTACCTACAAGGGTAACGACATCGAGCGCTTTTATCGCTACGGCCTGTTGACCAACCCCGAGCTCAAAATTTACAAGCCCTGGCTCGACCAGATGTTCATCGACGAGCTGGGCGGTCGTGCCGAAATGTCCGAGTACATGCGTCAGCATGGCTTCGACTACAAAATGTCAGCCGAGAAAGCGTATTCCACCGATTCCAACATGTTGGGCGCTACTCACGAAGCCAAAGACCTCGAGCACCTGAATTCGGGTATCAAGATCGTTCAACCCATCATGGGTGTGGCGTTCTGGCGCGACGACGTCCAGGTCAAGGCCGAAGAAGTGACGGTGCGCTTTGAAGAAGGTCAGCCTGTTGCGCTTAATGGCAAAACCTTTGGCAACACGGTCGAACTGCTGATGGAAGCTAACGCGATTGGCGGCCGTCATGGCCTGGGCATGAGCGACCAGATCGAAAACCGAATTATCGAAGCCAAGAGCCGCGGGATCTACGAGGCGCCGGGTCTGGCTCTGTTGTTCATTGCCTACGAGCGCCTGGTCACGGGTATTCACAACGAAGACACCATCGAGCAATACCGTGAAAACGGTCGCAAATTGGGGCGCCTGTTGTATCAGGGCCGCTGGTTCGACCCGCAAGCCATTATGCTGCGCGAAGCCGCCCAGCGCTGGGTTGCCGCAGCAGTGACAGGCGAGGTCACGCTTGAGCTGCGCCGGGGTAACGATTATTCCATTCTGAACACAACGTCGCCCAATCTGACGTATCACCCCGAACGTCTCACCATGGAAAAAGGCGAATCCGTATTCTCCCCGCGTGATCGCATTGGTCAGCTCACCATGCGTAACCTCGATATCGTCGATACGCGCGACAAGTTGCGCACGTATACGCAGGTCGGGTTGTTGTCGTCCTCGAAAGGCGATGGCGTCCCTGTTTTGCAAGACGCAACAAAAAAATAAGGGTATCGCCGGGCTTCGCCCCGGAAGTATCGTTTTACTAAACTGATATCGTCGTAAAAAAGCCCGGGGTGTTAACACCCCGGGCTTTTTTGCGAGCCTTGATTTTGGGTTGGGTTCAGGCGACCTTGCCCAACAGCAAAAACTCCATGAGCGCTTTTTGTACATGCATGCGGTTTTCGGCTTCATCCCAGACAACGCTTTGCGGGCCGTCGATGACTTCGGCGGTGACTTCTTCGCCCCGGTGAGCGGGCAGGCAATGCATGAAAATAGCCTTGGGGTCCGCCACCGACATCATGTCGGTGTCGACACACCAATCGGCAAATGCTTTGCGACGTACATCGTTTTCGTCTTCATAGCCCATGCTTGTCCAGACATCGGTGGTGACAAGGTGTGCCCCCCGGCAGGCATCGATGGGGTCGCTAAAGACCTTTAAGGTATGCGCGGGCGGGCTGCCAATACGTTTTGGCTCGAGCTCGTAACCCTTGGGCGTTGAAACATGCAGGGTGAACCCGAGCAGTTCTGCCGCTTGCAGCCATGTATACGACATGTTGTTGGCATCGCCGATCCAGGCGACAGTTTTACCGCGTATGGGGCCCAGGTGTTCGATAAAGGTGAGGATGTCGGCCAGAATCTGGCAGGGGTGAAATTCGTTGGTCAGGCCGTTGATGACCGGCACCCGCGAATGTGCGGCAAAGCGTTCGATACGGGTTTGTTCGAAGGTGCGAATCATGACCACGTCGACCATGCGAGAGACAACGCGGGCGGTGTCTTCGATGGGCTCGGAGCGACCCAGTTGCGAGTCGCCTGTGGTGAGGTGAATGACTGAGCCGCCGAGCTGGTACATGCCGGCTTCAAACGAAACGCGTGTGCGGGTGCTGGCTTTCTCGAAAACCATCGCCAACGTGCGGTCGTGCAAGGTGTGATGCGGCTGATAACGCTTGAATTTATCTTTTATAAGGCGAGCGCGGTCGAGCACGTATTCGATTTCGTCGGGCGTGAAGTCTTTGAACTGCAGGAAGTGGCGTAAAGGGCCGGCTTGCGTCGTTGCATTGGACGTTACGTTGGACATCGTGAACCTTGATGAGAGTACGGATTTAAGCTGTCTATCATAAACAATTTTCGCGCCCTGATGCGTGGTGTTTACGGCCGCCTCTGAGCGGCCGGTGTGCGCTGCGGCAACCTGCTTAAAGCGGTACAATGATGGGGTAAATAATCTTTTGTCAGAATCGTGCAGCAGCTAATTATTTTTGGCATTACCGAAACCGGCCAACGGTTTCGTCCCAGCGACTGGGCCGAGCGCCTTGCCGGGGTCATGTCGCAGTTTCGTCCGCCCGGTATGCGGGGTGATCGGCTTACCTATTCGCCGTACGTGGTACCCACGTATATCGATGGGGTAAGGTGTGTCGTTGTCGACCACCGGCTCCGAGATCTCGAACCGCTGGCCTGGGCTTTTGTTTGTGATTTTGCCAAAAGCAACCAGCTAAAAACCCAAGAGCGGCAAGCACCGCCCGAACGCCCGGACTAGCCGGGCTTTTTTACGACCCTTTGGCTCGATTGCGTTGTGACCGAAGCTGATGGAGAGTCGAGCGTTTGGGGGGCTAGCAAATAACAGCGCCAGCGGTATAGGCAAGCAGCGGCGACAAGTGGTTGAAAAATTGTCGCCAAATTGGCGTAAATAAAACAGGCAAAAAAACAGGGCGCCCTAGGCGCCCCGATTTTTATTGCTGGCAGCAATACGCTACCCCGGCAATTTTGCCAATTAAACCACTGCAGAAATTAAATTGCTTTGACAGCAGCGGCAAGACGGCTTTTATGACGAGCAGCCTTGTTCTTGTGAATGATGTTTTTGTCGGCAACGCGGTCGATGATGCTGGATGTTTTGCGCAGCACTTCGGTGGCGGCAGCTTTATCGCCGGCTTCGATAGCCTGACGAACGCGCTTGATGGACGTGCGCAACATAGAGCGCAGGCTGGAATTGTGTTTATTGAGCGCAACCGATTGGCGGGCGCGTTTGCGAGCTTGTGCGGTGTTAGCCATAGTGATATTTATTTTACAGTGTAATGCCGCCAAAGGTCTGGGTGGTACACCCACCCAACACTTATCGCAGCTGTTTAATTAGCAAAGACCAAGATTCTATCTTACAGGGCCTTTTTTGTAAAGTGCCGTGGGCGAAATCCACATACAAACAACGTTGCGAAGTATGCGGCCCCCGCTACGGCTAGTACAGCGCCTAGCCACAAGACCCGCAGGTAGGCACGGCCGGGTGCGATCCAGTCGATGTGCTGGTTGGCCAGCACTAATACTAACCCCAATGCCAGAAGCGCTGGTATAACGCGCACAAAAAATTTTAACCAGCCAGGCCCGGGTTGATAAACCCCCTTGCGGCGCAGTAACACCAGGAGCAAAAGGCCATTGACCGTGGCGCCTAACCCGATGGACAGCGCCAGACCCGCATGCGCAAATAAAGGCACAAAAGCAAGATTGAACAGTTGGGTCAGAACCAACACCAAAATGGCAATTTTGACCGGCGTTTTAATGTCTTGTTTGGCGTAAAAGCCGGGGGCAAGAATTTTGATGGATAGCAAACCCAACAGCCCAACCGAATAAGCCATGACGGCAAGGCGCGTTTGCGCTACGTCGCCGGCCGTGAAAGCACCATAATGAAACAGGGTAGCGACCAGACCCTCTGCCAGCAGCGCCATGCCCAAGGCAGCGGGCAGGCCTAGCAAAATAACCAGTCGCAGGCCCCAGTCTAGCAAGTTGCTGTAGTCATTGCCATTTTTGGCGGCATGCGCTGCCGACAGGCTAGGCAGCAATACTGTACCCAGTGCAATCCCCAGCAGTGCGGTCGGGAACTCCATGAGGCGGTCGGCAAATGAAAGCCAGGTGACACTGCCCGAGGTTAGCCAGGTTGCGATATTCGTATTGATCAGTAGTGAAATCTGGGCGACTGAAACCCCCAGAATGGCCGGCAGCATTTGCCGCATGATGCGTCTTACGGTTGGGTCTTGCGCCGCCGTGCGCAATTTGAGAGAGAACCGAGGCGTTAGCCCCAGTCTGGCCAATGCAACCCACTGCACGGTCAGTTGGGCAACACCGCCTGCCATGACGCCGACGGCCAGCGCATAAATGGGGGTTTCAAACAAGGGCACCAGAAACACGCTGGCCAGAATCATGGCGACGTTCAGCAGTACCGGTGTAAATGCCGGAACGGCGAAGCGGCGCCACGTATTCAAGACCCCCGACGCAAATGCCACGAGCGACATGCAGATAATGTAGGGGAACATCAGCCGGGTCATCCAGACGGCGGCTTCGAATTCGGCTTGCTTTGAGGCGACTCGCATGCCGCTTGCCATGGCGCTGACGACCCACGGCGTGGCCAACATCCCTAGGAGTGTCACCAGCATGAGCGCTGCCGTAAGCAACAGGGCAACCCTGTCAAGCAACTGGCGGACGGTGTCGGGAGGGTGATTGTTCTTGGCCTCGCCTAGAATGGGTACAAAGGCCTGTGCGAACGCGCCTTCAGCAAACAGGCGACGTAACAGATTGGGAATGCGGAACGCCACCCAGAAGGCGTCGGTCAGTGGGCCGGCGCCAAATGAGCTGGCAATAAAAATATCGCGAACCAGACCAGTGATTCGCGATAGCAGGGTAAAGCTGCTGACGGTTGCGGCTGACCGTATCAGGCTCATGAGGATGATGTGTACATGTAATGCTTTGGCCCAAAAACCAGGGCCAAAGCATGTAATCAGCCCTTGAGGGCGCTATTGATACGACTACGAATTTCGTCGACGCTGCCGACGCCCGAAATTTGACGGAACTTTGGCGCCTTTGCGTCGCCGGTTTCTGCCCAACGGGAATAGTAGTCAACCAAGGGTCGGGTCTGATCTTGATAAACCGACAGGCGGTGACGTACCGTTTCTTCGCGGTCATCATCACGCTGGACCAAAGGTTCGCCGGTCACGTCGTCGGTGTCGGGCGCTTTGGGTGGGTTGAAAACGACGTGGTAACTGCGGCCGCTGGCAGGATGGACGCGTCGGCCGCTCATGCGTTCGATGATGTTTTCATCAGGTACGACCATTTCGACAACGTAGTCCAGACGCACGTCGGCGTCTTTCAGGGCGTCGGCCTGTGGAATAGTGCGAGGGAAGCCGTCGAAAAGATAGCCGTTTTCGCAGTCGGCTTGTTTCAGGCGGTCGCGCACCAGCCCAATGATGATGTCATCAGAAACCAGCCCGCCGGCATCCATGATTTTTTTGGCTTCGAGGCCCAAGGGAGTTTGTGCTTTGACGGCGGCGCGCAACATATCACCAGTAGAAATTTGGGGAATGCCAAATTGTTCGGTGATGAACGCAGCCTGCGTGCCTTTGCCAGCACCGGGGGGACCGAGCAAAATCAGTCGCATGAAAGAACCTCCAAGTAACTTTTGAACTTAATTTTTGTATTGCGGCGACGCAGCAATTATTGCGTCGAGTGGATCATTTTGCAGACGATTTATAACCGATTTGCAAAAATGCCGCGCACACGATCTAAATCGGCCTGGGTATCAACACCAGCGGCAGGGTAGCCGTCGGTGACCAAAACCGTAATGGCATAGCCGTTTTCAAGGGCCCGAAGCTGCTCAAGAGACTCGAACGTTTCGAGGGGACCAACGGGTAAACCGGGAAACTGCTTTAAAAAACTGACTTTATACGCGTAAAGTCCGATATGGTGCAATGCGGGAATTCCGGGGGCCAGGCGACGTTGACCGTCGGCCAGCGCGTCGCGAGCCCATGGAATGGGCGCTCGCGAGAAATACAGCGCCTTGCCGTCGTGGGTGCAGACCACTTTGACTGCATTCGGGTTGAATAGCGTTTCGCTGTCATTGATGGGCGTGGCGCAGGTGGCGATGGCGGCTTCCGGACTGGCCTTCAGACATGCCGCGACGGCGTTTATCAGCGCCGGGTCGATAAGAGGTTCATCGCCTTGGACATTGACAACGATGGCCTCGTCATCGAGCCCGAGTTGCGTGACGACTTCGGCCAACCTGTCGGTACCGGTTGCGTGATCGGCCCGGGTGAGCAGGGCGGTAAACCCGTGCGCCTGGACAGCATCTGAAATGGCTGGTGCGTCGGTGGCGACAACCACCTGAACAGCGTCAGACTGTGCCGCTTGCTCGGCCGTGCGCACCACCATAGGTTTGCCGCACAGGTCGAGCAATGGTTTGCCCGGCAGACGTGTTGACGCGGCTCGGGCAGGAATGACGGCAATGAAGCTCACGCGGCGGCGTCCGGAGGCGGTGTTTCGGTGGTCGTCAGCGGCCGGGCTTCGTTTTCGAGCATGACCGGTATCCCATCGCGAACCGGGAAGGCTAGCTTGTCGGCCTTGCAGATGAGTTCGTGATTTTGAGCGTCGTGCTGCAAAGGGCCTTTGCAAACAGGGCACACCAGAATTTCAAGCAGATGCGAGTCCATGGGGCAGTGTCGTTAGGTTGGGGAGCGTGATTGTAATTGCCGGTACAGGTGTTCGACCCATTGGTCATCAGAAAACCTGGGGCTGACCTGTACAGACCACAAACGGGCGTCGGTGGTGGGTAGACATTTGACGGCGTCCTTGTCGGTCACCAGTATAAGCGTAGTGTCGAGCTTGTCAAAAGGCGGGTTTTTGTAGGTATCGTGGTCCGGCAGGGCAAGGGTGGCATCCAGCGTGACGCCCAGACGGCGCAGCATGCCAAAAAAACGCTCGGGCTGGCCGATGGCCGCGACGGCACCGATGCGCGCGCTGGCAAATTGTTGGCGCCAGCGTGCCCATGCGATCACTTCGCCGGTTTGCAGATGGGTACATGACACCGGCTGCAGCTGCATGCGTAATTGCGGCACATGCGAAGGCATGCCGGGCAAAGGCTTGTGGCGATGGGGGTTGGTCACAGCTTCGCGAGTATCGGCGGCGGTGGCATTGGTGATGATCAGGTCGACCGTGTTGAGCCGACTGCGGGGCTCACGCAGAGGGCCGGCGGGCAGCAGACGGCCATTGCCCAGACCCCTCGCGTCTTGCACGACCACTTCTATGTCGCGCGCAAGGGCAAGGTGCTGAAGACCATCGTCGGAAATCACGATGTTTACTTCAGGCCACTGGCTATGCAGCGCATGCAGGGCGAGCGCCCGCTTTGGGTGCACGGCGACGGGCGCGCCTGTGGCCGACGCAATCAGGCTGGGCTCATCGCCGAACTGGGCGGGGTCGAGCGGGGCGACTCCGGTGCGCGCCTCGGCGCCGGCCGACTGGGCGCCATAGCCCCGACTGATGACCCCGGGGCGTAGACCCAGGGCCTGCAGGCCTTTAACCAGGGCGATGACTACCGGCGTTTTGCCCGTGCCGCCCACGACCAGGTTGCCCACCACAATGACGGGTAAGTGCGTCGGGCGGGCAGGGGGCTGTTTTTGCCAGCGCCGACGCTTAAGCGTGACAAACAGCCACACCAGCCAAGACAGCGGCAACAGCAGGGTACTGATCAGGCCGGGTGTTTGCCAGATGTCATGGACGCGCTCGACCAGGCGTTGGCGAAAGCTCACGGCGTGCCTTGTTGGTTGTCGTGCATGTCAGGGGCCTTGCGTAGCGAAACTGACCTGGCGTATGCCGGCCAGACGAGCCGCTTCCATGACACGGATCACGGCCTGGTGGGGTGCCTGGGCATCGGCATTAATAAGCAGCAGTGGCTCGGCTTGCTCTGTGGTGGCATTTTGCAGGTTTGCGACCAGATTCTGAAGATTGGTACCGTCGAGAAGATCTTTGCCCAGCGCAACCATGCCGTCCTGACTGATGGCAATGACAAGCGGCTCGGCAGTAATGGCTTGGGCCGAGGCTTGAGGCAAGTTGATGTTCAATTGCTGGAAGCGCTGAAACGACGTGGTGGCTGCCAGAAAAATAAGGATCACCAGCAGGATGTCGATGAGTGGAATCAGATTGATTTCAGGCTCATCATGGGCCAGACGTTGGCGGAAGTTCATTCGCCGTCACCTTTTTTGCGCTCTTGCTGCAAAATGCGGTCCAGCGTAGCGGCCTGATGTTCGATGATGTGCAGGAAGTGTTCGACCCGGCTTTTGAAGTAGCGGTGGAAGATCAGTGCCGGAACAGCGATGATAATGCCGAAGCCGGTGTTGTACAGCGCGACCGAAATGCCGCGCGCCAGTTGCGCCGGGTCGCCGCCGGCGGGGGTGTACGATGCAAAAATCTCGATCATCCCGACGACCGTGCCAAATAGTCCCAACAAGGGGGAAACTACCGATACCGTGGCCAAACTGGGGACATACCGGTTAAGCCGATAAGCGACATCTTTACCTACGTCTTCGATGGCCGCTATGCGATAGGCGGTATCGTGTTGGCGTACGGCGATCACTTCGGCAAACACGCGGCCCAGGGGCGAGCTGCTGGCGAGTTTCTCTAGAGCGGCACCCGAAGGCGCTGTTTGCCGCATGAGTTCGGTGACGCGATCGAGCAGGCGAGGTGGGGTAATGTTTTTTGAACGCAGTGCCAGGAAACGTTCGATGACCAGTGCCAGCCCGATAACTGACGTTGCAATGAGCAACCAGATAGGCCAGCCGGCGTCATGAATGATTTGCAGCAAAACAGGTCTCCGGGTAGGTGTTGGAGGCGATGAGCGCCACCAGGGTCTGCCGACGCCAAGCGTTGAGCTCGTGTCGTGGCTTTGACGTTGCGGGCCATTTTACGATTGATTACGTCACCCGCAAACCCGCGTTGTCTGAACATCGCCAGCGCTGGGGGATTGGAACGGTTGGCGGCTTTCAAAAGGCCGAATTACGGTGTTTTTATGCGCCAAATGGCGTAAATAAAGGCTTACCGAAAGGTATCCACAGAATCTGTGGATAATTATGTGCAAAACTGTCGTGAAGCCATTGTTTTACGGGCGCTCAAGGTTCGTTGATCAATTTGAGCCCATTTTTTACAACTTTAAATAGTTGTTTAAAAACAATTGGTTGTGTTTTTTTCTTAATGTTTTGGAATAACAGGTGCCCTGATTGGCTTGATCTGTAGTCAATTTGACAAAGTAAAAAAAGCTGTGGACAGGTTGGCTTCGAAAGCGCCCGAAAATAGGCGTAAAGCAGGGTTTTCCCTGTCGCGGCGGGAGCTTATCGGTACATGGTTTGGCCGAACAGCCTATAGCGCCAAAAATTTTGTCCGGTTGGGTATACTGGCGGCCCATGTCAAGGCAGCCCCCTTACCGACGTCCCATGACGACAAACCCTTCCTTTTCGACCGATTTGCCCGCCGCTGGCGCCGACACAGTGCTGACCGTGGCGCAGCTGAATCGGCAGGTGGGTAATCTGCTCGAGGGCAGTTTTTCGCGTATCTGGGTGCGGGGCGAAGTGTCAAACTTCACCCAGGCGGCTTCCGGGCACTGGTATTTCACGATCAAAGATGAACGCGCTTCAGTGCGTGCTGTCATGTTTCGCGGGCGGGCTCAGGCTGTTTCATTCGTGCCGAAGGCCGGAGAGCGATTCGAGTTTCGGGCCACGGTCACGTTGTATGAACCTCGGGGTGATTATCAACTGCAAGTTGAAACCCTGCGTCGTGCCGGCCAGGGCGACCTGCATGAAGCCTTTATACGTCTGAAAGAAAAGCTGACGGCTGAAGGGCTCTTTGATCCCTCGCGCAAGCGTGCTCTGGCAACCATGCCGCGCGCTGTGGGTGTCATTACGTCACTGGCGGCGGCGGCGCTACATGATGTGCTGACGGCAATGGCTCGTCGCGCACCTCATGTGCCGGTGATCGTCTACCCAGCACCCGTTCAGGGTGAAGGCGCGGCAGCCCAATTGCGGCAAGCCTTGCATGCAGCTATCGATCGCAATGAGGTCGACACCTTGTTGCTGGTGCGGGGCGGTGGCAGCCTCGAAGATCTATGGAGCTTCAATGATGAAGCGCTTGCCAGGGCGGTTGCAGCCAGTCCGATACCTGTCATTTGTGGCGTGGGGCACGAAACCGATTTCACCATTTGCGATTTTGTGGCCGATTTAAGAGCGCCGACACCTACTGCGGCCGCCGAGTTGTCTTGTGTTGCCCGTCAGGAATGCCTGGATCAGGTCGAAGATCTGGTCGTCGCGCTAGCGCGCCAGCAACGACGTATCCTCGAGCGGGCGGCGCTTCGCCTCGACAGGGCGATGGCACAACTGGTTTCGCCTCAGCAAAGGCTGGCCCAACAGCGTCGGCAGATCAGTACGTTGCAGCAGCAACTCTGGCGGGCCGTCTGCCGGCATAGCGAGCTTGAAGGCGCCCGGCTGAATTTGTTAAAAACAAGGTTGGGCGCGGCACTGCCGCCAGTTGCCCGACGCCGCCGCGAGCTCGACGCACTTCAGCGGCGTCTGCTTGCCGCAGGGGCTCGTCAGTTACGTGCTCCGCAGGCGAGGCTCGATGCGGCAGCCCTGACTTTGCAGGCGCTCAGCCCCCGAAAAATTCTTGCTCGTGGCTACGCGCTGGTGCGTGACCCGCGCGGGGAGCTGGTTAAAAATGCGTTAGACTTGTCGGCAGGAGACCGACTTACCCTAGAGCTGAGCCAGGGTAGCGCCGATGTCGAAGTTTTGAAAACGACAGGTTTGTTGTAGCCCCGCAGGTTCCGGTGGCCTGTCGATCGATTTTGCATTTCTCATTGTTGCCCAACGGCTTTTTGGCCAAGGGTTCTTTTTATAAGGATATCGAAAATGGCTTTTACGCTTCCTGAACTGCCCTACGCAATGGATGCCCTGGCACCTACCATTTCCAAAGAAACTCTCGAATTCCACTACGGCAAGCATCATCAGGCTTACGTCACCAACCTGAACAATCTGGTTGCCGGTACCGAATTCGAATCCGCTTCGCTCGAAGAAATCGTCAAGAAATCGTCGGGTGGTGTATTCAACAACGCAGCCCAAGTCTGGAACCACACTTTCTACTGGAACAGCATGTCGCCCAACGGCGGCGGCGAGCCCACCGGCAAACTGGCTGACGCCATCAATGCCAAATGGGGTAGCGTGGCTGCATTCAAAGAAGCCTTCAATAAATCGGCCGCAGGTAACTTTGGCTCGGGCTGGACTTGGCTGGTTAAAAAGGCCGACGGTTCGCTCGATATCGTCAACACCAGCAACGCCGCCACACCGCTCACAACGTCTGACGTCGCTTTGCTGACCTGTGACGTCTGGGAGCATGCTTACTACATCGATTACCGCAACGCTCGTCCTAAGTACCTCGAAAGCTTCTGGAGCCTGGTCAACTGGGATTTTGCAGCAAAAAATCTGGGTTAATATCCCGCGCATTATTTTGTTTTTCAACCAGATCCCTGCGGCGCGGTGCGCTGCGGGGGTTTGTCTTTAAAAGCCTTTAGGTTTCCATCATGACAACACACGCTTTCATTTGCGATGCAATTCGCACTCCGTTTGGCCGTTATGGCGGCGCGCTGTCCTCGGTTCGTACCGACGACCTGGCTGCCATCCCCATCAAGGCGCTCATGGAGCGCAACCCCAATGTAGATTGGTCGCGCGTAGATGACGTAGTGTTCGGGTGCGCCAACCAGGCGGGTGAAGACAATCGCAACGTGGCCCGTATGGCTTCGTTGCTGGCTGGTTTGCCCCACACCGTACCAGGCTCCACGATTAATCGACTGTGTGGTTCGAGCCTCGATTCCTTAGGTACGGTGGCCCGTGGCATTCGTTCGGGTGATGTCAGCCTGATGATCGCTGGCGGCGTCGAAAGCATGAGCCGCGCACCCTTCGTTATGGGCAAGGCCGAAACCGCCTTTTCGCGCAGTGCGTCCATTTACGACACCACCATTGGCTGGCGCTTCGTCAATAAATTGATGAAAGCACAGTATGGTGTTGACTCCATGCCCGAAACGGCTGAAAACGTGGCCGATCAGTTCAAAGTGTCGCGCGAAGATCAAGACTTGTTCGCACTGGCCAGCCAAACCAAGTGTGCCGAAGCGCAAAAGAACGGTATTTTCAAAGACGAAATTACTGCTGTCACTATTCCTCAGCGTAAGGGCGACCCGGTAGTAGTCGATACCGACGAGCACCCACGCGCAACCACACTCGAAGCCCTGGCGCGTCTGAAGCCTGTTGTGCGCCCCGACGGCACAGTAACCGCCGGCAACGCCTCTGGCGTCAACGACGGCGCATGTGCGCTTATCGTGGCCTCCGAAGAAGCCGCGCGCGCTAATGGTCTGACTCCGCGTGCCCGTATCGTTGCCATGGCCGCAGCGGGTGTCGAACCCCGCATTATGGGTATTGGTCCTGCGCCTGCTTCCGAAAAAGTACTGAAACTAGCTGGCCTGACAATCGACCAGATCGATGTGATCGAGCTGAACGAAGCTTTTGCCTCACAAGGTCTGGCGACGCTGCGCCTGTTGGGTGTTGCCGACAATGACCCGCGCGTCAACCCCTACGGTGGTGCGATTGCCTTGGGGCACCCCTTGGGCGCCAGCGGTGCTCGTATGGCAACTACGGCAACCTACCATCTGCATCGCACCGGCGGCCGCTACGCGCTGTGCACCATGTGCATTGGCGTGGGTCAGGGTATTGCCGTCATTCTCGAGCGCGTATAAGGCGGGCGGCGGGCCGGCCATCGCGTGTTGCCGGCTTATCGTTAGCTTGTAGTGTCGTTCAAACCGAAGGGGTGGGCTCAACAGAGCTCGCCCCTTTCGATTTTTTGGGTGCTGAAGGCTGCACTTCAGTCGGGTAAGCCCGACAGCTGATCACCTGTGCCGATGTGATTCTGACGGAACCAGCCTTGTGCCATTTCTAGCGCGTAGGCGATGTCGCCGGGCGGGCAATGCGCTGTTTCGTCAAGCGGCCGCATGTCGGTAATTCGTGTAATGACGCCCTTGCTGTCGATAAAGGCAATAGACAGCGGCAAGAACGTGTTCTTCATCCAGAAACACTGAAAGGTGGGTGGGTTGAAGACAAACAGCATGCCATGGTTTGGCGGCAGGGTGGGTCGGTGCATCAGCCCTTTGCTAAGCGCTTCGGGGGTGGCGGCGACCTCGGCTGTAATGGTCGCGCTTTTGATGGTTAACTCGCGGACCGGTAATAAGGTTTGAGCGTGTGCGCTGAGGGTGCACAACGCCAGTATCAGGCCCAATGTGGTGTTACGTAACAACATGATGTGTGGTCCGGCAAATAAAAACGGGGCACGCGGCCCCGAATGAAGTGGTGTTCTTGAGTATTATTATTCTTGTATTTTGACTTCTTGTTAAGGTGTCAGGAGGCGGCCGTAATGTTAAGCGCCTGTTTTCCCTTGGGGCCCTGCGCAATTTCAAATGCGACTTTCTGACCTTCTTTGAGGGTCTTGAAACCGTTCATCTGGATGGACGAAAAATGTGCGAAAAGGTCTTCGCCCCCATTGTCGGGGGTAATAAAACCAAACCCTTTGGCATCGTTGAACCATTTTACGGTTCCGGTGAGCTTTTGGGTGTCCCCTGTTGCGGTGGTGCTAGATTCGGACATACGTACTGCCTCTCTCGACTATAGTGTTGGGTTGAAACCAGGCGTACCATTTTTGCGGTAGCCTGTTAGTTCCGGCAGAAGCCCGGTCCCCCCGACCTTTTCCGGAACACGTCGATAATGCTTAATGTTGCTTGCCATAGTCAACTATGGAAATTACTTAGATTTGAAATGAATCATGGCAATTAATACCGATATTCAGCGCGACACCGCGCTGGATCGCCAAAAAGAACAGCTCAAACCGCCGCCCATGTACCAGGTGGTGTTGCTCAATGACGATTACACCCCCATGGAGTTCGTCGTTGCGGTCTTGCAGCGGGTGTTTGGCAAAAACGAAGACGAAGCGTCGCGTATCATGTTGAAAGTGCACCACGAAGGCAGGGGGGTGTGTGGCGTGTATACACGCGATATTGCTGCAACACGGGTCGAAATGGTCAAGCAGTTGGCCCGCGCACGGCAGCATCCGTTGCAGTGCATTATGGAACCCGCGCCCGAGGCCTGAGGCGCGGCAACTAAACTTTTTTGATGTAATCGGGTCACACCCAATGTACTCGCAGCATAATGGGTGATACCTTAGGACAAATGGATTTTTAAACGTCCTTGAATGATGTTTGTCCGCTTCGGTAACGGGAGGAAGCGTGATCTCTGAAGAACTTGAAGTCAGCCTGCACTTGGCCTTTGTCGAGGCTCGTACAGCCCGGCACGAATTTATAACCGTCGAGCATCTGCTGTTGTCGTTGCTCGACAATGCCGCTGCGCTCGAAGTTTTGCGCGCCTGCTCGGCCGACATCGACATACTGCGCACCGAGCTGCGTAAATTCATTGCCGACAACACGCCAGTGTTCCCTGGTGAGGGCGAGGTCGATACTCAGCCCACGCTGGGGTTCCAGCGCGTAATTCAGCGTGCCATCATGCATGTGTCGTCGGCTAACTCGGGTAAAAATACGGTTACCGGCGCCAACGTGCTGGTGGCCATGTACGGCGAAAAAGACTCGCACGCGGTGCACTTCCTGCTTCAGCAGGGGGTAACGCGTCTGGATGTCGTCAATTTTCTGTCGCACGGCATTACCAAAACGCCCGAACCGCCGCGCACAGAGCCGCCCAAAGCGGCTGCTTCGCCGTCGTCCGGCGGCGCTTCCGATGACAACAAGTCCGATCAGCAAAAATCGCCGCTCGAACTCTACGCGCTCGACCTCAATGCCGAAGCTCGTCAGGGGCGTATCGATCCGCTCATCGGCCGCGAATCCGAGGTCGAACGGGTTATCCAGGTGCTGTGCCGCCGTCGTAAAAACAACCCACTGCTGGTGGGCGAAGCCGGCGTAGGTAAAACGGCTATCGCCGAAGGCTTGGCCTGGCGCATCACGCAAAACGATGTCCCGGAGATCTTGGCTGATGCCCAGGTGTATGCGCTCGATATGGGTGCATTGCTGGCCGGCACAAAGTACCGCGGCGACTTCGAGCAACGCCTCAAGGCCGTCCTCAAGTCCCTCCAAGACAATACCAACGCGGTATTGTTCATCGACGAAATTCATACGTTGATTGGCGCGGGCTCTGCGTCGGGCGGTACGCTCGATGCCTCCAATTTGCTCAAGCCGGCGTTGTCGTCCGGCAAGCTCAAGTGCATGGGGGCCACCACCTACAACGAGTACCGCGGTATTTTCGAAAAAGACCACGCTCTGTCGCGCCGCTTCCAGAAAATCGACGTGGCCGAACCCACAGTAGCGCAAACTATCCAGATCTTGCGTGGTCTCAAGTCGCACTTCGAGGCTCACCATGGGGTGCGTTATTCTTCCGCCGCGTTAACCGCCGCAGCCGAATTGTCATCGCGCCATATCAACGATCGTTTCCTGCCCGATAAAGCCATCGACGTTATCGACGAAGCGGGGGCCGCCCAGCGTTTGCTGCCCAAGTCGCGTCAAAAGAAAACCATTGGCAAGGCCGAAATCGAAGCGACGGTGGCCAAAATCGCCCGTATTCCGCCGCAAAATGTGTCGTCCGACGACCGCAATAAGCTGGCCACCCTTGAGCGCGACCTCAAAACGGTGGTGTTTGGGCAAGACGCTGCCATCGAAGCCTTGGCTGCTTCCATCAAAATGGCGCGCTCTGGCCTGGGCCGACCCGACAAACCTATTGGTTCGTTCCTGTTTTCCGGTCCTACGGGGGTCGGTAAAACCGAAGTCGCTCGCCAGCTTGCCTTTACTCTGGGTGTCGAGCTCTTGCGTTTCGATATGTCCGAGTACATGGAGCGGCACGCTGTGTCGCGCCTGATTGGCGCGCCTCCCGGTTATGTGGGGTTTGATCAGGGTGGCCTGCTCACCGAGGCCGTCAGCAAGCAGCCGCATTGCGTGCTGCTGCTCGACGAAATCGAAAAAGCTCACCCCGATGTCTATAACATTTTGTTGCAGGTGATGGATCACGGCACGCTTACCGATAATAACGGGCGCAAGGCCGATTTCCGTAACGTCATCATTATCATGACGACCAACGCGGGCGCCGAAATGCTCAACCGCAATACCATTGGTTTTGCCGCAGCGCCCAAAACCGGCGACGAAATGGCCGACATCAAGCGTATGTTCACGCCCGAGTTCCGCAACCGTCTCGACGCCATCATTGGGTTTACGCCACTCACGCGCGACATCATTTTGCGGGTGGTCGACAAGTTCCTCATGCAGCTCGAAGACCAGCTTCACGAAAAACGCGTCGAAGTCGTGTTTACCCAGGCCTTGCGCGACTACCTGGCCAAAGAAGGTTTCGACCCGCTTATGGGTGCACGGCCCATGCAGCGGCTCATCCAAGACACCATCCGGCGTGCGCTGGCCGACGAACTCTTGTTCGGTCGTCTGACTGACGGCGGTAATGTCACGGTTGATCTCTCCGACGAAGGCAAAGTGGTCCTGTCCTTCGACGAGAACGCCGCGGCGGCCAAACCGCCACCGAAGGTGTCGGAAGCTGAACTTATCGACTAATGGGTCCGTCCCTGATTGTTTGTCCCCACTGCGCCCGGCTTCATCAGCGCGTCTTGCTGAAGCCGGGCGCAGTGGCGTCTTGCGTACGTTGCGGCCACGAGCTTTACCGACACTCAAGGCTTTCTTTATCATCCTGGCTCGCCCTGACTTGGGGAGCGCTGGCCGTTTTTTGCCTGGCCAATTATTTCCCGGTTGCGTATTTGTCCATGCAGGGGTTGTCGCTTAGCGCCTCTTTGCCGGCTGCGCTTTACATTACCTGGCAGCAGGGCGCGTGGTTTGTTGCGGTCACCGCGGCGCTCTTTACCTTTGCGTTTCCGTTGGGCCAAATTCTCTTTGCCATGTGGGCGTTGCAATGTATACGGCGTCGTCGCTTGCCGCACGACTTTCGTTATGGCCTTCGCGTGCTGCAGGGGTTATCTCACTGGAGCATGGTGCCGGTGCTGCTGCTAGGTATTGTGGTGGCTATGGTGAAGCTGGCCGACATGGCTGTGCTGCGTCTGGGAGAAGGGCTGTGGGCGTTCGGGGTGCTCAGTGTATTGCTGACGATGCTGAGTCGGCTGTCGGCCTCGCGCTTGTGGCGTATGACTGAAGATGCCGGGTTGGTGCCTCGGTCGGGTCAAGCCGTTGACTTCGACAAGCCGTTGGCTGGGTGCACCGCTTGCGGGTTTGTGCAGAACATGCCCGATTCGGGTGTTTGTCGTTGCGCCCGCTGCAAGGCCACGTTCCATTTTCGAAAGCCCCGGGTTGAGCACCGCGTCTGGGCGTTGCTCCTTACCGCCGCCATCCTTTACATACCGGCCAACGTATGGCCGGTCATGACCTTGCGTCTACCGACCGGCTCGTCATCGCATACCATTCTGGGCGGCGTGATTGAGCTTTGGGGATACGGGTCGTGGGATCTCGCCCTCATTGTATTCATTGCCAGTGTGGTTGTTCCGCTGAGCAAGTTGTTAGCCTTGAGCATACTGATGTTGAGTCGCCATTGGCGCGGCGACCGCGTGCAACGTCAGCGAACGCGTATGTATGAACTTGTCGAGTTTGTCGGGCAATGGTCTATGCTTGACGTCTTTGTAGTGTTGCTGCTGTCCGCAATGGTCGACTTCCCTGGCATGTCTCAGGTGCGCGCTGAACCCGGCGCAGCCTTTTTCGGGATGGTGGTGGTTCTGACGATGTTTGCCGCAATGAGTTACGATCCGCGCAAAGGGTGGGATGCCGCCGACCCGCAACCCGCTGTTAAACGGCCTGTGGTGTATTAAGGAGTGTCATGTCAGAAGTCGAGTCTTCCCGTTCGAAGCCTTCCGGTGCCGATGCCGTGGCCGATCCGTTTATCACCGAGCGCCGAGGCGCGCGTTTTTCCTGGATCTGGCTGGTCCCTCTGGTGGCTGCTATTGTCGGGTTGTCGTTTATTGTGCGTACCTGGATCAATACCGGACCCACAATTACGATTGCCTTCGAATCGGCCGAAGGCCTCGAAATAGGGCAGACGAAGGTACGCTACAAAGATGTCGTCGTTGGTCTGGTCACCGATATCAAAGTGTCCAACGATCGCTCTAATGTATTGGTGATGGCCCAGCTCGATCGTGATGCTTCGCACTATCTGGCCCGCGAGGGTGCGCGATATTGGGTGGTCAAACCCCGGTTGTCGCTAGGCAGTGTCTCTGGGTTGGGTACGTTGCTTTCGGGGGCATATATCAGCGCTGATGTCAGCCCCGACATCGCCGAGAACCCGTCTACGGCATACAAATTTACAGGGCTCGAAAAACCGCCGGCGGTCACCAACGATCGGTCGGGAACGCGCTTTACTTTACGTGCCACCGAACTGGGCTCACTCGAAATTGGTTCGCCTGTTTATTATCGCCAAATCGCCGTTGGGCGAGTGATAGATTACGCCCTGGCAGATGAAGGGACTTCTGTCGATATTCAGGTGTTTATCGACGCGCCTAACGACCGATTCGTGACCTCAGACGCGCGTTTCTGGAACATCAGCGGAATTAATGTGTCGTTGTCGACCGCAGGGGTGAATGTGCAAACCGGGTCGCTGGCTTCGGTCATTTCCGGGGGTATTTCGTTTGCATCGGCCAACCCGGCCAACGAAATACCTGCGCAGGCCGACGCAGTGTATGACCTGTTCCGCACTGAAGTCGAAGCCATGGCCGAGCCCGATGGGCCGCCGTTCAGGGTCGATCTTGTGTTCAATCAGTCGGTCCGGGGTCTGAAAGTGGGCGCGCCTGTCGAGTTCAGGGGGATGGAACTGGGCAAGGTGTACGACATTGATCTCGAATTCGATGACGAGACCAAGCGTTTCCATGTGTTGGTAAAAACCAATTTGTACCCGCGACGGTTTGGTAACGCCTACGACGGCCTGATGAAGCTTGAGTCTGCTTCCCAGCACCCCGGTAGTCTGCTGTTGGGGCCAATGGTCAAGCATGGGTTGCGCGCGCAGTTGCAGGCAGCCAGCTTGCTGACCGGGCAACAGTTTGTGGCGCTCGAGTTTTTCCCCGATGCCGACCCGGTAGAATTTGACCCCAAGCGCGAGCCGTTGGTCTTGCCAACAATCGCGGGTAACTTCGATCGCCTTCAAGAGCAAATCAGTGCCATCGTGACCAAGCTGAATGCCGTGCCTTTCGAGGGTATTGGCAACGACTTGCGCGACGGCCTGAAGTCCATGAACGCCATGCTCAAAGAAATCAATACCAAAGTTGCGCCGCAGGCTGCGGCGGCCCTCAAGGCGGCACAAAAATCGCTCGAGAGTGTCGACTCGCTGCTTTCAGCCGATTCGCCCACGGGTAACAACCTTGATCGTACGTTGCGCGAACTCAGTGGCGCGGCACGTTCATTGCGAAACCTGGGTGATTATCTGCAGGCGCACCCTAATGCCCTTATTACCGGGCGTGCGTCCGATCGTTTGCCCGAATGACAGGAGCTGTGGTGAGTTTTATGTGCAATTCAAGAAAACAAAGTTTGCGCGGGGCGCTGTACCTGTCGGCCGCCGTTCTGGTCGGGTGCGCCGCGCCCAATAGCCAGTATTACAGCCTTCAAAGCCCTGCAAGCGTACCGCCCGCAGCCATTACGCAGATTGTCGACGCCATCAGCGTTCAGTCGGTCAGCGTGCCGGTTCAGGTCGATCGCCCGCAACTCGTTGTCAGTCGCGCGGGCGGGGCACAGGTCAACTTGTTAAACGATTCGCTATGGGCCGCGCCTTTGGGCGATGAAATCCGGCAGGCCGTCGCTGCTCATCTAAGCCGGCAACTGGGTGTCCCCGACCTCGATCGTCTCAGTGCGCCAGGCGATCTGCCTGTCTGGACAATTCGACTGACAGTGCATCAGTTCGATTCAGTGTACGACGCGCAAGCCAGGCTGGACATCAGCTGGCGCTTGGCTGCGGTTAATGCCGGCAGTAAAGCCAAGGGCCTACCGTTGGTGTGCCGCGCCATTGCTATTGCGCCGGCCGGGAACAGTGTCGATGCCCTCGTTCAGGCGCATCAGCAGGCGTTGGCGGCAGTCTCGGGGCTGATAGCCGCACAGGTGCAACAGTTGCGCGAAGGTAAACCCGCGCAACAGGCCAAGGCGCCCGACTGGGCGTCATCTACGCTGACGCTGCAAGGCTGCACCGCGGCTTGAGCGCAGATCAGGCGCGCCCGGTACTGCCAAAGCCACCGGCGCCGCGCTCGCTGTCTTCGAAGCTGTCAACAATATCGAACGCAACCTGCTGTATGGGCACAAAAACCAGCTGGGCCAGGCGTTCCATGGGTTCAAGCGTAAACGCCGTCTGGCCGCGATTCCAGGCTGACACCATTAAGGGCCCCTGGTAGTCAGAGTCGATCAGCCCCACCAGATTACCCAGCACAATGCCGTGTTTATGGCCCAGGCCAGATCGGGGCAGAATGACGGCAGCGTATGCCGGGTCGGCAATATGAATGGATAACCCGGTCGGAATGAGTTGTGTCTGACCAGGTTCAAGCACCATGGTCTGATCAATGCAGGCGCGAAGGTCGAGCCCGGCCGAGCCAGCGGTCGCGTATGCCGGCAGGCAGTCTCTCATACGAGGGTCGAGAATTTTCAGGGCAATTTTTTTCATTTTTTAAACATCTTCACTGATTTGGCGTGTTTTGCGTTTGCGCATCAGAGCCATGGCAATCCATACGGCAATCACCACCGACAACACAAAACTGACGATCAGGCCGGCGTTTGTGCCGTTGGACCCCAAGGCACCGATGCTGCGGCCGGTCAGGTAGCCAGGCAACAACATGACGGGAATCCAGATAATGGCCGACAACACATTGGCGAGCTGGAAGCGCCAGTGGCGCATTTTCATGATGCCAGCTACGGTGGGCAAAATGGCGCGCAATGGGCCTAGGAATCGGCCTCCGAAAATCGACAGCATGCCGTAGCGATAGAAAAAGTAACGTGCTCGCGCCACAGCCCGTTTTTGCTGATTGAGCGGCCAACGATGAATAATGCGCGGGCCCAGCAGTCGTCCAATGTAGTACGAAATGGCATCGCCTATGGTAGCGCCGATCACGCCCCAGAAAATAACCGGGCCGGCATCCAGAGTGCCGTTACCGACCAGACCGCCAACGACCAGCATGACTGCTGTCGCCGGGATGGCCAGGCCCACAATAAGCAGTGATTCGCCCATAGCCAGCAGGCCAAGAATCATTGCTGCCCATTCCTGGTTAGCATTAATAAATTGGGTGATTTCTAGTACGATCTGTTCCATGAAAAGCCTTGAGGATGATGCGCTGCAGGGGATTAGGCGCGTGCGTTGTCGAGTGTCAGCCTTGGGGGCAGCGTTGTGCGATGGCTTGCACCAGTTTGCGGGCCGCGTCGGCTTTGTGCAGTCGGGGCAGGGGGTGCGCACCGGCCTCATCGAACAAAATAAATGTGGTGTGGTCGGCATCCATGGCCTCTTGGGCCAAGTTGCCGACCAGTAGCGGTACACCCTTGCGTTGGCGTTTTGCGGCGGCGTACTCGTGGAGGTTTTCTGTTTCGGCGGCAAAGCCAACACACCACGGCCCGTTTGGCATATGGGCAACGTCGGCCAAAATGTCGGGGTTGGGCGCAAACTCTAGCGCAGGCGGTCCTGACACCGCCTGACCTTCGACCTTTTTCAGTTTGTGTTCACTGGCGTTGGCAACGTGCCAGTCGGCGACCGCGGCAACGGCAATGAAAATGTCGGCGGCGCAGGCGTGGGCCATGACAGCGTCGTGCATGTCGCGTGCACTTTCGACGTTGATGCGCTGCACGCCATACGGTGTGGCCAGGGCGGTAGGGCCGGATACCAATGTGACCATCGCGCCGGCTTCACGGGCCGCTCGGGCAATGGCGTAACCTGTTTTGCCCGACGATCGGTTGCTGATCACCCGCACCGGGTCGATTCGTTCGGTGGTGGGCCCTGCGGTGATTAAAACCCGTCGGCCAGCAAGCACCTTGGGTTGAAAAAAAGCAATGAGTTCGGCCAGCAGTTCGTGGGGCTCAAGCATACGGCCGTCGCCTACTTCGCCGCAGGCCTGGTCGCCCGAGCCGGGGCCCAGAATGACGACACCATCGGCCGCAAGCTGAAGGATGTTGCGCTGCGTTGCAGGGTATTCCCACATTTCCCGATTCATGGCCGGTGCGACCAGCAACGGGCAGGCTCCACGCGCCAGGCAAAGCGTCGTCAACAGGTCGTCGGCCAACCCGTTGGCCAACTTGGCCATCAGATCGGCGCTGGCAGGGGCAATGAGAACGGCATCGGCATCACGCGTCAGGTTGATATGCGCCATGCTGTTCGGAACGCGGGCGTCCCAGGCGCTGGTGTATACGGGGCGCCCTGACAAGGCCTGAAACGTTGTGGGGGTAATGAAATGGGTGGCGGCATCTGTCATGACAACGTCGGCAACGCCGCCCTGGTCTTGCAGTCGTCGAAGCAGCTCGGCCGATTTATAGCAGGCTATTCCGCCGCTTAAGCCCAGTACGATGCGTTTGTTGTCGAGGTCGCCCATGGCAGTGGTAGAAAGTAGAGTGTTGGCGGGTTTGACCGGCGAAGGGCAGGTTAGTGCCCGGCGTCGACGGCTTTTTCTTGTTTTGTCTGACGACGCTGGCGCACGACACGCAAAATTTCGTCGAGAATCAGCAAGGTGGCGCCACAGGTAATGGCGATGTCGGCAATATTAAACGCCGGAAAATGCCATTGTTGCCAGTAAAACAGCAGGAAATCAATGACATGGCCATGTTGGAGACGGTCGATCAGGTTGCCGATTGCGCCGCCCAAAATGGCCATGAGTGCCGCACAGAACAGTCGTTGCCCCGGGCTTTTCCAGAGCAAATGCAGAATTAAGCCCGTGGCCAGCAGTGCAATACCGCTAAAAAGCCAGCGTTGCCAGCCTTCGCCCTCGGCCAGAAAACTGAAGGCCGCGCCTGGGTTGTACAGCAGCGTGAAGTCAAAGAACGGCAAAACCGGCCAACGTTCACCGTACGACAACGAGGAATCGAAGTAAATTTTGGTCAGCTGGTCGGCCAGCACGATAAGTGCGGCCCCCAGCAGCCAACCGGCGAACCCCAGGCGAGCGTTACGCATGTTCACGTGATTCGCCCTCGTTGAACAGATTGTCGACACAGCGTCCGCAAATGGCGGGGTGGTCGGCATTGACGCCTACATCGGCCCGATGGTGCCAGCAGCGGTCGCACTTGGCATGACCGCTGGCATTGACCGCTATGGTCAGCTCGGCCCCGGGTTTAACCGTTGCGCGCGACACAATCAACACAAAGCGCAGATCGTCGCCCAACGATTGCAGCAGGTCGACATCGGCGCCTGTTGCAGTGATGTCGACTTCGGCGGCTAATGAAGAACCAATGTCGCCTGCGGTACGCACGACTTCAATCTGGCGCATGACTTCGGCGCGAATTTCGCGCAGTCGGGCCCATTTGGCTGACAGCGCATCGGTATCGGCCTGGACTGGTACGTTATGGTAGAGCTGTGTAAAGATAGTACCGACGTTCTGGTCGTGATGCAGGTCTTTCCAGGCCTCTTCGGCAGTAAATGACAGTATGGGCGCCATCAGGCGCAGAAGCGCGTGGGTAATGTGATAAAGCGCGGTTTGCGCCGAACGACGGGCCAGGCTGTTGGCGCCTGTGGTGTACAACCGGTCTTTAAGCACGTCGAGATAGAACGCCCCCAGGTCTTCGGAACAGAAAATTTGCAGTCGCGACACAGCAGGGTGGAATTCGTAGCGACGGTAGCAGGCCAGCACCTCGTCTTGCATGTGTGCTGTCATGGCCAGCGCGTAGCGATCGATTTCGAACAAGGCTTCGGGTGCGACACCATGTTCGGCCAGGTTGAAATCTTCAATATTGCCCAGCAAGAATTTGAGCGTATTGCGGATACGGCGATAGCTTTCGACCACGCGCTTCAGGATTTCGTCTGAAATGGACAGCTCGCCTGAGTAGTCGGTAGATGCCGTCCAGAGGCGCAAAATTTCAGCCCCTAGCGAATCGGACACTTTTTGCGGTGCAATGACATTACCCACCGATTTGCTCATTTTGCGGCCCTTGCCGTCGACGACAAACCCGTGAGTCAGCAAGGCTTTGTAGGGGGGCTCGCCGTACATCATGCAACTTGTCAGCAACGACGAATGAAACCAACCCCGATGCTGGTCTGAGCCTTCGAGGTATAGATCGGCAGGCCAGCGCAACGCGTCGGCATGCGAACCTTTGAGTGCATGATCGCGTCCACCAAGCACGGTGGCGTGTGTGGTGCCCGAATCGAACCACACGTCGAGCGTGTCGCGGTTCTTTTCATACAGCGCGGCTTCGTCCCCCAGCAGCTCGGCCGGATCGAGGGTCTGCCAGGCTTCGATACCGTGTTGTTCTACCCGTTGGGCAATTTGCTCAAGCAACTCGGGTGTACGCGGGTGTAGCTCGCCGGTTTCTTTGTGCACGAAAAACGCCATGGGCACACCCCATTGGCGTTGACGCGACAGTGTCCAGTCGGGGCGATTGGCAATCATGGCATGCAGTCGGGCACGTCCCCAGGCGGGGTAGAACTGGGTGTTGTCGATGCCTTTAAGCGCCATTTCGCGCAGTGTGGGGCTGCCTTCGACAACGCGATCCATGCCTGCAAACCATTGGCTGGTTGCTCGGTAAATGACGGGTGTCTTGTGGCGCCAGCAATGCATGTAGCTGTGCTTGAGCGGCGCCTGTTTGAGCAGGCTGCCCACGCTTTCTAGGGCTTTGATGATTTCAGGGTTGGCTTTCCAGATAAGCTGGCCGCCAAACAGCGGTAGGGTGCTGGCATAGTGGCCGTCGCCCATGACCGGGTTGATGATGGCGTCGTCGTGCAGGCCGTGGGCCTTGCACGATAAAAAGTCGTCGACCCCGTAAGCAGGTGCAGCGTGTACAACACCAGTACCCGCATCCAGGCTGACGTAGTCGGCCGGGTGAACCGGTGCGCAGCGCTGGTAGCCGGCGTCTGCGTCATACAAGGGGTGGCGGAACTCGAGGCCGGCCAGTGCCTGACCTGGCGCCTTGGCGATGATTTCGCCTTCGAGACCCCACTCTTGCAAGCAAGATTCGACCAGGTCGGCGGCGATCAACAGATGGCTGCCAGTTGCACGCGGCGTTGCCAGTTTGACTAGCGCGTAGGTAATTTCAGGGCCGACGTTCAGGGCCTGGTTTGCCGGAAGCGTCCAGGGGGTGGTTGTCCATATGACGATAGCGCCGTCGACGGCGTTTTGCAGCCCGAATGCCGCGGCGACGGCGGTTGGGTCGTTAAAACGGAACGCCACATGAACAGCCGGGTCGGTGCGGTCGGCATACTCGACTTCGGCCTCGGCTAAGGCCGAGCCGCAATCAAAGCACCAGTTAACTGGTTTGAGCCCGCGGAATACAAAGCCCTTTTCCATGATTTTGGCCAGCGCACGCAGCTCGTCGGCTTCGTTGCTGTAATTCATGGTGAGATAAGGGTTGTCCCACTCGGCCAGCACGCCCAGGCGTTTGAAGTCGGCGCGCTGCCGGTCGATTTGTTCGAGTGCGTAGGCGCGCGCCTTGGCCTGCACCTCAGCGACGGGCAGGTGCTTACCGTATTTTTTTTCGATCTGGATTTCGATGGGCATGCCGTGGCAGTCCCAACCCGGGACATACTGTGCGTCAAAACCATCCATATTGCGGCTTTTGACAATGATGTCTTTTAAAACTTTGTTGACGGCATGGCCAATGTGAATGTCGCCGTTGGCATAAGGAGGGCCGTCATGGAGGATGAATTTGGGACGCCCCTGGCTTGCCGCGCGGATGGCCGCGTAAATCTTGTTTTCCTCCCATTCGGCAACCCATTTGGGTTCGCGTTTGGCTAGATCGCCGCGCATTGGGAAGGGGGTTTCGGGCAGGTTGAGGGTTTTTCTATAGTCCATGGAGCGCAAAATAATCGCGAGCGCGCTGTGCATCGTTGTCGATGGCAGCGGTCATTGTAGGTAAGTCGGGAAACGTTTCTTCGTCGCGCAGAAACTTGAGGAATTCGATGCGTGTCAGTTTACCGTATGCATCTACCCGGCAGTCGAGCAAGTGCACTTCAAGTAGGACACGACCGTTGTTGTCTACGGTGGGCCGCACGCCAAGGCTGGCCACACCGTTAAGGGGTTGCTCGGCCAGCCCGTGGGCACGCACAATATATATGCCCGAACGGGCCGCGCAAAGCTGCGGTACGTTGACGTTGAGCGTAGGGTAGCCCAGGGTGCGTCCCAACTTCTTGCCGTGCACCACATGCCCGCTGATACGGTAGGGGTGGCCCAGCAGGTGTTCGGCCCGCGCCAGGTTGCCGACGGCCAGTGCAGTACGTACTTCAGAGCTTGAAATGCGGTGGCCGTGTTCGTCGACGACATCGGTGATGATATCGACTTCGAAACCGTACTCGCGTCCGGCTTTGCGCAGCATGTCGAGGTCGCCCGTACGTTTGCGGCCAAAACGGAAGTCTTCGCCCACGAGCAGCCAGCGCGTATTCAAGCCGTCTACCAGCGTATGCCGGATGAAGTCTTCTGCCGAGAGTTCGGCCAGTTTCTGGTTGAAACGCATTAAGGCCAGTTGCCGAATGTGCAGGCGTTGAATGCCCCAGACCTTATCGCGCAAACTGCTGATTTGTGTCGGCATCAGTTCGGGCCGATTGCCGGTGCGCGCAAAATATACCCGCGGGTGCGGGTAAAAGGTCATGACTGTCGGGGTCAGGTCGCGCTCTTGCGCGACGTGCGCAACCCGGGCCAATATGGTTTGATGGCCGCGGTGTACGCCGTCGAAATTGCCGATAGACACCGCGCTGGGGCTGTGGCTGTCGTGACGAGGCAATGATCGGTAGATTTTCAGGGCTGATTTCACAGACGACAGTTTACAATTTTATGTTGCATTGCTCAGGAATTCGATTTTGACCACATTTGACTCAACCCCAGCTTCCAATCACCGTTCGCATCCTCGCCGTCTGGTCATCATGATTTCAGGTCGGGGCTCGAACATGCAGGCGCTTGTCAGTGCGATTGCCGACCGGGGCTTGGATGCCCAGGTAGTGGCCGTCGTATCAGACAAGTCCCAGGCACCTGGCCTGCTCTGGGCGCGAAGCCAGGGGCTTGAAACCCGAGTGCTTGAGTCGGCCGGTTATGTTACCCGAGAAGAGTATGATCAGGCCCTGGCGACACTGATCGAAAGTTTCGATCCCGACTATGTGTTGCTGGCTGGCTTCATGCGGATACTTTCCGATGGCTTTGTGCAACAATTCGCGGGTCGGCTGGTCAATATCCACCCTTCGCTGCTGCCGGCGTTTCCGGGGTTGCGTACCCACGAGCAGGCCATTGCTTGCGGTGTGCAATGGCACGGGTGCACAGTTCACTTTGTCACGCCGGTACTCGATGGCGGCCCTATTATTGCGCAAGCTGTCGTGCCTGTGCTGGCCGACGATACGTCCAATTCGCTGGCGCAACGGGTGCTGGTTGCCGAGCATCGTCTGTATGCCGATGTGCTGGGCTGGTTGACGGCTGGCCGGGTGCACCTGTCACCAGAAGGGCGGGTCACTGTCGAGGCCGACACGCTTCGCGCTTATGTTTTGCCCGCAGGGCATGCGCAATCTATACAGTAAATACTTGAAGGCTTGAAATGAATCAAAAGAAGACCACGCAGCGTCCGTACAACCTGGGCGCGGCGCGCGTCGAACAGGTGCAATCCGTTCTGGGCGAGGTTCTCCAATGGGCGCATCCGGCTGATGCCGTGTTGTCGCGCTGGATGAGAGCACACCCCAAGCTTGGCGTACGAGATCGCGGCGAGGTGGCCGATGCCGTATTCGATGTACTACGGCATTTGCGCCGGTATCGCCATTTTTCCGAAAGTGGCATGGGCCCAGCTGCGCGTCGTCTGGCCATTTTGGGGCTTTCAGCGGTCGTGTCCGAAAAATTATTGGCAGAAGCGCTTACCGAGCCCGAGAAAAACTGGCTGTCGCATGTGGCAAAGATTCCGGTAGCGCGTTTGCCGCGTGCAGTACGCGACAGCATGCCCGACTGGCTCGACGAGCGTTTGTCTACATTGCCCAACGCCGACGCCCTTATTGCCGCCCTGAATCAACCGGCTCCACTCGACCTTCGTATCAACCCGCTCAAAGCCGATCGGGAAGAAATGCTTGCGGTCTTGCGAGACGGGCCGGCGGCAAAGTTCAACCCCGAGCCTACGCCGTATTCGCCTTGGGGGATTCGTCTTCAGGGGCGTCCGCCTGTCAATCGTTGGCCCATGTTCGAAAAGGGTGAAATCGAGGTGCAGGACGAGGGTAGCCAGTTGCTGGCCGCGCTGGTGGCGCCCAAGCGCGGCGAAATGATTATTGACTATTGTGCAGGTGCGGGCGGCAAGACGCTGTTGCTGGGAGCTCTGATGCGTTCTACGGGCCGACTTTATGCCTTTGATGTGTCGGCCGCACGTTTGGCGCGCGCCAAACCCCGTTTCGCGCGTAGCGGTTTGTCTAATATTGTGCCTGTGGTTATTGCCGAGAACAACGACCAGCGTGTCAAGCGGCTGCGCGGGAAGGCGCATCGGGTACTGGTTGATGCGCCGTGTAGCGGGCTGGGTACCCTGCGCCGTAACCCCGACCTGAAATGGCGTCAGCACCCCGAGTCGCTTGGTGCTTTGCTGGCCCTGCAGGCGCGCATTTTGCGTCAGGCTTCGCAGTGTGTGGCCCCAGGTGGCCGTCTTGTGTATGCCACCTGCAGCATCTTGCCCGAAGAGAATGAACAGCAAGTTGAGGCGTTTTTGGCAGAAAATCCCGAATTTACGCTGCTAGATGCCGGCAAAATCGTGGCGGATCGTTGTAAAAATCTAACGTTTGAAACGCCAATGCTGGCATTGCGCCCCGACGTGCATGGCACTGACGGCTTCTTTGCCGCAGTACTAGAGCGGGTGAAACCGGCGCCAGCCAAGCCAGACGTTTGATTTGCCGCAAGAACTTAATTGCAATAGTACTGTCACACCACTTCCATCTACGCTACACTTTGATGGTTATTTTGTAAGGACCAAACACACGGTTTATGGACTACGTCTTATCTTTTCTCTCGGGCGGTTTGCTGCAGCTTAGCTGGTGGCAGGTAGCGCTCGTCACGCTGGTGCTCACCCATATCACTATTGTTGGTGTCACGCTGTTCCTGCACCGCAGCCAAACCCACCGGGGCCTCGATCTGCACCCCGTGGTCATGCACTTTTTCCGTTTCTGGCTCTGGATGACCACTGGTATGGTCACAAAAGAATGGGTCGCCATTCACCGTAAACACCATGCCAAGTGCGAGCGCGAAGGCGACCCGCACTCGCCCATGATTTACGGTATTAACCGTGTGTTCTTCGAAGGCGCCGAACTTTACCGCGAAGAATCCGCCAACCAAGAAACCCTTAAGCGTTTCGGGTACGGCACCCCCGACGACTGGCTCGAGCGCAACGTTTATTCGCGCCATAGCGCTATGGGCATTCTCATCATGCTGGGTATCGACTTGGCCTTGTTTGGTGTGCTGGGCTTAACCGTCTGGGCAGTCCAAATGGCCTGGATCCCGTTCTGGGCGGCCGGTGTGGTTAACGGTATCGGTCACTTCTGGGGTTATCGCAACTACGCCAGTCCCGACACCAGCACCAACGTATTCCCCATTGGCCTGATTATCGGCGGCGAAGAGCTGCACAATAATCACCACGCTTATGGTACGTCGGCCAAGTTCTCGGCCAAGTGGTACGAATTCGATATCGGTTGGGGTTACATCCAAATCCTCAGCGTGCTGGGCCTGGCCAAAGTACGCCGCGTGGCGCCCAAGCTCAAGCTCGAACCCGCCGCCGATGCCTCCGTCAGCCTGAAAACTCTCGAAGGCGTCATTCAGCATCGTTACGAAATTCTGGCCCGTTATACCGACTTGGTTAAGAAGGCGGCTGCCGACGAACTCGACAAGCTTAAACCTACGCGTCAAAAGGGTAGTGCCGATTGCCGCTGGTCATTGCTGGCTCGTGCCAAAAAGTGGCTAAGCCAGGTTGACGACAGTCAATTAGCCCCCGACCAACGTGCCGAACTCGACACCGTGTTGGCACAGAACCAGTCGCTCTCTACTTTGGTTCAAATGCGTCGCGAGCTCATCCGCCTCTGGGAAAGCTCAAGCGCCAGCAGCGAGCAATTGTTAACCGACCTCCAGGCCTGGTGCCATCGCGCCCAGCAAAGCGGTATCGAAGGTCTTGAGCAGTTTGCACTGCGTCTGCGCCGCTACGCGGCATGATCGGGTCGCTTAACCCCGAACAACAAGCCGCAGTTACGTTACCTACCGGCCATGCCCTGGTGCTGGCCGGTGCCGGTAGCGGTAAAACCCGGGTACTTACCACCCGCATGGCCTGGCTGATTCAAACCAGTCAGGTCAGTCCTTTTGGCCTGTTGGCAGTTACCTTCACCAATAAATCGGCGCGTGAAATGCTCACGCGCCTTTCGGCGTTGTTGCCCATCAACACCCGCGGCATGTGGGTGGGCACGTTTCATGGCTTGTGCAACCGCTTGCTGCGTGCGCACCATCGCGATGCCGGCTTGCCGCAAACCTTTCAAATTCTTGACTCCGCCGACCAGCTCTCGGCGATCAAGCGCCTGCTCAAGGCGGCGGGTGTCGATGACGACAAGTACCCGCCCCGCGATGTCCAGCGCTTTATCAATGGTTCAAAAGAACAAGGTCTGCGCCCCGATGATGTCGAGGCTTACGACGCGCACCGCCGCGGCATGGTTGATCTTTATCGGCAGTATCAGGCGCAGTGCGAACGCGAAGGCGTAGTCGACTTTGCCGAGCTGTTGCTGCGTGCTTACGAGTTGCTTTTGCGTAATGCCCCGATTCGCGAGCATTACCAGCGCCGTTTTCAACATATTCTGGTCGATGAGTTCCAAGACACCAACGACCTGCAGTACCGTTGGCTCAAACTGTTGGCTGGTGGGGGTGCCTCGCTTTTTGCCGTGGGCGACGACGACCAGTCTATTTACGCTTTCCGCGGGGCCAATGTGGGCAACATGGCGGCCTTCGAGCGAGAGTTCGCGCAAGGTAATGTCATCCGTCTCGAGCAAAACTACCGCTCGTTCGGCCATATCCTCGATTCGGCCAACGCCCTTATCGCGCATAACAGTGCCCGTCTGGGTAAAAATCTCTGGACAGAGCAGGGTGAAGGCGAGCCGGTACGTATTTGCGAACAGGGCACCGATTTGCTCGAGGCCCAGTGGGTTGTTGATGAAATGCGCGCACTGATCTCCAGTGGTCACCCGCGTCGCGATATTGCGGTCCTGTATCGTAGTAACGCGCAGTCGCGCGTTATTGAGCACACATTGTTTTCGTCCGGTATTCCGTACAAGGTTTACGGGGGCCAGCGCTTTTTTGAACGGCAAGAAGTCAAGCACGCCCTGGCGTATCTGCGGCTTATTGCCAACCCCAACGACGATACCTCCTGGCTGCGCGTGGTCAACTTCCCGACGCGGGGCATCGGCGCGCGTACGCTCGAACAGTTGGGCGACCTCGCTCGCGAGGCCGGTACCAGCCTGTATCAGGCCGTTGATGCCTTGCAAGGTAAAAGCGGGGCCAAGCTTCAAGCATTTGTCGAGCTGCTTTCCGGTCTGGCTGAACAAGCCCGTGAGCTGCCATTGCCCGAGTTGATCGAGCATGTGGTGCATCACAGTGGTCTACGCACGTTCTACATGGGCGAAAAAGAAGGCGCCGATCGCCTCGAGAACCTTCAAGAACTGGTGAACGCGGCCGCTGTGTTTGTGGGCGAAGAAGGGCTGATGGGCGAGCCTGCGCTGTCGCAGTCTGCACGCGCCGAAGATCCGTTGCTGTCGGGGCAGGCTCTGTTGCTGGCCGGGCAAACCAATGCGCCTGATCCAGAAGCGGTGGGTGGTCCAACGCTTTCGCCGCTCGATGCCTTTTTGTCGCATGCTTCTCTCGAGGCTGGCGACAACCAGGCCCAGGCCGGTGAAGATGCTGTGCAGTTGATGACGGTTCACGCCGCTAAAGGGCTCGAATTCGATGCCGTATTCATTACCGGTCTTGAAGAGGGCTTATTTCCGCACGAAAACAGTCTGACCGAGCAGGGCGGTCTTGAAGAAGAGCGCCGGCTAATGTATGTGGCCATGACACGCGCGCGCAAGCGGTTGTACCTTACGCTCGCGCAAAGCCGCATGCTGCATGGGCAAACACGTTATGCCTTGCGCTCGAGGTTTCTGTCCGAAATTCCCGATGTTCATCTCAAGTGGCTCACGCCACGCGAGCAGCAGCGTGCGCCGGTTGATACCCCGCCATGGGCGGGCGCTTATCGGCGGGGGGATGCTTACGGGCGTCCTTCTACGGGCACCATGGCGCCCCGTACACCGCGTAGCCTGACGACGGGTGTTACGGTGGGCGAGCAGCACTTTCGTATCGGCCAGGGGGTGCATCATGCCAAGTTCGGCGATGGCACTATTATTGGTCTAAGCGGAAGCGGCACCGACGCACAAGCGCAAATCCAGTTTCGCGATGTGGGTACCAAAACGCTAGCGTTGGGCGTGGCCAAACTGGCTATTACTGCCGGTTAAAGGGTAGGGTGCCGGCTGTACGCCGGCACGTTTACGATAAACACCCGTCAAACCCTAGTCTGCGGGTTGTTCAATGGCTTCAAGCGCTTCTTGGGCTTCAAGCCATTCTTCTTCCATTTGAGCCATGGCTTTTGTTGTCTCACCATGTTCGGCCAGCGCAGCCACGCGCTCGTCGCGCCGGTCGTCGCTGTAGAAATCAGGGTCGGCAATCAAGGCATCGAGCGCATCCAGCCTTGCTCGCGCTTGGGTCATTTTCTTTTCTAGCCCCTCAACCTGCTTCAACAAGGGTTTGCGCAGGCCAGCAAGACGTTGGCGTGCTTCGGCATCAAGACGGCGTTGTGTTTTGCGGTCGATAACGGGTTCCGTGTCGCCCGCGTCGCGCAGGGCATCGTTACGCGCCGCAGCACGCTGGTTTGCCGTGCGTTGGTTAAGCCAATCGCGGTAATCTTCCAGGTCACCATCGAAAGCGTTGACCTGGCCATCGGCAACAATCCAGAATTCATCTACGGTTGTGCGCAGCAGGTGCCGGTCATGCGACACCAAAAGCACGCTGCCTTCATATTCGGCCAGCGCAGTAGCCAGGGCTTCGCGCGTATCGACGTCGAGGTGGTTGCTGGGCTCGTCGAGCAGCAGCAGGTTGGGCTTTTGCCAGACAACCAGGGCTAGCGCCAGGCGGGCTTTTTCACCGCCCGACAAAGGCGCAATTTGCTGGTTGACCATGTCGCCGCTAAAGCCAAAGCTACCTAAGTAATTGCGTTGCTCTTGCTCGCGCAGTTCGGGGGCCAGCCGTGCGAGGTGTTGCAGTGGTGTCGAGCCAGCGTCGAGCATATCGAGCTGTTGCTGGGCAAAGTAACCGATTTTCAGGCCCTTCGAGGCCCGGCGCTCGCCCGCTATGGGGGCCAGCTCCTCAGCCAGGGTTTTGATCAGCGTACTTTTGCCTGCGCCGTTGACACCCAAAATGCCAATACGCGCGCCGCCGCGAACCATCAGGTTGATGTCTTGAAGTACCGCGGCCGGCTTGCCGTCAGCGCCGGGGTAACCTGTGCTGAGGTGCTCGAGAATCAACAAAGGGTCGGGCATGCTGTCCGGCTCGGGCAAACGGATGTCAATGCCCGAATCGGCCTGTAACGGTGCCAGTTTTTCCATCCGGGCCAAGGCCTTTACACGGCTTTGCGCTTGCTTAGCTTTGGTGGCTTTGGCCTTGAAGCGGTCAATAAAGCTTTGCAGGCGTGCTGTTTCGCGCGCTTGACGGTCGTGTGCCAGTTGCGTTTGGCGCATGCGCTCGGCGCGCTGGGTCAGGAAGTCTTCATACCCACCTTTGTAGCGCACCAGTTTGCCATTGTCGAAGTGCAATATTGCGCGGGCTACCGCATCTAAAAACTCGGTGTCGTGCGAGATCAGGATGACCGTGCCATCGTAGGCCGCCAGCCAGCGCTCAAGCCAGAGCATGGCATCGAGGTCGAGGTGGTTGGTCGGCTCGTCTAGCAATAACAGGTCTGACGGTGCCATCAGGGCGCGGGCCAGGGCCAGGCGCATTTGCCACCCGCCCGAAAAGCTGCGTACCGGGTTTAGCCATTGGTCGGGCGTAAAACCCAGACCGGCCAGCAGTTGTTCCGCCCGCGACGGTGCGCTCCAGGCGTCGGCTTCGACTAGGGCGGCTTCAAGCTCGGCTATGCGTGTGCCTTCGCTGTCGGGGGTCGCTGCTCGCTCGGCTTGTAGACGGCGTAATCCGGTGTCGCCGTCAATAACGAACTCACGCGCGGGGCGCTCGGGCGTGCTGATGTCTTGTTCGACCGCTGCAATGCGCCAGGCAGCAGGCAGGTCGAGTGTGCCGGCGTCGGCATCGAGCTCGCCTTTAAGCAATGCAAATAGCGTGGATTTGCCAGCGCCATTCTTGCCGACAATGCCGACGCGCTCGCCTGGGTTGATGACAAAGTCAGTGTCGTCGAGCAGCACTTTTGTGCCGCGTCGAAGGGTAATGCCGGTTGCCCTGATCACGATGCCATGGGCTCCTGCAACTGCTCGCGCGTCAGCATGAGAATCTGATCTTCAGCGTTTTCGGTGCTCAGCCAGACGGGGTCTAGTTCGGGGAAGGCATTGATGAAGTTTTCGTATTCGTTGCCAATTTCAAGTACCAGAATGCCTTCTGGTGCCATGAAGCGGGGTGCGTCGCGGACGATGCGCCGGACTAAGTCCATGCCGTCGGGGCCGCCCGCCAGTGCCTGTGTGGGTTCATGCCGGTATTCGGGAGGCAAGGACTCCATGGCATGGCTGTTGACATAGGGCGGGTTGCAGATGATGACGTTGTATTGACAATCGGGCAGTTGATCAAACAAGTCGCTGCGATGCGTAGTGACGCGGCCATCGACGCCTAGCAATTCTATATTTTGATCGGCGACTTCAAGCGCATGTTCTGATAGGTCGACGGCGTCGACTTGTGCACCTGGAAAGGCGAGCGCGGCAAGCACCGCCAGACAGCCCGAGCCTGTACATAAATCAAGTACGTAATCAACGTCGTCTGGATCGGTAACCCACGGCGACAGTTGTTCAGCTAGCAGTTCGGAAATGGGAGAGCGGGGAATAATGACGCGAGGGTCGACCACAAATCGGTGGCCCTGCAGCCAGGCCTCGCCCGTCAGGTAGGCGGCCGGTACGCGCTCATCAAGTCGGCGTGTAACCAGGTCGAGGAATTTTTCCCGTTCTTCAGGCAGGACACGGGCATCCAGAAATGGGTCGAGCGTGTCGAGTGGCAAATGCAGGACGTGAAGCAGAAGGTAAACGGCTTCGTCCCAGGCATTGTCGCTGCCGTGGCCAAAACTTAGTTTTGCTGCGTTGAATTGACTGACGGTGTAACGCAGCAGGTCGCGTACGGTATGCAGTTCTTGGTAGGCCGATGGGTTCATGCGTGTTCCGTATGCGTTATTTAAGCAGCAAGTTTTCGAGGGTGCGCCGGTAAATGTTTTTCAGGGGTTCCAGGTCGGCTACCCGGATATGTTCGTTGACCTGGTGAATGCTGGCGTTGATCGGGCCGAACTCAATCACCTGGGGGCAGATCTTGGCAATGAATCGGCCATCGGATGTCCCGCCCGTGGTCGACAATTCGGTAGCAACACCGGTTTCAGCCAAAATGGCGTCGCCCAGCGCACGGCTCAGTTCGCCTTTTGGCGTCAGGAACGGTTCGCCGGACAGTGTCCAGACGAGGTCATATTCGAGCGATAGGGCGTCAAGAACGCCGTGAACCCGCGCTTTGAGCGATGCCGGCGTGCTTTCGGTCGAGAACCGGAAGTTGAAATCGATAACGGCCTCGCCGGGAACAACGTTGGTGGCGCCGGTACCCGAATGAAAATTTGAAATCTGGAATGTGGTGGGCGGGAAGTACTCATTACCGTTGTCCCACTGGGCGGCCGCCAGTTCGGCCAGCGCAGGGGCCACCAGATGTATGGGGTTGCGGGCCAGATGAGGATAGGCAACATGCCCCTGTTTGCCTTTTATCGTCAGGCGACCCGACAACGATCCGCGCCGACCGTTCTTGACGGTGTCGCCCAAGGCAGATACCGAGGTCGGTTCGCCCACCAGACAATAGTCAAGCGTTTCGTTGCGGGCCTGCAGCGCCTGGCACACCTTGACGGTACCGTTGATCGACGGCCCTTCTTCGTCGGATGTGATAAGCATGGCGATTGATCCGGCGTGATCGGGGTGTGCCGACACAAACTCTTCTGCCGCAATGGCAAATGCGGCAATACTGCTTTTCATATCCGCTGCACCGCGGCCAAACAATAGTCCGTCGCGCTCCGTTGGTGTGAACGGATCGCTGTCCCATTTGTCGAGTGGCCCGGTCGGAACGACGTCGGTATGGCCGGCAAAGACAACGCACGGCGCCGCCGTGCCTTTACGTAGCCACAAGTTGGTGACGTCGTCGAAAGCCAGTGTCTCGGCCTTGAAGCCCAGGGGCTCGAGCCGGCGGGCCAGCTCGGCCTGGCAATCGGCATCGGCCGGCGTAACCGAAGCGCGTGAAATCAGGTCTTTGGTCAGGTGCAGTACAGCGGAAGATGACATCAAGCCCTCAGCAGTTCGTTGATGCTGGTTTTGGAACGTGTTTGTGCGTCGACGCGCTTGACGATGACCGCGCAGGCCAGGCTGTGCGAGCCGTCAGCGGCCGGCAGCGCGCCAGGCACGACCACAGAGCCCGAGGGGACACGACCGTAAATGACTTCGCCCGTGGTGCGGTCGTAGATTTTGGTGCTTTGCGACAGGTAGACACCCATGGCCAATACCGAGTTTTCTTCAACGATCACGCCTTCGACGACTTCGGAGCGCGCACCGATAAAGCAGTTGTCTTCGATGATGGTGGGGTTGGCCTGCAGGGGTTCGAGTACGCCACCGATACCGACGCCGCCGGAGAGGTGGACGTTTTTGCCAATTTGCGCGCATGAGCCAACGGTAGCCCAGGTGTCGACCATGGTACCTTCGTCGACGTAGGCGCCGATGTTGACGTAAGAGGGCATAAGGACGACATTTTTGCCAATAAACGAGCCTTTACGGGCCACGGCGGGGGGCACGACACGGAAGCCGCCGTTGGCAAAATCTTGTTCGGTGTAGTCGGCAAACTTCAGGCCAACCTTGTCGTAGTACTGCGCAGGCGCCTGGCCCATTACGCCGTTGTTTTCCAGACGGAACGACAACAACACGGCCTTTTTGATCCACTGGTGAACAACCCATTGGCCGGTGGATTTATCGGCGACGCGCAGCGTGCCTTTATCGAGTTCAGCCAGGGTGTGGTTGACGGCATCGCGAACTGCGGCCGGTGCGTTGGCAGGGCTTAGGTCGGCCCGGTTTTCCCAGGCGGTTTCAATGGTGTTTTGTAAATCTGTGGTCATGGTCGTTTTCGTTATTCAGGGTTAATGAAAGGAAAGGATGGTGTTGCGGCATGTGAGCCTAGCCACAGCGTAATGCGTGACCAGGTCTGCCGGCTTCAACCTCGAAGAAAGCCGGCGATGCGCTCGGCGGCTTCAATGCATTGTTCTTTAGTGGCAACCAATGCCATGCGAACCCGGTTGGCCCCGGGGTTCAGGCCGTGGGCCTCGCGTGCCAAGTAGCTACCGGGCAACACGGTGACGTTGGTGGCACCTAGCAGGTCTCGGGTAAAGTCGGTGTCGCTGCCTGGGGTTTGGGCCCACAGGTAAAACCCGGCTTGCGGCTTTTCTACTTTAAGCACTGGGGCCAGAATGGGCAAGACGGCATCGAACTTCTCGCGATACTGTCGACGATTTTCAAGTACGTGTGTTTCGTCGTTCCAGGCTGCAATACTTGCCGCCGATACGACGGCGCTCATCGCACTGCCATGATAGGTGCGATACAGTAAAAAATGCTTCAGCAGCTTGGCATCGCCTGCAATAAAACCGGATCGCAGCCCTGGTACGTTCGAGCGCTTCGATAGACTGGAAAAACTGACCAAATTGCGATAGTCGTTGCGTCCCAGGGCGCGCGCAGCTTGCAGGGCGCCTAAAGGTGGCTTGGCTTCGTCAAAATAAATTTCTGAATAGCATTCGTCGGCCGCAATGACAAATCCGTAGGTGTCGGACAGTTCAAACAGAGTTTGCCATTCGGACAATTCGAGTACATTGCCCGCCGGGTTGCCGGGAGAGCATACATACACCAGTTGCGTTTTTTGCCAGACATCGGCAGGTACAGAGGCCCAGTCGTAGCCAAAATTGCGTTCGGGCTGGGCATTGATGTAATACGGCTTGGCACCAGCCAGCAAGGCCGCGCCTTCGTAGATTTGGTAAAACGGGTTGGGGCAAACGACCCAGCCGCCGGCCTGACTGTCGACAATGGTTTGCGCAAACGAAAACAACGCCTCGCGCGACCCGACGGCGGGCAGAACCTGCGTTTCGGGGTCAGGCCGCTCGACGCTGTATCGGCGAGCGATCCAGTCGGCGATGGTGCCTCGAACCTGAGCGTCGCCCTTGGTGGGCGGGTACACAGCCAAACCCTGCATGGCGTTTTGCATCGCCTTGATAATAAAGTCAGGGGTTGGATGCTTGGGTTCGCCAATAGACAGGCTGATAGGGGCAAGATGCGCAGGGGGTGTCTTGGCCTGTGCCAGCAAAGCACGCAGCTTTTCGAACGGATAGGGGTGCAGGTCGCCGAGTCTGGGGTTCATGGTTCTGAATATGCAGGGTTAACCTGCCATTTTAGCAAGCCGTGCGCTGGCTGTATTGGGGTTGCATGCAGTTGCCATGCAGCGTTGCACTTGCTATACTTATCGGCTTCCCATTTGCGAACGTGGCGGAATTGGTAGACGCACCAGATTTAGGTTCTGGCGCCGAGAGGTGTGAGAGTTCGAGTCTCTCCGTTCGCACCACTATCTTGAAATTGACGGCTCTACCCCATTATCGGGGGATACGCATTCACTAGACACGGTTAATCACACCGTTCCAACCGCACTGAGCCAAGACCCGCATGCGGTAATTTTCAAAGTTCCTGAATCCATACGCACGGCGCGAGAGCATTTCCATTTTATTGTGGAAGCCCTCTGTAATGCCGTTGGATTTGGTAAAGCGCCACATTCTCACGATGGGCTCGAGCCACGCCCTGAGCGTTTGGGCCAATGCTCGCGCCGGACTTTGTTCAAACTGCTCGATCAAGCGGCTCTACCCCATTATCGGG
>NZ_NIQA01000007.1 GCF_002236805.1 Pusillimonas sp. T2 | reverse complement strand
ATCTAAGTGCTGCCGATTCGCGGGCCAATGCGACGGGCATTACAGCGTTGCGCAACATAGTGTGTTGGTGGCGTTGCTTTTGCCTGAATCGCTGCGCTGGGAGGGCTTGCTGCATGACGCAACGGAAGCCTACATGGGTGATCTGAGCACGCCGCTCAAATCGATGTTGCCAGACTACAAGAAAGTGGAGTCACGTCTTGATGCAGCGATCCGTATCCGGGCTGGCCTGCCAATGACCCCGAACCCTCTGATTAAACAAGCCGATGAGATTGCATTGGCGATCGAGGCGCGCGATCTGATGCCCGCAAGCGCCTTGAAGTGGCCGGTAGTCCAGCGGGTGATGACCGATGCCAATACGCGAGAAGATCTGCATCGTACGGTCAAGCCAATCGAGACCTGGCAACAGGCCTATGTGATGTTCGTTAACGCCATGCGCGCGTTAGCCCCCAAGTCCTTGTATCGGGATATTCCGGCTATGGACGATTTTCAATCTATGAACGAGCCCGTAGCCTTCCATATGCGCGATCCAGGCTCCACATACGCGCGTTCGCTGCGTCCTTCCTATTAAAGGAGTTGTGTCATGAACTATCCGCGTCCGTCCTCTCCGTCCCTAGTTGACTTGATCAGTGAAGTACAACAGGTCGGCCAACCTGTGTACCTATTGATGCCAGTCCAACAAGGTAGCGCCCGGGCTCTGGTGTGGGAATTGGGTCCACAAGGGCTTTTTGCCATGTATCGGCTACAGGCCGCCCGCGATGTGCAGCGCCATCAGGGACTCGTGCAGCTGGCATTACTTTCATCCCCACACTGGGTATTTGACGATACTTCGAGCCGAGCAGAGTATCAATGGTTGTGTTGCACAAATGAAGGCTTCTTCATTAAGGCCTGTGACGGTGCCGGCCAGTGTGTGGGGCAAACCGCTACGTTTAGCGTAGACGATCTTTGCGGCGCATTCGAGGCGCGCGAAGCTGATGAAGACTATCAATGGATGGCACATGGCTTTGTCTCACCCGAGAACCAGCACCATGCTGTAGTTGCGTGCCGCGACTATTTTGGCTACCTCGCCCAAGGCGGGGCGACTGCACAACCGGCGCGGATGCGCGGCTGAAAGATGCGGGCGAATCCATAGACCTTGAGTTCGCCGTCTTTTCCTTCAAAGTTAACTGCCCAAAGGAGGGCGTAATGGCCACAGTTTCCTTTCTTAACGATAACGCCAGCTTGCCAGGTCGAGTTACCCGAGGTTTATTCGGCACGATTGAGCCTACAGCGGATCTCGATACGGTGCGCTTTAAACTCGATCCGCGCCTGATTAACGTGTGTACGGGAATGGGTACCGGTTTAGTCAATGGAGCCAAAGTTCGTGCCCAGGACGTACATACGATCGAGATTGCCGACGATCTCAAGGAAGCGTTTTGTTGCTCGGTGGCTATGGGGTTATTGCGCGGTTGGTCAACGCTTTATCTGCAGGCAGGCATGCCAATGCGGGTGCTCGATCAGCTAAGCCAGGATGTGTACGCAATGAGCGTTGAACACAACGATCTTGATTTGCGAAGCAACACGCATCTGCTGAGTGGCCAGTCTCAAGCGTCCATGTTGACCTATGACTTCATGAACGCTGCGCGCACGGTCGTTCAGTTCATCCAGCAGTTGCGCGATCAGGTGCAACTGCAGCAGATTCCGGCTTGCTTTGGTGAGCTGGCCTATCAGCGTATTTACAACGATGAGATTGGTGAACAGGAGGCCGAGGAGCTGCGTGTTTATGTAGGCCAGAACACCCGCTTTAACGTGATGGATCCGGGTCAGGAGCTTGAACAGATCGAATGCTTGTTGCAAGGCGTTGAGGCAACCGTCGAGCCAACTCGTCTTATTGATGATGTTCCAGAGGGTCAGATGATTCGAGCGCAAGGCACACTTACCCTCTTTGTCCCGCGTCATGCCTCATCAGAGCATGTTGCTCAGATGGTGAGCCTGGTAGAGCAAAGCCCCCTTCGTTCGTTGTTGCTGGATGACACCACGCGTATCGATCCTGCATCGGTAAGGCTGGTTTCACGTAGAGCGTACAGCCTGGAACAAGCACCTGGCACGCCCGCACTCGCTCGCCCAGAAGGGGAGCAGAGCCAATCACAAGATTCACTGCAGGCTGTTCCCGCTACCGATGGGCTCGTGGTTAATGACCTGGATCCGCAGTCCATTATTCACGACCCGAGTGAGCCGCCGCTGACGCTTGTGGATCTGGATCCACTACCAGAAATTGAACCGATTGATGGCTACGAGAACCCTCATTCGAGCAGCTATCGTTTTGGCTGATGGTGGGCAGTCTGCATGTGCTCGCGTTTTCTGAAAAACAATTCATAAACCAATTTATGTTCCTTTGAGTGTTTTTTAATAATCATTGTTATCATATCGTTAGTGGTTATAAAATTGCTCAAAAGGGTGACGTATGAATCAATCAATGCGGTTTGGTTTATTGGCACTGGTCATGGCGTCGAACGTGTATGCGGTCGAGCCGATGGCCAGTCATGAATTGCTGGCAACGATCGAGCCGGTACGCTTAGCGCAACAAACCGTTGACGCTGTCCCTGACACCGCTGGGGTGGGGGGCGAACCCGTTCCGCTAAAAGCCTTGGTAAATGAGCGATCCACTGGCTCGCCACTCGAATCAACAGGCAAGCCGACCGCATCGTCTAAGGCGCCGGCCGGTCCTGCGATCGAGTTGATCAAAGAAGCTGTTGACCCTTCGCTCATTGAGCTGACGAATGACCAGATGCTTGCCTTGATGCAAGAGTCCATGCGCAATGGGCAGTTGGCCGAACAGCTTCAAGGCGAGCCCAAGAAGATGTTGCTTGAGCGAAACGATTACATCGCACGTCAACTGCTGTTGGCCACCCAGGCTGCTAAGGGAGCTGAGTTATCACGTCGCTGGGATCTTCGCTTACGTGCGCTCAAAGAGCCCGAGGTTATTGCAACCTATGATAGAAGCATGGACTGGTCCCATGTCGGGGCACTCGAGAAGTGGATCGGACAATCCTTGTTTGGAAAGCGTTATCCAGCCAAAGTGGATTTGGAGCTTCGTCGTCATTTCACGCAAGCGCTCGTTGTGGATCGCCAGACAAATCAAGCGGTTCCAGTTGACGCGCAGATGCAGGTGCAGGCCAGTCGCAATGAGCAGCCTGTTCCTGTTTTAACGCAAGATGATGGCCAAAGCGCGCTACTGGCCTGGAGTGAGCAGGTTGGGATTAACCATGTTGAGGTCAACATCTCGAGTAAGGAATTTACCAAACTTAAACTGCAAGCACAGGAAATGGTGACCGTACCATCGTTGGATCAGTTGGCCGCGCAAGCCTACAGTCAGGCCCAGTGGACACTGAGCGAGAAAACCAGTGTCTGGGCTGCCATTGGCTTGTTCGTTTTGACTATGTTGGGTGCGCTGTACTGGATGGGGGCGTTAATGCGTGACGGATTTCGTTATCGCGCAATGCAAAAAAAGACAGGAAATTGGAAAAAATGATCAAAGCGCAACCTGAGTGACCGTAGATCAAGTGATTCTGTTGCATTTTGTTTAAAATAATTAAGGACGAGCGGAAAATAATTGTCTTCAAATCCTGTAACTGAGCTGAGGTTTTCTTTAACATGAGTTGAAATGATGCCAGTTTCGCCCCCGGGCCAAGACGCATTAGACATAACTACGGATAGAACAGTGACAACACTATTGAATTTGGATCACGCCTTGCGTCTGAGCTACGGAGTGATAACGCCTGAACCGGCCCCTGTAGCCGAGCCCGACCCGGAGCGTACGCCGGCTGATGAATTGGCACTGCTTGTTCCGTTAGTCGAACAGTTGGTACCACGTGCCGAAGTCTTTGGCTATTTGCAAGATGGTGTGCTGTATTGGTTCGATGAGCATCACCGCCAGGTATTCCAACTGGCAGAAGTGGGCAATCCGTTGCCCGAACGCGTGGTGAAATTAATTTCCAGTGCCCAAGGGGCCTTGGTCATGTATGAAGATGTGGCCAGTGCTGATGTGGCAGGCTGGGGGGTAGTTCGCGCATTACGCCCCTACGAGAATGAGCGACAGTTGCACAAGGATATGATCAGGGTGTACGAGGCGACGGCCAAGCTGCTGGCCGAACGGGAGACAAAATTGGATGTCCCGGTTAAACACGGTTATGTGCTGGCGCTCGAAGCTCTTAAAGCTGCCTCAATCTCAATCGAGAGACAGCAGGAAAACAGTGCCGTGCTAAGCGAAGGGCTGCGCGTATTGGGTATGAAGCAGGCAATGCAGGCGTTGTTCGTCGTGCAGTCCCTAAACAATAATAATTTTTGAATTTATTTACAGATAGGTCCCTGGCGATGAGTGATAACAACGACTTCGTAGATGAGCGCGCCGGACGATTTTTCGACGCGATGGCCCGGTCCAAGCGCGTGAACGTAAGTGTACGAACCCCCGTGCGTCAAGACATGCCTGTAGGGTTTGTCCGTTCATTGCGAGTGGCGCTCCCAGCACTTGCGTTAGTGACAAGCGCACAAGCACAGACAAATACGCCCGAGTTGGTGTTGCAGGTCAATGATCAACCCATCGAGCAGATTGAGCCCATTGGCGCACAATTGCAGCGTGCGATTGATTTTGTTGGCACCGCAGCGGATCAATTCCCGCAAGTGATGCACTGCGCACGTGATTTCTACCAAGAGCGTGGCGACTATGAGCCTCAGGCTGGGGTATTGTTCCTTGAGCATGAGCGCGATGCCCTGCAGTCGTACGCGGAAATTGTCCAGTGGGCACACACCTACGGAAGGGATATCAAATTGGGAGTGGCCGCTTACTGCCAGAACCCCCAGGACTGGCAAGGCGTGATCATGCGTTGGGACGATAAGGTTGAGCGTTATCAGAACGCTTCGGTGCCTGATCAGGCTGCCAGTTACGTACTTGATCGCCGGGCTCAGCGTGCTGACACCCTGTATGGCGCCGTGCAATATGCCGCCTTGGTGCAGTCCGAAACGCAAGCCCAGTCCATGATGCACAAGGTCAATGGCTTTGACTGGGTTGGTGCGGCAGCTTCTTTGGCTGCCGGCGCCGCATCGATGTTCGGCCAAAAAGAGCTTAATGGAACATTTCGTGACACCGCACGACAGAGCCGGCGGGCCGAAGGCGTTTACAACCAGGCTGAACGGGCCGGAAAACGCCAGGGAGCGCAACGGTATGAACAGATCGGCCGTGTGATGGAACAGGCCTCGAGACTGGGCAAAATTCCCGCGCCAACCTACCGCCGCCCAACCTATTAAGATCAAGGCCTAGTCGCATGACCGGTCTTGGCTCAATTTAAGTCGCTCTTATTATCTCGATAAATAGTATTAGGTTCGAGATCTCTTTCTGAAGGTTCTGCGCAATGCCTTACGCTTTCATCATACTGTTTGGCTTTCTGGTGGTCTGGGGGCAGCTGCACGCCACCAATACGACCAATGCGCGAGAGCGCACCACCCACGGCCAAATTGACAGCGCGGTCAGCGCGGTAGTGTATTACGGCCAGTATGTGCGCGATGTAGCCGCTTATGCATCATCGCACCGAGATCGACTTAAAGCAACGCAAGACACGATCGGGGTTCAATCGGCCTTGAATCAGATTCGCGCAGACGGCACGTTGCCGGCACATTTGCAATGGTTTGACGGTATGAATGGGCTTGATGGATATTGGGATAGCTCGCGCAACCAACTATGGGTGACGTTCTATGTGCCAGCCAGCTCAATCCATCCGGTCGACAATCCGGGCGGACTGATCGGGACAGTGAACAAGAAGGTGTTGGAAAAATATGGCATCAAAACAGTTGCGGGGCATATCCGGCTCAATTCGGGCGTCAAGACGGTGTATTCCAGCGTGCTGCCGGCTTCTTGGCCAGATCCTGCAAATGGCATTGCTGATGCGCCGCCGTCGGCTCTTCCTGAACGGGCCATTGTTTACAGGATCCCCCTAAACCTTGATTATTAGTATCTAAAAGCCCAGACGCCTAGTTTAACCAAACTGTAACAAGACCGTTACTGATTAGCCACACTTATGCGCCCTGATAAGAAAAAACTTCCGATTTAGTGATAAAAAACATACTTAAGCCGAGTTTCTGACTACAATAAGCATACATTTACACATTTATATACAGATTGAGCATCTGCTGAGACGCATGCGCACAACGCAACAAGGTGAAATAACCGTCTATAGACTGGTTTCACAGCAGCTAATAAAAATTCACTTGTTGTAATTTCCAATAGTCACGCTTAAAATCAGAATCGATGTATCAATAGTAGTTAGTAATAAGGGCCCCGGCAAAAGTTGTAAGCGCATTTGGGTCCAGTTAGCGAAGGCTTACAATGAATTTGGAAACATGCGGGAGCCCCGAAAGAGATAGATGGGACGACGACTCTGTGCTCGATCAGCAGTTCGATCGAGAGTCGCGTGGGGCAGATAGCGACGACGAATTTGATCAACCCGTACCGCTATTGCGGGTGCTGGGGCAAGGATACAACGGTCAAGACCCCGATATCCTGAAAGAGATCAAAGCAATCGTACAGCGTACCAAAATCACGCTCAACGATACAGAACGCCAAGCGGTTGAGGCGCAGCTCAGAGCCCGTAAAGAGCAGTTAATACAGGCCGATGCGCATGGATACCCCAGCGCGCCGGATATTATCGAGCTGGCGTGGGTTGTAGCCGCACGAGCGATCTACGAAGCCTGCTTTCACCCCGAAATTCATTGTTCACGGTACGGTCATTACATGAACCTGGCCGCGTTGATCGGCGGCCTTGGCGAAGAGCCCCGTCTTTGTTTAAACATCTTGCGCGCCGATGCGTGGCGCCAGGTGCAGCGCAACGAGATCTACCTCAAAGGCGCGAGCAAGGAAAAGCGTGAGCAATACCAGCTACGTGTCTGGCAGCGCACCTACCGTACCCTCGAGTTTATGTATTGGGAAGCAGGATTTCCAATTGCCCTTGAAAGTGCCCAGGCCCAGGTCAAGTTCGATTGGCAGTCACCACAGTTTGCCGCAATACGCGAAGACAAGTACTCGGTTCTATTGGACTTGAATCACCAGAGCCGTGCTTTTGATCTGTTTGCCACGATCGAGGCTCAGAGCACGAAGCTTCGCCAGGAACGGCCGCACCCCAAAGACCCGTCACAACCAGCTTGGTCGGCATGCCAACCAGAGTACGCTGATCGTTCTTTTTCTTCCCACACCCAAACGCTCATTGAGCGCCAAAAACAACGCACAATTGCACAATCGCGGTATGAGTGGGATGATTTCTGATCACAAGCGTGTGGCCGTTGTGGCCAGCCTGTGCCTTGCGAGCATTGGCTCGGTGGTTTTCAGTGCGAGTGAACAGCACTGGATTGCGTGGTGTTTAGTGGTGATTAGCGCGTTAAGCCTGGGGCCCGTCGCGCGCGTTTTCTATTTTGTGTATGCCCATTGGCAAGCAGATCAGCAGGCCCCGTCCGCGTGTGATTCGTTTCAATGGTTTTGCCCCTGGGATCTGGCCAGCGCGGCAACGGGGCTTGTGGCTTTTTATTTCCTTAGCGCCCAACCTTCTGTTTTTCTTATCGCACTGATGTTGTTTGTTGTTGCTGTTCAACTGAGCCTGTCTGACCTTGCCCATCGGGTGGTAAGTGATATTCACCTGTTGGCCCTATTTGCATGCGCGGGCCTGTGGGTACTGGTAGCTGAGCACAGCGCCTATTATGGTCTGGCCGGAGTGATGGGCATGCTACTTGCGCTCGTTACGTTTGGGCTCAACGCATTTATTGGTCGTGCCCTGGGCATCGGTAGCGTCGGTGTAGGTGATGTCTATCTTGGCCTGGCTTTGGGCTTACTGCTCGGGCCACTTGTCGTGCCGGCACTGTTGTGTGCCGTCGTTGGTCATTTGATTTGGCAAGTCAGCGTACTCAAACTGCTGAAGCGATCACCCTACCTCACCAACCCACAGGCCTTGCCGCTAGCGCCAGCTCTGTGCCTGTCTGGCTACGGATTTTGGCTTTATAGTGCGGTTACACAGACAAAAAGCCGCTTGATTTTTGCTTTTATGTAATCACGATTAATATAATGAATATGCTTACAAAAGGGGAAGGAACACTATCGGATGGCTTTGGTCAGTGGGTCCGGGAGCATCGTAGGCAACGCAACATGAATCAAGTCACCCTTGCACGCGCAGCAAACCTCAGCCCTTCATTTATCTCTTCGCTTGAGAATGGAAAGCGATTGCCGCCAAGTTTCGATAAGGCCCAGTTGATTTGTGAGGCATTGGGCTCGTCATTGTGGCAAGCCCTGCGTGATGTCACCGGCGAGCTGGCGCAACCTGACCGTGTTCAAACCAGCACCAATGGGGCGGCCAACTATGAACAGTTCCTTGAGCGGCTTAGAAAACAGATCGACTCAGTCTTGCCCCCAGGACCGCGTGATCCAGTGAACCTGGATAAGAAGGCCGGGCAGGATAGTCTGTAAAGGAGTCAACATGAAACGTTATATCAGTTTTGCATTAAGCGCTTTGGTCCTGGCCGGCACGCTAGTGGCGCCAGCCGGAGCACAGCAGGCCAAAAACAATGACTTTCGGCTAGCAATGAGCGCGACGTTTCAGCGAATGATCCAAAGTTATCATCAAGGCGAACGCAGCCCGCTAAGTGGCGATATTCTTGATTCATCACGCCCGAACGTGGCTCAGTTTTTTGGTCGAAGAACCGATGCAAGCGTTGAACACGGCCCTCATAGCCCCGATCAAAGTATCGCGCTACATTACTATCGTGACGCTGTCTTGGACGGCAAGCGCACAGCGGCATGCCTGATGACCTTTGACACCAGCAATCCTGCTTTTTTGGCTGGATACGAGTCGACCGGGCTATTTACGAAGGGCGAGATCACCTATTACCTGGCTGCTCACGAGTTTGGACATTGCGCGGCTTTGCACCAAGCCTCTCTCGGAAATATGCTTTCAATCAAGCCGGGCAAAGACCAGGAGCTGTTTGCCGATCAATATGCCCTGGCGTTCTTCCTACTGCAGGACAAGATCAACACAGCCAAGAAAATCATCATTTTCAACCGGCAGAATGTCGCAAAAGATGATTTTCACCATCATCCTGATGAGTTGCAGGCGTTCTTTGATGCTTTCCCACCGCTTGATGATTCGTTGCGTGCCAATGTTAAGAACACCTATGATCTGGTGGCGCTGACAATAAATGTGGCTGCCAAAGCTCAGATTCATTTGTTGGCCAAAGCACAACAGGTTGCCAATGACTAAGGTCGAACAAACGCGGATTCTTGGTCCTCGGGTTAAACGCTGGTTTTCAACATTTATCGTTGGGCTTGCTTTCCTGCCCAGTATGGCCAAAAGCGACGCGGATCCGCAGTCGCCCCCGGCCAACGTCGCGGCTTTGCTTGTCGAGAAAGAAGATCATGTTGTGCGCACATTTGCGGTGCGCGAAGGACTTACAGGATGGGTGGTTCAAAAGGGCGGCCAACAGCTCGTTGTCTACACATTGGCTCCCGATGATTGGATGCTGGTCGGCTCGCTCTATGACAATCCAGATAACGACTTGACGCTGTCTTACCTGCGCCAGTACACCAACCGGTTCGATGATGCTGCAGACCAGAAGTTGCCGGCGGCGCTCGAGGCGTCTGAGGTCTTTGACACACTGAAAACACTGACGTCTGTCGTCCAGCCTAAAGTCAAGCCTGGCCAGCAGGCTCAAGCGCCACATGCCGTCTACATCCTGGTTGATATGCAATGTCCGTACTGCCACTTACTTTGGCAAGTGCTCGAACCAACAATGCGAGCAGGACAAGCAATTCATTGGGTACCGGTCGCTTTTCTTGGTCAGGATAGCTGGGAACAGGGCGCGCAGGTGCTTGCTGGTCAAGACAGTTATGCCTTGATGAGTGCATTCATGAACGGCAGCACGCCGGCATCTAGCGACCACCCAGCGCACACTGAGCGTTATGACACGGCCAAGCTTCAGATCGAGCAAGCAAATCGCCTGATGGTCGGCGCTGGTCTTAGCGGTACACCAGCCATGATTTGGAAAGATGCACAAGGGCAGATCCGTCTCGCGCAGGGCATCGCTTCGGTCTCTGAGCTTGAGTCCATCCTTGGTGTGCCTTTGAAGCCATTGGCTCCAGAGCTGCAAAAGCGGCTCGATACTGTGCTTAAAGGTCGTTAACAAATGCTGCGTTTCCAACAAGCCCTGGGCATCTGCCTTTTAGTGGGCTCACTATCTGCGCCTGTAAACGCCAGCGTTTTCTCGTCTCTGGTCGATAAGGCGGTTACCGCCGGCATAGAGCACGCGGCAACGCTGGTGACGACGAGCACAGGGTCATCGGCTACTCGGTCAGGCATTGACTTCCCGGCGCGGTGTGAGCAACATTACGTGGACGCAAAGGCTCCTGTCATCCTCAACCCACGATTAGCGACGGCCGCACGTCATCTATGCGCTGATGCGTTCGCTACGCTGCATTCTGGTGTCGCCCGTGTTCCGCTATATTCCGCCCAGTACCTCACCCCTGGTCATATCCGGGCAGCACAAGAAGTAGGGCGCTCGGACAGTTTCTTTGAGGATGGCCGTCTAAGCCCGGGTGAGAGAGCGAGCCTGGAGCACTACAAAGGCTCCGGGTTTGATCGTGGGCACCTGGCCCCTTCGGCCGATATGCCAACGCCGGCGGCAGACGCCCAATCGTTCGTGCTCTCGAATATCGTTCCTCAGGACCCTGGTAATAACCGTACGGTCTGGGCCGCCGTGGAGGCGGGTGTACGTGCGATGGCCAGACACCGGCCTATCTATGTCATAACGGGCGTTCTTTGGCTGGAGTCCAAAATTACACGTATCGGGGGCGATGCCGGAGTGATGGTGCCCTCGCATTTGTATAAGGTTGTTTTTGATCCAAGTGCTCACAAGGGTAAGGGTGGGGCAGCGGCTTACCTTATTGAAAACAGATCAGATCGCCGCGAGCGTCAGATAACTGTTAAAGAATTAGAGGCTGTCGCGAAGATACAGTTTTTCCCAACTCGTGTTGAGGTAGCGCCAATAGTATTGCCACGACCTCGTTATTGAAGATATGTGGGCCACTGTTTATCTATATCCGAATGAGGATTCCCGCGATCCGGTTGAAATAGAGGCAATTGAAAAGGCGGAGGCGTTTCTAGCAAACTTGCGAAGCGCAGTGGGCGCGCAAAAAAAGAAAGATAAATCTTCAGCGCCAGACCGTCTAAAGACATCAGGTTAAGTTCATAGATCTGGATATTTGCACAGTGTTGCTGTATAAATGCAATTAACAGTCAACAGATCTATGCAAACAAAACACCCTCTCCGCTCAAAGCCAGCGCTACCTCGAAACACCAACTCCCTGTTCAACAAAAGTTTAGCAGAATGGAGGGCGGATCCCGATCTGGCGTTTCAATCCTGGTTGCTCAATCAGGGTTTTGGCCAGCGATCCTTTACGGTTTATAGAGCGCAGTGGGGAGTTTTCACCCAATGGTGCAGTGAGCAGAAGCTCGATCTTCTGGATATCCAACCCGCTCACATTAAAGGCTTTCTGGCCAGCCTGCTCGAAAACAAGCTGAATCAGCGCCATCGCTACTTGCGACTGATCGAACGCGCTTACGACGCAATGCTTCAGTGCGTCGACAATGAAACCTTGCAAGCCAATCCAAACCTACACAATCCAGTTCGTTCCTACCAAGTACTTTTTGACCCGCATTGGAAACAAGCCCAGGCCAATGATGCAACCTTTTTTTATCTAGGCCCAGAGCGGCAGATCTTATGTGACCACATGCGCTCGTGTACAGAAGGATTGGGAATGAAACGACTTGATGCCAACGGCAAGTCACCCAAACGGAACCTGCGTGACAGAGCGTTGGCCAGCCTTTTTTTACTTTGCGGCCTGAAAGTCTCCGAGGCGCTGGCCCTTCGCCTATCGCACCTCACATCTAATTCTGATGCCAGCGTCTGGGTGAGGGTGCTTGGCACGAACGCCCACTTAGCGCGTGTTCAGAGTCTTTCTGGAGAGGGGGCGCAGTGGCTGAGCCAGTGGTTAGAAATTCGTCGCAAAGAAATGGGTGAAGACAAAGATGCCCTGGTGTTCTGTACTCAAAAAAATGAGCAGGGTATGCATGCCAGCACGGTGGCTCGTGTGATTCGTGATTTCTTCTCCCCGGTCATCAAAGCCTATCCGGATATCGGACTGGTTACCGCACAACACTTGCGCAACAGCTACGGCGCGATGCTCTTCGAGAAAGAAGTGGACATCAACGAAGTAGCCTTGCGCCTCGGTTACGCCGAGGTGATCTCCGCGGTACGTTTGCACGAAGCGTGGGCTCAGCGCCAAGAGCAGTTTCGCGGCTAGACAACCATCGCTGGCCAGAGCTGGCTTGCGTAACGGGCTTAGTCTCAGTCCATGGGGCCTGACTGTTAATTGCGTTTGATCTAAAGGACGTTAGTTATCCACATTTTCTGTGCATAACCCTGTTGACACAGCCGATTCGCGTTACACGTTTCCTACTATGGTGGGGATGTTACGGCGCTAAATAGTTGAGCCGGGGGAACATTTTTAGTGAGCGCTATCAGGGCCCTATCAACGGTAGGTTGTTTGTGTAGTTAATGCTCAGCGCCATTGGCTGAGCAGGGAATAAAAGCCAAATCTAGATGCGGTTGTCGATCCAGAATGGCTGGGGTTCAGTTTCCGTGGCATCAAGGGGGCGACCCGGCCTCGTCCAGGCATATCGATGTACCTCCAGGAGGTGCTGAATAATTCCCTCGGCGTCTTCAGGACGAATAGAGATGTCTACTCGGTACAAACGAGTTGAAACATCCTGTCCAATTCTTTGAATATCAAATATCAGAGACGCTTTTCGGTAGCCTGGAGCGCTGCCGTAGGTGACCAGCTTAGAGGAGAAATACAGCGTTTGATCCGTATCCGAGGAGCTCAAAAGCGAGGCCGCGGCAATCTCCTCTGTGGCCATGCGTTCGGCGTGTTGAGTGGCGGAACGTTCCCGAGCCCATTGTTTGGCTACAGAACTAATTTGAGCAACAGCATCGTCGTCGATTCGAGCTAAGGCTTCGGCAATTGTGTAGCCCATTTCTTGCAGCCAGTCGGAGCGATTAAGCACCAAGGCGCAGAACAGCGCTTCTCCGGTGGACATAGTGCCAATACCGACAGTCGCTGCCGATCGTACCTTACGCAACAGGTGCTCAATAGTCATGTCCCTCTCAATTATTAGGTGCCATGCGGCGTTGTGTCGATTGTAGAGCGCTCGGCTTTTTTTTGGCGCGCCCGCAGAACTGATAATTCAGCGCTGGCCACGCCTTTGTCCGTAAATTATCAGTGTACAGAACCAATTTTGAACGTCTACGCTCATCATTAATGGTTAATTATTCCCATAATTAACCATTGTATTTTAGTGTGAAAATGCCGTATTCTCTAGCTTAAGCTAACTTTCAGCCTTATAGAGCTATGCCTGCGATCGAGAACCTTATTCCCACACGCTACGTGGGTTTGCATCACATCGCCCTGTTTCGCGCCTTCTTCGAAGAAAGTTTGAATCTGGCCGACATCGCCGATCGCTATCTGGAGACCGGCCGAGATCTCGTTGCGGCTCGTCGCACGCTTCTGATGGTCCAAGACGCGCTAATCGCCGCCGGCATGCGTAAGAATCACGACTTGGATGCTTTGGAGCTTTTGCGTGTGCCTGAGGCGGTCGTGCGTGGCCTACGGGACTTTGCCGCACTGAACGACTCGTTGGGCGGTAAAAGCGTAGAAAACAACCGGAACGAGCAATCTGAGCACTCGCTAGATGACCAGGAGTCAGCGCCAAACTTCGAGGATTTCGTCGCAGCCTATGACCCAGACGGTTTCTTTAGCCAAGAGGAACAGCTGGAGCATTATTACGAGCACTATCCCAGTGCCCTGAAGGTGGATCGCCAGCGCTACGGGCAACAAGCCCTGGAACACAAGGTGTCGGCACTTAATTACCTGGATGACCGAGCAGAGGCCACGGCATCGGGTCAGGTGAGCGCCACTGGGCAGGATCGGGCCCGAGAGCTGGCCCATAGTAGTGCCCAGCACCTTCGTCGCCTGGCAGCCAGAGTCCGGTTAATTAACGAGCTCGAGCCGGTGGCTGCGGCCGAGCCGAGTTTAGATGATCAGGTATTCGGTTGGTTCGATCCCAGAGTTGCCTTACGTCTGGCACATGCTGGCTTGAACACTCTGGGAGACATCGTTGATTGTGCCAATCACGCGGGCTATCGCTGGTTCAATCAAGTACCGAAGTTGGGAGAGCACACTGCAGTGCGGATTCTAGGCTGGCTTCGTCACCATGAATCAGCTCTTGGATGCGAGATCATGCCCTGGGCCTACACGGCACGTTCACAGCTAACAAACGCCTCAACCGGGGGCGACTTAGTCACAGTTCCAGGTTCTGACCTTCACTCGACTAAGTCGGCACGCCAACCAGCCTTGATTGGCCCTCGCACCGACCAAATAGCACCGCTTGAGCGCTTTGTAGTCCCAGCGCGCCTGGATGGGTCCGCCGGAACCAATCGCTATCCAACTGAGCGAAATCGATTAGAAGCGTCCAACGACTACGAAGCAGTGCACATATGGCTCAATCGTTATCGGCACTCCCCCAATACCTTCATGTCCTACAGAAAGGAAGTAGAGCGGCTTTTGCTGTGGGCGATCAAGGCCCGAGGTAAACCGCTGTCTTCGCTGGGCGTGCAAGACGCCAATGACTACGTCCAATTTTTGTTCGATCCTCAACCGGCCAGTCTATGGGTGGCAACGAAGCGCTATGAGCGTTATCACCCCCTCTGGCGCCCTTTTGTTAACAAGAACCGTCCAGCGGATCGGGACCTCACCCCCGATAGCAAGACCAGTACGCCCGTGGATCTGCTGCACGATCAGCCTAGTGGCAGCATGACGCGCGATAGTATCAAGTTAAGCTTGACCATTATCAGCAACATGTTTAATTGGCTGGTTGGTCAACTTTACCTGGAGACCAATCCGTTTGCCGCCCTTCCAAATTTCCGCTCGAACCGGCAAATAAAGGCGCATCGAAGCTTTAGCCAGCGCCAATGGGATGTAGTGATTCAGCACCTGGAGCAGCTCGACCTTGATGACAGGATGAACAGTCGCTTAGCTTTCATTATTCGCTTTGGATTTGGGACCGGTCTGCGTCTTAACGAGCTGGTGCGAATCCGTACAAGTGACTTTGAAATTGGAGATCTGGGGGCGGAGCTTCACGACGTCTGGTTCTTGAACGTGCGTGGAAAGGGGCAGAAAGAACGCCAGATTCCACTGGCCCGGGTACTGGTGCGTGAAACACAACGCTACCTGGTTGATTTGGGTTTGCCCGATGATCCTAGGCAGGCCCCTACTGCCCTACCCTTGTTCCCCAGCACGCGTGACAAGCTAAAACCTATTTATCACTCAGTGATCTATCGCCAGCTCAAAGAGTTTTTCAACAGCGTTGCGCGAAACATTCAGGACGAAAGCCCTTCACTTGCTAAACATTTTTTGAAAGCAAGCACCCACTGGCTGCGCCACACCCATGGATCGCTCGCTGTAGAAAAAGGGGTATCACTACCGACAGTCATGGAGTCCCTCGGTCATGCCTCATTGAAAACAACCAGCATCTATGCTCGCGCTCAAGAGGCCAGAAGGCTGCAGGAGATGGAAAAATTTCTGGGTGACGACTAATGGCACCTGATTGATTGCGCGTCGGCTGATCCTGGGCGGCTGCTGCCCCACCCTACTCTTTACCGGCCTACTTCGCTTGGCCGTTTTTGTCTTGCTCTGCGACCAGATTGGCAGCCGCAAATTCATAGAGCTCTTTAGCTGAAGGCTCTTCTGGCCAGAATCGTGCGCTGAGCCATAAACCAAACGTTGATTGCGCCACTGGCGAAGGTTTACCAGAGGTTATTGAACGCTTTGCGCCGGCTGGCAATGACCGATACTCTTTACTCTCAAAAAACTCCGTCACGTTCACTTGCTGCTCTTCGATCGACATCTCTGCGTGCAACTCCAAAGCCTCCGCCGCACGTGAAAGCTTGTAGTCTGTACGAAGTTGTGTCAGCAGCTGTTCGGAATCGACCTTCGTTTTCTTTGGCGCGGAATGCTCATTGGCAAGCTGAGCCTGCGCGGCCGACGTAAGGTTCGAGTATCCATTTTTCAACGCTCGTTTGAAGTACGCAGCGGGAGAATCCAGAGGTGTGAGTTTCTTATTCTCTTCACGCTTCTTGGTCACCAGGAGCGCTTCGTCAATCTGCACAACGGTGTACTCGGCCATCAGATCTGAGGCTTCGTGCTGTGAAATGCCCAACTGCATCATCTTTTCCAGCAAACGCGTATCCAGAATAGCTGGAGCCGAAAGCGGCAATGAAAACTGTTTGGCTGGCAATACCTTGAACTGAAGATCCTTGACTCGTCTCCCGGACCGAAACTCGATCAGCTCCACATTCAGGTCTGAGGTGGAATTAATTTCAGTGACCGCCGGATTGATCACATCGCGCTTGAAATACTTGTACTGTACATTCTCAGTATCTTCGTGGCTACCTGTCAGCACGTTATGCCACCACTGCCATGGCTGGCGACCGGTTACCTTGCTAGGATTTGTAAGGTAACGCTTGCAGATTTCATATAGAACTAGACTCGCACCACGACGAAACTGTGCCTGGTAGTACAGCGACAGTTTGGTGTATTGGTTTGGTTTGAGCACCATAGACTCGACTTCGGGCGGGAACATATAGCCCAGCATGACCGGTTGAGTTGAGTTCTTCTTACGCCCATCACCTTTGACAAGCTTAACTGAGGCTAATAATCGCTCTGAGGTCCACGCCATCTGATCCTCGTGATAGACGCGAACATCCTGCAGCTCGTCAATGTGGCTCTTAAACAGCTCCGTATCCTTGCTGTCGTAATTCGCGTCAGCAGCAACCTCACCCAGCGGTACCCAAAAGTACTTTTCCCCGCTTTTGATGTTTCTGGGTGCGTCCTGGCCTGGTTGTCCGACCTGCTGCGCACGGTACACAAGCACGTTGAAGATCTTGCGCGACAACAGGGTAAGTCGGCCCTGCTGAACACGTAGCCCAATGGAGTCATTGCTCTTGGAGAACTCTTTCTCTCGCAGCTCAATGTCATCCGATACATCAGGCACATCCACAACGATCAAGCCGTTGGAGGCGGCAGAGGTTTTCGTTCGAGATTGCCGTGGGGCACGTGCCATGTGCAGTTTAGGTGAGAGATGTTTGTGGGGATAGCAGCAAGTTTGAACCAAAACAGTCAATGATTCAACACATTTTTTGTTATGGGGGCGTGACGCTACTCACCTTTAGTTGCGATCGTTAAGGTGAGAGAGCCANCTCACCTTTAGTTGCGATCGTTAAGGTGAGAGAGCCAACTTCCCTGTAAACGCTCACCTTTATTCCTTGATATTCGCATCCCTGTAAAGCCTCACCTATAGACTCTATGGTGAGCATCTACAGGGAAACTATGAGCTGTATGTCTTCCATTGCAATGGTGAGACGATACAGGGAAGGACGGTATACGGGACATTGAGGTGAGCGTTTACAGGGAAGCAGTAAGCAAGCGCAAGGCCATGTCGATAAAACTACCCTGTAAACACTCACCTTAACGTAGGAGTAACGCCATGAAGAGGATAAAGGTGAGAGGTTACGGGGTAACAAATGAGGTTCTAAGCCGGACTATCACCTTGTGGCTTTGCCTACGTGCTGTTAGAGGTGAGACGATACAGGGAAGTGCCAGCCAAACTTCCCCGTAAAACCTCACCTTTAGCCCCCTCCCCTGCTGTTGCCAGACCCGGACCATCGGGGAAACATCTACTGCAATAAGTAAGGTGAGCCTTTGCAGGGAAGCGTTCCCTGTAAAGACTCACCTAAGCTGGTTTACTGGTGTTAACTGTTACATGGACAAGCCATTTCCCTGTAGGCTCTCACCTTATTGAGCAATCTTCCCTGTATCCACTCACGTATTCCCCCGTATAAGCTCACTCAATTTTGCTCACTTCCCCGTATCCACTCACCTATTTCCCCGCAGAGGCTCACTCTTTGCCCTGTAGCGTCTCACCAACTCAGCGCTAAGTGGTTAAAAAATATGGAAATTCCGCCCTTTAACTCTTTTAAGCTTTTCAAGGGTGTTTACTAATTCAATACACTCAATGCCCATCGTTGCAAATGGAGCACTTCCCTGCAACAGCTCACCTTTGGCGAGCAAGAGTGCGTTTTTTATGAAGTTCCTCCAGAAAAACTATGGTTTCGCCTGGATTTGTGATTTTCCATTGACCATACTGTTGCTTCTCACACACTGGAAAGAAGATGATCTGGAACCGTGCAATGATTCGCTACGTAGCCATCTTAGGCTTTATAGGTATGGTTGCTGCCGCAACCCTCGCCATAACCAACGCTCATGAAATTAAGCAACAGGTCAATACCGCATATTCATCTGCGAAAACCTGTATTGATGCCGCAAAAATTACCAGAGACACAACATCTAATTTGGCTAAGACTACATATGCTACAGCTGGGCCGATTGCCAAGTACGTAGACTACATCCGGTCGATATTTGCCGCCCAGGTCGACGGGGCCCTGGGTGAGCTTGATATCGCGGTAACAGGCCACACAAACCGTGGCGAGTTAAAAGGTTCGACACCAGAGCAAACAAAAAAACTACAGGATGCGTCCAATTCTCTGGGGCGGTTTATTGACCCGATCGCTGAGTGCTCGCAGACGCTGCAATCACTGCAGCGTCCGAAAGGTTAATCACCTACAGCGAAAAGGCGCTTGAGCTCTTCAACGATTTTGATGCGTTTTTCAGGGTCAAGGGAATTTACTTCCAAGACAACCTTGCCGTTGTCCCATTCTTTAATTGCTCCGATCTTATCGTCGCCGTCGAGAATTTTGTACTGGCGTGATGTTTCATTTCGTCGTCGAGGAGTGGCGCCCTTATTTTCGAAAATGGTGCGGCGATCCGCCACGTCCTTGCGGCCCCAACCATTAGACAGAACTGATTCAGCAGCCATGCAGGCTTCACGCTCACCCGCTACCTTATGCAACAAAACGATTTCGTAAAGCGTGGACAGTGCGAACGCTCCTGGATTCTGTTCAAGAATTTCCAAAACTTGAGCAGGCAAGTTCAGAATTTGCATGGTTTTGTTGACGTTTGCTTTTGACATCGAGATGCTTTCAGCGATCTCAAGTTCAGAGCCAAATACCTTTTCCTGCAACAGACTTTTCCAGCGAATTGCGTTATCCAGTGGGGTCTGAGGATTGGCTTCTGCATTCTCCTTGTAGGAGAGCACGTAAAGCTGCTGCGTACTTAGCTGCGGATAGACCATCAACTTCATGGTCTTTAGGCCTGCTAGCGGTAAGGCCCTACGTCGGTAATGACCGGCGATTAACTGAAAACGATCGCCTTTACGCATGGCCAGGCCGGGTACCAGTTGCCCACGCAACTTGATGTCTGCCGCTTTCTCGGCAATTTTTTCCGGAAGGTAGATGGCCCGAGCGTTAAAGGGATTGTCATCAATAAGCTCGAGATCTACCTCCATGTACACAGCGGCAAGTTCGTTGCTCTGCCCTGCCCCGCTCGTTGGGACTGCAACGGTCTCGCCAACGGACTGAGTTCGTGTTGCGGTTGACTCTTGAACCTTCTTGCCAGAGGTCAGTCGCGTGTCAAACGCTTGATCAAATGGAAATGGCTTTTCTTTGAGGGTCTGCGCCGCGCGATCAAATGGGTCAACTGCAGGCTTTGGTGCAACATTAATAGGATCATCGGCATCATCTTCAAAGCGATTCTTGCTCATTTAGCCTTCTCCTTAATATCAAAAACTTTTAAAAAATCATCTGCAAGATGATCAAGTTCCTCGACTGCGGCAGCTGGGCGGTTCTGTTTTAGACCGTGAATGATTGTTCCGAACCATTGGCATTCTGCGTAGGCGTTACGTTGAGTCAGCCCTTTGCCAAGCTGAGGTATTAGACCTTGGCGTATGTGGTCGATCTTACCGAACTCTCTTTGGCAGGACTCGAAGATCCTTCCACGTTTTAGGATCGATAAAACGTAGAACAACTTCAAGTCTGGATTACGTTCCTTCGCTTCATCACCTAATTTAAATGCTTCGCGAGAAGCCCAGATGTTATCGAGAACTGGGCCAATAGGAACAATCCCAACGACAGAAACGTTCAAGGCGGCCCAAGGAATTTGGCTCTCGGTTGAAGGTGGGCAGTCGATGAGGATGAAATCAAAATCTTCGCTGAAGTTGCGCAGTGCCCCGATCAAGTGTTCAGGATCACTTTTAAGCGAGATCACGGTTGCCGGAAATGGCTCTTTCTTGCGTGCCTCTGCTCGAGCAAACCAGGTCGACGCAGTTTGTTGCTTATCCATATCGATGATAAGTGTTTTGTAACCCCGCATGGCGAGCAAGCCACCTAGCTGCATCGTTAGCATGGTTTTCCCGCACCCCCCTTTTTGGTTGTAGACCGTAATGATCTTGGCTTTATCAAATAATCGTGGTCGTCGTTCCATGAGCTGCCTCGCATTGAAGTTTCACGCGTGAAACCAGGTTCCAGGTGTGCAGAATGTTAGTCATTCGGCTGATTTTATAGCAATGCTTGCAAATATAAAAGAAAATAAAATAAGAGAGCCGGGTTAATTGAATGTGTTTGCGGTTTCACGCGTGAAACCAGCATCTTCTTGGCGGCCGGGGCTCTATGGATCAAGCTCATTGTGCGACGTCAAGAGTCTGCTTCAGTGCTGTCGGGACGAAATGATGGATGCGGAATTGCGACATCCCGGTTTCACGCGTGAAACTGATGTGGATGTAATGTGCAAACGGCCTTTGCAAATGTGCAAGTAATGCTCTTGAGTGCGCTAACGTCAGCAAAAGGAGTAATCACGCGCAAGGCTGTGTTGTTGGTGGCTGGTTTCACGCGTGAAACTAGCGTCTTCCTGGCGCCGGGGGTTCCACGGCCCAAACGCATTGTGCGCCGTCAAGAGTCTGCTCTAGTGTTGTCAGGACGAAATGATGGACGCGTAAATGGGCGTTCTGGTTTCACGCGTGAAACTCACCACGACTTTAACCGCGATCACTCAAAGCCAAGATTCAATAGGTACTGGAGAAGTGGTGAGTTGGGGTCAAGGTTGTTCGCAGGGCCAGCATGCACATCAAGACCCGCCCCTTCTTCAATAATGTAAGAGCTTAAGCCTGCTCCGTTCAATGTTTCGACCAAGGCACCAGCCTGCTCAGAATCGAAGAGTCTCAAACGTAGAAAAACGGGTTGATCGTCTGTAGCTAAATCAGTAGAAAGGCTTTCTGGAGCCGAAGGCCACAAGTAACGTTCATCGTCATATATGACTCCGGGGCCACTAGCAATGAAGTCCGGGTTAATAGTCCAATCAATCTGCTCATGCCTAGAAATGCCAGGCAAGTGATTAACTGAATCAATACTCTTAAAAATAAAATGATTGTTTTCCAAATGTGGACGGTGAGTTAGGTCGTGTATGCCTTGCGTAACACTGATAGCCAGCTGTGCAGCTCCGTAAACAATGCCGTATCCAATGATGATGACAATGCAGGCAAGCGTGATTGACTTCGTAATCAAGCCCAGGATGCTCATGTGCTCGCGATAGACGCTAGATTCAGGGCTAGAATCCACGGTTTGGGCGTGGCAATAGGTACTACCCAAAGTGAAATCCACCTGAGGGCGTCGCAGGTGGAGCAGGGAGTACAGCTTGACGTTCTGCCTCAATGCCCGCAAGTCGTTTCACGCAGTCCTCGTACACTTTCAAGAGGTTAAACGACACAATTTCGGTTCGCTCTGTAATGCTTGGCAATATGGAGAAACGATCCCGCTCCAAATTTTGATCCACAGACTTCTACTGGGGTCTGTAGGTCATTGAAAAAAGGAGCTTCGGCTCCTTTTTTCATTCCAGCGAGTGCCACGGAAATCCACCCACAGCTACCGTTTTTGAGTGACCAAATAAGGCACAAGAATATGGGTGGGTTGGCTACCGGATAGTTGCTGGGGCTGAGCGGGAACCATGACGAGCATAGGGCCTAAGTCATTACTTAGGAGTCTCGAAATGGCGCTCTCTGATCTGACCGTCCGGCAGGCGAAGACCACCGGAAAACGCTACACCCTCTCCGACAACGACTGCCTGGGCCTGATGGTCTCAGCCGCAGGCGGCAAGTCATGGCAATTCCGCTACTACTGGCTGGGCAAGCAAAAGCGCCTGTGCCTGGGTGGCTATCCTGCCCTCAGCCTGCGCGAGGCCCGGACCGAGCGGGACAAGGCCCAGGCCCTGCTCGCCAGGGGGATCGATCCCCAGGTCGAGCGCGACCAGAAACGGCACGCGGCCAAGCTGGCGGGCGAATACACCTTCAAGACCGTCTTCGATGCTTGGGTAGAGCATCGCCGCAAGGAACTCAAGGAAGGCCGTCAGAGCACGCTTTCCCAGATCCTGCGCATCTTCAACAAGGACGTGCTGCCCACTCTGGGAAAGATGTCGATCTACGACATTCGTCGCCCCCAGCTCCTGGGCGTCCTGGCGGCGATCGAGAAGCGCAAGGCGTTCACCACCGCCGAGAAAGTCCGCACCTGGTTCAACCAGATGTTCCGATATGCGCTGGTCATCGCCGAGGGACTGGAAGTCAACCCGGCCGCGGACCTGGACGTGGTGGCCGAGCCCAAGCCCCCGGTGGCCCACAACCCCTACCTGCACCTGCCCGAGATGCCCGAGTTCCTTCAGAGGCTCCGGCTCTACAACCCCCGTGGCTGGCAGACCCAGCTTGGCGTCCGGCTACTGTTCCTGACCGGGGTGCGCACCGGCGAACTGCGGTTGGCCGAACCTGAACAGTTCGACCTCGACAGGGGCTTGTGGATCATCCCGCCGCAGATCGTCAAGCAGCTCCAGGACGAAATGCGCAAGGCGGGGAAGCGGCCGCAGGACGTGCCCCCCTATATCGTGCCGCTGTCCCTGCAGGCCATCGAGATCGTCCGCTACCTCCTGGGCGCAATGCGGCCGGCGCAAAAATACCTGCTGTCGCACCGTAGCGAACTCAAGAAGCGCATCAGCGAGAACACTCTCAACAAGGCCTTGCAGCTCATGGGCTACGAGGGGCGTCTGACCGGCCACGGCATTCGTGGCACCATCTCGACGGCGCTCAACGAGATCGGCTACCCCAAGATTTGGGTGGACGCGCAACTTTCGCACTCCGACCCGAACAAGGTGAGTTCGGCCTACAACCACGCCAAGTACGTGGAGCCGCGCCGCCGGATGATGCAGGACTGGGCCGATCGCCTCGACCTGCTCGAACAGGGCGAAGTGGGAGCCGCGAGCGCGCACCTGACCATCCGTATCGACGGGGTGCCGGCGATGGCGGAAGTGGAGGACGCGATGGACGCGGCCCCCGCGGTGGCCGAGCAGGCTCCCTCCGTCGCCCCGCCAGTGGTGGCCACGCCCATCGTCGTGACCCCGAACAGCGGCGGGATCACGTTCCAGCGGCTGTCGCAGGTGCCGCCACCGCCGACGCATGCCCCGGAGCCCGAAGTCTCTGCAATCCAGCGCGAGCGGGAAGAAATGCTGGCCATGTACGAGTCGCCGAACAACCTGCCGGTCCCGCTGTTCGGCAAGCTGGCCGGAAAATCCAAGGACCAGATCAACCGCGAGCTGAAGGCGGGCAAGCTGCTGTCCATCAGCTTGGGCAACCGGGGACAACGCGTTCCCGACTGGCAACTTGTACCGCTCAAGCACAGGCTGGCTCAGGTGCTCATGAATCAGTATCCACACGCGGATTCGTGGGACCTGTACCGCATGCTGACCCAGCCGCACCCTGACCTGGGGGACCGCGCGGCCATTGATACGGTCACGCCGACCAACGTGCCCGCGATCATCCGGGTCATCACGGGCGACTACCAGCACCATGCGGATACGCCCGAGACTATTGCCCCGCACCCCATCCCCGAGGATGTGCGGCAAAGCGTCCGCCGGTTGGTTGATAGCGCAGTGGTGCTTGAGGGTGCCTGACACTCGCGCTTCAACCTATGGCCGCGGGCGCCTGCTACGCAGCGCCTGCCCTGGCAACTTCCATCGCTCTGCGCTCGAACCGCTCAAAAACGGAGTCGGCTTGGGCGTGGGGCCGCTGCAGGTATGTCACGATCTCGTAGGGGCCGTCTGAAAGCGGGCGCATAGTGATCCCCCACGCATGGGCACGCTCAATGCGCGATTGCGCGGAGAGCCCCACTCCGTAGCCAGCGGTGACCCAAAGCGCCATCATCTCGAACGAAGTCACATGCTGAATGCTCTGTTGGCTCAACGGAAGGGAAGACAGTCGCTGATCGAGCAGTAGGCATGCCTCCGTCGGCCAGCGAAACACCGGATAGTCCAGAAGCTCGGCAAGCGTGATTTTCGCCTGGGCAAGTAAGGGGGACCCCAGCGGCATTGCAACGGCCATGTTCTCGACCCAGAGCGGCTGGCTTTTCACGGCCGGAGCACCAGTGTTCCGAAGCGACATTCCAGCGTCATAGCGGCCTTCCTCAAGGCCCGTCATCAGGTCGTCGCCTGAGGTCTCAAAGAACGCGATGGTGACTTCCGGCTCCTCCGCTCGCTGTAGGGCAAGAAGCGTTGTGAGGCAAGAGGATGGCACTCCAGGTGCGATAGCAAGCCTGAAATGGGAAAACTGGCTGGTGGCGTCATGCATGAGGGCCCCCAATAAGCGATCTGTCCAGAAAGGCAAACCAGCGTCGCAGGAAAGAGTGAAGTTTAACGTCGTTATTTTTAACGTGGTTAATTGTGGCAGATTGTTTGACGCTTCTGCTAATGCAGAAATCAACAATTCAGCCAGGCCGTCCTTCTGGCACATCGACGTATGAATCCGAGTCGGCGTTAGCCTTCGGACAGGCCGTGCGCGCTGCGCGCGTCGCTCAGGGAGTCGCGCAAGACGAGTTCGCATCTCGGGCAAGCATTTCGCGTTCTCACATGGGTAAGATCGAGCGTGGTGAGCACGTGCCCACGCTTCCGCTCATACTGAAAATTTCTACGGCACTCGGAATAAGCGCGGCTGACCTGATGACGGCGACCGAACGCAATCTGCGTGCCGACACTGATCCCTGAGTGTCTGGCCTGCCAGGCTTCGTCAACCGTCCGAAGAGTCGCGTAGGCGAACGATAAATCGCTCCACCGAAGCCGATAAATTGCTGCCGTCGGGCCGAAGCAGGTAGGTCGTGATCACGGCAGAATCCATCGCCAAGGGGCGGATCACCACATCCGGCCGTTGGGAGATGGGAATCTTGGTCGCCGTCATGAAGCCGATGCCGTAGCCGGCGCCGACCAAGGTGAGCATCATGTCGAGCGAGGATACTTCCTCGACAACATTCAGCTTGTGCTCCAACGTGTTGAGCAGCCGCTTGAGTTCGCGGCAATAGCCCTCGCATACCTGCGGGTCGCACAGGACAAGTGGATGGCCTTGGAGTTCTTGAAGTGGCACCTCCTTGTAGGTGAGCAATGAGTGTCGAGCTGGCACAGCAATCACCAGCGGGTCGCGCCAGATTGCTTCGGCAGCGATACCGTCGCCGACATCGGCCGTGTGCGCGAACCCGATCATGAAGTCGCCCGAACGCAAGCCACGCACTTGCTCTGCCAGAGGCACCTCTGACAAGCGTATTTCGATCTCCGGCTCCTCGGCGCGACAACGAGCCAGAAATGCCGACAGCCGTGGATCGATAGCTCCATCTGATACTGCAATGCGCAGGCTACCGCGCAAGCCTGCTGCCACAGCCTTGGCGTTTTCACGAGCCTGTTCCAGCACAGTGAATAGACGGCGTACATCTTGCAAGAAGACCGCACCCGCCGCCGTCAGAACTGTTCCTCGCCGGTTGCGGTCGAAGAGCACTACGCCCAACTCGTCCTCAAGTTCCTTGATGGCTCGTGATAGCGGTGGTTGTTCGATATGCAGGCGCTCAGCCGCCCGCGTGAAATGTAGCTCCTCAGCAAGAACTACGAAGCAGCGAAGATGGCGCAGCTCCATAGGCCACCCTCCCGTTCCGACTTATCCAACACTGTGCTATCTCCCTATAGAAGTGACTGCCATTCTGGCGGCGGCGAGTTCGGCCACGTCTTTGGAAACTTCTGGCTGAATGAGCCAGGGCTGGGTTGATCGTGCGATGGCCCGAGGCCGGCACAACACCAGGCGAGCCTGATCAAGTCCGTGGGGTGGTCAGGATCAGACGAAGGCTATGTCCAGCCATGCACGTCAATGGACGCCGTGCATCGCCTCCGTCCGACCCTTGGTCGATTGCGAACCAGGCGCCCGAACACGCCTGCGGTTGATCATCACCTGCGGATGCTGAGGCTCTGCTCCTGGCCCGAGCCAAGGCAAGTACCCCGTCAAAATCACAACGCCTTGGGGCAGCAGGCAAATGCCGGCGAAAATATTCGCCGGCTCCAGTTGCTGGCCGGGGACCTGCGGAGCCAGAATGCCTCTCACCAGAAAGTGTGAGACATCCTGATGCTTAGCCCGCGCCGGATGCTTACTGCCGCACTGAACCATGCGGGTCGATGACGTACTTGTATGCAGAACCCGCGTCGAACTCCTTGTACGCGGCGGGCGCGTCTTCGAGCTTGATGAACTTAGTGTTCATCATCGGCGAAAGGTAAGGCATGCGATCGTTCAGTATCGCCCGCATTAACGCGTGGTTGTAGTTGGCCGTCGGAGATTGACCAGCCGACATTCGCGGCGACTTGATCCAGGCGTTGGACCATTCCAGATCCATATGGCCTTTCTTGGCTTTCGGGTCTTTCGAGATCGGGTTTGCGCAGTACACACCGACCGTACTGGTCATTCCGCCGAAGCGGACATATTTGAGCATTGCGTTGGTAACAGCGCTCTCCACGATCTTGTCAGCCTCCGCGCCAAACCCGCGGCAGTCCACACCAACATAGTCGATGACGCGATCCACCTCCCTGTGCCCGGTAATGCGTTCGAGATGCTCCTCGATCGGCACGCCGTCGGAAAGGTTGATGGTTTCCACGCCGTGTGGCTTGAGAAGGTCCAGCCGCTCTTGAATGTAATCGGCAACGATGATGGCGCCTGCACCCAGAAGTCTGGCGCAGGCGGCACCCGCTCTGCCGACCGGCCCGGCACCGAAGATCAGGATGTTCTCGCCGACGACGTAGGCCGGTGCGGCTGGCCAGTCTGGGCCAGCGAACCCATGGAAAGCTGTGGGTAGTACGTCAGAGAGAAGGGTCAGATCGCGGATTTTTTCCATGGCGGCATCCTTGTCAGGGAAGCGAAGGAGATTGAAATCCGCATACGGTACGAAGAGATAATCACCTTGGCCCCCCGTCCAGCCACCGAGGTTGAACCCGTAGGCTCCGCAGTCGATTTCGGGGTTGGTGTTCTCGCATACATCGGAGCGCATATGCTTGCAGTTGTAACAACGCCCACACCCCACATTGAAGGGAACGGAAACGATGTCGCCCTTCTTCACGACTTCGACGTCTGATCCCACTTCGATCACTTCGCCGGTCATTTCATGGCCCATGGTCATTCCCTTGGGAACAGCAAACGAACCGCGATAAATGTGAAGGTCGCTGCCACAGATATTTGTGGTAACTATTTTGAGGATAGCGCCATGGGGTGCGCTTTTCCCTTGAGGGGTTATCAGCTCTGGAAATTTGAAGGTGTTGACCTTCATTTCCAAGGGCTTCTCGAAAGTCACGATTCGGTTACCGGTCGGAGTCATTTCGTCACCTCTGTGCGTTAATGTTTCCATCTTCTAAATCGAAGTGGGAAACGAGACTTACCGCTGTCAAGAAGAACGATCGTGGTACTGCCTAGCCGTTGGCCGCGTCTCCTTCTGCGGTCTTGACAGCATCGGATCAAGCTCAGAAGTGGTCAAACTGGAATAATCTATGTGCAGATAGGCACAATCTATCTACGCGGGCTCGTCGAGCCGTGCTCGTCTCCTAGCCGGGAGAGGGCAACGATCATCGCTACATCGCGCCTCCTAGCTTGATCTAGGAACAGTCAGCTCGACCCAGCGAAACATGAGGACGCCGCACGCAGCAGGTACTCCTGTCCCCCTAGTTGCCCCTGGACCTGGTGGACTTCGATGGGTTGCTCAGCACGTGGCGCCTGTTAGCGGCGCACACGGCATGCCTGCAATCTTCGCCTGGTTGAAGCAATACAGAGTTGCTCTTCAAGACTCGCTATTTCAGGGGGCTTTGAGATGAGTCTGCTTTGGGCTGGAACCGACGATGGATCGATATAACGGATTGAAGCGTGGCAGCGAGTTCGGGGGTGTGCACCATTTCGAGCAATGCACGCGATGACGGTGCCTCGAACGCATTTTTCCCAGCAACGAATCCGACATTTGAGTGCGACATTGGTCCATTGATTGCGATTGCGTGGAGATTTGGAATGTGCGCGAGTTGGCCGGCGAGAGATTGCGGAAGAACTGCCGAATATTTTCCTGTCGCCACGTGTGCCGATAGCACGTCAATTGAATCAGTGCGAATAGTCTGTGCGGTACATTGCGTCAGCCTATCTTGAATGGGTTCAGGTACTGCCGAGTTCAGCACGCAGAGTTGTCTATTGAGAACATGGTCCCACGTTGTGCTTCGGGGTTGCTGTGTTCTCGCGGCGTGAAAAAGGAAAATGCGTTCACGGTACAGAAGGTGAGTATCGAAGTCTTCCCCTGGGATATCCTCCAAATGCATGAGTGCGATATCCAAATTGTTTTCTCGAATCGCCTGTAGCAGGGAAGAAGCGCCGGAAACCAGAACTGATTGTTGAAGTAAGGGCGTTTTTTCAGCAAGGGCGATGCTTAATGTGGGCGCTACACCGGCAGTTCCTGGGAGTATCCCTAGCCGGAATTGCCCCTCTATACCTCGCCGTAGTGCGGAGAGTTCTCGCTCCAGCCCTTTGCAGTCGTCATACATCTGCTGAGCCCAAGACAGTACGCGCATCCCTTCAGAAGTGAGGCCGTCATAGCGTCGGCCATGACGCACGATCTCGACACCCATGTCTTCCTCCAATTGCTTAATGCCCGCGGAGAGTGTCGGCTGAGAAACATTGCAGCTTTTGGCCGCGTTGCCAAAATGGCCTTCACGGTGCAAAGCAAGCAAGTATTCAAAGTTTCTTACGATCATATATTTTCTTCTGATAAAGTTGATTAGATTTTATACTTTCACGAAAAACCCTGCGCACGCTTCGATCCGCGTCCAACCTTGGACACATAGCTGGCACGCATGAAAGGCTGCTGCGCGCAGTGCCCATACAGTAGGTTCGACTCGTCATCGACGGTCAGCACCACAACGCACGGGACAGCCAATAGCGCGAACACAGGTGCTTCGCGCTGTGGGGCGAGTCGTCCTCATGTAGCTTAGCAGTTGGCGCGTTCTGGAAGGGAGTAAGCGTGAGTGGTGAGGCACGCAACCGCAAAAGGCGGTGCTAAGCTCTTGAGCTGTTCGGGTCGTGGCCGCGAGTCGTTGAAGCGGCGAGAGAATGGAGCCTGCCGTGGCCGTTGTGGCGCAGCTAGTACACCATGCCCCCAGCGTTTCCTTAGCTGCGATTGACGGACATGCCTGGCGGTAGCTCAATAACAGCCATTTATGGATGAAGGAACGAGGGGAATGAGGCAGATGAAGATATTCACGATTGGATTCACTAAGACCTCCGCGCGGTCCTTCTTCACCAAGTTAAGTGCTTCTGGTGCCAAGCGCCTTGTCGATGTTCGCCTGAATAATGTTTCGCAATTGGCCGGCTTCGCTAAACGCGAGGATCTTCGATATTTTTCCGAGGCGTTGTGCGGGATGGAATATGAACATCTACCAGCACTTGCTCCAACCAAAGACATGTTCGAGGAATATAAAATAAAAGGGGGAGATTGGGATATCTACGCCAGGAAATTTCTGGATTTAATGTCGTCCCGAAAGATTGAGTCAATCGATAAAGAAAAGATTGATAACAGTTGCCTGCTTTGCAGCGAAGACAAGCCCCATCACTGCCATCGGAGGCTAGTGGCCGAGTACCTTGCAGGCAAATGGCCGAATGTTGAGATCGTGCATCTTTAGAGGGGCGACGTAGCTCCACGTTTCCAACGCCTCGTCTGGAGGGCTGAGAGAGACAAAGGCGCGTATCGGCGGGAGCCGGCGCCACACATTGGGCGTACAGAGCAACCTCGCCCGCCACGGCTCGATGTCGGCGCTCAACGAGGCGAGTGGCTCCAGGTGCATTGGCAGACGGGCCGCTGGCTGACGTCGTGGCGATCGGCGGATATGCACTGGGAAGCCCGCCCATGTGTTGGGCTATCATGTTGGCGACGCCTGCGCCCAGGTGGGGCGCGGCAGGATCGCCGTCATTTACACCCCAGTTTGGTACTGCTATAGGTCTTCTGAAATAGCCGATACATCAGGACAAATTGAAGTAGCTCAATTAGGAGATATCTAATGTCAACCGGTACGTTCATTCTGCACTCCAGCTATACGCCGGCGGGGGACCAGCCAGAGGCGATAGCGCGCCTACTGTCGGACATAGAAGAAGGTGCGACACACCAGACGCTGAAAGGTATCACCGGCTCAGGTAAGACCTTTACGATGGCGAATGTGATTCATCGTCTGAAGCGGCCCACATTGATCTTGGCTCCTAACAAGACGTTGACCGCGCAGCTTTATGGTGAAATGAAGCACTTCTTTCCCGAGAATGCTGTCGAGTACTTCGTTTCCTACTACGATTATTTTCAGCCCGAGATCTATATGCCGGGCACCGATCGTTTCATTCCAAAGGACTCGGCCATCAACGACCACCTTGAGCGCCTACGCCTGTCCACGACCAAATCCTTGATTGAGCGCCGCGATGTGATCGTCGTCGCTTCGGTGTCTTCAATCTACGGCCTGGGTGACCCGGATGCGTACCGAGCGTTACAGATCGCTCTGTCCCCTGGCGTCAAAATAAACCAGAGAGAGCTGATTCGTCGCTTGGCTCTGCTGCAATATGATCGCACTGAGCGCACTCTCAAACGTGCAACGTTTCGGGTGCAAGGTGATGTGATCGATATCTTTCCTGCTGATTCCGAGCATAGGGCAGTTCGGGTGGAACTGCTGGATGACTCTGTTGCGTCTGTTCAATGGCTAGACCCTGTTACAGGTAAAACGCTGGGGGCAATTGACCATTACTTGGTTTCGCCAAAGACGCTTTTTGCACCGCCCACGAATAAAATAGATTCCGCGTCCAAGAAGATACTCGCTGATATGGAAGAGCGGGTTGCCGAGCTTAACAGAAATAATCGCTTGGTCGAGGCAAACAGGCTGTACGAGCGGATCACGCATGACGTGGAGATGATGCGCGAGGTAGGCTATTGTTCGGGGATGGAGAATTATTCCTGCTACTTCAGCGACCGGGACCCGGCCTCGCCTCCGATCACATTGCTGGATTACCTGCCGAAAGATGGGCTTCTGTTCGTCGATGAATCCCACGTCATGGTGCCACAGATATCCGCAATGTACCGGGGGGATCAGGCGCGCAAGGAGACGTTGATAGATTACGGGTTCCGCTTGCCTTCGTCTAAGAACAATCGCCCGTTGAACTTTGGTGAATTCGAGAAGGTCAAGCCACAGACCATCTTCGTTTCCGCGACGCCGGGTGACTACGAGTTGAAGGTGTCGAAAGACAGGGTTGTCGAACAGGTTATCAGGCCGACGGGACTGCTTGATCCCGAGGTTGAGGTGCGCAAATCGGATGGGTACATAGATGATCTGCTTGCTGAAATATCGAAGTGCGTGAAGAAGAAAAATCGCGTGCTCGTGACCACGCTGACGAAGGTCAGTGCAGAAGAGCTAACGGATTTCTTGACGGACCATGGGATTCGAGCGCGCTACATGCATTCGGACATAAAAGCGGAGGATCGTGTTGAGATCATCAATGGCCTGCGCGCAGGAGAGTTCGATGTTTTGATTGGGATTAGCCTTTTGCGCGAAGGGCTGGATATTCCCGAGGCATCATTGGTTGCTATTCTCGATGCGGATCGGGCAGGCTTCCTGCGGTCGGCCCAGGCACTCATTCAGATGATAGGTCGAGTTGCTCGGAATGAAAACGGAAAGGCGATCTTGTACGCCGACGTGACGACTCCGGCGATGAAACAGGCGATCGATGAGACAAATAGGCGCAGGCAGCTTCAAATTGCCTTTAACGAAGAAAATGGAATTTCTCCGGTCTCCTCTGTGCGAAAACTAGCAGGAGAAGAGACGAGTACGGAGGAGCCCACAGTTCATACCGAGGCTTTTTGCGAGAATTTGTCCGACCTTTGCGACCAAATTACTGCCAAGGAGCAACAGTTGCTCGAATTTACTGATACTGGCGACGAGCAGCGCGTGGAAGATATCCGTCATCAGTTGGATGGGTTGTACCGGCAATTTATTTATATCTAATCGTTCGCCGGCATTGGATTGCATGGCCGACCGATCTGCACTTGGCGCAAGGGGCAGACGGTCGGCTCATCATTCAAACGGAGGGGTGAACCGCCGAGGCTCAGTGCCCCGCTTTCCAAGGCAGGTGTCCTACAGCGTCTTGCGGCGTGTCAGCGCAAAGCTGGCAACGATCCAACGGCGACCAGCATTTCATCAAATACCGCTCGAACCCTTCCCGGAATGGGGCCACGCTGAGGCCGATAGACGTACAACCCCCATGCCGGAGGTTCTTCGGTCTCCAGCACTCGCACGAGCTTCCCGCTGGCAATGTAGGGGGCAGCCATGTAGTCCGCCAGTTGCGCGAACGCGATTCCGGCCAACGCTGCCCCCATTTCCATGTCGGCGTTGTCGGCGACGAGGGTGGGAGCGGTGGGTGTCCACTGGCGTCCCGCCTTGAAGTGCCAAGGCCAGGGGCGGCCGGTATTGATATCCAAGGCCACGGTGACCGGCAGGCTGCTTAGCGCATCGATGTTTTCAGGTACACCCACTTTCTTGATCAGGCGCGGAGCGGCAACGATTGGGAGTCTCATGTCGGCCGCCTTGCGCGCGACGAAGCGGCTATCGCGCATGAATCCGACCCTGATCCCAACGTCAATCCCTTCGTCAACCGTGTTGCTGATGCGATCGGACAGGCGCACATCCAGAGTGATACCAGGATGACGCGCGGCCACGCGTTCCAGTGCAGGCAGCACCGCTCTGGTGCCCAAACTGTGCGGTGCGGTGATGCGAACCGTGCCGGACAGGGATGCCTGCTGGTCGGACCCAGGCGTCCGCCATAGATCCTCGAACCGCTCCAATGCCGGGCGCACCTGGTCTAACAGCCCTTCGCCGAAGGCGGTGATGCGCACCTGGCGTGTGCTTCGATGAAACAACACCTCGCCGTAGTGTTGCTCCAGTTGCTGGATGGCACGGGTGACACCTTGCGGAGAAGTCCCCAGCCGGACGGCCGCATCGCGAAAACTGCTGCTTTCGGCCGCCACCCGAAAGATGCGCAGTAGTTCCATTTCCTTGTTCATGACGAACACCTCATGGCCAGTTTCGCTGCTCGTTAATTGTTCCAGATAGTGGAATTATAAAATCGCAACAATTCCATATACAAGGGAGGCGCGGTTGCCCAAACTGGCAACACCCCCGAATGCTCCGCGCCTAACAACCCAACAAGGAACGCGAATGAACGCTGCGACTCTCATCACCGCCTACTACGACGCCTTCAACCGCGGCGATCGCGAGGCCATGCTGTCCATGTTGACCGATGACGTTGCGCACGACTTGAACCAAGGCGCTCGTGAGGTCGGTCGCGAAGCCTTCCGCGCCTTCCTGCGGCGCATGGATCGCTGCTATGGCGAGCAACTGCGCGGCATCGTGGTGATGGTCAGCGCCGACGGCCTGCGCGCAGGCGCGGAGTATGTGGTGCATGGCGAATACAAAGTGACGGACGACGGACTGCCGGAAGCACAGGGCCAGCGCTACGTGCTGCCGGGTGGCGCGTTCTTCGACATCCGCGATGGCAAGATCGCTCGTGTCACCAACTACTACAACCTCGGCGACTGGATCGCACAGGTCGGAGGGGATGCCTGAAATGACCAGCGACGTGCAGGTGCTGGTTCGTCGTGGATCGGACATTGCCGAATGGTTCGACACCGTGGCACATCTGCGGGCGAAGGTCTTCCGCAGCTTTCCATACCTGTACGAGGGCGACATCGAATACGAGAAGCACTACCTTTCCATGTACGCTCGTTCGGCAGACAGCCTGCTGGTGCTCGCGCTCGCTGATGACCTGGTCGTGGGTGCGTCCACGGGGTTGCCTCTCGGCGATGCAGAGCCGGCCTTCCAGGTGCCGTTCGCCGATCGAGGAGTCCCGATGGAGGCAGTGTTTTACTGCGGCGAATCAGTCCTGCTCCCGGCCTTCCGGGGGCTTGGCCTGGGCCACCGCTTCTTTGACGAACGCGAAGCGCATGCTCGTTCGTTGGGCGGCATGCAGTGGACATCGTTTGCGTCGGTGGATCGAGCAGACGACGATCCTCGGCGTCCTTCCAACTACCGCAGTAATGATCCCTTCTGGACCCGTCGTGGCTACGTGCGGCAGTCGGACATGAAGGTTACGCTGCCCTGGAAGCAGGTGGGTGAGCCAAGCGAAACCGAGCAGACGCTCACGATGTGGCTGCACTCCCTGGAGAACGCGAAATGAAAGTGGCAGTTGCGAAATACGCAGTGGGCCAGCCCACGGACTTCGAGGCATTTGCTGCGCGGCAGCGACTGGTTCTGGAGGAGGCGCGTCGTGGCGGGGCGGAACTGGCCGTGTTGCCCGAGTATCTATCCCTCGAACTGGCTGCAACGTGCGAGCCGAGCATTCGCCATGATTTCAACGCCTCTCTGGCCGCGCTGCAGGCCTTGCAGTCTCCGTGGCTGGCACTGTATGCCGACTTGTCGCGCGAGTTATGCATGACCATTCAGGCCGGTACGTTTTTGACCCAGGTTGGACTGAACCGCTATCGCAACCGGGCTTGGTGGTTTGCGCCTGACGGTACACGCGACTACCAGGACAAATTGCAGTTAACGGGGTTCGAGAAAGACACCGGCGTCATCGAGGGTGGCGACGAACTCAAGGTGTTCGATCTGAAAGGCGTGCGTGCCGGCATCGCTGTCTGCTACGACAGTGAGTTTCCATTGCCCGTGCGAGCCCAGCGAGAGGCGGGGGCGCGCCTGCTGCTGGTCCCGAGCTGTACCGACACCCGAGCAGGTGCAACCCGGGTCCGTGTGGGCTGCATGGCGCGGGCACTGGAGAACCGAATGTTCATCGCGCAGGCCGTGACGACTGGAACTGCCGACTGGAGTCCGGCGCTGGACACGAACACTGGCGAGGCCACGATCTACGCACCAATGGATCGTGGATTCCCGGAGGATGGCATTCTCGCGACGACTTGCGGCACGCAGACATGGGCGATCGCTGATCTTGACGTAGATGCGCTCGAACGAAACCAAGAACAGGCCCAGGTTGCAGTCGATCGCGACTGGGACGGTCAGATGTTGCCTGCACTGCGGAATGCTCGGTACTCGGGTCGTAAGGTCGCCTAGCCGGGGTCATCTTGATAGCTTCAGCTCGATGAATCCGTGTACATAGGCCATGTCTATCTGCACATAGATTTTTCCAGTTTGACCAGTTTTGAACTTGCCCCGATGCTGTCGATACATGCAAAAAATATTCATTGATTTGAATGTTTTGCGCTTCTTGGGAACAAATCTGTACTAGCCTGTAAGAGTGCTCGAAGAGCACAGAATTTGTGGCGAAGTTCGGCCGCATATATTATGGGGGAGTATTGTATAATGCGGCGATGTACCCAAGTAGAGAGGTGTTCGATGCCACACAGCCCGGAAGAAAAGAAGCAAGCACTGACGCGCATCAGGCGCATCAAAGGTCAGGTAGCGACTCTTGAGCAAGCGCTTGATGCAGGTGCGGAATGTCCTGCAATTCTTCAGCAGCTTGCGGCCGTTCGTGGGGCAGTCAACGGATTGATGGCAACCGTTCTGGAGAGCTATCTGCGGGAAGAGTTTCCCAGTAGCGAAATCAGGAGCGATTCGCAGAACAAGTCCATTGACGAGACCATCTCTATCGTCCGCTCCTATCTGCGGTAGAGGCACCAGGGTGCCCTCGGTGAGGGCAAATTTAGTTAGCTAGTAAAGGAAGCGACATCATGAAATCACGTGCAGCAGTTGCCTTTGGGCCAGGAAAGCCGCTAGAAATCGTCGAGATCGACGTCGAGCCGCCGCGCAAGGGCGAGGTGCTCATCAAGATCACGAACACCGGCGTTTGTCATACCGACGCCTTCACCCTGTCGGGCGACGACCCCGAAGGTCTCTTCCCGGTCGTGCTGGGTCATGAAGGTGCGGGTATCGTCGTGGAGGTGGGTGAAGGTGTGACCAGCGTGAAGCCTGGCGATCACGTCATTCCCCTCTATACCGCCGAGTGCGGCGAGTGCCTGTTCTGCAAGTCCGGCAAGACCAACCTGTGTGTCGCGGTTCGTGCAACCCAGGGTAAGGGGCTGATGCCCGATGGTACGACTCGCTTCTCGTACAACGGTCAGCCGCTTTACCACTACATGGGCTGCTCGACCTTCAGCGAATACACGGTCGTCGCCGAAGTCTCGCTGGCCAAGATCAACCCGGACGCCAATCCCGAGCACGTCTGCCTGCTGGGCTGCGGCGTGACCACCGGCATCGGCGCCGTGCACAACACGGCCAAGGTACAGCCCGGCGACTCGGTGGCCATCTTCGGCCTCGGCGGCATCGGTCTCGCTGCGATTCAAGGTGCACGCCAGGCCAAAGCGGGCCGCATCATCGCCATCGATACCAATCCGGCGAAGTTCGAACTGGCTCGTACCTTCGGCGCGACCGAATGTCTCAACCCGAAGGACTTCGACAAGCCGATTCACGAGGTTCTGATCGAGATGACCGGCTGGGGTGTCGATCACACCTTCGAGTGCATCGGCAACGTCGACGTGATGCGTTCGGCTCTGGAAGCTGCCCACCGCGGCTGGGGCCAGTCGATCGTCATCGGCGTGGCTGGTGCTGGCAAGGAAATTTCGACCCGCCCGTTCCAGTTGGTCACCGGTCGCACCTGGAAGGGTTCGGCTTTCGGTGGGGTCAAGGGCCGCACTCAGCTTCCCGGCATGGTGGAAGACGCAATGAAAGGCGAGATCGATCTCGCCCCGTTCGTCACCCACACCATGGGCCTCGACGACATCAACAAGGCCTTCGACCTGATGCATGAAGGCAAGTCGATTCGCACGGTGATCCACTACTGATCACCCACTATCCATTCAACACCAACCACCAAGGAAATTAACCATGTCCAATCCTGTCATTTCCGGCGACGGTATCTTCTCGCACGTCTTCGTCGGCGCCGCCGACCTCCAGAAGTCGACCGCGTTCTATGACGCCGCTCTGGGTGCTCTCGGCATCAAGAACCTCGGTCCTTTCGGCAACGGATGGGTGCTTTTCGGTCGCGAAAAGCCGGCTTTCATCATCGCTCGTCCGGGCAATGGTGAAGCGCCTTCCGGCAACGGCGTGACGGTCGGCTTTGCGGCCGCCACTCCCGCCGAAGTGGACGCCTTCCACGCCGCCGGCCTTGCCGCAGGCGGCACCGACGAGGGCCAGCCCGGCCCGCGTGGCCACCTGCCGGGTGCCTATGCGGCCTACCTGCGTGATCCGGCGGGCAACAAGGTTTGCGCGTACACCTTCGTCTGAAAGCCAGGAAGCTGAGGGCGTTCTGAAAAGGCCAGCACAAGCCTCTACACGGCGAGCCTATTGGACGGACCGTGTAGAGCGGTGCCCGCTCATGAAGATCGGCCCGCAGCCATGTGCGAAACGCATGGCTGCGGGCATTTGCTTTGAAGCGTGTTTTTCAACCAATGAGAAATGAGGTCGTTATGCAAGAGCCGGCCAACATCAATACGACGACCGTACAACCCGCCCCGACCGCCACCGTGTACGGCATGCCGGCCTATGCCGATCGTGCTGCGGCCGTGGGTGAAGTGCATGCGCGCCCGCATCTGTTGATTCAGGCCCCCCGCAGCATATTGCAGCTCGCTTTCATTACCGAAGGCGATCAGGCCAGGGATCAGATGGCGATGAGTGAGTTGTCTCATCGCTTCGGCGTTGCCGAACCCGACCATGCTACGCCGCTTCACGGCGTGACATGGGATGAAGGAGACCTGCACTGCGAAAAGCACACCGAGTTCTCGACGTATCTATGGTGCGCTTCGCTGGATTCCGAGACGGGAGAGCCGTGCGGCGAAAATCCGTTCAAGCATGGATTTGTTCCTCCCGGCCCGGTCGTATCCGGCATCCGTTTGAGACTTCTTCCGTGGACGCCGGAAACGGAGAAGGAGGTCGATCGCTTCGATCCTGCCAGCCTGTGCTACTCGCTGGTGGAGAACGGCTCTGCCGCCATCCTGACCGACTTTCGACAGGATGAGGATGGCCTGACGCAGATGCTCGTCCTGGCCCGCGATTTGACCCCGGCGCGGGCGGGTGCGCTGGCTCAACGTCTGCTGGAGATCGAGACTTACCGCACCTTGGCGTTGCTGTCCTTGCCGTTGACGCGGTCGATGACGTCGGAGCTGCGGCGCATGGAGTCGCGCCTTGCGGCGATCACCGACGAGATGTGTACGAGCTTGGTGGAACGGCGCGACAGCGACGTGCTGCTGTCCGAATTGACCGCCCTGGCTGCCGAGCTGGAAGCTGGCGTTGCGGCGAATCTCTATCGCTTCGGCGCCAGCCGTGCCTACTACGAGATCGTCGAGGAAAGGCTGGCAGCGCTTTCGGAAGAAGCCGTATCCGGGTACTTCACCTGGGCGGATTTCCTGCAGCGTCGCATCGCTCCCGCCATGCGGACATGCCAATCCGTAAAGGAGCGCCAGACCAAGCTCTCCGACAAGCTGACCCGGGCCATCGCGTTGCTGCGTTCCTGGATCGACGTCGAGCTTGAACGCCAGAACCGCGATCTGCTTGCGTCGATGAACAACCGGGCCAAGATGCAATTGCGCCTTCAGCAAACCGTCGAAGGCCTGTCGGTCGCGGCAATTTCTTATTACGTCGTGAGTCTTCTCGGCTATTTACTCAAGGGCATTCCGATGGTTCACGACAGCGTGGCGCCGGTGATGGCGGTTCTGGTGCCTGCGGTGATGCTGACGATCTGGTGGATCGTGCGCAGGATCAGACACGCCCACGGTGACACGGCAGCGGAAGAGAAATCTTCCTGAAGAGCTGCCGTCCTGGTGCGCGAGAGCTGCGCCGTTCCTTTGAACATAGGAGAACACCATGGAACGCATCGAACATCACGCCAGCTTTGATGGTTGGCAGGACGTTTATCAGCATGAATCCACGACGCTCGGTTGCACGATGAAGGTCGGCGTCTATCTGCCTCCGCAGGCACAGCACAGCAAGGTGCCGGTGCTGTACTGGCTTTCAGGCCTCACCTGCACCGAGCAGAACTTCATCACCAAGTCCGCCGTCCAGCGCTACGCAGCCGAACATGGCATTGCCGTCGTCGCGCCCGATACCAGCGCACGCGGCGAAGGCGTTGCCGACGATCCCGCCTATGACCTCGGACAGGGGGCGGGTTTCTACGTCAACGCCACGCAGGAACCCTGGGCTGCGAATCATCGGATGTATGACTACGTGGTGCAGGAACTACCGGCGCTGATCGAGGCCCACTTTCCCGTGACGGCGGAGCGGAGCATCAGCGGCCATTCCATGGGCGGGCATGGCGCCCTGGTCATCGCCCTGCGCAACCCGGGCCGTTATCGAAGCGTCTCGGCCTTCTCGCCCATCGTCGCGCCCACCCAGGTTCCCTGGGGACACAAGGCCTTCGAGGCGTACCTGGGCAGCGACCGGGAGGCGTGGAAGCAGTACGACACCGTGGAGCTGATTCGCACCGTGCAGGAGCGTCTGCCGCTGCTGGTGGATCAGGGCTTGGGCGACGAGTTCCTGGAGAGTCAGCTTCAGCCCGATCTGCTGCGCAAAGCCTGCGACGAGACGGGGCACCCGCTCACGTTGAATCTGCGCCCTGGCTACGACCACAGCTACTACTTCATTGCCAGTTTCATTGGCGAGCATATGGCATACCACGCATCGGCGCTGAAACGCTGAGAGAGATGAGATCAGGTTATGACAAAGACCTCCAAAAACCGACATCACGTCGTCATTATCGGAGCGGGCTTCGGCGGGATCGAGGTTGCCAACGAGCTTGCTGGTGCCGAGGTCGATGTGACGATCATCGATCGGCGCAATCATCACCTGTTCCAACCCTTGCTTTACCAGGTTGCAGGGGCGTCACTTTCGACATCCGAGATCGCATGGCCTATTCGCTATCTCTTCCGCAATCGCCCGGAAGTGAACACCTTGATGGCGGAAGTGGAAGGCATCGACCAGGACGCGCGTCAGGTCATTCTCAACAATGGCTCACGCCAAACCTACGACACGCTCGTACTCGCGACAGGCGCTACCCATGCCTATTTCGGACACGACGAATGGGGGGCTTTTGCGCCGGGGTTGAAGACGCTGGAAGATGCCACGGCCATTCGGGGCCGAATCCTCGCGGCTTTCGAGGAGGCCGAGCTCACGAGCGATCCTCAGCAGCGTGCCGCGCTGCAGACGTTCGTCATCATCGGTGGTGGTCCCACCGGGGTTGAATTGGCCGGGACCATCGCCGAGCTTGCACGAGACACGCTGGCGCGTGACTTCCGCTCTATTGACCCGAGCACGTCCCGGGTTGTACTGATCGAGGCGGGCCCGCGTCTGTTGTCGGTCTTTCCAGAGGATCTTTCGGCCTATACGCGCCAGGCACTCGAAAAGCTCGGGGTCGAGGTCGTGCTGGGTACGCCGGTCACCGAATGCTCGGCCGACGGCGTGGTGTATGGCGGCAAGCCCCTTTCGGCCAAGACCATCGTCTGGGCCGCAGGGGTCAAGGCGTCTCCCGCGGCTCGCTGGTTGGGTGCTGCGTCTGATCGTGCGGGTCGAGTGGTCGTTGGTCCCGACCTGACGGTGGCTGGTCGCCCGGAGGTCTTCGCCATCGGCGATACCGCCTCGTGCACTATGGCCGACGGGAAGCCCGTACCGGGCATCGCCCCGGCCGCCAAACAGCAAGGGAAGTACGTCGCCAACCTCATTGGACGGCGTTTGAAAGGCAAGTCCGCTGACGGGCCTTTCATATACCGGCATCAGGGGAACCTGGCCACCATCGGCCGCAGCCTGGCCGTGATTGACATGGGGCGGGTTAAGCTGCGTGGTGCCTTTGCGTGGTGGATCTGGAAGCTCGCGCATATCTACTTTCTGATCGGTACGCGAAATCGTCTCAGCGTCGCTTTGAGCTGGGTATGGAACCACAGCATCGGCTACCGCGGCTCTCGCATCATCATGCATGCGATTGCCGACAAAGAGCCCACAGCGTTGGATAAATCCGGCTCTCTGGATTGAGGTGCCCACCTTATCGGAACGTCAACTATCAGAAATGCCAGGGAGAGCAACTTGACCGATCTATTCACGACAAAGCCCAAGCCTCCCTTGGCCGAACTCCTGCGGCCCAAGACGCTGGATGAATTCGTCGGGCAACGGCACTTGCTCGGCCCCGGCAAGCCGCTGCGTCTCGCGTTCGAGGCGGGCAAGTTGCACTCGTTCATCCTCTGGGGGCCGCCAGGCGTGGGCAAGACCACCCTGGGGCGCCTGGCCGCCAGTGCGACCGACAGCCGATTCATCGCCATCTCGGCCGTGCTGGCCGGGGTGAAGGACATCCGGCAAGCCATCGACGAGGCCCAGGCTGAACTGGACAACCATGGTCGATCGACGGTGCTTTTCGTCGATGAGATCCATCGCTTCAACAAGGCGCAGCAGGATGCCCTGCTGCCCCATGTCGAGTCGGGGCTCCTGACCCTGGTGGGGGGGGACGACCGAGCATCCGGGGTTGGCGGTCAATTCCGCACTGCTCTCGCGCGCGCAGGTCTATACCCTCGAACCGCTGTCCAGCGACGAACTGAACCAGCTCTACGAACGCGCACTGCCGCATCTCCAGGGCGTCAAGTTGGACGCGGACGCGCTGGACCTGCTAAAGGGCTTTGCCGATGGCGATGGCAGGCGCTTCCTCAATCTGCTTGAGCAGGTGACGAATGCGGCGTCGGGCGCGGGCAAGACCGTGGTCGATGGCGAGTTCGCCAATCTGTCCACGAGTCCATCGCTGCGCAGGTTCGACAAGGGCGGTGACGAGTTCTACTGGCAGCTCTCAGCCTTCCACAAGTCGCTACGGGGCTCCGACCCCGATGCGGCCCTGTATTGGCTGGCCCGCATCCTCGACGGCAGCGGCGACGTGAGCCAGGTGACCCGCCGCATGGTGGTGATGGCCAGCGAAGACATCGGCAATGCCGACCCGCAGGCGCTGCAACTGGCACTCAATGCCGCGCTGGCCTACGACAGGCTGGGCTCACCCGAAGGCGAGATACCGCTGGCCCAGGCGGTGACTTACCTCGCTCTGGCCCCCAAGTCGAATGCCGCCTATGCCGCCTGGGATCAGGCCAAGGCATTCGTCAAGCGCAGCGGCTCCCAGGCTGTGCCGCTCCATCTTCGCAATGCGCCGACGAAGCTGATGAAGCAGATGGGCTATCGCGAAGGCTACCGCTACGCGCATGATGAGCCCAACGGCTATGCCGCTGGGCAAACCTATTTTCCCGAGGGCGTGGCGCGGCCGGGCTGGTACCAGCCAACGGACAGGGGCGTCGAGCGAAGGCTGGGAGAAAGGCTCACTTGGCTGCGCTCGCTCGATGACGCGACGCCGCTAAGCCCGTACACTTGACCGATATCCCCCCCGAAATCGGCCCATCGCTACCTCACGAACTACAGAATAAGAACATGCCAGACGCTTCTCTCGGTGAATCCTCTGCGAATATCAGACGGAGTCGAGTTGCCCGCTATCTACGCACTGAGTCCGGGGCGGCGGTGCTGCTGGTGATCGTCACGGTTGTGGCGCTGGCGTGGGCGAACTCGCCGCTATCCGATGCCTATTTCGGGTTGTGGCACCTGGACGTCGGGTTCAACTTTGGGCCATTGGGCCTGCACATGGATCTGCATCACTGGGTCAACGACGGCCTGATGGTCGTCTTCTTCTTCCTGATCGGCCTGGAGGTGCGTCAGGAGTTCGCCCACGGATCGCTCCGGGATCGCAGCCGTGCCGGTCTCGCCCTGATCGCGGGTGTCGCGGGTGTCGTGCTTCCCGCTCTGGTGTACGTCCTGCTCGTGGGGCTGGCCGGAGGTCAGGGCCTGCACGGGTGGGGTGCGGTGGTCGGCACCGATACGGCGTTCATGCTGGGCACCCTGGCGATCGTCGGTCCGCGGCTGTCCGGTCAGTTGCGTGTGTTCCTGCTCACCCTGACCGTGGTCGATGACTTCCTCGCCGTGTCCATCATCGGCATCGTCTATAGCGAGGAGATCCGGGTCGTCCCGTTGTTGATCGCCCTCGCCAGTCTCGTTGCGCTGTGGTGGCTGGGGCGCACCCGCCAGTGGCGGGCAATGCCGTATGTGCTGATCGTGATCGTGCTGTGGCTCGCAACCCTGTACTCCGGCATCCATGCCTCCCTCGCCGGGATGGCCGCGGGGCTGCTGATCCCCGCCTATGCGACGCAACGTCACGGGGTCGTTGCGGCAAGACAACTGTTCCGCGACTTCTGGCAGTCGCCGAGTGCCGCATCGGCCCGCGCGGTGGACTGCGGGCTGTCCCGGGGTATCTCGGTGAACGAGCGATTGCACGAGTTCCTGCGGTTGCCGACGGCGCTGCTGATCGTGCCGATCTTCGCCTTGGCGAACGCCGGGGTGGACCTGCGTGGCGGGCTGCTCGCTGAGGCCTTCGGCTCGCCCGTGACCTGGGGCGTCATCGCGGGGCTCGTGCTCGGCAAGCTCCTGGGCATCGGGCTCACCACGCTCGTCGCCGTCCGTCTCGGCCTGGGCCGGCTGCCCGAGGGCGTCGGGGTGGGGAGCGTGTTCGGTGGGGCGGCGCTGTCCGGGATCGGCTTCACCGTGTCGCTGCTGATCATCGGGCTCGCGTTCGGCACGACCTCCGACCTGGGCCGCCAGGCGACGGTCGGCGTGCTCGTGTCGATGATGCTCGCCACGTTGCTCGGGTGGCTCATCTTCAAGGTTGCCGCTCGCAGGTGGGGTGAGGAGACCGCCGATCTGCCGATGGTGCTTGAGCCGCCGGTCGATCCCGAGGTCGATCACATTCGCGGGCCAGAGGACGCGCAGCTCACGCTGGTGGAGTACGTGGACTTCGAGTGCGAGTACTGTGCGCACGCTACCGGTTCTTGGGAGGATCTGCGCGCCCACTTCGGGGACGACCTGCGGTATGTGGTGCGCCACTTGCCGCACCACCCGCATGGGCCGATCGCCGCGCGTGCGTCCGAGGCGGCATCGAATCAGGGGATGTTCTGGCCGTGGCTGGACTTCGTGTTCACCCGTCAGCACGCGCTGGAGCGCGAGGATCTGATCGGCTACGCCGCAGAGCTTGGGCTCGACGTCGATCGGTTCATCGCGGATCTCGACAGCCCTGCGGTGATCGAGCGTGTCGAGCGCGACCTCGCCAGTGCGGTCGCCAGCGGTGCGCACGCCACGCCGACGTTCTTCGTCGAGGGTCGCCGCCTGCGCGGCAGCTACGACGCCCGCTCTGTCACCGCAGCGCTCGAAGCTAGCCGCCGCGGCACCCGAACTCAGGAAGTCCCGTCCTGAGCGGGACGAACTACCGGATAAAAACATGCCAAACAATTCTTTCGGTGAATCCTCTTGTACCGCTGCCGCCAGCGGCATGGTGGAAGTGCGCGGCGCGCGCGAGCACAACCTCAAGGACGTGGATGTCGCCATCCCGCGTAACGCGCTGGTGGTGTTCTCGGGTGTCTCCGGCTCCGGGAAGTCCTCGCTGGCCTTTGGCACCATCTATGCCGAGGCCCAGCGGCGCTACTTCGAGTCGGTGGCCCCCTATGCGCGGCGACTGATCGACCAGGCCGGCGTACCGGACGTCGATGCGATCGACGGCCTACCGCCGGCGGTGGCGCTGCAACAGCAGCGGGGCTCCAGCAACGCGCGTTCCTCTGTGGGCAGTGTGACCACCTTGTCCAGCCTGGTGCGGATGATGTATTCGCGCGCTGGCGCCTACCCAGCCAACCAGCCCATGCTGTACGCCGAGGATTTTTCGCCCAACACGCCGCAGGGAGCGTGCCCGACCTGCCACGGCCTGGGCCATGTGTACGAGGTGACCGAGGCCAACATGGTGCCCGATCCCTCCCTGAGCATCCGCGAGCGGGCGATCGCCTCCTGGCCCCCCGCCTGGCAAGGCCAGAACCTGCGCGACATCCTGGTCAGCATGGGCTACGACGTTGACCGACCGTGGAAGGACCTGCCGAAGAAGGATCGCGACTGGATTCTGTTCACCGAGGAAACACCGACAGTGCCGGTGTACGCCGGCTTCACGCCCGCCGAGACCCGCACGGCGCTCAAGCGCAAGATGGAGCCGAGCTACATGGGCACCTTCACCGGCGCCCGGCGGTATGTGCTGCACACCTTTGCCAATACCCAAAGCGCACTGATGAGAAAGCGCGTGTCCCGGTTCATGGAGGGCAAGCCGTGCCCCACCTGCCACGGCAAGCGGCTCAAGCCCGAGGCGCTGTCGGTCACCTTCGCCGGCGTGGACATCGGCGCGTTCATGCAGATGCCGCTGGACCAGTTGGCGGCCTTGCTCGAACCCATTGCCCAGGGCGATTTCCGCGCCCATGCAGCGGGGGCGGCTACGGACAAGGAAGCGACCCGACGCGACCGTGCCGAACGCGCGGCCTCCGGCCGTGCCGTCCATGCGGTATCGCCCGACGTGCGCCGCACCTCCGCGCTGTCGGAAGAAAAGCGCCTCGCCGCGCAGCGCCTGGCCGGCGGTGTGATGGCGCGCCTGCGTCAACTGCGTGGGCTGGGCCTGGGTTACCTGACGCTGGACCGGGCCACGCCGACGCTTTCGGCCGGCGAGTTGCAGCGCCTGCGGCTGGCCACGCAATTGAGTTCCCTGCTGTTCGGTGTTGTGTACGTGCTCGACGAGCCCTCGGCGGGGTTGCACCCCTCCGACAGCCAGGCGCTGTACGACGCGCTCGACCGGCTGCGTGACGCGGGCAACTCGGTGTTCGTGGTCGAGCACGACCTGGACCTGATGCGCCGCGCGCAATGGCTGGTGGATGTGGGGCCGGATGCCGGGGAGCGTGGCGGCCGCGTGCTCTACAGCGGCGAGCCGGACGGCCTGCGCAAGATTGCCGAATCGCGCACCGCCCGCTATCTGTTCGACGAAATCGCCGCGCCGGGAAGCCGGGCACGCGAAGCGACCGGCTGGCTGGAGCTGCAGGGCATCCATCGTCACAACCTGCATGGCGTGGACGCACGCATTCCGCTGGGCGTGCTGACGGCCGTCACCGGCATCTCCGGCTCGGGCAAGTCCAGCCTCGTCGCGCAGGCGCTGCCGGAGCTGGTGCTACTGCACCTGGGCCACGAGCCCGAGGACGACGCGGCCGAAAGCGCCACCAGCGAAGGGCCGGCAGTGATCGAAGCGACTGGCGGTCATCTGGCGGGCGACGTGGACGCCATACAGCGCCTGGTGCAGGTGGACCAGAAGCCGATCGGGCGCACGCCCCGGTCCAACCTGGCCACCTACACCGGCCTGTTCGACCACGTGCGCAAGCTGTTCGCCGCCACGCCCGATGCGCGACGCCGCCGCTATGACGCCGGGCGCTTCTCGTTCAACGTGGCTAAGGGGCGTTGCGAGACCTGCGAGGGCGAGGGCTTCGTCAGTGTGGAGTTGCTGTTCATGCCCAGCGTGTACGCCCCGTGTCCGACGTGCCATGGCGCACGCTACAACGAGGCCACGCTGAAGGTGCAATGGAACGGGCGCAACATCGCCGAGGTGCTGCAGATGACCGTGGACGAAGCCAGCGAATTCTTTGCGGGTGAAGACGCCGTGGCCCGGCCCCTGCAATTGCTGCGCGATATCGGATTGGGCTATCTGCGCCTGGGGCAACCGGCCACGGAACTTTCCGGTGGCGAGGCGCAGCGCATCAAGCTGGCGACCGAGCTTCAGCGCAGCCAGCGCGGCCGAAGCCTGTACGTGCTCGACGAGCCAACCACCGGGCTGCATGCGTCCGATGCCGACCGGCTGCTGGTGCAGTTGCAGCGCCTGGTCGATGCCGGCAACACCGTGGTGATGATCGAGCACGATATGCGCGCGGTGGCTCAGGCCGATTGGGTGATCGACGTGGGGCCTGGTGCAGGCGCTGCCGGCGGCAGCATCGTGGTGGCGGGCTCCCCTCAGCAGGTGGCCCGAACGTCTGGCAGCCGAACCGCTCCGTTCCTTGCGCAGGAGTTGGCGCGGGCCGAGTAGCTCAGTTCGCCAAATGTTGCCAGCTTTCGCGGGGTATTGATCGTCGCCAAACGACGGTGGCGATCAATGCCCGAATCGCGTCATCCTTCCTGAGTCAGAGCAAGATAGGGATTGTTGGGCGGTATTTCGGGGAATGCCAAGGACCCATCTTCAAGGAGGTAGCCATGCAGTCGGCGGGACTTCCTCGGGCCCGTGACTTCACAGGTCCAAATGTTCAGGCCATTGGGGTGCTTGCGATGTAGCTGCAGCTTCTCGAAGCGCTTCTGCACCCACTGCCAATCCTGTTGATTCTCCTGCTTGGCGAGCGCGGCCACTTCGGGATGCTCCTGCGCATAGCGTTGGAACACACCCGGGCTGACCAGGTAGGCCGTGTCATTCACCGTATGCACGAGCGCCTTCGCGTCGTTGATGATGAGCCGTCGTGAGGTGATTCCCTGCTTCAGCCAAACCATGAACTGTTCCGTGGATGGCTTCGTTGCCGATGACCCAGGCGTAGGCGCGGGTACAGGTGATGGAATGGACGTCGCGGCTGTTGCTGGCGCGGGAGGGTGGAGGAACTCTTCGGCATCCTGTCCAACGCCGGCCGACTCACCTAAGCCCACCATCGCGAGCAAGTCCTCCATGACGTCGGGCACGGGCTGGGCCGCGGGCGGTGAAACGATGGTGGTGCTGTCGTCCTCCCAAATTGGAGGCTCTTGACCTCCCTGCGCTGGGTTCACCGAGACGGTTGGCACGGGAGCCGACATGCTGGCGTCGTTTTCTGCGGGCGTCGCGTCGATCTCTACCGTGCCTGCGAAAGGTGCTGGTCGCTCGCCAGACTCCCAGATCAGCGCGGGAGCGAGACGCAACAGGGTGAACGAATGGGACCAGCCGGTCGTGCTGGTGACGGTCGCGCGCCAGACCGCTTTGCCGTCCGAGGTGGGCTGGAGCATGCCGTGGTCCTGCAGCACGTTGAACACGGCGGTGTTGTTCGCAGGAATGCCATCGATCCCCTGAGACAGGAGGTGTGCGCGCAGTTTGTCCGAGACCGTCTTGCTCACCAGCCACAAACCATCCTCGGTGAGCCAGCCATCGGAGGCTTCCGGCTGGTTCAGCTTCAACTGTTCCTTGAGCAGGTAGCGCAACCCGTCCAGCAGCTTGCGTTGCAGTGCGTGCTTAGGCGCGGCCATGGCGCGCGCCGGATCGCCGCCCAGCTCCTGGGCCACCGACGCCCGGTCTGCTTGCACGACGAGTTCCCCCAGTACACCGGCATGTTCGTACTGACCGGCCAGCACATAGAGCAGCGGTGCCCAGAGAGCCGGATAGTCGCTGAGCCAGTCCAGGACGTGGCGGTCGAGCAGTTGGCGATAGAGCAAGCCTGTTGCGGCGCTGTGCAGGCGGTATTCGCGGTCGTCACGGTAGCGAAATCGGTACGCCTGGTGCAGCGGGCCATGCCACGGATGCCAAGTACTGCCGTCGGCCAGTTCGACGTGTAGATCGACGGCGATCTTGCCAATATCGTGGAGCAGCGCAGCATAGGCGACGGCGGCGGTCCAGGCTTCGGACTGCGCCGCCTGGTCTTCGGGACTGGCACCGATGGGCAGCAGATGGGACTGCCGCAGTTTCAGGCTGTAGGCCACGATCTCCAGGCCGTGGTCGAGCATGCCGCCCGGATAGGCATGGTGATGCGCTTCGGAGGCCGGAAAGGCTTGGACCAGTTCGGCGTAGCGTTCCAGGGGCGTGCGGTACAGGGTGACGAATTGCCGGTGTGAGAGCGACGTGCGCTGCCAGATGTGCTCCAGCAGCTTCTGCCGGCGTGGGGTGGCCAGCAGCGATGCGGCCGACTCAGGACGCAGCAGCCCTTTCGGGAGGTCGGTGACGGGTGATGGCGTCGGTGCGGCAGCGACCGGGGGCCGTTTTCGCTGGAACAGGGAGAGCATGTGAGGTGTCCTAATGACGGGCCGACCGGGAGGCCTTTTGGCCTTTTCGAGGTAGGGCCTTTCCCCTTGCACCCCATTCCCTTGCCATTTCGACCCTTTGGCCTTTAACCGTTTCGGTATAGCGGGGCCTGGATCGCGGCTCCACCGTCAATGTGGAACCCGCTCGAATGCATTGGACGGCGACCAGGCGCTGGCCTCGGTCTATGCTGCGAAGGCGCTGCTTCCGCCGGGTAGGTTGCTTTCTAGGCGTCAAAGTTGACAAACGCGACAAAGGCGACTAGAGTGAAACCTGTCTCAAACCTACTTGGGAGATGACCATGCCCACTGCCATTGAATTCATTGCCGACCGTCTGCCGCGCGTCACGGTGGAAGATGTACGCCGCTTCGCGGATACCGTCGAAATCCGGGATGCCACGGCTTTCGCGGCCGAGTTGCAGGCGTTCGTCCACGAGCGCGTGGAAGCGGTAACACTGCCCGCCAACTTGCAGGGGGAGACCGTTGGGCAGGCCCTTGCACGCAAGGCGGCCGCGCTGCGCGCCGACACGCGCTGGGCACCGAATGAAACCGACGTCCAGCGAGGCCGTGCGGTGCTACTGGAAACCTTCAACCAGCCGCACAACCTGCCGCCCGCGGAGTTCGCCAAGCTGGCGGACAAGTCGCGCCAGCAGATCTACAAGGACATCCTCGCGCGTCGGCTGCTGGCGCTGAACGTGGGGCCGCGCGGTCAGAAGCTGCCCGACTGGCAGCTCGACCCGGTAAAGCAGCAGTTGACCCAAACCGTGCTTCAGGAGGTCGAGGGTATCGATCACTGGACGATCTACCGCGCACTGTCCGAACCGCTCGAAGGCTTGGGCGGTCGCTCGCCGGTGGATGCGGTGACGCATGGCACGATCGACGCCGTGGCCGAGGCCGTGTTTAACGTGCTGGGCGTTCAGGTGCATTGAAGCGAGACTGCCATGAACCACGAGCTGCCTTCTTTTCTGATCGATGCCGGTGAACTGCTCCAGCATGTGAGCCGCGTCGTCTATCGGGGCAGCCCGCTGTACTATGGTCGCAGCAGCACCAATCGCTACGACGACCCGGCCCGAGCCTACGGCGTGCTCTACCTGGGGCGCGACCTGCCCACGGCGTTGATGGAGTCGGTGTTTCACAAGCATCAGTGGCTTGATGACGCGAAGCGCTCGATCGCATTGAAAGAAGTCCAGGGCAGGATGGTGCGCGCTGTAGGGGTGGTGGCCGACGTGCTTCTGGCCGATCTCACGGCACCGAGCGTCATGGCGGGCTACTTTGGCCTGAACCTGGAGCAGTTGGCCAGCCGCGACTACACGCACACGCAGCAGGTGTCCGCTCAGGTGCATGCGATGGTCGGCGACGACGGCCAACCTCTGTTCGACGGAGTGCTCTATCCGTCGCGCAACAACTATCCCGCCAAGAGCATCGCCCTGTTCGAGCGTGCGGGAGCGAAGGTCAGCGTCATCGAGGACATCGATCTGGTTGACCATGTGGATTGGCCGCGTTTCGTTGCCACCTACCGCATCGGCGTGGAACCCGACCCGGGCCCGGTGGAACCGGATGACGAAGCGTCCTGAAGCAGAAAGAGAACATATTGAAGCCCCAATCTGAATGACGTGGAGCACACCGGAATAGGCATCCCTCAGTAGCAGGAGACGACCATGAATACCACAACCCGCACCAGCACTGCAGAACGTCTCGGCCGCGCCTTTGGCCGCGGATGGCGCGCCTATGCTCGCGGCGAACGGCGGGCGTCGAACTGGCTGGTATCCAAGGGACTGCCGCGAGCTGGCGCCGCCGCGATTGTGTGGATAGTCAAGCTGGCCGCGCTCGGAGTGTTGCTCTACAGCACCTTCTGGCTGGCTCTGCTGCTGGTGTTGGTCATGGTGGTTGCCTGGATGGCCCGCAATGCCGACCTGGGCGATGAATTGCCCGAGCCAGAGTGGCGAAACGGACCAGCAGGGTTTGGCCTATACACCTACGACGGTTTTCGCATTGATCCTCATGTCGAGGACGATTAATTCGTCACAGAGCTGTGTTCTGGAGGTGCCGATAAATCTGCTCGCGTACTTCGGTGTCTGCCACTCCCCAGGTTTTCACCTGCTTTCGGATAGCGCGTGGAAGGTTGAGCAGAACCTCGTGGAGATCGGTATCGGACAGGGATTTGCCGGTCGCATCCAACACTGTGTCATGAAGGTTTGCCATGCACGCTTCAAGGTCATGTGCTTGATCATCAGCCGCAGCAAAATCTGCTGAGCCGTCTAGATGAATTGGGCCAGTGATGAAATCGACCCCTTGCAGCCGAAGCACGGCTTCGAGCACCGACTTTCCCTCGCCGCTCGGCACGATGGATGGGTAGCGAAGAGTGTTGGTGGTCATCGTGTGAAATCCTGGCGTTGCAGTTGGTCAGGATCGCTGCATCTTTCCCTACGATAAGCCTACTACGCCGCGGGGGTTGTCGGCGCAAAGATCACTTTTTCCCCACTGCATTGATCGCAATACTTCCACCCTTGCCGCCAGCGGCCTTGGCATCTCCGGTGGCCCCGGCGAGGCCTTGCAGCACGTTGCCGGCACGAACGCCCGCCCAAGCCAAGGCCATGATCCAGAATGTAGGCAGCACGATGAACATCGTGCCCATGACGAACATCAGGAGCAGGTCGCCAAAGGCATTGTTCAACCCCACCAGCGGATCGAAGTTAGTGTGTGGCCGGTTCCAGCCGAAGCCCCACCCATAGAGCGCATCGAGGATGGTGCTGTCGATCCAGCGTGCGAGTTGGAACCAGAAATCGGTGAAGAACAGCGCGAACTGCACGACGCTGACGGTGACGACCGTCTTCAGGTCATAGGTTCCGACGACCAGTACGAGCGGGATGCAGATGACCAGTGCCATCTTGAGCAAGGCAAGCACCATGGGCAGCGCTTGGCGCACCACGTCCATGGCGGGAAATGCGGCAAGTGCCCCGACCGCCATTCCTACATCCCCCGTGGCCCGCGTCACGATGTTCGGCAGGGTCTTGTCGATCTGGCCGCCGTAGTCGGTATAGACCGAACCCTGGGTGAGCTTCTGCTGTCGCGGTGACGCGATGGTACGGACCACCGAATCGTCCACCTCGGTACGGCTCAGGAACCCGGCCCAGCCCGCCAAGCGATTCAACAGGCTGGGGTCCACCTGGCTCAGCAGCCGTGCCCGCAGGCCGTTGCTGCCATCGGCCCACCACTGCCTGCAGGTCGGGTAGCCGCCGCCACTGGCCACCTGCGCAAGCCCTGCGTCGCGGGTGTCGTCATAGGGCCATGACTCGCGCGCCGTGCTGGAACGGTAGCTGTCGTAGTAGCCGCCGGTATCCGTGAAAAACCTCGAACCGATCCAGGTCACGTCGTTCATTTGAGCTTCGTCCAGCTCCGGCCGCGCCATGAACAATTTAGCGCGTGCAGGTCCGTAGCAGTCGTGTGTGAAATCGGCCACTTCCTGAGCCAGAACCGGGTCATTGATGCGGGTAGCGTCGATCTCCATGCGCATCTGTCGCAGGTCTGTCCCGCACGGGATTGCCGCCACCGAGGCGCTGGTGACGGCGCGCGAGAGCGCGTGCATGAAGGCCCACCAGACCGGCACCTTGGCACTCTGGTTGTTGATGGTGCTGAAGGACTGGGACCAGCCGGTATCCGTGGGCTGCGGCACGTTGACCTGGCACTGGGCCGAGCGCGAGCTGTCGTACTGAATTGTGTTGAGGTCCACGTCGATGAAGGGGATGCCGGCGAACATCACCACCACGATGGCGACGAACACCCGGTTCTCGATGCGTGCGGCCGAGAGCACGCCCTTGTTGCCTTCGTCGGCACCTTCCGCACGGGCCTTAAGCCATTCCTGCACGATGATCGCCACGAAGGGCAGTGCGAATACCCCGCTGGATACCAGTACCGCCCAGATGCCGTTGTTGACGATCCAGGACACCAAGGTCAGGTAGTACTCCAGGTAGTCGGTTGTGAAAAGCGTCATGGCTCGGACTTCCCCTCAGCCCTGCATCAACAGGCTGGCTTCAAGCGCCACGATGGCAACGACGCCGGCGATCTCGCTGCGTACCAGGCGGCGCCGCGCTTGCGCGTCGTCCTCACGCGCAAGCAGCCGGCGACGCATCCAGACCCAGCCGTAGGCCGTCGCGCCATACAGGCACAGCCGCCAGACCAGGAAGTAGCCCGCTGCTGCCGCCAGCCAACGCTCCCAGCCCGCGACGCTTCCGACGAGGTAGATGCCAACGATGTTGGCACCCACGGCGACGGCCGCGAGTACCACCGTCCACAGCAGCGCCTTCGCTGCGCGCCGGTTGAACAGCCAGCGCGGGCGCAGCCAGGCCGCACGCATCAGGCTCATGGCCGGCCTCCCGGATTGCCCTTCTGCAACTGATCGAGGCGGTCAGGCACCGGATCGCCTTCGTAGATGCCACGCGAGCCCGCCGCGCGCGTGCCGTGGCGCTGGATGATCGCCATGGGCGAGTTGTTCGCCAGCTCCCGGCGCAGCTCCAGCTCGGTCTTGAGGTTGCGAATCTCGCGATCGAGCGTGTCGCTCTCGTGGTTCACCGCCTCCACGGCGAGCTGGTTGGCCGCCACGTTGGGTTCCTTCTTGCCGGTCAGCAGCGTGCGTTGCAGCAGTAGCGCCTTCTCCAGCACCGACGCCAGCGCAACCTCGGACGCCAGGCGCTGCGACAGCAGGTGCTGGTCCGGTTCGTCGCGCAGTGCCTCGACCACGCCGCGCGTGATGGGCAGCGACGCGCTGCCGGCCTCCCGCAGGTTTTCGGGCGTCGTGTTCTTCGCCTTGGAGACCAGGTCCTGGAGCGCCTGCAGCTTGGCGTCGTACTCCTCCTGGATCAGGGGCGTCAGCCCGACGCCGGGCACCGTCTCCGTCTTGGTGCAGGCGTCGCAGGTGCGCTGCTCCTTCTCGCCGAGCACCCGTGTTGCCCACTCGATGGCCGCCTGCGGCGTGGTCCAGGTTTGGCACGACAGGCTCGTGCAACTGGCCGGAGCGATTGCCGACGTGTCGGTCACCCCGCGGCCATTGACCAGGTTGTAGCCCGCGCGGGTGACGTCACCGACCACCTTGATCGCGGGCTGACCGGAGCCGCCGGCATTGCTTCCCCCGACCCAGGGCACGCCATCGTTGCCACGGCGCGTCTCGGCCTGCTCGATGGCCGAGACGGCATCCGTGCTCGAAACAGCGTCACGCAGTGCCAACCCCTCTGCCATCTGGCTCCAGCCGAGTTGGCCGCCAGCCGTTTCGGCCATCTTTTCGGCCATGGCGCGGCACGTCAGCTTCGAGCGGTCGAAATCCAGCCGCGCTTGCAGAACGCCGTTGGTGAGCAGGTTGTAGAGGCCTGGATCTGCACGCTGGATGATCAACGCCGGCAGGGACGCCACAGCACTCGTAGCACTCTGGATCACCGAGGACATGATCTGCTGAAAGCCATTGGTGACACCGTTGAGTTGATTCTTCAACGTGGTCTGAATGCTCATGTCGCCGCAGATCAGATTGCTGTTCCAGCCGACACCCACGCCGAGCGAGCGCATGCCGGCTGCGCGGCCCATCGAAACGGCGCTGCCGCCGCCGATGGAGTACATGACGTCATCGCCGATGACGTTGCCGCTGGTCTGGTAGCCTAGTTGGCCCCAGGCCACGCCGCTTGCCAGAACCAACGCGCCGGTAATCGCCAAACAGATCATCTTGCCACGAGCCGGTGGGGAGAACTGCATAGAGTCGGAACGCTTCATCGCGACACCTCAAAGGAAATCAACGCTGCCAAGGAACACCTGTCCACGGCGTTCGCAGCAGGCATACGGCCGCCACAGCGCCCAGGCGTAGTCGCCTTGCTGGGCCTGGGTCAGGAAGCCGGTGCGTGGGAAAACCGTGCAGGACGAGGACAGGACGGGCGTGAGTTCCTGCCACTTGCCAGTCGAGGCATCACCCTCCATCAGCGCGCCGGCGGGCCAGTAGCCATCGCGGGCGTTGGCAAGCAGCGGCTGGTACACGTGCAACTGCCCCCGGCGAGTGACGATATCTCCCGCACGCTGGGCCACCACGGCCCCCGATTTGTGGTCGTCGGTCTGGTGCAGGAAGCCGCCGCGGGGATACACGTTGCCCCAAAGGCTCATCGTGGTGCGTGCGCCGACCTCGCGCATGCCGGGAATCAATGCCTCCGGGTAGGCCATCTCGGGCACGTTGTAGCGCCAGGCAAGCGTGTCCAAGGTGCTGAGCAGATACGGCATGAATGCCGTTCCCGCGCCCTCGCAGAAGTAGCCCGAGGACGAAACAAACTGGTTGAACACCTCGACGCCGGGATGGCCGATCACCTCGGCGTTCTTGAATTTCGCGAGATTGTTTTCGTGATCCTCGTTCGTCGTTCCATCGCCGCCCGCTTGGGCGGACGGATTGGCCGTACTCATCGCCCGGACTTCAACCCACGGGTTCTCGCCCGTGTTGCTGTAGCTGGAGACGACCGCATCGGGGATGTAGTGGCGCACCTTGACAGAGGTGCGCACCGTGCATCCTCCCCAGGTGCAGTAGAGCCAGTAGCAGATACCCACCACCCGGTACTCCAAGCAATCGGGCGAGGCCACCGAGGCAACGATGGCGGTGGTGTTCAAGGCGTAGCTACCCGTGGCGCTGAGCAGCATCAAGGAAGCCACGCCGGCCCGCATGCGGCGCATCAGGTCGAATGGTCGCGTCATGGCTGGGTCCTCCGACGCTGCTCGATGCGCGCGACAGCGCGGGCCACATCCGGCTCGCCATAGACCACGTAGCGCTGATCCACCACGACAGCCGGGATGCTGGTGATGCCCAGGCTCCATGCGTCGGTGACGCCCTGGTATGCGGAAGCGATGCGGCGCTGTAGGTCGGCGCCGCCTTGGTTCAGCCGACGCTTGACGGTGGCCGCCGCCTGTTCGGGGGCGGCGGGCAGTTCCGCAGAAAGCTCCGCTTCAATCCGGCGGGCTTCGTCTAGCACGATCAGCCGCTCGCCGCCCATGGTCTTGACCGGGTGGTGGCTGTCGGTGACGACCAGTACGTCGGCTGCGAAGGTGACGGGGCTGAACACGGCCAGGGACGCCGGCAGCGCCACGACGAGACCAAGGGTTCGCCAGCCCGACGCGAACGTGGAAAAGGATGCCGGCATGTCGCGTGCCCCGAAAGTTGATCAGGGCCATAGTCAAACGCGAACCCGATGCCACCCCAACAAACAATGCGCATCGCGGGCTGCCCGCATACCTGCTTGTCCCGCGCCATAAAAAAACGGAGGCCGAAGCCTCCGCGAGGATCAATGAAGCAATGCGACCGTTACAGCAGGCCTGACTCCGCAAAGGAGAACGGGGAACCTTGGCCTACGATGATGTGATCCAGTACCCGTACATCGATGAGCGCCAGCGCGGCCTGCAGTTGCTGGGTCAGCACACGATCCGCGCTCGACGGCTCGGAGATGCCCGAGGGGTGCTGGTGCGCGAAGATCACCGCGGCGGCGTTCAACTCCAGCACACGCTGTACGACGACACGTGGATAAACAGAAGTCGAGTTGATCGTGCCCCTGAACAATGGCTCGTAGGCCAGCACCTGGTGCATGCTATCCAGGAACACAGCGGCAAATATCTCGTTGGGTTCAGCGACCAGTTTCACGCGCAGATAGTCCCGCACGGCGGCCGGCCGGCTGAGGCATGGTCCAGCTTTGAAGATCCGTTTTTCCAGCAGCACGATGGCCTGCTGGATGATCCAGTCTTCGTGTTGGGCAGCTACGGCGGAAAGCGACTCCACACAGGAGTCATTGATGGCGAAAGACATGGCGAACCTCCAGACGGTGAGATCGGAGGGCGCGCGCCCCCGAGGGCAAGCCCTCCTGGGGATGAGAATGAAAAGATGCATCCATCACCGCGATTGGGGTGACCGTTCGCGGCCAGGATGCAAGGCGAACGAGTCGCGGTCAGCGCAGAGGACTGCGCCGTAGCCTTGAAGACCGGGGCTACCTGGGCATGTCGCCGACGACGTCGGCAGGCATTTCGGATGTGGGTGTGCTGGTCGGACCGTCAGCCGCCAGCATGTCCATGGCTGACAGCAAGGCATCGCCCTCGATCGGCCCCTGCAGCAGGATGGCCTGGCCCGTTTGGCGATCGAGCAGGCGCAGCGACGGCGTGGCGGTTACGCCGCTCTTGGTGGCTTCCGCAGCCTGGGCGCGGATAGCCGCACTGGGCCTTTCGCTTGCCATGCACTGCTCGACGGCTGGCGTCGATTCGGGGTAGCGCAAGCCATCGGGCAAGCCCTGGCCGTCGCTGCGCGTGTGGGCATAGACCCATTCGATCGCCTGCCAGAACGCGACATGCCCACCTGCTTCGGCAGCGCATTCCACTAGGCGTGCCTCGGCTGACGCGGCCGGCTCGTGCTCGGCCAGCGGCTGGTGGTGCCATTGCAGCGCCACGTCGGTGTTGTTGCCGATCCACCGCTTGAGCTGCGGGAAATATTCCCGGCAGAACGGGCACTCCAGGTCGGCATAGAGCGTCAGCGTGAAACGGCCTTTGGGGTTGCCCATTAGCCAGGGCGGCCCGGCCACCGGTGCCATGCTGACCGGCGTGGGCGGCTGCGGCGGGGATTCGCCGGGCGACCTCGACACAAGCCAGATCAGCAGCAGCGCGACCAGCACAGCAGCCAATGCCCAAGGCCAGCGGGGTCGCCCGTTGCGGCGGCGGAACGCCTGGACCTGCATCGGAATGGAAGGACGTTTCTGTTCCATGGCGTTCTCCGTCTTACGACAGTTCCAAGGCCGGCGACTCGATGCCGCGCGCCTGGTCGATCTTCTCGGCCACCTTGAAGGCCGCTTCCAGTTCGGTGCAGCCGTAGTGCTGCATGAGCTGGTAGCGCTCGGCCTTCTCTTCGGGTTCGGTCTGCGCCAACGCCAAGTACAGGCTGGGCGGCACGGCGCGGAACAGCACTTCCATGCTCTTGGAAAGGATGACGCCCTCGGTGAACTTGCCCGCTTCTTTGCGCGCCGAGAGCATCAGCGCTTTCTGCGCGGGCGAGAGTTCGCGGAAGCGTGCAATCTTCTCGACCTCATCGGGCGGCATCGACAGGCAGATCCACCACTCAATCATGTTGAGCATGGGCTCCGCGGCACGCGGCAGATCGTCGATATTTTGTGTAGCCAGCCAGAACCAGGCCCCTAGCTTGCGCCACATTTTTGTAATTTTTACAACGTAGGGCGCAAGCAGCGGGTTCTTCGTGATGATGTGGCCTTCGTCGGTCACATTGATGATCGGACGGCCCAGGTACTGGTCGCGCTCGGCGATGTTGTTCACCGTGCTGATCAGGCTGATGTAGGCGATGGAGAGCTGCGCGTTGTAGCCCTCCCGGGCATAGGTCGCGAGATCCACCAGCGTGATGTCGGCCTCGGGCCACGGCGTGCCATCGCGATCGAACATCTCGCCGTCCGTGCCTTGGCAGAACATGTCCATCGCGTCCGCCATCTCCAGCAGCCGCACGCGCCGCATCTCGGGCAGCGTCGGGTCCTGGCCGCGCGTGCGCAGCGCGTTGCGCACGTCGCGCGTGAGCACCGTGCGTTTCTCGGCCACGCAGTGCTCGGCGGCATCGAGGATGCACTGGCGGATCAGCGAGCGATCGGCCCGCGTCATCCGGGCTTCTTCCTTGTCCTCGCCGCCTGTGATCATCAGCCGTGCCGTGATCTCCAGTTCACCCAGCACGTCGCGCTGCTCGTCCTCCTCCATGACCGAGGAATCGGCTGGCAATTCTTCATCCAGTGCATCGGCATCCAGCGTCTGCACGTTGCCGGGCGTTTCGATCAGCCGGCGAGCGTCGGCGAACGGCGCTAGGCTGATGCCCGAGCCAGGAGCCAGCTTGACCCGGTTCACGGTCAGACCCAGGCGCTTTGCGAAGTCGCTGAACAAGCCGAAGCTGTTGCCGGCCTCCACGATGAACAGCCGCGGCCGGTAGATGGCCGTGACCTGGTTCAAGAGGTTGTTGAGCGTTGCGCTCTTGCCCGAGCCGGTGGGGCCGAACAGGAACAGATGGGCGTTCATCTGCCTGTCCAAGCGGTTCAGTGGATCAAACGTGATCGGCCCGCCGCCGCGGTTGAAGAACGTGTTGCCCGGATGACCCGTACCCTGGCTGCGACCCCACGCCGGCGAGAGATTCGCCACATGCTGGGCGAACATCAGTTGGGTGAACCAGTTCCGTCGATCTTGCGCAGGGTTGTAGCAGCACGGTAGCCAGCGCAGGTAGCTGTTGAGCGGCGCGACTTCATCGTCCTCGCGCACAGGCTGCAACCCCGCGTTGAGCATCACGTTGGCGAGGTCCAGACCGCGCCTGTCAAGTTCGGCTTCATCGCGTCCGCGCAGATAGAAGGCCAGCGTGCCGCGGTAGAGCTTGTGCGCGCTGCCGATGAGCGAGCGTGCCTCCTGCACATCCTTGAGCGTTTGTTCCGATGCCAGTGTTTCGCCGACAGCCTTCTTCGCCAGGTGATTCAGGTGCGATTCGAGGATGTCCTGGGGCGTCGCCACCATGGTCAGACACATCGTAGTGTCTTCGGGCATCTGATCGAAAAGCGTGTTGATAGCGTCCCCCTTGCGGGTTTCGCCGGTCAGGTGCCCCGTACCGGGCGGCATGCGTAGCCGGTCGGTGACCAGTACGCGATGCGGCATACCGTCGAAGTACCAGGTGCCGTGCTCGGCATCGGAGCGAGGCTGACCGAAGAATAGCCGTTGACTGAAGTCCCGACCACTCGCCAGCTCGATTTCACCTTCCTCCACCTCGTCGGGATAGCGGGCCAGCGCATAGAAGCGCTCTCGCTCCTCTGCGCCGGGCCCGAGCATCGTGGGGCGTGGGTTGAACCAACGCAGCAGCCAGTCGTGAACATCGGCCGCGACCATGCGCCGGGCCTGGATGCCGGCGTTCGCCAAGCCGCCGCAGAGGCGATCGCAGACGATGTTCAGCATTTGCTCGGGTGTCTGGCCGCGGCGGTTCGCCTGCCCGGCGGCCCGGCGATAGACCACCATGCGCACGCGCCGCGTCTGGCCGCGCCAGCGCAACCGCGTGACCACCGTATCCTCGAACAGTCCGCCGGGCTTGGCCACCGCGCGCAGGTGGTGGCCAAAGAAGCGGAGGTAGAACTCGGTGAAGGCCGTGCTGCGGGCGCGCGGCTGCACGTAGTCGCGTAGCGTCTGCATGTACTGGTCGAAGCTGGGCTCGTCCTGTGCATAGAGCTGGAGCACCCACGGGTTCTCATCCAGCTCATCGAACGAGTCCTGGAGCGCGTTTTCGAGCGCATCGCGGGCATGAGCGAGCCAGCCCGGCTCCCGACCTTCGGTGCCTAGCGGGACCAGTTCGTAGAAGGCCGCGACCGATTGCCCGTCCTCCAGCAGCATGGACTTCGACGGCGGCAGGAACTCCACCCACGGCAGCAGCTCCGCGAATGACTGCGCAACGTCGTACATCGCCTGCTCGTCCGCCACGGTCGCCGGCCTGCGGCCCTGGACCGTCGCTCCGGGTTCGGCAATGCCGGCCTGGCGCAACGCCTCGACGTGGCGCTGCCAGCCGTCCGGCTGCTCGTCATTGCCACCATCGGATGCAGCCAGCTTCGGCCAGGGGAGTTTCCAGCGCATCAGTAGTCCTCCACGCGCTCGCCCGGCATGGCGTACTGCACTCGCTGGTACAGGGGAAAGACCGTCGTGTAGCCCGGAACCGGCACGGGATCGGTGCCCGCCAGGTGCGGGTACACATACATGACAAGATCGGGGTTCGGCAGGCGGTGGAACTGGCGATAGACCTCGTTGCGCGCCGTGCGCGTGTAGCGCATCTGCTCGGTGGGCGCGGCCTCCACGTCGGCCTCGGTCAGCGGCCGGCGCAGGCTCTGGCGTGCATCGAGCAATTGCCTGCGCGCCACCTGGCCGGCGCCACCACCCCCGTCACCGGCGTTCTGCTGCCAGATGTCCATCATCGTGCTGTCGCCGTGGGGGAGCAGCTTTTCCTTGCTGGTGGCACAGCCGCCGAGCACCGCGACGGCGAGGGCCAGCGCCAGGGCCTTATTCAAGTTCGAGAGCATGGCTTTCTCCTGCGCGGTGATCGACCTTGCGGCCTTCGGGATCGAAGTCGATGGCGAGCGGCTTTTCGAGGTGGACGGCGACCTTCGCGCCGGGCTGGACATAGACAGCGGCGAACGCCTGGCCGTACAGCTTGTTCACCCAGTCGGCCATGTCGCGCACGCCACCGGCCAGGATGCGGCCCACGGCTTCATTGCCCGAGATACCGACGCTGCCGATGGAGCCGTCGGCGCCGACGTAGGACATCTGGCCGCTGTCGCTGTCGATCAGCGAGGCGACGCCGGCACCGGCGGCGGTAATCAGGGCTTGCGAGCCAAGGTACTGCTGGGCGTTGCTGCGCCGCTCCCCGCTGACGCAGGGAATGCCGTATGGGTCGCTGATCCAGCCCAGGCCTCCACTTTGAGAGTTCTGCTGCTGGTTGTTTTGCTGGTTGCCGTCGCGGTCTTCGGGGATGGTGCGGATCGTGCCGTCGTGGAAGACGAAGGTGATGCTGCGTACCTGGCCGCGCACGCACGAGAGCGTCCAGTCGCCCGATGCGGTGCCGCTGAACACGGCACCGGCCACGTCGGGAATGTCGATGCCATTGGCGGTCAGGTTGTCCTGTCCGACCAACACCTTGAAGGGGTACGGATCGTTGACGGTTCCGTCGATCGGCACGCGGCCGATCAGCGCCGTCATCGCCACCGACCCCATCAGTGTCGAATTGGTCGGTACGGTATAGACCGCCTTGGCGCTCTTCACGCCTGCGGCGCGTGCGCCCGCGTTCGCCACGGTTTCGGCCGTGGTTTCCAACGTGCTCTGCGCGGGGCCGAAGCTCGTCGGGAAGCTCATGCCGCTACCCGTGCCACGACTGCTGTTGCGCCCCTCGGCTTTCCTCGCATCGTCGGGTTCGACCCAGCGCACGCCGCCTTCCATGCCGGCCTCGTCGCCGTCACGCAGCCCCAGACCCACCGGCAGGTCGGCATGGCCGCCGCCACGTCCGCCGATACTGTCCAGGCGCCGTTGCAGGTCGGCCAGCAGTCCTTCGGTCTGCTGGCGCGCGCTGGCTGCCTGCTCTTGGTCGCGACGCAGGTTGGTGCGCTCGGAGTCGAGGGCCGAATTGATGCGCTGGTCAATGGAGTTCTCGCGCTGGCGCAGTCGCTGGTTTTCTTCGCGCTGGGATTTGTTGTCCGAGAGCGCGGTCTGAAGCTCGGTGCGCAACTGCTTCACTTGGGCAACGAGCGTCGCCACGGTGTCGCGCGGGGTATCGCCCTCGATGCCCAGCGCCTTCATTTCCGCTGGCGTGAGCTTGGCGCCGGCATCCGCGGTCGGTGGTGCCGAAGTGCTGCCTCCCGAGAACAGCCGGATGGCGACGAACAGCACCAGCACGGCAACCGGGATCATCAGCCACTTCAGGAGTCCATTACTGCGCATGGCGGACCTCCTTGCGGTCGGTGCCATCCTGGGAACCGGCTTCCGGTTGCGGGAGATGCACGGCCGGGTCGAAGCGGTTGACCGCTGGTAGCAGCGATTGCGCAAGGCCACGCCCGCGCGTCACCAGGTACAGGACGGTCGTGTCCTCGGGCGTCCCGCGCGGGCCAAGCGCCTCGTGTTGGAAGGTGGCGGTGAGGAAATCGCCTTGCAGCACGCGCGGGTCCAGGGTGATCCAGCCGCTGCTGCTGTTGGTCAGGCGCACGGCGGTCACCCACTGGTCTTCCAGACGCCATGACGCGAGCGCGACCGCGCGCACGGGCAGCGTCGGCATCAGCGTGCCGAGGTCGAGGCCACTGCGCAGGTTCACCCGCATGACGCTCGGCAGCGGCTCCACGGTGCGTAGCGGCGCGTAGAGGTTCTGTGCGGCGAAGCGCGTCAGGACAACCGACACCGGGGTCTCGCGTCGCGCCGCTCGCGCGCCGGCCTGGTCCTGGGCGCGCGCCGGAGCTTCGTTGTCATCGCCGGGCTGATCGCCATAGCGCGCCGGGGTGCTGTTGCCCTCGACGATGCGCACTGGTTCCAGCTCGGCTTCGCCGTCCTTGGCTGGCTCCGCCGCAATGTCCAGCAGGATCAGCGCGCCCGTGTCGGCGTCCTGCAATTGCAGCCGCGTGGGCTCGATCGGCTCGCTAGCACGCAGGTACACCGCGCCGCCCGCGCTCTGCACCCGTAGGCGCTCGCCGACGCCCGCAGGTACGCCCACGCGGACGTTGCGGTCGATGAACACGATGCGCTCGTGGCCGACCTTCAGCGGCACCGCCAACGGCATACGTTCCCAGCGCAGGATCTCCACCGCCTGGACAGCAGGAGCCGCGGCCACGGCCAACAGCCCCAGCAGCGTGAGTACAGGATGCTTCATGGGGTTTCTCCTTGGGGCGCTTGCGGAGACAGGCCACCAGACGCCGGGCGCGTCGGCTCCGGCGTGCTGATGCGCTGGGGCGCGCCCTCATAGCAGTCGAGCGCCAGGCCGAACGGGTTGCGGGCAGGATCGACGTCCACCCGCGTGACCTTCACGGGATAGCGCACCAGAGCGCGCTTGACTTGCTCGGCGCCGTAGTACTCGTCGGCGGTGATGTCCAGCGTCACTACCCAGTCGCGGTCGGAAACCACGCGTACGCGGGCCGTGGGGTCGTCGCCGTAGCCGCGGCCGGGGATTTCGTAGATGCCGCGCACGCGCTGGCGCAACTCGCCCGTGCTGCGGCGGTAGTCGTAGTCCGCGCGCAGGAAGGCCTGGCAGGATGGGGTGAGGTACGGCGAGAGCGTGTGGAGGTTGCGCGCGTAGTCCTCTTCGCCATTCGTCGGCCAGCGGTTGAGCGTCTGGAACACGTAGAACGTGAACGCATAGACCGATTCGGGCGGCACTTCCCACCACTTCCTGGTACTGCCGGAGCGCAGGTCAGGCGGAACGTGGATGGTCAGATCGCGGGGAGCGCTCCACCAGCCGCCACCCATGACCAGGGCGACGATGATCAGGGCGCCAGCACCCAGGCGAAGCGTCTTGATGTGCGCCTGCAGGTGGGTGATCTCGTTCTTGAAGCGGCTCATCGTGCGCTCCTTCGGGTGGTCCAGAAGCCGGAGCGCGAGATCAGCACATGGCCGCCTACCCAGCCCGCCATCAGCGGATGGCGTGTGGCAATGCGCCATTGCAGTTGCCGATACAGCCAGGTGTCGGGACGCCCGCGCTTGAGGCGGCGAAGAATGCCGCCGCCGATGAACACGCCGAAGGCCACGCCCAGGACGACGAACGTGGGTGCTAGCGCGATCGTGCGGAACACCCACGACAGCGGTGCGCCGACCAGCAGACCGGCGGCGCCGGACAGGCCGCAGCAGATCCACAGCTCGTCGGCGGTGAGACCGCGCACCACAACGGGATGTCGATTGAGCCGGTGCGGAAGGAACGTGACCGTCCCGTCCGCACGGACGTGCTGCTGCTCGGACATACCGGCCTCGCTTACAGGATGCCGGTGGCTTCGGTGAGCAGCCAGATGCCGATCACGAGCAGGACGGCGCCGATGGCGACCGTGAGGCCGAACTGGCCCCACGTCTTGTGGCCTGTGTGGATTTCCGCGTAGGTCCCGTAGGCGTGGTAGCACACGCCGATGAACATGGACGCCACCACCAGCAGAGCCACGAGCATGATGATGTCGTAGCCGTAGTTGCGGATCGTTTCCATGATGCCGTTGCCTGTGCCGCGGGTCGGGTTCTCCAACTGCGGCAGACCCTGCGCGAACGACAGCGCGGGCAGCGCTGCGGTGCCCAGGGCCACGGTGGCGCGCTGGGCAAGACGGGAAGTGAGGATGCGGTTTTGCATGGTCATGCCTTTCAGGTCAGGAGAGGAGGAAGAAAGTCAGGACGAGGTACATCGCGACGAATCGGATGCAGACGCCGAGGAACTGGCGCTGGTTGAGGCGGCTTTCGGACCACCCCACGTAGGCCGTTCGCATGGCCCAGACGCCCCAGACGAGCAGGACCGCGAACACGACGCCGACCAGGACGGTCGCCATCGCTGAAGGCGCGATGCCGCTGTTGGCTTGAAATGCCGAGACCTGGGCGCCGTTCATGGCTTGCCCTCCGTGGTCGTCGGCGGTGATGGCGGGACGATCCGCTCCGTGCGGTAGTCGCCGATCAGTTCGGAGGCGTCGCGCGGCTGGGCGCGCGACGGTGTGAGATGGGCCTGGATGCCGGCGCGCACGCGCGCCAGGTCAGCCAGCAGCCTCGGGTAATCGAAGTGGTAGCGCTCGCCCGGCTGGATGGGGGCATGCGTAGCGCTGTCGGCGACGGTGCGCTCCAGCGCGTCGAGCTGGCGCAGCGCTGCGACCAACTCCTGACGCTGCGCCGGGGACTCGGCCAACGCCATCGAGGACTGACCCAGTACAAGGGCCGTCACGAGAAAAGTGGGCACGCCGCGAAGCGCGGCGCGCAGCCAGATCGGAGCCAACATCGCGCCATTCCTGTGTGATCAGCAATGGCTCGATCGTGGAGATCGGGGCTGTTTCAGGCCGCAAACAATAGGAACCTGCAGATGACCGGATTGATCTGCTAGAGGTACTTCTTGAAGCTGCCCGCAGTCAGGCTCACGGCCAGTCCCAGCAAGGCGGCGCTCGGCAACAGGATCAGCAATGGATGCACCGAGATCGGCAGCGCCAGGTACGTGATCCACGGCAGCACGGCCAGCGGCATGAGGCTGGCTTTCGCACGGTGGTAGATGAACCCGGATTCGCGGCCCGCGCCGAACCTGCGCACGTCGCGTCGCACCAGACCGTCAATCAGACCGACGAAAGCGGCCGTGAAGATCAGTGGCAACGTGAGCACCAGGACCAGCAGGCGCACCAGGAAGGTCAGCGTCGTGAAGGCTGCGGCGATGAGGTAGCTCTCGGCCCAGACATAGACTTGGCTGATGTAGTAGCGGAAGTTGCGCGTCTGCTCGTGGCTGGGCGCGCGGACGCGCTCGGCGGTCTGGCTCATGCGCGCCAGCAGCCCCGAGCGAACGAACACCCATTCGTAGCCTGTATCCACCAACTCGTGCGCCGTGCGCCCTGGCTCCTGCACGACCACGCTGCGCGTGAAGTGGCTGGACAGGTGCCCAAGCTCGTACTGCAACATCTGCTGGGAATGGCGCCAGCCCTGATCCTTCCAGAACAGGTGCATGCCGACGCACTCCACCACGATCGAGAACAGCAGCGAGCCAATCAATACCCCGAGCAGGCGAAATGGCAAGGTGATGGTGCCGACGATCAGACCCTGGCGCTGGTTCTGCTCCCGCTGCGCGGTCGAGGCGGCGTCCTTCATGGCGCGGCCTCGTCGGTACTGTGGTCGGTGTCGGTGGCCACCGCAGCAGGCTCGGCTGGAGCAGCATCGTCCAGCAGGTCATCGGGCAAGGCCGCATCCTGCAAGGCAGGGGAGCTAGTGAAATCCCACCACTGCGTGGCCTCGCTGTAGCTCTGGCGCATGTATCCGGCCAGTTGCTGCAGATCCGCCGGCATCACTTCATCCGGGTCTGGTGTCGGCAGCGGCATGCGAACCTTCCAAAGCTGGCCGCCTTGCAGCAGCGCGAAGCACTGGCCTTTTGGCAGGCCGACTACGTGCGATGGCTCGATCATCGGCACGCTGGACATGCTGATGCGGTCCTGGGTGTTCGACGTGAAATCCGTCGCGCCACGGATGTCCGAGCTGTCGGTCGCCCCTGAGACGATGGTGGTGGTATAGACCTCGACCTTCGGCAACTGCCGCGTCAGCAGTTCGGCGGTGGCCGTCTCGCGCACGCGCAGCATGAACAGGTTGTTGAAGTTGCCGATCACCTGGCCAGCTTTCGCGCGGTTGCCGATACGGGCCTCGATGTCCGAGAGGGTCTGCGTGTACGCGGTGACTTGCAGCCCGGCGCCGCCGCCTTTGTTGATAAGCGGCACGAATTCGTCACCCATGAGTTCATTGAATTCATCCGCATGGACGTTGATCGGCACGCGCGCGCCAGCCGAAGCGTCAGGCAGGCCATCGTCGATCCCGTGCTTGTAGATATGACCCGCGACCGAAACCAGGTCGGAGAACATGGAGTTGCCGACCGCTGCGGCAACCTCGGCGTCGGACAGCGCGTCCAGTCCCACATAGACGATGGCGCGCTTCCTGATGACTTGCATCCAATCGAAGATCGGGCGCGGGTCGGTCAGGTCGGAGTAGTTCGGGGCCAGGAGTTGGGCGATCTTGCCGCTGGTGAGCTTTTCCAGCAGCGGCAGCAACGATGCGACGATCTTGTCGAAGTAGGTCTTGTCGTACCGAACTGCCGAGCGCAGGCCGTCGAGCACCGGGTCGTAGTTGCGCGCCTGGGAGAGGTACTGCTCCAGCGCGACCACGCGCTTCTCGCGCCCGATCATGTTGCGCGGGATGTTCTTCTCGTTGAGCTTGGCCTCGATCTGGACGATCACCTCCCAGGCCTTGGGCTCGGTCTTGGCGAAGTAGTGCTGGGCGTACTCGATAAACAGTGCGTCGATGTTGATGACGTGCCGCTGGATCAGCATGTAGTCCGGGCGCTGCCCCAGTTCCACCAAAGCGCGGGCAATGATGTTGACGAAGCGCCACGCGAACTCCCGGAAGGCCGCGCTGTTGCCTTCACCGGAGAGTTGCCCTGCGATACGGGTGGCGACTTCCGAGATGCGACCGAAGCGTCCTACCGCGTTGTAGCGGGCGCTGATTTCCGGCCAACCGAGATGGAAGATGTAGAACTCGCCTTCACGGCCTGTGCGCTGGGCTTCGACGTACATCCGCTTCAGGAGATCCGCGTCGCCCTTGGGATCGATAACGATCACGACCTCGTGCTCGCCGGCAGCGTTCTTGCGACGGATGTCCTGAGTCACAAACAGCTCGGCCAGCCGCGTCTTGCCCACGCGCGTCGTGCCCAGCACCAGCGAATGTCCGACGCGCTCACCCAGCGGCAGGCTGACGTCCACCTCGTCGGGTTCGATGCCATGCAGCCGCGGCAGGCCACCTACAGGTGGCAGCGGGCGCACAGGGTTGAAAGGAACGTCCCAGCCCGTGAGAGCGGAGAGCCGGGACAGCGGGAACGGCGCGAATTCCAGCCGTTCCTCCAGCCGACGCGCCAGGCGATAGGCCGGTGTCGGCTCCGCGTAGCGGCGAAACTCCGGCCGGTATGTCTGCATGAGCCTATGGGTGTGCTTCTGCTCCCACAGGAATCCGCGCCCGATGAAAAGCCGCTGCTGGCTGACGGGCACATCCTTGCTTGTCATCACGTAGCGCGGCAGGCGGCGGATGTTGCGCCTGTAACGCAGGATGACGCGAGCGTCGCGGTAGCGGATCGCGCCGTAGGCGCCGAACGCCAGGGCGCTGCCGACGCCCATGGCAGGGCTCAGCGCGAGCGACCACGGGGCCACCAGGGACAGAAACGCGGCGCCTGCACACGCTGCGACGGTGTATAGCTCCACCGCTGGGCGTAGCAGAACCTCGATCGGCTGTTTCCCCGACATGGCTTCATTGCTCGATGCCGGTGGCCGTGATCAGCGCCGGGTAGTGCCGCAGGCCCAGGCGATCGGCCAGGTCGTCTCCGGCTACGGGCGCGAGCGGCACGCCCGGCACCAGGGCACGCAGCCGTGCCAGGCCCTGCGCGGTCTCGACATTGACCACCAAGCCGACCGCGCCGCGTTCGCGCAAAGCAATGCCGCGGCGCTGCAACCAGGCCCGGGAGGCGTCGTCGTCGCCGATGACCACGAACGGCCGCAGGCCGGGCGCTTCGATCACGCGCCGCGCGACGGTGCCAGGCGTGAGTTTGGCGCTGCGCACCGGCAGCATCGCTGCCTCGTCCGCGGGTGTGGCGGGAACCTGTGGCGTCGGAATGGGCGGCCGGGCCGGGACATCGGCGCGCGGCTGGAGGTTGAGGGCCTCGTAGTACGGCAGCGCCGACGTGCCACCGCGATCTTCGACCACGATCAGCGGATCGCCGGCACGCGATGCCAGCGGCAGACCCGCCAGCAGCACAAGCAGGCCCCGCAGGGCCAGATGGGATTTCGTCATGGGGAAGTCTCCTGGCGCGTGGCGAGCACCGCGGCGTTTGGGCGTGCGCCCTGCACACGCGCGAGATGGCGCGACACGCTGCGCCGGTAGCGGGCGGCGGGCTCGCCGCCCGCAGGACGGTGGTAGCGGCCGATCGCCAACAGCCAGTCTTCGCCGGACGTGTGCTGCTCCTTCAGGATCTCAGCGGCGATGGCGAGGTTGCGATAAGGGTCCAGCAGGTCGCACGCGCTGGTGAAGCGGTGCTTGTGGTAACCGAGGTTGATCTGGCCCAGGCCTGCATCGATGCGCGTGTGGGGCGTGGCGCGCATTGCCTGTTGCAAGCCCGAGCAGGCGTCGGCGCGCGTGGCGAAGCGGCGCGACTGGCCGGCGACATTGAGGGACCACGGCCACGGGACGATGCGCCCGTTGCGCCGAACACCGCTCTCCTGCAAGGCCACGGCGTAGAGTACGGTCGAGGGGATGCCCGCCCGCTGTGCGGCGAGCTGGTAGGCCGGTGGTGGAACCTCCTGGGCATGGACGGCGCAGGCGCACAGGCCGGTAGCAAGCAGCAGTGCGCGCAAGAGCTGCGAGACGGAGGTCGCTACGGTTGACGCTGCCATTGGCCGTTCACCTCGCGCACAGCCGCGGGCAAGTCACCGGGCAGGCCCAGCGACAGCCAGCGGCCGCCGTCGTGGTTGAGGGTAATGCTGCCGCTGCGCACGCGCGCCGGGTCGATCTGCGCGCGCTTGGCCCAGTCGCGGATGCGTGCATCGTCCTGGCGGCTGCCCACCATATACAGGTCGAACTCGGCACCCGAGGATTGCAGGCGCTGCACGAGCTGCCCACAGGCCGCGCAGCCGTCCTTGACGAACACCGCCATTCGGCCGCTGCCGCGCGCGGTGCCGGCGCCCGGCCCGTCGTCGGGCAGGTTCACGCGCTGCATGCCGGGGTTCAGGCGCTGCCAGGCTTCGTCGTAGGCGCGTTGGTAGGCGAGCAACTTCTCGACGCGGCGTGCCTCGATTTGCACCTGCAGCTCTGCATAGCGCCGCCGTTCTTCGTCGGTGCGTGCCTCGATGCCTAGGGCAGACAGCGGGTCCAGGTTGGGCGAGTAGATGCCCAGCGGCCCATCCATCAGCTCGCGGTAACGCACCCATTCCTGGGGTTGGAGGCCCCAGTTGCTTGCTACTCGGTCGTCCAGGACGCGGGCGGCCAGCGGGCGCTCCTGGCTCTGCGCATTGCGGGCGGGAGCCGTGGCTGACTGCTGCGCCCACGCGGGCCACTGGACTGAAGCCAGTAGGAGTGCGGAAAGGATGATCGACGGCTTCATGTGGTGTGCTCCGATCAGGGAATCGCCACGCGACGGGTCTGGTCGCCGGCTTGGAACACCGCGGCGCTGCCATCGATTGCCTGCAAGCGCCATGGGCCGACCGCATCACCGGGCAGCAGCACCTGAAGCTGGTCGGGCGTGAAGTCCCCACTGCTCGGCGCGACGGACACGCTGCGCTGGCCTGCGCGCAGTTCGGCGCCGACGATGCGGAACGGCAATGGCGGCGGTTCAGACTTGGCTGCGGGCTTGCTCGATGTGCGCGGCTGGACGGGGGCTGCTGCACGCGCGGCGGTCTGGCGCGTCTTGATCTGCTCGATCTCCGCGCGCAGCGCCTGAAGGTCGTCGGCGGCTGCGTAGCCGCTTAGTGTTTTCTCAACCTGGGAAGCGCGTGCTTCCAGGATTTGGCGGGTGTCTTTGAGGTCCGCCGCCGTTGCGACGGCCGGACGCTGCTGGATGGTCTCGATGGCCTCGGCCAGGGCCACCGCCTGCGCTTCGAGGCGTTGCAGACGGGAATCGAGCCGTTCCTGGTCGGCCTGGTCGCTCATCGCCTGGTAGCCGAGGGCCACGATGACGCTTAGACCGAGCAGCCAGAGCCAGAGCAGGCTTTGCACCACCACGGCGGCGGTCGGGCGACGCGAAGATTGCGGAGCGTTCATGGCTGGCCTCCTGGAGTGGAAGGCATCAGCGGGAAGGTCTGCACCGCATCGGCGGCGGTCGGTTCGGGCATGGGTTCGGCGGCCACGCTGTCGCCGGGCCGCTCGAAGCAAATCTGTCGTGCGCGGTCATCCGCGTGCAGTTCCCAGGCCGGACCAGCCAGGGTGAGCAGCGCATCGCGCAAGGTCATGGGACCGAGATGCAGGTGCGCCGCCGGGAGTGGCAGCTTATACAGCTCGATCACGGCATGCGCCGTTTGGCACAGGCTGTAGCCGCTGCGCTTGAGCACATGCCGCAGCCCATCGCCGACCGTGGCGCGGGCATCCTCGGGCATCGACACGTCGATGGTCTGCAACAGCAGGTCGCGCTGCGCCGCTGTAGGGGCCAGTTCGACCAGCGTGTAGCGGGCGTAGCGCACGACCGGGATGTACTCGGGCGCTTCGGGTTCGGGCGCGGCCGAGACTTCCTCGATGGTGTCGGGCGCGACCGGCGCAGTCGTCGTCGCGCAGCCACCGGCCAGCACCGACCAAAGCAGGCCGAGAAATCCCGCCAGCAGGCGGCGTTCGGGATGGTGAAACCAGGGTGGAGAGGGGCACATAGCTCGGCGTCCTGAAACATCGAGCCCTCACCATCGCCGCTCGGGCTACGAGCGGCAGCAAACAATGCGAACCAGACAGCGCCCGATTTGCCGGCAGCGCCTTCACCAAAGAAAGGCCCCAAGTTGGGGCCTGTGAAAATGGGTCTCTTATTTCTCGTCGTCGATGCCCATGCGCTCACGCATTTCGGCGAGGAACGCCTCGGGGGCCATCAGACCATAGCGTGCCAGGCGCACAGGGATGTCCTCCGCATCGAGGTTCCCATCTTCGATGCGCTGTCGCAGGAAATCCGCAATCTCGGCTTCCAGCTTCCGTTGGGTGTCGATGGCTTCGGACGGTTGGGTGTTGGTATTCATGGAAATCTCCTTGGGATGAAAAAAGCGCAGCCACCTCCACGGAGAACGTGGGCGTGGCTGCAAGGTGGGAACAACAGAAATGCCGGCGGCGCTAGGCCGGCTTGTGGCGTGGGAATCAGGCGGCGACCAGTTGCCGGGCCAGTGCGACCTCGACGGAATCACCATCCTGGTTCAGGACATCCAGCCCCGATTCGGGTACATCGCCCGAGGTGGACTGCGAGACCATGATCTTCTTGGCCATCAGTTCGAGGCATGTCATCTGCGAGGAACCGGCGTAGCCGAGATAGATCACGCGCACGGGGTGCTTCTGCCCGATGCGCCAGGAGCGGCGTGCCGCCTGCTGGAGCGAGTACACGTTGTAGCCCGACTGCATGAACACGATCGTCGGGAACTCCAACAGATCCAGCCCCGTCTTGACCAGCTCGGGGTTGGTGATGAGCACGTCGATGCCACGGTCCAGTTGCTCGGCGATCCAGTCTTCGCGGCGGCTGGCGTCCACGCTCGCGCGCAGCACCGCCACCTTGAAGCCCTCCTGCTCCAGCAGCACCTTCAGGCGCGACGTGGTGTCGCGCGTGCCGGTATAGACCGTGTAGGCCAGAACCTTGCGGCCTTGCGCCTTCTCCTCTTTGCAGATGTCGATCAGCTCGCGCTCTTTCGGTGTCACCTCGAACTCGTTGAACTGAGCCGGGACGAACGCCAAGGTGTTGCGCGTGCGCGGATGCACCACGGTCTCCGACCGGAAGCAGCAATCCGGCCAGGCCAGCAGCACGTTGAGGACCACACCCAGCAAGGTCGTATCGCGTCGCGCCAGAGCCTGTTTCAGCTCCGCGGTCAGCCGACCCGCCAGATCGCGGTAGGCCGCGGCTTGCGCCGTGTCCATCGCGACTTCGCGGAACTCCTCGTCATACGGCGGCAGGACGTTGCCGCCGATGTCCTTGAGCTTGAGGAAGATCGTGAACGGCAGGATGCAGCGCAAGACGCCCTTGGGGCCGAAGCCCGGAGCCTTGACCGTGCGCACCGATACCTTGGTGCCCTTGGCCGTCTTGTGCGCCGTGCCGGTGCTCTCGGAGTAGATGTCCTTCAAGACCCCGTGATCGCGCATGAACGCCATCGCAGCCGAGGTCATGCTGCCGCTCGTGGTCGGGCGGTAGCCGTCTTCGATCATCCGCCCAGGCAGGGCTCGGAACAGCAGATAGAACAGGTCGTCCCCATAGCCGCCCATCAGCGTGCCAGTCAGCAGCAAGGTCTTGCGAGCCTTCGCCGCCAGCACGCCCATGGCCTGGCCTTGGGCACTGCCGCCGTTCTTGTACTCATGGGCCTCGTCGGCGATGAGCAGGTCGAACGTGCCTTGCGGCAGGTACCTCTTGATGAACTCGGACGGTTGGTAGCCGCCCTCGCCGAAGCCGAACTCCATGTTGGCCATCGCGCGTTCCATGCGCGTGGCCTGACGGTCGGAAAAGACCAGTTCGCCGTTGCCGTCCATGAGGTTGATGAACTCATGCACGTTGTCCCCCAACATCGAGGCAAGGAAACCATCACCGAAGCGCTTCATGAGCTTCTGCGCGGTGATTTCCCCGATGGTCGGGATGCGCTTCAAGGCTTTGAGGACGGCCGAGGACTGATCGCTGCCGGACAGGCTGCGCGGGCGGATCAGCGTCCACAAGGGCGCGGCGCAATGGCTGCACTTCCTGCGGTACTCCTCGGCTTCAAGCGCGACCGGGTTGACCGGCTCGCCGTCGAGGTCGGTGATGACCGTGCCGCAGTCCGGGCATGCGGCGACGTCGCCGTGGCGGGTGCGTCGCTGGGTGAAGACAGGCTTCCAGTGGAAGCCCATCCGCATCCTCACGCGGCCCAGGACGAAGAACTCCTGACCCGTGGGCTGCACACCCAACTGCTCACGCAGCTTGATGAGCTTGACGAGCGTATCCGGCCCGTTAAGCACCCACACTTTGGCGCCCGCTACCGTCTCCTGGATCTCGCGCCGCCACTTGTAAACAAGGTGCGGCGGCGAAAGAACCAAGGTGCGGCGGTAGCCTTCGGCGTTGAGCACGGCGGCCGTGGCGATGCCGACGGTCGTCTTGCCGCAGCCCATTTCGCCATTGACGATCGCGGCATGTTCGCCACGGTCAATCAGCAGCTCGGCGGCGGCATGGACGACTTCGGCCTGGGCCTGGAACAGCTTGCGCTTGAGGCTGGCGACGATGAGCTGGCGATGTGCCTGCGGTTGGCCGGTATAGACCGGCGGATTAGCGCTGTTGAGGGCGTCGAGCAGTTCGTCGCCGAACTCGCCGACGAAATCCTGAAGGCTCAGGGTCAGAGGGGAAGATTCCGCATCGAGCAGTTCGCCCTGTACGGGCGCGGCTTCAGCGGCATTGGTTTCGAGATCGAGGGACATGGTGATGCTCCAAAGAAAATGGGGCATGCACCACCCCCAGCGGGGCAGTGGCATGCCCCGTGGTGGGAAGTAAATCGGCGCGTGGCCGAAGGTGGTTGAAGGTGCTGGCCTGGATGGCCAGCGGGTGAACCGTGCTCAGTCCTCGGACGGCAGAACGATGACGGTGGCGCGGCGCTCCGCGTCGGTAACGATGCGAATGGCCAGCCCCGGGTGGATCACGTAGTGCGATGCCAGCGAAGCACCTGATTGAAGTGCGGTGCTGTTGGCCTGCCATTGCTGGACGTTGACGTCGCCCCAGTCACCACGGGTGTGGCGCCTGAAGTACGGGATCGGGTCGAGGCGACCCGAGCGGACCAGGCGGTCAATGCCTTTGCTGAAGATAAGCGCCCCGATGGGGAACGCCAGCCTCTGGCAGTAGGTTTCGATGCGATGTGATGCCATGGGCTCCTCCTTGAAAGGTTATTGAGCCACGACACCCCTGGCGGAGTGAAGTGGCTCCGTCAGGTGGATGGGATGACGAGGTGGTGCCTTCAGATCAGGTCGCGCTCTTCGGGAAGCTGGACCACCGTGGTCTGGTGGTCTTCGCTGGTCTTCACGATCAGCACCAACTCCGGCGTGATGCGGTACTGGGAGATCATCAGGTTGTCCTGATCGAGTGCGACATCGTTGGCCTGGCGGGTGGCCTCGTCGATCTCGCCCCAGTCGCCGCGCACGTGGCGCTGTACATAGGACAAGGGATCGATGAGACCTCGGCGGGCCAGCCAGTGCACCTTTTCGCTCAACTGCAACGAGGCCGGTGCGAACAAGGGTTGCTTGTGCGGCGCGGGCCGCTGGAACAGACGTGAGAGCATGGTGTTTCTCCTTCGATGAAGTGCAGCAGGACGTCAGGCGTCCGGGGGATTAGCGGATGGTCAGCACCTCGCCCCGTGTCGGGGAGCCAGGCGTCATGTCCCACGCGCGGATGACGGGCACGAACTTGTCGGTGAGGATGCGGGTCTCGGCGATGGAGCCGTCGTCGCGTTCGGTGAATTCCCGCTGGAGCGTCTTGTCCTTGTGGGTGTCACCCTTGACGACGAGCACGCGCCCGGTCTGGGAGCGCACGACGCCGGAAATCGCACCCGCGGCCAAAGCCAGGGCGAGATGCCAGTGGGACAAGGCCCGCGCCGGTGGACGCAGCGATTGCTGCGCGGCCCCTAGGTGCGTGTCCAGAGACGGCCAGAGACCTTGCAGCCTGCCAACCTCGTCGGTGAACTGTTCGGGCTCCATCGTCACGCGGAAGAAGTGCTCCGGCTCGGCCGGACTGGCGGGGACGATGTACGGCAGGAACGGCCAGTCGCTCGGCAGTTCCTCGGGTTCGACTTCGCCAAGCCCAACCTGCAGCAGCAGATTGCGCACGGCCTTAATCGAATCCGACGCCAGCTCGCGCTGACGCACCCGACGGCCGAAGATCACCACCTGCTTGAACTGCGTCTCCACCGCTCGGTAGATGCGCAGGTCCGTGTAGTGGCGTGTCAGCCAGCCGACCAGCTCCGCGTCGAGCACGTAGCCGGGGACGATGAAGACCAGCACGCCGCCGTATTGCAGCAACGACAGACTGCGCTGATAGAACAGCTTTTCGAGACGGGCGCGGCCTTGGCCCTGATAGCCGATGTTGCCGTTGATGTCCTTGGACAGGTCGCCATACGGCGGATTCAGCCAGAGCAGCCCGAAGGACTGCTTGGAGACCATCGTGTCCATCAGGTCCGCGTGTAGGCAGTGATCGACCAGGCCGCGGGCATGGCGTGCCCGCTCCGCGTCGAACTCGACCGCGAACGCCTTGGCCTGCTCGCGCCCGAGGGCGTGGGCGGCTTCGGCGATCGCCACGCCTTCGCCGGCGCAGGGATCAAGGATGCACATCGGCCCGTCGCTGGGCATCAGTGCGTTGAGGGCTCTTTCGAGCGTGGGTTCGTCGGTTGGGTAGTAACCGTTCTTGGCGAAATTGCGGGCGAGCCGCGGGAACATGAGGGCCATGGAAGTCTCCTGGTTGGCGGGGGATGAATGGCGGAAGCACGCCAAGGCGTGCCTCCGTGGGTGGGTCAGGCCGCTACCGCTTCCGGCGTCCAGATCTTGGCCGGATACGGATAGGCCGTGAGCACGTCACTGCGGATCAGGGAACCCAGCGCCAGGGTCAGCGCCGGCACGTCGATGGCGAGCCGATGGCCTTCCAACGGCCCGAGGGCGAACGGAAGGCGGGCCAGCATCTCGCGGGTTTGCAGCAGTTCCAGCACGGTCTCGCGCCAGTGGTCGAGCAGCGGCAACGGGCAGGTGTCCCGCACCAGCATCCACAGGCGGTCAAGCCGGTGGGCGCTGCCCTGTGGCAGCAGTGCCAGTGCGCTGGCGTTGGCCTTGTCGGGCTTGACGCAGCGCCGGTCGAACAGCCACACGTTGGAGAGCGATCCGAACAGCGTTCGCCGGTAAGCGCGCGTGATGCGCTTTTCCAGGCGATCGACGTTGCCGATGAACACCGGGACGCTGCCGCCCTGGTCGGTGATGACGTGGAACTGGTCCAGTCCCTGCTCGTCGCGCCCGAGGGTCAGGCGAGCGAGGAACTGCTGGACGGCGGTGTCGCGCGCCCAGATGGACAGGAAGATCAGGTTGCCCTGGTCATCGCCGACGCAGGCGTCGGCCATCACGTCCGGGCATTCGTCGATGCGGTACAGCGTGGAAGAAGTATTGGTGGGCATGGTGGTGTCCTCGGATGAACGGGAACAGCATCGCCCGCTGGGGCAAGTACTGCCCCGGGGGGTGGAAGAAAATCGCTCAGTCCGGCTCGAACTGCCGGGTGTGCGGGTTGAAGTGAAGCGCCTCGTCCACCGCGGTGATCGGCGTGAAGCCGTCCAGGTAGATGTTGTTGAGGTACTGGTCGCGGTAGGTCAGTGCCTGCCGTGCCTGCTCCTCGGTGAGGCCGTTGTCGATGAAGTACCCCAGCATTTCTTCGTCGGAGGAAAGTTCGTCGTTGGACAAACTGCCTTCAACGAGCTTCAACAGCGAGGCGGGGAGCGCAGCCAGGATCGGGTCCATGTCGGTTCCTCCTGACTCAGGCCAACAGCGCCGCGGCGGGTGCCGTGGATGCCGTGGGGGTGCGACGCCGCGCGTGGTAGGCGCGAACGCCTGCACGCCAGTCGGCGGACTGCTCCGGCGCCATGTCGAGGTAGCTCAACGGGCACGAGTAGTAGTACGGGTGCATGGACTCGTCCAGCGGCTTGTAGCCCCACTGGTTGCCGCTGCGTTCCAGAAGATCGCAGCGGATGTAGCGCAGGGACTGGCCCGGTGCGAGATCACGATGCACGCCTTCGGCCTTGGCCGTCACTTCCGCGACGGACCAGAGGACGTTGCCGCGCAGCGTGTGGGCGATGACCTTCACGCTGGCGCGCTCGGTCTCCTGCTGTGCGATCAGTTCCGCGATCAGTTCAGACCGCGATTGAGGTGAGAAATACCAGCCCATGAGAGGCCTCCTGAAGAAGTAAAGCCGGAGGCCTCCCCGTGGGGAAGAACCCCCAGCGGGTGATGGAAATGCCGCGTGTGCGGCGAAGGAACCTATGCTTTGCCCTCAGTCCCAGTCGTCATCGTCGCGATCACAACCGGCCGGGCAGTAGCCGAACTCGATCCCATGCGAGCAGTAGCCATGCTCCGCATTCCAGTCCTGGGTTTCCTGCCGTTCGGCAGGTGTTGCGTAGTCCCATTCCCGGGTCGCGATTTCCAGCGCTTGAGTGCGCTGGTCATGCGGCAACCGACTGGCTTGCGCGTCGATCTCCGAGCTGAAAAGCGTGACCCAGTGATCCCAGGACAGGCCGCAACCACGTTGGGCATGCTCGGCGGCCGTCTTGCAAACGGCGCGCCACGCGGTTTCGTCCAGCGCGGAACGGGGTGTATCGCAAGCGATGGTGGACATGATGGAGACCTCCAGAAGAAAGCCGAGGCCTCCCCCCGCATGGGGAAGGAACCCCGGCGGGTGGATGAAGAACACCGCGGATGCGGCGTCCGCAATCACGCAGGTTGCAGTTCGGCCTGGCGGCTCCACTCCTGCGTCTTGAAGTCCAGCGCGTAGCCCAGTTCGCCCAGGCGGGCGATCTGCGCGCGCAGGGCGCGGCGGTCGATGGTCGAATCCAGCTTCACGGACTCGCCCAGCGGCCACAACAGGCCGAACAGCGCGGCGTCGCCATCCTCGGTGCTGCCGGCGGCAGCAGCCGCAGCAGGCGGCGCGTCCACGCCGAAGGGCGTGGTATCGACCAGCGGGTCCGCGGACGCCTGCACGGGTGCAGGTTTGGCGGACCTGGATGCCTTGGCGGGCTTGGCCGGCGTTGCCACAGGCTGCGTCCCTTGCTCTTCATCGAGCGGATCGACTTCCTGCGGGGCGAAGCTATGTGCTTCGGCCTTGCTCAGCTTGTCGATGCCGAAAAGTGTCATACCGTCCAGGTTGGCGCGCATCTCGAAACGCATGCTGCCGTCGCTGATCGGATAGCCTTTGAGGAAGATGTAGCGAAGAACGAACTCCCCTTGGTACTTGCCCTCGGGGTATTGCTCCAACTCCGCGTCTTTAATCGTGAATTTTCCGAGTTGGCATTCGAGCTTGCCAACATTGAACTTTCCGTTGCGGCCGTGAATGGTGCGCAGCGCGAGCTGGCCCGGGACGATGATGGGCGTGGCCGATTTCTCGGGTGCCGATGTGACTGCCATGATGCTTCTCCTTGAGGAATAGGAAAAAGGCAAGGCCCCGTGAGGGGCCATGCCGGATCAGAACGAAGCAGCCAATGCCGGCTCCTGCTCTTCGACTTCACCTGCGGGCTCGCGCTCGGCGGGCTTGACAGGCTGGTCGGCAGCGGTGTCGGCGGCGTCCTCGGCTTCGGGCGCGGGTGCGTCCTCGGCCTGCGCCTGGTTCGTCGGATAGACCTGCGTGCCGTCGATCTTGATCAGACCGATGTGGATCAGCGTCGATTCCAGGCTCGCTCCCGGCTCCCCGGCGCGCTCACCCTTGGTGCGGATGTACGGATCGATCTTCATGTCGTTCAACTTGAAGGCGATCAGCACCTTGCGGTCCCCTTCGATGGCCTGCACGCACCGGCGAACCAGGTGCTCGGCTTCAGGGGTGGCGACGATGGTGTCGAAGTACCGATAGTCCGGTTCACCGACAGGCCCGGCCAGAGCCGCGACGCAGCACGACAGGAACGGATCGCCATCCTTGGGGGTGACGTCCTTCGGACGGCTAAGGTAGCCGATGCCGCGGGTGATCAGCTCGTGCTGCTTGATGGAAGCCAGTTCGGCCCGGTCAAGCGGCTCGGCCTTGAGCAGTCGCGCCTTGAGAGACGCGGCGGCTTCACCCTTGCGCTCGCCCTTGTCGCGGATGTACGCATCGCCCCACAGGTCGCCGAGGCGGAAGCGCACCAGCGGGCGCTGCTTGGGATCGTCAACGCCGATGTAGCGCTGGACGAGGTTCTTGGCCTCGGCACCCGAGACCTTGACGTCGAAGTAGCGGTAGCTGGGGTCCCTGGCGGGGCCGACCAGCGCGGCAACGGTGCATGCCAGGAAAGGCTGCGCACGGCGGCCGCCCCGGACAGGCACTTCACGGACACGCTGGATATAGCCGATGCCCGAGGTGTGGAGGTCGAAATACGATTTCTCGTTGGACGTGGTGTTCATGGTGAATCTCCATAGGGAAGAAGCGGAGACACACCAGCCCCACGCATGCGGGGAAAGGTGCGTAACCCCGCGGTGGGTCGATAAGGCGAAAGCATCCGCCACCAGAGACTGGTGGCCGCTCGCGGATGGATGCGGTGCGAGCTGGCTCGGTCACGCAGTGGGAACTGCGACGCAACCTCGAAGACCGATGGTTGCCCGGCATGTCGCTGACAACGTCAGCAGGCATGGGGTCAGCATGGCCGGGCCTCGCGCGCGCGACAGCAATCAATCGGCATCCGGGCGCTTCCCATTTTTTCCAGGCTGCCCAGTTCCGCCCAAAAGAAAGCCCCCGAAATGGGGGCTTCAAGGGGTATGCGGACATTTTTGGACTACGCCGATTCCACCGCCGCCAGTGACAGATACGTAGCGGTGGCGGACAGCTCCAGATCATCTGAGCTTTGCAGAATGCGAGTGAAAACGCTGTCTTTCGGGTCGAAGAACTCGCCGAAGTCGTCGCCGCCAAGCTCGGCGCGTGCCAGTTCCCACCAGTCATCGAACGGGTCGGTATCCGGGTTGCAGCCGACGGCATAGGCCAGCAGCTTCACGCGGCCATCGGGGCGGCGCTCTCCGCGCTCGGCGAGGAAGTACACGCCCTGGTCCTTGGCCAGGGCGACGCGGCATTGGTTGGCGATGGCCTCGGCAAGCACGGGGCGCAGGTCGGAGCCTCTGAATCGCAGTGACATGGTTGAAATCTCCTGTATGGATGAAGAAAAAAAGCCCTCCACCGAAACGGATGGAAGGCTTGTGGGGCAGTCGCCGATAGGCTGTGGACTGATCAGTCGTGCCGCTAGGCTTCCTGTCTGGCACGTCAGGCTGGAATCGCCTGACGTTGCCGAGAGGCTTTGGCGTCGATCATGCTCACGTCGATCAGGCGCCAGCGCCCGTCGTCGATGAGCCGCTCCAGCACTTCACCGAGCATGTCGAAATACACCCCGTCGTGCCTATCGATCAACTCACCGTCGCGGTGCAGCTCCACCACGTAGGTGTCGCCGCCACGGTCGTAGAGGATCGTCACCTGACCCTCGAACTTGGTGGTTGAGACCGTGAAGCTGATCGCCGGCGGGGTCTCGATGATCTTGGAGGGCTTGGGATCGACCCAGGCGAAGTCGCGGGCACCTGCATCGACCAGCATGTGGGTGATGCACCGGAACCCGTCGGGCGCGGGCATCTCCTCCAACTGCTCGATGAGTTGGCCCAGCTCCATGCACTGCGGCTCGGGAATGGGCAGCTTGGCGGGTGCTTTGCCAAGGATATGCCTCGTGATGGTGTAAGGCGTGCCATCCGAAGTCTTCTCGGTGACGACTTCCGGGGTGTCCGCGCGCAGCCCGTCGAAACGTCGCCGGGCGTAGGGTTGGACATGGACCTTGGCGCCCTCGCTGGGAACGGTGGTCACCAGGTTGGGATCGAGCACGGCGAACTCGGAAGGCTTGAGCTTGACGACGATGGCATCGTCGGTCGCGGAGACTACCTTGCCGTTGAAGGGCTGAGGGTCGATGGCGAAGCCCAACGTCGAGGACTGCGGCTGATCATCGAATACGCGGTATTTGAACGAACGCACGTTACGAGGGACATGGCCCGCGACAAGCGAAGGCATCATGGATTTGATGAGGGAACGGTCCATGGGAATCTCCTTGAGGAAGAACAAGGGATTCCCCGCCCGCAAGGGAGAGGTCCCTTGTGGGTGGCGTGAACGGACGGGGTACGTCCATAGAAAGAAACGACCAGCACGGTTTCCCGCACTTGCAGCCTTGAAGGTCTCGGCTGCCAGGGCATGTGTCGGCAACGCCGACGAACATGGAGCAAGGATGGCTCTGGAATGGGCGGCCTGCTTGCAAGAAATCGCACAGCGTCGCACCCGCTTTCCTGCGCTGCGGACAAGAAAAAGCCCCTCGAAAGGGGCTTGGTTGGGTCAGGCTTCGTACACGAAGTAGTGCTCGCGCTGATGTGGGAAGAAGACATGCTTCCATGTATCGCCGCTGGTGTTGCCACCGTCGAAGACGACCATTTCGTAGTCGTCAATGTCGGTGTCCACCAGGTCGGCGCTGGCGATATGGCGCATGTGCAGCGTGCCGCTCATGCGCTCGAATACCAGGATCTGGCCGATGGCGTCGTCCTGGCCCATGGCATTGACGCAGGCGCCGAGCTGGTGCTCGAAGTCTGGCGTGCGCGAGATGAGGTCGGGGAACATGAGGTTGCTCCTATGAAAATGGACCAGCCCGGCTCCGGGAGGGAGACGGGCCGGTATGGGGGAGAACAAAGAGGAAGGATGTTGCGTCGAGCGGCTGCTAGGATTCGGCCAACGGCAGGCCCAACAGCACGGGTGCGTCGGCGTCGAGAATCAGGATGCGCACGTCGGCCTGGCCAGCCAGTTCAATGACGTTCGCCAGGTCATCCGGCATACCCTTGCTTCGGTGCTCCTGGCGAAGCTGCTCCGCACTGATGCCCTCGGCGTGGTCCAGGTTCTTGTCCGTCCAGGGGGTGGAGATCAGCTTGATGCCGATCGCCGGGCTGTACGGAACCCGGAACGCGATGAACAGGAATGCCTCCGGCGTAGCGAGGTCTGCCAGGTTGGCGAGGTATTGGCCGGTTTCTTGGCTGATGTGTGCGCTGCTGATTTCCCAGCACCGGCTGTAGTAGCCGGTCTCGAAACTCAGGCGCTGTACGACTTCCCGCGCTGCCTCTGCCGAATAGGCGTCGCCGACGTGGATGGGGCGACCGTCGAAGTCGTCGCCATGGATGGCATAGACCACGGCACCGATTACACCTTCGCCGCTGACACCTTCTGCGGTATCGCATTCGGCCAGCACCTCGGCACTCACGGGTTCGGGACCATTCCTGACCACGGCGAAATCGCTGGTGACGATGCACGAGGATGAAATCAGTTCCTCGTCGGAAAAGTGCTTTTGACTCGCGTGGATGATTCGCCAGACATGAGGGCTTCCGTCGTCGTGGCCGATGCACAGCGTGCGGACGATTTTTAGATTCCAGTAGCCGCGGAGAAAGGGATTGGGTTTCTGGGACATGGGAACTCTCCAGATTTGAATAATGGGGCCAATCCCCGCCACCGGGAATTGGACCCGGTGGGTTGAAAGTGGAAAATGCGTCAGTCGGCGCTGATCGTTGGCGTCTGAACCAGCCGTTCGGCGATGCGATGGCGCACATTTAGGCGAAATTGCTCATCGGTGATGCCGGCAAGCAGGTTGGCGGCCTCCAGCGCGATCAACGCTGAGGCCTCTTCGATGTCGGCGGCCAGGATGGTGTTGCGCAGTTGATCGCCGAGTTGAAGCGCCTGCGAGGACGTTCTGAAGACCTGGACCTCGCGGCTCAGGTAGCAGCCGTTGCCGCCGAACTCGAATAGCCTTGGCTTGCTGCAATACCAGCAGCCCTCAAACTGGATGGCCGTCAGGTTATGGCCGTCATCGAAGCGGGTAGCGATCAGAAGCAGGGCTTCCAGGTCGGCGCTGTCCTCGAATTGGTGGTGCTCGATCAGGTTCTCCCGCTCCCCGTCCTGGTCAGCACGGAAGTGCGCGGCCAGCCGTTCAAGCAGAGGCGGAATCGACAACTCAGCACATCTGTCCAGCGTGGATCATTGGTTTCGGCGATCTGGGCGATGTAGGCCTGCCCATTGCCGGGATGGTTTTCGTCGAGCGCGAAAGCACCGAACAGTGCCTTGATGACGGGAGTAACGCGGTTGAGCACGAGAACGCCCGTGCCTTCGTAGTAGTTGTTTGCCATGCTGGCTCCTTTCGAGAAGAGCGGAGCCAGCCCATGCGGACGATGGCATCCGCAGGGAATAGCCCAAGGCCGTTGGCGTCGGGCGATGGGGAAGAAAAATTGAGGGACATGGCCTTATGGGCGCATGTCCCTCACGGGGGGGCGAGAGGACAGTGGCGTGCCGGAGACCGGCTCACCAACCGCTGTAGTTCACCAGCAGGTCGGCGATGACCTTGCGGCGTTCCAGATCGAGACCGTCGAAGTCCGACAGCCCGTGGAAGCGGCAGCGCTTGAGCATGGCACCGCCCTCGCGCGCGTTGTAGAAGCTGACCATGGCGGACAGGAACATGCGTTCGCCGCTGCTCAGGACGCCGAGGGCATCGTTGAGCCGCAGCATGTCGGGACGCAAATCCCACTTGGTGTTGGCCTGGTTCAGGCCTTCACGGGTGCCGTCGCCGAACCACTCGGGACCAGCAATCTCGACACCGCGCTTCCAGGCCTCGAAGAAGGCTTGGGGCGCGGCAGCGAAATGCTGCTCTTCCCGCATGATCTGATCGACGACTTCCCGCGGCAGTAGCTGGTTCATGACGTGATTTCTCCAGTTGGATCAGGGAATGGCGAGCTGGGACCAGCCGCCTCTTTCGAGGGCGCGTTGAGCCGCGGCATAGCTGCGGAAGTACTCGCGGGATTCCCGCGAAACGGGACCTTCGGTATCGCGCGTGCCGATGTAGTGGCCGGCGGCGCTTTGCAAGACTTCGAGCGGCAGGAACTTGCCGCAGTAGGTCAGGGCCAACTGGCCGAAAGAGGCTTGCTGGGACATGGACGGGCTCCTTGGAAAAGCGGGGCCTTGTCCCTCACGGGATGGCAGCTCCCGCACGCGGTTGATAAAAAGCATCAGCGTCACGGGGACGCTCATCCGCAGAATTGATGCGATGCGGACTGGTGGGTGACGCGGGAGAGACCCGCGGCAGCCTGGAACCCTGGCTGCTGGCATGTGCTGACGAATCAGCGAACATGCAGGCAGCTTCGTGCGAGGGCTGCGTCGCGTCAGTTGGAAAACGGCATTCGGCCCAGCCCCGATTGATGAGCACCGGAAAAGAAAAGCCCCGCATCGAGTACGGGGCTGTCAGGAGGGTGCGGTGGCGCTGGGTCAATCGGGCTTGTCGCCCAGGACATGCTGCTTCCACAGGTCGAATGCCCGCTCGGGCGGAAGCTCGGCGAGGATGACGATGGGCTGGGCCTGCCTGGTGCGCAGCGACGCGAAGTACGCCTTGCGGTCGGCGATAGCCTTGAGCTTGATGCCTTTGATGAACAGCAGTTTGCCGTCCTTGATGAACAGCACCTTGTTGCCGATGTCGCGGTTGAAGGCGGCTCGCACCTTGCGCTCCGCGTGCATGGCATCGGCCAGTTCATCGACCAGGAAGTCGAGCGTCATGTCGATGTAATGAGGGTCTTCACCCTCCTGACCTAGATCGAGCGGCGCAGGCGGCAAGCCCTTGGCAAAGGCTTCGGCCTGAGCCAGCAGCGTCGTCTTGCCATTGAGCGCGCGGAGGAATGTCGAGCCGCCATGCCCGTCGTTGCGGGCCTCGGCGATGGGAGTGCCGTCGAACACGATGGTCGCGGTGAAGCACAGCGTTTCCTCGCTGGCGAAGTCGGCGACCTTGAGGTTCTTCAGCGTGATGCGGTCTTGCTTGGTGATGGTGTCCATGGGAAGTCCTGAAATCGACCGGGTGGCGACATGCCCCTGACGGGACGTGGCGACCATCCCGTGGGTTGGAGAAAGGAGGCATCGGTGCCCCGGTGGGCAGCGTTCGCCGGTGAGATGCCGAAGCGAACTGGTGGGTGGCGTGGGCGGAACCCACGGCAGCCTTGACACCCTGGCTGCGGGCTGCTGCCGATACATCGGCAATGCAGGGGGAGAATGGCGCGGCCGGCAGGCTGCGTCGTCGATCAATCCGAAGCGGTCGAGTCCGTCTTGTGCAGGCACTGCACCAGCCGGTTGCCCAGCCAAGCCATGCACGGGACGGCCATGGAGTTGCCAATCGCCTTGTAGCGCGGAGCGTCTGCGGCAGGCTTGCCGCGATAGGGGATCAGCGTGTAGTCGTCGGGCATGCCCTGCAGCCGCTCGCACTCCATGGGCATCAGCCGCCGCACCCGCCATTGCGACCAGTCCGCTGCACCGGATTCATTCCAGTCGTAGCGGAAATGTGCCTCGAAGTCGGGGGCCAGGACATGGGGCTTGTCTGCGCCGCCGCCGCTGGTACGCAACGCCGCCGCAACGCTTCCGCCCAGTTCGGCGGCAAGACCCTGCGTCCGTCCCCGCAGGGCAACGCAGGCCACCATCGGCACACCGTAGCCCGGCTTGCCGTTGGACAGGACGGTGCAAGACACCTGTCCATGGCCCGACTCGAAGCGCACTTCGCCGCGGTTGTTCTGCGCGAAGGCGATGGCGGGCACGACGCCTGCGTTCGCATGGCTGTTGCGATGCCCGCCGGCACGCAGCGTCGGCGTCAGTTCGATCGTGGCGTCCGCGCCGCTGCCCTGGGCGGTGAAGGCGATGATCGGCACGCCCTTTCCCGTACCGTCCTCGCTGCTGCCCTTGCCGTTGTTGGCGGTGTCGAGGGTGTGGGCGATGCTGCCGGCGATGGACTGCACCATGAACGTCTCGGTGCGGATGTCGTGCTTGGGACCCGCGGCCATCAGGCATGCCGCAACATCGACGGGGCCAATGCCGCCGCTGAATCCGAACGTCGTCGTGACCTTGCCGTAGGGCTGGTTCAGTCCAGCGAATCCTGCGTATCCGCCTGCTGCTGCAGCACCCGGTCCAGCAGCGCGGGCAGCTTCTTGCCACGGCGCACGGCCCGCAGAAGAATCCCCGCGCAGGCCTGTGCGCTCAAAAAGTACTTCGGAGGGATCGAGGTCATCACCACCACATGCCACAAGAAACACGCGCTTGCGGCGTTGGGCGACACCGAAATATTGAGCGTCGAGCACGCGCCAGGCGATGCGGCGGCGGGGTCCAGACACACAACCAGCGTGCGCCCATTTTTCCCCTGGCGGCTGGAGCGCACGGCTTTCTCCGGCCAGTGCTCCCAGGAAATGCCCGAAGGCATTGCTGCGGTCGTTGAGGACGCCGGGGACGTTTTCCCAGACGAGCGTTGCCGGCGGGCGGCGGTCTTGGTGGCGGGTTTGGTCGATGGCATTTGCAAGCTCCACATAGGCAAGGGTCAAGGCGCCGCGCGGGTCGTTCAGCCCCTGGCGCGCGCCGGCAACGCTGAACGACTGGCACGGCGTGCCGCCGACCAGGATGTCGGGCGCCGGCACGGTGCCGGCGCGCACCTGACGGGCGATCGCGGTCATGTCGCCCAGGTTGGGCACATGGGGGTAACGGTGGGCGAGCACGGCGCTCGGGAACGGCTCGATCTCGGCGAACCACGCGGCTTTGAGGCCGAGGGGTTGCCATGCGAGGCTCACGGCCTCGATGCCGCTGCACACGCTGCCGTACAGCAGTGGCGCGGCCTGGGGTGCACCGCGAAGGGTGCAAGGTTGCGGGTTCATGTCGGGTCTCCTGTTCGTGTGGCCCGGGGCGGGCCGGGACGTTGATAGGCAGGAGAAAGGCGCCGAAGGCCCTGCGGCCTTCGGCTCGGGAGGACAGAACCACCCGTGGGCTGGTGCAGGCCCGGTCGTCGCTAGAACCGTCTGCTCATCAGCAATCACACCCGGCGCATGTCGTGGTTCGCGCCGGCATCGTCTGGCGCACATCCGCGCACAAAGGGAGCCCGTTTTTGCGCCGGCGGGCACCGGCACCGAATACCGCTGACCACGAAGGGTCTCCGGGTGGCTCGCGCAGCTTGGCAAGCCACCGGGGGACCCTTCGCAGAGGCGGGAGAAATGCAGATCAGCAGAACGCGCAGGAGGCGGTTCGCGGAGAAGCTACCTTCAGGTCCCGCGGCCGGGGATGACCAAGCGGGACGCGCACACGGACAAGAAGGCGTTGCGCGCTGGGCGTCCCGCAGGGCGTGCGGAACACAGGCCGCGCCGCCGATGGCGGGCACGGCTCACGGGGAACGGGGTCGGTCAGGAGCCTTTGCGGCCGCTGCGGCGCGGGCGCGAGGCACCACGCTTGGACGTGCCGGATTCGACCGGCAGCGTGCCTTTGCAGTCGGGGTAGCGACTGCACGACCAGAATGGGCCGCTCTTGCCGGTGCGCTGGCGCGTCGGTGCGCCGCACTGTGGGCAAGGCGGTCCGTGGGGAACCTTGATGGACAGGGACGTGCTGCCGTACTGCGCGATCAACTGTGAGATCCATGCAGCCTGCTTGCCGATGAATACGTCCAGCGTGAGCTGTCCAGCTTCGATCATGTCCAGCGCCTGTTCCCAGACGGCGGTTGTCCCTGGGTCGGCAATCGCTGTGGGCACCGCGTCGATCAGGGTGAAGGCCGCATCCGAGGCGCGGATGGCGCGGCCCTTCTTCATGAGGTAGCCCCGCGTCAGCAGGCCACTGATGATGTTGGCCCGCGTCGCTTCGGTGCCGATGCCGACCGTATCCTTGAGCTTCTGTTTCAGGCGCGGGTCCGAGACCAGTTTGGCGACGCCCTTCATGGACTTGACCAACTCGCCCTGCGTATAGGGCCGAGGGGGCAGCGTCTTGAGCGCCTTCAGATCGACGTCGGCCACCTGACATGCCAGGCCCTCGCGCAGCGCGGGCAGTACCTGGCTGCGCGCCGCAGGGTCGCCATCCTCCTCGGATTGCGGTTCGGCCAGCACCAGGCGCCACCCCTTGACGACGACCTGCTTGCCGGTGGCCGCCAGCGTCTGCTGGCCGCAGGAGAGGTTCGCCACAGTGCGGTCGAACTCGTGGTGAGGAAGGAATTGCGCCAGGTAATGCGCCCGGATCAGCCGATACACTGCCAGTTCCTTCTCACTCATGGTCGAGAGGTTCGCCGGTTCGAGCGTCGGGATGATGCCGTGGTGAGCAGACACCTTCGCGTCGTTCCAGGCGCGTGAGCGTTGAGTGCGGTCGAGCTGGTCCATGATCGGTCGCAGCAAGGGATCGGTCTTGACCAGGCTGTCGAGGACCGTTGGCACCTCGGCGAACATGCTTTCGGGCAGGTAGCCCGAATCGGAGCGCGGGTACGTCGTGGCCTTGTGCGTCTCGTATAGGGCCTGAGCAATGTCTAAGGTCTCCTGCACATCGAGCCCAAGCTGCCTGGAACACACCTCCTGCAAGGTCCCCAGGTCGAACGGCAGCGGCGGGCCTTCCCGCACGCGCTCGGTTTCGACCGCCACCACCTGGGCGCTGTCCGCGGCGCGGATCTGCTGCGCGGCGTGCTGCGCGATGGGCTGCTGCAGGCAGCGGCCGGCGTCGTCGGTGCATGCTTTCGGGGGAACCCACTGCGCGGTGAAAGCCTGGCTGCCAGCGGACAGGGACACGTCGATGGCCCAGTACGGCACGGACACGAAGGCTGCGATCTCGCGATCCCGGTCCACGACCAGTTTGAGCGTCGGGGTCTGGACGCGACCGACCGACAGCACGCCGTCGTAGCCGGCCTGCCGCCCCAGCACCGTGAACAACCGGCTGAGGTTCATGCCGACGAGCCAGTCCGCCCGAGAGCGCGCCAGCGCCGAGTAGTACATCGGCAAGGTCTCGGCCGATGGCCGGAGCTTGCCGAGTGCGGCGCGAATGGATGCGTCGTTGAGCGCCGACAGCCACAGCCGCTCGATGGGGCCGCGGTAGCCGCACAGGTCGATGATCTCGCGCGCGATCAACTCGCCCTCGCGGTCGGCATCGGTAGCGATGACAAGCTGGGTCGCCTTCGCCAGAAGCGCCTTGACGACCTTGAACTGCGTGGCGGTTTTCGGTTTGACCTCGACCCGCCAATGCTGGGGAATGATGGGCAACTGCTCGATGGACCAGCGCTTCAACTGCTCGTCGTAGGCTTCGGGCGCTGCGGCTTCCACGAGATGGCCGATGCACCAGGTGACGGTGACGCCGGAACCGTTGAGGCAGCCTTCACCGCGCTGCGTGGCACCGAGAATCCGGCCAATGTCTTTGCCCTGGGAGGGCTTCTCGCACAAGAACAGCCGCATGTCCGTCCATCCCGATTCCCGTTGTTCATGGAGTTGCTGGAATCGAGGATGCCGAGCGCCACCTGGGGCAGCAGCAAACAAGCCGCATGCAGCGGCGACCGCTTTCACGGAATGGAATGGCTTGGGCGGGGTGGCGCGTGGCCGCAGGTGTGCGGACCGGAAGCCGCGATTTGCGGGAGCGCGTGGAAGTCGGTGGACGTTGGTGGAGCTATCCCCTGGGGATAGCTCGCGAGCGCATGGAGGGCGGCGAAGCATTGCGGCCGCCGCCCTCCATGCCGGTTCACTTCCTGCGCTTCGCCTCCTTCGGCGCGGTCGATTCTTGAGCGGCCTGGGGCTTCGGTTCTGCCTCCTGCGGCTTCGGACTGAGGGCCACGGACTCGATGCGGTACGGCAGGATGCCGACGCTGCGCGCATTGATTTGCCAGGTTTCGCGCGGCTGATCCTCGTTGTCCGTCCAAGGTTCGCGCTCCATGCGGCCGACGACCAGCACGCGCATGCCTTTCTGGTACAGGTCCTTCCAGTGCTCGGCGTCGCGGTGCCAGATTTCCACCGGCGCCCAGAAGCCGCCCCGGTCCTCGAACGTGCCATCCTTCTTCGGCACAGGGTTGTCGAAATAGACGTTCAGGCGTAGCAGGCGGCTGGGTTCGTCGTTGCCGTTGGGGAATTCGCGGTACTCCGGTGGCGAACCGATGTTGCCTTCGCCGGAAAAATGCGTGCTCATGGTGTGATCTCCGTGGTGGTTGAAATACCCGTGCCTCGTCGGCGCCGGGAGCGTGCTGGATGCCCGGCGCAATCACCGATCGCGCATTGCGGCGGGAATGGGCGTGAGCCGGCGCAGGTAGGCGTCGTCCGCCTCGGCCGCCTTGCTGGCGCATTCCTGCGCCTGCCTGCCCAGGGTGTGCAGCAGGCTGATCTGCATGTTCAACGTGATGCGCTGCAGCTCGATCGCGTGCAGGTCGGCCAGCAGGTTGACGGGTGTGCTGCTGCTGGCGACCAGCTCCCGCCACAGCGCCACGCCCATGGCCGATCTGTCGTGTCTGCGCCAGCGCAAGAAGACGGTTCCTGCGCCAGTGGTCTGTTGGGCCAGTTCGATGGGCAGCAGGTGGAAGGGGTGCCCGCATGCCTGCTCCAGCACCTGTCGCTGTGCCAGGGCAATCAACTCGTCGCGCATGGCGAAGCACTGGCTGGCCCAGGCCTCGAAGTCCCCTTTACCCTTAAAAGGCTTTAAAAGGCCTTTTAGATAGGCCGCGTGTTCCAGCCGCATGAAGGCACCCTGTTGCAGGCCTCGGAAGTAGCGGGTCGGTGGGTTCGGATCGCTCATGCCGGCTCGTCCTCGCCGGCTGCGGCTTCGGGCGACTCTGCGGTGGTGGTTTCATCGCCGGGCAGTGATGCTTCGGCAGGACCGTCGCCGCGCTGCTGCAGGCCACGGCGCACGATGGGCGGCGCAAACTTCGACCGGCGCGTGCCTTCCAGCACGTCCTGCGGCAGTTCGCCATACTTCTCCAGCGCTGCCCGCGCTGCGGCATTCTTCGACGCGAAGTCATCGCGTGTGCAGCCCGAATAGCGATACTGCTGGGCCAGCGAGAACAGGCTGCGCAGTGAATGTGCGCCCTCGTTGAGCCAGCGTTCCAAGGTGATGCGGTCAATGAGCGCGGTGTGATGGGCGAGGATCAGCTTGCGGGCGATGTCGTCGTAGTCGGCCAGGAGATAGACCGCGGCAAAGCCGAGCTGCGCGTTGACGAAGAGCGGGAGCTTGACCGGCTGCACGTTCAGGTTTTCGCCCAGGCTGAGCGCCGGCGGCACACTCGCCAGCGCCTGGTCCACCTGCTCGCGCAGCGATTGCAGCGTGACCTTGGTGTGGTCGAGCTTGTCCTCGATGCGCAGCATCCACCAGTCCGAGTACGGATCGTCCTGCTCCGAGCCCCGCCGCATCTTGTTCATCTGGGCGATATAGCCATTCAGGCCGACGATGCCCGGTCGCCCCTCGGCGGCGGCGCGACCATGCCAGATGCGGGAAGCGTGATGGGTGTGCAGGGTCAGCGACATCGCACTGCGCAGGGAGCCGAGATTCAGTTGCAGAGGTTCATTGGTTGCCATGGTGTCCGCTCGTTGTTGGAAAAGGAGCGGCCAGCTTCGACAGGAAGCGGAAGGCAGTCAGTCAAGAATCCGAATCCCGGCGGGCCCCGGTTTAGGGCGTGGCGGTTGCATGCGGCGCGAGCTATCCCCAGGGGATAGCTCCATGGAGCGCCAACGAACGCTGCACGCCGGGATCAGGGGGGGCAACGCCGATGCTGCGGCAGATGGTCGATCCCAGGCCTGCGACAGCTTGGCGTTGTGCCCAGCAGCGGAACTATCCCCAGGGGATAGCTCTACTGGCGGCCATGGGCATCTAGTTTCACCGCCTTGCATGCCGACTCACTTGCTGGCGAGCAGATTGCGTAGCCGCTCGATGTGCTGCTTGGCGACTTCTGGCGGCACTGGCTTACCCTGCGGCTGAGGTGGCGGTGCTGGTGGTGGTCGCTCGTTTGGCGGGACGGATGCCGATGGCGCGTCTTTCTTGGCCCAGGCATTGAACTCGCCATGGATGGCGCGCTGAATGATGCCGAACAGATACCCCGCAGGATTGCGGATGCCATGACTGCTGCATCGTGTGGCCCATTCGTCCAGCACGGCCTGTCTCAGCGCGGCATCAACCTGCTGCAATGCCACCCTGGCACCTGTCTGCTGCTCTGCCTTCAGTTCCGTGAAGCGCTTGGGCCATTGCAGATCGCCCAGCGCGCGCGCCTGCGCGGTAGTACGTACTTCATTAATACGACTACTACGTACTATACGGGCCATCTTCGGATTCCGAAGAGAGGCGTTTAGCACGGGTTTCGCCCCTGCTTCGGATTCCGAAGATGGGTCATCCGCATTCCGAAGAAGGCTCGATGCTCCTTCTTCGGAATCGTGGGCGGCGTCCTCCTGTGGATAACTTGCGGCGGCCGTGATGCCTTGGCTGGCGAGGCGTTCTGCCAGAACCTGCAGCCGCGACGGCAATGTGCGCCCGGAGAGCAGCGGATCTTCCGCGATCTCCTTAAGGGTGTTCAGGCCGACCATCTGGACGGCCTTGGCCGAATGGCCGAGGGACTGGCTGACCAGTGCCAGGTAGTCGGCGTCGAGCTGCATGGCCTCGAAGGGCGTCAGCGGTTCATCGTGCAGAACGTAGAGGTTGCCGAGGATGCGGCCGGTCTTGGGGTCACGCCGTCGCCGCACCAGGCTCAACCATCGGGTGAGGCGCAACAGCGTCAACGCTCGGGCCACGGTTTCATGCGAGGCCTGCCCGGCGCATGGCATCGATGCCAGCCAGGGTCGAAGCTGCTCATACGTCGGGAAGGCTGTCACGCCATCGTCGTTGAGCATCAGCCGGAACACCTGCCAGGCGTTGCGCTCCAGCGGCGTCAGGCGACGGTCGAGGAACAGTCGCCGCGGCACGGTCTCATGCCGGTTGCCGCTGAAGAGGAAGGCATCGCCGGACGTGGCGGGCGTCGGCGCAGGCATAGGTGCTGGCGCACTGGGCTTGGGCACGAGGTCTTTCAAGGCGGCGTCGAACAGGTCCGCGAGTGCGACGGGGCCACGGCGTGGTGCGGTGTCGTCCACGGCCATGGCTCAACCCAATCCTTGATCGACCCAGCTCTTGATCGAGGCCCAGACCACCGACAGAGGCAGCGACATGGCTTCGGCCAAGTCCATGGCGGCGTCGAGAATGGAGGTTTCGTCTTCGAGATCGACATTCCTGCTGCCGGTCACGGCCTTCCATTGCCGCCACAGATCCGTGTCCTGTTTCTCGTCCAGCACGGGGTGGCGGCCCTTGCGCTTGGGCAGGCCGAGGATTTCGCGGCGAAGCGCCACCTCCTGGTGGGTCAGGCCATAGAACCGACTGACCATCTCGGTGCTCGCACCCAGCCTGAGCATGCGATCGACCGTGGCGATTTCCTTCTCCACGTCCTGCGCCTGCTTGAGTAGTCGCCGGAGCACTTCGCGGTTCACCGTCACCGAGCACCAGGAGACGTTGGCGTTGGCGAGCACGCTGATCAGCGCGGGATGCTTGAGGGCGTCCAGTTCTTCCTCACCAAACCCCATCAGTTTGCACCGGCGCAGTTGCCCATTGCGCAGGTCATAGAGGGCCTGGGCGATGACGGCCTGGTTGAGTGGGTGTGGTGCGGACATGCTGGCCTCCCTCGCTCACGTTCCAAGGTCCGCAGCGCCGGCTTCAAGATCGAGCAGGCGCCGGGCCAGCCGCAGCAGCCGGAACAGCTTGACCAGCGCGGTGTCGCTCAATCGCTGGGCCGCATCACCCTGGCCGTGCAGCAACGCCGGCAGGTCGATGACGATTTGCCCGTCGTGCAGACCGACGTCGGCGGGCCGCTGACCGGCCAGGCACGCCAACAATGCGAGGACGGAACGGCCCAGCGGCGCCGGACTTTGGGTGCGGGCCCGGCAGGCGAAACCGATACCCTCTGCACGGTCATCAATGCACTCGTCCAGGTCTGCCTCGCTCGCGATTTCGCGGGCGAACTGTGCGATGTGGATGCGCAAGCGCTCGGCAGTATCCAAGCCGGGATCGATGTACCAGACATCGGAGATCGGATAGAGCCCGCCAGCCTGCACGGGGATGGACTGCAAGACGCTCGCCGAGAAGTCGGGAGGCAGCGCATCGCCCAACTGATCGGCGACCATGCGCTGGATGGACTGGAGCCGTTCGGTCGTCGGTGCTGGCGAGACGATGTGTTCCCGAAGCAGATCGCTCCCCGCCGCAGGGCTGGCCGGACCCGCCTGACTGGTATCCGTGTCGCTCTCGCGCGTCGAAGGCGTTGCCGCAGGTTGGCCTGCAGGCGGCGCTGCCGATGCAGCCCCTGCGGTGGGTGGCGCGGTGTTGGCAGGTGGGCGCGCGATGGTTTCCGACTCAGGCTCCGGCAACGCAGGCGGCGTCGAGGGCGGCGTTGGGTCGCTGATCAAGGCGCGCTGCCGGCTCTCGGATTCGGTCATGTCCAGGGCGAGCACGTCGTAATTGACACCCAGCAACTCGGCCATCTGGCCGATCAGCTCGTCCTGTACGCGCTGCGCGGAGAACTCGTCGGCCTGGACGTCGAATTGCGACAGCGCTTCCTGGAAAAATTCGTGGAAGTCCTGAACCAGGGAGCGGCCCTTGGCGTAGCGCTCCCACGCGAGCATGCAGGCTTTGCGCATGACCGACAGGCGTTCGACCTGATGGCGACCGAGGCCGCCATAGAGCACGGTGGGGATCGCGGGCAGGAGATACTGCACCGCGTCGTTCATGCGGCTGATGTGCGACTGTTGTACCGGGAAGCCATCGGCAGCGAGGCGGCGGGCCAGCTCGGACTGGCTCAAGGTAGTGCCACTTTCTTGCTCGTAGAACTCGCGTGCCTTCTCGACGCCGAGGGCGCGCTCGATGAACGTGAGGCCCCCGCGTAATTCGTTCTCGGCCAGGTGGCCGGTCAGCATGACGACTTCGCCGCGGCTGGGCCACGGACGGAACAGGCACGATATACGGAAAAACCGCTCGTCCTTGGTCTCTGACCATAGTTCGCGCAGGATCGCCAGCCGCGTATTTCCGCCGTTGCGGATGATGTAGTGATCCTCACCTGGTCGGCGAGTGATGGCCGGCGCCGCGTCCAGACCTCGCTCGCGGATGGACGCCTTGATTTCCTCGTAGGCCGGGTTGCGTTTTTTCCTGGGATCGTGGTCGTAGGGGCGCAACTGATCTAGGGTCACGACCATGGGTGTGTCGGCGATCGGGTCGCTCAAGGTCGAGGCTGACGGGCCGCTGCGCTCGAACCCGGCCGCGAGCAGCTTGCCAGCCATCTGCTGGGAGGTGACCTCAGCCATGGCCGCCTCCCTGCGCTTGGTATCGGGCCTCGCGCTCGGCGCGGCGGATTTGCGCACGGGCATTCAGGGTCGCCCGGTGGTCGCTGGCCGTCGAGCTGGTGTAGATCGCGGCGCAGCCAGGCTTGGTGAACTTGAGGTGGCCGCCAGGCGTGCGTTTGACGTGCCAACCTTCGCCAACCGCGAACTCGATCAGGGCGCGAAGCCGCTTGTGGCCTCGGGCAAGCTCATGTGCGTTCGCCATGGGACCTCCCGGCATCAAGAGGGTGTGGCGGACGGCCGGACACCATGGCAAATCGGTGCCGCCATTGCGGAAATAGTTCGTCTGCGAGGCCGCGCATGGTGTCGAGCGCGGCGGGGGCGACTCTGCTCGGCGGCTGGCGGTATTCGACCCGATGCACTGGCAATCCGCGCGTAGCTGCACGCGGATACGCCTCGATGGCCGGCACGTCGGTGGCCAGCACGCGGATGCCGGCATGGTCCTGGAAAAGATCGCGCAGGGCCTGCTGGATCAGCCGTGCATTGGCTGACACAGGGTGGACGCGATTGATGAGCAGATGCAGAGGTGGAGGCTCGATGCCCAGGTGCCGGTAGGGCGCAATGTCTTCGAGCAACTGCATGGTGCCGCGCCGCAGCTCGCGCGCCGCGAGGATTTCCGGGGTCACGGGCGACAGCGCGAGGTTGGAGGCGAGTACCGCCATCTCCAGCAGCACCGATCGCGCGCCTTGGGTGTCGATCAGTACCAGGTCATAGAGAGGCGCCAGGACCGGCAAGAGATGGCGCAACCGCAGGCGCCCATCCGGCGCGTGCAGCAGCAAGGTGTTCAGCTCGCCTCGGTGGTCGTTGGAGAGCACCAAGTCCAGGCCCGCGACGATCGTGCGGGACACAAGCAACCCGAGGTCGCGCTCGTTGAAGGCCAGCAACTCGTAGATGCCACCAGGTGCGCGGTGGCCTAGCTCGTAGTACGAGGACAAGGTGGGCTGCACGTCGAGGTCGAGCAGTAGCACACGCAGCCCCGCGTCGGCGGCAAGCCCGCCGAGGTTCGCGGCCGTGGTGGTCTTGCCGACGCCACCTTTTGTTGAAATGATGGATACGACCTGCATGGCGTTCTCCGTGTGAGGATGGGAAGTCCGCTGGAGAACGGGTCAGGCCCGGTTGTTGACGCGCTCGGCGATCCACTGATCGATCTCGATGGAGTCCCAGCCGACCGCGCGCACGCCCAGGCGCAGCGCCTTCGGGAACAGGCCTTTGCGCATCAGGTTGTAGATGTGGGCGCGTTTGAAACCCGACTTGGTTTCGACTTCATCAAGCCGCAGGATGCGGCGCTCGCTTGCGGGCAGTGCAGGTGTTTGCGACATGGCGGTCACTCCTGAACGCTCAGTGGCGTTTGTTGGCGTGACCTCCATTCAATAGACATGGATGGGAAAAGACATTGCAAATGCAATCTCCGCGATTGCACATACAAGATGGAAAACCTCAGACTGTCGCGCTACGCAGCCGGCGTCTGGCCGTGGCGAACTTGCCGTTTAGCGTCCGCTCCGCGATCCCCATTGCGCCGCTGTGATGGGCGACCAATGCACTAACCACCGCCTCCTGAGTCTTGAAGCTGGAGTACGGCACGCCCGAAGGCGACTGGCCGAGCATCAGGTCCAGCATGCTGCCGATAATGTTCAGGTAGGTGGCTTCGGCGCGATCACTGATCAGGCACTGTGCGCCAGCAGAGGGCGCCATCTGCTTGAGAAGCGCCCCGTGCTTTTCCTGCAACTCATGCAGTTGGCGTTTGTACTGGTCCAAGGTGGACTTCAGGGCCAGGCGCTCGACTAGCATCGCCTGCCCAGTTTCCAGCGAGATGAAGGGATGGGCGATGCGCTCGCTTCGGGAGAAGAGGAAGCCCGGTCGTTGCTCGGGATAGTGTTGTCGCATCCAGCGCTTCAGATCGACGTGACGCACCGTCAGATCAGGGGAGTCGATCAGCGTGGAATCGCGCGTCGTGATGCCGTTCTGCCCGAAGGGCAGTTCTCCATTGAGGATGCCGTCGAAGATACGTTCGGTGCAAAGCCTCAGCTCGGCACAACGTGGGCAGTCCAACGACTGCGGCAGGCGCCTTGGCGACGAAATCGAAGCCAGGATCACCTGCTCGTATCGCAGCAGCCCGGCCCAGCGGATGGACGCTTCGATCGGGCGATAGAACACCTTTGATGTTGGTGCATCATTCTTGTTCTCGTGCATGCTCCGTCTCCTTCCAGGAGAAGAACTACATGACCGACTCCTTTGTCACCGACCTCATGGTCGGCCTGTCGTCTGTGCAGGAAGTGGGCACCTAAGGCCGCTTCGTCATGTGGTTTGAATACTTCTCACCAGTTCGCGCAACTGGTAGTCGTCGTGTGCTCGATGTGCAAAAATTCATCGATTAGAAGGTCGAGCATCGGGACGTAGGCTCGACAGTGACGCTCACGCTATCAGGGTCGTGAGAAGTTACGGTTTCTGCAAAACCGTCTAGGTATGACCTGATATGCCAGCGGTCTCAGGAGGCGTGAGGGGGCCGCAATCGTCGTCGAATGTCCAGCCGGACGCAGCAAACCCGCATCTGTCATGCTTGCCCCGTCATCCTGATATATCGACAAAGAATCGTGTGCGGAAACGCGGTGGCCAGCGTGCGCGTTCTTTCAAAGGAGCTTGAGCAGAAGGTCGCCTGTGAGTTGTGGTGCAGGCGTTCCCAGGTGGAATCCGACCTGTGCCATCACCAGAACCATCTGCCTGATCGTCTTCGCGATGATGGATGCGGGGCAGACAACCGGGCGTGGATGATGAGTTCGAGGCAGTCGCCTACGACGATGTACCGATCGTGGGTCTGGTGTACTGAGTGCAGCTCTTTGGACGTCTGTGGAACTCTTTGGACGAATTTGTTGCCGAGGACGAAAAACAAGGCTACAATTGAGGTCTTCGCTGGCCAGCCCAACGAAGAAAGTGTTTGGGAAACAACGACTTACTGTCCTAGTACACGTCTCGTTTCCCCCTTCTTATTGATTCGTGCTTTGAGCGAAGCGGCTCGCGATCCGTACACTTTCTCGTGCAGAAAAATGAAATCGCGACAGCCTTCTTCCGACTGCCTGTCAATCACCTTGGCCCAGGCTTTAATGTTGGGAAATTGTGTGCCGTCACTCCAACGAAAACCGTGTGCAGAAAGCAGATCCTTAGCTTCATAGGGCGCTCCAACAGCAAAAACCTGAACGAGGCGCTCAGTCGTTCCGGCAAGCAACTGGGGCAGAATGGCTTGCTGTGTTGCTGACGTAACTTGATGCACAACCCGAGCAAGGGCGTCGCAGTCGGTAAGAGCCCGGTGCGCGTCGTAAAAGAATGGATTTTCAGGGCAGAATGCAGCCAGTACGGCAAGCGCTCGGGACGGTGTCGTGAAAAGCGTGCTCCAATCGATATCCTGTAACGAACACGCCCAGGGTTTGTTCGCTAGTTCTCCCAAAAAATCACACGTCTTTTCAACAAACGGCCGATCAAAAGTTGCGTTATGACTAATGACCATGTCGCACGCCTTGAACGCAGCGATAATGGGGTCAGGACTTAGTGCGTGACCACGAATATCCTCCCTTGTAATGCCTGTGACCTGTGTAATGATCGGAGAAAGCTCAACGCCTTCGGGAAGATCCAGCAGCTGATTGAACTGTAAACTTGGGCTAAACAGTTCGCCCGTTTGTTCACAGAACGGATACACCGATCCAGCGATCTCAATGAGCTGATCGCTTTTATGGTCCATTCCCGATGTTTCAGTATCCAAAATGAGTACATGTTTGAGTGGGCGCCCGGGGTTTTGGGTCAGCGGCTTGAGCAGATCCAAATGGGTAAGCACCTTGAAGCCTGAAGACTGGTTGTTCAAGATTTTCAGGGCATGCTCGATTTCAGGGGAATGAGGTTGGTTCATGGCGTAAGGTTCTCTGGGTTAAGCCCGCATTGCGACGGTGCGTGTGGTATCGGCATGCAGAGAATGCTCGTGCTCCCGCGCGTCATTGCCCTGCAGCTCCTGTTCCAGGCGGCGAGTGGCTGCTTTTAGTGTTGCCTGATCAAGGGCGTGGCCAAATTTCTGAAATGCGGAGTTAACAACATTCTGTTCGATCTCATTCTTGGTTTCCTTGACAATGAGTCTGCGCATCCAATGTGCCAGAGAATGGAACGCCTTTTCGACCCGTACAAAAACACGACCTACGGTGCGATCAATGCCTGTCTGGCCAACGGGTTCGTTTTGCTTGGGGTCGACGGCGAGTTTGCCCTGACGCCAAAGCGCAAAACCAAACGCTGCCGCTTCGGCTGGGTCATCGCATTGTGCAACCGCGTTGGGATTAGCATTATCGGCAACCATGGCCTGGCGCACGGCTGTGTTCAAACGACGGCCGGGGCTAAATGCCTCGTGAATGGTAGCTACATCCATCGGATCTACAAGGGCGGATTCAGCAAGATGCCAAAGCTCATGATCCAGCGAGGACAGCATATCGCGGCCCTGCAAGGATATATTTAAGACGTTGCCCATAAACGAGCCACTAGCCGGAACTTGCTCTGTATCGTTAAGAATATGCGAGACTAGTCGTAGCTCAAAAACGCCGGAGAACATTTCCTTGGCACCAAGAAATGCGTCTTGAAAGGCTTTGGTGGTGTGCTTTAACAGGTGGCGCTGATCCATCAAGCGAGCCGTGGCCGTAGTGGGCGTGTAATCGACTTGTGTATCGACATCCAGGCTGTAGAGCGCCGCCGGCTGAATCATTTTCTCCCGAACGGATTGGGTGATCTCGATACCAGGCACAGCGTACTTACGGTCATTTCCTTTGACCAATGGCAGCTCCAGCATTTTCACCTTCTGATCAGTGCCTTTGAGGAATTTGTTCATGACTTTAGGCAAAATCACAGTGTAAAAGTCATTCAAGCCGTCATTGCCGCCAATTCGAGTGCCGTTGCGAAGCTCGGCAGTGATCCAGGCAAAGTGTTGCGTATGGGGATCCATCGCTGCGCGCTGCAGTTGGCGTTTCAGGATCAAACCAGCCCAGGCTTCGGTATTGGAAATGAACGGCGCATGCGGATAATTCTCATTATTCTCAAAGCGCCGATAACGTTGAGCCCAGTCTGACTGGAGTTCGTCCACAAAGAACACCCCCTGGCGATAACTTGTTCGAGTATGTGCCAGCAGGTTGCGTATCTTTTGTGTTGGGTCTTCGGGATCCGCGACATCGGAGTAATGGTGCGACTGAAAGTCAGTGGCAAAGCTAAGCCGACTCATTAACATCTTGCGTTGAGCGTCAAGCTCGTACACCCGCTCCGGATTTGTCGCCAACGCATCCAGGTCAAAGTTCAGTTCCTCGAGCTCGAAGCGAATTTGACTCAGTTGGTAGTTGATATAGTCCCGCTCTGACTCTAGAACGTAAATGGTTTCCAGGTACCTGTCGTAACCAGGCAGGGCGTAGAGGGACCACTGATTTTTAGGAAGTACGGTCTCGCGAATTGAGACTCTGTGCGAGTCAAAGGCATTGAGCACGTCATCCTTGGTTAGACTGAGCGAGCCAGGATGGGTAGCCAGAGCCTCTAGTATCTTGGAGTCGTTAATCTCAAGCTCTTTTACCCCTTTCTGTTTTAGCGCCTGAATAAAGTTAATCCATTGGGCGGCTTGTGCCTTATTCTGTGCCTTTTCCAGGTGGGTTCTCAAGGGGCTGAAGAACCATTCATGAAGGTAAGTGGAGGCCGGGCGAGTGCTCATTGGCATTCCTTGAAAATAATTGATGCTGTTTCATTGCTTCATATAGTCACGATTGAGATAATAATAGCCAATTAATAGAGCGTCCAGAAAACCAGCTCGAGTATCTTAAAAGGCCGACCCATTGTCACGCTTGCACGACGAAGCTCTTCGTGATGTTCCCGCCACGTTTGGCCGCACGGTTCAGCGACTGAAACTTGCCTCAGCGCTGCACGGTCTGCTGTGCGTGCCTTCGTCGTACATGGATTGTTCGGTTGTGTACGACGATTTGTTGGCCGCCTGTGATCAACAGGGTTTCGTGTGCCTAAAGATCCGCTTGGCTGGGGACCCAAACAATCCGGAGCAGGTGGATTTGCGCGGATACGGATCCAGCTGGAAGGAGCCGCTTAAGCATCCCTGGCAAAGAAGATGTCTGCGCCAGAAGTTACGAGTCATAGACAGGAACGGGAACAGCGGACAACTGGCCCTGTTTGGAACGCCGTGGGCCTGGAAAGATGCGGTCCCAGACACAACGATGTATGTATATGCGCAAGTAACACAATGGAACCAGGAGATCAGCATTGGCAAGGCCGTGTTCCTGGATAAAGCACAGGCCGGGCGCGTGGCCCCCGTCTATACCGGCATCCCTGGGCAAGTCTCAGGGGCCTCCGTTCGCCAGTTAGTCGATTTCCTTTTTGAGCCGGAACATTTGGAGCTCGCTTTGCAGGCTTCCAGCGAGCTGATTGAGCAAGAGTGCGCCATGGATGACGGACAAATCATGGCGTTGGTCGATTGTGCAAACCCTGATCGGCTGCCTCTAAAAGATCTGTGCCAACGTGGGCAACTACGTCTTGACGATGTGCTGTACCAACTGCATCGGCCAGATACGGTAGCCCATGGGTTAGCCGCGCGGTACTGTGCAAATCGAATCTGTGCCTTGGCACTGCAAGTGCAGGCAATGATTCAAAACGAGAGGCCTGAGCACCCATTGAGTGCGATAGCCGAGCCGGCACAAATGCGTGAGTTAACGTTGCGTGCCCTCGCACGTATTGAGCAATCCTCTGGTTTTGCGTGTACCGCTAATCAGCGTGATGTCGCCCTTAATGTGGCGAACGACTTATGCGGACCCACGCCGCTTTGCGGCCTGCTGTCAGGAGAAGTTGGCGCAGGCAAGACCGTGGCGTACCTGGCGCCGGCGGTTGCCGCCCACTGGGCTGGAGCAAAGGTTGTTGTCACCGCACCCACCTTACTACTGGCTGATCAAATCGCAGGGGAGTTGATCACGATGTTCGGTCAATCCGTTCAGATTCAGCGTGTGGAGGAGGGGGGCAAGATTCATAACGACCAAGCCATTTTAGTAGGCACTGAGTCGTTAGGATCCATCTGTGCTCGACAGAACTACCAGGCCAACGTGGTGATCTTTGATGAGCAACATAAGATGCACACGGGGTTGAAGAATCAGTTGATAGGACCGTTTACGCATCGCCTGGAAGTCTCCGCAACACCCATTGGGCGCTCATTGGCACTATCAATGTATGCGGGTATGCGCACCTATACCTTGAATCAGCAGCCTGTGGCCAAATCGATAAGTACCATGCTGGTAGACACAAGTGACCGGCGTGCCACAGTGGCCGCCATTGCGCGGGCAATCGCAAACGGGAAACGCGCAGCGGTCATTCTGCCCCGTGTGCAGTTGCAACAGAACAGCGGGCTGTCCGAGGCGTCCGGGAGAAGCGCTGGCGCTGAAGAACCAACCCAGACAGTAGCGAATGCTATGCGAACGTTCGAACTGTTTGACGCAGCTTTTCCCGGCAAGGTGGGGTTATTGCATGGTTCTTTAGATAACCCGACCAAGCGTAAGGTGTTGGATCTTTTCAGGAAGAACGTCACGCCCATTCTCATTTCAACCACAGTTATGGAAACAGGAATTAGCGTTCCGGACATTTCAGTGATCGTAATCCGCAACCCCGAGCGCTTTGGCGCGTTTCAACTACATCAGTTGCGGGGCAGGTTGGCGCGTCAGGGAGGGCAAGCCGATTGTTTCCTGTTTGCCGATGATCTCAAGTCGCTGTCCGAGGACACTCTTACCCGTTTGCGTAGCGTAGAGAGCACCAACGATGGTTATGAGCTCGCTGTTTTGGACATGATCAACCGCGGCGCCGGCGAGCTCTCGGGCAGGGATCAAAGTGGCGCAACAACCACAGTATTCAAACTCATTAACTGGTCAATGACGGACTGGCTTCTCGATGAGAACGCCCGATTTGATCTGAGCCTTACCCACAGCGACGAAGTACACCCACAACCCGAAGCACGCACACGTAACGCAGGACAGGTCGCGTTGTTTTAGACATAAGGACATTTACTATGAGCACTCAGGAAGCCACAACCCATCAATCAGAACCCAAATTCGAACGCACTCAGTTAAGTCAAGCTATTGGTAGCCAAGGCAAGGAGCCCGAAACTGTGACTCAAGTGCAGCAGGCACTCAAGGAACAGACTCAATTGCTTCAGGAACAGCAGGCCGCCGGGGTGAACTCTCAACAAACACGCAGTCGGATCGAGGGACTGATCGAAGGTATCCGCGCTTTGGTCTTTCGCCTGGTCAATGCTGTCCGGCGCCTGTTCTCACTTCCGCCGCTGGGCCAAACCGATGTTGCACCGAATCAGGAGCAGCCTCAGTTCTCTTTTGACGCAAATCAGGGCGGGGCAGCAGCAACAGAGGGCAATGTTCAGTCGCAAGCTGATGGTGACCTCGATTCGGATAAAGACGTTGGGGGCTACCATCCTGACGGAGCAGGGCAATTTAGCTTTGCTGGCTCAGGCGATCTTAAACATACTGATTCTGACTCACCGGACCTCGCTCAACAGGAATATTCCCTGTTTACTGGTAATTCACCCATAGCGAGCACACTGTTCAAGAAAGGCGATGGTAGCTTTGGGATGAAGAGCGCGTACGTTGGAGAGCTCAACGCAGATGCTAAACAGGTGATGAAACAATCCTTGGAGCGTTTGGATGCCACACTGAACAAAGTGTTGGCAGATCCAAAGGTCGCCATGTCGTCTGAGCCGGCCGCCAAAATGATCAATGATCTGGATATGGCGGCCATTCATTGCTCTATGCAACAATGCGAAAAAGCCTTGGTGACGGATCTGGTCAACCGCCTACAGCCGCCCAATCAAGAGAAAGAAATAGACCCAGGCCCTATCGGCAAGCGCATATTGAAAACGGCCGTAGAGGCAATTGTCACCGGCTTGCCCTTGGCTGCGGAGGAGACCATTAAATGCACCTTGAATGATCAGAACATGCAGGAGCGTGTGCGTGAGTATTTACGCGAGAATCGCCCGTTGATCGAAGAATACCTGGTGAGTCGTTCAACCGTCAGCGCACTACATCAATTTGCGCCGCAACTGCAAAAGGTACCCGAAACCGACACACAACTTGAACAGAAAGCACAGCAAGCGCTTGTGCGACAAGAGCAGATCCGCACCGATATTCTCCCCGATGGCAAGGTTAGCGCCGAGGATTTAATAGCCTTAGAAGAAAGTGCTGATCTTGACTTGGATGAGAATGGCTTGATTCGTGCCTCACGACCAGCCATTTGAGTCATCATCGCGCTCCGAAAGACGCTCAAGAACGTTGATCATTAACTCTCTGGCCTCCCGCGAGGTTGGGTTGCTAGTCGGTTCTAGCTTGCAATTCTAACCCCGGCTAAAGGCTCCGGAATGGATCCTGTTGAGCCAGAGGAACAAAGGGGATGGTTCGGAGAATAAGAACCCCTGTTGGCGATTCAGACCCATGGCGCGACATCGATCCGATAGTAACTCAGACTCCACCCGCTCGACGATCGTGAAGGTAGCGTTGCTCTGACAGATAAACATTGCAACCAGGTGCGATATTTTGGTGATGTACCGGGCGTCAAACTTACAAAAGTTCCATGGGTAGTCCAGCAATCGATCCAAGCTCGAGTTTTCATCGCCAAAATCATCGATTGCAAGTTCAATTCCAGGAAGATCGCGTAGCTGTTTCCAGCGCAGTCGCAAAAGAAGAGGGTCAATGGTTTCCGATATCTCCAGTACCAAGGGGATTTTGAGTTGGTCCAGCAGTACATGAACGGCTTCATTCCAGCGAGAGAATGATTCGGCGTTGGCCAGGCTGGCGGCAGAAACGTTCAAGAAAAGACGAGGTACGGTCTCGTTCAAGTGCTCGGCGTAAGGCACGAGCAACTTAAGCATCTGGTGATCTATTTCAGCCCATTGGTGCTGGCGTACTAGACCGTAAGGACTTAGTAGCCCTGATGGATTCTGAAAGCGACACAGCACTTCGATACCGCAAAGCGTGGTTCGCTCCAGACAAAGTATGGACTGAACCACCGGCACGATCACCATGTCAGACTCCTTTAGATGTCCAGCTCGTTGTGAAAGAATCGTTCGATCGCTGCGTCACTAATATCGCCCTTGCCGATGGTGTCTGGCGTGGTTTGGGCTGCAACAACCTTTTGCATGGCATGAGCCGATTGCGTCGGATTAGGGCTGCCGAGCGCTTCTTCGAGTTCACGCAGACTGTGCATTGCCTCGCCCGTAATACCCACCACGGAGTCATCGGCAGAACGGGGCTGATCGGCCAGGCGATGCGCGTTACTTAATGACTCATTGATCCAGGCTGCAGAAGGCAGGGTGGTTTGGTTTGCGAAAATTCGATCCAACGTCGATGCCTCATCGGGTTTATCGAAAGCGGGGCCCGCATCAATTTCACTGGGCAGGTCGGCCAGATCCGGCTCGTTCGAGCCATAACCAAAGAGCAATGCCGAGCGCTCATCCTGTGTAGAGTCAGGCAACGTGGGAGGCAGATCAGGTTGCTCAGCGGCGGTACCGTGGGAGGGGGACACTGGCGTCAGTCCGCTTATGTTGTTTTGATCCACTTGCGCTGGCCCTAGGACATGTGCGCTTGGCTTGCGAATCAGGGCAATGGGATCAGGCAGGCCGTGTTCGTCAAGCGCATCAATCAGGTTGTGCTCGAGTTGCGCGCTCAGAAGGGCGCCGGCATGCGTCGCTTGAGTAATGCCGTTGCCCTCGGAGGGCAGGACTGCTTCGCTGGGAGCGTCTTTCTGTTCACGCAGGAGTTCTCGTTTGAGGGCCTCGTAGATCAAGATGCCCTTGGCGAGGTTGGATTCGTTCGGATAGAGCTCGTCAATGACGTAACTGATTTGTCCTATCTTTTGCAGAATAGGCGTGTTGCCAGTCGTTCCAATGGTTCGTCGATACGTAAGCAGGTCAAGCAAACGCGCTTGACGCGAGGTTTTTTGTTGTTGTTCGGACGGTTTCAATTGCGTGCAATAAAGATTGTCTTGAAAGACCTCCTCGGCAGGGGGGTGAACTTGTAAGAAGCGATTGACGTGGAATTGCTGATTTTTGAGTGACGCTATCCAATCGCCGACGTACAGCGTGTCGATGCGCGTGGAATGACCCATGGTGTTGATTACACCTTGGCCCGCCTTGAGTGCGTTCATCTCTTTGTAGGTGACCATATCCACCTCTTGAACACGTAACTCATCGCGTCGTTTGTAGCTTGAGCCCACTCCTCGGTCATAGGTGTCGTAGGTTGCAACATGCTGCTTACCAATAGTTTTATTGGCCAGTTCCCAAGTCTTATTGGAATCGTCGATTTTTAAGAACAGTTTATTGACGGCGTTGCCGAGCATCGCTCCGGTCTCGGCTGCCCGATCCCCCTTGGTGAGCATTTCCAAGTCCTGTGAGCAGGCCAGCATACTCATCCCCAAGCTGCGAGCCTGTGCAAAAATTACGGCCAGGCCTTCGGTGAAGTAGTATGCGAGCTCATCCAGCGCCACTAAATACGGGTAGTTGGCATTGGTGGCTTTTGATTCAATCAGATCGGCGTAGGAACCTTCGAGTTCAGAACCCAGATTTTTACCCATCATTACGCGCAAGCACGAGATGGTGAGCTTGCCGAGGTTCTCGGCTTCTTGGGAGGATTTTTCCAGGCTCGGAATCAGCAAGAACAAGATGCGATCATGCAGCGCGACGTCCACCATGTCGATCTCGCTGAACATGTTGCCAAAGATGTGTCCGTAAGTGCCGCCCAGAAGGTTCAGCACAGGCATAAGTTGACCGACGCGATAGCCGTGCTGCTCGCTGGGCGCATCAGTTTGTTCGTTGCTTTGCTGACTTTGGCCCGGACGCCCGCGAGTCTGTCCAAACGCACTAGCTGGGGCATCAATCCGCGAGTGTTTACGCAGAAGTTTCTCTACCGAATAGCCGGGCAGACCTACTTCCAGGTAATTTTTGACCCCCATAAAGCCCGGTGGCCAAGCACCGCCACTTTCTTTGGCGCTATCCCAGCCTTCAAGATAAAGCTCTTCAATTTTTGGCAATGCTAGGTAATCAATCAAGACTCCAACGGAGATCACCATGCCTTGGGTGTCGCGTTTGTAGCAAACGGCATCGATCACTGCACGAAACACGGCAAGGGCTTTCTCTTGCCACTGTTTACCCTCGCCTTCAGCTTTGGGCAACAGGTTCGCACCCATCTGTTTGATGGTGTCGGCTTCAGCGTCGTAGAAAGGGTTCAAGCCATTGGTGCGCCGGCGCCGTGATTTGGAAACTTCCTGGGGTGTTTTGCCACTCAAAAGGAAGTTCAGGTAGAGGATGCTATTGTCGCGGCCGAACGCACGGATCATGGCATAGCCGTCTGTTGGCAGTTTGTTATCGGCCTTACCGTCGGCCATAAAGAACCCGGCGCCCCAACACAGCGCGTTAAAGAAGATTCCCTTGAGCGTTTCGGATTTTCCAGATCCGGTTGCACCAATAATAAGCCAGTGCTTGCGCAAGTCGTCATTGGACAGGAAACATTGCTTAAAACGCTCAGCGGGGGATTTTGAGCGTGTTTGCCCAAGAAGCAAGATGCCATCGGCAGGTTTGCCCTCCGCATCCTTGCCGTCGTAGACAGGGTAGCGGTAAGGCAAAACATTTTTGAGGGCCATGACAAAAAAATGAACGCCAATCAGAGCAAGTAGACTCAATGGCAGTAGGGCCGGAAACGTAATGGTTAGTGCCAGAGCCGGAACGCTGACGAACAGGAAATTGAATGGTTCAGCCAACCATTCTTGCATCTTGGTCGACAACGGGCGCACATCGCCAATACGACGCCTGTTCGATACGTTATGGTGTTCTTCGATGGGTGTGTCGCGATTCTGGGCCATGGCGCTAAGCAATCATCAATGGTGAGTGGCGGATGTGATGGATGAGCGAAGAAAATGGCGTAACGTGCGCACAATGGATAAAGACACGGCTGTTGCGGGACAACCAATGCGCTCTTGCTCGGTGGTTAAGACGTCCTGGCCGATAATGCTCAGATCGCACGTCGGGTGTGCGCTGATGACGCCGTACTTGACCCAATTGAGCAGTTCTTTCTCATGGTGGTCCAGAACATGCTCCAGGGGCTTGCCGGGAGCATCCACATCACGGTTCAACACAAAGAGATTCGCTTGAGCATGAATAAATGCATTGACAGCATCTCCAGCATAAGCAAGAGTGCCGGCCGCCAAAGAGATCGTCGGCCCGCTCAAATCATTGAACAAAGAAAAAATGGTGTCGCCATTTTCGTTAGCCAAGGTCTGGCGTGAGCTGGTAATGATTTCAGGTTTAATATGGCGGCGCATGACTTTGAAGCCCTTGTCCATATCAGCCAACATGCGGTCAATTGAAATGGTTGTGTCCACGTTGCTCATCGATTCACCTTTAACCATTGAATAATTTCGTCGGCACTCGCATTAGCGAATGCGGTGATTGCGCCCGAGCTGGACACAATGATGGGGGTTTCCTGCAACCCAAAATACTCAAACAGTGCTGTGGCCAATTTCAGGCGATTTATTCCGCCCTCACAGATATCGATCTGCTTCGGGCCAAACAGCCCGGAGTACCACGCACCTGGTATGGTGCGTATTTGCTCAGTTTTCCCGTTCTCACACATTGACGCCACGACCTTCTTGGCGCTCTCTGTCGACTGGCCAGCAACCGGCAAGGCCACAGGAGACAGCCCGTTCTCTAAAAGACGCTCTTCGATTTGATCCATTCGTTGCAGCAGAGTCTGGCTATGAATGGAGTCAGGATCAACGAATAACCAAAAAGGAGATGAGACCGCCCGTTCAGGAAACATATGAAATCCAGCGATGGAGCCCGCGGCCAGCAGGTTCTTAAGCGCTTGTTCGTTCAGACGCAATTCTTGAACAGGAGTGTGGCGAAGGAGTTGGGCCGATGCTGAGGCGACCGGCTCCATCTGCCGATAGTTCTCATTAGTTTCGGATTGTGTGCGCGGTAAAGGCTCTGTTTCCTTGCGCGCCTCTGATTTGGACAGTTCAGCAGATGAAATCAGGGCCAGATCCTCCCGATTCATTTGTTGTTTGCTCAAATCAAGGTGCGCAGCGCTTATGGTTTGTTCATAATGAACCTCGTCATTGAGCTTCAATATGGAGTTCGCGCCCATGGTACCGATAGAGCCGAGTAGGGCGCCAGCGCAGATGGCCCAAGCCAAGTGGGTACGATTGAAACGATCGCTACCCGGGCCTGGCGCAGCCTTAACCGGTGCGCTGGCGTGTGCGGGAGGCTGGGGTAGACAGTGGGCCGACCAAAGACCCTCGTACAACGCGGTCGCTGCTTCGTTGGCACTCTCTAAACTTTCGAATGAAAGGGAGAGCCACGGCGCATCATTCAGGGAGTCGAGGTCGAGATTTTTGACTGTAACAGTATGCTTGAGTTGCTCTGCGTCACCGTGGGTTGTTTCGGGCTCGATGGTGATAACAGGGTTGTATCGCTTATACGTGTATTTGTGCAACGTACTGGAGCAGCGAAAGCCTTCGAGAATAAAGGTCACGCTTCCGGGCTGAAGGAATGTTCTAAGTTTGGCGTTCTTTGGCAAATAGCTGATGTTGCTCATGTAGGGTGCCCTGATGATTATTGTGCGCCGGCCGGCGGAAGATTCGAGGTGTTGGCAATATCATTCCATGCCTCCTGCCACACAGGGTTGTTGGCAAGGTTGGTCCAAAGTTCTTTGTCATGCAGCCAATCATCGGTGTCATCGATGCCATCGCGCCAGTGTTGCCACTCTTGGTCAAAGGCGCGAACGACTTGATCAACGTAAATGGTGTGAACGAGGTGGCCGTTCGTATCTCGATGTAAGGGCAAAATGCCGCGCTCGATGCAATCACGCTCAAACTGGTATTGACTGAAGGTCAGCGCACCTTCGGCGGACGGCGTCTTGCGCCCAGCGTCATCCAGGGCCCAGAACAGCACCCGAGCCATTGGCCGCAACCAAATGAACTTGCCGGTAGTAAGCTTTCCGTTGCCGCGTGCTTTGGCAAGCAAGGCCACTAAAAAGGTGTGTTCCCAGTGATGAATCTTGGCCAGATTCAGTACGTGCTCATGCGTGCGCCATTGATCAAACGTGCTTTGAACAATGGGCAGCGCAAGATTGGCAAAGCCTTTTTCGGTCCCATATGCGCTTCGATTAAGAGCATCAAGCACCTCTTTGCTTTGTTTTTTTCCTTTGTTAGAGCCAAAGGCGTAGGGGGCCAGAATAGCCAGCATTGCTTTGCCCGCGTCGGATAACCGATCGGTAGGCAGCTGAGCCGGTTTGCCTCCCTTTTGTGGTGTGGCCAAGTCCAAGGCGAGGTTGGTGATCTGAAAGCCTAGATACTTATTGAATGTGCAAGTTTGGCCGTTACGTTTGACCTGTTTTGTGTGCTGCAGATAGTCGGCCAAGCGCAGACGGTCAACCTTGAGTGAGCGCTCAGCGTCAGTTTTGCGAGTAAATACTCCGTCCTGCTGCTGTCGATCTGTATCAACAACCAAAATAGGTCGTTTCGTTGGCGTCTTGGCCGCACGCAAGAGTTCATCAGGGAAGGTTTGACGCCGCCATTCCTTAAATTTATTGGCCACAATATCTTTCTGGATGCAAACAACGGGAGCTATCTCGGGAAACGCCACAACCATTTTCTGAGCAAATGTCTCAGGTGTGAGTTTCCTGGTGCGAAGGATCTTCGTTTTTCGAAGTTGGCGTTGAAACAGCACAACGTACAAGGGTAGGCTGGCATACACCCAGGGCTTGAGAGCCACATTCAGGTAGGCGCACCAGTCCATGAAACCAATCCGGTTAGGGTGTGTTCGGTAAAGCTGGTACGTGAGATTCAGGTCGTTTACCGTTGTGCTGCTAAGTGAATCGGGCAACAGTCGCCACGGGAACGCCAGTGCATTTACTACGGGCGTTCCGTAAAAAACGATGTAATGCGACGCTACAAACCACAGAAAGGCCCCCAGGCCCACCAGAGATACGAGCCCGATAATGACCCAATTAAGGACGCTTTCCTGGGGCTTGCTTTGATTCGACATCAGAACTTGCCCTTGCGAATGATTTCGTTGTAATGCTTCCAGACCTTCTCAACATAGATGCGCTGAAATTTAGGTGTCGGTGAGTGGTAGTAGGCGATCGCGCACCAAATGTCGGTCTTCTTTCGTTTGGTAATGCAGGTGTTCCACTCCCAACGTAAGGCATAGGCCTGAGCCATCAGCGCCTGGCACATGTTGTCCCGCAGCGATGAAATGGGTATGTTGTGTTTTTCCACCATGTACTTGGCCCACGAATTCGTGTTCAACTGGGCCGGACCAATATCCTTCGAGCCGTTCTTGTTAGTGGCAACAATACCGGTTCTGCCTCCGGATTCCGTTTTTAGAATCGCTAGTAAGGCCATTGCTGGCACCTTGTAACGATTGGCCGCGTTATCCAGACAATTTGCCGGGATGCGTTTAGGTAGTTCGATATTCTTCAGCGAGTTAACCGGAGCCGATGGGGCACCAGATTCTGGCGTAGCCAGCACGCTTGCAGGCAGTGAAATTGCGCCCAGAAGGCTAAGCGCCCCTAATGTGTTGCGCAGATTCATAGGAAAAGCCTCCTGAAGAAGTCATCGCGGCTTGTCAGCGCTTTGAGGCTTATCAGTTCGCGCTCTTGAAGCTGAACCTGGAACAACGTCATCTTGAGCACCTGGATAGAAAAACAGATGCACGCAACCCAGCAGGTGCCAAAAAGCGAGAAGAACATCAGGCCAAAAGGGATATACAGGGCAATGGCTGCCAGAGCGCATAGAAACGCCCACGCCAGGGTCAGGCTTACCCATTTGATGATCCGCACGTTGCGAAGCTGCACGGCAAGCTCAGGCTCGGTCCATTCGTTGCCTTTGACCAGCTTGGCAAATGCAGTTTTTGGGTCCGGCGCATCAAGGTACTGAACGTTTTGCAATCGGGTTCGCTCTTTGATGCTTTGAGCGCCCATGCTTTGCATTTCATCCTTGACGTTGACCACGCGATCAATAACATCTTTCGGTGTTCTCAAAAAGCGTGGCAGGAACACGCATCGTGCGGTCCATCTCGCAGCCTGGGCGGCTTTTCCTCGTATTGTCATTACCCTATTGCCTTTTCTTTAAGAATCGCTTGCGTGAGCAGGCCAAGCGCATCGGGGCGCAACAGAGCAGACCAATTCTTGCCGCGCTTTAGCTCCTCATTGCGATATCGCAAGCCGGGCATGTGCTCAAGCCACTGGTCTCGTACCTGCACAGAAAAATCAATAAACTTGGCCAACTCCAGCACGCACTCACCCGACAAGCGCGAGCCAACGATGTTTGGGAATAACCACCGATCAAGCTTTACCAGCTGGCTCGAGATGTTGGAACGAATGATGTGCCCGGTTTGAGGGTCCTCTTGAGAAAGAATCCAGTCTTTTCGATAGCGGGTAAGGACTTCTCTTGTCCGAATCAGGACAGCTTGCTCGTGCAGACCGCGCTCACTTGGCGCGGCGCTGTTGAAAAGCACCTCGCTCACAGGGTCTGCCCACAGGCGGCGAGCCAGGCTGGCAGGCTGGTCAAAAGTTGGTGGCGGTGGCAACATGGCTGCAGTATAAAATAATTATAGATATACGGATAGTGAGTATATAAAGCTAATTTTCACGCATTCGAGCGTGTTTATCAAGCCGCTCCAAATGCTCTTGCGTTGAGATCTCGCCGGCGGCGTACTGGACCTTGGCGTAATCGGTAGCACTTTGAATCGCAAACTCGTGCACGAGTCGATCGGTACTTGTTAGCACTTGTTTGGCCACTTCATCCAAATGTGACGCAGACTCATCCGATTTGCTTCGATTCATCCCCATGCCAATGGCCAGGTGGAATTGTTTGTACAGCACGTTGTGGGCCGGAATGGTGCGATCGAGCAGGGTGTCAAGAGCGACTGATTGGTTCAACGCCAATATGGGTAGTCGATTCGCGGCAATAAGTAGCTGTTTGATATAGCGTGGAAGCTGCACAATCAGCTGCTGATCTTCAGATCGCTGCATTTGGCCTTGGGCGATGCGCTCAGTGAGCGCCTGTAGTTGAGTGTTCGCCAGTTGATGCAGGGCAAGCACGCCTGGGTCATGCTGGAAATGAGGTGGTATGAGTCCGAGCAATCGATTGATTTCATGCTCGAGCGATCGAGTTTGTGAGTAAGCACTGTCCAAACCCGTTTGAGCCCAATGCTCCAGGTACAGAGCAAAGAATTGCTGAAGATCCAAACTATCGCTCAGCGCCTGGTCAAATGCCGGTACCGAGTGCGCACGAATATACTCATCAGGATCGAGCGAGTCTGGTAGCTCGACAAAGCCGATACGAACATCAGGGTGGTAATTCTGAAGTAAAGGCTCGAGTGCGCGGTGCATCGCTTTTTGTCCCGCCATATCGCCGTCCATGACGAAGTAGATATGCTTGGCGCCTACGCGAATCAGTAGTTGAATTTGTTCGCCCGTAATAGCGGTGCCCATCGAGGCCACGGCGTTGTCGATGCCGTGATTGGCCAGGCCAATAACATCCATATAGCCCTCGACCACGATGGCCTGAGCAGTGGTGCTAATACGTGGTTGAGCTTCGTACAGCCCAAAGAGTAGCTCCCGTTTGTTAAACAGTGGCGAGTCTGGCGAGTTTAGGTACTTGGGCCCTTGAAAAGATTGTTCTTGCTCGCCGCCTTGATCATTGCTCTGTGTCGATTCGGAGTCTTGGAGTCGTCTGCCCCCGTAGGCGACGACGTCCCCGCGTCCGTCGCGGATGCCAAATAGCACTCTGTTTCTGAAGAAGTCGTAGTACCTGGAGGTTTTTTCAGAGCGCTTGACCAGGCCTGCTTCCAACAAACGCGGTTCGGCCGCGTAATTCGGGTAAATCGGTTTTAGCGCGTCGAATCCGTTGGGGGCAAAACCAATGGCAAAGCGCGCAAGCGTTTGCGCGCTGATACCGCGCACGTTCTCCAGGTAGTTTTTGGCCTCGTGGCTTGAGTCGTAAAGAGACGCGTACAGCGCGTGCGCCTTGCGCATCGGCTCAAGAAGCCGCTCTTTGCGTTGTTCGGGAGAAAGGCCGTCGTCTTCTTTTGTCTCGAACTGAAATGCCGTTGGCCGAGCCTTCAGGCCCAAAGTGCCTGCAGGGACATCTTTCACGCCCGTTGATTGGGCACCTCGTTCGTCAGCAAGCCATGTCGGCGGAGCTTGTATGCCGTAGCGTTTACCAAGATAGTCCACAGCTTCGCGAAACTTCATGTCGTACTGGCGGCGCACGAATGTGATGACATCACCGCCTTGTTTGCCGTTCAGACCTGCGTCGCAACCAAAGCAATGGTAAAGCTGCTTCTCACCTGATACTGAAAAGCTGGGCGAGCGATCGGCGTGAAATGGGCACTTGCCCATGTAGGAGTTTGATCTTGCGCCTGAGCGAGCCTTGAGCGCCACGACCTCGGAGATGACATCAACGATGTCGGCAGCTTCCATGACCTGCTTGACGAAGCGCTGGTGTTCGTAGTTAACGCTCATGGTGTCCTACTAAAAATAATCTGTTCCGTTTCCTTGACCTTCAAGGGGCGGTTACCTAAAGTTGTGCTCAGGATTATTGCATCAACTCGAACTATAAATCGAGAAAACATGAGCACATTTATTTTCGAACCCATTACTAGCCAGGCGCCAGTTCCTGCATCTAAGCCCGTGCCGGCTGCAGCTCCCATAGTGATGACTGTTGAGCAACGCAGGGCTCATCTGCAGGAGCAGATGCGTGCGCGTATCGATCTATTGCCCCAGCGCGATCAACTGCAGGAATCGGATTTGGCGCAATGGATTGGTTTTGTCTCGAGCACAATGCCAGAGCAAGCGCTTTGGCATATTACGCGTGCAGGAGGTGTCGGCGGCAGTGAAATTGGTGGCCTGGTGCGTAATTTTATGGGTCACCGCGCAGACTTTATGTTCAGTGCCCATGACTGGGCGCTAGATAAGCTCTTTCGTCGCTTTCCCACGCCTCAAACGGCGGATATGCGCCGAGGCATTGAGAACGAGGCAGCGCACCGTAATCGGTTTTATGCCGATTATGTGTGTGACAGAGAGGGTAAGGCCTTCGAGCGACTGGCTAAGGCCAAAGGGTCGTTGTCCTGGATGCGTTACTCACCTGATGATGTAGTGGTGTTTCGCGAGCGCGTCACTATCCCGATGCAGGGCGGTGCTATTGAGATCGAGCCTGGGCAGATCTTCTTGATTGACTATAAGGCGCCTTCGTCGGTAGTAGCCGAGGACGCTGTGTCATTTCAGTACATGTGCCAGCTCAATATGGGGGCCATTCTGGCGCAAGAGCAGGGCATCGCCCTGTCCGGCACGATGCTCAGTCAGTTCGACTGGGCCAATTGGCGCCTCAAGAACGATTTCATACGAGTTGATCCCGTACTTGCCGACCTTATCAAAGAGGCAGGCAATCACTACTGGCAGTGCGTCCTTAACGGTGAGGTTCCCCCTTATGTTCTCTCCCAGGTTAAGGAACTGGACGACGAGCAAATTGCGCAAACGCAGCCTATCGCGCGCAAGATTGCACAACTTAATGCATTGGCGACCGCTGCAAAGAATGAAAGTGACACGCTTCGTGCTGTTCTGGTAGACAAGCTTGGGTTAGCAGATCAGCGACTGGCCGGGCAAAAGGTGGCTTTCCCCAACACATTGAGCATTTCAGCAACTGTCGGGATCGATGCTGATCAAGTGCGTGCTGACCTAGCCGACAAGCCCGAATTGCTAGATAAATGCGTGGTTACCCAGGCCAACGGAAAGCAAAAGGTTAGTTATGACGTTGATTCGATGCTTAAAACATTGGAGCAGCTGCAGATCGATACCGCCAAGTTTGTGATTCCGCAGCTCGATACCCAAAAAACCTACCAAACGTTGGTTGAATGCGGCAAGGATCCAGAGGCGTATGTGACCGAAAGCTTGCGATTTACTGTAAATCGCAAAGTCAGTGAAGCTGCCAAAAGCTGGGTTGCAAAGCATTTTGCGCAACCAGAGCCGGTAGTCGAAGGTAACTCTGATCAGCACAGCCAATCGGAGGCGCCTGAGCAAGCGCCAGGAGGGAGAGTAATGACACCATCCTGACGCATTTTCCCACCTGTGACCCCATAGATCGTGGTACGCAAAACCCTTTCATTATTTCTTCAGGAGGCCATCATGGCATTTCACAAGCGCCAAAGCAGCAACGTTCAATTCGCCCAACTTAACCTGAAAGAGGGCAACATTTCTGTGCCTATCGGCGTTGAGAATGGCGTCAAGCTCTTCGATACCTTTGAATCGATCTCCGGCTACATCACTCGTCTTGATATTCGCAAGAATGAGTCCGCTGAGTACGGTCTGTCCGAGTCGTTAACCATGTATTTTCACGACTCAACCAGTTTGTCGTTTAACTTCGCTAACAATGGAAACGTGAACTACACGGCAGCTCATTTGATTGCACGCTTGTTGTCGGTTGCCGGTAGCGAGCCCGGATTCTCCAACGAAGTCGTCATCCGTGCTGGCGTTTTGCCAGCTGGCCATAAGTTCCCAGACGGCAAGGTTCTCGAAAAGGATCGTGTTTGGACCTCAGTGCGCGTGCCTGCCCTGTCGAACGACCCGATTCCTCCCTACTATGGCAAAGACACCAACGGCCAGCCGTTGGATAAGCTGCCCGAGACGCCTCCTCTTGTCGGTCAGAATGGTCACCCGCTTATGCATCAGAACCGTCCGGTGCGTGATCACACCATGCTCAAGGCCTGGGTCGATGGTGCCGTCGGCTTTCTCAAGCAACGTGCCGAGCAAACTGCTGAAATCAACCGTCAGAAGGCTCCAAAGCCTAACGAATCGACTGATGATGCAGGCATTGACCCAGCGGCAATTGTTGCAGCAGAGGTCGCCGCCCAGGCAGCGCGTCAGCAAACCACTCACTACCAAGCAGCGCCCGACCAAGTACAACAGGCACAGCACAATCAGCAGCCTAATACCTATCAAGGGCAACATCAACAACAAGGTCAGCACCAGCAAGCGCAGGCTCCTCAGTTTCAGCAACAAGCTGCTCACGCTCAGCCCGCCGCAGGTTATCAACCAGTTCCTGAGCAAGTGCAACAGCGCGGCCCAGCGGTTCGCTTCTAAGTTAGAGCGGTGCCATTCATTCGGTGGCCAGCGCAATCGCTGCGCCACCGTTTCCTTATTCGATAGCAACATGACGGTTAGGTAGCCATGAGCGAGCGCAAACAACGATGGATTCAACTGAACGACCCTGACGGGGCACGGCTCAAGATCATGCCGTACAACAAGGGGGCGAGTCATTATTTAGTTATCTCTGGTGTTGCGCCACGATCCGAGTTGTTTCAACGTTTGATACAGGAAGCTGGCTATGTGGCTTCCAATAACGGGGGCTTATTAATTCGCAAGATCCGCCAGGGTGAGTTGGTCAATCCGGATCAATTCAAACCATTTTGGCCCGAAGTAACGTCTGAGCTGATGGGTACGAAAGAGTTCATCCTGCCCGATCCAACCGTTGTTAAGGCCGCAGCCCCGGTAGCTCAATCCAGCCAAAACGCCGAGCAAGAGCCTAATAGCTCTGCCGCAGAGACACAAGATGTTCAAAGCGCAATCACGGCCGCAACGTATTTGGGTTGGAACGCATCAGGCGAGAAAGTCTACGAGCGAGCATCGGGGCGTTTTGTGGTCTCAGCCGACGAAGTCCTTATTGAAGAGAACGAGTCTTTGCCGCGTCCGATGTTTCTTCGCTGCAGGACATCAATCGATCTGCGTCAAAACGTCGCAGGCCTTCTGGTTGCTGTTGAGAAGGGAGAGCCGATTCGCGAGACCGACCTAGCCAGATTCGTCAAAGCGATCTGGGCAAAAGACCTGGACCAGCTGACCGATGAGCAATGGGTGAATATGGCTTCGGCGCTCGATACGCTCATGGCCAGCACCCTGTTGAACAACTCCACGAGCGCGCCAGGTGCTTGGAGCGACGCTACGTATTTCGAGCAAATGATCCCGGTGCTGGACATTATCAGGAAGAAGGCAGCACAAACCAGTGCAAGCCTACCGCTCGCCGTGTTGACCCATCGCCTGGTGGGGGCGCCTCAGACTGGTCAGGTGGTGCGCGCCCTTGGGCCAGTGAGCCCAATAAATTTCGGATTGTTCGCCGAGCCCGTTGCCGTGCAGCAGGCGGCACCAGAAGCTATGCAGGTGTACTGGTCCAAGGCGACGTTCCGCCTGGATGAGAATACGCCAAATGACGATATCAAGCCAGCCCACATAGTTGTGAAGGCCCGCGATGCTGAGCAGGCGAACAGCTTGTTATCCACAAGTATCGGCCAGTTGGAAGAAGACGGTACAGTTGTTGTGCAAGTTGAGCTGAATGCAAGCCCAGGTGGGCTCGATAGCGCGACCAAACAATGGTTACTGGAACTGGAGAACAAGGGGGTGGTCGAACAGGTGTTCGACATCCCTCAATGGCTTCTACGTGACGGCACAGAAAGTGCTGGGGTGCGTCTCGTATTGTTTCGTAAGACCGACGTGCATCGGCGGCGCGATTTTTCGCAGAAAACGGCCTTACCCGTTGTTGATTCCTGGGACATGGCCAAGACTCTGGTGGATGAAACGTTGGTGCGGCTGCAGCGTCCGGACGAAGGTACGGATGACTCAATTTCCCTGGATTATCTAACCCGAGCCGAGAACAAGCTGCAACGCCCCTACCTGGCGATGTCGCGTATTGGGCCAGCTAGTACGATGGTTCCAAAGAACATTCAATCATCGCTTAGTTACGCTCTTGACGCGCTGGAGCAGGAGTACGGTCAGATCGATGAGTTTGTCAGTGCTGAACTTGGCTTCGGCAAGGAGACTTTGGCCGACAGTTTCTCTCCCGAGCAGATTGATGCCGTTGGACTGGGTGTTCGGCGTCTGCTGGCCAACAAGGGTTTCATCATTGGCGATGAAACCGGGATCGGCAAGGGGCGTGTTATCAGCGCGTTTGCTACCTGGGCACTTAAGAACAGGCACCCGGTGATCTTCATTACAGACCGCTCCACGTTGTTCTCGGATCTTGCCCGTGACCTGAATGACATTGGTGAATGGCACCGTTTTCGACCCCTCATCACTAATGCTGATGGTGACATTCTGGATATGGGCGATGGGGGCCGCGTGCTTGCGTCGGCGACGCCAGCAGGCGAACTAAAGAAGATGATGGCCTCGGGTGCGTCACCCTGGGAGACCGGGGCCAATATAGTCTTTACCACGTACTCGCAACTGAGTCAGGAGAATTCCGCCAAATGGGCGTGGCTCAAAAAGCATTGCGCCGATGCTTTGATTATTGCTGACGAGTCGCATATTGCTGCGGGAGCCGATTCAAACACTGCCAATCAGATCAGTGATCTGACTACGAGCGCCTGGTCTGTGGTTTATTCCTCGGCGACCTGGGCCAGAAACGCGCAGAACCTGCGTCTTTACGCCAGGGCTTTCCCAGAGAACATGAGCGTTTCGGTATTGTCCGACCTGATGGCCAGGGGTGGGCACGATTTTGCGGAGATTTTCAGCAGCATGCTGGCCATGGACGGTGCGTTCATCCGGCGCGAGCACGATCTTTCTAAGATCGAGTTCAACGTTCTTGTTGACGAGGCACATTTCTCTCGTAATGAACAGGTAGTCGCGAAGGTGTCCGAAGTGTTGGGCATGATGGCGATGCTCTCGGGTGAAGTTAACCATGCGTTGCAGCGTATGAATCAACAGACCCAGCAGGCCATTACGCAGGCCAATAAGGCGTATGAGCGTATTCGAGCCTTGGTCGGTGGCGTATCCGAAAGCGAGGCGATGAGCCGAATTGATCAGCGCAAGCAGGTGATCCAAGCTGGCCTGGAGGAACTCGAACTTGCACGAGTGCGCGCACATCAGCAGAACTTAGATCGCATGGCCGTAACGGTGCTGTACCGCGACCCTCAGAGTGCGGACGCTGTTCAGAATATTGAGGAATTCGGCCTTATGCCGAGCCAAGGCCCTCAAATTCAAACAATTGAGACGATCAACGAGTGGGTGACTCAATCACAGGCGGATTTGCGTCTTATTGAAGAATTCGAGCGCAGTCAGTCAGCGTTTGCCCAGACGATGCGCTCCAATGCCGGCCATTTGTTCAAAAGCTCGTTCGGTACCGGCAGCGCAATCTATCAAGCAATGCGTCGAACTATGGCCGCCGTTTTGGTCGATCAGGCTGTAGAGCGAGCAATTCAAGCTGTTCGCGAGGACCGCAAGCCCGTCATTGTCTTTGAGGAGACAGGTGAAACGTTTGTGCGTCAGTTTATCGAGCAGGAATTGCAGGCAATTACTGAGCAGGTAAAGCAGGCGCGGCAACGGGGCGATGATCGACTGACACGCGCCTTGGCCGACCAACTTGCCACTGGCACACGGGTCGATGAGTTGGTCAAAGACATACGCATGCCGGTGATCGCAGATCTTATGCGTTCGCTTTTGGCTCGCATTGGGGGGGTAAGTGTCAGCGAGCCAGACACCATGCAGAGCAACAAGGGCGCAGAGGCAGCACGGATCAAAGCGATCAGTTCACTTAAAGAAGTTCCGGGCCTGGCTGCTGATCTGATCGATAAATTCGAGCAAGGTGTTCAAAAGATCGCTGAGCAGATCAACCAGCTGCCAGCCTTGCCTATCGTTCCAGTTGACGCGATTCGAGCAAAGCTTGCGGCCGCCGGCATCACCATAAAGGAGGTATCGGGTCGCAACTATCAGCTCGATCCAGTTGATGCACAGGATTTATCAGGCAGGGTACGAATTACCCGACGCGATCGGTCAAAGACACAAATTATGAAGTCGGTGTCTGACTTTAACAATGACCCGAACACCCATGCATTGATTATCAACGTAGCCGCTGCTACGGGGCTGTCGATGCATGCGTCACCTCGTTTTGCCAATACAAATCAGCGTGAATTGATTGAGTTCCAGATTCCGGAGAGCGCGATCACGCGAGTACAGCTGCTGGGTCGGGTGAATCGATTCGATCAGGTAATTCCCCCAAAGATCAGCATCTTGACCGCCGGGCTGTTTGCCGAATACCGCTCGTTGATGATGCAGAACAGAAAATTGCAGGACTTGTCGGCAAATATCCGCTCATCGCGTGACAACGCCGCTGTGATTGACTCGGTACCCGACATTCTGAATCCAATAGGCGACCGAGTTTGCACAGAGTTTCTCATGGAGAACCCCAGCATTGCGTCCCGGCTGGACATTGATATCCGTCGCTTGCAGAACTATCACGGTATGGCCTCGCTTCTCACCCAACGGTTGGTGTTGTTAGCACCAGCCGCGCAGAAGACGGTTTACGACGAGATTGTCGAAGCGTATGAAGATGCTCTGCTTGAGCAGAGTTTGGAAGAGGGGGGCATAGATAACGCTGATTGGCGTGCGAGCACCGTATCGACACGCAAAGCGTGGGGCCCCCCAGAGGAGCTTGCGTTGACATCCGCCTTTGATAGCCCTGTGTACTTCAAACTTCTTGAGTATACGGAGGACTATCAGCCAATGACGTGGGATGATATCGAACAGCGCGTCCAGAGTTCAACCCAGGCACTTTCGTCTGATGAAAGGGTCACCTCGCAGTTCCCGCCAGGCGTTGTCCAGGCCAGGATTGTCACTGATCAAGTGCGTGGCACACCGCAGGAGCATGAAAATGTCTTCGTAGCATCGTTGATCGAGTCCCTTGCAAAAGCGCAAGCAGAAGCGAGGGTGGTCGGAGAGCCTGCCTTAGAAGATCGAGCCGATCAAGATGGAGTGCAAGATCCAGTGGTTGGTTTGCAGACGCTTGGTGGCAAATGGGTGGCGGTCAGTGCTTATCACCCGGGACGTCGTCAGCACGAGGCATACGCTGGGCTGGTTTCACGCTCAGGTCATTCCATGAAGCTTTACAACCTGCACGAAGGGCGGGCTCGGGTCTATTACCTGAATCTGGGCCGAGCCATTCATTCATCAACAAATGGCGATATCGGACAATCGCTTCGCTTAGAGCGCACATTGTCCTATGACAAGAGTCATTGGCTGTACGGTCGATTCGCCCAGTGCTGGCGGGCGCCTTACCCAGCAGTGACGCTACCCGATTTAAGTGCTGTGGTTTCCAAAGCCGACCGGGTCTTTGATGCCAAGAAAGTTATGGCGCTTGCTGACGCCGGGGCCCAGGACATCGAACAGGCGTTGGCACAACCGGAAGAGAACTCGGTGAAGCTTGTGCACAAGCGTCAATTATTCGTCAAACACATTCTGCCTAAGCTCGTTCCCGGGCAGATCATGACGGTCGAGCCTGATGACGGACGCTTTAATTTCTTTCAGGATCGGTGGCTTGTCGTTGGCGTGGATTTACCACCTGTGAATCGAGAAACAAGTTTGTCCAAGTGGAAGCTTCATCTGGTTCGACCAGGTGATACGCGCGTGCAAACCGTATCTGCGGCTTCGTTAATGAAAATCAGTGAGTTCAAGCTCGAGACCGAGCCCGGTGGCGAGCTCGAGGGGAGGTTGGGTTGGCGTAGTTTGATCGATGTGCGCTCCAATGTTTTTGATGCGTTTCGAGGAGTCCAAGCTCGCCAGACGTTCATCGAACGACTGGCAATGCATACCCCGGGCCCGCGTACGCGACGCCAATCGGTGTTGGCCGGCAATATGTTTGAAGCTGAGCAGTGGGCACGTGCTACCCGGCTTGGCCGTGCGATTATGTACAGCGATGAGCTTGGAATTAAGCATCGCGCGGTGTTGATCAAAAAGAACGCCTGGGGGGCGCGCCAAGACCTCAACGGAGTTGACTTCCCCATCCGCCTGTCGAATACCGAGATGGTTCGGGATTTCGTTCGTCTATGCCATCATCATTATTTCGACAGCGTAACGGGGGAAGGGGCTCAGCCGCGAAATGTTCCTGCTCAGTACGTGGCCGCGACAAGTTTTCGTGCGGCTGTGGATCTGGGAAGAGACGGCGAGCTTAAGTCCGATGCGCTTGTCTACAACCCCTCTAAGAGCGTGTTGATGATAGAGATGAACAAAAGCGAGAAGGATAAGAACGTTCGCGCGATGCGCGCTGCGTTTGCCCAGGATCGGTTGCAATGGTGCCAGGAACGAGGGGAAGACTCTGATTCGCCTAACTGCACGTATCCCTTCAATTTCCGTACCCGTAGTCAACGCACGCCTGCTTCGCAATCGACTACCTATGTAGGTATGCAGGTCCCCGTGGATCGTGACGAGCTTGCGCAATTCATGACGATTGTGGGCAAGGCCCTTGGCTTGCAGTTGTATGTGCCAAGAAATCAGTGGCGAACACGGCACCTGGCTGAACAAGTTGAACAGACGTACTACGTACGACTGGGACAGCGCCTTGAGCAGGAGCGTCGGGAGAAGCTTGAGGCAGCAGAGCGCAGGCGCCACATGTTGCAAACACTTGACCTGGCATTTGATGAGCCGGAGCCCCAAGTAGCGCCTGATGTCGATGAGCTGATGGTTGGTGATTTGCTGGAAGGGCTGGATGCTCCCGACGCACAAGCTATTCGTCAAGTAGGTTAAAGGGGGACGTAATGGCAGCGATCAAACGTTTATGGGTGGCCGAGAAACCCTTGGTGGCTAACGCGCTGGTCAAGGTGTTGTGCAAGCAGGAGCGCTGCACGAGCAAACGGGAAAACGGGTATTCCTTGTTGAGTAACGGCGATGCGGTCGTTCCCCTTTGGGGTCACATGATCGAAATGGCGCGTCCCGGAGCTTATCTGGAGGGCATAGATCCTGAGAAGCAAAAAAATTATTTCAATATTCTGCCTCTGATTCCCAAGAAGTTTGTCTTTGTTGCCAAGAAAGAACGAACGAAGGAAGGCAAAGAGGTTGAGGGTCGGCAAATAAAGATAGTGCAACGACTGACTAAACAGGCAAAGAGTATTGTCAACGCGTGTGACATTGACCGCGAGGGGCAGCTTATCTTTGATGAACTTATGGAGTTCTTTGGACTTGACCCAGCTGCCGGCCAATTTGATCGCGTGGTCATTAACTCCCTCGCCGAAGAGGACTTGAGTCGTTCTGTTCGAGCTCTTGAGAAGAACGGTTCGCCCAAATGGGTCCGAGTGCGTCAAGCCGCTCAAACACGTCAGGCGATGGATTGGCTATTAGGCATGAACGCCTCGATGGCCATGCAACAACTTACTGGAATTCGGACGATGTCGGTAGGCCGCGTTCAGACTCCTGTACTCGCGATGGTGGTTATGCGGGATCTGGCGATTGACAATTTTAGGCCTCAACCCTTTTATGTTCCTATCGCACAACTCGAGAATGGGGCGCAAGTGCGATGGGTCAAGAATGAGCAAGCTGCGCCCGGTGGGTCTGGATTTGACGACAAAGGACGAATGCTTGATCTGGCCACCGCCCAAGGTGTACTTAAGCGCCTGCAACAAGGCGAGCAGGGTGTGGTTAAGGTGTGCACAACCAAAACGGTTGAGAAGGCCGTACCGCTGCCGTTCTCGATGGCAACCCTGCAAAGTTTCGTGGCTCGCCAGTATGACCTGAACGTTACGGAGATCAGTGCCGCAGCCAAAACGCTGTATGAACAGCATCAGGCTATTACCTACATCGGAACTGATTGCGAATACTACCCAGAAAGCCTGCATGGTCAGGCCTCAGAATTGGTGAGTTTGCTTCGCGCCCTGATGTCTCATGCATGTGAAGGCGTAGATACCGCCCGCAAGTCAGCCGCGTTTAACGACGAAAAGCTTGACGAACACTACGCGTTAGCTCCTACCACGAAGATACCCGATGTCAGCGCGCTCACACGCGCTGAAGCGGCCGTTTACGAGGCAATTTGCACCCGTTTTATTGCGCAATTTCACCCCCCGCATGTGCAAACGAAGTGTGCATTTGAGGTCCACTTTGGCTCAGAGGTGTTCAAGGCTAGCGCCAGTGAAGATGTCCATCTCGGTTGGAAATCCCTTTACAAGTCGGAGGTATCAGAGGCTGATGAAGAGGGTTTGCCGGACACCACTGAAACCAAGGTTAGCAATACGGTCGCGGTTCTGTCCGCGAGTGATGTTGGCGAGTGTGTACGGGCGGTGGGCGGCAAAGTGCATCAGGGCACAACCACTGCGCCAGAGCGTTATACCGAGGGTACGCTGATTGAGGATATGAAGAATGCCAGCAAATTCGCCCGCTCGGACCAAGAGCGACAAATGTTGCGTGAGTCTACCGGTATCGGCACGTCTCGTACACGAGACGTGGTAATTGCGAACCTGATCCAACGCCAGTTACTGGAGCGAAAGAAGAAAAAGGGTAGCCGGCGCGATGAGATTTTCTCTACCGCGTTGGCGCGCCAGACGGTTGGACGATTGCCTGCCTGGTTGACCGATGTCGCCACAACCGCCCGCTGGGAAATGATCCTTAGTTCTATTGCCAAGGGTGAGGCGCCGCCGGATGCCGCGCTCAAAATGCAAGAGGTATACGTGACCCAAGTGGTCGAACGAATCAAGGCCCAGCAAAAAATCGCTGCTTAACATTGCGTATTTTATAGTTACGATTAAAATATCAACAACGATTATAAAGAGTGTCCTTAATGACGATCTCCAACATACTTGCAACGGTGCTTAAAGGCAGTCATCAATGGCCAGAGGAGGAGCGATCGCTTTTCATGGATTTGTTCGTGCACCGACGGTCGGAAAAGGAAGTGCAAGCCGCTCGGGGAATGACGCAGCAAGAATTGCAAGAGCATCGCTCCAGATTATTGCGTCGTTTTCGGGCGCCACGTACTCAGGTCTCAGGAGAGTCATGATGAGCGTAGTTAATGACGTCTTTCATATGAGCGAGGGCAATCCTAACTCCTCGAATGTGCTTGACTTAGGTAACGGGACTTATACGCCCAGTCTGTTCGATGAGATTGAGGCAGTTGCCCGGGACCTCAAACCAACGGCGCGGATCAGTCGTGCACGTATCTCTACTATCGAGCCATGGATCGAGCATCAGCTTAGTCTTGATTTTGCACAGGATGCGCTTGAGTATCTTCTCGATGCACAGGCAAGTGACGAGGTAGATCAAGCTGGCCTTGATGCTGCTGATTCGGTTGATCTGGGCGATCTTGTTATTGACGACGCATTTGTCGAGCGCTGGGTTGCCAACATGGGGCCCTTTGATCTTGCCAGGGCAATGCTTCTTGAGGCGGTGCGTGATCTTGTAATTGGTTCGCCAGAAAACCGTAGATCTGCAATCTCGTGGATTCTTAACGATGAGCCCGATAGTGGCCTGAGCTTTGATGTTAGTGTCGTCTGGCTAACTGAGATGTGCACGTTACCTGGTCGGGAAATCAATGTGGTGATGCCCGACGATTTGGAAGATCGTGTAGAGCACATGCGCAATGCTTGCTTGCAACGGCCTTTTGAAATGTATCACTTGCTCAAGAATTTTGAGGATTTCAGCGACTATACGAAGGAAAAACTGCAGACGCTTCGAGAACAGAATTTACCCACCGCTAGAGACCTGCTATTGGCGGATGAGCAAGGTTCAAACAAACAGCAGCGGTTAACGCCATGAGTCAGGCACAATCAGAGGCAGTTCTCCCCAGGCTAACGAAATTGTGTCCTGCGTGTAAGCAACCTCAAAAACACAATCCGAAAGTTGCGCTATTTGCGTGTCAGAACGTCGATTGTAATCACGAATGCCTAAGCACCGAGCTTCTGTCGCCGCCGGATTCGTTTGAGAGCCACAGGGTACTTGCTCGCTATGCCGAGCAATGTAATGTGACCTTCACCGTCGCAGGTCAGCCAATGCCCCATAGCGCAGTGTTTATGCCTGAGTTGTTCCTGCCGGTCATCATTGCCCATGGTTATCGCATTTGGCAAAGAATGTCTTTTAATGATGATGAGCACGGCGACACCAAATCTTTTGGCGCCGTTGTTTATGACTGCTCGGATGCGCTTTTCGGTGTCAGTGCCACGTGTGCACCAATTCGCCACGGCGATATCTTGTCGACGTTGCGTATTTTGGCGTTAACGAAAGCCGCTGAGGAGGTTTTGCTTATCGAACGGGATAAGCAGATCCATCTTGATGATTTTATCGACCAGTTTCAAAAACTGGACTGGGACGATGGATTGCCGCAAATCACATTGACGCGATCGCTCATGGGCGAGCAATTTCGTGGTTTGCCATGGTACTCGCAAGGCGAGAGGCATAACGAGTCCTTAGTTTCAGATTTGAATTCCTCAGATAGTTTCCCTAATGCGGCGACGATTCCTAATCGACAGGTGAGCAAATGACGGACCCTCGCACAAAGTTCGCATTCTTTGACATGGCAGCCCGCAAAGGCGTGGTTCCGACTCGCGCTGAGATTGGACCTAGTGCGGCCAATCACCTGGCCGAGGCAACGGTGTCCGAGATATCTGCTTTGGACGGCGCACAAACGTCTTCTCTAGCAGCAAGTCGGATGAACATCGGGGGCGACTTCTTCCCTCAAACAACTGCGCGAAGTGATTTGTTGCTCACGTTAAGCTCGAGCAAACTGCTAACCGAGCTAATCTGCGCGGTTATAAATGGCCCTACTGGACCAGCTGATGTTGATGTTTTAGACCGACTCGTCGCCGAGTCTCATCGATTGGCAGATGGGTGGGCGCGACAGATCGTGGGAGATGGCAAAGATGTACCAGCTTACTTAAGAGCAAACTTGCTCAAGCAAGCCTGCAGATTTTTCGCATCGAATTGGCAACGCCATGGCCAGATCGATGCACAACGAGTGCTCGACCTTGCAGGCGAAACTTTCTCGGCCCAGGTCGCTAGTATCGACCAAGCTTTAGTCGAGCAGCTTGATACCGTGCCGGATGTGGCTCCTGATAATGTAGAGCACGCTCGTCAGCAGATTCAAGCAACGTGCAGTATGGCTTATTGGAAGCTAATTACTACAGTCTCCGGTATCTCGGCTGTTGAATTCGGGCTGGCTGGGCTAGTAGAAGACGATCAAGATCGATTCGTATATGGGATGAAGGTCGAACGTGTTGCAAGTGACCTTTTAGAGCACGTGCTGCAGATCGCTGATGACAACCGTATCGAAACACCAGATCGCGTGCTAGCGGTCAGCTGGTACCGTAATGCAATCAATCGGCTCACTTCACTCGTTGGCGCAAACTATAGAACTATCACCAGAATGGTTCTGGCCGATATCGACTCGAGTTCGTCAACGGCTCCTGCCCAGGTGTATGAGCATTTCCAGATGTACGAGCAGGTATTACAGCGAACTCATGAAATTTCCCGAAAACAGTTCATTAACGCAGAGGCGGTTGCCGCCGAGAAGATGTCCGCTTCAGCTTTTGTTAAGTATCTTCATACAACCGAGAGCACAAGCAATTTAGGGTCAGATTCAATGGGGGCTGCTAGTGCTGGATGCGAGCATGCGATCCGCTTTGGCCCGAACGAAACGACGGCCAACGTATCAAGAGATACGTTGGCCGTCAATACAACGTCGCAACAATCTTATGCGGGCGATCGCCGGGACACTCCCGGATTTAAGTATTCATTTTAAAAGAGACAGGCTATGCAAAGAAAATTAATAGTCACGCTTTTGTTATGGAGTCTGAGTGCAATGGCGGCCGCGCAAACTCAACAGGAGCTTTGCGGACCAGATGGTGCGATGGCGCAAGAGCGAGAACGGTCCATCAACCAAGCGCAGAAAGAAATCGATGAAGATCCCTTTTTTGAGCAAATTAGTCAGCAACGCAATCAGGATCGCAATTGCATGCTGGACCTTTCGAAGCAATTAGGTGGCGCTGTCGGCGCTGACTCTGCTGGACTCGGGGGCGTGATCGATCAAATCTTTCAGCAACTCGGTGACGCGATGTGCGACCCGCAAGGATCCCCAAGTGGCGGCGGCGGTGCAACCCCCAATTACACCCCTTCGCAACCCTCCTACGCTCCCGCGTCCCCTCAACCTGCTGCGGTTCCTTCTTTGTTAGGGCCAAGTAGCGAAGCCTCTGGAAGCAGTGTATGGGATCGTTTGAGTGACGCCATGGCCGGTCGACCAGCAAACTAGGAGATGCTAATTATGAAGACACGACTTATTTCAAGTGCGATGGCGGTCACACCATTCATTATGGCCGCCCTGTACTCCTCCCCGGCTATAGCTATTAAGTGCACACTTACTCAAGAGTGCATTATCGCCATCGATAAAACGAAGGCATCGATCAATTCAAACATCGATCAGATGGATTCCAACATTGCTCGCGAGGTAAACCGGGCAAGAACGGACATTATCGAGGCGTTAGGTAAGCAGACATCGTCGATATCTGGCCAGCAGGCCCAGGCTGTAGAAACCCAAACCCGTCATGCAGAAGAGGTTGCTAAGGCGAATAAGAAAATGGAAGTTGTGCGCACCACTCCTAAGCTTGGGTGCGGGGTCACATCCTCCGCAACGGGCCCAACAGGCGGCGGCGTTGCAAAGACATCAGTAGGTCAGGGCCGAAAGGCAGCGAACTCTTCGGTGCCGGAACGGTTGAAAAAAGCGTGGGATCAGTCCGACCCGAATGCTCCAGTCTTGCCGCCTTCAAATCCAAATATTTCGCGTGTCGATTTAGGGGTCGGGAGTTGCCAGGGCTTTGCGGGTGACCCGAACTCCGCTCGAGGCTTGATGTGCCGGCAGGTTAATGGACTGAAAATTGACAGTAACCCGTACGCCGACGCTGACATAAAGGCTGAAACCTTGTTCGACGGCCCCCAGCAAAAGGGGAACGAACAACTCCGGCTAACAGTTACCGCCAAAGAGCGTACGCCTGAACGAGATGCGCGAAAGGCAATTATTAATCAGTACAGTGATCCGATCAGCCCTCCAGGAATTTCGGCTTCGGCAGCATCATCCTCAGAGGGCGTTGCTTATATCGGTGCACTTACGGCTTACAACGCGTATTCATCCCTGGCTAGCAAGCCAGTACGCGACTGGGACGCGCTGACAACGGCAGATCCTGAGACTATTCCTGCGGTAAAAGCACTAGTCGACGATCCCGTAACAGGGCAGTTTGTGGCTAACCATCTTAAATCATCTTATCCAAACTGGGCTTCAGAGGGTGTTTCGCCTGTTGAGTTGATGTATTTAGAAGCGGAAAAGCGCACGGGCAATCCGGATTGGATGGTTCATATGAGTGGTGCAGATGCTCCAGAGAAGGAAGCGGAAATGCTGTTCCTTATGGCGTATCAACAGCGATTTATGTTTCAACAGTTGCAGGAGACTCGACGACAGAATGTGTTACTGGGTCAGCTCCTGTCGCTTCAGCTAAAGGAGACAGCATTCCCTGATCTGGAACGTCTAGCCGCTCAAGCCAACAAAGTTCCAGCGCGATTTGACAATCAACGTCCTGCGTCTAGGCAGCAGTAAGAACTACAGGTGATCGTCATGCGAGTAATTAATTGCACATTGATGCGCAACGTGGCATATGCAGCGTCTTGGTTGGCGTTTTGCGCCGCGGCACTGGTGTCGAATGCTGCATTCGCGCAGCTAACTGGTGATATTGGAACATCGTATGACGAATTAATTCTGGCTGCTCAACAGCCTGGTGATCACTCAAGGAACATTCTGCAAGATCTGCTCTCGGATTTTGGACAGAATCCGTTTACAGCGGTGGGGCGGCCAGACACATTGCTTGGAAATCTGTTTTTTCTGTTTAACAGTGGCATATTCATTGTTGGCACCGCGCTGTTGAGCTACTTTATTTTGTCCTCAGTAGCGCAGACCGCCCATGAGGGTGAGGTATTAGGTAAGCGCATCAATGGCCTGTGGGTCCCGATCAGGGTGTCGCTAGGTGTGTTCGGCATGCTTCCAGTGTTTGGAGGGTTCAGTCTGGCCCAAGCTATTGTCATGTGGTTCGTGATTTTAGGCATCGGGTTGGCGAACATTATGACCAAAGCAGCCATTAGCGATACGGAAATGTTCAATGCACTGATTCCTCCCCCTGGCGCTACTCAACAGTCGGATGGTGCTCATTTCAGTTCCGACACAGCGCGTCAGCTTTTTTTAATGAACGTATGCGTGGACACTGCCAATGCCTACTATCAGGAAACCAAAGGAGGTGATTGGTATTCTTGGTTACGAAGTGAGCCGGAGCTTAGTTTTAATAACGTTGGCGGTAACACAGCAATTCGTAGTGTGGGTATCAGTGGAGACTACTCTTGCGGCGAAGTTGTCTTACGCCGAAATGAGCCACGCCAAGGTTCCTTCACTGGTGGCTGGCGATCGCCAGCGGTCAATTATGATGATATTGCCCAGATTTCTAACGTTGCTTATGAACAAAAGGCTGCAGAACTGTTATCGATGAACACCAAAATGGCTGCTTTGGCTAGCCAGTTTGTCGATGCTTACTACGCAAATGACGGTGCTACAAGCGTCAGTCTGCCCGCTAGTGAGTTTGAGGCGGCAGCTCAAGAGGCAAACCAGGCAGTTTCTTCTGCTGTAAATCAAGCGATTCAGGGAGCTGAAGGGTCTCAACAAGCCCAGCGCAGCGCATTGACCGAAACAGCGTCCAATGAGATTAAGAAAGGTGGTTGGATGTCATTAGGCAGCTGGCACAGCACCTATGCCGAAGTCCAGGCCGCTCTACAAACGGCCGCCTATAACGGTCAGCTAACGACGGTTCCTGTTTCAGATTTCTCGGACGCATCAGAAGATATGTACGCGACCATTAAGCGTATGATGGCCTCCGCAAACTATGTCGTACAAAAGCCGGCCGAGGAAGTTGATTACAACTTTGGGCAAGACGTCATTCATTTCTTCGTCAATTCCGCTACCGGCAACACGGCTGGCACTGGTATGGTCAACCCAGTCACGGCCGCCAAGAACGCAGGCGACTGGATGATCAATATTGGTCTAGGTATGTATGCAATTGATGTTCTGCTCGATAGTATTGGCGGTAAGGTTGCTATGAAAGTAGGGGAGATCGCATCCAGCGCAATAGCCCTAACGGGTCCGCTCGGGGGAGCCGTGAAAATCTTTGCGGAATTAGCGAAAGACTTTGCGTCAATCCTACCCATTCTCGGCGGGTTGTTAATTATTGTTGGTGGCATGTTGAGCATCTACGTTCCCATGATCCCCTTCCTCACCTGGGTTGCCGCACTTGTTAGTTATTTTGTCAGCGTGATCGAAGGTCTTGTTGCCGCACAGGTTTGGGCGTTCGGCCATTTAAGTCTCGATGGTGAAGGCATGGGGCAAAAGACAGAGAAGGGCTATCAGTATTTGCTTAGTGCACTATTGCGGCCCCCATTGATGGTTCTAGGGTTCTTTTTCGCGTCGGCTATGCTCATTTTGATCGGGTCGTTTGTTATTAAAGAAATGGCAACGGTCATCATGAACGTTCAAGGTAACTCGATCACTGGCCTTATTTCGATACTTGGCTACTTTATCTTGTTTGCGATTTTGTTGATTACAATTGTCTCGACGGTGTTTGACATCATCTTTCAGATCCCAGATCGCGTCATTGCCTGGTTCAGCAGTGGGCTGGAGGCGCAAATGGCTAAGAATATGGATGCGAAGATTGAAAATCAAGCAAAAGCAGCTATGGGTTGGGCTGGTGGTGCCGGTGCGGTGATCCAGGGCGCCAGAGGCAACCGCAAGAACACGGATCGCATGGTTCAAAGCAATCAGCAATCCAAGGGGCCTAGTCAGTAATTTTCATTGTGCGAATGTTGGAGCGAACCCCGGCAGATGTCGGGGTTTCGTTTTTTTTAGTTTGGTTGATAAGATAAATTCATAGCAGTGGAGCAAATAAGGTTTCACACACGGATAGTTTTTGTTCGGTAGGGGGCACTATGAAAAGCAAGTTCAAGCTAGATCGTTGGCAAATAGATTTAATAAAGAACCTTTCTTCAAAGGCAGAGTGGAAGCCAATTAACAAGGCATTGAAAACACATGTTCTTGCTGCTTTTGCACCCATACTGTTTGTGCTGTCAATTCCTTTCTGGTTTGTTGGGCTTTTGCTTGTTAAGCTCGACCCCTTTTTTTGGACTTGGGAGTCATTAACCCGCCACATGGATAATCTTGTCTGGGGCTCTGTAGCCGTTTGGTTTTTGATAGCGCCGCTCTTGTTTGCGTATTTAGCAATTAAGCATCGTCGGTTGCGTCCGCAAGCAGAAGCTTTTTTGCAGACAAACGTTGTCGACAAGGCTAACCGGCTCCATTTGGAGCGACAAGTCAGTCATGATCTGGCGTATGAGAAAGAAAGACAAAGACAGCTTCGTGGGCTTTGATAAATTGTTAGATAAGCGTGATGAATAGGTTTTGCGGCCGCATAAGCGGCCGTTACTATTGATGCGTATGGTTATACTGCTGTCCGGTTGTTTGGCAGGCAAATTGGTCCTAGGTAGACCAACTAGATATTCATTTCGGTCAGCTGCACATGAAATTTTCTTTGGCCTATGTCGGCGAGGCATGTCCGATGAACGCCAACGAGCGATGATGATTAAGACGGAATACCACTTTCAGCAAGAGCAGGACCGTTCCACACTACCTTCACTTTCCTAGGCCCAGGATGGCTAACCTCATCGGCTCTGCTTAACTTAAAAGGCTGCCGACCAGAGCTACTTTAAAGCCCTCTCCATGACCATTATGGACTCAATGAGTTCCTTAACCGGTTCAGGGAAATTTTCAGTGTGCTGCTCGATTTGCACGGTTTGATTCAGCAGGCAGATAGTCCGCACTTCGATCGGGTATGACGATAGTCAAAGTCGCTCAGGACGGCAATGCAAGAGTTCGTTGGAAATAATTGGTTCGGATAGCGCTTAACTAAGAAGGTTGTTCTAAAAAAAAAACGGCCGCATAAAGCGGCCGATTGTGAGCTAGTAGATCGGTTACTTGAACTCGAGATCTATCATCTCAAGCAAATATTTTCTCTCAATCGATCCACCCACAGCTAGATTATTAGAAAAGACTAAAGTGGGAGAGACTTGGTTGTAATATTGCCCATCGTCGGACATGAGTCCCTGCATTGAGCGAATGATGCTCGATGAAGGGGTTGTACAGTTCGGGACTTTGGGCGGCTCCACACGATTCAAAATCCAGTTGTCCCAAGCTTGTGCGCGAGCTTGATTGGTAGGTTGGCAGACAATTTGTTGGACTATTGGCTCTGACTTTTGACCAAGAAAAGGTGCAACGAAAGTATAGATCGTTACATCGTCCAATTTGTTTAGGTCCTCCTCCTGTCTTTTTGAGTAAGGGCAGAGAGGATCTGAAAAAATTGCCATCTTACGCTTCCCATTCCCATGCACACGCACAATTGCATGTTGGAACGGAATGCTATTGAAAGCTAAACCACTTTCCCAACCTGGAACCGATGCCTTACGCATCCGTCCCGTGTTAGTCGGTTGCGGGGCTGTTTGATCATACGCATACCACCGATACTGCGATGGCCAGCTCGCAGGCTTGCTTGTGTTTACCGACGAAGCGCCAGTGACTGAACTGATCAGGTTCCCGATGGGATTGGATTGCGAATCAGTTGCGCCAGAAGCCGGTGAGCCTGAACCAGTGATGGCTTTACCTACTTCTTCCGTAGCGGTCTTAACCGCAGCATCGACCAGGGCATCAAAGTTAAACGCACTAGCGCTGGTGGAAAGGCTGCTGGCCAGTAGCAGGGCGCTGACCATAGTGGTGGTTCGGAAGGATAACGGCATAATCGGGACTCCAGCTGTAATAGGTACAGCTTCAAGATAGCAAACGACAAAGAAAAAACGAAATGAGCCTACAAGCCTCGAGTGCCTGGCTCAAACTTTGGGCGCTCTGATGGCGTTGCACGGTGCGCCGCGCGATCCTTATCTGCCGCAGTCGCTCGCATTTGATGAGCAAAGGAGGCTAGACCGTCGGAAAGTTCCAGACACGCCGTTTTGACCGGCGCCAAGTTCTTGGCGACGAGCGTTACTTGGGTTGCCGGCGAGCCAATAACTGCGGAGTCTTTCACAACAGAGCAAGCATCCATCAATTCTGAGAGCTTTGCGTTGGCTTGTTGCGTTTGGTTGGGAACCGCTCCGGCCAGCTCAAGTGACTCAACACCATCTCGGGCTTGGCCTTTAAGACGGTCAGTTACCCAGCAGACGTTATCGCCCCATTTCTCGTGATACGCCACGCTAGCAACGCTTTCTAGGGCGCTGACGCCGCGACGAATTTCAGATGATGAGCGATCAATGGTTGCCAAGGCGGCTCGCTGCAGTTGTTTTGCTATGAGATCCACGGATAGTCTCCTGGTGGTTGACGCGCTTGCAAAATAAGCTGGCTGCAATGAGCGCTAAATAATTGAGTCTATTGTATTTTGTTAATGTATCAATCGCTACTTTATTGGGTGGCTTTTTTTAAGTAAAGCGGACTTCTGGCGATGTCGGTCGAAAGGCTTTTGGGGTCCGTGTTTGAATACTTCAACGTAGCGGCAGGTGTCTGCCTTAATAGATCTAGGCACAACCAGATGGTCAGGAAATGCTTGAGGCCTGGACGTCAACTAATCAAGATTGCGCAAGATCAAGCAGAGAAAAATATTCGACTGCATGTGACTTTGGATCTCAATGATGCGCCACTTTAGCGTGCATTCAATGGGCAGCTTTAAATGAAAGCCGCAAACCCAGCGCGTGGGCAACTTTCACAACCGTTGAAAGGCTCGGGTTGCCGTGGCCAGAAAGCGCCTTATCTAGCCCCTGACGGCTCATACCCACATCGCGGGCAAGCTGGCTAAAGTTTCGAGTGCGGGCCACATCTCCCAGCGCAGCCGCAATCAGTGCAGGTTCGCCTTCCTCGAGTACAGCATCAAGGTAGGCCACAATATCTTCTTCGGTCTTAAGATAGTCCACCGTGTCATAGCGACTGAATCTTACATCCATCATCTTTACTCTTTTCATTGAGCTGCAACGGCCTTTGCTAAGGCTATGTCCCTGCCCTAGCTTCCCTTATCGCTACCGTACAAGAGGCCCACTGCTGCTGGTCCGCATCGGGTGAAATGCCCGCGATAGCCCGGGCCATAATCGATCCTCATTTCAGGGATCACTTCTCCTACGGGCTTCACATCGCCTGGGTTTCCAAGACGTAACCTACGAATGCGTGTTTCGATCTTTGCACGGGCCTTGCGGCCGCGTAGGTCGGTCAACCAATGATGAAAAAGGTTGGTCTTAATGAGTTCGATCCTGTGTCAATTGTAGTTGCTGCCTATGGTGTGCGCAAACTATAGTTGCTATTTCATAAAGGGCAAGGAGACATAAGTCGCTTCCAGCCGACTACCAAGTTTGTACCCCTGCCTGAGGGGCTGATTATGAATGCTCGAACGAAGCAACGAGCGGATGCCCGGATAGAAAATGTCCCATTAAGTCGATGTAAATGTCCCAATGCGCATTTAGTCAAGATCGCTCAGACGTGGATTCACACAAGTTGATCATGAAAGGAAATTATCTTTAGAAACAAAGTAAAAGAAAGATCTGTCTGTCACAAAGGCGTGTTTGTTTATGTCCCGATGCACATTTGGGGAAAAGGGTTTGAAATTGCAATTGCACATAATGTGTATTAAGAACCAAACAGACCACAGAAAGTGCGAAATATTGAACTCAAGTACCGCTTTCAGCGTGAGCGAAGCGTGAGTGTGGCTGTCTGCAGGCCGCCGACCCGGCCTAGTCGGGACAAGAAGAATGTGAATATTTGCCTGGAGCTGTTGCCGAAGCGATTCATGGCGCCTGTGAGACCAAGGGGAGATCATCAATGATCGGTGTGTTGGCTTGCCGAAATGGCAAAGCGTTTGATCCCTTGAGTGCAATCGCGAAAATAATGCTCTCCAAAAACTAGATTTACGGTCTCCGTGTAGGCACCATTACCTTGAATTTAGATTTGTCCCATATCGATGTTTATAAATCGGATGGATTGGAGTCCCGTTTTAGGAATGTCCTGTCCCAGTAGTGGTGATTCAAGACGAGGCGGCTAAAAATTTGAATGGGGTGCGCAGTGCCTGCCGGTTAAACCGTGCTTTGCGTCCCGTTTTAGGTAGGAGAACACTGTGGTTTCAAGCGATCAGATCAATCCCCAGAACCAATTCATCTTCGACCCGATAGAGTCGGGTACTGCTGAACCCAACCACGGGCACCAACACGAGAGTATCAAAGCAGACGTGGCTACCGTATTACCGGAAACCGAGTTTGCAACCCGCGACTCAGGTGATACACCATGGGATGAGCCAAGAAGCCTTGGTCAAACGCCCGCGCATACGCCAACGCACCCGCGCAAGATATCGGAGCAAACACGGATAACTTACGAGGGGCATCTGCGTTCACTGCGCTCGAAGTTCTTGTTGGCTAACCCGCATGTGGAGGAGCCAAGCCCTGTGGAACTGGTTGAGTTTCTGATCAATCGGTATGACCGGCTACGCCCTAAGACGGTGCTTATCTATCGCTCGGCGCTTCTGTTCTGTTTTCGAGCCTTGCGCGCAAACGATCCTGAAGTGGAGCAGGCATGCTTGATGCTGCAGCATGGGCTGCCAAAACATGGCTATCGAGGCAACAAGCCCGGACAAAGTATTTCTCTTTACAGCAACAAATCCTTGCACAAGCGCACGTTCCCGCGTCGAGACTTTGAGAGACTGCTTCGCTTCCTTGGGGCCAGAGGCACGGATGCTGCAGACGAGATGATTGACTGGCTGCTGTCAGGGTTGGCCACTGGGTTGAGGCCGGCTGAGTGGGAATTCGCGCGCTGGGCTGATACGCAACGCACCCACCTTCGGGTCAAAACACTCAAGCGCCACTTGGACAAGCCGACCATTCCTGGGCTCAGTGAAGAGACGCTGGAACAGTTCCCCAAGGTGGAATACCGCCTGGTGCCGGTCCATGACTCAGCCCGGGAAACGGTCGATGCCCACCTTCGTAACATTGCGGCCCATCTGCACGCCGGGGATCCGTTTTCGCGAATTTATGAGGCAAGGCGTCGTTTTCTGCGACGCGCGTGTGTCGATTGCTTTGGGCCGAATGGGCCTGTGTTCACGTTGTACATGATGCGCGGTCAGTTTTCGGCTAATGCCAAGAAGGTGGCCAGTGCCGCTGAAGTTGCGCAGCTGATGGGGTGTATGCCTAAACGCGTGATGGGAAACTATGGGAGCAAGAAAGCGGCTCACCGTTCATCGGCCGAATTTAAGCCTGGGCAGCAAGAGTCGCTTACGCAAACACAGGGCGTGGCAAGTGAGTCACTGGGCGCGAACACTTCGGGTGCAGTGAGTCCTGCCGTGCCATGATCAAAACGCAGGGGTGCAAATATCCTGGTCTAAAACCTGTATTTTGGGTAAGCGATTGAGGATACTAAGTGCTTGATACAGAACTCGCCAAGGCACTTTGTTATGCACTTTATCTTTGACCCCAGTGAGCTGCCTACCAAGCCGACACAACAAGCCGTTCGACCTGGGCAACCAGAGCCCCCGCAAGCGCAGGGTTTCAAATTTGGGCAGTCGGACACCGAGTCGCTGATTTCGACGGGTTCTGTCAGTCAGCAGATCGCCCCCCAGGTAATTGGCCGAGCGCAGCTGGATCCGCATTACGCAACGCGTCGGGGTATCAACTACGTTGATCAGCAACGGACAATCATTGAGTCGGATCACGAGATTACCGTGGGCATGGCGTTGGCCGGCACCGGTAAGACCTCAACGGCCGTTGGTTTTACAGACGCCAGGCCGAATGTCCGCACCTTGTATCTGGCATTTAACACGGAGAATGCCGCTGAAGGGCGTCGGCGCTTCGGTTCGCACGTGCAAAGTAGAACACCGCACAGTATCGCGTTCGCCTCACTGAACAGTGAGCAGCGAGCACGGGTGACCTATCGCTGGAATGCGACCACGGTGCGCAATGCGCTGAATATGACTAATTACCGCGCTGCGGCTACGGTGTGCGCGATCATCAATGATTTTTGCGTTTCGGATGATGAGGATTTTGATCCTCTGAAGCATGGCTACTCGGCTGTGGAGCGACTCGGCGTTGACCACGATATGGTGGTGCGGTGCACAGGCTTTGCCAGACGGTTGTGGCAAATGATGTGGACGCCGGGGTCGGGTACGCCTATTCCACACGACGCCTACTTCAAGCGGTTTGTGATGAGTCGTCCGAACCTGGGCGCACAACTGGTGATTTTTGACGAGGCGCAGGATGCGAACGCTGTGACTGCGCAACTGGTTCGCTACCAGCACGAATGCCATGGATCGCGGTTGTTATATCTGGGCGATGAGCACCAATCCATTTATGCGTTTCGCGGCGCGATTAATGCCATGCGCAATCTGCCTGACTCAGCGTATCGTTATCCACTTACCCAATCCTGGCGATTTGGCCCCAAGACAGCGGCGTTGGCCAATCTCGTGCTGTCAGAGTTCAAAGATTCTTCCTTGGCGTTGGAGGGCATGGGGGCAGATCAACTTTGGGATCACCGCCAACAGTATGCTTACTTGGCGCGCACTAACGCTGGACTGATTGCTCAGGCGGTAGCGGTGAACGGCCAGGGTGTGCATTGGGTCGGTGGCATTGAGCGTTACCGCGTTGACCTGTTGCTCGATGTGTGGCGCTTGTCCGTGCATAAACACCATGAAATACAGGATCGTTTCATCAGTCAGAACTTTGATAGTTGGTTCGATTACGAACAAGCTGCGCATGCAAGTGGTGATCCTGAAATGCTGATCATGGTCAAGCTCATTGATGATTATGGTGAAACCATCCCGCAGATTGTGCAGGAGCTCAAAGCCAATGAGCAGCGTCAGGCGTCCAACGCCAATTTGATTCTGACGACCGCACACAGGGCTAAGGGCCTGGAGTTCAACCAGGTGCGCATCGGCGAAGACTTTGCTGTTTGCGATCAGGCGGAACAATGGTTGGCTGGCCTGGTTGACGGTGATTTCCCTGAGCAGGAAGCAAATTTGCTGTATGTGGCATTGACCCGAGCCAAAGGCATTGTGAACCCGGGTTCGGATATGCAGCAGTGGCTCAAAGAGTTGCAAGCACATCGGAGCCAGCGCAAACGCGCAATCGGGCAGCGCGATCAAGATCATGCAGGTATACCGAGTTCGCAACCCAACACTAAAACCGATCGTTTTGGATTCGGTGCCTTGTCCGCCCCCAAATTCTAGGAGCTTATGTCATGGACCCACAACGCCCTTGGAGCCGAGTCCAACCGGTATCAGTCGAGGATGACAATCCATTTGCGGGAATTACGGTAAAGGTACCATCCCGTCTTGAGCGGCTTCTTTATGGCGAGCAAGATATTGATGACTTTCCGATCATGGGTGAGGACTCTAGGGACGATTTCGTGCAAGGCAAGCCCGAACCATTGCGCTTGCCTGTAACCCATCGTGCGCCCCCAAGTTTTGAGGCACCAGCGCTGTTTCAGACCCAACGCCCGATTCCAAATCGTGAGGTGGTCAAGCAAAATCCAGTTGCCCAAAGAGAAGAGTCGACGCAGGTAACAGGACAGGCCACAGTAACGGCCTCAAATCCGGTGGCTACCCAATTTATCTTTGATCCGACGGTAGCAGCCCAAGCCGCTAAAAGGGCGCAGAGCGCAAATCCATCGGCAAATGACTTCACGTCATCAGACCAAGACCACGATTCGGCTCCAGCTTACTCGTTCTCCAGGCCACGGGGGTGAGCATGGAGCAAGGATTTACCTTTGATCCAGTCCAATCGGTCAGCTCGGCGCCTTCAACACAAGGCAGGCTGTCGCGGTTTGATCGCCAGACCTGGAAGCGCCTGCGCGAACAGGCCAATGAACGTCGGGGCCAGGGACAGGGAGCTACGATACTTGAAATACATTCGGTGACTGGCGGCCAGTCGATTGGCGTGGTGACTCACCAACGAGTGCCTGGCTCGATGGCCGGTTGTATATGGTCGGCATGGCCAGAAGCGTTATTGATCGAGCGTCGATTGAAAGAAAGCGTCTTGCCTTCAGGCAGGCAGCGGACACCCTCGAGTCAAAATTTGCAGGGATACGTGATGATTGCCAATTATGCGCGTACTAGCCAAAGTCCTGTGCCCATGGGGCACAACGGCCAGAACATTGAATTGGCGCTTTACGAAAGGGAGTATTGGCTAATTTCCCCATACAAACCTCGGGGTGTGGATATGACCGGTGATAGGTACCTAGGGTTTTGGCAACCCGTGCTGCTTGATGATCAAGACGTGCTTAAACAAGCCGATGAAGACATTGAGCCGGATCAGTGCGCCGTTTGTTCACCAACGGCTTTAGCCTTCAAGTAAGTTTGATTCAGGTAGTCTCGGTTGCGAAGGACTTGTTCAGGATGCAGTCCTTCGACCACCAGCCTGCAATGAATGAGGTCAATCAGGTCGTTGCGATCTTGAGCCGATATTTTGTGCAATATGGCTGACCAGCGTTGCTCGAAGGCGCGCTCTATGCTGCGATAGAAATGTATTCGCAACTCATGGGCAAATCGCAAGGGTTCGCCCCAGGACAATATTCGCCCCTTTTTGCGTGCTAATGCGCCGCGATCATGCTCGCTGACTTGCTTCTCGTAAGGCAAGTCGATTTTAGGGCCCCAGCTTATCGGCTCAACAGCAAAGTGAACGCGTTCAAAGCCGGCCGCATGGTAGCTAATCGTGTTGTAGTCGGCGCCGGCACGCTGGGCCTTGGCCATGACTGCGACCAGATTCTGAGCGTAGAGTGTCTGCACCAGGCATATGAACTCGGGCCATATTCGTTTGACCGAAGGATTGTCCATCACCCATTGCATGCGCTGACGTGCGCCTGAAAATCGAGAGGACGCTATCCATTGGCTCAGCAGGGCTTCTGGCAAAGGTTCGCATAGTCCAATCTTTGCTGTCCAAGGTTGGTATTCAAAGCTCAGCCGTGGCCAATGCAATGTGGATCGCTTGGCATACACAGCGGGCTTAATCGTGAATAGACTTGGCAGCTGAACAGCGTGGTGCATGATAGTGGCCCCAGCAGGTTTACAGATCCAACGGTTCGGCAGCAGCCATGGCCGCCAAAGTAATGTCAGTGGCCAGCATGAGGTTAGCCTGGTCATTGCGGTCTGAGTGCACGATCACTTTATCCACATTGGGTGCAATAGCTTGATCGTTGAACTCGTAGGTATATCCAAAGAAGCTGTTGTCCGGGTCATTCTGTGCACGCTCTATGACGCCGTGTATCGCCACGCGTTGGTTCTCTGAATAGTGCTTGGGTATGTGAACAATTATGTGGGACGTATCCATGCTGATCCTCGTATATGGGTTACAGGTCGGGTTGGGGTAATGGCGCTACAGGTATCCATGAGACCAAGGTAGCAAACAAATGGAAAAAACCGAAATCATGGCCAATCAGTCTGCTTTGGTGTCAGGTAGTTGCAGCTGCTGTTGACACAAGAGGCGCAGGCGAGTCAATTCGGTCTCTCGAGCTTGAAGCTCAACTGCTTGAGTTTGCAACTGCTCTTGCAGCGCCCCCAGGTCACGATATAACGCATGCACCAGCTTCAGAACTCGAAAGCGAGCATGGTTACGCTCAGCTTGGTCGCGACGGTCGTAGTGCGACGCACCGAATCGATCTAACGCTTCTTCAATTTCTTGCAATCGCGGGTGTTCGGTTAAGAGGCGTTGAAGCTGCGCCTCTTGCTCCAGGAACATATCGCGGTTGGCCATATCGCTTGGTATTGTCATGAGTGTGGCTCAGCGTGGATGACTTATAGCTTAGCCTTGCCCGATTTTGCCTGCTCACGCTCTTTGGCTGCCTTGTCTTCTTGGGCCTGAGCTTCGCCGCGAATCTCGTCACTTTGTTTGCCATCGTCCGAGATGTGCACGGTGAACTGTTCAACCAACCCTTGCCCGTCATCAATGGCGGTAACTAACACCTTCAGGCCACACTCACGGAAGAACTGTTCGGTGAAAATGAGCCGGGCATTGCCAGCCTGCACTTTACCCAAGCCATTTTGACACTTAATAGCCTGGTCTGCGGACGCGCCATGACGCATTTGCTGCCATTGAAATGTGTGGATGTTTGCCACCTTGGTAGCAGTCATTTGCGTGCCGTACTTTCCAAGCAATTGCTCTTTGAGCCCATTGAGCATAAATCCCTCACCTTGTTCCGGTCGCTGAAATCGCGTCATTTGTGCGATTTTTCCGTCTTGCGAGGCCAGTACGAACATGGCATCGACGGTATGACGCCTCTCATTTAAAACCTGTCCGACCAAGCCCACTAGCTTGCCATTGTCTTGAAGCTCACGGATTTGATAGTCGGGGTTGATCCCAGTCAGCTTCGCCTGTGCTTGTTCGACATCCAGTCCAAGCTTGAATCCAGCAATGTCGGGGTCAATCGTTTGCGCGGTTACGGGGGCGATGGTTGTCCCGGCCAGAACAAGAGCGCAGAGAGTCGAACGCAGGGTGGTGAATTTCATTAGAGGGTCTCCAAAACGATGTGTGTACAAATTCATCTTACCCGGCGGTTATGAAATTCAAAAACCAGAAAAAAGCGCTTTCTTAGCGAGCGATATGATCAAACAGCGCAGCCCGTTTACCTGGACCATAAACAAACCCCATGCGATGCGAGCCGTATTGGCTTTGAAGTTGACCAAAGCCCGAAATAGCCGGTCCACCCCGAGTAAGTGAGCATGGAGGAGTGACCATGTACTCAATGAGGTGAACCGGCCCGATGCGATCAGAAAGCACGGTACTGGGGGCGCTTGCACGTACCGAGCACCTGGCAGACTGAGCAAGCGAGAGCAGGCTGCGAGGCTCAACCCTGTCCAGGTAGTCCAGCATCAGCCCATCTTTGTTCACCGGTTCGATACCTGCCCCCCTGGGCAGGCTCAGGTACTGTGCAAAGCTGGCTCCTGGCACAAATGCGGCGAATGCCAATACCAACACGAACGGCGCACATCCTTTGATTGAATCCGCGCGCAAAGAGTAATGGGCAGAGGTGCGTTCGGTCATGGGGGCGTTTCCTTATTTGGTGGGCGCTATTTGATCTGCACATCAAAGCGCAGTTGCCCCAGGCACTGGCGGCAAAAGTATTTGGCTCGCTTGGCATTGGCATGCTTGCGCGGGCCAAACTTGAACACCCTATCTGGACAGCTGCAGCGGTAGGCGAACAAGCGCGTGCTGATGGTTGCGTTATCGATAACAAAATTGTGGGTCGCTCGCGGCTGCAGGCCAAAGTCACGCATGACCTCTTGCCATTGCGGGCCATGGGGAGCCAAAGAAAAGGGGCGACGTTTGCGGCCGGGGGCGTGCAAAAAGAGGGTAACCAGATGCGCTACCTCGTGGCCAGGTGTTTGGGCGAGGAACGCCTCTGTATTCTCGTTCAACAGCACAGGATTAAAGCGAATGTGATGCTCACGGTAATGGGCCATGCCCGACGCGCGCCCGCGCAGGTCAAAGCTGCAGGTGGGTACAGGAACGTTAATCCGATATAGGGCGTTGGCCAAGGCGGTGTAATACGCGACCTTGAGCAGAACCTGTTCGCGCACTGCGCCAGGCACGGCCACCAACTTGCCACGCGATGCCTTAAACGGTTGTTCCTTGGCCGGCTGCACGGGTAGAGCGCCCGATTGGAGGACTGCCGAGAATGCTGTTGAGGTGCTTCCCATATCAGTGCACCCAGCCCAGGGGGCGGACAGGCGTGTCAACATGACCTGTCGCCATAGGTTTTTGCTGTTGCGCGACAAGCGGTTGCTGTTGCCGCCCGCAGACGAACTCTGCAGCTTGCCAGAACAAATCTGAGCAGATGAGCAGACAGAGCATCGCCATATCAACGCCTTTGTCGTGCGAGACTTGGTGAGAGCGAAACAGGCTCAAGAAACGCTCTTGCGCCCGGTCGTTACGATCCAGCTCGGGCAGCATCGACTCATGCGCCTGCAGCAAGATAAGCAGACCGCGCTCGATGGGTAAATTGGCATTAGGTGCAGGGGAGTTAACCAGCCGCGTATACAGTGCGACGGTTTGTCCGATTAGGCTAGTTTGGTTCATGATGGTTGGTCCTGTGTTCGAGGGTGTTGATTTACTCTATCGAACAGACTCAAAAAACCTAAATCGTTGTGCCCGTTACCCGCGCATGCGTGGCGCTGGCTGGGCCTCGGGCTGTTCGTCGTCCCAATCCATGGCTATTTGCTCACCAAACGCCATGAGCGGCTCCTGAGGCAGAGAGTTTGGACTGTGCTCGTTGAACACGCCGGCACCAATGGTTGCGCACCGCTTAAACTGGGTGGCCCCGTGCTCCTGCAACACTTGATTCACAAGAAAGGCTTGCAAGGAATGCGGCATGCGATCAAACGTCCAGGGCTGACCATGAAAATCACCCCAAAGTCGGTTCTGTCGCAAAAAACGCTGTGGATTGTCTTGGCATTGCTGCTCATAGAGCGATTTGGCGCGAACCCTATATGTGTCGAGAACGGCGTGAGCTAGCGCATATTGACTGGCGCTATAGGTGTTGCCGCTTGAAAGCTCAGTGACGTTCCAGGAGTTGGTGGCAATCTTCCCGTTTAGGCGATAGGCGTAGCCATTAAAGGAAAGGTGCGCCCCCGGCGTGAGTGTTTTGCCTGCCAAAGCGATATTTTCAAGCTCAAGATAAGCATGTTCTCGCCACTCACAAGGAAACTCAGTCGATTGGTCCAACAGTCGTCTTGGGCAGTTAATGCTGGACGGGCTCTGAGATTCCGAGATTAGTTTGTGGCCCCACTGGGCGCCGACTCTATTCATCATGACCAGGGTAATCCAACGTTTGGACGAATCTGCTGGGTCGGCGACAAGAAGCCATTCGTTGTGGCCCATCCGGGCCTGATCAACAATGCGCACATCTGCACGCACTTTTACTAGAACGTCATCTAAAACACTCTGGCGTGAGCCATCTTGATAGATCCAGCCCATAGGAACACCTCTGGTTTGTTTAAATAAGCAAGAATGCTATCGAAGCAATTGGCGCAGTTAAAGGTTTTGAGCGGCTTTATTAGCAGCAGCTTGCTCGTGGCGGACGTCAGATTGCAAGGTAGGTAACCGTGTATGAAGATAGAAATAGCTAGAATCGGCTGTACTTTATAGTTATGATTGATTATTGGAAAAGTACTATTAATGGTGAGTTAGTATGCGAATGACATCGCAACAGTATCGGCAGCTTATCGGGGGGCAAGAATCTGCTAAGCGTATGCCTAGGCGCGCAAACTCTTCTTTATCGGCGGGTCCTAGCGTGCTAGAGGCGCGCTTTGCACAACACATCAAAGCAATGCAATTGCCCCCGCCAATCCCGGAATTTCGCTTTCATCCCAAGCGCAAGTGGCGCTTTGATTTTGCATGGCCCCAACTGTTTATCGCAGTCGAGATCGAAGGCGGCGTATTAAGCCAAGGCCGTCATGTCCGGCCTCGAGGATTCACAAATGATTGCGAAAAATACAACCATGCCTCTCAGTTAGGTTGGCGCGTTTTGCGATTCACCGGGGCTGATGTCCGCTCAGGAGCCGCTATTCAATTAGTGCAACAAATGTTGACGAGTGGGGGGGGAAATGAAAGCGAAAGAGCAAGAGATTAACGTCAAAGACACGGTGCAAGACGTAGTCGAAGATCTAGGAATGATTTCACCTGTCCTCTGTCCTAATTATCTATCGCGCAGACAAGGGTGTCTAATCGGCTCGCTGGTGTTTGGCGGATTGGTAGGTATCGGATTTGCAGCTGCTGTCATAGAGGACACGGGGCACTGGATATTTTTACTTGTTGGATTGCTTCCACTAATTTTGGTACTCGTAGCAACGGCATTAGCGATCGGAAGCGTAAAAATGATCCATCTTCCTTTCTACCTGTTAATTTCGATGCTTGTTATTGCTGCTATCGCTGGCATGGGGGCGTACCTATCAAACACTCCGGGGATTCTCTGGATGGCGGGACTGGGCTACTTCATGCTTCTGATAATTACGTTTTTATTTGCAATCGCCTTCGCTAGAAATCTGTTCGAAGCACTACTTTGGCCTAAGTTTCGCCCCCAAGCCGTTGAGCGCGTACAGCAATCAGCTGCGCTGGATGAGGCAACAAAGGCCAAAGTTTTAAGTTTGCTAGGCGATAGAGTGCCTAACTCAATTGCCCTGAATCGTGTTCTGCAAGGGAAAATTTCTACAATCTAACCGTCCAACCAATGTGTCCTTGTGAGAACCAAAAATCTTCTTTAGTTTAGGATAGCAACAACGATAAAATTAAAACGCTGACTGAGATGACTAAATCCGATCATGTTGAAAAAAATCCCCTGAGTTCAAGTCAGGCCGCGATTCAAATCGGACGGAAGATGCAACAAATCGCTGAGCAAGCTCACCATTGGAAGGCCATGGCAGAGCAGGTAGCGAATCCCTCTATTATGGCCATTGGGAAATGGGCCCGACAACCCTCGATAGCCCAGGCCCGGAATATCGCGGCTAACGCTCAAGCATCTATGCCAGCGATTGCGCCAATCATGACTGCGTACAAAGAATCCCTGGCGCGAATCAACATCGGTCGACTGCAATCACTTGGTGTGTTGCATCCCGAGCTTGGTGATTGCATCGCTCAACTGGGAAAACTCGCGAGCGCACATAAGACATTGCTTGAGTCGCAGACGAAGGCAGGGCGGCCACTTCCAGATTTTGTGCTTCCGGGTGCAACCCGTGAACTGTATTTAAGTGCCGCTATTCTAGAGTCCATCAGCGAGCAAAATGGCCCCCCAGACCAGATTCAGCAGGTACATGATCGAGTCGACGGGAGCGATGAGACGGAAGCGCTCAAGCTCCTGCGGACCGTCGCCCCCGATCTCTGCAAGGCGTATCTTGGTGCCAAACACGCCCTGGGCTCATCCAGCCCCGATAAAGCGCGTCATATGCTTACTTCACTCAGAGAGGTTTGGAACCACCTCCTGCGCAGGCTTGCTCCGAGCGATGACGTTCTGGCGTGGATTCAACGCACGACACACAAGAAACAAGGGCTGATACATAATGACAAGCCGACACGCCGAGCTCAAGGCCTATACATCTGTCGAGGCTTTGAATGCTCGCCGTTAAGAGAGTTCGTGTTGTTAGATATCAGCAGCTTGACAAAAATGATTGATCTCCTTAACCGGCTCCATGAACCAGATCCAAGCATTAATGACACTGAGCTACATGCTGTAATGGCAAAAAGCGATTCTGCGCTTGGCTTTATCCTCAAGCTTGTAGATTACCAAGAGCGCCCTGTCTAATCACATTTTTGGGCTAGGCCGGCATTGCTGCTGTTCTTCGAAATCCCCTTCAAAACTGTGCTCCTGAGCAGCTTCAACGCCCCCCGCGGCGCGGAAATAGTCATGCCAGTATTGATTGCCTGATTAGCTGCCGCGGCTTGAAGGGGCGGCAAAGTCCTGGCTGCATGGAGGATTTGAGCTACCTCTACTTCTAATCTGGCGACCAGGCGTTGGGCTTAGTGTCCCGAAGCGCAAGATTCCAAGCGTTGATGTGCTCCGAGTCGCTAGCGCCCTCGCAGATTTTCATACTCAAATCGAAAACGCTTAGGTCAAAAGCCCTTCATTTGATCGCTACGAACAATCCGTTGCTTTGCATGTAGCAAAGCTAATTCATCGGCGCTCTCTCGCGAACGGCACGGGTTTGGTAGGCTAACAGGTGACGTCAAACTACTGCGGCAATCTTTAATGGTCGCATTAGGCCACCAAATGCCAACAGGCTCTTCAAATGAGTGTGTGACGATCTCAAAACTCTTGAATCGGAATGGCTTCATTCAGAACTCACTAATATGATGATACTGGAGACCTAATTATTACGTCACGACTCATTTTCAATGCATAGTTGATACTGAAGCTGCCACCAGGCGCTTTGTGTCAATGGCCAGAGAGCAGCGCAGTCTGGTCTGTGATTTTCACGGCATCATGCAGTATTAAAACTGCGCCACGATTAAGCAATCGCATTTTGAAGCCGTCAACAAGTTCTGTTATGTACAGATCATACCCAAGCGGCCCCCTCTGTCACACTAGTTGTCCGGTCGTTTGATTTCACTTTTTTAAAACTGAATGGGGCGGATGGAGTGCTTAAATGCCATCCTACAGTGCCGAGCTGAAGGCTCAAATCGTCAAGAAAATGATGCCACCGAATAACCAGAGTGTGACGCAGATCAGCCATGAAAGCGGGATTTGTGCAGCCACGTTGTATGCTTGGAAGCGACAGTTTCAAGCCAAAGGATTTGTGGTGCCTGCAAAGAAATCTCTTCCTGATCAATGGGATGCCAAAGCCAAGTTGGCGGCGATTATTCAAACTGCTGCCATGAACGAAGCCGAGCGTTCCGAGTACTGCCGTCAACATGGGCTATACCCTGAACAACTGGACGCCTGGAAAGAAGCGTTCGAGTCTTCTGATGTGCAGGCCGGTCCGGTCACCAAGGCGGTACTGGCCAGCGAGCGCAAAAAATACAAACAGCTGGAAAAAGAACTACGACGCAAGGAGAAAGCGCTGGCTGAAGCGGCCGCGCTACTGACGCTCTCAAAAAAAGCCCAGGCCATCTGGGGCGCCAACGAGGACGATTGATCCCGGTTGAGATGAAACAGATGGCCATCACCCTGATTGACGAAGCAGTGACTGCCGGCGCGCGGTGCTACAAGGCTTGCGAAGTCGTCGGTATCACCTGCCGGACCTTGCGCCGTTGGCGCAACGTCGACACGTTGGTCGATCGGCGACAGCAGCCCACCGCGCGTGACTACCCCCATGCGCTGACCCCAGTGGAAAAGACGCGGATACTGGCCGTGTGCAACAGTGCTGATTATGAGAGCTTGCCACCCTCGCAGATTGTGCCTCGCCTGGCTGATCAAGGGATTTATATTGCGTCGGAGTCCAGTTTTTACCGTGTGCTCAAAGCCCACGGCCAGTTGAACCGACGTGGTCGAGCACAACCCCCGCGCCCTATAGCCGCGCCCAAAGCCTGGCTTGCTATTGCGCCCAATCAAGTCTGGACTTGGGATATCACCTTCTTGCCTAGCGCCGTGCGCGGACAGTTCTATCGTCTCTATCTGATTCTTGACGTCTATAGTCGTTTGATCGTCGGCTGGGAAATTCATACCGAAGAGTTGGCTATGCATGCAGCCACCTTGATCGATAAAGCCTGCTTGCGTCATGGTGTTCGCCGCGATCAACTGGTGCTGCATTCCGACAATGGCAGTCCGATGAAAGGGGCAACGATGCTGGCAACGCTTCAAAAACTCGGTGTCGTGCCTTCGTTCAGCCGCCCGTCGGTCAGCAATGACAACCCTTATTCTGAAGCGTTGTTCAAAACCTTGAAATACACCCCGGCGTATCCGCGTCGACGCTTTGCTGATATTGACCAAGCGCGTGCCTGGGTTCATCGGTTCGTCACCTGGTACAAC
>NZ_NIQA01000006.1 GCF_002236805.1 Pusillimonas sp. T2 | reverse complement strand
CCGTACCGTCGGCGCCGGTGTCGTTGCTAAAATTATTGCTTAATTTAGCGCAATAACTCTTCAAATTAAGGTAAGGGGCCTTTGCCCTTTACCTTTATCGTTCTTTAGGAATCTCCATGAAAAACCAAAAAATCCGCATCCGTTTGAAAGCCTTCGATTACAAGCTGATCGACCAGTCGGCAGCTGAAATCGTTGAAACCGCCAAGCGTACGGGTGCGGTAGTGCGTGGTCCCGTACCACTGCCTACGCGTATTCGTCGCTACGATCTGTTGAGCTCGCCTCACGTCAACAAGACCGCGCGCGACCAAATGGAAATTCGTACGCACCAGCGCCTGATGGACATTGTTGATCCTACCGACAAGACCGTCGACGCTCTGATGCGTCTCGACCTGCCTGCCGGCGTCGATGTTGAAATCGCCCTGCAGTAAGTCGTAAAAGCGGTTGCTGTGTATTCAGCGTAAACGCCATGCCTAGCATGGCGTTTTTATTTTGCCGATCGGCAAAATGTTTTCACCATGACCCTGGGTGCAAAAAAAGCCAGGAAAGCGTTATAGAACAGGTAATGGCATGTCGTTAATTTCCGACCCATGGTTTTATTTGGTGGCTGTGCCCGGCGTGCTTATCGTCGGCATTGGCAAAGGCGGGTTTGCCGGGGGGCTTGGCATGTTGGCGGTACCGCTGATGGCCCTGACGGTATCGCCGGTTCAGGCGGCCAGCATTATGCTGCCAATTTTATGCGTCATGGACCTTACCGGGTTGAAGGCATGGATCTCGACCTGGAATACATCATTGATGATGCGACTGATTCCAGGTGCACTGCTTGGTGTGTTAGCAGGCTACCTTGCCTTCGAATACGTTAGTGATGCTGTCCTCAAGCTTTTGCTCGGTTTGATGGCGATACTGTTCACGCTGAATCACTGGAGTAAACGTTGGCGGACCATCAAGCCCAACAAGGGCGTCAACGAAGCGGTCGATCGCATTCAGGGCGGATTCTGGGCGGGCGTGTCGGGGTTTACCAGCTTTCTGGCCCACGCCGGCGCCCCGCCCCTGATGATGTATTTGCTGCCCAAGCAGCTCGACAAGCGCTTGATGGTCGGTACAGTGACCATATTTTTTGCCATCGTTAATTATGTAAAGCTGGTGCCCTATGCCGCTTTAGGCTTGCTCGATGCCACTAATTTAGCGACGTCGCTGATATTGGCCCCTTTGGCGGTTATCGGGGTCAAGCTTGGAATTTGGTTGCATGACAAAATCAACCCCGTGGCATTCTTCAGGCTGATGTATTTCTTTCTATTTTCGACAGGTTTGAAATTGGCTTGGGATGGTGCAACAGCCTTAGGGTAAAACTGCTGCTGCGGGGCAAGGCCCCACAGCGAAACCGGCGTCAGGTTAGTCAACGTCGGCGGGGGCCACATAGGCCAGGTCGCCCGCAATGTACACCGCCTGGGTGGCACGGTCGTCGCCCAATGTCATCAGTACAAACAACACCTCTTCAATCGAATTGCAGTAACTATCGCGGAACTGCAGCAATGGCGTCGATTTACGATTAAGAACCACCAGGTCCCCATCAAATCCGGTTGCAATCGACCCGATTCGGTCCTCAAGGTAGAGCGCCCTTGCCGCTCCGCGCGTGGCCATGTAAAAGGCTTTGGCGGCCGAAACTGAATACCCGCCCAGTTGTCCCACCTTGTAGGCCTCGCCCATGCAACGCAACATCGACAACGAGGTGCCGCCGCCTACGTCGCTGGCCAGTCCCGTTCTGACGGGTTGCTGTGGGGCCTTGGGTTGAAACGCCCTTTCAAAGTCGAATAAGCCGCTGCCCAGAAATGTATTGGATGTCGGGCAATGAGAAATACTGGAGCCGCTCGAGGCCATGACATCCCATTCTGCAGGCTCAAGGTGAATGGCGTGGCCAAAGATTGCACGCGGGCCAATCAGGCCGTAATGAGCATACACATCGAGATAGTTCTGGCGGTCTGGGAACAGTGACTTTACCCAGGCGACTTCGTCGAGGCTTTCTGACACGTGAGTTTGCATATACGTGTCGGGGCGTGCTTTCCAAAGCGCGCCGGCCGCCTCAAGTTGTGCTTCGGTACTGGTCGGCGCAAAGCGGGGTGTAATGGCGTAATGCAGTCTCCCTTTGCCGTGCCAGGTGTTGATAAGCGCCAATGAGTCATCGAAGCCGCTTTGTGCAGTATCGCAAAGCGCTTCAGGCGCATTGCGGTCCATCAGAACCTTGCCTGCAATCATGCGCATATTGCGTCGTTGTGCGGCTTCGAAAAAACCCGTAACTGAATTAGGGTGTGCGGTGCAATACACGGCTGCCGTCGTGGTGCCCGCGCGCGTCAACTCGTCAAGAAAAACATCCGATACTTCGCGGGCGTAGTCCAGGTTGGCATATTGTTGCTCGGCGACGAAGGTATAGGTGTTCAACCAATCGATAAGCTGCGCCCCATAGGCCCCTATGATTTGCAGTTGGGGGTAATGCACATGGGTATCGATAAACCCGGGCAAAATAACCGCATCGGTGTAGTGGGTGACCGGGTGTCCGTGAACAAGGTGTGCGCCATCGGCGTAGTTGCCCGAAAATGTAATGACCCCATCGTCGATGATAATCAGGCCGTCGGCTTCGAAATGCATGGCCGCGCTGTCGCCGGCACTGAATGGGCTGTCGGTAAATGTGACATAAGCACCACGAATTGCGGTGCGATTGGCAGAGGTCGCCATGTCTGACTCCGTGTTGTTATTGTATGAACCAGCGCAAATGCAGCGCCCGAGATTGCACTTTAGCGCATGCGCAAAGAAATGTGCGGCGCGATGCCAACGTTTCGACCTGACCGTCGCGCATAAACCATTGTGACATTTGCAAAAAATCGGGTTTTCATGTTAAATTGCAAGGCTTAACCAAAAAAGCGTCACTTGGTTTAAACAAGTATTGTGAAACTGCGTACAAGGCGCGTGCTGAATGCATTGCTTTATGTGCAAGCTTTTGTGCGGTTTTTTCACGTAATTTAGCCCCGACCAATCGTAGTCGGGAATGGAGAAAATGATGTCGAACTCGACACCTACGCCTGCCGCATACCGGCTTGGGCTGGTTGGTCGCAAAGTTGGCATGACCCGTATTTTTACCGAGGAAGGCGAGTCCATCCCGGTAACAGTACTGGACGTGTCCAACAACCGCGTCACCCAGGTCAAGTCCCCTGAAGTTGATGGCTATGCGGCCGTTCAAGTTGCATACGGTACACGCCGTGCAACTCGCGTAACTAAGCCTGTTGCAGGCCATTACGCAAAAGCCGGCGCCGAAGCCGGTAGCATCCTCAAAGAATTCCGTCTCGATCCAGCCAAGGCCGCCGAATTTACGGCAGGTGCAGTTGTGGCCGTCGAAAGCGTATTCGAAGCTGGTCAAAAAGTTGACGTCACTGGCACAACAATTGGTAAAGGCTTTGCCGGTACCATCAAGCGCCATAACTTCAGTTCGCAGCGTGCTTCTCACGGTAACTCCCGTTCGCACCGCGTTCCTGGTTCTATCGGTCAGGCACAAGATCCGGGTCGTATTTTCCCCGGTAAGAAAATGGCTGGTCACATGGGTGACGTAACCCGCACTGTTCAAAATCTTGACATCGTTCGCGTCGACGCAGAACGCGGCTTGTTGTTGGTCAAGGGCGCTGTGCCCGGCCACAAAAATGCCGACGTTATCGTTCGTCCGGCCATCAAGATGTCGGCCAAGAAAGGGGCGTAAGCAATGGAACTCAAGCTCCTGAATGATCAAGGTCAGTCGTCCGCTACTTTTGCAGCGCCCGACACCGTGTTTGGTCGCGATTTCAACGAAGCACTGGTTCACCAAATCGTCGTAGCCTTCCAGGCTAACGCACGTAGCGGCAACCGCGCTCAGAAAGACCGCGCCGAAGTCAAGCACAGCACCAAAAAACCCTGGCGCCAAAAAGGCACAGGTCGTGCCCGTGCCGGTATGACATCCTCGCCTATCTGGCGCGGAGGTGGTCGCGCATTCCCTAACTCCCCCGACGAGAACTTCTCGCAAAAGGTCAACAAGAAAATGTATCGCGCCGGTATTCGTGCGATCCTTTCGCAGTTGGCTCGCGAAGACCGCATCGCCGTTGTCGAAAGCTTCGAGCTCGAGTCTCCCAAGACCAAGCTTGCCGCCGACAAGCTCAAAAGCATGGGTCTTGAGTCGGTGCTTATCATCACCGATACACTCGACGAAAACGTTTACCTCGCAACTCGCAACCTGCCTCACGTTGCTGTTGTCGAACCGCGTTATGCCGATCCGCTCTCGCTGATCCACTACAAAAATGTGTTGATCACTAAGCCGGCTATCGCTCAACTCGAGGAGATGTTGGGATGAACGCCGAACGCTTACTGCAAGTTATCCTGGCCCCGATCGTGACCGAAAAGTCCACTTTCGTCGCCGAAAAAAATCAGCAAATCGCTTTCCGTGTGGTAGCTGACGCTACCAAGCCTGAAATCAAGGCTGCGGTCGAGCTTCTCTTCAAAGTCGAAGTCGATTCCGTTCAGGTCCTGAACCAAAAGGGCAAACAAAAACGCTTTGGTCGTTTCGTCGGTCGCCGCCGCAACGAGCGCAAAGCTTATGTTTCGCTCAAAGAAGGTCAAGAACTCGACTTTACGGAGGTGAACTAAATGGCACTCGTTAAAGTCAAGCCGACCTCGGCTGGTCGTCGTGGCATGATCAAGGTGGTTTCGCCTGATCTGCACAAAGGCGCACCATTCGCAGCTCTGCTCGAAAAGAAAAAGCGCGGCTCCGGTCGTAACAACAACGGTCACATCACGGTACGTCACCGTGGGGGTGGTCACAAGCAGCACTACCGTCTGGTCGACTTCCGTCGCAACAAAGACGGCATTCCTGCCAAAGTTGAACGTCTCGAGTACGACCCCAACCGTACCGCCCACATCGCACTGTTGTGCTATGTCGACGGCGAGCGTCGCTACATCATCGCCCCGCGCGGTCTTGAAGTCGGTGCAACACTGTTGTCGGGTAAAGAAGCTCCCATCCGTACGGGTAACACATTGCCTATCCGCAATATCCCCGTCGGTTCCACCATTCACTGCATCGAAATGTTGCCTGGCAAAGGTGCCCAGTTGGCACGTTCGGCCGGCGCGTCGGCTGTCCTGATGGCCCGCGAAGGTGTCTACGCTCAGGTGCGTCTGCGCTCCGGCGAAGTTCGCCGCGTTCACATCGATTGCCGTGCAACGATTGGTGAAGTGGGTAACGAAGAACACAGCTTGCGTCAAATCGGTAAAGCCGGTGCCATGCGCTGGCGCGGTGTACGTCCTACAGTTCGTGGTGTAGCCATGAACCCGGTCGATCACCCGCACGGTGGTGGTGAAGGACGTACTGGCGAAGGTCGTGAACCGGTCAGCCCATGGGGTACACCGGCCAAGGGCTATCGCACTCGAAGCAACAAGCGCACAGACAACATGATTGTCTCGCGTCGCAAGCGCAAGTAAGGGGCGTACATAATGGCACGTTCGATTAAAAAAGGCCCATTCGTCGACGATCACCTGATCAAAAAGGTAGATGCCGCCGTCGAAGGCAAAGACAAAAAGCCGATCAAAACCTGGTCGCGCCGTTCCACCATCCTGCCCGAGTTCATTGGGCTGACGATTGCTGTGCACAATGGCCGCCAGCACGTTCCCGTTTACATCAACGAGAACATGGTCGGTCACAAACTCGGCGAGTTCGCTCTGACCCGTACATTCAAGGGCCACGCAGCGGACAAAAAGTCCAAGAGGTAAGTGATGGAAACTACAGCAATTATCCGTGGCGTCCACATTTCAGCGCAAAAAACCCGTTTGGTTGCGGACATGATCCGTGGCAAATCGGTTTCGCAGGCGCTGAACATCCTGACGTTCACCCCCAAGAAAGCCGCGGGCATTCTCAAGAAAGCCCTTGAGTCCGCAATCGCCAACGCCGAGCACAACGACGGCGCCGACATCGACGAACTGAAAGTCACCACTATCTATGTTGACAAAGGCGAGTCCATGAAGCGTTTCTCCGCACGTGCGAAAGGCCGCGGTAACCGTATCGAGAAGCAGACTTGCCACATTGTGGTCAAAGTCGGCGCTTAAGGAGTCGCAATGGGACAAAAAGTACACCCGATTGGGTTCCGCCTCGCGGTTAATCGTAACTGGACTTCTCGCTGGTATGCAGACGACAAGGCATTCGGTGGCATGCTCGCCGACGATATCCGTGTTCGCGAATACCTCAAGAAAAAGCTGAAAAGCGCTTCGGTTGGTCGCGTCGTTATCGAGCGCCCCGCCAAGAATGCACGTATCACTGTTTACTCGGCTCGTCCGGGCGTGGTGATCGGCAAACGCGGCGAAGACATCGAAAGCTTGAAGGCCGATCTTCAGCGTCTGATGGGCGTGCCTGTGCACGTCAACATCGAAGAGATCCGCAAGCCCGAAACCGATGCCCAGCTTATTGCTGACTCGATCGCCCAACAGCTCGAAAAGCGTATTCAGTTCCGCCGCGCCATGAAACGCGCTATGCAGAACGCAATGCGTCTGGGTGCCCAAGGCATCAAGATCATGAGCTCCGGTCGTTTGAACGGTATCGAAATTGCCCGTACCGAATGGTACCGCGAAGGTCGTGTGCCTCTGCACACCCTGCGCGCCAACATCGACTACGGCACTTCCGAAGCGGCAACGACTTACGGGATCATCGGTATCAAAGTATGGGTCTACAAGGGTGACATGCTGCCTAACGGCGAAATGCCCCCTGAAACCGCAGCGCCTCGCGATGAAGAGCGCCGTCCACGTCGTGCACCTCGCGGTGACCGTCCTGATGGCCGTCGTCCTGCGGGTGGCCGCGGTCGCGGACCTCGTAAGCCTGATGCTGCGGCGGCAGCACCAGCTGAAGGAGAATAAACATGTTGCAACCGTCACGCAGAAAATACCGCAAAGAGCAGAAAGGCCGTAACACTGGTCTGGCTACGCGCGGTGCGCAAGTGTCGTTCGGCGAGTTCGGTCTTAAAGCCACAGGCCGTGGCCGTCTGACCGCTCGCCAAATCGAGTCTGCTCGTCGTGCGATCAACCGTCACATCAAACGTGGTGGTCGTATCTGGATTCGCGTTTTCCCCGACAAACCAATTTCGCAGAAACCTGCTGAAGTTCGTATGGGTAACGGTAAAGGTAATCCTGAATACTGGGTCGCAGAAATTCAACCCGGCAAGGTGATCTACGAAATGGAAGGTGTCAGTGAAGAGCTGGCACGTGAAGCTTTCCGCCTGGCCGCCGCTAAGTTGCCAATTGCCACGACGTTCGTTTCTCGTCGTATCGGCGCTTAAGGAGACCTCATGAAAGCCAGCGAACTCCGTTCTAAAGATTCCAAAGAGCTCCAGACCGAGCTCGAGAGCCTGCTGAAGGCGCAATTTGGTTTGCGTATGCAACGCGCCACTCAGCAACTCTCCAACACCAGTCAGTTGGGTAAGGTACGCCGCGACATCGCTCGTGTACGCACAGTCCTGACTGAGAAGGCAGGAAAGTAAAATGAGCGAAACTCAAAACACCACCAAGCGTCAACGTACGCTGATCGGTAAAGTTGTCAGCAACAAGATGGACAAAAGCGTCGTCGTTCGCGTAGAGCGTCGCGTTAAGCATCCTGTATACGGCAAAATCGTTGTCCGCTCTGCTAAATACATGGCACACGACGAAACCAATCAGTACAACGAAGGCGACACCGTCGAGATCGCAGAAGGCCGTCCTATCAGCCGTAACAAGGCCTGGACAGTCACCCGTCTGATCGAAGCTGTACGCATCGTGTAATTTGGCTTGCAGAGCCCCGTTTTGTGCGGGTGTTCTGCAGTACAACTTACATCACAACAAAAAGCCCGGGGCTAATGCCTCCGGGCTTTTTGTTTTGTCGCGTATGTGTGCGCATAAATATCAGTAACGCCTGGGTTCGTGCCCTGGCGCGTATGGTTTGCGGCTTATTTACTTTTGATTTGCTTGATGGCGGCCGCTGATACTTGCCCGTAGGGGTTGCCGAAGTCGTCCATCATTTCGAAATGGTTGAACAAGTCTGCCTTGATCAATTCGACGGGTTTGCCTGCGGTTTGCATGGCTTTAGCGAAGTCTGCAGTCTGGCGTTTGAACTCATCAGTTTCAAGCGACCCATAGGCCAAAATTACAGGCGTGGTGATTTTGTCCAGATGGCGCTGAGTGCTCATGGCATTTTCGATGTCGTCTGTAAACGGTACATACGAAGAACGTGCCGACATACGTACGGGCTTCAGGTCGTACATACCCGAAATAAGTGTTGCCCCCTTGATGACGTTCGCCGGTACGCCCAGGGACGACCAATCGGTCGTTAGCAAGACGCCGCCAAGGTGGGCGCCAGATGAGTGACCTGAAATGTAGATTTTTTCTGGGTCTATGCCCAGCTTATCGGCATTCTTGTAGATCCAGGCAATGGCCTTGCGCAGTTGCGCTGTCATGCCGTCAAGGCCGATGTCTTGCACGTTGCCAAAGTCCAGAGAAGCGTAGCTGATGCCGTTGTCGACAAACATTTCCGCTGGGAAGTGGTAGTTTGACGCTTTGCCAGCGCGCCAGGCGCCGCCATGGATGAACACATGTAAAGGGGCGTTGTCGGCCTTGGCCCGGAATAAATCGAGCCCTTCGACTTTGTCATCTCCGTACGCGAAGCGCTCAGGGGCACCCAGGCGTTGACGTGTCACGTCGCTGCGCAGGTCGTAGCGTTGGACCAGTTGCTTGATATTGGCGGCCCAGTCTGCCTGGTTGTAGTTGCGGTCGAGTTCGGTTTGTGTGTACTCAAGGAACACTTTGGGCTCGGCGTTATTTTGGGCACTGACCGGTGCGGCCAGGAAAAGGGTCGCACTAAGGCACGCGATGGCTAAACGTCGCATATGGGAGTCTCCATTCAAGTTTTTCTAATAAAAATAAAAATGAGCGCGCTCATTTTGTTTTATGATAACGACGTTTGTGGGCTGGTTGCCGTAACGAACTGTGTCATGTGTTGAACCAGCAGTTTGGCGCTGGGCGACAGCGTGTCGATCGAGCGAACGCAAAGATTCAACTGACGACGGGCCCAAAGTTCGTCAAGCTGAACCTGGCGAATGTTCAGTGCTTTGGCATGCGTTTGTGCGATACGCAGCGGCACAAGCCCTATTCCCAGGTCGGCTTCGACCATCAGGCATAAGGCATGGTAGCTGGCCACCTGAAAACGGCTTTGCCACGCCCGTCCCAGGGCTAACGCGGCACGGCTTAACTGAAGGTTAAGCTGGCTGCCTTGTGGCAGGCCAACGTATACATAGTCTAGCGTTTGGGCAAAGCGCACGCGGTGGGAAGAGGAGAGTGGATGATCCTGAGCGGTAATGATGACAAGGGTATCGTTGCGGTAAGGCAAGTATTCGATACCCGCTGTTTTGCCCACCATTGCGCCGGCGGGCTGCATGGTACTTTCGTCAGCAATCAGAATGCCGATGTCTGCCGCGTTGTCGGCCACCGACTGCGCAATCTCGGTGCTCAGCGCTTCGGTCAGGTCAATACGCACGTTCGGGTGGCAAGACAGAAACTGTTGCAGTTCGGTAGGCAAAAACTGGTTGGTCGCAGACATATTGGCATGGATACGGATGTACCCCTTAACGCCCGATACATACTCGTGCATCTGGAGTGCGATGCCGTCGAGCTCGTTCAGCACACGATGCGAACGGTTGATCAGTGCCTGGCCGGCCGCAGTGGGCAGCAGGCCTTTGTTGCTGCGTTCGACCAGAGCGACGCCCAGAGTGGTTTCCAGGTCGGCAATGCGTCGACTGATTGCGGCAGCGGCAATGTGTTCGCGCTGAGCAACAGCAGCGATGGTGCCGGCCTGCATGACCTGCACGAACAGCTTTAAAGATTTGGGGTCGATCGTCATGAAAATAAAGTCAGGTGTTAACGGGTGCGCAATATCGAGTCCAAGCATAACGGCCAGGTTCAGCGTACCATCGTATTTTGCGATGATGCTATCGGATATGACTGCTTTACCAAGGGTAAATAACAAGGCACCATGTTGTAAAGCGATAGCTCTGGCAGCGTATGCTGGCATCGCCATTCTTTTGGTCCCGGGGTGCACAGCAGCAACCCCGGATATCTTCCCGGAGACGACATGACACAAGCAGAAGCCCAGCCTCTCGCCCTTAAAGGCGTTAAGGTCCTTGAGCTGGGCGCCTTGATCGCCGGCCCTTACGCCAGCACCTTACTGGCGCAGTTTGGTGCCGAGGTCATTAAAATCGAGCCCCCCGGAAAGGGCGACCCGTTGCGTACCTGGCGTAAGTTACACAAGGGTACCTCGCTGTGGTGGTACACCCAAAGTCGAAACAAGAAGTCAGTAACGCTCGACCTGAAGCATCCTGAAGCCCAGGAAATCGTGCGTAAGCTGGCGGCCGAAGCCGATGTCGTGATCGAGAACTTTCGGCCCGGCACCCTAGAGAAATGGGGGCTTGGCTGGGAGACCTTACATGCGCTTAATCCTTCGCTGATCATGGTGCGCATTTCGGGCTATGGCCAAACCGGCCCGGCCAGCCAAAAGCCAGGCTTTGCAGCCATTGCCGAGTGTATGGGCGGCCTGCGCTACGTTACAGGCTACCCCGACCGTGCGCCGGTGCGTACCGGTGTCAGCCTGGGCGACACGCTGGCGTCGTTGTATGCCGTCGTGGGCGCCCTTATTGCCATGCATCATGTCAAGGTTAACGGGGGTAAAGGCCAAATGATCGACGTGGCTTTGTACGAAGCCGTGTTTGCCGTTATGGAAAGCCTGATTCCTGAGTACTCCGTTGGAGGAAATATTCGCGAGCGTACGGGCTCGGCCTTGCCGGGCATCGTGCCCTCCAATACTTACCTGTGCCAAGATGGCAGTTATGTGGCTATCGCCGGAAACGGTGATGGTATCTTCAAGCGCCTGATGGCCGCCATTGGTCGTCCCGATTTAGCCGAAGACCCCGCGCTGGCGCAGAACGACGGTCGTGCCAAGCAAACGGAAATGATTGATGGGGTGATTGCGGCTTGGACGGCGCAGCATACGCTTGATCATATTCTTGAAACTTTGGATGCGGCCTCGGTGCCCTGTGGTCGCATTTACACGGCAAAAGACATCTACGAAGATGCGCATTACCGTGCACGCGACATGATCCAGTCGTTCGAGCTGCCTGATGGCCAGGCCGTAGATTTGCCAGGTATTGTGCCTAAGCTTAGCGAAACACCGGGCCAGACGCGTTGGTTAGGGCCTGAGCTAGGGGCGCACACTGAAGAAGTGCTGGCGCGTATTGGCGTCACTCCGGAACAGTATGCGCAGATGCGCGAAGCGGGGCTGGCTTGATTCGCGTCCCAGGCAGGCTAGCCGGCATATCGCGCAAGTCGGCCTGCGCTGCCGCTAAACACAAAGGTTGACCATGAGCACTTCATCACGCAAAAAACTGTACATACAAGAAGTATCCGTACGCGACGGCTTCCAGATTGAGCCTCGTTTTATACCGACAGAGCAAAAAATTGAATTGATCAATGCCCTGTCGCGCACCGGGTTGGCCAAGATTGAGGTCACATCGTTTACGTCGCCAAAGGCTATTCCGAACCTGGCGGACGCCGAAGCGGTGATGTCGCAAATTGATCGGGTCGATGGGGTGATTTACGCGGCGTTGGTACCCAATGTACGAGGTTGCGAGCGTGCCCTGGCCTGCAATGTCGACGAAATCAATCTGTTCATGTCGGCCAGCCACACGCATAACCTGGCCAACTTGCGTATGACGCAGGCACAGTCGCTTGAACAGTTCCGACAGGTCGTCGACTACATCGATGGCCGCGCTGCCATTAACGCGTCGTTATCGACGGCTTTTGGTTGCCCGTTCGATGGCGAGGTCCCTGAAGCCACGGTGCTGGATCTGGTGCAGCGCTATACCGATATGGGTATTCAGGCCGTTAGCCTGTGTGACACCACCGGTGTGGCCAACCCGGCGCAGGTTGCGCGGTTGTGCGACACGGTAAAACAGCGCTGGCCCGATCTGATCTTGACTGCGCATTTTCATGACACCCGAGCGATGGGCCTGGCCAATGTATTGGCCGCGTTGCAGGCAGGTGTCGATCGTTTCGACGCTTCTTTGGGCGGACTGGGCGGTTGTCCGTTTGCGCCGGGGGCCAGTGGCAATGTGTGTACCGAAGATATGGTCCATATGCTTGATGCCATGGGCTATGACACTGGGGTCGACCTGACCCGACTTTTAGAAATTTCCCGCCTGCTGCCTGAAATTGTCGGCCACGATGTGCCCGGCCAGGTGGCCAAGGCGGGGCCTTATACGCGCCGCTACCCCGTTCCCGACGCGGTGCGCAATATTTAACCGGAGCCTCAAATTGAAAATCTGCCGTTTTAATGACAACCGACTGGGTGTGGTCCAGGGTGACCGCGTATTTGACGTCACCGCCGCGCTCGACGTCCTTCCCGAAATCCGCTACCCCGCACCCACCGTCGACTTGCTTATTGCCAATCTTGACCAGGTGCGTGCGCGCATCGATGCCCTTTTGCCTAGCGCCGAATTTCATGCGGTGAGCAGCGTCAGCTTTCTGAGCCCGGTAGCTAACCCTGGCAAAATTGTTGCTGCGCCGGTCAATTACAAGAAGCACCTCGAAGAGGCGCGTACCGACGAGCAGATTCACCACCAGAACGCCATTCTCGAGATCCAGAAAATTGGTCTGTTCCTGAAAGCGACCAGTTCTTTGGTTGGCGTCAGCGCAGGTGTTGATATCGAGCACCCCGACCGTCGTAACGACCATGAGGCCGAAGTTGTAGTGGTCATTGGCAAGGCCGGCCGCAACATCAGCCAGGCGAACGCCCTCGATCATGTGGCGGGCTATTGCATTGGCCTGGATATGACTACCCGTGGTCCCGAAGAGCGCAGTCTGCGTAAGTCGATTGACTCGTACAGCGTTGTCGGCCCCTGGATGGTGACTTCTGATGAATTGACCGACCCATCGGCGCTCGACTTTGAGTTGACCGTCAACGGCGAGCCCCGTCAGAAGGCCAATACGCGTGATCTGATCCTTAATATCCCGCAACTTATCGAATATGCGTCGTCGTTCTACACCCTGCAGCCCGGCGATATTCTGTTCACCGGCACGCCTGAAGGTGTCGGCCCAGTCGTGGGGGGGGACACCATTCGTGTCACGATGCAGGGCATTGGTGACGTCGAAGTTGCCGTGCGGTCATCCAAACAGTAATCGGTAATTCAGCAGTAACGGCAGGCGTGTTGGGTCGGCATAACTTAAAGGTATTCTTTTTGGTTATGCCTGATAAAAATATTTCATCTTTTCGCGTATACCAAAATAGCCCCAAGCGCGCGTAAAAGACGTATATTTAAAAAAACCATTTAAAACACGTCTGCCGCCCGCAATGGTGTGGCACCCACATTAAAGAGACTGCCATGTCATACGTCGTAAAAGCTCCCGAAATTGTTGCCGTCCCGGTGGTCGGCTCGTCCGATACGTTCCCGGTTCGCCGTGTGTATTGTGTCGGTCGCAACTATGCCGCTCACGCCCGCGAAATGGGTTTCGATCCCGATCGCGAACCGCCCTTCTTCTTCTGCAAGCCGGCCGACTCTGTCCGTCCGGTCGCGTATGGCGACACGCTGTCCATTCCTTACCCTTCCGAAACCAGCAACTACCACTACGAAATCGAATTGGTCGCGGCTATTGGCAAGGGCGGTTCCAACATTAGCGTCGAAGACGCACTTAGCCATGTATGGGGCTACGCGGTCGGTCTGGACATGACCCGTCGTGACTTGCAAATGAAAATGCGTGAAATGGGCCGCCCCTGGGAGCTGGGCAAAGCATTCGACGACAGCGGCCCAATTGGCCCGCTGCACCCGGTAGCGCAATCCGGTCATCTCGAAAAGGCTGAAATCTCCCTTGAGGTTAATGGTCAGGTCAAACAAAAAAGCAGCATCGACAAACTCATCTGGTCGGTTGCCGAAACCGTTGCCTATCTTTCCAAGTACTTCCGCCTCGAAGAGGGCGACCTCATTTACACTGGTACCCCCGAAGGCGTGGGCGCGGTCGTCAAAGGCGACCTGATGGTCGGTAAAGTCGAAGGTTTGGGGGCAATTCAGGTTAAGGTGGTGTAAGGCCATGGATCTCTACACCTTCTTCAACAGCTCCGCGTCTTATCGCGTGCGTATTATCCTGGGCCTCAAGCAGGCGCAGGTTAATCAGGTGCCCGTCAATATCCGTGTGCTAGAGCACAAAAACGACGATTACGTCCAGAAGAACCCCAGCGCCAGCGTACCCATGCTTGACGATAACGGGTTTCATCTGGGTCAGTCGCTGGCCATTGCCGACTACCTCGACGCAAAGTTCCCAGAGCCACGCTTGATCCCGGCCGACCCGGCCAAGCGTGCTCGTGTGCTTGAGCTGGCCAATCTAATTTCCTGCGATATCCATCCGCTTAATAATCTTCGTGTCCTGAAGTATCTGGTCAAAGAGCTGGGCGTGACCGAAGAGCAGAAAAACGCATGGTATGCGCACTGGATTGCCGAAGGCTTCAAATCGCTCGAAGCCCTGCTTGAGCGCGCCGGGTCGCAAAAATTCTGTTTTGACGAGCAAGTATCGCTGGCTGATTGCTGCCTGGTGCCGCAAGTGGCCAATGCGCTGCGCATGAAGTGCGACCTGACCCCTTACAAGCGGGTGATGGCCGTCTACGAGCATTGCAATACCTTACCCGCGTTTCAGCAAGCGGCGCCGGCAAAGCAACCCGATTATCAACCCTGATCTTTATTTAAAATCAGTCAGGTACGTGACGGCCCGATAACGATAGGCTGGGGTTCGTCACGTCTCTACATAAGGTGGACACCATGACAAACACTGCGAAACAGAAAGTGATTATTGTTGGGGGCGGGATCGGTGGCCTGGCCGCAGCCCTGTCGCTCTCGCGGCAAGGTCTCGAAATCCTGCTGCTCGAACAAGCCGACCAGATTGGCGAAATTGGCGCCGGTATTCAGTTGGGCCCTAACGCCTTTGCCGCGCTTGACGCCTTGGGCGTCGGTCAGGCAGCGCGCAATCGCGCCGTATTTACTGATCACACCACCATGATGGACGCTATCGACGCGACTGAAGTGGTGCGTATCGAAACCGGTGAGAAATTTCGCGAGCGCTTTGGCAACCCCTACGCCGTGATTCACCGCGCCGACATCCACCTGTCAATTCTCGAGGCGGTTCAAGACAATCCGCTCATCAAGTTCAAAACCTCCACGCACGTTGAAAACGTCAAAGTTGGCCCCAATGGCGTCGAAGTAACCGACACCAAAGGCGAGGTCTATAAGGCCGATGCGGTGGTGGGTTGCGACGGGGTGAAATCGGTCATTCGTGCGCGCACCATTGGCGCCCAGCATCGTGTGACCGGTCACGTGGTGTACCGCGCTGTGGTAGAGCGCGACAACATGCCCGAAGACCTGCGAATCAATGCACCTGTACTTTGGGCTGGTCCACGCTGTCACCTGGTGCACTACCCCTTGCGCGCCGGTAAGCAATACAACCTGGTGGTGACTTTCCATAGCCGCGACCAAGAAGAATGGGGCGTTCGCGAAGGTAGTAAAGAAGAAGTTTTGTCTTACTTCCAGGGCATTCATCCGCGCCCAGCCCAAATGCTCGACCGCCCCACTTCCTGGCGTCGTTGGGCCACGGCCGACGCCGACCCTGTCGAGGCTTGGGGCCATGGCCGCTGTACCCTGTTGGGTGATGCCGCCCACCCTATGACGCAATACATGGCACAGGGCGCGTGCATGGCTATCGAAGACGCAGTTACGCTGGGCGAAGCTTTTGCCAAAGCCGAAGGCGATCTCGATGCGGCGTTCCGCCTGTACGAGTCGGTGCGTATCCCGCGTACTGCCCGGGTCGTGTGGTCTACTCGCGAAATGGGCCGCATTTATCATGCCAAAGGCGTCGAGCGCCAAGTGCGTAATTTGCTCTGGAAAGGCAAAACACAAGAACAGTTTTACACACAGCTCGAATGGTTATATGGCTGGCGTAAAGACAATTGTCTCGAGCCGCGCTAACATCCGCATTGATTCAACACTTGCAATCTCGGGAGGAGATTTAAATGAAACTGCTGAAAAAAGTAGGTTTGGGCATGGCCCTGGGGCTGACCGCCGCTATGGCCCACGCCGCCGACAAGCCGCTCGACATCGGCTTGATTACGACCTTGTCGACACCTGCCGGTTATATCGGTGAAGATGAGCGCGACGGCTTCTTGTTGGCCGTCAAGCAAGAAGGCGGCAAGCTGGGTGGCGTGCCTGTCAATGTCATCGTCGAAGACGACGGTCTCAAACCGGGCTCGGGCAAGCAGATTGCCGAGAAAATGGTGCAAGACGGCGTTCGCCTGTTCACCGGCATTAACTTCTCGAACGTGCTGGTTGCCGTCGTGCCTACCGTCATGAAGTCGGGTGGTTTTTACGTCAGCCTGAACGCGGGTCCGTCGACATTTGCTGGTAAGGGTTGCGAGAAAAACTATTTCTCGGTGGCCTTCCAGAACGATTCGTATAGCGACAGTGCCGCCATTGCCGCTAACAACATGGGCATCAAGAAAATGGTCATCATGGCCCCCGCCTACCAGGCCGGCCGCGATGCCCTCAGTGGTTTCAAGCGTGTTTATAAAGGCGAAATCGTTGCCGAAATCTACACGAAGCTTGATCAATCCGACTTCTCGGTCGAACTGGCACGTATCCGCTCGCTCGAGCCTGAAGCCGTATTTGAGTTCTTGCCCGGTGGCGCCGGCATCAACTTTGCAAAGCAGTGGGCCAACTCTGGTCTGGGCGAGAAAGTCAAAATGGTCACGACGTTGTACTCAATGGACGACCGCATGCTCAAAGCCACTGGCGACGCCAGCAAGGGCTTTTACCTGACCACCCAATGGACAGCGAGCATGGACAACCCGGCCAGCAAGCAGTTTGTTGAAGCGTTCCAGAAAGAATATGGCCGTCGTCCTACCGTGTATGCCGCAACCTCTTACGACACGGGCCGCCTGATGGCTTCAGCCCTGAAAGCGGTAGGTGGCGATGTCACCGGCAAGGCTGACGAGTTCCGTGCTGCACTGCTTAAAGCAGACTTCGAAAGCGTGCGTGGCAACTTCAAGTTTGGCGCTAACCATCATCCGATTCAAGATTGGTTCATGGTGCGTGTCGAGCCCAACGAAAAAGGCGAGCTCGACTATAAATTTGTCGACACCATCGTCAAGGATCACACCGATCCTTACGTCGCTGAGTGCCAGATGAACTGAAAAAAAGTGTAAAAAATACGCCGGTAATCTTACAAGAAGCTTGAAGGTTAAAGTATTTGTGTTTAAAGTAGAGAAAATTTTAAGAAGTCTACTGTTAGCACAAAGACTTAAGGGTTCTTGGAGACGCCGGCGTATTTCGTTTTTCGCTACTATCTCTGTGGTCTTGCCTCTTTAAGCTCCCTGCGCTCGCAGAACCAACACAAAGACCAGCTGATTGCATTCGGGCGTTCTGCTCGCTTGTTGTCGGCGCAAACGGAAAGCTCCCATGTATATGTTCGTAGAGCAGGCCATGAATGGTCTGCAGTACAGTGCCCTGTTGTTCCTGCTATCGGCGGGCCTGACCCTGATTTTCGGCATCATGAATGTCGTGAATCTGGCGCATGGCTCGTTCTATATGGTGGGCGCATTTTGCGCGGCCTCGGCAGTCGCCATTACCGGCTCGTTTACCGTAGCCATTATTGCAGCTGTATTCAGCGCGGGGGTCTATGGCCTTATCGTTGAAAAGCTCATTATCAGCCGTTTGTATCACCGTGATCACCTCGATCAGGTGCTGGCCACGCTCGGTGTGATTTTCTTCACCAATGCGCTGGTCACCTTGGTGTTTGGCCGTAGCCCGCCATTTGTCGACATTCCGCCCCTGCTGTCAGGTTCGGTACAAATTTTGCCCGGCTTAAATTACCCGGTCATGCGTCTGGCCTTTATTGGCGCTGGCGTGCTGGTGGCGATTGGGCTCTGGTTCCTTATTTCGCGCACGCGTGTTGGTATGCTGGTGCGCGCCGGTGCCGACGATGCCGAAATCGTCGATGCCTTGGGTATTAATATCCGCCGCCTGTTCCTGCTGGTATTTGGTCTAGGTGCCTTCCTGGGTGGTTTTGCCGGCGTCATGGGCGCCCCGTTGCTGGCTATCGAAATCGGTATGGGCGAAAAAATCCTCATCACCACCCTGGTTGTTATCGTGGTCGGTGGCGTAGGTTCTGTACGTGGTGCATTGGTGGGTTCGTTGTTGGTGGGTTTGGTCGATTCGTTTGGGCGGGCTTATATCCCGATCTGGATGTCCCAGATCTTGCCGCCCGAATATAGCGATTCGGTCAGCTCCAGCCTGGTCTCGGCCAGTATTTACATTCTTATGGCAATTGTCCTGCTGGTTAAACCCCGTGGGCTGGTTCCCGCACAAAGGTAAATAATAATGACCCGTAAATACATCATTGTCGGCATAATTTTTGCCCTGCTTCTTCTGGTGCCGCCGATCGCCAACGTCAGCGACGACACCTTTCTGGTCAGCATGGTGACACGCTTTGTCATCTATGCCTTGGCCGCAGTCAGTCTCGACCTCATCCTGGGTTATGGCGCGCTGGTCAGCTTTGGCCACGCGGCGTTTTTTGGTATTGGCGGCTATGTGGTCGGCATTATCGGTTTCCATATGGACATGGGCGACACCATTTTCGGCTGGGCCGGCAGCAACTCCGCGCTCATCATCTGGCCGCTGGCCATGATCATTGCCGCGCTGGTGGGTCTGGTCATGGGGGCGTTGTCGCTGCGTACTAGCGGCATCCAGTTCATCATGATTACGCTGGCTTTTGCACAAATGCTGTACTTCGTACTCGTCGGCCTGGTTCAGTACGGTGGCGATGATGGTATGTCCATCACCAACCGTAATGTCATCCCGGGTCTCGACATCGATGACAACGTCACCTTCTATTACCTGTGCTTGGCCATGCTGATTGTCTGGGTCTGGGTGTGCCGTCGTATCGTCAACTCGCCCTTCGGTATGGTGCTGCGCGGTTTCAAGCAAAACGAACGCCGTAACATCAACTTGGGTTACGCCCCGATGCGCTACAAGCTCACGGCCTTTGTAATTTCTGCAGCGGGTACGGGCCTGGCCGGTGTGTTGTGGGCTAACTATGCCCTGTATGCCAGCCCCGATATGGCGTCTTGGCTCAAGTCAGGCGAAATCATGGCCATGATTATTCTGGGTGGTATGGGTACTATTTTTGGCCCCATTATCGGTGCGGCCGTATATCTGGGCCTCGAGCAAGTGTTGACGGCCTGGACCGAAAACTGGATGCTTTTCTTGGGCCCGGTTTTGATTTTGGTGGTTCTCTTTAGCCGCCGAGGCATCTTTGGCTGGTTGGTCGGAGGACGCAATAATGACTAATAAACAACCCAAACTCGAAATCCGCAACCTGCGCAAGTCTTTTGGCGCACTGGCGGCTACCGATGACGTCAACCTGACGGTTTACGCCGACGAAATTCACGCATTGATCGGCCCTAACGGGGCCGGTAAAACGACCCTGATTTCCCAAATCAGCGGTGAGATCATGCCCGACTCGGGTCAGATCCTGCTCGACGGCAAAGACATCACCCGCGTACCGCCTCACGAGCGCGCTGCAGTGGGCCTGGCTCGTTCGTTCCAGATCAGCCAGCTTTATCACGACTTTACTGTCGAAGATAACGTGGCCATGGCGGTGCAGGCAGGTACTAACAAGCGGTTCAGCTTGTGGCGCAACGCCCGTAAAGACGAGTCCCTGCGCAAGCCCGCTCGCGAAGCCCTGGAAAAAGTGGGTTTGGCGCATCGGGCCAACGAGCTCGTGTCCTCTCTGGCTCACGGCGAAAAACGTCAGCTCGAACTGGCGGTGGCGTTGTCTCTGAATGCACCCGNCTGGCTCACGGCGAAAAACGTCAGCTCGAACTGGCGGTGGCGTTGTCTCTGAATGCACCCGTGCTGTTGCTCGACGAGCCCATGGCTGGCCTGGGGGCTGAAGAGTCCATGCTCATGAAAGACATCCTGCTCAGCCTTAAGGGCCAGTACGCCATGTTGCTGGTCGAACACGACATGGACATTGTGTTTGCATTGGCCGACCGCGTGACGGTATTGGTCTATGGTCATCCTATTTTCACGGGGACACCAGACGAAGTCCGCGAGCACCCCGAGGTGCGTGATGCCTACCTGGGAAATGAATAATGCTAAAAGCTGAAAAAATTGAATCCGGCTATGGTCAAAGCAAGGTCTTGTTTGGCCTGGACCTTGAAATCCCCGATAAAACCGTCGTGTCGCTGATTGGCCGTAACGGCATGGGTAAAACCACTACGGTGCGTACCATCATGGGCATGTTGCCCTTGCGGGCGGGTACGATTCGCCTGGGTGACGAAGTCATCAATGGCTATCGTCCGCACCGTATCGCTCGCCTGGGTTGCGGTCTGGTGCCCGAAGGGCGTCACGTGTTCGGCTCGTTAAGCGTCTACGAAAACCTGTACGCAACGTCGCGCAACGATACCCAGGGCCCCTGGACGCTGGAAGCAGTGTACGAATTGTTCCCGCGGTTGTTCGAGCGTCGCACTCAGTCGGCACGTACGTTGTCGGGCGGCGAGCAGCAAATGCTGGCCATTGGCCGGGCGTTGTTGACCAACCCGCGTTTGCTTATTCTTGACGAGGCGACCGAAGGCCTGGCCCCTGTCATTCGTCAAGAAATCTGGGCTTGCCTTAACCGCCTAAAGCGCGAAGGCCAAACCATTTTGTTGATCGACAAAAACCTCAAAGAGATGCACCACCTGGTCGATCGTCACCACATCATCGAAAAAGGCCGTATCGTCTGGAACGGCACTTCCGACGAGCTGATGGCGCAACCCGATCTGGTCAATCAGTATCTGGGGGTTTAAGCGTTTAAGCGCTTATACGCTGCTGTAAAAAGGGGCTGGGGCCGAAAGGCGTTCAGCCCTTTTTGTTGTTGGCCGGCGTTGGGGCGTTGCTTAGCGAAGCCTCGATGAGGTCGGCCGTTTTTTGGTAATGCTGGGTCAGCAATTGGGTAGCGGCGTATGTGTCGCGGCTAAGTGTGGCGTCGACCAGGTCGCGGTGCTCTTTAGAGACATCGCGCGGTGCGCTGTTTTTGTACAGGTCAACCAACATTGGACGACGGTAGCGTTCGGTCTGAACGTACAGCGTCATAGAAAACTCTAGCAGCCAACGCGAATCGCACGCGCTGATCAGTGCCTGATGCAGGCCAAGGTGGCGTTGTTCGACCTGGTCGTAGTAGGTCTCGCCCAATTCGCCATTGTTATGGCGTCGGGTTACCAACGACAACGTATGCAGGCTACCTACGACATGGGTTTCCCAGTCGTCGGTTCCGCGTTCAATCGAGCGCTTCAGTGCTTCGCAATCGATCAGAATGCGCGTGTTCATCGAGTCACGCATTTCTTTGAGCGACAAGGGGGACACCCGAAAACCTTTCAGGGCAGCCGCGTCGACAAGTCGTTCGCTTTGCAGTCTGTTTAGCGCTTCGCGCAGGGGCGAAAAGCTTAGCTGGTATCGGCCTTTCAAAAACTCAAGGCGTAGTGCCGAGCCCGGGGGCAAGGCCCCCGAGACGATGTCACGTTTGATCGCCCGGTAGGCCTGCTCGGCCAGTGTCACCGATTTCTCGGTGACACTGGTATCGAGCGAAGCCAGTTCAGTCAGGACGTTCATACCGACATCAATTAACGGCTTTCGTCGGCAGCTTCATCGCTGTCGTCATCTTCGAAGTTGACAGCGCTGTCAGTATCGAAGAATTGGGCAGCTTGCTGGGGCCGGCGGTTAACACGCAGGTCGAAGACATCGAAGCGGTTGTAGTGCCCGGTGATATCGTGCATTTGGCGAGGCTGAATGCACTTTGACAGGTCGACATCAGCGTAGACGATGCCTTCTTTGTCGATCAGGGGCTGTCCGACCACGCGACCATCGGGGCCAATCACGCCCGAAAAAGCGCTGTTTTCGCGGCGAAGCAGCGTTTCGGCTTGCGGGTGCGTAGCCTTGAATGTGTCGATGATTTCTTCGGATACGGTCGAGCACGACACAATCGTATAGACCTTGCCCTCGAACGAGTGCGCCATGGCGCGAACCTTGATGGCCTCGGACATGTCGTAATCGGGCGGTGCAACCGGCAGCGAAATATAGCTGGCGATGTGCAGCATTTCGCCTTGTGCGAGCAAGCTGAAACGCGCCAGCGTGTTGGTGTTTTCGCCGCAGGCCAAGCCGCCCACTTTGCCGATGGCGGTGTCGTATACGCGGAGCGAACTGCCGTCGCCATTGGCCCAGGTCAGTTTCTCGGCCCAGGTGGGTACCAGCTTGCGATGGCGACCCAAAATTTTGCCGTCGGGGCCAATGAATACCAGCGTGTTGTACAGCGTGCTGATACCGTTCTTGTTGCGCTCGTTGCAGCCGATGACGACGTGCACGCCATTGGCTTTAGCCGCTTGAGCAACGCGACGGATTTCAGGGCCGGGCAATTCGATGGCGCTACGCACCAGCTTTTCGAACCAGGGGCTGCCCTCGACGGGCGACATGAACCAGTTCCAGTAGGGGTAACCGGCAATGAAGACCTCGGGGAACGCGACCAGTTTGGCCCCATTGTCGGCAGCTTCTTTAATCAGCTGGCAAACTTTTTCGACCGTAGCGTCGGTATCCAGGAATACCGGGGCGGCCTGAACGGCCGCTACCTTGGTTTTAGGTAAGTTCAGCATAAGGCTTACACCGCAACAACAGGGTTACGCAGCGAGCCAATGCCTTCGATGTGGCATTCGACAACGTCGCCGGGCCAGAGCCATTCTTGGGGCGTGCGGCCAGCGCCAACACCTGCGGGGGTGCCTGTAGCGATGATGTCGCCGGGCTCAAGCGTAATACCCTGGCTGATGTCGGCAATCAGTTCGTCGACTTTGAACAGCATGTAAGCGGTGTTCGAGTTCTGTTTCTCGACGCCGTTGACGGTGAGCCAGAGTTTCAGGTTTTGTGGGTCGCCGATTTCGTCGGCGGTGACGATGCAAGGACCAAACGGGGCGTAGGTGTCTTGGCCTTTAGAGTAGATCCACTGACCCGAGCGGCGGTTATCGCGTGCGCTGATGTCGTTCATGATGCTGTAGCCAAAGACATACTGCAGCGCGTCTTTGCGCTCGACGCGCTTGGCGCGTGTACCAATAATGGCGGCCAGTTCGCATTCCCAGTCCATTTGCTGAGTGATTTTTGCGTTGTGCTCGATCGCGTCGCCATTACCAATGACGGTGGTGGGCGGCTTCGAGAAAATGACGGGCTGCTTGGGCAGATCGGGCGACGTGTCGAGCGATTTTGCCGACTCAGCGACGTGCTCGGTGTAGTTCAGGCCGATACCGAAGATGTTTTTACGTGGGCGGGGGATAGGTGCCAACAGCTTGACGTTTTGTACGGGGATGGCCACGCCGACGGGCCAGTCTTCGCGGTAGGTGTTCAGCAGCTCGGTGGCGCTTTTGACAGCCTGGGGGCCCAAGTCAATGAAGTCGAGCATGTCTGCGGGCAAGTCGATGCCGGCGGCATCGCCCAGCCATTGCAGGTCAATGACCAGGTTGTCGACCAGCGCGCCCAGGCGGCTTTCTTCGTTGACAGAGCGGCGATAAGTAACTAAACGCATGAGTAATCCTTGAGTGAGTCAGAGTAAGAGGTTAGTCGATGATTTTTTGGTGACCGTCGTTTTCTTTGAGCGCTTCTTCGCGGTACAGGCCCAGCGAGTTCATGACCGGCATATCGTTGAAGCAGAACAGGCAGGCGTCTTCGCTGTTGCTGGCGTTGGCATGCTCGTGCATGGCCCACGACGGCACGCAGAAAATGTCGCGTTCTTGCCAGTCGAAGCGTTTGCCGTTAATGATGGAATAGCCCTGGCCCTTCGCTACCTGATAAATGAAGCTGCCGGTGTGACGGTGTGCTTTGGTGTGCTCGCCGGGACGCAGCATTTGCATGCTGGCGCCAATGGTTTGCATGACCGGGCCGCCGGTTTTGGGGTTGACGTAATTCATCAGCACGCCGTCAAAAGGCGAGCCATCGGTGACTTTGGCGTAACGGCTTAACGATTCGTAGGTCGGTGCCCACTCGTATTTAAGCAAGGGTGAGTAGCCATGCGACCATTTGTCGTTGGCGGGCACCAGGCCGGGGTTGGCCCAAGTGGCGGTGCTGTCATCGACAGGGTAAGTGACGGCTTGTTGCAAGTCGGGGTGGACGGCGTAGAAGTTGGCTTCCAGCGCGTTCATCAGGGGGATATCGAGGCCGTCTTGCCAGATGCAGGCGGTGCCGTCTTCCGAGACGCCATGCTCGTGCCACGTGCCGTTGGGCGTCAGAACAAAGTCGTTGGCGCCGAGGGTCATTTTGTGGCCGTCAACAATAGTGAAAGCGCCCTTGCCTTCCATAATGAAGCGCAGCGCGCTGGCCGAGTGAGCGTGTGCCGAGGCCAGTTCGCCCGGGTGCATGACTTGCAGGCCCGAATACAACCAGCCTACAGCAGCTGCAACATCGCGGCGGCCCGGGTTGTCGAGATAAATTACGCGGCGGCCGGCCTTTTCGGGCGACACCAACGATACCGATTTCAGGACGTGTTCGCGCAGCTCTTTAAAGCGCCACAGTACGGGTACCGAGCTTGATTGCGGGAACCAGGGTTCGATTTTATTGGCCACCGTCCAGAGGGCGGCAGTATTCATTTTTTCGAGCTCGTCGTAGTAAGCCAGCAGTTCGGGTGTATCTTCGACGTTGGCACGACCGAGAACGTCTTCGCGGAAATTGTTGTTCTCGCGGGCTGATGATTTCATGGTGTGACCCTCAGAGGTTAGGATTTTATAAAATAACCATAATTTTCGAAGACTATATTCGTTTTGACCGGGGATGACAAGCCGGTCACGCTACTTCAGGACAAGACATGGCTACAGACTGGACCGACCGGATCCGGCTTCGCAATCTGCGCTACTTGCTCAGCCTCGAGCAAACCCGGAATCTCAGCCATTCGGCAACAATGCTGAACACCACACAGCCGGGCTTGTCCAAATGGCTCAAAGAGCTGGAAGAGGACGTGGGTCTGACACTGTTCGAGCGGCATGCCCGGGGTCTGGTGCCCACGCCGCACGGGCAGGTGATGATCGAGCACGCTCGGCGTGTGCTCTCGCAGCTGGATCGGGCCGCAGTCGACATGATGACTTTGCGTGACGGGGTGTCGGGTCGGGTGGTGATCGGGGCATCGGGGGCCGCGGCATCGGTGGCTGCGCCATTGGCCATTTTGCGCATGGGCGAGCGTATGCCTGAACTGCGCGTCGATTTGGTCGAGGGCACCATGGATCGCCTGCTTATTTTGCTGGCGCAAGGCGATCTCGATGTCTTGATCGGACGCACCAGCAAGCAGGCGCATGATCATAGTCAGATCAGCAGCGAGTTGCTGTATGTCGAGCCGGTCGATCTGGTGGCCCGGCCCGGCCACCCGTTGTTTGCCCAGAAGTCGATCGGTTGGGAAGATGTTGAGCGTTATCGCTGGATTGTTTGGCCCCGGGAGACGCCTGTACGCAACGCCCTCGAGGCTGCTCTGGCGTCGGCTGGCAGGAAGCTGCCCAGAAATTACATTGAGTCCAATTCCGTCATCGCCAACATTACCCTGCTGACCAACAGTGATGTCATTGGTACGGCGTCGCATCGGTCTACGCAAATGTTGTCGCGCTTAAACCTGATTCGTATTGTGCCGGTCGAGTTGCAGGGTTTTGGGTCGGTATCGATGTATTGGCGAAATGACGAAATCTTCCCTAATACTATCGAGCGCGCGCTGGACTGCATACGCGACGTCACCCGCTATCACGAGGCAGACGAGAACGATTGAAGCTGTCGCAAGACGGTATCGATGGCTGATTTTCGGTGCGCTTTACGAACAACGGCATGCACCTGAGTATGGATGCCGATGTCTTCGAGTGGGCAAAAGCTTAGGGTTTGCGCCCGATAGCGCCGCGTCGAGCCGGGTACGATAGCCACCCCTAGCCCGGCGCTGACCAGGCTGAGCTGGGCGGGAACCTCGGACACGGCGTGAATGACGTTGGGGGTGAAGCCTCGCTCCAGGCAGGCGTTGTATATTTGCTGGGCAAATTTCGATGTGTCGCGGCGCAGCATGATGAACCGCTCGTCGGCCAGTTGGTCGAGCCGGAGCACTGTCTGCCCACTCAAGGCATGGCCTTGCGGTAGCGCAACCCACAACGGGTCGGGCCATAGTGGTTCGCTGCGCAGCAGGTCGTCTTCGACGTATTGCCTCGAGATGCTGATGTCGATACGCTGTTCGCGCAGGGCGTCCAGTTGGTCGTTCGGTGCCATTTCGTTCAGCACAACATCGATGTCCGGGTAGGCGTGCGCCAGTTCACCAATGCACTGGGGCAATGGCCCTAAAAAATGCGACCCTGACAAGCCGATTTCGATGCGGCCGGCCAGCCCAGAATGGATATCTTGTACGCGCTGGGTGGCTTCTTTCAGTCGTGCCTGGATAACCCGGACGTCGCGCAGAAAGGCGACGCCTGCGTCGGTGAGCGAAACTTTGCGGCTGTTGCGCTCGAACAGCTTGACGCCCAGCTCGGCCTCGAGCTGGGCAATTTGCGCGCTGAGCGGGGGCTGCGATATGTGCAGGCGTTCGGCGGCACGCGTAAAGTTAAGCTCTTCGGCCAGTGCCGTAAAGTAGCGAAGTTGTCGAAGTTCCATGCCCAGGTGCAAAGGCCTTGCGTGGGGGTCGGGGCGGGCCTATAGCCTAAACCTGACTCTCAAGACGAAATTTGTATTGGTTTTAGTCGAAGAAATCAGCGACTATCTTAGCGCTAACTCATTTAAAAGGTGTGTTTTATGTCTCGTATCTACCGTATTGGTCAAATCGTCCCCAGTTCCAACACCACGATGGAAACTGAGATCCCCCTCATGTTGCTTAGCCGCGCGGCTCAGTTCCCCGAAGAGCGTTTCACGTTCCACTCAAGCCGCATGCGCATGAAGAAAGTGACCAAAGACGAACTCGCCGCCATGGACAAAGACTCCGACCGTTGCGCGCTCGAGCTGTCGGATGCGCAGGTTGATGTGCTGGGTTATGCCTGCCTGGTCGCCATCATGAGCATGGGCAAGGGTTACCACCGCGAATCGGAAAAGCGTTTGCATCAGGTGACTGTCGATAACGGCAACCCTGCACCCGTTATTTCCAGCGCTGGCGCATTGGTCGAAGGTTTGCACACAATGGGTGCCAAGAAGGTCTCTATTCTGACACCCTACATGAAACCCCTGACACAGCTCGTCGTTGACTACATCGAAAGCGAAGGCATCGAAGTGCTCGACGCTGTTTCGCTCGAAATCCCCGACAACCTCGAAGTTGGCCGTCAGAACCCGCTGGCTCCGGCTGAGCATATCAAGCGCGTTAACACCGCCAACGCCGATGCGGTCGTATTGTCGGCTTGCGTGCAAATGCCGTCGTTCCAGTCGGTGCAGCAAGTTGAAAACAGCCTGGGCTTGCCGGTAACCACCGCAGCCATCAGCACGGTTTATCAAATGCTCAAAGCCTTGGGCCTCGACCGTAAGGTGGAAAATGCAGGCAGCCTGTTGTCCGGCCGTTTCTAAGCTTTAAATTTCGGGCCCGCGCAGACTGAGGTCGGCGGGCTCGGCACCATACCAGCGTCCATTGCTCAAACTTTCGGCCAACGTGGTCGTGATCAGGCGACGTCCTTCACGCAGCGCCCACCCCATGTCTTCGCCAATCCACTGAGGTTGTACGGCACAACCCGGCAAGACCGTCAGGCCCAATCCTTTTCGGGCAAACTCCAGACATAAATTCAGCGTATCGGTTTCGACGGCCAGTCTGAACCGAAGGCCGCGGCGGGTCAGGCTGTGTTCAACATATTGCCTGAGCGGGTCGCTGCGACCCGGAATGATCAATCGATGCGCATCCAGGTCATTGAACGTCAGCGGGATGTCAGGCGTAAGACCTTGCTCGCGTGCGCCTGTGACGATTGGCGTGTCGCGAACAAGAGCCGTTTGCTGATAGCCGCCTGTGGGTGTTGGGTCGAAAGGCATGATGCAGAGGTCGAGCAAACCGGCCCTGCTGCGCTGGTAGCGCCCGACAGCGATGCCGTTGAGGTTGGGCGGCTTACCGATAGCCTGCGCATACTTAAAGATCATCGTGGCATTCATGTCGTGTCGCCTGCCAACCACATTCTGTGCAGCGGCTCTACCGCCTGGCGATCGGGGGCGGTTTCGCGCAGGCATGAAAATGCACCGGCCCAGGCGTGTATTAACTTGCACGCCGATCTGGCCATGACCGAATGGTATTGTCCGGTAAGCGGCGCGTTGCTGGCGGTCGATGTGCATCGTAAAGATACTTCCCCGCAAAATGACGTGATGTTGCAAATTTAGGCTGGAATCAATACCTTGCGTATAAAACGTCTTGCTTTAATTAGCAAGGCGCCATATACTAGAGAACTTGCTGGCTAATGGCCGGCAAACCCCCATAAAGTAGTACCAGGCTAAAGCTGCCTGCGAAATTGGGTGTTTACCTTAAACGGTAAATGGCAATAACCGGTAGCTTTGGCAATTTAGGCAGATTTCAACCCAGGGCTTGGCAACAAGCCTGACGGGACCAAAACTGGTCAGGCGGTTTACCAATGGTTGGTAAGGCAGGCTTGGCTAAGTTGGCACAGGAAAAATCATGATACAAATGCAGACCACGCTGGACGTGGCCGATAACACAGGTGCACGCTCTGTCATGTGCATTAAAGTGTTGGGCGGCTCCAAGCGCCGTTATGCCGCTATCGGCGACGTTATCAAAGTTAGCGTCAAAGAAGCCGCACCGCGCGGACGCGTCAAAAAAGGCGAAATTTACAACGCTGTGGTAGTTCGCACTGCCAAAGGCGTACGCCGTAAAGACGGCTCGTTGATCAAGTTCGGCGGTAACGCCGCAGTTTTGCTCAATGCCAAACTGGAACCCATCGGCACCCGTATCTTCGGACCTGTTACGCGCGAACTGCGTACAGAGAAGTTCATGAAGATCGTGTCCTTGGCCCCAGAAGTGCTGTAAGGAGCGACAATGGAAAAGATCCGTAAAGGCGACGAAGTCATTGTGTTGACCGGTCGCGACAAAAAGCGCCGCGGCACCGTGCTGCAGCGCGTCGATGCCGACCACGTTCTGGTCGAAGGCATCAACGTTGTTAAAAAACACGTCAAACCCAACCCTATGGCGGGTTCGCAGGGTGGCATCATCGACAAAACAATGCCCATTCATATCTCGAATGTCGCGTTGTACAACCCCGAGACCGGTAAAGCCGATCGCGTGGGTATCAAAGAAGTCGATGGCCGCAAAGTTCGTATTTTTCGTTCCAGCGGCGCTGTCGTTGGCGCTAAAGCGTAAGGGGCGACAAAATGGCTCGTTTACAAGAGTTCTACCGTAGCAAGGTCGTAGCCGACCTGCAGGCCAAATTTGGCTACAAAAGTGTCATGGAAGTGCCGCGCATCACCAAGATCACCCTGAACATGGGTGTATCCGAAGCTGTGGCCGACAAAAAGGTTATTGAAAACGCTGTTGCCGATCTCACCAAGATCGCCGGTCAAAAGCCTGTTGTCACCAAAACACGTAAGGCTATCGCGGGCTTCAAAATCCGTGAAAACTACCCCATTGGTTGCATGGTCACCCTGCGTGGTCAGCGCATGTACGAATTCCTCGATCGTCTGGTTACCGTGGCTCTGCCGCGCGTACGCGACTTCCGTGGTATTTCGGGTCGCGCCTTCGACGGCCGGGGTAACTACAACGTTGGGGTGAAAGAGCAAATCATTTTCCCCGAAATCGAATACGACAAAATCGACGCAGTTCGTGGTCTGAACATCAGCATCACTACTACTGCCCAGACTGACGACGAAGCCAAAGCGCTGCTTACAGCCTTCAGCTTCCCGTTCCGCAATTAAGGGGCGATGACGTGGCTAAACTTTCACTGATTAATCGCGACATTAAACGCGCCAAGCTGGCCGAAAAATTCGCTGCCAAGCGTGCAGCACTCAAAGCCATTATCGACGACCAGTCGAAAACTGACGAAGAGCGCTATCAGGCACGTTTGCAACTGCAAAAACTTCCTCGTAACTCGAGCCCGAGCCGTCAGCGCAACCGTTGCGTTGTTACTGGCCGTCCTCGCGGTGTTTTTGCCAAGTTCGGGCTCACCCGTCACAAGCTGCGCGAAATGGCGTTGCGTGGCGAAGTGCCTGGCATGACTAAAGCTAGCTGGTAGGAGAAAACACCATGAGCATGAGCGATCCCATCGCCGACATGTTGACCCGCGTTCGTAACGCACAAATGGTCAACAAAACGTCGGTAACCATGCCCTCCTCGAAGCTGAAGGTAGCTATTGCTGCCGTGCTGAAAGACGAAGGCTACATCGACAGTTTCCAGGTCACCGGTGAGCAGGCTAAACCTGTTCTCGAAATTGGCCTTAAATACTACGCCGGTCGCCCGGTTATCGAACGCATCGAGCGCGTATCGCGCCCCGGTCTGCGTATCTATAAAGGTCGCAGCGCAATTCCTCAAGTCATGAACGGCCTGGGCGTTGCCATCGTTTCGACCCCCCGTGGCGTCATGACCGACCGCAAAGCACGCGCTGCGGGCGTTGGCGGCGAAGTACTTTGCTACGTAGCATAAGGGGAATCATATGTCACGTATTGCAAAATATCCTGTTCAACTGCCTAAAGGCGTTGAAACAACTATCAATCCCGACCAGATCGTTGTCAAAGGTCCTCTGGGCACACTGTCCCAGGCCCTGACCGGCGACGTCAAGGTCGAACTCGAAGACGGCAAACTGACATTCGCAGTGGCCAATGACTCGCGTCATGCCAAAGCAATGTCGGGTACGGTTCGTGCCCTGGTAGCCAACATGGTTACCGGCGTGAGCGCCGGCTTCGAGCGTAAACTGAACCTGGTTGGCGTGGGTTTCCGCGCTCAGGCTCAGGGTGCTGCGCTCAAACTGCAACTCGGTTTCTCGCACGATATCGTTTACGAAGTACCCGAGGGCATTAAAGTCGAATGCCCGACCCCGACTGAAATCGTGGTCAAAGGTGCAAACAAACAAGTCGTTGGCCAGGTAGCTGCTGAAATCCGTGCGTATCGCGAACCCGAACCCTACAAGGGCAAAGGCGTGCGTTACTCGGATGAAACAGTCATCCTCAAAGAAGCCAAGAAGAAATAAGCGCGTAGGCAAGGAAGAATTATGGACAAAAGAATCTCCCGTTTGCGTCGTGCGGTTGCCACTCGCCGGAAAATCGCCGAGCTGCGCGTACATCGCCTGGCGGTGCACCGTTCGAACTCGCACATTTACGCCAACATTATTTCGCCGGAAGGTGACCGCGTTCTGGTCAGCGCCTCGACGCTCGAACCAGAAGTCCGCAAAGAAATGGCTAACGGCGGTAACGTCGAAGCCGCAACTTTGGTGGGCAAGCGTGTTGCCGAGAAAGCAAAAGCAGCTGGTATTGAACAAGTTGCTTTCGACCGCTCGGGCTTCCGTTATCATGGCCGCGTCAAAGCGTTGGCCGACGCCGCGCGTGAAGCCGGCCTGAAATTCTAAGCAAGGAATTGTCAAATGGCTAAAGCACAAGGCAAGAATACCGCCGACAAAGAAAATGACGACGGCTTGCGTGAAAAAATGATTGCGGTCAACCGCGTCAGCAAAGTGGTAAAGGGTGGTCGCACCATGAGCTTTGCTGCGCTGACCGTTGTTGGTGATGGCGATGGCCGCATCGGCATGGGCAAGGGCAAAGCCCGCGAAGTTCCCGTTGCCGTTCAAAAGGCTATGGAACAGGCCCGTCGTGGTCTGCACAAAGTACCGCTTAAAAACGGTACTTTGCACCACACCGTAGTAGGTAAGCACGGTGCGTCTACCGTTCTCATTTCGCCTGCGGCAGAAGGTACCGGTGTTATCGCCGGCGGCCCAATGCGCGCTATCTTCGAAGTGATGGGTGTTCGCAACGTTGTGGCCAAGAGCCTCGGTTCCAGCAATCCTTACAACTTGGTTCGCGCCACGTTGAACGGTCTGCAAGCCTGCTCGACACCTTCCGACATCGCCGCCAAGCGTGGTAAGTCGGTTGAAGAAATTCTGGGGTAAGTCATGACGACACAGAAACAAATCAAAGTAACGCTCGTGCGCTCGGTTATTGGCACCAAGCAGTCTCACCGCGAAACCGTTCGCGGCCTGGGCCTGCGTCGTGTCAACAGCAGCAGCGTGCTGGTTGACACCCCCGAGGTCCGTGGGATGATCCGCAAAGTGGATTACCTCGTGACTGTCTCGGAAGCCTGAAAGGAATCGAGATGTCAGAAACACAATTAAATACGTTGCAACCTGCTCCTGGTAGCAAGCATGCCAAGCGCCGCGTAGGCCGTGGCATTGGCTCGGGCCTGGGTAAAACAGGTGGTCGTGGTCACAAAGGTCAAAAATCGCGTTCGGGCGGCTTCCATAAAGTCGGCTTCGAAGGCGGTCAAATGCCTTTGTACCGTCGTTTGCCCAAGCGTGGCTTCACGCCACTGGGTCGCCACTTGCACGCCGAAGTCCGTTTGTCCGAGCTGCAAAATCTGCCCGTCGACGACATCGACGTCCAGGTTCTGAAGCAAGCCGGTGTGGTTGGCCAAGGCGTTCGTTACGTCAAGGTCATCAAGTCGGGTGAACTCTCCCGCAAAGTCACACTCAAGGGCGTTTCGGCTACAGCGGGTGCTCGTGCCGCTATCGAAGCGGCCGGCGGTTCGCTGGCTGAATAAAAGGGGTAACGGGTGGCTAAAGCTCAGGCACAGAGTAAAGCAGGTCCGCGCTACGGCGACTTAAAACGCCGTATCGTGTTCTTGTTGCTCGCCCTGGTGGTTTACCGGTTGGGTACGCATGTACCCGTCCCGGGCATCAACCCAGACGCATTGGCCGAAATGTTCCAGACGAACTCTGGCGGCATTTTGGGCTTGTTCAACATGTTCTCGGGTGGCGCCCTCGAACGTTTCTCGGTGCTTGCACTGGGGATCATGCCGTACATCTCTGCATCTATCATTATGCAGCTGATGTCATCGGTGGTGCCTACGCTCGAGGCCATCAAGAAAGAAGGCGAAGCAGGTCGTCGCAAGATTACCCAATACACACGCTACGGAACGGTGCTTCTGGCGCTGGTACAAGCGGTGGGTATTGCGGTTGCGCTCGAATCCCAGCCCGGTTTGGTCATCGACCCGGGTATGGTATTTCGCTTTACCGCAGTGATAACGCTAGTTACCGGCACCATGTTTGTCATGTGGCTGGGCGAGCAAATCACCGAGCGCGGTCTGGGTAACGGTATTTCCATCCTGATTTTTGCCGGTATTGTGGCGGGCTTGCCCAGCGCATTGTCGGGTCTGATGGATCTGGTACGTACCGACGCCATGTCGATTCTGTCGGCCTTGTTCATCCTGGTTCTGGCCGTTGCCGTAACTTACTTCGTTGTCTTCGTCGAACGTGGACAACGTCGTATTACGGTCAACTACGCCAAGCGTCAGGTTGGCAATAAAGTGTACGGTGGTCAAAGCTCGCATTTGCCGCTCAAGTTGAATATGGCAGGTGTTATCCCTCCCATCTTCGCTTCGTCGCTTATTTTGCTGCCCGCCACGGTAACCAGCTGGTTCTCGGCCAACCCTAGCATGAGCTGGTTGGGCGATCTGGCTGCAGCCCTGTCGCCTCAGCAGCCGCTTTACATTACCCTGTTCTCGGCTTTAATCATTTTCTTCTGCTTCTTCTACACGGCTCTGGTGTTCAACAGCCGCGAGACTGCAGACAACCTGAAAAAGAGTGGTGCCTTCATTCCAGGTATCCGTCCAGGTGATCAAACTGCGCGTTACATCGACAAGATCCTGATGCGCCTTACCCTGGTTGGTGCTATCTACATTACCCTCGTGTGCTTGTTGCCCGAGTTCATGCAGATGCGCTGGAATGTTCCGTTTTACTTCGGCGGCACTTCACTCTTGATTATTGTTGTGGTGACGATGGATTTCATGGCTCAGGTTCAGTCCTACATGATGTCCCACCAGTACGATTCGCTGCTCAAGAAGGCTAACTTCAAGGGCGCGGGTTTGCCTATGCGGTAAAAAAAATGGCAAAAGATGACGTCATTCAGATGCAGGGTGAAGTAGTCGAGAACCTGCCCAACGCAACTTTTCGTGTCAAGCTCGAAAACGGTCACGTAGTGTTAGGCCATATTTCAGGCAAGATGCGCATGCATTACATCCGGATTCTGCCGGGTGACAAGGTCACAGTGGAGCTCACGCCCTATGATCTGTCGCGTGCCAGAATTGTATTCCGCTCTAAATAAGCGGCCCGGCTTAAGGAAACTAGGAGTCAACCATGAAAGTAATGGCATCGGTAAAACGAATTTGCCGTAATTGCAAAGTTATCAAACGTCACGGCGTGGTACGTGTTATCTGCACCGATCCCCGTCACAAGCAGCGTCAAGGCTAAAGCCGAAACGTAACAGATTTAACAAGGAACAGTCATGGCCCGTATTGCTGGCATCAACATTCCGCCGCACAAACACGCCGTAATCGGTCTTACCGCAATTTTCGGTATTGGCCCGACCCGTGCCCGTCAAATTTGTGACGCGTCCGGCATCGAGCACTCGAAAAAAGTGAAAGACCTCACCGATGAAGAGCTCGAGCGCATTCGCGAACAAGTAGGCTCGTTCACGGTCGAAGGCGACCTGCGTCGTGAAGTACAACTTTCTATCAAACGTCTGATCGACCTGGGAACCTACCGTGGCCTGCGCCACAAGCGTGGTCTGCCAGTGCGTGGTCAGCGTACCCGCACCAACGCACGCACCCGTAAAGGGCCGCGTCGCGCAGCTGCTTCCCTGAAGAAATAATCGAGGACTAGAAGATGGCGAAAGCAAATAGCGGCGCTTCGCGCGTACGCAAAAAAATCAAGAAGGTCGTGTCGGACGGCATTGCGCACGTTCACGCTTCTTTCAACAACACAATCATCACGATCACCGACCGTCAAGGCAATGCCTTGTCGTGGGCGACATCGGGTGGTGCCGGCTTTAAGGGTTCGCGTAAATCGACCCCGTTTGCCGCACAGGTCGCTGCCGAATCGGCAGGCCGTACCGCGCTCGAATACGGCATCAAGAACCTTGAAGTCCGTATCAAGGGCCCAGGTCCTGGTCGTGAATCGTCGGTGCGCGCGCTGAACGCTCTGGGTATCAAGATCACCAGCATCTCCGATATCACACCCGTTCCGCACAATGGCTGCCGTCCGCCCAAGCGCCGTCGCATTTAATAGGAAGCATCATGGCACGTTACATTGGACCTAAATGCAAACTCTCGCGTCGCGAGGGTACCGACCTCTTTCTGAAAAGCGCCCGTCGCTCGCTCGATTCCAAATGCAAGATCGAATCGAAGCCTGGTCAACACGGCCGCACTTCAGGTGCCCGTACGTCTGACTACGGTCTGCAGCTGCGCGAAAAGCAAAAGCTCAAGCGTATGTACGGCGTTCTCGAGAAGCAATTCCGCAAGTATTTCGCTGAGGCTGAGCGTCGCCGTGGTAACACTGGCGAGACCCTGATTCAGTTGTTGGAATCGCGCCTCGATAACGTGGTATACCGCATGGGCTTTGGCTCGACACGCGCTGAAGCACGTCAGTTGGTTAACCACCGCGCCATCGAAGTGAACGGCCGTACAGCCGACATCGCTTCCATGATCGTGAAAGCCGGCGACGTCATCACTATTCGTGAGAAAGCCAAATCGCAAGGTCGTATTCGCGAAGCACTCGATCTGGCCGCTGGTATCGGTTTCCCCCAGTGGGTTGAAGTCGACGCCAACAAATTGACCGGTACATTCAAGCAAGCCCCTGACCGCGCTGATGTCGCTCGCGACGTTAACGAGTCAATGGTTGTTGAATTGTATTCGCGTTAATCTGCCGTCTGCAGTCTCAGACAACAGCCCACTTTTTGGTCTTTTCCGAAAAGTGGGCTTTGCAGTGTATTCCCCGCCGTGTGTCATATATTCAATGCACCCGGCGTTTCTACGTCCGTCAGCCTTATCGGTGTAACGAGCCGAGGGTATTGAAAAGGAATCTTTATGTCGTCACAAGCTTTGCTTAAACCCCGTTCTATCGAAGTCGAATCCGTTGGCAAGAACCACGCCAAAGTCATCATGGAGCCCTTCGAGCGCGGTTATGGTCACACCCTGGGTAACGCCCTTCGCCGCATTTTGCTGTCTTCCATGGTTGGCTACGCGCCTACCGAAGTACAAATTACCGGTGTCGTGCACGAATACTCCACCTTGCCCGGCGTGCGCGAAGACGTCGTCGACATTCTGCTGAACCTGAAAGGCGTGGTGTTCAAGCTGCACAACCGCGAAGAAGTCACCCTGACGCTGCGTAAGCAAGGCGCCGGTGCGGTATTGGCCAGCGACATCGAGCTGCCCCACGACGTTGAAATCATCAATCCTGACCACGTCATTGCCAACCTGACAGAAGAAGGCGTCCTCGAGATGCAGATCAAGGTTGAGCAAGGCCGCGGCTATGTGCCCGGTAACGTGCGCGCGCTGTCCGAAGACCGCCAGCACACCATTGGTCGCATCGTACTCGACGCATCGTTCAGCCCTATTCGTCGCGTCAGCTATGCCGTCGAAAGCGCCCGTGTTGAACAGCGCACCGACCTCGACAAGTTGATCCTCGACATCCAGACTAACGGCGTCATTTCTCCTGAAGAAGCCGTACGTCAGTCGGCTCGTTTGCTGATGGATCAGATCTCGGTGTTTGCCGCCCTTGAAGGCGCCGGCGAAGCCGCGACCGAATCGACCGGTACGCGCGGTAGCAAAGAGCAGATCGACCCCGTATTGCTGCGTCCCGTCGACGATCTCGAACTTACCGTTCGTTCGGCCAACTGCCTTAAAGCTGAAAACATTTACTACATCGGTGATCTTATCCAGCGCACCGAAAACGAGCTGCTTAAAACGCCTAACCTGGGTCGTAAGTCGCTTAACGAAATCAAAGAAGTATTGGCTGCACGCGGCCTGACACTGGGCATGAAGCTGGAAAGCTGGCCGCCCCTGGGTCTCGAGCGTCCTTAATACTGGCGGGTACGGCGGGCATCCGTTTTAGGTTGGCTGCCGTACCCGGCACATCGTTTTGCACGGCAGGCATTGGGCTTGCCGGGCTTTTTTACCAACAGCCCGCGGGTTAACTACCGATAGAAGAGCTGTTCAACCGTGCCACGTACTGGTAATGCCGGTGCAGGGCCACAAGATTCAAAGGAAATATCATGCGTCACCGTAGTGGATTACGTAAACTTAACCGCACCAGCAGCCACCGTTTGGCAATGTTCCGCAACATGGCCGTTTCGCTGATTACTCACGAAGCCATCAAAACCACGTTGCCCAAAGCCAAAGAATTGCGCCGCGTTATCGAACCCCTGATTACTCTGGGTAAAGAGCCCACACTGGCCAACAAGCGTCTTGCGTTTGCTCGCCTGCGTGACCGCGACGCCGTCGTCAAACTTTTCGCCGAAATCGGTCCCCGCTACAAAGAGCGCAACGGTGGTTACACCCGTGTTCTTAAAATGGGTTTCCGTCAGGGTGACAACGCCCCCATGGCTTACATGGAACTGGTCGATCGTCCTGAAGTCGAACAGGCTGAAGACGCTGAATAAGCGCTGATGCGAGTCTGGCAGGGCTCTGATTCTGCCGATTTTTAAAACCCCGTTGCCACAAGCAGCGGGGTTTTTTTATTAAAAAGTAGTTCAAGTTTCAACTTTTTTTAAAGAATCCGGGGAAAACCCTGCCCCATTCATGTTGTGGTCAGAAATAAAAACCAATAAGCTTCACAGGTGTTTCAGATTGAATGGAACGGGTGGCATATTTTCATCAATAACAATTTGCCGCCCTTCACTGAAATTAATTTCAAAGGAGTAGTACATGCTGAAAAAACTTGCATTAGGTTGTGTGGCCTCGGCCATGATGGCGCTGGGCGCGTCTGCCCAGGCACAAGAGCCAGTCCGTATTGGTTTTATCACCACACTTAGCACCCCTGCGGGCTACCTGGGTGAAGACGCTCGCGACGGCTTTAACCTTGCAGTCAAGCAAGGCGGCGGCAAGCTGGGTGGTGTGGCCGTTAATGTTATCGCTGAAGACGACGGCCTCAAGCCGGCCAACGGCAAGCAAATCGTCGATCGTATGGTGGCTGACGGTATTCGTCTGTTCTCAGGCCCTATTTTCTCTAATGTATCGACTGCAATCGTGCCCTCTATTACCGGGGCAGGCGGCTTCTTCGTGAGCCCCAACGCGGGCCCATCGCCTTTCGCCGGCTCGCGTTGCGATAAAAACTATTTCGTCACTTCGTTCGAAAACTCGGCGGTTCACGCTGCCGGTGGTGCTGCCGCAAACGAACTGGGCTACAAAAAAGTCGTGTTGCTTGCACCTAACTACCAAGCGGGTCGCGACGCACTCGCCGGCTTCAAGCGCTTGTACAAAGGCGAAGTTCTGGCCGAAATCTATACCAAGCTTGACCAGTCCGACTTCTCCATCGAAATGGCGCGTATCCGCGACATGAAGCCCGATGCTATTTATCAGTTCCACCCTGGTGGTCTTGGTATTAACTTCGCCAAGCAATATGCCGCTTCCGGTCTGAACAAAACCATTCCTATGGTTCTGCCTGTGTTCTCGATGGACTTGCGTATGCTTAAAGCCACTGGCGACGCAGCCGAAGGCCTGTATACCGTTGCATTGTGGGCGCCTAGCCTCGACGTTCCCGGTAATGCCGATTTCGTCAAGGCGTTCGAGGCTGAGTATGGCCGTACCCCAACCCACTACGCCGCTTTGGCCTACGATACCGCGAACTCTATTGGCGCAGGCCTGAAAGCCAACGGTGGCGATATGTCTAAAGCCGACGCCTTCCGCGATGCCATGCGCAAAGCCGAATTCCAGTCGGTTCGCGGTAACTTCGCCTACGACACCAACCACCATCCTATTCAGGACTACTACCTGATTCAGATCGTGCGTAACGACAAGGGCGAGCTGGCACCTAAAGTTGTCCGCAAAGTGCTCGAAAAGCACAACGACGTTTTTGCTCCCGAGTGCAAAATGAACTAAATAGCGGCTGATACAGCGTGGTACAGCCCGCTGCGTTCGTTGTTCGTTCAAAGCCCCGCGGCATTAGCTGCGGGGCTTTTTTGTTGGTGACTGGGCCAGCTCGGGCTGGCCTGATGGGCCTGAGTTAAACTTGACGGCGTTGCCCGTAGCCCGCGGGCTCGCGTAGCGAGCGCTCATGAGTACCGACCTGGTTGTAATGCTTACCAACGCCCCCGACACCCTGCTGGCCAAGCGCATTGCCCACTATCTGGTGGAAGACGGCTTGGCTGCCTGTGTGAACCTTGGCGCGCCGGGGTTGTCCATGTATATGTGGCAAGGGGTGCTCGAGGGCACCGAAGAGATCCCCCTCACCATAAAAACAACGCAGGCGCGTGTCCCCGACGTCATAGAAAAAATTCGTGAGCTGCACCCCTACCAGGTGCCTGAGGTGCTGGTTTTGCCCGTCATCGGCGGCCACGAAGCGTATATTGACTGGGTGCGTGCGCAAACGCGCCCAATCGACTCATAACATCAGGACACCTCATGTTGTACAGGTTATACGCCCGGATCTTAATGCTGGTCATCGGGTTGCTGGCGGCTATCGGCCACATGGTCATGGCCCCGGCAAACGCACAAGAAGAGTTTCTTGATCCTGATGTCGCCTTCGTTATGTCGGCGGCCATGAACGGCCCGAACGAGCTGCGCATACATTACAAAATTGCGCCCGAGTACTACATGTACCGGACGCGTTTTGCGCTGGCCAGTCAGCCCGATCCTGATTTGATTGGGGCTGTGGCATTCCCTCCGGGGTTGGTGAAGTTTGATGAAACTTTCGGGGAAGACCTCGAGGTCTACTACCGGCAAGTGACGCTGGCGGTGTCGCTTAAACCCGGGGCAACGGGCGCTCAAACGCTCGACATCACCAGCCAAGGGTGTGCCGACGCCGGGCTGTGCTACCCGCCTATTACCAAGTCCCTTACCCTCACGCCGGGCGAAAACGGCTATACCGTATCGGGGCCGGGCGCCACAGATGCAGTGCCCGAACCGTTGTCGACCATCGTCAATCCTGCCGACAAAACATCGTTTACCGATGCCATCAGAGCCACTGATGTCGGCCTGGCCGGGTATCTTGCTCAGGCCGATGCCATCACGATTATTGCCCTGGCCCTGTTGCTGGGCGTGTTGCTGACCTTTACGCCTTGCGTGCTGCCCATGGTGCCTATTGTGCTGGCCGTTATTGCCGGCAGCCAGGGCGCGGGTGCTACGCCGGGGCGTTGGCGCGGCCTGTCGCTGGCGGCTGTTTATTTGCTGGGGGTGTCCCTGTTATATACCGCCATGGGCGTGGCGGCGGGCCTGGTTGGAGCGGGCCTGGCGGCCTGGCTGCAAACGCCATGGGTGTTGTCGGTGTTTGCCCTCTTGCTGGCCTTGCTGGCCCTGGCCATGTTCAATGTGTATAACTTTCAGGCGCCCTCGCAATGGCAGTCGGCGCTCAGCCAGCGCCTGTCGCAAATTCCCGGTGGCCATTACGGCGGCGCGTTTGTCATGGGCTTGCTCTCGGCGCTTATTGTCGGGCCGTGCGTAGCGGCCCCGTTGGCCGGCGTATTGCTGTTTATCTCGCAAACGGGCGATTGGGTGTTGGGCGGCAGTGCTCTGTTTGCCCTGGCTTGGGGGCAAGGTCTGTTGTTGTTGGTATTGGGTGCGGGCTCCGGTGCCCTGCTACCCAAAGCCGGGCCCTGGATGGAAGGTGTGCGCCAAGCGTTTGGGGTGATGCTGCTGGCGACGGCGTGGTGGATGCTCAATCCCGTGTTGCCCGATAGTGTGATGGTTGCGGGTTGGATCATTCTGGCGATGTGGACGGCTATTATGCTGGGTATGTTCCGTCGGGTTGACGCGGGTGTCTGGGCATACTTGCGCAAGGCGTGCGGTGCCGTGCTGGCGGTTTGGGCTGTCTTGATGCTGGTGGGCGTGGCCGGCGGTACCTACAGCGTACTTCAGCCATTGTCTGGCCTTGTGGCGCTTCAGTCGTCTGGGCAGGCGACAAGCGCTGGTTTGGCAGGCGGTTTGCCGGCATCTGGCAGCGCGGCGTCGAATGGCCTTGTGCCGGCAGGGTCAGCATCAGCAAATATTAAATCGCAGTTCGTCAAGGTGGCTTCGGTACAAGAGCTCGACCATTTGTTGGCCAATAGTAATCGCCCGGTGCTGCTCGATTTTTACGCTGACTGGTGCGTGTCGTGCATCGAAATGGAGCGCTTTACTTTTACCGACCCCACAGTTGCCCAATTGATGCAACAGTTTGTGCTGGTTCAGGCCGACGTCACCAAAAATACCGATGACGATCGTGCCCTGCTGCGTCGCTTCAGTTTGTTCGGGCCGCCCGGCATTATGTTTTTCAAGGCGAATGGCCAGCATTTGGCCGACGAGCGTGTGGTGGGTTTCATGAAAGCCACCGATTTTGCGGTAGTGCTGCAGCGGGCATTAGCCGCAAATAAATAGTCTGACGTATTTGATTAAGACCCGGGATGGGCGCTTTTGCCTGGCTGGGTGTTATTGCGTCTGTGGTTGCCGCGATAGGCGCCTGGCACCGCCTGTTGGCTTACACCTGCGCGCCGTTCATCTGGAACAGTTCGCGGTGCTCTTTTATGGCGTAGCGGTCCGTCATGCCGGCAATATAGTCGGCAATTGCGCGGGCCTGCTCGGCGTCGTTGTCGCGCCGGTACTCTTTTGACAATAACCGGGGCTCGTTCAAGTAGGCTGTGAACAGTTCGCGCACAATGCGTCGTGCCTTGGTCGTCATGCGCATCACCTGGTGGTGCCGGTACAAATTTTCAAGCAAGAAACGCTTCAGGGCGTCGGCCTGGGCCCGTACGGGCGGCGAAAATGCCGCCAGCGGCGGGCAGCGCCTGACGGCATCGGGGCTGTCGGGCTGGTGCTGTTCGATATTGGCCAGGGTGGTGTCGGTCAGGTCAATGATCAGCGTGTTGATCATGGCCCGTATCGTTTCGGCAATGACGCGTTTACGGTCGAGGTTGCGATAGCGGCGGGTGACTTGAGCATGATGCGTGGCAAAAATTTCCAGCATTTGTAGTTGCTCGATGGTAATCAAACCCGAACGCAGGCCATCGTCGATGTCGTGGTTGTTGTAGGCGATTTCGTCGGCCAAGTTGGCAATTTGCGCTTCTAACGAAGGCTGCTGCCGCAGGATGAATCGTTCACCAATGACGCCGAGTTGCCGGGCATGCTTTAACGAGCAATGTTTAAGGATGCCTTCACGGGTTTCGAAGCACAGATTCAGGCCATTAAACGCGGCATAGCGCTCTTCGAGGGTGTCGACCACGCGCAGGCTTTGCAGGTTATGTTCGAAGCCGCCAGCGCTGGGCGCCAGTTCGCGCATGCACGCGTTAAGCTCGTCTTGGCCGGCGTGCCCAAACGGCGTGTGGCCCAGGTCGTGAGCCAACGAAATGGCCTCGGTCAGGTCTTCGTGCAGGCCCAGGTTACGCGCCAGGCTGCGGGCAATTTGCGCGACTTCGATACTGTGCGTCAAGCGCGTACGAAACAGGTCGCCTTCGTGGTTGATGAAGACCTGGGTTTTGTATTCGAGCAGCCTGAAGGCATTGCAATGAATGATGCGGTCGCGGTCGCGTTGGAACTCGGTGCGGCCGGCAGGCGGTGCTTCGGGATGGACCCGGCCTCGGGACTGTTCTGGACGACATGCGTACGGGGCCAACACCGCCATTCAAGCTCCTTATAAAACCGGGACTGCCGTTTTATGCAAGACGTCGCGCACCACATTAAGGGGTGCGCCTTGCACAACGGCCTGGCCTATTTTAGGCAGAAGCACGAAGCGCAGGTGCCCGCCCTCGGTTTTTTTGTCTACCTGCATCAGTTCGACCCAGCGCTCGGTACCCAGGTTGGGCGGTACGACCGGGCAGCCAATGGCATGGACCAGGTCGTGAACACGCTGGACACTAGCGGCATCGAGCCCGGTGGTGACCGCAGACAGTGCGGCTGCCTGCACCATGCCGCAGCCCACGGCTTCACCGTGCAACCATTCGCCATAGCCCATGCCGGCTTCAATCGCGTGCCCGAAGGTGTGACCGAAGTTAAGTATGGCGCGCAGGCCCGATTCGCGTTCATCTTGGCCAACGACATAAGCTTTAAGTTCGCATGACCGTTGGATGGCATAGCGAATTGCATCGGCGTCGAGTGCGCGAAGTGCATCGACATGGGCTTCACACCAGTCGAAGAATTCGGCATCGATAATTAAACCGTACTTGATGACTTCGGCCAGGCCCGCGGAAATTTCGCGTTCGGGCAGCGTGTGGAGCACATCGATGTCGATTTCGACTGCGATGGGCTGGTAAAACGCACCGATCATGTTTTTGCCCAGGGGGTGGTTAATGGCGGTTTTGCCACCGACTGACGAGTCGACTTGCGACAGCACCGTAGTGGGTACCTGTAAAAAGCGTACGCCGCGCATGTAGCTTGACGCGGCAAAGCCGACCATGTCGCCGATAACGCCGCCGCCCAGTGCGACCAGCAGGCATTTGCGGTCGAGGCGGTTTTGTAACAAGCCATCAAAAATGAGATTAAGTGTTTGCCAGTCTTTGTAGGTTTCGCCGTCGGGAAGCGTAATGGTAATGACTGTTTTGCCCGACTTTTGCAGGGCTGCTGTTGCCCTTTTGGCATACAGGTCGCCTACTGTGGGGTTGGTGACGAGTGCGATGGCAGTGGCATCGGCGGGCACGCTTTCGTGAAGGTGGTCGAGGCGACCCGTGCCGATGTGAATGGGGTAATGCCCACCGGGGGTGGCAACGTTGACAGTTGTAGTCATGATGGAACAGGAGTTGATTTAAGCAGTTGAACCAGGGCGTCGGCGGCTTGGGCAATGGGCATGCTGCCCGTGTCGAAAGCGACGTGGGCGACTTCTTCGTAGAGCGGGGCGCGTTGGGTAAGTAATTCGGTTACGCGGGCGCGCGGGTTGGCGGTTTGCAACAGTGGGCGGTTGCGGTCTTTGGCGACACGACGGTAGAGTTCTTCGTCAGAGGCGCGTAAATAAACAACCACGCCACGTTCGGCCAGGATGCGCCGATTTTGCGCCGCAAGTACCGCACCGCCGCCTGTCGCCAGTACAATACCCGGTTGCTGAGAGTATTCGTCGAGTAAAAGGGTTTCGCGTTTACGGAACCCTTCTTCGCCTTCGACCTCAAAGATATGTGAAACCGGCACGCCGCAGCGCGCTTCAATGGCTTGATCAAGGTCAATGAATTCGCGGCCCAGTATTTTGGCCAGGCTGCGCCCAATGGTTGTTTTACCGGCGCCCATCATGCCCACCAAAAAAATCGGGCGGTTGTGCGGCAAAGCCACCACGCAGGGTTCGGCAAGGTTGCGTGTCGTGTCGTTCATTTGTGTATTATCCCACTAGCCAACGGGCCAGTGGTCGCGGATGCTGCATTAAACTGTTACATAAACCTGAAGCATCCATCATAGTCTGATTCATCCCCGACTTAAAATCGCCCTTAAATGAGTTCATCTGCAAAATCTTCCAAAAACGCGGCCCCCGAATCAAGTCATTGGGTCCGGCGTTTTCTGATCAAAACAGCCGTGTTTTTTGCCGGCCTGGGCTTGTGTGGCGCATTGTTGGGGACGCTGGCACTGGCGTTGGCCTGGCCTAACCTGCCCGACTTGTCCGCCATGATCGATTACCGGCCGCGGGTGCCGCTGCGTATTTACACGGCCGACAAGGTCCTGATTGGCGAATTCGGCGAAGAGCGGCGCAATGTGCTGCGGTTCAACGAGATCCCCGACGTCATGAAGTCGGCGATTTTGGCGGCTGAAGACGACCGTTTTTACCAGCATAGTGGTATCGACTGGATGGGCGTGGGGCGTGCAGCGTTGGCAAATATGGTTAGCATGGCCAAAACGCAAGGCGCCAGCACCATTACCATGCAGGTGGCCCGTAATTTCTATTTGTCTTCAGAAAAAACTTACACCCGCAAGTTCTACGAACTGCTGCTGACGTTCAAAATCGAAGCCACCCTGTCGAAGAACGAAATTCTCGATCTGTACATGAACCAGATTTACCTGGGGCATCGTTCGTATGGGTTTGCGGCGGCGTCGCGTACATATTTTGGCAAACCGTTGCCCGACATCACACTTGCCGAAGCCGCCATGCTGGCGGGCATTCCGAAGGCACCGTCGAGGTTTAACCCTATTGCCAATTTGTCGCGTGCAAAATCACGCCAAATGTATGTGTTGGGCCGCATGCGCGACCTGGGCTATATCACCCCCGAAGAGTATCAGCAGGCGGCTGCTCAGCCCATTGTGCTGAAGTCGGCCCCTGGCACGCCTGCGGGCGGCTATGCCATTCATGCCGAATACGCGGCAGAGCTGGCGCGTCAGTTGTTGTTTACGGTTTACCAAGACAACATCTATTCGCGTGGGTTCAATATCTACACCACCATCGACTCAAAAGAGCAGCAGCAGGCCTACGAGGCCGTGCGCAACGGCATTCTTGACTACACCCGTCGTGCGCCTTACCCCGGTCCTGAAGAAACTATCGACTTGCCCGATGGTATAGAGAACAACGCCGAGCAGTTCGATGCCGTTCTTGAGAAAATCCAGGACAAGTACCGCGATAGCGACGACTTGCTGGTTGGCCTGGTGTTGTCTGCCGCGCCAGACAAGATCGTAGTAGCGCGTAGCCCGGAACAAATTGTCGAGATCACCGACAAATCGGCCCTTAAGGTCGTAGCTCGGGGCTTGGCTAAAAACGCCAAGGCCGACGTCCGCATTTCGCGTGGTTCGGTGGTGTATGTCCGTAAAAATGGCGACGCCTGGGAGCTCTTAAATCGTCCTTCGGTGCAGGCGGCTTTTGTGGCGTTGCGCCCGCAAGACGGCGCCATCAGGGCCATGGTGGGCGGCTTTGACTTTGAAGAGCAATTTAATCGGGTGACGCAGGCGTGGCGTCAGCCCGGCTCGGCCTTCAAGCCCTTTATCTACGCCAGTGCACTCGAGCGCGGCATGACACCTGCGACGCAGGTATCCGACGAGCCCTTCCGTTTGACGGCAGAGCAAACCGGCTCGAAAGCGTGGGAGCCCAAAAACTACGGCAATACCTACGAGCCCATGCTGACCCTGCGCGAGGGTTTGTATAAGTCCAAAAACATGGTGTCTATACGTATCATGCAAGCGGTTGGCCCGCAGTACGTGCAAGACTACATCACCCGTTTTGGTTTCGAACGTGCGCGTAACCCCGCAGTGCTGCCCTTGGCCCTTGGGGCGGGCGGCGTGACGCCGCTGCAACTGGCCGGTGGGTATTCGGTGTTTGCTAACGGGGGTTACCGGGTGCCGCCCTACCTTATCGACCGCGTGACCGATGCCGATGGCAAGGTCATTATGCAGGCCAAGCCTGTTGTGGCCGGAGACGCGGCTGCACGTGTTATTGACCCGCGTACGGCCTATGTCATGAACGACATCATGCGCGGTATTGCTCGCCAAGGTACGGCAGCGCGTTTGGCACGCGATCTGAAACGCCCTGATGTCGGCGGTAAAACCGGCACTACCAACGATTCTCACGACGCCTGGTTCGCTGGCTTCACTCCAAATATTGTGGGCGTGGCCTGGATGGGCTTTGATCAGCCGCGGTCGTTGGGCTCTCGCGAAACGGGGGGTGGCGCTTCGCTGCCGATCTGGCTTGATTACATGCGCGTAGCGCTTAAAGACCAGCCTATTGCTGAGCCCGGTCCGTTGCCCGAAGGTTTGACGCGCGAAGGCGGCGACTTTTACTTTGCCGAGTTCCCGCCAGGCAAGGCCGTGGCCCGGGTCGGTTTGCCGTCGCCTGAAGAGCTCATGCTGAATGGCCAGATTCCCCAAGGGGCTACACCGAGTGGTGCGGCGCCGGCTGGGGGGGCTGATGGCATTGGGGCGCTGTTAGATCAGTTGGGTGGTGGCGGTCCGTCGTATGGCCCTGCCCCCGAAGCGGCACAACCCCAACGTGTGCAGTTCTAGCCAGTCTTTCGGGCGGTACCGCCCTGAAGGCTGGTGAGCTACCGGTGCAGCAAGCGCCGGTAGCCTAGCGCTCTTGGCAGGCTACACCACGACTTTAATAGGTTGCCCGCCGCAGGCTTCGGTGCAAATCTGTGAAAGTGCGTCTGCCATGTTTGGGCCGCCACGGGTATCGACCCAATGCGTGCCGTCGAAGCGGTAATGAAAGCCCCCGCTGCGCGCCGCCACCCACATTTCTTGCATGGGCGCCTGGCTGTTGATGACGACATGAATGCTGTTGTCGAAAATCAGCGTTAATACGTTGCCGCTACGATTGGCTTCGACGTCGATGTCATAAAGCGACATCCAGTCGTCAGACTGGCTTTCGATGTGGTCCAGGATGGCTTCACTGCGTGCAAGAAATTCTGTTTCGTTCATAATGGCTACCTGCAAAGCTTTTGGAGTATGAATTTATGCGCGCGACTTGTACATCGACAACCGCGGCATCGGTTACCCGCATTGTAGCCAGCATGGCCATGTTTTTGACGTTGGCTGCCTGCGGCTACAAAGGGGCGCTTTACATGCCGCCCCCCGAAGCCCCCGATCCAGCACTGACGCAACCGCCACCGGCCCCGCAAAACATGTCTGAAGGGCCTGCAACATCGCGTTAACCCTCGTATGTTAAAACTCCTATCGGCGTCTGATCATTGATATGATTAGACGCTGTTTTTTGTTAATTGTAATAAAAGCTTCACAATGACCGTCTCCCCCCATTTTGCGTTTCATCAGGGTGTGCTTCACGCCGAAAACGTTCCCCTGACCCTACTGGCAGAGCGCTTCGGCACCCCGCTATACGTCTATTCAAAGCGGGCGCTGCACGATGCCTGGGGGGCATATCAGCAAGCGGCTATCGGCCGTAATGTGCTGGTGTGTTATGGCATGAAAGCCAACTCCAACCTGGCGGTCTTAAACGAGTTTCGCAAGCTCGGGTCCGGCTTTGATATCGTGTCGGGCGGCGAGCTGGCTCGCGTGCTGGCCGTTGGCGGCGATGCCGGTAAAGTGGTGTTTTCGGGTGTTGGCAAACAAGAGTGGGAAATGCGCGCCGCGCTCAAGGCCGGCGTAAAGTGTTTCAACGTTGAGTCCGAACCCGAACTTCAGCGCCTGGCCCAGGTGGCTCACGACATGGGTAAGGTTGCGCCTGTATCGCTGCGTGTCAACCCCGATGTCGATGCCCAGACGCACCCTTATATTTCTACCGGCCTGAAAGAAAACAAGTTCGGTATTGCCATCGAAGACGCGCCCGGCGTGTATCAGCGCGCGTTGCAGTACGACAGCCTCGACATTGTCGGGGTCGATTGTCATATCGGCTCGCAAATCACCGAGGTCAGCCCTTATCTCGATGCGCTCGACAAATTGTTGGTGCTTATTAAGCACTTGGCAGGCCTGGGTGTGAATATCCGGCACCTCGACCTGGGCGGCGGTATCGGGATTCGTTACACCGACGAGACCCCTTTGACGCCCAAAATGCTCCTCGACAAAGTGTTCGAAAAGCTTGACGCGCAAGGTTTCGGGCATTTGCAAATAGTGCTCGAGCCCGGGCGATCGTTGGTGGGCAACGCGGGTGTGTTACTCACACGCATCGAATATCTGAAACATACCGATGCTAAAAACTTCGCTATTGTCGATGCGGCCATGAACGATCTGATCCGCCCCACGCTTTACGATGCATGGCACAGCGTTGAGCAGGTTGTGACGCCGGTTGGCGGGCAAGTACAAACCTACGATATTGTTGGCCCCATCTGTGAAAGCGGTGACTGGCTGGCCCGTAATCGTAGCCTGGCATTGGCGCAGGGCGATTTATTGGCGATTATGTCTGCGGGGGCCTATGCCTTCACCATGGCCAGTCAATACAATACGCGTCCGCGTGCCGCCGAGGTCATGGTCGATAACGACACCTTTACCGTGGTGCGCCCTCGTGAGAAGCTGGAAAGCCTTTTTGAACATGAAGTCGTACTTGATTAACGCAGCAAGCTCGGGGAGCAGGATGGTTGTATTTTGAGCGGTATGAAACCAGCACAAGACCAAACGCAGGCTAAGCCCGGCGAGACCGGCCTTGATCGTGTGGTCAGTGCATTTGCCGCATATACCGTCCCGTTCGTCGTCGTGCTTTTTGCGCTGGGTACGCTCATCTATTGGGGGCGAGTCAGTTATTTCGCCTCGGGTGCTTTTCAGGCCATTCCCATGCTCGAAGGCGTGGTTCTGGCGCTGTCTTTGGCCTTGTTGCTCGTCGCTGCCGCCAGTCGTAAATGGCTGTATGTGCTGTTCGCGGGTTGGCTTGTTGGTAATTTGCGGCTGACAGCCTTGTCCATGGGCTGGGATACGCTCTGGTTAGGCCAGGCCGTACCTCTCACCCTGGTGCCGCTAATGCGTGCGGTCACCATCGCGCTGTATTACATCCTGACTTACGCCCTGTTCACACAACTGTTCCGTAGCGAGCTAGCCCAAATTGGCCATGCGCGGTTGCAGGCGCTGGGCCGTTTCTCGGGCATATTGTTGCTGGTGGCGGCATTGGCGTTGCCTTACGACCAGTTTCTGCCCGTCATGTGGGGCGTTGTGGGCGTTGCTATTGCCCTGGTTGCGTTTTTGCTGGTTCGCGCCATTCGTTTAACCCGCTCTGTCGAGGCCGTTTGGTACAGCGTAACCCTTGCTGTTGTTATCGGCATTGGTTCGGGTGCCATGGGCCTGTTTGCGTCGGCGCTGCATGTCGATCTGTTTGACGACACCATCATGCATATTGCGGCCGCGTTTGTGTCCAGTCTGCTGATTGCGTTGGTTATTGCCAATAGCGAACGTAAAGAGCGTCATCATCGCATTAAGGCGCAAGCCGAACTGAGCCGGGTGTATAACGTCGCCCCGGTGGGTTTGTTTACCCTTTCCATGAGCGGTGCCCTGACCCGGGCGAATCCCGCGCTGTTGGCCATGCTGGGAGTAGCCAACCTCGAGGGCGAAAAGGCCTTATGGGAAAATCATTTCGGCCGCCAAGCCTGGATCAAGCTGGTCGATCATCTCGAGCGAGATGGCGAGGTTGAACTTGAAATGCAGAACCTGCGTCAGTCGCCCGACCAGAAGCGCAGCTCGTACCGGGTTAAAGCGGTTCTGGAAAATGACCAGATCGAAGGCTCACTGCAAGATATCACCGGCCATACCGATGCTATTTCGCAATTGCGTTTGCAGGCCAACCGCGACCCGCTTACCGACACCTTGAATCACCATGGCGTAGACGCCGAGCTGCGGGTCAGCCTTGAGCGCATGGCCGAGTGCGAGACGTACAAGTTGGGCTACCTTGAGCTGAACTCATTGAAAACCGTCAACAACCTGTACGGCAAAGCGGTGGGCGATGATGTGCTGAGGCAAATCTGCGATCGCGTTAAAGCAATATTAGGCCTGAACGGTCAAATGGGCCGGCTGACGGGCTCTGAGTTTTTACTGTTTTTTACTAACGTTACCCTTGAGAGGGCCCGCGAACTGGCGCAGAAGATCATCGACGACCTTCTGGTTCGTCCGTTGATGATTGGCGGCGCGCCCTTCAAGTTCAAATGTTCTATGGGCTTGGTCGAGCTTGAGCATACTCAGCTCGAACCCGAAGATGCCATTGTGGTCGCCAAGCGTGCTGCCCGAATGGCGCGCAAGTCGCAAACCGGGCAGGTGCTGGTGCAGCGCCACGATGCCCGTCAATTGGCCGAGCAAGGCCAGGAGCTGCGGCTACTGCGCGAATTCAACAGTGGGTTTTCGTCCGATGGCCTGTCGCTGGTGATGCAGCCCATTATGTCGCTAAGCGACCCCTTTGGTTCGCTGAATTTTGAAGTCTTGCTGCGCAAGCACGACCGCAATGGCAAGCTGGTACCTACCGGAAAAATTATCGCGGCAGCCGAAGAAAGCGGCGTCATGAGTCAGATCGACCGCTGGGTGGTCAACACAACATTAAGCTGGCTTGACGAAAACTCAGGAAAGCTCGACAACACTGCCTTTGTTTGCGTCAATTTAAGCGGCATGTCTCTTAACGACGAGCCCTTTGTTGAAGAGTTTTTTGCCACATTCGAGCGTTACGCCCATGTGGCCCGTAAGTTGCTGGTAGAAATTACAGAAACCGTAGCGTTGCACGATTTGGCCAGTACGCGCAGTTTTATTACGCGCTTGCAAAGCCTGGGGGCGCGTGTGGCACTAGACGACTTTGGCGCCGGTTACACGTCGTTTGCATACCTTAAGCAATTGCCGGCCAATGCCTTGAAGATCGATGGTGCGTTTATTCGCAGCATGAATGACCACCCTACCGATGTAGCCATCGTGCGCGCCATTGTGACCCTGGCGCAAAGCCTGAATATGTTCACCATTGCCGAATGGGCTGAAGATATCCCTACCTTGCGTACCCTGAAAGACTTGGGTGTCGACTACGTGCAGGGTTATGTCATTTCGCGGCCTCAGTCGCCCGACCTGATTCCTCATGCGTCCAGCAGCGCCGGCTTTATCGACGATCATAAAACGCGCCAGTTTGTGGGCTACTACGTGCAGCCCAACCCAGACGATTTCGGCCGAACGTTGTAGCCCTGGGTGACACGACCTGAACGCTAAAGGTACGTTCTATAAGGGCCGTGAAACACACGCGGTAGCAGTGCCACTACTCCGGTACGATATAAAGAGAAATAGCAACGCTAAGCCATAAAAAAGGCCGGGGATACCCGGCCTTTTTGTTCATGCAAGTGGCGCGCCTGCGCATGATGGAGCAGGCGCTTGATGGCGTGCTTACAGTTCGCCGTACGAGTGCAGCCCGGACAGGAACATGTTGACGCCCAGGAAGGCAAAGCTGGTAATGACCAGGCCCACCAGCGCCCAATAGGCGGCCATGGCGCCACGCAGGCCTTTCATGAGCCGCATATGCAGCCAGGCCGCATAATTAAGCCACACAATAAGCGCCCAGGTTTCTTTAGGGTCCCATTGCCAGTAAGTGCCCCAGGCGTCGGCGGCCCACAGTGCCCCCAAAATGGTGGCTACGGTAAAGAACGCAAAGCCAATCGCAATGGCCCGATACATGATGTCGTCGAGAATTTCGAGCGAAGGTAGGCTTTTGGCGATGGGGCCGCGAAACGCCAGAATAATGCCGACGATGACAGCGCCCAAACCGAAGTAAAGCATCCAGGTGGCCGAAAGTTCGCGCGAACCGAACATGAGCGGCTCAGCGCACAGGATGGCGCCCAGCAAAAACAGCGGTATGAGCTTTTTACGCGACTTGGTTTCGCCGTGTTCTTTAACCAGGTAGGCAAAGCCCACCATGGCGGCCAGCGAGAAAGTGCCGTATCCGATGAAGTTAGCCGGTACGTGGATTTTCATCCACCAGCTTTTAAGTGCGGGTACCAACGGTTGTATTTCGAAGGCGTCGCGCGTGAAGGTGTACCACAGCAGGAAAATAACCGACGACGTGACCACCAGCAGCACGAAGCCCCCCAACGCGCGGGTGGCGTAGCGACGCTCGTAGTAGAGATAGAACAGTGCCGTGATAAGGGCGAACAGAACAAAGACTTCGTAGAGATTGCTGACCGGGATATGGCCGATATCGGGACCCAGCAAATGGCCTTCGCGCCAACGCACCAGCATGCCGGTAGTGCCCGCATAGACAGCGCCCCACGTTAAGGCCGTGCCCAGCCATGCTGCGGTTTTACTGAAGAACCCTGCCCAGTAGCAGACTGTGGCCAGCACGAACAGCGCACACATCCAGAGAATGGCGGACTGCGACGAAAACAGATACTTCAGGAAGAATACGGATTCGGCCCGCGTGATGTCGCCCTGGTCGATGGGCCCGCCGGCCGCATAAAGCCAGATGGCGAACAGCGCGCTGACCCCGGCAGCAATAAACAAGGTGCGCAACGGACGCCACAGCCACGCCATCCAGGCGACGCCGGGCACCGCACCGACCAGAATGAACTTCTCGTAGATGTCCATGTTGTCGGGGAAGCGAACCAGCGCCCAGGCCGCGCCTGCGGCCAGCAACAGGAAAAACGCGATATCGGACCAGTCGGGTTTGCCGCGCAGCCCGCGGCCGTCGCCGCTGGCACTCATGGCGTCATCCCATGCAGGAGAAGAAACAGAAGTATCGGACATGGTGAGCCTCTTACGTAGACAGCTTTTTGATAGCTGCCTGGAATCGGTCGAATTCGTGGTTGAAATCGAGGTTACGGCGCTGGGATGTCATGGCGGCCAACCAGTGGCTGCCCGTACCCTGGGGTTGTACCCAGACCCAGATCCGGCGGTCGCGCACGTAGAACATTGAAAATACGCCAATAACCAGGAACAAACACCCCAAATATACGGTGTTTTTGCCCGGGCTGCGCGCCACCTGGAACACACTGGCTTCGATGTGGTTGAAGTTGGTGGGGGTGAGCAACACAGGCGCGGGGTAGTCGGTCAGGTTAGCCAGGGCCAGCAAGGCTTGTTGCAGCCATTGGGTTTCGCGCGGGCCGTCGGTGCCTTCGTAGTCGATGGGCGCAAGCCCCCGTGCCGCGCGGTCGATATCGCGCAGTCGCGTGAGCGACAGCTGAATCATGGGGACGGCAAAGCTCAGGAAGCGTTCGCGTTCGGCGTCGGGTACACGCGCCAGAATGGCGTTGAAGCCGCCGGCAGCAAAGGCTTCGAGGGCGCCGGCCGCTGCGCTTTCCAGCAGCGCGCGTTGCTCGGGGTTGCTGGAATTTTCGGCGGCAAATGCCACCGCAGCTTCGTTGCGAAGCGCCGGATCGTTCAGGGCAGCGCGCAAGTCCATAAAGGCATTGAGCGAACTGTTGGTGTCGGCCGGAATGCGGATGTACTGGTAGTTGTCGGACGCGTTGCGACGCACTCCTGCCAGAAATACCGGCCCGCCATCGAGCACCATGGGCATCATGTAATTGTTGTATTCGTATGACTGGCCATCGGCACCAATAAGACGGTACTGGACGCTGGGCCCGACGTTGCGCAGGTTTTCTTGTCGGGTGCTGGTGGCGCTGCCCGTGACCGAAGCTACGTGCTCGAGCACGGCGCGGGGTTGCGGGTCGGCATTAACCTGCAGGTTTTCGACGTTGATGACGCGCAAGCCGGAGACTTCGAGGCGCAATGGCGTGGGCTGGGTGCTGGCGTTAAGGGTAATGTCTGCGCGCTCGCCAACGGTTGACGATACGTCGAAGGTGTCGCGTGCCGTGCCGGTAAGCGGGAAAGCTTTGAAGTCGACGGAACTGCCGCCGTCGTCGAAGCTGGACTGATACACCGTGACGCCCTTGTAGCGCAACGGTTCATTGACTTCGATGACACGTTCGAAACGCTCGTCGGTGTCGGGGTCGTGGACTTCAACGTAGCTTTTGAAGCTGCTGGGCATGCCCGTGGAGTAGTACTCGACATCGAACTTGGCCAGTTTGATGGAGAACGGCAGCGGCTGAACAAGAACGCCCTCGCCTGTTGACACGATGCCGTGACTGCTTTGGCCGCCTTCGGGGACCAGCATGTTGGCCCGATAGCTGGGGTTGGCTGCCGATAGGCGCCCCGACTCGGGGACATCGGCAATGAGCATGTTTTCGGTGATGGGGGCTTTGCCGCCTAGCCAGACTTGCAGGCGGACCGGAAGCTCGCTGTCGAGAATACCGCCGACACAAATGACGACGATGGAGGCATGGGCAAAAATGTAGCCCAGTTTATTGGAGCTGCCTTTTTTGGCGGCGATCAGGCGGCTGTCGCCGTCGGTGCGTACTTTGACCTTGTAGCCTTGTTTTTCGAGCAGTTGCTGCACGCGACCCGTGCTTGCTTCGACCGCTTGCTGACTGTCGGTCTCGATCTTGTGATGGAAGGCGCGCAGGCTGCTGCCACGGACATGCTCGCGAAACGAGCGCATGTCTTTGACCATTTTTGGCGCATTACGCAGCAGGCAAAGTGATGTCGACACGACCAGAAAGGCCATGATCAGCAAAAACCACCAGCTGTTGTACACGTGCCAGATGGCAAAGACGTCGAAGAGCGAGTACCAGAATGGCCCGAACTGATCGATGTAGGTTGCCGAGACCTGGTTTTGCGGCAACACCGTGCCGATAATGCTGGCCACGCAAATGAACATGAGCAGGCTGACGGCAAAGCGCATCGAGCCCAGGAGTTCGAAGAGGTCGGTGCCCCACTGGCGCAAGGAGGAAGCTTGATTCACGGGATGCAATTCATAAAAAAAGGGGGCGCTGGTAAGAGCCCCCCCTATGTGACCGTTTAATGCAGAATTAGTTCTGCATAAAGCGGTTCAGTTAGCGCAGACCAGCCGCGTAGTCGGCAACGGCCGAAATGTCGGAGTCGGACATGCGGTCGGCGATGTCGTGCATCATGGGGCTGTTGGCGCGGTCGTTGCTACGGAAGAGTTTGAGCTGGTCTTCGAGGTAGTTGGGGTATTGACCTGCCAGACGGGGGAACTGGCTGGGAATGCCCATGCCATTAGGCGAGTGACATGCCGCACAGGCGGGTACGCCACGCTCCATCAAGCCGCCGCGCCAGATGTGCTGACCGCGCTCCATCGAGCCTTCTTTAGTGGCTGTGGCGGCTTTTTCGAAGTCGAGCTTTTGCAGCGACAGGTAGTAGGCAACGTTTTTGATGTCGTCTTCGGACAGCGGTGTGGCGATGGCTGTCATGACCGAATTGGCACCGCCAGCGGCGCGACGTGTGGGCTGGGCGCCATCTATGCCTTGGAAGTCGCGCAGTTGCTTGGCAATGTATTCGTGGGCCTGGCCAGCCAGGTTGGGGTTGACGGGCAATGTGCTGTTGCCGGCTGCGCCGTGGCACGAGGCACAGGCAAGAATGCCGCGCGAAGCGTCGCCGTTGGCGTAAAGCTGTTCGCCCTTGGCGGCGTCGGGTTTTGAGACGATAACGTCAGCCGCGTGGCTGACGCCAAGAAGGGAAGAGCCCAGCAATAAACCACTGGCCACAAGCATTTTGGAAAGCGTACGCTTCATGAAGACCTCGATGGATCGCGATTTAAAAATAGCCGCAACAGTTTCAAACCTGCAATTATACAATAGCGTTTAAATTAAACCTGATCAGGTACCGCCATTGTCTATTCTCCATCGTGCCGCGTTCACCACGTCGGCTGCACGCCTCGACCAACTCCCCGAGCCGGGCGCCCCCGAAGTTTGTTTCGTCGGGCGCTCAAATTGCGGCAAGTCGTCGGCCATTAATGTGCTCACCAACCAGCGTCGACTGGCCTTTTCCAGCAAAACACCGGGGCGCACGCGCCTTATCAATATGTTCGGCATCCCCGACCCGATCACGCAGGGCGAAGCCCTGGGATACTTGGTCGACTTGCCGGGCTACGGTTATGCCGCCATTGGCCGCGAGGCGCGCGAAGAGTGGGCCGACGTACTGGGCGGTTACCTGCACGAGCGCCAGTCGTTGGCCGGCGTTGTGTTGTTGCTCGACATCCGTCGCGGCCTGACCGAACTCGACCGACGGCTGGCGCGCTGGATCGCCCCCACGGGGCGTCCGGTACTGGTCTTGCTGACCAAGGCCGATAAATTCCCGTACGGGCAGCGTATCAAGGCTGTACATGCCATTAAAAAAGAGTTGGCCGATATCGGTACACTCAAGGCGATTCCGTTCTCTTCCACCCACCGCATCGGGCTCGAAGAGGCGGCCGCCCATATCGAAAACTGGATTTCTCCGCAGGTGGTGCCATGACCTCATTTCTTGTTAATGCCGATTTCCCCGCACATCGTCCGCGCCGCAATCGCCGCGACGATTTTTCGCGCCGTCTGGTACGCGAAAATGTCCTGACAACCAACGACCTTATTTACCCGGTTTTTGTTATGGAGGGCCAGGGCGTGCGCCAGCCCGTGCCGTCCATGCCGGGTGTGGTGCGCTACTCGCCCGATACATTGCTCGAGGCGGCACAGGCTTGTGTTGACCTGGGCGTACCCGTGTTGGCTATTTTTCCCGTCATCGACAGCGCCCTGAAGACCCCCGACGGTATTGAGGCGACCAACCCTGACGGACTGGTGCCGCGCGTGGTGGCCGAGCTTAAAAAACGGTTTCCCGAATTGGGTGTGTTGACCGACGTCGCGCTTGACCCTTACACCAGCCACGGGCAAGACGGCGTGATTGATGATGCCGGTTACGTGCTGAACGAGCCGACAGTTGAGATCTTGACACGGCAGGCCCTGGTACAGGCTCAGGCTGGTGTCGATATCGTGGCGCCTAGCGACATGATGGATGGCCGTATTGGCGCAATCCGCCGTGCACTCGAGTCGCATCAGTTGATTTACACCCGCATCATGGCCTATTCGGCCAAGTACGCCAGTGCATTTTATGGCCCCTTCCGCGACGCAGTCGGCTCGGCGGCTAATCTGGGTAAATCGAACAAAGCCACGTATCAAATGGACCCGGCCAATCGCGATGAGGCCTTGCGCGAAGTTGCGGCCGATATCCGCGAAGGCGCCGATATGGTCATGGTCAAGCCTGGCATGCCGTATTTAGATGTACTGCGCGATGTTAAACAGGCATTTGGCATGCCCACCTACGCCTACCAGGTCAGCGGCGAATACGCCATGATCAAGGCCGCAGCGGCCAATGGCTGGCTCGATCATGACAAGGTCATGATGGAGTCGCTATTGGCCTTCAAGCGCGCCGGTGGCGACGGCATTCTGACGTACTTTGCACTGGATGCCGCACGCTTGCTGCGTGAGCAGCAATAAGGGGTGCCGCCGGGGCGGCGGTGCCTCTTAATTAAAACGGTGGATCGTCGTCATCGGCCGTTGCCGCTACCGCCTTTGTCGCTTTCTTGACGGCAGTTTTTTTGGCTGCCGTTTTGCTTGCTTTGGTGGCGGCCTTCTTGGCTGCCGTTTTCTTGGCGGCTGTCTTTTTAGCCGCGGTTTTCTTTACGGCAGAAGTTGTCGTGCTGGCATCTTCGGTCGCAGTCGCAGCAGCGGTTTTGCTTGCTGTTTTCTTCGCGGCGGTCTTTTTGGCACCGGCTTTTTCGGGCCGAGCTTCAAATTCGAAGCCGATTTTGCCGTTAGCCTGTTTAACTAAAAACGCCTTGAACTTGCGGTTGGTGCGGCTGGAGACAAAGCCGTCCAGCAAGTCGGTTTTGCCATCAGCCAGCAGCTTTTGCATTTGAGCAGCGGCAATTTCTTGCTGCAAAATGACTTTGCCCGATCGGAAATCGCACGACTTTTCGGGGCCGATGGATTTTTCGCACACGTAGTTCATGCCATGTTCGAACACTTGGCTACCGCATTTGGGGCAAGCCCCCAGCGGGGTGTGGCCGGAAAAGTCCACCGCTTCTTCGTTCTCGGCATCGTTCTGGCCGAAATCGAACTCAAGCTTGTAGTCGTCGGTAATGCGCAAGAGCGCGGCAAAAGGCCGCCCCATTTTGCTGATGAAGCCAGACAGCGGGCCCAGTGTGCGCTCTTTAAGCAGTGCTTCGACTTCAGGTACCTCGAAGGTGCGGCCACCCGGATGCTTGCCGATAGAAAAGTCGCAGGCGGTGCAGGCGTAACGACGATAGTTTTCTTTAACCACCCCACCGCATTTCGGGCACGGTGTGCTTAGCGTAGCGTAGTCGCCTGGGACAGTGTCGCGTTCGTACTCTTTGGCGCGCTTGACGATGATTTGTGTGATTTGCGCAATTTCGCGCATGAATTCATCGCGGTCGAGCTGGCGTTGCTCGATTTGTTTCAGGCGTTGTTCCCATTCGCCGGTCAGTTCGGGCGATGTCAGTTCGCTAACGCCAAGGCCCGACAACAGCGTCATGAGCTGGCGTGCTTTGGCGCTGGGCACCATTTCGCGCCCTTCGCGGCGCAAATAGCCTTCGTTCAATAAACCTTCGATAATGGCTGCGCGGGTGGCTGGCGTGCCCAGTCCGCGCTCGGACATGGCCTCGCGCAGCGCCTCGTCATCGATCAGCTTACCGGCCCCTTCCATAGCTGACAGCAGCGTGGCCTCGGTAAAGCGGGCGGGTGGCTTGGTGACCAGGTCGCGGGCTTCGATCTCGTCGGTTTTGACTGTTTCGTTTTGGGCAACGGCCACCAGGTTGGTGTCGTCACCTTGGGCGTCGCGGCCATAAATGGCCAGCCAGCCAGGCGACACCAGCACCTTACCCTCGGTTTTGAAGTGGTGTCCCGATACCTCGGTAATGCGCGTGGTGACGCGGAACTCGGCCGCCGGGAAAAACACCGCCATGAAACGGCGCGTGACCATTTCGTAAATTTTGCTTTCGGCCTCGCTGAGGTCTTTGGGAACCTGCAGCGTTGGAATGATGGCAAAGTGGTCTGACACCTTCTTGTTATCGAAGATGCGTTTGTTGGGTTTGATCCAGCCCGACTTGTGCAACTGCTTGGCAAACGGCTGCATGCCGGCCGCTACATTGGACTGGGCTTCAGCCAGCGCTGCTACGGTGTCTTTGACCGTGGGCAGGTAGTCTTCGGGCAGATAACGCGAATCGGTACGAGGATAGGTAAGCGCTTTATGACGTTCGTACAAGGTTTGTGCCAGAGCCAGCGTGGCCTTGGCCGAAAACCCGAAGCGCGAGTTGGCCTCGCGTTGCAGCGACGTCAGGTCGAACAGTGCCGGCGACATCTGCGTGGTGGGCTTGGACTCTTCGGTGACTTTGCCCGGTTGGTTGCGGCAGGCCGCCACAATGGTTTGTGCGGCAGTTTTAGACCACAGGCGCGAGTCGCGCTGTTCGGGGTCTTGTTCGTTTTTGACGAATTTAGGGTCGAACCAGCGGCCGGGGTAAAACCCTGCCGCGGCCACAAATGTGGCGTGCACTTCCCAGTAATCGCGCGACTGAAACTTGCGAATACGTTCTTCGCGCTCCATGACGATGGCCAGGGTGGGCGTTTGCACCCGCCCCACCGGTGTTTTAAAGAAGCCGCCGTCTTTACTGTTGAAGGCGGTCATGGCCCGTGTGCCATTGATGCCCACCAGCCAGTCGGCTTCGGCGCGCGAGCGTGCAGCAGCCTCGAGGGGCTTGAGATCGTCGTCGTCGCGCAGCTTTTCGAAGGCCTCTCGAATGGCCGATTGCGTCATGGATTGCAGCCAAAGCCGCTTGATGGGCTTGTTGACGCCCGCGTATTGCACGATATAACGGAAAATCAGTTCGCCTTCGCGCCCCGCGTCGCAGGCATTAATGATAGCCCCGACATCTTTGCGCTTGAGCAGCTTGACCAGCAGTTTCAGGCGCTCGCTGGAGCGCTTGTCGGCCGGGCCCAGTTCGAATTGCGACGGGATGACCGGTAAATGGGCAAAGCTCCATTTGCCGCGCACCGGATCGTTGGGCGCGACCAGGCTCAGCAGGTGGCCGATGCTGGACGCCAGCACATATTGATCATTTTCGAAGTAATCCCCCTCGCGCGTAAACCCGCCAAGGGCGCGCGAAATATCAAGGGCTACCGAGGGCTTCTCGGCAATAATCAGCGTTTTAGTCATTGTGTTCCAGTAACTGCGGGTTGGCAGCAATAGCGCGGATCATACGAGGGGTGGCGGGCCCCGTGCAAGTGAAGATGCCGCGAATGGGCCAATTTTGCCACGCCGTGGCAGGCCGCGAATGGGCTCAATATATCAAATGTTGAAATCTGGCTCGCCAGTGTTGGGTGGCTTTGGCCCAGAAATCGGCCGTGCTGGTGGCGTCATTCAGGCTGTCAAAGCCCAGCCGGACCCAAGCCCGGTTCAGTGTGCGCAACGGGTTGTCGCAATCGAACGGCTCGGCATGGTTTTGCTTCGATAGCTTTAAGCCGTGAGCGTCGAGCACCAGTGGGACATGCATGACGCGAGGGGGGGTGACCCCCAGTGCACGGGCCAGCAGTATTTGGCGAGCGGTAGAGTCAAGCAGGTCTGCCCCGCGCACAATGTCGGTCACGCCTTGGAAGGCGTCGTCGACCACGACGACAAACTGGTAAGCCCACAAGCCGTCGGCGCGCCGGATAATCACGTCCCCAACGTCGTGGGCCACATTTTGCTGTTGCGGCCCCAGCCAGCGGTCGTTGAAGGGCACCACGCCCGGTTCGACCCGAAAGCGCCATGCCCGAACCTGGCCGCCAAAAGGAATGCCGTTTCGGCACGTGCCCGGGTAAGGGCCTTTACCTACTTGCTGACGGGTGCAGCCGCAGCCAAATACCCGGCCTTGGGCCTTGAGGGTTTCGAAAGCCGCTTGATAGGCAGGCAACCGCTGTGATTGCCATACGGGTTCGCCATCCCAGTGCATGCCCAGGGCCTGCAACTGGCCCATGATGACCTGGTCGGCACCGGGTACAACGCGCGGCGTATCGATGTCTTCGATGCGTAAGAGCCATTGCCCGTTATGCGCTTGGGCATCGAGGTAGCTGGCCATGGCCGCTACCAGGGAGCCGTCGTGCAGCGGGCCGCTGGGGCTAGGCGCAAACCGGCCGATGTAGCCGGTTGGCACGGAAGGTACTGCCGCCATGCAGGTAGCGCCGCTTAGTGCGACAGCCGGGTGTGCTCGTCGGTGAGCAGTTCTTCGAGCACCAGATGATCGACCTCGGCTTCCTGGCTCCAGAGCACCATGAGGGTGAGGATCTTGAGCTTTTCGAGGGGAATGGGCGATTCGGCCGCAGCTTCGGCGCGCTCGATGAGGATTTCGCGCAGCGCGGCCGGCAAAACCCCCGAGCCTTCGAGGAAGCTGATAAAGCCGATGGCTTCGGTGCCCAGACTTTGGTATTCGTGGTCGGTGTAGACGCGGGTGCTGTTGCTTTGAGGCACCTGTGATAACTGAACGCAGTGCTCGGTTGTTTGTGCCAACCCGTAGAGCCACCCCAGGGCTTCGTCGATGTCTTCGTGCTCGAACCCGGCGGCAGCCAGCTTGTGCGCCAGAACGTCGGCATCGGGGCAGGCTTGTGGGGTGTAGTAGTTTTCGAAAAGGTAGACGAGGATATCGTACATAAGGTGCGGCTTAGAGGAAAAATCGGTAATACCGGAATTCACTGTACGCGGTTTTTACGACCGCTGCAAGCCGGGAAAAAGACTGTAGGCAATACGCTGCGGGCGCGTTAGAGGCGGCACCCGCAGCGTGGATGTGGCTAAGCGATCAGACCATTTCGATAGCCATGGCGACGGCTTCGCCGCCGCCGATACATAGCGTAGCAATACCGCGCTTGCCGCCGGTTTTGCGCAGCGCGCCGACCAGCGTGGTGACCAGGCGTGCGCCCGATGCCCCAATGGGGTGGCCCAGAGCGGTGGCGCCGCCATGAACATTGACCTTGGCGTGATCCAGATTCAGTTCGCGCATGGCGGCCATGGTGACGACGGCGAAGGCTTCGTTGATTTCGTAGAGATCAACGTCGTTCGCGCTCCAGCCGGTTTTGGCCAAGAGGTTTTTCAGTGCGCCGACAGGTGCTGTGGTGAACCACTCGGGAGCTTGCGAGTGCTGGGCATGCGCAACCACGCGGGCCAGGGGTGTAGCGCCCAGTTTTTTAGCCGTCGATTCGCGCATCATTACCATGGCGGCGGCGCCGTCGGAAATGGATGACGCGTTCGCAGCTGTGACTGTGCCGTCTTTTTTGAAGGCTGGTTTAAGCGCGGGAATTTTTTCGGGCATGGCTTTGGCGGGGCCTTCGTCAGCATCGATGACAGTGTCGCCTTTGCGGCCGGCGACGGTCACTGGTGCGATTTCCCATTTGAAGCTGCCGTCTTCGGTGGCAGCGCGGGCACGGCGCAGCGATTCGAGCGCATACGCGTCTTGTTCTTCGCGTGTGAAGCTGTATTTGTCGGCGCAGGCTTCGGCAAATACGCCCATGGCAGTACCCCGCTGGTAGGCGTCTTCGAGGCCGTCAAGGGCCATGTGGTCGTACACGGTAGAGTGGCCGTAACGGTAGCCTTGGCGACCGCGCAGCAGCAGGTAGGGGGCGTTGCTCATGCTTTCTTGGCCGCCCGCAACGACGACGTCGGCGCTGCCGGCGACCAGCAGGTCGTGCCCGAACATGGCAGCTTTAAGCCCCGAACCGCAGACTTTGTGGATGGTCGTGCAGCCAACGCCCTGGGGCAAACCGGCGCCCAGCGCGGCTTGGCGAGCAGGCGCCTGGCCCTGGCCGGCTTGCAGTACGTTACCCATGATGACTTCGTTGACGGCGTCGCCGGAAACGCCCGCACGCTCGAGGGCGGCTTTAATGGCAATGGCGCCCAGTTCGTGAGCAGCCAACCCGGACAGGCTGCCCATCATGCCGCCCATGGGCGTACGGGCTACCGAGACGAGGACGATGGGGTCAGACATGGTTGTGCTCCTTGGTAATAAGGTAAGAGGTATGGACAGAATACTTTAGGTTTTAAATGTTTATTTAAGTGTTTATTCTAGCGAAACCTGAAAATTTTAGTGTTAACACTGAGTTAAGATAAATCCAAACATCAGATCAAAGTGAAATTTTTTACGTTGTACCGGAGACACCCAGTATGAACCCAAACGAACAAAAACTCAGCTATCCCATGGGCAACACGATGCCCGATCCTGGTCACGCGCTGGCCGTGGCCGATGGGGTGCGCTGGGTTCGCATGCCTTTGCCTTTTGCGCTCGACCATATCAATTTATGGCTGATGCGCGACCAGATCGACGGACGTGAGGGTTGGACCATTGTCGATACCGGGGTGTCGCGCGAACCGGTAAAGGCACTGTGGGAAGACATTTTCAATACCCAGCTTGAAGGTCTGCCGGTACTGCGCGTGATTGTGACGCACATGCACCCCGACCACGTGGGCCTGGCGCATTGGTTGTGCGAACGGTGGGGCGTGCAATTATGGATGTCGATGACTGATTTTGCGATTGCCCGGTTGTGGTCACGCCCGGCGGCGCCGGGTGATGCTGGTGCGGGTGGCGGAACAGGCGGTCACATTGCGCTGCAGCACTTCTTGCGTCATGGCTTGCAAGACCCGCAAGCCCAGGAAAAAATCCGCGAGCGCGGCAAGTATTACCCCAGTCATGTACCCGATATGCCCGCCTCGTTTATTCGCATCATGAACGATGACCGTCTGCAAATCGGGGGGCGGGAGTGGCGCGTCATTATGGGTTATGGTCATGCGCCCGAGCATGTTTCGCTGTATTGCGACACCTTGAAGGTCCTTATTTCGGGCGACATGGTATTACCGCGTATTTCAACCAACGTCAGTGTGTTCGACTTCGAGCCCGAGTCCAACCCCCTGCCCTTGTATTTGAAGTCGCTGCGCGATTACGACGAATTACCCCACGACACGCTGGTCTTGCCTTCGCATGGTCGCCCGTTTGTGGGCCTGCACGAGCGTATCGCCCAGCAATGCGCCCACCACGCCGATCGGCTCGAAGAAGTGTATGCAGCCTGTGCCCGCCCTACCACGGCCGGCGAAATCGTTCCCATGATGTTCAAACGAGAGCTCGACCCGCACCAGTTGTCGTTTGCCATTGGCGAGGCGCTGGCGCACCTGCATGCGTTGTGGTTTGAAGGCAAGTTGAAACGGGTCTTTGAAGACGGCGTTTACAGGTTCAGTCACGCGTGATGCATGCTGCATGCAAGCTGGCGCAGCAGGTACTGCGCCGCTGCTGCGCGTTTTGGCGCGCCTAGGGGCGTTGCCCGGGTGCTTATTGCCGCCCTGCCATCAGCAGCCTGATGGCCAGGCCGACAAACACCAGGGCCGAGCCCCGGTTGATCAGCCGTTGCGTGGTGGCCGATTTTTGCAAATGCTGGCTGAACCAGCCGGAAAACAGCGCAATGCAGGCAAACACCACAAATGCGGCCAACATGAACAAGGCCCCCAGGCTAACCGTTTGCAACGCCACCGAACCGCGTGCCGGCGACGTAAATTGCGGCAAGAAGGCCAAAAAGAACAAGGACACTTTCGGGTTGGTCAGATTCATGAAAATGCCCCGCCGGTACAAGGCACCGTACGATAGTTGCGGCGGACGGGCATCGGCGCGGGTGCTGACGGGGGCACGCCAGGCCCCCCAGGCCAAATACAGCAGGTAGGCGGCACCAGCCAGTTTTAATGCGGTGAATGCAGCTTCAGAGGCGGCAAATACGGCCGCAAGGCCGACCGCGACGGCCAGCGTATGGCCGACCAGGCCAGTGCACAGGCCCAGTACCACCATCATGCCCGACGTGCGCCCCCACAACGCCGATTGCATAAGCACGAACAGGTTATCGGGCCCCGGGCTAAGCGCCAGCAGCACGGCGATGCCGAAAAAAGACAGAGCAAGATCGAAGGTCAGCATAAGGCGATTCGGGTCGGGGTGAGGTAGTATTGAACCGGCCGATGTTAAATCATTTCTGAGTCGCCAACGTCGTTCTGCCGACGGTTGCTTCCGCAATCGTTTGTTTGCCGGGCGCCAGCGACCGTTCTACATACTCATGAGCGCTTCAAAAAATCATCATCTCGATACCCTATTAATGCACACGGGCATGGCGCCTTTTGATCCGGCAACGGGCGCTGCGCCGGTAGCCCTGCCTTCTGTGCGTACCAGCACGGTACGCTTTGAAAGCCTTGATGCCCTGGCTAAAGCCCGTGCTACCCAACTGGCTGGCGACCGTGGCGTGACATATGGCCGCATTGGCATGCAAACCCACGAAGCCCTCGAGTCTGTGGTGTGTGCGCTTGAAAGCGCCGAGCGTTGCTTTCTGGCGCCGTCGGGCTTGTCGGCCATGACATTGTCGGTCATGGCGCTGCTGGGGGCCGGCGATCATATGCTGGTGTCCGACAGTGTGTATGGGCCTATGCGTTATCTGGATAAAACCGTCCTGAAGCGCATGAATATCGATGTAACCTACAGCCGCGCTACGGTCGCTGACCTCGAGCCATTACTGCGTCCGGAAACCCGTGTGCTGTATGTCGAGTCGCCCGGTTCGCTGCTGTTCGAGATGCTCGATATTCCGGCGCTGGCCAAGTTTGCGCAGCAGCATGATTTGCTGCTGGTGACTGACAACACCTGGGGGTCGGGCTACCTGTATCGTCCGCTGGAGCTGGGCGCCCATGTGTCCGTCATGGCGGGCACCAAGTACATTGGGGGTCATTCTGATCTGATGTTGGGGGCGGTGGCGGCCAACGACGCCGACGTTATTGCGCGGCTGAACCAGACGCACTATGCCATGGGGTATTCGATCAGCGCTGACGATGCCTGGCTGGCCTTGCGAGGGGTGCGCACCCTGCCCATCCGCTTGCGTCAGCATGCGCAAAATGCGCTGCAGGTGTGCCAATATCTGGCCGGCCGCGATGACGTCGTCAATATTTTCCACCCCGCCTGGTCGGGCGACCCGGGCCATGCGCTATGGCAGCGCGATTGCCATGGCTCAAACGGCATGATGGCGGTCGAGCTTAAGCTGACGCCCGCCCAGGCCGAAACGTTTGTTAACGCCCTGACCTTGTTTGGTATTGGGTTTTCGTGGGGTGGCTACGAAAGCCTGGTGCAGTTGGTCGAGCCCGGCGCTATTGCCGTACACAGCTATTGGTCGAAATCAGAGAACGCCATTGTGCGTCTGCATATTGGGCTGGAAGACCCAGCCGATCTAATTGCAGACATTCAGCAGGCGTTGGCCGTTGCCGGGAAGTGACTTTTAATCTGGGGCGGCGCTGTTGCTAGTGTCGAATTGTTTATGGCAAATAAAAAGGGCGCCGGTCGGCGCCCTTTTTATTTGCGGGGTGCACGCCCATGCAGCCCCGCCAATACTGCTTATTTTGCCTGTAGCACTTCGTCCAGAAGCTTCTGGGCCTGGGTGATAGTGCCTTCGTAGCTGCCAGTCATGCTAGGCGAAGTGGTGTATTTGCCGCCAACGCCTAGGGTGGGTGTACCCTGGATATCGTAGGCTTTTTCAAGCTCTTTAGCGCGTGCGACCTTGGAGGTTACGCCAAACGAGCGAGCGGCTTCTTCGTATTGCTTGGGCTCAATACCCTGGGTGGACAGCCACTGCGCAATGGCCCCGCTGTCATAAATACGCTTGCGTTCGGTGTGCAGTGCCTTGAAAACTTTGGGATGAAGGTCAAGACGGTCAAGGCTTTCAAGCACGTAGTACAGGCGTTGCAGGTCGACCATCCCGGCATTGAACGCAACGGGTACGCGGCGCAGGACGACGTTCTCGGGCAATGTCTTTTCCCATTTCTCGACCATGGGCTCCATGGTGGCGCAATGTGGGCAGGCATAGGAAAAGAATTCGAGCACTTCGACTTTGCCGGGCGTGTCGGACGGTTGTTCGGGCGTGACTTTGGTGAAGGCGCCTTGTGCGCTTGCCGAAAGGGGCAGCAACGCTGCCAGGCCTAGTGCGGCGGCAGAAAGCAGACGGGAAACAAAGGTGTTCAATGCCATGAGTAGTCCTGTTCAAAAGTAAATAAAGGCCAAGTGGTGGCGGGTTTAGGGCTTGACCACAGTGGTGTCGATTTTGGCGTTGGACAACGTAACGCGCGATCGGTTCATGTCGTCGATGCCTTTGTAAGGGCCGACCCGAACGCGGTACAGGGTGGTGCCATTGATTTGTGCCGGCTGCACTTGCGCCTGTTCGCCCAGCAACAAGATGCGCGCACGCATGGCCTGGGCGTCTGCCTCGGCCCTGAATGCGCCGGCTTGCAGATAGTAGGTGGTTTGTGTGCCGGGTGCCGGTTTTGCCGCAGGTGCCTTGTTGCTGCCGGCTGCTGCTGCGGGCGCTGTCGGGCGTGCGGTGTTTGCGGCTGGTGCACCCAGTGTGGTCAGCAACGCCCCGATATCGTCTTGCAGCGTAACCCCGGGTGCGCTGCCCGGTAACGCCTGCGGCGGTGTAACCGCAGCGGCGTCGGCCGGTGCACCCGCGCCACCTCGGCCCATGAGGGCTTGGTTGGGATCGGGGGCGTCGCGTACGTCGGGCAACTGTGTAGTGGGTGCAGAACGACTGAACTTGTCGGTAAATGGCATGGGCACCTGGGTAACAAACCAGGCGACCCCGGCCGCAATGGCCAGGCCCAGAATCAGCCCGAACAGCAGCGTGAACAGCGAGCTGCCTTTGAACATTGATGCGTTGGATTTGCGACTTTTTGCCATAGGTGCCGGTAATTACATCTTTTCGGGGGCCGAAACGCCCAGCAGCGCCAGGCCGTTGGCCAGCACCTGTTGCGTACCCCGGGCCAAGCGCAGGCGCGCCATCTTCAGGGCGTCGTCGTCGACCAGGACACGTTCGGCGTTATACCAGGCGTGGAAGTCGGCGGCACAGTCGCGCAGCCAGAACGCAATGTGGTGAGGTGCCAGTTCGTTGGCGGCCAGCGTGATGGCCGCAGGGAATTCGGCCAGGCGCTGCAGCAGTGCGAACTCGGTGGGCGCGACCAGGCGGCTGATATCGGCCGAGGCCAGCTGTGCGGCGGTAGGCGCCGATTGCGCGAGCATGGAGCAAATGCGCGCATGCGCGTACTGGATGTAGTAGACCGGGTTCTCTTCGCTTTTTGAGAGCGCCAGGTCGATATCGAAGACGAATTCGGAGTCGGCGCGACGCTGGGCCAGGAAGAATCGTACGGCGTCTTGCCCCACCCATTCAATCAGGTCGCGCAGGGTAACGTAGCTGCCGGCCCGCTTGGAAATTTTGACTTCGGCGCCGCCCCGCATCACCTTGACCATTTTGTGCAGGATGTATTCGGGGAAGGTTTGGGGAATGCCCATTTCCAGGCCTTGCAGGCCGGCCCGTACGCGTGCGATGGTGCCGTGGTGGTCGCTGCCCTGAATATTGATGGCGCGATGGTAGCCGCGTTCCCATTTGGCGACGTGGTAGGCCACGTCGGGCACAAAATAGGTATAGCCACCTTCTGACTTGCGCATGACACGATCTTTGTCGTCGCCGGTGCCGAGCTCGGTAGTGCGCAGCCAGAGCGCGCCTTCGTTTTCGTAGGTGTGACCGTTGTCGATCAGTGTTTGGACGGCTTTCTCGACGCGCCCGGACGTATAGAGTGAGCTTTCGAGATAGAAGTTGTCGAATTTCAGGCCAAAGGCTTGCAGGTCGAGGTCTTGCTCGCGGCGCAGGTACGCGACGGCAAAGTGGCGAATGTCGTCGAGGCTGTCGAGGTTGCCGGTGGCTGTGACCTCGTCGCCATCGGCTGCCTTGACGGTTTTGCGCGCGATGAAGTCGTTGGCAATATCAAGAATGTAATCACCCTTGTAGCCGTCGGCGGGAAACTCGGGCGCGTCGGGGGCGATACCGCGTGCGCGCGCCTGTACGCTGATGGCCAGGTTATCGATTTGGTTGCCGGCGTCGTTGTAATAGAACTCGCGGGTAACGTCGTAGCCTTGTGCGGTGAACAGGCGGCATAACGAGTCGCCTAGCGCGGCCTGGCGTGCATGGCCGACGTGCAGCGGCCCTGTGGGGTTGGCCGAAACAAATTCGACCAGAACCTTCTGATGATTGGCGGGCTGGCTGCCGTAGCGTTCGCCTTCGTCTTGCAGCACCTGCAGGACGGCCTGACGCGCAGCAGCGGTCAGTCGGAAATTAATGAACCCGGGGCCGGCGATTTCGGCTGTCTCGATGAGCGCAGCGGTTTCGGGCTGCCCCATCAGCGCGTCGACAATCTGCTGGGCCAGTTCGCGCGGATTGCGGCGGGCCGGCTTGGCCAGCTGCATGGCGATATTGGTGGCTATGTCGCCGTGTGCGGCGATTTTCGGGCGTTCGAGTGTGACCGCAGGGGTGGCGTCGGGGACGACTTGCGAGACGGCGCGCGTAATAAGCGCGATAAGGGTATGTTGTTGCCCGGGAAGCATAAATAAGACGTGATGGTGAAAAGAAAAAGCAAGTTTGAATGATAGCGTGATTTGCCCGGCGCTGTCGTGGCGGCCGTCGGTCAGGGATTGTCTGGCGGGGGCCATGCCATTACCGTTTCTAGCCAGCGGGTATAGGCCGCCATGTCAACGGTGGCCACTTCGTTGCCGGCGCTGCGGCGCCAGTTGTCGTAGCGGTCGATAAAGGCTTCGGCTGCCGCCCGGCTGTTGTGGCCCAGGCGCGCATGCTGGTCTTGGTAGGTGTGCCACAGCGTGCCTGCAGCGCGGTCAAGGCGCCGGTCGCCGTCTTGAAGGCTGCGCAGGGTGGCGCTGCGTTCGTCGTGCAGGTAGGGAGCGGTGACTGCCGTGTCCTCAGGGCTGTCAGCCAGCACTACCCCGGCGGCACGGGCCTGCCACAGCATCCAGTTCAAGGCAACGTTGTGCAGGTTGCCCCGGCGGCTGGGTTGGCCCTGGCTGTCGTACAGTACGCCACCACCAATATCGGCATGGGCCCCGACAAAAGGCGCTTCGACCACATTGCCGGGTTGCGTGTCGGCGGCGCTGGTCAGCGGGAACAGTGCGCGCCGTTCGTGTAGGGCGATGGCATGAGCTACCCATTGCCATCCGGCGTTCACGGTCAGGTCGTAGGCGGCGTTGTGCTGGCCGTTCAGGCCGAACTGGGCCACCGTGTCGAACAAGCCCATAAAGCGCAGGTCGACGCAAGCTGTGACTAGGCCGCGTTGAAGATCATGAAAGGAAAACAGCCCCTGGTTGACGTATTGACTGATTTGATTGCCGAAATGCCGGGCCATGGCTGCGCCGCGCGAATAGCCAATAATGTCGATGGGTATGACTGCGTCGGGCGAAGCGGGCGCTGCGGCAAGGGTATTCAGCAACGATTGCCACTGGGCCTCAATAATGCGGGGTGCACTGTAGGCGGTGACCGCATCCCAATCGGTATTGTGCGGGTTGCCGGGGCCCGGCTGGTAAAACACGGCATCTTCGGTATAGCGTTGGCTCAGGCGCCAGACGTTGGTGTGGGTGCTCATGTCGTTGCGGGTGCCGTCAAACGCAAACAGCATGAGGCCCAGAGGGTCAACGTAGCGGCGGGGTTGCCCACCGGCGTACCCCAGAGCCGAATTGCCCGGCACCGGCCCCAGAGGGTCGGGTTCGAGATAATGGCCGAATTCGGCGTCGTAGGTACGTAGCAGGTTGTCGTGCCAACCGGTCGTGTCGTCAAAGTATTGGCCGGGTGCGCGCAGGTTGAACGACAAGCTTGGCGTTGCGGTTGCTGGGCGGTTAACGATAACGGCTCTGCCCCATGGTTCGTAGCGGGCTTCCCAAATAATTTCTTGCTGCGCGTTGGTGACCCAGCGCGGCGTGCCTGTCAGGTCGGCTTGTACGTAAAACAATGCACCGTCGGGGTTGGCCGCCTGGTAATCGATGAAGCCAATCGGGACGTGGTGAGCATAGATATAACGCCGGGAAATAGGCGTCTTCGGGGCCATAGCATGCGAGCCATGGGCACTGTTAGTGGGTGTGGGCACGGCGGCGCTTGCTTTGGCTGGCCAGGTTTCCGCAGCCAGACGGCGGTCAAGAAACCAATAATGCGTGGTGCCTGCCGGGCCGCTGCGCCGTATGCGCTGACCGAAGGCGTTGTGGGCGTAGCGCACGTCAAGCCCTTTGTCATCTTGTACTGCTTTCAGACGTCGGTCTGGGCCGTAAGTTAGCTTTCGGTCGCCAATGGTTGCAGGCAGGCCATCGGCGTTGCGGGTGATGCGGGGGTACTGCGTTTTGGGCAGGGCCGGCGTGTGTATGGCAGCGGTGGCGCCATTGTCGTCATGGGCATACCAAAATAGCTGGGCGGGCGTGGCGGTTGCCGGGCGTAAGTGCCCAGGATGCGCAGACCGTGGCGTTTGTGGCGCGTACAGCGCTGCGGCAATCAATTGTGAGGCCCGGTCGTACGCGTAGATATATCGCGTAAAGGGGGCGTGGCCCGCTGCTGGCGCGTTGCCCGCTGGCTGAAAAATGTCTTCTATGACCACCCTGCCTTGCGCGTCGTGCCGGTAGTGATGCGCCCGCAATATTTTTCGGGTTTCAGCACCCCCCGACATCAACAACCAGCTTTCGTTGGCCCGAAGCACAGTCAGGATATGGACCCCATTGCCAAATGAGTACCCTTTGGCTTGCTTCGCATTGCTCGTGTCTTTGGCGTTGGCGATAACTGCGTGCCGCTGACCAGAGCGCGTTTCCCAGGTAACAGTTAAAAGCTGCTGCCCCCAACCCCATGCGTAGTGCAATGCGCCACCTTCGGCCAGGTCATGACGAATCAGTCGGTGTTGTGTGTCGTACGCAAAGCGCTCTGTGAATGATGCGGGCCCGTGATCTGAACGGGTGAGCGTCCGTGTCGCCAGCCGGCCTTGCGCATCGTATTGACGGCTGTCGGTCTCGTTTGGGTGGCGCACCAGAGTCAAGTGCCTGCCCTGCCATTGCAGGTGCGTCTCGATGGCGGGTGTCTGCGCGTCTTTCTGGGCCAGTAGACGTGTGGGCCGTCCCTGGGCATTGTGGGTGTATTGCCAATAGCTGCCGCCGGCGAACCGGCGTTGCAGCGGTAGCCCGTGCGCGTCGTATACCAGGGATTCGGTACCCGTCAGGCTAGAAAGCCAAGTGTGGCGCTGCCCCTGGGCGTTGTATTTCAATGCCAGCCCGGCCCAACCCGCATGAGCGGGGGCAATTGCGCGTAAGCGTTGTCGGGCATCGCGTTGCAGCTTGGTGCCGTTAACCTGTGCCAGTTGCCCCAAACGATCGTAGCTAGCTCGCGTACCGGGAGCGGGGCAACCCGGGCAGCCCGCCCCCGTAACGGCTGTCAGCCTGGCGATTTGCCCCTGCACATCAAAGTGGATTTGGGTGGTGCTTTCGGACGGATCAGCCCGCCAGGCCGGCGGTGAGCGCGCAGGGGGCGAGGTACTGATGCGCTGCACTTGTGTATGTTGCTGCCCGGGGCGTGTCTTGAAATAGGTGACGGCGTAGGTATCGTTTTGATCGGTGTACCGGACAACCTGCCCACTGGCGTTATAAGCCCAGCGACCGCCCCGGTGGCGGGCGCCCAGGGGCGGCGCGCCGATATTGTCGATGCCGGTTAGCGCATAGGCGTTGCCCGCTTGTTGGGCCGGGTCGTAGTGATATTGCCGCCGCGATCCGTCGGGCCGCTGCATGGAAGTCAGCCGAAGATGAGGTTCGTCGCCTGCACGTTCGTAGTCATAAACAAACCGTCCGACCGGGCTATCGACCGTATGCAAATAGGCCCGGCCTTCGTGAAGGCGGTATGCGAAATGTAGGGTGGTGTCGCGTGGTGCGGCGTTGGGCCGACCTTGGGCTGGCGCGGTTGGGCTTGTGACGGTGACGCTTTTGATGGCCTGAAGGAGTGGCCCGGCGGTGGCGTGTCGTGCAATGTGCAGGGTGATGCCGTTGAGCTGTGTGATGTGGGTTAGCCAGCCGGCAGCATTAAAGCGTAGTTGTTGCTGGTTGGGCCACACCCACAGCCAGCCGTGGGCCTGCATGTGCAGTTTTCCATGGGCGGGTGCGGTAAAGCCGCCGCCCTTACGCACCAGGCGTAGCCGGGCGCCGCTGGCCTGGGTAATGATGGCAATATGGCCAAATGACTGTACACGGATGTCGTAGTCAAGGTGCCAGCCTTGGCCCATGAACGACCGGCGACGGTCATTGGCACTGTAGTGGCGCGTAAGTGCCGGCTGGGGGCGACCAAACCCGGGCAGCCAGTCGGTTTCATATTGATATTTATTGCCGCTGGCCAGGTCGATGGGGTTGCCTGCGCTGGCATTGACACCCGGTTCGACGGTGGGTGGGCTGATGCTGCCCGGCGCCGCACAGGGGGTGGCGTTGGTGGGCGTGCTGCAGGTGCCGTCATGCCCTTGCGCCAGACTTGTCCCGGCCACCCAAAGAAACACGAGTGCCACGGGCAGATAATGCAGGCGCCGCAACCCCGTGGCGATGAAAAATTGCCGCATATCCGCCCCTTGTGATTGGTTCGGTTATTGTGCGGCTTGGCAACCCGAAAGACTTGGGGTAGTGTATGAATATAGCCATGAGGAGAACTACCATGCTCGTTGTATTTCGTGCAAAGCCGGCCGCTGAGGTCTTGATGTTTGCCCAGCATGCCCGCGACATTCTCTCTGCCGCAGGGCGCCACTACGATACGCTACCCGAACGTGGCGTACTGACCGCCGCTCAGCTCGACGACCTGATTAAGGGGCTCGAGCACGCCATTTCTCATGACACCGCTTCGCCGTTTCAAGACGAAGACGACGAAGAAAACGATGTCAAAGAACACCCCATATCGCGGCCGGTCACGTTTCGTCAGCGCGCGTTTCCGTTAATGGCCATGATGAAAATGTGTCGAGACCAGAACGCCGATATCACCTGGGAGCCGGCGCCGGTCTGGTAACCCGCCTTTTAATTTGAGCCCCCAAAAAACAAACCCCGCTGCAAAAGCAGCGGGGTTTGTTTTTATGCGTAAGCTTTTTTAAGCAGCAACCTTGGCGGCCTGAGCTGCCATGGCGGCGTTGCGGTTGACCGCGCTTAAGATGGCCAGGAATGACGCGGTGACGATGTCGGCGTGAACACCTACACCAAAGCCCGGGCCGGCTTCGCCGACGCGCACTTCGACGTACGATGCCGCGCGGGTATCGGTGCCGATGCCAATGGCGTGTTCGTGGTAGTCGAGGATGCTGACATCCATGCCCAATGCATTGACGAAGGCCGAAATGGCGCCGTCGCCCTGCCCCTTAAGGTGGCATACCTTGCCATTGTGTTCGAGCTCGACTTCGATGGCAAAGTGATGACCAGCTTGGGCGCTGGGGTCGCCGGTAATACGGTGACGTACCAGTTTCCAGGGTCGTTCGAGGTCAAGGTATTCAGAGCGGAACAACTCGTAGACGTCGTCGGCGGTGACTTCGCGGCCGGTTTCGTCGGTCACGCGTTGAATGGCGCGGCTGAATTCGATTTGGAGGCGACGAGGCAAGACCAAGCCGTGTTCTTGTTCGAGCAGGTACGACACACCGCCTTTGCCCGATTGGCTATTGACGCGGATGACCGCATCGTAGCTGCGGCCCACGTCGGCCGGGTCGATAGGCAAGTAGGGGACTTCCCAGAGGGCGTCGGCCTGTTGCTGTGCAAAGCCTTTTTTGATGGCGTCTTGGTGCGAGCCCGAAAACGCGGTAAAGACCAGATCGCCTGCATACGGGTGACGCGGGTGTACTGGCAACTGGTTGCAGTACTCGACGCAACGACGCACTTCGTCGATATCGGAGAAATCGAGGCCGGGATGCACGCCCTGGGTGTACAAGTTAAGCGCCAAGGTGACCAGACATACGTTGCCGGTGCGTTCGCCGTTACCAAACAAGCAACCTTCGACACGGTCGGCGCCGGCCATGACGGCCAATTCGGCGGCTGCAACCGCAGTGCCGCGATCGTTGTGCGGGTGAACGCTCAGCACAATGCTGTCGCGGTTTTTAAGACGCTTGCTGATCCATTCGATTTGATCGGCATACAAGTTGGGCGTTGTAGCCTCGATGGTGGCCGGGCAGTTCAGGATGATTTTGGATGCGGGGGTTGGGCCCCAGGCCTCGACCACGGCATCGCACACTTCAAGCGCAAACTCGGGTTCGGTGGTGCTGAAGACTTCAGGCGAATATTCGTAGCGCCAGGAGGTTTCAGGGTGTTTGCCTGTGTAGGCCTTGACCAACTGCGTACCTTTTACCGCCAAGGCGCGCACTTCGTCTTTGGTCATGTTGAACACAATTTTGCGGAATGCAGGCGCGCAGGCGTTGTACAAGTGCACAATGGCTTGCTTGGCGCCGGCGGCCGCTTCAACGGTGCGTTCGATCAGGTCTTCGCGCGATTGCGTCAGCACAATAATGGTGACGTCGTCGGGGATACGGTTTTCGTCGACGAGCTTGCGGACAAAATCAAAATCGGTCTGCGAAGCGGATGGAAAGCCAACTTCGATTTCTTTGAAACCGATTTTGATCAATTGTTCGAAGAAGCGCAGCTTGCGCTCGACGCTCATGGGCTCGATGAGCGATTGGTTGCCATCGCGAAGGTCGGTGCTCATCCAGATGGGGGGCGCCGTGATGGTTTTGTTGGGCCAGGTTCGTTCAGAAAATTCGTGCGCGAACGGCACGAACGGACGGTATTTGTCGGAGGGGTTCGAGAGCATATTGCACCTGTTTCACTAAGTTTGTTGCTGCGCGTTACCCGTAAACATCGAATGAAGATTCGGCATCAACCCAAGGTTGGTAAATAACGGATAACGAAATACGGAATGGGGGCGTGGCTGAACGGCTGCCGGACTGCCACATGACGCTAGGCCCGGCAACCGATCGGTAGCAGCAGCGATAGCGAGAGAAGGGAGAGTGTGCTAGCCGTACCCGCAACCAAGCCGGCAACGGGGTTGCCGGTAGTGTTAAGAGGGGTAAAGGCCTGGGTGTTCATACCCCATAGTCAACCATATTTGCGCCAAATTGGCAAGTGTGGGCTAGGGGCCGTTGCGTGACAGCAGGGCGGCATGTTCTCGCGAAAGCTGGATTTTCGCGGCTCTGCCGCTGCGCAGCTCGGTGGCGGTTTGTTGCAGGTCTCCAACAGTAATGGGGAAGCGCGGGTCTTCCCAAACCCAGCGCAGCACAGTCAGGGCGGGTTCGGACAGCTGCGCGGCCAACCCGGCAATGACGTTGGCGTTGACCATGCGGGCATCGACCCGGCGCCTGCTGCTGCGCACAAAAGACACCAGAAAATAGGCCATAATAAGTGTGCACAGCGCTGCCAGCGCCCACCAGAAGAACGGGTTATAGCGCTTTAGCATTTGCGTAACCGGCCCGCCCAAGGCTTCAAGCCCCGAATAATCAATACCTCGGCCAAAAGCCACTAGGCGTGTCAGTAGTTCGAACCACAGCACGGCCACGACGACCACCACCACGGTACACACGATTTTGTGCGTTGCGGTAAGTTTGAGCAAGGTTTGACGTAGCGCGGCATGGTCGCGGGCGGTGGGCTGGTAGGCTGGATCTGTTTTCATGCGGGCTATTTTACCTATGCAATCGCGACATTCGTTAGAACTGCGGCAACGCCAGAACCTGGCCCTGACGCCGCAGCTGCAGCAGTCGATCAGGTTTCTGCAGTTGTCGGCCCAAGACCTGGAGCAAGAAGTAGCCCAGGCGCTTGCTGACAACCCCCTGCTGGAGCGCGAGGGGGAGTACGACGCCGATGATAGCGAAGCCCGGGCCGATGCGCCATCGGATGAATACGTAGACGACAGCCCGCTGACGGCAGGTGTTTCGGGCACAGGGCGTGGCGATTTCGACGATGATGGCGGCCCGGAAATAGGGCAGGCGGTCACGTTGCGAGACCATTTGGTGCAGCAGCTGCGCCTCACGCGGGCAGGTAGGCGGGACCAGGCTCTGGTAGAGCTTTTAATCGAAGAGCTGGACGAGAACGGCTTGCTGGCGGTGTCTCTGGACGATGTGCGGGGGGCGTTGCCCGCCGAGTTGGAGGTGGACGAAGATGAGTTGCTCGCCGCCTTGCGCTTGTTGCAGTCGTTTGATCCGGCAGGTGTGGGTGCCCGCTCAACGGCAGAGTGTCTGGTTTTGCAGTTGCGTCAGCGCGCCGCGCACGACCCGGAGGTGATGGCGTGCGCGATGGCGCTGGTCACGCAGCACCTGGATTTGCTGGCTCAGGGCAATGCCGCTCGTCTGGTGGCTGCTTTGGGGTGTTCGCCCGACATCTTGCGCCAGGCCCATCAGCTTATTCTCACGCTCGACCCAAAGCCTGGGCGGGCCTGGTCGCAAAGTGTGGCGGACTATATCGTCCCTGAGCTGGTGGTCATCAAGAGCAAAAAGGGCTGGGAAGCGCGCTTGAACGGCGCGGCTGTGCCGCGTTTGCGCGTGAATCCGGTCTACGAGCAATGGGTGCGCGAAGACCGGAGCGGAGCAGACCGTTCAGAGATACAGGCGCAATTGCAGCAGGCGCATGGTCTGGTTAAAAGTGTCGCGCAGCGGTTTGAAACCGTCTTACGTGTGGGGCAATTTATTGTTCAGCACCAGCAGGCGTTTTTCGACAAAGGTGTACAGGCCATGCGGCCCTTGGTGTTGCGCGATATTGCCGAAGCCCTCGAATTGCACGAGTCCACGGTATCGCGGACGACACGGCAAAAGTACATGCAAACGCCCTGGGGCGTATTCGAGCTGAAGTACTTTTTGGGTACCGCCCTGGGCGGTGAGGGGTTGGCGCCGGCAACGTCGGCCACGGCTGTGCGGGCCATGATCCGCGAGATGGTGCGCGCCGAGCCGCCCGCCAAGCCGTTGTCTGACGCCAAAATTGCCGATAAGCTCGCCGAGAAAGGCGTCGACGTTGCTCGTCGAACAGTGGCTAAATACCGCGAACTAGACGGCATCGAGCCTGCATCGGTGCGTAAGGCGCGGGCCAGTATGTCGGCCTGATCTGGGCCGGGGCTTTTGCCTGACTGTCGTGCTGCATGGGCGGCTGACGGGTTGTGTCTGCCCGCACGTCAGGGCATAACGGGTTACAAAATTATCGGTTTTTGTCGCATTCAGGGTATTGCGCGCACAAAGAAACTAGATGATAATTGTTCTCATGTTCATTTGTATCTGTAACGCTATCACCGAGCGACAAGTCAAGGCAGCCGTTGCCGCTGGCGCTCACAGCATGTCCGACCTGCAAGCGCAGCTTGGGGTGGCGTCATGTTGTGGCTGCTGCGCAGACACTGCAGCCGAATACTTGCCAGGGGGCCGTCAGGCGTCGCATCAAACGGTTCATCCGTTGGGCGATCTGGTCGAACCCGCGGCTAACGACGCGGCACCCGCAGTATTCGTCGAAGTCATTGCCTGCCGGGCCTGACCCAGCACCGCGCTCAATGTAACAGTCTCCGGGCGGTATGCGTCCCGGTGGTTGTTTTCTTCGCGTCTTTAATGAAATTCTCATCATGGCGTGGTAGCCTTTAGGTCTGCCCCCTCCAGGAGAAAAACATGAAAGGCGACGCCACCGTAATCCAGTTTCTAAACAAGCAGCTCAAAAACGAGTTGACCGCCATCAACCAGTATTTTTTGCATGCCCGTATGCTCAATCATTGGGGCTTCGATAAACTGGGCAAGCACGAATACGATGAATCTATCGGCGAAATGAAGCACGCCGACCGCCTGATCGAACGCATTTTCATGCTCGACGGCCTGCCCAATCTGCAAGATCTGCACAAACTGCTTATTGGCGAAGACGTTCCCGAATTGCTGGCCTGCGACCTCAAACTTGAGTCGGGCGCACAAGAGACCGTTAAAGAAGCCATTGCGTATTGCGAGTCGGTGCGCGATTACGTCTCGCGCGATCTGTTTCAAGACATTCTCGACGACACCGAAGAGCACATCGACTGGCTTGAAACCCAAATCGAACTGATCGATAAAGTCGGCCTGCAAAACTATCTGCAGTCGCAAATGAGTCACGACGCGTCGTAATTACGCTGTCATGTCAATAAAAAAGCCGCCTAACCGGGCGGCTTTTTTGTTAAAAGTTTTTGGCTGGGCAATCTTCGACTTTGCCCCAGGCATTATTGGGGGTGCAATACTTGTTGCGGGCCGCCCAGGCGCAACTGGGGCGGTCGAAGAAGCTTTGCGCGTTGCATGCCTGCAGGTCGGATCGCAACTGCGCCAGCCAGGCCGAGGGGTGGCTTCCTGGCTGGGCAGGCAAGCTGCCGGTATTGTCGAGCGCAGGAGCGGGCGGTTGGTCGGGCATCTCGACGGGCTGTAGCGGTGTGCCCGATTGCCCGCCTTGTTTGCCAATAGCAGAAATCAGGTCGCCGACATCCGCGATGCCCATCAGACGCCCGCTTTCAAGGGCGGCAATTTGCTCGGCCTCGGCCATTGTGATGCGCGTTGTGGCAATAGAAATAACGTTGGACGCCAGCAGGTTGGTGGGGTTCTCGTTGACGACTTCCCAGGCGACCGATTCGAACGGCTCGGGGATGGCCAGACGCCCGCTGACCAGAGGCTGCGGGGGTTGAGCCGAAAACGGCCGGCCATCGGCGTCGAGTACGGGAACCGGGGCGATTTCAGGGCGACCGGGGGCCGCAGATGCCATGGGGCCGTTGGCCACCAGCCATTCGCCCAGGCGCAATCCGCCCCAGGCCGAGGCAGCCATAAAAAGGGCCAAAATGGCAAAAATGAAACGCCAGGACATCCTAAACCTTGGTAGCTGAGTTATCCGAAGTATAAAACGTTCGCTTCTAACCGAACGTGAACACATCTATTCAAACGTAAAAACAGGCTGAAAATTTGAACTACTTTGTAAACACCTGGCCACCATGTTCGCGCATGGTATGGAAGGTAATGTCGGGGTAAAGCTCTTGTACCACCCGCAGCTGCGCTTGCGATGATGCCAGAAATGCGGGCGCTTCGACCACGTCGTAGGCAATATTGCCCGCGTTGTTGTCGATGAATTTCTGCAACGTTTTGGCATCGCTGGCGGTTATCCAGCGCGCCAGACTGTAGCGCGAAGACATCATCCGGGCTTCAACGCCATACTCGGTTTTGAGCCGATGGGCCACGACCTCGAACTGCAATTGGCCCACTGCACCCAACAGCAAGGCGCCGCCGGCGGCAATGGGCCGGAACACCTGAATGGCGCCTTCTTCGCCCAGTTGCGTCAGGCCGGTACGCAATTGCTTGGTACGTAAAGGATCTTTGACTTCAACGGCTTGAAAGAGTTCGGGGGCAAAGAAGGGCAGCCCGGTAAACTGCAGGTTTTCGCCTTCGGTCAGGACGTCGCCCAGGTGCAGTACGCCGTGGTTGGGGATACCGATAACATCGCCGGCGTACGCTTGTTCCACCAGTTCGCGTCGTTGCGACAAGAATGACACCACGTTGTTGGGGCGAATTTCTTTGCCGGTGCGCGAAACCTTGAGCCGCATCCCCCGGTTGAATTCCCCCGAGCTGACGCGCACGAACGCCACGCGGTCGCGATGGGCCGGGTCCATATTGGCTTGCACCTTGAACACGACACCGCTGAATTTGGGCTCATCGGGCTGCACTTGACGCTGTACGGCTTGGCGCGGGCCAGGTTGGGGCGCCAGGTCGACCAGGGCATCCAGCACTTCTTGTACGCCGAAATTGTTAATGGCTGATCCGAAGAACACCGGGGTTTGTTTGCCGGCCAAAAAGGCGGCATGGTCAAATTCGGGGGCCGCGGCCTCAATCAGTTCGATTTCGTCGTTGGCTTTGGCAAAGGCATCACCAAAACGTTGGGCGATTTCAGGGTTATTGCGCCCTTCGATCAGGTCATCGTCGTCGTTGCGGCGCTCTTGCCCGGCGCGAAACACGCGCATGCGGTCGCGGCGGATGTCGAACACCCCCCCGAACGAACGGCCCATGCCCACCGGCCACGAGAACGGCACGGCATCCATACCCAGGTGCGCTTCGATTTCGGACAGCAGATTCAATGGCTCTTGGACTTCGCGGTCGAGCTTGTTGATGAATGTGATGATGGGGGTGTTGCGCGCCCGGCAAACCTGCAGCAAGCGGATCGTTTGGGGCTCGACGCCGTTAGCGGCGTCAATGACCATTAGCGCCGCGTCAACGGCCGTCAGCACCCGGTAAGTGTCTTCCGAGAAGTCTTGGTGCCCAGGGGTGTCGAGCAGGTTGATCACGCAATCGCGGTATTCCATTTGCATCACCGACGACGCGACCGAAATACCCCGCTGCTTTTCAATTTCCATCCAGTCGGATGAAGCATGACGGCTGGCTTTGCGTGCCTTGACGCTGCCGGCGATTTGAATCGCGCCTGCGAATAGCAGCAGTTTCTCGGTGAGCGTGGTTTTACCCGCGTCGGGGTGGGAAATAATCGCAAAGGTGCGCCGACGGGCGACTTCGTTGGCAATAAGGGATGACATGAATGAGTGAGTGCGGTTGAGCGCCGTCGCGCCAGGCGACGGCATGGGCAAAGCAAGCCCCCATTGTAGCCGGGGTTTGTCAGGGCTCAGTAAAGGCCTGGCTTATACCCTCTAGCAAGGGGCTGGCCAGATAAGAGAACAGCGAGCGTTCCCCAGTGAGTATGGCCACGCTGACGGGTACGCCGGGCAGCAGCGGGTAGCGTAGTGCGTGGTTTTCGAACGCTAGCGCTGCCGGCCGGATGCGTACCCGATAGTAAGGTGTTTTCTGCTCGTCCATGACCGAGTCGGGACTGATGTCGACGACCTCGCCTTGCATGGGGGTGTAGCCGCGGGCCACAGACGACATCAACTGGATGCGCGCTGGCTGGCCTTCGTGCACCATGCCCACGTCGCCCACGGGCAGACGCGCCTCGATGAGTACGGGCTCGTCGGCGGGGACCAGCGTCATCAGGGTGCCTCCGGGTTGTAGTACGCCGCCCTGGGTCACAATATTCAGCGTCAGGACGACCCCGTCTATGGGGGCCCGCACCACCGAACGCGCCTGGCTATCGGTAAATTTGCGCTGACGTTCCTGCAGCTCTGTGCGTTGACGCTGCACATCGGCCAGCTCTTTCTGTAAGCCCTCGGTATCGCCCGACCCCAGTGTTTCAAGCGCCGCACGTTCTTGTCCAAGCGCGGCCTCAACGCGTCGCAGCGACGCTTCGATTTCGAGCAGGCTTCCGCGCGCCTGCTCTTCCTCTTTCAGCAGGTTAAGGTGTTCGTAGCGGTTGGCCAACCCTTCCCGCATCAGTCGGTTACTGATACCGATCTGTTCGCGTAATAGTTTGAGTCGAGAGGCGGTGCTGGCTTGTCGGCTTTTCAATTCGGCCTGCTCGGCCAAGCGCTGTTCTATTTTTTGTTTTTGCTCTTCAGAAGAAGAGCCCAGCCGCGACTTCTGCGCCTTGAACAAGGCGCGCGCTAGTTCGACCTGTTCCGGAAAGCGGGTGGTCAGGTCGTCGGGGACCGCGAAGTCGTCGGCGTCGGCCAGTTGTGCCTCTAGCCGCAAGGCGCGAATTTGCAGCCCGGCGATGGCGGCTTCCAGCTCTCGCATTTCGGCATCGTTTGCGACGCGTTCGATTTCGGCCAGAGGCTGATTAGCCGTCACACGTTCGCCCTCGCGCACCAGAATGCGCCGGACAATACCGCCCTCGAGGTGCTGTACGGTTTTGGTTTGACCGGCATTAATCACCTCGCCAGTCGAGTGACTGGCAATGTCCAGCGTGAACAATAAAGACCAGATCAGCAGAACGAGCAGAAACAGACCCGTGAATCGAATGGTCATCCGACTGGACACAATTTCGTCGGTTGGCAAAGCCGGGTCGTCGCTGCGGGGAAGCAACAGGCGTCCCAACCACTGCGTTAGCCGGCTTTTCGACAGGCGCTCAAGCACGGGATGGGGTTTGGGCCCGGTCTGTGTGGCCGATTGCAGTTGCGCGAGCGTTTCAAGCGCGTCTTCGTTGCTACCGACCGTGTCGGTGCCTGCCGCCGCGCTCAGATCGGCGTGTTTTGGTGTGTCGGGGCGATTGGATGTCATGTCGCCTCTCCGTCCAGCGTGCTGCGTAGCGTTTTGGGTGTGGGCTTGGCGCCCAGGTCAACGACGGTTTGTGCGGCCGACACAATGAAAGATTCGTTACTCATGATCAGCAGAGTCCTGCCTTCGCGGGACAGGCGGTTCAGCAGGGCTGCCAGGGCTTTGCATCCCTCGGCGTCTACACCTTCAGAAGGGTCGTCAAGAATGACCAGTTGCCCTTGACCCAGCAGCGCACGCACCAGCGCCAGACGGCGCCGTATACCCACCGGAATGGTCGCGCCAGCGTTTCGCACAGGCATGTCCAGCCCTTCCGAGCCGGCTTCGATAAACCGGCCAATGGCCAGTTCGCGGCACAAAGCCAGAATGTCGTCATCGGTGGCGTCGGGCGCCAATACCACCAGATTCTCGCGCAGTGTGCCGTCGAAGAAGGCGGGTTCTTGTGGCAAGTAGGCAATTTGGTGGCGCCACCAGTCGGGCGCTGCTTGTCGCAGGTCCATGCGGTCGGCCAGAAGACGGCCGCGCGACGGCTCGAGCAGGCCAGCGAACAACCGGGCCAGTGTCGTCTTGCCGCTCCCGTTGGCGCCGCTGAATACCGTGACATGGCCGGCCGGTATATTCAGCCAGAAGTGTTCGAATATGGGGGTAGGTTGTCGGGGGTAGGCAAAGGCAAGATCTTCAAGGGCCATTGCGCCGTTGTACGTCGATAGCCGCATGCCGTCAGCGCGTTCTTTGGGAATGCTGCACAGTTGCCGGATCAGGCTGAGCGCCCGTTCGCCGCGGCCAATCTGCTCGCCCAGCCCAAGGGCGCGGGTCAGCGCGGCTAACGCGCGGCTGGCCAGAATATTGGCTCCGATCAGGGTGCCCACGTCAAGGTGTCCGGCCATGACCAGCTTCGCGCCCAGCCCCATGACCAGCATGCTCATTAGCAAAGTGCCGGCGTAGGCGGCGTTTTGCATGATGTTCTGCAAGCGGTTGGTTTCTGCCCGTACTGCTGTCAACTCTTCGACCAAGGTGTCCCATTTTTGGGCCAGCGGTGTTGCGGCCGAAAACACCCGAACCATTTCGCCGTGTGTGGTCAGCGCATGCTGATGGCCGGCCAGTTGAATGCTGGCCTTGCTTTGGGCCTGCATGGGGTCGCCAAGCCGTTGCTGCGCCATGAGCGAAACCACGGCCACGGCGGCCATCAGCAACAGCGCCAGTACTGCCAGCACCGGGCTGATCAGCGCCAGCACACATAAAAACACCAACGCAAAAGGTGCGTCGAGCAGGGTGACCAGATTCGGCGCGCCATACACTTGTTGCAGAGTGGATTGCCCAGCGATGATTTCGCGCCGGGCTGCGGCGGGGAGCTGATCCAGCAAGCCATACTGCCCGCGCGCGGCACTGTCGAAAATCTCGACGGATAAGTCGCGGTCGGCCCGCGCGCACAGCCATTGCGCGATTTTTAATCGTGCCCCGCGCAATACCAGCTCGAAAACAACGGCAATCAGTGCGCCCAGGGTCAGGCTGATCAGGGTGGCGTCGACACCCAGGGCCAGATAGCGATTCAGTACCTGAATACTGTAAAGCGAACTGGCCAGCCCAAGCAGGTTGATCAATAGAGACGACACCAGCAGTTCGTTGCGTAACTGCCGGTGCCGTGAAAGACGCTTGAGAAACTCCTGCATTACGTACTTTGTGGTTGGATAGTGTCTTCGGGAAGGGTGTGCGCCGTCGGCTGGTTGGCCATTTCGGCCAGGGCCACCATTTGACTGCCATCGACGCCAGTAGCTGTGTCCGCGTCGTAATACAGTCGCGTAACATCACCGTCGGAAATCAGGAAGAAGGCTGCGCCGGTGTGATTGCCCCCGGTAATCGCCGCTTCCAGTTCGTCGAGCTCACCGTTGTCGCCGGTGCCGAACCGGAACTGGCCGGGTGCAAAACTGATGCGATAAACATCGGCATCGGCTTGGGCGGCCAGTTGGTTGAGCGTGGTGAGCACGTCGGTGTCGTAACCCTGAGAGATGGACGACAGCGAGGTCAGCCCGCCGAAATTGCTTGGGTTGAAGGTGATGGCATCAACCCCGGCCTCGAAGTCGAGAATCGAGTCCATACCCTCGGTGGGCGATTCGTAGTGGAAGCGGTCAGCACCTGCACCGCCTGTCAACACATCGGCCCCCATGCCGCCGGTCAGCACGTCGTTGCCCGCGCCGCCCAGCAACGTGTCAGACCCGTTACCGCCGAATAGTTGATCGTTACCGCCCAGCCCTTGCAGGGTGTCGTCACTGGCCGTGCCACGCAACACATCATCGCCGTTGCCGGCCACATCGTCATTAACCAGGGTTGTGGTGGTCGACACCAGTGCAGTGGTGGCGTCGGCCGTACGGGTGACAACAATGTTCAGCGACTCGTTGGCTTCGACCCAGTTGTCGCCTTGCACCGTAATGCTGAACGTGAGTTCGGTGGCGTTTGGTGCGAACGTCAGCACGCCGGACGGCAAAGTCCCGCCAGCCAGGTCATCGCCGTCAGCCCCTTGGTTGGCGCCCGAAAGCGCCTTCCAGTAGAAGGTTTCAGATTGGTCTGACGGGTTGCGCGTAAGGGTGTAAGTCAGCACTTGGGTGGTGGCTGCCGCGCCTTCGGTGACACTGGCTGGGCCGGTCAGGGCCAGCCCCAGATCGTCATCGCCAATAACGCCGCCGATGCTGCTGCTGCCGCCCGCCAGGGCCGGGTGCGTGAACGTAATGTCAAAGGCTTCGTTGCCTTCGCGTTCGGTATCGCCCCTGATAGGCAGGCTGAACAGCATTTCGGACACGCCTGCGGCCAGCGTAATGGTGCCGGTTAGCGGGATACCGAAATCGCTGGCGTTTACGGCGCCCGAAATTGCGTAGTTGATGGTGATGGCCTGGTTGTCGGGGCCGGCGCGTAAGATGCGATAGCTTAAGGCATTGTTGTCGCCGGGCTGGCCTTCAGGTCGCTCGCTGTCCAGCGCAATAATGGTCAGGTCGACATCGTCGCCGACAATGGTGGCCCGCGCGGTACCTTGCAGCGGGTTCACAATGGTGCCGGGTGCGGTGGCGTTTAACGTCACTGTGAACTGTTCGTTGGCTTCGCCGATGTCGTCGCCGTAAACCTCGATCTCGATGGTTTTGCTGGTTTCGTTGGCGGCAAAAGACAGCGTGCCGCCGGGCAATACGCCACCTACGAAATCGGCTGCATTGGCCGGCTCGGCCCCCGTGCCGCCAACCGACCAACTGATGTCGGCGGGCAGGTCGGTAGCCCCGCTGCGCGTAATAGTGAAGCGGAATACGGTTGTGACGCCGTTGCTGCCTTCGTCTAGTGCGCTGTCAACCGCAACCACCGAGAACTGACTGTCGTCATTCAGTATGGTGCCGCCGGCGTTGGGGGTAATGATGGTGATGTCGACCGGGTTGTACAGCACCACATCAAAGGTTTGATCAGCGCCCAGCGTGCTGTCACCGGCGACCTGAACCACGATGTCTTTGTAGGTTTCGCCCGCAGCAAACGTGAGTGTGCTGCCGGGGTAGGCGCCACCCACGAAGTCGCCGGCATTAGCGGGGTAGGTGCCCGTGCCTTCAACGCGCCATTGCACCGAAGCGGCGCTACTGGCATCGCCCACACGCTCTACCCGGAAGGTGTATTCGGTGGTCTGGCCGTCATTGCCTTCGTGTTTGTCAACGTTGCCCAGCGGCGTAATCACCAGGCCGGTGTCGTCGTTTTGAATGACGGTTTCGGCCTGGCCTTCAAGAATGGTGGCGCCTTGGGCGTCGGACAGTTGCACCGAGAAGGTTTCATCGCGTTCGCCGTCACCGTCCTGAGTGACGTAAATCGTGATGGTCTTCGATGTTTCGCCTACCCCGAAGGCCACGACCCCTGATGGGTAGAACCCCCCGAAGTCTTCGGCATTGGCGGCAACGCTGCCTGTGGGGATGACCTCCCAGCGCACGCTGGAAGTCACGCCGGTGTTTCCGCTTCGGGTGACTGTAAAGGTGTAGGGCGTGCCGTCTTCGTTGATGCCGGCGCTGCCTTCGGCGATGCCGCTGGGGTGGTCGGCACGAATGAACAGGACGGGGTCGTCGTTACGTACAACAGCATCCACACGCCCGCCATTGACGCTGGTGTCGATGGTTGAGCCAAAGCTGGGGTTGGTCAGCCAGACCTGGAAGCCTTCGTCATATTCGCCCAGAACGTCGCCGCGGACTTCGACGGTAATTTCTTTGAAAGTCTCGCCATCGGCGAATGTGACGGTGCCTGTGGCATTGACCAGCTCGTCGGCAGACAAGGCATGACTGCTGCTACCGGCGGCGTTCCACTGAACGCTGGCTTCGCCGGTGGCGCTGCCCACACGATCAATACGGAAGGTAAATTGGGTCGTGCCCACGTCGCCTTCGGGTTGGTCGGCAACCACGGCCACCAGTTTCAGCAGGTCATCGTCGTCGGTGATGGTGCCGGTGGCATTGTTGTTGACGACATCGGCATTGGCGGTTGCGTTCGATAACTGCAGAGTGAAGTTTTCGTTGCCTTCGTAGCTGCCGTCACCGTTAAGGTCGATGTAGATGTCTTTGACGGTTTCGTTGGCGGCGAAAGTCAGTTGACCCGACGGCAGTACATTGCCGGCAAAGTCGGTGGCGGTGGCCGTGCCGGCGATAACCGCCCAGTCGACCGTGGTTTCGCCCGACAGGTCGCCGGTACGCGTGACGGTGTAATGCAGGCGGCCGGCGCCGGCGTTGTCACCCTCAACGATATTGCCCACAACAGCGGTAACGGTCAGGTCGACATCATCGTTACGAATCGTGCCTGTGGCCGTGGTGGCGTCGGGGTTGAGGGTACTGCCAGCACCCGGGTTGTACAGTTCGACCGTGAAGTCTTCGTCCAGTTCGACGGTGCGATCACCGGCGGGCCGTATCGTAATGACTTTGGTGCTTTCCCCATCGGCAAACGTAACCGTGCCGGTATTGGCAACAAAGTCGTCGGCATCGGTCGTGCCGTGCACAATACGCCAGTCAACAGTAGACGTGCCAGCCAGGCTGCCGGTACGCGTGACGGTGAAGGTCAGTTCGCCTGCCGTACCCGAGCCTTCGGCCCCGTCGGGGGCCGTAGCCGTAATGGCCAAAATGTCGTCGTCATTGGCAATGATCGCATCAACACTGGTGTTGGCAAATGTGTGGTGCAAGCCATCGTTGGCGTTTTCGGGTACCGAGATGTTCACGGTAAAGCCCTGGTCGGCCTCCAGTACGCTGTCGCCCGAGACCCAGACGGTAATGGTTTGGGTCATTTGGCCCTGGGCGAAGCTGACCACTCCTGACGGGAAGGCCTCGCCCGCGAAGTCGTCGGCATCGGCCGGGTGATCCCCTTGCGGGGACACCGTCCAGTTCAGGCTGGTGGGCCCTTGGCCCCCCGTGCGGGTGATCGTGAAGGTATAAGCAGTGGCGCCGTTGTCGCCTTCGACCGGTGTCGAGGCCGGTGTCAATGTCCATTCAACATCGTCGCTAACGACCGTACCTGTTGCCGAGCTCGTCACAATCTGGGAGCCCGTCGAAGCGTTGCTCAGGTTGATGCTGAAGCTTTCGTCGGGCTCGACGTCGCGATCGCCCAGTACGGTAATGGTGATGGTTTGGCTGCTGGCCCCGTCGGTAAACGACAGCTGGCCCGCAAGTGTCTGGCCGGCCTTAAGGTCGTCGTTTGTCAGTGCACCTGGGTCAAATGCCCAGTCGACAGTGCTGTTCAGCGCCAGGTTGCCGGTGCGCGTCACGGTAAAGGTGTAAACGGTTTCGATGCCGTCATGGCCTTCAATGTGCCGGGTGTCGGTCGCGACGATGGCCAGCGCCACGTCGTCGTTCACGATGGTGGCGTCGGCCGTGGCGGTTTCAAACACGACGCTGTCTGGGCCGGTCAGCGTCAGGCGGAAGCCTTCGTTGCTCTCGGCCTGGTAATCGCCCTTGACCTGTACCCGGACTTCGGCGGTTTGTTGGCCGGGAGTGAAGGTGACTATGCCGGTTGTAGCGGCAAAGTCGTCTGCATTGGCCGGGTGGTCACCCACACCTGCGACCGACCAGTTAAGGATTTGGTTGCCGTTTAAATTGCCGGTACGTGTCACGATAAAGACAAATTCGGTCGTCCCGGTACCGCCTTCGTCTAGCGCCGGCTGTGTCGGGGCAGCCACGTTAAAGACAACGTCGTCGGCCCGAATGGTGCCGCTGGCGGTGGCCTGGTCGATCGTCACGCCGCTGGCGGGGTTGCTAAGGGTAACGGTAAAGCCTTCGTCGGCCTCGCCCAGCAGATCGCCGCTTACATTAACAGTAAGGGTCACGCTGGCTTGCCCGGCCGGCAAGGTAAGCGAACCCGAGGGGAACGAACCGCCGAAGTCGTCGGCGTCGGCGGCGTGTAGCCCCGACCCGGTAATGGCCCAGTTGACGGTTTTGGCGCTGGTCAGGTCGCCGCTGCGTGTCACCGTAAAGGTAAAGGGTGTTGTGCCGCTGTTGCCCTCGGCCTTGTCGGCCGAGGCGGCGGTAATACTGATGGTCGAATCGTCGTTGACAATGGTGCTGCTGGCCGTGCCTGAACCGGCCAGAATTTGCCCACCAGACGGGCTTTCCAGCGTAATGCTGAAGGGCTCATCGGCTTCTTGGGTGCTGTCGCCGTTGACGTAAATGGTGATGGTTTTGCTGGTTTCGTTGGCGGCGAAACTGACCGCCCCGCTGGGCAGGCCGTTGTTGTTGGATAAAGCGTCCAGCGGCGTCTGCCCATCGACGCTATTGAAGTCGGTCGCATTAACGGCGCTCAACGCCGAGCTCAGCTTCCAGTTCACACTGCCGCTGCCGCTGGTATCGCCGGTACGCGTAACGGTAAACGTAAACGCCGTCGGGTTCGCGCTGCCTTCGGCCTTGTCGCTCTGGCCCGCACTGATGGCAAAGGCCGCATCGTCGTTGACAATCACGCCCGTGGCCGTGTCGGTGGTTATGATGTCGCCGGTCGTACCAGTACCCAGTGTGATCTTGACAGAATATGTTTCGTCGGCTTCGGCGGTGTTGTCGTTGTTGGGCGTAACGGTAATGGTTTTGGTCAGTTCGCCCGGGGCAAAGGTGACGCTGCCCGATGTGGTTTGCCCGGTGAAATCGCTGGCGTTGGCCGTCCCGTCGAATACCAGTGACCAGTTGATGGTTTGCGACTGTACGGTGTCGTGCGTGCGGGTAATCGTAAACGTACGCGATCCGCTTTCGGTGGTGCTGCTGTTGTCGGCGGCAATCGAAAAACTGCTGTCGTCGTTGCTGATCGTACCCGTGGCTGATGTGTCGATCGGGTCGGTGACGTCGGAGCTGAAATTGTCTAAATGAATTTGGAACGTTTCCAGTTGCTCGGGTGTTACGTCACCGGCAACGGTGATGGAAATGGTTTTTTTCGTCTCGTTGGCACCGAATGACAGCGTGCCGCTCGTTGCGCCAACGAAGTCGTTCACGTCGGTGGTGCCGTTGAGCAACGTCCAGTTCATGGTCGATGTACCGGTGGTCACGCCCGACCGGATCACCTCGAAGCTCAGTGTTTGGTTGCCGTCGGTTTCAGTGATGGTCGCGTCCGCAATGCTGATGCCGGTGTCGTCGTTAACGGCGGTAAGTGTGGCGCTGTTGACGCTGATGTCGCGCGTTTCGCCAGGGCCGTAGAGATATTCCTTATACAAGACGACGCGGAAATTTTCATTTTGTTCGACGCAGCCATCGCCTTGTAGGTTGAACGTCAGGGTTTCGGAGTTGTCGCCCGCCGCAAAATAGATAGTGCCGCTGGGGAAGACGCCACTCGGGAAATCATTGGCGTCGGCCGGGTTTGCTCCGGTCCCTTCAACGCGCCAATACACCGTAGCCCTGTCGGCGTACCCCGTGCGAGCTACCGTGACAGCGTACGTTGCCGACTGTCCTTGACCACTTTCGTTTTGGCTGACCAGTGATGGCGTTAACGTGTAGCTGGTGTCTGTGTCTTTTATTTGTGCAGCAATATTAACAGTCTCATCGCCGCTCGCTGTGTTTGGATCTTGGTTGAAACGTACCGTAGAGCCGTCGGTATAAGAGGGCACCTTCAGTTCGATGGTGAAGTTTTCAGTGTTTTCGGTAATACCGTCTTTAAGCAGCAGGTCTGTCAGTGAAACAGTCGTTGAGCTTTGGTTGGCGGCCAGTGTAATGGTACCTGTCGTACCCGAAAAATCAGCGCCCGAAGTGGAGCCGTTGATCAGGCTGTAGGTTAGTGTGATCTCGTTGTCGAGACGTCCGTAGCGCGCAATCGTGAAGGTAAGTGGTTTGCCTTCGTAAACCGAGATTGGGTCCCCACTGTGGGGTACTGTTGAGTAATACGAGCCGATCGCGAGGCGAATGTCGTCATTGCGCAGAACGACGGTGGCGGTGTTGTCTGCGGTGTCAGGGTCTGCGTTGCCCGGGCCATAGCCGCTCTGCGTGTTGTCCCCGTCGTATGAGTAACCTTCGTTTGCTGGCAATACCCGGAAAGTAATGTTGGTGTCTGACTCGACCACCAAGTCCGAGTTTAATGTGACGGTGATGGTTTTGCTGAATTCGCCTGCGGCAAAGTAAGCCGTGCCCCTCGTTGTGCTGCTGTTAACAATGTTGCTGGTAACACCGGTGCCGGTGACGCTCGCAATGTGAGGGCCGCCTGTTCCGCTCCAATTGATCAGGCTGCCACTGATTTCCCAAACGACGGTTGTGGGGTAGTCGACAGTACCGTTGCCATCAACATCGGTGCGCGTCAGCGTATAGGTAAATGTCTTGGTACCGCTAGAGCCTTCAAAAATAGTTGGTGTGCTGGCTTCTACCGAAACAATGGGGTCGGGTTCGTTATCGGTAACGCCTCCGACGGCGCTGCCAGCGCCAATAGTCACTGTTTCCAGGTCGATGTTCGGGTCGTCAACCAGGTTTTGCGGGTTGCTTAGTGTCAGGGTAACGTCTTCACGCCAGGTTTCGGTCAGGTTGTCGTCAATGGTTTTAAGCGTCAGGGTTTTGTTGCTTTCGCCATTCAAGAACGTGAACGTGCCGCTTAGTGTGCGGGTTTCTGCGTTCCAAACCAGGTTGGCGTCCGGGTTGTGGGCTTGTATCCAGTCCATGTCCAGGTCGGCCACGTCTAGCTTGTACCAAGTGCTGGTAACGTTATTGCTTTCGTTGCCGGTCTCTTCGCCGGGCAGCACAATCTGCCAGTCGACCGAGTCGCTGCCACGCGTGTCGCCCGACCGCGTTACGGTAAACGTCAGGTTCTCACCTTCGGCGACACGGCCCGACGATGCATCGAAACGGGTGTCGTCGTTTTGAATAACGACGTAATTATTGAGACTGTAATTGCTACCGTCATATTCAGCGATGCTGCTGCCGGCGCTAACGGCCGACAGGTACACGCGGAAAGCCTCGTCCCACTCCCCGACGTCATCGGTGCGGGTCTTCACGGTAATATATTTGACCGTTTCGCCATCACCAAAGAGCAGGCGCCCCGAGGGTAAGCCGCCGTTGGTATTCAAGGCATCTTGCCCGTCAACGAAGTCGTTGCTATCGGTGGCCCTGTAGCCTACTGCCCCGTTAGATAGTTTCCATTCGGCCCAGGCCTCACCCGCTGTTGAAATGGTGCGGTAAACGGCAAAGGTATGTTCAACGTACTCGCCCGAGCCGCCGTCGGCGATGGTGTCTCCTTCGAATCTGGAGCGCCCGGTGGTGGGGACGTCTGTGATGTCGAAAATGGCTTCGTCACGTTTGATTTCGCCAATAAGCGTAAGGGTGCCGGTGTCAGTACTGCTAAACCATTGGTCGGTGCCAGACGTACCGTTATTGGTGGTTTTCAGGTAGTCAATGCCGCCGGCATTCGTGAAATTCACGCGGAACCACTCGTCACCTTCGACGATGTTGTCGCCAGGGACTGTGATGGTTATGGTTGTTGAGGTTTGGCCCGAGGCAAACTGCACGGTGCCGGACGGGAAAACCCCGCCAAAATCGGAGGCGTTGGCGGCTGTATCCCATGTACTATCGTCCCACACTGACCCCAGGCCTGAAACGTTCCAGTTGACGGTGGAAATTTTGTTTGTGTCGCCGGTGCGGGTCAGCGTAATTTCGTAAGTGGTCGACTCACCCTCAATTTTTTCAGCTTGTCGGGCTTGCGTCCAGTTGATCAGGACTTCGGTGTCGTCGTTGTTGATGGTGCTGTTGTAGCTGCCCGTGCTGCCAATAGACGTGCCCGCACTGGCGTTACTCAGTACCACCGAGAAGTTTTCGTTGTTTTCAACGCTACCAATGCCTGTGTCGCCGTAGGCGTAAACGGTGAAGGTTTGTTCGTGCTGGCCGGGTGCGAATGTCACCGTTCCATTCGTGTTGCCGTAGCCGTTGGTTCCGTTTGTAAAATCTGCGGAAGAAGTGTTGCCATGTACGACCGTCCAGTTCACCGTCGAGGCTTGGTTTAGATTGCCCGTGCGCGTGATTGTGTAGGTAAACGCGGCGCCAGTGCCATGCCCGCCATCGCCCTCTGCAACCGATGCTGTCCCCGCCGTGATGTTCAGTTCGGCGTCGTCGTTGGTAATTTGGGTGGTTGCGCTGGCGGTGCCTAGTTCAGACCCTGCCGATGGGTTTTCAATGACAACACGCAGGTTTTCGTTGACTTCAAGGGCGCTGTCGCTGGCCACCCACAGGGTGACTGTTTTACTGTTTTCGATAGGGGAAAATGTCAGCGAGCCATACGGGATGCCGTTATTGAGCTGCACCCCCGATGGCTGTACGCCATAAAAATCAGCGGCATTGACCGCATCTGAAACCGTGGTGTCGACGCGCCATTGGACGGTGTTGGTTTGCGAGGTGAAGTCGGCTCGGTTAATCGTAAAAGTGACGGGGATATAGCCTGCGTTGCCCTCACCAACTGAAGCCGATTGCGCCGCAATACTGAACGTGGCGTCGTCGTTGGTAATGGTGGTGCTGGCGCTGGCCGTGCTTATGGTGCTGTTGGCCGGTGGGTTTGACAGCGTGACCGTGATGTTGCCGTCGGTCTCGACGTTAGAGTCGCCCTTGAGCCAAATGGTAATTTGGGCGGTCGAGTCGCCTGCTGCAAAGTTGACGGTGCCGGTCGTGGCCTGCCCGTCGCTAAGGTCAGAGGCGTCGATACCGCCGCTGCCGGTAAAGGTCCAGGTCAGAGAGCGTGCGTCGCCGGTGTAGCCGCTGCGGGTAACGGTAAATGTGACTTCTTTGCTGCCAATGTTGCCTTCGGCGGTGGAGGCGACGTCGGCGGCAATGCTGAAGATGGCGTCGTCGTTCAGTACTTGCGTGGTGGCACTGCCCTGGCCGGCTTCGATGGTACCGATGCTGGGGCCGGACAGGTTGATGCGCAGGTTTTCGGCGCTTTCGATAGTGGTGTCGCCATTCACGCGCACGACAATGGTTTTGCTCTCTTCGCCGGCGCCGAAGCTGACTGTACCCTGGGGGATGCCGCCAACCAGCGTAACGCCGCCCGGCTGGGTGATGTAAAAATCGCCGTTCGATAGGCTGCTGCCCACACTGGTATCTACTGCCCAATTCACCGTGCTGGATGCCGTTGTGACCCCGCTGCGTGTGACGGTAAAGGTAAATTCGGTATATGCTCCGGTCGTACCTTCGAATGCGGCTACGGGGGCTGAAATGGCGTAGTTGGTGTCGTCGTTGGTAATGGTGGTGGTGGCACTACCCGCACCCTCGGCGATGATGCCGGCGCTGGGGTTGCTTAGCGTCAGCGTGATGGTTTCATTGTCTTCGACAACCGTGTCGCTCTTGACAGTGACCGTCACGGTTTGTTCGGTCTGACCTGCTGCGAACGATAGCGTGCTTGCGGGCAGGCCGTTTATCACGTCGTCCATGTCAAGGCCGGCGCCGCCGGTGACCTGGTAAGCCACGGTTGCGGGGGCGCTGGTGTCGCCGCTACGGGTAACGGTAAACGTCAGGGTTTGGCTGCCCGAATTACCCTCGGCCAGCGTGGCCGGGGCCGACACGGCAAAGCTCTGGTCGTCGTTTTTAATGGTGCCTTGGGCCGTGCTGTCGATAATGGCGACGGGGGTACCGCCCGCAAGCTGCCCGTTCGACAGCACAACGTTAAAGGTTTCGTCGTTTTCAACCACCGTGTCGCCGTTGACGTAAACCGTTACGGTCTGGCTGGCCACATCTTCGCCAAAACTTACCGTGCCCGATATTGCGTCAAAGTCGCCGGCCAAGTCCTCGCCAACCGGGATGCTCCAGTCAACCGTGGCGGCTGATTCAAGATTACCCGCCCTTGTCACCGTAAACGTAAACGCGGTTAACCCTGACTGCCCTTCAGCCTTGACGGCGTCAAGCGCGGCAATCGAAAAGCCCAGGTCATCATTCAAAATGACGCCGTTGACTGAGCCGTGCACCAGTTGGGTGTTGGCCGGCGCGTTGATCAGATTGACGGTAAATACTTCGTCCAGCTCGATGGAGCCGTCTCCGGCGACTTGCACTGTGATGACGGCAGTGGTTTGGTTTTCGGCAAACGTAACCGAGCCCGAAGGCAGGCCGTTGTTGTTGCCCAGCGCGTCTTGACCGGTGGCGAAGTCTGCCAACGAGGCAGCAGCACCGCTGCCGGGCAAGCTAACCTGCCAGTCGATGCTGCCGGCGGTCAATTCGCCGGTTCGGGTAATGGTGAAGGTGTAGCTGGTGGTGCCGGTGTGCCCCTCATTCTGACTGACCGGCGTCGTGCCTAATGACAACCCGGTGTCGTCGTTGGTGACCGTGGTGGTTGCCGTGGCCTGGGTGATGTGGGTCTGTGCCTTTGCCGGGTTGCTGTCGGGGTTGGTCAGGGTAACGGTCAGGGTTTCGGTGTCTTCGACCGTGACGTCGCCTTTTAGCGTGAACTCAAGCGTTTTGGTGGTTTCGCCGCTGCTAAACACCAGGTCGCTGGTCAAAGGGGTGCCGTCGATAAAGTCGTCGGGCTGCAAGCCTGTGGCTGCCCAGCGAATGGTCGCGGCGCTGTTGGTGTCGCCGCTGCGGGTTATGGTAAAGCGCAACACTTGCGTGGTGTTTGCATCGCCTTCGGTCACGCTGGTCTGTTCGGCGGTAACCGCAAAGCCAATGTCATCGGCCACAATGCTGCCGTTGACCGTACCCACCTGAATGTCGGCACTATTGCTGGCGTTGCCTAATGCAATGTAGAACGCCTCGGTGTTTTCGATGCTGGTATCGCCCTTTGTGCGCACTTCGATGACTTTGCTGGTCTCGTCGGGTGCGAAGGTGATCGTGCCCGAGGGCAAGCCGCTGGCATTATTCAGGCCGTTCTGGCCCGCAACGAAGTCATCGGCATCCAGGCCCAGGCTTTGCGCATACAGCGTCCAGTCGACAGTGGTGGTGCCGGTACGTACGCCGGTTCGGGTCACCGTAAATTGGTGAACGAGCTCGCCACTGTCGCCTTCTGCCAAATTGCTGCTGGTCAGCGCAATGAGCAAACCGGTATCGTCGTTTTGCACAACGACGTCGGCCGTGCCTGTGCCAATGGTCGAGCCTGTCGATGGGTCGTACAGTTCGAGACGCAAGGTCTCGTTGTTTTCCATGAGGGTGTCGGCGCGGACATTGACGGTAACGGTCTGGCTGCCTTCGTTCTCGGCAAACGTTACAACACCGCCAGGCAAGGCGCCGCCGGCAAAGTCTTCGCCGTTTACGGGGTTCTCGCCGGTACCCACAATACGCCAATGGACGTCGCTTTCGCCGCCCCGGTAACCGGACCGCGTAATGGTGAAGCTGACGGGCGTGTCGGTGCCATTGCCCTCGACCACAGTGTTTGCGTTGGCCACAACCGAGAACACGCTGTCGTCGTTCAGAATTTGCCCGGTAACCGAACCATTTGAAACGGTTGCGCCGTTGTTGGGGGCGCCCAGGGTAATGACAAAGTTTTCATCGGGCTCGAAGTTTGAGTCGCCGGCGATAGTGAAGGTGATGTAAGCGGTATCTTCGCCGCCATAAAAGACTAACGTGCCCGAGGGCAGGACGCCGCCTACAAAATCGGTGGCGTCTACCCCTTGTGTGGCGCCAGGCGTCAGGCTCCAGCCGATAAGGTCCTCCCCGGAAAGGTCGCCTGTGCGCTGTACGGTGTAAGTGACGGTGCGAGCGCCGTGTGTTTCCAACACGTCGGGGGTGTCGACAAGGTTGAAAACGACATCGTCGTTGGTGATCTTCCCGCTGGTGCTGGCCGACACGATCTGTGCGCCGGCGTTCGCGTTGCTAAGCACAACGCGGAAATCTTTGTCGGCTTCGAGCAGGCTGTTTGGGCTCAGCTGCAGCGTAACGGCTTTACCGGTTTCGCCGGGGCCAAACGACAACGAGCCGCTAAAGGCGGTGCCATCGACAAAGTCGGCGGCACTGGCCGGGTTGCCGCCCTCGAACAGCAAGGCCCAGTCAACCGTCGTGTTGTGGCCCAGGTCGCCGGCGCGTTCGACGCGCAAGATGATCGACTTTGGCGCGTTGGCATCGCCTTCGGGGCCGGTCAGTGCTGCGGCATCGACTGTCAGCGAGACGTCGTCGTTGCGTATCACGCCGTCGGCGCTGTTTTGCGTAATGGTCAGGCCAGGCGTGCTGGATGTAATAACAACCTGAAGCCCTTCATCGAATTCGTAGGTGCTGTCTGGGGTAGGGCTGAACGTGATGGTGGCTGTGGCTTGCCCGGCTGCAAACTGCACGACGCCGGACGGCAGCGTGCCGCCGAAGTCGGCGGCGTCGACCGGGCGTCCGGTACGGCCGGCCACCTGCCATTCAACCGTTGCCGGAATCGATAATTCGCCGGTTCGGGTGAGCGTAAAAACAAGCGGTGTCCCCGTACCGTTGCCTTCGCGAACGACGGCGCTGGTGGCGGTGATGCTGACAGCCTGGTCGTCGTTATTGATAGCGACGACCGCAATGCCGACATCGACCTGCGCGTTGGCGCTACCGGGCACCAGGCGCATCGACCAGGTTTCCGAGCCTTCGATGGTGGTGTCTCCGTTCAAGCGGACTTGCACGGTTTTACTGGACTCGCCTGCCGCAAAGCTAACGGTGCCGTTGAGCAACTGGCCACTGGCAAAGTCGGCGGCGTCGGCGGGCAATTCGCCCTGGCCTTCAATGACAAAGTCAATGCTGCTGGCTGCACTGGTATTGCCAGTGCGGCTGATGATGAACTCTTGAATGCCATCGGCGCCGTTGCCTTCGGCAGTAGAGGCGGTGACAGCCTGGATGCTGTAGACCGATTCGTCGGTGCGAATCGTGCCGTAGGCTTCGCCATTAATGATTTGTGCGCTGTTTGTGGCATTGAACAACACAATGCCAAAGGTTTCGTCGCTTTCGGCGATATTGTCGCCTTGTACTTGAACGGTAATGGTCTTTGTGTATTCGCCGTCGTTAAAAAATACCCGGCCGCTGGGCATGCCGTCGGACAACGACAAGCCGTTTTGGCCATTGGCAAAATCGCTGGCGTCGGCGGCGTGGGTGCCTACGCGTACAAAACGCCAGTCGACGCCCGATTCGCCCATCATCTCGGCCGAGCGCGTGACGGTAAACGTGACGTTGGTGGTCGTACCGGTAGCGCCCTCGATGACATCGGTGGTGACGCCGCTTAGGCTAACGCCGAAGTCGTCGTTGGTAATGACGGTGCTAGCGGTGGCGGTGTCGATGCGCATATTGCCTTGCGCATTGGTCAGCGTCACGGTGGCGGTTTCGTCGGGCTCGATGTCGCGGTCGCCCCGCAACTGCAAAACAATGTCTTGCGTGTCGGTGCCGGCAGGGAACGACAGCGTGCCACTCAGTGCGCTGCCATCGACCAGGTCGGCCGCATTAATACCGCTCACTGCCCAGTCGACGGTGCTCTCGCCGCTGTCGTTGCTGCGGGTAACCGTAAATTTAAGCGTCTTGACACTGCCGGTATCGCCTTCAAGTACAGCCGCTTGCTGGCTTTGTACCGAGACCCAGCCGTCGTCGTTGGTAATGATTGTGTTGGCGCTGGCCTGCCCCAGCGTCAGGCTGGCGCTGGGGTTGCTGAGCGTAACGGTAAGTGTCTCGTCGGGTTCGACGGTGCGGTCACCGGCAATGCTGATGGTAATGGTTTTACTTTGTTCGCCATTGGCAAACGTGACGGTGCCCGAGGGCACGGTGCCGCCGAAATCGGCAGCATCGAGGCCGCTGGCGGCCCAGTTGACGCTGCCCGTGCCATGCGGGGTGCTGCGCGTGATGGTAAAGGTGACATCGCGAGTTTGCCCCGCATCGCCTTCGAGTACGGCGGATGCAGACGGGCTGATGCTGACGGTACCGTCGTCGTCGATAATGCGCGTTTGGGCTTGCGCCGTGCCCAGGACGTGATTGGTGGATGGGTTGCTGAGAGTGACCCCCAGCGTCTGGTCGCCGTTGATTTGGTAGTTACCGTTAAGCGTCACTTGCACCGTGGCTGTTAACTGCCCGGCAGAAAACTGTACGACCCCGCCAGGCAGGCTGCCGCCAAAGTAGTCGGCCGACACGCCGCTCACGGCCCAACTAACCTGCCCGTCGCGCACGGCAACAGATCGGCTGACGGTGAACAACAGCGTGGTGGTAGCGCCGGTAGGCCCTTCGAGGACACTGCTTTGTACGGCGCTGATATTGACGGTGGCCGTGGGCGGTGTATTGTTGGCTGGAGGCGCTGGCGGGGTTGGTGTGAATGCTGGAATAAGGTTGGCGTTATTGATGAAGTTATTGAAAACGCCAATATTGCCGCCGCCTACGCCGCCGGTGCCCAGGTTGCCCAGGCCGTTGCCAATGCCCGATGTGTTGCCTGACAGCAGCCCCGAAGCGCCGTCGGCGGTCAGTGAGGCCAGTTCGACAGGCGTGCCTGGCGGCAGAGAGCCCGCGCCAGTGCTGTCGCCGGTAAGCGCCGTGCGTTCGGGCGCCGGTGCCTGGTGGGTAAACGACGGGCGGTTATTGAGCGACAGCCCTGTAATTTCGGGGCGGATGGTGCTGTTAAATGGGTTGGCAAAGCCAGGGATCGAGGCATTCGAGCCGGTACCCACGGTCGTAATGGGGCTGATCGGCCCACTGAAAATATCGCTGACGCTTGGGGTTGGCCCGGTGTTTCCCGAGGTGCTGTCACCCGTTCCAGAGGCCGCCACTGTGGTGTCGGCGTTGAACTGGTTGGCTTGCCCCAGGCCCGGTTGGCTGGTGTTGCCTGGCAGATTGCCGAATACACCGCCGGCGGCCAATGACTGTGCCACATTGAGCGCCGCCGCCGGGTTGAATGCGTTTTGGCTGATCAAACTATTGAACTGCTGCAGGGTTTGCTGCGCCTGGTCGGCCGGCAGGCCGGCAGCGGTCAAAATGGCCTGCGCTGCATTGAGCGCGTCGGCCTGACTGCTAATGCCGTCTGGTGGTGTGCCGTTTAAAAAACTGTTAAGCAGTTCGGCCGCGCGTACAACGGCGTCGGCTTGGGAAGTAGTAAGTTCAGCCATGATTCAAACTCAGCCGTTGGGCAATGCAGCAGTTAACAAAGATTCAGCAGGAACAACAATGCCGGGTTCGCGCAAAATGTTCGGCGACAGTCGGCCCACGGCGCGCAGCAAGCGGTAAGCCGCAATGACTTCGTCGATGCGCGCAACGGTCGCATCGCTTTGCGCATTCAACAGCGATACCTCGCCGTTCAGGATGTCGAGCAGCGAGCGGCGACCCATTTCGCGCTCTTTGCGGGCCAGGTCAAGGAAGTTGCCGGCAATATTGACCTGATTGATCAGGTGTTCGGAACGCAAACGCGAGGTTTGCCATTCGGACCACGCGTTCAGCGCCTCTTCACGGGCCTGAACACGCACGTAATCGGCCTTTTGTTTCGAAGACACAATGGCCTGGTCGGCAGAGCGGCTGACGTGGATGGCACGCATGCCCAGATCAAATTGCCATTCAAGGTTAATCATGGCGCGCGTGTCGTCGCGGCGGCCGCGCGACCCGTCGTAGTCGTGGTTGCGTGCCCGACGGACATCCAGGCTAAGACGCGGCATCAGCTCGTTTTTGCGGGCGACATCACGTTCGGCCAGCGTAACGTTGGTGCGTTGAATGGCGGCCAGCACATCGGGGTTTTGCATCGCAATACCTTCGATGATTTGCTGTTGCGATGTTGGCATCAAGGCGACAGGAATATGGATGGCCTGAAGCGTTTTGATGTTGACGGGCGCAGTGCCGAACACCGTTTCGTAGCGGTGCAGTGCCAGGCTGAGCATGCGCTCGGCGCCGACACGGCGAGCCTCGGCGCCGGCCAACTGGGCTTTTGCCTGAAGCACGTCGGTGGCGTAGCCCCGGCCGGCCTCCATACGGGCGTTCTCAAGTGATGTCTGCTCTTTGATACGGGCTTCGGAGGCCTTGGCAAAGTTTAGGGCTTGCGAGGCCTGAATCAGCTGAAGCTGGGCTTCGATGGCGGCCAGAGTCAGGTTCTGTCGTTGCAGTTCGCGTTCCGCTTCTTCTTTGAGGACGACCGCACGCGCCGCATCGACGCGGGCATTGGTGTATCCAAAGTCGGTAATAAGCTGGTTAAGACCCACACTCGTTTCGGTGGGGTCGTAGTGCCCGCTTTCACCTTCTTGGCGCTTTAAATGCTGCTTGCCGGCGCCGGCACGCAGGGTAAGTTTGGGGTAGTAGCCGGAGCGTTCGACCTTGACCTGCTCTTGGGCGGTGGCCACGTCGGCGTCAACCATTTGTATAAGCTGGTGCTGCTTAAGAACGCGGTCGAGTTCGTCGGCCAGTGCTTGAGCATTGACCTTGCCCGTGTGGGCCAACAGCGGAGAGACAAATAGCAACGCCGCACCAAGTTTTTTTAGCGCAAAAATTTTTTTGGTCATATTAGGCAGGCCGGCCAGGCCGAGAGAGAAAATAGAGACAGAAAGACAAACTTTGAAATAATTCTGGGTCAATTTACCTAGGCCGACAAGCACAAAATAAACTCCTCTCAAAATCTGTTGTGTGCCGCCAAAATCCTCTCAAAATCGCTATGATTTGTATGACATAAGCAACAAAAAACGCGCCAATTTGGTGCGTTTTTTTAGGGTTGTGTGTTTACTGTTCTAGCGCCTTGCGCAGCTTCGAGGCCAGTTCGCTACGCCTGTAGGGCTTGGCCAAAAGGTGTACGCCCTGGTCCAAACGGCCATGGTGAACAATGGCGTTTTCGGTGTAACCCGAGGTATACAGCACCTTAAGCGCCGGACGCAGCGCCATGGCCTGGTCGGCTAATTGGCGGCCATTGATGCCGCCAGGCATGACTACGTCGGTGAACAGCAGGTCGATGTCGCTATGCCGTTTAATAATGTCTAGGGCGGCCTGTCCGCTAGCGGCTTCGGTGACCCGGTAACCTAGGCCTTTTAGTTGGGTGACCACATGGGTGCGGACCAGTTCGTCGTCTTCGACCACCAAAATGTGTTCGTGGCCGGGTACTACCTTGCGGGCAGGTTCGAAGGTGTCGTCGATGCCCGTCGGGTTGGCGCGGGGGAAGTACAACCGTATCGTCGTGCCTTCGCCGATTTCCGAATAAATTTTGATGTGCCCACCCGACTGCTTCACAAACCCATACACCATCGACAGCCCCAACCCGCTGCCTTTGCCGGCGGGCTTGGTTGTGTAGAACGGCTCGAAGGCCCTGGCGATAACGTCGGCTGGCATGCCCGTGCCTGTGTCCGATACGGAAATCATCACATACTGGCCGGGTTTGACGTCCGGATGGGCTTCGGCGTAAGCATCGTCAAGGCGGGCATTGGCAGTTTCGATGGTCAGCTTGCCGCCATCGGGCATGGCATCGCGTGCATTGATAGCCATGTTTAATAGCGCTGACTCGAGCTGGCTGGGGTCAACTTCGGCCGGCCATACGCCGCCACCTCGCACGAGCTCAATATCTATGTCTTCGTTCAGGGCGCGTCGAAGCAGCCCTTCGATGCCGCAGACCAGCTTGTTGGTGTCGATGACCTTGGGCTCTAGCGCCTGGCGCCGCGCAAAGGCCAGTAGCCGGTTCGTCAGCTCGGCGCCGCGTTCGGCCGCACTGGCCGACATTTCGGCAAACAGCCGCAACGATGGCTGGTCGTCGAGCGACTCTTTAAGTAGCTCGGCGTTACCCAGAATAACGGTCAGCAAATTGTTGAAGTCGTGAGCAACGCCACCGGTCAGTTGCCCAATAGCCTCCATTTTTTGCGACTGGTTCAGGCGTTCGGCCAGTTCGCGTCGTTCGGTGATGTCGCGAAAGTACACCGCCAGCCCCTCGGAACTAGGGTAGGCGTTGATTTCGAACCAGGTTTTCAGGGGGGCAAAATACAGCGAAAATTCGACGGCCGTATTGTCGGCAATAGCTCTTTCGTATTCAGTTCTGATAATGGACTCGGCCGCCTCGGGGAAGGCTTCCCAGACATTGCGCCCGATCAGGTCATCGTACTTGCGATGCAGCAGGCGTTCGCCCTCGGCGTTGATATAAGAAAAACACCATTGCTTGTCGAGCAAGTAAAACGCATCGCTCATGCTGTCGAGGGTTTGGGCCAGGCGCTGGGCCAGCATAAGTGATTGCTGGCGCGCCTGGATGTCGGCCGTGATGTCTTGCACCACACCGTTGAGCAGTCGACCATCGGGCGTTGTGGTCAGTTCGGCAATGCCGCGTATGTAAATGATTTTGCCGTCGGGCCGCACGATGCGATGGTTGAGTTCGAACGTGGGAGCCGGATTATCGAGATATTCTGCGACATAGGCGTCGAAGGCGGCGCGGTCGTCAGGGTGAACGAGCGCAATGTATGTCTCGATTGAGTGACCAAACTCGGTGGGCGTTTGCCCGAACATCGTGTAGATGTCGTCGGACCAGACGATCTCATTTGTATCGATATTCAATCGCCAAATGCCTAGCCCCAGCAGGCGCTGAGCCATACGCAAATTGGCTTCGTACTCTGAAAGGCGTGCGTTGGTTTCTTTAAGTTCGCGGGATCGCACCAGAATGTCGGTGGCCAGCTGCTTACTGTGACTTTCGATTAAATGAACGTTTGCGGATTCGGCGTCTTCATCGTTAGGACTTTCGGCCAGCCGCACAAAATCGGTGACGTCTTCAACCCGGTGAATGATGTAGGCCACATTGCCTTCGTAACCGAAAATGGGGCTGTTGACGACACTCCAGAACCGTTCTTCAAAGTCGCCGCCCTGTTCGGGTGGGCGTGGGATGGGGTAACGCTGCACCGCCATGCTGTCGGCCTGACGGCTTTCTATGACGCGGGTCAAAGAGCGTTGAAGGGTGGTCACGCCGTCTTGGTCGGCGTCGTTCGGGTCGGCCGGGAAGGCGTCGAACAAGTGTCGGCCTTTGATGTCTTCGCGCTTGCACATGGTGGCCGCAAGATACTCGTCGCTGGCCGATACTATCGTCAGGTCGTTGGCGTCGAGAACCATGAACTTGCCGGGCAGGGCTTCGACAAAGGTTTGAAGATGCGTGCTGGCTGTGACGTTGCGAATGACGACCAGTCGCGCGTGCGCGCCATGGTAGGCCAGAGGCTGCGACAAGACGTCGGCGTATATGATTTTGCCTGCCTTGGTGCGGTGGCGCCACATATTGCCTGCGCCCCGTTGCCCTGCGACTTGTTTGACGATGGCCAGCAGGCGGGGCACGTCTTCAGGCGGCCTCATGGCCGCAATGGTCATGTTCAGGAATTCTTCGTTCGTGTAGCCATAGACCTCGGAGGCAGCGCGATTGGCTGCGAGGATGCGCAGGCTATTGGGCTCGTAAACGAGCATGGGGTCGGGGTGGTTCTCGAAAAAGAAACCGATTTCTTCAGGCATGCTGCGGCCCCGGTGAAGGACAGAATATGAAAACAGGTGTTACCGATTCTATCACCGGCTCTTGCGCCGTAAAGCGCTTATAGATTGGGTGTTTCCCTAGATTTTTGGTGTCATGCAAAAAGGGCGCATTAGGCAGTGCGTATGGCTTGCCTAATGCGCCCTTCAGGGTTTGGACGCTATTGATGCTTCTGTTGACCGCAGACGATGGCGGCTAAGCGTGCATCGTGACCGAGTGTTAGCTGCCCGAGCGGGCGGTGTTGAACCCAGCGTCGCCGGAACGTTGCGAACGGCCAGTGTTGGATCGGTTCCCGCCATTGCCGGCCGGCCTGCCCGCGCCGCTGCGGGCGTTGGCGCCGGGGCGCCCACTGCCAGGTCGCCCGTTGCCCGAGCGATCGCCGCCAGGCCGACCGCTGCCTTCAGCGCGGCCACCGGTGTGTCGCCGGCCTTGTGCCGGGCGAGGTGGGCGTTCTGGGGTGGTGTCGGGCTTGACCATGCTGGGTGTCCAGCCCTCAATGGTCGTGCGTTCAATGGGGCGGCGGATCAGTTTTTCAATGGCTGTCAGTAATTTGATTTCGGTCTTGTCGACCAGTGACAGTGCGGAGCCTTCGCTGCCTGCCCGGCCGGTTCGGCCAATGCGGTGAACGTAGTCTTCGGGCACATTGGGGAGCTCAAAGTTGACTACATGCGGCAGGTTGTCGATATCGATACCGCGCGCGGCGATATCGGTGGCTACCAGCACGGCGACTTTACCGTCTTTGAAACCAGCCAGCGCGCGGGTGCGTGCGGCCTGACTTTTGTTGCCATGAATAGCGGCAGCCGATAGCCCGTCTTTGACCAGTTTTTCGGCCAAGCGGTTGGCGCCGTGTTTGGTGCGCGTAAATACCAGCACCTGGTGCCAGCCGCTTTCGCGGATGATGTGGCTAAGCAGGTCGCGCTTGTGTGATTGCTCGGTAATGACGACGCTTTGATCCACCAATTCAGACGCGGTATTACGGCGCGCGACGGAAATTTCCTGGGGGTCGTTCAGTACGCCTTTAGCCAATTCGCGGATTTCGTCAGAGAACGTGGCCGAGAACAGCAGGTTCTGGCGTGTTTTAGGCAGCAATGCCAGAACACGGCGAATGTCGCGAATGAAGCCCATGTCGAGCATGCGGTCGGCTTCGTCCAGGACCAGAATTTCAACACCGGAAAGATCGATGGTTTTTTGCTGAGCGTGGTCCAGCAGGCGGCCGGGTGTGGCCACCAGAATATCAACCGGCTTGCGCAATGCTGAAATTTGCGGGTTGATGTTCACACCGCCGAACATCACCATAGAGCGCAGCGCGGTGTGTTTGCCGTAGACCTGTACCGACTCTTCAACCTGGGCGGTAAGCTCGCGGGTTGGGGTAAGAATCAGGCAACGGGGGCGCCCGGCCTTCATGTTGGCCAAGGGCTTGTTTAACAGACGGTGCAATATGGGCAGGGTAAAGCCGGCGGTTTTGCCGGTACCGGTTTGCGCGGCAGCCAGCAAGTCACCGCCTTTAATCACTTGCGGTATGGCTTGAGCTTGAATAGGGGTAGGTGCGGTATAACCAGTACCGTTAACGGCACGCAAAAGGGGTTCAGCCAACCCAAGGTCGGCGAAATTTACAGTGGTAGACAAAAGAAGGGCTCCGGCGACAGCCTGTCGTGAACGACACCAGTCTGGGCGGACGAGAAAACGGCCTGCAAAGGCGGCCGATAAATGAGCACCAGACCGGCTGGCCGGGTGCGGCGGGCATGTTTTGCCTCGCAACCTGCACGGTGACTGGCTCGTCGTGCAGGCCAGTATTGTAGCCCATATATGGGTTAAGCTTTTATTTTTGCAGTATTTTAGGACGTCACCGATGAAACGCGCACTGCTTTGGTTATTCATGCCCTTTATTACGCTGCTGCTGTCTGGCTGCGGTTACAACGAAATCCAGCGCCTCGACGAGCAGGTCAAGGCAGCCTGGTCGCAAACGCTTAACCAATACGAGCGCAGGGCTGAGTTGGTGCCCAAGCTGGTTAGTTCGGTCAATGCTTATATGGTGAACGAGCGTACGGTGCTAACCGACGTTACCGAAGCGCGTGCACAAGTCGGCAAGGTTCAAGTCACAGTCAACGACCTGTCGAACCCCGCCGTCATGCAACAGTTCGAGCAGGCTCAGGCGCAATTGTCGTCGGCCCTGTCGCGCCTGATTGCAGTGTCAGAAAACTACCCCCAGCTAAAAAGCGACGGCTTGTTCCGCGACCTGATGACTCAGCTTGAGGGCACCGAGAACCGCATTGCCGCCGAGCGCGGCCGCTACGTGCGTGCCGTGCAAGACTACAACGTCTACATCCGCCAATTCCCAACGTTGCTGACAGCCAAGTTATTTGGCTACGGTGTTAAAGAAAACTACGGGGTCGACCGCCAGGCCGACATCATGCGCAACCCCGAGGTCAAGTTCGACGTGCCTAGCGCGGCAGCGCCGGCAGGTAACTAAGCACTCCCATGATGGCGCAGGTTAATCGCCCGGGCGGCAGTGGTGGGTTTGGCCTCAGTCGTTGGCTGATATGGTTTGGGGCATTTATCTTGGCGGTCGTGCTTGGCTTCCTGGCTTCCCCGGCATTGGCGCAAGACGCCGCCGTGCCGCCGCTGCAGGCGCGCGTCACCGACACCACCGGTACGCTCGACGCCGCTTCAGTGCAAGACATCGAAGCACGCCTGGCGGCACTAGAGCAGCGCAAGGGGGCGCAGATTGCCGTCTTGATGGTGCCCACCACGGGGACTGACAGCATCGAGCAATACGCGTTGCGTGCATTCGAACAATGGCAGTTGGGGCGTAAGTCGGTTGACGATGGCATTTTGTTTGTCGTGGCCAAAGACGACAGGGCTATGCGGATCGAAGTCGGTTACGGGCTGGAAGGCGCCGTGCCCGACTTGTTGGCCGGCCGCATTATCCGAGAGCAGGTCGTACCGCGTTTTCAGGCCGGTGATTTTGCCGGTGGGGTTTCGGCGGGTGTCGACAGCCTGATTCTATTGGTCGACGGGGAAGACCTTCCGCCGCCGGAAACAGGTGCGGTATCGGCCGATGACGAATCGGCAGAACTGTGGAGCGCGTTGCTTTTGCTGTTTTTCTTTTTTGCTGCACTGCCATGGGTGGCTGCGCCTTTCACCGGCATTGTGCTTTATGTCGCGTGGGGCAATATCTTTATTGCCCTGGGCGGTGCGGTCGTAGCCTTCTTTGTCAGTCGTGCGTTGCGTGCCTGGATAGATAAAAAGGGCGGCGGCAAGGGCGGGCCCGGTGGGGGCGGCATGCGCCGCCGTGCCGGTCGTATCGGCGCAGCCGGGGGCTTTGGCGCTGGCGGGTTCGGCGGCGGCTTTGGTGGCGGTGGTTTTGGCGGGGGCGGTGGCAGCAGTGGCGGTGGCGGCGCCTCGGGTCGCTGGTAAGCCGCATAAAAAATGTCCGCTGTCAGGTATTTCTTGATGGCTGGATCAGTCCGAAATAAAACTACAAATTTCGGACGATGCATTGTTAAATGTCCGAAAAAGATATATAAATATCGGACAGGAGGGGCAATGTCCGCACTCAAATCTCACATTTCCGCTCTGATTGAAGCGGCTAAGCCCGGGCGGGTTTGGGTACCAACCGACTTTGCACAGTTGGGCAGCCGTGATGCTATCGACAAGGCTCTGCAGCGCATGGTGCAGGCGGGCGAGTTGCGTCGCATCGACAGAGGCCTATATGACAAGCCCAAGATCAATAGCCTGACCAAACGTCCCACGACCCCAGACTACCGCGCCGTGGCGGAAGCCATCGCCCGCCGCGATCACCTGCGATTGCTGGTAGATGGTATGACTGCCGCCAATGATCTCGGTTTGACCGACGCGGTACCCGCTCGCGTAACCATCCATACCGACACCCGCCGACGTGCGGTTCAACTCGACAAGCTCACCATCGAGTTCAAACAGACAGCGCCCAGTCGTCTCTACTGGGCGGGACGCCCGGCCATGCGCATCGTGCAGGCGCTTTACTGGTTAAAGGACACTCTGACTTCTGAGCGTTCTTTCATTCAGGGAAAGCTGACTAACGTGCTCGCCGATCCCGTCCATGGTCCGGCGATCCGCCAGGACCTGCTCGATGGTTTCAATGTATTGCCGGCGTGGATGCAAAGCCTGATCCGAGAGCTACCTGGGTGTGACCCGCAGGAAACAAGGGCCGCAACACCAGAAACTCTCGACACCAAAAAATCTCAGCCTGCACGCCGCCGCGGGGCCAAACACGGGGAGGCCTCGTGAACCCAGCATTCAGTACCATCATCACAGCTAGCGACGCCGAGCGGCGAGACTTGTTTCTTGGCGCCTCAGTCCGCCTCGGTACGGCGGTTCAGAACATTGAAAAGGATTTCTGGGTCTCTTGGACACTAGATGCACTGTTCAATGGCCTGGGAACGGGTGGCCCCCGCCTGCTGTTCAAGGGCGGCACTTCGCTCTCCAAGGCCTTCGGTCTGATCTCCCGCTTTTCCGAAGACATCGACATCACAGTGTTTCGTGATGACTTGGGGCAAGGTGCCGAGGTTGCTGATCTGGATGCGCTGAGCGGCAAGAAGCGCCGTGCGCGTCTCGAAGCGATCCGCAAGGCGTGTCAGGCCTATATCGCAGAGTCATTGATCGCGCAGTTCACTCATCTCGCGGCATCGCTCATTCCCGAGAGTCGCTTTCGGCTGGAACTCGATCCCGACGACAAGGATGGTCAGAGTTTACTGTTCTGGTATCCCTCTGTCACAGCCACCACCAGCAGCTACATACGCTCAGCGGTCAAGATTGAGGCCGGTGCCAAATCGGCACTTGATCCGCATGTCGCGGCTTCCGTCACTCCGTACGTCATGACGGACCTGCCCGACCTGGACTTGACCGTGACGAACGTAATCACCGTGAAACCCGAACGCACCTTCTGGGACAAGGTCATGATCTTGCACGGGCTACGCCAGTGGCATGACCGTCGCGGTGAGCTACGGTACGGTGGGCAACGTGTTTCGCGTCACTACTATGACGTGCATCAGCTGATGCAGGCACCGTTAGCGGCTGCCTGGCAGGAAGATCACGTTCTGGCGACCGACTGCGCCAACCATGCGAGGCTGTTCTTCGGCAGTGCTGATTTGGGGCTCGGCAGTGCAGTAGCGGGCACATTTACCCTTACACCGAATACGGCGATGCGAGAGGCGCTCAGAAAAGATTATGAAGCGATGGCAGGCATGATTTTCGGAGATATTCCTCCTTTCGATGCGGTGCTGCACAGCGCGGAACAATTCGAGCAGATCGTCAATGGTGCCTCAATCGCCGCACTCTCCGCAGAAATGCGGCGCTAGCGCTAGAGTCATCCTGAAATAAAAAAACCGGCTAGCCAAATGGCAGCCGGTTTTTTTAGCGCTTGCGATTACGCCTTGGTATAGGCTGTTTTTACAATCGTGAAAAACTCTTGCGCATAGCGACCTTGCTCGCGCGGGCCATAGCTTGAGCCTTTGCGGCCACCAAACGGCACATGGTAGTCGACCCCGGCGGTGGGGACGTTGACCATCGTCATGCCCGCCTGAATAGCGCGTTTGAAATGCGTAGCCCGTTTCAGCGACTGCGTGCAAATGCCCGAACTCAAGCCGAATTCGGTGTCGTTGGCCAGCGCTAATGCATGATCGTAGTCGTCGGCTTTAATAACCGTGGCCACAGGGCCAAAAATTTCTTCGCGCGAAACGCGCATGTCGTTGGTGGCATTAGCCAGCACGGCCGGGCTGAAGTAGTAGCCAGGTGTTTTGCCTTCGAGTGTTTGCCCGCCGCAAAGCAACTGCGCACCTTCGTCTTGTCCGATTTTGACGTAATCCAAGTCTTGTTGAAGTTGCGATGCATCGGCTACGGGCCCGATTTGGGTGTTGGCATCTAAAGCGTGGCCCACGCGCAATGCTGCCGTGCGTTTGGCCAGCGTGTCGGTAAATTGGTCGTAAATGCCTTTCTCGACAATGATGCGGCTGCTGGCGGTGCAGCGTTGGCCTGTCGAATAAAAGGCCCCCTGAATCGCGCAATCGAGCGCGGTTTCGAGGTCGGCGTCATCCAGAATAACCAGCGGGTTCTTGCCGCCGAGTTCCAGTTGGACTTTTTTCTGCTTTTGCGCGGCTTGCTGCAAAATGCCATGGCCGGTACCCACCGAACCCGTAAAGGTGATGGCGGTAACGCGCGGGTCGTCGATAAATGCCGCGCCTACTACCGAACCGCGGCCCATGACCAGGTTGAATACGCCACCCGGCAGCCCGCTTCGGCTGATGATTTCGGCCAGCGCCCAGGCCGAACCAGGGACCAGGTCGGCAGGTTTGAACACGACGCAGTTGCCGTAGGCCAGCGCCGGCGCGATTTTCCAGGCGGGGATGGCAATGGGGAAGTTCCAGGGAGTGATAATGCCCACAACCCCTAGCGGTTCGCGGGTGACCTCGACCTGGATGCCTGGGCGTACCGAGGCGACGGCATCGCCTGTAATGCGCAAGGCTTCACCGGCAAAAAATTTAAAAATCTGGCCTGCGCGGGCAACCTCGGCAACAGCTTCGGGCAATGTCTTGCCTTCTTCGCGCGCCAGCAGTTCACCCAGTTCTGCCTTACGGGCCAGCAGTTCGGTGCCCACAAAATCAAGGGCGTCAAACCGTTGCTGCGGTGTGCTTAACGACCAGTTGGGCCATGCCTGATAGGCCGCAGAAACGGCCGTTTCGACTTCGTCGGCCGAAGCGCGTACATACTCGCCTACGACATCGTTCAGGTCGGACGGGTTGATGTTTTGCTGTACGTTCGAGGCGCCGATCCACTCGCCGGCAATCCAATTTTTATGCATTGTCTAGTCCTGTGACAGGCGCTTGGATGGCCTGTGTGTTGAGCCGTCCCGCGAATGCGGTCTGACGCTTCTTAGCGCTCAAGCAGCTCACGTTTGTTAGGTTTGTCTTTCCATTCGTCGGCGTCGGGCAGCGCACCCATGCTTTTCGAGATGACTTCCCATTCGGCTGCCAGTTCGGCATTGATGCGAATGAAGTCCATTTGATCTTGCGGCAGGTCTTCTTCGGCATAAATGGCTTCGGCCGGGCACTCGGCTACACAGACGGCGCAGTCAATGCACTCTTCGGGGTCAATGACCAAAAAGTTCGGACCAATGTGAAAGCAGTCGACTGGGCAGACGTCAACGCAGTCGGTATAGCGGCATTTAATACAGGCTTCAGTTACAACGTGGGTCATGGCAGGGCCTATCCGGGAATAAAGTACACAAAAATTTTCCACATGGTACGTCATAAATTTAATGTAGTAAATACCAAATTATTCGGTGTTGACTACATTTGTTTGCCCGCCCAGAATGGTCTTCAATCAGTCAACCAGGCGGGGTCATGGCAACTCTCAGACGCAAAACAAAACCTTCTGTGGAAGTGGCTACCCAGGCTCGTGCCCAGAAAACCCGCGACGCTATTTTACGCGCCGCTACGCGCGTGTTTTCCCGTTATGGCTTTGCCGGCGGCAAAATCGAACAGATTTCACGGTTGTCGCGCACGCACGATCGCATGATTTATTACTACTTCGGCAGTAAAGAGAAACTGTTTGTCGAAGTGCTGGAAACCGCCTACGCCCGCATGAACGAGGCCGAAGCCGAGCTTGAGTTTGACTTGGCCCACCCCGAACAGGCACTGACCACGGTCGTGCATTTTGTGTGGCATTACTACCAGGCCCACCCCGAGATGATGACCTTGCTGAACAGCGAAAACCTGCAGCAGGGCAAGCACATAAAAAAATCGGGTCAGGTGGCGCGGCTGTCGTCGCCGGCCGTGCAGGTGCTGGACCAGGTGCTGCGCGCAGGCGTTGAAAAAGGCCTGTTTCGTGATGACATCAGCGCACGCGACCTCTACATAGAAATCGCCGCGCTGGGCTACTTCTACCTGTCAAACCGCTACACCTTAAGTGCGTTTTTAAGTGTCGACCTGCATGCAGCCGACAACCTGGCGCACTGGAAGGCGTTTATTACCGACATTACGCTGCGATCGGTGCGCAAGTGGCCTGTAAACGCCGCTGTGCAGTCTGACGCAGCACAGCGCGCGCTGGCTGAGGCGCGGTAATGCTTATCGATATTTTTAGTCCCATTGATTAGGGGTTGCTACGCATGGTTTCCACTTTTTCTGAACATCGTCAATCTGACCAGAATTTCGTTCTGGATCCGAGCCGCACCGCAGTTTTGGTTATCGACATGATCAACGACTTCTGCACCGAGGGCGGTGCCATGGTGCTGCCGGGCGCCGAGGTGCTTTACCCGCCCCAGAATGCGGTTATGCGGGCGGCTCGCGTGGCGGGTGCGCCGGTCGTTCATATTCAAGATAAGCACCGGCATGGCATGAAGTGTGATCGTGAGTTCCTTAAACGTACACCGCACTGTATGGAAGGCGAGTGGGGTTCTGCGGTGGTCGATGCCCTCGAACAGGCCCCCGAAGATCACTACGTAACCAAACGCCGGTTTTCGGGCTTTTTCAATACTGACCTTGACCTGACCCTCAAAGACCTGGGCGTTGACACGCTGGTTTGCATGGGGGTGGTCACCAACATCTGCGTGCGCTCGACAGTTCACGATGCCTTCTTTTTGGGCTACCGGGTGGTCGTCGTTGAAGACGGCGTGGCGGCGACCGGCCCGCGCGAACAGGCGTCCTCGTTATACGACATTGCCACGCACTTTGGCGTGGTGTCTCGGTCGGATTCGGTGGTTGCCAGCCTGCAGCAGGGCAGTCCGTTAACGATCGTTGCTTGCGAATAGCGATTCAAAATCTTCCATCACAGGAGCTCCACATGTCTACCAAAAACAATGCAGTCTTCAACCCGCGTCGTCGTTCTTTGTTGTTGGCCTCGGCAGGCATGCTGGGCGCTGGAATGGCAGGTATGCCGCAGTTGGCGTTTGCCAAAGAAACCATCAAAGTTGGTGTTTTGCAGCCCTTTTCGGGCGGGCTCGAGGCCCTTGGCGAGCAGGGCGGACAAGCGATTCGCCTGGCGCTTGAAGAGGCGAACGCATCGGGCGGCGTGTTAGACGGCCGCATGTTTGAAATGATCCGGGCCGATACCAAAACCGACCCTAAAACAGCCGTTGAGCGCACCAACGAGTTGATTCGGCGCTATCGCGTCAACGCCATTATTGGCCCCGTCACCAGCGCCGAGCGCGACGCGATTCGACCTTTGGTTGAACGTTATAAAGTGCCGCTGCTGTACGCCACCGATTATGAAGGCGGTACCTGCAGCCGCTATGTGACGCTCTATAGCTCCGTGCCCGACCAGTGGGTCAATTCATTCATTCCGTACGTTGCTGAAAATGTCGGAAAAAATCTCTTTCTGATCGGCAGTGATTACGTCTGGCCGCGCAAAATGAACGAGGCTATTGATAAGGTGGCCGCTGAAAAAGGGGCCAAAGTCGTCGCCACCGAATACACCCCATGGGGCGTTAAAGACTACACCAGCACCTTGCGAAAAATCGAGTCGTCGGGCGCTGATGTGGTCGTGATGTCGATTGTGGGCGCCGATGCCGTGACCTTTATCAAGCAATTTGCCGCAGCTGGCTTGAAAGACAAGATCAAGGTTGCATTCTTCGGTTTTAGTGAAAACTATCTGGCTGGTCTGACGCCGGGCGAATCCGAAGGCATCATCACCGTCTGCAACTTTACCGAAGCGCTCGACAAGCCCGAAGCCAAGGCCCTGGTCAAGAAAGTACGCGACAAGTTCGGCCCGAACGCAATTGTCAGCAACACGGTAGATGCCCACTACACCATGACACGCTTCTATATCGAGGCCATCAAGCGCGCCAACTCTGACGACAAAGAAGCGATTACTGACGCGATTGTGGGTCAGACCCTGATGTCGGGCAATGGCGAAGTGTCGTTGCGTGCCAGTGACCGCCATGCCGACCTGAATATCCTGATTGCGCAAGCGCAAGGGGGCAAGATGGTTGTCTTGAAGGACATTGGCCTAGTGAAAGCTTCGCAGCAGTGCGCGGCCTAATCGTTGCTGAACCGGCCTTGGGGGACAAATATGCTGGAAGCACGATCAATTGTTAAACGGTTTGGCGGCATTACGGTGTTGCACGGTCTTTCTTTGACCGTGCAGCGTGGGACTGTCAATTGCATTATTGGGCCCAACGGCTGCGGGAAGACTACCTTATTCAATATCCTCACAGGAAACCTGCGGGCCGATGAAGGCGAAGTCATTTTCAAAGACACCGACATCACGAAAATGCCTGCCTATCAGGTGGCACGGATGGGCATTTCGCGCAAATTCCAGATCCCTGGGGTGTATCCCGAACTGACTGTCGTCGAGAACCTCATGATTCCGTTGGCGGGGCAGGTGGGGCAGGCAGACAAGTCGAGCAAGTCCGGTATTTTGCAAACACTCTTTGCAAGGCCCACCGGCCGTCTTGGCGAGTTGCTGAACTTATGCGGGCTGACCGAAAAGGCTACCGACAAGGTCGAAACCCTGGCGCACGGCGAAAAGCAATGGCTCGAAATTGCGATGCTCTTGGCCTACGACGGCGATCTCATCATGCTTGACGAGCCCACCGCCGGCATGTCCGTACCCGAAACCCAAAAAACTGCCGAACTGGTCCGGCGCTTGCAGACCGAGTACGGCAAGACAGTGCTGGTCATCGAGCACGACATGAGCTTTGTGCGAGCACTCGATTGCAGGCTGGTGGTGATGCTGCGCGGTCGCGTAGTGCGCGAAGGCACCTTGGATGAAATTCAGAACGACCCCGAAGTGGTCGCGGCCTATCTTGGGGGAAGCGCGTAATGTTGGACGTCAAAGATGTAGTGGCCGGTTACCTGGCCGGCAGCCGAGTGCTCGACGGTTTTTCAATGAGCATCAAAAAAGGCGAAGTGGTCGCCTTATTGGGCCGTAATGGCATGGGCAAGACCACGTTCTTGAAGGCGCTGATGGGGCATGTGGCGGTTACGCAAGGCAGCATGCAATTTGACGGTCAGGAAATCGTCGGTAAGCGGCCTTATGAAATTGCCCGGATGGGCATGGGGTACGTGCCGCAAGGGCGCGATATTTTCGGTGACTTCACCGTTGAAGAGAATCTGCGCATGGGGCTGCTGGGTCATCCCGGCATGTCGAAAGACATCCCCGACTGGGCATTTGATCTGTTCCCCATTTTGCGCGAACGACGTTCCCAGCGTGGCGGCAGCATGTCGGGCGGGCAACAGCAGCAACTGGCTATTGTTCGCGCGCTGATCGGTAAGCCCAAGTTGCTGCTGCTTGATGAGCCCTCTGAAGGTATCCAGCCCTCCATCGTGCAGGAAATAGGTCGTGTGCTCAGTCGAATTGCCAAGGAGCAGGGGTTGACCATTTTGTTGGTCGAGCAAAACATGGAGCTGGTGCTGGGCATGGCCCAGCGCTGTCTGTTCATGGAAAACGGTCACATCGTCTACGAAACCGATCAGGTGCAGGCCCTGCGTGACGACCCCACGCCCATCCATAAATACCTGTCGGTGTAGAACTCAACGGAGCGAAGCATGAATTTCGTAATTGAGCTGGGCCTGGACACACTGAGCTATTCGCTCAGCCTGTTGCTGGTTGCCCTGGGGCTGGTGGTGATCTTCGGCCTGATGAACGTCATCAACATGGCGCACGGCGAGTTCTTCTTGCTGGGAGCGTACACCGTCGTCATGACGCAGGCGCTGCAACTGCCTTACTGGTTGTCATTGATTCTGGCACCCCTGTTTCTGGCCTTTGTCGGCATCCTTATCGAGCAGTTTGTGATCCGGCATGTCTATCACCGGTTTATCGACACCATTCTGGCCACCTGGGGCATTTCAATTGTCATTAAGCAAGCCATTGTGATTGGCTTCGGGCCAACATCGCAAAGCATCGTCAACCCCATCCCTGACCCCGTCAATATTCTGGGCGTAGTCTATCCATCGATGCGCCTGTTCATTATGGGTATGGCCCTGCTGGTCACGCTGGCGGTGTTCCTGGTGTTTTACCGCACCCATCTGGGCCTGGCTGTGCGAGGGGTTATCGCCAATCGCAGCATGGCCGCGTCGCTTGGGCTGAATACCCGCAGCATGGACCGATGGACCTTTGCCTTTGGTGCGGCGTTGGCGGGTTTTGCCGGGGCGGTCATGGCGCCCATCATGAGCGTCGACCCGCAAATGGGTGGCGGCTTCCTGATCCCAGCCTTCCTGGCCATTATGGTGGGCGGCGTTGCGCATCTGATGGGTGTGGTGTTGGGGGTTGGCTTGATCGGCTCCACCAATACTGTGGTTGCCTCTATCGATACTCAGGTAGCTGCACAGGTCGCAGTCTTCATTCTTGCAATTGTCCTGATTCGCCTTTTCCCCGAAGGCCTGATCACCCGGAAGCGTTGATATGAACAAGCAATGGTCTTTGAGCATTACTCTTACCGTCGTCGTATGGGCGCTACTGTTTATGGCGCCGCTGGCCCTTGACGAGTGGACGGTCAGCCAGTTCGGTCAGTATCTGACTTACGGCATTTTGGCTATGAGCCTGTCGTTTATTTGGGGGCAGGTGGGCATTTTGTGTTTTGGCCAAGCCATCTTCTTTGGGTTGGGTGCTTATTTAATGGCGCTGACAACGCTGGAAAAATTTACATGGTTTGGCGGGTCGCAAGTCATGGGTTTGCTGTTGGCTACGGCGGGCCCGGCCATTGCTGCCTACATTTTGGGTAAGTTGTTGTTTGTTGGACGTGGTCTGTCGGGGGCGTTCTTTGCCATCGTTACGCTGTGTGCCGCAGTGGTAGTCGAGATCATCGCTCAGCGTATTGATTTCATCGGTGGTTTCGACGGCTTGTTGGGGGTGCCGCCCTTGTTCGCCGGGTGGCGCGGCGGCGACATGATGACGACCAACGAAATGTTCTATGTCGTACTGCTGTCTGCATTGGCGATTTATTTGCTGGCCTTGTTCGTGCAGCGCTCGCCGCTGGGGGCCGTGTTGGCCGGTATTCGCAACAACGAAGTCCGGACGGCGTCATTCGGTTATCGCACGACCGACTACAAAGTGATGGCGTTTACGTTCTCGGGTGCTATGGCCGGCTATGCCGGGGCGCTATTTACGGCACAGTTCGGTTTTGTTTCGCCAGCCATTATCGGCACGGCGCTATCTACCGAAGTTCTGATCTGGGTAGCCGTCGGTGGTCGTGCGGTGCTGTTGGCCGCATTCCTGGGCGTTATTTTGGTGCGCTGGGTAGAAAGCGTGCTGTCCAGCACACTGGGGCCGTATTGGTTGCTGACGCTGGGTGGCTTGTTCATCTTGACAGTTATCGCTATGCCCGATGGCATTTTTGGCCGCTTGTTCAAGTTGCCGCTGCCGCGCGCCTGGCGTCGTTTTTCATCTGCGCAGACGGGGGCAGAAGATGCTGCGCGCCCATCTGCAAACGCGCCAGCAGTTGCTAACAGCGAAATAAGGAAAGCCAATGCATAAGATTCATCTGTCGCCAGAACTGGTTGAGCGCAGTCGCGGCCACCGTGGCCGGGTGCGAGTACTGGAAGGGCTTGACCCGAAGCGTACCGCGCACTTGATTGTGGATATGCAAAATGGCTTTCTCGAGCCCGGTGCGCCGGTTGAGATTCCGTTGGCGCGCGACATCGTTCCCAATATCAATAAAGTCAGCCGTGAAGTACGTGCGGCGGGTGGCCTGAATGTGTTCTTGCGCTTTACTTACGATGACACCGAGTCCACACCCTGGACGTTCTGGTACGACATGATTTCGTCACCGCAGGCCAAGGCCGGTTCGGCTGGGGCGTTTCGGGTGGGCGCGCACGGGCATCAGTTGTGGGCCGGGTTAGAGGTGCAAGAAACCGACATGATCGTCAACAAAACACGTTTCAGTGGTTTTACCCCTGGCACGTGCGATCTGGACAAGCAATTGAAAGCCCGGGGTATCGAAAACGTCATTATTTCGGGCACCATGACCAACTGCTGTTCGGAAAGTACTGCGCGCGACGCGGCCCAACTGAATTACCGCGTGGCATTTTTGGCCGATGCCAATGCCACGCTGACCGATGAAGAGCATAACGCCACCCTGAACAATATCCAGACCCTATTTGGCGATGTGATTCTGGCAGAGGACGTTGCCGGGTTGTGGTGCCGATAATTACAACGTACACACTATAATTATTGCTGTTAAAAATCTTTTTGTTTATTATCAAACATGGTGCTTGCGTTTATGCTGTTATAGCTTAAAGCAAGTAACACACTATAAATAAGCGGGGGCAAAAAATGGCGTGCCCCGGCATTGCAACCAGGCCTATACGCCACGCCAACGGAGTTGCCAGACATGACCGAACACACCAAAATCGACCACAGCATGGACAACCTGGACGACACTACGTCCAGTACTTCAGGCCCCACCGTGCTCGAAAAATCCAAGCCCCGCAGCGAAAAAATGGCCACCAACAAGGTCGAGTGCAATGCCTGTCCGGTCTTGTGCCAAATTACCGAGGGTCGCACGGGTGCGTGCGACCGCTGGGGCAACCATGATGGCCAATTGGTGCGTATCGATCCGGTCGTGCTCATGCGTCGTCTCGATGACTCTGGCCAGGCGGTGCGTGCAGAACCGGTCGCCTGCGAGGCCCCCGATTCGCTCACGACGCTGGAAATGCACGACATTGCCGAAGCTGATGTCGAAGATGCAAACAGCCTGTTCGTTACCGGCGTTGGGTCGGGTACGACCTACCCCGACTACAAACCTGCACCGTTCATTGTGTCGTCGCGTCAGCAAGGCGTCGATATGGTTACCGTCGTCACCGAAGGCATTTTCAGTTACTGCAGTTTCAAGGTCAAAATCGACACCGACCGCTACCTGGGGCCCGAGCAATCAAACGTGCGCTTTAAAGGCGAAATCGTCGGCCACGTCACCACGGCAGAATACGGTTCGCAAATGCTTTCGCTGGGTGGCGTACACCACTTAACAGGCGGCAGTAAAAAAGAAGGCCGTTTAACCTGCGACATGATGATGGCGCTGGGCAACAAGCAGGCGGTCGAATTGTCTATTGATGGCGGCGCGCAACTGGTTGTGCAGGCGGGTAAAGCCCCCATTGTCGATGGCGTTGAAGAAAAACGTATGCGCGTGGGCTGCGGCTCGGCCACGATTGGTATTTTTGCCAAGCAGTGGTGGAGCCATGTCGACGAGGTCATTGTGGTCGATGACCACATCACCGGGGTGCTGTCCGAGCACCAGGCCGGCAAGTGTCTCGATATCCCGCCGTCGGGCATCAAACTGAAAGGTCGCAAATCAACGCCGGGCCGTTACTTCCAGGTAGCCAATCCCGGCAATGGCTGGGGCGGCACCGACATCACCGACGCCCTGACCATTATTGAAGGTTGGGACGCCGATGTGGCCTGGCCAGGCCTGCGTCTGCTGATCACTTCGACAACAGGCGAGCACGCCGAATACTACGAACTCGACGACCAACTGACGCCGCAGCGCAAGCCCATGCCCGAAGCCTTGCAAAAAACCGTCGATCGTATCGGCGAAAACTGTGAGCCCTCGATGTGCAGTGTCATGTTCCTGGGGGGGGCAGGCGGCTCATTGCGTGCCGGCGTGACAGAAAACCCCATCTGGCTGACGAACTCTATCAAGACGGCGCTGGTTAATGTGACTTGCGGTGGCGCGCCGGCCTATGTTTGGTCGGGCGGCGGTATTACCGTGATGGTCGATGTTTTGCGCATGCCCGACAACTCGTTTGGCTACGTACCTACACCCGCTATCGTCGCACCCATCGAGTTTTCAATGAAACTCGACGACTACATCCGTTTGGGCGGCCATGCCGACGCGGTACGCAAAATCGAAGATGTGGTACAGCACGATCGTCATCGCATTATTGATTGGTTTGACCCCACGAGCCCCTGGGCGCTGGGCCACAAACCTATGCTGGCCTAAGCGCGGCCGGTTATGACGCAGGCAGGCTACGGCGCCGTTCGGGCATTGCTGGATAACGGTTTACACCATTTCCAGCACGGTCCTATCGACCTGATTATCGGTGTCGATGGCGAGCCTGCGTGCGTGCAGACTGGCGTTGAAGCTGCCTGGCAGCGCTTTGGCAGTATTTTGCCCGAGCTGGTCACCGAGCTGTCGCAGTTGCGCCGGCCGGTGGGCGACAAAACCACCTTCCAAACCCCGGTGGCACAGCGCATGGGCGATGCCTGCTGGCCTTATCGGCGCGGGTTCGTAACCGCCATGGCTGCGGTGGCGGGGTCGGTGGCCGACGAAATTTTGCAGGTCATTTTGCAGGCGGCTCCTGGTTTGCGCCGCGTATTCGTCAACAACGGCGGCGACATCGCGCTGTATCTTTCGCCCGAAGAAACCTACACCGTTGGTCTGGTCAGCAATATCGACCAGGTCAGAGTGACAGCATTGGCGGTGCCCACCATTGCCCCCGACGGCACATTAACCGTGCACGCCTCACAAGGCATTGGGGGTATTGCCACCAGCGGCTGGCGCGGGCGCAGCTTTAGCATGGGTATTGCCGACAGCGTCACTGTACTAGCGGTCACCGCCGCGCAGGCCGATGTGGCCGCCACCTTAATTGCCAACCAGGTCAATGCCGACCACCCGGGCATTACGCGGGCGCCGGCCAACACCCTGAAAGACGATACCGACCTGGGTGACCGTCGCGTAACCGTCGACGTAGGCCCGTTACCCGAAACCATCATTCGCCAGGCCCTGACACACGGCGCGCAAGTGGCGCGACAATGGCAGGCCGACGGTCTGATTCTGGGGGCGGTGCTGGTGTTGCAAGGCCACGTTGAAGCCGTTTTTCCCGCACTCGCTGAGCCGTGCCGCTATGTTGCATAGCCTCATCAATAAACACTCATACGACCGAATTGAATAACGAAAGGATGTTCATATGTCAGATTTGATTGAAGTACGCCAAATACTTACGCAGGTAGAAACCATCTATCACGAAGGCGGTCCGGCAGCCGACAAGCCACTGATTCGTGGCGCGGTAGCCGCTGTGCTTAAAAACCCGTACGCCGGTCGCTACGAACCCGATATCTTGCCCATGATGGACGAGCTCAACCCCGTCGGTCTCGAAATGGCAGAACGTTTGGTCAAAGCCATGGGCGTGACACCCGACGACATCGAAAGCTATGGCAAAGGGTCGATTGTGGGCGGCGGCGGCGAGCTGGAGCACGGTGCCCTGTGGCATGTGCCCGGTGGCTACGCCATGCGTGAATTGCTGGGTTGGAAGGGCGACCGCTCGGCTTACAAACAGGGTAAAAGTTCGGGCCCCAAAGGCCTTGAAGGCGGGCGCGCATTGTCGATTGTGCCGTCCACCAAAAAAGTCGGCGGCCCTGGTACACGCCTTGACGTCCCCCTTACCCACGTCACCGCCAGTTATGTGCGTGGCCACTTCGACGCCATGGAAGTCTACGTGCCCGGCGCGCCGGCCAGCGATGAACTGGTGTTCATCTTGGTCATGGCCACTGGCGGACGCATTCATCAGCGCGTAGGCGGCATGACGCCAGAACAAATCAGCAAATACGACGGCCTGCGCTAATTATTGGTGCAACCTACCCACTAAAACAGACAGCGCGTCAGGCCAATCATCATCCCCTGAGGCGATAAACGGAGAACACACATGACAGCAAAAATTCGCAAACTGGTCGTCTTTGTTGACGAAACCCGCATCGAGATGGGCAAGGCCGTTCAGCCAGCTACGCGTCGCGCCGTGGCTATGGCCGTTATTGAAAACCCCTTTGCCGGTAAATATCAGGAAGACCTGTCGGAGCTGATGACCATTGGTGAAGAGCTGGGCGGACTGCTGGGCGAGAAATGCGTACAGGCCTTGGGTATTACCCCCAACCAGGCCGAAAGCTACGGCAAGGCCGCCATTGTTGGCGAGTCTGGCGAGCTTGAGCACGCCGCGGCCATCTTGCACCCCAAATTGGGTGCTCCCTTGCGTAAAGCTGTTGAAAAAGGCGCAGCCTTGGTGCCGTCGTCCAAAAAAATGGGCACCGTAGGCAGCGCGATCGACGTCCCCCTGGGCCATAAAGATGCCGCTTACGTCCGTTCTCACTTTGACGCCATCGAGGCGCGTGTGTCCGATGCCCCGCGCGCCAACGAAATCGTTGTGGCTGTTGCTGTCACCGATTCCGGTCGTCCATTGCCACGTGTAGGTGGTATGACCAAAGACGAGATCAAAGGCGAAGACGGTCTGCGTTAATCTGGTCGTATCCCCAATGCGCGTAGCATTTGTGCGCTGCGCGCGGCGGGAAGCGAGTGTGGTGCACGCGCCTTCCCAGCCCTAAGTCAAACAGTTCAGGAGACACAACATGGCCGTAGCCGCCGTTGAAGCCAAGTCTGGCAAGGTTGTTATCAAAAACATCGGGTTGCTGTTGTCGGGCGACCTTGAAAACCCCATTCTTGATGCCGACACCATCATTGTCGATGACGGGCGCATTGCGGCCGTTGGCAAGTACAAAGACTGCGACACCGAAGGGGCCGATCGCATCATCGATTGCCGAGGCACCACACTGGCGCCTGGGCTCATTGACTCGCACGTGCACCCCGTGGCTGGCGACTGGACGCCGCGCCAGAGCCAGCTGGGCTGGATCGACTCCACCCTGAACGGCGGCGTGACCACCATGATTTCGGCCGGTGAGGTGCACTACCCCGGTCGTCCTAAAGACATTTTGGGCCTGAAAGCTTTGGCCATCACCGCCCAGCGCTCGTTCGAAAACGCCCGCCCCGGCGGCGTCAAGGTGCTGGCCGGCGCACCGGTCATCGAAAAGGGCATGGTCGAGTCCGACTTCAAAGACCTGGCCGATGCGGGTGTAAAACTGCTGGGCGAAATCGGCCTGGGCAGCGTCAAGGCTGGCGACGAAGCCGCGCAAATGGTCAAGTGGGCGCGTAAATACGGTATTCAAAGCACTATCCATACCGGTGGTCCGTCTATCCCTGGTTCGGGGCTGATCGATAAAGACGTCGTGCTAGAAGCCGATGCCGACATCATTGGCCACATCAACGGCGGCCATACCTCGCTGCCTTACAAACAGGTCTGTGAACTGTGCGAACGCTCGACCCGAGGGATCGAGATCGTACACAACGGCAACGAACGCATTGCCATTCTGACGGCGCGTCACGCCCACGAACTGGGCTGCCTGCACCGCGTTATTCTGGGTACCGACGGCCCCGCGGGTTCCGGTGTACAGCCGCTGGGCATCATCCGCATGATCGCCCAATTGTCCAGCCTGGCCGATATCCCCGCCGAAATTGCCGTGTGCTTTGCTACCGGTAACACCGCCCGCATGCGTGACTTGGACTGCGGCCTGATTGAAGTCGGCCGCGTCGCCGATTTCGTCATGATGGATCGCGCCCAGCACACCGCCGGCGAAACCTTGCTCGAAAGCATTCAGTTGGGCGACATTCCCGGGATCGGCATGGTCATGATCGACGGCATTGTGCGTTGCCAGCGTAGCCGCAACACCCCCCCGGCCGTCGAAGTGCCCGTCATCGAGAAGTAAGGAAACAGCATGTCTGCAGCATTGGAAGGGGTGGTTGTTCTAGATTTGTCCAGGATTCTGGCTGGCCCATGGTCAACCCAGAACCTGGCCGACCTAGGGGCCGATGTCATTAAAGTCGAACGCCCCGGTCAGGGCGACGACACCCGCTCGTGGGGGCCTCCGTTCGTCAACACGGCCGACGGGCAACCGCAAGATGCGGCGTATTACTTTTGCGCCAATCGCGGCAAGCGGTCTATTACGCTGGACTTCACCAAAGAGGCCGGGCGCAAAATCATTCTTGACCTGGCCGCAAAAGCAGACATTCTGGTCGAAAACTACAAGGTGGGTGGCCTGAAGAAGTATGGCCTGGACTACGATAGCTTGGCCAAGGTCAATCCAGGCCTGATTTATTGTTCGATTACCGGATTTGGGCAAGACGGCCCTTATGCCGAGCGCCCGGGCTACGACGCGCTGGTGCAGGCCATGGGCGGTTTAATGAGCATTACCGGCGAGCCCGACGGCACACCGGGCGGTGGCCCCCAAAAAGTGGGCGTAGCCGTGGTCGATATTTTGACCGGGTTGTACGCCACGTCGGCCATTCTGGCGGCCTTGTTTGCGCGCGGCAAAACCGGCAAAGGCCAACATATCGACGTCGCTTTGCTAGACGTCCAGGTAGCTGCGCTTGCCAACCAAGCGGGTAATTTCTTGCTAGGCGGCAAGGTGCCGGCCCGTTTGGGCAGCGCCCACCCCTCTATCGTGCCTTATCAGCCGTTTGCCTGCGCCGATGGCTACGTTATGTTGGCCATAGGTAACGACACCCAGTTCGCCGCATTTTGCAATGCAGCGGGCAGCCCGGCCCTGGCTCAAGACGCGCGCTTTGCCACCAATGCCCAGCGTGTCGCCAACCGCAGCGTATTGGTGCCCATGCTCGAAGAGCGCATCAAATTAAAAACTATCGATCAATGGTGCGCGTTGGGTACCGAACAAGGCTTCCCATGCGGGCCCATCAATACCATTGACCGCGTTTTCGACGACCCGCAGGTGCAGGCCCGTCACATGCGTGTCGATGTGCCGTCTGACACTTATGGCTCGCTGGCCCTGGTCGCCAGCCCCATGAAGTTTTCGGGCACGCCCATTCAATACGACACTCCCCCGCCCACATTGGGCCAGCACACGCAACAGGTGCTGGGCGAACTGGGTCTCGACGCCGCCGCCATCGAAGGCCTAAGGCAGTCGGGGGTGGTGTAGCGCATGTAGGCTCGGGCCTAAAGTTTTCTGCTCAGTGCTTCCGTAGCCAGACGAAGCAAAGGCAGAATTTCGTCAATGCGCTCTTGTGTCATGCGTGAATTGGTTGCGGCTACAGTAATTGCGGCGATGGGTTTGCCTTTTTCATTGATGACAGGGAGCCCCATTGCCGTTACGCCGGGTACCGCACGGTTCCCGATCAACGCATAGCCTGATGCCTGCGCCTTGGTCCAGTGCTCCATAATGTGTTCCGGGCTCAGGTTGCCGTAGATCGTCAGCCTGGGCGCAACAGCTTGTGTAATTTCTAGTGCCTCACGCTCAGACAGCGCGCTTAACAACGCCAAGCCACCCGCATTAACGCCTAGTGGTTGCCGTGCGCCAACCGGAACTGCCGGAGTTTGAATGGGGTAGGGGCCTTGTACCCTCGCCAGGCAAACGGCGTCATTACCGCTACGAACAAATAGAAAGGTGGTGTCTCCCGTTTGCTCGGCAAGTGCATTCAAGGTGGGGCGACAAATATCAACAAGATTGAATTGGTGCGTGGCGTTTAGCCCCAGCTCGAAGACCAACGAACCCAGTGCGTACCTCCGGCTTCCGGGATGTTGGGTCAACATGCCTTCTGCTACCAGTGCCTTCAACAAGCGATGTGCGGTAGGGCGCTCAAAATTCAGGGCTTTGGCAACATCGGCCAGCCGCATGCCGTCTGACGTACCGGATGCAATGAGTTTTAGCGCCTGCATCGCACGTCGAACGGTTTGTGCGCTAGTCCTGTCTGGCGTGCTTGTCATCTTAGACGAAACCCTAATTAAGTCCATTTAATGAAATTAAATTGTAATGCGTTGACGCTTAATAAGTAGATCCATAGAATTTTTTAGACCCGCGGTTCAATATTATTCTGATATGTGAAATTTATGAGCCAAGACGCCCGTAGCCCGGCACAGCGCCTTCCGTACCAATCGATTCTCGATCGTCCCCAGTTGAAGTTGCCTGACCATGCCAGGGTGGTTGTCTGGCCTGTGGTTAATGTTGAAGACTGGGAAATCTCCCGGCCCATGGCGCGTCAGGTATTGCCAGCCCCAACCGCCGCGCCGGTATTGCCCGATATTGCCAACTGGAGCTGGCACGAATACGGCATGCGTGTCGGCTTTTGGCGAATTAAAGCCGCGCTCGACAGCATCGGTGCCAAAGCAACACTGTCTGTTAATGGCCGGGTTTGTGAAACCTACCCCGTGGTGGCGGGAGCTGCCCGCGATGCGGGCTGGGAGTTCATGGCGCACGGCTACATCCAAATGCCAACTCATCAAGTCGACGATCAGCCTGCCATGATTCAGCGCACAGTCGACACAATTAAAAAATTTACAGGTAAAGCGCCTGTAGGTTGGCTCGGACCTGGTCTGACACAAACTTTTGATACCGTCGACCACCTGGCGCGTGCGGGCATACGCTATATAGGTGACTGGGCTATCGACGACCAGCCCATGCGTTTCGACACTGACGCCGGATCCATGGTGGCTATGCCTTACACGGTCGAGCTAAACGATATCCCCATGATGGCGGTTCAGCATCATCAGTCTGATGTCTTCCTGAAGCGCGTAACAGATACATTTGATCGCTTGTATCAAGAGGGGGCCGATCAGCCCCGGGTCATGTGCATGGCGGTACATCCGTTTTTGTCCGGTGTGCCGCATCGCATACGCTACTTCGAAGAGGCCCTGCAGTATGTCAATCGTCCCGGAGTTTTGTTCTGGACCGGGGAGCAACTGCTTGAGTGGTTTGAGGCGCAGTTGGCAGTTGGGGGCCAACCATGATTGGTAATTTTATCCAGGTCGCCAATGCTTTGTCGTTCTCGGCGTTGCTGTTCATTGTTGCCAGTGGGTTCACGCTTATTTTTGGCCTCTTGCGTGTGGTTAATTTGGCGCATGGCTCTTTGTATCTTATTGGCGGTTATGTCGGCATGGTTGTCGCTGTCGCCACCGGCTCATTCTTTTTGGCTTTTGTCGTCGCAGCCTTCGCCATTGCGGTCGTAGGCTATGGGCTTGACCGCTGGTTGCTCGAACGCGTCAAAGATACTGAACTTAAACAGGTACTGCTGACGTTGGGCTTTGCTATGGTGCTGAACGACCTGGCTCTGGTACTTTGGGGCGGTGATACCCGCACCATTCCGCTGCCCGACATGTTGCTAGGCGCGGTGCGCATGGGGCCGTTCTTTTACCCTAAGTATCGAATGATGGTCATCGTGGCCGGCATCGTTATTTTTGTGGCGCTGTGGTTCATCTATAACCGCACCAAGCTCGGAGCGCTCATTCGCGCTGGGGTCGACGACCGCGAAATGGTCCAGGCCATGGGTATCAATATCCGTCGTTTGTTTGTGCTTACCTTCATGCTCGGGTCTGCGCTGGCCGGGTTGGCCGGTACGCTAGGCGGTGCCTTTTTAACGCTGTACCCGGGCGCCGATGCCGAAATCCTGGTGTTCGCCCTGGCTATTGTCATTATTGGTGGCCGTGGCAGCTTGGCTGGTGCGGCCGTGGGCAGCCTGCTGGTCGGCTTCCTGGCCAATTTCGGGCAAATCTGGTTTCCCGAGTTCTCGTACTTCATTATTTTCGGGCCAATGGCTGTGTTGCTGGCGTTTCGTCCGCTCGGCCTTTTCGGAAGGGCATAGTCATGACTGTGAGTCCGGTTCTGCGTTATTCGCTCATTACTTTGTTGGCCGTATTCCTGCTTTCGGTACCCCACATCTTTGGCGAATACCCTAAAACACTGGTCACCGAAATTCTCATTTACGGTCTGTTTGCCATGTCCATCGATATTCTTGCGGGGTATGCCGGCCGCACGTCGTTAGGGCACGGGGCCATTTTTGGCACAGCTGGGTATGTTGTGGCGTACTACGTGGCGACGGTTAACGGCGACCCCTGGTTTGCCATGGTGCTGGGCTTAATTGCCGCTGTTGTGGTGTCAGCCATATTTGGCGCGCTGGCCGTACGCACCACCGGGGTGTACTTTTTGCTGCTTACCCTGGCCATGGGTATGGTGGTTTGGGGTGTGGCGTATCGCTGGACATCGGTCACCGGTGCCGAAAACGGCCTGCTTGGGGTTACGCGCCCTGAAGCGCTAACTAGCTTGGACACCTACTACTACTTCGTTCTGGCCGTGGTGGCCGTCATGGTGTTCATTATTCGCCGATTCGTCTATTCGCCTATGGGGCAGGCCTTGCGCGGCATCAAAGAAAGCGATACTCGCATGCGCACCCTGGGCTACAACGTGCCGCTTATTTTGGCCATCGGCTTTGTCATGTCGGGCTTCTTTGCGGGCGTTGCTGGCATCCTTATCGTTTATCTCAATAATTTCGTCAGCCCAAACAGTGTGTCTTTGGCATTGTCTACCCAAGGTTTGCTCATGGCCATCTTGGGAGGGATCGGCACACTTTGGGGCGGCTTCGTCGGGGCCGCAGTCATCATTTTGCTTCAAAACGTGGTCAGCTTTTACACCGAACGCTGGATGACGATTTTGGGTTTGCTATTTGTATTAACCATGCTGTTCGCACCCGAAGGTCTGCTGGGTAAAGGTCGGGTGCTGTCAGCGCGTTGGTTCAAGCGTTCATCGGAGTCTTGATTTCTCAGTAGCGGCATCACATCAATTGAACCCCAGGAGGTCCATCATGAATCGTCGTCGTTTTTTACAAACAGCCGGCGCAGCCGGTACGCTGGCTTTAGTGTCAGGTAACTTACGTGTTGCATTGGCTCAATCCAACGGGCCGATTCGTATTGGGCTGCTGGCGCCATTAACCGGGACGGCCGCTTCTGCAGGCCGAGAGTTGGTGGATGGTTGGAACCTATACTGGCAGCAAGCCGGCCTTGACCTGGCCGGGCGCAAAGTCGAGGTCATTGTTGAAGATGATGCCTCAAGCCCCGATACCGCATTGCAAAAGGCGCGCCGCCTTGTGCAGCAGCAGAATGTACACATGCTGGTGGGTAATGTGTTGGCCAACACCGGCCTGGCAGTAGCCGAATACGCAAAAACTACCGGTACCCCCTACTTCATGCCTGTGGTTGCCGCCGACGACCTGACCCAACGTACACGTATTCCCAATGTTTTGCGTGTAGCGGGCTTTGCGGCCAGCCAAATGACGCGCCCGCTGGCCGACTGGTGTCTTAAGCAGGGCTACAAAAAGGTCGTGACTATCGGCCAAGACTACACGTTTGGCCACGAGCAGGCCGGCGGGTTTATCCAAAACTTTACCCAAGGCGGCGGGACCTTGGTCGGACAATTATGGCACCCCCTGAATACGGCCGATTTCAGCCCCTACCTTGGGCAAATTCCGTCGTTCTCGCCAGATGTCGTGCTGGCCATTGAAACCGGCGCCGATGCCGCGCGCCTGCTGCAGCAATGGACCAACTTCGCCATGAAAGACCAGTTCCCGCTGGTTACGTCGCAAAACACAACAGACCAATCTATCATTCGCAACCTGCGGCCGGCCGAAGCCTTGGGTATTGTGTCATCGGCTCACTACGCCGAGGGTGCTGACGACCCGGCGGTTCAGCAGTTTGTAGAGGCTTACGAAAAGGCCTACAAAATCTTGCCGGCAATTTTCGCCGCCGAAGGCTTTACGGCCGCACTCTGGATTGCCGATGCGGTTAAACAAGTGCAGGGCAATGTCGAGCAAACTGATGGCTTCCTGACTGCTGTCAAGCAGGTAAAAATCCCCGAGAGCCCGCTCGGCAAGAACCTGTCCATGGATGAGTACGGCAACCCTATTTACAACATCTACATTCGCAAGGTGGTCCAGCGGCCTGACGGAAAAATGGTGAATTCGGTGATTGATTCATATGCCAATGTGTCGCAGTTTGGCAATCTTGACCCCGAAACCTACATGAAGCAGCCGCCATTCAGCCGTAACTTCCAGGGCGTTACAAAATGACAAATGGTGTGTCGTCCAGGCCAGCGGGTACGCCGGCTCTTGTGCTTGAAGGCGTGGGTCGAAGCTTCGGGGGGCTACGGGCCGTCAACGAAGTCAATCTGACGGTAGCCGCCGGCACTACGCACGTTGTTATCGGCCCCAACGGGGCCGGTAAAACAACGTTGTTTGCGCTAATTTCCGGCGAGCTTGCGTTGTCGTCCGGCAGTATCAGCCTTTTCGGCGCCAATGTGTCGAAGTGGTCGGCAACACGCCGGGCATTGTCTGGTATTGGGCGAACCTACCAAATTACCAATGTCTTGGGCGGCTTAACGGTCGAGCAAAATATTTTATTGGCGTTACGCGGCAAGCACCCCATCAAGTATTCGTTGTTTGGCAGCGCGAAGCCATCGCAGCGTGAAAACGAGCGCATCGACGAGTTGCTGACACGTTGCAGCATTAGTGCGTTTCGTCATACCAAAGCATCGGCCATGTCTTACGGCCAGCAGCGTCAGCTCGAGCTGGCTATTGCCCTGGCTTGCGACCCCATGGTGTTGTTGCTAGACGAGCCAGCGGCGGGTTTGTCGCCGGCCGAGCGCGGGCCAATGGCCGATATCGTTCGGCAACTACCCGACGACCTGACGGTGTTGCTGATCGAGCACGATATGGAGCTTGCCTTGGGGCTTGCCGACAGGGTGACCTGCCTGCATTTCGGTGAGGTACTGGCCGAAGGGACACCCGCAGAAATTCGCGCCAATCCGCAGGTGCAAGACGTTTACTTCGGAGCCGCAGAGCATCATGCTTGAAATTGTTAATTTACACAGTAACTATGGCGAGGCCATTGTGCTGCGAGGCGTTAATCTGTCTGTTCCTGCGGGGCGGGTAACGGGTTTGTTGGGGCGTAATGGCATGGGCAAAACGACGCTTATTCGCTCCATCATGGGCTTGACGCCGCCTACGGTCGTTAAAGGGTCAGTTAAATTCGGTACAACCGAACTTGTCGGACGCGAGCCCGATCAGGTCGCTGGTTTGGGTATTGGCCTTGTGCCGCAAGGGCGCCGGCTTTTCCCCTCGTTAACCGTGGTCGAACACCTCGAAATCTGTCCGCGCCGCGACGCACCGGCGGGGCGCAGCGCCTGGACAATAGACAGGGCCTTCGAGCTTTTCCCGCGTTTGGGCGAGCGGCGCAAGCATCGGGGTAATCAGCTTTCGGGGGGCGAGCGCCAGATGCTCGCGATTGTGCGTGCCCTGATGAGCAACCCCGATTTATTGCTGATGGACGAACCCACCGAAGGCTTGGCGCCGGTCATGGTGCAGCACGTCGAAAACGCGGTTCGAATCTTGCGTGACGAAGGCCTGACGGTACTATTGGTAGAGCAAAACCTAAGAAGCGCGCTGTCACTGATAGACAGCGCAAACATCCTTGAAACCGGTGTCCTTGTGTATTCGGGTACCGCCCAAGACCTCAAAAATAGTCCCGACATCCTGCAACGCCACCTGGGCGTTTAAGGCTTCTTCAGCACCGCAGAAAACTACGCAGTCAATGTGATCGTCAGGCGTTTGCCCAACGCGTGCGCAGCGCTGGTCAGTGTTGCCAGTGTCAGGCCTGTGTCGTTGGCATCAAGCAGGCGGTTAAGGGCGGCACGGCTGGTCTTCATGCGTTCGGCCATTTCGGTTTTTGTAAGCCGCTGCGCTTTCATTTCCTGGCTAATTTGCCATGCAATCACGCGTTTTGCGGCAATGGCAGTGGTTTCCTCAAGCGTGCCTTCAGTGGCCAGGAAACTGTCAAAATCGCCGCCAATGTGCTTGTTCATAATGTATTCCTGATTTGTTTTAAACGACGTGTCGCAATAGCAAGTTCTTTGATTGGCGTACTTTGGGATTTTTTAATAAACCCATGTAGTAGCACAATGGTTTGGTTGACGATCGTAAAAAATATGCGTGCGATGCGTCCGTGCAGGTGAGTGCGCATTTCCCATAAGCCATCCGCTATTTTTCTGACTAAAGGCATGCCAAGGGGCCAGCCCAACTGGATTGTTTTAATGTCGACGCCGATGGCTCGGCGATCTTGGGCATCGAATGTTTGCAGCCAAACTTTGACGGGCTCAGTGCCGTTCTGGGTTACATAGAAACGGACAGACAGACAAGGTGTGAACACCGATTGTACCTTTTTTAGTACATCCCGAATAGGGGAGGGTGTTCAGTCTTGCATCCGCTTTAACGCGACGCAATGCGCGCATCTACGCGTAGATACGAATGACCGTCAGGGCTTCTTCAGCACCGAATTCAGTAATAATTCGCTGATGTAGTTGCCCCATCGCTCGATTTCGGCAGGATCCATCAGGTCGGCGTTCAGGAAGAACGAGAACGTGTAGCGGTTGGAGATGTAAAAGTACCCCAGCGCCGTCATGGCCATGTACAGGTGCTTGCTGTCTACGTCTTCACGGAAAATATCCTGGCGCTGACCTTCCTCGATGACATTGCGCAAAATCGAAATCGCCGGCCCGGAGTATTGGTCGGCGCTTTTTGATTTGGCAATGTGCTTGCCCTTGTTCAGGTTTTCGGAATTGAGCAGCACGATCAGTTCGGGGTTGTCGATGTAGTAGCGAAACGGGAACTGAATGATGGTGCGTAGGGCTTGCACCGGGTCGGTCATGTCGAGTTTCAGGTTCTTCTCGGCCTCGAATACATCTTTGTAGGCCTCTTCAAGCACCGCTACAAACAGCTTTTCTTTACTGCCAAAGTAGTAGTAGATCAGGCTGTCGTACGACTTGGCTGCTTTCGATATTTTTTCGACACGAGCGCCGCCATAGCCATCGCGGGCAAAAATCTTTTTGGCCGCTTTCAGGATATTGGCCCGCGTGGTTTGTGCTGAACGTGAACGTCCGCGCTTTGGCGGCTCGTCTACCTCGCGTGCGCTGGCTGCAAGGTCTATGGTTGAAGCTGCTGCGTCGGGGTCTTTTCGTGTCATTGCCGATATGAAATGTTGAAACGTTCAGCCGCAAGTTTACTGTGCCCAGCACCTTAACAAAAAATATTTTGCACAGTATTGAATTTATGATTATGATTGAATTAATGTAGTGAATACTCAATAAATTAATTTCACCTGGCAAGGTGGACCGGAGGACATCATGGCTGAATACGTATTAAACACGTGGTACCCCATTGCTTGGTCGCGCGACATCACGCAAAGCCTGGCGCAGCGCCGCATTGTTGAAAAAGACGTGGTCATGTACCGCAATACCCAGGGTAAGGTGGTGGCCCAGCTAGATATTTGCCCGCATCGCATGCTGCCGCTGTCTCATGGCAAGCTCAAGGGCGATGTCATCCAGTGCGGCTACCACGGTATGGAATTTGACTGTTCCGGCAAGTGTGTGCGCATTCCCGGCCAAGACAAAATACCGGCAGGGGCCAAAGTGACTACTTACCCCACGCACGAACACATGGGCCTGGTCTGGATCTGGATGGGCGACGCCGACAAGGCCGACCCTGCCAAGGTGTACGACCTGCCGCAGTATCACGACCCGGCCTGGCAGGCCGTTGAAGGCGATGCCCTGCGTATTGAGTGCAACTACCTTAACCTGTGCGACAACCTGTGCGACCCGTCGCACGTTAGCTTTGTTCACCTGACCACGCTGGGCAATGCCGCCAGCGAAGATGTCCCTGTGCAGTCAGAGCGCACCGAAAACGGCGTGCTGACCTGGCGCTGGGTGCTCGACTCTCCAGCGATTCCGCTTTTTCAGAAATTCGGCGGCTTCACCACCAATGTCGACCGCTGGCATTACTACCACTACACCGCGCCCAGCATTGCCGTTATTGACTTTGGTACCGCCAAAACCGGTACTGGGGCGCCCGAAGGCAACCGCGACGACTGCATTCAAATTTACGCCTGTCACTTCATGACGCCGGTTGACGAAAACACGGTTATTGACCACTGGCTGCACGTTAAAAACTTCAAGGCCGACGACGACACCAACAAGGCCATGTCGGCGTCCTTCCGCGAAGCGTTTTCCGAAGACAAGGTCATCCTCGAGGCTATTCATAAAAATGAAAAAGCCTACCCAGACTTCAAGCCGGTATTGCTGAACCTGGATGCCTCTGCCGTGCGCATGCGCCGCCTGGTCGACTCGATGATCGACGCCGAAAAGGCCGAGCGCCAGTCTGTAAAAGCAGCGTAATAAAGCCAGTAGCACGCGCACCCGCTTTGCAGGGCTGTGCGCGTTGCTTGCAAGCAAAAGGCTATAGCGTGCCCGGCACCCGTGTCGGGCGTTTGCATACAAGCCACAAAGATAAGCTCAAATAAAGGACCCACAGAATGAAACCCATAGACCCCGATTTCCCCTTCTTGCTGGGCTGTAACGGCCGTGGTGCGCAGGCCTCGTCCATGTCGCGGCCCGTGTCGCTTGAAGAGCACAGCATCGACGAACAGTTCCGGCTGGTTAAAGAATCGGGTGTCTTTGACTATTTCGACCGCATCCCCTTGCGCAGCAATATCGACGACTACCGCAAGGCGATTGAAAAGTACGACTTGCCGGTACATACTGCCAGCTGGTTCTATATGCTGGGCCGTGACGACGCTTTGCTTTCAGACAACCTGAAAATTTGCGCAGAAATTGGTGCCAAAGCGCACAACATCATGACCTTTACGCACCACGCGCAAGGTCATGTACTGTCAGATCAGGAAATCATCGACCATTACCTGCAGGTATACGACGAAGGCATGAAGCAGGGCGTGGCGCCGGTATTCGAGCTTCATGTCAATATGTGGAACGAATCTTACGCGCGTGTCACGCCCATTGCCAAAGCCATTCAAAGCCGCGGTATTCCGTTTAACTTTAATGTGGACTACAGTCACGTTGCCTTCAAAATCGGCAACCCCGAAGAGCTGGAAATTTCTGAGTGTCGCGAAGCGGTTGAGTCAGGGCACATGAAGCTCGACCCGTTCGAGCCCGGGTCGTTGCTGGAAGAGTGGCTGAGCCTGAACATGGTGACCTGGACGCAACTGCGTACGGTGGGCCCCAGTCAGCCCAAAAACCTTTGGTATAAAAATGAAGACGGCAGCTACGCACGCGGCATCCAATACCCTATGACCCGCCCCGCGCCGGGCGAATGGCACTCGCAGTGGCATGCCTACTTGCTAGAGCCTTCGAAAGAAGCCATTCGTATGGCCATGCGCTATCACATCACCCACCCCAACAGCCCGTTGCGGTATATCACGACCGAAATGATCAACCTGCCCGACTACGGGTTGGCGGCCAAGTACAACCTGTTCGAACAGAACGTGGCATGCGCAAAATTCATTCGCCAAGCCTGGAAAGAAATCAAGGCCCTGCACGCCGCCGGGCTGGTGACCTGGCCGGCGGTATAGCGTTTAGAGGCCGAATGCCTGCCAGCACTTCGGCCAATGCTTCCTTTACGCACGCTTCGTCGTAACGAAGTTGAAGACTGGTCCAGAACTCATCGGAAGTGCCAAAAAATTTTGACAGCCGAAGGCCTGTGTCTGCAGTGATAGATCGTTTCCCAACGACAATTTCGCCTATTCGCCGCTGCGGCACGCCGATTTCTTTGGCCAGACGGTATTGCGTAATACCTAACGGCTTTAGAAATTCCTCCATCAGAATTTCGCCGGGTTTTGGGTAGGGGACGTCGCGCATAAATAGCCTGCTAGTGGTAATCAACAATTTCGACCATTTCGGCATGGCCGCTATTCCAAATAAAACAAATGCGCCATTGGTCGTTAACACGAATACTGAACCGACCTTGCCTATCGCCGGCAAGTGCTTCGAGCCGGTTGCCGGGTGGGGCGCGTAAGTCGTCAAGGCTGCACGCGCCGTGTATAAGTGCCAACTTTCGTATTGCCACTGTTTCGATGTTTGAGAATTTGGCGACACGAGTGCCTTCAAACAATGCCGCTGTGTATTTGCATGCGAATGACTTGATCAAAATAGTAACGTATCACAATAGTATTGTAAATCGATAGTATTGGGCTGCGTTAATAGTGAAGTGCGCTGTAGCATTTAAGTGGCAGCACCCGGCCCAGCCCACACAGTGCCCGAAGCCTCCGCCCAAAACCAGCCTCGGCTGGGCATGTTTGTCCGGGTAATCCCCCTCTACCAAAACCCCGCTAATCCGCATTTACCCTTATTGCTGATTGCCTTGCAAATACCGTACCTTAGAAAAAAGTATATGCAAGTGCATACAATTAACCAGCATGGAGTCGGGTATGAAAATTGCAGTTTTAGGCGGTGGGCATGGGTGTTACGCGGCAGCGGCCGACTTAAGCGAGGCCGGGCACGAGGTGAGTTTATGGCGGCGCGACGCGGCTGCTTTGCAGCCCGTTATTGACAGCGGCTGCATCACCATCAAAGACGACGAAGGCCAGCGCGATATCCGCATTGCGCATGCCACCGCCGACATTGGCGAGGCCATTAAGGGTGCCCAGTTAATTGTTATTCCGTCGCCGGCTATTGCGCAAATGGACATTGCCCGTGCCATGGCACCCCATTTAACCGATGGGCAGGTCGTTTACCTGCCGCCCGGCACCTTTGGCAGCTATTTAATGGCCGAAGCGGTAAAAGCCGCCGGCAACAAGGCCGAAGTGACCTGGGCCGAAACCGGTACCTTGCCCTGGCTGGTGCGCAAGCATGGCCCCAACACCGTGGCCATTACCACCCGCGCCACCCGCTTGCCTACCGGCGCCTACCCCGCCAAGCGCTCTGCCCACGCACTCGACGTCATCCGTCAGGCTTTTCCAGTTGTCGAGCCCTGCGAAGACGCCATGTCGGGCGCGCTCATGAATGCCGGCCCCATCATCCACCCGCCGCTCATCATCATGAACGCCGCGCCCCTGCAGCACTTCGAAGCCTGGGACATTCACAACGAAGGTACCCAGCCCGCCGTGCGCTCGGTCACCGACAAGCTCGACCTGGAACGCATTGCCATTCGCGAAGCCATGGGCTATGCCGCCCCGCATTTCCCGCTGGCCGACCACTACAACAGCGACAACTGGATGTACGGCGACGTACACAAAAAACTGGTGAAAAGCGGCGACTGGCGCGAACACATCGACCTGCACAGCCACCGTTACATGACCGAAGACACCATGCTGGGCTTGTCTTTCCAGGCTTCTGTAGCCGATTGGACAAACACCGACGCGCCCATCAGCAAAGGCTTGCTGGCCATTGCCGGCGGTATTGTCGGCCAAGACCTGCGCAAAGGCCCCCGCGCTTTGCCCACCATGGGCCTGGCTGGCCTGAACAAAGCCGACATGCGCGAACTGCTTTACCAAGGTAAGGCCTAGCATGGCGTCCTACAACATGACAGCACAAACGAAACCCCCGGCCATTGTGGCCATTGGTGCCGGCCGCATGGGGCGGGGCATTGCAGTGGCCTATGCCGTCCGGGGCCAAAGCGTGGTTATTGTCGACTTCAAGCCCCGCAGCGCCGAACAGTTTCAGGCCCTGCAAAACGACATTGACCAAGAACTGAACACCACGTTGCAACAATTGGCCGACCTGGGCATGTTTAGTGCCGACCAAGCCGCGCAACATCGTGCCCGTATCAGTGTCGTCAGTCTGGATCAGGCCGCTCAGGCCCTGGCCGGCGCACGCATTATTTACGAAGGCGTGCCCGAAACGCTCGACGCCAAACGCGACGCATTGGGTCGCATTTGCCAGGCTGCCCCGGCCGACGCCATCATCGCGTCAACCACGTCGACCATGCTGGCGTCCGATCTGGCCGCTATGGTCACCCACCCCGAGCGTTTTATGAACGCTCACTGGCTAAACCCTGCCTACATCATTCCGTTGGTAGAAATCAGCGCCCACGACGCCACCAGCGCCGAAGCCCTGGATGCCCTGAAAAACAGCCTCAAAGCCATCGGCAAAGTCCCCGTTCAGTGTGGCTGCAGCCCCGGCTTTATCGTGCCGCGCTTGCAAACCCTCATCATGAACGAAGCGGCCCGTATGGTTGAAGAGGGCGTTGCCACCGCAGAGGAAATCGACCTGGCCACCCGTTACGGCCTGGGTTTTCGGTTTGCCAGCATCGGCGTCCTTGAATTTATTGATTACGGCGGCAACGACATCCTGTATCACGCCAGCCGTTACCTTGCCGACAACCTGGACCCCACCCGATACACCGCTCCGGACATCGTCCAGCGCTATATGCACGAAGGCAAAATCGGGTTACGGTCGGCAAGCGGGTTTTTGTCGTACGAAGGGGTTGATTTAAACGCGTACCGGCGCGACGTGCTGGCACGTACCCTGGGCATGCTGCGGCATTTTGGTTTAGACCAAAGCATTCCTTCCACAACAGTAAAGGAAACAGGCAATGAAAACTAAAGTCAAAGCATTACTTGCATCGACCGCCGCCGCTACCCTGGCCGCGGCCGCCACCGCCCCAGCCATCGCGGCCGATGTACCCGAGCTGCGCGTGGGCTGGACGATTCCGGCCGAAGAAGCGAAATACCTGATGATGAAACGCCCCGAGCTATTTCCCGACTTGGGCAAAAAATACACCATCAAATGGACCCAGTTCCAGGGTACATCGCCCATGGTGCAAGCCATGCGCGCCAACGTGCTCGACTGCTCCACGATGGCACCCATGTCGATGGCCCAAGGTTATATCGAAAGCGGCCTGAAGCCCTACATTGTGGCGCAGCATGCGGCTGAAGAACCCGGCAGCTTTTCTGTGTATTGGGCCGTTAAAGAAGACAGCCCCATCAAAACCGCACAAGACCTGAAAGGTAAGGTCATTGGTACCAACGCGTACGGCTCGGGCGTGTACTACCACATGCTGTTGTGGCTCAAGAAAAACGGCCTTGACCCCGAAAAAGACGTCAAAATCGTTGAAACCGGCTTCCCGCCCTCGGCCGACGCCATCCGTTCTGGCCGTGTCGATGCGGGCCCCATGGTGCCCCCGTTCACCGTCTTGAACGAAGAAAAAGGCGGCCTGCGCCCCTTGTTCAAATTGTTGGACGTGCAAAACCCCAACGTGCAGATTTTTGAAGGCTGCAACCAGGACTACACCAACGCCAACCCCGAAGTGGTCAAGGCCTATGTTCAAGACCTGGAACGCGCCATGGCCAAGCTGAAAGAAAACCCCGCCCTGGCCGCCGAAGTCACCTCTGAAATCACCCGCGCCCCGGCCGCAGTGCTGTCAAAGTACCTGCTCACGCCCAAAGATTTCCACCGCGAGCCCAACATGAAGCCCAATATCGCGGCCATCCAGGAAACCTTCAACCTGTATCACGACGCCGGCTTCCTTAAACAGAAGCTCGACATCAAAGACTTTGTTCGTGAAGACATCATCGCACCGGTAAAGTAAATGATCACCATCGACCACCTGGGTAAAACGTTCAAAACCGCGCGGGGCACCGAACACGCGGCCCTGCTCGACATCGACCTGCACATTCCCGACGGGCAGTTTGTCTCTATTCTGGGCCCTAGCGGTTGCGGCAAAAGTACCCTGTTGTACATGGTGGGCGGCTTCGAGCAGCCTTCGCGTGGCAGCATCAAGGTCGATGGGCGTCTGGTCACCCAGCCCGGCCCCGATCGCGGGCCCGTTTTCCAGGAATACGCCTTGTTCCCCTGGAAGACGGTGCTGGGCAACGTAGCGTATGGCCTGCGCGAGCAGGGCATACCCAAGGCCCAGGCCGAGGCCCGCGCCATGATATGGCTGGAGAAGGTCAAGCTCGACAAATACGCGCACTTTTACCCGCGCGAATTGTCGGGCGGCATGCGCCAGCGCGCCGCCATTGCCCGCACCCTGGCCTACGAGCCCGGCATATTGCTCATGGACGAGCCCTTTGGCGCGCTCGACGCCCATACCCGCCTGACCCTGCAGGCCGAATTGCTAACCTTGTGGGAACAACTGCGCAATACCGTGCTGTTCGTGACCCACGCCGTTGACGAAGCCGTGTATTTGTCGGATCGCGTCATTGTGCTGACCGGCAGCCCCGGCACCGTGCGCGAAATTATCGACATTGACTTGCCGCGCCCGCGCGTGCGGGCCGAGTTGCTGGTTAACCGCAAGTATCAAGATTACATCGTCCATTTAGAAAGCTTGCTGACCGGAGAGCACGCATGAGCCAGGTCGCCCAACGCCCCTCGCGCTGGTACGAAAACCCCTTTGTCGGGGTGATTATGGCCGTGCTGCTGGTGGGCTTGATTTGGTCGGCCGCCGCCCGTGTGCTGGGGTTCAGCTCGTTTCCCGGCCCTATTGCTGCGGTTAAAGAGCTGCGCTTTATCGTCGTTGACCCCGGCGCGCTGTGGGCCATCGCCCAGTCGGTGGGCCGCATGTTTACCGGCTACTTCTGGGCCTTGTTGTTTGCCATCCCGCTAGGGCTGGCCATGGGCCGCAGCCGCGCCATGTACCAGGCGTTTTACCCCCTGGTGTCACTGGCCTACCCCATGCCCAAGGCCGCCCTTATGCCCATACTTATGCTGTGGTTTGGCCTGGGCAGCTTTTCCAAAATTCTGGTCATCGCCATGGGCGTTAGTCTGCCCGTGTTGTATCACAGCTACCAAGGCGCGCTTCGGGTCGAAAAGAAACTGGTCTGGACAGCGCAAGCCATGGGCATGGGCCCCGTAGGCCGCCTGTTCAAGGTTGTGCTGCCCGCCGCCTTGCCCGAAATCATGATCGGTTGCCGGGTGGGCGTCGTCATGGCCTTAATCGTGATGGTCTCGTCCGAAATGATCGCCCGCCAAGAGGGCGTGGGCAACCTGTTGTTTACATCCATGGATATGGCCCAGTACGAAACGGTTTACGCCGTCATTCTGGTGCTGGCGGTGCTGGGCTTTGTGCTTGATGCCTTGTTCGAACGCGTGCGCCGCTACTTAACGCGCTGGGCCGACAATAACCGGGGGGTATCATGAACGCCGCCGTCATGGGGTGGGGGCGCCTGTGCATTTCGCCCTTGTTTGTATTAATTGTGTGGGAAGCGGTCTGCCGCGCCGGCATGATCGAGCCGCAATTGTTGCCGGCGCCTACCGACATTATTGCCCGCTTGTTTACCCTGGCCGGCCAAGCCGATTTTTGGGCCAACTTTGGCATTACCGTTTACCGGCTGGTGGTGGGGTTAAGCCTGGCCATTGTCCTGGGGATTGGGTTGGGGCTGGTCGCGCAACTGTCGCGCCTGGGGGCAGCCTTGTTAGACGCCCTGGTGCGCTTGCTGGCGCCCATTCCAAAAATTGCACTGTACCCGGCCCTGATTCTTATTTTCGGGTTCGAAAACAGCTCGAAAATAGCCCTCGTTGTGGCAGATGCCCTGTTCCCGGTACTGATGGCCACTTGGTCTGCCGCCCGCGCGGTTGATCAAAAGTTGATCTGGTCCGCCCGTGCCGCCGGCACCTCGCGCGCCGCCTGCCTATGGAAGGTGACGTTGCCCGCTATTGTGCCCACCGTATTGGCCGGTGTGCGCGTGGCCGGTGTGATTGCCTGCGTGGTGGTGTTCTTGGCCGAAATGATCGCCTCGACCGATGGTTTGGGCCACATGCTGACAGTAGCCGCCCGCGCCTACCGCACGCTAGACATGTTTGTACCCCTGGTATGGATATGCCTGCTGGGCCTGGGGTTAAACTGGTTGATTGGTACGCTGCAACGCAAAGTCGACCGCAGCGGTTAAGCAGGGCAAGGCGAGATGGGTTTGAAAAAGAGCAAGGCAGTAGTGAATTACCAAGGGCACGAAACCTTCATGCCCTATGTACTTAACCGCACCACCGGCGCCGTCAATGCCGACTTTCAGGTCGTGCTGCGTAACCACGGCATGACCCTGCTGCACTGGCGCGTGCTGGCCTTTTTGCGCGAAACCGACGGCCTGGGCATCAGTGCCCTGGCTAACGCCGCCGGGGTCGACCAGGCCACCTTGTCGCGCGCATTAACCGTGATGGAAACCGCTGGCTACATCAGCCGCCAACCTAGCGCCACTGATCAGCGCGTGCTGGAAATCCACCTGCTGCCCGCCGGTAAAAAACAATTCAACAAAGTATTGCCCCCCGCCTGGGCCATTTTCGAGCGCGCCGTTAACGGCCTGACCGACAAAGAACAGCAAGAACTGCAGCGGCTGCTAAAAAAAGTATGGGGCAACTTCGCTTAATGGGGGGCGGCAACTTCGCCTAATGCAGGCAAACTAAACCGCCGTATGCAGCTTACGGGCTTGCTCGCGACTTAGCGACTCCCAGCCCAAACAAGCCAGCCAGATGGTTTTTGGAATAGGCTTGTGTGCTGTACGGTAGTAACTCACCATGCGCCGGCTGATACCCAAGGCTTGGGCCGCCAGGGTTAACGAAAGGCTATTGCGGCGCATCCATGCGTCGAGCATTTGGTGGCTGACTTCGCCGGCCTGTTCTTTTCCCCACGCGTAGACATTGTCGGCGCCCAGTTCGGTATCAAACCACTCAACACCGTGCCCCCATTGCGCGACATGTGCCTTGGCAAAAGTCTCAGGCTCTAGCAGTGCCGTGAAGTCGGGTGTTTTACGAAGCACGGGTTCAATATTGACATCAAGGACCTCGTTCGTGCTCCATCGAGTGCGCAACACATAAGGCGACAACGCTTCGACGGCTTCCAACCTGGGATAAAAAAATTCACTCATGGATTAAGCCTTCGCCTTCGCGTCCATCTCGCATCAGGATATGCGTATGCGGCGGGGGATGGTCGCCAGCATACATAACCACTCTTGATTTATAAAAAAATTGAATTGTCGGCATACGTAGTTTAGAGCAATAGTTGCTCTATTTCAAGGGTGCAAAAAGCGTGGAAACCTTGATCATCGTATGACGGTAGTAGTTCGGATTAGGTGGGAAATGGCAGTAATATCCAGCACGGATAGTACGCAGTTGTTACTTAAGTCGTGTCGAAGTGCGGTTTCAAGGTATCGATGACGCCGATTTCTTTCGAGTATCGATAAAACCGATTATTTCAAAATATCGATATGACCGATACTTGTCAGATATCGACTAAACCGATACAGTAGTCTCACCACAATAACCCAACGTGCAGCCATGCAAAAACTCTCAACCAGTCAGCAAATGGGGCGTATTTTGACTGCCCGGCGCAAAGCTGTTGGCCTAACCCAGGCGCATGTCGCGGCGCAACTAGGTATCAGTCAAAATCGCCTGTCTGAAATAGAAAATCAGCCCGGCCATCTAACGCTTGATCGGCTATTGGCCCTGGCGGGAATTCTTGGGCTCGAGCTCACCATTCAGGCGCGCGAAAACGTAGCACCCACCGAAAGCGAGTGGTAAGCATGGCGCGCCGCTTAAAAGCCCGCTGCCTTAATTTATGGGCAAACGGCATAAGGGTAGGGCAGTGGCATGTTGCCGGCCCCTTGGCGCAACGCCAACCACACACATTTTCAAGTTGCCGCTTGGCTTGGTCGGAAACCGTCAGGCAGACATGCGCTCGTCGGTGGAAAACGAATGGCTGTGCGCCCAAATACTGAAAGCGTTCGGGCTGCCAGTAGCTGCATGTGAAATTGCGCAGTTCGAAGACCAAAAAGTGCTTGTGGTCGAACGTTTCGATCGTCGATTGTCTGATCGAGGTTACTGGCTGCGCCTACCTCAAGAAGATTTTTGCCAGGTCACAGGCACCCCGCCTAGCGCCAAGTACGAAGCAGATGGCGGGCCGGGCATCGTTGATATTGCCTCTGTCTTGCAGCAGTCGGAAGCCCGAGAACTTGACCTTGCGACCCTGCTTAAAGCGCAATTGCTGTTCTGGGCAATGGCGGCAACCGATGGCCATGCCAAGAATTTTTCTGTGTTCTTGTTGCCCGGCGGTCGTTACCAAATGACGCCGCTTTACGACGTATTGTCGGCATGGCCGGTTACAGGCCGGGGCCCGAGTCAGCTAGACGCAAACCGGCTGAAGCTGGCAATGGCCGTCAAGGGCAAAAATACCCACTATCGAATAAAAGACATTCAGCGGCGACACTTTAACCACATGGCCCGGCTATGTGGGTGGGGTGCCGATATGGAAACCTTGATCGAAAGCGTTATAGACCCGTTACCCGGCGTTCTGAAGGCCGTTCAAGTCAAACTGCCAGACGACTTCCCCCAGGACGTGTTCAGTGCCGTTGCCGAAGGCATGACCGACGCTGTGCGGAAACTTGCCAGGATGCCGGCGGCGTGATCCCGCCAGCTTCCCCCTATAATCCCGCAAGTCAAACCCTCACCCAAAGTGACCATGGATTATTCGAACCCGCCCGTACCGACCGCAGCCTGGGGCCTGGACGGCATTTGTGTGGTGAACGTTAAAACGTTTACCGAACGCCGCGCCCACATCGAGCGCGAATTACGCCGCTTTGGCCTGACGGGCGAATTTGTTTTCGAGCACGACGCCGACGAAATCACCCCCGAGCTGAACGAACAGTACTACCTGCCCAACCCCAACCTGACCAACGGCCACAAGTCTTGCGGGCTAAAGCACATTGCCATCATGCAGCGCGTGGTAGCCCGCGGGTGGGACTACTGCCTGGTACTGGAAGACGACGCCATTTTGCATAAAGACTTTCGTAAAGGCATAGACAACGCCCTGCGCGAGCTTAAGCAAAACTACGCCAACACCCCCAGCGTTACCTTTATAGGCAGCGGCGGCAACTGGTACACCCCGCGCAGCCAGCGCAAAAAAGGCCAACATCTGTACCCCGCCAAAAAAGGCCGCTTTACCGACTCGTACATTATTGGCAAACAAGCGGCCCAAATGCGCCTTGACTGGATCGCCCAACACAAAATGAGCAACGCCATTGACAACGCCTTTGACCAAATGGACAAAGACCTGGGCATACAGTTGCTGTGGCTAGAGCCCACCGTGGTCGAACAAGGCACCAAACGTGGCCTGTTCGACAGCACCCTGGAAGGCCGCTGGCCCTCGCCAATACAAGCGTTCTTGCACGGCTGGGAGAAATTCCGGCGCAAGTATATTTATCAGTTGTGGCGGTAGGGGCTCAATGCCCTGGCGCGCTGAGCGCCCATATGGCGTCAAACAACGTTCTTTGCATAGCCGCAAACTCTACGCTGTCGATAATCAGGCCGTAGTTTTCTTGTTTCGACGAAATCAGGCATACCCGCTGGTCGTAAATAAACGTGGTCATTGACAGCACCATATCGGGCGGGCAGTAGCGTAATTCCCTAAGTGTTTCGTTGCTCGATGGCCAAATGGGTTCTACATCTTTTTGTTCTGATCGCAATACCTTAAGCCAAATACCGGCATCGACGCGGTCGTTAATGAATTTGTCCATTTCCGCTCGCCCAGGGGTTTGCATCAGTTCCTCCATCGACAGGATCCCACGCACAACCTTCGGGGTATCGGTAATGGTCAAGGTATCGCGTAGTGCGGTTCGAATGCCTTCAATCCCCTCGTAAAACCGTATTTGCGGTTTGCCTTTGGCACGGTTATACATAGACCGAAGCTGGGGCAAAAGTTCGCTTAACATTTGTCGTCGCCCCTCAAGCTTTTCCATCAGCGTATTTGGGTCGAGCGCAATAACGTAGCGCTTGCCGCGTTTTTCTTGCAGTGTGATCAGCCCTTCTTGCTCCAGGCGCGACAACGCATCGTACGCGGTCGTGCGCACCATGCCAGCGCGCGCTGCAACCTCTGCAATAGGCGCCTCGCCCAATTCGATGGCCGCCGTGTACAGCTTGTATAGCGTGCCATTAATTCCAATCTGCGCCAGTTTGTACGCAATATCCATCGTTAATTCCTGTCGAAAATCGTAGACAGAAAGCCGGATTCGGCCATCTTCGGCGTCAGCCATGTCTCTTCGTCATTATTTTTTATTTACGTATTCCCCTATTAGACAGGGGATTAACGGCAAGTTGCGTCCGTGTTAACCCCAGTGTTAATAAAATTTGAACTGTCTGATAATTCCGACAGCATTCACGTCAATGGAGCGGAATATGAAAGTCGGCGTAGTTCAAACCGGGTCGGTGTATGGCGACACTGCAGCAACAATCGACAAAGCTGAACAATGGATCGCAAAAGCGGCCGACCAAGCGTGTGAGCTTGTCGTGTTCCCAGAAGCTTTTGTGGGCGGATACCCCAAAGGCGGTGGCTTTGGTGTAGTTGTTGGCGTGCGCACCGAAGCCGGGCGTGACGAATTCGCGTCGTATTTTCAGGCCTCAATTGTCGTCCCCGGCCCCGAGACAGATCGCTTGAGCAAAGCCGCCGCTAAAGCCGGCGCCTTTGTGGTTATGGGCGTTATCGAACGCGAACTTGGCACCCTGTATTGCACTGTTCTGTTTTTTTCGCCAACCGGCGAACTGCTGGGCAAGCATCGCAAGTTAATGCCTACCGCCGGCGAACGCGTGGTGTGGGGTTATGGTGATGGGTCGACCTTACCTGTATTTGACACCCCCGCCGGGAAAATGGGCGCCGTACTTTGCTGGGAAAACTACATGCCTATGCTGCGCATGGCCATGTACGCCCAAGACATTGCTGTGTATTGCACCCCAACAGCCGACGACCGCCCCACGTGGGTACCGTCTATGCAGCATATTGCCCGCGAGGGGCGTTGCTATGTGCTGTCCAGTTGTCAGTTCATCCGACGCGGCGACTTCCCCGCAGACTACGACTGCACCATCAGTAACGATAACGACGCTATTTTGATGCGCGGCGGCAGTGTGATTGTCGACCCTTTGGGCACCGTGATTGCCGGTCCGGTTTTTGACGAAGACGCACTGCTGACAGCCATCATCGACCCCGTACAAATTGCGCGAGGCAAACTCGATTTTGACGTGGCCGGCAGCTACGCGCGGCCCGACGTATTCCAACTGACAGTAAATCAAAAAGCCAACGCCCCGGTGGTCTTCAAAGACAGCGCCTCGGTAACAGGGGGCAGCCATGAGTGACATTCAAATTGCGCCCTCAGGCATACCTGGTCGTGTGCTTAACGGGGCGTTGTGGGTGCTTGACCAGGGCGCGGCGGTTTGCTTTGCACTGGCGCTTTTACTGAACTTTGCCAATGTCGTTGGCCGGTACGTTTTTCATTTGCCCATTTTCTGGGCAGAAGAAGTCACCATCATTCTGATCATCTGGTCGGTTTGCTTGATGTCGTTTCGTTTAACGCTGTTTGGCGAGCACCTGGTCACCGATATTCTTCGCCCCTACCTTGCCCCGCGTGCGCAGGCGGCATTGCTTTTTGCAACCACGGCGTTAGGCGCCGTCTTAAGCGGGTTCATCGTGTTCTACGCTTACAAGGTTGTTGAATTTGTCGACCGCCTGGGGCAGGTCACCATCGTTGCCGAAATGCCCAAGTCGTGGGCCTATTCATCTATTTTGGTTTGCTTTGCATTCGTGGTGCTGGCGTCTGTGCTTAGGCTGCTTGCGCTGTTGCGCGGCGCGTCAGTTAATCCGAGGTCGTTATGAGTCTATCTGTTGCACTAGTCGTTGTGCCTGCGCTAACACTAATTGTTGGCTTTCCTATTTACCTGGTGTTGTTAGCGACGTCGGCGGTTGCTGTCTTGTGGTACATGAATGTGCCGTCAATGCTTATCCCGCAGATTATGTTTGGTGGTCTGGACAAGTTTGCATTGCTTGCCGTGCCGTTCTTTATTTTTGCCGGCGACATCATGGCGCGGGGCGGTGTGTCGCGCCGTATTGTTGATTGTATTTTGGCGTTGTTTGGTCGGGCACGTGCAGCACGCCCCATTACCACCATTGCTGCCAGCGAGTTCTTTGGTGCGGTGTCGGGCTCAAGCCCAGCAACCGTTGCCGCCATGGGCAAGCTAATGTACCCCAGCCTTCGCGAAGGTGGGTACAGCGAGAAGTTTTCCTTAGGTCTGATCACCTCGGCCGGTGGTATTGCCAGCGTTATGCCGCCCAGCATTTTGATGATTTTGTATGGTGCCTCGGCCGAGCAGTCGGTGGCCGAGCTGTTCGCCGCTGGCGTCATACCCGCTTTATTGCTGGGCTTTGGCACGCTTTTGTACATTCTTTGGTATTCAAGGCGTGTTAATTCGCCACCCGAAGAAAAGCGCTCGTTCTCGCAAGTGGTCAAGCTGGTGGTAAACGCATTGCCTGCTTTGGGCACCCCGGTTGTCATCCTTGGGGGTATCTACAGCGGCGTGTTCTCGCCAACCGAGTCCGCCGGCGTTGCCGGTATCTACGGTATTTTGGTCACCAAGTTCATTTACCGCGAACTGACCTGGAAAGAACTGTGGGACGTGGTCCACAGCTCGAGCCGTCTGACAGCGCAAATTTTGATCGTTGTGGCCGCGTCAGGGGTGTTCTCGTGGGTGCTGACCACCAGTGGCGTGCCGCAAGCGCTGGTTCAGTACGTATCGGCAACGGGTGAAACCTATTGGTCAACCCTGCTAATTATCAATATTTTCTTGCTGATTATTGGCTGCCTGGTCGACCCGATTTCAGCCATCGTGCTGTTCACGCCCATCCTTATACCCATTGTTCAGTATCTGGGCATCGACCTGATCCACTTTGGCGTCATTATGGCGGTCAACCTTAGCATTGGTATGTTCACGCCGCCCTTTGGTCTGAATATCTTCACGTCCCATGCCTTGTTTGGTGCCCGTATGTCCACCATATGCGCGGGCCTGGTGCCGTTCATCATTGTTCAAATTTTGGTTTTGATGTTGATTACCTATGTCCCCGTCTTGTCGCTGTTTGGCGCCGGGTTCGTTAAATAAAAGTTAGTCGTGGTTTTCCAATTTAAAAAAGGAATAGATATGCTGATTCGTACCCAACAAGAAAAACGTAGGTCATTGTCTAAGCTTGCCGGCGCCCTAAGCGTTGCCGTACTGTGCGTGGCAGGCGCTTTCAGCCAGTCGGCGCTGGCAGCCGAATACAAAATGAAGCTAGCCACCGCGACTGTTAACGACGTGCAAACAGAAGCCATCAAGCGGTTTGCCAAGCGGATTGAAGAGCGTAGCCAGGGCCAGATTAAAACCGAGCTTTACCCCGCCGCGCAGCTGGGCTCTAACGCACGTATGATTGAAGGCCTGCAGTTTGGCACTATTGAGTTCTATACCGGGCCTGCTGCTTACCTGGTGGGTGTTGACGCCCGTTACCAGGTTATGGACGTACCCGGCGTATTTACCGACGCCCGCCACGCCCAACGCACCTTCAGCGACCCAGAGTTCCGTGAATACTTCATGAAAATCGGCGAAAGCAAAGGCCTGGTCGGTTTGGGTATGTACATTTATGGCAATACTGCTTTTGCCACCAAGTTTGCCGGTAAAACACTGGCCGACTTCAACGGCAAAAAGGTTCGAGTATTGGCCTCGCGCATTGAGCGCAAAGGCGCCGAGCTGATGGGCGCCACTGCCGTCCCCGTCGACTTTAGCGAAATTGTGACCGCGCTGCAGCAAGGCACCATTGACGGCATTAAAAGCTCACCCCCGGCTTTCACGTCGCTTAAGCTGTACAACATTGTCGACAACGTAACCGCCACAGAAGACGGTGTTATGGGCGAAGTCATGCTGGTCAGCAAAGTATGGTGGGACACCCTGCCTAAAGACCTGCAAAAAATCCTGAAAGAAGAAGCCGTTGCCCTTGAGCCCGAACTGTACGACTTCGTACTGCAAGACCAGGCCAATGCTTACAAGCTTTGGGCAGAGCAGGGCGGTACCGTGCATAAATTGCCCGAGCAAGAGCGTACCGAGCTGCTGGGTAAAATGAAAGCCGCGACAGTTGAGCTGATGAACGAAAACAAGGCCACCGCCGAAGCCATGAACATGACGCTTAAGGTGGCTGACCGGGTTAAATAACGGTTAGCTGCAAATTAAATCCGGCAGTTGCCTGCTACTTGGGCCTGCCGGATTTTTGTATTATGTAGCCCTACCAGCTAAACCAGCAAGGCATAGCGCTACAATCCGAAGGCATTCCGGCCTTCACAGATATTATTTCCATGCTACCCAATCTTATCGTAGTGCTTTATGCATTACTGCCTGTCGCTCTGCTGACCAGCGCCTCGCTGCCTAGCGGTGTGTTCTATGCCCTTATCGCAGCCTGTTTGGCGCTGTTGGTACAGAAACGCTTTGCTGGCGCTGCCGAGCAAACCTACCGTTACCGTTGGCTTATTGCCAGCTATAGCGTGTTGTTTTTGTCTGTGGCGGCTTCGTCTATTTATTATGGTGACTGGGCAGGGGCCAATAGTGAGGGTGCGCTCAGGTTCTTTTTAGGGTTGTGGGTTTTGCTATTGGCTTTGCCACACATTAACCCCCAAAAGCTGCAACATGCTTTATGGGGCGTGTTGATAGCGGGGTTGGTGTCAACGGCCATTTTGCTGAGCTTAATCGCCGGAGGTAGCCCTCGGCCCATTACGCCCGGGTTAATTCTAACTACCTATTCAAGCATCATGCTGTTGTTGGGTGCTATTTCAGTTTATGCGCTTAGGTGGAGGTTGACGCTTTGGCCCAAATTTGAAAGTGGGTTCAAAATCCTAGTGGCCACAGCGACTTTCTCGGCGTTTGTTATTGCTCAAACACGCACCGGCTTATTGGGTGTGCCGGTGTTTGTTTTGGTCGGGCTCCTTCTTTTTTTGGGGGTAAGAAAACCGCTTAGGGCTAGCGTTGCGCTTGCGGGTATTTTAGTCCTTTTGGCTGTTATTGTAGCTAGCAATGATGCTCTGCTTGGCCGTATTTTTGAGGGAGTCGAAGAGATACGAAATTGCAATACTGCTGATAACTTGCAGTTCAACAGCATGTGTGTGCGTATTCAACTTTGGCAGTCAGCGATTGACGCGGGATTGAGTAACGTTTGGTTTGGTCTTGGTGACGGCGGGTATTACGGGCAATACCTAGAGAGTGTGGCTATGCCTAAAGGGTTGGTGTCACAAGTCACGGTTGATTCTGGTTTCGGAGAGCCGCACAACGATGTATTGCTTGTCTTCGCTGCCTTTGGGTTTCCTGGTGCGTTGGGCTTGTTGCTAATTTACTTCGCACCTTGCATCTATTTACTGCCTCGATTGCTAAGTCAGCATGCCCGCGCCGATGTCAAAGCCGCTGCGGCCATGGGGTTGGTCCTTTGCCTGGGTTTTGCGCTCTTTGGGTTAACTGAGACCATGTTTCGCCGCATGAATACTATGGGTTTCTATGCGGCGTATCTGGCTTTATTTGTGGTGCTTGCGTGCCCCGGCAGTGATGCTAAATCGGAGTCGAAAGCATTGGACTAGTCGCCATACGTGCAGGGCGGGGACATCACTTTTAGGGCGCTTTCAAGCAAACGTGACGTAGTGGGCAAGTCTTCACCGCGCTACTGTTTTTTTGGGTGTTTTTCGTACAAGCGCGTGCTATAGTTTGTTCAATATTTGAACGCCGCTTTTTTCTGTTTTGGTGTGGTTTTCAATTTTTCTCGCGCTTGCTGATCGTGTGACAGCATGGCGGTAGCGCGGCTGAGTGTGCAATAACCATTAATAATGCCCCTTGATGCTAGATTACATGATGAGAACCACTTAAAGGTTCTTCGCCTGTTGGCTTCGCACCCTGCTATTAGCCAGCGTGATTTGGCTGACAGGTTGGGCATAAGCTTGGGGAAAGCGAATTATTGCATCAGGGCCTTGTTAGACAAGGGCATGATCAAAATGCAAAATTTTCGTAATAGCCAAAACAAATTGGCCTATGTGTATTTACTGACCCCAGTAGGTTTGACAGTAAAAGCCGAGCTGACAGCGCAGTATTTAAAAATCAAAATGACCGAGTATGAGGCCCTGAAACGCGAAATTGTGCAGTTACGGCGCGAGGCAGGGGAGTTACAAGGCGAATGACTAACAACCCACAGTCCGTTCTCAACGGTAATTTCATGAAAAACTTTGCTCTTATTGGTGCCGCAGGCTATATCGCTCCTCGCCATATGCAGGCTATTAAAGCTACGGGGAACAATCTTGTTGCTGCATTAGACCCCAATGATTCGGTCGGAATTATAGATAGTCACTTTCCTTCAGCAGACTTTTTTACGGAGTTCGAGCGCTTTGATCGCCATATAGATAAGCTACGCAGGGCAAACGACGGAAGGCAGGTCGACTACGTATCTATTTGCTCACCCAACTACCTGCATGACTCGCATATGCGCTTTGCACTAAGAGCTGGTGCTGATGCCATTTGTGAGAAGCCGCTGGTGCTGAACCCGTGGAATATAGATGGCCTGCAAGAAATAGAGCAGGATACTGGCCGGAAAGTAAGCACCATACTCCAGCTTAGGGTACATCCCTCCATTGTCGCCCTGCGCGAAAAGGTGCGTAGCCAGCCGAAAGATACTAAGCGGGATGTGGATCTGACCTACATTACGTCGCGTGGTCGTTGGTATTTGCAGTCCTGGAAGGGTGATGCAAAGAAATCGGGGGGCATTGCGACAAACATTGGCGTGCACTTCTTTGACATGTTGCACTACATTTTTGGAGAGTTGCAAGAGAGTGTGGTGCACGCCAATGCGGAAACCCATGCTGCCGGTTATCTGGAATATGAGCATGCACGCGTGCGGTGGTTCTTGTCTGTGGACTATATGGATGTGCCAGCGGCTCAGCGTGAGCAAGGGCAGCGCACTTATCGGTCTATTACAGTGGATGGCGACGAGATTGAGTTTTCGGGTGGTTTTACGGATTTGCACACGCGTAGTTACGAGGAAATACTTGCGGGGCGTGGGTTCGGTTTAGAGGAAAATCGAGTCGCTATTGCAACAGTCTCATCAATACGCAATGCGGCGCTCGCTACTTTGCAAGCTGATTATCATCCCTTCCTGAAGAAATGAGCTATACAAAACATGACACGGCAATAGTCGACGAAGGGGCGCAAATTGGCGAAGGCTCACGCATTTGGCATTTCGTACACGTATGCGGAGGCGCGCGCATTGGCTTAGGGGTTTCGCTAGGGCAAAACGTATTCGTAGGTAATAAGGTTGTAATTGGTGATTACTGCAAGATTCAGAACAACGTTTCAGTCTATGACAATGTAACCCTTGAAGACGGTGTTTTTTGCGGTCCTAGCATGGTCTTTACCAATGTTTATAACCCTCGCTCGCTAATCGAACGAAAGAACGAGTACCGTAATACGATCGTCAGGAAGGGCGCAACCTTAGGTGCCAACTCTACGATCGTTTGCGGGGTGACGATTGGTCAGTTTGCATTTATAGGCGCAGGAGCTGTGGTGAATAAAGACGTGCCTCCTTATGCGCTGATGGTTGGTGTGCCTGCAAAACAAATTGGTTGGATGAGTGAGCACGGGGAGCAGTTGGATTTGCCGCTATGTGGGGAAGGTGAGGCGGTATGCGCAGCGACCGGCATGCGTTATCGCTTGGCAGATGGCAGCGTGACTGTTGTCGGCGCAGCTTAGTGGACATAGATGAATAGGCTGGCATATCGCCCAGATATTCAAGGGCTTCGAGCCCTTGCTGTGTTGGCAGTCATTTTGTTTCACTACGGTGGAACATTGCTACCTGGCGGATTTGTTGGGGTCGATGTATTCCTTGTGATTTCGGGTTACCTGATTACGCAACAAATTCAGTTTAGGAAGGGTGCTATTCAAGGGACGCTGACCTCTTTTTTGGGGCGTTTCTATTTAGGCCGTATCAGGCGTATTGTCCCGGCATATTTCTTTATGCTGGCAACCGTGACTATTTTAGCCAAGTTGTTGTTCACCAATAGCGACTTTACGTATTTCGTGGCCAGTTTAAAGTCGGCGGTGCTCTTCTTCAGTAATAGTTATTTCGCAAATTTTGGCGATTATTTTGCGCCAACTACTGCCGAGCAACCTTTGCTGCATACATGGTCACTTGCTGTGGAGATGCAGTTTTACATGCTGCTGCCTATAGCGTTGTTGCTCATCCCAGATCGGTATATCAAGCAGAGTATCTTGTTTATTTCGATGGTGCTGATTTTGGTGGCGGAGTGGCAATTGCGTGTCATGGATCATCGGCAAGTGACTTATTACGCGCTTTATTCCAGGGTGCCAGAGTTCTTGGCGGGGGCATATTTAGCGATATCCTCGATTGGGCTGCGCTGGTCGACTACCGTTGCCAACATTGCTTTCTGGGCGGGAGCGTCTCTAATCGTTGGTAGCTTAATTGTGTTGGATGGTGCTTCGCTATTTCCGGGGTTATTGTCTTTGCCTGCAGTTGTTGGCGCGGGCCTGATTATCTCAGCAAGTCGCTCTTCATTCTCCGCTTTTCTCTGTAGCCCCTTGATGGTTTGGACAGGGTTTTTATCTTATTCGTTGTACCTTTGGCATTGGCCGGTTCTCGCCCTCATTCGATACTACACAGGCGCTGTTTCGCTTGGTTTGCAAGAGACGTTGGTATTTATAATAGCGACCTTACTATTAGCATGTGTATCGTTTTACTTTGTTGAAGAGCCGGCCAGAAAGCTGCGGTTGTCTTTTATGACGTGGCGTCGTCTTGCGGCTGTGCTGGTAATTACCGGTGTCGGATCATTTGGGGCCTATGGCGTTGCCATTGCCGCTAAGGCTTATTTTAGCTCCTCCGGTTTGCCGATCGAATATACAAGGTATGCCGACCCCTATTTGATCTGTCATGGTGTGGACAACGGGCATTGCGAGAAGGGTGACCTAGCAAGTTCGCGTAAGGTCTTGGTGATTGGCGATTCTCACGCTGCTATGTTGAATGGATTCTTCGATCGATTGGGGCGTGACGAAGGTTTCAAGGCAACCGTGTTAACCGCCAGTAGTTGTGTGCCTATTTCTGGTTTTAATGTATCGAAACTCCCGGAATGGGCGCGTCAATCCTGCCTCGATCAAATAAGTCGGGTGGAAGCCCTTGTTACCAAATTCGACATGGTATTCATTGCTGGCATGTGGAGTTATCAGATTGAGGATCCCCTCTTCGCGCCGAGTTTGGAGCGGTTTCTCCAGAACCAGGGGTCCGGGCGTCGGGTATATGTTCTTTCTCAGGTGCCCGAATTATCCAGAAATCCTATGCGGATGTATCGCTTTGCTGGTTTGGGGTTGCCTCATCAGGTCTCATTTAATGGGGCATATCAGCAGGCCAATTTAATTATTGCCGGTACGGCAAAGCGGGCAGGTGCGAGCTTTATTGAGTTGGATCGCTTACAGGTATTCCGTAGTGCCCCATACCTTGATGGGCAGTTGATTTATATGGATGAGAGCCATTTGAATCAGGTTGGGGTTGATGCTTACGTCAATGACGCTAGAGCGCGCATTCGCGAGTTGGTAATTGCTAATGAGCGCTAGCCGCCTGTCTACCTACTGGCAGCGGGTCGCTGTAGTGTTTTCCGGCGCTGCTATAGCGCAAGCTATACCCGTTCTTGGCTCCCTGTGGATTGCCCGTTTATATGTACCCGCAGAGTTTGGGACTTTTGCTGCTTGGTATGGGATTTCTTTAGTAGTGAATCTTTTGCTTTCGGCTCGTCTTGAGGCGGCGTTTGGCCTAGCCCGAGATGGGGAGGAGCGGGGGCGGTTGGTTGCAGTTACAGTCTTGATTGTGCTTAGCATGGGTATACCTTTGGGCCTGACGGTTGGGTTGCTGATGCCTGTACTGGCTGATGAAATATTTGGCTTGCCGAGGTTTATGTGTTACTGGCTGGTGCCGATGAGTATTTGCGCCGCGTTATCGGTGATATGGCAGGCTTGGGCTGCTAATAATGGGCAAGTCCGTGTGTTGAACGTTGTGCGGTTGGTTCAGGCTGGTATGGTTACCGTTCTGCAAATCATCGCTGCCTGGGTTTCTTCATCAGCCCTTTCTCTTGCCATTGCTCAGATCATCGGTACGATGGTGGCTGTTGCAGTGGCGGCTTGGCTGCTGCCGGTCTGGAACTTTTGGCCTAAGAGTTTTTTGGCGGCGCGAGCCTTGCTCTCTGAGACTTGGAAAAAATATTGGCGTTTTCCTTTGTTTGCTATGCCTAGCGACATAATCAATACGAGTGCATCCCAGCTTCCGGTCATAATTTTGGGTATGCGCTACGGCGGCGATGTGGCGGGGTGTTTTGCGCTGGCTGTCCGGACGATGGGCGCGCCGTTAGCGGTGCTGGGCGGAGCCGTGCGTGACGTGTTTATCCGCGATGCTGGGGTAGAAATGCGTGCGCATGGAAACTGCAAGCAGGTATACCAGAGGACATTCAAAGTGTTGGCCATTCTCTCCGTGGGTTTGGTGCTGGTTACCGTAGGATTGGCTGAGCCCGCTTTTGTGTTGTTGTTCGGTGAGTCATGGCATTTGGCAGGGACTATCGCTGTATGGCTGGTACCCCTGTTTGCGTTGCGCTTTATTGCGAGTCCTTTGAGCTATACCTTTTTTCTTGTCCAGAAGCAAAACATTGATTTGATATGGCAATGTGCCTTACTCGTCATGGTAGTCAGCGCGCTGTATGGTTTCGACACATATCAGATGACGCTTGTCGCATATGGTTGTGGCTATGCCAGTATGTATATTGTCTATCTTGTTTTGTCTCGGCGTTACAGCCGACTTTCATCGATTCTGACCTCCTGACTATATAGCGACAATAATGGTGAATGTAATTTCTGTGCTTGACTATGGCTGTGGAAATAGCCAGTCCGTCATCAGGATGGTGGAAAAAGCGGGAGCATCGGCTCGAATAATCTGTACGCCTGAGGAGGTTCGTGATGCAACAGCACTGATACTTCCGGGTGTGGGAGCCTTTGATCACGGTATGGGGGAGCTCGTTCAACGAGGGCTGGATAAAGCGTTGAGCAAAGTTGTGCTCCAGGAGCAGGTCCCGGTGTTGGGCATCTGCCTGGGGATGCAGCTTATGTGCAAAGGGAGCGAGGAGGGGCGCGCGCCAGGTTTGGGCTGGTTTGACGCATGGGCGACGCGCTTTCCCGATGCCCGTGAGACGAGCCTGCCGGTGCCCCACATGGGTTGGAATCTCTTGAGTGCAGTCAAAGATAATCCATTGTTGCCGAGGCATGAGCAGGAACAGCGTTTTTATTTCGTGCATTCATACAGAATTCACTGTAACGACTCATCGGACGTCGCTGCTACCTGTAATTATGGTGGCAATTTTGTAGCGGCTTTCCAAAAAAATAATATGTTTGGTGTGCAGTTTCATCCTGAGAAAAGTCATCGCTTCGGTTTGGGTATGATGCGTCGTTTTACGGAGTGGGTATATGCTCAGGCATAGAGTCATACCGGCACTGCTGCTACGCAAGGGTGGACTGGTAAAAACCCGTCGCTTTAAAGATCCGGTGTATGTGGGCGATCCAACCAATGCCATACGGATTTTCAATGACAAGGAAGTTGATGAACTGATGGTGTTAGACATCGAGGCAACGCGATCTGGAGCGGGGCCTGACTTTGGTGCCATTGAACTGTTCGCCGGAGAGTGCTTTATGCCCTTGGCCTATGGCGGTGGCATTCAGACTCTGGATCAGGCTGCCCGGATTTTTGATTTGGGTGTGGAGAAGATTTGCCTGCAGACGGCTGCATTATCAGATGTCTCGTTGGTCACGCGTATTGCTGAGCGTTATGGCAGCCAAAGCGTAATCGTCTCTATCGACATCAAACGCGATTGGCGTAAGCGACCGTGGCTGTACGGAAGTTATTCAAAAAAGCTTCTCACACTAGACTGGTTGGGCCATGCGAACAAGATGACGCAAGCAGGAGCCGGGGAGATATTGCTGAACGTAGTGGATCGGGACGGTATGATGTCGGGCTATGATGTCGAGTTGGTCCGAAGTTTGGCGGGCTCTGTACAAGTGCCAATAATTGCCTTAGGCGGCGCGGGTAATTTGGACCACATGCGCGAGGCTGTCGTAGCGGGGGCTTCAGCCGTTGCTGCTGGGTCAATGTTCGTGTTTCATGGCCCGCATCGGGCCGTATTGATTACCTACCCACGCTATCAGGACATGGAGCGTATGCTGGACATTTCAAAATGAGTGGC
>NZ_NIQA01000051.1 GCF_002236805.1 Pusillimonas sp. T2 | reverse complement strand
TTGCCAATCCGGAACTTGGCAAGCCCAAGGCCAAACTCTGAATCCAGAACAGATCTTCCATAAGAATATTATTTACCAGGCGGAGTCGTCTGGGCTGATCGTTGCGATGAACACTCCCCACAACTCATGCGCGTACAGTTACGATCGAGTCATGGTCGGCCCCAGCCCTGCCGCCTTGAGCTTAGTAACGCGCTCTCAAAGCGACCCGCACTATGGGGCGGGCGGCTCTACTGCAGTAGGCGCCGTTCTAAAGGGCCAATATTTTTCAGTACAGACCTACGCAGGCTGCGGCTCTACTCACACGTATCGGTTCTGGCCGCTTTCTTAATTGCCAATCCG
>NZ_NIQA01000050.1 GCF_002236805.1 Pusillimonas sp. T2 | reverse complement strand
TTGCCAATCCGGAGTTTGGGTTGTTATTGGCGAAGGGTTAGGATACAAACAATCATGGCAGAACGTAAGCAATAGTCGTGCACTCGGTTCAACATACACGAATATCACTGGCAAACCGATCTCAGTACTCGTCTATACATTATGCTCAAGTGGAGGCGGTGCCTACTTGTATGTTAATGACCTCAATATCCTTATGATGAACAATTTCAATACGATGAGCGGTTACAGTGCTTATGTGACAGGCATTGTCCCTGCAGGTCAAACCTATAGGGTTTCCGCAGGGACTGGGGCTTGTACGAAGACTTGGTACGAGCTGACCTGAGAAGGCTATTTTGCCAATCCG
>NZ_NIQA01000049.1 GCF_002236805.1 Pusillimonas sp. T2 | reverse complement strand
TTGCCAATCCGGGGTGTGGGCTAACCAGGCAAAAGGTGACACCTGGATCGCCTATAACGGCGAAAGCCAAATAACATATGGTTCAGAGGGTATCAGCTTCTCTGAAAAGCTGGGCCCAGGACAATACCGATTTTATTTTGATGAGCCAAAATGGAATTACATTTTGTCGGGTAGCTCAACGACCAACGCACAAGGCTTTAACACGTGGATTTGCTATGTGAGTAAGGCCCCTACTTACGTCGAAGTTAGCACCTGCGACACCCTCCCATACTTAGAGTACGTAGATACTGCTAACCTGGATGTGCTAATTAGTGAGTTCTGAAAGGCAGTTTTTCTTATTGCCAATCCG
>NZ_NIQA01000048.1 GCF_002236805.1 Pusillimonas sp. T2 | reverse complement strand
CTTAAATGATTCGGTCCTTCATGGGAATTCTAGAAGTTCCCACTACTATGACCTCGGCTGACTTCTGATCGTTCAGCGGACATTCGCATATCCGGTTACGGTGAGAGCACCGCATGCCGATCAGACCTCCCAGGGTAAGCACACACTCTTCCTCTCCATGTCCCCTCTTCATTTACTTCATACACCCTTTGGCAGTAAGGACTTTGACTTGTTGTGCAGTCTCGCCCAAGTGTATGTAGCCTGATGAAGTTCGTGTTCCTAGGGGCGGAGATTTGCCTCCGACTTCCTTCAGATTCTGGGTCACCCCAGACACCCTTGTCTTCAGCTAACCGTTACTACTGCCTTCACGGCTCGGGA
>NZ_NIQA01000054.1 GCF_002236805.1 Pusillimonas sp. T2 | reverse complement strand
TTGCCAATCCGATAGCAGCGGCCCATCCCTTTGGAAGCGTTTCGGCGGCCAGTGGGAAGACCTGCCTTTATGGGATACCAATCCTTTCGACCCGAAGTGCCTCTATATTTTTGATGGCCAGCAGGCTAACCATGTCGCACCATCAAACATTAGCGTCGCTGAACACGGAACAACTACGACTCTGCGTCGAATCGAATACACGGACAAGACTCGCTACCGTTGGTGGCAGTACAACTGGTCGAACGATACCTACTATGGGTACGTTGCTGTATCTAATATTTTGGTGAACTGTTTGTGATTGCCAATCCG
>NZ_NIQA01000005.1 GCF_002236805.1 Pusillimonas sp. T2 | reverse complement strand
ATGGCAGTGGCGCTTAATTGGTGAAGGTGGCCCTACGCACACTGACTTTATTCATCGCGCATTAATGGCGCTATAAGTTGTGCCCTGGGGCGGCCACGAATAAAGTCATCGGGGTAATAGCCCACATGGCGCGCACCTTGTTTATAAAGCGCTGTCATCCAGGATACAAGTGTTTGCTCTTCTATATAGGGCTGCCCCGGCAAAGACCAGTCGCGCGCCTGCAACTCAAATATAGTGCGAGCAAGGCCATTTCGCTTCTCGGCCACTTTATCCACCAGTCGCTCAAGCCAAGCCTCCGCAACTTCCGGCCGAACTCCTTCCATTAACGGCATAGCCATCACTGCTGCCCAGTCATAAATGGCAAGGAAGTCATCGAAGTTTTGCGCAAACCAGGTTTCGCTGTCGGGCCGAAGCACAGGTAACGCATATATATTGCGCGCCGTCTTTAGGGGCTGGCCTCTTACCGCCTGCGCGCAGTCCAGTAGCTCAATCGTGAAGTCATTCAACGCTTGGGTCTTGTAACGTGTCCAACGTTGAAAGATGTCTTGGTCAGCGCGTAGCTCGTGAATGGTTGACGGCAAGCCCGCTTGTGCATAGGCAGCCAAGGCAGACTCACTTGCGTCTTCATAGTCACTTAACAATGCGTCGTCGTGAAATAAAACGCCATCAAAGTCCGCCGACCCGGCCAGGTCTTCGTAGATTTCACCAACAGTCTCGCGCACACGTTTGCTAAACGGCGATAACCGCAAGTACTGATTCGGATCGGTCATGGGCGGGTGAACCAGCGGCTTGGGGTCAACACGCACCACGCGCTCGAAAGTCGAGTCGAGCGCATACCCCAGCACTGGCATCCAGGCGTATACCGCCACGCCCAGCTGATTACGCAACCGCGTGGCCACATTACCGAATAGGTCGGCCCGAACCGGTAAGTGACGATTAGAGAAGTACAGCTGACGGATCAGCCCATCGCCTACGGGGTCTGCAAACGCCTGCAAGAAAACAGTATTAGCGCCAATAGACGCCACACGAGCAACCAAGGCCTCGAGGTTACGCCCAACCTGAGAGGCATCGCTGTCGTACAGGTAGTCTAGATCGATGTGTATGACGCGCTTGCAATCGCAAGCCTGCCTAGCCCGAAGTACAGGTGGCCAGCCCGGCCATAACGTTAGCAGCGCACCCGACAACAATAACGTACGTCTTGAAAGCATGACAAGCCCCGATAGATATCAGGGCTGTCAGTTCAACATAAGACAACGCCTTATGCCATACGCCTTATTTCATAGGGCACTGCGATACATAGACGTCTTGATGCGCTTCGAGCGGGGTACCCATGAACTTCGGCACCACCTTGTCGCCCGCTTTTTGATATTCGAAAATATAAAAATTCTGGACGGGCATGTTATTGGTGTTGAAGCTGAACGAGCCGCGCACAGACTTGAACTCAGACCCCGCCTCGGGCGGAGCGGCCTGGATCTGCGTAATTTCAGTGGAGTAATCGGTTTGCCCAACCTGGGTGTAGATTTCGTCTACAACCTTACCCTTGTAATAACACCAGTGTTGTCATATGTCTCCTCCTGGTCGGTCATGGTTTTTTTATGGTGACCGCCATGTCGTTTTTATTTAGTCGGCAAGCTCAACCCACACTCGGCCGTTTTCAATCTTGACCGGGTACGAACGGATGTCTTCGGTTAAGGGCTCGCACATGGCTTTGCCGTTACGCACATCGAAACGCCCCTGATGCAAGGGACATTCGATTTCAAAGTCCTCAAGAAAACCGTCGCACAAGCGTGCATGACCATGACTACAGATATTGTCGGTGGCATAAACGGCACCCTCAACACCATAAATAGCAATTTCGCGGCCGCCGGCCTCGACACCGACCACATCATCTTCGGGGACGGCGTCAGCCGCCAGTACATCAATCCATTGCGTCATAAAAACCTCAAATGGGATAAATAATTGAGTTGGGGATCATTTCGGAGTCGTAGATACAAGCGCGCGACTTGAACTTTAGCCCCTTGTCTGTGACAACAATACGATCCAGGTAACGACCCACGTTAAACACCGTGGACTCGCCATCGAGCTTGGTACGGAACACCGCGTAGTTGGCCTCGGACTCGATCACGCCGTTTTCGAAACTGAGAATACGGGGCGCGCCGACGACATGGCGTTGGTAGTAAGGGTCGTGAAACAGCGTTTCGACAATGCCGTAAGCGCGATCTTTGAGCATGTTCTTGCTGATGAACCACATCGTGGCCAGCGGGTAGCCACGCTCGTGGTTTTCGCGCGGCTGCACTTTATATTCACACTCTTCTTCAAAGAACTCGGCCCACTCGTCCCACTTCTCGGCATCGATCACCGAGGCGTAATCCGCGTACAACTTGTTCAGGTCCATATAGGTTTGAACGTCAATCATGCTCAAATCTCCATTTGTTTGCGCCAGTACTCATACATGCCGCGGATCAATGTTTCGGTCACCATGTGCTCGGTATTTTCTACGTCATAGCCGCCCAATTCGGCCACGGCACGGTGATACGGTTTTTGCTCGAAGCCCATTTGCGAAAACTCGATAACCTCGCCATCGTCAGCCGATACGAAGCCTGCCGGGCCGAACAGGTTGGCCTGCACCAGACGACGCTGCGTCATTTCGGGCGTGTCGTCCTCAAAACCAAAGTGCGTCCAGACAAAATCGAAGGAGCCTTCATCGTTGGGTTGAATGTGACGCGTTGAGACGCTATTGACCTGCTGCTGGAAAATCACGCTTGGGAAAATCGTCATCATGACGGCAGTCGGCTCGCCCCACCAGTCTTCGTGCACGATGTCGAGCAAACGTTTGTCTTGCACCTGCATACTTTCTTTAAACGACGTAACCCCCTGGGTGACCTCGTTTTTTGCGCCGGCATTACCACGCGTGGAAATCATGGCGGCGTGGCGGTGACGATCGTCCATACGCAGCGCTGACTTATTGTCGGCACGCCACAAGCCGTAAGTCACGAACCAGGTATGCAACAACCCGGGGTGATAAGGGTCTTTGATGTTCTCTTGCATTAGCTTCCAGTTGCCCGGAATACGCTGACGGTTGTAGCCCAGAATGTGCAGCTTGCGACCATTGAACAGGCGGTCGAAATATTTCAGCATTTCAGGGCCAAGGTAGTCTTCGAAGGACTCGACATCATGATCAAAAGAAGCAAAGACCACACCACCGCGGGTGGCGACCTTCAATTTGTTCAAATTATGGTCTTTGGTCTTGAAGTCTTTCGGCATACCGCCGTGAACTTGGCCGTCTTTTTTCACACCGCGCAAAAAGGGTACGCCCTGCAGGTCGCCTTTCAGGCTGTAGTTCCACTGGTGATAGGGGCAGACCAGTTCTTTGGCATTGCCGTTACGCTTGCGGCAAAATTGCATGCCTCGGTGCGCACAGACGTTTTCAATAACGTTGATACCGCCCTCGGCGTCACGTGTCATGATGACGGAACGTTCTCCAATAAGCGTGCGCTTGAAATCACCCGGGTTGGGGACTTCGGCTTCAAGGCCCACGTAACACCAGTGATTGTTATAAAACAAGCGCTCAAGCTCTTGTTTATAGATGTCTTTGTCGGTGTAGGCCCAAAACGGGATCCGGCTACTGCCTTCACCTTCCCACTTGGGGTCACGAGGAAACACCTCTGGAATAGTACTCATCATCCTCTCCTTGCTAATCGGCGCCGGTTAGCTGGCGCTGGCGTAAAACGCGTCGGCATAAACATGCTCGGGGGCCACCCCTTTACGCGTCACCAATAATGTTGCGGCATCCACCATAGGCGGCGAACCACATAAATAAACCCGAAAATCTTCCAATGACGACCAATCAGCTTCGACTGCGTCGGTCACCAATCCGTTCCGTTGACCGTCTGCTGCGGCCCCCACGGCGACCACCACGCTGACTTTCAAATTGGCATACCGCGCCTGCAACTGGGCCAACACATCGGTGCAATAAACGTCAGTTTGCGAGCGCACACCGAAATACACGTGAATGGGGTTGGTCATGCCGCTTTCGAGAGCCCCACGCACGATGGACAATACTGGCGCCAATCCGGTACCACCCGCAATGCACAACATAGGGCCCTCGTGCTTGCGACGCAAATAGGCTGTGCCCAGTGGCCCTGTAACGCGGACGGCATCGCCTGGCTTCAAGACTTGATCGATATAGCCGCTGACCCGACCGTCGGGGACAATACGAACATGGAACTCAAGGTGGTCATCGGTATACAAACCTGCCATCGAATAAGGGCGAATATGGTCAGGCGTAAATTGAAGCGAGACGTACTGGCCCGGCGAGTATTCGATGGGCTTGGCCGGCTTTAACACGATACGTCGGATGTCGTGAGTGGCTTTTTCGACGGCGACGACTGTTGCCTTGATGATGCGAGCCGGGTGGTTGACCACCTCATCGGGCTCGGGGATTTCGATGGTGCACGACTCGGTAATCGAGCTCATGCAGGCCAGGACATAGTCATCGGCGCGTGGATTGGTGAGCGTTGCCTCTCGGCCCGATTCGAGCACCTGACCCTTGAGCACTTTACAGCGACATGTGCCGCAGCGGCCCGCCATACAACTATATGAAATGGGCACATTGGCGGCGCGCAAGGTTTCCAGAAGATTCACCCCTGAATCGACCGACAGTGTCTGCCCCAACGGCTGGATATGTAACTCCATGATTCGTCTGATAGTTTTTATGGGTTTATACAGGGGATCGAGTATATAGAACGAGACTTCATTAACCTATAGAATGTGATGAATAAGGGCTATAAGCGATGTGAATAATGGACTTGAAAGACATAGATCTAAACCTGTTGGTCGTTTTTAACTACCTGCTGACTGAAGGCAGCGTGTCGGCCGCAGCCGATAAAATGAACCTCAGCCAGCCCGCCGTCAGTAATGCACTCCGGCGCCTTCGCACCCTGACGGGTGACGAGCTGTTCATACGAACCTCTAAAGGCATGGAGCCCACCCCCTATGCGGCGCAATTAGCCGAGCCCATCACGTATGCGCTCAGCACTTTGCACGACACACTAAATCAACGCGCCTCGTTTGATCCGTTGGCCAGCCGCCGAAAATTTGTCATTGCCATGACCGACCTGGGCGAAATTACGTTGCTGCCACGCTTGATGGACTTGCTAAGCCGCACTGCCCCCGGCGTTACGATCAGCACGGTACGCAACACGCACGACAGCCTGAGCACAGAAATGGAAGCTGGGCATGTCGACCTGGCGATTGGCCTGTTACCCCAGTTGAAAACTGGCTTCTTCCAGCAACGCCTGTTCATGCAGCGCTATGTCTGTCTGATGCGGGCCGAGCACCCCTACGCGGGCACAACCATAAGCAGCAAACAGTACTTCGACAGTGAACACGTACAAGTGATCTCGGCCGGCACCGGCCACGCCAAACTGGATGAGATCATCGACAGCACAGACAGCAAGCGCATCGTCAAGCTACTTGTGCCGCACTTTGTCGCGGTCGGCCACATACTCAGCAACACCGACCTGATCGCTACCGTGCCCGAGCTTTATGCCCTGCACTACGCCAAGCCCTTCAACCTTACTTACGTCGACCATCCCATCGCTTTGCCCAAAATTGGCATCAACTTGTTCTGGCACGCCAAATTCCACAAAGAGCCCGGCAACCAATGGCTGCGTAAGATCATCTTCAACCTGTTCTCGGAGGCAGTTCAGGGCGCCCCCGAAAATGCGGTCTAAAACCCAACACAAAAGAAGGGCACTACCTGCGGCAATGCCCCCCCCTTTCCAACCAAGACTTATTTCAACGGGCACTGCGCGTGATAAGCATCTTGGTACGATTTAAACGGCGTACCAATTGTCTTGAGCGTCAAGCGACCCTTATCGTCTTTAACGACTTCCATGACGTGCATCCCCTGCTTCGGAAAGTTGTTGTTGCTAAAGCTGAAATCGCCCCGAACTGAGTCGAAGTCTGCTTCCTTAAGTGCTGCCATGAAAGCAGGTTTATCAGCGACATTCCCTTTGACTTTGGCAATGGCCGAGTCGAGCAACAAGGCAGCGTCGTAACTTTGCGCCGCGTAATTAGACGGAATATGCCCGTACTTTGCCTCGAAAGCCTGAACGAACTGACGGCTTTGAGCATTGTCGAAATCAGGTGCCCAAAAGCCACCGCTGACAATACCCAGTGCCGTATCGCCGATTCCAGCCTGCTGGGCGTCAGGATGTGAATGCCGTAATACCAGCCATACCCTTCGCGCTCACCGCCCGGCGAATGAACACCTGTATCCAGCAAAAAGCAGCTTGGCGGAATCCAGCGCATATTCGTCCACATATCGACTGGCTTGCCATCTTGCTTATATAGCAAGTCGAAAATGCCAGGCACAGAAATGTTGGGCATCCAACGATTACAGTGGATCTCATTGCCAACCTCTTTGAGCACTTGATCGGCACCGACCTGCTCGGGGCTGCCCAAATACCCCAGAGCGCACCCTGATGACGGCACCGGCCAAAATGCCTAACGACGCGCCACAGCATCAGTAACGCTGTCGAGCTTCTCAACCAGAGCCTCGAGCGGCATAGCACCATTAACCCGAGACCCATCGGCAAAGAACAAGGCCGGCGTACCACGAATGGTCATTTGCTGGCCAAGCGCCAGAATATCTTGCACAGGGGTTTCGCACTGCGCTTCGGGCGGCACAACGCCGTCAAGCATCCAGTTGCGCCACGCGGCAACGCGGTCGGGGGCACACCAGATATTACGCGCCTTGTCGTGCGAATCTGGTGACAAGATGGGGTACAAGAGCGTATACACCGTAATGTTGTCGACGTCGGCCAAGGTTTGGTGCAAGCGTTTGCAGTAACCGCAATTGGGGTCTTCAAACGCAACCAGCACGCGTTCGCCATTGCCCTTGACCTGCTTTATCGCCAGATGAAACGGCAACTCGTCAAACGGCACCTGACTTAAATCGGCCAGTCGCTTTGACGTCAAATCAACGCGTGATACCGCATCGATAAGTGAGCCCTGCATCACATAAGACACATCGGCGTCGCTATACAGTAAATCCATCCCTACCTGGACTTCGAAAAGGCCGGGGAAAGGGGTCTCACGCACCGCAGTAATTTCAATCCCCGGGAAACGGGTTTCAAACCGGCCTTTAACATCGGCCAAGAGGTTTGTTGATTGTGTTGGAACAGGCTGCGCGTGCGCCCCCGAATACATGGCACTCAACAAGACGAAACCTACCAGCGCCAAGTAACGCCGAACGACAGAAAACATATGGACTCCAGAAATTGAATCAGAGCATGCGCAAGGACTAGCGCGACGCCCCTTGTATAAGTCGCCGCTTGACCCAGGGCAAACGATCGACTAATTGCATGCCCAGATTACGCACCATGACGACAGGCGGCGCCTGTACCGCAAACAGGCGGTGCAGACCATCGGTTACCGTACGCATGGCCAAAACGGGTTCGGCCCGCGCGCGACGGTAACGCGACAAAACACGCATATCGCCAGGTGACCGGTAAGACTCTTTAGACACCAACACGTGTAAGAGTTCCTGCACATCGCCCAACCCAAGGTTAAGCCCCTGACCAGCCAGGGGGTGAACGCGATGCGCCGCGTCGCCCACAAGCACCACGCCGGGGGCAACCATATCGCTGTACTCGCAAAACAGCGGAAACGCGTACACCGCACTACGAACGGATATCGTGCCCAAATCGTGTCCAGCCAAAACTTTCAGACGCAACGCAAGCCATTCGGCCCGAGCCGCCGCGTCAAGCGCCATCAGGGTATCGGCCTGGTCTTGAGGCATAGACCAGACCAGAGACACCTGATGAGCGTCGGACGTATCGGGCATGGGTAAGAATGCGATGATGCCGTCAGAAGCAAACCATTGAAATGCCGTACCTTGGTGGGGCCGATCGACGCGCAAATGGGTAACTACGCCGGCATAACCATAAGGTTTGGAGTGGTGGGCGATACCTGCGGCCTGACGAACCACTGACTGCCCGCCTTCGGCACCAATGACGAGAGGCGCAGAGATAGACTTGCCCGAGGCAAGGGAAACACCGCGTTGGGCAAAGTTATCAAACCGGTCGTCGAGCCAAGTCACACGAAAGAGCTGAACAGCCTGACGCAACACACGTTCGAGCTCATCAGATTCGATAATCCAGGCCAGTTCTTGGTGCGCAGCCTGCCAAGCGTTCAAGCTTACCTGGCCACTGGCATCACCATAAATTTGCATGGACTCCACCGGGGTAATCCGCTGCTGGTCAAGCATGTCCCATACCCCCTGCTCGGCCAAAAACCGCTGACTAGCCGGAGACAAGGCATACACGCGCGGGCAATACACCCCGGGCGCCTTGGATGGCAAGGGCTGCTTCGGCGCGACAAGCACGGTGTCGAGCCCTGCCCGCGACAACCCCAGCGCCGCTGAAAGCCCAACGATTCCGGCACCGCAGACAACAATCGGGTCACTCATCGTGCCGAAGGCGCTCCGGCCTGCTTGGGCCACAGCACCCACATTTCGCCGGATTGCTTCATACGACCCGCACGCGCGCCAGCCTCGTCACCAAAGCCCCAATAAAAATCAGTTCGGGCTGCCCCCTTGATGGCCGCGCCGGTATCTTGCGCAAACACCAGACGACGCAACGGCTGCTGAGCGGCCGGGTATGTTGTCGCCAGATAAACAAGACTGCCTAACGGAACGAAGGCGGGATCGATAGCAACTGCGCGTTCGCCAATCAGCGGAATACCGTAGGCCCCCTTGGGCCCAAGTTCGGCGTCGGAAATACGCTCTTCACGGAAAAACACCATGGCCGTGTTGGCATTGAGCATTTCTTGAATGCGGCCCGGATTACGCTTTGCCCAAGCCTTTATGTTTTGCATGGAGGTTTGCGCCAACGGCATTTCGCCTTGATCGGCCAACCACTTGCCAATGGACGCATACGGCCGGCCATTGTGATCAGCGTAGGCCAGACGAATGGTTTCGCCATTAGGCAGCAAGGCACGGCCCGAACCTTGAATTTGCAGGAAAAAAGCTTCGACAGGATCATTTGCCCACACAATGACGGGCGGCTGCTTTTCGGCGCCGGCAATCTGGGCGCGGGTGTCGTAGGGCACAACCCGCTTGCCTTCGAGCTTACCGCGCACCCGTTTACCGGCCAGCTCGGGGTAAACCGACCCCAAGTCAATCGTCAGCAGGTCGTCGGGTGCGGCATACAGTGGCCATTGATAGTCGCCGCCACGCGTGCGTGACGCCCGAATGAGAGGCTCGTAGTAACCCGTTACGGTGTTGCGGGCCAACTTGCCTTCGCTATCGAGCAGGCGCCAGGGCTGCAAATGAGTTTGCAGGAACTCGCGCACCCATTGCGTATCGGGCCGACTATTTTCAGGCACACCAGCACGTTCGACCTGCAAGCACACCGGCTGCCAGGCACGGGGTGCGGCGCGCGCCGGCAACGCCAATGAACCGGAAACCGGCCGCATCAGACCTTTACAGTTGTTGACCAAGCCTTTCCAGACCGACGCGAGATCGTCTTCGTTCCAGCCCGGCAAAGCCCCCCAGCCCACGGCCTGAAACTTGCCGGACAGCGGCCGGACGGCGGTTTCCCGCAAAACAGATATATCGGGCACCCGCAGTGGACGCTCGGCAATATCGGGGGTAGGCTCGGCACCGGGCGCAGAAACGGGCGCCTCGGGCGGGACACTGGTACAGGCTGCCAGCAGGACCAGCAGCAGAGGGAGAAGACGTTTTTTCATGAGTCGGCAGAAAGCAAAGACACAAGCCCGGTACAATTTCAATGCAAGGTGCGCGGCATGGCCAGCACAAATTCGGGGATTTCAGCCTCGAACGGAATACCATTATCGCCGACGCAGTGATAAGCGCCTTTCATGGTGCCGAACGGCGTTGGCAAGGGGCACCCGCTGGTGTATTCGAAGGTTTCGCCTGGTGCCAGCAACGGTTGCTGGCCCACGACACCCAGCCCCCTGACCTCTTGCACGTTTTGCCGGCCATCGGTAATTACCCAATGACGGCTGATGACTTGTGCGGCGTGTTCGCCATTATTGGTGATGCGTACGGTGTAGGCAAACACAAAATGCTGTTTGTCCGGGTCAGACTGTTCTGGGAGGTACTGCGGAGTTACGGTAATGCTCAGGTCGTAAGGCTTCATAAAGATTCCAATGGCACTCACCTGCAATAATGTCATGTATCAACCGGAAGATGTCCGGCTTACCCACAGGTTTACTGATTATGTCTACATCTAACACCCGAATTGCACCCAGCCTGTTGTCGGCTGACTTTGCCCGCCTGGGCGAAGAAGTGCGCAACGTTATCGACGCTGGCGCCGACTGGATTCACTTTGACGTCATGGACAACCATTATGTTCCCAATCTGACGATCGGGCCGATGGTTTGCGAGGCGATCCGCCCCCACACCAAGGCACCCATTGACGTTCATCTGATGGTAGAACCAGTGGACGACATTATCCCGCAATTTGCAAAAGCAGGCGCCGACGTTATTACGTTTCACCCGGAAGCTTCGCGGCACCCTGACCGCACCCTGTCGCTGATCCGCGACCATGGGTGCAAGGCAGGCCTAGTCTTTAACCCGGCTACCCCCCTGCAATGGATGGACTACGTCATGGACAAGCTGGACATTGTTCTATTGATGTCGGTAAACCCGGGCTTTGGCGGGCAAAGCTTCATACCGAATACGCTGACCAAACTTAAACAGGCCCGCGAAAAAATTGATGCCTGGCAAAGTAATGGCGGCCAAGCCATTTTGCTGGAGGTTGACGGCGGCGTAAAGGTCAACAATATCGCCGAAATTCGCGCAGCCGGCGCCGATACATTCGTCGCCGGCTCGGCCATATTTGGTCAGCCCGACTACCGTCAAGTCATTGAAAACATGCGGCGCGAAATCGCACGGGGCGAACAGCAGGCATCATGACATACGCAGCTGTACTTCTCGATCTGGACGGCACGCTGGTCAACTCCATTCCAGATCTGGCTGATGCCACCAACGCCATGCGCACCGAAATGGGCTTATCGCCCCTACCGCTCGACGTTATTGCGACCTATGTCGGCAAAGGGGCCGAAAACCTGGTCCGACGCGCGCTGTCATCAGGCTTCGACGACGACCTGCCAGAAGAAACCGTCACCCAGGGCCTGACGTTATTCAAACGACACTATCACATCGTTAACGGCACCAAGTCGGCGGTGTACGAAGGGGTTGTCGAGGGGTTGGTACATTTGCGCGATGCCGGCGTCCCCATGGCGGTTGTCACAAACAAGCCCGCAGAGTTTACCCACCCGCTTTTGCTGGCCTGTGGGTTAAGCCGCTTTTTTGAGCACGTCGTTTGCGGCGACACCTGCACCGAAAAAAAACCGCACCCCATGCCGCTTTTACACGCTTGCTCATTGCTTGACGTAGCGCCGGAAACCGCTATCTTGATCGGAGACTCGGCCAACGACGCGCTGGCTGCGCAAGCTGCCGGCATATCGGTATTTGCCGTCCCCTACGGGTACAACGAGGGGCAAGACGTGCAAAACCTGAAAGTCGATGGTATAGTTGCCTCGATTGACGTCGCAGCAGCTCGCATCACGGGTAGCGCGGCACCTGTCTTTACCGAATAATTTCAGCAAAAATTCATGACGTTTACCGCTATCCGCATCACAACACCCGGCGCCTATTGGCGCTGGTGGCGTTCGTGTTCCGGGTAACGGTCAATCGTCTCCTGGTGCAAAAACCAGCTGTTTTTGTACCACCAGCCAACTGAATCCAGCCCGGAACGCTCTGCGTAGCCGGGCTTTTTCGTTAAGGGTCCCGGCGCGTGCAAACCTAACCACCGAGACCTTTTATGACCGAAATCGAATTCAATGCACTGGCCGCCCAAGGCTTTAATCGTATTCCGCTTATCGCGGAAACCTACGCCGACCTGGACACCCCGTTAAGCATTTACCTGAAACTGGCATACAACTCTCCCGATGGCGGGCGCAACAGCTGCCTGCTCGAGTCGGTCGTGGGCGGGGAACGCTTTGGACGCTACTCCTTCATTGGCCTGCCAGCAAAAACCGTCATCCGCGCCAGCGGAAACACCACCGAAGTGCTGCACCAGGGCAAGGTGGTCGAAATCCACGAAGGCGACCCGCTGGCCTTCATCGAGCAATACCAGGCCCGCTTCAAGGTAGCGTTACGCCCGGGTATGCCGCGCTTCGCGGGCGGTTTAGCCGGCTACTTCGGATACGACACCGTTCGCAATATCGAATCGAAGCTGGGCCCGGCCGTCAAACCCTTCCCCGCCGGGCAAGGCAAAGGCACGCCCGACCTCATGCTGCTGCACATTGACGAATTAGTCATTGTGGATAACCTGGCAGGTAAAACGTACCTGCTGGTATACGCAGACACCCGTCAGCCCGAAAGCTATGTACAAGCCAAACGCCGCCTCAAAACATTGCGCGAGAAGCTGCGTACGCCTGTCACGATTCCGTATGCCTACGCTAGCCTGCAAACCGACTGCCACCGCAGCTTTGCCAAAGAAGACTACTTGCAAGCCGTGCTTCGCGCCAAAGAGTACATTGCGTCAGGCGATGTCATGCAAGTACAAGTCGGCCAGGTCATCGCCAAGCCGTTTCGTGACTCTCCCCTGTCGCTCTACCGCGCCTTGCGTTCACTCAACCCGTCGCCTTACATGTACTACTGGGATTTCGACAGCTTCCATGTCGTGGGCTCATCGCCCGAAATTCTGGTGCGACAGGAAAGCGTGACCGAAGACGATAAAACGCGCTCGGTCGTCACTATTCGTCCGCTGGCAGGCACACGCCGTCGCGGCGCGACCCCGCAAGAAGACCAACAACTGGCCGAAGAGCTCCAAGCTGACCCGAAAGAGCGGGCAGAGCACGTGATGCTGATTGACCTAGCGCGCAACGACGTCGGCCGTATTGCGGAAACAGGCAGTGTCAAAGTGACCGAAACCATGACCATCGAACGCTATTCGCATGTTCAGCACCTGGTGTCAAACGTAAGTGGCACGCTGAAGCCGGGACAAAGCAATATGGACGTTTTGCGCGCGACTTTCCCGGCCGGCACCCTGACCGGCGCGCCCAAGGTACGGGCGATGGAAATCATTGACGAATTGGAGCCGGTGCGCCGTGGTGTGTACGGCGGTGCCGCTGGCTACCTGAGCTACAGCGGCGAAATGGATGTCGCCATCGCCATTCGTACTGGCGTCATCAAGGACGGCATGCTTTATGTGCAAGCCGCCGCCGGCATTGTGGCGGATTCCGACCCGGAAAAAGAATGGCAGGAAACGGAAGCCAAGGCGCGAGCCGTCATTCGCGCCGCAGAAAAAGTCCAGTTTGGTCTGGACGAACCCGTCTGAACGCCACCGGAGATAGCCATGCTGCTGATGATCGATAACTACGATTCGTTTACCTACAACCTTGTGCACTATTTTGGCGAGTTGGGCGAAGACGTGATGGTGCTACGCAACGACCAAACGACGCTGGAAGAGATTGACGCGCTCAACCCCGACCTGATCTGCATTTCCCCCGGGCCGTGCTCGCCTGCAGAGGCAGGCATTTCGGTTCCGCTAATACAGCACTTTGCGGGACGCAAGCCGATTTTGGGCGTCTGCCTGGGACACCAGGCCATCGGCGCGGCCTTTGGCGCAAACATTGTGCGCGCCAAAACGCTAATGCATGGCAAGACATCGGCCATTACGCACGACAACGCCGGCGTTTTCGCCGGCTTGCCCTCACCCTTTACGGTGACGCGCTATCACTCACTGGCCATCGAACGCAGCAGCCTGCCCGACTGCTTGGAGATATCGGCTGAAACCGACGACGGCGAGATTATGGGCGTGCGTCACAAAACCTTACCCATTGAGGGCGTACAGTTTCATCCCGAATCTATTTTGAGCGAGCACGGGCATGACCTGCTTCGCCGATTTCTTACAATGTAAATAACAGGATCACCGAACATGAAAAACATTTCAATCCAGGAAGCGCTGACCCGCTGCATTGAGCATCGCGAAATTTTCCACGACGAAATGCTGCACCTGATGCGCATGCTGATGCGTGGCGAGATGTCGCCGCAAATCGCGGCGGCGCTCATCATGGGCTTGCGCGTCAAAAAAGAAACCATTGGCGAAATCACCGCTGCGGCGCAAGTCATGCGCGAGTTCGCACTTAAAGTAGAAACACCCAATCCCGACGACCTCCTGGACATGGCAGGCACGGGCGGCGATGGCAGCAATACATTCAATATCTCTACCGCCGCCATGTTTGTAGCAGCAGCAGCTGGGGTCAAGATTGCCAAACATGGGGGCCGAAGTGCGTCGTCGTCATCAGGCAGCGCCGACGTTGTTGAGGCCCTGGGCGTCAATATCGCCTTAAGCCCCGAGCAAATTTCAGAGTGCATTGCCGAGACCGGCATTGGCTTTATGTTTGCGCCTGCACACCATGGCGCCATGAAAAATGTAGCGCCCATTCGTAAAGAGCTGGGTGTCAAAACCATTTTCAATATTCTGGGGCCGCTGACAAACCCGGCCGGCGCCGGCAACCAGCTCATGGGTGTGTTTCACCAAGATTTGGTCGGTATTCAGGTGCGCGTACTGCAGCGCCTTGGGTCAAAGCACGTTCTGGTTATCCATGGCAAAGACGGCATGGACGAAGCCTCTTTGGGCGCCCCCACCCTGATCGGCGAACTGAAAGACGGCGAAATCAACGAGTACGAAATTCACCCCGAAGACTTTGGTATTACCATGACGTCCAATCGCTCGATCAAAGTCAACAGTCGGGACGAATCGGCGGCGATGATCAAAGAGGCGCTAGCTAACGTTGAAGGCGCTGCCCGTGATATCGTCGGTTTCAATGCCGGGCTGGCCATTTATGCCGGCAATGGTGCGGCCACGCTCAAAGACGCTGTAAAACAGTCTTTCGAACTCATTGCTAACGGCGCAGCCCTGGACAAACTGAATCAGTTCAGCGCATTTACACGGAAATTCCAGTCATGAGTGACATCCTTCAAAAAATAATTGATACCAAGAAAACTGAAGTCGCCACCGCCCGCCAAATGCGCAGCGAAGCTGACGTGCTGCGCGAAGCCGAAAGCCGCAAGGATGTGCGCGGCTTTTTAAGCGCCATGGAAAGCAAGATCCAGCACGGTAAGCCGGCGGTCATTGCAGAAATCAAAAAGGCATCGCCCTCGAAAGGCGTGATTCGCGAAAACTTCAACCCCGCTGAGATTGCAGCCTCCTACGCGGCACATGGCGCAGCGTGCCTGTCAGTACTGACCGACGTGCAGTTTTTCCAGGGGTCCTATGATTACTTGCGCCAGGCGCGCGCGGCGTGCTCGTTGCCCGTGCTTCGCAAAGACTTCATGATCGACCCTTATCAAATTGCACATGCACGGGCCATTGGCGCCGACTGTATTTTGCTGATTGTTGCTGCGCTAAGTCCCTCACAGCTGCACGAAATGGAAGCACTCGCCATGTCGTTGGGTATGGATGTTCTGGTCGAAGTGCATGATCAGGAAGAACTTGAAATCGCCCTGAAAATGAAAACGCGGCTTCTGGGTATCAATAACCGCAACCTGCGCACCTTCGAGGTATCTCTGCAGAACACCATCGACATGCTGCCGCTTATTCCTGCAGAAAAGCTGGTGGTGACTGAAAGCGCCATTTTGTCGCGCGAAGATGTCGACCTGATGCGTTCTCATCACGTCAACGCCTTTCTAGTCGGCGAGCGTTTCATGCGCGCCGAAGACCCCGGCCTGGCATTGAAAGAGCTGTTTTTCTAATGAGCGCCACACCTTCCTGCCCCCTGTGCACACGCAACCCGCTGGTCGAAATCTGGAGCGACGACCAGCTTCGGGTCATTGACGCACAAGACCCCGACTTCCCGGGCTTTACGCGGGTGGTCTGGCATGCCCATGTCAGCGAAATGACCGACCTGACCCACGCCGAACGCGAACACCTGATGTCGGTGGTGTGGGTCGTAGAAAGCGTACTGCGCAACGAGCTCAGCCCGGTGAAAGTAAACGTGGCCCAACTGGGCAATCAGGTACCTCACATCCACTGGCACGTCATCCCGCGCTGGCGGCTCGACAGCCGTTTTCCCGATGCCGTCTGGGCGCCGGCCCGCGAACGCACTCCCGAGCAAAACCTGGCCTGGGAGGTGTTTCAGGAACAGCAATTGAGTCTGATGGCTGACTACCACCACGCTTTGCGCAACGCGCTCGAGCAATTACCGGGGTATCGGGCAGCGACATGACGCCTGCGAACCCGACAGACAACAGGTATGCCGGACCGCTGTCACCGCACATTGCTGGGCTGCCGGCGGCCTGGCGCGACATTTTGGCGCACACCGACGTTGCCGCCGCATTAGCAGGCCTCGACGCCTTTTTAAACAAACGCCTGGCGGCCAACGCGGTGATATTTCCGGCACACCCCTTCCGGGCGTTGCAAGGGCTTGCTCCCGACGATGTACATGTGGTTATTTTGGGGCAAGACCCATACCACGGCCCCGGGCAGGCACATGGTCTAGCATTTAGCGTACCGGAACAATGCCCCTGCCCACCCAGTTTGCGCAATATTTTTACCGAGCTCAAGCTGGAGTTCCCCGACCGTCTAACCCTACAGTCTCACGACCTGAGTCGCTGGGCGCAACAAGGCGTACTGTTGCTGAATACCGTCTTGACGGTAGAGTCGGGCAAACCAGCATCGCATGCCCGGCACGGCTGGGAAGCCGTTACCGATGCGCTAATCCGCCGCGTGGCGCAAGGCACGCAGCCCAAGGTGTTTATGCTGTGGGGCAACCATGCCCAGCAAAAACGCGGGCTGATCCCCGACAATGCGTTCAACCTAGTGCTTTGCGCCAACCACCCGTCACCGCTGTCGGCTCGCCGACCTCCGGTGCCCTTTATCGGGTGCGGGCATTTTGCCCAAGCCAACGCATGGCTGACCGAGCAAGGCCAGCGAGCCATCAACTGGTAAGCTGTACTGGCATTACGACACCCCCGGCGACTGTACGCCAGCCCTGCGGTACGCACGCAACATGACGAGCACGTTACAAATTAGTACTTTCCCTAATATTGTTGTGCGGGCTATACTCCGAGCACTGCAATAAAACGCGTCGACATTTTTATACAACCCGAGGGTTGTGTGCCAGCAGTTGACTGATTCGTCAGCACCCATGTCGGACGCCATCGCCCCCTGACCCCCAAGCCTTTTCCGTTGCGGTTTGCGCTAGCAAACCTGCTGCACTCCAGGTTGATTGGTCGGCACGATGCTTTCAATCAACCGGCCAATGGGTCATTTTGAACCCAGGCCAGTGTATGCCGTAAACAACGGCAAAGGAATACGCATGTCTTTTGAGAACCTGGGTCTCGTCCCTACCCTATTGTCTGCCGTCAGCAAAGCTGGCTTTACTACGCCTACGTCGGTGCAAGCTGCGGCTGTGCCTAAAGCCCTTGAGGGCCACGACCTGATGGTGTCGGCGCAAACCGGCAGCGGTAAAACCGCCGCTTTCATGTTGCCCGCCCTGAACCGCATTGCACAAATGCCCGCCAACGCCGGCACAGGTGTTCAGGTACTGGTCTTGACCCCTACCCGCGAACTGGCCATGCAAGTAGCCGAGGCCACCAAAATTTACGGCGCGCACATTAAAGACCTTCGCACAGCTGTCGTTGTGGGCGGCATGCCTTACGGCGCCCAACTTAAAGCCTTGTCGCGTCGCGTCGATGTTCTGGTCGCAACGCCAGGCCGCCTGATCGATCACCTTCAGGCACGCCGCGTCAACTTGTCGACCGTACACACATTGGTGCTCGACGAAGCCGACCGTATGCTGGACATGGGCTTTATCGAAGATATTGAAACCATTGTGGCCAGCACACCGGCCGATCGCCAAACGCTGTTGTTTTCGGCAACGCTGGACGGCTCGATTGCCCGCCTGGCCGGCAAAATGATGCGTGAACCGCTTCGTATCGAAGTGTCGGGCCACAAAGAAAAACACAGCAACATTACGCAAAGCCTGCTTTATGCAGACGACAACAACCACAAACTGCGCCTGCTCGACCACCTGCTGCGCGACGCCAACCTTGACCAAGCCATTGTATTTACGGCAACAAAACGCGGCGCCGATGACTTGGCCATCCGTCTGTCTGACCAGGGCTTCCAGGCCGGTGCATTGCATGGCGACATGAACCAGCGCCAGCGTACACGTACGTTGGGCCTGCTGCAAAAACGTAAACTGCGTATCCNTGGGCCTGCTGCAAAAACGTAAACTGCGTATCCTGGTCGCCACCGACGTCGCTGCCCGCGGTATCGACGTTCAGGGTATCAGCCACGCGATCAACTACGACCTGCCCATGCAGCCCGAAGATTACACGCACCGCATTGGTCGTACAGGTCGTGCCGGCAACAATGGTTTGGCCTTCACGCTGGCTACCCATGCCGAACGCCACAAGATCCGTCGTATCGAGCACTTTATTGGCCAGCCTATTCCTTCAGATGTCATTGAAGGTCTGGAACCCAAGAAAACCGTGCGTCCCACTTACACCGATCGGACACCCGGCGGCAAAAAGCCTTACGGCGCTCGCGGCGGTTTTGGCGGCGGTAAGCCCAGCTACGGCAAACCCGAAGGTCGCTACGGCGACAAGCCTTCATATGGTAAGCCTGAAGGCCGCTTTGGCGACAAGCCTTCGTTCGGCAAACCCGAAGGTCGTTTCGGCGACAAACCTTCATATAGCAAACCCGAAGGTCGCTTTGGCGACAAGCCTTCGTATAGNTTCATATGGTAAGCCTGAAGGCCGCTTTGGCGACAAGCCTTCGTTCGGCAAACCCGAAGGTCGTTTCGGCGACAAACCTTCATATAGCAAACCCGAAGGTCGCTTTGGCGACAAGCCTTCGTATAGCAAACCTGAAGGTCGTTTCGGCGACAAGCCTTCGTATGGCAAGCCTGAAGGCCGTTTCGGCGACAAGCCTTCGTATAACAAACCTGAAGGTCGTTTCGGCGACAAGCCTTCGTTCGGGAAATCTGAAGGTCGTACTTCGTACAGCAAACCCGAAGGCCGCTTTGGCGACAAACCTGCGTTCGAAGGCCGTGCCCCGGCATATCGCGACCAGGACGCCGGCGCCCACCGTGGCCACTTTGGCGGCTCGAAGCGCCACGACGGCCCTGCTGCTGCAGCAACCGATCGCCCTGCTCGCCCCCGCCCCAGCTTCAAAAAGCCTGCGGGAGCCAAGACAGGCGCAACCAGCCGCCCTTCGCGCTTCGCATAACACAAGCAAACGTGGGGCTACGCCCCACGTAGTTTGAAAAGACGCCCTGCAACCCTGGTCTTCCAGGATTACAGGGCGTTTTTTATTGCGGCACAGGACATCTCGCCCTGACGGTTTCTTGCAAGAGCTGCGCCAGCAAAGCAGTGGCGGGGCCGATGCGATCGGGGTTCCCGTAAATAAGAAACAGCGCCCCAAAACGCCGCTGATACGGCCCCAAAGCAAGTGGCACCAGTACGCCAGCATCAAGATCGGGCTGCACAATATGCGTGGGTAACCAGGCAAAAGCCAGCCCACCCACCACCATGGCCCGCGAGGCAGGAAAGCCACTTACGGTCCACCTGTGCGACGATCCCAGCCAGCCTTCGTTTCGCGGTTGCTTCATGCCTGAATCGCGCACCACCACATGCAAATGGCTTTTCAGGTCGTGCTCGGTCAGCATCCGCCCCAACTGATGCAAGGGGTGATCAAAGCGGGCCACAGCAACAAACTCGATGTCGCAAAGCTTCTGCCCCAGCCGACCAACAGGCACATGCGCCGAGATCGCGATATCGGCCTGCTGTTCCAGTACGGCGTCTTCGGCACCCGACAAAACGACTTCGGTGAGCTGAACGCGAGTCGCCGGCGCACGGCCATTGAACTGGTGCATGGTTTCGACCAATGCTTGCGTGGGAAATGCCGCATCCACCACCAGCTTGAGCGTGGTCTCCCATCCTTCACCGATGCGCTGCGCAAGGGTTTCGATGCCGTTGGCTTCTGACAGCAAGCTTTGCGCGTATTCGAGCAATACCCTGCCTGCCTCGGTGAGTTCGGCCTTACGCCCCTGAACTTCAAGCAGCACAACACCCAGCTGTTCTTGCAACTTCCCCACCAGATAACTGATGGATGACTGACTGCGATGAAGCCGTTCGGCCGCCTGAGCATAGCCGCCATATTCGACCACCGCCTGAAAGGCCCGCCATTGCTCTAACGTTGTTTTCATCCACCTACCTTTACATCTAAAAATTCGATTATTTTAATCGTAATTTAGCGATTTTTTATCTATTCATTTGACCATAAAATAGCCATAACGTCACTCAACGAAACAAGCCCGGAGGCCCAAATGATCGAGATTCGCAAAGCTGAAGACCGCGGCCACGCCAACCACGGCTGGCTCAACAGCCACCATACATTTTCGTTTGCCAACTACTACGACCCCGATCAAATGGGCTGGAGTGCACTGCGTGTCATCAACGACGATACTGTCGCACCCGCTCAGGGTTTTGGCGCGCACGGCCATCGCAACATGGAAATTTTTTCGTACGTGCTTGAAGGCGCTTTGGCTCACAAAGACTCTTTGGGATCGGGCTCGATTTTACGTCCTGGCGACGTTCAGCTGATGAGCGCTGGCACGGGTATCCGGCATAGCGAATTCAATGGCTCGCAAGAGGCGCCCACTCATTTTCTGCAAATCTGGATCACGCCTAATGAAACAGAAACCGCGCCAGGCTACCAGGAACGCTTTTTTACAGAAGATGAAAAGCGTGGACAGCTTCGTTTGTTGGTCTCGCCAGAGGGTGAAGACGGCGCTTTGAAAATACGTCAGGACGCACGCATTTATGCGGCCTTGCTTGACGACAACGACGCCATAACGAAGCCCATCGACCCAGCGCGACACGGTTACGTGCATGTCGCCAAAGGTAAGGTCACGCTAAACGGCCATGCCTTGAAAGCCGGCGACGGCGCCCGGATTTTGGGCGAATCGACGCTAACCCTGGATAACGGGGGCGGGGCCGAAGTCCTGGTCTTTGACCTTCCTTGAACACCAAACCGCAAGGCCTGGCCTTGCTACCGCAACAACATCAACCCCAGTTTCTTTATAAGGAAATTTCACATGTCTAAAGTATTGGTGCTGTACTACTCGGCCTATGGCCATATTGAAACCCTGGCAAACGCCGTTGCCGAAGGCGCACGCACGGTTGCCGGCACTCAGGTCGACGTCAAACGCGTACCCGAGCTGGTACCCGAAGACGTAGCGCGCAACAACCACTTTAAAGTGGACCAGGCCGCGCCCGTAGCCTCGCCGGCCGAACTAGCGGACTATGACGCCATTATTTTCGGCACGCCGACCCGTTTCGGCATGATGTCCTCGCAGATGAAAAACTTCCTGGATCAGACCGGTGGCCTGTGGGCACAAGGCAAGCTGATCGGAAAAGTTGGCAGCGTGTTCACATCGACCGCCACTCAACATGGCGGCCAAGAAGCCACACTGCTGTCCTTCCATACCGTACTTTTGCATCACGGCATGGCAGTAGTTGGCCTGCCCTACTCATTCCAAGGTCAAACTCTCAATGACCAGGTCAACGGCGGCACACCCTATGGGGCGTCTACCATTGCCAACGGCGACGGCAGCCGCCAACCCAGCGCCGTTGAGCTTGAAGGCGCCCGCTTCCAGGGCCGTCATGTGGCAGAAATCGCCTTGGCGCAAAAGCTGGGGCGTGAAGCCATGCAAAGCGCCGCAGAACTGGCCTGATCGACCGCCCGATTTAGCACGCACTTTTTACGCGTAAAATCGGGCGCTATGAAGCAACTGGCCACTAAACCCGTTTTCCTGTCGCTGCTGCTGGCAATCATTCTTTGGTTCATCTTCGACAACTTTGTTGTCGCGGCGGCAGTCGGCCTGCTTGCGGGTTTTATGGTCTCTATGCTGTATTCCCTGCACTTGTTAAAGCAACAAGCGCAGCCCCCGAGCACTACCGCACCCGCTACGGCAGCTGCAGCACGCTCACCATCGCCGTCAACACGGACACCAACATCCAAATCCCCCATGTCGTCTTCGCTTCCCGAACCAGACCCCGCCGCCGCGCAGCACAGCGCCGCCCTGCACCGGCTTCTCGAAGCGCAAATCAAAGCGGCATCTAATGGGTTTTTGCCATTCGATCAGTGGATGCAATCGGCGCTCTACGCGCCCGGGCTGGGCTATTACGTCGCCGGTACAGAAAAATTTGGCAGCAACCTGCCAGTGGGCGACTTCACTACGGCGCCCGAACTCTCGCCGTTTTTCGGCCAGACCCTGGCGCGGCAAATCGCCCAGGTGTTGCAGCAAACAAAAACAAACCAAGTGCTCGAATTCGGCGCAGGCTCTGGTGCACTGGCTGCGTCACTTATTCCGGCCTTGCAACAGTTGGGCATACAACCCTCGTACACCATTATCGAGGTCTCGGCCGACCTGAAATCACGGCAGCAAGCGCGTCTTGCCGACACTGACGCCAACGTGGTCTGGCTCGACCAGCTTCCCGAGGCCTTCGAAGGTTGCGTTATTGCCAACGAAGTCATGGACGCTATGCCAGTCACCCTGTTCCAATGGGATGAGAGCGGGAAACTGCAGGAAATGGGCGTTACATATAACGACGACTTCGAATGGGCCGTGCGCGCGGCATCACCTCGTCTGCAAAAGCTGGTAGGCAGTCGCATGCCGGCGTTACCGGGCTACCGCTCCGAGGTCAACCTGCAGGCCGAGGCGTGGGTAGCGGGCATGGGTGATTGGCTGCACAAAGGGGCCGCACTGCTTATTGACTACGGTTTTCCTCGTCACGAGTATTACCACCCGCAACGCGCTGAAGGCACGCTGATGTGCCATTACCGGCACCAGGCACATGCCAACCCGTTTTTATACCCTGGCCTGCAAGACATCACCGCCCACGTCGACTTTACCGCCATGGCCGACGCAGCGCTGGAGGGCGGGCTCGACGTCCTGGGCTATACGTCTCAGGCGCGCTTCCTGATCAACGCCGGGCTGCCAGCGCTTATTGCCGACATCGACCCAGCCGACCCGGTGGCGCATGCCCGCCAAATAGGGCCTGTACAAAAACTGTTGTCAGAAGCCGAGATGGGCGAATTATTCAAGGTGCTGGCAATTGGTAAAGACATCGACGGCCCGCTGCTTGGCTTTATGCAAGGCGACCGCCGCGACCGGCTCTGACTGACTGGCATTACCACCACATCGAAGTCGTCATCACTGGCTAAGACACCAGACCTTCAAGGGCCGCCAAACGCGCTTCCCGCACCGCGGCTTTAATTTGCGCAGGCCGGCCCGCGCAAGATCGTGCCACTGCACCGGCATCAACGTCGTGCACCTTAGCCAGGCACGTCAACCATTGAGCCATTGACATCGTCGACTGCTCCTCTTGGCAGGTACACGCCGCCGCCTGCAGCAACGCTTGAAAGCGATCGGGTTTGCGCAAGCCGTCGGCCTGCTCGATAAGGGTCAAAACGCTTTCAGGCGACGCCTTGCCAGCCTTTGCTGGCATACCCGCCTCGCCAAGGGCAGTACCGCACTGCCACGCAACGATACACGGCAACAAGCGGCTGTAATCCACCACCTCGACGGGTGCACGCAAGTGTCGGGCCAGCGTCTCGGGCGAAGGGCTATGAAGCACGGCAAGTGCAAATCGCCCCGCCAAGGACAACCGACTCGCAGAAGCACACTCAAGCCTTTCGGCTAGTCGCACATCGAAGACAAAACCTGGCATGACGCGCTGCAACGCACCGGTGTTACGCAGCACCTCGAACATTCGTTCCGGGTGCGCGCTCATCAGCCCCTTCGCCATCTCACGCCATACCCGCTCTGGAACAAGAGCGTCGACCTCCCCCTCGGCCACCAGACGCTGCGCCAGGGCGAGGGTTTCGGGCGCTATGGAAAAGTCGGCGAAACGCGCCGCAAAACGCGCCAGCCGCAACAACCGGACGGGGTCTTCGACAAACGCGTCGCCGACATGGCGCAGGACGCGAGCCTGGATATCGGCCAGACCATTGAGCGGATCGACCAATTGGCCTTGTGGCGTTTGGGCAATCGCGTTAACGGTGAGATCGCGCCGACGCAGATCGTCGGCCAAAGAGACATCGGCGCCGGTATAAAACGTGAACCCCTGATACCCCCGCCCCGACTTTCGTTCAGTACGCGCAAGCGCATACTCTTCTTTGGTAACCGGGTGCAAGAAGACAGGGAAGTCGCCACCGACCGGCACAAACCCGCGCGCCGACATGGCTTCGGGAGTCGCGCCGACAACCACCCAGTCGCGGTCTCCGGCCGGCAACCCCAACAAAGCGTCGCGTACAGCGCCCCCGACAATGTATACCTGCAACCCGTTGGTAACCGGATCGGGCTCAGCGACCGGCAGCGGTAAAAACCTGGTCATTACGGCAGGCCTGTACCCCGGCGCGGCTTCGGGCTAATGGTACCTAAGCGCGCCTTGAGCGATTGCGACTTCCCGCTAAAGAGCATGTCGTAGTACACGGCATTGGACAACACGTTTTTGACATAGAGCCGCGTCTCGGTGAACGGGATAGTCTCGGCAAATATCGCCCCTTCGACCGGCCCACGCAACTTGGCGCGCCACTGAATGGAACGACCCGGCCCCGCGTTATACCCTGCAGTTGCGAGCACCTGGGAACCGCCCAGATCTTCGAGCACCATGCGCAAGTATTGCGTGCCCAGAATCGTATTCACTTCGAAATCATTGACCGACGACGGCTTAAAGTCGGTCATGCCGATTTTTTTAGCCACCCAGCGCGCTGTTGCCGGCATCAGCTGCATCAGACCCGACGCGCCCACCCGCGACCGGGCATCGGTGATAAACCGGGACTCTTGACGGATAAGACCATAGACCCAGGCAGGATCAAGATTGATTTCGCGCGCTTTCTGGCTGACGCGCCCCTCGAATGGCGCGACAAAGCGTTGCGAAAAGTCGGCCAGTTCAGTGGTTTGCAGCGACGTATTGACGACCCGGTCAAAGATCTGCTCTTCGCGTGCCAGTTCGGCCGCGGCCAGCAACTGGCGATCGGTCATGCCCCGAAGGGTGAAATTCCATTCGGGCACAGCCTCGGCCCGCCACCCCAGATCGAAAAGTTTGATGGCCCTTTGCAACCCAGGGTTTGCCTGTGCCTGAGCGAGTTCGTCGGGCGTTACCGGAGCCGGCTTTGGCGGCATGGCTATAGGCATACCCAGCTCTTCGTGGGCCAACTGCCCATAAAACCCGTAATCGCCCAGAATAGACTGATATAACTTGGTTGCTGCCTGCTCATTTCCTACAGCTGCCAAAGAACGCGCATACCAGTACACCCATACCGGCTCGGCCTGCTGGCGCGCTGTCATTTTGCGAATCGCGTTACCCACCTGCTTCCAGTCGATAGGCACCTGCCGAAGCTCGGAGCGCACTTCCCAGGCATGGTTGTAATCGCTTTTAGGAATATTGCCCGACTGTCGATACCAAGTGACGGCTTCGGGCTCGACATTGAGCGCCGACACCAACCCAAACTGCCCCCACACCCATTGCATATCGGCCTTCGAGATGACATTGGCCCAACGCTGCTGGATATAAGCCGTTTCGGCATCGCGATCGCCGCGCGCCAGGCGCGACAAAGCCAAGGTCACCAGCTCGAAGTCTTCACGCGTGCGCGGCGTTGACTGTGTAGACAGCCACTGCTTGGGATTTTTCATGAGCGCGGCATATGACTTCATTTGCACCGCATTAAACATCAGTGCAGCCAACCGTTGCGCATCGCCCGTTTTATTGGTTTCAAGCGTATCGCGCAGCATAGGCTGCAAGTGCTTCCAGATGACCACGTTGCTATCAACAAGTTGATCGAGCATCATCCAGCACGTGCTGACCGGCCGGAAGGTATCGACGGCCACTTGCGCGTTAACCGGCTGACCGGTCATATGACGCGACAGCAGTACCGCGCAGTCGACCATCGCATTGCTGGCTACCACCGGCTCCAACGCCAAGGCTTGGCGATAGTCGCCGGTGCGCGCTGCGGCGACTACCCAATCGGCCCGGATGCGATCGGCCAGATAAGCATCTTTATTGGTGGCCATGAAGCGCTGAAGACGCTCGGTGGGCACAGGCGATGTCGGGTCTTGTAATTGCCGACGCAACAACCAGTACTCGGCGTAAGAACCCAATAAGGGCTCTTGACTTGCGACCGATGCCAAGGCCTCGAGACGCCCCCATTGCTTGCTTTGCATAGCGTCGCGCGCATCGATGACCGCTTGCAGCGGGGCATCGGTTTGCGTGGTAATGCGGATGACTTCGACCGGGGCTGAAGACTGAGCTTTTGCCGGGACAGACGCCACACTGGCGGCTACCACCAAGCCCGCTAGGGCGATACCGGCACGACGAAACAATTTCTGATACCGTTGGGACTGCTTGAACACCATCTTGAACAACCTTACGAAGTAACCGCCATGAGCAACAGTATAGAGAATAAGACGCCGGCCCTGCGAGACCGCCTGAAAGCGTTACGTTTAGCCCAGGACCCAAACGAGGCGCGACGTGGTGCGTTGCTGATGCGCGGACGCCTGTTTACTTGGCTGGCCACCACGCGCGACGCACTAAAAAAAGCAGGCAAACCCACACCTAAAAATATTGCTGCATTTTGGCCTATGGCTCAAGAGCCCGACCTGACGCCGCTGTTATACCAGTGGGTTGAGGAGGAAGACATCACGGTATCGTTACCCGTCGTAACCGGCCCCGAGCAACCGCTGACGTTTCGGTTATGGACTCCGGACACCGACATGCAGACCGGCGCGTTTGGCATTGCCGAGCCCACAGGCAAACCAGCGCCACCACCCGACGTTATTTTAGTACCTACCCTGGGCTTTACCCGCAAGGGCGACCGCGTGGGTTACGGCAAAGGCTACTACGACCGCACCCTGACGAATCTGAAATCACAAGGCCATACCTTTTTAGCCCTGGGCATTGCTTGGGCTTGCGGCGACATCGACCGACTGGACGATGTGGTCTACGAGCCTCATCCTCACGACTACAGGCTGGACGGCATTTTGACAGACAAAGGCTGGGCGTTAAAACTACCCGAGTAATCAGAACCGCCTAATACAAAACGCCGGTACAACCGTACCGGCGTTAGGCATAGCCTGGCAACTACGTAACCAAAACTGCTTCAACCCAGCTTCAGGTCGTTTGCAATGGCCAATGTAGATTCTGCCGTATTCAATGTGTAAAAGTGCAGGCCAGGCGCTCCGCCATCGAGCAAACGCTGACACATCTGCGTAATGACATCTTTACCGAAGGCCTTGATCGAGGCCAAGTCGCCCTGGTAGTCGGCCAGGCGTTGACGGATCCAGCGCGGAACCTCGGCCCCGCACATATCGGAGAACCGCAACAACTGAACCTGATTGGTGATGGGCATGATGCCCGGCACAATAGGAACATTAACCCCTTTGGCCTGCGCCCTGTCGACAAAGTCGAAATAAGCGTCGGCATTAAAGAAGTACTGCGTAATGGCTGCATTGGCACCCGCATTAACCTTGCTGACAAAATGATCAAGGTCAGACTGCGCACTTTTGGCCTGCGGATGCACTTCGGGATAAGCAGCTACCTCGATGTGGAACCAGTCGCCAGAGTGCTCGCGAATAAAACGAACGAGGTCGACGGCATAATGCAAATCGCCGCTATCGATGCCCATGCCCGAAGGTGGGTCGCCACGCAGGGCAACCACACGCCGTACGCCAGTGTTGCGGTAGGCATCGAGAATATCGGCCAGTACGCTTCGGGTTGAGCCCACACACGACAAATGCGGTGCGGCGTCGAACCCCAAACCCTGCATCAGACGAACGGCCTCGGCAGTGCCTTCGCGCGTTGAACCGCCGGCACCAAACGTTACGCTGACGTACGCCGGGTTTAAAGCCGACAGCCGACGCGCCGCCACCGACAGCTTTTCTTGGGCAGCGGCATCGCGCGGAGGAAAGAACTCTAGGCTTAGCGCCTTGGAAGCATTCATTGTGAAATCAACCTGGACAAGAGCCCCGAGACAATACTGTATACAAATGCACCCAACAAAGCCCACCAAAAGCCATTGACCTGGAAGCCTTTGAGAATGGAGCCGGCAAACCAGAACACCAGCGCATTAAGTACCAGCAAAAACAGCCCCAGGGTCACGATAGTGATGGGCAGTGTCAACAGAACCAACAGAGGCTTGACCAGGGTATTGAGCAAGCCTAGAACCAGCGCGGCCACGAGGGCCGATCCAAACGATGCCACCGTGATACCAGGCAGAACATACGCCACGACCAGCAGTGCCACTGCATTGAGAATCCATATCAGCAAAATTTCCATGGTCAGCCTCCGTTGAAGTTCAAGGTTTAATAACGGTAGTGATCGGGCTTGTAAGGGCCGTCGACCGAAACGTTAATGTAAGCTGCCTGATGCTCGGACAGCGTGGTGAGATTTACGCCCAGCTTTTTAAGGTGCAAACGCGCGACTTTTTCGTCGAGGTGCTTGGGCAAGACATAAACCTCGCCCTTTTTGTAGGCGTCACCCCGGGTAAACAGTTCGATTTGGGCGATGGTTTGATTGGTGAACGAAGCCGACATCACGAACGATGGGTGGCCTGTCGCGCAACCCAGGTTTACCAAGCGGCCTTGTGCCAACAAAATAATGCGCTTGCCGTCGGGGAAGATCACGTGATCGACCTGGGGCTTGATCTCTTCCCACTCGAGGTCTTCGATAGCAGCAACGTCGATTTCGTTATCGAAGTGACCGATATTGCAAACGATGGCCTGGTCTTTCATGCGCTCCATGTGATCACGGGTAATGACGTGATAATTACCGGTGGCCGTCACGAAAATGTCGGCTTTATCGGCGGCCTCTTCCATGGTGACCACTTTGTAGCCTTCCATTGAAGCCTGCAGGGCGCAGATAGGGTCGATTTCGGTAACCCAAACCTGGGCACGCAGCGCGGCCAACGCCTGGGCACAACCCTTACCGACGTCGCCAAAACCCACAACAACAGCGATTTTGCCGGCGACCATGACGTCGGTCGCGCGCTTGATGCCGTCGACCAGCGATTCGCGGCAACCATAAAGGTTGTCGAATTTGGACTTGGTGACCGAGTCATTGACGTTGATGGCGGGAAACGCCAGTTCGCCTTTTTTGGCCATTTGATATAAACGGTTCACGCCCGTCGTGGTTTCTTCGGTAACCCCTTTGATTTGTGCCAGACGCACCGAGTACCAGGTGGGGTCAGTAGCCAGACGCGCCTTGATGGCGGCGAATAGCACTCGCTCTTCTTCACTACCGGGGTTAGCCAGAACGGAAATATCTTTTTCGGCCTTGGTACCCAAATGCAGCATGAGCGTGGCGTCACCGCCGTCGTCGAGAATCATGTTGGCTTGCTGGCCATTGGGCCACTCGAACAGCTTGTGGGTGTACTGCCAGTATTCTTCGAGGGTTTCGCCCTTGACGGCGAACACAGGAATGCCTGCAGCGGCAATAGCTGCAGCGGCGTGATCTTGCGTAGAGAAAATATTGCACGATGCCCACCGCACTTCGGCACCCAGGGCGACCAGGGTTTCGATAAGCACACCCGTTTGGATGGTCATGTGCAGGCTGCCAGCGATACGGGCGCCTTTAAGCGGTTGCGCGGCAGCGTATTCTTCACGCGTAGCCATCAAGCCGGGCATTTCGGTTTCGGCAATGGCGAGCTCACGACGGCCCCAGCCAGCCAGCCCGATATCGGCAACGATGTAATCTTTGAAATTGGTGTCAGCAACAGTGTTCATGGAAGAATTCCTTAAACCTGCCGAGACCGGTGCGGAGCAACGATTTTGCCCACCCCACCCGGCCAGCAGGTGATGATGAGCGCCGTTGAACAAAAGAAACGACCCTGAGCCTAGCGGGGAGTATCCCGTCGCAGCGCCCCTCAGGGTGGTGTCATTGTAGCGTAATTGCCAGCGTTATCTAGCCCTGACGACGCGGATAACCCTGGCTTTTGATGCGCGCCCAGACAACGCGCTTTTCGTCTTCAGACAAAAAAACCCAGTTGGCCACTTCCATGGCCGTTCGTCCGCAGCCGCGACAAATGTCGTCGTACAAGGTAGAGCATACGGCGACACACGGCGAGTCGGTGGGTGACAAGCTGTGACTGTCGTCGTGGTCGCGGCTGGACGAAGACATTACAGACCTTTTCTGAGCAGGTCGGCTTTGTCGGTGGCTTCCCAGGTGAACTCGGGCTCGGCACGGCCAAAGTGACCATAAGCTGCGGTTTTACCGTAGATGGGACGCAACAGATTCAGCATATTGATGATGCCGCGTGGCCGCAGGTCGAAGTGTTCACGAACCAACAACGCAATTTTGTCGTCGCCGACAACACCTGTACCGTTAGTGTTGACGGTAATGTTGATGGGTTCGGCCACACCAATGGCGTAGCTGATTTGTACCTGGCACTGACGCGCCAGGCCGGCGGCAACAATGTTCTTGGCGACGTAGCGCGCTGCATATGCGGCAGAGCGGTCGACTTTTGAAGGGTCTTTACCCGAGAACGCACCACCGCCGTGGGGGCATGCGCCACCGTAGGTATCGACGATGATTTTGCGACCGGTCAGACCGCAGTCGCCCTGTGGCCCGCCAATAACAAAAATACCGGTGGGGTTGATCATGAAGCGGGTTTTGTCAGTAAGCAGACCTTCGGGGAAGCAAGGCTTGATGATCTGCTCGATAACGGCTTCACGGATATCGGCCTGTGATATTTCGGGGTGATGCTGGGTAGACAGCACGACGGTGTCGACCTCGACGGGCTTGCCGTTAACGTAGCGGAAGGTGACTTGCGATTTGGCGTCGGGGCGCAGCCAGGGCAAACGGCCGTCTTTGCGCAACTCGCTTTGGCGTTGCACCAGGCGGTGTGCGTACCAAATAGGGGCTGGCATCAGGTCGGGGGTTTCGTCGCAAGCATACCCAAACATCAGGCCCTGGTCACCGGCACCCTGGTCCATATTGGCCTCGGGGTTACGGTCAACGCCTTTGGCAATGTCGGGCGACTGCTTGTCGTAGGCAACCAGTACGGCACAACCTTTGTAGTCGATACCATAGTCGGTGTTGTCGTAGCCGATGCGCTTGATAGTGTCGCGAGCGACCTGGATGTAATCAACGTTGGCGGTTGTGGTGATTTCGCCGGCCAGAACAACCAAACCGGTATTGCACAGGGTTTCTGCGGCAACACGCGCGTAGGGGTCTTGTTCGAAAATGGCGTCGAGAATCGCGTCGGAAATCTGGTCGGCGACCTTGTCGGGGTGACCTTCGGAAACTGATTCTGAAGTAAAGAGGTAATCGTTGCTTGACACAGTGGACATCCTTCTAGGTTGGCCGTTTTTACGGCACAGAGGTTGAACGGGTTGCGTTGCACCTCGGATGCCGGGCTGTGAAGCTGCGATCAGGGCGCGACGCTTTAGCGGATTATTTAATTCAGGACAAAGGCTTGCGCCGCCGCCCTGGTATCGCCCCGCAAGTTGTCGGTTAACTCAGCGATACTTTTCATTTTAAGCGAAAATAGCTCTTTGTTTCATTTGCCGGTCTGAGACTACCGCCACACACTGCTCATGCTGCTCTTCCTGTTCCGTTTGCTGGCCTCGGTTCCGCTACCTGTGTTGCACGCCATCGGTCGGGTTGCGGGTCGCATAGTGTATGCCCTACCGGGCAAGTATCGCGACCGCCTTCAAGCCAACGCAAGCCAAGCGGGCTACAACAGCCCTGCCTTTGCACGAGCCGCGGCAGCGCAAGCCGGCGCCATGATCATGGAACTGCCCAAGGTATGGCTGCGTAACACCGAAAGCCTGTCGAAAGTCGTGACCGACGACGATGAAGTGGTTAAAAGCGCCCTTGCAGAAGGGCGCGGGATTCTTTATCTCACGCCTCATTTGGGGTGCTTCGAAATCACCGCGCGCTATCTTACCCAGCATGGGCCCATCACCGTCATGTACAGGCCGCCGCGCAAGCCGGTGTTAGCGCCGGTCATGGATGCTGCGCGCAACACATCGGGCCTTAAAGCCGTGCCTGCAAATATGCAAGGCGTGCGCGAATTCGTCCGGGCACTGAAGCGCGGCGAAGCGGTAGGCATGCTGCCAGACCAGGTCCCTACCCAAGGCGATGGCGTGTGGGCGCCCTTTTTTGGCCGGCAGGCATACACCATGACTCTGGCCGGCAAGCTAGCGGCGCAAACAGGCGTCGCGGTCATTTTGACCGCGGGCGAGAGACTACCTCACGGCCAAGGCTGGCGTATTCATTACGTACGACTGCCCGATCCGCTACCGGCCAACCCGGCCGATCAGGCCCTGCTCATCAACGAAGCCATGGAAGCGCTGATACGTCGGTTTCCCACGCAGTACCTCTGGAGTTACAAAAGATATAAAGTCCCCGAGGGCGCACCACCGCCGCCGTCAACCGGGCTTTAACCCCTCTCGTACCTTATGAAAATCAATAAAGCGCGTCCACTGCGCGCCATGTTCACCTATTTTGGGCAGTGCCCGACGGCAACCCGCCTGCGCTGGGCGCGCGTGCTGGGTTGGCTGGCACCCCGGTTCATGAAGTCGCGCGCCCACATCGTGCGCACCAATCTACGCCTGTGCTTTCCCGAATGGCCTGACGACGAACGCGAAGCCGTTTTAAAGCGGCACTTCCGCCTGCTGGCCTTGTCCATCATCGACCGCGGTCTGATCTGGTTTGGTAACCCCGATCGCGTACGACACACCGTTCAGCTGTCGGGTTACGAGCACCTTGAGCAACATGTCCAAGCCGGCGAAAAAGTCATTATTCTGGCACCGCACTTTGTCGGTCTGGATGCCGCAGGAACCCGCGTCACGATGGACTCGCCCAAAACAGCTACGTTTTATACGCCGTCCAGCGATACCGACATCGACGATCTAATGCGAGAAGGCCGATCGCGGTTCAACGAATCGTTTCTGATCAGTCGGCACGACGGTGTACGCGGGCTGATCCGCCTGTTGCGCCAAGGCATCCCCGTGTACTACCTTCCCGATATGGACTTCGGCATTGAAGGTGCGGCATTTGTGCCTTTTTTTGGTGTGCAGGCCGCCACGCTGCTCAGTACGGCTCAAATTGCGCGCGTCTGGAACGCTAAGGTGCTGCCTATCGTCAGCCGTCTTGACGAAAATACTGGCATCTATCATGTCGAGCTGATGCCGCCGATCCCCGACTTCCCCGGCAACGACGGCCCCGAAGCCGACACCGCACGTATCAACACCCTGCTTGAGGGCTGGATCCGCAAAGACCCCGCCCAGTACTATTGGGTTCACCGCCGGTTTAAAACACGACCACCCGGCGAGCCCAAACCTTATTAGGCGTATTCGTCATGATCTGGAATTTCACCAAAATGCATGGCGCCGGTAACGACTTTGTCGTTCTCGACGGCGTCAGCCAGTCTATCGAAATGACCCCAGAGCGCGCCCGCGCCCTGGCCGACCGTCATTTCGGCATCGGGGCAGACCAGCTGTTGCTGGTCGAGAACCCGAGCCACCCCGAGGCCGATTTCAAATACCGGGTCTTTAATGCAGACGGCAGTGAAGTCGAGCATTGCGGCAATGGCGCTCGCTGCTTTGTACGTTTTGTTCACGAACAAGGCCTGTCGCGCCGGAACCCGTTGCGCGCAGAAATATGCACCGGGCTCATCACCCTGAATGAATCGGAAACTGGGGAAGTCACCGTCGACATGGGGCAAACTCGCTTTCAGCCTGCAGATGTCCACTTCATGACGCGTGGGCTGGTCAATGCCCCGCTGCACCACGACACCCTTTGGACACTGCCGCTGCCCGACGGCGACAGCGTCGATATTTCACTGGTCGCCATTTCCAACCCGCATGCGGTTCAAGTAGTCGACAATGTCGATACCGCGCCAGTCGCCACGGTGGGCCCCATCATCGAATCGCACCCACGGTTTACCCAGCGTATCAACGCCGGATTCATGCAAATCGTCGACCGGCACACCATCAAACTGCGCGTCTACGAACGCGGGGCCGGCGAAACACTGGCCTGTGGCACAGGCGCCTGCGCCGCTGCGGTTGCCGGCATTCGTCGCGGGCTGCTCGACAGCCCCGTGGCTGTACACACCCGGGGCGGGCTGCTAACCATTGCCTGGGACGGCGATCGCTTGCAAATGACAGGGCCCGCCACCACCGTATTTACGGGCCAGGTCGACATTGATAAGCTTACGCAAAATTATTTACAAAAGGATGCTGCCACGCCATGACAACAACCCACCTGAGCGCCGACGAGGTCGCCCTGTTTTTGCGCGAAAACCCCGGTTTTTTTCATGAGCACGCAGACGTTTTTGCTGACCTGCGGGTACCTCACCCTCACGAAACACGCGCCATCTCGCTGGGTGAACGCCAAATTCTCACGCTTCGGGCCAAAGCCAAAGACCTCGAATGGAAACTATCGGGGCTCATCAATAACGCGTCAGGGAATGAAAAAATCAGTCGTACCCTGACCGCATGGTGCGCGCGCATGCTGGCCGAGCCTGATGCCGAAAAAATACCGGCTCACATCATTGACAGCCTAGCCAATCTGTTCGAACTGCCCGACACCACACTACGGCTTTTGGAAAGCAGCCCCCGCGTGGCCGAGCGCTTTACGCAAGACGTATCAGATGACATCAGGCTATGGGCGCAGGCCCTTCCCAACCCTTACTGCGGGCCGACCGAAGGTCATGCCGTGTCAGCCTGGCTGAGTGACAATGCACAATCAATGGCGGTTGTCCCCTTACGCGCCCCCGCGTCAGGCAAACTGCTGGGGCTGCTGGTTATCGGGTCCGCCGAAGCCGATCGTTTCGAACCCGACATGGGCACAGCCTTCCTGGAAATTATCGGCGAGCTATCGGCCTCTGCCCTGACTCGCCTGCTTGACCCGCACGAATGAACTCGGTCGAACCGGTTAACCGTTGGCTGCAGTACCTGACGTCTGAAAGGCGTTACTCGGCCCACACCATCAGCGGTTACCGGCAAGACCTGTTGTTACTACAAAATCTATACCCCGACACGCCGCTCAATCAGCTTTCGAACGGCGAACTGCGGCAGGCGGTTGCGCGGCTGCACAGCGAAGGGCATAAGCCTCGCAGTCTGGCCCGGGCTCTGGCGGCCTGGCGGGGGTTCTACCAATGGTGGGCTCCGCAAATTGGTCTGGCCCATAATCCGGCCGCAGACATCCGCGCGCCCAAAATCCCGCGTTCGTTGCCCAAGGCGCTTTCTGTCGAACAAACACAGGTGTTGCTCGATAGACCCAACCTGCCGGCACCGCATACACCCATCGAATGCCGCGACCAAGCCATGTTTGAGGTCCTGTATTCAGCAGGTTTGCGTTTGTCGGAACTGACCAGTCTGGACACGCACTATGTACACTCGGCGCAGTACACGTCGGGCAGTTGGTTACAGCTTGACGACGCCGAGGTCGTGGTAACTGGTAAAGGCGGCAAAACACGGCATGCGCCATTGGGCCGGCAGGCCATCGCAGCCCTTGAACGCTGGCTGGCCTTGCGCGCAGACATGATCAAACCCCAAACCGGACTAACGCCGGGCGATAACGCTGCCTTATTTTTGGGTGAACGCGGGAAAAGGATTTCGGGTCGTGTGGTGCAGCTTCAACTGAACAAACTGGCTCAGCAAACCGGGCTGCCCATTAATGTGCACCCGCACAGCTTAAGGCACAGCTTTGCCAGCCATTTATTGCAATCGGCGCAAGATTTACGCGCCGTGCAAGAACTGCTGGGGCACGCCAATATTGCCACCACACAAATTTATACGCGCCTGGACTTCCAGCATCTGGCCAAGGTGTACGACCAGGCTCACCCACGAGCAAACCGCCGGCGCGATACCGCAACCCACACGCCGGCGACCGACACTACGGCTTCAGCGAAAAAATCAACTGACCCGCGTTCCACTTGAACATTCCCAAATACGTTCCGGCGGGGCGATCCGTTACGTCCAGAGTATCTGCGTAAAGCGTTCCGCCCACTTTGGCCCCGGTTTCGCGCGCAATCTGGTTGATCACACGCGACGACAGCGCTTTTTCGGTAAACAGTGCCGCACTTTTGGTTTTCTTGATTTCGCGAATCAAACGCGCAATATCGCGTGCAGAAGGTTCGGCGTCCGACGCCAGACCGGCAACGGGGACAAAAGTAATGTCATATGCCTGCCCGAAGTAACCAAAGGCATCGTGCGGCGTAACGACCTTGCGCCGCTCTGCAGGTATCGCCGCCAGCGACTGCCGGATTTCGTTATGAAGCTTTTCCATTTCGGTCACATAAATATCGGCACGCGCCTGATAACCCGCCCGATTAACCGGATCGACCCGCGACAGGCCGTTGGCGATGTTGCGAGCGTACTTTACGCCGTTTCGGAGGTCTTGCCAGGCATGTGGATCGACAGAAGCAGCGCCATCGGCCTTGTCGTCGTGCCCGTGTGAGTGCCCATGGTCGTGGTCATGGTCATGGTCCAGTTGACGCGGGGTGACGCCTGTCGATGCAACAATTTCATGCCCCTTGAACCCAGACGCCCGCATGAGCCGAGGCATCCAGGCCTCAAAACCTAAACCGTTCATGACCACCACATTGGCATCGGCCAGCACCCGACTATCGGATGCCGTAGGCTCGTGCGAATGCGCATCGACATTAGGGCCAATGAGCGTCGTGACCTGGACGTTCTCACCACCGATCACCTTGACCATATCACCCAGGATAGAAAAGCTGGCAACCACCTTCAACGGCTCGGCCGCTACCGACAACGGCGCTCCCAGCACCGCAAATGTGCTCAAGCCTATCGCGCAAAACCGTCGCAACCGCGCAAACCCTGCTTGCATCAACACCGCGCCACCATTTGAAAACATAACCATCCTCATCACTTAACCTAACTGGGAATCGACGCCATATGCCGACGACGCGCCCGTGCCTGACGGGCGGCCTGCAATAGCCCCCCTTGCGGCCCGGCGCACAGCGACACAAAGTAAAACAGGCCCGCCGAAAGAATAATGGCCGCAGACGCAGGCACATTGACGTAATACGAAACAAGCAAGCCAACATACGCGGACGCAGCGCCCACGCACCCGGAAAAAATCATTTGCGCGCCGACCGACCTGACCCAGAAACGGGACGCAGCCGCCGGCAGCATCATGATGCCTACGACCATTAACGTGCCCAATACCTGAAACCCCGACACCAGCGTCAGTACAAGCAGAAACAAAAACACCAGATAACTGATCGAGCCATGTCCGCGCTCAGCACGCAAAAAGCCGGGATCCATACATTCGGCGACTAAAGCCCGAAAAATCAAAGCCAACACGATCAGTGTCACGCTGGCCGTTGCAGTGACCAGGAGCAGAGCATTGTCATCCAGCCCAAGCACGCTGCCAAACAGGACATGAATCAAGTCCATGTTCGAGCCTCGCAATGAGACCAGCAACACACCCAAACCCAGCGACACCAGGTGAAACGCAGCAAAGCTGGCATCTTCACGCTGCGGCGTTAACCTGGACACCAATCCGGCCAACCCCGCCACTACCAAACCCGTCACCACGCCCCCTAATGCCATCGCCCACAACGACAAGCCAGCGACCATGAAGCCTACCGCAACGCCGGGCAGAATCGCGTGCGCCATCGCGTCGGCCATGAGACTGACACGTCGCAAAATAAGAAACACACCCAGCGGGCCGGCGGCAAAGGCCAGCGAAAACGACCCCGCCAGCGCACGTCGCATAAAAGCAAACTCGATAAAGGGCGAGACCAAAACCTCGAACAACCCGTTCACAGGTAGTCTCCCGCACACAAATGACGCGCCATATGCAGGTTCTCGGGCGTCAGCACCTGATTTGTGTCGCCCCAACCCACTACCTGCCCAGCCAGCAACAAACTCTTCGGAAACAATGATCGCACCATATCGAGATCGTGCAATACGGCGATTACCGTACGCCCCTCGATGTTCCATTGGTGCAGCAGCGCCAGCAGGTCTTCGGTCGTGTGGGCGTCGACGGCAGCAAACGGCTCGTCGAGAATCAGTACCTGGGCGTCGTGCAACATAAGACGAGCGAACAACGCCCGCTGCAACTGCCCGCCCGACAGCGTCCCAATAATGCGACGGCCAAAATCGGCCAGCCCAACGGTTTCAAGCGCGTGCTGCACACGCTCGTGCTCGGCCAACGATACCCGGCGCCACCACCCCACCCTGCGCCACGCACCCATCGCCACAAGGTCGTAAACAGAGATGGGAAACGTTTTGTCGAGATCGCCAACCTGCGGCAAGCAGGCCACCTTGCCGTCAACGTTGGCGGCCAGCCGGATCGTACCGCGCACCGGGCTCAATACCCCCGAGATGCCTTTGACCAGCGTGGATTTTCCGGCGCCGTTCGGCCCCACCAAAGCGGTCAACGACCCTCGCTCGAATGCGCCCGTAACGTCGCGCACGGCAATACGATCTCGCCAACCCAGGGAAACGTGGTCCAGTTCAATAACAGGCGAGGTCACGGCGCTACCACCACTGCATGGCCCAACCGGTCAGTGCCCAAAGCGCAAGCACAACCAGGGCAACGCGCCACAGGCGGTCTAGGCCAGACAACAAAATTGCCGAGCCGCGATAAACGCCATGTTTGCGCACAGCGCGCGAGAAAACAGACATAATGAGGGACAGGAAGAACCACTTGGCCAGAAGGGTTATGTTATAACATACTGCGGCCAACTCATACTATGCCACGCAAAGCCACTACACCTGCCGCGCAAATTTCCGCGCAACTCGACACCGCCGAAACCCTCTGCAACCAGCGAGGGCGGCGCCTGACGCCCATTCGTCGCAAAGTGCTAGAAATCCTGTTGCGCCGTCAGCGCAGCGTAAAGGCTTACGAGCTGCTCGAAGAAATCCGAGAAGTACAACCTGGCGCGGCGCCCCCCACGGTTTATCGAGCGCTCGACTTTCTTATTGCAGAAGGCCTGATCCACCGGCTTGATGCCGTTAACGCGTGGGCTGCTTGCATGGATGCCGCAGGCGACCCTCATGACATTTTGGTCATTTGCACCGAATGCGGTGCCGTCGCCGAATTCAGCGATCCGGTACTGCATCGCCAGCTTGCCCAAAAAGTGGCAGGCGCCGGGTTCGTACTCGACCACCACGAAACTGAGTTAAGGGCGCTGTGCAACCCGTGCCACCAAAAAACACATGCGCATCCAGCCGCTGAAAAAGCGGCCCACAAACACGCCCATCAGTAGTTACCCGAAGCATCGTTTTTTCTTTTAAATACAACGACTAACACAAAAGTTTGCTCTTCCGCTCGTGCTGTGATGTAATCGCACGTTGATTATTTTTCCGCGCGGTACAGAATAAAGTCGTAGTCGCTTCGCAAGCGCTTTGCAAATATTCAGGCCGCGCCTTGTGAGCTTTACAGATGAATACCGCAGTAAAAATCGACAAAATGGTGCCCGTCACCATTCTTACCGGGTTTCTGGGTGCCGGCAAAACCACTTTGCTCAAGCGTGTGCTGTCCGAAAACCACGGCCAGCGAATTGCCGTCATCGAGAACGAATTTGGGCCCGAAAGCATCGATAACGAGCTGCTGGTCCAGGAAAGCGACGAACAGATCATCGAACTCAGCAATGGCTGTGTATGCTGCACGGTGCGTGGCGACCTGCAACGCACCCTGAACGAGCTGCGCACCAAACGCGAAGCCGGCGACATTAAATTCGACCGCATCGTGCTCGAAACAACAGGCATGGCCAACCCTGGCCCGGTATGCCAAACGTTCTTCATGGACGACGACATCGCCGACTACTACCGTCTTGACGCCGTAATTACGGTTGTCGACGCCAAACATGGCATGGACACGCTCGACCAGCAAGAAGAGGCGCAAAAGCAGGTAGGGTTTGCCGACCGCATCCTGGTCTCGAAAAAAGACCTGGTCACCGAAGACGAATATCAGACGCTGCGCGCGCGCATTGTCCGCATCAACCCACGCGCACCAATCAAGCCGGTACACTTCGGCGAAGCCGACATCCGCGAAGTCCTCGATATCAGCGGGTTCAACCTGAACACGATTCTGGATATCGACCCCGACTTCCTGGCGGCCGATCACCCCGACGCAGCACACGACCACGACCACGACCATGGCCACGACCATGCGTGCGACGAGCACTGCCATCACGACCACGATCATGACCATGGTCATGGCCACCACCACGGGCACCATCACGCACATCACAACGACGACATCGGCGCCTTCGTCTACCGCTCGAACAAAGCCTTCGACCCCGAACGCCTTGAAGAATTCCTGGGCGGTATTGTGCAAGTCTACGGGCCCGACCTCCTGCGCTACAAAGGTATTCTTTTCATCAAAGGCATCAATCGACGCATGCTGTTCCAGGGCGTGCACATGATGATGGGTGCCGAACCTGGCAAAGCCTGGCTCGCCAACGAAAAGCCCAATACCAAAATGGTATTCATCGGGCGCAAGCTCCCTGAGGATATTTTCCGTCAGGGTCTCGATAACTGTCTTGCCTGACCGTCAGTTTCGACGTTTCATTTTTAGGGGTACACCATGGCCACGAAGTCAGCCACCACCAAAGAAGAAGCTCAAACCAAGTTGCTCACCGAAAAAGAGCTCTTGGCCATGCCCGAGTCTGACTACATGAACGAGGCTCAACTGGCCTTCTTCAAGCATCGGCTAAAGCAGCTCGAGCAAGAAATTCTTACCAACGCCGACATCACCACCGAACACCTGCGCGAAACGCAGTTTGTACCCGACCCTGCCGATCGCGCGACTATCGAAGAAGAGCATGCCCTCGAACTGCGCACGCGTGACCGCGAGCGCAAATTGCTCAAGAAAGTTCAACAGTCACTGACGCTGATTGAAAACGGTACCTACGGCTGGTGCGAAGAAACCGGCGAGCCCATCGGCATTCCCCGCTTGTTGGCCCGCCCCACCGCTACCTTGTCGCTCGAAGCTCAAGAGCGCCGTGAAATGCGTCAAAAGCTCTACGGCGACTGATTCACGCGCCACGCCGACAACCTCGCTTTTTTACAGTTAGCGCAAACAGTATCAAAGCCGGGCCGGCACACTTCTGTATCATTAGCCATCGCAGCCGCGATGGCTTTTTTTTGCCTATCGCAGTGGTGGCCACAGCGCGCCAGGGGCCACGTCAATACAGAAACGCCTCGTAACCTGTAGCCGCTTGAACTCTGGCCCCCTGCCCCCATTTAATCGAATCAAGGGGAAAATCCATGGAACAATTTCACGCTACAACCATTATTTGCGTTCGTCGGGGCAACCAAGTTGCCATCGGCGGCGACGGCCAGGTTACCCTGGGCAACATCGTTTTCAAGGGCACGGCACGCAAAATCAGACGTCTGTATCACGACCGCGTACTGGCAGGCTTTGCGGGCGCGACCGCCGATGCTTTCACTCTGCAAGAGCGCTTTGAGGGCAAACTTGAAAAGCACCAAGGTAACCTGATGCGCGCTGCCGTCGAACTCACCCGCGACTGGCGTACCGACCGAGTCTTGCGTCGCCTTGAGGCCATGCTGATTGTGGCCGATGCCGACCATTCGTTGATACTAAGCGGCAACGGCGACGTGCTTGAACCCGAATACGGTTTGGCCGCCATCGGCTCAGGCGGCGCTTATGCCCAATCTGCGGCGCTGGCCTTGCTCAAGAATACCGACCTGCCTCCTGCAGACATCGTCAAGAAATCACTCGAGATCGCGGGCGATTTGTGTATTTACACAAACCAGAACCACGTCATCGAAACGCTTTAAGAGAAACATTATGTCCGCCCTCAACATGACCCCCGGCGAAATCGTCTCTGAGCTCGACAAACACATTGTTGGCCAGAACAAGGCCAAAAGATCCGTCGCCGTTGCGCTGCGCAACCGCTGGCGACGCCAGCAAGTGCCTCAGCCCTTGCGCACCGAAATCGTCCCTAAGAACATTTTGATGATCGGGCCGACCGGCGTCGGCAAAACCGAAATTGCCCGCCGCCTGGCCAAACTAGCCAATGCGCCCTTCATCAAGGTCGAAGCCACCAAATTCACAGAGGTGGGTTATGTCGGCCGTGACGTTGACACCATTATTCGCGACTTGATCGAAGTCTCGATCAAACAAACCCGCGAACAGGAAATGCGTCGGGTGCGCACACAGGCCGAAGACGCCGCCGAAGACCGCATTCTTGATGTGCTGATTTCGCCACCGCGCAACGCGCAGGGTGAGCCCGTTCGCGAAGAAAACTCGGCCCGGCAAACCTTCCGCAAGCGCCTGCGCGAAGGCCAGATCGACGATCTGGAAATCGAAATTGAAGTGCAGCAAGCCATGCCACAGATGGAAATCATGGCGCCGCCCGGCATGGAAGAAATGACCGAGCAGCTTAAAGGTATGTTTGCAGGGTTAGGACGCGAAAAAAAGAAAACCCGCAAAATGACGGTAAAAGAAGCATTCAAGCTTATTACCGAAGAAGAAGCCGCCAAGCGCATCAATGAAGAAGAGCTACGCACCACAGCGGTAACCAATGCCGAACAAAACGGTATTGTCTTTCTGGATGAAATCGACAAAATCACGACACGCCAGGAACAATCGGCTGGCGATGTCTCACGTCAGGGTGTCCAACGCGACCTGCTACCTCTGGTAGAGGGCACGTCGGTTAACACCAAGTACGGCGTTGTGCGTACCGATCACATTCTATTCATCGCTTCCGGCGCCTTCCATCTGTCGCGCCCGTCTGACCTCATCCCCGAACTCCAGGGCCGTTTCCCTATTCGGGTAGAGCTTGACTCGCTGACCGCGCAAGACTTCGTACGCATTTTGTGCGACACCGATGCATCGCTCACCAAACAGTACACGGCACTGCTGGCTACTGAAGAAGTCGCCCTTGAGTTCACCGACGAAGGCGTACAACGCCTGGCCGAACTGGCGTTTGACGTAAACGAGCGCACCGAAAACATTGGTGCGCGCCGGCTATATACCGTCATGGAAAAACTGCTGGAAGACTTGTCGTTTGATGCGCCGGCCAATAGCGGAAAAACGGTAACTATAGACGCCGCCTTCGTAAACGAAAAACTGCAAGAGACCGCGAGTAAAGAAGACTTGGCGCGCTACGTGCTGTAGTAGCTTAGCTGGGTGCAATCATGCAGCCCTGTATGAACAAACCTGCCCAGCGCAAACAGTACAAAAGGCCCAAGAAACGGAAGCTCCGATTCTTGGGCCTTTTTTAAAAGAGTAAAACGGTAATACTGACCGCCGCTTACTTAACGTTGATCAGTTTCCAGCCACCGTTATTAACCTGAACCAGTGCAGCAGCACGCTCGTCGACGCCGGTGTGATCTTTAGGCGTCATTTTGTAAACGCCGTGCACGCCGACAACTTCCTTGCCAGACTCGAGTGCGTCGCGAATAGCAGCGCGGAACTCTTGTGTACCCGGCTTGGCTTTCTTGGCCGCTTCACGAACAGCCTGATCGCCAATCAGGTAGGCATCCCACGAATACGCCGCAAATGCACTGACGCTACCCTTGCCGTATTTGTCTTCGTAACGTTGACGGAAATCGAGCGCAACCTTTTTGATTGGGTTGCTGTCGTCAAGCTGCTCGGCGATGATGACCGGACCAGTAGTGGCATAGCCACCCTCGACGGCTTTGCCCCCCACACGCAGGAAGTCTTTATTGATGACCGCTGGGTTGTGATAAATAGGGCCCTTATAGCCGCGCTCGCGCAGGGCGGTATGGGGCAACGCAGCCGGCGTACCCGAACCGCCAATAAGCACGGCGTCGGGCTTGGCGGCAAGAATCTTCAAGATTTGGCCAGCGACGCTGGTGTCGTTACGAGCGTAGCGTTCTTCGGCAACGATTTGGATGTCGTTGCCCGGTACGTTCTTGAATCCGTTAATGACCAGATCGCCCCAAGAGTCGGTAAAGCCGATGAAGCCGACTTTTTTCACGCCGTTGGCCTGCATATGACGCACCACCGGCACCGACATAATGTTCATGGGCTGCGGAATGGAAAATGTCCATGGGCTGGTGTCGGGCTTGAGCGGCGTAGGCGTTAAGGCAATTTGAGGCACTTTGGCTTCGTTGGTGACCTCGGATACCGCAACGGCGGTAGGCACGTTGCCCGAGCCGAAAATCAGGTCGACCTTGTCTTCTTGGATGAGTTTGCGCGCCTGCTTGGTCGCCAGCGTTGTGTCGGTGGCGTCGTCCAGCATGATGTAACGGGCTTTCAAGCCACCCAGGGTATCGGGAACCATATTGAACGTACTTTTGTACGGAATGCCCAGCGAAGCGCCCGGGCCGGTTTCACCCACGATAAGGCCCACGGTAATTTCGTTGGCCATGACTGCCGACGCGGGCACCATGGCGGCCAATGCGAACGCGATAAAAGTCTTTTTCATTGCTTGTCTCCTGCAGTTTATGTAAGTCGTTAAAAGGTTTACTGCTGTTTTAATAGGTGTACTGCTTGTCTTGCAGCTTTTTAAATGTTGGGCCTAAAAGCCAAGTTGTCTTGAAACGATGAGCCGCATGATGTCTCCGGTACCCCCGCCAATCATGGGAAAGTACGAATCGCGCAAAAAACGCTGGGCCGGATACTCATTCATCAAACCATAGCCACCATATACCGACATGGCCATTTCGCACACTTCGTGACAACCCTCGGCAGCTACAATTTTTGCAATCGCAGCTTCGGTAGTTATAGAGGCGTTCTGGTCGGCCAAGGCAGCTGCGTGGTAGGTATACAAGCGGGCTTGCTCAAGTTTGGCCAGCATATCGACCAGCCTGAACTGAACTGCCTGAAATTTACCTATGGGTTGCCCGAACTGCTCGCGCTCTTTGGCATATTGCAGTGCGGCGTTATAGGCTGCCTGCCCGCCGCCCAGCGCCAGGGCCGCGGTAAAGATCCGGTCGACCGTCAGCGATTTGTACGCATTTAAAAAGCTGCTGCCCGAACCGTTATTCAAATAATGGTCGTCGGGAACAAAGACGTTCTCGAAAACCAACTCGCCCGTGTCGGAACTTCGTACCGAAAACTTGTCGAGCTTGCGCCCCACCGAAAACCCAGGGCTGGTGGTGTCAACCAGAAACAGATCGAGACCTTTGAGCCCCTTTGTCGGGTCAGTAGTAGCTACCACCGTAATGAAATCAGCCACAGTACCGTTGCTGGTAAACATTTTGGTGCCGTTCAGTATGTAACCGCCATCGACCCGAGTGGCGCGTGTCCGCAGCGAAGCCGCGTCAGACCCCGAGTTAGGTTCGGTAATGGCAAACGCGGCCACCTTGTCACCCTGCAATGCAGGCTTCAAATACTTGTCGTGCAGGCTTTCGTTACCCCACTGAAAAATGGTGTGTGTGGCCGTGGAGCCTTGCATGCAAACACCTGCCGCGAAGCTCATCGAGCCGCGCGCCAGCTCTTCGCACAGAATCGTGAAACAGGTATAGGGATACTTCAGCCCGCTGCCACCTACCGATTCGGGGTACATCACCCCGTAATATCCCAACTCGCCCAGCTCTTTGAACAAGGCATGAGAAAACTCAGCCTCGTGATCGATGGCCTCGGCCTGCGGCACCAGACGTTCGTCAACCCACCGGGCAATATATGATCGGAACTCGGCGGCTTCGGCCTCGAGTGCGTCGCGGCTGAAGTCGGCTCTTAACGCAGTAGTACCCATGATTTTGTCTCTCTGTTGGTATGTTTTGATACGGGTGGGGTGGCGGAGTCGCCCTAAGGCTGTGTGGCCCGTTGCACCTTGTTGGCCTTGCGCTCAAGAAAATCACGCAACCGCTGCTTGGCTTCGTCGTCGCCCTGCGCAATACCCACCATCAACATTTCGGTAAACAACCCGGTTTGCGGGTCTTGTTCGGAAATACGCGGAATGGACTGGATAATGGCAAAGTTGGCCAGCGGCGCATTCTTGGCAATACGTTTGGCCAGTTCTATCCCTTTCTTCAGACCCTCGCCAGGCTCAACCAGGTATTGCGACAGCCGCAAGATATGATGGGCCTCTTCGGCCTCGTAGACGCGCCCGGACAACATCATGTCGATAACAGTCGCAGCGCCAACCAGCCGGGGCAGGCGCACCGAACCACCCGAACCCAGAAAGATGCCGCGTGTACCTTCCGGTAACGCGTAATACGCATTTTTCTCGGCAACCCGAATATGCGTCGATGCCGCGAACTCGAGGCCGCCCCCGATTACCGCACCATGCAGCACCGAGATAACCGGCACCTTGCAAAACTGAACGGTGTCGTTGAGCCGCTGGCCAATAATAGAGGTATCAAAACTTTCGGCCACCGAGGTTTCTTTAAGTTCGTTTAGATCGAGGCCTGCGCAGAAGTCGTCGCCGGCCCCGTGCACCACCACGCCCTGAACCGATTGGGGAATACTGGAAAAGAACGTTTGCATGCCCAGCACCAGTTCGTCGCACAGGGCATTACGCTTATGGGCGCGATTCAGGGTCAGCACGGCAATGGTGCCGTCCAGGGTGACCGACAAGCATTCGGGTAATGGCATGGGCCACGTCATGGGTTCTCTCATTTTGTTCCTGCTACGGCTATTCGATTGATTCAATTGGCGACGAAAGCCCAAAGCCTGCGCCGCGCCAAAACACGCTGCTTAAGCCCCAAGCTTTTCCTGGAGCTTGAGCACATCGACCAAACCACGGTCGCGCCAATTCACCCAGTCTTGCACTGGCTCGCCTTTTGAAACCTCTTGCGCAGCCTCGACCAACTTCGCAATGACCTCAGGGGTCAGCACCGGTGTTATCTTTGGCGTCCACCATTCTTGTATGGCTTTGGCGGTATGGTCGAGGATGCCTTGCATACCGCCAGGGCCGCCGGCCAGATGCAAAGTTAAAAGGCTGCCCATCAAGGCCCAGCGCGGCCCCAGGCCATAGCGCACCGCCGCGTCGATATCTTTGGCACTGGCAATGCCCTCGACCAGACACGCCACGGCTTCGCGCACCAGCGCAAACTGCAACCGGTTGGTCATGTGGCCACTGGCCTCGGCATGCAGCAAAATGGGTTGCTTGTGAAGAAGGCGAGCAAATTCCATCGCCCAATCAAGCACGGCTTGTGACGTTTTTTCGCCGCCGACAACTTCGACCAGAGGGATCAGGTGCGTAGGGTTGAACGGATGCAACACCACCAGACGCTCGGGATGCTTGCACGCTTGCTGCATGGCCGTCGGCGGAATACCGCCCGTGCTAGACAAAATAATTTTTTGAGGTTCGGCGGCGGCATCTACTTCGGCCAATAAAGCCAACTTGACGTCAAGATGTTCGGGGCAATTTTCCTGAATGAGGTCGGCCTGCCGGGCCGCTTCGGCGGGCGTTGCCGCAAAACTCAGGCGTTCGAGCGGTGGGCTTTCAAGCCCGGTTCGCCCCAATTCGCGCAGCGCAGGCCAGGCGTCAGTCACAAAGGCCTTGACGCGTTCGGCCGCCTGGGTAGACGGGTCGAAAGCAATAACGTCAAGGTCGTGGGCCAGAAACAAGGCGATCCAGCTGGCGCCGACAGAGCCGGTACCCAGAACGGCAACTGACCGAACCTGGTCTGGCGGGGTGTAGATCACATGACTCATGGTGTCCTTTGGGCAGATTGAATAAGTAGGAAAATGGGCTCAACCCGGCGGCGTGAACCGACTAAGCAGGCGCCCTAGCTGTCGCGACGTGCAGCGTTGTCGGCCCAGTCTGGATGCAAGGCCTCGTATTTGGCCGCCAGGTCAGGATCGCGCTGACGCACATCGTCGTGCGACACCCGGCCACTGCGGGTGACGTAGTCGTAGGCGAACGAGATAGGGTCAAGCGACAACTTCGGACCCAGGTTTTCGTACCATTCGGTACTTTTGATCGCTGCACGCTGAAGCGCGTCGGCGCTGGGTTTACGACGCTGCACGAAATCTTCGAGCATGGCCGACACATTGGAGCCGCACGCCTTGTAGGCCTCGAACAGGGCGATGGAGTCTTGCATGGCCAGCCGCGTACCCGAACCCACCGAGGGATGGCCTGTGCGCAAGGCATCACCAATCAAAACGATATTTTTGTAGAACCAGTTTTTGTTTTTAACGATGGTGTAACGAAACCATTGCGACTTATTCGACAACAACTTATGACCGGCAAGGTCTGGCGCGAACACCTTTTCGCAGTACGCCAGGCTCTCGGCTTCTGACATTGTGTCGAGCCCGGCTTTGTGAAAGGTTTCGGGGTCGCACTCGACCAGAAAGGTGCTTAAGGTGCGGCTGTACCGATAGGTGTGGGCAATCAGCAAGCCATCGTTGCACTGACGGAAAATAAGCGACAAGGCATCGAACAGCTGGGTTGTGCCATACCAGGCCAGGTAATTGGGGCGAACATCGAGCTCGGGCTGAAAATGCGCCGCATAACGCGTACGAATAGCGCTATTGGCGCCGTCGGCAGCAACCACCAGGTCGGCATCGACAAACTGGGTGACATCATCGAATTTTTGATTGAACTGAATGTCAACGCCGACGGACAGGCAGTGTTTGTGCAAGGCCTTGAGCAAATCGATGCGACTGGTGCGATGAAAGGTATTGTGCGCCAAAGGCACAAGCACATTCTGGTGCACCACCGCCATTTCGTCAAAAACCTCTTGGTTTTCGGTGATGGCATCGTAAAGTTCAGGCGCGATATCTTTGACAAATGACAGGGCCACATCGGAAAACACCACACCCCAACCGTAGGTCGCATCTTGCGGATCACGCTCGTATACGACGATGTCGTGTGCAGGGTCGTCGCGTTTCATGAGGTATGCATAAAACAACCCGGCCGGGCCACCGCCCACAATACGAATCTTCACACCTGTCTCCTGAGCATTCTTGTTGAACACAGTTTAGAGACAGCGCAATTATCTGAATAATGCAGATAACCTATAATTGTTAGTCGTTATTTGCATAATGTGGCGTGAATGGATTCCCGTGTACTTGAGTGCTTTTTAAGGGTGGCCGAACTGGGCAGCATTAACCGTGCGGCCGTTGATCTGCACCTGTCGCAACCCGCTTTGTCACGGCAAATCGCCGCCCTTGAACACGAAATGCAGGTCCAGCTCTTCATCCGGTCGCAAGGGGGCGTCAAGCTCACCGACGCCGGCAAGCTGTTGTCCGATCGCGTCCGCCCCCTGCTTCGGCAATTTTCAATTATTAAGGCGCAAGTCGGCGAGCGTGCCGCGGGCCAGCTTGCCGTAGGCATCCCGCCCTCGTGGCACAGTGTATTTACATCAACCTACCTGCCCACACTACTGCGCGACTGCCCTAATGTATCGCTCAAAGTTTACGAAAACGTCAGTCATATATTGCGCGACCAACTGCTGGCAGGTGCTATCGACCTCGCCGCCGTCCCCTTCGAACAAGCGCCGCCTAATGGCTATCGCCAAACGGTGCTGCTGCGCGAACCCCTGGTCGTGGTGGGCAAAGCCGGCAGCGGCTTCAACGCCTCAACAGCGGTAGGCATTCAAACCCTTGACCAGCAAAAGCTGGTGATGCCTGGCCGACCCAATGCGTTGCGCACCTATCTGGAAAACACCCTGGCGCGCAAAGGCATCAAAAGCAGTGTCGCCATCGAAACCGATACGCTAAGGCTGTGCATGGCACTGGCCCGCCAAGGGGCGGGGCTGACGGTTGTGCCGGCTTGCGCGGTATATGACCACGCCTCAGACGACATTTGCTGGGCACCCCTGAAAGGGCTATACCTGACCTGGGCTCTGTTCGAAAACGAATCCCGCTCGCACTCGCCGGCTGTTCAAGAGGGTCGACGGCTGTTTATTGAAACCCTGAAGCAGCAACTGGGCAAGGGCGTCTGGTTTGGGGCCGAGCAAATCGGCGCCCCCAAATAACCTGACTATTTACTGATTTTGACAATAATGTATTGGCCGTCTTGACGGCGAGCCGTAAAAGATACTTTGTCGCCCGGCGCAATGCCCGCCAGCAAAGCCGGGTCAATACGATAGGCCAGCGTCATGGCAGGAAGGTTCAGGTCGGCAATGGCCCCATGTTTGATCATGATTTTGCCCTCGGCAGCATCGATCTTACGCACCTCGCCCGATGCACTGGCCTCTTGGGCGGCTACCGGCGTTACGTAAGCCGCTACGGGCAGCGCCAACGCCGCCAATACACCGGCTGACACGCTACGATTGCAATGGCTCATCGGTTTCCTCCGTTGTAAAACGTTATAGTACCAACCTTGTTCACCCCGATAAAATCATGACCCACCGTTTATCTGTAATTGCGACCCGTACCGGCGACGACGGCACCACTAGCTTGGGCGACGGCAGCCGCATCGAAAAAGACGCGCCACGTGTTGCAGCATTGGGCGACGTCGACGAACTGAACAGCGTTATCGGCTTGTGGCGTTGCGAACCGCTGCCCGCGCCGGTAGACACTCTTCTGGCAAGCATCCAGAATCATTTGTTTGATATGGGGGCCGAGCTTTGCATCCCGGGGCACAACGCCATCAATAACGAACACGTGCTGGCGCTCGACGAGGCCCTGAAGCACTACAACGCACAGTTGCCCCCTTTAAAAGAATTTATTTTGCCAGGTGGAAACCGACCGGCTGCGCTGGCGCACCTGGCCCGCACCGTCTCGCGGCGTGCCGAACGCGCCGTCATTACCCTGCACAACCACGAACCCATCAATGCCCCGCTGCGCCAGTACCTTAATCGGCTGTCCGACCTGTGCTTCGTGCTCGCCCGCACCCTGAACCGGCAAGACACCCTCTGGAATCGCGACGCGACCTCTTAAGCCAAAACCGCCGGGCACACTCCCTGTCCAAGCTCACGGGCGCACACGCACCGTGAGCATTTTTTTACTTAGATCATCGACAGCATCGATTAATTTGTAGATAAAAACTTCATTTTCATTCATGGAGACCCAACGGTACACTCTTCCGTAACTTATCAAAAGACCGGCTGAACCACAGCCCGGCACCACGGGAGACACCGCATGACATCCAGAGAATTTACGATCACCCAAGAAGCCATCGACCGCATGACGCCTAAAAACGAGCGCTTTGGTCAAGTGATGACTTCTTTGATCCACCATCTACACGACTTCATCCGCGACGTTCAGCTCACCGAAGAAGAATGGATGACCGCCATCCAGTTTCTGACCAAAACCGGCCAAACCTGCACCGACAAACGTCAAGAGTTCATCCTGCTGTCCGACACACTGGGTGTGTCGATCCTGGTCGACGCCATCAATAACCGCCTGCCCGAAGGCGCCACCGAACAAACCGTGCTGGGCCCTTACTATTGGGAAGGTGCCCCTCACAAACCCATGGGCGCAAATATTGCCGAAGGCATTGTGGGCGAACCCTGCCTGTACTCGGGCATTGTCACCTCGCTCGACGGCAGTCCCGTCGAAGGCGCGACGCTCGACATCTGGTCTGGCGACGGAGAAGGCAACTACGACATGCAACTGGGCAGCGACGAAATGCGCGCCCGTGCGGTTTTAACCACCGGGAAAGACGGCAAATTCTGGTTTTGGTCGATCAAACCGTCTTTTTACCCGGTACCGTCCGATGGGCCAGTGGGCTCCATGCTCGACGCCATGGGGCGCCACCCCAACCGCCCCGGCCATATGCACTTTATTTTGCGCGCCCCGGGCCACAAAACCATCGTGACGCACATCTTCCCGTCCGACTCGCCCTATCTCGACACCGACACGGTGTTTGGCGTTAAAGACGGCCTGATCGTTGACTACATCCCTCACGAGCCCGGCACAACCCCCGCAGGCGACACCCAAACCGTGCCGTACTACACCTGTCACTACGACTTCCAGTTAGCCCCATTGTCCGAAGTCGAAAAGCTGAAGACCGCGTAAACCGCAGGCACGAAACAACAAAGGTTAACCATGAAAATTGGTAAAGAAACTGTTCCTCGCACGGCTATTTGCACCTCAAACCCTGACACCATTATTGTCCGGGGCAAAGACCTGGCAGAAGAACTGATCGGCAAAGCCTCATTCGGCGACTACTTCCATTTGCTGGTTACCGGCAAAATGCCTAATCTCACGCAGTCGGCCGTGCTTAATGCCACACTGGTGGCCATCGCCGAGCACGGGCTGGTGCCCAGCGTGCAAGCCAGCCGCATGACACTTGCCGCGGCCCCCGACGCCCTGCAAGGCGCCGTTGCGGCAGGCATTCTGGGCTGCGGCTCGGTCATTTTGGGCGCCTCTGAAAGCTGCGGCCAATTTCTGGAAGACATCCGAAAGCGCGCCAACGGCAACCCCGACCAATTCGAATCGGCAGCACGCGAAGCCGTAACCGAACTGCGTCAGGCACGACGTGCCATTCCCGGTTACGGGCACCCCTTGCACAAAAGCCGCGACCCCCGCGTCAGCGCGCTGTTCCGGGTCGCTGCCGAAGCCGGCGCCGACATGACTTATGTGAACCTTGCCGAAGCTGTCGAAAAAGTTATTCCCGACATCGTAGGCAAGTCGCTCATGCTGAATGTATCTGCAGCTATCCCGGCTGTCTTGTTGGGCATCGGGTTCCCGCTGGCCGGGCTGAAAGGTGTGCCTATTCTGGCCCGAACAGCCGGCTTGATCGGTCACTTGGTTGAAGAGGCCAATCAGCACCCCATAGGGTTTGCACTGTCGTACCAGGCCACTCGACACGTCGAGTACACAGGCGAAGCCCCGCCCGGCTTTGTCCCCGGCGACTAAGCACTGACGGCTTATCGACTTAAAACACATTTTCTAAAGACTTCTCGAAACATGACCCTTTTGGGCGTTCTCGTACGCCCAGGGCCTCTTTTTGCCCGGAGCAAAGACCATGAAAAAAGTTCTGGAAGGCATTCGTGTATTGGACCAGGGAACGTTCATTACCGGCCCGGCAGCCGGCATGCTGCTGGCCGACTTGGGCGCCGATGTCATCAAAGTTGAACAACCCGGCAGCGGCGATCCGTTCCGGGCCTTCAAGGGCGGCCTGTACAGCCCGCACTACCAAACCTATAACCGCAATAAACGCAGCGTTACGCTGAACACAAAAGACAAAGACGACCTCGCGGTCATGGACGAACTCGTTCGCAGCGCCGACGTTTACATACAGAACTTTCGCCCAGGCGCCGCAGACAGGCTCGGCGTAGGCGAAGAACGCCTGCGCGATATCAACCCGCGCCTGGTGTATTGCTCGATCAGCGGTTTTGGCCAAACAGGCCCATCGGCATCGCGTCCGGCGTATGACTCGGTCGCACAAGCCGCCAGCGGCTTTCTTGGCTTGCTGATTAACCCCGAGAACCCCCGCGTTGTAGGGCCCGCGTTGGCCGATGCCATTACCGGCTTCTATGCAGCGTATGGCATTTTGGGCGCCCTGTTCGACCGCGGCCGAACAGGCGTAGGTAGCACCGTAGAAGTATCGATGCTCGAAGCCATGTGCCACTTCAACCTTGACGCGTTCACTCATTTTTATTCGGTCGGCGAAGTCATGGGCCCTTACAGTCGCCCCAGCGTCTCGCAGTCGTATGTCATGAAATGTAAAGACGGCAAATGGCTTGCGTTGCACATGTCGTCTCCCGAAAAGTTCTGGCAGGGCCTGGCCAATGCCATCGAACGCCCCAACCTGTTCGAAGACCCACGCTTTTGCGACCGGAACGCCCGTATCAAGCATCAAGAAACGCTGATCAAGGTGCTGTCGGAAATTTTTATCACCAAAGACCGCAACGCCTGGTGCGAACGCTTGCTGGCACAAGACGTACCGCATGCCCCGATGTACGACCCCAGCGAAGCACTGGAAGACCCGCAGGCCAAGCATCTTGAAATCTTAGTGTCGGGGCAGCACCCTGAAATGGGGCTGTTTCGCACAGTGCGCCCGCCGGTGAACTTCGACGGCGAGCACGCTAAATCTGTCGTGCCGCCGCCTGTACTCGGTGAGCACAATGACGACATTCTTGGCCCGATTCGAGCAACGCTGGGGCAAAAACCGCCCTCTACCGGTTCTGGGTCTGACGTGTAGTCGCCGCCCTATCTCGCTTTAAAAAAGCCCGGCCTTAATATTCATAAGGCCGGGCTTTTGTTATTACGCAGAAAAAGAGAGCAAGATTTAGTGTCCCGCCCCCAGCATTGCCCGACGCAGCTCATCGTGGTCGATAGCTGCTGCATCGTTAAAGTGGCGTGTGATCCGGCCATGGGCCAACACATAGGCCCGTGACGCAACGCTGATGGCCTGGAAAAAGCTTTGTTCTGCCATCAGAATGGTGAGGTTGGTGCTTTGTTGGAGCGCTTTGATGGTATCAATGACCTGCCCCACAATAATGGGCGCCAACCCGACAGAAGGCTCATCGATGACAATGACTTTCGGTGCCGTCATGAGACAGCGAGCAATAGCCAGTAATTGCTGCTGGCCGCCGCTCATGCTGCCCGCCAGCTGGCGCCGGCGCTCTTGCAAGATCGGAAATGTTTCATAGCAGAACGACAAGTTCTTTTCGAGCTGATCGCGCACCATGGGGTTACTGCCAGCCAAGCGTAAATTGTCTTCTACCGAAAGCGTCGGCACCAAGCGGCGGCCCTCGGGCACAATCGACAACCCCCTGCGCACGATTTCGTGCGGGGGCAAGTCGGTAAGGTTGGTGGTCACGCCGTCCCATTCGAGCAAAATGCGCCCTTTACTGGGCTTTACAAACCCCATAACGCAGTTCAGCAGCGTGCTTTTGCCATTGCCATTGGTGCCCAGCAGAGCCACCAGTTCGGCCTCGTTGACCTCAAGCGAAACGTCGTGCAGCACCGGCACGGCGCCGTAACCGGCGCTGAGGTTTTCAATGATGAGTCTGTTCACCGAAGTACACCTTTTGAACGGTTGTATTGTTGGCGATTTCGTCCGCCGTACCGGCCGCAATCAGCAAACCAGTGTCGAAGCAGACCACGCGCTGCGAGAAGCGCATGACCGCATGCATAATGTGCTCGATCATGATGATGGCCACCCCGGACGCATTCAGGCGCATCAAGATTTCCAGCACTTCGTCAATTTCGGTATCTGACAAGCCCGCCATGGCTTCGTCTGCGATCAGCACTTTGGGGTCGCTGGCCAGGGCGCGCGCCAATTCAAGCTTGCGCAGCTCGAGCTGCGATAGATCACCCGATGGGTCGAACGCCCTTTGATGCAAATTGACGGACTTGAGCAACTGCAAGGCGCGCTCTTCTTTATTGTGAACTGCAGGCTTGTAATCGAGTGGCACCAGCAGATTTTCGAGGACGCTCATACCAATAAAGGGGCGGGGAATCTGGAAACTGCGCGATATCCCCATACGGGCACGCTCGAACGGCGGCACGTTGCTGATATCTTTGCCCATGAACTGAACCGACCCCTGGTCTGGACGTAACACGCCGGTAATGCAGTTAATGAGGGTTGTTTTACCCGCGCCATTAGGGCCAATGATACCCAGACGCTCGCCTTGCATCAGGTCGAGGTCGACTGGCCCTAGCGCCTTGAATACACCGAAAGATTTTTCGATGCCGCGTAAAGAAAGGGCGGGCGATGTCATCGTGCACCTCCGGATTTGCGTTTGGCCAGGCCAAGAATACCGTTGGGCGCCAGCGCAACGAAGGCGATCAGAACCAGACCGACAAACAGAATATTAAGTTCGGATGAAATGGTGACCGTCGCAATTTGCTGTACAGATGCCAACAAAATTGCACCAATAACCGGCCCAAGCCAACTGCGAGTACCGCCAATAAGCGGCATGGCAATTGCGTTAAGGCCAATAAGCAGGCTAAACGCGGTGACCGGTTCGACAAACGACGTGTAGAACGGGAACGGCGCACCGGCCGCACCCAATATGGCTCCGCTCACGGTACATGCCAGCAACTTCAGACGCAACGTAGGCACCCCCGAACACTCGGCGGCATCTTCGCTGGCGCGCACGGCCCGTAGCCCGCGCCCCACCCAGGAAAGCTCTATCCAGCGGGCTAGCGCGACGCTGATGACGGCGACGATAAGCATGACCAGAAAAATGTACTGCACTGGGCCGCCCGACCAGTCGGGTGGCGGCGGGCCATATACGGCCATGCCGCGCGCCCCGCCCATACCGGGGATATTATGGATAATGGTTTCAAGCACAATAACCAAACCCAGCGTGGCAATCGCGAAATAAACCCCCTGGATCTGCAGCGTAAGGTACCCCATGCCCAGCCCCAGCAATGCACCAGCGCCCGCAGCACACAAAATACCCAGCCATAAAGGGATCTCGAACACGTTAAACAGGAACGCCGAGATATACACCCCAAGTCCGAAAAAGGCAGCGGCCCCAAAGTTGATATACCCCGCGTAACCCCCCAAGACGTTCCAGCCCGTGGATATGGCGATGTACTGAACAATGACGTAGCCGGCAAAGAAATAGAACGGATTAGTAACAATGGACGGCGCTAAAAAGCCGGCCACAATGACGGCCACAGCGGCGATCGTAAAAATAAGGTTGTTGCGTTTCATCGTGAAGCTCCGAATAAACCTTGGGGACGAAACGCCAGGGCTAACAGCAAAATCGCGAAGGCGACGCCAGGAGACCACGACGGCGTAAGGTAGGCTGAGACAAACGACTCGGCAATGCCGATCATGATGGCCACGACCAGGGTGCCAGGAATGGACCCCATGCCGGCCAGAACCACAATGGCAAATACCCGGCCGATTTGGAAACGGCCGCTGAACGGATCAACAGGCCCCATCATGACCAGGGCAACCCCGCCCACCACGGCTGTAGCCGTGGCAATACCAAAGGCATGACGTTTGATCCAGGCTGGGTCGATACCCGCAATAGACAGGGCACGATCATCGTGTGCCACTGCGCGAATGGCTGTGCCTGAATTTGTTTTGGTGAAATACATCCAGAGCAACGCAATCATGATGGGTGCCAGCAACGCAGGAATCAGCAGGCGATAGGGCAGCGTAAAAACACCCAAATTAAGGCTGGTGCCAATGTATGGCGCACTGACCGACTTGAGCTCGGAGCCGAACAGCAAGGCAATGGCAATTTCAATCACCAGCGACAGCCCGAAGAACAAGGTCAGGCTTTGCAAAGTGTTGACTTGCCCTCGTCGCTCGAAGGCTTGCGAGTAAAACGTATATAAGAGCATCCCGAACACGTAGAACACAGGAAGCCCGATAAGCGCGGCAAGTAAAGGGTCGACTCCCCACTGTCCCAGCAACACCACAAAATAGGCGCCGACAATTACCAACGTGGGGTGCGCCACATTGGGAATGTGCAAAATACCAAAGGTAATAGCCAACCCCAGGGCGACAGCAGCATAAATGCTGCCCAACAACACCCCGGTTGAAATGGCGTTAAAGAAGATGTCTAAGGTTGACGTCATGCTGCAATGCCCCACCGGCCGGCCCCGAGAGGGGCCGGTCGTACGTGAAGGTTAAAGAATGGCAGAGGGCAGAATTAGCCCTGGCGTGCCTTGTTATAAGGCGTGATCAGCTCGCCCGACTTGAGCGACGACGGGTCGAGAATGACCTGACGACCGGGTTCGCGGAACTGATTGATATCGTTGCCTTTTACGCCCTGCACCTGGATCATGAGGGTGCGTCGCTCTGTCCAGTCGCCCAGTTCGTTGAAGGCCACTTTGCCCACCAGTGTGTCGATAGGGTTGGCATGCAGATACTGGGCCATTTTGGCGTGATCGACCGACTGCGAGCCCTTGATACCGGCCTCGACGATTTGCCCAGCCACGTAGTAGAACGGCGGGATATAGAAGCCCAAGGGATCGAGGCTTTCGGCCTGTGCTTTAGGCACGTATCGGCTGAAGAAGCTGTCGATGGCCGGCGTTTTAAGCGTGGGCTCGGGTACGAAGGTGGTAATGTTGACCAGACCGTTGAGGTCTTGGCCTAACGAGCCTAGCAACGAACCATACTGCGGGCCAATCATCGACCCGCCAAAAATTTGTACCGAATCGGAAATGCCGATTTCTTTGACGCCGCGGATGATGGCCGCGCTGTCGGCCGGATACGAGCAAACAAAAACCGCGTCGGGGTTGGCGGCGTTAATGTTGCGCAAAATGGCAGAGAAATCGCTGGTATTGGGTGGATAGCTTTGGTTCATGACCACTTCCATCCCGTACTCTTTAGCCACCTGGGCCCCACCCTGGGCCGCGCTGGCCGAGAATTCAAGGTCGGAGTTGATGATGGCAATTTTTTTGGCGTTGATGGACTTGGCCAGATCGAAGAACCCTCGCGCCCATCCCAACATCGAGTTAGGGCCCCAGGGGCAGGCGTGAAAGTATTTATCGTGGCGCGCACGGTCGTTGCCAGCTAGGGCAAACATACCGACCATAAACTGGTTGCGCTGACGAATAAAGGGCATCAGCGGAGCCGACAGATTGGCGCCATAAGGCGAAATCAGGACATCAACCTTATCGACGTCAACCAGTTTTGAATAGATGGCGGGGACGTTGGACGCGCTGCTTTGATCGTCGTAGATGACGAATTCGACCTTGCGACCCAACAGGCCACCGGCGGCGTTAACGTCGTCGCGCCAGAGTTCGTAACCGATCTGGCCGGCGCGAGTACTGGCCAACGGCCCCGTTAACGACACACTGGCCCCGATACGAATGGGCTTGTCGCTGGCGTAAGCCTTGCGCGAAATAATTGCGGGTGCGGCCAGGCCTGCTGCGGCCATGGCGGCTAACTTGTTGAACTGACGTCGTGTGGTCATTTGGGTCTCCTCCCAATGTCATTGAATATCTGAGGCGGCTTGTACCGCTTCGTTATTTACTGCCTGTGACCTTGAATTTTTTAAAGTGTGCAAGACGTGCAATTGGTTGCAGGTTGGGTCGTGCTGGGTGGTGTTCCTCCGGGGTGGGGTGCCATGGGCTTTTGCAGCGCCATTTCGGCACAGTGAGACGAGTTTACTTTGTGCTTTGCATGAATGAAAATGAAGTTTTCCATTAAAAAACGATCGACAGCATCGATTGAAAACGCTCATTACTACAAGGCTTTGTATGGAACTCAGACACCTACGCTATTTTGTTGCCCTGGCCGAACAACTCAGTTTTACGCAAGCCGCCGAGAAAGTTCACGTTACGCAATCAACACTATCACACCAGATCAAGCAACTGGAAGAAGAGTTATCCTGCCAGCTTTTCTCGCGCATCGGCAAACGCGTCGTGATGACTGAACGCGGCGAGGCCTTCCTGGAACATGCCCAGCGCGCACTGCGCGAGGTAGAGGAAGGGATGAAAACCGTTCGCGACACGTCGAACGAACTTAGCGGCGTGGTTAGGGTCGGGACGACACACACGTTCAATATGCGGATTATTCCCCGTAGCGTATCGATGTTTGTGGCGCAGCACCCATCGGTGTCAGTGCAGGTCACCGAGCTGCCTGGCGACATCGTGGCCCGAGAACTGTTGGCCGGCAATCTTGATTTCGGGATTACATACAAGCCCGAAAACACCGCCCAATTACAGTTCGAACCTCTGTACAACGAGGAGATGCGCCTGGTGGTGGGCAAGCACCACATGTTTGCCAAGCGCCGGTTCGTGCGCATGGCCGAGCTGCACAAGCAAAAAATGGTGCTGTTGCCACAGTCTTTTTCAACCCGCGCTTTGCTGGAGGATTGCTTCGAGATGGCCAACGCGCAGCCTGTTGTAGTGGCCGAGATGAATGCCGTCGTACCCATGTTGGAATTCGTGACCATGACGGATGCCGCCGCGATTATTTCGGAATACGGGCTATGGGGCGATGAGGTAGCGGTACTCCCGCTTCAAAGCCCCACCCCAGTGCGCACCCCGGGCCTGCTATGGCTACGCGACGCCCCGCGCAGCCCCGCCGTTCGGCAGTTTGCAAACATCATCAGAGACCGGGTGAACGAATTCAACCCCAAACGCCGCCTGAAGTAAAAGTACCCGCAGGCCAAACGTTAAAAAGCCCGACGCCTAACCAAAGGCGTCGGGCTTTCGTGCGTGCAATTGAATTAACTAGCCACACCCGCCGCGTGCGCCTGCTCGTCGGCGTGATACGACGACCGCACCATGGCGCCAACCGCAGCATGACTGAACCCCATGGCATAGGCTTCGCGCTCGAACATGGCGAAGGTATCGGGGTGTACGTAGCGCAATACGGGCAAGTGATGCTCGGACGGCTGCAAGTACTGGCCAATGGTGATCATATCGACATTGTGCTCGCGCATATCGCGCATAACCTGCAAGATTTCTTCATCGGTTTCGCCCAAGCCAAGCATTAGACCCGACTTGGTGGGTACGCCAGGATGCCTGGCCTTGAATTCGGACAGCAGCTTGAGGGAATGATGATAGTCGGAACCCGGCCGGGCCTGTTTGTACAGGCGGGGCACGGTCTCGAGGTTATGGTTCATGACATCGGGTGGGCCCTGATCTAGAATGCCCAGCGCGCGGTCAAGGCGGGCTCGGAAATCGGGCACCAGAATTTCGATACGCGTCGAGGGTGAAAGCTCGCGAACCTTGCGGATGCACTCGACAAAATGAGCCGCGCCGCCGTCGCGCAGGTCGTCGCGATCGACCGACGTAATCACAACGTACGACAACTTAAGCGCCGCAATAGTGCGCGCAAGGTTCTCTGGTTCGTTGACATCAAGCGGATCGGGGCGACCATGACCGACATCGCAGAAGGGGCAGCGACGCGTGCACTTGTCGCCCATAATCATGAATGTGGCCGTGCCCTTGCCAAAGCACTCGCCAATGTTAGGACAGGACGCCTCTTCGCAAACAGTATGCAGATTGTGCTCGCGCAAAATACGCTTGATGTCGTGAAAGCGCGAGCTGGGAGCCGCCGCCTTGACGCGGATCCAGTCAGGTTTTTTCAGGCGCTCGGCCGGAATAATTTTGATGGGAATACGCGACGTTTTAGCTTCGGACTTTTGCTTTTGAGTCGCATCGTAAACCGTATCGGTACGGCCTACGGCCTGATCTGGAGTAGACATACACCTTCCTGGGCCGCAACACACAAAGGTCGCGACATCATGAATTGGTAAAAACCCTATTTTAGCGCCTGAGCCCTTCGAAGGCCTAATCTCCCCGGCTACGTCAGGGCTTTGGTGATGGCGCAGGCAGGGTTTGAAAGGCTGTAACCAAACGGGCAGCCAAGGCCTCGCCAACGTCGTGCACCGTTGCAGACACACCACAAGCTGCCATATCGACCGTGCGCAAACCGGCGTAGCCGCAGGGGTTGATACCTAAAAAAGGAGCCAGATTCATGTCGACGTTAAGTGCAAGGCCATGGTAACTGCACCCCCGGCTGATCTTGACGCCCAGCGCTGCAATTTTTGCAAGCTCGGCGTCAGAGGCCGTCGCGGACAGACCGGGCGCGACAGGCCAAGGCACATACACCCCAGGCGCCCCTGCTTTGCGACAAGCCTGCACAAGGCCGTAATCAACAAGCACGCCGATGACAACGGCCTCGAGCAGTTCAACGTACTCTTTGACAAAGATACCCAACCGACGCAGATCGACCAGACAATAGGCCACTACTTGGCCAGGACCATGATATGTGACCTGCCCGCCGCGGTCACTTTTGACCAAGGGGATATCACCAGGATTCAGAACATGCTCCGGCTTGCCCGCCTGACCCAGCGTATAGACGGGGTAATGCTCGACCAGCCAGATTTCATCGGGGGTATGGGCGTCACGCGCATGCGTGAACGCCTTCATGGCTTCAAAGGTTTCTTGGTAGAGAACCGGACGATGCGGCCACCACTTGACGGCGATCACAGCACAACTGACACCATGGCATGCCCGTGCAGGGCGCGATACAAACCGTCGAGCTGCTCGCGGGATGTGGCCGTTACAGTGAACGTCAGGCCAATGTAATTACCGCTGCGACTCGGCCGCATTTCTACGGTGGCCGGGTCGAAGGCCGGGTCGAACTCGAGCACAACCGCCGCCAGGGTTTGGGCGAAGTCCGGATGAGACTTGCCCATGACTTTGATAGGAAACTGACTGGGGTATTCGATCAGCGAACGTTCTGGGGGGATTTCAGGCATGGACATTAGAGTGCCTCGAGGACTTGATCGTAGGCGGCACGCAAGGCCGCGTAAACGGGGCCGGGCCGGCCGCTGCCTACCGGGCGACCATCGTGCAGGACAATAGGCAAGACTTCTTTGGTCGCCGACGACAACATGAGCTCGTCGGCGGTGTCGACTTCGGTGCGCGACACAGGACGCGCCTCGAAGGGAATACCGGCTTTTTGCGCCAGGCTTTCGATGAAACGATAGCGCACACCTTCAAGAATAAGGTGATTGGGCTCGGGCGCAAGCAAAGTGCCGTTGCGCACTACCCAAATGTTGGTAGAAGCCCCTTCTGACAAGAACCCGTCGCGAAACTGTACAACCTCGTCGACGCCAGCCTCGACAGCGGCCTGCTTGGCCAACACATTACCCAATAAGGACACCGACTTGATATGGCAATGCAGCCACCGGACGTCGGGGATTGAGATAGTGGACAAACCCTTTTCGCGCTGCTCTGCGCCAGGCCGCTTGAACGGCGACACCATACAAAATATGGTGGGTGTGGCGTGGGCGGGGAAGGCGTGGTCTCGTTTAGCGACACCACGCGTCACCTGCAAATAAATCATGACGTTTTCAGACACGCCGGCCATCGCTGGCGCGGTACGGGCGATCATATCGAGGAATAAATCGGCCCATTGATCGTCGGTAAACCCAACCTGGATGCTGATTGCCTTCAGGCTGCGCTGCAAGCGGGCAATGTGTTGCGCCATGCGAAACGGCTTGCCCGAGTAAACCGGCACGACTTCGTATATGCCGTCACCGAACACAAACCCCCGATCGAGTACCGACACTTTCGCATCGCCAAGCCGAACATACTGGCCGTTAAGGTAAACAATGCTGTCGTTGTCGACGTCGGGGATCATGAGGCACCTGCAGACAAAAACGCCTATTTTAGCCTGCTGTCTTACTCGAACATGAGCTTAATTTTATCGACCATGCGCGCCATGAAACCCGCCTCAGGGACGTCGGACATGACCAACAATGGCGCCTGGCGCAACACAACGCCATCAAGCGACAAGGACACCGTACCCACTTGCGTGCCTGCAGTCAGCGGAGCAATCAACGGCTGGGTATATTCGGCAACGGGGGTCAGGTCGCCGGCCTTGCCGCGCGGTACTGTTACCCACAACGGTTTGGGTTGGCTCAGCGCCACGGTTTCAGCCTGACCTTGCCAGACGCGCGCCTGAACCGCAGGTTTATCTTCACCGAACAACTTGACCGTATCGAAGTTCTGGAAACTCCAGTTCAACAGCTTGAGGCTGTTTTCGGCGCGTGCCGCATCGCTGGACGCCCCCACAAGCACGGTAATGACACGGCGGCCATCGCGTAACGCGGTCGTGACCAGGCAATACCCTGCCGAAGATGTGTGCCCTGTTTTCAAGCCATCGACAGTTTCATCGACCCATAGCAAACGATTGCGGTTACGCTGTTTAATATCGTTATAGGTGTATTCTTTTTGGCTGTAGTAATGCAGATACTGGGGAAAGTCGACCACCAGATTGCGCGCCAGAATGCCCAGGTCGCGCACGGTAGTGATGTGCTCAGGGTGCGGCAAACCTGGCGAATTGGTGAAATAAGTACCGGTCAACCCCTGACGCTGAGCCTCTTGGTTCATCAGGGCGACAAAGGCGCTTTCGCTGCCCGCAACAGCCTCAGCCAGCGCGACGGTGGCGTCATTGCCCGACTGCACGATCATGCCCTGAAGTAATTCGCCCACCGACACCTGTGAGTTCACGTTGATAAACATACGCGAACCTTCGGTCTTCCAGGCCACTTCGGACACGGACACTTTCTGGTCGAGCGACAACCGCCCTTCGGCAATTGCATCAAACACCACGTAGGCCGCCATAATTTTGGTCAGCGACGCGGGCTCGACTTTTTCGTTAATGTTGGCGGCCGCAATGACCTGGCCACTGTTGGCATCGAGCGTCAGCCAGGCCTTGGCGGCCAGCTCGGGCATTGGAATCGAGGAGAAGTCGGCCACCATGGCGTCTGACGCCTGCTGGGCACCCGCCACCGGAGACATGGCCAGCGCCGCCCCCAGAAATGCGCAACCACCCAAACGCAACGCGTTTCGATACAACCTGGAAATCAGAGACATAAAACACCCATCGATTGAAAACAGGCGTTTTGAACGCCTGTACGGCAAAAGGTTCATTATAGGCAGTGGTCAAGTCACGGGCAGCCACCGCTCACGCAACGGTAGGGATCAAATCGCAAACATTTGCTACAGCGCCCGCAATCGCAGTTGCACCAATGTTTTCAAGGTAAGCAGCTTGCCGTGAAAAAAATGAGAGGCATCAGGGATCACCGTTACCGGCAAGTTGTGTGCCCGCGCAAATTCCATGGCTTCTGCCAGCGGCACAACTTCGTCGGCCTCGCCATGGATCAGCACAGTGTGATCGGGCAAGGCGATGTCGCGGAACTTGAAGCGCTCGACAGCCGGCCCGGCCAAAATAACAGCGTCGGGCTGAAGCCCACCTTGCAACGCCGAATACAGTTGAGCAGCGACTGAAGTACCAAACGAGAACCCCGCCAACACCCAGTGCCCGACGCACGCCTGCGGGTAAGCCGCCTGGAACTGCTCGACCAGCTGGAGCATGTCGGCTGTTTCGCCACGAGCATGGTCAAAACTGCCTTCGGATGCTCCTACCCCGCGAAAATTGGGGCGCACTGTCACCAGGCCGTGGGCCAGACAGGTACGGGAAATAGTAGTAACGACCTTGTTATCGCGGGCGCCCCCATGCAACGGGTGCGGATGCAATACCAGCGCCCAGCCCTGAACGGGCCCCTCAGGCCATTCGACCACACAATCGACGGCGCCGGCTTGCCCCTGCGCCACCCAAGTTTCTTTGCGTTCTGTCATAAAGTACAAATAAACCGCTACGTTAAAGATTTACACTACGCTATTTGCTGAACATTACACCCAGCATCCACCATAAAGCTTAACGCGAATCGGCAGCCCACCGCCCCCGCACAGCCAGATCTTTATGTCGAGCCCATTCCCAAAAATCCCCGAACCCGCCGCATTTCAAACCCTGCTTACCCAGGCGCTACCGGCGTTTCGGTATGTACGCTGGCTCGACGAAACCGGCTCGACCAACGCCGACCTGGTCGCCCTGGCGCGCGAACCCAGCGAGATATATGCACGCCCATGGCTAGAAGGCGCACACCTGCAGCAACGAGGCCGTGGCCGGGCCGGACGCACATGGCAAAATCGTCGCGGGGCGAACCTGATGTTCTCGTGTGCTTTTGATATTTTTGTGCCTGCCCGACACCTGCCGGTGCTCTCCCCCCTGACCGGCGTGGCCACGTGCGAGGCCCTCAGGACGTTCATCAGCCCGGCGCACCGTAACCGCCTGACCATGAAATGGCCCAATGACGTCCTTTGGGACAACGCCAAGCTGGCAGGCATTTTGGTTGAAAGCACGCGCGCCGGTACCGCACGGCAATCGAGCGACCATCATGTCATTATTGTCGGTATGGGCCTGAACATTGACGACGCTCGCACCCTTAGCCAGTCGCTCGACCGCTCTGTCGCCGACTGGTCTGAAATTGCCGCCACAGACCCAGCCGAGGCAGGATCTGCCACCGCTACCGCCCTGGTACAGACTATTGCCAAAGCCTGGTACCAGGTATTTAATGAAGCCACGCGCGATGGTTTCGAACATTTTCCCGAACGCTACCATGCCGTCGACGGTTTAATCGGGCAACATGTTCATATCATTGACGACGGCCGGCTTATACAGGCCGGTATCGCCTGCGGGGTCAACACCACCGGCCAGTTGCTGGTACGCGGCCCCGAAGGTGAAACCGCCATGTCGGTCGGCGAAGTATCTGTGCGCACCCGCACACCGGGCCATCTGACACCCAGGGTCTGATTACGGAGGCACCCATGATTGTATTGATCGACGCCGGAAACACCCGTGTCAAAGCAGGCTGGGTCGACCCCAGCACCGGCGCACGGGAAACCGACCCCATTGCCCTGACGCACGACAACCTCGACCAGCTCAGCCATTGGCTGGGCAAACTGCCTGCAACGCCCGAAAAAGCCTTGGGCGTCAACGTCGCCGGCGACGTCGTGGCTGCCGCCATAGAAGACGTTTTTCATTTGCACGACTGCCCGATTGAATGGGTAAAAGGCCAAGAAGAAGCGCTTAACGTCACCAACGCCTACGACAACCCGGTGCAGCTTGGCCCCGACCGCTGGCTATCTATGCTGGGGCTAGCCCATCGCCCGCATCCGAAAATATCTGAAAATGTCGGCGCAATTGCCCAAGGTGTCTTCCCACCCATAATTCTGGCCAGTTTTGGCACCGCCACCACCATCGACACCCTGGTGGTCGACGTTGCCCGTAGCGCGCCCAACAGCATCCGATACGCATTCAAAGGCGGCACTATTTTGCCAGGCCCGGCACTCATGAAGACATCGCTGGCCGAAGGTACCGCTAACCTGCCCGAGGCCCATAGCGAACCAACCGCCTACCCGACACACACACACCAAGCCATCAGTACCGGTGTCGCGGCGGCGCAAGCGGGTGCAGTTTTGCGTCAATGGCTGATAGGCCTGGAATACTACGGGCATGGCCCGCTGATATACAGCGCTGGGGGGGGCTGGCCATTGGTACAAGAAGAAACCCGACGCCTGTTGCACTTTACCCAGCAACAACTGGGCCTGCCCCAAACACCCATCGAGTGGCTGAGCACACCCGTGCTAGATGGCCTGAGTGCACTAGCGTTACAATCTCCCGCTACGTGCACTTAGCCGTCGACTCTTTATCCAGATACCTATGAAACCAATTCGCAAGGCCGTTTTCCCCGTGGCTGGTATGGGCACACGTTTTCTTCCGGCAACCAAAGCCATGCCCAAAGAAATGCTGCCCATTGTCGACAAGCCGCTGATTCAATATGCCGTTGAAGAAGCAGTTGCGGCAGGGATTACCGATCTTATTTTTATCACTGGCCGAAATAAACGCGCCATTGAAGACCACTTTGACAGCGCCCCCGAACTCGAAGCCGATCTGGCTGCCAAGAACAAACAGGCGCTGCTGGATGCCGTGCGCAATGTTTTGCCATCGTACGTCACCTGCATCTACACGCGGCAGCCGGCGCCACTGGGTTTGGGCCACGCCGTTCTTTGCGCCGCGCCTATTGTGGGCAACGAACCCTTTGTCGTGCTGCTGGCCGACGACCTGATCGACGCCAACATGCCGGTTACGCACCAACTGATCGAAGCAGCGCACCAGCACAATGGCAGCGTGCTGGCCACGCACCACGTCGACCGTGCCGACACCAATAAATACGGCATTATTTCAGGCCACGCCGTCAACGACCGCACTGTTAGAGTCGGCGGGATTGTCGAAAAGCCAGCGCCCGCCGAAGCCCCTTCAACATTGGCAGTGGTGGGGCGTTACGTACTAGAACCCGAGATTTTCGAGCACTTGCGACGCACGCAAGCCGGTGTGGGCGGTGAAATACAACTGACCGACGGCATTGCCAGCCTGTTGCAAGAGCGCCAGGTGTTTGGGTTGGAATACGAAGGCACCCGCTACGACTGCGGCAGCAAAGCCGGGTTTTATAAGGCCACTATGGAGCTGGGACGTAAATACCACGGGCTCTCCTGAGCTCGTTGATACCCGACACCACGCGGGCAACCGCGCCGGCATGCTTTTGAACCCAATGCGTGCCGGCTTCACCAATACGGTGCAAACGTTGCGGTTCGTCAAGTAACTGCAAGGCCTGCTGCAATGCGACCTCGGCATTCGGGGCGCGCAAAGCGGCGCCCTCTTGGATGGCGTCAAATACGGCCTGCTCGAAGTTATCGGTGTGCGGGCCGACCAGAACCGGGGTACCAATGGCGCAGGCTTCGATCAAATTCTGACCGCCGAAAGGCAAAAAACTGCCCGCCACAATGGCTACCTTGCTGGCCGCGTAATAGCGCGGCATTTCGCCCAGGCTGTCGCCCAGCAACACCAGTTGATGATTGCGGCTGCAAATGCGGGCATTGGCTGCGCCGGTTTCTCCTGATTGCACGAACTCGGATCGACGCAAAAACGAAATACCTGCATCGGCCAGCAACTGCGCGACATCATCAAAGCGCTGCGGATGACGGGGCACAATGCAAAACAGCACACGATCGGCCAGACTCACGCCCTGCCCCCGAGCCCGCGCCACCTGCTTGAGAATAGCCTTGATAAAAAGCTCGTCTTCGCCTTCGCGCGTACTCGCAATGGTGATCATGTTACGCGGCAGGGCTTCGGCAAAAGCGCGCCCGCGCTGCACGTGCTCTTTTGACAGTGACACATCGAACTTGAAATTACCCGACACGCGCACTCCCTGCACACCAGCCTGCTCAAGGCGCTGGGCATCTTGCAAGGTTTGTGCATACACCGCCTGAAAACTTTGATAGGCCTCTCGCATGACAGCGCCAGCCCGTAGGGTTTGACGCAATGACTGGTCGGAGAAACGCGCACTGGCCAACACAAGGGGAATATTCAGTGCGTGCGCCTCAGCAATGATGTTCGGCCAAACTTCGCGCTCGATGAGCACTGCCAGCGAGGGCTGATAATGTTCGAGAAACCGGCGGGCACTACCTGGGAAATCGTATGGCATCCATTGCTGCACCAACTGACCATCGGCAATAGCGTGAGCGAAGGCGCGGGCTGCCTCTTCACGACCCGTCACCGTCATGTGGGTTAATAAGACCTGATCGCCCTGATCGAGCAGCGCCTGAATAAAAGGCTGTGCAGCGCGAACCTCACCCAGGCTGACGGCATGCACCCACACCGGCGACGACTGGGTGGCCGGTTGCGCGTAGCGGCCAAACCGCGCCCCCGACAAGACTTCCCAACGACCACCGGCACGCCGCGCGCGCAATCCCATCCAGGCCATCAGCAACGGCGACAGCATACGGATGCTGACGTTATAGAAAAACCTGTTCAAAACGCCTCCGAGGCCAGGGCCTGGTCAATGGCACTGATCACCGTTTGTGCAGAAGGCGCCTGACCCCGCTCGCCCAGGCTCGCGGTATAGCCAGACCCTTGCAAGGGCGTGCGTACTGGCGTCGAGGCTTTATAAATGCCAATGGTCGGGCGCCCCAGTCCCGCCGACAAATGCGTCAGCCCGCTATCGAGGCCGACCATCAGGCGGGCCCTAGCCAACAGCCGCGCAATATCGGTCAGGCTCATGCGAGGCATCACCTGCGCATTAGGCACGCCGGCTATCAAAGCCTGCGCGCGCGCCGTTTCGGCCGCATTACCGGCCAACAACTTCAGCGACAAACCCGATTGCGCCAATCGCTCGAACACAGCATGCCAATCTTGTTCTGGCCAGAGCTTATCATCGCGGCTGGCTGACGGCATGATGACGGCATAGGGTTCGATAGCCTGACCCTCGGTAAACGCCTGCAAGCCGAAATCGGGCTCGCCCTCGGGGGTATAACCAAATGCCAGCCCGGCCAACTGCCGTTGCCGCGGAACCGCCGGCTGCCAGAACTCCACCCGATGTTTGACATCGTAAAAGAGCGATGCCAAAGGTTCGCGTGCCGATTTGCGGTCTAACCCGTGACGAACCCCCTGCGTTTGACGCACCAGCCAGATCGACTTCATCAGCGCCTGCATATCGAGGACGATATCGTAATGCCGCGCCTTGAGGTTCTTCTTCAGGGCAGCACGTTCGGATCGCGTTTGCGAGGACCACCAGCTTTTACGCCAGCGGCGATGCGCCACCTTGATCACTTCATGAACCGCTGGATGCCACCCAGGAATTTCGGCAAAGGCCTCTTCGGCCAGCCAATCGATCTGGGCGCCGGGCACATGGCGGGCAATATCGGAAATTGCGGGCAGCATATGCACCAGGTCACCCAGCGACGAGGTGCGCACAATAAGTATTTTTTTCGTCATGGCGCGATTATAAAGACTCGGAAACCAGAAGAAACCTGTCAATTGAAACGGCACAAAACGCTAAAATACCGGCCATGACTTCGACCATACTTGTTACTGGCGGCACCGGCTTTATCGGCAGCCACACCACCGTCCTTTTGCAGCAGGCTGGCTACCGTACCCTGGTGCTGGACAACCTGTGCAACAGCAGGCTTAACGTTATCGACCGTATCGCCCAAATCAGCGGCACCCGTCCTGACTTCATCCAGGGTGATATCCGCGATACTGACCTGCTCGACACGCTGTTCAAAAATCACAATATTGCCGGCATCATGCACTTTGCCGGGCTTAAGGCCGTAGGCGAATCAACCCAATTGCCGCTTCAGTACTACGACAACAACGTCAACGGCACCGTCTGCCTGCTGCAGGCCGCGCAAAAAGCGGGCGTCAAAACATTTATCTTTTCGTCATCGGCCACGGTATATGGCGACCCGGTCAGTCTGCCCATCACCGAAGACCACCCGCGTTCGGCAACCAACCCCTATGGGCACACCAAACTGGTCATCGAAGACATTCTTGAAAATCTGTACAACGCCGAGCCGGACTGGCGTATTGCGCGTTTGCGCTATTTCAACCCGGTAGGCGCACACCCCAGCGGCCTAATTGGCGAGGCGCCGCAAGGCACCCCCAACAACCTCATGCCTTATGTGGCCCAAGTGGCTACTGGCCGGCGCGAGCGGCTTCAAGTGTTTGGCAGCGACTACAACACGCCCGACGGCACAGGCGTGCGTGACTACATTCATGTCATGGACTTGGCGCAGGGCCACCTGGCCGCACTGCAACACTGCAAAACCCAAAGCCGTGCCCTGCTAAGCGTCAACCTGGGCACCGGCAACGGTTTCTCGGTACTCGAGATGGTGCGTGCCTTCGAAGCGGCCAGCGGCCGCGCCATACCCTACGACCTGGTGCCTCGCCGACCAGGCGACATCGCGGCCTGCTTTGCCGACACCGAGCTGGCGGCAAAGCTCATTGGCTGGCGCGCCAAACTAGGTATCAACCAGATGTGCGAAGATGCGTGGCGCTGGGAAACTGGTCAAGCAAATCAAGCAACTGAGTCGTAACGCAACGCCGGAACTCCAGGTCTTCTGACAACGCCGCCCCGAACACATCGGACGACGCCAGCACAGTTTCGGTTAGCTCGTAAGGGTCTGCCGCTTCGCCGCCCAATGCCCGAATTTGCGCAGCCAACGGCCCGGCCCCCATGTCGTCAGACACGGCCTGCGATGCGCTAACTTGCATGAGATGACGCAACCAAGCCGCCACAACACGCGCGTGACGATCAATGGACAGCCCCTGGCGCAAACGATCGGCAACGACTGGCAGCACAGCGTAAGGCAACACTTGGCTGACTTCGGCAACCAACTGCCGCGTCGACACCCGCAAAGACGGATTGGCAAAACGCATCAACCATTGCTGCTGATACTCTTCCCAGGCAATGCCGGTATGTTTCTCAAGCGTTACGCCCGCGTCCGCCATCAACCCGACCATAAACAAGGTGATTTCGGGCTTTTGCATAGCCTGATAAAGGGTTTGGCAACCTGCCAGGCTACCCAGCAAACCTAGCGTTAAATAGCCCGCGTCAAGCAAGCGATAACGGAGTTCTTCGTAGGGCCCGACATGCGGCGTAAGGATGGCGCCCGCATTTTCCAAGGGCGGGCGATCGTTGCAGAACCAATCTTGAATGACAAACAAGGCATAAGGCTCGGTAATGACAGGCGCGGCATCGTGCAAACCCAGAATGCCGGCAGTTCGCTCCAGATCGGCCTCTTGGACTTGCGGCGTCATGCGATCCACCAAGGTGCAGGGGCATGCATATTGCTCCATGAACTGTCTTAACAAGCCAGGCACGCCCAGTTGCGGCTCGGCCTGCTCGATGTAATGCGCCAGCACACGCTGCAACACCTTGCCGTTAGCCGGCATGTTGTCGCAACTTAGCAAGGTAAACGGCTTGAGCCCCCGGGCTTGCCGCTGCGCAATCGCCCAGGCCAACACGCCAATTGCGGACTGCGGGCGTTCAGGCGTACGCAAATCGGCATTGATCTCGGGCAAGGCCTGATTCAGGCAGTCGCCGGCCGGGTCATAGCAATAGCCACGATGCGTAATGGTCAACGAAACCACGGCCGTATCGGGGTGCAACAACGCTGCCATGACCTGCTCACCTTGCTGGACGAGGTTGAGCACCGGCTTCAAGCTTCCAATGACACGTGCGCGCGTCTTGCGACCGTCATCAACCAACAAGGTATATAAACCATCTTGCGGCGCCAGCGCCTGATCGACCCCTGGGCTCTTCAGGCTGACTGCACACACGCCCCAATCGGCCTCGCCCTGTTCGAGCAGATCGTCGGCATAAACCGCCAAATGACTGCGAAAAAACGCGCCCGCCCCCAGATGCACCATCCGGACGCCTGCAGCCGCCCGGTCGTAGCCGGGTTTGGCCACGGTGGAAGGCAACTCAACCAACGTTTTTTCGCTTAATCTGTTCATGAGGATTTACCTGTGTAGAATTTGTCATTATTCAACGTGTGCATTACTTTTGGCAATTCAACGCAGCAACAAGGCAACCGCATCAAGCCGCCAAACTGCGCCACACCCAGAACCCGCCCGGCCCACCGGTCTTACAGCAGCCCCGACCGGTATAAACCAACCGCCAGGGCCCCAACAAAACAAACGATATGTTTTCTTCGTTTCGCACACAACTTATGCTTGCCCTGGGGGGCCTTACGTTGCTTGTCAGCGTCGGGCTGGTTGTCTACGTTGACCAGGCATCGTCCGAACAACTCGCCACGGCCAGCAAAAACCGCCTGTCCAGCGTGTCCGACGCCATTGCCCAAACATTGGCCACCAGCATCACCGAACGCAAACGCGCCATTATTGTCCTGAGTCAGGCCCCCTCACTTCTCGAAAAATCTCTGGACGACGACGCCATTCAGGGATTGCTGGAAGACTTACAAGACGCTTACCCCGACTATGCCTGGGTCGGCGTAGCCGATGCCGAAGGTACCGTTCGCGCCGCTGCCAACGACATGCTCGAAGGGCAAAGCGTTGCCAACCGCCCCTGGTTCATCGAGGGCATCAAGGCCCCCCACCTGGGGGACCTGCACGAGGCCGTATTGCTGGCCCAGATGTTGCCCAATCACTCAAACGAACCGATGCGGTTTGTCGACTTTGCGGCCCCCATCATCGACAACAACGGCAATACGCTGGGCGTACTGGCCACACACGCCCACTGGAGCTGGGTGACCAGCTTGATAGAAAGCACGGTCAGCACGGGCACGTTGTCCGATGGGATCGAAGTGTTCGTCATCAACTCGCAAAACGAAATCCTCTACCCGTACGCCAAAATCGGCGAACTAACGGTACCCGATTTATCCGACGCCGGCCGGGCGCCTTTGGCCTGGGCCGACGGCGGGCTATTTTTAACCAGCACCAGTATCGTCTCCCCGAATACAAGCACGCAATTGGGCTGGAAAGTCGTCGTCCGCCAGCCTGTTGAGCTGGCGCTGGCGCCGGTCGAACAGTTGCGCAAGCGGCTGGCCCTGTTCGGCTTACTGGTCGTAGCTATTGCCATGCTGGTAGCCTACATTCTGGCGCGTCGAACCAGCCGGCCCATCGAGCGCCTGCACCGCGTGGCCCGCGATGTTCTGGCAGGCGCCGAGGCCCCGCCAGAGCCCCGGCAATTCAAAGGCCCCTTCGAAATCCGCGAGCTTTACCGCGCCTTCCACGACATGACGCTTAATCTGCTGCAACGTAAAACCCAACTGGAAGAGGTCAACGCGTCGCTGGAACAAACCATTAACGAGCGTACGGCACAGCTGCGCGGTGCCAACGAGCACCTTGAGCAACTTGCACGACTAGACAGCCTGACTGGGCTGCGCAACCGCCTGGCAGCTACAGAAAGACTGAAAGACGAGTTTTTGCGCTATAAGCGCAACGGCACACCCTACGCCGTGTTAATGCTGGACATCGACCATTTCAAACGCATCAACGACACCTATGGCCACCACGCAGGCGACCGTGCCTTGCAGGGCTGCGCGGCCGTACTGGCTGCCAACCTTCGTGAAAGCGATTTCATTGCTCGCTTTGGCGGCGAAGAGTTCGTTGTGATTTTGCCGGACACCAATCTGCTGAACGCCCACGAAGTTGCGGTCAAGATATGCCTGGCGATCAGCCAGACCCCGCCCGCGGGCGTTGATGCCTTGACAATCAGTGTCGGGGTCGCCTGCGCGCGCCCTGCGCATCTTGAAAAAGACGATATGGCCATTGTGAATGATGCCGATCGGGCGCTGTATCGTGCCAAGACCAACGGCCGCAACCGCGTTGAAACCTGCACGGCCGAAGACGCCCTGATTGATTAACCTTGCACAGCCAAAGTCAGCCCGACCGCTAGCCGCGACGCCCTTGCGGCCGCTGCGCAACCCGTATCTCTAGGGTAAGCGACTTGCCGCTGCGCACAACTTTGAACGCGGCGCTTTTACCCGGCGCAAGGCGCGCTACCTTGCCTAAAAAGTCAAGCGTATCTCGCACGCGCTCGTCGTTGATGGCCACGACGATGTCGCCCACCGCGAGCCCCGAACGAGCCCCCGGCCCCTGCCGTAAAACACTGGCAATAATGACCCCATCGAGGTCGGGCAAGCCAAAAGCGCGAGCCAAGTCGGAGGTGATGTCTTGCGGTTCGACACCAATCCAGCCCCGGGTCACGTACCCCTGCTTGATAATTTGGTTTTTTACATTCAAGGCCACGCCGGCAGGGATGGCAAAACCAATTCCCAGCGAGCCGCCGGTTTCAGAGTAAATAGCCGTATTGATACCCACCAGCCGACCCGCCGTATCGATAAGCGCACCGCCCGAGTTGCCCGGATTTATGGCCGCATCGGTCTGGATGAAGTTTTCGTACATATTGATGCCAAGACGGTTGCGCCCCAGCGCCGAGACAATGCCCAGGGTAGTGGTTTGCCCGACACCAAAGGGGTTGCCAATCGCAAGCACCACGTCGCCCACAGCCAAACGCTGCTGGTCGTCAACGCCAATGGCCGGCACGTTTTTCAGGTCGGTCTTGAGCACGGCCAGATCAGTTTCCGGATCTGCGCCAATGAGGCGCGCCTTGGCCTGCCGCCCATCGTTCAAGGCGATTTCGATATCATCGGCCGCCTCGACAACATGGTAGTTGGTCAGGATATAACCCTCGCCGTCAACAACGACACCCGACCCCAGCGCCGTTGTTTTTCGACTGCGCGAGAACCCCGGCAACTGATTGAACAGTCGCGCCATATCGGGGTCGTTTAATAACGGCAGAATGGGCTCGACGACCTGTTTGGTGGTGTAGATATTGACGACCGCCGGCGCTGCACTGGCTACCGCAGCCGAATACGATGCGCTGCCTTGAGCGGCGATAACGCCCGACGGGGCTACCGTCGCAACGGGCAACTGCCTCTGCACAGGGCGCAAAGACAGCCAGTCGGGACGCAATGTGCTGACGATGAATAAAATACCAAGACAAACCGTCACGGTTTGCGCAAACAACAACCAAAGTCGACGCATAGGAATACGCACAGATGAAAACAGTAGCGACAAAAGATCTGGCTGCCTGGCTGGACAACACCCTGCAGGTTTCACAGTTTCGGGACTACTGCCCCAACGGCCTGCAAGTTGAAGGCAAAGACCAGATTGCGCATATTATCGCCGGAGTTACCGCTTCGGAGGCACTGCTACAAACCGCGATCGACCGAAAGGCCGATGCCATCATGGTGCACCATGGCTGGTTCTGGAAAAATGAAGACCCCCGGGTGAAAGGCCCCAAACGCCGCCGCCTTCAACTGGCTCTGCAGCACGACCTGAATGTTTTTGGGTTTCATTTGCCGCTGGATGCCCACCCGAAATGGGGCAACAATGCACAACTTGGCGAAAAATTGGGGCTGACGCCGCTGCGCGACGAAAACGGAACCCCAAAAACATGCGGCCCCGATAACCTGGTGTGGCTGGGCACGTGCAAACCAAACCACAGTTTGCAGAACCTCTCTGATGACATCGAAGCTGCGCTGGGCCGCAAGCCACTTGTCATTGGCGACCCAACGCAGCGCCCGGCAAAAATTGCCTGGTGCACAGGTGGCGCACAAAATTTTGTAGAAGCGGCCATTGAGGCTGGCGCACAGGTCTACATTACGGGTGAGGCATCGGAGCAAAACTACCACCTGGCCCACGAAACCGGCGTTGCATTTATTGCTGCCGGCCACCACGCCACCGAACGCTATGGCATACAAGCCTTAGGCAAGGCCGTCGCCCAACAGTTCGGTATCCAGGTCGACTTTGTCGACCTGGACAACCCTATTTAAAACCTAACACCCTGCCCGGACACCAGGCCAATTGCCAGGCTTGGCGTCTGGAAGCGTCGGCCCAGTCGGGCCGGGCACTTACTTCTTGAGCAAGTCGCGAATTTCGCGCAACAAGGCAACGTCTTCAGGCGTGGGCGCAGGCGCTGCGGGCACCTCTTCTTTCTGCTTTTCAAGGCGGCTACGGGCTGCGTTAACCGCCTTGACCATCAGAAACACCACAAAGGCCAGCAGAATGAAGTTGATAAGGATGGTGATGAAATTACCCCAGGCAAACACGTTGGCACCGGCCTTGACCAGTTCGTCGTAGGTTTGCGGGCCGGTATAGCCTTCGGGCGCCTTCAGCACCCAGAACAAATTGCGGAAATCGACCTGCCCGCCCAGAATAAAACTGATGATCGGCATGATCACGTCTTTGACCAGCGAGTCGATGATCTTGCCAAAAGCCGCACCGATAATCACCCCGACGGCCAAGTCGATCATGTTCCCACGTACTGCAAATGCCTGAAACTCGGCAATGAAGCCCTTACCCTTGCTCATGTTTTTATCTCCCGTGAATTCACCCAACGTCGGGCTAACGCTATAATACGCGGTTGGTAGAATATTCAATACGGTAAAAACGTTGAATGCAATGCCCTTTAAGGGGCATGAATTAAGGATACAAGAATGAGTCAGGATAAGTCACAGCACGACGCTGGTGCGGTTGATCTGAGCAACCTCCCACCCGATCCGTCGCGCCGTCTTTGGGTTACCACCGCCTGTGCCGTTGGGGGTGTCGCCGGGGTAGCCACCGCAGTTCCGTTCGTCGGCAGCTTTGCGCCGTCAGAAAAGGCAAAAGCCGCTGGCGCTCCTGTAGAACTCGACGTTGCCTCGATCCCGCCAGGCCAAATGCGCACAGTCGAATGGCGCGGCAAGCCGGTTTGGGTTCTGCATCGCACGCCCGAACAGCTCGAAGCGCTCAAAGGGCTTGATGGCGAACTGGCCGACCCCAACTCCGACCGCCCTGGCTACACGCCACCCTACGCCAAAAACGAATACCGCTCACGCAAGCCCGAGTACCTCGTTGCGGTAGGTATTTGCACCCACCTGGGTTGCTCGCCCACGCCCGAACTGGCCGCCGGCCCTGGGCCCGGCCTCCCCGCCGACTGGGAAGGCGGTTTCTTCTGCCCTTGCCATGGCTCTGCCTTCGACCTCGCCGGTCGGGTTTACAAAAACAAACCCGCACCCGACAACCTCGAAGTGCCGCCCTACGAGTTTTCGGCCGACGGCTCCCGAGTCATCATCGGTGTCGACGAAGACAACAAGGCGTAAGCCATTCAAACTTAATTCATATAGACGCCACTGATACAAAGGAACCGTTTCCATGGCTGGTGACAAAACCGTCGAAACGACAGGCCTCTTAGGATGGATCGACAAGCGCTTTCCGCTGACTCGATTGTTCAAAGAGCACATGTCGGAATACTACGCTCCCAAAAACTTCAACTTCTGGTACTTCTTTGGTTCGCTGGCACTGCTTGTGCTGGTCATCCAGATTGTCACGGGTATTTTCCTGGTCATGAACTACAAACCCGACGGGAACCTCGCGTTCAATTCCGTCGAGTTCATCATGCGCGAAGTCCCCTGGGGTTGGCTGATCCGCTACATGCACTCCACCGGTGCGTCCATGTTCTTCGTGGTCGTCTACCTGCACATGCTGCGCGGCTTGTTCTATGGCTCGTATCGCAAACCTCGCGAACTGGTCTGGATCTTCGGCATGGCCATTTTCCTCTGTCTTATGGGCGAAGCCTTCATGGGCTACTTGTTGCCCTGGGGTCAAATGTCCTACTGGGGTGCACAGGTTATCGTCAACCTGTTCTCGGCTATTCCTTTCATCGGCCCCGAGCTCTCCCTCTGGATCCGTGGTGACTACGTCGTTTCCGACGCCACACTGAACCGCTTCTTCGCCTTCCACGTTATCGCCATTCCGCTGGTACTTATCGGCCTGGTAGTTGCACACATCATTGCATTGCACGAAGTGGGCTCCAACAACCCCGATGGCGTCGAAATCAAAGAAGGCCCCAAAGACAGCAAAGGCCACCCAGTCGATGGCATTCCGTTCCACCCCTACTACTCGGTGCACGACATCATGGGTGTGGCCGGCTTCCTTATCGTCTTTGCCGCCATTGTGTTCTTTGCCCCGGAAATGGGCGGGTACTTCCTTGAATACAACAACTTCATCCCTGCCGACCCACTGAAGACCCCAGCGCACATCGCACCGGTTTGGTACTTCACGCCGTTCTACTCCATGCTTCGCGCCATCACCGATGATTTCACATGGGTTCTGGCTGCCGCTTCTGTGCTGGGCGCCATTGCCCTGTTCATCAAGGGCAACCTGCGTGGCCTGTGGCGTATCGTCGTACCGGTCATCCTTATTGTCGTCGCTGTCCTGCTTCGCACCATCGACGCCAAATTCTGGGGTGTTGTGGCCATGGGCGGTTCGGTTGTCATCCTGTTCTTCCTGCCATGGCTCGACCACTCACCGGTGCGCTCCATTCGCTACCGTCCTACATGGCACAAGTACTTGTACGGCATTTTCATTGTCACATTCCTGGTGTTGGGCTATTTGGGCACGCAGCCGCCCAGCCCGGTATTCAACCTCATGAGCCAGATCGGTACGCTGATCTACCTGGGCTTCTTCCTGCTGATGCCTGTCTGGAGCCGTATCGGCACCTTCAAGCAAGTCCCAGACCGCATCACGTTCAACGCTCACTAGGCCTTACGACACGGAAAGATTATGATTAAAAAGCTGCTTGGTGCTCTGGCGCTTTCTCTGACTTGCTCGGTCGCTTTTGCGGCGACCAGCAACTACGAGCTCGACACCGCACCCGACCGAATCAACAATATGGCATCGCTGCAAAACGGCGCCAAACTGTTCGTCAACTACTGCCTGAACTGCCACAGTGCATCGGCCATGCGGTATAACCGTCTGACCGACATCGGCCTGACCGAAGAAGAAATCAAAAAGAATCTCCTCTTCACATCAGACAAAGTCGGCGACCTGATGAACATTGCCATGCGCCGCGCCGATGGCGCTGCATGGTTTGGCACCACGCCACCTGACCTGTCCGTCATTGCACGCGCCAAGTCAACCAACCTGGGCCCTTCAGGTGTCGACTACGTCTACACCTTCCTGCGCACGTTCTACCGCGACACATCCAAAATGTCCGGCTGGAACAACGCAGTCTTCCCCAGCGTGGCCATGCCTAACGTCCTCTGGCAACTGCAAGGTCCGGTAACGCACACCAGCACACTGACTCACCCCGTCGACAAAGACGGTAAGGTTCAGTGGGAACGTGTCGTCACCACCTACGACGCTCAGGGTTACGGCGAATCGAAAACTGAAGCTGTACAAAACTACCGCGGTTCCGAAAAAACCGAGGCCCGGTTCCAGTACACCAGCAAAGCCCAGCAAACCCAATTCGACAACAACGTTGCCGACTTGGCCAACTTCCTGGGCTGGATGGCCGAACCCGACCAGCTGCTCCGCAAGAAGATCGGTGTTTGGGTCCTGCTGTTCCTGGGGCTCTTCCTGGTCGTCGCATGGCGCCTGAATGCTGCCTACTGGAAGCACGTCAAGTAAGCGCCAGCTGTCGCACTCAAGGTAACGGCACCTAGCCGTTACCCTCCCGGAAAATAGGCGTAAAAGTTCTTACGCCTATTTCCCTTTTCTGAGCAACGTTTTTTCTCGCTCCTGTTTTCTTTCAGAGGATCCCTCGCCATGATGGTGCTCTACTCCGGAACTACCTGCCCTTTTTCCCAACGCTGCCGCTTTGTGCTCTTCGAAAAAGGGATGGACTTCGAAATCCGTGACATCGACCTGTACAACAAGCCTGAAGACATTTCAGTCATGAACCCGTACGGTCAGGTACCCATTTTGGTCGAACGCGACCTGGTCCTGTACGAATCCAACATCATCAACGAGTACATCGACGAGCGCTTCCCGCACCCGCAGCTCATGCCCGCCGATCCGGTCATGCGCGCACGCACACGTCTGTTCCTGTTCAACTTCGAGAAAGAACTGTTCATCCACGTTTCCGCACTTGAAAACCGTGCTGAAACCGACGAGAAAGTCCTCGAGAATGCACGCCAGAACATTCGCGAGCGCCTGTCGCAATTGGCCCCGCTGCTCATCAAGAACAAGTTCATGCTGGGCGAAGAGTTCTCGATGCTCGACGTTGCCGTTGCACCTTTGCTGTGGCGCCTCGACCACTACGGCATCGAACTGCCCAAAAATGCAGCGCCGATCCAGAAATATGCCGAGCGCATTTTCTCGCGTCCGGCCTACATCGAAGCGCTCACCCCGTCTGAAAAAGTCATGCGACGCTAATCGTTATGTCAGAGACCCCGACCAAGCCTTACCTTATTCGCGCGCTTCACGAATGGTGTACCGACAACGGCTACACCCCACACATTGTCGTGACAGTAGATCAAAATACGGTGGTTCCCCGGGCCCACATCCACGACGGGCAAATTACCCTCAATGTGGCCTGGTTGGCTACCAATGGGCTGGTCCTGGGTAATGACTACATCGAATTCCAGGCGCGGTTCGGCGGCGTAAGCGAAGACATCTTCGTGCCGGTCGCCGCCGTTTCAGCCATTTACGCCCGGGAAACCGGCGCGGGCATGGGCTTCGAGGTTGAACCCTCGCTGCCCTATCCCGGTGGCGAATACGCGGCGCCGGCCTCTGCCGATCCTTCACCGGCACAGCTGGCTACCGCCGAAGATCCCCCCCCCGACGACGACCCCAAGCGCCCCCATCTAAAAATTGTCAAATAACGGAGACTCAATGGACGCCAAGCTTTTAGACGAACTCTATATCCGTCAAACTATCGAACGCTGGGCCGTATGGCGCGATGCAGGCGACTGGGATCGCTTCGAGACCGTATGGCACCCTGACGGCGTCATGATGGCCACCTGGTTCCAAGGCCACCACAAAGACTTTATCCGGGTTACCCAAGAAGGTTGGAAAAAAGGCGTTAGCATTTTGCACTTCTTAGGCGGTTCGGCAGTCGACATCAATGGCGACCGCGCCATTGCTCAAACCAAAATGACGATCTCGCAACGCGGCGACGTTGAAGGCGTGTTGTGCGATGTCGTCTGCACGGGTCGCTTTTACGACTTCATGGTGCGTCACGAAGGCGAATGGAAGGTATTACACCGTCAGCCTATCTACGAAAAAGACCGCATCGACCCGGTTGATCCAGCGGCTTCGCTATCGCTCGACCACACCGCGCTGGCTACCATGCCTGCAGGGTACCGTCACCTGGCCTACATTCAAACCCGTATTGGCTACAACGTCAAAATGGACATGCCCATGCTGACCGGCCCGGAAGTCGATAACCTTTACCGCCGCGGGGCCAACTGGCTGGCGGGTGGCGACGGGGAATTCCCCAAGTTTTGAGGCACTGATCGGGGCCTTGAAACAACAATCTGGCCCCGATCATCAAACCCGCATCACGCAAGTTGCAACAACACTCGATTTTCGTAGTAGAATAATGGTCTTGCCGGTTTAGCTCAGTTGGTAGAGCAGCGCACTTGTAATGCGAAGGTCAACAGTTCGAATCCGTTAACCGGCACCACGTATTTATGCAGCAATGCTGCAGCAAAAAGGCCCTCAGAAATGAGGGCCTTTTTGCTGGGCGTGATCGGCTAAAAAATGCCTGACCACCGTTTTATGGTGCATTGAAAAACGCTATGCACCACCAGCAGGGGCTTGATTCAAGAAAACGCGCGCTTTCTTGGGTGTTAACAACAACTTGTCGCCTTCTTTCAGGTTAAGCGCCCGAAATCGCTCTTCGGTCAGACTGGCCTCGATTAACGGGTCGTAGCCGATCGTCTGCTGGTGCTCCAAGGGCCAAAGCTCCAGACGCGCAACCGGGCCCACCACAATAGCTCGTTGTAGCTCGACCACGATGCCGTTATCGGCGCCGGCTTGCGTGTAGCGTGTCACCTCAAAATCGTGAGGACGTACAAAAGCCATGGCATCTGCATGCTCGGCGTGTTCAAGCTCAGGCGCCGCAATGCGGGCCCCGCCAAGTTGCATCGAACCCTTATGGGTCTGCCCGCGGAAAAGGTTAACATTGCCCAAGAAGCCGTAAACGAACGGGCTAGCGGGGTGATCCCAAACCTCTTGCGGGGACCCTACTTGCTCGATAACGCCCGAGTTCATCAAGACAACGCGGTCTGCAACCTCAAGCGCCTCTTCCTGATCGTGCGTAACAAATATACTGGTCACGTGCAGCTCGTCGTGCAATCGCCGCAGCCAACGCCGCAACTCCTTGCGGACCTTGGCATCAAGCGCGCCAAAAGGCTCGTCCAGAAGCAAGACTTTCGGCTCTACAGCTAGCGCGCGTGCCAACGCTATACGCTGGCGCTGGCCGCCAGACAGCTGGGTAGGATAGCGATCGGCAAGCCAGTCAAGCTGCACTAACTTTAATAAATCGAGCACTTTCTTCTTGATAGCCGATTCGCTTGGGCGCACCGAGCGTGGCTTGACCCGAAGCCCAAAAGCCACGTTCTCAAAGACAGTCATATGCCGGAACAGCGCGTAATGCTGAAACACAAAGCCCACATTACGATCTTTAACGTGCAAATTAGTCGCGTTTTCACCGCCAAACGAAATAGTACCGGCATCGGCGGACTCCAACCCCGCGATAATCCGCAGTAACGTGGTTTTGCCGCACCCCGAAGGGCCAAGCAAGGCCAACAACTCGCCAGACTCGATGTCCAGGTTAACGTCGCGAAGGGCTTGGAACGACCCAAAACGTTTACTTAAGTGACGTATCTCAATACTCATAATCATTCCCGAGGTAATTCGGCCAGCGCCTTCATTTCGCGCTCCATTCGCCAATGCGCAACCGTCTTGATAACAAGGGTTACCAGCGCCAGCAAGGCCAACAATGACGCGACTGCGAACGCCGCAACTGACTCATATTCGTTGTAGAGAATTTCAACTTGCAGGGGCATAGTGTTCGTCTGGCCACGAATATGACCTGACACCACAGAGACAGCGCCGAACTCACCCATTGCACGGGCATTACACAGAATGACCCCGTAAATAAGCCCCCATTTGACATTCGGTAGCGTGACGTACCAGAACGTTTGCCAACCCGATGCTCCCAATACGACAGCGGCCTGCTCTTCATCGTTGCCCTGCGCCTGCATCAGCGGAATCAGCTCGCGCGCAATGAAGGGGAACGTCACAAAAATAGTGGCCAAAATAATCCCTGGCACCGCGAATATGATTTTGATGTCATGCTCGGCTAACCATGGGCCCAGCCAGCCCTGCGCACCGAAAACCAGCACATAAATCAACCCTGCCACTACCGGCGACACTGAAAAGGGCAGATCCACCAAGGTGATCAAAAACGACTTGCCTTTAAACTCGTATTTCGCGATTGCCCAGGCCGCAGCCACACCGAAAACCAAATTCAGGGGCACCGCGACCATGGCCGTGATTAAAGTCAGTCGAATTGCCGCCCATGCATCTGGATGTGTCACCGCTTGCCAGTATGCTTCCCAGCCTTTGCGCAGCGCTTCTGTAAACACTGCCGCCAACGGCAAAACAAGAAACAACACCATGAAGCCAAGCGCAACAGAGAGCAGTAGCAAACGTACCCATTTGGGCTCGCTAATTGGGCCTGGGATAGCACCCGACATCCTTGAACTCATAATGATGCTCCCAAACGCCTTCTTTTCCAGGCTTGCAAGCCATTGATCAACAGCAGCATAAGAAACGAAATTAGCAACATGACGCATGCCACCGCGGTCGCTCCGGCGTAGTCGTACTGTTCGAGTTTTCCGATAATGATGAGCGGCGTAATTTCAGACACCATCGGGACATTACCCGCAATAAAAATCACGGATCCGTACTCTCCAATGGATCGGGCAAAAGCAAGGGCAAACCCCGTCAGCAACGCGGGCATGACCGTCGGCAAAATAACTTTGAGAAAAGTTTGCAGCCGGTTCGCCCCCAGACAAAACGCAACCTCTTCCAGCTCGCGCTCCATTTCTTCAAGAACCGGTTGAACTGTACGTACGACAAACGGCAAACCAATAAATACAAGCGCAATCACAATCCCTTTAGGGTTGAAAGCCAGCTCAATACCCAATGGCGCCAAATACTGGCCTAACCAACCGTTATTTGCCAAAACTGCCGTTAACGCAATGCCTGCCACTGCTGTAGGCAGCGCAAACGGCAAGTCAACCAGCGCATCAACAATCCGCTTTCCTGGGAAGGAATAACGCACCAGCACCCACGCCACCAAAAAGCCGAACACCATATTGATGGCGGCCGCCAGTAGTGAGGCACCGAACGTCAGCCGATAAGACGCCACAACCCTGGGTGAGCTCACCGCCTCCCAGAATTGAGGCCACGACAATGACAGCGTTTTGAACACCAGAGCACTCAGCGGAATGAGCACGATCAGGCAAAGGTAAAACAAGGCGTAGCCCAGCGTCAGATTGAAGCCGGGCAGAACACGTTTGAGAGACATCGCTTACTTACCGACGGTGTATAGTTTGTCGAAAAGACCGCCGTCGTTGAAGTGCACTTTCTGGGCTTCGGTCAACGACCCAAAGTACTCTTCAACCGTAAACAGCTTCAATGGCTTGAATGTCTCGGCATGCTTCTGCAAGACGCTTTCCAACCGAGGACGGATACCGTGCTTCGCCGCAATTTCTTGCCCCGAAGGGGTGTACAAGAACTCCAGGTAAGCACGCGCTTGATCCGCCGAGCCTTTTTTTGCAACGGTACGCTCGACCACAGCCACTGGATTCTCGGCGACGATACTCGCCGACGGATGAATGGCTTGAACTTTGCCTTTGCCAAATTCGCGCTCAACAGATACCACTTCTGACTCGAACGTAATCAGCACATCGCCAATATTACGTTGCAGGAAAATGCCGGTTGCATCACGCCCGCCTCGGGCCAGTACGGGCACATTCTTATACAAATTAGCAACGAACTGCTGCGCTTGTTCTGGTGTACCGCCTTTGTTCAAGACGCTCCCCCACGCTGCCAGGTAGGCCAAGCGCCCGTTACCTCCGGTTTTGGGGTTAACCACGACAACCTGCACCCCAGGCTTCACCAAATCATCCCAATCCTTGATCCCTTTCGGGTTGCCCTCACGGACCAGAAATAACATTGTGGATGTGGTCGGCGCAGCATTGTTCGGGAATTTCTGGCGCCAGTCTTGAGCCACAATGCCCTTACTGGCCAAGAAGTCCACATCGGTCGTCGTGTTCATGGTGACCACGTCGGCCTCTAGGCCCTCGGCTACCGCGCGCGCCTGCGCTGAAGAGCCGGCGTGTGACTGCTGGACTTCGATATCTTTACCCGTGGCTTGCTTGTAATGCTCGACAAAAGCAGCGTTGAGATCTTTATAAAACTCTCGTGCAACATCGTAAGAAACATTCAACAATGTGGTTTCAGCCGCCTGGCCCGGGACTGCAAACATAACAGCGGAAGCTGCGACCACTGCGCTCAAAAATGCCTTCATAAACTTACTCACTATTAATGGTGTGGATACATAGGCATTCTGTCGGTCTTTTCAAATAATCAAAACGACTAATAAAAAATGTATTAATAACCCCTGCTTATTCTTACTGATGACACGCACCAAGAAACAAGGCCCCAAAGGGCCTCGCTTTTTGGTGCTGTAGATGACGTGACGCAGGCACTTTGCCAGGCGCCATTCCGTTTGAAAGCCTTACTTTTTGCTGTAAATCTGATCAAACGTTCCACCGTCCACAAAGTGTGTCTGAGTGGCCTGTTCCCAACCACCAAAGGCATCGTCGATAGTGAATAAGGGGATGTCAGGAAACTGAGACAAGTACTTCTTTTGAGCCGCCTCCGAGCGAGGTCGATAGAAGTTCTTGCCGGCAATATCCTGACCGATATCTGTGTACAAGAAGTTCAGATAGGCGGTCGCCACCTCGCGCGTCCCTTTCCTGTCAACATTCTTATCTACGACCGTCACGGGGGGTTCGGCAAGAATGCTGATACTTGGATAAACAATGTCAAATTGCTTGCCAAACTCTTTTTCAAGCAAGTAGGCTTCGTTCTCCCACGAAATGAACACATCGCCCTGATTGCGTTGCGAGAAGGTGATCGATGCCCCCCTGGCGCCGGTATCGAGCACAGGTACATTTTTGTAAAGCTTCTCGATAAATTTTTGTGCGGCTTCGTCACCGCCATACTTACGCTTGGCAAACTCCCATGCAGCAAGGTAGTTCCAGCGAGCACCACCAGACGTTTTCGGATTCGGAGTAATCACCTTAACGTCCTCACGCACCAGGTCGTCCCAGTCCTTGATGTTCTTTGGATTACCCGCTCGAACCACCAGTACGATGGTTGAGGTATAAGGCGACGAATTTTGCGGCAGGCGCGACTGCCAATTCTTAGGAATGAGTTCGCCGTTCTTATTCAGCGCGTCAATGTCCTGTGCCAGGGCCAATGTGGCCACATCGGCATCAAGCCCGTCAATGATAGATCGCGCCTGCTTGCCCGAGCCGCCGTGCGATTGTTGAATCGTCACTGTTTGACCGGTCTTGTCTTTCCAGTGCTTGGCAAAAGCGGCATTGAATTCGCTATAAAGCTCCCGGGTCGGATCATAAGAAACATTCAGTAGTGAAACATCCTGAGCCTGAACCTGTGCCGCAAAAGACAAGCCAAGTAAGGTCGCCGTTAAAAAAGACCGAGTTTTATGAAACATATAAAGCATCGAAGAGATCCTTGTTTTGTTGATAACAAGCCTCATCATCAATGAAAAGAATTTCAGCAAGAACTAATAATTTCTCTTATCTTTATTACCGCCTGATCCAACGCACGGCTGCTTCAGTCTCATTCCAAGTCAGCCCAATCGCGGCGCAACCTCAGTACTCAGGGCCGGTTTATCCCTTAACCCACAGCATTTGTTTAAATAAAAACGCCAACCCAAAAAGGCTGGCGTTTTTGTTCTTCAAGCGGTGGTTGCGTTTACTCGCTAAGCTCTACCAAACGCTCCTGCAGCTTGGGGTCGGCTTGTGCGGCCTGGTTGATGGCTAAAAACTTTTCAACCGTCAAACCCTCGTCTTGCACGGCACCCATCATTTTCTCATCGGCCTCTTTGACCACAGCATCACGTTCTTCGGCGGACGCTGTCGCCTGAACCTTGGGGGCGTACTCTTGGGTCAATACTGATACCTTTTCCGCAGCCGCCACAAATTTTTGCAGATCGGTTTGCGAATAACTTGTCGTCGCCTCGGTCGGCGGGCTTGCGGCTGCCGCCTGTGCCGACGCAGCCAGCGGCACTAAAGCCAGCGCGGAAGAGATTGCGGTAATGGACAGGAATTGAGTGACTTTACGATGCATCCGTTCTCCTGGGAGTTGATAAAGCAACGCGCTTGCACACGTTAAGTTCACCCTAACACGCACCGTAAAGCCATCACAACCCAATGTCGCAATACTTCGCCTAACGTAACATCGCCACACATTTCAAGTGCCAACGTGCCCGTAATACGCCGTTAGACGTAACGATCAGCCCAATGGCACAGCAGGTATCGTGCCTGTCGGAGGCAAAGCCACCCCGGGCACCGTCAGCCTTACCCCCAACCCACCCAAATCCGATGCGTAGGCCTCGGCGGTGCCGCCATAGGCTGTAGCCATATCGCGCACTATCGACAACCCAAGGCCGCTGCCTGGAACACGCTCATCCAGGCGAACACCGCGCTCGAACGCAGCTTCGCGCCGGGCCTCGGGCAAGCCTGGTCCATCGTCTTCCACGCACAGCACCAGCATCGTATCAGCGCCTTGCGGCATAAGCCGCGCCGTGACGCGGATATTGCGACTGGCCCATTTGCAAGCGTTATCCATGATGTTGCCCAACATCTCTTGCAAATCTTGCGACTCACCACGAAACGCAACACCGGGCGCAATGTCATCAAGACTAATTTGCAAGCCGCGTTCGGCGTAAAGCTTGGACAGCACCCGCACCAAGCCGTGCACCACCGGCGATACCTCGGTACGCAGGCCGGGCGTACGTACCGCCGCCGCTGCGCGTGCGCGCGCCAGGTGATGATCGACATGACGGCGCGCAACCCCCACCTGCTCGGCAACCAGGCGACCAAACTCGGAAGACTCTTGTGCCGATGCATTGGCCAGCACCGACAGTGGTGTTTTAAGCGCATGCGCGAGGTTGCCTGCCTGTGTACGTGCACGCTGCACAATCTGATGGTTGTTTTGCAACACCTGGTTAAAGCTATCGACAAGCGGCTGCACCTCGGAGGGGAAATCCCCGTCGATTTGCGTTTTAGTGCCGTCTCGCACAGCACGAAGACGACCACGCAACATCGCCAACGGGCGCAAGCCCACAACAACCTGCATGACTGCGGCCATGGCCAAACCTAAGGCCAGCACGCCCAACGACACAGCCAGCATGATCCGAAACTGCCGAAGCGGGCGATCAAGCACCGCCTGATCAACGGCCACAATCAACCGATACCGGGCGTCGCCTTCCGGCGGCGCAACGACGCGGATCAGGGCGAGCATGTCGCCCATATCAGCGCCGCCATCAAACGCCGCCAGGCCGCTGGAGGGGTCGATCGACAGGCGCGCCGGCACATGCAGGGTTTGATCCCAAAGCGAACGGGAATGAAAGACGGCAATGTCTGACGGCAAGACAGACGCGGCTGACGACCGGGCCGAAGCCAATCGATCGACCTGCCAGTACAAGCCCGATAAAGGTTGCAGCAAACGCGGGTCGGTAGGCTCGAAAGTCAGTGCGGCATCGCCCTGCTCATTCGCCGACAAGCCCGCAACCAACTGATTCATGTGAACGGCGAGCTCGGACGCCAATTGGCGCGCTGCATGCTGACGAAACAGGTCGGACAGCACCCAGCCCGCCACAAGCACCGAAACCATTACCCAGACCAGGGTGCCCACCAGCAAGCGGGTACGCAATGAGTGGCGCAAGCCACGCAGCACCTGACGCATCAGGCCGCATCCCGCATTCGATAGCCTAATCCACGAACCGTTTCGATCGCACCGTCGGGCAGTTTCTTACGCAATCTACCAATAAAGACGTCAATCGTATTTGAGTCGCGGTCAAAATCTTGCGCGTAAATATGTTCAACCAGCTCTGTGCGAGAAACCACCTGGCCTGCGTGCTGCATCAAAATAGCCAACACCTTGTATTCGTGCGCCGTCAACGTTAAAGGCTGACCATCGACAGTCACGCGCGCTGCGCGAGTGTCCAACGTAATGGCGCCGCAAGTCCAGCGTGCCGTGGCGTGATTGCCACTACGACGAATCAAGGCACGTAAGCGCGCCAGCAGTTCTTCCATATGAAACGGCTTGGTCAGGTAATCGTCGGCCCCGGCATCGATACCACTGACTTTTTCATCCCAGTTACCACGCGCGGTCAGAATAAGCACCGGCATCAAACGCCGAGATGCACGCCACTGACGCAGCACCGTGAGCCCGTCCATGAGTGGCAGTCCCAGGTCAAGCACTACTACGTCGTAGTCCTCGACATCACCCTTGTAGTGAGCGTCGACGCCATCCGCCGCAGTATCCACGACATAACCCGCCCCAAGCAAGGCCTGCTGCAACTGCCCTGATAAAACGGGATCGTCTTCAACCACTAACGCACGCATCAGTCAGCTCCCTTGCGTTCGATACCACGACCTTTTACCCGGATGATTTCACCTGTTTGGGCGTCAATTTTTAATTTAATGATGTTGCCGGCCGACTGTAGTAGTTTGATTTCATACAGGTAGAGGCCGTCATCCTCTTCAAATTCGATTTCGACCGGGTCGCCGGGATACTGGCTTTCGACTTTATCAAGAACCACACGCAGCGGCAGCACTTTGCCAGCAAGCAACGCCTGTCGGGCGCGGTCTTGATCATTGTCGGCACGCCCCACAGAGGGCACTGCTGAAAAAGCCAACAGCCCGCACAGAAATGCAGAAAGCATGGAAATACGCCAGCGACCACGTACCCCGCTTACTGGAAACAAAAAATGCTTTACCTGAAATCTCATGATTGCTTGTCGAAGGGAATGAGCCGGCTACGCGCCCGCCTGCCCTGTGGTTTTAACGCACGAAACATGAACAAAACATGAACGCACTCTTCATGCAACGTTCATGTGCCGACGCGCACAATGCACCCATGCATCTGCAAATACCTCGGATGCAATCCCATTTACAGGAGCTCATCATGCAAAAAACTATTCGCCAATCTGCCTTCATTATCGCACTGAGCAGTGCAGCCCTAGCGGTCAGTGCCATCCCTGCGCACGCCCAAACCGCCCCTGCAACGCCGCCTGCGGCCGCCGCTACGGCCAACCCAGGGCAAGCCCAGTGGTTAAACATCGGGCAAATCCACGACAAACTCACGGCGGCCGGCTACACCGACATTCGTGAAATTGAACGTGAACGTGGTGGCTACGAAGCCAAGGCCCTCGACAAAGAAGGCCGTCAGGTGAAACTGTATATCGACCCCCGTAGCGGCGATGTCATCAACCAACGTACGCGCGACAAACGCAACGACGACTAACCTCAGGGCCTCGGCGGCGCTGGACTAATCCGGCGCACGCTATTACGCTATGTCTACCTACAACTTTCGGAGGATAGACATGGGTATCATCACCATGATTGTGGTTGGTTTCATTGTGGGCCTTATCGCCCGCGCCATCATGCCCGGCGACCAAAAACTGGGCATTGTCATGACTATCATCCTGGGTATTGCGGGGTCAATTGTCGCCGGTTATTTAGGCGCGGCATTAGGCTTTTACACCGCAGGCCAGGGCGCCGGCTGGATCGGTTCAATTATCGGCGCCATTATTGTGCTGTTCATTTACGGCATGGTCACTAAAAAAGGCTGAGTCACGCGGGCCTACCCTGACGGTTGTGCCACTGGATGTCGTTTGCGCCAAGTCCAGACGCCAACCTAAACGCTCAACCATCAGGGTCACCAGATACAAACCCAAACCGCTGACCGGGCCACTGCCCGACGCCAGGTCTTGCTTGCCTTGCAAGATATCTTGCGCCACCGGGTTCAACCCCGGCCCCTCATCGCGCACCTCTACAACATCGTTGTGCAAAGCAATGTAAATACGGCGTGCCGTGTGTTGCAAGGCGTTTTGAATCAAATTGCGTAACAACATGCGCACCACGACCGGGTCGGCACAGACTTGCCCGGGACCCGAGGCATTGAATGTCACACGCGAGGCAATCGGGAAGTCAGTTGCTAGGCCTTCGAGCACACCATGAATTTCGGTCGCCAGCGACACGGGCCCGGCAACGTTATCCTCATCATCATCGCTTTTGCGCGCCAAGGCCAGCAACACACGAACATTAGATTGCATCTCGTCGGCTGCCCGCCTGATGCGCCCCAGTGTCGCCTGGTCAGCGGCACTTAGCCCGCCGCGCTGCTCAAGAATGTCGAGAGCGCCGGTAATAATCGCAATAGGCGTTCTGAGCTCATGACTAGCCAGGGCAAGTAATGACTTCTCGCGCCGAACATACGCCTCCAGCTCGGTCACAAAATCGTTGAACGCCCCTGCAATCGTTTGCAGCTCGGCGTCTTGCCAATGGCCCGGCAATCGGTCGATGGAGGGCCCGACCGGCAAACGCTGAATTCGCTCGGCCAGTTCGCTCAACGGCTGAACGACACGACGGGCCCCCAGTACAGACAACACGACCACCAGCAGCCCAACCAACACGCCTACAACAAGAATGGCCATGCGAAACAGCCACTCTCGTTCCTCGAAGTGCGTGATGTCTCGGGCGAGGTATAGGGTCCCCCCGGAGACCGTTGAAACGCTGACCAGATAGGTGCGATCGTCACGAGAGATCTCGCCCATAAAACCGAGTGACAACCCTTCGAAAATAGCGGGCAATACGTCAGCGTCGCTGCCAATATGGCCTTGCTCTGCCGGACGGTAAACCCGGGTTATACCGGGCCCTTGGAAGAGCAACGGCCTTGATGCATCAAACCCCTGAGCCAAAAAAAACTCACGCTCTTGCGCAAGCTCAACGCGCAACATGGTGTCTTCCAGGTCTTCATTAACGAGCGTCGTGCTTACAAACATGGCCACCAGCGAGATCAGACCGACCACGGCAATCACCCGGTATATCCGGTACGAAATCGACCTCATGCCTGCGCCTCTTCGGGCGATAACAACCGATAGCCCCGGCCATGCATGGTTTTGATCAAAGTATGGCCGGTGTGGTCTTGCAAGGCCTTGCGCAACGCATACACATGCGTACGCACCGTGTGCCGGTCGACTTCGCGCTCCCCCCATACCGTATCAACAATGCGGTCATACGAAACGAAATCGGGGTAGGCCCGAATCAACATCTCGAAAAGGCGGGCCCCAATGCCCGATAGCGCCAGATCAGAATGCCCCACCAAAGACACCGTCAGGCGCCCGGGGTCAAAGCCAATGCCTGGAATATGAACGACGCTTGTGCGTGACGGTAAACGGCGGCGCCCCAGCGCGTCGACCCGCAGCTTCAACTCTTTCAAATTGAAGGGTTTGACCAAATAGTCATCGGCGCCGGCGCCAAAACCAGCTTCTTTGTCGGGCAACTGATCTTTGGCGGTCATGAAAATAACGGGTGTCTGGCACCCCAGGTCTTCGCGCAACCGCCGGCAAATATCAAAACCCGAAACACCCGGCAGCATGACATCGAGCACAATCACGTCATATGACTGAGTAGCCACCAGGTGCAAAGCCGTCAAACCATCGGGCGCAAAATCCAGCACATAGTGCCGATCGTGGCCAAAATACTCGAACAAGTTCTCGGCCAGGGGCCGGTTGTCTTCAACAATAAGCAACCGCAGGGGCGTATCGTTCATTTGATCAGCGACTCGGCTTGGCCTACAGAGCTTGGCCCCGAAGCAATCTGGTTGTCAGAATGACTTTGATGATACATGAGGACGAACCGCCGGCTCTCGAGCACGGGCACCGCCCCTACATCGCCCAAGCTCGCCGCGTTTTCTTTCGAGATCGCAAACCACAAGGCCTCGCCAGTGGCCAGCAGGGCCAGCAAGGTGTCTTGAGACACGCGTCGCGCAGTATTGCGAGAATAAAATCGTGCTGAAAACGGCAGATCATCGACGTAAAGCAAAGGTGTTGATAAATCGCCGTGATGTTGCGCATACGACACCAGATACTTCTCGGTTTTCAGCAGGGATGGATTCATCACCATAACGCTCACAAATACGGCCAGCGCCAGTGGTGCCGCCACCGCGGCATAGGGGGCAAGCCTTACCCAGGTGGCGGGCTGCTGCCGATACAAACATACCAACCCCCAAGCCAGTAATACACTAAATCCGCACAGCGCCGGCAACAGATATGTCCACAGGATATTGCCCGAGAAGGTGAAAAACAAGGGTGTAAATAAGGCCCAGCCCAGAAAATAAAGGGTCCGACGGTCGCGACAACCCGCGAAAAGTGCAGCACGCCCACGCGCTGACACTGACACCCACAGCAGCAAGGCCAGGGCCAAAATACCCCAAGGAAAAGACGCCTGCAGCCAATACACCCAAATAGTGCCGCGTGGAGCGCGGTGTGCGGTGCCATACAAATCGCCTGCCCAGCCAGGATCCAGAAACCGGCGCACATGTTCGCCAACCAGAAAATAATCCAGGAACCCGGGGGTTTTAAGCTCGGCCAGCACATACCATGGCACGACCAACACCAACACCAGCGCGGTGCCTGTCTTCCACGGCAACGATTTCAACGAGGTCCGAAAAGATCGATCGAACAAAAATGCAGGTGCCACTGCCCCGCCGACCAAAACCACAGCCAGCGGCCCTTTGGCCAACAAGCCAACGGCAAGCCCGATAAAAAATGCATAGCGCCAGAACACCCCGGAAGCGCGCGACGCCATCAATGCCCCCGTCATGCACAGCACCGTACCCAAAGCCAGAAACGGGTCGGTCAGCACGGCACCCGAAGCAATAAACACCAACGCGCAAGAAGCGTAAATCAGCACGACCAGGCGCGCCGTCGATATGTCGTAGACCTGACGGACGCAAGAGTACAGGGCGCCCAACGCCGCCAACGTTACCAGCCACGAGGGAAACCGCGCGGCAAAGTCCGTCACACCGAATACGCGAAAGGATGCGGCCTGCGCCCAAAATGAAAGAGGCGGTTTACCCCAGAATGGCGTCCCAGGTTCGAACCAGGGCGTGATCCAGTCACCTGACTCGGCCATTAGCCGGGCAATCTCGGCATAGCGTGGCTCGGAAGTATCGGCAAGCGGTAATAGGCTCATCCCGATCAGCGGCAGCATCAACACCGCCAGCAACAATAAGATATAGCGCCGATCAGGCCGCATGACCGCGCTCCTCGAGCGTACGAACCCCGGCAGAGCGACTGGCCTGACGACGCTCGACAACGTCCCTGACAAGATACAGCGGGCGTTGCTTGGCTTCGAAATATGTTTTACCCACGTACTCGCCCAGCAAGCCGACCGACACCAACTGCACGCCGCCAAGCAGCGTCATAACGGCAATCAATGACGGATAGCCTTGCACAACCTCTCCCAACACAAGCGTTTTGGCAATGATCCAGCCCCCGAACAATACGCCGATCAGGGCCGTCAACAAGCCAAGCACCATGGCAATGCGCAACGGAGCCACCGAAAAAGAGGTGATGCCCTCGAAGGCCAGGCGCAGCAACCCAGGGTAATCCCACTTGGTCTGCCCCGCCGCCCGCGGCGCGCGGTCATATAACAATACCGTCGTGGGCAAACCAATCCAGGCAAACAAGCCCTTCATGTAACGATTGCGCTCCGGCAACTGTGCCAAGGCGTCAACAGCTTTACGACTCATCAGGCGAAAGTCGCCTGTGTCTTCAGGAATATCGACCGCACTGACACGGTTGAGCAAACGGTAGAACAAATGCGCACTGAATTTCTTGGCAGCTGTTTCGCCAGCCCGCGTACGACGCGTCATGGCAACGACGTCTGCACCGGCTTGCCAGGCCTCGATCATTTGCGGAATGAGCTCGGGCGGGTCTTGCAAATCGGCATCCAGAACAATAACCGCATCGCCTTTGGCGTGGGCTATACCCGCAGTAAGGGCAGCCTCCTTGCCAAAATTGCGGCTAAGTCGAACGGCGCGCACATGCGGCACCCGTGCGGCGAGGTCAGCCATATCGATATCGCTACCGTCACGACTGCCATCGTCAACCAGCACAATCTCATACCGAAGCGGCAACCCTGACAAGACCGCCGTCAAGCGCGCGTGCAACAAGGGAAGTACTGCGCGTTCGTTGTATACGGGTACCACGACCGACAAAAGCGGTTGCGCCGCCGGTTTGAAACGCAGGTGCATTGAAGCATTCATGAGCAGACTCACCGAAATATCAAAAGAGCCCCTACGTTAAGGGCCGGCGCGACAATAAACCGTCAAAGAAAAGTCAAGAAAACGTCAATATCGGCAATTTCCCGGAACCAGTAACCAGAAAGGCCCCAAATGCCGGTGCGAGCCCGTAAATGTGCTTGTTTGCATCAGATGATTGCATTATGCTTCTAAGGCTGAACATAGTGCCGGGCAAAATTCTTTGGCGCCGGACCCCGCACCACTCTTATCGCAGGATACCGTCCATGACCAACCCTCATAACGAAGCCACAGAATCCGTCAGCACCGACGAAACTCAAGCCATTCAGGTGTCGTCAACTAGTGTCGACCTCGACCCGGCCAACGCTCAAGCCGAACAAGTCATCAAACGTTACGTCAAATGGGCTGCAGCAGCGGCCATCGTTCCGGTCCCGGTGCTTGATCTGGCCGCCCTGGCTACAGTACAAGTCAAAATGATCAAAGGCATTGCCCAATGCTACGGCGCAACCGCCAACGAAACCTCGCTCAAGCCCATTGTGGCGTCATTGCTGGGTACGCTCGGTGCCGCCGGCATCAGCGGCGGGCTGGTAGGCTCGTCTGCCAAAATCGTCCCTGTCACAGGCACCATTCTGGGCAGCATCGGTTTTGCCGCCTTTGGCTCGGCAGCCACCTATGCTTTGGGTCGTGTGTTTAGCTCACATTTCGCTTCGGGCGGCACGCTCGAAAACTTCAGTGCCAGCGCCGCCACAAGCCGCCTGAAAGCCGAGTACAAAAAAGCCCGCGCCGAGTAACCCCGTTATGCTGCCGTTTTCCGTCCTGGCCTATGTGTTGCTCTCGTTGCTGGTGGGCTTCATCGGGCGCAACAGCCGTGTGGGGTTTGCGGGTGCGTTCGTACTCTCGCTTCTGCTCACACCGGTTGTCATGGGGTTGGCCTATCTTATCGCCGAACCGCGTAAAACATGACCTTGCCCTTCACATCTTTCGGCACCGTCAATGGCCAAGCCTCCTGATACCCAAAGCACCGGGGAATTCCTTCTAGGGCTGCTGGGCCGCTCAAAAAAAAGGGGCAGCCAAGCCCCTTTTTCTTTGCTGTCGTTCATTAAAGCCGGCACCCAAAATGGTGCCCGGGGGTTCTTGCTGGCCTATGCCATTTTGTCGGCAGCGGCAGGCACCGGTATTTTGGTATTGCTCAATACCGAATCGGAACTGCTGGAGCAGCACGGCTACTCCACGCTAATTGCCGTTTTCTTCATTGTGCTGCTGCTGGTGTACCGGTTTTCGCAACGGCTGCTGGTTGCCAAAACCGCCGCCCAAATCGAACAAGCCCTGCATGCAAAACGGCAACGCATTTTGGGCAAAACCCTTAATTTGTCGCTGCGCGATCTCGAGAACCTGGGCGGCAACCGGGTCATCAATGGCATTTCAGCATCATACGAGTCGCTCTCGCAGGCGGTCGTACCGCTAGTCGCCGGCGTCGAGGGGCTGGTCATGCTGGTCTTCATGTATGCCTACTTGCTGGTGTTGTCGCCGGCAGCAGGCCTGCTTACGGCCGTCGTAGCGGGTCTGTCGGTATTGGGGTACCTGGCGCTCAACAAGCACCTGGACAACACCCTTAAAGAAACCGAAGAAGACAGCCAACGGTTTCGCGACTACGCCAACGCGGTAGTACAAGGCAGCAAAGAACTGCGTCTGAACCCCGCCCGACGCGCCGGCCTGGAACAAGACATGGTCGATACCTCTGCCGCGTTAGCGTCCAGCCGCTCAACCAGTGCGCACATCCTGGCCCAGATCCTTACCACCGGCACCTCGGTATCCTATCTTTTGGCCGGTAGTGTCGTTTTTTTATTGCCCTTGCTGGCCGACATCCCCGGCGAAGATATTTCCCGCATTGTCATGGCGGTATTGTTTCTTATTGGGCCGGTCGGCTCATTGGCCAATAGCATCCAGCACTACGCCATTGCCCGCTTTGCCATGGGCAACATTAACCGTTTCGAAAGCCAGATCGACAATTGCCACCCCGCAGCCACAACCGAACATGACGCGGACGCGGGCGAATTCACCGGCCTGACGCTTAAAAATGTCAGCTACGAGCACCGTGTCCCGGAAGGCGCAGGCTCAGGGTTTCAGATCAATGACATCAGTCTCGACGTCAAACCCGGAGAAATCCTGTTTATCACGGGCGGCAATGGCTCCGGCAAAACTACCGTGCTGCGCGTGCTCACAGGGCTTTACCCGCGCGACACCGGCATTATGGCGGCTCAAGGTACCGACATCGCGGCAAACCCGCCACAGTGGTATCGCAATCTATTTGCCGGCGTCTTCGCCGACTACCATGTGTTCACCCGGCCCTATGGGCTCGACGAAACCGGGCGCAACATACTGGCGCAATGGCTTGAGCGCCTGGGCATTAACGACAAAATACAGTGGCCCGCAGACCAGATACACGCAGATGCGCTGTCTACAGGGCAACGAAAACGCCTGGCGCTCGCGCTGGCCCTTGCCGAGCAACGCCCTGTGCTGGTGCTCGACGAATGGGCAGCCGACCAGGACCCGGCCACGCGCAAAATGTTCTACACGAAAATTCTGCCCGAATTGAAAGCGCAAGGTAAAACCATTATCTGCATTACCCACGACGACAACTACTTTGATTGCGCCGACCGGCGCTTCCATATGTCTGAAGGGAAAATGACCCAGGTAGAAGCCCCATGAATGTAAAGCTCCGACACCTTCTGCGCCGGCTGGCATCGACCCTGATCTTCCTGCTTCTGGTCGTCATTTTTCTCGTTATTGTCTTGTGGGACTCAGTAGTGCAGACCACCCCGGTCGGGCATGCCAGCGTGCTTTGGCATCGTTTTCCCATCGGGGGCCAAAGCTCGGTTGGGCCGCTGCGTGAAGGCATGCATTTCATTCAGCCCTGGGATCGCTTCTACACCTACGACCTGCGCCTGCAAACCAAAGACGAAGACTTCCAGGTCGTGTCCAAAGACGGTTTGCATTTCAATATTTCGCTCACGATTCGGTGGAGAATCATTCGGCACAATCTGGTGATACTTAACCAGACCATGGGCCCTAACTATGTCGAAAAGCTACTTGTACCCAAAGTCGGCTGGGCAGCGCGCCGGGTAGTAGCCAATTACTCGGCCGAGGCTCTGTTTACCAGCAAACGCACCGAAGTCCAAGAGCAACTCTATGAGCTCATCACCGAGGGCTCGCCCAAAAACGGCATTGCGGGCGACTCGCCCGACATGCGCGACGACGAAGATGTCGTCGAGCTCACCGATGTCCTCATCCGCAATGTAGAGTTGCCGCCGCAGATCAAACGCGCCATCGAAAACAAACTCGAACAGGCCCAGATCGTGGAGGAGTATCGCTTCATTGTCCAGCGGGAAACCCTCGAATCGCAACGTAAAGAAATCGAGGCCGAAGGCATTCGAAAATTTCAGGAAACCATCGCCCCAGCTATATCAGACAGCTACCTGAAGTGGCGCGGCATTGAAGCCAGCCTTGAACTGGCCAAATCACCTAACAGCAAAATCGTGATTTTCGGCAACAGCGAAAGCGGACTACCCGTAATTTTCGATGCTACCGATAAGGGGCAGTCGCCTGTAACGGTCAACACACCGCCGAAGACCGATGCACACCCTGCCAAAGCGGCCTCAGACATCCTCCCCACCAAGGGGGCCGAGCAACCTGCAGGTACGGTGACCACGAGCAATCAGCCAATGTATCCGAACCTTGCCGAAGGCATGCCGCCCACCCCCGAGGCCATGCGCGGCTACAAAGACGACGGCCCCAATCACCGCAACCCTGCCGCCCGATCACGATAACACCCGAGGTCCTCCACATGTCTGCGCCACACGCTTTCGATCGCAACCCGACCGATGCAGATGCAATTGATGTCGCGCAACGACTTAACCAGTTGCCAGGCATCCATCATGTGGTTGGCGAGCAGGTTGTGCTTAACGACGGCCCAAAACACATTTACTGGCTCAGTGGGCCCGCCAGCCTTGACGTTGCACGACACCCACCCGACTGGGTCGGCCCCAATGCGCACCTTGTGGCCACCACACAGACGCCATCGGATACCGAACCCAACGCCTTGCCTCTCTGGACGCCGAGCGCGCTCAGTCAGGCGTGCGAAGCGCTTGTGCAACAAAATGGCACCCAAGACGTTGCCATCACGCTCACCCGACCCATCGGCACCCGCATTTCGTTGGGGCCAATTTATGCCGACAACGCACTCGAAACGCCCGACGAGCACACGCCTGTCCCGTCCGTCATTGGTCAGTCACGTAGCAACCAGCCGGCCATCAGCGACGGCGGGCCGCTTGTCTGGCCCAATGACCTGCCAGCCACCTGTACCGAGGCCATCCAACGCGCCGCGACATCGACCGGCGAGGTTGTCATTTACCTGCCCGACGGCCAGGTCAAACGTATTGGCTACCCCAAACTTTTTCAGCAGGCCCAATGTGTGCTTGCCGGGCTACAACACGCCGGGCTGCAACCCACAGACACGCTGCTGATTGCCAGCAACGATGCCGAAGTGCTCATTACCGGCCTGTGGGCCGCTATTCTGGGTGGCCTGTATGCCAGTGCCATCGAACTGCCCGACGCGCAAGCTGACCACACCGCCTACCAGCGGCTTCAGGCGGTGAGCCAGGTTTTAGACGGCCCCATATTGCTCATCGACGATGCCTCAGCCGCGCAACGCGCACACATTCCGGCATTCAGCGCACAGTGCGTCGTCACCATAAAAGCCCTGTTAAAAACGCAGGCTAGCCAGGCACGTATTTACACTGCCCAACCCGACGACATCGCCCTGATCATCATGACATCCGGCAGCACCGGTGTGCCCAAAGGCGTCATGCAAAGTCATCGTGCGTTGTTAAGCATGGTGGCCGGCGTGCAGCGCCAACGCTGCGCAGCCACGACCAACGACGTGTTCCTGAACTGGATGCCTCGCGATCATATCGGGGGGTTGGCCTTCGTCGTTTTGGGTGCGACCGCACTGTGTGCGAACCAAGTTCATGCCGACATTGGCTACATTCTGGGCAAGCCCGAGCGCTGGCTGGCCTTGGTCGACGCCTGCAGAGTCAGCATCACCTGGTCGCCCAACTTTGTCTACGAACTTCTGGGGCGGGCTGCGCGCGCCACCTCTCGAACATACGACTTAAGCAGCTTGCGGCACATCTTCAACGGCGGCGAGGCCGTCAATGAACTGGCCTTGCTTAAATGTGTGAACGAACTGGCAAGACATGGCATGCGGGCCAGCACGATGGTCCCGACATTCGGTATGTCGGAAACCTGCGCCGCTATCTCTTGCGGGCATTTGGGCAGCACCATCGGGGCCTTCAGCAGCCTCGGGCCGGCAGTTCCCGGCGCAAAAATCCGCGTCGTAGACGACGACAACCAGGCACTTACCGAAGGCGAGATCGGTCAAATCCAGATCTGCTCACCCCAGCTTCTGACACGCTATTTCGGTTTACCCCCCGATAGCGCGCGCGTTAACGGATCGGAATGGTTTGATTGCGGTGATGCAGGTTTTATCGCCGACGGCCAGCTATACCTGACCGGGCGTTTAAAAGACACCCTGAACGTCAGGGGAGTGACCGTCTTTGCTCACGAGCTGGAAAACACGTTGGCAAAAGTTTCCGGCGTCGACCCGACCTGCCTGTCTGTTGTACCAGTCAGGCCGCCAGGGGCGAGCACCGAAGAAATCGCCGTGTTCTTCTCGACCTACCCTGAATCGGGGCTGGACACCCCTCCGGTTGTATCGGCTGTTATCGGGGCCATGCGCGACGCCTTGCGTTTAACACACGCCATATCAGCCGACCATTTTGTACCCTTGAAATCCGCCGATTTTCCGCGGACGCCTATCGGCAAAATCGTAAAGCGTGAGCTACGCGAACAATTCGAAGCCGGTCACTTCAATACCACACTGGCCCGTTTGCAAGCCCTGGCGGCTGCACAACAACATCGCGTTGCACTTCATCGTCAAGTCTGGGCGCCAGTACACGACCACCGCCAAACGCTGCCGGTCACGGCATACGTCATCGTTGCGCCCGACACGGCACAGAACAACCCGCTGCAACATTTGCTGGGCGCCTTTGCCGCCGCCACTCAAAAATTACTCGTTATCGATCTGCGCCCACGGCTACAAGACAGCGCATTGCGCAAAGGGTCGACATACGACCTTCTGCAAGCCTTCGCCCACGCCATACGCGAAGACGATACGCCAGAGGGCAACGGCCCGTGGCACATTCGTATTGTTGCCACCAAAAGTGTTTTTAGCGGGCCAGAAGACGCCATCGACGACGAAGCCGCAACGCTTTCGGGTCTTGTTGGCAGCTTCAACCTTGCCAAAGACCCGGTTATCTGGTCGCTGGTCGACTTGCCCCCTATCGCGCAGGCCGAGACAGCGCTCAGCGCGCCTTCACATTTCGAACCGCTGCTGGCCTGGCGCCAAGGGCAGTTTCTGGCGCCCAGGCTCAATCCAATAACCGAGCTGCCACCCAAGAGACCCCCTTCGGAATCGGAGCTATGGCTGGTCGCCGGGGGGCTGGGCGGCGTCGGTGAACAATGCTGCCTGGCGCTCCAATCGCTGGGAGCAAGCCTGATCGTCACAGGGACAACGCCCGCCACACAACTGTCAGCAGAAAAACAGCAACGGCTTGATCGGCTTAGCCAAGGAGGATGGGTCAGGTACACCCATGTGTCAGACGCCCAGGCACTTAGCAACGAAGTCAACGAGGCCGAGCGCCTGAGCGGTACAGTATTGCAAGGTGCTGTGCATGCCGCCGGCGTCGACCTATCGGGCGACGAACACTGGGACGACGCGCAGTTTCAGACTGGCCTGGATGCCACGACGGGCACGCTAAACGCGCTAAACGCCCTGGCATGCGACAAAGCCAAACTAAAGCTGCTGGTCGTCAGCTCGGTGGCCGGCGTCAACGGGGCGCGCATCAAAAGCTATGCTGCGCAGCAGGCGGCGTTTATCGCCCAGGCACAGGCCGGACGAAGCGCGGGGCCCGCCCCGACAGTCGTGGCTTTTTCTGCTTGGGACGACACCGGTCTAAGCCGGGCACGCACGAACGCAGCACTACTGGCCAACGACGGCTTACTTCCCGTCCAGCCGACAGCCGGGCGCGCCATCATCCAGTGGGCATTATCAGCCCCCGGAGGCGTCATTTGCGCCGGCCTCGACGACCAACACCCTCAAAACGCCTGGCGTACCATCCGCCCGGCAACACCAATGCTCGAACCGTCTGCCTGGGCGCCTCATGCGGGCGCAGTCTGCCTGCCCGACGCTCATGAGGCCGCACGCTGGATGCCTGTTTACAGCACAAAAGGGGCGCCGCGCACCTCCGAAGGTTTGCTTGATCTCGCACGTTTAGGTCAATCCACACTGCAAACCAAGGCCACCACCAACGACCCGGCAGCGCCGTGTATTGCGAGCTTTATTGCCGCAGCCATCGACATCGGCACACCCAGCGTCGACGACGACTTTTTTCTGGTTGGCGGCGACTCGGTAAAAGCCACCCAATTGGCGGCCCAGCTTTCAGAATGGTTTTTCACCGAAATTCCGGTCGCGGCCATATTCCAGCACCCAACTCCGAACGCATTGGCTCACTACCTGCGCAAGCAGACCACTGACCTCGAACTCTTTGACACCGTCATCGCCCATTTAAGCCAAGTGATAGACGGCGTTGAACCGCCGCCCGACGCATTGGCCCCATGAAGCAGCTTTCATCACAAAACCACCAGGCACTGCAGGCCTTGCTGCAAAAAAAAGGCCTGCTTAAACAGCACGACACGCACGGCACGCCAGACGGCGCAACACCCTGGGCCGTCGCGAGCCCGGTGCAGCGCATGTGGCTGCAGGAGTCTCTGGAAGGCAATGCGCTGGTGAACTGCCTGGGCCTGCATTTAGAGTTTTTCCAGCCGTGCACCGTATCGCAATTAAACAAGGCTGTGCAGGCCCTGGTCTTGCGACACGAAGCGCTGCGTACGCGGCACGAGCCCCAGAACGGTGTCATCTATGCGCAGGTTATCCCTCCTGCCCAAGTCACCTTTGAGTTCGGCCCGCCACTGCTCGCGCCTTCAGCGTCCGAACTGCACGGCCTGATGTCATCGCAAAGCCTGTCTATCAATTTGAATGATAACTGGCGCATTTTTCCAATTATCAAGGGCGAGCAATGTTGCGGCGTGGTGTGGCTGATGCACCATGCCATCTGCGACTGGTTCGGTATTCAAACGCTGGCCAATGAGCTCATACAACACTTGCAGGGCATGTCGCCCGCAACGCCAGCCCCCTTGCAACCCCGCGACTTTAGTCCGGCCGCAAGGCCGGCCAAAGCCGCAGAGACACAAGCCTTGCAAGCCTATTGGCGCGAACGGCTGCAAAACGCACCCGCCTATTTCCAGGCGCCGGTCACGTTATTCAAGCACGACTGCGAAACACCTTACGATGCCTTTCGGGCCACGCTAAGCGCGGAACAAGCCAATCGACTGCGTAGCGCCTGCCATCAACTTAAGACCACGCCCTATTTTTTCTTTCTGACGGCACTGACTTATGTGTTGTTGCGCCTGTCACGCCAGGCCGAAGTCGTTATTGCAACTACGCTGACCAACAGAAACCGACCGGGCGCCGAACATGTTGTCGGCTGCCTGAGCGACCTAGTGCCCCTGCGCTGCCACCCAGACCCTCACGCGACATTCCCAAACGCCTTGCTCGCCCTGCAACAACAGGTTGCACAAGACCTTGCGCACGCAAACCTTGGTTTTGCACACATTGTTGAGACGGTCAAACCCGAGCGCCAGCCGGGCAAACCGCCCTTGGCGCAAATCATGTTCAATGTTCTGCCTCGGCTCGACGTCACCCTGGCCCAGGCATCGCCACTGCCAATGGCGACCCCACGGACCGACCTTGTCATTGAAATTATTGAGAATGACGGCTTCGACACAGTAATCGAATGCCGCTCAGGGCAGTTTCCTCAGGGCTTCGCCCAAATACTTGTGCAAGCGTGGTCGACCCTGGTGCAGTGGGCCCTTGAGCCTCAAAACCAAACGGCGCCAGTCAGCGCTTGCGCACTGTCGACCAAGCAGTACGCCGTCGTCACAGCGTTATCAGATAATGCCGAAGCAACCGTCTTCGATGACTTCATGCAACAGGCGATGGCGAAACCCGGCCAAATCGCACTGATCGATGGCGAACACGCCATCGAAAATGCCGAGCTGGTGCGCCGGATTGATGCACTGGCGATGCGCATTGCCAACCACCCTTCGTTTTACTTGGGTTGCAAAGTCGCCCTTTGGCTACCTCGTTCAAGCGACTTGGTCACCGCAGTACTCGCGTGCCTGAAGGTCGGTGGCGTCATGATCTTGCTCGACCCAGCGCACCCCGCAAAGCGACAACAACACATTTTGTCAGTCGCTCGGCCGGCGCTCATTATCGCGCCCCCCGACAACCCGCCCCCAACCGGGGACAACGTCGCTATCCTTCATCCGGCAATACCCTCTACAACGCCCGAGTCCGGCACCGCGCCGGCGCCGACGACAGGCGCTGTACCTACCGCCTTCATCGCCTTTACATCGGGCTCAACCGGCACACCCAAAGGCGTTGTCTGCACGCAAAGCGCACTGCTTAACCGGCTGCGCTGGTATCGGCAAACGTTTCCTGCACAGCCTAACGATATCGCCTGCCTGAAAACATCCCCTGGGTTTGTTGACGTATTTGCCGAAATGCTCGGCCCACTATGCGCCGGCATACCCTTGGCTATCGCCTCGGATGACATCGCCACTGACCCTGTTGCTCTGGCTCACCTGATTGATCAGCACCGGGTGACGCGTCTGGTAGCCGTACCCACCCTACTGCAGGCGATGCTGGAGCATGTCGATAATATCGACATCCAATTAAGACATTTGCGGCTTTGCACCAGTAGCGGCGAGTCACTGCATCCTACGCTCGCAGGCCAGTTGCTCGACCGATTACCTGACTGCCGTCTGATCAATATCTATGGATCATCCGAAGTCACCGCTGACGCCAGCTGGGCCGAAATGCGACGACCTATGGGCGCCCGTTGCGATATCGGCGAGCCCTTGCCCGGCATGGCAATGGCCCTCGTCGACAGCACTGGCCATGCCGTGCCCGACGGCTTCCCCGGAGAACTCGCCATCAGTGGTATCGGCCTTGCAGAAGGCTATCTCGACACGCCCGAACTGACCGAGCAGCGCTTTTGCGCCTTACCGGCCTTCGGCGGGCAGCGCGCCTTTTTAAGCGGCGATTCGGCCATAAAAATACCGCAGGGTCCCACCGTGCTGCTTGGCCGCCAAGACCGTCAGTTCAAACTCGAGGGTGTGCGTATCGACGCACTCGAGATCGAAACCGCCCTGAGTGCGTACCCCGGCATCGATGCTTGCCGTGTCGTACTGGTCGACCCGAACGACCGACCCTGGCTGGCGGCCGCCGTCGTTGGGCGTGCCCCACTTGATCAGGCGCAACTTCGTGCGTGGATGCAAAGCCGATTGCCGCGCGCCGCAATCCCGACACGGTTTATATGGTTGGACACGCTGCCGGCCGGCCCAACCGGTAAAACCGACGATGCACGTATAGCCCAGTTGGCCATCGACAGCCAGGGCTCCGAAAGCGAGGTCACACACGAAGCGCCGCAAGACGACATCGAACGCATGCTTGCCCAGCAATGGTCAAGCGTATTAGGACGCTCAATCGCTCACCGTCACGCCCACTTCTTCGACCAGGGGGGGACCTCTTTAAAAGCCATTATGGCCATGAACACGCTACAGCGTGCGACAGGCGTGACCGCGCAGGCTCGGTGGCTGTTCGAAACCCCTACTCTTTCCGGTATTGCCGAACGCTTGCGCCATCTAGGCGTGCGGCTACAGTCAAGCGCCAAAGCAGCCCCACCCTCAGAAACACCGCCAAAGCCACTGCCCGCGACCCAGCCGCAACGCGCGCCACTCACGTTTAACCAGCAATGGCTGGTTCGAGAATACGTAGCTAACCCGAGCCGTACTGCCTATAACCTTGCGATTGCGCATCGTTTCGACAACGTCCCCGACGTGGCCCTGTTAGTTGGAACCCTACAGAAACTATCTGACCGCCACGCCGCCCTGCGCACTCACCTGGTGCTTGAGCTGGGGCAGTGGTCACAACTGACCCTGCCTCCGGGCACTGTACTACCCGTTACCGTACGTCACGACCCAGCCATGGATGATGAGGCGGCGCGGACGTATCGTGACCAATTGGCGCAGATCCCCTTTTCGCTGCCCGACGAACCCTTGATCCGGGTCGACATTTGCACGGCCGCCAACAATACAACTTATCTGTTTATGGTGGCCCACCACGCGATGCTAGACGGCTGGTCCAGCGAAAGACTGACACGCGACCTGGCCGAGATATACCTGTCATCGCCGGGGCACACCATATTGCCTGCCAGCGCACCCGCCGGCATTGACGATGTAGCCCGCGAGCAGTCGGCGCTGATGCCGGACATTTCCTCAAAGCTGGGGGCCTATCGCGACTACCTGGCCGCAGCCGCCTGCCCGCGCTGTCCACCCGTTGCCCGCGGCGTCAAACGGGGCGGCCCATTGGCGCGACTGGCCGTCGCTCGGCTGTCGGGCTCACACCATGCACCGAGCGCTCAACATGTCACGCCCTTTATCATCGGCCTGTATGCACTCACCGTCGCGCTACAGCAGTTCAACACACAGAACGGCCCGGTGATTATTGGCTTTCCCGAGGCCGGGCGACATCGCCCGGAGTGGGAGAACACCGTCGGCTTTTTAGCGAACACGGTGCTGGGGCGTTTCGATGCGACAGCGCAGGCAACATCGCACGCTCAAACCCTGGACACCATACGTCAGCAGTTTCTGCAGGCGATCGAGTTCCAGGACGTCCCGACTTTCTGGCTTCAGGATCAAGGCTGGAAAGGGCTTGACGATGACGGCGACGACCTGCAAGTCATGATCGTCCCCGAACAAGATTTCGACTGGACATTGGATATTCCCGGACTGGCGGTCGAATGCCTGGGGCAAGCACGCGCCACCCAGGCCCGCGTCGACATTGCACTGATCATCAGGGCCGACGGCGACAACGGCACCACATTCGACATTGAATATGACAGCGGACGGATTCAGGGCACATTTGCCCGAACGTTGGCCGACCTTCTGGGACACTTGCTAAACCAGGCTGCCACGGCAGCGCACTTTGAAAACGGGAACTCGAGCGCGTCGCCCTGGGGTACGGGCATGCGCCATCACCTGGCGCTGTCGGGCATGGCAGATGCCGTACCGGCAACATCGCTACGACTAAACGACCTGATCACGACCCTGGCGCAATCTTGCCCTGACCTGATTCTTACCAGTGATGACTTAAGTCAGTTGACTGCGGCACAATTGAATACGCAGGCCGATCAAATGGCCGAGGCAATTCGCAAAGCCTACGGCACACCGGCCGTCGCTGGGCTGTGCGCAACGCGCTCAACCCGATGGCTCACAACGCTCCTGGCCCTCTGGAAATCCGGCGCCACCGTCGTCATTTTCGACCCATTATGGCCAACAGAGCGCATTGATTTCATCGTCAAAGACGCCGGGGTAACGCTGTGGCTGGACGACCCGGCCCTCGACGGCCTAGCCCTCGTCAAAGAAGGCATTGCCGCCCAGCAAAACCCTGCTTTCCCGGACACCGCCAATACGGCAATACCCGCCAACCCGGTCGCCGCGATAGTGTACACATCGGGCTCGACCGGCAAGCCCAAGGGCGTGCCGGTGCGTCACGACGCGCTGATCCGGCTGGGGCAGAGTCTTGCCACCCACTACACGCTGGCACCGGGCAACCGCATACTGCAAGTCGTAGCGCCTGCATTCGATGTTGCTCTGTCGGACATCGCCATGGCCTGGGCCTGCGGTGCCCATCTGGTGGTATTGCCGCAGCACGATGTCATGCCGGGCAACTCGCTGAACCAGGCGATCGAACGCCATGCCATCACTCATATGCAAGTACCCGCCGCAGTGCTGCATGCCACGCCTGCACAGCCCCACCCTTCGCTGCGGCACGTGATTGTCGGCGGCGAGATTTGCCCGGAACCTACCCTTTTGGCCTGGTCAAAGCAGGGGCAAGTCGACATTGCCTATGGCCCCACCGAAGCTACAGTCACGGCTACCTTGGCCCGCTACCGCCCAGGTTTGCAGCCCGGCGCACTGGGCAAGGCCATTGCCGGCAACCAACTGGCTATCGTCGATGAGGCTGGCCGACCGGTACTGTGCGGCATGCCCGGCGAACTCTTGATTGCCGGCCCCCAGGTTACCGACGGCTATCACGGGCACGCACAGACACTATCCGCAGCATTTCAAACAACATCGGTTTTTGGCGCCACCTGCCGGGCCTACCGCACCGGTGACCAGGCCTGGATGGATCATGACGGGCACGTATGGATATTGGGCCGCAAAGATCGCCAGATCAAAATTCGTGGGCAACGCATTGACCCTGAAGAAATCGAAATCAACCTGCGCGCGCATCCCGGCGTTTCGCAGGCAGCTGTGGGAACGCGCCCCGACAGCCACAACGACAAGCAAATCGTAGCGTGGGTCGTACGACTCACCCAAGACACCACCGACGACGATTTGCGACAGTGGCTACAACAGCGGCTTCCTACCGCCTACCTGCCCGGGCGCTGGATCTTTTTAGACGCCTTGCCACTCAACGCCAACGGCAAAACCGACTGGTCAGCCTTACCGGACCCGACCGCCAATGTGCCGCAAACGCCCGCCAGCGCTGAAGTACTGGCGCTTGAGACAAACGACCCAATAGACTTGGTCACAGAAACCCGCGCCAACACCCCCTCTATCCAGTACGCCTTAGATGACGAAAGTGATATTGGCGATTTTCTGGAAGCGTGCTGGCAAGCGCTGCTTAAGCGTGACGATATCGAACGCGACCGCAGTTTCTTTGACTATGGCGGGCATTCGATGCTGACCGTAAAACTACACGAACGCCTTGAGGCCGCCTTTGGCCTGACCCTGCCCATTGGCGAAATCTTTGGGCACCCCACCATCGACGAAATGGCGGCTTACCTGCACGAGCGGCGTAACGCCACCTACGGAGCTTCATGATGCAGTCGCTGCCCGAGGGCCCACAGCCCGGGAAACACATTACCGCCACTCAAGCCACAACAAAACTCAAGCTAAATCCAGAGCAAGTGCGATTGTGGTTTCTGGACAAGCTCAGCCAAAACGCTCAAGGGTTCGTGCTGCAGGCCTCATTCGAATTGCGTGGCCCGATTGACACCGACGCCCTGAGCCGTGCCGTCGCCGCAGTTGTCGATAAACACGGTATTTTGTCCGCGCAACTGGTCGAAGAAGACAACACGCCGTGGCTGACACTTAACTCGACGCTACCCGCACTGGAACGCTGTACCGCAGAAACGCCTCGGACTTTACCCACCGACCGACTGTTTCGGGTCATGCTTCAACCTCTGGGCAAGCACAATCAACTTACCTTTTTAATTCATCACATCATTGCTGACCGGACATCGATGGCCATTGTCATCAATGACTGTTTTGCCGCGTTGCAAAGCCAGACCATTGGTAAAGCGCTACAGTTTGCCGACCGGCTACACGAGTCTGCCCCAACTGCCCCCGATGCCCAGGCCTTGGCCGACTGGTGCAAAATACTTGAAGACGCACCCGCCGAAATCAATCTGCCGCTAGATCACCCACGACCAGCAGAGCGGGGCACCCAAGGTGCCATGATCAGTCGGCCACTCCCTGCATCCGCCGACCTGACCCAGGTTGCCCGATCGCTGGGCGTCACTCCCTTTATGGTGTATCTGGCGACCTACGCCGAGCTGTTACAGCGCTGGAGTGGTGACGCCGACATCGTCATTGGCTGCCCGGTGTCTACGCGCCAGACAAGTCAAGAGCAAGACATGGTGGGGTTTATGGTCCGAACGCTGCCGTTGCGACTGCAGTTCGAGCCGGAAGACGCGCTGCCCGCCCGCGTCAACGTCATCAAGCACACACTGCTGACCACGCTGGCACGTCCGCCGGTTTCGCTGGACCAGATCGTCAGCGCACTCAACCCGCGCCGGCACCTGAACCGCAACCCGCTATTCCAGGCCATGTTTGTATTGCAGGCGCAGGCACTCGATATCCCGAAACTGCCGGGCATCGACATTACCGTTCTGCCATCGACACCGCTCGCTCCCGAGGTCGACCTGAACCTGAGCATCGAACGTTCGACCGACCCGGCGTTTCCGTATGTCGCTCATCTGGAATACGACCCGGATCTTTTCGAGCCCGAAACCATTGCCGAATTTTTGCGGCAGTACGTCGATTTATGTTGTCAGACCGCTGGCACACCCCAGCCAGAACCTATCCGTGTGGCTCGTTGGCAAGGTCCCGTCACAGCGCTGCCCAACGAGTCCGTCGACGCCCTGATCAATCGGAGCCTTCACACCCTACCCGCTGATCGCTGCGTAATTGAAGATGCGACCACGAGCCTATCGGTCGCGGACCTTCTGACACGCACGCATGACATCGCCCGCGCGCTAACGGCCCGGGGGCTTGGACATCGGTCTGGCATCGGGCTCTGTGTCCCGCGCCTGACAGAACTGACCCCGGCGCTGCTGGCCATCTGGCGTATTGGCGCCCATGCTGTATTTTTACCGACGACTGGACCTGTTGAAGCCATCGCCGAGCGGGTACGCAACGTCAGTATCGACCTGATCCTGACCGGCTCCGACAGCCCTGACCTCGATGCAGTCCATACAGACGCCCTGGCTTGTGCCAGCATCGAGTCAGTTTTGTCGACGGCACTCGCAAACCCGCCTGCGCTTGAAACACTGCCGATAAAGAACGCCCTTGATCAGGCAGCCTATGTGTGCTTTACCTCGGGGTCTACCGGGCAACCCAAGCCCGTCTTCATCACGCACGAAAGTCTGCTGAATCATGCGCTCGATATCAGCCAGCGGTTCGGGCTGCGTGACGCAGATCGGGTACTGCAATTTGCCATTCCGTCGTTTGACGTATTCATTGAAGAGGTCGTCCCCAGCCTGCTGACCGGCGCCACACTAGTACAACTGGGCCGTACGCATACCCGCGATCTCGAGGCTTTTACACAAGCTTTAGTAACGCAAGCCATCAGTGTGGCCAACCTGCCCGCGGCCTACTGGCACACCTGGGTTCACGAACTATTGGTTGGCGGCGGTCACGTGCCCCCCACTTTGCGGTTACTGATCACTGGCAGCGAAGCGGTGCAGGCAGAGGCTGCCCGCACCTGGCTGGCGCGTGCGCCACATTGCACGCTGCTTTGCGGCTATGGCCTGACTGAAACGACGGTATCGGCAAGTTTCTTTGAAGTCACCCAGGTGCCGGCCGATTGGTCGACCCTGCCCCTGGGCGCACCCATCCATAATGTAGAAATAGACATCGTCGGGCCCGACAATGAGCCCGTACCACCGCTATGCCTGGGCGAGATCCGCGTACGCGGCAAAGCGTTAATGCACCTTCCGGACACCAAAGGCGAACTGACACCCTTAAACGCGCTGCGCACCGGTGACCTGGGCCGCATGAGCCTGGACGGCAATCTATGGTGCTTGGGTCGACGCGACCGGCAAGTCAAGATCCGCGGTATTCGTGTCGCACCGGCCACGCTGGAAAACGCGCTGCTACAAATTGATGGCATTACCGAAGCGGCCGCCGTTGTGCATCGCACCGGACAACGCAACAGCCTTTTTGCGTTCATCAGCGGCCGCTCCGCCTCCGGCTTGAAAGACCTGCTGAAGAATCGTCTGCCCGACGTGCTGATCCCCGACCAGATCCTCTCACTGGCCGCCCTACCGCGTACCGTCCAAGGCAAAACCGACTATCGAGCCTTGGCCGTGCAGATCGCGCAGGCCCCCGAAACCCATGCTTCCGTCCCCTTGGATAGCCACGAAGAACGACTGGTAGCCCGCTTGTTTGGCGAAGTTCTACAGCGTACCGCGATTGGGCCTGACGATAATTTCTTCGATCTCGGCGGCGACTCAATCAGCAGCCTTCAGGTCATTTCACGCGCCCGACGCGCGGGCCTGGACTTATCTGCGAAAACCATTTTCGAACACCAGACCGTACGCGCTATTGCCCAAAATGCGATGGCGCAAACACGTACGGCCGAGAGCGGCGATGCCACCGGGCCCGTTTGGGCCGCACCAATACTGGCGTGGTTCAAAGGCGAAATGCGCGGCACCTGGCAACACTTTAATCAAGCCGTTGTTATTGCGCTGCCGACCCCCGTCGATTTGAACGCGCTGCAAGCAGCCCTTGATGCAGTGATCAAGTGTCACGAAGTGTTTGGACTGCAAGTTATCGGGACCCCGGGCCCAGCAGCACAGTACACCATCCCGACGCATCGACCCGCGCCTTACTTTGAAGTACTGACACGTCCGGCAAATATGCCGGATGCCGACTGGGCAGAGCAACGCAAACACGCGCTAGAGAACGCTCAAACCCGGTTGGACCCTGCTTCGGGTTTGAACGTTGCCGCCGTCGCATTCCCCACTGACCACCAACTCATGCTGACGGTGCATCACCTGTGCGTTGATGTCTTATCGTGGCAAGTTGTGCTGCGCGACCTGCAAAACGCTTACGAGTCGCTGGTACACGGCTACCCGGCGGCCTTGCATCGCCATGGCACACCGTACCGTCGCTGGGCAGCAGCACTAGCGGCCTACAGCCAACGCCCCGAAGTTCAGGGCGCCCTGTCTTTCTGGGTAAATTCGCTATCGCCCGCACCCGACCGTCTGGCGCCGGCGCTGCCGGCCAGCCCCGGCATCGAAGCCGACGCCCGCAGTCATGTACACGAACTGCCACCCGCCTTGACGCAACATCTGTTGCGCAAAGTACCGGCAGCGCTGGGCTTGCGCATGGACGAAGCCCTGCTTGCAACGCTCGCCATGGCGCATGCCAGCCAACATGGACGCGTGCTACGAGTCGATCTTGAGCGCAATGGTCGGGGCATGCCCATCGATGACCTCGACATTACAGAGACCGTAGGCTGGTTTACGTCAGTCATTCCGCTAACGCTGCCTGCTCAAACCGACCCTGCCCTCATGGCAGCACAGGTGAAGTCGGCCTTGGCACAGTGCCCGCACGACGGCCTGAGTTACGGCTTGCTGCGGTACGGTGACAACCCGGCGGCGGCCGCAGCGCTAGCCGCCTTGCCGCCCGCCGATGTGCTCCTTAACTACGTCGGAGTACTCGATGGCTGGACACAGGCTGCCTTCCAACCCGTAGACGCCGACACCGGACCAACGATTGCAGCCAACCTGGCACGTAGTCACCGCATAGAGCTGAACGCCGGCGTTGTGGCGGGCCGACTGCGCTTAGCCATCAATTACGCGGCAGGGCCGGACAGCGACGCCGCGGCGGCGGCCCTTATGGATGCGCTCGCGGTTGCCATTGCCCGGCTGGCACATGCCTGCGGCTATCGCGAACCTGCTGACAACGATGAAAATGCCGACGATCCGGCGACGCGGCTGCCGGTAACGCCGCTACAACATGCCATTTTGCTTCATAGCCTGCACGACGCCGACACCTATTTCGACCAGATTCACTTCCGTTTAACCGGCCCGCTGGACACCCAAACGCTGAAGAAATCCTGGGCTGAACTGCTGGCTCGACATGGCGCACTACGCTGTAGTTTCGATTTCGACGCGAGCGAACAGCCGTTCCAACATATTGCCGCCAGCGCCGAGCTGCCCTGGCATGACTACGACTGGCGCAGTATCGAACCAGCGACAGCGCAAAGCTATCTCGACGCCTTGATACAAGCGGATAGACGCAAAGGCTTTGACCTGCATAAGCCGCCGCTCATGCGCATGCACCTGATTCGGCGTGACGAGCAGCACTACGACTGGATCTGGAGCTGCCACCACCTTATTGTGGACGGCTGGTCAGTATCGATATTGATGCAAGAGTGGATGACCCTGTACCGCCACATGTCAACAGGGCAAGCCGCAAGCTTGCCCGAGGCACCAGACTGGGCCGACTTCGTCAGGCATTGGGACGCGCTCGATGCAACAGCCGCCCGCCAATGGTGGGCCCAAAAATTGGCCGACGCGACACCCACCCTGATTGGCCGGCAGCCAACCGGCACCAGCGCGCCCGCCAAAGCACAACAGCACAGCCAGGTCACTCTTGACCCCGCCATGCGCGATGCGCTGGGCGCCATGTGCCGACAACACGGCGTTCCGTTGGGGGTGTTGATACAAGCCTCGTGGGCCATGCTGCTGCGCCGCTATCAGTACAGCAACACCGTCACGTTCGGGATTACATTCGCGCACCGACCACCCGCAACTCCGAACGCAGACGCCCTGGTTGGCATGACCATCAATACGGTCCCCGTCTGGGCCGACATGCACCCCGACATGACGCTGCGGACACTGCTTGACGCCTTGCGGCAACAGTCGTTTGACCGCGCAGACCATGCATTCATCGGCCTTGAGGACATCTTGCAATCGGCAGGCTGCACGTCTGCAAGCCCTTTGTTCGATACGCTGTTGCTGGTACAGAATTACCCTCGTCCCGACAATCTGGTCGCTGGTGAGCTTAATGTGTCGGTCAGCGCCGTGCTGGAGCAAACCAATTTTGCCGTCACCGCCATCATGACGACAGGCAACGACGCTGGCCTGACACTGGCATGGGACGCCTCACGTCTAACCGATCGTGTGGGCCAGGCGATGCTTCAACACTGGCATCAAATGTTGCGTGGCATGGTCACACAACCCGAGGCGCGTCTGAACACGCTATCGCTTTACGATGCCGAGACGCTTGCCTCCCGGCTGGCCGTAACCCACGGCCCCGATACGAAACGGCCCGCCACCATGGCACCGGAACAAGTCGACCAATGGGCCGACGTGATCCCCGACCACCCAGCCATAAACGCACACGACGGGACATTGTCTTATGCCGCATTAAGGCACGCCACCAATGCCCTGTGCGCAGAACTACAGGCCCAAGGCATTCGCCCCAAAGACACGGTTGCCCTGCATCTGCCCCGTGGCGCCCGTGCAGTCGTGGCCCTTTTGGCCATTATGAAAGCCGGTGGCATGGCCATCCCCATCGACGCCAGCTACCCAAGCGACCGGGTCGCCATGATTCTTGACGACAGCCAAGCCAACTGGCGAGTCACCGAGTCCGGACTGACCGACCACGCAGGCTCCGTCGGGCGCAGCACCCAACCGATCATTTTCGACACATTGCCGCCCCCTGAGACGCCGGCTTTAAATGCACAGGTCTCACCCGCTGTCATTTCGCCCGATTGGCCTGCTTATCTGATTTACACCTCGGGCTCGACCGGAAAGCCCAAGGGCGCCATCACCCGCCATCAGGGGCTGGCCAACATGCTGCGAGTCCAGCAACATCACATCGGCCCCCAACCGGCCGATCGGGTGCTGCAGTTTGCCTCGTTGGCGTTCGACGCTTCGATTTGGGAGATTTTCATGGCGCTGGGGGCCGGCGCCACCCTGTATATCCCGAACCCCAACGCCGTCGGCTTTGGCGAAGAGCTGCTCGACGACCTGACACGCCAAGCCATTACCATCGCCACCCTGCCGCCCTCTTTACTGATTGCCCTGCCCAAACGGCCATTGCCCGCGTTAACGACGATTATCGTTGCAGGAGAGGCCTGCCCAGCTGCACTGATCCCCAAATGGGCCGACGGGCGGCGCTTTTTCAATGGCTATGGCCCCAGCGAGACCTCGGTATGCGCCACCTTGCACCTGGTATCAAGCACCAGCGACCCGGTTCCGATCGGCCAGCCAGCCGCGCATGTGTGCGCCTACGTCGTCGACCTGGACGGCTTACTGGTGCCGCCAGGCGGCGAAGGCGAACTGGTCATTGGCGGCGAGGGCGTTGGCCCCGGATACTTGAATCGTCCCGACCTGACAGCCGAACGTTTCCACCTCGACCCATGGCAGCCCGATGGCATCGCCCGAATCTATCATTCGGGCGATAAAGTCAGCATTGACGCCGACGGCGTTCTGACCTTCATAGGGCGTATCGATCGCCAAATAAAAGTGCGGGGCTACCGGGTCGAACCGGGCGAAATAGAACGCAGCATCGAACACCTGGCTCCCATCGACAAGGCGCTGGTCGGAGTTACATCAGCCGCCGACGAGGCTGTTTTATGCGCCTGGGTGTTACCTGCAACGGGCGCCTTGATCGACCTTGCGGCATTACGCCAAGGCTTGAGTCACCGCCTGCCAGGGCACCTGGTACCCACCCGGTTCCAGATCATTGACCACATCCCGCTGACCACCAATGGCAAGATAGACTGGTCTGCCCTGCCCGCAGCCAACGACAACGTTACAACCGCCCCCGAACGCGCCGATACACAGGCACAGGCAACCCGCACGCCCGCCAATCTGATCGATGTCGTGGCTCAGGCGCTTGAACCCATATGGTCCAAACTGCTGGGCCAAGCCCGCATTGACAGACACCGCAACTTCTTCGACCTGGGCGGACAATCGCTGCTGCTCGTCAAAATGCAGCCCATTTTGCGCGACACCTTCAACGTCAACGTACCCACAAAAGTACTGTTCGAGCACGCCACCATTCATGGGCTGGCAACGTGGTTATCCGCGCAGCAGCCCGTCATTGACGCACATGCCTCCAATGGCGAAACCGACGACATTGCGGTTATCGGCATTGCATGCCGCTTCCCCGGGGCCGATTCGGTGGATGCCTTCTGGGAAATGCTGTACGAAGGACGCGAAGGCATACATACCTTCGACGCGGCCAGCCTGGCGGCCGCGGGTGTACCGGCACAAGTGATGACGCATGAAAATTACGTTCCGCGACGGGGCATCATTAGCCGCAGTGACCAGTTTGATGCCGAGTTTTTCGGCATTGGTCCACGCGACGCGCAGTTGCTCGATCCACAGCACAGACTATTTCTGGAAGGGGTTTGGAACGCTTTCGAAGACGCCGGCGAGGTCCCCGGTGGTCATGTGGGCGTATTTGCCGGATGCGGTCATAACACATGGCTGAAAGAAGTACTGGCCCCAGCTGGGGAAAACCTTGAGGGGTCGGCGGGCTTTCATGCCATCACCGCCAACGACAAAGACTTTCTAGCCACCCAGGTCGCCTATCGGCTCGACCTCACCGGACCCGCCGTCACGGTTCAGTCGGCCTGCTCGACCTCGCTGATCGCAGTCTCACAGGCCGTCGATGCCCTGCGCAGTGGGCGCTGCGACATGGCGCTCGCGGGCGGCGTTGCTGTCACCTACCCCGAGCAGCAAGGCTATACATATGAGCCCGGCATGATTCTGTCACCCGACGGCCATTGCCGACCTTTCTCGGCTGACGCTGCCGGCACTGTTCCCGGCGCAGGAATGGGCGTAGTGCTGCTTAAGCCACTTTCACAAGCCAAGCGCGACGGCAATCGCATTTATGCGGTGATCAAAGGCACTGGGGTCAGCAATGACGGAGCCCGAAAGATGAGCTTCGCCGCGCCAGGCGTCGATGGTCAGGTCAAGGCCATCCAGGCAGCACTGTCGGCGGCCAAGCTAAACAGCAACGATGTCGACCTTATCGAAGCACACGGTACGGGTACCGCACTGGGCGACCCCGTTGAAATTACCGCGCTGGGCCGGGTTTACGGCAAACGCGACGCTCCCTTGCTGATCGGGGCCGTCAAAAGCAATATCGGCCACGCCGACGCCGCTGCCGGCATCGCCGGTTTCATCAAGGCTGCGCTCAGCCTGCATCACGGTTTCATGCCAGCCAGCCTGCACGCTGCAACTCCAAACCCTAAGCTCGACCCCGGCCCGAATCGCTGGTTCGATATTGTCAGCGAAGGGCGCAAACTCGTTGCCCCAGGCCGCCCGCTACGGGCCGGCATTAGTGCGTTCGGCATCGGCGGCACCAATGCCCATGTCATTCTCGAACAGGGCCCCGATGCGCCACCCCGGCCGACATCGTCGCAAGCCGCCTGGCAACTGGTACCGATCTCGGCCGCTACGGCAACACAACTTCCACAAGTTGCCCGCAACCTGGCAAAACGACTGGCGTCACTCGACCGGAACGAAAGCGTGTCTGATGTTGCTACATCGCTGCAACGCGGCCGCGCCAGACTCAAAGTACGCAAAGCCTTTGTGTCCAACGCTTGTCCCGCACTGCGTCAGATGCTGGAAAGCGTCGATACACCAACAGCGTCGACGCGCAAGCCATCGAAGATCGCCCTACTGCTGCCGGGGCAAGGCGCTCAGCACCCAGGCATGGGTCACGCCTTGTTCCATCAGCATGCAGGCTTTCGTGACCACCTGGAAGACTTGTCCGACCGATTGCAGCCGCTGCTATCGCTGTCTTTAAAAGACGCCCTGTACAACGGCCATCTCACCCCCGAGCAATGGCAAGACACACGGATTGCCCAACCCGCTATTTTTGCAATCAGTCTGGCATGCGCTCAGTGGTGGTCGTCCATCGGTGTCAAAACAGACGCCATGCTGGGCCACTCACTGGGGGAATACACTGCGGCCTGCCTGGCCGGCGTGTTTTCGGTAGACGACGCCCTGGAAAGCGTAGCCGAGCGAGCGCGCCTTATGGCAGCCATGCCGGGCGGTGCAATGTTGGCCGTTGCCCTGGACGAGCCGTCGGTCAACCAAGTGTTGAACCTTCACCCCATGCTCGATCTGGCGGCCATCAATGGCCCACGACAGGCCGTAATTTCAGGCCCGCACGAGATCGTCAGCGCCGTCGCAGAACAGCTTTCGGCACAAGGCATTGCCGTTCAGCGCCTGCGCACCTCCCACGCATTCCATTCGCGCGCGATGACGGCGGCCGCCGAAGGGCTAAGCGCCTTCTTGCGCACGCGCACACTGAACCGTCCAACCCGCAAATTTGTGTCCAACCTGACCGGCACATGGATATCACCTGAACAGGCCGTTTCTGCGGACTATTGGGCACAACATATGCTGGCGCCAGTAAAGTTCATGGACGGACTACGCACGTTACAAGACAAAGGCGCGTCGCTGGCCATCGAAGCCGGCCCCGGGCAAGCGCTATCGCTGCTGGCGCGGGGACAAGGGCTAGTCACTCTGCCCACGCTGGACAGCGCACCGGCCAACGCCACAGCTACCACCTTCGAGCCTAACCCGCCGGCCTATCTGCAGAGTGCGGCGCAGTTGTGGGAGGCCGGTATCGATATTGACTGGAAGGCCTTCAATACAGCGCCGGGCCGACGCATTGCCCTGCCGCCTTATCCTTGGGCGCATCAAACTTTCAGGCCCGCCCCCCAAACGGGCCTTACGTCGTCTGCGTCGGCAACGCCCAAGCAATCCAAGCCAGCCCCCGACGACTGGTTTTACGCACCGCAATGGGTGCTCTGCCGCTTGCCTGCCGCCGATAATGTCCGCGCCGACCCGATACAGATTTACTGCGAATCGGATAACCCGGCCGAGATACTGGCCGACAACCTGCGATCCAAGGACTACCACGTCAACATCACCATGAGCTCAGACGGGCTTGCAGGCACGGTAGGCGATGACTGCACACATCTGCTGATACTGGCGACGCCAGGCCCAGACGACAATGCCCTGCAGGCCCAACAACGCATCAGCGACATACTGATGCGCGTGCGCGACACCCTTCGTCAGCGTCACCCCGCTACCCTGCACATCGACCTGATCACCTATGCCGGCGCGTCTACGGGCATGGAGGAAATCGCCAACCCGACCCATGCGGCACTCATCGCGGCTTTCCAGGTATTGGCACACGAGTTCCCCGAACACCGTTTTGCCGGACTGGACCTGCCAAGGACCACCGACACGCCAATGGCGGCTGACATCCATGCCTGGCTGCAAACCGAGCGCGCGGGACTGTTCGTTGCGCGACGCCAGGGGAAATACTGGACTGAGCAGGTAACACGTGTCGATGTTCCCAAAGGAGATACATGGCCGCTGCCCCGGCATGCCACCGTGTTGATTACGGGAGCCACCGGCGGCGTGGGGCAAGCCTTTGCCAAAGACATAGCCCGACGGGTCGATAAACCTCATTTGCTGTTGGTCACGCGGCAACCCAGTTTGCCGCAAGACCTGCGCGCTTCGCTTGAGCAGTTTGGCGCGCGGGTCAGCCATCTGTCGGTTGACCTGGCCGATGAGACGGCTTTTGCCCAGGCCCTGCACAACTGGCAGCAACACGCCGGCCCAATTCATGGGGTAGTTCACGCCGCGGGTGTCGCGGACTACGGTGGCGTCATGGCGCGACGCGACCAGACATCGATCAATACGGTACTGGCCCCAAAAATTGCCGGTCTTCACGGTATAGAACACGCATTAGCCAACCAACCCCTGCAGTTTGTCGTGTTGTGCTCAACGCTGGGGTCATTTTTACCTGCCGCCAAGTTCGGCCAGGTAGCCTACAGCGCGGCCAACGCGTATTTAGATGGGGCGGCCAGCGCCTTGGCCGCTCGGCAGCCATGGCATGTCGTGACCATTAACTGGGATGACTGGGTAGGTGCGGGCATGACCGAGGCTGCCCGTCGTCGGGCGGGTTTACCGCCCTTACCGCCGGACCACGGCTTACGGGCTGACGAAGGCCCGGCAGCGCTCCGACGCGTTCTCCAGACCCGCCTTACGCGCGTCGCAATTGCTGTCAACGATCTTCCAGCGCTAATGAAGCAAACCCGTACTTGGCTGCGCGACGACCTAACTGACCCTGACGCAGCCACTGCGGCCCAAACACAGCAGGTCCCGATCAAAACAACCTCATCGGCAGCAGCCGACACGTCCCTGGATCAAACACTGCTGCAGTTTTTCCGGGAAGTGCTGGGCGCGCCCGACTGCTCACTTCAGGACAGCTTTTTCGATTTGGGTGGGCACTCGTTACTCGCTATGCAGCTGATCAGCAAGATTCGTGAGTCGACCGGGCACGACGTAACGCTGATGGATTTGTTCGCTGCATCGTCAGTATCTGAACTGACCCAGGTGATTGCGACCAGAGCGGGAAAGTCTGCTACGGGGTAAACATTGGTATTGGCAGGCTGCCCGGGCGTAGATCAGTGCTCAGCCACGTTACCGCCCGGGTCCCGCTCAGCCCGAACGAGGCGGCCACACCAATCCGGTAGCCAAAACCGGCTTTGACATAGACTTGCCAGGCTTCATGCGGTTGGGCAAAAGCGTCAGGCAAGCGCGTCGGCTGTATCGGGCTCCCGCCCAATACAACAGTCGGCAACGCAATGCGCAGGCCAAGACCGACCGCTTTGATCAGGGCCTCTTTTGCCACCCACCATGCCACCCGTTGCGCATCCTGGGCCTCGGGCGTCAGCGCGGTCAGCACCGAAATCTCTTCGGGCGACAGCCAGGCCGCGTCCATCTCCCGCAACGCACCCGCGCGGGTATCCGACTCAATGTCGACGCCCACGGGGCCGCGCCGCGACAGCGCGACAGCGACATATCCATCGGTATGGCTAAGATTAAAGTGAATGTCTTGACGAGGCGAGACCAGATAAGGCTTGCCGTATCGGTCTGTGGCATAACGCCAGCGCGCCTGCTCGGCACAATAAGCATCGAGCGCGACCTGCAGCAAAATATGCGCCGCCAGATACGACAGGCGGTCAGGCAAACGCACAAACCGTTCGGCCCGCGCCAGTTCAGCTTCAGAAAGTCGCAACAGCCATTCGGGCGCTATCTGGGCGGGTACCGGCGCCACATACACCGTTACCATCGTCAATCGGGCATGCGCGCGGTGCACGCCTCGCGCACCACAGCAGCCACAGCCGGTAACGCATCGAACAAATAAAAATGTCCGCCGGGAAACGTCTGTTGCTGCAACGGAAAGATGGTTTCGTCTTGCCAAGTAGCCATGGCATGACACGCCGGGTCATCCCCACCCCGCAGCGCAACAACCGGCACGGGTACCGGGACCGCGCGCTCGCGCCGGTCGGGCGTAAGCGCGTACTGCGGGGCATGCTCCAGTAAGCGCATGTCGTGGCGCAATATCGTCTCGAAGTAGGACCGATACTCGGCATCCTGAAGCAGCACTTCGGGCACGCCGCCGTAAGCACGCACCTCATCCCAGAACGCATCGCTGGAGAGTGCGGCCACGTTCCTGACCCGGTAGGCTGACGGCGCCACGGCACCCGAGGCAAAAAACAACGACGGCAACGACAAACCACTGCGTCGGCGGTCGCGCAACAAAGCCATACCCAGATGGGCGCCCAGGCTATGCCCGAACAAGACCCAGGGCTGCCCGTCCAGCTCCCCAAGTTGCCGGTTGATGTCGGCCAAGGCCGCCGCGATATCCGTGACAAAGGGTTCGCGCGCGCGCTTGCCCCGGCCAGGTAATTCGAGGCAACGTACCGCGAAATCTGCATTAAGTGTTGCGGCAAGCGGCGCGTACTGATAAGCCGCAGCACCCGCATGCGGCAACACAATCAGCAACGGCAAATCGCGACGACACAAGTCTTCAGACATAAGGGCTCACGCATCCTTGAAAGCCTCTGAGCATACTATGAAGCGCCCTTCTTGCCGCGTAAGAACGCCGTTTTATCGCCGCCGCACTGTCATTGGCGCCAGCCGCCTGAATCCGGTAACGCCACGCCCCAAGGCGCGCATCAAAAGCTTCTTACCCACGCTTCTACCACTCTCAATAATAGTCCAACCAGTCGTTTTATTAGGAAAAACCCCAATCACTTATTCTATATAAAACTATTGACCTGAAAAACTGACTATAGCTATTATTCGACCAACTAGACTATTAATAGAAAAAAGCCGGAGCACGCCAAGATGAAAATTCAGGAAAAATGGATTCGCGCATTCGAAATCATGTTTCGCAAATGCAAGGTCGAAACCGGCGAAATTGTCCGCTTGCTGACCGAAACCGAAAGCCGCAGTATCAATGTTCAACTGGCCGAACTGGCCCTGGCGCGCATGGGCGCCATCCCAGTACAAATCACCGTTCCGTCGCTGGCCATCAACACGCCTGTCCCCGTGCGATCCACGGGTGCGTCACATGTCATTCAAAACATGGCGCCCGTCATCCAGGCCTTGTCGGGACCAGGCCTCGTCGTCGACCTCACGGTCGAGGGCCTGCTGCACTCGCCCGAGCTGCCCGGCATTCTGGGTTCAGGTGCACGCGTACTCATGGTCAGCAACGAGCACCCCGAAACACTCGAACGCCTGACCACCGACCAGGACCTGACTGCCGCCGTAAAAAAAGGCGTCAAGATGCTGGCCAATGCCAAAGTCATGACGGTCACATCAGCTGCGGGCACCCACCTGACCATCGACCTGAATCACGCCAAAGTGGGGGGCGTCTGGGGGGGCGCCGACCGACCCGGTCTGGTACAGCACTGGCCTGGCGGCATCTGCCTGGCTTTCCCAGCAGCCAACACCGTCAACGGCACGCTGGTCATGGACATCGGCGACGTCAACCTGACCTTCAAGCGTTACCTCGAACAACCCGTGACGCTGCACATTGAAAATGACTATGTCGCGCGCATCGAGGGCAAAAACCTCGACGCCGAACTGATGCGCAGCTACATGGCGGCCTGGCAAGATCGCGACGCGTATGCCGTCAGTCATGTCGGGTGGGGCATGAACCCGCAAGCCCGCTGGGACGCCCTGCAAATGTTCGACAAAGCCGACACCAACGGCACAGAACTTCGGGCATTTGCAGGCAACTTCCTGTATTCGACCGGCGCGAACGATGTCGCCGGACGCCACACCCTGGGCCACTTCGATCTGCCCATGCGCCACTGCACAGTGGCCCTGGACGGCATCACCGTGGTCGACCAAGGCCAACTTTGCAACGACGTTTTCCAATGAACATGACGCCTACCTGGCTGGCCGCAGGCCATGGCAACACGCCATTGGTACTTTTGCACGGCATGGGCTCGACGGCCGAAGTCTGGCTGCCCCAACTCAATCACTTTGGTCGCCATCGACACACCATCGCGTGGACGGCCCCCGGCTACGGGCCCTCACCCGCCTTGCCCATGCTCGGCTGGCCCGAGCTGGCCGACGCACTGGCCGACATGCTGGATGCGTCAGGCATTTCAAAGGCGATCGTGCTCGGTCATTCGATTGGCGGCATGGTTGCACAGGCTTTCTACCACCAATACCCCCATCGGGTTGCCGGACTCATTCTGTCGGCGACCAGCGCAGGGTTTGGCAGCACCGATCCGCAATGGAAAGAAGACTTCCTGCGACAGCGCACCGAACCCATGACTCGCTACCACAGCTTTGCCCAGGCCGCCCCCGACATGCTGGCCAGCTTCATGGGGCCAGACATCTCCACTCACATGCGGCAGTTGGCCGAAATCAGCGCCGCCAACATCGAAAAAAGCCGTTATATCGACTACATGCGCCTGCTGGTCACATTCGACTACAAAGACCGCCTGCCCGACATTGCTGTGCCCACACTCTTGTTGGCGGGTGAACTCGACACCCAGGCGCCGCCCAAAGGCATGCAACGCATGGCCGACGCCATTCCGGGTGCCCGCCTTGAAACACTGCCCGGCACCAAACACATGGCCAACCTCGAGAACCCGGCACAGTTCAATCAGGTCGTCGACACCTTTCTGACACGGTTCGCGTAAGCACGCCCAAAACACACATACCTACCGCAATTACTGGATACCAACATGGATAGCAGCTACCTCGCCGAATACGCTCACTCTGCCGACAGCAATGCCCACTTTCATGGCCTGCCCCTGACTGACGAGCAAAAACACCTTATCGCTAAAGTCGACGAATACGGCGTCAAATGGGCCGAACGTGCTTTTAAACACGACCGTGAAGCCAGTTTCCCCACAGAAAACTACGAAGACCTGAAAGCCATGGGCTTTTTGGGGTTGTGCGTACCCAAACGCCTGGGCGGCCTGGGCGCCGACTATCGCACCTACACGCTGGTGGCCAGCCGTATTGCCTATTACTGCGGCAATACAGCCAACACCTTCAATATGCATAATGCCAACGCCCTCTGGACGGCCGACATGATCGACGCCATGGACCTGACCGATGCCGAGCGCGAATCGCACGAACACAACCGGGCGATTCATTACGGCAACATGATCAATGGCAGCATCTATTCGCAACCATTTTCAGAAGGCAGTGGCGCCGCCGCCGGCAAGCACCCCTTTGGCACCACGGCCACCCGCAGCGACAGCGGCTGGGTGCTCAATGGCAAGAAAATTTTCGCGTCATTGTCAGGCCATGCCAATTACTACGGCGTCTTGTGTACCGAAGACGTGCCCAATGCCACCTTGGCCGACACGCTGTTCATCGCCATCCCGGCCGATGCACCTGGTGTTTCGGTGGTCGGCGACTGGGATCCTCTGGGCATGCGAGGCACTGTCTCGCGCACGCTTATTTTCAAAGATGTGCATGTACCCGACACCGCCCAACTGATGCCCCGAGGCATCTACATCAAAGCGGCATCGCAGTATCCGCACATGTTCATGACGCTCACCCCCACTTATATGGGTGTTGCTCAGGCCGCTTTCGACTTTTCTGTAGCCTATCTGCGGGGCGATGTCGCCGGCGTCAACGTCAAACGCCGCATGTATCCCACCAAACAACACGCCATCGCCGAGATGTATATCAAGCTGCAACAGGCCTGGGCCTTGTTCCATCGTGTCACATCCGAGTTCAAGCGCCGACCCAGCCGCGAAGAACGCTCACGCGCCTATGCCTGCCAGTACACAGTTATGGAATACTGTGCCGAGATATGCGCCATGGCGGTCCGCGTTTGCGGTGGCCAGGCCATGCTGAAGACATTCCCCCTCGAGCGCCTGTACCGCGATAGCCGGTGTGGCGCGCTGATGCTGCCCTGGACAGCCGAAATCTGTATAGACCGCCTGGGCTACGGACTTTTATACAAGGAAGGCGAACGTGATGACGACTAATCAGAAACCGGAACTGCGTCAGGCATTTGGCCGGTTTGCCACCGGCATCGCCGTCATTACGATGCTGGCTGAAGACGGCCAGCCCTATGGCCTGACAATCAATTCATTCTCGAGTGTGTCGATGTCGCCGCCGATGATCAGCTGGAACGTTGTACGCGGCACAACGGCACACCAGGTCATCAGCCGCCAGGGCCGCTTCGTCGTGAACATTCTGGCGCGCGACCAGCGTCATGTGGCCCAGCAAATGACGGGCCCCATCGAAGGGCGCTTCCAGGGCATTGCGTTCACACCGTCGGCATATGGCCTCCCTGTCATTGACGGCGCACTGGCGACTTTCGAGTGCGACACCCACACGTTGGTCCAGGCCGGCGATCACGACATTATTTTGGGTCTTGTCGAGCATTTCAGCCACCGCGACGGCCCGCCATTGGTGTACTGGCAAGGTCGATACGCTACCGCCACCCACGAACAATAAGACAGCAGGCTCACCCACCCCAACCTGACAGACCGCAGTCGTCTGGCGCTGATTCAACCCGATCAACGTAGTACAACAACCCGGAGACACCTCATGCAACTTAAAAAAACATTGTTTGCCCTGATTGCCGGTCTGGCTTTTGCCGCATCGGCACACGCCCAGCTTAAAGTCGGCGTCGTTTCGTCGGCCACCGGCCCGGTATCGCTCATCGGCATTCCGCAGAAGAACACCGTGCCCCTCATGCCCAAAGAGATCGGCGGCCAGAAAGTCGAATACATCACATTCGACGACGGCAGCGATCCATCCAACACCGTCACCGTTGTCAAAAAGCTAATCTCGGAAGAGAAAATCGATGTGCTGGTCGGGCCGTCAAGCTCACCCAATGCCATGGCCATTCTTGACTTCGTCGCCGAAGCCAAGCTGCCCACATTGGCCCCCGTCGGTACCATCGCCATCGTCCTGCCCATGGACGAAAAACGTCGCTGGGTATTTAAAACCACGCAAAACGACGGCCTGGTTGCCGACAAACTGTTCGACCACATGAAAGCCAATGGGGTCAAAACCATCGGCTTTATTGGCACCGGCGATACGTTCGGCGAGACCTGGTTCAAGGTGGCCTCCGATGCGGCCAAAGCGCGCGGCATCGAAATCATTGCCAACGAACGTTTCAAGCGGCCCGATACATCGGTCACGGGCCAAGCATTGCGTATTTTGTCGGCCAAACCCGACGCCGTGCTGGTCGCGGCCCCGGGCGGGCCAGCAGTATTGCCGCAAGTCACGCTCACCGACATGAACTACAAAGGTCCCTTCTACCAGACCCACGGTGCGGCACTAAACGAGTTCATCAAACTGGGCGGTAAAAAAATCGAAGGCACCATTCTGGGTGGCAGCGTCATGCTTGTACCCAACGACGTGCCCGACAGCAACCCCGCCAAGAAAGTGGCACTTGACTACATCAATGCCTATAAAGCCATGCACGGCACCGAACCCGCCACATTTGGCGGCAACATGATGGATGCAGGCATTTTGCTGGAAAAGGCTGTGCCCGAGGCACTCAAAGTCGCAAAACCCGGCACCGAAGCCTTCCGGGTCGCTCTGCGCGACGCGCTTGAAAACATCAAAGAAGTCCCCGGCACCCAGGGCATTTACAACATGACGCCCCAGGACCATAGCGGTTTTGACCATCGCGGCGTCGAACTGGTGACGGTTAAAGACGGCACCTGGGCACTGGCCAAATAAGGCCTTGCGGGCGGCTATCCGGTCGCCCGCCATTTCATTAGCTTTCAGCTCACCGGTCGGCCAACCCATGGCCGGCCGGAGCTGGTCGTATCTTGCAGGTTTCCGAATGACCCAAAACACCCCAGAGTTTGCCTTGCGATGCACCGCCTATGGCAACCCGCCGGCCATCGACATTGTTACCGCCGAGACCCCCGCCCTAGGCCCATCTGACGTACGCATTGCCGTTGAATGTGCCGCGTTCAACTTTACCGATCATTTGCTGGTGCAGGGGCGTTATCAAGACAAGCCCAACCTGCCCTTTACCCCCGGCCTGGATGCCGCCGGAAAAATCATCGAAGTTGGTAGCGAGGTGCGCGGTTTCAAGCCCGGCGACGCGGTGGTCTCCAGCGGAGTTGTAGGGGCATGGGCCGCGCGCCTGATCGCCCCCGCCCACCGCCTGGTTCATATCCCTGCCGGCCTGGCGCCCGCCGACGCGGTGGCCTCCATCAACTCGCACCTTACGGCCTATCATGGCCTGATAGACCGCGCGGGCCTGACCGCCGGTGACCGCGTGGTCGTGTTCGGCGCCAATGGGGCGGTAGGCAAAGCGTGTGTGCAAATTGCCTGTCATGCCGGCGCCCAGGTGTATACCGTTACGCGCACCCCAAACGGCCTGCTGCTAGAAGACACCGCCCGCCAGAAACATATCACCGTCACGCCTGACACGCTAAAAGAAGGGCTGCGCGAACTGCTGGGCAAGGCGGGCGCAGACATCGTCGTTGACCCAGTTGGCGACTTTTACACCGAGGCCGGTGTGCGTAACCTGGCTTGGCGTGGGCGTTTGCTGGTCATCGGCTTTGCCGCCGGCGATATCCCAAAAGTACCCACCAATTTGCTGCTGCTCAAGGGCGCCTCAGTCGTCGGCGTTTACTGTGGCGGGCTGCTTGTTCAAGAAACATCGGCATTCACGCAGCAAATGGCGCAAATGTTCGGCCTCATGGCGCAGGGCACGCTCACGCCGTCACCGCACGAAACCTGGCCGGCCCAATCGTTTACGGACATCTGGGAACGTTTCTCTTCCGCACCGCGCGGCACCAAAGTTCTACTGGGGTTCAGCACCCCCTGATTACGGATACTGCAGCATGAGTCGTCATATTCCAGAAACCATTCAAGCCATCGAACCTCTGCGCCCCGACGCCCCCTTTCGCGACGTGGACTTTGCTCCCATCGACATTCAACTGACAACGCGGCCTGACGGATCGCTAATTCTGTCTAACCGGCTAGCCCTGGCCGCGCTGCCCGTACAACAAATTGGCGAGTATCTGCATCGTTATGCCGCAGAACGCCCCAATCAAACTTTTTTGGCCGAACCCGGCCCAGACGGCCAATGGCAACACTTGACCTACGCCCAAGCCTTGGCAAAAGCCAACGCCGTTTCGCAATGGCTGCTAGACCAGCAATTGCCCGCTGAGCGACCTATTCTGATTCTGAGTGAGAACAGTATTAACCAGGCCATACTGCAATTTGCCGCCATGCAAATCGGCGTGCCGGTCATGCCGGTTTCACCGGCCTACAGCCTGATGTCCGAGGCCTGCGGGAAAATTGCCGATCTGTCACAACGATTTTTGCCATCGCTGATCTATGCCAGCGATAGTCAGCGGTTTGCCAAAGCCCTGGCCGTGGCACGAGCCCACAGCCCCAACGCACGCTGGCTTTGCGACGACACTGTCAATGCTGACGCTGTACCCTTTGACCAGGCCGTTGCAACCACCCCAACCCACGCTGTTGAAGAGGCCTTCGGGCGGGTGGGGCACGACACCATCGCTCGCCTGCTCTTGACGTCCGGCTCTACCGGCAGCCCCAAAGCAGTCATCATGACCCAGCGCAACATCATTGCCTCGGGCGTGCTGTGGGATCAAGTCTGGCCTTTCCTGGCCAAAGAGCCGCTGGTGATGGTCGACTGGTTACCCTGGAACCACACTGCCGGCGCCCATGGTGCGCTGGCCATGGTGCTGCGCCATGGCGGCACGCTTTACCTTGACGATGGCAAGCCCGTGCCGCACTTGATTGGCCGCACAGTACAACACCTGCGCGACATCAAACCCAATGTCATGACCAATGTGCCCCGCGGTCTGGATATGCTGGTCGCCGCTATGGAAGACGACCCAGCCATTGCCAAAGATATCTTCGCTCGCCTGAACGCCATAGTTTACGGTGGCGCATCGCTGGCGCCGAATACGTTGCTCAAGCTCGAGCAGCTGAGCGCCCAGGCTACCGGGCAGCGTATTACGGTCTCGTCATCGCTAGGCTCAACCGAAACTACCATGCCCGCCACCCTGATCTGGTGGCCACCCAAAGTACTCGGCACCCTGGGTTTGCCTGCGCCTGGCGTCGAGGCAAAGCTTGTTCCCTTGGGTGATCGGTACGAAATCAGGTTTCGCGGCCCCAGCATTACACGCGGCTACTACAACGACGACAACGCCAACCAGAAAAGCTACGACGACGAGGGCTTTATGCTGACCGGAGATGCCGTCGTCTTTGCGGATGATGACCACCCGGAAGAAGGGCTTTTCTATGCCGGACGCTTATCTGAAAACTTCAAGCTGGCTACCGGCACCTGGGTCTCTGTCGCCACTGTACGCGGCAACCTGCTGCCCCAATTGCACCCTTATGTCACCGACGCCGTCCTGACCGGTCACGATCGCGACGAACTGGGCGCCCTGCTCTTTTTAAATACTTCGCAAATCCGCAAGCGTCTGGCCGGGGCAACAGACCTTGACGATGCAGCGCTGACGCAGTTTCAGCCGTTGCAAAATATCATTCATGAGGGCATCGAACGCCACAACCGCAACTTCCCTGGCAGCAGTACCCGGATTATGCGCGCCCTGCTGCTCGACAGCCCGCCCAGCATCGACGACAACGAAATCACCGACAAAGGCTATATCAACCAGTCAGGCGTCCTCAAGAAACGGGCCGATGCGGTTAAACGCCTGTACAACGTCCAGACGTCGTGTGAAGACTGCCTGATCATCAACACCTGATCGCCCATCGGAAGACCTTATGACCCAAGCCATTCGCCTGTACGGCACACCGCTAAGCAACTACTACAACAAGGTAAAAATAGCCCTGCTGGAGCAAAACCGGCCGTTTGAAGAGATACTTGTACGGCCTACCGATCGCTGGCCCGAGGGTAGTCCGACCGGAAAAGTCCCCTACCTGGAAACACCAGACGGGTGCCTCGTCTTCGAGTCACAAGCCATCATCGAGCACTTGGAAGAAACGCGTGGACAAGCGCCCAGCCTTTACCCCGTCGACGCAATCGAGCGGGCGCGCTGTCGCGAACTGATCAGCTACCTGGAGCTTTACCTTGAACTACCCGCCAGAAGACTTTATGGCGCCGCCTTCTGGGGCGGCACGCTGGCCCCAGGCCTGGCCCAAGAAGTCACTGCAGATGTCGCACGCGGGCTTGTCTATCTGGCACGCCGCGCCGATTTTTTACCGTGGCTATGCGGCCATGACTTTACCCATGCTGACGCCGCCGCCTGGGCGCACTTTGCCACCATGCAACGTGCCCTACAGTTCGTTGGCGCCGCCAGCCTCTTGCAAGACGTGCTGCCGCCCCTGGCCGACTACCTCGAAAAATTGCTCAATCGAGCCAGCATCCAACGCACACAAGCCGACCTGCGGGTAGAATTTCGCCAACGATTTGGCAAAGCATCTCCTGCTTGAACGGACACGCACATGGCACGCACACGCGCACTGGATTACGAAGACCGAAAAAAAGATATCCTTAAGGCAGCAGCAATTCTGTTCGCACGCCAAGGCTACAGCGAAACGCTGCTCGAAGATATCGCCACCCAATGCGGTGTAAAAAAATCTTCGCTTTACCATTACCATCGCTCAAAGCACGCCATTCTGCATGGCCTGATCACCTGGAAAATCGAAGACCTGGCCTGGAAAGTCGATGCGGCCATTGAGGCCGAGCACACCCCCGAGGCAAAGTTTAGGGCCCTGACCACAACGCTGGTCAATGAATATATTCGTGTCCCCGAAGAAATGACGGTGCTGATTACCCAGATGCGTTACTTAAACAAAACCGCGATGCGCTCGGTCATTGTTATTCAAGAACGCATCATCAACCGGGCAGTGCTGCTGATACAGTCGCTACGGCCCGACGTTGAAATCACCCGCAAAAAAATCACCGCCATGGCCATGCTGTATTTCGGCATGACCAACTGGATCCCCGTCTGGTACAAGCCGTCGGGCTCGATCAAGCCCGCCGATTTATCCGCGATGATTGCCGATACCTTCCTGAACGGCGTGCGCCAGCTTGCCATCGAGTAAAGCCAGCCTGCGGTGGACATAGGCCAGGTTATCGGACAAAGCATGCGGCTTAAAGCCTAGCGCCTGCAACTTCCGGCAAGCCAGCGCCGAGTATTGCGGACGCCGCGCCCGAACGGGATAGTCATCGGTCGTAATCGGTTGCAGCCGGTGCGGCACACCTGCCAAAATAGCGCCGGCAAATTCAAACCATGACACCACCTCGCGGCCGGCAAAGTGGTAAATACCGCCGGGTATCGCATCGCGACCGGCGAGCCCAATAAGGACATCGGCCAGATCACCCGCGTAGGTAGGTGACCCCACCTGGTCGTTAACCACCGTCAGCAGTTTGTCTTGTGCTGCCAGTGCCAAGATAGTCTTGACGAAATTCTTGCCATACTCGCTGAATAGCCAGGCGGTTCGCACCACGATCGCGTCGGGGTTGGCGGCAAGCACCGCCAGTTCACCCGCCCTCTTCGACTGCCCATACACGCCCAGGGGCGCCGGCGTATCGTCTTCTGTATAGGGCGCTTGATGCGTGCCATCAAACACATAATCTGTCGACACATGGAAAAAGCGAGCGCCGCAACCGCGTGCCGCTCGAGCCATATGCTCGGGGCCCTGGGCATTGACGGCATAAGCACGATCCGTGTCCGATTCTGCGGCGTCTACTGCGTTATAAGACGAAGCATTGATAAGCACATCTGGCGTAAACGAGGCCACGACGTCGGCAACCTGGGCCACCTGAGTAATATCGACCTGGGCCGACGTGGGCGCATGAATATGCCAATGCGCTGGCGCACGGTCTTGCAAACAACGCCCCAACTGCCCGGCGCCGCCGAATATCAACACTCTCAAAAAACACTCCCTAGTTCACACAACGCCGACAACACCAAACCTTGTCTGTCTTTGTCGGAAACCACCGGGTCGGATACCGGCCAGTCAATACCCAGTGCCGGATCATCCCAACGCAGGCAGACTTCGTCGCCAGGCTGATAAAAATCAGTACATTTATATTCGACCAAGGCGTCTTCAGACACCACGACAAAACCGTGAGCATAGCCTGGCGGCACCCATAGCTGAGTAAAGCCGCGCGCCGACATCGCCACCATTTGCACCTGACCAAATTGCGGCGAACTGCGCCGGACGTCGACAGTGACATCGACGATTTCGCCCTGCACCACACGCACCAGCTTACCCTGAGGGTGCTTAAGCTGATAGTGCAAGCCACGCACGACATGCCTGGCAGAGTAGCTGCAATTATCTTGCACAAACGGCCTATACCCAGGCAACTGGGCCTCATACCGACGCGCCTGGAATGTCTCGAGAAAATACCCCCGAGCATCGCGATGCACGTCCAGCGTAATGAGCTTGACGTCTTGAAGTGCGGTGTCGGAAATCTTCATTGGCCTGCGGCCCCCATCATTATGCAATTGCTCCTACAATCTAACATCAAATTTTGCCGCTCCCGTACGCATATGCCCTTAAAAGATCTGCGCAATCTCATCATTCTCAGCATCATCTGGAGCGGATCATTTCTGTTCATGCTGCTGTCCATTCACGAAGTCGGGCCTATGCCCCTCATCGAGATTCGCGCTTTTGCCGGCGGGGCGTTCCTGATGATGCTGGTCATTGCATTAGGCAAAATGCCCAGTCTCATTCAAAACTGGCGCACTATCAGTGTGGCAGGCCTGTTCAACTCGGCCTTTCCGTTTTTAATGCTGGCTTACGCCGCACAGCATCTCACCTCGGGCCTATTGGCTATTCTTAATGCCATGACACCCTTGTTTGGTGGGCTGATCGCCCGCGTATGGCTAAAAGAACGCATGACCGCACCGCGCATCGGTGGCCTTGTTCTGGGCTTCACCGGCATTCTTATTCTGGTGTCAGACGACCTGCAGTCCAGTTCGGGCGCCACCCATTTGCTGCCGGTTATCGCCGGGCTGGGCGCCCCGCTATGCTACGCAATTGCCGCGTGTTACTCGGGGCTGTACCTTAAAACGGTCGACCCTATGGCCAGTGCCGCAGGCAGCGTTGGCACCACGGCCCTCATTTTCATGCCGTTCGCCCTGTTTACCTGGCCTGATTCGGCCCAGGTATCGGTAACCGCCTGGTCGGCCGCCATCGCTCTGGGTGTGCTATGTACAGGATTGGCTTACGTACTGCTGTTCAGGCTACTTGCCAGCGTCGGCCCAACCAAAACCATTACCGTCACCTTTTTGGTGCCACCCATGGGCGTGATGTGGGGCGTGATATTTTTGGGTGAACCCCTAACGCCCGCCATTGTAGTGGGCGCCTGCGTGGTACTGGCCGGCACCTTTTTGGCCACCGGCGTGCGGTTGCGCAGCACCCAAAAAAACTAAATCGGTGTGCCGCGCGCCTGCAGCGCTTTACCCAGCATCCAGGCCATGGCAATGCCAGCCAACGAAAACAGCCCCGTCACCACCCATGTCATTTGCCAGCCCCCGGCCAGCGTAGCCACCCAAGCCACGATGGGCGGGCCAATAAACTGGCCCAGCGCGGTGCATTGCTGCATCCAGCCTACTGACGTGGATGTGGTCTGGCGCGAAGGCGCCAGCTGAATCACCAGGTAAAACAACGTCGCCGGAATCAGCCCACCAACGGCCGAGAACAAAAAGACCATGACCAACTGAACCGGGGTTGAAATATTTAAGGCAAATGCCACAAACGAACACAGCCCCATGGTGATGAAGCCCGTGGCAATGAGCGTTTGCGGCTGCAGACCTTTGTGCAACAAACGGCCGCCCCAAAAGTTACCCAACGCATTGCTGCCGCCCACAATGGCGGTCATGAAGCCGGCCGTTGTGCCGGAAAAGCCCTCGACGACGTAGATAGAGGGCAAGAAGCCCACCACGGCCATCCATTGCGACGAGTACGCCAAAAAGCTTAACGCCACCAGCCAGACATTTCGGGAGGACAAGGTTTGGCAGACGATACTCCAGGCACGCGGAGGAGGCGCGGCAGCCGCGTCTGTGGCCGCCGCGCTGCGATACACCGCATCGGACGGCACGCGTGACCACACCAGCCACCAAATAGCGCCTGTAAGCACTGCCAGTAGCCACCACAATACCTGCCAGTGCGAAAAACTGAGCAACCACGAGCCGAAGATCAAGACAATAATGGTGGCAAAGGGCACATAACACCCCCAAAGCCCAAGCAAGCGACTTAAATAGGCCGGTTCGACCAAGCGCCGAATAAGCCCGGGTGCGGGCATGACCACCATCAGGAACCCGAGTCCCTCGAGGGCCCGGAACAACAACAGGGCCGTTTTACTGTCGAACAACGGGCCCAACGCAGAGCTGGCCGTCAGCAACGACAGACCCAGCAAAATGCAACGGCGCAGGCCAACTTTCTCGGCCACCAGCCCGATCATCAAACCCAGGCTCATGCCGCCCATTTGCACCAGCGACAGCAAAAAGCCCGACTCGACCAATGTCATGCCCAGCTGACGTTGCAGCTCGGGCAGCGCCGGCGGCAGCTTCCAGACGTGCAAGGCCGCACACACCCCGGCCACAAACACAATGTAGGCAAACGTATTAGAGGTAACCGGCCCCCGGGAAGCAACTGAAGACATGAAAAACAACCCGCGAATTTGAAAAGACAAGCGTTAAGTGACGGCATTAAAGCACACTGTAAGCGCATCAGTGCTATGGTATGCCATCGCTACAAATATTGTGGCACACTGCTTTTCAACGCGCCCGCTAACCGCCTAAGCCGCACCACCCGTCTTGTATTTCAGGTTGCCATGTCGACACACCCAGATGCTGCACAACCGCCTTCAACCGCTCAGCCCGAAGGCACCATCCGCTCAAAGTTGCTGCTTGTATTTGCGATCTGTTTTATCTCCATCAACCTGCGCTCGGCGCTCATCAGTGTCGGGCCGGTAGTCGAGTCCATCCGCCATAGCCTGTCGCTGTCGGGCACCATGGTCGGCCTGCTCCTCACCTTACCGGTGCTTTGCTTTGGCGCTTTCGCCCCCTTTGTTCCTCGTTTGCAGCGCTATCGCTCGTCAGAACAACTGGTCACGCTCGCACTGATCGTATTGTGCGTGGGCGTCGCACTCCGAAGCCTGTTCGGCACATTCGGGTTGTTTGCGGGCACACTAGTGTCCGGTGCGGCCATCAGCGTAGTCATGGTCATGCTGCCCAGCTTAATCAAAAAGAACTTTGCCACACAAGCAGGTGCCATGATGGGGCTTTATTCAACCGCCCTGTGCTTGGGGGCTACGGTCGCCGCCGCGTTCACGGTGCCCGTCGAGTCCATACCCGGCAGCGACTGGCGCTGGGCCCTGGCGTTCTGGAACTTGCCTTTGTTTGTCGCCATTGCGCTGTGGCTACCCTATTCAAAGGCGGGCAAGGCCAACCCGCTCGCCGCCACAGTCAAACTACCCAAGCTACGCAGCAACGCGCTGGCCTGGCAGGTATCTTTGTTCATGGGCATACAGTCGTCCATCGCCTACTGTGTATTTGGCTGGTTGCCCGTCATTCTGGTCGATCGCGGCCTTACGCCCCTGGCCGCTGGTTTCATGCTGTCTATTTGCATGGGCGTTCAGGTCGTCACTTCGCTATCGGCGCCCTGGCTGGCCACCCGAAGCAAAGATCAGCGCAGCACCATCGCGCTTATGCTGGCGCTGTCGGTTGTTGGCCTCATGACCACCATATACGCGCCCCTGGAAACCATGTGGCTATGGTCAACTATTTTAGGCTTGGGGCTGGGCGGGGTGTTTAGCATGGCACTGGCCTTGCTGGTATTACGCGCCCCCAACCCCCAGGTCGCTGCATCGCTATCGGGTATGGCCCAAGGGGTAGGCTACACCGTCGCCGCAACCGGCCCCATTATTGTGGGTGTGCTGCACGAACTCACCGGCAACTGGCACGCAGTTGCCGTGTTTTATCTGGTGCTGGCAACCGGTTCGTTCACATTTGGCATGGGTGCCGGGCGCAATCTTTATATCAAGCCAGACCCAAAGTCTTAAGCGCTACCGAGGTGTCCAACGCCTGAGCCCGATCAACCAACACCTTGTCGGCAATCAGGCGACGCGAGGCCAAGTGATCGGCCGGCGAGTTAATGGACTCGGCACACGTCAGGCGGTCGCCTTCAAAATACAGCACCGAAAACTTGCCGTCGGCCGGGTTACCGCGGACCGCACGTTCATTCGCGGCATCTGGCAGACCTGCAATCTGAATACGGGTCGCCCCCTGATCTGACCAGAACCACGGCATCGCCGTGTACGGCGCCGGGTCACCCAAAATGCTGCGCGCAGCGCATCGGGCCTGATCATTGGCATTTTGAACGGACTCCAGACGCACCCGACGCCCCAGCATGGCCGACGGAAACGCAGTGCAGTCGCCAATCGCATATACGGCCGGGTCACTGGTTTGCATAAATTCGTTGACCATAATGCCGTTATCGCAATCCAACCCGGCCGCTTGGGCGAGTTCGACATTAGGTACCGCGCCCACACCAACCACGACGACATCGGCAGCGAAGAAGCGGTCGCCCACCCAGGCGCCCTTGACCACGCCGTCCAGCGTTTCGAGGCGATCGGCACGACAACCCAGCTCGATGGCTATGCCGTTGGCACGATGGGTGCTCAGCAAATAATCGGAGATTTCGGGAGAGGCCGAACGGCCAAGCAAGCGATCGGCAGCTTCGAGGACCGTTACATGCTTGCCCAACGCCGACGCCGTAGCGGCCAGCTCGAGCCCGATAAAGCCGCCGCCAAACACCAGGACATTACTGGCCGTGCCAATCTGGTCGCGCAGCCGCTGTGCGTCGTCGATGGTGCGTAAGGTGAAGACATTACTGAACTCGCCCTCGAACAGGGGCAGCATCCGTGCACGCGTACCCGTGGCCAACACCAGAACATCATACGGGAACGTATCGCCCGAATTGACCGTGACCTGTTGCACCTCGCGGTCGATGGCAGTGACACACGTATTAACGTGGACATTAATGCCGTTATCAGCATAAAAACTGCCCGGCCGCAGCCACGCCGGTTGTGGGTTTTCGTCTTTGATGAAGGTTTTTGACAGGGGCGGCCGCTGATACGGCAAATAGCCTTCTTCAGTGATCAGGGTCAGCTTTACCGACGGGTCGGCTTCAAGGACGGATGCACAAAACTGGGCTGCGGCATGCCCGCCCCCAACAACAACGATATTCTTCAAAACGGGATCATCCTTCAGGTTGACGTAATGGCTTTAGGGCCTTTTTCTTTGATGTAGGCCTGGGTTGCCTTTTCGACATTGGGCAAATTGCCGTGCACGCGCAGCAGCAAGCCCATGAATGTCTGGGCCTCGGCGTCGGACAAGCATGACAGCAACACACGCTGGCGCTCGAGCGCCACAGCCTTGATTTCGTCGTGCTTGGCGCGGCCGGCCGGCGTTAAAGTAGCATAACGCACCCGGCCATCATCGGGGTCGACCGAAAACGTGATGAAGCCCTTTTCGTACATGGTTTTGAAGCAGCGGCTGACCGAGCCCTTGTCCATACCAATGAGCTTGCACACCATATTGACCGACACTTTCTCTTCGAGCGCCAGCATGACCAGCACCCGCCAGACCTCGATGCCGACCCCGTAGTACTTGCGATAAACCGCGGCAGCGCCGCTGGCCAGCTTGGTGGCGGTAAACGTCAGGTAGGCCGGCACATACTGTTCAAGGTCAATACCGCCTGTCGGGTTCTCGGGCTCCAGCGGCGGCTGCACTGGCCGCGCCACCGCCCGTGTCAAGGGTGTGCGCTTACCACGCCCACCCGTTGGCGTTGCCGTCGAAACCGAACTTTTTGCCTTGGCCATATGCCGTAAACCCGCGTTATTGCTGTGTTTCGGGCAAGTGTACCGTGATCGTGTCGCAGTCGTCTTTAATTACCAGTTGGCAACTGAGTCGGCTGGTGGGCTTGAGCGGACTGGTCGTGCACTCGAGCATTTCCTGCTCGGGTGCATTGGCCGCATCGAACTTACCCATGTCATTTTCATCGACATACACATGGCAGGTCGCGCACATGGCCGACCCACCGCACTCACCCACAATACCGACCACGCCACCATTGACAGCCGCCTGCATCAGGTTGACGCCCGGCGAAACATCTATCTCGGTTACCGCGCCGTCGGCGCTTATATATTTAACAACAGCCACTTTAATCAAACCTCTTTTTTGTTAATGCGGAATCAGGCGCACCGGCAAAGACTCGAGCGCGCGTAGCGTATTGTTCAAGCGGCGTACCGGCTCGCCGATGATTTCAATGCGCTTGACCTTACGGGCCAGGGCCGTGAGTATAAGCTCGCCCTCCAGCCGGGCGATGGCCTGACCGACGCAGCCGTGAATGCCCGTGCCAAAGGCCATGTGACCCACCGGCTTGCGCTCAATATCGAATACCTCAGGATCTTTCCACTGACGTGGGTCGCGATTGGCCGCCGCCAGGAAAAAGAGCACTTTATCGTTCTCTTGCATTTGGGCACCGGCAAACTCAACATCGCGATTCACCGTACGGAAGAAAGTTTGTACCGAGGACTCGAAACGCAATGTTTCTTCAAAGGCAATGCGCGCCAGCGCAGGGTCTGCTGCAAGCTTGGCGTACTGGTCGGGAAACTGCCCGAAGCAATAGATCGCGTTGCCGATCCCGTTAACCGTTGTGTCGACCCCGGCTGACAAGAAGGAGCGCACCAGCATCGTGGCCTCTTCATGGGTAATTTCGCCCGCATCTGCCGCCTGATAGATTTGGTCGCCAAAGCCATCCGGGCGCAGCGCCTCGCGGCGACACTTATCCATAATCCACTCACGCACCGGCTCGTAGCGCTCGACCGCTTTCTGAAACACATGGTTGCGCGGTCCGAAGGCATTGAACACCATATCGCCATAAAGCAGCAGCGTGTCACGCTCCTCATCGGGCAAGCCAACGGCGTCGGGAAACACGCGCAGCGGGTAAACCTTGGCCAGATCACTAATGGCGTCGATCTCGCCCTTTTCGACCAGACGATCAATCAGCGCCTCGGCCTGGGCCTGGAACTCGGCCCGCACCTGCTGCACGACCTTCGGCGACAAAATACGCGCAAGAATCGCGCGAGCCTTGGTGTGATCAGGTGGATCTGCTTCGAGGATGAGGCTGGGCGGACGAAAAGGCTTCTCGGTGCGGAAATTGGCCAAGCCCACCCCGGCAGACGAAATAAAGTTCTGCCAATCGCTCAGCCCGGCCTTGACCGGCTGATAACGCGTAAACGCCCACAAACCGTAAGCATCAAGCCAAACCACCTCACCGGCTTCACGCATGGTTTCGTGATGCGGATAAGGCATGGTTAAAAAATCGTCGCCAAACGGATCGATATCGAGACGTGTGACGTGCGCCGGCGGCGTCTGGGTTTTACTGGCGTGAATTTTCATGATTGTCTCCTACTTCGTATTTTGCTTAATGGGCCTGCCCCGGCACTGCAGCCACCGAAATATGGCGGTCAAGTACCGAAGGATCTTCAATCAGTTCGGCGGTGGGGCCTTCGTGCACAACCGCGCCGTGGTCAAGAATGAGTGCGCGCTGCGCAAACTTCAGGGCTTCTTGTACTTTTTGCTCAACCAGCAAAATAGCCACGCCTTGCTGCTGACTTAGCTGGTCGAATGCGTGCATCAGTTCCTCGCAAATAATGGGTGCAAGGCCCTCGAGCGGCTCGTCGAGCAACAGGAGCTGCGGATTACCCAACAAGGTACGGGCCACTGAAAGCATTTGCTGCTCGCCACCTGAAAGCGCCGTACCGGGATTATTGCGACGCTCTTGCAAGCGCGGGAACAGTTGATAGGCCCGCTGAATGTCAGATGCCGGCCGATTACGTAACCCGGCGATCAAGTTTTCTTCGACGGTCAGCGACGGAAATACATCGCGTGTTTGCGGCACATAGCCGATGCCCATCCGGGCGCGGTCGACCGTACTGCGGCGCGCCACGTCGGCGCCCTTCCAGGCCACGCTGCCACGACGGTAATCGGTCAGCCCCATAATGGTTTTCAGTGTGGTCGACTTGCCCACACCATTGCGCCCGATCAGGCATACCCGTTCACCTTCGGCCACACTAAACGACACGCCATGCAGCACGGTAAGCGGGCCATACCCGGCCTCCAGGCCCTCCAAAGCCAATAACTGACTCATATCTGCCCCTCTTTACCCAGGTACACCGCCCTGACCACATCATTGCGGCGAATATCATCGGGTGTACCGTCGGCCAGTACCGCACCATTGGCCAGCACCAAAATGCGGCTGGCAAACCGGAACACCAGGTCCATATCGTGTTCGATAATCACCACCCCCAGTTCTGCCGGCAAGCGCTCAAGCGCGTCGAGCACCAGTTGCGCCTCGGACTTGGGCACACCAGCCATGGGTTCGTCGAGCAACAAAACTTTAGGCCGTAGCGCCAGTGCCAGCGCCACTTCTACCAAACGCTGGTCGCCATAAGCCATTTCAGACGGTGTGTTGTGGGCGACACGCGTCAACTGCAACTCGGCCAGAATGTTTGCAGCCTCGTCAATAATGTGGGTGTACGAATTTTTGCTTCGCCACATCTGCCCGATAGAACCATCTCGCTGATGGATAGCCAGTGCAACCTGATCAATCACCGGCATGTCGGGCGCCAGCTTCGAAATCTGGAAAGTGCGCACCAAGCCGTGAGCCACACGCTTGTAGCTGGGCCAAGACGTGACGTCGGTATCGTTCAGCAACACGCGCCCTTCGTCAGCATGCAGCACTCCGCCCACCTGATTGACCAATGTGGTTTTGCCGGCGCCATTAGGGCCAATGATCGCCAGGCGCTCGCCCGCCGACAAGCTGAATGACACATCGTCAGTCACCTTCAGGCCGCCAAACGATTTTTTAAGATGCTCAACCTTCAGCAGCGTCATGCGCGCCTCCCGAACAGTGCCAACACATTCAGCCCTAACCGGCGCATCATCTGCTGCAAAAAGCCTTTAGGCAAAAACACGACGAGCATCAACAACCCACCAATCACAAACAGCCAATGAAACGGATTTGCGGTCGCGGCAAAGTGGTGAATCATGGTGTACAGGGTGGTGCCGATAATGGCCCCACTTAATGTGCCCAGCCCACCCAGCACCAGCATGACCAGCGCCTCGGCCGACAACTCGAAACCCAGGCTATCTAAGCCGACGACTTGGTTGACTTGGGCAAACAAGCCCCCGGCGATGCCGGCAAACACGCCCGACAACGTATACAGCTTGACCAAATGCGGGTAAATACGCGTGCCATTGGCCGCCATACGGTCGCGGTTTTCGCGAATACCGACACAGCACAAACCAAACGGCGAGCGCATAATGCGCCGCAGTACGGCAAACGACAACAGCATCACGACCATGGCGTACCAGTAGCCGGTGACCCCAAAAATATCGAACTGAAACTGGCCAAAAATGGGAGCCACTTCGAAACCCGACAAGCCGTCGTCGCCCCCGGTAATAAACTGCAGCTTGCTGGCCAGGTTTTGCATAATGAGCGCAACAGCAATCGTCAGCATCAAGAACGCCAACCCTTGATAGCGCACCAAAAACAAACCGGCAATAAAGGCCAGCAAGGCACCCGAGCCTGCTGCAACCAACAGCCCCAGCAAAGGGTCGGGCATCACAAACTTTGCGAACAAGCCGGCGGCATACGCCCCCATGCCAAACATGGCCGCCTGACCCAGTGTGGGCAACCCGCCATAACCCGTTACCAGGTCAAGCGACATGACCAAAATGGCAATCATGGCGATGCGGGTAAGAATGAGCAATTGCCCGGGCAAATACCAATACAACAGAAAAATCACAGCCAGCGCAGCCACATAGCCCAGCCAGCCCCAGGGGGATTGACGCATGGCCATACCCGCGGAAACAGGGGATAACGTCATCAGTGTCTCCGTAAAATGCCTTCAGGTCGCAACGCCAGCAAAACAATCATGGCTGCGTAGAAAAAGAATGTGCCGAAGTCGGATGCCAGGTACTTGCTGGTGGTGTCGATTACGCCCAGCAACAAGGCTGCTGCCAACGTCCCGGAAATACTGCCCAGGCCACCCACGGCAACCACAACCAACATCAAGACCAGATACTTCAGGGGGTAATAAGGCTCGAGGGGCATGAGTTCGGCGCCAAGCACACCACCCAAAGCAGCCAGACCCGCCCCGGCTGCAAACGTGGCGCACTGCACCACCCGGATATTGATCCCCAGCGACGAGGACATGGCGGCGTTGTCGACCGACGCACGTAACCAGATGCCAAAACGGGTTTTGGAAATGAGTAACCAGATGAGCAACACCACAATGAAGCCGGCCACCACGACCAGCACGCGCTGCTTGGGCAAGGTGCGTTCACCCAGGCTGATCGACCCCTGCAGCAATTCGGGCAACGGAATTTGCTGGATATATGCACCCGCAAAGAAGTTGGCCGTTGCAATACAAGCGAAGGTAAAACCAATGGTGAACAACACCTGTTGCAGCTCCGTTTTTTTGTACAAAAAACGGAACACAAAGGTTTCGAGCAGTGCCGCCACGACCATGGTGGCCACAATGGCAATCAATAAGCCCGTAAGAAAGGGGTAGCCTTGCTCACGCACCAGAATGGCCGTGACATACCCTCCCAGCATGGCAAATGCGCCATGGGCCAGGTTGATGAACCGCATCAACCCCATGGTGACGGAAAGGCCCACAGAGATGACAAACAACACCATCCCGTAGACGATTCCGTCGATCAGAATATTACTGAGTAGCAGCACGCATGCCCCCTTCGATTACTTCAAGCCATGGTCGCGTTGCGGACCGAAGTTCTCGATTTCTGTGTTAACCAGCGTGCCGTCTTTACGCTCGACTTTGCGCAGGTAAACGTTCTGGGTAATGTGACGGGTATCGGGGTCGATTTTTGCCGGGCCGCGTGGGCTTTCCCATTCAAAACCTTTAATGGCTGCCATGGCCTTTTCACCGTCTTTTTTACCGTCGGTGGCTTCAACCATTTTTTGAATCACGCGCATACCGTCGTATGCCCCCACCGAAGCGTAGTTGGCCAATGCATCGGCCGCCTGTTTCTTCATGGCGTCTTTAAATTGACGGTTGGCGTCAGAGTCGTGATCAGCCGAATAATGGAACGAGGTCAGCAAGCCCAATGAAGCATCGCCAAACTTCTGCAAGTCGAACTCATCCATTTCGGCAGTGCCCAGAAACTGGATACCGGCTTCACGCAAACCATTCTGGTTGTAAGCATTTACAAAACCCAGGTTAGGCGGCCCGCCGGGCAGGAATACATACACGGCCTGCGCGCCACTGGCCTTGATGCGCTGGGCAAACGGACTGAAATCGTTGGTGTTGAGCGGCATACGAATGCTTTCAACGACCTCGCCCCCCTGCTTGGCAAACTCATCCTTGAAAGCGGCTTCGGCATCTACGCCAGGCGCGTAATCCATGACTGCAGTCACGACTTTGGTAATGCCCTGTTTTTTGGCCCATTGTGCGATGGGCACCGTCACCTGCCACAAGGTATACGACGTGCGCACGAAATAGTCGGACTTGGTGTTGATGGACGATGTTGCCGCGTTGAAAATGACCGTGGGGGTTTTGGACTGCTGGATAAGCGGTGCAACCGCCATGGCATTGGGGGTAAACACCAGACCGCCCAGGTAATCGACACGCTCATTCACAATCAGTTCTTGAGCTACGGTTTTAGTGCCGCCCGGGTTGGGGCCGCCGCTATCACGATAAATAATCTGGATATCGTGACCGCCAAATTTGCCGCCTTGCTGAGCAAGATATGACTCGGCACCATCTTTGAACAATTTGCCGTAGTGTGCAAAGGGGCCGGAAAACGGGGCAATAATGCCGACTTTCACGGTTTCGGCTTGCGCAAAACCCGACAACGACACAGCCATCAGTGCGATGGCACCTAAACGTAGTGCTTTCATTTTGTCTCCTTGATTATTAGGGTGAGCGGATGTCGGCCTCTGCGGGCCCTTACGCGTCTCACGTGCACTGAGTCTAAGTTCAAACTAGTTGGTAAGTCAACTAGTTGAGACCCCAACAAAATAGGGCTTTCTCTATCGACTGGACGTCGGTACGACGGCCAGCCTAATATTCCCCCTTGCTATTGCTTGCTCAACGCCTATTTATGGTTTTCATTTCAAGCCCGACTCGGGGTTTTCACCTAAGCCTGACCGGAGCCCGCCATGCATGACGCGCTATCGTTCAACGCTGTATGGCTGGCCGAAACGCTGCGCATCAAAGAACTGCGCGACGGCGCTCTGGACGACGCCGCACCCGTGGCGCGCGCACTTGGGCGCGGGGGCAATTTTGCCCAGCGCCTGATCACCCGCGCCCAGGCGTTGGCCGAACGCGAAAGCATACAAACGACATTCGTACACTGGCAGACGCTAAGCAAGTTGGCTTTTGCACTGCTTGCGATTACCGCAATATTGACCGGCGCGGGGCTGGCGGCAAGCGCATTGGGTGACGGCAGCCATCCTGTCAACCTGATGCTGGCAATAGCTGTACTGTTGGGGCTACACGCCCTGACCTTTGTCTTTTGGTTGGTTGGCACCGTCGCATCCTCATCGCACGCCAGCGGAATGGGCGCGGTCTGGTTATGGATGACCTCGCGCATGGCGCGTACACCGCAAAGCGCGGCAATCGGCCAGGCGCTAGTCGCAACGCTGCAACGTAGCCACGGGCTCAAACCGCTGCTGGGGATCCTGACCCACGCTGTCTGGTGCATTGTTTTTGTCTCGACCATCGTCACCCTGTTGGCACTACTGTCGGCACGACAATATGTCTTCCAGTGGGAAACGACGCTCTTGGCGCCCGAAGCGTTCACCGTTATTACGCATCTGTTCGGTGGACTACCCTCGCTGATCGGGTTCCCGATACCCGCCGACACCGTTGTGGCACAAAGCATGGCCGGCGCACTGCCTGCGAACAACAGCGCAGGGCCGTTATGGTCTCAATGGCTGCTGGGCGTTGTCGTCGTATACGGCTTTTTGCCCAGGCTATTGGCCTTGCTGGCGTGCATCGTCACCTGGCGAAGGCAAATGCAGCTTCTTACGCTGGACACCGAACTGCCCGGGTTCATCGAGCTCAAGCCGCGCCTCATGCCCGGCAGCCTGAACACCGGTATCGACGCCCCTGCCCCTGATTTAGCAACAAACTCTGGCGAAAGCAGCCAGGCTGGTCTCATAATGCCTGGCGGGCATAATGCCTTGGTGGCCATTGAGCTGCCCAACGACATTACCTGGCCGCCGTCAGGCCTGGAAAACATTGGCGCCGACCTCGGACGTGTCGATACCCGCGCACAGCGCAGCGCGCTGCTGAGCGCGCTGGAATCAAAACAGTATGACCACCTGATTGCGGCCTGCGACGGCCGCCTGACACCCGACCGCGGCACCTTGCTTTACTTTCAAGCGCTGGCCCAAACCTGCAAACAATTTCATGTGCTGATTTTGCTGCCTGACACAATGCCTGAAAACAATCGAACTACACTATGGCAAGCAAACCTTGAGCGCGTCGGCTTTGACAGCGCCCGCGTTTACACCGGGCCGGCAAGCCTGACGGCTCAAACCGGCACTACCCAGAGCACCCCGCATGGCAACCACTGATATCGCACAGCCGCCCACCGACCCGGCACCGACGCCCGACGTTCTGCTGCGCATTGCCGTGGTTGGTCATACCAACACCGGTAAAACGTCGTTGCTACGCTCACTGACACGCAACCCCGACTTCGGTGAAGTCAGCGACCGCCCCGGCACCACACGCCACGTCGAAGGCATACAGCTACTCATCGACGAAACGCCGGTCATCGAGTTCTTTGATACACCGGGCATCGAAGACGCCATCGGTTTGTCAGACTACATCGATCGCCTTTGTCCACGCGAAGAGCGCCTGGACGCCTTCGATCGGGTCGACCGCTTCCTGGACTCGGTTGAGAGCCGGCGCCGCTTCGAGCAAGAGGCGCGTGTCCTGAAAAAATTGCTTGAGTGCGATGCCGCGTTATACGTCATCGACACCCGGGACCCGATGCTCAGCAAGCACAAAGAAGAACTGGCCATACTAGCCTCTTGCGGGCGCCCCATTTTGCCAGTGCTGAACTTTACGCAGCACAAGTACCAACGTGTCGATGAGTGGCGTGAGGGCCTGGGTCGCCTGAATCTGCATGCCATGGTCGAATTCGACACGGTTGCCCCCTCGCTCGACGGCGAAGACCAGCTTTACGAAAAACTAGGCGTTTTACTCGACCGCCACGCCGCACTGCTGACTACCCTGAAAACCAATATTCAGGCGCAACGGCACGCACGCCGCCAAGGCGCCTACCGCTTGCTGGCCGAGCTACTGGTCGATGTTGCCGCCCTGCGTGTCAGCACAAAAGCAGACAGTGCATCCGTCGAAGAAACTACCCAAGTGTTGCGCGACCTGGTCCGGCGCCACGAGCAAACCTGCCTGCAAGCCTTGCTCAAGCACTACAACTTTCGTCGCGAAGACTTCCTGCAGCATGCCCTACCGCTTGAAGGTGAGCGCTGGGGCATGGATTTATTCAGCCCCCAAACCCTTAAAGAAGCAGGTATTGAGGTCAGCAAAGGTGCAGCAGCAGGTGCAGCAGCGGGGCTGACGGTTGACTTGCTCAGTGCCGGTCTCAGCCTGGGCACCGGCACCATGATCGGCGCCGCAGTCGGCGGCGCCTGGCAAGGAGTAGATCGCTTCGGCAAACGCCTGCTGGCAAAACTGCTCGGCTACCAAGAAATTTCTGTCGATGATAATGTCATCAGACTGTTGGCAGCCCGCCAAATGGCCCTGATCGCCGCACTAGAGCAACGCGGTCATGCTGCACGAGACCCGATCACCATTGATATTGAACGCGTCAACGGATTCAGTGACTCGCGCCTGCCTGAAACGATTCAAGAGGCCCGCAGCAACCCGCAATGGTCAACACTCGACGACCACTACGAAACATCGGTGCGGCGCCAGCGCCTGGTTGAGCGGCTGGCGGCCAGCTTATCCAACACGCCTTGACCTAACCCTGGCATGCCCCGCACCAGCGGGGGTATCAGCTGCGCGGTGGCTGGTTCAGGCCCGCCTGCACCGCGGGTCGCGCCAAAAAGACGTCCAGCACGCGCAAGACCTCAGGAAAATCACTGATGCCGACTAAATCGGCAGCTTCGTAAACCTGCATCAGGCTGCGCACCCAGGGCAAGGTCGCCATGTCGGCAATGGTGTAATCATCGCCCATGATCCACTGACGCCCTGCCAAGTGTTTATCCAGAACCCCCAGCAAACGCCGGGTTTCAGCTAAATAGCGATCGCGCGGACGTTTGTCTTCGATATCTTTGCCGGCAAACTTATGGAAAAAGCCCAACTGCCCGAACATGGGCCCTACACCGCCCATCTGGAACATCAGCCACTGCAAGGTGGTGTAGCGCTGCACCGGATCAGTGGGTAGAAACTTACCCGTTTTCTCGGCCAAATACACCAAAATAGCCCCCGACTCGAACAATGGCAGCGGCTTGCCGCCGGGGCCGGCCGGGTCGATGATGGCGGGGATCTTGTTGTTCGGGTTCAGCGAGACAAACTCGGGCGTCAGTTGGTCATTGGTCTGGAAACTGACCAGGTGCGCTTCGTACGGCAAACCCGTTTCTTCAAGCATGATCGACACTTTGACGCCATTAGGCGTGGGTAGCGAATACAGCTGAATACGATCGGGGTGTGCAGCCGGCCATTTTTGGGTAATGGGAAACGCAGAAAGATCAGACATGAAAAACCTTTGATAAAAAATCAGTATTCGGAAGATTTACCTGTCAGGGCAACGCCCAGACGCAACAAGCGATGCGCACAGGCATCAAGAAATATTGTCAGCCATGACCGCTTTTCGTAGACCAGCGGGGTAACGTGCTGGCTACTGACCTGCAACTGAGCCTCGAGCCGTTCGCACAGTTGCGCGGCAAAACCCGCATCGTCTACGTAGACATTGGCCTCGCGCGCCAACAATAAACTGAACGGGTCCATGTTAGCCGAACCCACCATGGCGCGATCATCGATGACGGCCACCTTGGCGTGCAAATAGCTGGGCATGTATTCATAAATACGAATACCATGCTTGAGCAATCGGCCATACATGCTGCGGCACGCCCTGAACTGCAAAGTATATTCAGACCGACCTTGCAACAGCAAACGCACAGACACCCCACGGGCCGCGGCATCTTGCAGGGCTCTTTTCAGCGCGCGCCCCGGCAAGAAGTAAGAATTAGCAATCAGGATATCGCGCCGTGCCCGATAAATGGCGCCAATGTAAGCCGACTCGATGGCTTTGCGAAACCGGACGTTATCTCGAAACAGCGCGGCGGCACGCACGCCACCAGGCACCGGACCCGACCGCTGCTCCAAGGCAACATCACGCCTTCGGCGCCAGCGCCTGACCCGCTTGTAAAACGCAGCCCAATCGCTGCGATGCCGCCAGGCCATGCGCATCCATAAGTCGCTTTGCGCCTTGAACAAGTCTTGCACAATCGGGCCGCGCACTTTAACGGCAAAATCGAAACGCGGCTCGGGGCCATGCCCGTCGTCAGGCACATCGACCAGATCGTCCAGGACATTGATGCCGCCCACAAAGGCGACACTCTGGTCAATGACCACCAGCTTGCGATGCAGGCGCCTCAAACGACGCAAACTGAAGCGGTAAAACTCAATACCCTGTGGCTCCGGACGATATACCCGGTAGCGCCCACCCATTTGCGTCACCTCGCGCCCGATGGCTTCGGCATTGGGCGCACTGCCAAAGCCATCGACAACCACGCGCACCCGCACCCCACGCTCACAGGCCGCACGCAAATGCGCCAGCAACTTCAGGCCGGTGTCATCAAGATTGAAAATGTAAGTTTCGAGGTGAATGCTGAAGCGCGCACCGTCTATGGCCTGAAACAGCGCCGGAAAATACTGGGCGCCGTTCTGCAGCAGTGTCACTTCGTTGCCTGAGCGCCAACGGACAAAATCCGGGTAGCGGTCTGGCCCAGGCTTGCTCAAGGCAACTCAAGCTCGGTAAATATGGGCGCGTGGTCTGACCACTGCGACCAGGGTTTGCCATGCAACACTCGCGCCGTACGCACGGCAAAACCGCGCTGGTAAATGCGATCGAGCCGGAACCACGGGAAAGCGGCAGGAAACGTACGCGGCGGCGGCGTGGTGCGCGCCATGCCGTCGACACCCAATTCTTGCGGACGCCCGCCAAACCCGCCGCTGCCACCCAACATGCGCAACGACTGGCCCAAGGCCTTAAGCGGCGCCGGCATGGTTAAAGGACCCGTATGCGGCGCATGAGGCGCGACCGAAAAGACCTCGTATAAATTTAACTGCTTGACGAACAACGGTGCCAGGCGGTTGTTCCAGTCGTTGAAATCGCCAGCGATAAGCAGAGGCGCATCGGCAGGCACGAGCCGCCGGATACGTTCGACCAACGCCAGCACCTGACGAGACCGACCGCCAGCAAACAAACCCAGATGCACCACGATGCAATGCACATCGGTATTGTTGATAGACACCACAGCATGCAACAAGCCGCGCTGCTCCAGACGGTGATCGGATACGTCTTCGTTTTCGTAGCTCAGCACCCTGAAGCGCGACAACAGCGCATTGCCGTGGTCGGTATGGGTGCGTACGGCATTACGTCCGTAGCAAACGTCCATGCCCAGGGCTGCCCCCAGCGATTCGTGCTGTGCGTCGAGCACGCTTTGCCGATGATTGCGCCCCTGCACTTCTTGCAGAAAAAGCAAATCGGGCCGCAGCCCATACAACCCCAGACGCAACTGGGAAAGGGACTCGCGCGCGCCCGTGGCAGAGCGGCCCTTATGGATGTTGTAGCTGACGACCCGAAGTACCGACATAGTCGTTAGGGCCCGACGTCGTTTAAGACGACGGAGCCTCGGCCTTGCGCAAACGAATGTGCAACTCGCGCAATTGCTTTTCGTCGACGGGCGACGGCGCATGCGTGAGCAGACACTGAGCGCGCTGCGTTTTGGGGAAAGCAATAACGTCGCGAATGGATTCGGCGCCCGTCATCATGGTGACGAGACGGTCGAGACCAAACGCCACGCCGCCATGGGGCGGCGCACCGTATTGCAGGGCGTCGAGCAGGAACCCGAATTTCTCGGCGGCCTCCTCGGCCCCGATGTTGAGCGCACGGAAGACCTTGCTTTGAACGTCTGCACGGTGAATACGTACCGACCCGCCGCCGATTTCCCAACCATTCAGGACGATGTCGTAAGCCTTGGCCAGCGCGCTTGCCGGATCGGTCTCGAGCAGCTCTTCGTGGCCGTCTTTGGGGCTGGTAAACGGGTGGTGCGCTGCGAAGTAGCGACCTTCTTGCGGATCGTATTCGAACATGGGGAAGTCAACCACCCACAACGGCTGCCAGCCAGCCTCGAAGAGGCCGTTTTGCTTGCCGAAATCGCTATGACCGATTTTGACGCGTAGCGCGCCCATGGCATCGTTGACGACTTTGGTTTTGTCGGCGCCAAAGAAAATCAGATCGCCGCTTTGTGCCCCGGTACGCTCGATAAGCTGCGTAAGCGCCTGGTTATGGATGTTCTTGACGATGGGTGACTGCAGGCCGTCGGGGATGCTGGACGCATCGTTGACCTTGATGTAGGCCAGCCCCTTGGCGCCGTAAATACCAACAAACTTGGTGTAGGCATCGATTTCGCTACGGGGCATGCTGGCACCACCGGGTACGCGCAAGGCAACGACGCGACTAGCAGGGTCGTTGGCCGGCGCCGAGAACACCTTGAAGTCGACATCAGACATCAGGTCGGAGACATCGACGAACTCGAGCTTGACGCGCAGGTCGGGCTTGTCGGAACCATAACGACGCATGGCCTCAGCCCAGGTCATGGTCGGAAACTGCCCAGGCAACTCGACATTCTGGACCGATTTGAAGACGTGACGCAGCATGCCTTCAAAAATTTCGCGAATCTGCTCTTCGTTCAGAAAGGAGGTTTCGCAGTCGATTTGTGTGAATTCGGGTTGACGATCAGCACGCAAGTCTTCGTCGCGGAAGCACTTGGTGATTTGATAGTAGCGGTCGAAGCCAGCCACCATCAGCATCTGCTTGAAAAGCTGGGGCGACTGGGGCAATGCAAAGAACTCGCCCGCATTGACGCGCGAAGGCACGAGATAGTCACGTGCGCCTTCGGGTGTGCTCTTGGTCAGCATGGGGGTTTCGATATCGATGAAACCCAGGTTGTCGAGGTATTTACGTACTTCGATAGACACGCGATAACGCAGCATAAGATTGCGCTGCATTTGCGGGCGACGAAGGTCGAGCACACGATGAGTAAGACGGGTCGTTTCGGACAGGTTATCGTCGTCGAGCTGGAACGGCGGCGTGACCGAAGCATTCAGGATTTCGATTTCACGACACAGAACTTCGACCTCGCCCGAGGCCAGATCGGCATTGGTCGTGCCTTCGGGACGCTCACGCACCAGGCCGGTAATACGCACACAAAATTCGTTACGGATGCGTTCGGCCGTTTCGAAGGCACTGACGTTATCGGGATCGACAACGACCTGAGCCAGGCCGGCGCGGTCGCGCAGGTCGATGAAGATGACGCCGCCATGGTCGCGGCGGCGATGCACCCAGCCAAACAGTGTGACGGTTTGGCCCAGTTGGGCACGACCCACCTCGCCGGTATAGCACGTACGCATGAAAGAATACTCCGTTTATATATTCAAAATTTGATGTCGGCGGCCAGCGTCTGTTAGTGATCAGACCCCGGTTTGCCATTATTGTTCTGTTCGGGCGTAGCCGCTGCTGCACCGACTGCTGCTGCCGCCTGCACCGCATTGATTACAGCGCTTTCCAGTTCGGGCTTTAATGCACCGGGCACCACCACCCCCATGGAAACAATATACTTGAGCGCCGCATCGACGCTCATGTCGAGTACCTGGACGTCGGCACGAGGCATCATTAAAAAGAAGCCCGACGTTGGGTTGGGTGTAGTGGGCACATAAACACTGACATAATCGCCGCCCAGACGCTCGGCCACTTCGCCCCCGGGGACACCGGTTAAAAAGGCGATGGTCCAGGCACCTTGGCGCGGGTACTGCACCAACACAGCTTCGCGAAACGCCTGACCACTAGGCGACAGCACCGTGTCGGAAACCTGCTTGACCGAATTATAAATGGAACGTACCAACGGGATTTTGCCCAGCAAACGTTCCCAGCGGTCGACCAGCGCACGGCCAATAAAATTGGCCACGGCCAGGCCGGTAAAAAACACCACCAACAAAACGAGAAGCAGCTGGAAGCCCGGAATCTGAATACCAAACAAGGATTGCGAGGTGAGAAAACGGGGCACCACGCTTTCAAGCGTGGTGAACACCAGAGACAACACCCACAAGGTGATGACCAGCGGGATCCAGACGAGCAGCCCGGTGATAAAGTAGCGTTTGAATGTACGCATGCGGCCCTAGGTTGCCGACGACACAGGCGCCGCCGCAGGTGCGGCTGCAGGGGTCCCTGCCGTCGAGGATGACGATGCTGTCTCGGAGGCGCTGGGCGCCGCTGCGCCCGAGGCACCCGACGCATTGGCCCCGCCACGGAAATCGGTAACGTACCAACCCGAGCCTTTAAGCTGGAAACCCGCCGCAGTCACCTGTTTGGCGTAGGTAGCCTGCCCACATTGAGGGCATTGAGTTAAGAGCGGGTCGGAAATTTTTTGCAAAACGTCTTCGGCATGGCCGCAGGCGCTGCATTTGTAAGCGTAAATAGGCACAATACTTACCCCAGAAAAATACTTGAACGCCCGCGAAAAAGCAGTTTCGCCAGCGCATGGCCGCTTTGTAGCAAAGCAGCCTAAAACACGCGATTTTAGCTTTTTTTACGGGTATTTACCCAGATTGGCCGGCTTGGCCGACAAAGCTGTCACGCCATAGATGGGGGCACTAGGCCAAGTTACAAGCATTTCGGCCAAAGTTGAAGTATTCTAAAGGGCTAAACGCCCTCTTTTTTAGGAATAATGCGGGATGACGAGCTCGAACGCCCATAACCCCAACACGCAACCCTATACGTTTTCGCAGCGTGCGCAAAAAATCACCAGTTCAACGATTCGCGAAATCTTGAAAGTGACCGAGCGCCCCGAAATTATTTCGTTTGCCGGCGGGTTACCGGCAGCCAAAGGGTTCCCCGTTGACACGATCAGTGCAGCCTTCGAACGCGTACTTAGCCACAATGGCCGCACCGCGCTGCAGTACGGCCCCACCGAAGGCTACGCACCGCTGCGCGAATGGGTCACACAAGACCTGAAACGCGTTGGCGCCACCGACGTCAACATCAATCAGGTCCTTATCGTTTCGGGCTCTCAACAGGCGCTCGACTTACTAGGCAAACTGTTCATCGACCCGGGCAGCAAGGTCCTGGTCGAGGCGCCCAGCTACCTCGGTGCCTTGCAGTCCTTTTCGTTATTCGAGCCCGAATACGTTGCCGTCCCCACCGACGAACGCGGCCTGATCCCCGAGGGCCTGACCGACGAACGCGTTGCGGGCGCCCGCTTCATCTACGCTTTGCCCAATTTCCAAAACCCCACCGGTCTGACGCTCAACCTCGAACGCCGCAAAGCGTTGGTTAAGCGCTGTGCCCAGGCTAATGTCCCCATCATCGAAGACGACCCGTACGGTGATCTTCGCTACGCGGGCGAAGCGCTGCCCGGCCTGCTGGGGTTGGGCCGCGAAGTCGGCGCAACCGTTATCCGGCTAGGCAGCTTTTCAAAAGTACTGGCACCCGGCCTACGTCTGGGCTATATCGTCGCCCCCGAGGCCATCATCTCGAAGCTGGTGCAAATCAAGCAGGCCACCGACCTTCACACGGCCACACTCACTCAAATGGCAGTCTACGAAGCTATTCAAGACGGCTTCCTTAACTTCCATTTGCCGGCCGTACGCGACATCTACAAAGAACAGTGCGGCTATATGCTCGACGCCATGCAGCAGTTCTTTCCTAAAGACGCCCACTGGACGCGCCCTGAAGGCGGCATGTTCATTTGGGTCACGCTGCCCGAGCACATCAATGCCTACGAGCTCCTCGAACGGGCCATCAAGCAAAACGTCGCCTTTGTTCCCGGCGAACCGTTCTACGCGGGTGCAGAACCAAAACGCAACACCATGCGCCTCAGTTTCGTCACCGTCTCCGAAGAGCGCATCCGCGAAGGCATTGAAATTCTCGGCCGCCTGATCGCCGAAACGGCCATCAGCAAAGCAGCGTGAGCGGCGCGCAGCAGCCAAAACCCGACCTATCCGATATGCGCCACGATGACTGGGTGGCGCATTACCTGCCGGCCGCCTGGGGCCCTTATGCCCGGCTTTGCCGGCTCGATAGGCCGGTGGGCACCTGGTTAACGCTTCTGCCTTGCCTGGCGGCACTGGTTCAAGCCGCCGAAGGCTGGCCTACACTTTTCCGCCTTTTTATCTTTTCGCTAGGCGCCCTGCTCATGCGTGGTGTGGGGTGCACCATCAACGATATCTTCGACCGCGACATCGACAGCAAAGTCGAGCGCACGCGCTTTCGGCCACTGACCAGCGGACAACTTTCATTAAAGAATGCGCTGTGGTTTTTGTTCGGGCAATTCGTGGTGTGCGGCCTGTTGCTGTTTGCCGTTAACGAATACAGCCGCTGGCTGGCCGTGCTGCTCGTCCCCATTGTCATTGTTTACCCACTGTGCAAGCGCTTTACCTATTGGCCGCAAATTGTGCTGGGCATCGGGTTTAACTGGGGCATGCTCATGGCCTGGTCCGACACCCAAAACATCGTGCCGCTGGCCGCCATTGCCATGTGGGTGGGCGCCGTGCTGTGGCAGGTAGGTTACGACTCTATTTACGCCTATGTCGACGTACGCGACGACCTCAAATTAGGGGTCAAGTCGACTGCCATGCGCTTTGGCGAGCACGGCAAACTATGGATCAGCGGGTTTTACGCGGCAACTGTGCTGCTTTGGCTGTACGCAGGCATTGCCCTTCATTTGTCATGGGCCTATTTTTTGGTCCTGGCAGTCATTACCGCTCACCTTGCCTGGCAAATGTGGGTGTTCAGCCTTAACCGTCCCGACCGCAACTTCATGTTGTTTCGGTCGAACATGACGGTGGGTGTATTACTGATTGTCGCCTCGTTGGGCGGCACCCTAATCAACTAAAGGTCAAACCCATGCCATCTTTCCTTGAAACGCTGGCAACGTTTCTGTTTGCCGTTGCCATTATTCACACGTTCTCTGTCCCTGTTTTCGCCCGGTTGGCCAACAAACATGGCCCGCACGCGGGGTTGTGGCACATGCTGGCCGAAGTCGAGGCCGTTTTCGGTGTCTGGGCATTCGTTCTGATCGTCTTTATGGTGATTTCGGCCGGAGCGCCAGAGGCCATCAGCTATATCGACTCGCGTAACTTTACCGAACCCGCTTTTGTGTTCGCCATTATGGTGGTCGCTGCCAGCAAGCCTATTCTTGATCTGGTTGGCTTGTTGGTACGCGGCCTGGCCCGTGCGATGCCTATCCGCACCGAAGTCGCCATGTTCTTCATCACCATGTCGCTGGTGCCGCTGGCCGGCTCATTTATTACCGAGCCTGCCGCCATGACGCTGGCCGCCTTGTTGTTACGCGATGCGTATTTCCGACGCTCTGAACAGGCCGGGTTCAAGTACCTCACCCTGGGCGTGCTGTTCGTCAATATCTCTATTGGCGGCGTACTCACAGCCTATGCTGCTCCGCCCGTGCTCATGGTCGCCCAAACCTTCGGCTGGGACTCCTACTACATGCTGACGCACTTCGGCTGGCGCGCTGCAGCTGCAGTGTTCCTTAATGCCGCCCTGCTTACCCTTATTGTGCGCAAGTACCTGGTCACCAAAGAAATCGGTACCGGCTCGGGGGTTAACAATGCCAACGACTTCACCGAAAAGCGCCCCCCTGCGCCACCGCTGGTCATGGGCATCCACCTGGCCTTCCTGGTAGCCATTGTGCTTACCGCGCACCACCCAGCGATGTTCCTGGGCCTGCTCATGATGTTTATTGGCTATGCGGCAGCCTACCCCAAGTTCCAGAACCCGCTGCTCATCAAAGAAGGCTTGATGGTCGGCTTCTTTCTGGCGGGGCTGGTCGTCTTGGGTGGCCTTCAAAAATGGTGGCTGCAAGACCTCCTGGGCAGCCTCTCACCCACGGTCTTGTTCTGGGGTGCAACGGCACTGACGGCACTTACTGACAACGCTGCGCTCACTTACCTGGGGTCTCTGGTCGAAGGCACCAGTGATATCTGGCGTTATATGCTGGTGGCCGGTGCGGTAACCGGCGGCGGCTTAACCGTCATTGCTAACGCCCCCAACCCGGCTGGCTTTGCTATCCTGAAAAACACATTCCCAGACGGCGCAATTTCACCCCTGAAATTGCTGCTCTCGGCCCTGGTGCCCACGCTTATTGCAGCATTCTTCTTCCTGCTGCCACATCAGGCATTTAACTAACCCAAAGCACCAAACACAAAAAGGCCTGAACCCGCTTTTATCGCGGGTTCAGGCCTTTTTAATTGCAGCGTCGTTACCGCACCGCCTTGAAAATCGCCTAACTAGACAACTTTTTTGGCCGTGCTACGCCTGTTACCGTTTGGGCAGGCGCCAGGCACTTACTTCTTGCGGTCGCGTCGCAGCATGCGAACCAACCAGACAAACAGGGTAATAGAGCACACAAGGCCAATGCCGAATAAAGCTAGGACGATCAGTTCACCGGTTGTCATCATATGCTCCGTACCCGTTTATATGAGGCTTTGATTACTTGTTGCCACCAAACTTGGCGCGCAATTCAGCGGCATGCTTGGGGCTGGCCTGGTCAATCGCTTTCCAGGCTTCGGCGTTGGCTTGCTTGACGAAAGCATCACCATTGCCGACCGATACCATTTCAATACCGAACTCTTCCTGACGTTTTTTCTCAGCAACAGCCAGTTCGTGGTCTTTAGCGTAATTGGCTTCAATCTTGGCCATTTGCGCTTTCAAGAACTCACGCTGTTCGTTGTTCAATTTCTTTTCCCAGGTATCCTGGTTCATGAACAAACTGACTTCTACGTTGTAAAAGCCGGGTTCGACGCGGTACTTGGTTTTCTCTTGCCAACCCAGGTCGAAAATACCTACGCTGGGCCAGCCGTAGCCGTCGACCACACCGCGCTCAAGCGCCGTAAAGACCTCGCCGGGGGGCACTTGCAAAGGTGCGGCACCCAACGACTGGAAGAATGCACGGTATACGGGCACACTGCGCAGCTTCATCCCGGCAAACGAGTTACCGTCGGGCTTTTTGTTGCTGTAAACGTGGTATTTCAAGCCATCGGTGGTACGACCCAGCCACACCATGTTGGCCTTTTCGCGGTGGATCTTGTCCATCAGCTCGTAGCCGCCGTTTTTACGCAGCTCGGCCATCGGGGTGTCGGTCACCGTCAAGGCCAGCCCTTCGGGCACCAAGTTGGCATGGAACACGGCCGTTGTATTAGCGATGTCGACAACACCCGAACGCAGGGCGCTGCCTACTTCGAACGGAGGCATGGACTCAGGGCCGCCAACAAACTGGATCTGGACCAGACCTTTGCCTTCGGCATTCACCGAGTTCATGAACTCGTTGAACTGACGGAAGAAAAAGGCATCTTTGTTGAATACGCTGACGGCTTTCAGTGTCACTTCTGCGCTTTGTGCCGACACAGCGGCCAAGCCCAGCACCGCGCCCAGCACGATTTTTTTCAGTTGAAATTTCATGTACGGATCTCCTTTGGTTACATCATGAGTTGTGGCAGCCCCACAGCCAGCCACGGGATTAACAAGATCAAGCCCAACACCAGCAGCTCAATGAGAAGGTAGGGCATGACCGACGCGTAAATTTGCGTCAGGCGAATTTGTGGCGGGGCCACACTTTGCATGACCATGCACAGCAAACCAAATGGCGGTGTCAGCAAGCCCATTTCCATAGCCAGCAAGAACATCACGCCGAGCCAGATGGGGTCGATACCGGCCGCATTGGCCAGAGGCATGAAGAACGGCAGCGTAATCATCATCATGCTGACCTGGTCAATCACACACCCCAGAGCAAGCAAAATCAGCAACATGCCGATAATCAGCCACATGGGCGACAGGTCATACTCGGTAATCAGATTAAGCAAACCGGTGGTTGCCCCCGAAAAACTGAGTAGCTGCGAGAACGTGGTCGACGCAATAAGCACGAACAGAATCACCACCGAAATGCGGGCAGTTTCGATAAGTGACTTGTAAAAACTGCTGACAGTGAAAGTGCCGTAGCACACGGTAGCAAGCGTGGCCGCAACGGCGCCAATGGCGGCCGACTCGGTTGGCGACGCCCAACCTACCAGCATACTGCCCACCACGGCAATGAAGATACCCAGCAGCGGCACCACGTCACGCATGAAGGGCTTCCACTTTTCCCAACCCGACACGCGTTCGCTGGGGTCATCGGCCGGGGCCAATTCGGGGTTCATTTTGCAGCGCAAAACAACATAACCCACGAACATAATCGACAACAAAATGCCCGGAATAATGCCGCCGATAAGCAGCTTGGAAATGGAAATGCCGGCCAGACTACCCAACATAACGGCCAGCGCCGATGGTGGGATGAGCATGGCAATACCACCCACCGCCATAATCGGGCCCATAGCCAGGTTAGGGTGGTAGCCGCGCCGCATCATTTCGGGCAACAAGGTACCGCCCATCATGGCCGTGTTGGCAATAGTAGAGCCCGACAAAGTCGCAAATACTGTGCCACCGACAACCGACACGACAGACAACCGCCCTGGCACACGTGCGATCAGGCGTTCGATGGCGTTAATGGCCCTGAATGCCAACCCGGTATGAAACAGCACCTCGCCCATCAGGATGAACAACGGAATAGGCGTTAACGAAAAGCTGCTAACTGACTGAATGGAATTACGAACCAGCTGACTGACACCGGCCTCGCCCCCCATGAACACCCAGGCGCCCAGCAGGTTAACCCCCAAAAACGCAAAAGCAACGGGCATGCCAACGAGCATCAGCACGAAGAGCGTACCCAACAACAACATAATTGCCGACTGCCAATCCATCATGCCACCTTACTTTTGAAAAACAGACCTGCAAACTGACGCGTAAATTCGATGGTCAGCAGCACAAAGCAAAACAGCATGGGCAGCCCCAGCCACCATTCGGGGAACATCAGCACTTTGAACACGATACCGCCCTGTTGCGCGGCGTCGAGCAAACTGGTGTAGCTATACCAGGCCAATACTGCCGAAATAAACAGGCATACACCGTAAGAGACCAACCCGACCAGGAAGGCGGCCGCCCCGGTGAAATTACGCACAATGACGTCGACACGAATGTGGTCGTTGGTGTAAACCAACCAGGGCGCCGCACAAAACGCGGCAATCATCATCATGTATTCAGTGACTTCTACCGCCCACTGAATAGACATGACGCCCAGGTTTCGAAGCAGAACATCGGCGCACACCAGTAGCGCCATGGCAAAGAAAAGCAAGGCGGCAAAAGCGCCCGTACCGTTTAACAGGCCCCTATAGGCCCGCGACAGCCCGGAGCCGCCGACCGGCTCGGACTGTGTCTCGAAAGATTGTTGCATACGACTCGTCCTGTAAGCGTTGAGCGCAGAATTTTAACCTTAAACAATGACAGCCTAAACCATCTGCATGTAACACTTGAAGAGTCGCTCCACACATCGCCTACCAGGAGGCCCCTTTTTCGGCATGCATTTTGCGCACCATGGCCTTGAAGAACTTAACGGCGAAATCGTCTTCACGAATAAGCATGGCCGTCAAGTCTGCGCATTTCTGTGCAATTTCGTCTGACAACGCTACATCCTCGCCCCCCATCGCCGCCGCCTGACACTGAATTTCGGCAGCGCGCTGCACCGTCCAGAGCAGGAAAAATGCTTTTTCGATGGAGCTTTCGCCCACGGCCACGCCATGATTACGCAGCACGAGAATGTGTTTGTTACCCAAACTGTCCAGCATGCGGGCCTTTTCGTCGGCAAACAGCGTAATTCCCTCGAAGGCGTGATAACCGACACGCCCATACAACTGCGCCCCGTAAAAATTGTTGTGATCAAAACCGTTCTGCTTTTGCGCCACGGCCGAGATGGGCGTCGTATGGGTGTGAATCAGGCAATGGATATCGTCGCGCGCACCATGTACAGCGCTGTGCAAAGCAAAACCCGCTGGGTTTGCATCGTATTCGGAGGCCTCAAGCTTATGGCCATCGAGATCAACCTTCAGCAGGTTAGCGGGGGTGACCTCGCTGTAATTCAAGCCAAAGGGGTTGACCAGATAATGATGCGCAGGCCCCGGCAAACGCGCCGAAATATGGTTGAAAATAGTTTCGGTCCAGCCAAAAAAATCAACCAACCGGTAGCAATACGCCAGTTGTTCGCGCAAAGCCCATTCGGCCTCGGGACAGTGATCGGGGCGGGTAACGGGTGACATAGTCAGGTCTCCTTGGGGTAAACGTTATTGTGTAGAGGCGTGAACGCCCCGAAACCGCGCCAGCGCCAGAATGTCGCGACTGACCGGCATGGGGATATTCATACGGTCTGCCAGCTCGATGACGGCATCGCCAATAGCGGCCAGCTCGAGCGGCAGGCCTTTCTCGTAATCTTGCAACATCGACGTTTTTACGGGGCCCATGCCGGCAGCCAGTTCTAAAAAGGTGTGCGGGTCAAAGTTGATGCGCGCGCCGTAGGCTGCCGCCACAGCCAACCCTTCATTCAGCATTTTGACCACAATCTGCTTGATGTCGGGCTCGGAATACAACTGATCAAGCGTACCGCCAATGACAACCGACAGCGGGTTGGACGTCAGATTGGCCAAAATTTTGGTCCAAAGCGTATCGCGAATACGGTCAACGCCGCGCGCCTCTATACCCGCCCGCTCTACCATGCTGCGCAAACGTTCCAGACGCGGGGTGAGTTTTCCGGACGGTTCGCCAAAGACCACCAGGTGCGGATTGACGGACTTTATTACCCCCGGAGACAACGCTTGAGCGGTAATGAACACCACGCAGCCAATCACGTTGGCCAACGGCAAGGCACGCGTCAGGACGCCGTCAGGGTCAACCGCATGAACCGGCTGCCCATCAAAGCGGCCACCTTCGGCAAAAAAGTACCACCACGGCACACCGTTAACCATGGGCACGACCACGGTATCGTTGCCCACCAAAGGCGCCAGCGTGGGCAACAAGGCGGGCAAGGCTTGTGCCTTGGTGCATACAAACACAATATCTTGGACGCCAAAGTCGGCACAGTCGTCACTAGCATTCACGTGAACGCGGTGCTCTCCGTCCAGGTCGTGCAGGCGAATGCCATCGGATTGCAAGGCCGCCAGCGTCGCCCCTCGGGCCAGCACATTCACCGGCTGCCCTGCGGCCTGCAACCTCGCTGCAAGCGTGCACCCGATCGCACCCGCGCCCACCACACATACGTTTAAAGAAATCGATTCTGTCATCTGCCTAGCCTATGTCTGCCTGCTGCAGAACATACCGGGCATTGGCACCGGCCGGCCCGCAGCGCAGGCGCTTGAAACAAAAAAATTTTACCCTTAAAGCATTTTGAGAAAACTAGGGGAAATCGCTTAAAATTCCAGCTTTAGGCGTTCATCTTGATCGCACTCCCTGATCAGCTTTTTACCAGCCTCGAGACCTCGGGTTGGGCCATGTCCGACGAGGTCATCCCCGTCGAATGGCGGCATTCATTAAAAGAGGCCAGTCAAACACTTTTCGAAGCCGGCCAGTTCCACGATGCACTCATCGGGCAACACGCAAGCCGGCAAAAAAACACCGACATCCGCGGCGACAGCATTTGCTGGGTCGACCCTCATCTCCCCCCCTACGCCGCGCACCCTTTCTTTCTTTTTCTGGCCGATTTGCGCCAAACCCTGAACCAAACTTACTTTTTAGGCCTGCGTAGCGAAGAACTGCATTTCGCGCGGTACGGCAGTGGCTATGGGTACAAAAAACACCTTGATCAACATCGCAATTGCCCCCACCGAAAAATTTCGGTCGTGCTGTACCTGAACGAAGACTGGGGGCCCGACGACGGCGGCGAACTGTGTCTTTACGAAGCGGGCAACGCCGGCCTTGAACGTGTAACCCGACTATTACCCACGCCGGGCAGGTTCGTCGTATTCAGAAGCGATCAAATCTGGCACGAAGTATTACCCACCCGCAAAACACGCTGGAGTCTGACCGGCTGGTTCAGGGACGACCTGCCGCAAATTTTGGCCTAGATCGAACACATAGCGTCGGCGCCCGACGAAGCAACACCCGCATTGTTCTTGGCATAGGCCACTTCCATATCGCGCGGCAAGGTTACGCCGTTTTTAACGGCTAACACTTCGGCCATGATGCTGACGGCGATTTCGGGCGGCGTTTTACTACCAATAAAAATACCGATAGGCCCGCGCAAACGCTGCAGCGTTTCGCGGGTTTGGCCCAAATGCTCAATCATGCGCTGATGACGAGCCTCGTTGTTGCTGCGCGAGCCGATGGCGCCGATATAAAAGGCCTCGGTTTCAAGGGCCTCAAGCAGCGCCAGGTCGTCGAGTTTAGGGTCGTGTGTTAAGGCAATAATGCACGAACGACGGTCGGCCTTGAACGCCAAAACCACATCATCAGGCATGTCGGACACCACCTTGACGCCAGGCACCGACCAACTACCTCGGTATTCTTCGCGCGGATCGCAGACGGTAACGGCAAACCCATTAAACAGCGCCATAGTGGCCAGGTATTCGGCCAATTGCCCGGCCCCGATCAACAACATGCGGTATTCGGGCCCAAAGGTGTTGACCAGCGCCGTATCGGAAACAGCCAGTGCTTCGGGTTGCTCGGCTTCGCGAAGCATGACCACACCATCGGCCAGATTGACGCTGCGCTGCATGAGCTTGCCTTGCTCGAGCGATGCAATAAGTGTGGCCAGCGCCTGGGCATCGGGGTCGAATTCCAGCAACAGCTCTAGTGTGCCGCCGCAGGGCAAACCAAACCGGTGGGCCTCGTCGGCCTTGATCCCGTACTTTAAAAATCGCGGCGCCCCATGCGGCATGTCTTCGTTCTGCGGCGCCCCAGCATAGGCTTTGGTAAACCGGTAAATCAGATCGTCTTCAATGCAACCACCCGACACCGACCCCACCACCGAACCATCTTCGCAAAGCGCCATGGTCGAGCCGACAGGCCGAGGCGACGAACCCCAGGTGCGTACCACGGTTGCCAGCAGCCCGCGCTTGCCCGCCAGACGCCAGTCTTTCAGCGCGCGCAATACAACCAGATCAAGATTTTCCATAATTCTTTATCCATAGACCGTCGACGCTGATGCTTTACATCAACACGGCCTCAAACGCGGCGGCTGCCGCCAAAACCAAAGCATCATCACCCAACTTACCGGCAATATGCAAGCCGACCGGGAAGCCAGCCGCATCTACACCGCAAGGTATGGAAATAGCCGGCATACCCGTCAAGTTGAACGGAGAGGTCAATCGTGTGAGTACGGTACGCGCAGCAATAGCTTGATTGCCGTGATGAATCACAGCATCGGCCGGACACGCAACCGTTAATGCCGTTGGGGTCACCATCACAGACGCAGGCCCCTCTAGTGGGGCCGATAACGCTTGAGTCAGAACCGTACGCAAGCGCTGGGCTTTGATGTAGTCGACTGCTGAAATCGCTTTGCCGGCCTCGAGTCGTGCCCTGATGTCGGGCGCAATGTGTTCTGGGCGACGCAGCGCCCAGTTGTCGTGAACCTGCGCTGCCTCGGCAGCCAACGTCACATGCTGGATGGCGGGTGCCTGATCAAGCGCAGCAATGTTGCCCTGTCGCATCTGCAACCCGGCCTGCTGCAATTTATGTAGTGCACTACCGTATGCCGCCTGCACACTGGGCTGCAACATATCGTGAAATAAGTTTTGCGGGCAAAACGCAGTAATGTCAGCCAGCGCAAACGTCGTGGCTTGGGTATCGGCAGCCTCAGGCGCTGCCTGTACCATCAAGGTGCTCAGCAGGGCAGCGTCTGCCACGGTTTTGGTTAACGGGCCCACATGATCGAGCGTAAAGGTCAACGGTATCACCGCGTCGCGCGGAATGACGTCGTAACTGGCTTTGAACCCCACCAGTCCGCACAGCGCCGCCGGCATGCGCACCGAACCGGCCGCATCAGTGCCCAAGGCAAAGTCAACCATGCCTGCGGCTACGGCTGCAGCCGAACCACCGCTTGAACCACCTGGCACACAAGAAGCATCGAGCGGGTGACCTACCGCACCAAAATGCGCGTTATTCGACAGGCCGCCATACGACAGCTCATGCATATTTGCCATGCCAATAACGATGGCACCCGCGGCCTCAAGCCGGGCCACGGCAGGCGCGCTCTGTCCGGCAACTTGCCTACTGATGGACAGCGACCCCGCCTGATATGGCAAACCGGCCACCGGAATACAGTCTTTAACAGCAAACACAATGCCTGCCAACGGCCCCGGATCACGTCCATCGGCAATTTGGCGCTGCAATTGCCGTGCCTTTTTAAGCGCCCCGTCGGCATCGACATGAATGAACACATTCAATGCGGCATGTTCGGCAATCACCTTGAGGAAATGCTGCACCCGGTCAACCGGATTGACCTCGCCCGAAGCCACTTGCCTGGCCAACCGGGCCAGCGGTGCTTGTGCCACCGACATGCCCCCGAAAAAACCCGGCGCAACGCCAGGCCAGACTCGGTTCGGCATGCCGATCGGGTCGACATGGTCCGGGACGGTATAACTGCGCAGCGCCTGTACTCGGACGTCTGACACGGATGAATTCATAACAAGCCCCCTGCAACAATGGCTTAAAGGGTATGTATCGGCACAGCCGACACAAACGCATCGATAAAATCGGGCATAAGTACGGCCTCGGCACGCCCCCGTTTGGTAATGCGATAAAAACTCAGCGACGCCGCTGGCTCATTAATAATAGCGGTGCGCACACCATAACGCTTGCAAGCCGCATTGGCATACGATGGCACAATAGCCGTACCCAGCCCCGAAGACACCATCGCAATCACGGTTTCAAAATTATTCAGGGTCAGGCGCTCTTCGTTGGCTCGGCCTATGGCCGCCAGGTGTTTCTCGACCACTTGCTGAATGCGGTTTTCGGGCGGCAACCCCATCAGCGGCACGTCGATCAGGCTTGACCACGGAATAACCTTGGCATCGGGCAGCGGCCCGCCCTCAGGCGCATTGAAATCGACTGGCGCCACCCACATCAGTTGATACTCGAACAATGACACGAGCTCGACACCGGACGTCGGCTTGAAAAAAGCCCCCAGACCGAAATCAAGCTCGCCGCCTTCGACCATATGCTGCACTTGCGCCGGTATGGCATCGACCAGACGAATGTTGACCTCCGGGTGCATCAGGCGGAACATCCGGCATGCCGCCGGCAAAATATTGGAGGCCACCAACGGCGTCACACCAACATTCAAAGTCTGATTCGCACGGTCGGTCAGTTCGCCCAGGTACTGGGCAGACGATTCCAGCTCTTGCACCATACGAGACGCCACCGGCAGGAACTCTTGCCCAGCGGCGGTTAGCGTAACGTTACGGGTGGTGCGGTCGAACAAGCGACAATTAAGTTGCGACTCGAGCTCGCGCATCATGATGCTGAGGCCGGCTTGCGTGACGTGCATCTGTTCGGCGGCGCGTGTGAAATTACCCAGCCGCGCCACATGCAAAAACGCTTTGATCTGCCGAAAACTTATATTCATAAACTATTATTATTAATTCATTTTATATTCAAATTTCCATGATACCCCCGAGTCCTTTCTAATAACCTTAGTATTAGCCCGGAGACAAACTCATCATGACACTTGCACACCATTACATCGACGGCCAATGGGTCACCGCCGTTTCAGGCACTGCCACCACCGGTCCCATTCTTAATCCCGCCACGTCTGAACATGTGATGGACTTCTGCGACGGAACCACTGCCGAAGCGCAGGCCGCCGTTGCTGCCGCTCGACGCGCATTCAACGACACAAACTGGAAGCAAAGCCCCCGGGTTCGGGCCGAGGTCTTACTGACCTTTGCGACCAACCTCGAAGCCCGTAAAGACGAAATTGCCGACTGGATCGTTAAAGTTAACGGCAAATTACGCCGTGAAGCCATCGGTGAAATCATGGCTGGCGTTTCTGAGCTGAAGTACTACGCCGGTCTGGCACGCAACCAATTTGGTCGTATCCTTGAAATTGAGCCCGGCTGTTTTTCTACGCTAGACCGCGAAGCCGCAGGTGTCGCTGCCATTATTTTGCCCTGGAACGCGCCCATCACGTTGCTGATCCGCTCACTGGCACCCGCCCTGGCGGCAGGCTGCTCAGTCGTCATCAAGCCCGCATTCCAAACTTGCATCGCCAATAACCTGGCGCTCGAATGTGTCGTCAACGACGAGCGCATGCCTAAAGGCATTATCAACTCGGTCATTGAATCGGGAACCGACGTATCTCGCTATCTGTGCGACACCATCGATGTCGACGTCATCAGTTTCACCGGGTCTTCACATGTGGGCAAGCTGATTGCCGCAGCCACCGCCGGCACGCTCAAGCGCCTGTCCCTCGAACTGGGCGGCAAAGCACCTGCCATTGTTTTCCCCGACTGCAACATGGACAAAACCGTCGCGGGCATTGTGGCCGGCGGCATGGTCATGGCCGGCCAGCAATGTACCGCCATTGCGCGTGTTCTGGTCCACGACAGCATCTACGACGAGTTCCGCGCCCGCCTGACCCAGGCCCTGAAGAACCTTAAAGTCGGCCCGGGCACTGACCCCGAAGCGCAAATGGGCTGCCTGATCGACATTCGCAACCGCGATCGCATTGCCGACCTGGTCGCCAAAGCCGAGCGCGAAGCAAGAGTCGTCCTGAAAGGCGAGATTCCGGGCGGCGATCTGGCCAAAGGGGCGTTCATCCGACCCAGCCTGATCGAAGTCGACGATCTGAACTCGCCGTTTATTCAAGATGAACTCTTCGGCCCCATTCTCGTGCTCGAACGCTTTACGTCAGAAGACGAAGCTGTTTCGCGGGCCAATGCCACGCGCTACAGCCTGGCGTCCAGCGTCTGGACGGAAAACGCCCTGCTGGCGCGCCGCATGGCATCACGCCTGAACTTTGGCAACGTCTGGTGCAATAGCCACAACCGGCTGTTTGCCGAAGTCGAAACCGGCGGCTACGGCGACAGTGGTTACGGCAAACTGCACGGTTGGGAAGGCATGTACGACTTCATGAAGACCAAGCACTTCTACCTCGAAACCAAATAAGCAACACACATGACACCGGCGCCAAAGCAGCCCAAGACTGCGCGCGCCGGTTAAGAAACACCGCAGGAGACAACAATGTTTATCAAGAATGCCTGGTATGTTGCAGCATGGGGCAATGAAATCGGTCGCCACCTGACCCAGCGCTGGATCACCGGCGAACCCCTGGTTCTGTTTCGCACCGAAGCCGGCGAAGTCGCCGTCCTTGAAGACCGCTGCGCGCACCGTCGTGCGTCTCTGTCCAAAGGCAACTTGGTGGGCGACGCCGTTCAATGCGGCTACCACGGCATCACGTTCGATTGCTCCGGCAAATGCACGCACATTCCTGGTCAGGACAAAATCCCGCCAGCCATGCAGGTGCGCCGTTACCCGGTCATTGAAAAATGGAAATGGATCTGGGTATGGATGGGCGACCCCGACAAGGCCGACGAATCACTGCTGCCCGAGTTCCAGTACAACGACATGCCCGGCTGGCTGGCCACCGGCGGTTGCCTGAAAGTCAATGCCAACTATCAGTTACTCACAGACAACCTGCTCGACCTGACCCACGAAACCTATGTGCACGGCAAAACCATTGGCAACTCGGCTATTGTCGAAACCCCTATGGAATACCGCGTTGAAGGCGACGAAGTGCATGTGCAGCGCATCATGCGCAACACGCCGCCACCGCCGCTGTTCAAGAAAGTGCGCGGCTTCACCGGCAACATCGACCGCTGGCAGGTCATCCGCTTTCAGATGCCGGCCAACGTTTCAATTGACGCCCGCGGCTACCCCGCCGGTGTCGACGACCTTGAACAAGGCATGCGCTGGTTTTCGATCAATTCGATTACCCCTATCGACGAGCGCAGCAGTCTGTACTTCTGGACGATCACCCGCTGTTTTGCACTAGATGACGACAATCTCACCCAGATGATCAACGATCAGATTCTGAAAACGTTTCTGGAAGACGTTGAGGTCCTGGAAGCCCAACAGCAACTTATCGAAACCGACACACGCGCCAACCCAGACATCAGTATCCGGGCCGACAGCGGCGCCATTTCGGCACGCCGTATCGTTCAGCGTCTGGCCCAAGCCGATGCAACGCAGGCCCAGCCCGTCGAAGCCAGCGTCAACTAACAAACGGCAGCCATTTCCCGCCGCCCAGCATTAACTCACACAAGACATGACGACAGAAATTACCGCAGCAGTCAGCCGCAAGTCCGGCGAACCATTTTCCATCGAAACCCTCACGCTTGAAGACCCCCGTGATAACGAAGTCCTGGTTCGCGTCGTTGCAACGGGTATCTGCCACACCGACGTCAACATGCGTAATTCCGACGTTTTTGTACCCAAGCCCATCGTACTGGGCCACGAAGGTGCAGGCATTGTCGAGCGCGTGGGTCGATCGGTACAAAAGGTCAAGCCGGGCGACCACGTCGTCATTTCGTTTGACTCGTGCGGCACTTGCCAAAGCTGCCGCAAGGGCGACTCAGTCTACTGCCAGCATTTGGGGCGACATGCGTTTTCGGGCAAGCGCATCGACGGCTCTACCGCCTTGAAAGCCGGCAGCGAACCTGTTCACAGCCATTTCTTCGGCCAGTCTTCGTTTGGCACCTACAGCCTGTGCACCGAGCGCACCGTGGTCCCCGTCGACAAAACCGTCGACCTGGAGCTGCTGGGCCCGCTGGGCTGCGGCATCCAGACGGGCGCCGGTGCAGTCATCAATTCATTAAAAGTAGCGGCTGGCAGCCGTATTGCCATTTTGGGCACCGGATCGGTCGGGCTGGCCGCCGTCATGGCCGCACGCCTGTGCGGCGCCGCCACCATTATTGCCGTCGACACCCAGGACTCGCGTCTGGGCTTGGCGATGGAGCTAGGAGCGACACACACCATCAACGGTGCAAAAGAAGAAACCTTTGATGTCATTCGCAGCTTGGCCCCCGAAGGCCTGAACTACGTAGTAGACACCACAGGCAGCCTGCCCCTGATCAAGAACGCCGTCAACCATTTGGCCCCGCGCGGCGTATGCGGCCTGATCAACACCGCCAAGGGCGCCGACGCCCAAGTCAATATTTTGCAAATGGTACTGGGCGGCCGCACCGTGCGCGGCATACACCAGGGCGACAGCGTCCCCGACATTTTCATCCCGCAAATGATCGAGCTCTACCGCCAAGGCCGCTTCCCGTTCGACCGGCTGCTTAAGTTCTATGACCTGGCCAACATTAACCAGGCCATGGAAGATATGGACAAAGGCATCACCATCAAACCAGTGGTGCGGATGGGGTAGGAAGATACCCTTCTGGATGCGGCAACCTAAGACTGATTTTTCACTTAACCAGTCGCATCCGGTGGCACGCCAGGCATTATTCTTACACAACGACTCTGGCGGCTAAGCGCGTTGTTTACCTGTGTCACCCATTATCTCGCGGTTAGCCGCTTTCAGGGCTTACACCTATCGTCTCAATATGATATGTTCAAGCCAGCGAAAGTTAGTCCGGAACCTTTAGGCGCTCACACAGGTATGAGTGACGCTACAGATCGTTCCAACAACATCCGCAAACGAGCAAGGCCCTAATCGACGCCTTCATCACTGGCACGGCCGGCAGTCTTAAATCCTTGTAAGCCGTCCTTCTACTCAGTCTTTTTTGAGGGCATTATTCCCAAGCCTCAGAGGGGCTCAATGGGCCTAAGCCACCTACTCCTGAATAAGAGAACTTGCAGATGAAGAGTTCTATCAAGTCATTTCTTATAGCTAACTAGACGCGGCCTTGGCGAAATGTTTAGACTCAAACATCACGGTACCGATGACTCAACAGCGGCAACCCGCTCCCGTAAAAGCTTTATTAGAAGATGTGTGCCCGACGTTTACACCTATGCCCAAACTGAAGCGTGATCTTGCAAATCGGGCCCCAAATCATGAGAGATGTTGACCTTAACATTCGCCAACTGCGCAACTTCGTTAAAGTAATTGAGACAGGCAGCATAACGCGAGCAGCCGAGCTACTGTTCATAGCCCAACCTGCCCTTAGCCTAAATATTCGCCAACTGGAAGAATCGTTCGGCGTCCCGCTTCTGAATCGACACTCGCGCGGCGTCGAACCGACTGAAGCGGGAGAGCTTCTGCTCAGCCGAGCACAATTTTTATTTAGCTTTATCGACCAAATGCGTACCGATATATCAAATATCGGACGCTCCAGCCAACACACTATTTCTTTGGGGCTAACTCCGAGCCTCATGACGTTGGTTGGCGCGGAGGCTCTCATAACCTCCCAATCCAAGCTTGAAAATACGTCTTTAACCTTGCGAGAAGACCCCAGCTTCATACTCGTGGACGCTCTAGAAAACAAAGAAATTCTTTTAGCATTCTCATATGCACCTGTAGAACGTCCTGGCCTTCGATCGATAGCCGTCTTGCAGGAAGTGCCTTTACTAGTGACACGCACAGATCTTGCCCCAACCAAGAATGCTGTTAGCTTGGAGGAGGCGTTGCAATACCCCATTGCCCACGGAGGCAAGCGCGACGTTGGTCGTAGATGCCTAGAATTCGTTACTAGCGAACGCGGCATTCCCTTCAAGGTTGACTATGAAATGCAGTCAATTGCCGGTATCCGCGATATCGTAGCGCGTGGCGCTGCGGCCAGCATTTTGCCCTATGGGGCAATTTGTCGCGAGGTTGAAAGTGGTACCTTAGCTGTTCGCCTGATCAACGAACCATTACTGAAACATACCATGCACATCATGTGCCCGGCCAAAATGGGTACGACCATCGCCGAGGAAATGCCCGACCTGGTTCCTTATCTGCTGACATTAATAGACCAAATTGTTAAAAAACAACTGGGCTATGCTAAAAAAATTAGCTCAGATGAAAGCCTATACGACTTTTTCCGAGCCAACTAGTTAGCCAACATCGGCATGTGCATCATGCGCGACTAAACGACTTATTAACCTACCTGTCCCTTGTACCAATCAAGGATCTCAGAACCGGTTGCAAACCAGGCTCCGCCTTTATTGCGGATATGCTTTAAAGCCAGATCAAAATATTTACTACGATGTGGGCGGCCTATAAGAAACGGGTGAACAGATATCGCCATGACGCGCGCACTATCTTTTGCATCCTCGTACATGACATCGTAGGTATCGCAAATTTGTTTGGCGAATTGTTCAGGGCTCTGCTTAAGATCGAGAAATGCCGGAATGTCATTCATTTCAATTGCGTAAGGCAATGAATATAACGATCCTTTTTTCACACTCATGGGGTAAGGTTGTTCGTCGTTAACCCAATTTGCGTTGTACTCAATTCCTGCCTCAGCAAGAATATCGGGCGTATTGTAAGTTTCCGTAAGCGCCGGACTTAACCAACCTCGCGGTTTCGTTCCAGTCGCACTTTGAATGGTTCGAACAATATCATTAATTAGTGCGCGCTCTTCATCGATTTCAAGGTGAGCAATAAACTGTGAGTTGTTCTTGCCGTGCCCCATCCATTCCCAACCACACGCATTACCCGCCTCAATCAACTGGGGGTAAAGCTCACAAACATCGGAGTTCAGCGCTACCGTCCCTTTGACACCATGTTTTTCCATAACCTCAAGCATGCGCCAAAATCCCACACGTGGTCCGTAATCGCGCCATGCATAATTAAGAATATCCGGTGCCAAACCTGCAGTGACACCGGTAATCGATGTTGACGGCCGATCAAATAAGAAATGCTCTACGTTGGGAATAACCCAAACAGCTACCCGATTTCCATCCGGCAATTTTAACTTTGGACGACTGACAATCGGGGAAAACTCAAAGCGATCATGATTTTGCATTCTCGTTGCTCCATTTTCTCTAGTTGTACCGCGCAATTCAATTACTTACAGCACCTCTTCAGACAAGCGACTCAAATAGCCCATCACCTCGGCGAGCCCCACAACGTCGCAATATTTGGCATGCAAGTCAAACAAGCTTTGATCGTGTGCTGCTTTGGACCGATCATTCACGCCTTCACGAACTACCATCGGTCTCAAGCCATTCTGGACCGCATCAATGGCGGTAGCTCGCACACACCCGCTTGTCGTGCAACCCGTAATAATTAGAGTGTCGCGCTCATGCGCCACCAAACGCGACAATAGGTCTGTTCCAAAAAAACTTGAGGCATACTTTTTGGTAACGATAGAGTCGCCCTTCTGATAGTGCAGACGCTTGTCGAGCTCGACGGCAGGCGTACCTGCCCGCAAAGTTGCTGAACCCGCTTGCTTCAATACCCAGACTCCGCCATCTTTCAAGCTGGCATCATCGTAGGCTACAACAGTAAAGAAAATGGGCACATTTACTTTTCTGCATTCATCGATTAGCCGATTAATAACGACGACCTCGGCGTCAAGATCCGCACCCAACGGCATATCAGGGTTGGTAAACCCATTAATGACGTCAACAACGATCAAAGCAGGTCGCTTCCCGAACCCCATGATCTGTCCAAATCCCCTCGCCGTGAAAAACGCTTCATCGGAATTTTCCTGCTCTTGCATGTCACCCTCCAGTTAAAACCAAATAAGTCGCTTACGGCCCATTTCGAACAACACGAATGCCTTGATGCAAACGCATCCGCAAATGCGCACCGTCGGTAATAGCCACAACCAACAATATGAGACCGGTTACCACATCATGAACGTACGGATCCACACCCAACGAAGTTAACCCTGTGCGAGTCACACATAGAATCAACATACCCGCGGCAATCCCCATAGGTCGGCCAACCCCACCAGATAACGACACACCCCCCAAAATAACAGCGGCAACTGCGGGGACTAAGACATCCGTAACGCCCCCAGATGGTGAGGCCGACGACAAACCGAAACTCAACATAGCGCCAGCCAAAGAAGCTAAGGCGCCAGACACCGAAAATACGCCCAATAAAATTCTGTTAGGGTTAATACCGGCAACGACACTCGCGTTCCGATGGCTACCAATAGCCACCATGTCACGACCTACTCGGGTTAAGCCCACAAATAGGGCAGCGACGACAAACAGCGCTATAACAACCAAAGCACGCGGCGACAAACCCAAAAACCACGTGGTGTTGATCGCAATAGCAACATCCATTTGATTAAACGGAATCGTTTGATTTCCCGTGATGACATAAGCCAACCCCAACCAAGTCAGTAGCCCTCCAAGGGTGACGGCTACCGAACTCAGGTTAAACTTGATCATCAAATAGCTTTGCAACACCCCCCCCGCGCAACCAACGAATACGGCGAGAGCCAAACCCACTAGCGCTGACTCGTTGCCAAACAACACAGCGATACAGCCGCCCAAAGACATCATGCCTGCGACCGAAATATCGAACTCGCGGACAATCATTGTTAGACCTAACGCTAACGCAACCAAACCAATTGTGGCGAAGTACTGAAAAACACTCGAAAGTGTTCGTGCGCTTAAAAAATCGAAGCCTGGAGCCAAAAACGTAAATACCAGAATGACCAGGAGCAATAACGTGTAAGAACGTAGCGTTCGATTCAAAAACCATATTTCGACTGCACGAGTCATGATGCAACCCTCCTGCCTTGCACCAATATCGCCAGCAAAACGATGACGCCAATCAAAAAATACTGATACTGCGTCTCAAATCCACGCAACAGCAAAATACTTTGCAAAACCGCAATGACCAAGACACCAATTACTGTTCGCAGCACTGATCCGCTGCCTCCGGCAATAGCGGTACCGCCAACTAAAACCGCTGAAATTGCGCTGTAATCGTAGCCAATGCCGAACTCCATTGTTCCTGAACCAAAGCGTGCCGCCAACAAAAGGCCACACACACCGGCACACAAGCCTGCCAACGCATAACACCCAAGTACCGTTCGCCAAGTCCGAATACCCGCGACAACACTGGCATTAATATTGGAACCAACCAGTAAAATATGCTGACCAAAACGGGTAAATCGCAGAATCAACTCACCCAGAATGGCTATAGCGACAAAAACGACCATGGCGGCGGGCAACCCAAAAGGTCGACTCTTGAGCCAGGCGAATACATTGGTCTCAACGTACAAGCTTTGTCCGCCAGAAAAGTATTGGGCGGTGCCGAATAGAAGGCTTAAAGAGGCGATGCTAACTATGAGCGGATTGGCGCGAAATACCCCAACGATCAGTCCCTGAATACCGGACACTGCCAACGCAAACACCAACCCAATCGCGATAGCCATACCCGCACCAGCCGAAGAATAGTGCGCGATCAGCATTGAAGTTGCGGCCGCCGTTGCTCCTAGTGCGAACGACATAATGTTTCCCGATATGGTGATGAACGTCATTCCCACTGCAACACAGCCAACCAAAGAAACCGTACCGCTTAACGCCATCATATTTGGCAAGCTAACAAAACCCGGAGTGGTGAATGCAACAACTAGCAAAAACAACACGCCCACTAGAGGTAGCCCCGGCTTTTTCCAACGCCTGGAGGCAGAGTTGGTAACTAACCCGGTCCCTGACGGTCTCATAGCGTCTCTCCGGCAACAGAATCTGCCTCGTGTGTAATGTCGGCCAAGACGCGTGTAGTGGATATGCTTTCGGCAGCATACTGACCGACTTGACGCCCTTTATATAAAGTAATAACAACATCGGCCATTTCCACAACCTCTTCGATGTCAGTAGACATCATCACAATGCAATAACCTTGTGCGCATACCTCCCGCATCAAACGATAGATTTCAGCGCGGGCCCCAACGTCCACCCCTCGAGTGGGTTCATTCATAAGCAGAACGCCGAATACTTGGTCAGTAAGCAGCCTGCCAATGGCAATTTTTTGCTGATTTCCGCCGCTTAGGCTACTGGCCAACATTGACAAACGAGTCACTTCAAGCGTTACGCGTCGAGCTAAAGTGTCGGTGATCTTCCCTGCTTTTTTAGTATCTATCACACCCGAATGCGTAACCCGATCAAGTTGTGTTGCTAACAAATTGGTATGTACTGATTGCGTCAGGAAAATACCCTCAGCAGCCCGATCTTCGGAAACAAAGCGCATATTGGCTTGCAATGCGGCAGGAACCGAACCCAACGCAACAGCACGCCCTTGGACGAAGACTTCACCATGAACGTCGTAAACAAGCCCTGCTAATGCGCGAACGGCTTCGGCCGCGCCGGAGCCAATCTGACCAGCAATACAAACAATTTGCCCCGGGGCAGCGCGAAAATTTAAACCATGCAGCCGGCCCGGCACACACAAATTGACAACCGTTAAAACAGGCTGCTTGTTAGCAACGCGATTATGCTCGGGATACATTTGATCGAGAGAGCGCCCCAACATGTGTTCAACCAACTGCTCACGACTGCATTGCGCGACAGGCAGCGTTACCACCGCTTCACCGTTACGCAAAACAGCGACCCGATCACAAACTTCAAATATTTCTGCCAACCGGTGCGTAATGAATACTATTGAATGCCCCGCATGACGCAAACGACGCAACACGCCAAACACACGTTCGATTTCTGCATCGCTTAGCGTGGCAGTGGGTTCATCGAGCAGAAGAACACGTGCGTTTCTAGCCAGCATTCGCCCAATTTCCAGTAACTGCCTTTGCCCCAACGACAACGTGTGTGCCTGCTGATCGAGCGCGACATCGACCAAGCCAACCGTATCAAGTAATGTCCTAGCTTTGCTCCGCCATACCCGACGACGATGAAAGAAAGGAATATCGAGATGGCCCAGCCAGAGATTATCCGACACAGAAAGGTGCGGAATGATGCTCAATTCCTGAGAAACAAACGCCACACCACAGGCTTGGGAATCGGCGGAACCCCTGAAATTTCGGGCAACACCATCAACATAAACCTGTCCGGTTGTGGGCTGATGGATGCCAGTCATAATCTTTACCAAGGTGCTCTTGCCGGCACCATTCTCACCGCACAAGGCAATCACCTCACCTTTAGCTACTGAAAATGATACCGACTTGAGTGCCTCGATTGGACCAAATGATTTACTGACACCTCGTGCCTCGAGTACCACCTGCGACACGCGACCTCCTTTATCCAGTTAGAACGTGCAAGGTTCTGCGTATGTATCTACATTCGCCTTGGTGATCGCAACGGCCTCAAGGAAGTTATTCTTCTTAACCGGTTTTTTCTCGAGAAAATCAACCACTGCGGCTACCGCTGCTTTACCTGTACGTGTCGGCATTTGAGTGGCCGTACTGTGTTGCTCGCCTGAACGAATATGGTCAATACCAAACTTCATGCAGTTAGAGCTCACCACCAATAACTTGCCTTTTTCATTGCCTAATGGCACACCTGCAGCCTTTGCGGCCAGAATGACGCCATGAGCAACGTTATCCGCCATCCCGTAAACCGCATCCAGACCACCTTGTGCCGCGTACCGGGCAAACAACTGCCCCGACACACGTTCAGCGGTCGCCGTATCCCATTTCACGTCCTCAGTTGCGACTATTGAAATATTTGGGTGCTTCTCAACAACTTGCTTGAACCCGGCCAGACGGCGTGGTGCCACGCCCTCGGCAAGCGAACCAGTAACCAACGCCACCTTGACATTGTCACGACCTTTAACAGCTTCGACCAGCGCTTCACCAGTAACTTGCCCCAGCTCGTTATGGTTCTCGCCAATAAAAGAAACGTAGAGGTCATCCGCTCCTTCGGCAAGTGGAGAGTTAACGATAAAAACGGGCAAGCCTGCATTTTTTGCAGCCGTAAGTGGAGGTACGGCGGCACGTTCACTAATGGGGGTAATCATCAGAATGTCGTACTTCTGGGCCACAACATCGTTGATCTGCTGGCCTTGCAGGGCAGGGTCATAAGGGCTGGTTAGAACGGTGACCTCCATGCCCTTCGCTTTAGCTTCTTCTTGAATAGTAGAGGCCAGCTTCGCGATGAATGGGTTACTGGTTGTTGCAGTTAAATAAGCAATTTTTTTGCCTGTTGTCGTGTCGCTCGCCAGAGCAACGTTCGCGTTAAGACCGAACAAACTCGACACGGTTACTACGCCGGCAATGAAGGATTTATGAATGCGTCCCACGGGTACTCTCCTGTGTTGTTTTACAAGGTAAATCGCACCTAGCTATGGAACCAAACTTAAGCTAGTCGGCTCATTGAAGCACTGCAAACCCACACAGGTCTAATACAATTTAAGCGGCCCCTGACATATTAAAATTCTTATAAGTGTTAATGCTAGGACAGCCACTCGCGGCAAGTCAGTACGCCTTGGCACTAATACAAATACCGCCTTAGCCTGCACCCGCTTTTCGGAAAATTGCGAAACGCCGGAACCGCTACTTTCGGGTAGTTATAGATCCTTGCCAGTAAGGATTGCGCTGTTGACTGTCCCTCACAAATCCCTGAATAGTTCAAACATTACCTTGCGCAACCAAACTACGCCCGGATCACGATGAAATCGCTCGTGCCAATGCTGCATGACAAGTATGCGTGGCGTTTTGAAAGGAAGCTCAAAGTACTTGAGCACGCCTCGCTCGGCAAAAAATCGAGCCATCGCCTTAGGCAAAGTCACTATGTAATCGCTAAAGGGAATTATGGGCGGCACAGCCAAATAACTTTCGGCCTGCCACCCTATATGCCTGACGATACCGGCCTCTTCGATAGCATTGTTAAGCACCCAATGTCCGGTTCCCTGCAGCGAAACAGCCAGATGCTGCTCTCCGGCGTAGTCCGACCAGGAGATCTGACGATCAATTCGAGGGTGATTGCACCTTACTGCACCTACAAAATCCTGCTCGATCAATAACTGTTGATAAATGCCCGGGCCAAGTTGGGGGGAAAAGGCAATCGTCAAATCAATTTCGCCTTCGGCCATGAGCGCACCTGTATCCTTGCTGATCGAACGAAACTCGAAACTGATGTTTGGCGCCTGGCGCTGCTTGAACTCAAACAACGGCTTAAAGAGCGCCAAATAACCCGCATCGGCCATCGCAATGCGAAACACCCGATTTGAGGTACCCGCATCGAACGGATCCCTTGAGCTCGTCGCGTCGCACAATAAGCGGTAAGCTTTGCCCAAAGGTTCCTGCAGCGACAACGCATGCGGCGTTGGTGCCATCCCCGCATTTGTACGAACAAACAACGCATCACCGAACTGTCGTCGCAAACGCGACAAACACATGCTTACCGCCGGTTGGGTCATATGCAAAGCCTCTGCTGTCGCAGACACACTGCCCGTTCTAAACATTTCATCAAACACCGCAAGCAAGCGAAGATCCAGGTTCTTGATTGAACTGTTGAGCATTTAAAAACACCGCTTATCAATTTTATTGATATAGAGTATAGCGATCTCAAAATAGACGGCTCGGGTGCCCGGCACTAACCTAGTAGGCGTATATACCAACAACACAAGCAACAAAGCCACTTTTGCCCATTACAGAGGTCGCACAATCATGGATACAGCCCAACCGCTTTCGACAGATACGGACTCAACAGATATTGATCACCTAACCCCAGCCAACGCTGAGCTAATCAACGACCTGGTAACGGCTAACCACATTCTGTACGCCCAGGGTGTGTTAGACGCCTTTGGTCATGTGAGCGTTCGACACCCCGAGAATCCAAAACGCTACCTGTTGTGTCGCAACATGGCCCCAGGTCAAGTTGCGGCCGAAGATATTATTCAATATGACCTGGACAGTCGGCCCCTTGATGCAAATGGTAGGAAGGTATATCTGGAGCGGTTCATCCACGGAGAGATCTACAAAGCTCGCCCGGACGTCATGGCCATCGTACATAGCCACTCACCCTCCGTCGTTCCGTTTAGTGTTGTGCGCACCGCTCCACTTCGACCCGTTTGTCACATGGCTGGTTTCTTGGGCATTGGCGCACCGATATTTGAAATCAGCGATGAAATCGGAGACGGCAGCAATCTTCTGATTACCGACCCACCTCTAGGAAAGGCCCTAGCTCGAACCCTGGATAAGAAAACACTCGTTTTGATGCGAGGCCACGGGTCTACCGTCGTGGCAGATGACCTAAAGAAAGTTGTGTATCGCGCCGTGTACGCTGAAATTAACGCAAAGACGCAACTGCAAGCATTACAGCTTGGGCAACCACGCTACCTCTCGGAGAAAGAGGCTGCAGCAGCTACTGAAACGATCGAAACACAAGTCATCCGGGCCTGGAATCTCTGGAAACAAAGAGCTAACGAGGTCAACTGAGGGCAGTACAGATTGACGTTAATGAATTAAACCTCATCCGCTTCTTCTGCCAACCTTAGTCGGGCCAGATGTCGTGTTGAGGGTACTTTTCTATTCTCAGAGTGCAGCAGCTCTTGCTCATCCATAGCCAGATTTTCAATAACTTTGGCCAACACTTTTCTCGCTATAAGCACTTCCTGTACAGAAAGACCTTGCACAGCCAAAGCATTAACTTCCTCGGCAAGCGGCAGGAGGGTTGTCTTTAACGACTTGCCTGAATCGGTAAGGTATAGATAAACGTTCTTTCGATTCCCCGATTTTTGCTTACGCTCGACGTAGCCCAAAGACTCCATCGCGCGGATCGCCGCTAATGTTGTTGGCGCCGACATCCCCGCAATTTCGCTCAATTCGCGCTGAGTTAATCCGTCGTGCTCCCACAATATGCGCAAAAAAGACCAATGCCCGAATGAAACCGAGTGATCTATAAGTCGAATTTGAAGCGACCTCTCCATGGCGCGCCGGGCATCTTTAATCAGGTGTGCCAAACGGTCTTGCGGGATTGATTCCAGCCAGTCGCGACGGCCCAGGACAACATTCTTCTCAGTCATTACCAATAACGCTCCAAAATTTACGCAGTACTCTAAGCCACGATCCCGGCCTTTACCTGATGGGATAAGCGTACCTCTTTGCCAGTTCGGGCAGACTCCAAAATGGCCAGACACACCTCGATGTTTGCTCGTGCCCAAGCCGCAGAATGTAACGGTGGGCGCACCTCGCGCACGCTAGCCCATAACTCATCAACCACCTCGACCCGAGGCACATCACATTTCGGCGTTGGCCGGAGTTCCCGTTGTGTATTTCCACACACCCATAACCCTTCCGGCGTCAAACTAATATCTGCATGATCCATCGAAACAATTACAGGCCCAAAGTGCTGATGATAGGCCCCCGCGGAAACCGACATCGGGCGATAGGCACTGCCGCCGTAGTTACGAGCGGCCTTAAGTAGAGCCTCCTGCTCCGCATTCGCCGATGCTAATCGGGCACGTATCTGACCATAGGCATCCAATGGCTTTATTTCACCCATCTCGCTAATGTTGCCCATTAATTGATCACTGTCGTAATGCGCAAAGCCACTGTAAGTCAACGAAGCAAACGCCCCGCCCTCAAATCCAACCAGCGCCATATAGGCGCCTTCGGTAGGTCGTGTCGCGTCCCAACAACCTGTGTACGCTCTAACACTCACAGCCTCGCCACCAAGTAGCAAGCGCACGATATCAACCTGATGAGCAGCCTGACTGAACACAACCCCGCCACCCTGACGCGTATCCAGCTCCTCTGGTCGCCTCGGACGGTATAGATAATCTGTGTAATTCATCGTATGCAACATTCGAGGCCTACCCAAAGTGCCTGACTGTATCAATCGAGCAGCATGCAAAACAGGGCCGTCAAAGCTATGCGAATGTCCCACCACGATAGGAACCCCTGCCTCATGTGCTACGTCCACAATACGTGTGCAATCTTCCAGCGTTATGGCCAGGGGCTTTTCTACAAGCACCGCCTTACCAGCTGACGCCGCTATAGCGACATGCTCAGCATGGTACTGGTGGGGGGATGCAATATACACAGCCTCAACCAACGGATCGCCGCAAAGCGCCTTCACTGAGTCATATACGCGTCCACCAAAATCCACCTCGAATTGCGCGCAGGGACCCGGCTGGGGATCAACGGCCGCCACCAAGCGGATTCGCTCGTCCTGAACAAACGTAGGAAGCATCAGCGTAAACGCGCGCCCCAAACCCACGACACCCAACCCGATCGGTTTCTTCTCCATTCGCCCCCCTAAACATATTGCCACTAAGTTAGATATCTAATAATATAGTCCAAATATAGTTAGATATCTAACAATAAATGCTGGTCACCACAGGCGCATTCATTTGCGCGCGACAACATAAACGGAGGTAGTCATGACACCCGAAGAAAACGATCTTCTTTGCCGAGTTACCGGAGACGCTCCGATGGGGCAACTGATGCGACGTCACTGGACGCCTGTCTGTCTTGGGGAAGAAGTCGCAGAACCCGACGGCACACCCGTAAAAGCAAAAATATTCGGGGAACCCCTTGTCGTATTCCGAGATACCTCAGGCAAAGTAGGCGTCATCGCAGAACACTGTCCTCATCGGGGTCCATCTCTAGCCTTGGGCCGAAACGAAGAGGGGGGACTGCGCTGCTTGTATCACGGCTGGAAATTCGATATTCACGGAAACATTCTCGAGATGGTCTCCGAACCGGGTGGCAATCGCATGGCGGCCGGCATCAAACATCCGGCCTACCCCGTTAAAGAATGGGGCGGTATGATTTGGGCCTATATGGGTCCGCAAGATGCTATCCCAGAGTTTCAGCCGCCGGCATGGGCGCCAACGGCAGATACACAAGTCACTATTGCAAAGGCCGTTCTACCTTGCAACTGGGCCCAAATTCTCGAAGGCGCAATCGACTCAGCACATAGCTCGAGCCTGCACTCTTCTGATATGGTCTCCACAGAATCAGTCAGCGGCGCAGAAGCCACGGACAGCCTATGGCTTCGTCCATCTAACGACAAAGCGCCACGGCTTCAAATCGATAGAACGCCATACGGCTTTCGCTACGCCGCCATTCGTATCCCGATACATAATGCCGACGTTAACGATTACGTGCGCTCCACGGTATTCGTAGCCCCGGCAACTGCCCTAATACCGCCAAACAATCTTTATAACGTCGCCAACATTAACGTGCCGGCAGACGACACCACTACTGTTTTCTATTTCATCGCGTGGGGTCATCCTGCTCAAACCCCAAATACCGAACAATGGCGAAAGTTCTTGGGCCAAACTGTGGGTGTAGACCTGGACCAGAATTATCGGCCACTACGCACTGTTGAGAATAATTTCTGGCAAGATCGTGACGCCATGAAAGCAGGTAACTTCACTGGCATCACCGGTTTCCCGAACCAAGACGTTGCCATGTGGTGCACGATGGGCGCTATTGCCAACCGGACCGCCGACCACCTTGGGGCAAGCGATATCGCCGTAGCAGAGTTTCGCAAGCAAATGCTTAAGGCAGTGCACGCATTCCAGGAAACCGGTGAGGTCATTGGCGCTGGCACCTACGCCATACCCAAGCATATCTGCGCTTTTCAGACCATGGTACCCAAGGGGACTGACTGGAGAACACATGAAGTTGGCCCTGTCTGGGAATCCGACAAGGCAACGGCGTAACTGCCCACGACCCAAATTTACGTAGAACTAATACAGGAGCATGAATTGGCACGACTACAACTTTCTATCGCTATGGGTGACTACGACCGCACCAGAGCACTGCTGGACGGCAATGCGCTGATTGATGGCGTCGATCCGGTCTACATGACACTGTCACCGGAAGAGATATTTTTTCGGGCCTTCCGGAACACTGAGTTTGATATTGCGGAAATGTCGTTCTCTAGCTATCTGGTGAAAGCCTCACAAGGGCAAAATGCTTATGTTGCCATTCCGGTATTTCTTTCACGTGCCTTTCGTCATACCTCAATTTACGTTCGCACCGACCGAATCAAGCGACCCGAAGACCTGCGCGGCCGGCGCATTGGCCTGCCAGAGTACCAACTTACAGCTAACGTATGGGCGCGAGCAATTCTTGAAGATGATTACGGCGTGACGCCTTCAAGCGTAACCTGGGTAAGGGGCGGTATTACAGAGCCAGGTCGGCCTGAGAAAATCAAACTCCAACTGCCAAACGACATTCGGCTTGAGAACGCACCCGAGGGCGAAACCATTTCAGAAATGATAAGCCGAGGCGACATCGACGGCTTCATTGGACCTCGACCGCCCGCAGGCAGCGCCGCAACAAATCCAAACGTTGGCTGGCTATTCCCTGACCCCACAGCAACGGCAAAAGACTACTTCAAACGAACGGGCATTTACCCAATTATGCATGTCGTAGGCATCCGCAAAACCCTGCTAGAGCAGCACCCCTGGCTAGCGAATGCGGTCTATAAGGCGTTTGAACAAGCAAAACGCTTCGCTCTTGAAAAGCTGGCTGACACGTCTGCGACAAAAGTCACGCTTCCCTTCGTAGAAGAACAGCTGAAAGCCGCGAAAGCACTCATGGGCGAAGACTATTGGTCATATGGGGTTGATCGGAACAGGAAAACACTCGAGGCCTTCGTCCACCATCATCACAAACAAGGGCTTTCGGCACGCTTAATGAGTGTCGATGAAATTTTCCATCCCGCCACATACGAAACCGTCAAGATTTAAGTCAGCATGAGGTCGGGTAACTTCCATTCCCCGGCCTCGCCACAAATCTTAGCGTGCCGCGTAATTGCCACGCGGCCGTAATACAAAGCCCGCCAGGCGTTGCTCAAGAACATGAGCAATCCATCCTGCCGATCGACCTATTCCCCATAGCGCCCCAGCCGTGCGTTCGGGCAAGCCTCCGGCCAGACACAACATCGCCAGCCCCACTTCGATGTTCGGATGTATACCAAGGCGACTCTGAACATCCTCGATAAACCGAAAAGCCAACTCTGACTGCCTGGACTGCTTTCCTAGTTTCTTCGCAAGCTCAATCAACAAAACAGCGCGAGGGTCTCCTTCAGGGTATAAAGACAACGCAAAACCCGGCAGCCTTTCGCGATGACGATCGGCCTCGTCTACTCGGACGCGAATCTGGGCCTGCGACGCAAAGCCCCGAAGCAATTGATCCGCTTGGTCACAGCCCCCGCCGAGCGTACTTCCAACTTGGGTTGCCAAGGCTGCAACAACGCAAGCATGCAAACCAGCGCCGACCGAAGCGGCAATACGTGCCGTGAATGTCGCAGGTGAAAGCTCGTGATCAGCCCCGACAATCAACGCCGCATTGATCGCATCGACCAAGAGCGGATCTGCGGGCATGCCCAACGCATCAACAATGTGCGCAGCAATCGGCTGCTCGCCAACTGGTTCGTGAAATTTTTTCTTTATCCCTAGAATGCCGCAGCAACCCACAAAAGCAAAGATCAGTTGACGCGAGTAACTTGTTAAAGACCCGCTTCGGAGCTCCTCGGCCAGCGTCCCACCCCCCATAGAGGTGGCTGCAATAGCAAGCACCCGCATCATGCGCAAACTAGGCATACGCTCGATATGCATGCCGTCAAGTGCCCCCTGAACATCGATATCCATCGGCTCGACGGGCCAAGTATGCCGACCGCTTGGAAGCACCCCGGACCAAAGCAACTCGGCAACACCTTCAAATGCGCCTGGGTACGTCGCCAACTCGGTTGCCAAGTACCCACGGTATTTTGGCCCCCGGCTCGTAATCTCGGTAATGCTTGTATTAATAACCGGCTGCCCCCAACGCATCGCGCTGGCCGCTACCGCCCCGTGACCCAGGCGAGACTCGCTGCGCGCTTTCAACCCAAGGACATCCTGACGCAAGTAAAGGCTCTCACGCCCCGTCGACTGCCCTACCGGATGTAATTTCCCACGGCTGACATACGTATAAAGCGTTGCAGGCTTGACGCCAAGCACCTCGCAAGCCTGCTTTGCGCTCAAGAGCTCTGAGTCCTGCAGGCTATCGGGAGAAATGGGGTTTTTCGTTTCTGGCATACGTCCTAGGTATTTATATTGATCGATTGTTGAATCGAGATTGAATCAATGTTTACTGATCGATAGACTACATTCAAATACACAAGAAAGTCCAGTATCAGCTAGTTAAACGGAGACAAGAATGGAAACGAGCAGTTCGGTACAGCGCGTTGTAGTAATCTCAGGCGCAGCGCAGGGCATTGGGCGGGCTTATGCTCATAGATTTGGGGCATTGGGCTACAAAGTTGCGGCGTTAGACATCAACACAGAAGGCGTTGCCAATGTCGCCGCCGAAGTCCAGGCCAATGGCGGGCAATGCATTTCAGTCGCCGTCGATATCGGCAATGAGTCCTCGGTTCAAAACGCGCATCAAAAAGTCTTAGAGGCATATGGGCAGGCCGACATCCTGATCAACAATGCGGCCATTTTCTCGACGCTCAAAATGCGGCCTTTCGAAGAAATCCCAATGGACGAGTGGACAAAAGTACTGCACGTCAACATCACTGGCACTCTGCTAATGGTTAAAGCGTTCCTGCCGACAATGCGCAAAAACAATTGGGGCCGCATCATCAACATTTCGTCCGCAGCAGTAACAATGGGCCGGCCGCATTATCTTCACTACACGACATCCAAAGCTGCAGTTATAGGCATGACCCGCTCTATGGCTAAAGAACTTGGACGCGACGGCATTACTGTCAACGCCATATTGCCGGGCGCAACCGATACGGAAATCTCGAGGGAAACGGTAACGGCGGCGCAAAAACAAGCGCAAATAGCGATGCGCTCTATACCCAGGGAAGAGAACCCCGAAGACTTGACTGGCGTCGCCGTATTCCTGGCATCGGAAGATAGCCGCTTTATTACGGGTCAGTCATTAATCGTAGACGGCGGGCTGACCTTCCTGTAACAAGGGCTCAGCAGTATTGTTGCAGCGCTCGCCTTTCACAAAATACATAAATACGCAGCCCCCCCAAAAACCAGAGGAGACAATCATGACACTTACCAAGCGATTTCTGCTGGCAGCAGCATCCATAACACTCGCAATGAGCACTTCAGCCCAAGCCGAACAAATTACTATTCGGGCTGTGAGTGCATGGCCTGAAGGCAACTTCTTCTCGCAAAACTTCGAGAAGTTTGTCAAGAAGGTGAACGAAGACGGAAAAGGCGACATACAGATTCAATATCTGGGCGGCGGGGCAAAAGTAATGCCCCCATTCGAAGTCGGCAACGCAATCAAAGCTGGCGTTATCGATATGGCAAACGTCACCGGCAATTTCTACACGAACCTGCTCCCCGAATCAGATGCGCTGTCGGTCAGCACGGTACCCGTCCAGGAATGGCACAAAAACGGTGCTTACGACTACATCAACAAAATCTGGGGAGAGAAACTCAATGCACGATATCTTGGTCGCGCCATTGATCAAATGCCCTATCACCTTTTCCTGAAAAAATCGATCTCTTCGCCAGATCTGAAAGGATTGCGACTGCGCGGCATCCCAATCTATCGCTCATTCTTTGAATCATTGGGAGGCTCGGTGTTAACTATCGCCCCTGGCGAGCTTTACACAGCACTCGAACGGGGGGTCGTCGACGGGTACGGCTGGCCTGTATCGGGCATTTTCGACCTCAGTCTTCAGGAACAAACCAAATATCGTGTTGAGCCTGGTTTTTACAACACAGAGGTTGGTGTACTAATAAACGCAAACACCTGGAACAAGCTCAACGACAAACAAAAGGAAATTCTGAATAACGCTGCACGCTGGATGGAAGACCTTAACCTCGACAATGCAAAAATGTGGGAAGAGGAGAAAAAACGTCAAGCGGCTGCAGGTATCGAAACCATTAGTTTTGACGCCAAAGAAAGCGCGGCTTACGTAGAAAAAGCAAACAACACCATTTGGGCCAGCATTATTTCGCGAAGCCCGGATCATGGCCAAAAACTCCGCGATCTAGTAACGAAATAACGCCGGTCGGCAACCATGAGCTTGAGGACTTAAAGCATGCTGGATCAAATCGATCATTATTGGGAAAAGCTTCTCAATGGACTTGCATTAGTTGCTTGTCTACTCATCATAATCATGGTTGTCGTGATCTGCGCCGACGTAGGGACTCGGGCGATGAAATGGGGCAACATCCCCTGGTCGCCTGAGGTCGCCGAATATACACTCTACTTATCCACTTTTTTAGCTGCTCCTTGGCTGCTGCGCGAGGGCAAACACGTCCGCATGGACATGCTCTTACGAGCGATTCCATCTAAAGCCGCCTGGGCGACCGAATTAGTCGCCGACATCATCGGCGCCGCAACAGCCTTTGTCTTGACCGTATCAAGCATACGCGCGGTTACCGCCAGCGCAGACAGTGGTTCGCTTGTCTTGAAAATTTTGGTATTTCCAGAATGGTGGGTGCTGGCGCCCGCGGCGGCCATGTTTTTTATTCTCGCCATCGAGTTCCTCTTCCGAATTCATCGGTTATTGACGGGCACCAGAACCCTGCGGGCAGAAGCCACGTCAGTAGCGTAACGCCAGATAAATCAAAAAGAGACAAACATATGGACTGGACGACAAACCTGGCTCTCCTGATGGGCACGATCGTACTTTTAATGCTGATCGGCCTACCCGTCGCCATGGCTTTTCTGGCCTCGAATGTTATTGGCGCCTTCCTGTTCATGGGCGGCATTGCGGGCATTGACCAATTGGCCCGCAACTCAATTGCTTCGGTCATTACATTCTCACTCACACCTATCCCTCTCTTTGTATTAATGGGAGAAGTGCTATTTCAAACAGGCTTGGCACTCAAAGTCATCGACGGCTTCGATAGATTGATCTACCGAGTCCCAGCACGCCTTCCAATCATTTCGGTAGTTGCAGGAACAGCATTTTCGGCTGTTTCAGGATCGACAATCGCAACTACAGCTATGCTGGGCAGATCCATGACGCCCGTCATGCTCAAGAAAAAATATCATCCTAGTCTGGCCATGGGGCCGATTATCGCGATTGGCGGTGTCGATATGCTGATACCACCATCTGCACTAATCGTTCTTTTTGGTAGCCTCGCAAACATTTCAATCACAAAGCTCTTGTTTGCCGGGATTTTGCCTGGCGTGGCACTTGCCTGTCTTTTTGTACTTTACATTCTTCTGCGCGCAAAAATCTCACCATCAATGGTGCCGACCGACGACGTGGGCACCCGATATTCCGGGTGGGAAAAATACAAGCCGTTGGTCACGTATGTCTTGCCGTTAATGTCTATTTTCGCGGTGGTCATTGGCACCATGACCGGCGGCATAGCAACACCAACAGAGGCGGCCGCATTAGGTGCAGCGGCAACCATCGTCTTAGCGTTAGCCTATCGCGCGCTAACGCTCTCAAGCCTGCTTGCATCTCTGAAAGGCACAGTTCATGTGTCGGGAATCATTCTTTTTATCATCGTAGGAGCCACCTCATTTTCACAGCTATTGGGAATGTCCGGCGCAACCAACGGGTTCCTGGGGATGATCAGCGAAATGAGCCTTGGCACGACAACACTATTGATCATGATGATTCTGGTGTTAATTGTTTTGGGCTGCTTCGTTGATCAAATCAGCATGATGCTGCTTACGCTGCCATTCTTTATGCCTTTAGTACTAACTGCAGGCATCGACCAAATCTGGTTTGGCGTTTTATTCCTAATTGCCATGCAAATGGGGCTCATGACGCCACCGTTCGGATTATTGCTCTTCACCATGAAAAGCGTAGTACCGCCGTCAATATCCATAAACCAGGTGTTCGCGTCGGCAATGCCATTCGTAATAATCAGCGTGCTTATGCTAGTCGTCATATTTTTGGTTCCTAGCGTTGCCACCTGGCTACCGGGACTTATCGGCTAATTCGCATTGCACAAAAAGTACGCAAACTTTCTTCGCTACCTTAATACCAACCGCCTGAAGCAACCGTCATGACACAACATAAAACAAACCTGACCAACGAAGATTTATCCTCCCGCGTCCCAACTATCATGCCGTCACAGCTCGGACATTATTGGGGGGGCGAATGGCATTTCTCGGCTGACAATGGCTTTATCGAATCTATCAACCCATCAACCGGCAAACTACTTGCATCACTACCCATTGCAAGCGATCAGCAGGTAGATTTGGCGGTCACAGCGGCAAGCAACGCCTTCGAAAAGTGGCGCACCACACCGCCACTTGAACGTGCGCGCCTTATGCGAAAGGCGGCCACACGAATCAGGGAGCATGCGGAAGACTTGGCACTTTTAGATGCCGCCGACTGTGGTAATCCCGTCAAGGCCATGATCTTCGATGCAGAAATTGCCGCGACCCAACTCGAATACTTTGCGGGCCTTGTACTTGAAGTTAAGGGGGAAACAATACCTACGGGCAACGGCTCTTTGAACTACACCCAGCGCGAGCCACTGGGTGTAGTTGCGCGCATTTTCCCCTTCAATCACCCTTTTATGTTTGCCGGTGGCAAAATTGCAGCGCCACTCGCCGCCGGCAACACGGTCGTTGTCAAACCGCCAGAGCAAGCGCCTTTATCCACCATTAAGTTGATGGAGCTTTTGGCAGACATTTTTCCGGCAGGGGTCCTAAACTGCGTCGTCGGCGACCGCAATACAGGCGCCGCTCTTGTTGCCCATCCGGAAGTTGCAGCAGTAGGGCTAATTGGCAGCGTACAGGCAGGCCAGGCCGTGCTGCGAGCAACCGCCACTGACATGAAGCGCACGCTACTTGAACTGGGGGGTAAAAATGCAATGATCATTTACCCGGATGCAAACCTTGATCGTGCCGTAAGCGGAGCAGTGCGTGGAATGAACTTCACCTGGTGCGGCCAGTCTTGCGGATCAACCAGTCGGCTATTCATTCATGAAAGCTTACATGACCAATTTGTCGAGGCTCTCATTCAAAAGATTCACCAAGAGCACAAGCCAGGCATCGCAACCAACCTAAGCTCAACTATGGGCGCCCTGGCAAGCCCTGCGCAATATCAACGCAGTCTCGAGTACATCGAAATTGCAAAAGCCGAGGGGGCAACCCTGGTTTGCGGCGGCAAAAAACCCGACGATCCGGCGCTCAAGGACGGATATTTCTTAGAACCCACCGTTTTCACCAACGTCACGCCAAACATGCGCATTGCCCAAGAAGAGGTATTTGGCCCTGTACTTTCTGTACTTAAATGGAATGATGAAGACGCCCTTATCAACGATGTAAACAGTACCGAGTTCGGCTTAACTGCATCAATCTGGACGCGTAGCTTGGTGACTGCTCACCGGGCGGCCGCTAAAGTGCAAGCTGGCTATGTCTGGGTCAACGATTGCTCATCACACTTTATCGGAGCACCCTTTGGGGGCTACAAACGCTCTGGTATTGGCAAAGAGGAATGTCTCGAAGAGCTGTATGAGTTCACGCAACTCAAAAATGTAAATGTGTCGATGATCGACTAAAAAATATCCGGCATTTTTGCCGGATATTTTTCTTTGAAACTATACGTTGGATAAGTCCTGAAGATCACATAGCTTCTGCTTTTAAACCCAAAAGCTCATAAGCTTGGTACAAGTATGTTGTATCAACATACTTTTCAGGGCTTGCATCTTGAGCCACGCGAACACCGCGGTCTCTTTTCATCATGCTTAAGGCAGTCTCGATAGAGCGCCGCTCAAGGCGCAAGTCGCTGGGCAGCGCTTCATCAGTTGTATGGTCTTCCCACGCCCTTTCTAAATAACGACGTTCAATTCGCATATGCTTCCCGGCAATTTCTATTGCGCCCTCGCGGTCGTCAAATGTAAGCGTGTGGCCAACCCCA
>NZ_NIQA01000047.1 GCF_002236805.1 Pusillimonas sp. T2 | reverse complement strand
TTGCCAATCCGGAGTGTGGAAAGCAGCTGCCGGAACACCATCGGGCATGTATGCGTTTTTCCATGCACTTGCTTGCCCGGACGGCTGGTTAATGGCGGACGGACTCAATGGGACGCTCGACCTTCGTGGGGAATTTATCCGTGGTTGGGACGCCGGACGCGGCGTGGACAGTGGAAGGCCTTTAGGAGCATGGCAGGCTGACGAACTAAAGCGCCATGCCCATCAGGCAAACACGGGACGATTGGCTGGCAACGGCTTTGCATCAGGTGGAAACCTATTACCCAGGGAACTAAATTTAATGTCGGCTACTAGCGAGACAGGCGGAGACGAAACCCGCCCGCGCAACGTAGCGCTGCTGGCCTGCGCAAAGCAATAGCTTTGCCAATCCGG
>NZ_NIQA01000046.1 GCF_002236805.1 Pusillimonas sp. T2 | reverse complement strand
TTGCCAATCCGGAGTTTGGAAAAGTGACATTGTCAAAAGCTATATAGAGTTTCCATATTCATCACTGGGGTCTTGTCTTGCGCCTGGTGTTTGCAGGTATAACAGCGATACTTTTACGATCCACTCGCCCCGCTATGTACTCTCTACCGGCACTCATCAAGCGGCAGCAGCAATAGGATCTTCTTATGTCCATATTGTCGTTAACGGAGTTACGTGTTCTATTAACCGAAGCATCTCAACAAACGGTGCCACGCCGTATTCATCCGCAACATGCCTGAGACTTCTTAATCCTGGAACGCACACCATCGTTAGCTATTTCATAGGTGATGATGGCGCTAGCGTTGCCGACGCGAGGGGAGTACGCATTTTGTTTTGATTGGGTTTTGCCAATCCG
>NZ_NIQA01000045.1 GCF_002236805.1 Pusillimonas sp. T2 | reverse complement strand
TTGCCAATCCGGGACGTGGGGGCAGGCCACGGAAGGGACAAGAGCGTGGGTGAACTTCGATGGAACGAATTGCCCTGGTGGCTGGTGTTATGTCCGTAGTGAACACAACGTTAGCGGCGTCTGGCGTATGGATGTAGGAAAATATCTGATTTTCTTTGCATCGCCGATGCGGGATAGTGGTTTTGCCACGTTAACTGGCTACACCCCCGAGTGGGCAGACTTTGCTGGTGGCAATCCGTCCGCTCGCCTTGTCATTGTGTCGAAGCAAACTGCATCGAGCATCGAAATCTACAGTGGCTCCATGCAGGGATGGACGGGAGCCACGGGACAAACAATCGACTTTCCACTGATAAGCATTGCTGTCTTTCGCTGATAAGTTTGGTTTGCCAATCCG
>NZ_NIQA01000044.1 GCF_002236805.1 Pusillimonas sp. T2 | reverse complement strand
TCCTGCTCGATTCAACGACATAGTGGCATATTACTGGGGAATCGCGTTTCGCGACTGTATCGCACAAAGAAAAACGCCCCGCAAAGTTATTTGCGGGGCGTTTTAGAATAAAAGCCTGACGATGACCTACTTTCACAGACGTTAATCAACTATCATCGGCGCAGAGGTGTTTCACGGTCCTGTTCGGGATGGGAAGGGGTGGGACCACCTCGCTATGGTCGTCAAGCGTAACTTGTTGCCTGGGCTGATTCTTGGGCCAGCCTGGGCCAATCGGGGAAGAAGCAACGTGTGGGGCCTTGAGGCGCTCACACACGGTGAAGTATGTTGGGTGCTTTACACGTTGAACATCGTTTGATGTTCTGGGGGTTGCGTTGTTTTGCGGTGCTGTTGCTGCGCTGGGG
>NZ_NIQA01000043.1 GCF_002236805.1 Pusillimonas sp. T2 | reverse complement strand
TTGCCAATCCGGAGCGTGGAAAAAGCAGAGAGTTGCGCTTGAATCAATAGAATTCGCCTTGTCTGATCTTTCCCGGATGGGACCGGATGGTATCTGCACAATGGGACGAAATACATTACGAAAAGTGATTTTGGTTGATGCAGACGGCCCGCGAATGCTTCTCGCAACAGCGTACGCTGCCTTGAAGCCTGGTTCAGAAGTAAGCTCTAATTCAGGGCTTTGCATCACGGTAAACGGCATGTTTTGCTCCGCCGATCGCGCCCCGTATGCAAATGGAGATGGAGGGTCATCCTCAGTGACTTGCATGAAGCATCTAGATGCTGCTGGACAGCACACTATTGAAGTCATCATTCCAGAATATGGACCTATTGTTCATGCGGGAGGTTTCATCGGACTTTTACCGATGTAATTGCCAATCCG
>NZ_NIQA01000042.1 GCF_002236805.1 Pusillimonas sp. T2 | reverse complement strand
CGGCCAGAAGTGGACGCTGAAAGTTTTATAATTATTCAAATGCGAACACTCAAAATAGCAACCGCTTGTTTCTTAAACGACAAACACGAGCTGCTGGTCGTCCGAAAGCAAAACACCTCCGCTTGGATGCTTCCAGGCGGGAAGTTAGATGGTAATGAAACAGCATGCGAGGCGCTTGTCAGAGAGCTTCAAGAGGAACTGCAGATTGAAGTCGATGCATCAGCACTTCGTTCTTTTGGCGCATTTGAGGCTGCTGCTGCCAATGAAACAAACACGATAGTGAAGGCACAGGTCTTTCTTGCTCGGGTACCAGAAGGCCAAACACCAGTCCATGCAGCAGAAATTGCAGAAATGAAATGGCTGCCACTCAGCCAACCATTTCCGAAGGGAACTGCGCCGTTACTGAAAAATTCAATCATTCCTGCACTTCTG
>NZ_NIQA01000041.1 GCF_002236805.1 Pusillimonas sp. T2 | reverse complement strand
TTGCCAATCCGGTACTTGGAAAATGCAAGGTGCTAGGTATAAGTACGGTGGAAATTTTTTCTATAACTACAGTTACTCGTGCATCTCGGGAAATGTATTCACAGGCTGGTGCTCTTGTCCCGCTGGATACTCGGCGTATGACCGTTGGTCCTCAGGATCAGTTGGTGATAACGGCCTGATTCACTACGACTGCTTGTCAAGCAATTAGCAGTTAGCAAATTGCCAAACCGGGGTGTGGATGCTTCAAGGGCAAAGATCTATTCGCGGCATTTATTCTGCTTTTTATCCCTATGAGTCGGGATGCGAATTACCAAATCCATACACAGGGCAATGCTCTTGTCCAGTTGGGAGCTATCCTCAAACCATTGTTCATTATCGAAGCGGTTATTCCGATAAGTGGGTTCTCGTGATGCAGTGCTTTTAGTTTGCCAATCCG
>NZ_NIQA01000040.1 GCF_002236805.1 Pusillimonas sp. T2 | reverse complement strand
TTGCCAATCCGGGGTGTGGAAACGATCGGGGTCGCCACCAGGCATGTATGCATATTTTCATGCAATTACTTGCCCAACTGATTGGGTAGCGGCAGATGGTACAAATGGTACCGTTGATCTGCGCGGTGAGTTTATTCGCGGTTGGGATGCTGGACGCGGCGCTGATGTTGGAAGAACTTTAGGGAGCTTCCAGGGCGATGCAATACGCAACATAACTGGTACCTATGGCAACAGCATGTGGCGAGACCAGGGCTCAGGGTGGGGCAATTCTGGTGGCGCGTTCTATCACGGCTATTATCCTGGCAATGCACCTAATGGAGCTGGAAACTATGGCACGCAAATATACTTTGATGCGTCGCGAGTAGTTCCTACAGCAGCAGATAATAGGCCACGAAATGTGGCTCTTTTGGCCTGCATGAAATTGTTTCCTTGATTGCCAATCCGG
>NZ_NIQA01000039.1 GCF_002236805.1 Pusillimonas sp. T2 | reverse complement strand
TTGCCAATCCGGTACCTGGCGAAAACAAAATCTGAGTAGTCTGCGAACGGCGGCTCATTTATGGCGGCTATCGGCGGCCCGTATTCTTCGGGCTGCGCCGTCCCTCATGCAACAACTGGCGGCTGCTCTTGTCCCGCTGGATATTGGGCAACAAAAACGTCGGCTGGATATGGTTATTACGCCGCTCCCTGGGACACTATTTACTACGGGTATGTTTGTGAAGCGCCAAATTAATTGCAAATTAGTTGTAGCAGGAGGCTTCGCACCACCCTTGGTTGCTAGGGTTTGAGGTGCCTTGATCAAGGTACCAACGGCCATCGCCAGTCCTACGCAATACGCATCGACCACTTATTTCAACCCCTGCAGTGGTTAAGGCGCAGTACCTATGGAAATCAGTAACAACAACTCTGTTATAGGTGGCCGTGGCCACATAATTAACAGGATTACTCCAATTGATCCCAGGTAGAACCCACACCTCGGATTGGCAA
>NZ_NIQA01000038.1 GCF_002236805.1 Pusillimonas sp. T2 | reverse complement strand
GGACATTTCAAAATGAGTGGCAAACCCTATCAAATTTGCACACGCTGTGTGATGGACACGAGCGCTAGCGATATTCGTTTCGACGCTAATGGCGTATGCAACTATTGCACTGATTTTTTGGCAAGGTCCAGCCATATCATCCATGCGGAGTCTGGTACCAAGCAACGTCAGCTTGAGGCGTTTGTGGAGCGAATCAAGCGAGAGGGGCATGGCAAAAGATACGATTGCATCGTGGGGGTGTCTGGAGGTGTCGACAGCTCCTGGGTGCTGGTGCAGGTAGTGGAGCTGGGCCTGCGTCCATTGGCTGTGCACATGGACAATGGCTGGAATTCGGAGCTGGCGCAAAACAATATCGCAAATCTGGTGCAAGGCCTGGGTGTGGATTTGTATACCCATGTGATCGATTGGCCTGAGTACCGTGCGCTTATGCAGGCGTTCTTTGATGCTGATGTAATCGACGTGGAGCTGCTGTATGACAATGCCATGCTGGCGGTGAACTACCAGCAGGCGGAGGCGCATGGGGTCAAGTGGATACTGTCTGGGTCCAATCAGGCCACAGAGGGTATG
>NZ_NIQA01000004.1 GCF_002236805.1 Pusillimonas sp. T2 | reverse complement strand
ATGGCAGTGGCGCTTAATTGGCGCTGTGCCGTTATCTGTCAGCATTACCGTTTACCTTACGGCAGCGCTGCTCGAAGCTAGCAACAAATTGAACCCACGCTTACGATAACCACGAATCAATTCGTATTGGTCAGCAACCTGCACGTCGCGCACGCCGCTTTTTTATAAGGTGCTGGCATCAAGAACCTGCGCCTTCGCGCTTGTATGTAAAGTTGCCCAGGCAATTTTTAGCTGACGTGGCATACTTTAGGACAACTACAGGCGTGGCTGCATGACGTGCTTTACACCTTGCACTTGTGCTCCCAACAAAGCAATACGCCTGTGCCACATAATAAACATAGACCATTCTATAAAAGAGACACATGGCAGAAGATATTCTGATTAACGTAACGCCCTTTGAAACGCGTGTGGCAATTGTCGAGCAAGGCGCAGTACAAGAGTTGCACATGGAACGCAGCATACAGCGCGGCCATGTCGGCAACCTTTATTTGGGTAAGGTAGTGCGTGTATTGCCCGGGATGCAAAGCGCTTTTGTAGATATCGGCCTTGAGCGCGCGGCATTCATACACGTTGCCGACTTGCGCCAGAACCGTGCCGAGCGCACAACCGGCGGTACCTTGACCCCGATTGAAAAGCTGCTGTTTGAAGGGCAGTCTTTAATGGTGCAGGTCATCAAAGACCCATTGGGCACCAAAGGCGCACGACTATCCACCCAAGTCAGCATTGCCGGGCGGATGCTGGTGTACCTACCCCACGAGCCCCATGTCGGCATTTCGCAAAAGATCGAATCCGAGGAAGAACGCAATGCCCTGCGGGAACGCGTGACAAAACTAATGCCCGAAGGCGAAGCTGGCGGGTTTATTGTGCGCACGCAGGCCGAAGGGGCTAGCGATGAAGAGCTGGCCGCCGACTTGTCGTACCTGCGCATCCTCTGGGGCCGCATCCAGACTAAAGCAAAGTCGCAACCCGCCCCATCGATGCTGTACACCGACCTAACCCTCGAGCAACGCGTATTGCGCGATATGGTCAGCCCCGATACTGGCGCCATTCTGGTCGACTCGCGAGCCACTACACAGCGCCTTATCGAATGGGCCGAAACATTCACCCCTTCAGTCAAAGACCGGATCTCGCATTACAGCGGTGAGCGCCCGCTATTCGACACCGCCAATGTCGATGAAGAGATTGCACGCGCCCTATCGCGCAGGGTCGACCTTAAATCGGGCGGCTACCTGATTATCGATCAGACCGAAGCCCTGACGACGGTTGACGTCAACACCGGCGGTTTTGTCGGCGGCCGAAATTTTGATGACACAATATTCAAAACCAACCTCGAAGCTGCCGTCGCCATAGCGCGGCAGCTTCGCTTGCGAAACCTTGGCGGCATCATCATCCTGGATTTTATCGATATGGATGATGCGGGGCACCGCACGGCCGTGTTGGCCGAGCTGAACAAGGCCCTGTCGAAAGACCGAACCCGAATGACCGTAAGCGGGTTCAGCCAATTGGGGTTGGTCGAGATGACGCGCAAAAGAACCCGCGACTCGCTGGCACACCAACTCTGCGAGCCATGCCCCACTTGCCAGTCGCGCGGGCATGTGCGCACGCCGCGCACATTGTGCTACGAGATATTGCGTGAAATTTTGCGCGAATCACGACAATTCAACCCGAAAGAGTTTCGCGTGCTGGCTTCACAGGCGGTTGTCGACCTGTTTCTTGAAGAGGAAAGCGCCCACCTGGCCATGCTGGGCGACTTCATTGGCAAACCTATTACGCTCGAAGTCGAGAATGGCTACCCTCAAGAGCAATACGATATTGTGCTGATTTAAGATGGAGCCGATAACTTCCCGCCCGCCGCTGGACGATCACGACTTGGCCACCGTGAGGCAAATGTACGGCGAAGCCCAAAACTGGACACGCCACTACGAGCAACTGATCGTCAACGGCAACGTGTTGATTGTTTCGGCTTGCCTGATCTTTGTGGGCCTGGCTTTTGGTGACAAGGTAACCGCGCTACAAGCATCTGCGCTGATGATCATCCCGTTTGTCATGACTATTATCGGCATTACCCTGACCAATACATTGTTTAACCTGTATGCCGTATGCATCCAGCGGATGTTACGGCTGGAAAACTTGCTGGGCTGCTTTGACCCAAACAGGTTCGATGCAATTGACAAGGCCGGCCCCCTGCTACCCCGCGAATTTATGACACTCCCCGTCAAACGTCCCACTTCGGTACGTTTCTTTATCGGCATGCACGGCTTGTTGGGCTGCGCCTATGTCGGGATTACCGCCTTGAAATGGCTATAAGGGGCAAACTACCCCGCCCCCCGGGTTGGCGCCATCACAGGCTCGGCGCAATTCGGCTTGCGCGGTAGTCGCCCCGCTTACGATGCTGATGCGGCGCTTTGCTCGGATTCGGGCGCATTGAGCTCAGGCTTTTCAGGACAGTACTCAGGGCGCTGAATGATGGCGAACATATCTTGCACCTGGTTATCGGTCGTGGCGTAATAACTGTAGACGCGCCCCTGGCTATTACGCTCTTTATTCAGCGTAAGGTGTAAAACCACCGTATTGTTAAAGTCCGTCGCGCCTGGCGTGTATGGCTTGGTGACCCTGGCGAAATTAGGATTAAGCTCGTCTATCGAGAACTTAACGTCAGGGTTGCAAATAGCCTGATGCTTGAATACCGCCTTTTGCACCTGAACAAAATCTTTTGTAAACAAACGATCGGCCCTTAAATAAGGCTCACGCTCAAGCACCGACAAACCAATACCGGCATTATTTGAAGAAGCGCAACCGGCCAGTATGGCAGCCATTGCAACAACTATCCCTTTTTTCATGATCATTTCCTGTGTAAACCTACGGGCGGCATATCGCCCGTAAGTTATAGATTACAGCGTACGTAGACCCGTGCGAATTCAATATCAAAGCGCTTCTTTGAACTGCATTTCGTATAGCGCGGCATACAAACCTTTTTGAGCCAGGAGCTCTTCGTGCCGTCCGGACTCTACGATTTTGCCCTGGTCGAGCACGAGGATTGTGTCCGCCTTCTGTACAGTAGACAAGCGATGCGCAATCACGAGGGTGGTCCGCCCGACCATCAATCGCTCGAGCGACGCCTGCACTTGACGCTCAGATTCGTTATCGAGCGCCGACGTTGCCTCGTCGAGGATCAGGATAGGCGCATTCTTGATAAGCGCCCGGGCAATAGCCAAACGCTGACGCTGCCCTCCCGACAGTTGGTTAGCATTTTCGCCAACCCAGGTCTCGAGACCTTCGGGTAAACCACGCACAAAGTCATGCAAATTGGCCGCCTCGAGTGCCTTCCAGATGTCGTCTTGACTGGCGTCGTGCAAAGCACCATAACCGACGTTTTCGCCGATGGTGCCATCGAACAACACGACATCCTGGCTGACCAGGGACAATTGGGCACGCAGACTGCGCAGTTGGCAATTTTCGACAGGTTGCCCATCGATTAACACCCGCCCCGATGTAGGCTCGATAAAGCGAGGCAACATATTAACCAGCGTTGTCTTGCCGCTGCCAGAGCGCCCGACCAGCGCGATGGTTTGACCCGGTTCGGCCACAAACGAAACATCGGCCAGAGTATCGCGCTGGGCATCAGGGAAACGATGGCTGATATGCTCGAACTCGACCTTACCTTTGACCTGCCCTTCGAACACGAACGTGCCTTTGTCGATTTCAGGCTTCTGGTCAATCAAGCCAAAAACACTTTCGGCCGACACCAGCATGCGCTGCATGGCGCCGGCGATATTCGTCAGCCGTTTGATCGGGTCGAAAATTTGCCCAAGCGCCGCCATGAACGAGGCGAAACTACCAACAGTAAGGCCCTCGTTATTGGCCTGATAAAGCGCAACCGCAATAACTGCCGCAACCGACACCCCAACAAAAAACTGAGTGATGGGCGACATGGCAGCGTCGGAGCTTGCGGCGCGCATGTAGAACCGACGCAGACGACTATTGATGTAATGAAAGCGAGAATCTTCGTGCTCGTAACCCTCGAACATTTTGACAACGCGCTGACCGTCGATAGCCTCGCCCACCACCCGGGTAAGCTCGGCATTCATGTTGATCGTGTCTCGATTGATTCTGCGCAGGCGCTTGATGAAAATGCGCGACACATAAACCGACAGCGGCAAGACCAGCAATACAATAAGTGTGAGCTGCCAAGACATGTACAAAAGCACGGCAAGCAACGAAACAACAATAAGCGTTTCGCGCACCAGCACGGTAATAACTTCGGTTGCCAGGCCTGTTACGTTGCCTGCGTCGATGGTGAAGCGGTTCAGCAAACGGCCGGTGTCACCGCGCCTGAACTCGCTGTCTGGCAAATGCAGCAAGCGCTGGAACATCTCTTTGCGTATGCCCAGCAACATATTGTTGGCGATCCAGGCAAACATATAGCTGCTGGAAAAAGTAGACACCCCACGCACAAACATGAGACCAATGACCGCCAGCGGTATTGACCACATATACGACGGCTTGTCGCCGGTAAAGCCTTCGTCGAGCAAGGGCTTCATGATGACGGCCAGGGTGGGCTGTGTCGCGGCACTGATCGAAATCAGGATCATGGCCACCACGACGGCTTTCCAGTAGACACCCAGGCGACTGTATATTCGTCGCCACAAATAAAACTTCACCGGCTCGGCGTGGGCGGGCGCTGATGGTAAAACTGAGCTCAAGACGACACTCGCTTTTATACTAATGAAAAAAGCATTGTAACGTCGCAACCCAAACCCGGCGAAGGCCTCGTACCAACGCCCTATTAACGCTTCTCAATGACCGACATTTCTGCAATTTATGTTCGCTTGCCCAACTGGATAGGCGACGTGTGCATGGCCTTGCCCTCCCTTCATGCCCTGCTCGACACCGGAAAGCCGGTTATTGTCTGCGCTCGCCCCTGGGCAAAAGCATTGCTGTCGGGTTACCCGCTGGCCGGGTTCATCGAAATGACCGGCTCATGGACGCGAAACCGGCGGGCTGTTGCCCAATCGCGCAGACAATATGCCGGCAAAGGCGCAACAGTCGGGTTACTGCTGCCCGACTCACTATCAAGCGCAATGGCTTTTCGGCTGGCTGGGTTGCAATGCGCGGGCTACCGCGATGACGGCCGCAGCCTGTTGCTAAAGTGGCCTATCCGAAAACCAAAGCCGCGGCCTCACGCGGTTGAATCCTGGTATGGGCTGACGCAAACAGCCTTGACCACCTGGAAGCTCCCCTGCCCCATCGGCAGGCCCTCAGACACACTGGGCCTTAAGTTGCCGGTATCGGCCAACGCACAGGCCTCGGCGAGCTTGTCTGAGGCCGGGCTGACCGACACGCCTTTTATTTTGATCGCCCCCACGGCAACGGGCTTGCATAAAGGGCAAGTCAAGGTCTGGCCGCATTTCAACGCGCTGACATTGCGTTTACAACAGCAGGGCTACACCGTCGTTATGTGCCCACCACCAGGCGAACGCGACGACGCCCTGCGCAATGCGCCTGCGGCGTTATGCCTTGACCCCCTGCCCCTGGACGCCTTTGTGGCCCTGACCCAGAAGGCGCGACTGGTGATCTGCAACGATTCGGGCGTTTCTCATTTATCTGCTGCGGGTAATGCCCTGCAACTGACGCTGTTTGGCGTTACCGATCACGAACGCACTGGCCCGTGGTCGCCCAAAGCACATTGCCTGGGACAAATGGGGCAATGGCCCGAACTGGACAACGTGACAGAAAAAGCGATATCGTTGGCCAGCAAATGAATATATCCAATCTGCTCGCCAATCTTATTATCCCGCTCAACCTGTGCATAGCGCTTATCGTTGCTGGCGGCTTTCTATATATCTTTCGGCTACGTAAAACGGCCGTAGCCGTAGTTGTTTTTGCGGGGTTCTGGGGTGTTTTCTGGTCGCTGCCCGCTTCTTCGCTTTGGGCAGGCGGCCGTCTTGAACAGTACTACGCCTACCAACCCCCAGAGGCCTACCCCGAAGTCGATGTCATTATTGTGCTTGGCGGCCATACCGCCGGCGGGCGCCCGAACTGGTTTGGCCCTTACACCAAAGAAACGGCCATTACCCGGTCGGATACAGCGGCGCAGCTGTATCTGGCAGGCCGCGCACCGTTTGTCATTGTTTCGGGCGCAGCGCTTGACGGCGGCATCCCCGAAGCCAAAGTCATGGCAGCCAACTTGCAGCAAGACGGTGTACCTGAAAGCGCCATTATTGCCGAAGAGCGCAGTCTGACAACCCGCGAGAACGGCGTGTTTACGCGCGACATCATGCAAACGCTGGGGTTTAAAAAGGCGCTACTGGTGACCTCTGCCCTTCACATGCCTCGGTCAATGGGGGTTTTCCGCGAGCTGGGCATCGATGTGATTGCCGCGCCCTCGCGGCCGCAGATTGTCGTACCAGAAGAGTCTGATTTCGACTTTTGGTTGCCGGATCAACGTACGTTCGAGGCGGCCCGCTCGATCATTAAAGAATATGCCGGTATTTTGGTGTATTGGCTACGAGGTTGGGTGTAATGGCAATGTCGTGCCGGCCGAGTTGCGGCGCCTGCTGTATTGCGCCGTCAATATCAAGCCCAATTCCGGGTATGCCTGACGGCAAGCCAGCAGGCGTCGCCTGCATGCATCTGGATGCCGACTATCGCTGCCTGATTTTCGATCACCCTGATCGTCCCGACGTGTGCGGCTCCCTCCAGGCGTCGGAGGAAATGTGCGGAGAAAACCGGACTCAGGCGCTGCGTTGGCTGGGTTACGTCGAAGAAGAAACCCGACCGTCGCGCTCGTCAAGCACCTGGAAATAAAGGGCCTCATAGTTTGCGGCCACTTCGGCCCAGCTATGGCGAGCCACAACAGCAGCGGCTCCATGCGCCAGACGACGTCGGCAATCGGCGTCAGTATCGATGCGATTGATGTACGTCGCCAAAGCATCGGCGTTTTCAGGATGGTCGAGCAGCAGGGCCTCGGTTTCCGGTTGAACATACTGCGCGAAACCACACCAAGGCGCGGGACTTAGAATAACAGGCAGTCCATAAGACATGGCTTCGAGCGGCGCCATCCCGAAGCTGTCGTTTAATGTGGGATGTACGTAAATATCGGCGCAGGCGTAATACGGCCCAACATCGGAAGTTTCGTCGATAACCTGGACTCGCTCCCCCAACTGGGCCGCCTGCTGACGAACAAAATCGCGCGCCGGCGCGTTGCCACCGACAACCAGCAACTTAACGCGATCGGGCAAGCGATCCAAAGCCTTGAGCACAGTAAGCAACCCCTTGCGCATCGGGTTGCGCGCCACCAGCAGGCAGACAAGATCGGTATCTGACCAGCCCAATGACTGACGCAGCGCAAACGCTGCGGCGTCATCGACCGGCCCAGCAAGGCTGACACCCGGTGGAATCACGGGAAAATCATGTTGGCCGCCGTAGGCCTGGCGCAACTGATCGGCAATAAGGCCCGATACAGCAACCACCCTGTGACCCGCGCGAGGCTCGACGCGCCGGGCTTCGAGCTGCAAGTACGTTTGAACACGAGGGCTGATGAAGGACATGGCCCGTTTAACGGCAGCCATAGGCTTGACCCGCCAGTTATAGCGTACCGGCGTAACGTGCACCACCTCGATATCGCCACACCAGCCGTTCATATGTGAATGAACGATGTCAAACCCCTGCTTCGTCAGGCGGCGCGCGCGGATGGCAAACAGCAGCACCCGCATCCAGCTGGACAAGCCACGTCGGATATTGATGGGTACATAAGGCAAGTGCAGATCACAAGCCGGATCGTACTGACGGGCAAATACGGTGACATCGTGCTTGCGCGACAGTTCGCGCATGAGCTCGACGCCATAGGCTTCGGCTCCCCCGAAACGGCCCCCGAAACGATCAACAACAAAGGCTATTTTCAACGGGCGGTCAGTCACGGCGGCGCTTGTCCTCGAGACGTGTGAGACACTTTTGCAGAAAGCGCACAATGTTGGTGGACCGAGCCACCGTTACGCGAGGCAAGCCGAACAGCGTGTCGTCAGGGCGGGCTAGCCCCCGAACCGTCGTTGTCGCATTGCTATACCCGGCTTTCTGGGCCATGGCCCGAATGTCAGCGGTCTCGTCGCCATACGGATAACAAAACGCGCTGACCTCAAAGCCCAACAGACGTTCGAGCTCGGTTTTTGAATGTGCAATTTGATGATAGGCGGCATCGGGGGAAAGCGCGGGCAAATGAACATGGTCGAGCGTATGCGACCCGACCTCCTGCCCTGCCTGGGCCCATTGCCTGATCTCGTCCAGAGACATCAGCCCGGAATGCGGAACACCTATGGCGTAGTCCCACACGTTACCGCCGTCGAGCTGATGCACAACAAAATAATTGGTCGACGTAAAACCATAGCGCGATAGTACAGGTAACGCATTTTGAAGTACGTTGCGATAACCGTCATCGAAGGTGATGCCGAAAACCTTGCCCTTGGCCTCGCCCTTCAGGTAAGGCAACAAGTCGCGCATGGAAAGCCCGCGATAGCCCAAACGGCTCATCCAGGCCATTTGCCGGGTAAAGTCTTTAGGATGCACCGTCAGGCCGCGGTACGGCGTGCCTTTAGGCGCCGGCTCACCAATTTGGTGATACATGAGAATGGGGATCATGCAAAGATTATATAGATTTCAATACAGCGTTTGACGCAACGCCTGCCGATATGAATGCAAGGTACGGTCGGCAAACAACTGCAATCCAAAATCTGTTTCACTGCGACGCCGGGCCGCCTCACCCATCTGAGCCAGACGGTCCGAAGGCAACGCAAAAATCTCTTCGAGCGTATGCGCCACTGCCGAAGGGCTTTGCACAGGAACGACCCAGCCTTCGTCGGGGGAACCCAAATTTTCGGGCAACCCACCCGCATTTGAAATCAGCACGGGCAGGCCCATCGCCATCGTCTCCCGGCAGGCAAAGGACAAGGCTTCCTGATGCGACAGAACGAAACCTACGTCGCATGCGCCTAGAACATCACGGATGTCGTCAACAAGACCGGGGAAGACAACCTGGTCAGCGATGCCACTGGCAGAAAGCTTGTCGAGCCGGAAAGCATCGGGCGGGTCGCCCGCTACAACAATGCGAATCCGCTTGCGCAATTCAGCGGGCAACAACGCCGCGCCAGCCACGAGGTCAAGCCAGCCTTTTTCATAATCGGTTCCGCCGACACTGCCAAACACCAGCACATCATCGGCCAGATCGCCGAACCATTGACGGCGCAATTGTGACTTTAGCGTCTTTCCAACAGGCTTAAGATGTTCAACGTCGATGCCATGGCGAATGATGTCGACCGGCACGTGTCGATAGGGTGAATCGGCCAGACTGCTCCCGACATAATCGCTTACCGCAATCACCCGAGTCGTACCCAACCGGGCGCGCAGGCGATGTCCGATACTGCGCACCCCACGATCGTTGTGGCGGGTCCAGATGATTTTGGGTGGCTTTTTCAGCCCCATGCATGCCAGCATAAAGTGCCGGTGATCGGCTGATGCATTCACATGCACAATATCAAACTGCTGGGCTTTCAGAAACGCCCGCAAACTGCGAACTTCGCTCAGCATCGTGAAGAATCGAGTCGTAAAGCACAGGTCGACCAGATGCACATGAGGCATATTGTTGACATAGCGATAAAGACGACTGACGCCCGGCGTCCCTACCCAAACATCGTGCTTTTCGCCCAAGGTGTTCAACAGGTTGACAATATAAGTGACGTGACCGCCGCCATTGCCGTAGTGCGTATTGGTATAAAGAATTTTCATTTGGACGGATGGGACGTGTCATCGGGCCAGCGACCCTGTGGATGGCGACCCAGAAAGTAAAGCTTGCTGTAACGAAAAAAACTGCCCGAGGCGGCCGTCAACGCCAGGATCAGCCCTTCTTTCCCGTCAAGAAAACCACGTCGAATGAAATAAATGCGAATAAATGTCCAGAACGCATGTCCGACAATACCCGCCACCGAAGTCTTTTTTCCTCGGGCATGCATCATGCAAGCAGCATCGGTGGAATAACGATTGACCTTGGTGACCATCGCCTCCATGTCGGCATAAGGATAATGAACCAAATGGCCCGACAATACCGCAGGCTTGGTTTGCGCCACGACTTTTTCATGAACGGCAGCATCGGTGAAGCGAGCCGCCCCACGGCGGAATAAACGCAACACATGGTCGGGCCACCATCCGCTGTGTCGAATCCAGCGGCCACCAAAACTCGACAGACGCGCCACAAGGTAGGCATCGTTCTCAGACTGCGCAATAACCTGTCTGATTGACTCAGCCAAGGCTGGCGGCACACGTTCATCGGCGTCAATCGATAGCACCCAGTCTCCGGTTGCCAGATCGAGGGCGCGGTTTTTTTGCGGGCCAAACCCTGGCCAGTCGGGTGTTACCGATACCTTTGCGCCTTTGGCGCGCGCAATGTCGCATGTCGCGTCGGTACTGCCAGAGTCGAGCACGATGATTTCGTCAGCAAAACTGACCGAATCGAGGCAGGCAGCAATATGCCTGGCTTCGTTTTTGGTGATGATGATCACTGACAGAGTCATTTTTTGCTTCGACGCGCCCGCTTCCATAGTTTCCAACGATTAAACAAAGGCCCAATGAGCGGATGCGCGGCAATCTTGATGCGTCGGCCAACCGATACGCCCGTTGTGTTGCGTACGGCAAAACGATAAATATGGGCTGGATCGGTACCCGGAACGTTTTGGCCAAACGCATGCGTGGTGTACAAATATTTGAACCCTTGCGCTTTGGCCAAGGCCACGTACTCAGGATCGAAATAGCCTTGCGGCCAGCAAAAGTGCGGCTGGACTGACCCCAAGTGGGTCTCGAGCGACCGGCGCGATGCCTCTAGTTCTTCCTGGATGTGGCGGTTCTTGTTGACTGCGTCGACGAGGTCCCATCGTGTGTGCGTATGGGTGTGACTGTGGAATTCGACAACGCCCTCGGCCTGCATTGCCCGGATTTCACTCCAGCGCAAAATTACCTCATCGCTGCGGCCGGCATCGATACGGCGCTCGCACTCTTTATGTTCGGGTGTTTCGGGCAAGACATCTGCCTGCCCCAGGTGCGGACGCACCGGGCCATCGTGGATCCAGGATGTCACCAGAAAAACCACAGCCTTGAAGCCATACTTTTTCAGTAAGGGATACGCGTAGACCCAATTATCCAAATACCCGTCATCAAAGGTAATTAACACAGACCGCTTCGGCACTTGGGCACCGGCCAGATGTTCCGCAAACTCTGACGCCGTCAGTGACGTATAAGCATTGCGAGAGAGCCAGCGGAGCTGATCTTCGAAATTTTCGGGTGACGCCGTAATGGCGCCCGGCGAGGGGCTGACGTGGTGATACATCAGAACCGGCACAATAGATTGCGTACTCATGACTTGCCTCGTTCGAGCCAGAAGCGATAGGCCGATTCAGTACCCGACACCATGGCATTCAGAGAGAATTTATCGCCACGGGCGACGAATTGACGTCCAACGCTTCCCATGGTTTTGCGCAATGCCGCATCGTCAATAAGGCGGCTGATGGCCGTACGCAATGCCTCGGGGTCGTTAGGTGGCACTAAAAAGCCCGTCTCGGACTCAATCATCATTTCTGGTACGCCACCGACACGTGTGCCGACAACGGGCAGACCGGCCGCCTGGGCCTCGACGTAAACCATTCCCGCCGCTTCGAACTCTGTCGCCAGCGCAAAAATGTCTGACCCGTTCAACACATTGGGGATATCGGCACGCATCCCCAGAAAATGCACTCGGGTTTCCAACCCTTGCGCTTGCACCGAACTTTGAAGCGTTTCGAGCATGGCCCCGGCACCCGCCAGAACAAGATGAATATTGGGCCGGGACTTTATGAGCGGCGCGACGGCCTTCAATAATGTTTCGTGCCCCTTTTGGGCGCGCATCACGGCCACACATACGACAACGATGTCGTTATCCGCCAGTTTGAGCTCGGACCTTAAGGTAGACCCGCTTGGCCAATGTTCGACCGGAACACTGGGGTAGACAACACGCACCTGGTTGGGCTTTACACCGCGCTCGAGCAAATGACTACGAACAAATTCGCTACACGCGATGACCGCATGCGGCACAACGGTATACGAAAATAATGAGCCGACTTTTTTAGCCAAATGGCGAGAGCGTACGATGAGCGGTACGCGCGCCAAGCGTGCAGCAACCCCCACCAGAATCGTGTCGCGGCGACTGTTGGTATTGACGACGTCAAACCGGCCGTCACGCAGCACCTTGCGCAATTTGACCACGCCCTTGAAAAAATTGGCTGGGCCATCGGTGTATAAAGTGTGCACCTTGAAACCATCTTCGCGAAGTTTCTCGGTCAGTACAGCATGCGGCTGACAAATCGCCTCGAGATGATGGCCGTGATCGCGCAAGCCTTTCATGAGCTTGTGAATGTATTGCTCTTGACCACCATAACTGGTGGCTGCTTCAGAAAACACAATGCGCAAAGGCTTCATGAGTAACTGATCTCCACGTGCTCGGGAGATACCCAATCGCCAAGCTGCTCGATAAGCGTGTCGGCCATGCGAACTCGCCAATCGTCACCCAGGCGGACACTGCAGCAGAAAGGCGGCTTGAACAACTGAAGCTCGACAGGCACGCCGGGCACGCCGTTTTCGGGTTCGGCACGGAACGGATTAAGAACCTGACGCAATTGCTGAGGATCAAAGGGTTCAGCCAAGGTAATACGCAACGCCCGGGCTCGCGACTCGCGCGCCAGTTGCAGATCGAAAATGGACTCTGCAGACACCCTCAAGCCGCCCGAGTAATCATCGTTGCTGACTTTCCCTTGAATAATGACGAGCTGATCTTCTTTGAGGCGATGACGGTGCTGCTCGTAAAGCTCGTTAAAAATGGCGATTTCGATCTGCGCAGAGCCGTCATCGATGGCGGCATACAGCATTTTGCCGCGTCGGGTCATTTTGGGACGCAAGGCCGACAGCACACCGGCAAACCATTGCAAACCGCGGGCGGGCTCTAGACGTGCCAAAGGCGTTGGCGCAAAGCGTCGTACCTCGTCGCGCCAGGCATCGAAAAGATGCGCACTGAAGAAAAAGCCTAGCGCTGCTTTTTCTTGGGTAAGGCGAGTTTGCAAATCCCAAGGAGCGACCTTGGCCAATTCGCCCTCAACAATTTCATCACTGTTATCGTCGAACAACGACACCTGATTAGCGCTGCGCTCGACCTGTTCGGCCGCCTCGATGGCGTTACCTACGGTCGCCAACAACGCTGCACGATTATCGTCGATCGTGTCGAACGCTCCCGCACGAATCAGGGCTTCGATGGTACGACGGTTAACAGCATGACGGTCGATACGCCGGCAAAAATCAAAAAGACTGGCAAACGGCCCACCTTCCTGGCGCGCCTTGATAATAGCTTCGACAGCAGACTGCCCCGTCCCCTTAACAGCGCCCATGCCGTATCGTATGGTTCGCGGCGGCTTACCCTGAGCACTGAACTCGTCTTCTACGGGCTCGAAACGATAGTTGGACGCGTTGACATCGGGCGGCAGCACCTTGACCTGATTGTCGAGTGCATCTTTCCAGAAAATCTGGACTTTGTCGGTGTCGTCCATATCGGACGACAGCGTAGCGGCAATGAATTCGGCCGGGTGATACCGCTTGAGCCACGCCGTTTGGTAAGCAATAAGCGCGTAGGCGGCCGAGTGACTTTTATTGAAGCCATACCCGGCAAACTTCTCCATCAGGTCGAACAGCTTGACGGCCAGGTCGGCGTCGTAACCCTTTTCAACCGCGCCCTTCTCGAAAATCTCGCGATGCTTGGCCATTTCTTCGGGCTTTTTCTTGCCCATGGCCCGGCGCAGCATGTCGGCGCCGCCCAGCGTGTAACCCCCGATGATCTGGGAGATAAGCATCACCTGCTCTTGGTAAACAATGACCCCGTATGTGCTTTTAAGCACCGGCTCAAGATCGGGATGAAAATAATCAACCTCGGCCCGACCATGCTTACGATTGACGAAGTCCACCACCATGCCTGACTCGAGCGGCCCAGGCCGGTACAAGGCCAGCATAGCGATGACATCTTCGAAGGTATTGGGCCGCAAACTGCGCAGCAGCTCTTTCATGCCGCGCGATTCAAGCTGGAACACAGCGGTCGTGTTGCCTTCGCTCAGCAACTGGTAAGTAGGCTGGTCGTCGAGCGGCAAGGCCATGACATCGAAGTCGCGCTTGTCGGCATTGAACTGCTGCACATACCTGACCGCCCAATCGAGGATGGTCAGGTTGCGCAAACCAAGGAAGTCAAACTTGACCAGGCCTGCAGCCTCGACGTCGTCTTTGTCGAACTGCGATACCGCATTGCTGTCAGGGCCAGGCTGCGAATACAACGGACAAAAATCGGTGAGCTTGCCAGGGGCAATCAAAACCCCGCCGGCGTGCATGCCAACGTTACGCGTCAGGCCTTCAAGCGGGCGCGCCAAGTCGATCAATGCACGAACCTCTTCGTCCTGGTCGTAACGTTCTTTGAAGGCCGGTTCGTCGGCCAGGGCCCGTTCGAGTGTCCAGGGATCGGCGGGGCTGAAAGGGATGAGCTTGGACAGGCCGTCGCACAAGCTGTACGGCATTTCGAGTACCCGGCCGACGTCGCGTACCACTGCCTTGGCACCCAAGGTACCAAAGGTTGCAATCTGGCTGACCGCTTCTTTGCCGTACTTTTGCTTGACGTAATCAATCACCCGTTCACGATTATCTTGACAGAAGTCAATATCGAAGTCGGGCATGGACACCCGCTCGGGGTTTAGAAAGCGCTCGAACAGCAAGTCGTATCGGATCGGGTCGAGGTCGGTAATCCCCAGAGAGTAAGCCACAAGTGACCCGGCACCGGAGCCCCGGCCCGGTCCAACCGGCACGCCATTATGTTTACCCCAGTTGATGAAGTCGGCCACAATCAGGAAGTACCCGGGAAAGCCCATCTGGATGATGGTCTGGCATTCCCAGCGCAATCGTTCGAGATACTTGGGGTACTGCGCTTCGCGCTCAGCGTCATCGGGATATAAGAACGCCATCCGCGACGCCAGCCCCTCTTCAGACAGCTTGACCAGATAATCGTTGAGGGTCATGCCGTCAGGCGTTGGGAAATCGGGTAACCGGGGTTTGCCCAACACCAAAGTCAGGTTGCACCGGCGCGCAATTTCAACGCTGTTTTCAAGTGCCGAAGGCACATCGGCAAAGCGCGCGGCCATTTCTTCGGTGGACAACAGATACTGCGACTCGGTAAAGCGCCGTTGACGCTTGGGGTTAGCCAGTTGCTCGCCTTCGGCAATACACACGCGCGCCTCGTGCGCCCGAAACTGCTCGGGCCGAACGAACTGTACGGGGTGCGTGGCCACAACCGGCAAGCCCAGGTCGGCGGCCAACCGCATGGCGGCCTGCACATAAGCTTCGTCGCCTTCGGCATCGGCCCGCTGCAGCTCGATGTAATAAGCCCCCGGAAAGCGCGCAGCCCATTGCTGCGCCAACACCCGGGCCTCGGCATCGCGACCGGCCTCGAGCGCCTGCCCAACATCGCCCATCCGGGCGCCCGACAAGACAATCAGGCCGTCAGCACCTTCCAGCCATTCGCGCCGGACTTCGGCACGACCCGCATACTGGTTTTCGAGCCACGAGCGCGTCAGGATTTCGCATAACTGCAAATAACCGGCATTATTACGAACCAGCAATAACACACGATACGGCTTGTCGCGATCTGCCTCGTTTTGCACCCAGATATCGCAACCAGCAATGGGTTTGACCCCTTTGCCCCGCGCCGTCTTGTAGAACTTGATCAAACCAAAAATGTTCGACAAATCAGTCAGCGCGACTGCAGGTTGGCCATAGCCGGCCACCTGCTTGATCAGCTCGGGAATTTGCACAATGCCGTCCACCACCGAAAATTCGGAGTGAACGCGCAGATGCACAAATGGCGTAATAGGGGCAGATTCATTCATGCTCAGATTGTACCCAGAGAAACCGCTTTATTTGGCCCGAATCGGGCATTAGCGCTGCATCGCCGCCCAGGCCTTTTGCAAGCGCTTGACGGACACCGGCATCGGTGTACGCAGCTCTTGGGCAAACAACGCAACTCGCAGCTCTTCAAGCATCCAACGAAAATCCGCAAGTTGCGCATCGGGTTGCCCTTTAAGTGCCGTCACGGCCCGCTGATACTGCACCAACAAAGGCGCCATCTCGCTCATCAGCCGACGATCGCGCGAGGGGTCGGCACGCAGTTTGTCGATACGCGCCTGCACTGCCTTGAGATAGCGCGGAAAATGCGCTAACTGCCCATAAGGCGTAGCCCGAACAAAGTGTTTGCACATTAACTGAGACAGTTGCGACTGGATATCGGCGTAAGTGTCGGCATGTGCCTTGGCTTGAGGCAGTTTTTTCTGCACGGCTGCCCATTCGGCCAGAATCTGCCCTGCCAACCGCGCAATTTCCTGAGCCAGCAAACCCAACCTGTTTTTGCCCTCTGCCTTGCGCTGGTTAAATGCAGCTTGATCATCGGGCCACGGCTCGGCCAGACAAGCCTGCTCAAGTGCGCAATCGATAATCTGGTCTCTAAGTTCTTCTTGAGTCCCCAGGCTGATGAACAGCATGCTCATCCGGGTCAGGTCATTCAGATTCTTTTCCAGAAACTTGACCTGCTCTTTAAGCCCTAGCCGGAACAGGCGCAGCAAGCCCATACGATGGTGGGCGCGCGCTTCGGCCGGATCATCGAAAACATCGAGATCGCAGTGCGTTTGCCGATCGACCAGCGCGGGGTAGCCAATCACCGACTGACCTTTGCGACGGATTTCCATGATTTCGGGCAACGGCCCGAATGTCCAATCAACCAGTTGATCCTGGGCCAGGGCCTGAGCCACACCCTGATCTCGAGCCGCCACTTTCTGGAACGACGCCTGCGCCTCTTTGCCATGCTCGGCCTTAAGCTGATCGAGATTGCGCCCCCCCGAGAGCATCCGGCCATGCTCATCAACCACCTTGAAGTTCATGAACATATGAGCCGGCAAGGTTTCGAGCTTGAAGTCGGCCCGCCCCGGCCTGACTTTGACCTGCGCCCACATGTCGGCCGCGATAGCGTCGAGCAAACTCGCTCGCCCGTCGGGTTCGTGCTCGAACCAGCGGTCGCAAAATGCAGCGGCGTAATCGGGCAACGGCACACAATGACGACGTAATTTTTGCGGCAGCGACTTAAGCAACAAATGTACTTTTTCTTTGAGCATGCCGGGCACCAACCACTCGCAGCGCTGCGGGTCGACCTTGTTCAACGCAAACAAAGGCACCGTGAGCGTAACGCCGTCGCGGACCGAGCCGGGCTCAAAGTGATAGTCGAGCGCCATCTCGACGCCGTCCCATTGCACTGACTTGGGAAAAACATCGGTGGTGACCCCTGCTGCATCGTGCTGCATTAACGCATCGCGCGTCAGCAGCAACGCCTTGGCCTGCCCGGCATCGAGCCCCCGGACCCATTTTTCCAGAGTCGCGGTCTGAAACACATGCTTGGGAATATGCTGGTCGTAAAACGCATAAATAAGGCCGTCATCAACCAGAATATCCGGACGACGCGACTGATGTTCAAGCTTTTCGATTTTTTGAATCAGCGCGCGGTTCTCGCGAACAAACGCGGCGTTCGTCTCGATATCACCGGTCACCAGGGCATCACGAATAAAAATCTCACGTGCTTGAACCGGGTCGATTTTGCCGAAGTGCACGCGCCGACCATGATAAATGGGCAGCCCGTAAAGCGTAGCGCGTTCGTTGGCCACCACTTGACCGGCTTTCTTTTCCCACCGAGGGTCAGACCAGCTACGCCTAAGCAAGTGTTCACCGACCTTTTCTACCCAGACCGGATCCACGCGGGCGACACAGCGGGCGAACAAGCGCGAGGTTTCGACAAGCTCGGCCGCCATAATCCAGCGCCCGGCTTTACGCGCCAACGGCGACGACGGGTGAATCGTGAACCGGATATCGCGAGCGCCCTGATAAGTCGTGGTCTCTTCGCTTTTTAACCCCAGGTTACCCAGCAGCCCCGACAACAGCGCCTTATGCAACTGTTCGTAGGTCGCCTCGGTTTGATTGACGCGCCAGCCTTGCTCACCCACGATCGCAGCTAATTGGCTATGGACGTCGTGCCATTCACGCAGGCGTATGGGCGACAGATAGGTTTGACGCAATGTGGCCACCAGCTTGCGTTGCGATGCCTTGTGCGCCACCTGCTCTTCGTACCAGCGCCATAGTTTCAGATACGAAACGAACTCCGACTTATCGTCGCGAAAACGCGCATGGGCCGCCTCAGAGGCTTCACGCTCGGCCATTGGCCGATCGCGGGGGTCCTGCACCGACAGCGCCGACGCAATGATCAGCATTTCTGCCAGACACTGCTCATCGCGCGCCGCGAGAATCATGCGGGCGATACGTGGATCGACGGGCATGCGGGCAAGCTCACGCCCCACCGCAGTCAGTTGATTGCGTTCATCGAGCGCCCCCAGCTCTTGCAACAAGTGATAGCCATCGGCCACGGCTCGCCCGGAGGGCGCCTCTACAAAAGGAAAGGTCTCGATGTCGTCAAGCTTGAGCGCCTTCATACGCAAAATGACGGCGGCCAAAGACGATCGCAGGATTTCTGGGTCGGAAAATGGCGCCCGACGTTTGAAGTCTTGTTCGTCGTACAAACGAATACACACGCCAGGCCCGATACGGCCGCATCGCCCAGCGCGTTGGTTGGCCGATGCCTGACTGATGGGCTCGATATGGAGCTGTTCAACTTTGTTACGCCACGAATATCGCTTGACACGCGCCAAGCCCGAATCGACCACGTAGCGTATACCCGGCACCGTCAACGAGGTTTCGGCTACGTTGGTCGCCAGCACCACCCGTCGCACATTACCCGTTGGCTTGAAAATTTGCTCTTGCTCGGCCTGCGACAAACGAGCAAACAAAGGCAAGACCTCGACAGGCCCTGGATGATTTTTGCGTAAGGCCTCGGCGCTTTCGCGAATCTCACGCTCGCCCGGCAAAAAGACCAAAACATCGCCCATGCCATGCCGCGCGCATTCGGCCACGCCTTCTACAACGGCGTCAATCAGATCGCGCTCTTCGTCTTGAGCCGAACGCGCCTTGTTATCGTCGTTGACATCATCGCGATCATTTTGGACGGGCCGGTACAGAATATCGACGGGATACAAACGACCCGATACTTCAATGACGGGCGCGGGCTTGCCTTTATGCGCAAAATGCTGGGCAAACCGCTCAGCATCGATGGTGGCCGATGTGATGATGAGCTTTAAATCGGGGCGCTTGGGCAACAGCTGACGTAAAAACCCAAGCAGGAAATCAATGTTCAGACTGCGCTCGTGGGCCTCGTCAATGATAATGGTGTCGTAGCGACGCAGTAACGGGTCGCGCTGCGATTCTGCCAGCAAAATACCGTCGGTCATCAGCTTGATGGCTGCGTTGGGCCCCGTGCGATCGCTGAAACGGATTTGATACCCGACCCAGTCGCCCAGCCCTGTGCCCAGCTCTTGTGCAACCCGCTTGGCCACCGAGGTGGCCGCCAGGCGTCGGGGCTGGGTATGGCCAATCATTTTGCCCTGCCCCCGCCCAAGCTCAAGGCAAATTTTAGGCAATTGCGTTGTTTTTCCCGAACCTGTCTCGCCGCAAACAATCACCACTTGATGATCGCCGATCGCCCGCGCGATATCGGCCCTTCGGCTGCTGACAGGCAGGTCTTCGGGGTAATGAATAGGCGGCAATGGCCGTGGCGTAGCCTGCGGTTTGTCTTTGTTTACCGACAAATCTGGGGTGTGTTGCATGAAAATTCTTATAAAAGGTCAGTCGATCATTATAATTTTGACCTGAACCAAAACAACCGGGACTCAACACCACCCCTTATGGCTGATAACGAAGCAGAACCCCTTTCCGCTCAAGATGCAACTCATTTTGCACCGGCGCAGTTTGTGCGCTGGTTTCGCGAAGTGGCGCCTTATGTTCACAACTTTCGCGGAAAGACGTTTGTCGTCGCCTTCGGCGGGGAGCTGGTCAACGATGGTGCGCTTAACAATCTGATCCAGGATTTGTCCCTATTATCAGCGCTGGGTGTACGCCTGGTGCTGGTGCATGGGTCGCGCCCCCAGGTCAACGAACAGCTCAAGCTTAAAGGGTTTGCCACCCGGTTTGGCCGAGGCATGCAACCTACCGACGCACCCGCACTCGAGTGCGCCAAGGAAGCGGCGGGCGAAATACGCCTGGATATCGAAGCAGCCTTCAGCCAGGGCCTGCCCAACACGCCCATGTCCCATGCGCAAATCCGGGTCATTTCGGGCAATTTTGTGACGGCGCGCCCGGTGGGTGTGGTCGACGGTATCGACTACCAACACACCGGTACGGTTCGCAAACTCGATACCGACGCCCTGAAAGCCGTACTGTTTCAGGGCGCCATCGTCCTGCTCTCGCCCTTGGGTTTTTCGCCCACAGGCGAAGCATTTAACCTGGCCATGGAAGACCTGGCCACCAGCGTTGCCATTGCCTTGCGCGCCGAAAAGCTGATTTTTCTGACACAAAACCGCACGGTACTGAACCCGGACGGCTCTGTCGATACCGAACTGGCCCGCGAGGACGCCGACGCCCTGCTGGCCGGCGGCACGCTTGACGAAGATACCGCCGCTTTTCTTAGCCATGCATCGCGGGCCGTCAAAAGGGGCGTAGCGCGGGCTCACCTGTTGCCTTACACCCTCGACGGCAGTGTATTGCTCGAAATTTTTACCCACGACGGCGTAGGCACCATGGTGGTCGAAGACACACTCGACGACCTGCGCCCGGCTACCATAGACGACGTCGGCGCTATTGTTCGGCTGATCGATCCGCTTGAAGCCGACGGCACACTGGTACCACGCGGACGCGCCGTTATCGAGCGCGACGTTGAGCAATTTACGGTTCTTGAGCACGACGGGGTTATTTATGGCTGCGTGGCACTCATTCCATACCCCGAAGAACGCATGGCCGAAATGGCCTGCCTGATCGTGCATCCCGAATGGCAGGGCGAAGGCGAAGGCGAAATCTTGCTACGCCACACCGAATCGCGCGCCCGGGCCATGGGCGCCCGTCGCCTGTTCGTGCTCACCACCCGAACTTCACACTGGTTCATGAAACGAGGTTTCACCCAGGGCGGTGTTTCCGACCTGCCCAAAGAGCGTCAGGCGCACTACAACCGGTCGCGCAATAGTCTGGTTTTCATCAAGAAACTGTAAGGTGCGAGGCCACGCCGCTATAGGTACAATGGCCCCAATTGCTAACTGTATTTAAAGGTAGGTTCGACGTATGACACGCATGGTGAACTGTGTAAAACTGAAACGTGAAGCCGAAGGGCTAGCCGCACCGCCATACCCCGGCGAAATGGGCGTACGCATCTGGCAAAGCATCTCGAAAGAGGCCTGGGAAATGTGGATTCAAACCCAGACTCGCCTGGTCAATGAAAACCGTCTGAACCTTGCTGACGCCCGTGCACGCAAATATCTGGCCCAGCAAATGGAAACGTTCTTGTTCGAAGACGGCAACGTTGAGGCCCAAGGTTACGTTCCGCCTCCACAGTAACGCGGCAAGCCGTCAAAAAAACGCCCGGTTGGTAAGCCAACCGGGCGTTTTTTATTGGCACGTTCGGGCGCACTTCAAACCCGAGCAGGCCGGGTTACCCTCAGGCGTCGGCGTCGTCTAAAGATTCGCCACGCGCAATACGCTCGGTTGCCTTGACGCCGGTATGACGAACATCGTCTCCGTGCACCATGTAAATGACGCGCTCGGCCATGTTTTTAGCATGATCGCCGATGCGCTCAAGCGAACGCGCAATAAAAATCAGGTCGATCGAACGCGAAATGGTGCGTGGATCTTCCATCATGTAGGTGATGAGGTGACGCAAGGCTGCCTTCCATTCTTTATCGACCTCTTTGTCGCTGCGAACCACCGTAGCGGCATGAACAGCGTCATCACGTGCGAATGCGTCTAACACATCACGGATCATGGCCACCACATGGTTGGAAATGTGACGCAACTCGACGGCTGGCATATAACGCGACTCGGCCTCGTGCAGGCGACGGGCCATTTTGGCGATTTTTTCAGCTTCGTCGCCGCAGCGCTCCATGTCGGTCAACATTTTTGAAACCGACAACAAGAGGCGTAAATCGACCGCGGCAGGCTGATTGCGGGCAATCAGCAAACCAATACGTTCGTCGATTTCGACTTCAAGACGATTGACATCGCGCTCTCGCTCGCGGACCTTGTCGACCAGACTGAGCTCACCCGTCACCAAGGTTTCCATTGCCTCTTGAATCATCGCTTCGACAAGCCCCCCCATTTGCAGAAACGAGGAACGGGTCAGCTCGAGTTCTGAGGAGAACTGTTTATTGGTGTGCTCGGACATATCGACCTTCTAACGGAACTCGACAACGCGTGCCGCTTGGCCCGCGTTGTCTGGATTGGCAAAAACTACCGGATACGTATCAAGGGTACACCCAAATTGCGACAGTTTTATGACCTTGTCATAAACCCTTGGGCTTAAGCTGAACGACGCCCGATTGCGTTGACATTAATGCGACAGTTGCCGGAGAAATAGCAAACAAACCACACGTGACCACGCCCGGGATATTGTTCACCTGGGCCTCTAATGCTGCCGGGTCGGTAATGCGCAAACCTGCAACATCAAGAATGATGCATCCGTTGTCCGTCACGAAGCCTTCGCGCAAGCGCGGCTCGCCGCCAAGTGCATGCAAGCGACGCGCGACCACTTCACGCGCCATCGGGATGACCTCGACAGGCAGCGCAAATGCACCCATGCATTCGACCAACTTGGACTCGTCGACAATACAAACGAACTGATCTGCGACAGAGGCCACAATTTTTTCGCGTGTCAGCGCCCCGCCCCCACCCTTGAGCATGTGCAGGCCATGATCGATTTCATCGGCGCCATCGACATAAACAGGCACTTTAGAGACATCGTTCAGATCGAACACTTTGACGCCGTGCCCTTGCAGGCGGGCAGTACTACGTTCGGAGCTGGAGACCGTACCCAAAAAACGATCTTTGTGCTGTGCCAGCGCGTCGATGAAAAGGTCGGCGGTCGAGCCAGACCCGATGCCCACGATGACGTCGGGGCCAAGCATCGGCAAAACGTAATCAACAGCCGCTTGCGCGACGTTTTGTTTAAGTTCTTGTTGTGTAAGCATGAATTACCCCAAAGCTTCTGAATATTTTTTCTCTGAGAACCCGAACATGACGGGCCCGGTGGCGGGAACCAGCACCGGCCGCTTCACCAACGTAGGCGCTTGGGCGATCAGCGCCAGGAAGGCTTCGGGTGTGTTGGCGGCCTTGTCCGTGTCAGACAAATTGCGCCAGGTGGTCGATGCCCGGTTGATGAGCTTTTCCCATCCGCCGGCCGCCTGAGCCCATTCGACCAGGGTAGCCGACGGCACCGGGTTATCACGATAGTCGACAAACGTATAAGCCACGCCATTGGCTTCGAGCCATTTTGTAGCTTTGACGCAGGTACTGCACCGCTTCAGTCCATAGATCGTCACGGGGGTTGTCATTTTGCTTCTCCGCGCCATTGCAAGCGATTAGCCACAATGACGAAAATGCCGACGACCAGGATGAACAGCGTCGCCAGTGCGTTGATTTCGGGTTTAAGCCCCAGGCGTACTCGCGAGAACACCTCGAGGGGCAAGGTGGTGTAGCCCGGCCCCGACAAAAACGAGGCAATCACCACGTCGTCAAGCGACAGGGTAAAGGCCAGTAGCCAGGCTGCCAACAATGCCGGTGCAATCAGCGGCACCGTTATCAAGAAAAAAACCCGCACTGGCGTAGCCCCCAGGTCGAGCGCCGCCTCTTCGAGCGAGCGATCGAGGTCGCGAATACGGGACTGAATCACGATGGCCACATACGCCACGCACAGGGTAACGTGCCCGACCCAGATGGTAAACATGCCGTTTTCGGCCGGCCAACCAAATAGTTGCCCCATTTCGACAAACAGCAGCAGCAACGATATCCCCAACACGACTTCGGGGATGACCAGAGGAGCGCTAAGCATGCCGATGTAAAGCGTAAACCCGCGAAAGCGCCCCATACGCGCCAGAACATAACCCGCCCATGTGCCGATGATGACGGCGGCGGTTGCGGTTAGCGCTGCAATCTTGAGTGATAAAAACGCGGCGCCCAACAACGCGCGGTCGTTGAAAAGCTCGACATACCAACGAAACGAAAACCCGGACCACGAAGTCATGAGCGCCGAATCGTTGAAAGAGAACACCATCAAGCAGGCAATGGGCACATAAAGGAAAGCGTATCCGACAGTGAGCGAAATAGCGCGTAAGGTTCGGTTAGGCTGCATCTTTACCCCCGTTGCCAACGTTCATCTGCTGGAGCTGATTGCGTTGGAAAATGACCAACGGCACCAGCAAGATAGCCACCATGACAACCGTCACCGCTGCAGCCATCGGCCAATCTGTATTGTTGAAAAACTCTGTCCACATGACGCGCCCCATCATCAGGGTATCGGCTCCCCCCAGCATTTCAGGGATGACGTATTCGCCAACAGTGGGAATAAACACCAGCATCCCGCCGGCAATCACCCCCGGCAATGACAAGGGCAAGGTCACTTTAAAAAACGCTGTCCAGGGCTTCGCGCCCAGGTCATAGGCCGCTTCGAGCAAACGACGATCAAGCTTTACCAAGTTGGCGTAAAGGGGCAAGATGAAGAAAGGCAAGTATGCATAGACCAGTCCGATATATACCGCCAGATCCGTGCGATAAATTTCAAGGGGCGCGTCAATCACGCCCAACCACAATAGAAAGTTGTTCAACAAGCCATCGTTGCGCAAAATGCCCACCCAGGCGTACACCCGCAATAAAAGCGACGTCCAGAACGGCAAGACAACCGCCAGCAACAACAGATTGCGCACACGCGGGCTGGATTGCGCAATGTAATACGCCATCGGGTAGCCGATCAGTACGCAACACATCGTTGTGATGGCCGCGACCTTAATAGAATTAAGGTAAGTGGCAATGTACAGGCTGTCGGTGAACAGCAGGTAGTAAGCGTTAAGGTGCAGCCCCAACCGTAGCGTAAAGTCTTCGAGTTCGGCTAACGGCGTGTAGGGCGGAATCCCGAAACGCAGGTCGGCAAAACTGATCTTGAACACCAGCAGGAACGGCACCAGCAGAAACAGTGCCATCCAGAGGAACGGGGGCAGGATGGCCAGCCGCCTTGTCAGCAACTGGCGAGGCCAGGCGGGCAGCGACTTCATGATGGCAACACCGTAGCGCTGTCACCCGACCAACTGACGTACACCTCTTCATCAACGGCAGGCGCCTGCGATTGCTCAAGCACAACACCAGGTACGTTAGCTTCGAGGATGAAACCCGAATCGAGACGGATTTGATAACGCACATAACTGCCCATCCAGGCAACGTGACTGACGTGGCCATGGGCCCAGTTGCCCTCGCCCAATGGTTGCTCGACCGACACCCGAATGTTCTCGGGACGGATCGAAATATGCACGTCCATGCCCAAAGGCTCACTGACTCCGTGCGATACAAACAAAGGGCGACTGAGCTGATCGCTTTCGATGACGATATGGTCGGGTTCATCGACGGTAATACGACCGTCGAACAGGTTGGTAGACCCGATAAAACCAGCAACGAACTTTGAGTTGGGGAACGCATACACGTCTTGCGGCGTGCCGCACTGAATAATCTGGCCTTCGGTCATGACCGCCAAACGACCCGCCATGGTCATGGCCTCTTCCTGATCGTGCGTGACCATGATGCAGGTCACGCCGACCTGCTCAAGAATCTTGACCAGTTCGACCTGAGTTTTCTGACGGATTTGCTTGTCGAGTGCCNCCTGAGTTTTCTGACGGATTTGCTTGTCGAGTGCCGACATGGGCTCGTCGAGCAGCAACAACTTGGGCCGCTTGACGAGGCTGCGCGCCAACGCAACCCGTTGCTGTTGCCCGCCCGAAAGCTGATGCGGCTTGCGGCGTGAATACGCCGCCATCTGCACTAGGTCAAGGGCCTCGAAAACCCGCTCATGTATTTCGTTGCGCGGCACCCCTTCCTGTTTCAGCCCGAACGCCACATTGGCTTCAATGCTCATGTGCGGAAACAAGGCATACGACTGGAACATCATATTGACCGGACGGCGATACGGCGGCAGCGCAGTGATATCTTCGTTATCGAGATAAATGCGGCCAGAAGTCGGTTGCTCGAAACCGGCCAGCATGCGTAGTAAAGTAGACTTGCCGCAACCCGAGCTGCCCAGCAGCGCGAATATTTCGCCGCGCTTTACCGAGAGGTTGACTGACTGAACAGCCACCGTGTCGCCAAAAATTTTGACCACGTCCTCGACGCGAACGAACTCATCGGTGTCTGCCGACCAGGTGGTGCCTGCACTGCGATTATCTGTCATGGTTAACGGCCTGATTTCAAGGCTGCCCACATCCGGGTCTGGATGCGCTTGGCAACTAGGGGCTGGGATTTGATCACAAATAAAGTGCGCGCCACTTCAGGCGGCGGGTAAATCATGGGATTACTGGCCACTTCGTCGACCACAAATGCGCGCGCCGACTTATTGGCATTCGGATAAAACATTTCGTTGGTTATGGCCGCATGCACTTCGGGCGTTTCAATGTAATTGATGAAGGCATGCGCTTCGTCGACATTGCGGGCATCGGCGGGAATAGCCATGGTGTCAAACCATGCCGGTGCCCCACCCTGCGGAATGACATAATCAATTTCGAACGGCTTGCCGGCCTCTTTGGCACGCTGACGCGCAATCATGACATCGCCCGAATACCCGTAAACGAGGCACAGGTCGCCCGACGCCAGCTCATCGATATAGCCAGACGAGCTGAATTGGCGAATGTAGGGACGAATACCCTGCAAAACCGTCATAGCGGCCTCGTAGTCGTCGGTACTATGACTGTTGGGGTCTTTTCCTAAATAGTTCAGAACGGCTGGAAACACCTGCGCCGCTTCATCGAGCACCGAAATGCCGCATCCGCGCAGCTTCTGAGCGTACTCGGGCTTGAAAAGAAGGTCCCAGCTGTCGAGAGGGACATCCGGCCCCAGAATTTCGCGTATTTTGGTCACGTTAAGACCCAGGCCATTAGTGCCGTAGCCCCAGGGAATTAAATACTCGTTACCCGGATCGACCGCAGCAACAAGCGCCATGATGTCGGGGTCAAGATGCTTGAGGTTGGGCAGTTTCGACTTGTCGAGCTTTTGAAACAAGCCCGCCTGCAACTGGCGCGCTGCATAGTGGGTAGAGGGCACAACAATGTCGTACCCCGACTTGCCGGTCAGCAACTTGGCCTGCAGGGTGTCGTTACTGTCGTAGACGTCGTACCTGACACGAATGCCGGTCTCGCGCTCGAAACCCGGAATCGTATCGGGCGCGGTGTATTCTGCCCAGTTATAAATGTTCAGCACCTGGCCGACAACGGCCGGTGAGCAACACGCCAATGCCAGCGACAAGACAACTTTTGCAACCGAGTTAAAACCCATTAGCGACAAAACCCCGACGACAAAATTGAACAAAAGGCGTGATGATAGCGCCTTTTTATTTGAAAAATGCGGTATTCAAGCGGTCGCGAGTTGCCAATAGGCCACGTTGACGGCCTGCCAGAACCGCTCGCCCTGCTGTGCGGCCACTTTGACCAACGAACGACGCAGCCGCTGCAAGTTTGCGTTACGCAGAGCGCGCGACATACCCCTGGATTCGCCCCGGTCAAAATCAATAACCCAGACATGCCCGGCCGCGTTGAGCAAGATGTTAAAGGCATTTAAATCGGCATGCCAGACGTCTGCATCGTGAATTTTTAGAACGGCAGCCGCAACGGCAACGGGGTCTGCCTGGGCGAGACAATCGGCCAAAGGCATAACGTGCGGGATTCGGGCCACGACAATGGCGGCACGATACGTAAGCCCATGCCTCCAGTAGGCCGCTGCAAGCGGCTGGGGCACTGGCAAACCCTGGCGGAACATCGTGTCGAGCAAACAAAATTCGGCAAAGGCACGGGTCCGTCTTGCCCCCTGCCATAGGTAACGATTTTTGCTGAACTTGGCGACCAACCCACCGCGCCTGTAATGACGCAACAACGCAGCCCCCATGGGCCCGTCGATAAACCAAGCCGATTGCCGGCCGCCGGACTGAACAGGCTGGGCGTGCAGCGCCGGGTTGGCCGGGTCGAAAAGCCCAACCCACGACGCTGTTTGATCGAGCGATAAACCCGAAACATTTACGACAGGCCCGGCCGACGCAGAGACGCCAAACCCTTCAGGCTTGAACATACCCTCGAGGTGCTTGGAAAACCGCATCGCACCGCCGTTAAACGGCATGTCGAACCAGTGGTTGCCAGGGTTGTGCATGATGTCTTGAATACTGAAGCAAAGATTAGGGTTTAGGCTATGGCACGCAAGGACAATAGCGGGGGGGTACGCAACACGCCACGTAACGCAAGTGCCCCGGCGAACAATGCTGCAGCAATACCCACTAAAAGCCCAACAGCCCAAGGCCACAGCGGCCAGGTGAACTGGATGTCAATAACGTGAACCGCTACAGCCCAGCCGATTGATAAGGCACCAAAGGCGGCCAGCATACCGGACAAACCCCCGACCAGCACCAGCTCAACGGCCATCGCAATCGAAAGCTGTCGGGAATTGGCCCCTAACATTCTGAGGATGGCTACCTCGCGCATCCGCTCATCTCGTGTTGAAAAGAAAGCGGCAGCCAGAACCAACACGCCGGCGGCAATAGTAAACACAAATAATATTTGTACGGCCTGCACAACCTGATCCAGAATGAATTTAAGTTGGGTCAGCATGGCGCCAACATCGAAGACCGTCAGGTTGGGAAAATCGCGCACCAGGTCTTGTACGAACGCTCCCTGCCGGGACGACAAATAGAAAGAAGTAATGTACGACGTCGGCGCATCAGCCAATGCAGCCGGCGACATCAGCGCGAAGAAATTGACATCGAAGGAGTCCCACTTGACCTCGCGTAGACTGGTCACGACGACGGACACAATCTGACCCGCCACATCAAAGTCGATTCGATCCCCCAAACCAACGCCAAGCGTATCGGCTACGCCCGACTCGAGCGAGACTTCGTTGCCTTGAGGATTGAGCCATTTACCGGACAACAACCGATTACTGTCGGGCAAGGTCGACCGATAAGACAGATTGAACTCACGATCGACCATGCGTTGCGCGCGCGGGCTGTCGTATGACGTGGAGTCGACCTGCTTATTGTTAATGGCAACCAGACGTCCCCTGACCATAGGCGCAAGTTTTGCCTCGGCGATACCAGACTGTGTCAGGGCCGCTTGTACGACATCGCGTTGGTCGGGCTGAATATTGATTAAAAAGGTATTGGGTGCATTAACAGGCAGTGCATTTTGCCAGCCTTGCAGCAAATCGGTGCGGGTAATCGCCAGCAACAGCAAAATCAGCAAACCCACCGACAAGGCGCATACCTGCGTCACCACTAATGACTTGCGCCTGGCCAGGCCGGCAAGGGCAAACCGCAACACCGAAGGCGTACCCATTTGGCGGCGAAAATAACCCAATGCACTGACGCCTACCCAGGCAAGCGCTGCGCAGAGCCCTAACATCAGCAACACACCGCCGACAATAACCAGGCTTAATTTAAAGTCGCCCGACACCCACATGGCCAACAGGAAAAAACCGACTAGCCCAAGCAAATAGGGTGCCGCCCGATAACGCAGCTGCGCCGCAGACGCTTGGCGCAATACGCGCGCAGGCGCGACACGCCCTAACTCGGCCAGAGGGGCCAGCGCAAAACCAAGCAGCAGCAACAAGCCGGTCATAAACCCCTGCCCCGCCGGCTTGAGCGAGGCGGCTGGCAGCGGGGTGTCGAAAAGCACCCCCACCAAAGTCACCAACACCTGGTGGACGCCATAGCCCAAAACCACGCCCAGCCCGGATGCCAAGACGCCAAACACCAGAAACTCGGTCAATAACGCCCCCTGCAATTGGCGGCGTGACGCCCCCAGACACCGCATAATGGCGACGCCATCGTGGTGGCGCAGTTGGTAGCGCCGCGTGGCCAACGCAATAGCCACGGCCGCAATCATTACCGTAAGCAATGCCACAAGCATCAGAAACTGGTGGGCGCGCTGCAATGACCCCCTGACTTCGGGGCTGGCATCGTCTATTGTCTTGAGGCGCTGCCCGCGCGCCAGTGAGGGCTCGAGCCAACGCTTGTAATCGGCCAGCGCACTGCCCTGCCCCGCCACCAGCAGCCCGTAGCGGGCGCGACTGCCCAACCCCAGTAACCCCGTAGCGTCGAGATCGTCGAGGTGGATCATGACGCGCGGCGCGACGTTGACAAACTGCACGCCGCGATCGGGCTCGTACGCGATAACCCCCGAAACCGTCAGGGATAAGTCGCCGACATCCAGGCGATCGCCTGGATGAAGGGAAAGCAAACTGAGAAGCTGAGGGTCGACCCAAACCGAACCGGGTGCCGGACCGCTTTGCGCAGGTATATTTTTTTGATCGCCGATGTCGACCCGCAACCCTGGATAAAGCGGGTACGTATTGGACACAGCCCTAACTGAAGCCAGGCGAACGCCCTGCGCGTTGCCGACCATTGATGGGAAAGAAACCGTTTGCGCTGTTTCGAGGCCCGCGGCTTGCGCACGCTGGATGACTTCGGCATTGATCGGCGCATCGGCTTCGAGGGCCAGGTCGCCCCCCAGCATTTGCACCGAATTTTGGCCTAATGCCTGCCCAACGCGATCGGCCAGAAAGCCAACGCTGGTGACTGCGACAACCGCAATGACCAGCGCAATAAGCAAGACATGTAATTCACCGGCTCGCCAGTCGCGTTTGAGTGCCGAGAGGCCAAGAGTGAATGCGGAGGCTTTACCGGAACGCTGAGACATGTCTGTTAAACCCTGGACATCAAGAAAAAGCCGCATCGCGTAAACGCGTGATAGCCGCATCGATACGATCGACCGGCCAGACCTCGAGACCTTCGATCGGTTGTCTGGGCGCGTTGGCTTTAGGAATCAGGGCTACGCTGAACCCCAGCTTGGCCGCCTCTTTGAGGCGCTCTTGTCCACGAGGCGCCGGCCGGATCTCTCCGGCCAAACCTACTTCGCCAAAGGCCACCAGGCCCTTAGGCAAGGGACGGTTATGTAACGATGACAAAATCGCCAGCAAGACGGGCAAATCGGCAGCAGGCTCGGTAATTTTTACACCGCCCACCGCGTTGACGAAGACATCCTGGTCATGAGTAACCACACCGGCATGACGATGCAGCACCGCGAGCAACATAGCCAAACGCGTCCCTTCAAGGCCCACGCTCAAGCGTCTGGGATTGGGCGCATGGGCCGTATCGACCAACGCCTGAATTTCGACCAGTAACGGGCGGGTGCCCTCTTGAGTGGCCATGACACAAGAACCGGCAACACTTTGATCGTGCTGAGATAAAAACAATGCCGACGGATTGCTGACCCCTTTGAGACCACGATCGGTCATGGCAAACACGCCCAGCTCGTTGACTGCGCCGAAGCGATTTTTAATGGCGCGTACCAGCCGAAACGAGGAGTGCGAATCGCCTTCGAAATAAAGTACCGAATCAACGATGTGCTCGAGAACCCGCGGCCCCGCCAACGCGCCCTCTTTGGTGACATGCCCGATAAAGACAATCGTGATGCCTGTTTGCTTGGCCAACCGCGTCAGTTGGGCGGCACATTCGCGCACCTGAGATACCGACCCAGGCGCCGCCGACAGATCAGGAGAATACAGGGTCTGGATAGAGTCTATGACGGCCACGGCCGGCTTTTTATCGGTCAGCGTCGCCATAATGGCGTCAAGACGAATTTCGGCCAGCAAGCTCACCTTATCCGTTTCCAGCTCCAGGCGGCGGGCACGCAAAGCCACTTGTTCGGCGGATTCTTCACCAGTGACATACAGCACCGGCACCGCATGTGACAACGACACCAACGCCTGCAATAACAGCGTCGATTTACCGATGCCCGGGTCGCCGCCAATGAGCACGACAGCCCCAGGCACCAACCCACCCCCCAGAACACGATCGAACTCGGCAATACCCGATGGTTGACGAGGCAGCTCACGCGCCTCGATGTCGGCGAGGTTTTGCACGGGGCTGGCGCCTGCCAAAGAAGCAAACCGATTCGTACCAGCCGGCGCTTCGATGGATTCGACCAGCGAATTCCATGACCCGCAATGCGGGCACTTGCCCTCCCATTTGAGACTGGATCCCCCGCACTCGTTGCAAACAAATGTTGTTTTGACTTTTGCCATAGTGATGCCGGACCCTAGCTCTGCCGCCCGGCCAGGCTACTTCCCCCGTCAACCCCCAGAACCTGCCCGGTAATGAAAGAAGATTCGGCAGAAAGCAGGAACAGCACGGCAGCCGCGACGTCGGCAGGCTGCCCCAGGCGCTTTAGCGGCACCGAGGCGATAGCTTTCTTTTCGGCGTCGCTGCCTACCGGGTTTTGCTCGCGAAAGGTTTGAGTTTCGATGGGCCCAGGTGATACGGCATTCACTGTGATCCCGTACTCGGCAAGCTCGAGCGCCCAGGTTTTGGTGCAACCGATCAAGGCGTTTTTAGCCGCCGAAAAACTGGTTTGATTGGCCGCGCCATGAGCGCCAGACCCACATATATTGATGATACGACCATCGTGGCGCGTTTTCATTGACGCTACGAACGCCTGAACAACCTGCACCGCAACCCGTACGTTCAGGTCAAACACGGTATAGAGCGACGCCAGGTCAACCTCGCCAAGGGGCTCGGCCCGAATAACCCCGACATTGTTGACGATGGCATCGACGGGATACTTTTCGCGGATCATGCGCAAAATGTCTTCGGTTTCACCGGCGTTGCTTAGGTCGCAAGAGTACAAATACCCCGGAAAATCGATGTCTTGAGTATTGCGCGCCAAACCCACCACATGACAGCCCATATCGGCCAGACGTTGGCTGATGGCCCAGCCTATGCCACGCGTTGCACCAGTTACCAGTACGCACTTGTTTTTCACGGTCTGTCCTTGTCGGGGTTGGGTTTCAGGAAATCACCACTTTAGGCACGCGCGGCGCCACCGCGCATAATAGTTCATAGCCGATCGTGCCGGCGGCCGCCGCCACTTCATCAACACCGGGGCCGCCTTCTCCCCACAATACGACCTCGTCACCCACAGAAGGTTCAGACACCGGACCTAAGTCGACGGCCAGCATATCCATGGAAACCCGCCCCAGAAGCCGAGTTCGAGTCCCTTTGACAACGACCGGCGTACCAGTAGTGGCGTGCCGTGGATAGCCATCGGCATAGCCGCAAGCAACCACCCCTACACGCATGGGCTGATCGGCCACAAATATATGGCCGTAACCAACGCCCTCGCCTGCCTGTATGTTGCGTACGCTGATGAGTTGCGAGCGCAGCGTCATGCCAGGTCGCAAACCCAGGCTATGGCTGGACTGATGCGCAAACGGCGATGAACCATAAAGACAAATACCGGGACGCACCCACTGTGTGGGTGCGTCGGGCAACGACATCCAGTAGTCGGGCGTGAGCGTTGCAGCAGAATTGCACATACTGACCGGACCCGGCAACGCATCGGTGACATGCCGCAGCACACTGATTTGCTTTTGCGTCAGGCTGTCACGTTCGTCGGCACGTGCGAAGTGCGTCATTTTGCCCATAGTGCCTACGACACCTTGCTTGTGCAAGGCGACCACACGCTGCCATGCCGCCGTGAAGGCGTCCGGTGCAAACCCAAGACGATTCATACCGGTGTTTAACTTAAGAAACACATTAACAGGGTTTTTTACCGATGCACCCGCCAGCATGTCAATTTGATCAAGGCAATGCACCGTGGCGTCGAGCGAGTACTGGCTGAACAGGTTAATATCGGAGGCGTTAAAAAACCCCTCCAGCATCAAGATTGGCTTGGTCCAGCCTTTTTCGCGACAAACAATAGCTTCGTCAACATCGAGCATGGCCAGGCCATCGGCCTGGGCAAATGCACTGACTGCGTTTTCGATGCCATGCCCATACGCGTTGGCCTTGATCACGGCCCAGATTTTTGGGCGACTACGATTGTGGTCGATGCTGATACGATTGAGCTGGTCGTGTATAACAGCCAGGTTATGAGTTAAAAACGGCAACGAAATCGTTGCCGAAATTGGACGTGGCATAACTTCCCCCTAATACCGAAAGTCTAATCCAACTGACGGGCGTTCGCTTGGCGTCCTGTAAAAATTCAAAACAATTTTCATGGCGGTCGATCACTACGAAAACTTCCCGGTAGCTTCAATACTGATGCCGCGCCATCTGCGTGGCGCCGTCGTCGATATCTACCGGTTCGCCCGATCGGCCGACGACATTGCCGATGAAGGCGATGCCACGCCACAAACACGCTTGCAGGCTCTTGATGACTACCGGGCGGCGCTAGACCGAATCGCGCAAGATATAGCCATAAGTCATGCCGTCGATACCCCAACGCTCAACGGCGGCGCTCATGGCTTTTCTGGCGGGCTGGACGCGGTGTTCGTGCCCCTGCGATCCACCATCCGTCGGCATCGCCTGCCGCTGCAACCCTTCTACGACCTGCTTTCCGCCTTTTCACAAGACGTACAAGTAACCCGCTACCCCGACGACGAGGCGCTATTCGACTACTGCCGGCGCTCGGCCAACCCAGTGGGACGGCTCATGTTGCACCTGTATGATGCGGCAACAAGCGAGAACCTGTCCGCCTCCGATGCGATCTGCACCGGCCTGCAGCTGACCAATTTTTGGCAAGACGTTGCTATCGACTGGCAAAAAAGCCGGGTGTACTTGCCGCAGGCACACTTGCAAGCCTTCGGTGTCACCGAAACACAGATTGCCGAGGGACAATGCGATGCCGCCTGGCGGGCGCTCATGCGCCAGCAGGTCGCCCAGGCGCGCAGCCTGTTGAACCAAGGGCGCAAACTGCCCGAGCGACTGCCCGGCCGGCTCGCGCTCGAGTTACGCATGATCATCGAGGGCGGTTTACGTATCCTTGAGCGACTAGACGATTTAAACTACGACATATTCAATCATCGGCCCACCCTGAAAATGCGCGACTGGCTCGTCATTTCGGCACGGGCCCTTGCGCGCCGAAAGGCGCCAAATTACTAAGTCACGCATGAGCCCCGACGAATACTGCCAGAACAAAGCCACAAAAAGTGGTTCGAGCTTTTATTACGCCTTTTTGTTCCTGCCTCCCGAACGCCGCCTGGCAATCACCGCGCTATATGCATTTTGCCGCGAGGTCGACGATGTGGTCGACGAGTGCAACGACCCGTCAGTGGCACGCCGCACCCTGGCATGGTGGCACCAGCAGGTTGACCTACTGTTCAGCGGGCAAGCCGAACACCCGGTAATGAAAGCCTTACTGCCCCATATTGGGCCATGCAAGCTGACCGCAGCCCGCATGCACGCAGTTATCGAAGGCATGGAAATGGATCTGGACCAAAGCCGGTACCTCGACTGGCCGGGGCTGCAAAAGTACTGCTGGCATGCCGCCGGCGTCGTGGGCGAGCTTTCCGTCGGCATTTTTGGTTACCAGAACGACGCCACGCTCGAATATGCCGACAAGCTCGGGCTAGCCTTCCAACTGACCAACATCATTCGCGACGTGGGCGACGACGCCCGACGCGGCCGTATTTACCTCCCGGTCAACGAACTGCAGCAATTCGACGTCAAAGCCTCTGAAATTCTCAACAGCCAGTATTCCGATCGCTTTGTTGCGCTCATGCGCTTTCAAACCGAGCGCGCAAAAAACTATTATCGCGAAGCTTTGGCTACCCTGCCCGAGGTCGATCGACGCAATCAACGGCCGGGCCTGGCCATGGCCGCCATCTACCATGCACTTCTGCTCGAAATTGAACGTGATCAGTGGCATGTGCTGGATCAACGCATTTCGCTCACGCCCATACGCAAATTCTGGCTGGCCTGGAAAACGTGGGTCAGCGGCGGAAAACGCCTGAGTCGCCAGTTCGCCCAATGAACGTTGGCGTCATCGGCGCAGGTTGGGCCGGTCTGAGCGCCGCCATTGCCCTGCACGACGCAGGACATGACGTCAGCCTCTATGAAGCAGGACCCTTAGCCGGTGGACGGGCGCGCCGCGTGCCAGGCTCTGGCAATGCCGCACTGGACAACGGGCAGCATATTATGCTGGGTGCTTACCAACATACCCTGCAACTGATGCAACGCCTGCATCGCGAACCGGATCGCCTGCTTTTGCGCTTTGGCCTGAAGCTGCAAGCAGCGTCGGGCGACTTCGAACTACGCTGCCGCGCGTTGCCGTCGCCATGGCACGCAGTGGCCGCAGTCGCCCTGGCCAAGGGGTGGCATACCTCAGAAAAAGCGGCGCTAATCAAGGCCATGGCGCGTCTACGACTACGCGGCTGGAAGGTTACGCCTGACCGTCCGTTAGCCCAATGGCTGGACGAACAGCATCAACCTGCCGGCGTAGTCAAACGTTTCTGGGAGCCGCTATGCCTGGCTGCACTGAACACACCACTTGTGCAAGCCAGCACCCTGATGATGGCGCGGGTATTAAAAGACAGCCTGGATGCCGGCCGTAACGCCAGTGATGTCCTGATTCCGCGCACCGATTTGTCTGACCTTTGGCCCGATCACTTGCCCGCCGGTATCACATTGCATCGGCACAGCCCGATCCAGCGTATTGACGCAGCATCCAACGGCTATACCCTGAATGAAAAACATTGGCACGATGCACTTGTCGTTGCCGTACCGCCACCCAATGCAAGACGCTTGCTGGCCGACTTACCCGCACGACCAGGCACTGAACGCCTGATGCAGCACCTGGAAGCCTTCAGCCCTGTAGCCATCGCCACGCTGAACCTGATGCTCGATGAACCGTGGACCACGCTTTCCGAACCCATGCTGATGCTGGATGACCAGGCGGCTCCCGGACAATTGGGACAATGGCTTTTTAATCACGCTGTGATTTCGAATGCACGCGAGCGTCATCCGTTGATCAGTATCGTGTTAAGTAACTGCCTGTCGTCGGCACTGACAGATCGCGACGCCGCTAGCCGTTTGATTATCGAACAGGTTCGTCGTCAGACGAGTCAGTTTGGTCCTATGCCAGACATTGCACAGCAGTTGTTGATTATTGAAAAGCGGGCGACTTTTGCCGCTACCCCTGGGCTGACGCGACCCGATAACAACACCCCCTGGCCGGGCCTGGTATTAGCCGGCGACTGGACCAACACCGGCTACCCGGCGGTGTTGGAAGGGGCAGTAATGAGCGGGCAAGCGGCAGCCCGCTGTATTGGATAAAGTGTGCACACGCGACAACGACCGGAGGCTAAAACAGCCGCTGGCCGGTGTACACCCCTAACGCCGTCAGGGCCAACGCGCCCAACACACTGATAAAAATATACGAAAACGCCTGCCAGAGATCACCCCGCTGCAACAGGCCAAAGGTTTCTGCCGAGAACGTGGAGAACGTCGTGAGCCCGCCCAGAAAACCGGTGACCAAAAACAGCCGTAACCATTCGGGCACGGACGGCATTTGCAAGACAAGGGCAATAGCCACGCCAATAACGTAAGCGCCAATGTAATTGGCAGCCAATGTGCCCCAGGGCACAAAGGCACCAGCGTGGTTAAGCCATAAACCCAGTAACCAACGGCAAACCGCACCCAGCGCGGCACCGATACCCACCGCAAGAAGATGGGTAACGGTGATCATTGCCAGAGCACAGGAAACGAACTTAGGCAACAATGCTGGCTTGGCATGACCTTACACCTTCGCGTGCTGCTCGATGTAGCGCCGAACCAGGGCGGTGTCGCAGTCCATGACCTCGACTTTTTGCGGCAACGAACCCAAATGGCCCAGATGCGCAGGCGGCTGCGCGGGTTGGCCAATCGCCTCGACGATTGTGTCGTTGAACTTGGCTGGCAAAGCCGTTTCGAGTACCAGCATCGGGATGCCGGGCTCGACGAAGGGACGCGCCACCTTGACGCCGTCGGCCGTATGCGGGTCGATAATGACACCCGTCGCTTCGTAAACACTGCGAATGGTGGCCAAACGGTCGGCGTGGGTGCTGACACCCGCAACGAAACCATAACGCGCCTCGAACAGCGGCTTCAGGTCGGACAAGTCGAACTCGCCCGATTGCGATAATTGCTGCCACAACTGAGCCACACGCGCAGCGTCTTGACCGACCAGATCGAAAACAAAGCGCTCGAAGTTGGAGGCACGGGAAATATCCATGGACGGACTGGACGTAGCGTGCGTTTGCGCAGCCGAACGCGGACGATACAGGCCAGTGCGGAAAAACTCTTCGAGTACGTTGTTTTCGTTGGTGGCCAGCACGAGACGGCGAATCGGCAAGCCCATTTCGCGCGCAAGGTGGCCCGAAAGAATATTGCCAAAATTACCCGACGGCACCGCAAACGAAACCTGTTGGCCCGGGCCGGTGGTGGCACGCAGCCAGCCCCAGAAGTAATACACCACCTGAGCGGCAATGCGCGCCCAGTTAATGGAGTTGACTGCCCCCAGGTGATAGCGCGATTTGAAATCGAGATCGCCGGCCAGCGACTTGACGATGTCCTGACATTCGTCGAATACCCCTTTGACAGCAATATTGTGAATATTGTCATCTTGCAAGGAATACATTTGCGCACGCTGGAAGTCGCTCATGCGGCCATGCGGCGACAGCATGAACACCGACACGCCTTTTTTTCCGCGCAACGCGTACTCGGCCGCCGAACCGGTATCGCCGGAAGTAGCGCCCAGGATATTCAGCGTGCTGTTGCGTTTTGTCAGCACGTATTCGAAGACCTGGCCCAAAAACTGCATGGCCATATCTTTAAAGGCCAGCGTTGGCCCTTGCGAGAGCCCCAGCAGACTTAAGCCCTTATCGAGCGGCTTGACCGGCACGATATTGGGGGTGTCGAACACCTGACCGTTATAGGCGGCGGCAGTAAGCTTTGCCAGATCGGCGCGCGGGATGTCGGTAATGAACAAGCCCAGGACTTCGGTGGCCAACTGTGCGTAATCGAGGCCGCGCCAGGCCTCGAGCGTTTCGGGCGAAATTTTGGGTAGCGACTCGGGCAAGGCCAGACCCCCGTCGGGGGCCAAGCCTTCGAGCAGGATATCGGAAAATTCGAGCGGCGCCATGCCGCCACGAGTGGAGCGGTATTTCATAGCAGCGACTCGACGCGAAGACGCGTAACGTGGGATTTAACAAAGGGCAACGCCTGAATTTCTTCGAGCGCGCGGTTAACGTTACCTTCGCGGGCCTCGTGCGACAAGAAAATAATGTCGGCATCGGCCGGGCCATGAGGCTCTTGGAACATAGACCCGATAGAGATCTGATGATTGGCCAACACACGAGCCAGGTCGGCCAGCACGCCGGGGCGGTCATCGACACGCAAACGCAGGTAATACGACGAAATAACGTCATCCATGGGCAAAATGGGGGTGTCGGCCATGGCGCCTGGCTGGAACGCCAGGTGAGGTACACGATGCCCCGGATCGGCCAGCAGCAAGCGCGTGACGTCGACCAGATCGGCCACCACGGCCGAAGCCGTAGGCAATTCGCCTGCGCCCTGCCCGTAATACAGTGTTGGGCCAACCATATCGCCGTTAACCTGAACGGCGTTCATGGCGCCTTCAACGCTGGAGAGCAGACGCTCGACGGGAATCAGTGTGGGGTGAACACGCAGTTCGATGCCTTGATCGCAACGACGGGTAATACCCAGCAATTTGATGCGGTAGCCCAGACGTTCGGCATGGGCGATGTCTTCTCTGGCCAGGCCGGTGATACCTTCGATGTGCACTTTACTGAACTGCACCGGAATACCAAAAGCCAAAGACGCCAGCAAGCTAAGCTTGTGTGCGGCGTCGACGCCTTCGATATCGAACGTGGGGTCGGCTTCGGCGTAACCCAGACGCTGTGCATCGGCCAGGGCTTCGTTGAACGACAGCCCCTTGAAACGCATTTCGGACAGGATGTAGTTGGTTGTACCGTTAATGATGCCGGCCAGCCACTGGATGCGGTTGGCGGTCAGGCCTTCGCGAATAGCCTTGACGATAGGGATGCCCCCTGCGACAGCAGCTTCGAAAGCGACCATCAGGCCTTTGTCGTGTGCCGCGGCAAAAATTTCGTTGCCGTGTTTGGCCAACAACGCTTTATTGGCGGTGACCACATGCTTGCCACGGGCGATGGCTTCGTTGACGAGTTCACGCGCGATTTTGTCGCCCCCGATGAGTTCGACAACAATATCGACCTCTGGGTGACGCACGACTTCGTAGGCGTCGCTGGTTACCATAACATTGTCGCCCACCAGCTCGCGCACGGTATCGACATTCAGGGCGCCAACGGCGACAACCTCTATTTTACGACCCGCACGACGCGCGATCTCTTCGGCATTTTGCGTCAGTACCTTAAACGTACCGCCGCCCACAACGCCAAAACCCAACAAACCTACTTTTACAGGACTCATTTAATTAACCCGTCTTTGCGAAACATTTCTTTGATGCCGCGCACCGCCTGGCGGATACGCTGCTCGTTTTCGATTAGTGCAAACCGCACATAATCGTCGCCATACTCGCCGAACCCGACGCCCGGCGACACGGCTACCTTGGCTTGTTCGAGGAGTTTCTTGGAGAACTCGAGTGAACCCAGGGAGCGGTAGGCTTCGGGGATACGCGCCCAGATATACATGGAGGCTTTGGGGATATCGACCGGCCAACCCGCTTCGTGCAGACCCTTGGCCAGGACATCGCGACGCACGCGATACTGCTCGACGACTTCGTCAACACAATCTTGCGGCCCTTCGAGGGCTGTGATGGCAGCTACCTGAATAGGCGTGAACGTGCCATAGTCGTGATAGCTTTTAATGCGCGCCAGGGCATTGACCAACTCGGAATTGCCCACCATAAACCCAACACGCCAGCCTGCCATATTGTAGCTTTTGCTCATGGTGAAGAACTCGACAGCCACATCGCGCGCACCAGGCACTTGCATGATGGAGGGCGCCACATAGCCGTCGAAACAGATGTCGGCATACGCCAGATCGTGCACGACCAGAATGTCGTGCTCTTTGGCCAGCGCCACAATGCGCTCGAAGAAAGAGAGTTCGACACACTGCGCAGTGGGATTGCTGGGGAAACCCAGAATCATCATTTTGGGCTTGGGAATCGCCTCTTTGACAGCGCGCTCGATTTCTTCGAAAAAGTCGAGGCCCGGCGTCATGGGTACAGACCGAATATTTGCGCCGGCAATAACCGCACCGTAAATGTGGATGGGGTAGCTGGGGTTAGGCACCAGCACGGTATCGCCCCTGTCTAGGGTGGCCAGCATCAGGTGAGCCAGCCCTTCTTTCGAGCCAATCGTAACGATGGCTTCGGTGTCGGGGTTGATATCAACGCCGTATCGGCGCCCGTACCAACCCGAAATAGCCTTGCGCAGCCGCGGAATGCCTTTGGACACGGAATAACCGTGGGTATCTGGGCGCGACACGACCTCGACGAGTTTGTCGACGATATGCTTGGGGGTTGAACCGTCGGGGTTGCCCATCGACATATCGATGATGTCCTCGCCACGACGGCGCGCCGCCATCTTGAGCTCGCCCGTAATATTGAAAACATAAGGCGGCAAACGCTCAATGCGAGGAAAATTCGTCATGGTAATTCCTTGGGGTCTACAAGAGGGGGGACAAAAGCGAATAACCTACTAGTTTAAACGATAGCCTGCCCCAATAAAAGCAACCATCGAAGTAATCCTGACACCACAAAAACGATGTCCCGGTGGCCCTGCTGCACGCTGGCGCGATTGCGCTATGATCAAGCCTGAATTCGGGAGTTTTTTACTGTGCAACTACAAGCAGAATCGAATCCGGCGCTAAATACCATCACGGCCTACGGCGACGACCACATCGAAATCAATGCCGTGACCTACAACCATGCGGTGTTTTTCTGGCCGGAAGGCGAGGTCAAGCGCTGGGACGCCCAAGGCGTCAAAGACATTACCGGCGCCCAGCTTATGGCGATCGCCGGGCTAACCCCGGCGGCAACCAACCCGCTCGATTTTCTCGACGAACCCGAAGACCGGCAACGGCGCCCCGACAACGCCCCCGAGGTTTTATTGGTGGGCACGGGCCAACACCAGCACTTTTTGCCTGTGGCCGTCACCCGCACCTTACTTGAGCTGGGTATCGGCGTTGAAGCCATGAGCACGCAAGCCGCCGCCCGCACCTACAACATTTTAATGGCCGAAGGCCGCCGCGTTGTCGCAGCCCTTTTGCCACTGGAGTCACAATGAGTTCTGTCACCATCGGACAACCCGTCCCTGCCTTTGTCGCACAAAGCACCCAAGGCGAAATCACCGAAAACAGTTTGTTGGATCAATGGACGGTTTTGTATTTTTATCCCAAAGACAGCACGCCGGGTTGCACGACCCAGGCGCAAAACTTTCGCGACCAGCTCGATAACTTCAAGGCCGTCAACTGCCAGATCATTGGCGTATCGCGCGACTCCCTTAAGTCGCACGACAACTTTACCGGCAAGCAATCACTGCCCTTCGCTCTTATTTCCGACCCCGACGAAACGCTATGCACCATGTTCGACGTCATGAAAATGAAAAACATGTACGGTAAACAGGTACGCGGCGTTGAGCGAAGCACGTTTCTGATCGACCCAAAAGGGGTGTTGGTCAAAGAATGGCGCGGCCTGCGCGTACCAGGGCATGTCGACCAGGTACTGCAGGCGGTCACCGAAGCGACTCGCTGACGCGACACAACCCCGCCTTTTTTTCTATGCGCTAGTCCATTGCCCAGGAGCTCTTAATTTATGCCGCTACCCAAGTTGCCGACCCGTCCGGGCACCCTGGTAAAGATAACCAACGACCTCGACGCCTTCGAAACGGCCGAGTCAGCCCCCGTAGCCACGCCGGCGACGCCCAAAGCGCGCAAGCAAGCCACGAAACCTGCCGTTAAAGCCAGCAGTTCCAACAATCACGGGCTTGCGCCAGAAGCTACACCTACCCCGGCAAAGCCCAAGGCCCCCGACGCGGCGGTGCGTAGCACCGGCAATGGTGCAGACATCAACACCACCGTCACGGCGCCCGCGCGTGGCAAAAAGAAACCTCGTTTGGCGGTCGACAAGCGCAAACTGTTTGTGCTTGACACCAACGTGTTGCTGCACGACCCGAACTCCTTATTCAAGTTTGAAGAACACGACATCTTTCTGCCCATGCTGGTGCTTGAAGAGCTAGACCACCAGAAAAAAGGGATGTCTGAAGTCGCCCGGAATGCCCGCCAGGTAAGCCGCTACCTTGACGGACTGGTGGCCGAAAACAAAAGCCTGGCCAACGGGCTTGTCCTTGACACACTGGGCAACCAGGAAGCGCTGGGTACCTTGCACTTCCAGACAACCGCGCTGTCGTCCGACCTGCCCGTCGCCCTGCCGCTGGGCAAAGCCGACAACGTCATTTTGGGCGTTGTACATGCGCTGCAACAGCTACACCCCAAACGCGAAGTCATTCTGGTTTCGAAAGACATCAATATGCGCCTCAAGGCGCTGTCGCTGGGGTTGCCGGCCGAAGACTATTACAACGACCATGTCCTCGATGACTCCGACCTGTTGTACGAAGGAGTAATGCCTCTGCCCGATAATTTCTGGACCAAGCACGGCAAAGATGTTGAATCGTGGCAGCAAGGCGGCACAACCTACTACCGCATCAAAGGACCGCTGTGTGCACAGCTTATTGTCAACGAATTTGTCTACCTTGAAGGCGAACTTCCTCTTTATGCCCAGGTTAAAGAAGTCAGCGGCAAAACTGCCGTACTGGCTACGTTGCGTGACTACAGCCATGGCAAAAACAATGTGTGGGGCATTACCGCCAAAAATCGCGAGCAAAATTTCGCCCTGAACCTACTCATGAACCCCGACTGCGACTTTGTCTCGTTGCTGGGTCAGGCCGGTACAGGCAAAACCTTGCTCGCGCTGGCCGCCGGTCTTACGCAAACACTCGAAACGCGCCGCTACACCGAAATCATCATCACCCGCGCCACTGTGCCTGTAGGCGACGAAATTGGCTTTTTGCCCGGCACCGAAGAAGAAAAAATGCTGCCCTGGATGGGCGCGCTTGAAGACAACCTCGAAGTGCTGCAACTGGGAGCAAACACCGATGGCGTGAGCAATGGCAACTCGCCCGACTGGGGCAAGAACGCCACCATGGAATTGATTCGCTCCCGCATCAAGGTCAAGTCCATGAGCTTCATGCGCGGTCGTACGTTCCTGAACAAATTCCTGATTATTGACGAAGCCCAGAACCTCACACCCAAGCAAATGAAAACGCTGGTGACGCGTGCCGGGCCCGGCACAAAAATTGTCTGCCTGGGTAATATCGCGCAAATCGACACGCCTTATCTGACCGAAGGCAGCTCTGGCCTGACGTACGTCGTTGACCGCTTCAAGGGCTGGCCGCACTCAGGGCACATTACCTTGCAACGCGGGGAACGTTCCCGTCTGGCCGACTACGCAAGCGAGGCGTTGTAAAGGCATGAAGACACCGCCAAACCCGGTGAACCGTGCCGCACTGCCCATTGGCATCACAATGGGCGATGCGGCCGGTGTCGGGCCCGAAATTATTGCCCGGCTGCTGGGTGAGCCCGGCGCATTGCATCCCGCCGTCGTGTATGGCGATGCAGGCGTCATGCAAAGTGCCCTTAACCTGACAGGCCTGGACACACGCCTGTCGGTAAAGGCGGTTACCGATATCGCCCAGGCCCAAACGGTCATGAGCCCAAGCACCGTCGTGGTGGTCAATCAGCATCTGCCCCTGCCCGCTGACTTGCAACCCGGCCAACTCAACGGTGATGCCGGGCGTGCCGCCTACGAATACCTGTGCCAGGCCATCGACGATGCCCTAGCCGGTCGTTTGCGCGCCATCGTAACGGCACCGCTGAACAAAGCCGCCATGCAACTGGGGGGCATCGATTACCCCGGCCACACTGAAATTCTGGCCGATCGCACACGCACTCGTCATTACGCGATGATGTTGGCCAACACTGAACTACGCGTGATCCTGGTCACCATTCATATCCCCCTCGCTCAGGTCAGCCCGACGTTAAGTATCAAGAAAGAACTACAAACCATCCGACTGGCTCACGACGCCTGCAGGCAGGCGGGCATCAAGCATCCGAAAGTCGCCGTCGCCGGGCTTAACCCCCACGCTGGCGAAGAAGGAAAATTTGGACGGGAAGAAATCGACATCATCGCCCCGGCAATTACTGCCGCACGCGCCGAGGGTATCGATGCCACCGGCCCCTGGCCGGGCGACACCATATTCATGCGCGCACGTCGGGGGGAGTTTGATATTGTGGTCGCGCAATACCACGACCAAGGCCTGATACCGGTAAAGTACCTGGGGGTTGACGAAGGCGTTAACGTTACAGTAGGGCTGCCGTTTATCCGCACCAGTGTCGACCACGGCACTGCCTACGACATTGCCGGCAAAGGGTTGGCCGACGCCGGCTCGTTGCGGGCGGCTTTCAATATGGCCATAGCCCTGACGCCCGCTGCTCCGTAACGGCTTACAAGCCAGACGAAAAGTTGAGAAAGCGGGTACTGGCGCCCTGGAACGTCAGACGTACCGTCCCAATAGGGCCGTTACGCTGCTTACCGATAATGATTTCGGCTGTACCCTTGTCGGGTGAGTCGGGGTTGTAGACTTCATCACGGTAAATAAACAAGATCAAGTCGGCGTCTTGTTCAATAGCGCCCGATTCGCGCAAATCACTCATGACGGGGCGCTTGTTAGGGCGCTGCTCAAGGCTTCGGTTTAGCTGCGACAAAGCAATCAGCGGGCAATTAAGCTCTTTAGCCAGGCCTTTGAGCGAGCGGCTGATTTCCGAAATTTCGGTCGCGCGGTTTTCACCGGCCGAATTGGCCGACATCAGCTGCATATAGTCGATGATGATCAGACCGAGCTGGCCGCATTGGCGAGCCAGACGGCGGGCCCTTGCACGCACTTCCATAGAACTGAGCGCGGGGGTCTCGTCGATGTAGATTTGCGCCTCTTGGACCTGTTGCACCGCATGGGTGAGGCGTGGCCAGTCTTCGGTAGTGAGTTTGCCGGTACGCATACGATGCTGGTCGAGCATGCCGACCGAACCCACCATACGCATAGCCAGTTGCACTGCACCCATCTCCATTGAGAACACGGCTACCGGGAGCCCTTGCTCGATAGCGACATGCTCGCCGATGTTCATGGAGAACGATGTTTTACCCATGGACGGGCGGCCCGCAACGATAACGAGATCGCCCGCTTGCAAGCCCGAGGTCATGCGATCGAGATCTGAGAACCCCGTCGGGACACCGGTAATATCGGAGCCGCCCTCGCGGTGATACAGCTCGTCGATACGCTCGACCACCTGGGTCAGCAACGGCTGGATTTCTTGAAAACCCGTGGCGCCACGGGCCCCTTCTTGGGCAATTTGGAAAACACGGGATTCGGCTTCGTCAAGCAACTGACGCGCTTCTTTGCCTTGAGGATTGAACGCTGCCGCCGCAATCTCGTCGGCCACCGACACCAACTTGCGCAGCATAGAGCGCTCGCGCACGATTTCTGCGTAGCGGCGGATGTTGGCCGCCGACGGCGTGTTATGCGCCAGCGCATTCAAGTAGGCCAGCCCACCAACTTCTTCGCCCTTACCTGCGCTGCTCAGCGACTCGTACACAGTGACGACATCGGCCGGCCGCGCCAGACTGATCAGCCGCGTGATGTGCTGCCAGATAATACGATGATCGAAACGATAAAAATCATCTTCGCCAACGACATCGGTAATGCGGTCGAAAGCCGCATTGTCGAGCAGCAAGCCACCCAGCACCGACTGCTCGGCTTCGATAGAGTGAGGCGGCACACGCAAGTAGTCTAGCTGTGCATCACCCGTAGGACGTGCGATTTCCAAGACAAAAACCCAGAGAGAAACAAAAAAGCAAAAAGCCGGCTAGCACCGGCTTTTTGATTGGCAGGCCTAGTACAAACCGAGAGTTCAGAATGTACCATGGCCCGCCCCTACAGACAGCATTGTATGCGCTGGCGTTAGACCATCTCGCCTGCAACGTTGACTGTGATGTCGACGACCACGTCGGCGTGCAAAGCAACCTGAGCGGGGAACTCGCCCACGGCTTTGATGGCGCCGTCGGGCAGGCGAACCTGCGACTTGACCACACCGGCGAAACCGGCTTCTTGCAACGCAGCAGCGATGTCCATGGTGGTTACGGAACCGAACAAACGGCCGTCAACACCGGCTTTCTGAGACATGCCCAGCTGGAAGCCACTGAGCTTCTCGCCGGTTGCCTGTGCAGCGGCCAGGCGCTCGGCCTGTTGCTTTTCGAGTTCGGCGCGACGTGCTTCGAATTCTTTAAGTGCTGTCTCGGTGGCGCGACGAGCAATTTTTTGGGGGATCAGGTAGTTACGGGCGTAGCCGTCACGAACACGAACGACTTCACCGAGGTTACCCAGGTTGCTGACTTTTTCGAGCAGAATGACTTGCATGACGATTAACCTCGGATTAATTGTGGTTGTCGGTGTAAGGCAACAGTGCCAGGAAGCGCGCACGCTTGATAGCGGTGTCGAGCTGACGCTGGTAGTGAGCCTTGGTGCCGGTCAGGCGGGCAGGAATGATCTTGCCGTTTTCCTGGATGAAATCACGCAGGGTGTCGAGATCTTTGTAGTCGACTTGTTCTACACCAGCAGCTGTAAAGCGGCAAAACTTGCGGCGCTTGAACAGTGGGTTTTGCTGATTGAACTTGCGTTTTTCTTTGCCTTTTTTGAAGAAAGCCATAATGTGCCTCTTGAGTGCTTGGGCCTGAAGCCCAATCGGTATTAATTATGCATCGAGCTGCTTGTGCGCCCGTGCGAAACGATTTACTTCAACGATGCTAGACGGTAGCCAAGACCCCGCCTGCATGAACGCGTGACGCCTGCTGTATGTGCAATACCAGTTTTGATGCCCCTTTTTTTACCGGGGCCAAAAAACCTTGTACTGCCAAGGCAACGCCCAAAGGCGTTTGCGAAACCAGCAAAGCGATATCGCCCAGTGCAACTGCCGGAATAGAAAACTGGATGCGGCGTGCCGCCCCTGCCTCTACCACTTCGGACTCGTGGTGCAATGTCAGTTCGGTGACCGGAACCCCAGCCGGGGTATAACGCAATGGCTTGATTTCAAGCACACTGGCGGTAACAGAAACCTGATTCACCCGGTTGCCTGCGCGCTACGCGCCCTTACTCGGCGTCGGCCGCAGCGTCGTTGCTGGATTTGCGTGCTTCTTCGCGCTCGACAGATTTCATCATGACGGAAGGCGCGGTGTCAGCTTTTTTGGTCTTGATGACCAAATGACGCAAAACAGCATCGTTGTAGCGGAACGAGTGTTCGAGTTCGTCGAGGGTGCTTTGGTTGCACTCGATGTTCATGCACACATAGTGGGCCTTGACCAGCTTCTGGATGGGGTAAGCCAGTTGACGACGACCCCAGTCTTCGAGGCGATGGATCTTGCCTTCGTTACCTGTAACCAAACCCTGGTAGCGCTCGATCATGGCGGGCACTTGCTCGCTTTGATCGGGGTGCACAATAAACACTACTTCGTAGTGACGCATAAGTGATACTCCTTGTGGATGGCTTTTATTGCCTGCGATAGCAACAAAAGGGATAGCCCGCCTGGCTAACGAGGTGGCCGCAAAAAATGCGCCAACCCGAAAAGCAAAGTCGAGCAAGAAACCGCTAATAATAACATGCCCCGGTTTTTACCCACCAGCAGCAGGCAAAAACCGGGGCCTATGTGTAGGCTTTGAACAACCTACATCTAATCACGCAGTGTATTTAGCCTTCTACAACAGCGTATGCCGAGTGGTTATGAATGGACTCGAAGTTTTCAGCTTCGACACGGAAGCGCTGCACACCTTCGATGGCTTGCAGACGTACGGCCACATCACGAACCAGATCTTCGACAAACTTGGGATTCTCGTAGGCGCGCTCGGTAACAAACTTTTCGTCGCCGCGTTTCAGCAGACCCCACAGCTCGCATGACGCCTGCTGTTCTACACCCTGAATAAGGGCATTGATATCGATTTGCGCGGGGTTGTCGAATACGACATCGACAGTAACGTGCGAGCGTTGGTTGTGTGCGCCATATTGCGAGATAGCCTTTGAACACGGACACAGACTAGTCACCGGAACCAGCACACGCAGTTCGAACAAGACATCGTCGGCTGTCGCCGTGGCCTTCCAGCTGACTTCGTAGTCCATCAGACTGGCCACCTGCGATACCGGCGCAACCTTTTCGATGAAATAAGGAAAACGCGCACGAATGTCGCCTTTTTCTGCATTGAGCAAAGGCAGCATCGCCTGAGCCATGTCGCAAAACAGTTGCGGGGTCATCGGCGTTGTGCGATGTTGCTCGAGTAGCGCCACGAAGCGCGACATGTGCGTGCCTTTTTCGTGGGCAGGCAGGGCCACAGTGAGCTCCCAGTCGGCCACGGTGGGCATCGCCTGCCCCTCTGGACCGGCACTGACAAGCATGGGGTGCCGAACACCCCGAACCCCTACGCGCTGAATCGGCATACGGCGCGTATCGGCCGAGCTTTGGACGTCGGGCATGACTGCGGCGGAATCAGTAATAGAGTTCATTGTTCAACCTGTATGAAACCCGGCGACCCGGGACAATAATAAGCAACGCCTATACGTTACCCTGCTGATCAGCCCCCTGTCGAGCATAACCCCTGAGTTCGACAGGTTTTTGACCCAGATTAGCGTGACACGACTTTGTCCTGGACAAAGTCAAATTCTGGAAAGCGTTGTCGAATTGCATGGACAATACCGTCGGCATCTAGCCCCTGCATTTTGAGCAGCAGTGCCTGATCGCCATGATCAATGAACTCATCCGGCAGACCCAGTTGCAACACAGGCACCTGAGCGCCTTTGACGCTAAGATACTCTAGGACGGCACTACCGGCACCACCCATGATGGCGCCTTCTTCGAGGGTAACCAACACATCGTGAGAATCGACCAGGGCATCGACCAGGGCATGGTCGAGCGGCTTGACGAAACGCATGTCAGCGACACTGGCGTCGAGGGACTCTGCCGCTTGCAATGCAACGGGCACCAATGTGCCGAAACCCAAAATGGCAATGCGCTGCCCTTGACGCAACAACCGGCCCTTGCCAATCTCGACAGTGTCGAGCGCGCTGCTGACCTCGGCGCCGCAACCGGCCCCACGCGGATAACGCACCGACGCCGGCCCATTGTAGTGATAACAGGTGCTGAGCAGCAGCCGCGTCTCGTTTTCGTCGGACGGCGTAGCAATCACCATGTTAGGAATGCAACGCAAAAAGGCGATGTCGTAGTTGCCCGCATGCGTGGCGCCATCGGCCCCCACCAGACCTGCCCGATCGAGCGCAAACGTAACATCGAGGTCTTGCAGGGCCACGTCATGAATGAGCTGGTCGTAACCGCGTTGCAAAAACGTCGAGTAAATAGCGACGACAGGCTTAAGGCCCTCGCACGCAACACCGCCTGCAAAAGTTACCGCGTGCTGCTCAGCAATACCCACATCGAAATAGCGCTCGGGAAACTCGCGATGGAACTCGACCATGCCACTACCTTCGCGCATGGCAGGCGTAATACCAACCAGACGGTCGTCTTGACGGGCCATATCGCATAACCAACGACCAAAAACCTGCGTAAATGTCTGGCGAGTCGGCGCTTTGGACTTTTGAATACCGACGGAAGGGTCGAATTTTCCGGGACCGTGATACAACACCGGATCGGCTTCAGCCAGCTTGTAGCCCTGCCCTTTTTTAGTCACCACATGCAAAAACTGCAAACCACCCAACTGACGCAGGTTTTGCAGCGTGGGCACCAAGGCATCAAGGTCGTGACCGTCGATGGGACCGACATAATTGAAACCCAGCTCTTCGAATAAAGTGGCTGGCGAGACTAGCCCTTTGGCATGCCCCTCGACACGCCTGGCCAGCTCGAGTACCGGTGGCATATGCTGCAACACCGCACGGCCCATGTTTTTAGCTGCCGCATAGAAACGGCCGGACATCAATCGCGCAAAGTAATGATTAAGCGCGCCCACGGGCGGCGAAATAGACATGTCATTGTCATTGAGAATGACCAGCACATTGACGCCGGGGGTGACACCCGCATTATTCAGCGCCTCGAAAGCCATACCGGCTGTCATTGCGCCGTCTCCGATAACGGCAATATGCTGACGTTCGGACTTGCCCAGGTTGCGAGACGCCACCGCCATGCCCAGCACGGCAGAAATTGACGTCGAAGAATGTGCTGTGCCAAACGCGTCGTACGGCGATTCGCTTCGCTTTGGAAACCCTGAAATGCCACCAAAATGGCGCAACTGCGCCATAGCTTCTCGGCGGCCCGTAAGAATTTTATGCGGATACGATTGATGGCCGACATCCCAGACGATGCGGTCGTCGGGGGTATTGAAGACATAATGCAAGGCAACGGTAAGCTCGACCGTACCCAAATTGGACGACAAATGGCCACCGGTTTTGGCTACCGACTGCAAGATGAACGCGCGCAGCTGATCGGCGACTTGCTTCAAGGCACGTGGCTCAAGCGTTCGCAAGTCGGCAGGCGAATTGATCTGTTCTAGAACGGGATAAGTCATACGAGTAAAAGTCCGGCGTCGGGCGCCATTGGGCCCCCTATTTTAGATGAGTTGCCGGGCGCGCCATCGTGAATTAGCGATCGCGACCCACAATGTAGTCGGCGATCTCGGCCAGACGCTGCCCAGTTGGGCCCAAAGGGCGCAAAGCAGCGTGGGCCTCGAGGCGCAATGTTTCGAGGAAATCGCGCGCTCCGTCTACACCCAGCAAAGACACATACGTTGGCTTGTTGGCTTGTTGATCTTTGCCCGCCGTTTTACCCAAGACTGCAGTGTCGGCGGTAACGTCAAGAATATCGTCGGCGACCTGAAAAGCCAACCCTACGGCTGCTGCGTAGCGCTCGAGACCCTCGCGCGCAGCCGAACCCGCACCAACGACAATCCCGCCCAGCAAAACACTGGCCTGTAGCATCGCACCCGTTTTCATGGTGTGCATGAGCTGCAGCTGATCTTGCGTAAGCGATTGACCAACCGCCGCGCAATCGATGGCCTGCCCACCGGCCATACCCAGGCTACCGGCCGAACGCGCCAACAATTCGACGGCCTGAACAACCAGCGCAGGCGCGACCGGCGTTTGCGCCAACAGTTCGAATGCCAGCGGCTGCAAAGCATCGCCAGCCAGCATGGCCGTAGCCTCGTCGAACTGCCGGTGCACGGTGGGCCGCCCGCGACGCAGGTCGTCGTTGTCCATGCAGGGCAGATCGTCGTGCACCAAAGAATAAGCGTGAATAAGCTCGACCGCAGCGGCAGCGTGATCGAGCGCTCGGGCCTGCGCGGAAGACAGGTTTGCACCGGCGCTTAGCGAAGCCTCGCCGGCGGCATACACCAGAGCGGCGCGGATGCGTTTACCGCCGCCAAGTACGGCATACCGCATGGCTTCGTGCAAACGCTCCGGCGTTTGATCGGCCTCGGGCATGAACTCGTCGATTACCGTTTCAATATGCGCGGCAGTACTTTTGATCCAGTCGGAGAAAACCGGTTGCGTCACAGGCATCGGTGTTACTCCTCGTCTGGGCCGCGGTCGTCGAGCGGCTTGAGTAAATTACCTTGCAGGACCTTGACCTGCTCGTCGGCCTTATCGAGCAGTTTTTGGCAAATTTTGGAAAGCTCGACCCCACGTTCGTAGGCCGCAAGCGAAGCCTCGAGAGGCAATTCGCCATTTTCCATTTGCGCCACCAAGGCTTCGAGCTGCGCCAGCGCGGTTTCGAAGTCTTTGGGCAACGGTTCTGATTTCGGTTTGCGCACACCCGGCGCGGAATCGGCAGATTGATCAGCCATTCTGTGTTTCCTGAATTGAATTAATGCGATTGTACGAGATGCCGGGTCAAGACGGCCGGCATTGGCTGTAGGTCTTGTTTTTAAAGCAAAAAACTAAGGTACAATGCCCCCTTTAATTTCATCGGCCAGTCCGTTTTTTCTTCGCACCAGCCCCAAAACCTTTATGTATTTGGCTGGTAAGTAACCACGCGGGGGACAAATCATGACCGACATTGGTCGGGAAGCGCAATTCGCGCTGGCGCAATCGCAGCTAACGGTCGACAGCTACTTCGACGAAAACATCTTCGCTCGCGAAAAAGCCCGTATTTTCAAGAACTCGGCCCTGTACGTCGGGCACGAAAAACTGGTCCCCGAGCCCGGCGACTGGTACACGCTCGCGCACGAGCACGCCGGTCGCGCCCTGGTTCGCAACGCCGCCGGGGTAGAACTGATCTCGAACGTGTGTCGTCACCGCCAAGCCGTCATGCTGGGGTTTGATTCGGCCGATGCCCAGAACCAGCCCGCTGCGCATCGAGGTAACTTGCGCGACACCGGCGGTAATATTGTTTGCCCTGTACATCGCTGGACATACAGCAAACAAGGTGAGCTTTTGGGTGCGCCACAGTTTCCCAAAACACCCTGCATGAACCTGCAGAAATTCACCCTAAAAAATTGCCACGGCTTGTTGTTCGAGGGGCCACGCGACCCGGCATCTGATATGGCGCCGCTATTCAGCCGCCCCGAATTCGACTTCGGTGACTACGTGCTCGACCACGTCGAGGTTCATGAGTGCAATTACAACTGGAAGACCTTTATCGAGGTCTACCTTGAAGACTACCATGTGGGGCCGTTTCACCCCGGTCTGGGCCGGTTTGTTACCTGCGACGATCTGACCTGGGAGTTTTCAGACTGGTACAGCCTGCAGCGAGTAGGCGTACACAATGCACTGGCGCAACCGGGGTCCGATACCTACAAACGCTGGCACGACCAGCTGCTGCAGTTTCGGGCAGGCCAGACGCCCGACTTCGGCGCCGTCTGGGTAACGTATTTCCCGACGCACATGATCGAGCTATACCCCCATGTGGTCGTGCTTTCTACCCTGCACCCGGTCAGCCCGCAAAAAACCGTCAATATTGTCGAGTTTTACTACCCCGAAGAAATTGTCGCTTTCGAGCGCGAGTTTGTTGAGGCACAACGGGCAGCCTACATGGAAACGGCCATCGAAGATGATGAAATTGCCGAACGCATGGACGCCGGCCGGAAAGCCCTGATGTTGAGGGGTGTGAATGAGGCCGGGCCTTATCAATCGCCTATGGAAGACGGCATGATGCACTTCCACGCCTGGTACCGCCAAATGATGTCAGGCGACTGACCAGCCAACGGCACTCAGGTACCCGCCCCGACAGCCACGGGGCGGGACGCATCACTGCACCACTCACTCCACGACCCCGGGTACAAGGCCGACCCGCCCAACCCCGCCAGCTCCATGGCAAACAAATTATGGCAGGCTGTAATACCTGACCCGCACTGGTGAATGACATGGTCTGCCGGTGTATTACCCAGCATCTGCTCGAACTCGGCCCGTAATTCGTCAGCCGGCCGGAAACGCCCGTCGGGTTGGCAATTAAGACTATTGGGGCGATTCAATGCTCCGGGGATATGTCCTGCTACCGGATCCATGGGCTCGACCTCGCCACGGAAGCGATTCTCGGCACGTGCGTCGAGCACCACATAAGGCCCACGGCCGATATTTGCCAAGACATCATCGGCTGAGAACGTCGGCATGCTTGCCAATCCAGACGCAGAGACAGACGCCCCCGCACCCGACCCAGACGCCACATCTGCCCCCTGAGTTAACGCTTCAGGCTGATGACCTTCGGACGACGCCCCAACTGAGTTCAGCGCAAACCCTGCACGCGACCAGGCAGGCAAACCGCCATCAAGAATAGCAACCGGCCGATGACCCGCCCACCGCAGCATCCACCATAGATGCGCCGAAAAAGCGCTGGTCCCGCCGTCATAAACCACAACTTGCACGCCCGGCTGTACACCATGCTTCTGCAACAGTTCCTGGAAGGTTGGTAGCGAAGGCAACGGATGACGGCCATTAGTGCCGGTTTTGGGTGCAGCCAGATCTTGCTCGTGGTCAAGAAAGATGGCGCCGGGTATGTGGCCTTGCTCGTACTGGCGCCGCCCTGCAGCGTGATCTGCCAGATCGTGGCGGACATCGAACACAATACATTGCCCGGATTCAACCAGAGGCTTCAGGGTGGCGGCATCAATCAAAAGCTCGTGCATAGAGTTCCTTTTCTGGGTAAAGCGCATAAACAAACGGTTGACAGTATCGTGACCGGCACAGGGTTACGGTCATGCCCGCCGGTGCCGCCTGCTTTCGGTATAAGTACGCCATGTTGACAGTAAACCGGCCCCGATGACCAGCGCCATACCAAGCCAGGCCAACGCATCGGGGTGCTCATCCCAGAACACGATACCCAACAGCGTTGCAAAGATAATCGTCGTGTACTGCAAGGCTGCTGTCAATAACGCCTTGCCGGCGCCAAACGCACGCGTCATGGCCAGTTGCCCCACCAACCCCGACACACCCAACCCAATGGCGGCCAACCAGGCATTCAAAGACAAAGGTTGCCAACCCTGGGCAAACAGCACCACAAGACCGGTCAGACAAACGCAGGCTGAAAAAACCAGCACAGTACGCCACTCGGGCTCACCCGCCTGCCCCAGCTGTCGCACCTGCATCATGGCTATTGCTCCCAAAGCACCTGCCCCCAACCCCATAAGGGCGGCAAAGAACTGCTCGTCGCCAATGCTTGGCCGCAAAATGCCCAAAACCCCAAAAAAACCCATGACAACGGCCGCCGCACGAACAAAGTCGTTGCGCGCGCCGCCCCACATCAGCATGTAGCCGGTGATAAACAAAGGGGACGTGTAGTTGAGACTGACCGCGGTCGGCAAGGGCAGATGAGACAAGGCATAGAAGCCCATCCACATGGCGGTAATGCCTGAAAGATTACGCCACAGGTGCAGCCTGGGGTTTTTGGGCCAGACCCGCCGGTGCGTCGAGATAGACCAGACAAGCAACAACAGCACCGAAGGCACGCCACGAAACAATACAATTTGCGGTAGCGAGACCCCTAATCCTGCGGCCACCTTGATGCATGCCCCCATAATTGCAAACATGGCACAAGCCAGAATCATCCATAAAGACTGCATGATGGCGCGGTATAGTTCCGGTAATACATTAAAGGCGATACTATACTGCCGCCCGGAAAAATTTATTTTCAGCAAATTGTCAGTTTTTACATGCCCGACACTGTTGATATACGGAACTTGGCCCCAATATAAATCGTCAAAATCCACACCGCGGTGTTACTTTCCAATCCTGCAGGATATCCACCCTATGAAACGCATTTTCCTTTTCTTGCTAACCAATATCGCTGTCATGGTCGTGCTAAGCATCACCATGAGTGTGTTGGGTGTGGGACGTTACATGACGGCCCAAGGCCTTGACCTTACCCAGCTACTGATTTTCTCGGCACTGGTGGGCTTTACTGGTTCGTTCATTTCGTTACTGCTTAGCAAATGGATGGCCAAGCAAAGCACAGGCGCACGTGTCATCAACCCGCAGGCACCGGGCAATGCTCGCGAAGCCTGGCTGGTCGATACCGTGCATCAGTTGGCCGACCGAGCCGGCATTGGTCACCCTGAAGTCGCCATTTACGATGGCCCACCCAACGCATTTGCCACCGGCGCCTTTAAAAACGACGCCCTCGTGGCGGTGTCAACCGGCTTGCTTGAAAGCATGACCGAAGAGGAAGTGGCTGCCGTGCTGGGCCACGAAGTGGCGCACATTGCCAACGGCGACATGATTACCCTCACGCTCATCCAAGGTGTCGTCAATACGTTTGTGGTGTTCCTGGCGCGCGTCGTCGGCTACTTCGTTGATCGCGTGGTACTCAAAAACGACCGCGATGTCGGTATGGGCTATTACGCTACCGTCATTGTGTGCGAAATCATCTTCGGATTGCTGGCGTCTATTATTGTGGCCTGGTTCTCGCGCCAGCGCGAATATCGCGCCGACGCAGGCAGTGCCAAGCTTATGGGCGCACGCGAGCCCATGGTCAAGGCCCTGGCCCGCTTAGGAGGACTTGAGCCCGGCGAATTACCCAAATCATTCGAAGCCTCGGGCATTTCGGGTGGGGCAGGCATCGCTGCGTTGTTCTCGACCCACCCTCCCATCGAAGACCGCATTCGCGCCCTTCGTAGTGCGCAAACGCTCTAACTGCTAAAGGCAATCTGCCGCTAGAAACAAGCGGCAGATTGCACCTGACGGCAACTGCCCGCCTGGGTTTATAAATACTTGTCGAACCAGGCCAATGTACGTTGCCAGGCGTCTTTGGCGTCGGGCTCGTTGTAACTCCCCCGGTAGTCAGAATAAAACGCATGGTTCGACTCGGGATAAACGATGATCTTGGAGTCCCGGGCATGATCATTGCCTTGAGCCAACGCGGCCTGCATGCGCTCAACGTCAGCTAACGGAATGCCGGCATCCTGACCGCCATACAAACCCAGTACCGGGGCTTTGAGCGTATTGGCTACGTCTATAGGATTACGCTTTTGCAACGGGCCATGGCCCACCACCAGCTTGCCATACCACGCCGCACCTACGCGGCATGTTGAACTGTGCTCGGCATACATCCAGGTGATACGACCACCCCAACAGAAACCAGTGACTGCCAGACGCGCAGTATCACCGCCCTGTTCGCGAGCCCAGGCCACGCTGGCATCCAGGTCAGCCATGACCTGCTCATCGGAAGCCTTAGAAACGATTTCCTTGATCAGGGTCGGAACATCGGTGTACTGGTTACAGTCACCCTGACGCTCAAAGAGATTCACGGCCACCGCAAAATACCCTTCTTTGGCAAAGCGCCGACAAACATCACGAATATGCTCGTGCAACCCAAAAACTTCCTGGATGACCAGTACGACAGGCGCCTGCTGCCTGGCTTCGGGCTTGGCATAGTAAGCCGTAATAGTGCCGTCAAACGTAGGCATCTGGAACTCGCCGCACGCCAGCCCGACCCCGTCGGTATAAATTGTTGTGGGCGCAGCGCCCGTGATGGGTGAAAATGCCATTGTTCCTCCTGTTTAGGTTTTGTTCGCAAAGTGTAAAGGTTAGGAGTTAGTGCGCCTGCTCCCAGTTGGGGCCTACGCCGACCTCAGCCACCAAAGGCACGGCCAGCTGCGCCACATTGCACATCAGGCCAGGTAACTGCGACACCAGTAAATCGACTTCGTGCTCGGGCACTTCAAAGACCAATTCGTCGTGCACCTGCATCACCATCAGGGTCGCCAGTTTTTCAGCAACGATCCAGCGCTGCACCGCCACCATCGCCTTTTTGATCAGGTCGGCGGCCGTCCCCTGCATTGGCGCATTAATCGCAGCGCGCTCGGCGCCAGCACGACGTGGCCCTTTAGACCCCTTGATGTCGGGCAACCAAAGGCGACGACCGAAGACCGTCTCGACATAGCCCTGCTCGTGCGCCTTGGCACGGGTCTCTTCCATATAACGCGCCACACCCGGGTAACGCGAGAAATAGCGGTCGATATAAGACTTGGCGGCGTCGCGCGTAATGCCTAATGCGCTTGCCAGTCCGAACTCGCCCATACCGTAGATCAGACCAAAATTAATGGCTTTTGCCGAACGGCGTTGATCGGCGGTGACGGCGTCAAGAGCCACGCTAAAAATTTCGGCGGCCGTGGCCCGGTGAATGTCCTGCCCTTCGGCGAAAGCCTTTTGAAGCCCTTCGTCACCCGAAACATGCGCCATGACACGAAGTTCGATTTGCGAATAATCGGCGGACACAATCTTTCCCTGCCCGGCCACAAAAGCCGTTCGAACACGTCGGCCCTCGGCCGTTCGAACCGGAATATTCTGTAAATTGGGATCGGACGAGGCCAGACGCCCTGTAATGACGGCAGCCTGCGAATAGCGCGTATGGACCCGACCCGTCGCCGGGTTGATCATTTTCGGCAGCTTGTCGGTATAGGTTGACTTGAGTTTGGCCAGACCGCGATACTCGAGCAACACCTGTGGCAAGGGGTAGTCTTGGGCAAGCTTGGTCAGCACGTCTTCGTCGGTAGACGGCGCACCACTGGCGGTTTTACGCACAACCGGAAGCTGCATGCGGTCGAAAAGGATTTCACCCAACTGTTTGGGAGAATTCAAATTGAAAGGTTGACCCGCCAACTCGTGCGCCTTGGCCTCGAGTGTCTGCAACTGCAGCCCAATTTCATGACTTTGACGCGCCAGAACGTCGGCATCGATTTTCACACCATTGCGCTCAATGGTGGTCAAGACGTCGGAAACCTCGACCTCAAGCCGGTAAATGTCGTCTAAATGCCCTTCGGCCGACACTTTGGGCCGCAATACCTGATGCAATTGCAAGGTAAAGTCAGCATCTTCAGAACCATAAAAAGACGCCTTCTCGACATCGACTTCGTCGAACCCGATTTGCTTGGCGCCTTTGCCACACAATGCCTCGTAGCTGACGCCTTGCCGCCCCAGCCAACGTTCGGCCAACTCTTGCAAATTGACCCGGCGGTGAGACTCAAGCACATACGCCTGGAGCATCGTGTCTTCGGTAATACCTGCCACCCGGACGCCATGGTTCATGAACACATGGGCGTCGTATTTTGCGTTGTGCAACAACTTGACCGCAGACGCGTCTTCTAGCCAGGGGCGCAAACGCTCCAGGACCTCGTTGCGCGGCAATTGTTCGACGCGGTCGGGACCACGATGGGCCACGGGTATGTAGCACGCCTTGCCTGCCGCAACCGCGAAAGAAACACCCACCATTTGCGCTTGCATTGGGTCAAGTGACGTGGTTTCTGTATCGACTGCAACCAAGTCAGCCTGCGTGATCAGATCGAGCCATTTATCGAATGTTTTCCAATCGAGTACGGTATCGTAATCGGCGTCGACCGGCTCGGGTGGAGGGTCGGCGGCCACGCGACTGTCTTGTACAGGAACCCGCTCTTCATCGCCGGTGAGTTCGCGCAACCAGGTACGAAAGCCGTATTCATCATACAGACGCACCAGCGTATCGGTGTCTTGAGGTTTGGGCGTCAGATCGGACAAGTCATCGGATAAAAACGGGATATCGCAATCGAGCTTGACCGTAATCAGTTGACGCGTCATTTCGAAGTTAGGAATGGCTTCACGCAGATTGTTACCCGCCACCCCTTTAATTTTGTCGGCATTGCGCACAAGCTCGTCGACAGAACCATACTCGTTCAACCATTTGGCTGCGGTCTTGGGCCCAACCTTGTTGACACCTGGTATGTTGTCGACTGCATCGCCAGTTAACATCAGGAAGTCGATGATCTGGTCGGGCCTGACCCCGAACTTGTCGATGACGCCCGCAATATCCTGACGCCCGCCGTTCATGGTATTGACCAGCTCGACGTGTTCGTTGACCAGCTGCGCCAGATCTTTGTCGCCGGTAGAAATAATAGTGTGCACCCCCAGACCGGTGGCGCGATGGGCCAGCGTACCAATAATGTCATCGGCCTCGACCCCGGATACCGACAGTACGGGCCAGCCCAAAGCCGTCACAGCCTGGTGGATGGGTTCGATCTGCGCCGCCAGGTCGTCGGGCATGGACGGACGATGACCTTTATATTCGGGGTAGATGTCGTCGCGGAAGGTTCCGCCCTTGGCATCGAAAATACAAGCCATGTAATCTGCCTTGTAATCTTGCGGTAGCCTACGTAACATTGAGATGACACCATAGAGGGCTCCGGTCGGCTGACCTTTGGCGTTACGCAAATCGGGCAGAGCGTGAAACGCCCTGTACAGATAACTGGAACCATCAACAAGCAACAAGGTTTTTTTCATGAGTAGCAATAAATTTGTTCGTACGCCGGTCGACCGGCAGATCCCCGTGATTATGTCAGAGATGCAGACAGCTGCCGACATGCTTCAGGAAATTGGCTGGGGCGTCAGCGTTTTTGGCAGTGCCCGTATTAAACCAGAATCACCCTATTACGCCCTGGCCGAGGCCATTGGCACCCGGCTGGCAAAGGCCGGGCTGCCTGTTATTGCCGGCGGAGGCCCTGGCATCATGGAGGCCGCCAATAAAGGGGCATTCAATGCCGGGGGGCATAGTATCGGCCTGAATATCAAGCTACCCCACGAAACCAAAAACAATATCTTCCAAACCCACAGCCTGAGCTTCGAATATTTCTATTCGCGCAAAGCCACTTTTTTCATGCACAGCGCGGCCTATGTCGCTCTGCCCGGCGGGTTTGGCACCCTCGACGAACTCTTCGAGGTCCTGACCCTTATTCAGACCGGTAAAGTACCCGCCGCGCCGGTCATCCTGATGGGGGTCGATTACTGGGGCGGCTTAATTGAATGGATCAAGGCCACGTTAAGCACGCAGCACCTTATCGGCCCTAACGATCTTGCCCTGATGACCCTGACCGACGATGTCGAGACCGCCATGCGGCACATTGAAACCTTCCTGGCCGACCGGGCCGATGAGCTGGGTTACGCCGCCATCATCCCTGAATAGCCCGCATGCCTCACGGGCATAAGCACATAAAAAAAGGGCCGCCCATGGGCGGCCCTTTTTACGCAAGCAAACCGTTATTAAACGGCACCCTCACGAGACATACGACGACGCTCGTGCTCTTGCAAGTAGCGCTTACGCAAACGAATCGACTTGGGCGTCACCTCGACCAGTTCGTCGTCGGAGATAAACTCGACAGCGTATTCAAGCGACATCCGGATCGGCGGCACCAGGTCGATGTGCTCGTCTTTACTGGTGGTACGGATGTTGGTGAGCTTCTTCTCTTTGGTGGGGTTAACCACCAAATCGTTGTCACGGCTATGAATACCGATAATCATGCCTTCGTAAAGCGGCTCACCAGGGCTGACAAACATGCGGCCACGGTCCTGCAACTTCCAGAGTGCATAAGCCACAGCATTGCCGTCATCCTGACTGATCAGCACGCCATTACGACGCTCGCCCACGCCACCTTCACGCATAGGTGCATAGTCGTCGAAAATGTGGCTCATCAGGCCAGTACCGCGCGTCAGTGTTAAAAACTCGCTTTGGAAACCGATCAGGCCACGAGCCGGAATGCGGTATTCAAGACGAGTACGACCACGACCATCTGACTGCATGTCTTGCAGATCACCCTTACGACGGCCCAGCTCTTCCATGACTGCGCCTTGGTGCGCTTCTTCGACGTCTACGGTCAACAGCTCGAATGGCTCCATTTTGACGCCGTCGACTTCCTTGAGCAAAACCTGCGGACGCGACACGGCCAACTCGTAGCCCTCACGACGCATGTTTTCGAGCAAAATGGTCAGGTGCAATTCACCACGGCCACGCACTTCAAAGGTCATGTCGTCGTCAGTCGGGTTGACACGCAACGCAACGTTCGATTTCAACTCGAGCTCGAGACGATCGCGAAGCTGACGGCTTGTGACGAACTTGCCTTCACGGCCTGCCAGCGGCGACGAGTTAACCATGAAATTCATCGTCAGCGTGGGCTCATCGATACGCAGCAGCGGCAACGCCTCTTGATTGCTGGGGTCGAGCAATGTGCAGCCGATACCGATTTCATCGATACCATTGATCAGGACAATATCGCCGGCCTGTGCTTCATCGACCAACTCACGCTCGAGACCTTTAAACTTAAGCACCTGATTGATGCGGCCTTTGATCGCGTCGCCCTCGGGGCCGAACTTGACCACAACATCTTGTCCCGCGCGAACGCGACCGCGATTCACACGGCCAATACCGATTTTGCCAACGTAGCTGCTGTAGTCCATGGAGATGACTTGCAACTGCAGCGGACCGTTCGGGTCGTCTTCACGCTGGGGAACGTTCTGAATGATGGCCTGGAACAACGGGCGCATATCGCCTTCGCGCACATCGGGATCAAGACCAGCGTAACCCGACAAACCCGACGCGTAAACGATCGGGAAATCAAGTTGCTCTTCGGTCGCACCCAGTTTGTCAAACAAATCGAAGGTGGCATTAATTACGTGATCGATCCGGGCACCAGGGCGATCGATTTTATTGACGACCACGATTGGCTTCAGGCCCAAGGCCAGCGCTTTGCGCGTAACGAAACGCGTCTGCGGCATGGGGCCTTCGACAGCGTCAACCAGCAACAACACGCCATCGACCATCGACAGCACACGCTCAACCTCGCCGCCAAAGTCGGCGTGACCGGGGGTGTCGATAATGTTGATATGTGTGCCTTCGTACTCAACCGCACAGTTCTTGGACAGAATCGTGATGCCGCGCTCGCGCTCGATATCACCGGAGTCCATAACGCGTTCAGTAAGCTGCTGATTGTCACGGAACGTACCTGCCTGACGCAGCAGTTGGTCAACCAGCGTAGTTTTACCGTGATCGACGTGGGCAATAATTGCCACATTGCGCAATGCGCGACTCATAACTGTTCATCCTTTTGTTTAGCGCCCGCAGGCATCAGGCCGGCGGGTAAATGATCTGGCGCGATCAGCACCGAAATCGGGTTTTCCATACTTTGAAGCGCATCGAGCGTGATGGCATCGTCGATGCTGAACGGCCCTGCTGCGGTACGGCGTAACGCCGATAAATGCGCTCCGCAACCCAGCGCACGACCAATGTCTTGTGCGAGCGTGCGGATATACGTACCTTTGCTGCAATGCACCCGCAGTCGGGCCTGAAGACCATCACACGACAAAACTTGCAAGTCGTGAATCGTCACCTGACGGGGCGGTCGCTCGAGTTCAATGCCTTCTCGAGCATATTTATATAACGGTTTGCCATCGCGTTTGAGTGCCGAATACATCGGCGGCACTTGTTCGATGGGACCACGAAAGGCCGGCAAAACGGCATCGAGCGCCTGTGGATCGATACCCTGAAAATCAGGCACAGAAGTTACGACATTGCCAGTCAGGTCGCCAGAGTCGGTTTCCTCGCCAAAGGCTAGCGTCGCTTCGTAGACCTTATCGGCGTCGAGCATGGCGCCGGCAATTTTTGTAGTTCGACCAAGACAGCAAATAAGCAGCCCCGTCGCAAACGGATCAAGCGTGCCAGTGTGGCCCGCCTTGCGCGCATCAAGTGTGCGCTTAGCGCGCTGCAAAGCGTGATTGCTGGATAGTCCTTCGGGTTTATCGAGCAACAGCACGCCATCGAGCAGCTGCCCGCGTCGTGAAGCCATCGTTTAGCGTCTCTTGGCAAAAAAACGACAGCCCCTCAGGGCTGTTCGTCAGGTTCGTCGGGTTCGGCGGCGCGTACGGCCCCGCCCTGTGGCGCATTGGCCTGGTCGATAAGTTGTGACAGTGCCAGACCACGTGCGAGCTGATCATCGTGGTGGAAATGCAAGGTCGGCACCGTATGGATATGCAGCATCTTGAACAACAGCGAATGCAGCCAGCCGGCCTTTTCGCGCAATGCCGCAAGCGCGACATCGGGTTCGGCGCCCATGACCGTAAAGTACACCTTGGCATGCGCGTAGTCGGCAGAAAGCTCGACACCCGTCAGGGTGATAAGACCCGCCCGCGAGACATCGAGTTCGCGCTGGATAAGGATGGCCAGATCTTTCTGGATCTGGTCAGCCAGGCGGGTGTTGCGACCCGAAGCGGGCTTAGACTTGTGGCGCCCCATGCTTATAGTGTCCGAGCGATTTGTTTGATTTCGAAGACCTCAAGCTGGTCGCCCACCTCGATGTCGACGTTACCTTTGAGGGTGATACCGCAGTCGAAACCGGCCTTGACTTCTTTGACGTCGTCTTTGAAGCGACGCAGCGATTCGAGAGCGCCTGTCCAGATAACCACGTTATTACGCAGCAAACGAACCTGGGAGTCGCGGCGGACCACACCATCGGTAACCATACAACCGGCAATGTTGCCCACTTTCGAGATAGTGAACACTTCGCGGATATCGACCGAACCGATGATTTCTTCGCGCTGCTCTGGCGCCAACATACCGGACATCGCTTTGCGAACGTCATCGATGGCGTCGTAAATGATGTTGTAGTAGCGCAAATCGATGCCGTTACCTTCAGCCAGTTTTTTGGCGCTTTGTTCGGCACGGACGTTAAAGCCAATAATGACCGCGTTAGAAGCAATGGCCAAGTTGACGTCGCTTTCGGAGATTCCCCCAACTGCAGCGTGAACGACCTGAACACGGACTTCGTCGGTGGACAGCTTGAGCAAGGACTGAACCAATGCTTCCTGCGAACCTTGAACGTCGGTTTTGACAATAAGCGGCAAGCTCTTCGAGCCTTCGCCCATGTTTTCGAACATGGATTCGAGCTTTGCGGCCTGCTGGCGAGCCAGCTTGACGTCACGGAACTTGCCCTGACGGAACAAGGCGATTTCGCGCGCCTTGCGCTCGTCGGCCATGGCAATGACCTCGTCGCCTGCTGCGGGCACTTCGGTGAGGCCCTGGATTTCGACGGGAATTGAAGGCCCGGCTGTATTGATAGGTTTACCGTTCTCGTTGAGCATGGCACGTACACGGCCATAGCTTGCACCAGCCAGTACCGAATCGCCACGCGACAAGGTGCCGCTTTGAACAAGAATAGTAGCAACGGGGCCACGACCTTTGTCGAGACGGGCTTCAATAACGATACCCTTGGCAGGCGCTTCTACGGGTGCGGTGAGCTCGAGAATTTCTGCTTGGAGCAATACGTTTTCGAGCAAGTCGTCGATGCCCTGACCGGTTTTGGCCGACACAGGTACGAACGGCACGTCGCCGCCATACTCTTCAGGCACGACCTGTTCTGAGACCAGCTCTTGCTTAACGCGGTCTGGATTGGCATCGGGTTTGTCAATTTTGTTAATGGCGACCACCAGCGGCACACCGGCTGCCTTCGCGTGGTGGATAGCTTCTTTGGTTTGCGGCATAACGCCGTCGTCGGCAGCAACAACCAGAATGACGATGTCGGTCGCCTTGGCACCACGTGCACGCATGGCAGTAAACGCTTCGTGACCCGGGGTATCGAGGAATGTGACCATACCGCGATCGGTTTTGACGCTGTAAGCACCGATGTGCTGCGTAATGCCACCGGCCTCGCCCGACGCCACTTTGGCGCGACGAATGTAGTCGAGCAACGAAGTTTTACCGTGGTCGACGTGACCCATGACCGTTACAACAGGTGCACGCGGCAAGGCTTCGGCCTGCACTTCGGCTTCGGAGGTGTCGAGGAAAGCTTCAGGATCGTCGAGCTTGGCCGCGATAGCTTTGTGGCCCAGTTCTTCGACCACAATCATGGCGGTTTCCTGGTCGAGCACTTGATTGATTGTGACCATTTGGCCCAACTTCATCAGGTGCTTGATGACCTCGGCCGCCTTGACGGCCATTTTGTGGGCCAGATCGGCCACACTGATGGTTTCCGGGACGTGCACTTCGCGAGCGATGAATTCGACCGCCTGAGGTTGACGCTGCTCGGCCTGCGACTGGCGGGCGTTACGGCCACGACCCGACTTACCGGCTTTGCCACCGGCACGCCAGCCATCGCGGCTTGCGGGTGCGGGAGCATCGGTACGCGCGACTGGCTTTTTACGCGAGCCATCGTCGACCCAAGCACCACCTTCGCCAGCGCGAACAGGTTTTTTCTCGGGCGCCTTAACTTCTTTTTTACCGGCTTTTCCGGCAGGCTTATGCAACGTGCCGCTGATGCCGCCTTCGTCTTCGGGCGCCTTAAGCACTTTACGCGGACGGTTAAGCATTTGCTGCAATGCGGCTGCTTCGGCTTCGGCGGCTTTGCGTGCGCGCTCGCGATCTTCGTCGGCAGCGGGCGCAGGCGTAGGGGCCGCACGGCGGGCTGTGGGCCTTTCGGCAGATTTTGCTGGTGCAGCTTTGGCCACGGGCTCAGCGGCGACGGGCTTGGCTTCTGCAGGCTCGACCTTTTCGGGCGCCTGCTCGGGGGCTGGCGGCGCTGCTGGCGTTTCAGGCTCGGCCGAAGGAGTTTCTTCAGACGCCTGAGGAACAACAGGTGCTGCTTCGGCTACCGGCTCGGGCTGCACCGCTTCAACGGGCGCTGCTTCGGCTTTTTGTTCTGCAGGTGCTTCTGGCTCGGGCGCCTGGGCCGCCGGGGAAGCATCGGACGCCGGTGCCGTAGCGACGGGCACGGACACTGCAGGCGCAGCCTCTGCAGGTGCGGCTACGACCGGCACTTCGGGCTCGGGAGCAGACGCTGCAGCGACCTCAGCTTCTTTTTGGGCAGCGGATTCAGCCAGCAACTCGGCAGGCTCACGCTTTACGAACACGCGTTTCTTTCGCACCTCGACTTGAATCGTGCGTGACCGACCCGAGCTGTCTGCTTGGCGGATTTCGGACGTCTGGCGGCGCGTGAGAGTAATTTTTTTACCCTCAGCAGCACTACCCCCATGCGACCGGCGCAACGATTCGAGCAGTTTCGCCTTGTCTGCATCAGTGACGGCATCGTCTACTGATTTGAGTTCAACGCCGGCAGAACGCAACTGATCAAGCAGTACATCTGCAGGCATTTTCAGTTCAACAGCGAACTGGGCGACGGTGTTACTCGACATTCGACTCTCTCTTTATACGACTACTTCATTCATTAAAAACAACCTGGTGGCTAGACATAACCCAAAAATCAGGTTTCATCGTCTGCAAACCAGTGCGCGCGGGCCTTCATGATGAGGTCACTGGCGGATTGTTCGTCGATCTGTGCAATTTCGGACAGCTCGTCAGTGGCCAGCTCGGCCAGATCATCGCGGGTGTATACATCGTGTTCGGCCAGTTTGGCAGCCAGTTCGGGCGTCATGCCCTCTAGCTCGAGCATGGCAGGTTCAGTGTTTTGCACGCGCTCTTCCTGGGCAATAGCTTCGGTAAGCAACGCATTGCGGGCACGGGCACGCAGCTCGTTGATGGTGTCCTCGTCAAAGGCTTCGATTTCGAGAAGCTCTTGAATAGGCACATAAGCGATTTCTTCGAGACCGGTGAAACCCTCATCGATAAGGATGTCGGCCACTTCTTCGTCGACATCAAGTTTGCTGATGAAGGTCGAGCGCAATTCGGTGCGCTCTTGCTCGAAACGACTCTGGCTTTCTTCGGGCGTCATGATATTAATTTGCCAGCCGGTGAGCTCGGAGGCCAGACGCACGTTTTGGCCACGGGAGCCAATTGCCTTGGGCAAGTTCTCTTCGTCGACCACGACATCCATCGCGTGCTTGTCTTCGTCGACCACGATGGACTCGACCGTTGCCGGTGCCAGCGCACCGATGACGAATTCGGCAGGATCTTCGGCCCAGAGGACGATATCGACCTGCTCGCCGCCCAGCTCGTTGCGCACCGCAGTAACACGCGAACCACGCATGCCGACGCAAGTACCGATAGGATCGATACGCTTGTCGTATGCAACAACAGCAATTTTGGCACGCACACCCGGGTCGCGGGCAGCTGCTTTGATTTCAAGCAAGCCCTGTTCGATTTCGGGGACTTCGTTCTCGAAGAGCTGACGAATGAACTCGGGCGACGTACGCGACAAAATCACTTGCTGGCCACGCGCCGAGTGATCGACACGCAAAACCCAGGCGCGAATGCGGTCACCCACGCGAATGTTTTCTTTGGGGATCATTTCCGAGCGCGGCAAACGCGCTTCGATTTTCCCGGTTTCGATGATGACATCACCCTTGTCGATACGCTTTACGGTACCAGAGACAATAGTTTCGCCGCGATCGAGGAAGTCGTTGAGGAGCTGCTCGCGCTCGGCGTCGCGGATGCGCTGCAAAATAGCCTGCTTGGCAGCCTGAGCGCCAATACGGCCAAACTCGATGGGTTCAAGCGGCTCTTCGATGTATTCGCCAACCTCGATGCCTGGAACGATTTCCTGGGCTTCGGACAAAAGCTCTTGCTGATCGGGCTCTTGCAGACCGGCGTCATCGGGCACGACCAACCAGCGACGGAACCCTTCGTGGGAACCGGTATTGCGATCGATAGACACACGGATATCAGCGTCTTCTTTGAAACGCTTTTTCATGGCAGAGGCCAGCGCGTTCTCGAGCGCGCCGAAAACCACTTCGCGCGATACGTTTTTTTCACGCGCAAGGGCGTCAACCAACAGAAGAATTTCGCGACTCATCGCTTTTTACCCTTGAAATCAAGTACGGGATCCAGTTTGGCACGATCAATATCGTCAAATGCAAAGCTGATGACTTCAGCTTTGCTGTTTTTGGCCACGGGATCGAGCACTAGGCCAAAAACACGTCTTTCAGTATTTGTCGTTTCAGCAAGCTGCAAAGTACCAGCGAAGACCTTCCGGTTGTCGCGGGGTTCGCGCAGACGAATTTCGACGCGCTCACCAGCAAAGCGAACGAAATCGGACTCTTTCTTGAGCGGGCGATCGATGCCGGGCGAGCCGACTTCGAGACGCTGGTAATCGACGCCTTCAACTTCGAATACGCGGGATAGTTGCTTGGAAACTTGTTCGCAGTCTTCGATTCTCACACCGCCCGGACGATCGAGCGTGACACGAAGCAACCCGAGCGGCATACGTTCGATATCGACTAGTTCGAGATCTGTGCCTTCAAGGACGTCTTGTGTCAATGCGAAAATATCTGCCATAGAATTCAAAAAAAAAGGGCTGTACGCCAGCCCATTGTTATTGCGCTTATTAAAGACTGGTGCGCCGGCCTGCACTTTGTACCTGAGTACACTGCGCGCAAACCCCCGGCTTACCTGCACTTTAGCGAAGGCTATGCCTGCCGCCAAACAAACGACAAAGCAAACATATACCTGTAAAGGCCGGTATTTTAACAGATTTTAGAAAAAATCGTGCTCTGTCCGGGGTTTAGACTTAAAAAACAACAAGATTACTTAAGCACACCCAAGCGGGACTCGTGCGCGGAGGCGCCCTTAGGCTGCCAGTCGTCGCCACGACCGGTGCTCGGCTTACCCGCACGCGGCGTACGACCAGGCTTTTGACTCTTTGGACCAGCGGCCCTTGGAGCACGGGATGCCGATTTACCCTGAGCTGTTTCGGGGCCTTTGGGCTTACCACCACCAGCAGCAGGCCGCTTGCGGCCCTTCGCGCCCTTACCGTCGGGATGCCCGTTAGGCAAGCCGCCCGGAAGCATTTTCCCCGTGCCGTATGGATCGGAAGGGAAAGACTGGGCCACCGCAGCGACCGCACCCGGACGCCCACCCGACAACTTGCCTCGCCGACTGATTTTGGCGCCACTACTGCCATTGCGCTCGAGCGTACCGAAACCCGGCGGCAAGGCACTGTCGTGAGACAGCGGCTGACGCGGACGCTCACCACGGCGCCCGCCTGCGGTGTCGTCTTTAATTAGACCAAGCTGCACCATCCAGGCGGTAACCAACGTACTGTCGAGCTCTTCCCAGCGACCGCGACGCAAGTTGCGCGGCAGCACGATTTCGCCAAAACGAGTACGAATAAGGCGACTGACCGTAACACCGGCGGCTTCGAACATACGACGCACTTCGCGGTTGCGACCTTCGTGCAGCGTTGCTCTGTACCAGCGATTACTACCCTCGCCCCCTAGAAATTCGAGCGAACCAAACTGCGCCATGCCGTCGTCGAGCTGAATACCCTTGACCAACTGCTTTTGTTGCTCGTCGGCCAATTCGCCCAACACACGCACCGCGTACTCGCGCTCAGCGCCGTAACGCGGATGCATGAGCCGGTTAGCCAGATCGCCAGATGTGGTCAGAATCAGCAGGCCCTCGGTATTGAGGTCGAGGCGCCCTACCGACAACCACTTACCGACTCGCATTTTGGGCAAGCGGGCAAAAACCGTCGCACGCCCAGACGGGTCGTCGTGGCTGACAATTTCGCCAGCTGGCTTGTGATAAAGAATAACGCGTGGCGGCTTGGCGGCATTGGGGCGCGTGATGGGGCGACCATTGACACGCACCTGATCGTTAGGCCCAACGCGCTGGCCAATATGCGCCGGCTCGCCATTGACGGACACTCGCCCGGCAATAATCAGCTCTTCCATTTCGCGTCGCGAACCAACACCAGCATCGGCTAGCACTTTATGCAGCTTGGGTGTCACAGCATCGCTGTTAAGGTACTTACCTAAACGCTGTTCGATTTTTTGGGCTTTATCAAGGTAGCCCAAAGCTTTGTCGGCATCGGCGCTGTCTTCGGCATCGGACAACGCTACCTGTGACGACACCGGTGCTTTTTTACCCCGGGGGGCCGGACCGCGAGCCCGAGGCTTGCGCGCTTGCGCCGGTGCTTTGGCAGGAGCGCCGACTGCCGGAGTCACACCCTCGGGATGATTTGACACCGACGACTCGTCGGGCGCGCCCTCAACCGCAGACTCATCGCCTCGGCGACGACGAAACGGCGTACGCAGTTTTCGCCCGCGGCCTTTGGCCGGCGCCTTGGTTGTGTTGTCGTCATGTACGGCATCGACGGCCTGCGACAGGGCCTCGGTAGTGGTTTCATTCATAAGTTTGTTCGGATACTCCGTATCAATCGGCATCAGGGGCCGGCGGGTCGTCGAGCTGCAAGCCTTCGAGCACCTGCATAGATTCTTGCGACTCGAGTGCAGGCAAATCGTCGAGTGTTCGTAAACCCAAGTCATCGAGAAACTGGCGTGTTGTGCCAAACAATGCGGGACGCCCAGGGGCGTCACGATGACCCAACACTTCGATCCAGCCACGCTCTTCGAGCGCTTTGACAATTTGAGACGAAACCGTAACCCCGCGAATATCTTCGATGTCGCCGCGCGTTACCGGCTGACGCCACGCAATAATGGCTAAAGTCTCGAGGACAGCCCTTGAGTATCTGGGCGGCTTTTCGGGGTTAAGACGTTCTAGGAACTTTTGCATTTCGGGGCGGCTTTGAAACCGCCACCCGCTGGCCAGACAGACCAGTTCGAGCCCTTTTTCTGACCAATCAAGCTGCAGCACAGAAAGCAACCTCCTGAGATCGTCTGCAGAGACGTCTTCAGGGGGAAACAGCTTGCGTAACTCGGATAAAGGCAAGGGTGCGTCGGCGCATAATAGCGCGGCTTCGAGCACCCGAATGATTTCGTTCTCGGTCATGTATTCTGGTTTTGCACAATTCTACGCGTAATTTTTCAAAGTTGCACTGCTAGCCCCTACTTTGTACCTCAGGGTGTGAACTATTTGCTACGGATTTGCATTATTTTTTTAGGTAGGTTAATATTCAGTTCTTCAGACGCGGGGTGGAGCAGTCTGGCAGCTCGTCGGGCTCATAACCCGAAGGTCGTAGGTTCAAATCCTGCCCCCGCAACCAAATTAAAAATGCCTGCATATTACATGCAGGCATTTTTTTTGCCTGCCCCTTACGCGCCAACATGGCCAGACCAAGTACAGCCACACTTTGGCCGTACTTTACCTTGAGCAAATAGGGACAACGGCTTTTAGCTTTTAGCCAAACCAGCTTCCAGTTTTTTGAAAAAATCTTCGGCTGGGCTGCCGCGAGTAATCACAACTGCTTGAGCGCCAGGGGCGTCAGTCGGCCCGGCCTCTAAGGGCTGGGGTGGGTAAACGGTATTGTGTACGACCTGAACCACCTGCCAGCCGCCTGGCTCGAAAAACAAAATACCCTTAAAACGTAGCAGCCCCGCTCCTGTATCGGCCACGGCAGCATCCAGGGCACGCGAAAAATCTGCTCGCTTAACCGTACCCGACAGTTCCCAACTCGCAACATCAAGATCCGCATGCCTACCCACCGGCTGGGAAAAGTCACCCACCACTTGCGCATCCGGAAACACGGCGCCAGGCGTCGGTGAGCCTGATGAGGTAAACAAGCCCTGACCGGGCACCCCAAAAAGTCCTGCCGTATGACGACGAACGGCCCCGCCCAACGCTGGCACACGGCGCGCCTGACCCTGCACAACGTCGAATAACTGCCCCACCGACGTCACCTGCCCGGCAAGCAGCCTGGGCACCTGCGGACACACCGTATCCAGCCAAGTCTGGGTTAGACCCAACGCTTGCGTATTAACTTGGTCGGCTTTGCTGATGAGCAGGCAATCGGCTTGCGCCAATTGGGGTGCGACCTCGGGCTGCTGCACAAACTGGGCTTGTATATTGCCAGCGTCGACAACCGTCACGCAACCCGCATAACGATACCGATCGGCCAGAAAGCGCTCAAAAGCCAGGGTATAACGAATTGCTGCCGGATCGGCTATCCCTGTGGTTTCAATGACAATATGCGTGAATGGGCGAATGCGCCGCTGAAGCGCCGCCATGAACAAATCTTGCAACGCAGTGACCAACCCACCGCGCACAGAGCAGCAAATGCAGCCTGACTCAAGCATCACGAGACGATCATCGACATGACGAACCAATTGATGATCGAGTCCGATTTGCCCAACCTCGTTGACCAGCACCACAAGCCGGTCCGGGTCGATCGACGTGACCGTATCAGTCACACCGTCGTCAGAAGCGGCGTCGATGCCGATGTCGATGGAAGTACCGGCGTGAACCGCGCTGCCAGCAGGGGCGACGGCATCCGCAGACGTCGCTGGCGCCGAACTTGGCTGCGTGCCGCCCAGAAGACGATTAAGCAAGGTTGTTTTACCTGCCCCCAAAAAGCCCGTCAGCACCAATACCGGAATTTCAGACGTCACGCCGTAGTTACCCTAAAATTTACGCCATTACCCATCACCAAACCTCAAAGTGGCACACCTTGACTGCAGAACTTTCGCTGGCTCGTACTTTAGACGATATTGACCCCGAAGAATGGAACGCACTGGCGAACGGTCATCCGCTGGTTAGCCATGCTTTTTTACATGCCCTTGAAGCCAGCGGTTGCGCATCGCTTGAAACAGGCTGGGATCCGCACTACCTGTTATTAAAACGAAATGACCAATTAGCAGGCGCCATGCCTCTTTTCGTCAAATACCATTCGCGCGGAGAGTATGTCTTCGACCATGCCTGGGCACGGGCGTTCATGCAGCACAACTTGCCCTATTACCCCAAGCTGCTGTCTGCCATCCCATTTTCTCCGGTGCCGGGGCCCCGTTTACTGGCCAAATCGTCCGACGACCGCATCCGGTTAGCCCAGGCAGCCGTATCACTTGCCGAACAAAATGCCTTGTCATCACTGCATATTCTTTTCCCCGACGAGACGGACCAGGCCGCACTGCGCAAGGCAGGCTTCATGTTTCGGGAAACGGTGCAATTTCATTGGCACAACAATAACTACGGCACTGTCGAGGATTTTCTGGCCGACATGACCCAGCAAAAGCGCAAAAAACTGAAACAAGACCGAAAGAAGGTGGCAGCAGCCGGGGTCACCTTTGAATGGCTGCGCGGCGAAGCAATTACCCCAGACAACCTGGCCTTTTTTTACCGATGCTATGAACGCACGTACCATGAGCATGGCAATGCCCCCTACCTGAATGCCGACTTCTTTGAACGGGTCTGGCGCACCATGGGCGACCAGCTTCTGCTGGTGCTGGCGCGCCGAGGTGAAACACCTGTGGCGTGCGCCTTGAACATTATTGGCGAGGAACGGCTGTACGGCCGCTACTGGGGCACCACCGAATTTATCTCAGGTTTGCACTTCGAAACGTGTTACTTGCAGGCCATTGAGTACTGCATTGCCCACCAGATAAATATTTTTGAAGGCGGAGCTCAGGGCGAGCATAAGCTCTCCAGGGGCATGCTCCCCGTAAAAACCTGGTCGGCACACTGGGTGCGCGACGCAAGGTTTGCCCAAGCTATCGCAAATTTTCTAGATGAAGAAACACGAGCTGTTGACCAGTACGCGGATACGCTGGTCGAACACAGCCCGTTCCGTTAAGACGGGTTTATTTTTTTTGCGGCCCATCACCGCCTGCGGGCGGCACAAACGGGAAAGTTGAAAAAATAGACCGGGTCTGATCTTGCATTTGATCTTGCATTTGCACGAACAAATTTTTGCTTTGATCGATGTAATTATTCATCATGCTTTGCAAGACCGGGGTTTGCACACTCATGAACTGAGTCCATGCCTCGGGCCCTACCGCAGACCCGTACAAATTTTTTGATTGCTCGGCCATCCGCTCTTGAACGTCGATAAACGCCTGGATGTTTTTTTCGAGAAAAGCGCCCATGACGCCTTGCATGGCATTGCCATAAAAACGAATGATCTGCGACAGTGCTGCCGCAGAAAACATGGGCACCCCACCCGTTTCCTCTTCAAGAATGATCTGCAACAAAATGCTGCGTGTCAGATCTTCGCCTGACTTTACATCGACCACCTGAAAGTTTTCGTTATCGAGCACCAGTTGCTTGACATCGACCAACGTAATGTAGGCACTGGTCTGGGTATCGTAGAGGCGGCGGTTGGGATACTTTTTGATCAACCGCAGGCCGGACGCGTTTTTAGTTTGTGTCATATGCGCTTGTAATGGGTATTACTACCCCATGTGCAAACCACCGTTAAGCGAAAAGTCGGCACCGGTGGCAAAACCGGCGTCGTCGGAAGCGATCCAGGCGACCATGGCGCCGATTTCTTCGGGCGTACCCAATCGACGCACAGGAATCGTAGCCACAATCTTTTCAAGGACATCGGCACGCATGGCCTTGACCATGTCTGTACCAATATAACCAGGCGATATCGTGTTTACGGTAACCCCTTTGCTGGCGACCTCTTGGGCAAGCGCCATGGTAAAGCCATGAATACCGGCCTTGGCGGTAGAGTAGTTGGTTTGACCAAACTGACCCTTTTGCCCGTTAACTGAGCTGATATTGATGATACGTCCCCAGTTTTTCTCGATCATGCCCTCGATGACTTGCTTGGTGACATTGAACAGACTGTTGAGGTTGGTGTCCATAACCGCACGCCAGTCGTCGCGGGACATTTTGCGGAAGAGGCCATCGCGCGTGATACCTGCATTGTTGACAAGCACATCGATATTGCCAAGTTCAGACTTGACCTTGTCGAAGGCTTCGACGGTGGAATCCCAGTCGGAGACGTTCCCCACCGACACATGAAATTTGTAGCCCAATGCAGCCTGCTCGTCGAGCCATTTGGTGTGATCGCGGCTGGGCCCGCAACCCGCTACCACGGTAAAGCCCTCTTTGGCGAGACGCTGGCAAATTGATGTGCCGATCCCTCCCATGCCGCCAGTCACGTATGCCAGTTTTCCACTCATGGAGTTCTCCTTGTAATTCTGTTTAAACCGCCTTGACCTTCACATAACGCCCGGGGGCAGCTTCGGTGGGTACGAAGCGAGTATTGCCCAGGCGTTTGACGGCCTTGCGACGCGTGCCCGAGTGGCCAGCCAGCCAATCGGACCAATGTAACCACCAGCTTCCCGGATGCTCTTGCGCTGCGTCAAACCAATCGCGGGCTGGTACCACCTTTTTGCCGGTTGTATCAGGACCAACCCAATAACACCGCTTGTTTTTTGCGGGCGGATTAACCACTCCCGCTATATGGCCAGACGCCCCCATGACAAACTGTCTGGGCCCCTGAAGCAAAGACATACTGGCATAAGCCGCCTTCCAGGGCACGATGTGATCTTCACGGGAGCCGTACACATAAGCAGGGGTGTCGATCGCCCCCAGGTCGACAGGCGTGCCGTCGACAACCACTTTGCCAGGCACAACCAGATTATTCTCTAAGTAGGTATTGCGCAGATACCAGGCAAAAAACGGACCGGGCAAATTCGTGCCGTCGGCATTCCAGTAGAGCAAGTCGAATGCAGGCGGACTTTGACCCTTGAGATAGTTATTGACGACGTAGTTCCAGACGAGCTCGTTGGGCCGCAAGAACGAAAACGTGGTGGCCAGCTCGCGCGCAAACAACAACCCGCCCTGCCCCAATTGATGCTCGCGCGCATTGACATGACCTTCGTCGATAAAGACGTCGAGCACACCAGTATCTTCGAAATTAAGCAGCGTGGTCAGCAAGGTAAGACTGTTGACTGGGTCTTCGCCCCGGGCCTTGGCCAGAGCCAGGGCACTGGCCAGCAATGTGCCGCCCACGCAAAAACCCAGCGCATTGATTTTTGCGGCTCCGCTGATGTCTTGAACCACCTTGATGGCCTGTAACACGCCGCTTTGAAGGTAATCGGCCCAGGTCGCCTGCAAAATGCCGTCAGTATCCGTAAGCTGCGGATTACGCCACGACACCATGAACACCGTAAACCCTTGCTCGACAGCATGGCGAACAAAGGAGTTGTCGGGTTGGAGGTCGAGGATATAAAACTTGTTGATGCATGGCGGCACCACCAGAAGCGGCGTGCGATAAACCTGCGCAGTCAAGGGCGTGTATTGAATCAACTGAAAAAGAGGGTTTTCGAAGACGACCTGCCCTTCGGTGATCGCCAGGTTTTCGCCCACCGAAAAATGGCTTTCGTCGGTTTGCGACAAATGGCCTTTTTGGAGGTCGGTGAAAAAATTTTGAATGCCCTGAGCCAGTGACAACCCCTTGGTTTGCAGCAAGGTGTGCTGAGCATCGGGGTTGGTGGCCAGAAAATTGGACGGCGCCATGGCATCGAGCCATTGCATGACGGAGAACCGCAAGCGTTCGCGGGTGTCATCGGGGACATCGGCCGTATCGACCATTTTTTGCATGGCCTGCCCTGACAACAGATAGGCATGCGCCATAAGCAAATAGGCTGGATGACTGGCCCAGGCCTGAGCGCTGAAGCGCCTGTCTTTGGGCAGTTCTAGCTGGCCGTGCTCGGCCTTGTGGAGCAATTCTTGCCAGCTTTTGGAGAATTCCGCCTGGATTTCATTGAATTGTTGAGCTGAAAACGGAATGCTCATTAAGTAAACCTGCCTTGTGTGACTATTTGCATCAGAACACCTTCATGTTGCGGGCCTGGCGATTGACTGTCAATCAGGGTAAGTCGGTAGCCGGATCAAGCCAGGCCAACGTTGCCATGCGTCCGGTGGGGTGTTTGAATCGATACGAATAAAAAAGCTCGGGATGACGATACGTACACCAACTGCTCTGTTCAATATAACGCACCCCAAGTGCCGCCAACCGGTGTCGGGCTAAACCGGCAAGGTCGGCCAGCCATTTACCTCCAACGCTTTCGGTGCCAGGACGCTGCGCAAAGTAAACGGCGCATTCGGGCTGACTGTCGCAAAAAGCGGCGTAGACGTCTGGCCCGACCTCGAAGGCCGACTGGCCGATGGCGGGCCCGATCCAGGCCCGCAATACAGCTTGGTCAGGCAAACGCGCCCGAAGGGCCAAAACGGTATTGTCGAGCACCCCCGCGGCCAAGCCGCGCCATCCGGCGTGCGCAACGGCCACCGCCCGCCCCGCTTCGTCGGCAACAACCACTGGCAAACAATCGGCCGTCAGAATAGCCAGTGCACGACCTTCGCACGATGTGATCGCTGCGTCGGCAACCGGCGCAACCAATGAGGCTTGACCGCTTGGTGCGCCCCCCGGGGCAAATGCAGAGGCGTCGGCATCGTGAACAGTCGTGCCGTGCACCTGATCAAGCCAGACCGGCGTAACGCCGATTTGGGCTGCCAACGCCTCACGACACGCCTGAACAGAAGCAGCGTCGTCGCCAACATGGGCGGCAAAGTTGAGCGTGTCGAAGGGAGGTACGCTGTACCCACCTAAACGGGTCGTACAAAAGTACCTGACACCCCGCCAAGGGGTGCCGCTAACCACCTGAAACGAACCCAACTGTGTTGTTATTGCCACGCAAGATGCCCTAATACCTGTTCGAAATCGGCAGGCAACGGCGCCTCGAAAGAAACCCGCTCGCCACTGGAAAAATCATCGAAACTCAATGCCTGCGCATGCAACATCTGGCGCGAAGCGCCGGCAATCAGTCGGCCACCATACAGCACGTCGGCGACAAGCGGATGACACACACTGGCCATATGAACGCGTATTTGGTGGGTTCGCCCCGTTTCCAGCCGACAAATGACCTGGCTGACCTGCTGACCTTCGGCGGTTGTGCCGATGCGAAGCGGTTCGTAATGCGTAATGGCCTCGCGCGGGGCAATGGGATTCTCGACACTCATGCGCACGGGCACACGCGGATCGCGGCCAATGGGCACATTGACGGTACCGCCATGACGCACCCAGCCGTGTGCCAAAGCGGTGTACTGCCGGCTAACGCTGCGACTTTGCAGTTGACGCACGAGATGCGTTTGTGATTTTTCGTGGCGGGCCACGACCAACAGGCCCGATGTATCTTTATCGAGTCGGTGCACAATGCCAGCACGCGGTACGATGGCCAGTTCGGGGAACCGGTATAACAAACCATTGAGCAAGGTACCCGACCAATTTCCGGCGCCCGGATGCGTCACGAGACCGGCGGGTTTGTTAACGACGACCCAGTCCGGACTTTGAGCCACCACATCAAAATCGACAGGCTCAGGACTGAACGCCTGTTGCTCTGGCGCGACCTGTTCCCAGACTTCGATGCAGTCAGCAGGGCCAACCGTTTGACGCACACGCGCCGCTTGGCCATTTACCTTGACGTGCCCTGATTCGATCCAGGCTTGCAAACGACTGCGGGAGTGGTCTGGCATGAGACGGGCCAGGACCTTATCCAGGCGTTCGGGCATCGTTTTAAGTGGTAGCTCGAACAGTAGGGGCTCATCGTCTGGCGTGCACGAAGAACTTTCTTTAGTAATATCTGTGTCAGGCATGGCGACAAATCATATAATCAGCCTGCAATGCTAACACCAAGGATGCTTTTGTGACTCGCGTTAACTTCAATTCTGTACTTTGCTCCGGGGCTTCCCGGGTAGCCCGTCTGGCCGGCGTTTTTCTCGTGGCTGCAGTTGTTGCAGGCTGCGGCGCGCTAAGCAAAGGCGATGTCGACCCCACCGCAGGCTGGAGCGCTGATCGTCTTTACCGCGAAGCACGTACCGAAATCAGCGATGCCAACTGGCCCGAAGCCCGCCAGCGCCTCGAGGCACTCGAGGCCCGCTATCCGTTTGGCGGCTACGCTCAACAAGCCCTCATTGACCTGGCCTATGTCAACTGGAAAGACGACGAGCCAGAGCAGGCCTTGGCAGCCATCGACCGTTTCCAGCAGCAATACCCCAATCATCCAGGTACTGACTACATGCTCTACCTGAAGGGCCTGGTCACGTTTACGCCGCCCAGCGCACTGTTTTCGAACATTACACGCCAAGACCCGGCCGAGCGCGATCCGAAGGGCTTGCGTGAATCTTACGAGGCCTTTAGCGAGCTCGTTTCCCGCTACCCCGACAGCCGTTACACGCCCGACGCCAAAAAGCGTCTGACCTGGCTGGTTAACACCTTGGCAGAAAACGAAGTCATTGTGGCGCAGTACTACTACGAGCGTTACGCTTATTTGGCCGCCATCAATCGCGCACAAACCGTCATTACCGAATTTCAGGGCGTCCCGGCCGCCGAAAAAGCGCTGTACATCATGGTCATGGCCTACGACAAGCTGAATATGCCCGAGCTGCGTGACGACACCAAGCGCGTACTCGACAGCAACTTCCCCAACAGCAAGTACTACGAACAGGGTTTTGCCAAAGCCAGCGGCAGTATGTGGAACCCCGTCAACTGGTTCTAACCTGCCTCGCCTTGAAAAATTTCACCACCTGAGCAACTTCTCGGGTGCGTGAAAACGGCGGCAAACCCCGCCAAAGCAGCTTCCCGTAGGGTTTATCAACAATACGGGTATCGGCTACCATCAATACCCCCCAGTCCCCTTCCGACCGAATCAATCGGCCAGCACCCTGCTTAAGCGCAATGGCGGCCTCGGGCAACTGGAACTCCATGAAGGGGTTACCCCCACGGCGACGACTTTCGTTTAAACGTGCCTCAAGCACTGGGTCGTCAGGCGGCGCAAACGGCAGCTTGTCGATCGCAACCAGGGTCAACGCGTCTCCAGGCACATCGATCCCTTCCCAGAAGCTGGCGCTACCGACCAACACCGCATTACGCGCGTCACGAAACCGGTCAAGCAGCAACCGCCTTGAAGTGTCACCCTGCTTTAACAGCAGACGATCAATACCTGCGGCGTCGAGCCGTTCATCAAGTAGCTCGGCAATACGATCAACCGCACGCAAAGTGGTACACAAAACCAGTACGCCACCCTGCGCAACTTTGATTAACGGCACCAGCAGGTCAACAAATTTTTCGTTGAACTGCGGGTGGTTAGGCAAAGGCAGCGTAGACGGTACAAACAAAACCCCCTGCGCCGAATAATCGAACGGTGACTCCCAGCGGCCGGTGACCGCATCGTGCAGGCCTAATTGCCGTTGAAAAAAACCAAAATCACCATTGATGGACAGAGTGGCCGAGGTCATGACCCAGGCCTGCTCGGGCCGGCGAAACCGCGAAAAAATACGCGCTACCGACAAAGGGGCACTATGCAGGCGCATGCCATGGCTACTGGACTCCACCCACCTAACGGCCGTTTCGTCTGCCCCCGGGCCACCGTCGGCCGCAGCAGCAGCGGCCAGTGCGTTCCGGCCCTGCCTGTCGGGCTGGCTCCAGCGGAATAGACGCGCCCGCAAATCGAGCGATGTTTTTGAGGCGGCAGTAAGGTCTGGGTGTTTTTCTGCCACGATGCCCAGCCGTTGCACACAATCGTCAAGCACTTCAATCAAACGTTCAAGTGCAGTGTCGAAAGCCTCGGCATCAGGCAAAGTTTCGAAAGTCGCTTTTTTACCAGGTAAACGGTCTATCGCCGCAGTCGCCAAACGCAACTCACGAGCGGCGTGCTCGATGCGCTGCCCTTGCTCTGTCCAGTTACAGGCTTCGCGGGCGTGAGCCAGCCCGGCGGCCTCGACCTGACGGGCCAGGTCGATCAGCTGATGCGAAGACACACTGCTGCCCAGAAAGCGCGTGGCCACATCGGGAAGCTGATGAGCCTCGTCGAACACCACCAGTTGCACTTCAGGCAACAAATCGGTGATCCCCTCTTCACGAAGCGCCAGATCTGCCATGAACAAGGCGTGGTTGACCACGACGATATCGGCTTCCTGCGCCTCGCGACGCGCTTTGAGCACAAAACAGTCGCGCACATTGGGGCAGTCTTGGCCCAGGCAGTTGTCGCGTGTCGATACAACGCGATTCCAGATATCTGCCTCTTCAGGCACCTCGGCCAGTTCTGCCTTGTCGCCGGTACGCGATTGCTGTGCGAACACCTGAATATGACGAAGCTGACCGATTTCGGCACGAGACTTGAGTGCGCGGTCGTCGCCTTGCAGACGTTCGAGGTGGTAGTGGCAGACATAATTACCCCTACCTTTAAGCAGGGCCGTCGTCACAGGCAAGGCCAACGCATTGCGTAGCCGGGGCAAATCGCGCCGAAACAACTGGTCTTGCAAAGTTCGGGTGCCGGTCGACACGAGCACCTTCACCCCGCTTAAAAAAGCAGGCACCAGATACGCCCAGGTTTTGCCTGTGCCGGTACCGGCCTCGGCGATGAGCGTACTGCCGTCGGTGATCGCCTGATCGATAGCACGCGCCAACTCCAACTGAGCCTGACGGGCGTGGTAGCCCGGCAACGCAGCCGCAATAGGGCCGTCTTCGGCAAAAATGGCATCGAGCTCTTGCAGCAACATGGGACGTTCCAGACACATCAGACTAAACCAGAATGATAACCGCGCGCGAAGACCTGTTCGGCCTGGATGTGGCAAAATGCCCCGCTTGATGATGTAAACCAGATGACTTACCCATGACAGTTACCTCAAATGCAGCACCCAAAGTGGCGCTGAACAATTCCCCTGAACGCATCGTTGCCTTGCTGGCCGAAGAACTGGGCGTGCGCCCGGTACAGGTAGCCGCTACCGTTGAGCTGCTGGACAGCGGCGCAACCGTCCCGTTTATCGCCCGCTATCGGAAAGAAGTCACGGGCGGTCTGGATGACACGGTGTTGCGTAACCTGGAGGTAAGGCTTGTCTACGTACGCGAACTCGAAGACCGGCGCGCTGCCGTGATCGAGTCGATCGAGCAACAGGGGAAACTGTCCCCCGAACTGACCGGCGAAATTTTGGCGGCGACGACCAAACAGCGCCTCGAGGACTTGTACGCTCCCTTCAAGCCCAAGCGTCGCACTCGCGCACAAATTGCGCGCGAAGCCGGGCTTGAGCCGCTGGCCGACGCCATTCTGGCTGACCGCACGGCCGACCCGGCCGCACTGGCAGAGAGTTACCTGAATGCCGAGGCAAATATTAACGATGGAAAAGCCGCACTCGACGGTGCACGCGACATTCTGGCCGAGCGCTTTGCCGAAAACGCCGATTTGCTGGCCGACATGCGCGATCATCTCTGGCAGTCGGGTCTGCTGTATGCAAAAGTTGTTGAGGGCAAAGAAACCGAGGGCGCCAATTTCCGAGACTGGTTCGACTTTCACGAACCCTTGCGCACACTACCATCACACCGCATCCTGGCTCTGTTGCGCGGCCGTCAACAAGGCGTACTCGATCTTCGTATCGGCTTGGCCCCTGAACTTGAAACACAAACGCCTCATCCGTGCGTGAGCCGGGTCGCCGCTTTTCTTGCGCTGGGTGCCCGCTTTGATGCCGACGCAAAGCCTCGCGAGAAGTGGCTGGGCGAAGTCTGCCGCTGGACTTGGCGTGTGAAGCTCCTGACGACCTTCGAAACTGAATTGGTCAATCAGCTACGCGAGAAGGCCGAAGAAGAAGCCATACGCGTATTTGCCGCCAACCTGAAAGACTTACTGCTGGCTGCACCCGCTGGCCCAAAAGCCGTGATGGGCCTGGACCCGGGGATCCGAACAGGGGTCAAAGTAGCGGTTATCGACCCCACGGGCAAGCTGCTGGACACGGCCACCATTTATCCCTTTGAACCTCGGCGCGACTACGAGGGTTCGATCAATACATTGGCAGCGCTCGCACTAAAACACAAAGTTGAGCTCATTGCCATCGGCAATGGCACGGCATCGCGCGAAACAGAAAAACTGGCTGCCGACATGGCCGCAAAATTCAGTGACATCAAGGCGACACGCGTCGTCGTCTCCGAGGCTGGCGCCTCGGTGTATTCGGCCTCGGAGCTTGCCGCTCACGAATTTCCCGACCTTGACGTCAGCTTGCGCGGTGCCGTTTCGATCGCGCGCCGCCTGCAAGACCCATTGGCCGAGCTCGTCAAAATCGAGCCCAAGGCTATTGGGGTTGGCCAGTACCAGCACGATGTAAACCAGCGCGAACTGGCCCGATCGCTTGATGCCGTCATTGAAGACTGTGTGAACGCCGTGGGTGTAGATGTCAATACAGCATCCGCCCCGCTGCTGAGCCGGGTATCGGGCCTGAATGCTAGCCTGGCCCGCAACATTGTGGCCTGGCGTGACGAGAACGGCGCGTTTCAGAACCGCAAGATGCTGATGAAAGTCAGCCGCTTCGGCGACAAGGCCTTTGAGCAAGCCGCAGGCTTCTTGCGTATTGCCAATGGCGACAACCCGCTAGATGCCTCTGCCGTTCACCCAGAGGCCTACCCGGTGGTCAAACGTATTCTTGAGAAAATTCAGGCCGACGCCAAACAGGTCATGGGACGTCAAGGCGCCCTTAACGGGCTGTCACCTGCCGAATTTACCGACGAACGCTTCGGTCTACCCACCGTACGCGATATCTTTACCGAAATTGAAAAGCCAGGGCGCGACCCTCGTCCGGAGTTCAAAACCGCCCAATTCAAAGAAGGCGTGAACACATTGAAAGATCTGGTACCGGGCATGATTCTTGAGGGAGTCGTCACCAACGTGGCCAACTTCGGTGCCTTTATTGACATCGGCGTCCACCAAGACGGTCTGGTGCATATTTCGGCACTGGCCGATCGCTTCGTCAGCGACCCGCGCGATGTCGTACGTGTCGGACAGACCGTCAAAGTCAAAGTCCAGGAGGTAGACATCGAACGCAAACGCATTGGCCTGACAATGCGCTTGAACGATGATGCACCATCGGGCCGGACAAGCGCGAGCAGCGGCGGCCGAGCCCAGGGCGGCCGCAATGCCGGTGGTAATCAGCGTAGCTCGGGTGATCGCCGCGACAAAGCAACGGGCGCGGCAGATGGTCTGGGTGCCATGGCTGCCGCCTTCGCAAAGCTGAAGAAGTAAGCCGTCGACCTTCCAAACAAAAACACCCCGCCGGCCAACCATAGGCCCGCGGGGTGTTTTTTTGTTGGCTAAAAGCTAGCTGTCTGCCCTGCGTCAGTCTTGTTTGAGCGACGCCAATGCCTGCTCGACCGCCTCGAGTTCACTTTCGGGGAATCGGCAGACAATCTGATTATCGACAACCAGCGTCACCTGACCGTTCTCGACCTGGGCAAGGCCTGACAAAGCCCGGGTTTTGAGCTCGGACATCAGCTGACCTGCTGTTTTGGGATTATCAAACCCTTCAGATAAAAAGAGCTCGGCACCATCGACCGACAACAATCGGAAATGAAACCGTTCGCCCTCGCGGAAACTGACCAAACGAGCGGTCTTACCGGCCTTGGGCTTGGCTTTTGAGGCTGCGGCAACCTGACTGGGTTGACGCAAACCCACAGCCTCACGCAAAGCCCCCATGAGCTCGGCCGACTCACGACGCGCCTTGGCTGCACCCGCCTGCAAAATATCCTCGATTTGTCGGGGATCGGCCATCAGCTGTGCGTAGCGATCACGCATGGGTGCGACGATACCATCAAGCAAAGTAAACAAGGCCTCTTTGGCTTCGCCCCACGCAAGCCCACCCTCGAGTGCTGCCTTGAACGCTGTCGCTTGCGCCGGTGTGGCAAAAGCACGATACAGGGCGTAGACATGCGATGCTTCGGCGTCTTTCGGTTCGCCAGGCTGGCGCGAGTCGGTCACGATACGCGAAACCGCCTGACGCATGGCCTTACTGCCGCCCTCGAACAACGGAATGGTGTTGTCATAACTTTTGGACATTTTTCGGCCATCCAGGCCGGGCAACGTCGCGACCTCATCGTCGACTTGAGCCTCGGGCAAGACAAAAAACTCTTTACCCTGACCATACAAATGGTTGAACCGCTGAGCAATATCGCGAGCCATTTCAAGGTGCTGAACCTGATCACGGCCCACGGGTACTTTGTGAGCGTTGAACATCAGGATGTCGGCTGCCATGAGTACCGGATAAGAAAACAGACCCATGGTTACGCCATCGTCAGGGTCAATATTGCGTGCCGTGTTCTGGTCGACAGAGGCTTTGTAGGCATGCGCCCGGTTCATCAACCCCTTAGGCGTAACGCAGGTCAACAACCAGCAAAGCTCAGGAATTTCGGGAATATCGGACTGCCGATAGAACGTGACCTTATCGACATCAAGCCCGCCCGCCAACCAGGTAGCTGCGATTTCAAGGCGCGAACGTGCCACCCGCGCAGGGTCTTCGCATTTAATAAGCGCGTGATAGTCGGCCATGAAGAAATAGGCGTCGACATTGGGTTGGCGACTGGCTTCGATGGCCGGACGAATAGCGCCGGCGTAATTGCCCAGATGCGGGGTACCGGTCGTAGTGATGCCGGTCAGGACTCGGGTTTTCATGTTGAATTTATTCTTGATGGATTACAGGGTCGCCGCAACACGGCGCTCGGATTCGAGATACTCACGCGATTGCATCTCGAGCAGACGCGAAACCGTACGGTGAAACTCGTTGGCCATGGGGCCGTCGGTATACAAGCCTTCAGGTTCGCATTCGGCCGACATGATCAGTTTAACTTTATGGTCGTAAAAAACGTCGACCAGCCATGTAAAACGCCGGGCTTCCGAAGCCTGACGGGCCGTCATGCGTGGTACGTCAGACAAAACCACTGTCTGGAAACGGCTGGCCAGATCGAGGTAATCATTTTGCGAGCGCGGGCCGCCGCACAAAGTCGCAAAATCAAACCACACGACACTACCGCTTAAGGCCACCGCCTTAAGTTCGCGATTTTCGACGGTTAGCACGGGCTTCATGGGCGCCGTATCAGACAAGCGATCAAACGCCTCCTGGATCTCGGCACGTGTATCGGCATTAATGGGCGACAAATACACTCGCACTTGCTCAAGCGCCCGTCGACGATAGTCGGTACCCGTATCGACATTCAGTATGTCCATACGCTCTTGAATCAGCTTGATGGCTGGCAAAATACGGTCGCGGTGCAACCCATCGGGGTACAAGGTAGAGGGCTCGTAGTTTGAGGTCATGACAAACGACGTGCCGTGCTCGAAAAGCTTCAGTAACAAACGATACAGAATCATGGCGTCGGCAACGTCCGAGACGTGAAACTCGTCGAAGCAGATCAGGCGATACCGCTTGGCAATACGCCGCGCGACTTCGTCGAGCGGATCTTGCTGGCCTTTGACTTCATCGAGCTGCTGATGCACGCCCCGCATGAATTCGTGAAAGTGCAGACGCCCTTTTCGTTTCAATGGCACCGTGGCGTAAAAGGCATCCATTAAAAAACTTTTACCACGGCCGACTCCGCCCCACATATACACCCCACGAGGGATATCGGGCCGACGAAAGATTTTTTTTAGTGTGCTCGAACGCGCCTGCTTGTATACGACCCAGTCGTCGTAGAACTGCTGCAGCCGGTCGATGGCTTCGATCTGAGCCAGATCTGGTTTGTAGCCGCGCTCGGCCAGTGCGTGCTCGTAATATTGTTTAACGTTCATAGGTTAAATACAAAAAGGGGCATTGCAGCCCCTTTTTGAATCAGCAATTGCCAACGACAACCGCCCGATCAGAAATTGAGCGAGCGCTTATCAACAGCCAGAGCGGCTTCTTTAACCGACTCGGACAACGTGGGGTGAGCATGGCAGATGCGGGCGATGTCTTCGGCAGCACCACGGAACTCCATGATAGTCACGGCTTCTGCGATCAGCTCGGACGCGCTGGGGCCAATAATGTGTACACCCAGGACTTCGTCTGACTTGGCATCGGCAAGAATCTTGACAAAGCCGGTAGTGTCGCCCAAGGCCCGTGCACGGCCGTTGGCCAAAAACGGGAAGCTTCCGGCGCGATAGTTAACGCCTTCAGTCTTGAGCTGCTGCTCGGTTTTGCCAACCCACGCGATTTCGGGCGAGGTGTAGATAACGCTGGGGATCGTGCCAAAGTTGACGTGACCATGCTGACCAGCGATACGCTCAGCAACGGCAACGCCCTCTTCTTCGGCCTTGTGTGCAAGCATAGGGCCACGAACCACGTCACCGACTGCCCATACGTTAGGCAGGTTGGTGCGGCAGTCATCGTCAACCACGACAAAACCACGCTCATCGACCTTGAGGCCAACTGTTTCAACGCCCAGGCCCTGTGTGTGCGGCACGCGGCCAATGGACACGATCAGGTGATCGACAGTAATGGACTGCTCTGCCCCAGCGGCGTCAGTGTAGGGTACCGTCACCGACTTGGCAGCCGTTTTGACTTCGCCGATTTTGACGCCGGTTTGAATATTCAAACCCTGCTTGGTGAAAACTTTGTGGGCCTCTTTGGCGACCTGTTGGTCACAAACGGCCAGAAACTCGGGTGCAGCTTCGAGGACGGTAACTTCAGCACCCAGACGACGCCAGACACTACCCAATTCAAGGCCGATAACACCAGCGCCAATCACACCCAACTTTTTAGGTACGGCTGGAATGCGCAAGGCGCCATCGTTGGACAGGATTTTTTTCTCGTCGAAATCGAGGCCGGGCAACTGACGGGGTGCCGAACCGGTGGCAACCACGACATGCTTGGCGATAAGCTCTTCTTCGGTTTGACCCGACACTTTGATGGACCAGCCGCCGTCAACATAGGCCGAAAACGTACCCGTACCATGGAAGAACGTCACTTTGTTCTTTTTGAACAAGTACAAAATGCCTTCGTTGTTTTGTTTAACAACGTTGTCTTTGCGACCAATTAGGGTGTCGAGCTTGAGGCTAACGCCTTTAACTTCGATGCCATGCTCAGAGAAGTGATGATTGACCTGGTCGAAGTGCTCGGAAGACTGCAACAACGCCTTTGAAGGAATGCAACCGACGTTGGTGCATGTACCACCTGGCGCCGGCTTGCCATCGGCGTTGGAAGCCGCGTCGATACATGCGACCGACATACCCAGTTGAGCCGCACGAATTGCGGCGATATACCCACCGGGGCCGGCCCCGATTACGACGACATCAAAATTTTTAGCCATTGTATTTCCAGTAATTTGTTCTGCGAACGCACACCGGGTGCGCGCTGCCTGAAAAGAAAAGGGCCCGGGCTCGGGCCGCGCGCAACACAGCGCAACGACCTAAGCCGGGGGCCCGGCGTGTGTGCCTTAGACGTCGAGCAACAGACGCTGAGGATCTTCGAGCGCTTCTTTCATGGCAACCAGCGACAACACCGCTTCACGACCGTCGATGATACGGTGATCGTAGGAAAGCGCCAGATAGTTCATGGGGCGAATCACGATTTGACCGTTCTCGACAACCGGGCGGTCTTTAGTGGCGTGAATGCCCAAAATAGCCGATTGAGGTGGGTTGATGATAGGCGTGGACAACATGGAGCCGAACACACCACCGTTAGAGATGGAGAACGTGCCGCCAGTGAGTTCGTCGAGGCTGAGCTTGCCGTCGCGCGCACGGGCACCAAAATCGGCGATCTGCTTCTCGATTTCGGCAATGCTGAGCTGGTCGGCGTTGCGCAAGATAGGCACAACCAGACCGCGTGGGCTACCGACGGCAATACCGATGTCGAAATAGCCGTGATAGATGATGTCTTTACCATCGACCGACGCGTTGACGACGGGGTACTTTTTAAGCGCAGCCACTGCGGCCTTGACGAAGAACGAGGTGAAACCCAGCTTGACGCCGTGCTCTTTTTCGAACTGGTCTTTGTAGCGGGCACGCAAGTCGAGGATGCCTTGCATGTTGACTTCGTTGAACGTTGTCAGAATGGCGTTCTCGGATTGCGACTGAAGCAAGCGCTCGGCAACACGAGCGCGCAGGCGGCTCATGGGCACACGCTGCTCGGGGCGACCGTCGAGAGAAAGGCTGGTTGGCGCAGGAGCCGCAGCGGGCTTCTTGGCAGGCGCGGCTTCAGCAGCCAGGGCATCACCTTTGGTGATACGACCACCGCGGCCTGTGCCTTCGACGTTGGCGGCATCGATGCCTTTTTCGGCAAGAATTTTGCCGGCGGCAGGCGACGCAACTGAAGAAGACGCAGCAGCAACAGGTGCAGCAGCGGGCGCTGCCGCGGCAGCAGGTGCTTCGGCTGCGGGTGCAGCTGCTGCAGTGGCTTTGCCTTCGGTATCGATACGTGCGAGAACCTCGCCTGAACCAACCGTACTGCCATCTGCTTTAACGATTTCGCTAAGCACGCCCGATGCAGGCGCCGGCACCTCGAGAACAACCTTGTCGGTTTCAACTTCGATGAGGATTTCGTCGGCCTGGACTGCTTCGCCGGGTTGCTTTTTCCAGTTGAGCAAAGTCGCTTCAGAAATGGACTCTGACAACTGGGGTACGAGAACGTCTGTAATAGCCATGATAGATATTTTCCGTAATGTAGTGTGTTCTTTACTTGGACGACTGGGACACGCCCTTGAATTTTTCGGCAAACGCCTGTTCGATCAGTGCCTTTTGCTGCTCTTGGTGCTTGGCCAAATAGCCAACCGCCGGTGAGGCAGAAGCAGGACGACCGGCATAACCCAGACGCTGACCTTCGACCATGTTCTCGTACAGGTGATGCTGGATATAGAACCATGGCCCCTGGTTTTGAGGCTCGTCTTGTACCCAGATGATTTCTTTGGCATTGCTGTACTTTTGCAGCTCGGCCTGGAATGCCTTGTGAGCAAACGGATAGAGCTGTTCGATACGCACAATCGCGACATCGGAACGCTCACGCTCGGCACGGGCGTTGGCCAGGTCGTAGTACACCTTGCCCGAACAAACCAGAACGCGCTTGACGTTGGCCGGATCGATGTCGGCGTTTGTTTCACCGATAACGGGCAGGAATGTACCTGTGGCCAGATCGGACAGCGGCGACGTGGCGTCTTTGTTACGCAACAACGACTTGGGCGTGAAGATCACCAACGGCTTGCGGAAAGGACGGATCATCTGACGACGCAGCACGTGGAAAATCTGTGACGCGTTGGTCGGCTGAACGGCCTGAATGTTGTTGTCGGCACAAAGCTGCAAGAAGCGCTCGATGCGAGCCGATGAGTGCTCTGGGCCCTGACCTTCGTAGCCGTGAGGCAACATGAGTGTCAGACCGCACTGACGGCCCCACTTGGCTTCGCCCGACGAGATGAACTGGTCGATAACAACCTGCGCACCGTTGACGAAGTCGCCGAACTGGGCTTCCCAGATGGTCAGTGTGTTGGGCTCGGCCGACGCGTAACCGTATTCGAAACCTAGCACGGCCTCTTCGGACAGTACCGAGTCGATAACAGTGAAAGGCGCCTGGTTTTCGGAGACGTTTTGCAGCGGAATGTACGAACCGTCGTCCCAGCGCTCGCGCTTCTGGTCGTGCAGTACGGCATGGCGGTGTGTAAAGGTACCGCGGCCGGCGTCTTGACCCGTAATACGAATGGTGTAGCCCGACGACACCAGCGTGGCAAACGCCAGGTGCTCGCCCATACCCCAGTCGAGGGGGGCTTCGCCGCGCGCCATTTTAAGACGGTCGTTGAGCAGCTTGTTGACCAGCGTATGAACGGTGAAACCTTCAGGGACCTGGGTGATACGCTCGCCGATACGGGTAAGTTCAGCCAAAGGTACGCCGGTGTCGGCATGGTCTGTCCATTTGGCGTTCAGGAACGGCGTCCAGTCGGTCGCGTACTTGTTTTTGTAGTCGGTCAGGACTGGCTCGACAGTACGTTGGCCGTCTTCCATGAGCTGACGGTACTCTTTGACCAGACCATCGACCTCTTCTTCGGACAGCACGCCCTGTGCGACGAGCTTGTCGGCGTAGAGCTTACGTGTGCCGGGATGCTGACCAATGCGCTTGTACATCAAGGGTTGTGTCAGGGACGGCGTGTCTTGCTCGTTGTGACCCAGTTTGCGGAAGCAAACGATGTCGATGACAACGTCGTGCTTGAACTGACGACGGTAGTCAAGGGCCAATTCGGTAACGTAGACAACCGCTTCGGGGTCGTCGCCGTTAACGTGGAACACCGGCGCTTCGATCATTTTGACGACGTCGGTGCAGTACAACGTAGAACGCGAGTCGCGCGGGTCGGACGTGGTGAAGCCGATTTGGTTATTGATAACAATGTGCAGCGTGCCGCCGGTACCGTAACCGCGGGTTTGCGCCATGTTAAGAGTTTCCATGACGACGCCCTGGCCGGCGAAAGCCGCGTCGCCGTGTACCAGCACGGGCAACACTTGTGCGCCTTCGGTATCGCCGCGACGGTCTTGGCGTGCGCGTGCGCTGCCCTCGACCACGGGGTTGACGATTTCGAGGTGCGACGGGTTGAACGCCAGCGACAGGTGAACCGGACCACCACGGGTGGACAAATCGCTAGAGAAACCGTTGTGATACTTGACGTCGCCGTCGGTAAGGGTTTGAGCGTACTTACCTTCGAACTCGGCGAAAAGGTCGCCGGGCATTTTGCCCATGATGTTAACCAGCATGTTCAGGCGGCCGCGGTGAGCCATGCCCACAACGATTTCCTGAACGCCGTTTTCGCCGGCGTGGTTAACGACCTCGTCCATAGAGGCGATGAAGCTTTCACCCCCCTCGAGGGAGAAGCGCTTTTGACCCACATATTTGGTATGCAGGAAGCGTTCGAGGCCTTCGGCTTCGGTGATTTGTTTAAGGATGTGACGCTTACGTTCGGGCGAGTACAAAGGCACGCCGAAAGACGATTCCAGGCGTTCCTGGATCCAGCGCTTGGCGGCCGGATCGGACATGTGCATGAACTCGGCGCCGATGGTGCGACAATAAGTGTCGCGCAAGGCCTTGAGCATGTCGCGCAGCGTCATGGTCTCGGACTTGGTGAAATATGTGTTGGTGGCTGAATACACCTGGTCAAGGTCAGCTTCGGTCAGGCCATAGAACGAAGGATCGAGCTCGGGGATAACCGGGCGATCGTGACGCTTGAGCGGGTCGAGTTCGGCGAAGCGCGAACCAAGAGTACGGTACGCAGCGATCAGAGATTGAACATAAACCTGCTTGCTGGCTACCGACAAATCGGGCTGCTGAGCACGAACGGTAAGGAACGCGTTGGCTTTGGCACGCTCGGCAAACGACTGAATGATAGGCGCATGGGCCTGGTCGCGGGTGACTTCTTTACCGTCGGTGGCAGGCAGATGCTGCAACTGGTCGAAGTAGGCGCGCCATTCGTCGGAAACTGAGCCGGGATTGTCGAGGTAGGATTCGTAGAGTTCTTCTACGTAAGGGGCGTTACTACCAAAAAGGTAGGAATTTGAAAGGGACTCTGATTGTGATGACATGTGTTCGCTTCACCTTACCGAGTGCTTCACTCGTTTGATGCAGGGGGGACAACCTTCCGCGACACGGCCAGACCGGTTAGCGGATAGCGGGGGCAGAAGGCAACAGTACGACGCCTTGAGTAGCCGTATTGAAGTTAGTATAACCACAAACACCTGCGGATGTAACCGCGAGGCCCGAAACACGGGCATTTTGAAAACCAGACGTTGATTTTTACTGACACCCGGCGCAAAACCGGGGCGACGAGATGCAGACATCGCGCTAATGGTGTATTTTTTACGTTTCTTTTACTCGTACAATTTCAGGAGCAGTACCTTATGGACGCCAAGGCGGACCTCTCAAAAATGGCCCTCGATTACCACGCTTACCCTACTCCCGGTAAGATTTCGGTAACGCCAACTAAAACACTGGCCAACCAAGACGACCTCTCGCTGGCGTATTCTCCGGGTGTTGCAGTGGCCAGTATGGCCATTTACGAAGGCGGCGAAGAAGCCGCTGCGAAATACACATCGCGCTCTAATTTGGTGGGTGTTGTCACCAACGGTACTGCTGTATTGGGGCTGGGCAACATCGGCCCATTGGCGGCCAAACCCGTCATGGAAGGTAAAGGCTGCCTGTTCAAGAAATTTGCGGGCATCGACGTTTTCGACATCGAGCTCAACGAGCTGGACCCGGACAAACTGGTCGATATCATCGCCGCGCTCGAGCCCACCCTGGGCGGCATCAACCTCGAAGACATCAAGGCGCCCGAGTGCTTCTACATTGAAAAGAAGCTGCGCGAGCGCATGAAGATCCCCGTTTTCCACGACGACCAGCACGGCACAGCCATTATTTCGGCGGCCGCTATCCTGAACGGCTTGAAGGTCGTTGGCAAAGCACTCGATTCCGTCAAGCTGGTGTGTTCGGGCGCAGGTGCGGCAGCCATCGCATGCCTTAACCTCTTGGTCAGCCTGGGCATCCCACGCAAAAACATTTTTGTCGTCGATTCACGCGGCGTGATTTGGGAAGGCCGCGAAGCCAACATGGAGCCGACCAAAGCCGAGTACGCGCAAAAGACAGAGGCCCGTACCCTGGCAGACGTTTGCATAGACGCTGACGTATTCCTGGGCTGTTCTGCACCCGGCGTACTGACCGCCGACATGGTCAAAACCATGGCCGACAAGCCCCTTATTCTGGCGCTGGCAAACCCCGAACCGGAAATTCGCCCCGAAGTCGCCAAGGCCGCTCGCCCCGACGCGATCATCGCCACTGGTCGTTCCGATTACCCCAACCAGGTCAATAACGTACTGTGCTTCCCGTTCATTTTCCGCGGGGCTTTAGACGTCGGCGCAACCGTTATTAACGAAGAAATGAAGCTGGCCTGCGTGAAGGCCATCGCCGAGCTCGCCGAAGCCGAACAAAACGACGAAGTTGCCATGGCCTACGCCGGGCAAGACTTGTCTTTCGGGCCTGACTACATTATTCCCAAGCCCTTCGACCCGCGCCTTATCATCAAGATCGCACCGGCCGTCGCCGAAGCGGCTGTGGCGTCAGGCGTGGCCACGCGCCCAATTGAAGACATCGAAGCCTACCGCCAGCGCCTGATGGGCCTGGTCTACCACACCGGCCAGCTCATGCGCCCGCTGTTCATGCAGGCCAAAAATACGCCTATGCGCGTAATTTATGCCGATGGCGAAGATGAACGCGTACTGCGTGCGGTTCAAACGGTCGTCGACGAAAACATCGCCAAGCCGATTCTTATTGGCCGCCCCGCTGTAATCGAAATGCGCGTCAAGAAATTTGGCTTGCGCCTGATCCCGGGTCAGAACATCGAACTGGTCAACCCAGAAGACGATGATCGTTTCAACGAAACCTGGAGCGGCTATTACAAGCTGCAAGGCCGCAACGGCGTCACACCCGAAATCGCCAAGGCCATGGTGCGCAAACACAACACGCTCATCGGTTCGATGCTGTTGCAGCGCGGCGATGCCGACGCCCTTATCTGCGGTGTAGCCAGCAAGTTCGACAATCAGCTTAAGTATGTACAAGAAGTCATCGGGCTGAAAGAAGGCGTGCAAACGTTTGCTGCCATGAACGTACTGATGCTGCCAGACCAAACGCTGTTCATCTGCGATACCCACGTCAATGAGAACCCCAGCGCCGAAGAAATCGCCGACATGACGATCCAAGCGGCCGAAGAAATATTGCGCTTTGGTGTCGTGCCCAAAGTTGCACTGCTATCGCACTCCAACTTTGGCAGCCGCTCTACCGAATCGTCGCGCAAGATGGCACGTGCACGTCAACTGGTCAACGAACGTGCACCACACCTTGAAGTCGACGGCGAAATGCATGCAGATTCGGCGCTGTCCGAAAAGATCCGCTTGCGCGCATATCCCGACTCACCCCTGAAAGGGCCGGCAAACCTGCTGATCATGCCAAACCTCGATGCAGGCAACATCACGTACAACATGCTCAAAATGACTGGCAGCAACGGGGTGTCTATGGGCCCGGTACTGCTGGGCGCGGCACGTCCGGTTCATATCCTGACGCCAAGCGCGACCGTTCGCCGTATCGTTAACATGACGGCCCTGGCCGTAGTCGATGCTCAGCAAGAAGCACAGCAACGCGCCAGCAGCAAATAAGCGCGTTGTATTGGCCTAGCGCGCCTGCGCGCGCCGCAGGCCCCAGTCCAAAGCCCCGCTTGTCACAAGCGGGGCTTTTTTATATGCCGGCGGGCTCTGGCAACCAGTGATTTTTATACGCAAAAGGCACCCATCGGCCGGCAGCGTGCAACGTCAAGACATGGAGGCCCATAAAAAAACCGCCCGAAGGCGGTTTTTTTACGACCACTGAACCAATTAACGCTTGATATCGCGAACTGGTGAGCCTGTATAAAGCTGACGCGGACGGCCGATCTTGTAATCTGGATCGGAAATCATTTCGTCCCACTGGGAGATCCAGCCCACTGTACGTGCCAGGGCGAAAATGCCGGTGAACAACGGTGTGGGGATGCCAATAGCGCGCTGAACAATACCCGAGTAGAAGTCGACGTTCGGGTACAGCTTGCGATCGACGAAGTAAGGATCTTCGAGGGCAATACGCTCGAGTTCCATGGCCAGCTTGAACAACGGATCGTTTTCGAGACCCAATGCCGACAACACTTCTTTGCAAGTTTCTTGCATGAGCTTGGCGCGTGGGTCGTAGTTCTTGTATACGCGGTGGCCGAAACCCATCAGACGAACGCCCGATGTTTTGTCTTTGACCTTTTCCATGAACTCGCCAACTTTGGCAACACCGCCGTTGGCCTGAAGGTTTTCAAGCATCTGCAGGCAAGCTTCATTGGCGCCGCCGTGCGCGGGGCCCCACAAGCAGGCAATACCCGCCGAAATGGCCGCAAACGGATTGGTGCCCGACGAACCGCACAAACGCACCGTAGAAGTAGAGGCGTTTTGCTCGTGGTCGGCGTGCAAGATGAAGATGCGGTCAAGCGCGCGCTCGACGACGTCGTTAACTTTGTAGTCTTCGCAAGGATTAGCGAACATCATGCGCAGGAAGTTGCCGGTGTACGACAAGTCGTTGCGGGGATAAATGTACGGCTGACCCAACGAGTACTTGTAGACCATGGCCACCAGCGTCGGCATCTTCGCGATCAGACGGATCGCCGACAGACGACGGTGCTCGGCGTTGGTAATGTCGGTAGCGTCGTGGTAGAACGCAGACAAAGCGCCAACGGCGGCGGTCAGCATGGCCATTGGGTGTGCATCGCGGCTGAAGCCACTGATGAAAGTGGCCAACTGTTCGTGCACCATGGTGTGGTTGGTGACTTCGCTGTCAAACTGAAGCTTCTGCTCGGCGCTAGGCAACTCACCGTTAAGAATCAGGTAGCAGACGTCGAGAAAGTCGTTGTTTTGAGCGAGCTGATCAATGGGGTAACCACGGTACAGCAACTGGCCTTTGTCGCCGTCGATGTAGGTAATGGCCGACTCGCAAGAAGCGGTCGACAAGAAACCCGGGTCATACGTGAACATGCCGGTTTGGCCGTACAGCTTGCGAATGTCGATGACGTCTGGGCCGATCGAGCCTTTGTACACCGGGAAATCAACCGATGCGCTACCGTCCGAAAACGATAGGGTTGCTTTTTTATCTGACAGTTGCATCTTTCTTCCTCAAAAATTTACAGCGCTCGCATTTGCTCAACCAGCCGCTGAATATCGGGCGTATCGTACACCCCCTCTAGCGACTTGCGGCCCAACAAAACGTCGAGCAATTCGTTGTCACCCATCTCGAATAATTGGGTTAAGGCGACAACATCAGTATCGGTAAGTTGGGTTTCGTATTGATCCAGAAAATTCGTGATGATCAAATCGTTTTCCAACAGACCACGGCGTGCCCGCCAACGCAGACGGGCACGCTCAAGTTCGGTCAGAGTGCTCATGAGTGCAGCACTTAGATACTGCGCCGAACCAGCAGTTCTTTGATTTTGCCAATCGCCTTCGAGGGGTTCAGCCCCTTAGGACAGACGTCTGTACAGTTCATGATGGTGTGGCAACGGAACAGACGGTATGGGTCTTCGAGATTGTCGAGACGCTCGGCGGTGGCTTCGTCGCGCGAGTCGGCGATAAAGCGATAGGCCTGAAGCAAGCCAGCGGGACCAACGAACTTGTCGGGGTTCCACCAGAAAGACGGGCACGATGTCGAGCAACATGCGCACAGAATGCACTCGTACAGACCGTCGATTTCTTCACGCGCCTCGGGCGACTGCAAACGCTCGCGCTCGGGCGGCGGTGTGTCGTTGATGAGGAACGGCTTGACCGAATGGTACTGGTTGAAGAACTGGGTCATGTCGACGATCAGGTCGCGCACCACAGGCAAACCAGGCAGCGGACGCAGAACGATAGGCTCGGACAGTTCGCGCAGGTTGGTCGTGCAAGCCAGACCGTTCTTGCCATTGATGTTCATGGCATCGGAACCGCAAACACCCTCGCGGCACGAACGACGGATAGCCAGACTGTCGTCAACATCGTTCTTGATGCGCACCAGCGCGTCGAGCAACATTTTGTCGGTCGGCTGCAGCTCGACTTCGAGCTTTTGCATGTACGGACGCTCGTCCTTGTCAGGATCGTAGCGGTAGATTTCAAACTTAACGATACGTTTTTGGCTCATTTCAGTTCCTGCTTAGAAGGTCCGTGCTTTGGGTGGGAAGCTGTCGACGGTCAGCGGTTTCATTTGAACCGGCTTGTAGTCGAGACGGCCGCCTTCTGAATACCAGAGAGTGTGGCGCAACCAGTTTTCGTCGTCGCGATTGGGGTGATCGTCGAGGGCGTGAGCGCCACGACTTTCGGTACGACTTGCGGCCGACTTGATGGTGGCGCGCGCGACTTCGATCATGTTGGACAATTCAAGGGCTTCGATACGCGCGGTATTGAATACTTTGGACTTGTCTTTGAAGTAGATTTCTTCGACCTGAGGTGCCAGGCTTTCGATGACGTCGACGCCTTTATTGAGCAGTTCGAGGGTACGGAAAACGCCACAGTGCGTTTGCATACCGGTGCGAATTGCGTTGCCCACTTCTTGCGCCTTGACACCCGAAGTGCGGCTTTCGAGCTTGTTGAGGCGGTCGAGGGAGTAATCGACGGACGACTGAGGCAGAGGTTGGTGCGACAGTTGACGCTCGAGGTGCGACTCGACAATGTGCTTGCCGGCGGCGCGACCAAAAACGATGAGGTCGAGCAGCGAGTTTGTACCCAGGCGGTTGGCGCCGTGCACCGAAACAGCCGCACATTCGCCGATGGCATACAAACCGTTAACCACTTTGGTTTCGCCGTTCTTGAAGTCGACAACCTGGCCATGATAGTTAGCCGGAATACCGCCCATTTGATAATGGATGGTGGGCACAACAGGAATAGGCTCTTTGATGGGGTCGACGTTTCCGAACTTGATCGCGATTTCGCGAATGGACGGCAGACGCTTGTTGATGACGTCGGCGCCCAGGTGATCGAGCTTAAGCAGCACGTGGTCACCGTTGGGGCCGCAGCCACGACCTTCTTTGATTTCCTGGTCCATCGAGCGAGAAACGAAATCGCGCGGGGCCAGATCTTTCAGCGTAGGTGCGTAGCGCTCCATAAAGCGCTCGCCATCTTTGTTCAGCAAGATACCGCCCTCGCCGCGCACACCTTCAGTGATGAGTACGCCGGCACCGGCCACGCCGGTGGGGTGGAACTGCCAGAACTCCATGTCTTGCAACGCAATACCCGCACGCGCGGCCATACCCAAACCGTCGCCGGTATTGATGAAGGCGTTGGTGGACGCTGCCCAGATACGGCCTGCACCGCCGGTTGCCAACACTGTTGTCTTGGCTTCAAGGATGTAGACTTCGCCGGTTTCCATTTCGAGTGCAGTAACACCGACGACATCGCCGTCGTCATTGCGCAGCAAATCGAGGGCCATCCATTCGACGAAGAACTGGGTGCGAGCGGAAACGTTACGCTGATACAGCGTATGCAACATGGCGTGACCCGTACGGTCGGCTGCGGCACAGGCGCGCTGAACGGGCTTTTCGCCGAAATTGGCAGTGTGACCACCGAACGGACGCTGATAAATGGTGCCATCGGGGTTACGGTCGAACGGCATACCGAAGTGTTCGAGCTCGTAAACGGCGGACGGCGCTTCACGGCACATGAATTCGATGGCGTCTTGGTCACCCAGCCAGTCAGACCCTTTAACGGTGTCGTACATGTGCCAGTACCAGTTGTCTTCGCTCATGTTACCCAGCGCTGCACTAACGCCACCCTGAGCGGCTACAGTGTGCGAACGGGTAGGAAACACTTTGGACAAGACGGCGACCGACAAGCCCGCCTGCGCCAGTTGCAAAGAGCAACGCATGCCGGCCCCGCCGGCGCCTACGACCACAACATCGAACTTGCGGCGAGGTAAGGAATTTTTGACAGCAGCCACGGCTTATAAACTCCAGAGAACTTTAGCGAAATAAATAATTGAACCCGCAAGCCAGAGCAAGGTCAGCACTTGCAACAGCAGACGAACGCCTGCAGGCTTGACGTAATCCATCCAGATGTCGCGCACACCGATCCAGGCATGCCATGCCAGCGAGAAGAAAGCCAGCGTCGCCAGCAACTGCCCTACCGGGATGACGCCCACGGTGAAGGTGAACAGGTTTTGCCAGCTTTCGAAGCTCATGTCGGAAGTAAACAGAACCCCGAAAAAGAGAACCAGCGTGTAGATCGCCATAATGACGGCCGTGCAACGCTGAACGATGAAGTCAAAGGTGCCGTAGTGCGCACCAACGACCAGGCGCTTTGCGCCTACGCGTTCTTTAGTAGCCATTACCAAACCCCAAACAATTTAAGACCAAAAACCAGTGTTAGCGCTAGGCTGACCCCAAAAACAACGCCGGCGCTTTTTTGAGCAGAGACCTTGTCCATGCCAATATGCAGGTCAAGAATCAGGTAGCGGATGCCAGCACAGAAGTGGTGCAAATAACCCCAGATAAGCGCAAGCAAAATGAGTTTTACGATTGGGTTGGCCACCCAGCCCTGAATAGACGCGAAACTGTCGGGCGACGTGACGCTAAGCGCGAACAGCGGCACCAGAACAAGCGGAAGACAGAGAAACAGCAATGCGCCGCTGACACGGTGCAGAATTGACGATTTTCCCGCCAAGGGAAGACGGTAGCTTAAGATCTGCGGAACGCTGATATTGCGAAACTGCGGACGCGGCTTGGAAGCTGAATCGGACATGATGGCCTCGAGGTTAACAAACAAAATATTGCAAAACGCTATTAGTATTTTCGCCGATTTCCGCAAGGCGGATCAAATCGGTTGAAAAAAACCTAGTTCAGTGAGTTCCGGTAATGGAACCGGTTTGTAACGTATAGCCCGCGACGCAACTCCATGGGGCGATCGCCATACGTAAACGACACCCGCTCGACCTGCAAGAGCGGACTTTCGGGGGCCACCTGCAACAGCTCAGCCTGAGCTGCGGTGGCGGCCACCGCCTTGATTTTTTCTTCGGCCCTAACCATGCTGACCCCGTACTCGGACTCGAAAAAGGCGTACAACGGCCCCCGATAGCGGGTCAGGGACTCGGTGGTAAGCCCTTTGAACACCGAGCCGGGCAACCAGATGTCGTCGAGGATGGTGGGTTCGTCATCGAAAGACAACATGCGCCGGACATTGACTGCACTTTCGGATGACGCCAGATCGAGAAGACGCGCGACATCGGCGGGCGCCTTGACCCGGCGGCAGTCGATAAGTTGACTGTTTGACGCCGAGGGCTGGCCGTCGTCGGGCGTAAGACGTAAAAAACGGAACCGTACCTTGGCTTCGTTGTGGGTCGCCACAAACGTGCCCTTACCCTGACGCCGAATAAGCAGATTGTCGGCTGCGAGTTCGTCGATTGCCTTGCGCACGGTGCCTTGGCTAACATTAAAGCGTGCCGCGAGCTCGAATTCGCTGGGGATGACTTCGCCGGGCTTCCATTCACCCCGATCGAGGCTTTGAAGCAACAAACCTTTAATCTGTTGATACAACGGGCTGTACGCCGCGCCGGCATGGGCACGTTCGGGCACCGCAGAGGTATCTATAGATTGATCGGACATGGTCGACAAAAGTCAGGACGGTTTACTGAGAACGCCCGACATTCTCGCACGGTTCGCGACGAATGTCTAACACTCTTCTGTCTTATATAAGATATAAGATGTTTGACTACACGCACGATTTCAACTAATCTTTTACCTATTAAAATCTGTCCTTACCCTCATCTTTTTCGGAGATCCTTCATGTCCAAACCCGCCATGCGTGTCGCCGTCACCGGCGCTGCCGGTCAAATCGGTTACGCCCTGTTGTTCCGCATCGCCTCGGGCGAAATGTTGGGCAAAGACCAGCCTGTCATCCTGCAGTTGCTCGAAATCCCTGACGAGAAAGCACAAAAAGCACTCAAAGGCGTCATGATGGAACTCGACGACTGCGCGTTCCCCCTGCTGCAAGGCATGACCGCCCACAGCGACCCCCGCGAAGCCTTCAAAGACGCTGACGTTGCCCTGCTCGTTGGTTCGCGTCCTCGCGGCCCAGGCATGGAGCGCAAAGACCTGCTCAAAGTCAACGCCGAGATCTTCAAGGTGCAAGGCAAGGCGCTTAACGACGTCGCCAGCCGTAACGTTAAAGTTTTGGTTGTAGGCAACCCCGCCAACACCAACGCTTACATCGCCATGAAATCGGCCCCCGACCTGCCCGCCAAAAACTTTACCGCCATGCTGCGCCTCGACCACAACCGTGCGTTGTCTCAGTTGGCTGCAAAATCGGGCAAAAAAGTCGCCGACATCGAAAACCTTATCGTTTGGGGCAACCACTCGCCCACGATGTACCCCGATATCCGCTTTGCCACAGCAAACGGCGACAAACTCGCTCAGGTCATCAACGACGACGCCTGGAACCGCGATACATTCATCCCCACCGTCGGCAAGCGCGGCGCAGCCATCATCGAAGCACGAGGCCTGTCTTCGGCCGCTTCTGCAGCTAACGCCGCCATCGACCACGTTCGCGACTGGGTTCTGGGTTCGAACGGCAAATGGGTCACCATGGGCATTCCGTCCGACGGTTCCTACGGCATCCCCGAAGGCATCGTTTACGGCTACCCCGTTACAACACAAAACGGCGAATACACCATCGTTCAAGGCCTGGACATCGACAGCTTCTCGCGCGAACGCATGGACAACACACTTAACGAACTGCTCGAAGAGCGCGACGGCGTCAAAGACCTGCTGTAATCAACTGCGGGTCTGACCACTTCCCGACAGCCCTCGCGCCCTACCCGGCGCCCGGGCTGTCTTTGAATTTTCTCCAACCCTCGACAAAGGGCACGTCACATGCTGGATACTTACCGCCAACACGTTGCCGAGCGCGCCGCGCTGGGCATTCCCCCGCTTCCCCTGTCGGCTCAACAAACCGCCGACCTGATCGAACTGCTGAAGAACCCGCCCGCTGGCGAAGAAGACTACCTGCTCAACCTGATTACCTATCGCGTTCCCGCAGGTGTCGATGACGCAGCCAAAGTCAAGGCATCGTACCTGGCGGCCGTTGCTTTCGGCACCGAAAAGTGCGCACTCATCAGCCCCGAGAAAGCGACAGAACTGCTGGGCACAATGCTGGGCGGCTACAACATCCACCCGCTCATCGAGCTGCTTGACAATGCAGCACTGGCGCCTGTTGCTGCCAACGCACTCAAGCACACGCTGCTGATGTTCGACGCCTTCCACGATGTTCAGGAAAAGGCCGAAAAAGGTAACGCGTTCGCCAAAGAAGTCATGCAAAGCTGGGCCGACGCCGAGTGGTTCACTGCGCGCCCCGAAGTCCCCGAAAGCATGACTGTTACCGTATTCAAGGTATCGGGCGAAACCAACACCGACGATCTGTCGCCGGCACCCGACGCCTGGAGCCGCCCCGACATCCCGCTGCACGCGCTGGCCATGCTCAAGAACCCGCGTCCCGGCATCGAGCCCGACGAACCCGGCAAAGTAGGCCCGGTAAAGTTCCTCGAAAGCCTGAAAGACAAAGGTCATCAAATTGCCTACGTTGGCGATGTGGTGGGTACTGGTTCGTCGCGCAAGTCGGCCACCAACTCGGTTCTTTGGTTCACCGGTCAAGATATCCCGTTTGTACCTAACAAGCGTTTTGGCGGCGTCTGCCTGGGCAGCAAAATTGCTCCTATCTTCTACAACACTATGGAAGATGCCGGCGCACTGCCTATCGAGCTCGACGTTTCGGCCATGAACACCGGTGACGTTGTCGAGCTGCGCCCCTACGAAGGCAAAGCCCTGAAAAACGGCGAAGTCATTGCCGAATTCCAGGTGAAGTCCGACGTCTTGTTTGACGAAGTGCGCGCTGGTGGCCGCATCCCCCTTATCATCGGTCGCGGCCTGACAGCCAAAGCCCGTGAAGCACTCGGCTTGCCTGCTTCCACCCTGTTCCGTCTGCCCAGCAGCCCTGTCGATTCGGGCAAAGGCTTTACGCTGGCCCAGAAGATGGTCGGTCGCGCCTGTGGCTTGCCTGACGGCCAAGGTATTCGCCCCGGCACCTACTGCGAACCCAAAATGACATCGGTCGGTAGCCAGGACACCACTGGCCCGATGACCCGCGACGAGCTCAAAGACCTGGCCTGCCTGGGTTTCTCGGCCGACCTGGTCATGCAGTCGTTCTGCCACACAGCGGCCTACCCCAAGCCTGTCGACGTCAAAACCCACCACGAACTGCCAGACTTCATCAGCACCCGCGGCGGCATTTCGTTGCGCCCTGGCGACGGCATCATCCACTCGTGGTTGAACCGCATGCTGTTGCCTGACACTGTCGGTACCGGCGGCGACTCGCACACACGCTTCCCCATCGGGATCAGCTTCCCCGCAGGCTCCGGTCTGGTCGCCTTTGCCGCTGCCACCGGCGTCATGCCACTCGACATGCCCGAATCGGTACTGGTGCGCTTCAAAGGCAAAATGCAGCCTGGCGTAACCTTGCGTGACCTGGTCAATGCCATTCCGCTGTATGCCATCAAGCAGGGCCTGCTTACCGTCGAGAAAAAGGGCAAGAAAAACATTTTCTCGGGCCGCATCCTCGAAATCGAAGGCTTGCCCGACCTTAAAATCGAACAGGCTTTCGAACTGTCAGACGCATCAGCAGAGCGTTCCGCTGCGGCATGTACCGTGCGCCTGAACAAAGAGCCCATCATCGAGTACATCAACAGCAACATCACCATGTTGAAGTGGATGATCGCCAACGGCTACCAAGACGAACGCACCATCGGCCGCCGCATTAAGGCCATGGAAGCCTGGCTGGCCAACCCCCAGTTGCTCGAACCCGATGCCGACGCCGAGTACGCTGCGGTCATCGACATCGACCTGGCCGATATTCACGAACCTATCGTGGCTTGCCCGAACGACCCCGACGACGTCAAGACGCTGTCCGATGTTTCCGGCACAACCATCGACGAAGTGTTCATCGGCAGCTGCATGACCAACATCGGCCACTTCCGTGCAGCATCCAAGCTGCTGGAAAACAAGCGCGACATTCCGGTCAAGCTGTGGGTTGCCCCCCCAACCAAAATGGATCAGCATCAGCTGACCGAGGAAGGTCACTACGGCGTACTGGGTAGTGCAGGTGCCCGTATGGAAATGCCCGGTTGCTCGCTGTGCATGGGTAACCAGGCTCAGGTTCGCGAAGGCGCAACCGTTATGTCGACCAGCACCCGTAACTTCCCGAACCGTTTGGGCAAAAACTCAAACGTATTCCTGGGTTCGGCCGAGCTGGCCGCCATTTGCTCGCGTCTGGGTCGTATCCCGACCAAAGAAGAGTACCTGGCTGACATGGGCATTCTGGAACAAAACAGCAGCGATATCTATCGCTACATGAACTTCGACCAAATCGAAGAATTCCAGAAAGTCGCTGATACCGTCAAGGTCTGACCCTAACCGGCCCGATCTGCTTGTCCCCCGCGCAGCAATGCGCGGGGGATTTTTACTTCTTGCACGCGTTACACTAGCACCGTCTGAATCTTGTATTGCACCATGTCAACTACACCAAAATCCGGCTCCACCCGCCTGCCTGCCGATGCGCGACGTCTCACGTCTTTGGCCGAAGCCCTGGCGCTGTCGGGCAGCCGCGTCGAAGATTTATTCTGGGAACACCAGATTACCGCGCTGATTTCCAAGATGCTCAAGGGCAAGCCCAATCGGCATATCGAATCTGCGCTCGAGGCACTGGTACCCGACCGCATGGCCGCCTACGAAATCCTGGTCGAAATGGCCGAAACCGGTTCTGAATCCGTACAGCTCGAAGGCCCCGATGGCGCGTATGATGTTTTGCTGTTGTCGGCACCTATCCTGGCATGGACACGTTACCAGTTACCTGTGCCCTCGCCCTTAACCGCCAAAGAATCCGACACCTTGGTCAAAGCCTTGCACGAGAACGTGCTGGCCGAGGGTGCCCGCGTCGCCCTGCTGCCAGAAATCGTCAGCTTCGAGCAAATGCCGCAAACTTTTCAAGATACAGCGCGCTGGACGCAGCAACTCGGCCAGGCCGCCCTGTCGGGCAAAGCGCCTCATCCCGAGGTTCGCCCCATGCCCAACACCGACGGCATGCTGGCCGACGCACGTTTCGTCGTTGCCGCAGTCGCCGTCCCTAAGGGCAATGCGGTGTTTGCCTGGCAAGCCGCCACCGACGACGTAGCCACACATCGAGCAAACTGCCTTCAGCAATGGCAAGAGGCCATCAACCCGGTCATTCAGGCGCGCTACACCGCTTGCACCATCGACTACGTCCAGCCCGACGCCTATTACGTCAACAGTCGCGAGGCCGACCGCCGTATTCGCCCGCTTGCCCTGAAGGCTGCAGTGATATGGCTGCAAAATGCAGCCAATCTCAGGGGCCCCGAACTACAGGCAGCTATTGTCGGGTGCGGCGAATCCATGATCGAAGAATACCGGGTTGGCTTTACCACCCGTCACAGCCAGCAAGTTATTTACGGCTGCGTCTGGCCTATTCTTAGCAAAGAAGAAGCTGCAGGCGCAGCAATCGACAACGGCTCGCCAACTATCCCTGACGAAATCGCTGCGCATCTGGCTGAGGTAGGCGTTACCGAAATCAAGCTCATCAATGGGTTGGCAACCACCGAAATTTGCGAAGACTGCGGCGCGCCGTTTTTTCCCAATGCTCTGGGCGAGATGATGCACCCCGAGCTTCCTGAAGAAACCGACCTCGAGCCGCGCCACTTTCATTGAACACTTGCCAGGCGGTGGCACCCCACGCCACCGCGCTTCGCCAACTTTGCCATGCATTTTGATATTTTCTGCCGGGTTATCGACAACTTCGGTGACATCGGTGTGTGCTGGCGCCTGGCGCGCCAACTGGCCGATGCACCCGACGGGCATCAGGTCACGCTATGGGTAGATGATATTCATCGATTCCAGCGTATCGAGGCCTCGGTTGCCGTCCAGCCTGTTCAATCGCTGACACACAACATCAAGGTGGTTCATTGGACAACCCCTGCGCCACTGCGTGAACCCGGTGACGTAGTCATCGAAGCCTTCAGCTGCGACCCGCCCGAAACTTTTATCGAAGCAATGAAAGCCAAAGGCAGCTTGTGGATTAACCTGGAATACTTAAGCGCCGAAGCCTGGGTCGAATCTTTTCATGCCGTGCCCTCACTGCAATCGAACGGCCTGCGCAAGTTTTTCTTCTATCCAGGGTTCACGTCTAACACGGGCGGCCTGCTGCGAGAACGCGACTTGCTGGCGCAACGTGATGCCTGGCAAGCTGATGCCCGTCAGCGCGCCGCACTATTGGCCGCACTGCAGGTGCCGGCCGATGTCATTGCCGGACTCCAGGCAGGCTGGCGGCAAGCCTTGTTGTTCGGCTATCCGGGCGCGCCCGCAACGGCTCTGATCCATGCGCTCGAGGCTACGCAGTCACCCTGGGTGGTGCTGGTGCCCCAAGGCATGCACCCAAACATCATCAACGTGGCCACGCCCCATGTTCGTGTCGTTGAAATCCCATTTGTAGACCAGGCAGGCTTTGACCGTCTGCTGTGGAGCAGCGACCTGAATTTCGTCAGGGGTGAGGACTCTTTGGTGCGCGCGCTATGGGCGGGCAAACCACTGGTATGGCACATTTACGAACAGGAAGACGACACACACCTGATTAAACTGCAGGCGTGGCTTGCGCAGAGCGGCTACCCCGACGCCGTCGGGCAATTGATGATGGCCTGGAACAAAAAAGAAGACGCTGCCGCAAGACGACACCTGGATGCCGTGCTGCAGTACCCGGCATGGAACGACTGGGTGGCAGCTGCTGCACGCCGAACGGACAGCCTGGCACAACAACCCGACTTAGCCACCAACCTGACGACGTTTTGCGCGAAAAATTGCTAAACACGTTAAAATAGTGGGCTTTGTATTAACGCTTTTGGCCCGGAAGGCCGGCTTTAAGCACACTATTTCCCGGAGTTTTTCTAATGAAAACCGCACAAGAACTGCGCGTAGGTAACGTCGTAATGGTAAGTGGCGAGCCGCTGGTTGTCCAGAAGGCCGAATACAATAAATCGGGCCGTAACTCGGCGGTTGTCAAACTGAAGTTCAAAAACCTGTTGTCAGGTTCGGGCAGCGAATCGGTTTATAAAGCCGACGAAAAATTCGAAATCGTCATGCTCGAGAAAAAAGAATGCACCTATTCGTATTTTGCCGACCCCATGTACGCCTTCATGGACGAAGAGTACAACCAATACGAAGTTGAATCCGACAGCATGGGCGATGCACTGGACTACCTTGAAGAAGGCATGACTGTTGAGGTCGTATTCTACGAAGGCCGTGCGATCTCGGTTGAATTGCCCACTATTATTGTTCGTGAAATCACTTACACCGAACCGGCCGTCAAGGGCGACACATCGGGCAAAGTGCTTAAGCCAGCCAAGATCAATACAGGTAAAGAAATCAGCGTACCGCTGTTTTGCAACATTGGCGACAAAATCGAAATCGATACCCGCACAGGCGAGTACCGCAGCCGCGTGATGTAAAGCACATGTGCTAGCGCAATAAAAAAACGGGCCAAGGCCCGTTTTTTTATTGCATGCGATCGTCGTCGAGGTAATCGGGCACTGGCAAGACCGTTACCCCCTCTTCGGCCAGCGCTTCACGCTCTTCGGGAGTAGCCGTACCCCGAATGGCACGCTCTTCGACCTCGCCATGATGCATCCGCAGGGCCTCTTCGGCAAAACGAGGACCGACGTTTTCGGTATTGCGAATGATGTCGCGCACCTTGTGCATGACCTCGGCTTGCAACGCCGCCAACTGAGACATAGCCGGCGCGGCCAACTCGGCGCTGCGGGCCGGGTGCGATGGCGCGACAGACGCGGCCGTAGAAGCCTCGGCAGGCGGGTTGGGCGCCTGAACGCGTGAGCGCCCACGATTAATACGCGAAGCCGTCAGTTTTTTGGCAACCTGTTTACTGTTGCAAACCGGGCATGTCAAAAGCCCACGCGCCTGTTGTGACTCGTAGTTGTCATCAGAACCAAACCAGCCCTCGAAGACGTGGCCCAGCTCACATTGAAGGTCGAATACTTTAAGTGCCATAGACCCTCATTATAAGCCCTGCAGGCCTTAAAGACGGGGTACTGCCGCCAATAAGCGTTGCGTTTCTGCATGTTTGGGCGACTCGAGCAGCGCCGCCGTCTCACCGATTTCTACGATGCGTCCACCCTGCATAATCGCGATCCGGTCGGACAAGTATTCGACCACCCCAAAATTATGGGTGATGAACAGATAGGCCATATTGAACTCAGCCTGCAAATCTTGCAGTAACTGTATAAGTTGTGCCTGCACAGAGACATCGAGGGCCGAGGTAGGCTCATCGCAGACCAAAACTGCAGGCTCGACAGCCAAAGCACGCGCAATGGCAATGCGCTGACGCTGCCCGCCCGAAAACTCATGTGGATAGCGATTTACCGTGTTTGCCGGCAGACCGACCCTTTCCAGGAGCTGCCCGACGTGGGCACGCCGGTCGGCCGCCGAACGGTCGGGCCTTAACGCGGCCACCCCCTCTTCCAGGATATCGCCCACCAACATGCGGGGGTCGAGCGACGCGTAGGGGTCTTGAAACACAATTTGCAGCCGCCGCCGCATAGCCTTGAGCTTCGCGCCCCCGACATCGAATAACGATTCGCCCTCAAGCAACGCCTGGCCGGTGATGATGGCCTGCTTGTCGAGTAGCCTTAATAACGCCTTGGCCGTCGTTGTCTTGCCGCAGCCCGACTCACCCAACAAGGCCAGCGTCTCTCCCGCACGCAGCTCGAACGAAAGGTCGTCGACAACACGCGTATGCCCTGTAATACGTCTCAAAATACCGCTGCGCTGCGGATAGCTGACGCCTAAATTTTGAACCGACAGCACTACCGGCGCCGAAGCAAGCGCGGACTTGAACGCCGGATGAATCTGGGGCGTGTGCAGGACTTTGGCAGCCTGCGCCGGGTGAGGGGTCGAAGCACTGCCGTCGATGCCTGCAACGAGCGTCGTTGCGTCGACAGATGGCACCAGTGAGTGCCCGCGCTTGGCGAACGAAGGCACTGCGGCCAGCAGGGCACGCGCATAGGGGTGTCGCGGGTCGGCAAAGAACTCGGCAGCCGTGCGGGTTTCGAGAATTTCGCCGGCTCGCATCAAGGCGACATGATCGGCGACGCTTTTCACGATGGCCAGGTCGTGCGTGATCAGCAGAATCCCAAGCCCCATTTCTTTCTGGATATCGGCCAGAAGCCGTAGAATTTGCCCTTGAACCGTTACATCAAGCGCAGTCGTCGGTTCGTCGGCAATCAAGACATCGGGCTCGGCCGCCAGGGCAATCGCAATCATGATGCGCTGCTTCTGCCCCCCCGAAAACTGAAACGGATAATCATCGATACGGCGCTCGGGGTCTGGGATACCCACCTTCGACAGCCAGTAAACGGCACGTTGACGGGCTGCATGACCGCGATATTGTGTGTGTGTATGTAGCGTTTCGAGAATTTGCCGCCCAACAGTCATGACCGGGTTCAAGCTGGTAGAGGGCTCTTGAAACACCATAGCCAAACGCCCACCCCGCACCCGACGCATCTGCGCCTCGGGCAGGGCGTTGAGCTCTTGCTCGCCGACCCACACACGGCCACCCATGACCTGCCCCGCTTCGGGTAGCAGACGCATCAGCGCCAACGCCGTCATGCTTTTTCCGCAACCGGACTCGCCCACTAAGGCAAAGGTCTGGCCTTTGTCGATGGCCAAACTTAATGACCGCACCGCATCATTAACCCCGGCTTCGGACTGCAAACGCACCGACAACGCTTCAACCGTCAGCGCCGGATCTTGAGCCAACTGAACAGTTGTCATCATGAGCGCCCCCCGGAATTCACGAACGCCTTCAACTTGCGCACAGGCTTGAACCGGCGCATACGCGGGTCAAACGCCTGTTGCACGGCATCGGCAAAAATATTGGCAGCAAGCACCAAGGCCAGCATAAACGCAAAGGCGGCCAACAGATTCCACCAAATCATTGGGTCGCGCGACATTTCAAGACGCGACGCATCGATCATCGTACCGAACGACGCCATGCTAGGGTCGACACCGATACCCAGATAAGAAAGAACAGCTTCGTAAAGCACCAACCCCGAGAACTGCAGCACCATCGTAATTAGAACAATATGCATAACATTGGGTAGAAGGTGACGAAACATGATGCGCCAGTGACTGACGCCAAACGCCCGCGCCGCCTGAACGTATTCTAGTTCGCGCAACTTCAGGGCCTCGGCACGAAGCAAACGGCACAAGCCGGCCCAGCCGGTGAGCCCAAGAATCAGGCACAACAAAAACAGTCGCAAGTCGGCCCGCGCCGCTACCGTGGGAAAGGCATCTGGGTTGGTGTCGATATACACCTGCATCATCAGCACGCAGGCAGCAATAAGCAGCACACCGGGAATCGACGTCAGTGTGGTGTAAATGTACTGGATGACGTCGTCGACACGCCCCTTGAAATACCCTGCCGAAAGGCCAAACACCAAGGCCGGCGGCAACATGGACAGCGTCGTCAATGTACCGATAACCAGCGCCGTCCGAATGCTTTTGAGCGCCTGACGCAAAACGTCGTTGCCCGTACGATCGGTGCCCAACACATGGTAGTCAAGGCTTAGAGACACAACCAAACCACACAGCATTAGCAGTATGGCCGTCATGATCCACATCGCTCGCCACGGCAATTGCGTCTGCCCTTGCCACCAGTAATCAAATGCTTGCCTGGCATGACGCCCGCCACGCAACGCGACAAGCGTCAGCAACCCCGCCAGCCCCAACGCAAGGCACAGGCCTACGCCAACCCCAAGCAAACTGCGTTGCAGCACATCGGCTGTATGCCCCGAATCTGACGACAGCGACAGACCCGCATGAACCAGGCGCGGAAAGTCACGCACGGGTTGACCGTCAAGCAACTGAGTCTCTTTGGTAAATTGCCGTATAGCAAGCGGCGCAGAATAAGTCTTTTCGGGCTGCGCCATTTGCGTATACGACAACAGGTCGTCGAGCGCCGACCGAACGACCGGTGAATAGACAACGGCTTGATCGGGCTGGCCGGGTTCGGCGGGCAGCACCGGACGGTAATGAATGGAGTCAAGCAACGCCACCAAGGCAAAACAAAAGAGCACGACGGCCGCACACATAGCTGCTGAAGACTGCCCCACGTTACGCCAGGCCGCACGCAATGCGGCACTGCGCCGCACATGAAAGCCGTAGGCCAGCATTGCCGCAAACAACAGCACGATAAAAACATCGGTGAACAGAAAAACGAATTCCGGCATGGCGTTACTCGAATCGAACCCGGGGATCGACCAGGGTATAAGAAATGTCGGCCAGCAACAGCCCTGCAATATAAAGGGCTGACCCCAGGAAAACCATGGCGCGCACAATTGAAAAGTCTTGCGCGTTGATGGCGTCTATGGTGTAGCTACCCAAGCCCGGAATACCGAAAAAAGATTCGGCAATAAGACTACCCATGAACAACAGCGGAATAGCAGACACCGTCCCCGTCAGGATGGGCAGGGAGGCATTACGCAACACATGGCGAAACAGCACGATGCGTTCGGACAACCCCTTGGCGCGCGCCGTGCGGACGTAGTCCTTGCCGATTTCCTCGAGGAAGAGCGTGCGATAAAAACGGGCCTCGCTGCCCAGGCCAGAAAGAACCGCCACCAACACCGGCAACACCAGAAACCGCAAACTTTCGAGGCCATCGAGATAGCCTGAATAAGGTACCCAACGCAGTACTTTGGCAAACAGCCATTGCCCGGCAATGATGTAGAAGAGCCCCGAAATGGACAACATGACGACGCACAGCACCACGCCCGCAAAATCGAATCGGGTTGCCCTGAAAAACACCAGCAACAGCGCAAAGGCGACACTGGCGATCAGCCCTAGAAAAAAACTGGGCAGCGCCAGAGCAAGACTCGGCCCCATCCGCTGCTTGATCTCGTAGCCTATGTCGCGACCCGCATCCGAAAACCCGAAATCGAACCGAAGCAGCGGTACCGACCTTTCATAGAAAATCGTATCGGTCACCTTATCGATGCCGGCCGCGGCGGGGTTGTAAAACAGCGGCTTGTCGTAACCGCGATCGACTTTCCATTTTTCAACAGCGTCGGCGCTGACGCGCTGCCCGCCAATGGCCAGCCGCGCCATATCGTCAGGCGTATTCACAGCAAAAAACAACACAAAAGTCAGCAGGTTGACGCCAATTAAAACAGCCACGCCGTAAAGCAGACGCCGGATAATATATGCAGTCATTTTGGGTCTCCGAGGGCAGTCGCCTGCTCGCGACGCTTAAGCACGCGCCAAGCTGGCCAAACCCCCAGGGCCAGCACCAACAAACCCAACCAAAGCGGCCACCACACCGGCCGGTTCCATTGCGCAACGCGATCGGCGCGCGTATGCGGGTCAAGCTTCAGGTACTGCAGGGTGTTACGTACCATTTGCGTGGGCTTGGCGTTGGCCACCCAGGCCTGATAAGCCCCGCCCGACATCGGATAAAAGCCAAACATCCAGGGCATGTCCTCTTGGGCTATTTTGATCATTTCTTGTACCAGACGATCTTTCTCAGGGCCGTCGTCAAGAAACCGCATTTGCCGAAAAAGTGCGTCGTAGCGTGGGTTTTGGTAGTTTGAGGCGTTTTCTCCGCCAGTTTTTGCCTTGGCGTTGCCCCCGTAGAGCAAAAACAGAAAGTTCTCGGCATCAGGGTAATCGGCCACCCATCCCCACATGAACATCTGCGCCGTACCTTGCCTCATTTTGTCTTGAAAGCGGTTGTAATCGGTAGCCCGAATTTCCAGCTCGATGTTCAGCGCCTTAAGTTGACGGCGCATCCAGTCGAGGGTGGCATTGGAGCCCATCCCCGCGGACGAATCGAAATACAACACCAGCGGTTCGCCCGTATCGACATGTCGGCCATCGGGGTAGCCGGCCTCGGCCAGTAACCGACGCGCCTCGTCAAGACTGCGGCGAACAGCACGCCCGTCTTCCCAGCGATAAACCTGGCGGTTCAGCCCCTGAGGCAAACCTTCATAACCGGCGATGCCAGGCGGCACTGGGCCATAGGCAACCTCACCCTGGTCGTTCAGAAAAATAGAGATGAATTGTTCCCAGTCAAACGCGATGCTGATGGCCTGCCTCAGCTTTCGGTTCTTTTCTTGCTGTTCGGGGGTATCGCCCTGCCCCACCACCGGATCCAGCCAGTTAAAACCAAGATACGTAATTTGCGCCTCGGTTGAGGCCAACAACTGCAACCCGTGATCGGCATAAAGCGCAGCCTTCTCTGCCGAATCGCTGGCCGCCACCCGCATGGCCACGCCGTAGTTGCCGCCGTCAGCCTCGGGAATGTCGTAATAGCCTTGCAAAAACTTACCCATCAGCGGAACGCTTTCTTTTTCGAGCGAGAACTCGATGCGATCGATAAACGGCGTCATTTGACCGCAGTCGGCCAGCAAGCCGGCTTTTTGATCTTTTGGCGTACCTTCGCACGGGTAGGGCTCACCCCTGAAATTGGGGTTACGCGCCATGACGTGCCGACGATTTTGAATGGACTCAACCAACATATAAGGACCGGTACCGACCGGCCAGGTGTTCAAGGACAAATTATGTTGCGCCATGCCTGGCTGGTGATAGAACCGATCGGCTTCCCAGGGTACCGGCGCCGTAAACGTCATGGCCAGCCAATATTTAAATTGCGGATACTTGCCCTTGACCCGAATTTGCAGCGTGCGGTCATCAAGCGCCTTAACACCGTCAAACCCATGAGCACGCAAATCAAGCCAGGCGCCGTCACCCTGCTCGGCCTTCAAGGCAGCATCTGCCTGTTTCAACCGAGCCGCGTAATCGGTAAGCCCCACTATATGAGACGACAACACGCCAAAAGCCGGCGAGACCACGCGCGGGCTGGCCAAGCGCCGAATCGCGTACACGTAGTCATGCGCCGTCAGTTCACGCGTTGCTGTTACTTCGAAGTCGGTAACGGCGTAGCGGTCTTTCAGACCGTCTGCAGACAATGGCCAATAAAGGTAGCTGCCGTCGGTATCACGCGCAAACGCAGGGTGCGGCTGAAACCTAATGCCCGACTGCAGACTGATGTTGTACACGCTGTAGGCAATAGCCTCGCCTGGGGCGTCGGGAGGCAGCGGCTGATCATTAGCGTCGAAGTACTGCGGGGTGGCAATATCGACTGCCGTACGCGGTATCAGTTCGTAGGGCCGTTTTAGGTAGTGATAGCCATACAAGGGCTCGTAAATCGAATAGGTAAACGGCGTTTCGTCGGTCGAGTAAGAGCTTGCCGGGTCGAGATACTTAGGCGAACGCTGGGAAAACGCCGTATACAAAACGTTTTCAGAAAGTTGCTGTTCGGGATATGGACTATTGACCGGCTGCGGTGAGCAGGCGGTAAGAGCAAGCAGGCCAACCCACAAAACGGCGCGCGTCAGCTTTTTAGGCAACCGCACCAGGGCACGAGCGACCGACAATGCAGGCGGAGCCTGCCTGCGCGAAGCACGCCTCGCGGTTAACATAACGACAATTGCAGGAGAGAAACCATGAGTGACCGTCACCTTGTTTTATTGGCCGCCCTTTGCCTGATGACTGGCGTGGGCGCAGGCGCGTTTGGTGCGCATGGCCTAAAAGCCTGGCTATCTGCCGACATGCTGGCGGTATGGCAAACAGCCGTACTGTATCAAATGATACATGGGCTGGGTATGTTGGGCGTTGCCGCCCTTGCCCCCCACTTTGCATCAAAACTGTTGCTGGCCGCCGGCCTGGTCATGTTTGCCGGCGTCATTATTTTTAGCGGCAGCCTTTATATACTGGCGCTGACCGGCATCCGAACGCTTGGTGCGGTTACGCCTATTGGTGGCGTTGCATTTATTGCTGCATGGGTTATGGTTGCCATGGCAGCGTGGCGCTTTCGCCGCTAAGCGCCCGATTTTTTAGAACGCGATAACAACAGAGAAAACACATGATTCCTCACGCCGACCTCGACGATTACATCGTAGCCCTGCCCAAGGCAGAGCTGCACCTGCACATCGAAGGCACGCTTGAGCCCGAACTGATCTTCGAACTGGCCCAGCGCAACAACGTTTCGCTGCCCTATGACTCGGTTCAGTCACTGCGGGACGCTTATGCCTTTACCGACCTGCAATCGTTTCTTGACCTGTATTACGCCGGTGCCAGCGTTCTGATCACCGAGCAAGACTTTTACGACATGACGATGGCGTACTTGAAACGCGCCCACGCCGACGGCGTCTGTCATGCCGAAATCATGTTCGACCCGCAGACTCATACCGAACGCGGCATCGCAATAGAAACTGTCTTTGCCGGTATTGCCAACGCAGTACGCGATATGCAGCGCGACACGGGGCTGAGCGGCTACCTGATCATGAGCTTTCTGCGACATCTGTCTGAAGCGTCGGCCTTCGAAACACTCGAGGCCGCTTTGCCCCTGCGCCAAGCCTACGACGACGTCTGGGTCGCTATTGGTCTGGACTCTGCCGAAGTGGGCAATCCGCCTGAAAAATTCGCACGTGTTTTCCAGCGCTGCAAAGATCTGGGCTTCCAGCTGGTTGCTCATGCCGGCGAAGAAGGCCCCGCGCAGTATGTATCCGACGCACTCGACTTGTTGCACGTCCAGCGCATTGACCATGGCGTGCGCAGCGAAGAAGACCCGGTACTCATGCAGCGCTTAATTGACGAGCAAATACCGCTTACGGTGTGCCCGCTGTCGAACCTGAAGTTATGCGTGGTCGACGACATGGCCGAGCACAATCTGGCGCGTTTTTTGCGTCAAGGCGTACTGGTCACGATCAATGCCGACGACCCTGCCTACTTTGGCGGCTATGTGGCCGACAACTACCGTGCGGTCGCAAAATCCTTGAAACTGTCGCGCAGCGAATTAGCGCAACTGGCCGACAACAGTATTGTGGCGTCTTTCTTGCCTATCGGCCGCAAAGCGGCCCTGCGTGCCCGTATCCGGGCCATGGCGCAATAACAAGAGCGTACGCCGGACAAGGGGGGCATACGCCCCCCTGCCGGTGCATGGCGCCTAACTTAAACCGGCCCCTCACCTGCAGGACGGTCTTCATCCCAGTCTGTCCAGGACACACCGTTTTCTTCAAGATACCCGTTCACCGCCTGCCCCAAGGTCGGAAAAAAATGATCTTTTTCGAACCTGGAAAACAACCCTAAGGCTTTCAGGTCATCTTTCACCGGGTCTTTCATTTCGGCAAACGCCAGCACGATGCCTCGTGCGTCCAACCTTTCTTTAAGTTCAGACAATACATCGGCAGCCGTCACATCGACACTGGTCACTGGTTCGGCCGCCACGATCAGCCAACGTGTAGGCGTAGGTGAGGACTCAATCGCATCGAGCACCCGCATAGAAAACAGTTCGGCATTGGCAAAAAACAAAGGCGCGTCCCAACGGAACAAGACCAGACCGGGAATTCGGCGTCCTTGCGGGTACCGGCTAATGTCGTGATAGCCCTTCAGACCATCTACACGCGACAAAATGGCCGAATAAGGCCGCCAGCTTTCCCATACAAAAGCCACCAACGCGATAACCACAGCCAACCCGATACCTTCAATGGTACCCAGCACAATTACACCTGCCGAGCACCCTACCGAAAGCCAGAACTCGGCCGGACGCATACGATAGATACGAACCAGACTTTTCAAATCCATCAACCCGACCATGGATGCAATCACCACAGCGGCCAACACGGCATCAGGCAAGGTCTTCAGCAGATTGGGCCCATAAACAATCAGCAGCAAAACGACAAACGCACCCACAACGCAAGCCAGTTGGGTTTTGGCGCCGGCGGCATCGGCAACCGGCGTGCGCGATGCGCTACTGCTAACCGGAAAACCCTGAAAAAAGCCAGTGACCAAATTGGCCGCCCCAAGACCAATCATTTCTTTATCCGGGTTAACCGGGTCACCGGTTTTCATGGCGTACGTGCGCGACAGCACGCTGGTTTCCGAAAAGGCCAGCACAGCAGCAACGGCGCCCCCGATGGCCACCTGAAAAAGATCGGTCAAAGGAATAAGCGGCACAGTGAACGCAGGGAAACCTTGGGGTAATGCCCCCAATACGGCGATACCGTGCTGGTCGAGATCGAATAAACCGACCGTTAGCATAGCGGCCAATACAGCCACCAAAATGCCTGAAATACGCAAGTTGCGACGCAACAGGGCAATGAGCGCCAACGCCCCAGCCCCAATGGCCAGCGTAGGCCAATGCGTTTTACCCTGAGCCACCCCTGCGACAAAGCCGATAAACTTGCCGATGATATTGTCGGCATCGACAGTGAAGCCGAACAACGTGGGCGCCTGGCTGACCATGACCACAATCGCAATGCCGTTCATGTAGCCATAGCGTATGGGTTTGGACAACAGATCGGTCACGAACCCCAGTTTGATGAAGCCGGCAAGCAACGAGGTGACACCCGCGGCGATAGCCATAGCCCCTGCCAATGCCACGGCCTTGGCAGGATCGCCGCCAGACAACGGGACAACCACGGCAAAAATTACTGCAGCCAGCGCAGAATCGGGTCCCAGCACCAGAATACGACTCGGCCCAAACAAGGCGTAGACAAACAGCGGGATTATGGTGGCATACAAACCGTAAACGCCGGGCAAACCTGCCGCCGCCGAATAAGCAATACCCACCGGTACCAGAATAGTCACCAGCACCAAGCCGGCGACAATATCGCTTTTAAGCCAGGCCCGGTTGTAATGCAAAAGCGCATGCAGCCCGGGCATGACACGCTCGACAAAGCCAGGCTGGCCAGCGTTAGCCGAACCGACCTGCGTTGGTTCGCGTGTACTGGCCGACGATGGCCGATCCGACGGATCTTGCATAGTTACCCTTTTAAAGGCCAGACCCACAACAACAGCGGCACAGCGGTTGCTATGACTAATATATCCAGTGGTAGGCCCATCCGCCAGTAATCGCCAAAACGAAAACCACTGGGCCCGAGAATAAGGGTGTTGTTCTGGTGACCGATGGGCGTCATAAAAGCACAAGACGCCCCAATGGCGACGGCCATCAGAAAAGTATCGGGATTGACACCTAGCTGCTGCGCCGCACCTAGCGCAATAGGCGCCAATACGGCCGCGGTTGCGGCGTTATTCATTAAGTCGGTCAGAAGCATGGTGGTCACAAATACAACGACAAGCGCCACCACGGCATCCCCGCGCGCCAGATGATCAAGCAAAAAACCGGCGACTACGCCGGCCGCCCCGGTGCTTTGCATGGCGCCTGCCACAGGCAGCAACATGGCCAGTAGCACGATAACCGGCCAATCGACCTGCTCGTAAACAGAGCGCAACGACACGGTACGAAACACCATAGACGCCAGAACCCCGGCTGCAAAGGCGATGGCCGCCGACACCCACCCCGACGCGGCCGACAGCACTGCCAGACCCATAATGACGGAGGACAAGACAGCATTACGCTTGTCTGGAATACGCACATTGCGCTGCGCCAACGGCACTGCGCCCATGGCTCCGGCAAACCCGCCCAAAGCCTCCGAAGGGCCCTGCAACAACAGCAGATCACCAGCACGCAACCTCAGGGTTCTCAGACGGGTGGTAAGCCGCTGCCCCTGACGTGATACTGCCAGCAGGTTAATGCCATAACGCGTGCGCAGCAACAGGTCGCTGGCCGAACGATTGACCAGTTCGGAAGTGGGCAAAACAGCCAACTCTTGCAAGACAAACTCTTCCGGACGATCGGCGGACCCTTCTTCGGCTGGGTCGGTCGGATTGTCTTGAACCAAACTTTTACGCCTCTTCTCGGCTGCAAGGCTCTGACCGTCAGCGTCATCGGCCTGCGACTCATCGTCTACCTGATTGGACTGAGCCTCTTCAAGCACCAGCCCGAATCGAGACAGGACATCGGCCAGGCGCTCGGCATCAGTTTCAATCACCAGAATATCGTTAGCACGCACAACCCGTGCGGCGCTAGGCGCCATCATGCGAACCTCGTTGCGCACCAGCCCGATAATCTGGGCATCCAGCTCGTCAAACTCGGTATCGAGCTCGCGCAAGGATTTGCCGGCCAGTTTGCTTTCTTCAGGCACTCGGGCTTCGGTCATGTAGGCCTCGGTTTCGAAACCCTCGATACCGGCTTTCTCGCGAACCGGAACCAAACGCCAACCCAGTAAGGCGATAAACACGACCCCGACCACGGTCACCCCTACGCCCACCGGCCTGAAGTCAAACATGGCAAAAGTACCTAACCCAGCCGAATCGCGAAAGCCCGAAATAATGAGGTTGGGCGGCGTACCGATAAGGGTTGTGGTGCCCCCCAGAATGGAGCCGAACGCTAGCGGCATGAGCACTTGCCCCGGCGCTAGCGACAAACGGCTCGCAACCTGAATGGCCACCGGCATGAGCAACGCCAGCGCTCCCACGTTGTTCATGAAGCCCGACAAGAACGCAGCCAATGCCGTAAGCGCTGCAATGCTAAGCATGGGGCCTGCTTTGGCAGGCAGCAAAGTCGTGGTCAAGACATCGACCGCGCCGGACGACTGCAACGCACTGCTCAGCACCAGCACACAGGCTACTGTAACCACCGCGGTATGCCCGAACCCGGCAAAGGCGTCGGATGGATTGACCAGACCGGTAAACACACACGCCAGCATCGCGCCAGTAGCGACCATGTCGTGACGCCAGCGCCCCCATAGAAACAAGCCGATGGTTACGAGCAAAATACACAGAATCAGGGTTTGGTCCAGGGTCATGGCGCGCCTTTCGGCCCCGGGCGGATCCGGGGTATGGAAGTCACTATACCTTGGGTTTGTGCTATTTTTAAGGCTCGAATAAAGGAGCTACAGATGTCAAATGAAGGCTATCACGAACCCGTATCCGAACTTAGCAACGAAACGCGCGACATGCATCGCGCTATTGTTTCGCTCATGGAAGAGCTCGAGGCCGTCGACTGGTACAACCAGCGCGTCGATGCCTGTAAAGACCCTGAACTCAAAGCGATTCTTGAACACAACCGCGACGAAGAAAAAGAGCACGCAGCCATGACCCTAGAATGGATTCGCCGCCGCGACCCAGTGTTTGACAAAGAATTACGCGACTGGCTGTTTACCGACAAAAAGTTGGACCACCACTAACCGGCACCAACCTGTACCGCGTTCAACGCCGCAAAATATCGGCGTTGACGCGGTTAATGTCGTTATGACCACAAAAGGCCATGGTCAGGTCAAGCTCTTTGGCCATAATTTCAAGGCAACGGGTAACGCCGGCCTCACCGGCGGCGCCCAGGCCATATAAGAACGAGCGACCGATCATGGTGCCTTTGGCACCCAGGGCAATGGCGCGCAACACGTCTTGACCCGACCTTATCCCGCTGTCCATCCAGACCTCAGTCTGATTGCCGACCACACTGACAATTTCAGGCAGTACCTCAATAGGCGACGGCGCACCATCCAGCTGACGACCACCATGGTTGGATACGACGATGGCATCGGCGCCAGCATCGGCTGCAGCTTGGGCATCCTCAACTTCCATGACGCCTTTGAGCACGAGCTTGCCCCCCCAAAGCTCTTTGATGCGCTTGATATCGTCCCAGTTCAGGCGGGGGTCGAACTGCTCGGCTGTCCAGGCACCCAGCGATGAGACGTCGGTAACACCTTTGGCATGACCCACGATATTACGGAAGGTACGACGCTGTGTTTGCGCCATGCCCAAGCACCAGTGCGGTTTAGTGGCCAGGTTCAGCAGGTTGCGTAAGGTGGGCTTTGGCGGCGCGGTCAGGCCGTTTTTAATGTCGTTGTGACGCTGACCCATGACTTGGAGGTCAAGGGTAACCACCAACGCGGAGCATTGGGCTGCCTTCGCGCGCTGAATGAGGCTTTTCATGAAGTCTTTGTCGCGCATGACATACAGTTGAAACCAGAATGGCGCCTGCGTAAATTCGGCCACATCCTCAATAGAGCAGATACTCATGGTGGACAGCGTAAACGGAATACCGAATTTATTGGCGGCGCGGGCGGCCAGCATTTCGCCGTCGGCATGCAACATGCCGGTCAGCCCAGTGGGCGCAATGGCAACGGGCATAGCCACGTCGTGGCCCAGCATGGTGCTACGAATACTACGGTGTTCGATATCCACGGCCACGCGCTGGCGAAACTTGATGCGCTGAAGATCGGCTTCGTTGGCGTGCAAGGTGCTTTCTGTCCAGGACCCAGCAGCAACGTATTCGTAAAACATGCGGGGGACACGACGCTTGGCAGCACGATGCAGGTCTTCGATGCAGGTCATTTTGGATAGGTTGGTCAAGGCGGCCCCCGATATTGTCTTGATGCACAAGGCGACATGCAGCCGCCTGTGTACTGGGTGTTTATTTGATGGGGGCAATTATAGGAAGGAAGGGGTCTGAGTGCGGCGGATGCAAATTATTTTGCAGGACTGGCGCGCAGGGCCGATTTTTTTGTTATAGTTGCGCCCTTCGTGAAACTTCTGTGTTCAAAAGACACAGGCCGGAAAATAAAAACAAAAAATTTTTCTGGCTTTTACATGACACCGCAAAAAAGTTATGTTATAGTTTCGCTTCTTTACAGCGGCTGTAGCTCAGTTGGATAGAGTACTTGGCTACGAACCAAGGGGTCGTGGGTTCGAATCCTGCCAGCCGCGCCATATTTAAAAGGGCCTTCCTTCGGGAAGGCCCTTTTTCTTTGTGGGCTTTTGTTGGGCGCGGGTTTTTCTGAGTATTGAGGCGGGACCTTTGCAAGACAGGTCTTGCCACGCATCGCATGGCCCTAAGGGGCTTCCCAGCGTCCAGACCTTGCCCGTGGCGAGCGCGGAACTCGTGGGCTCGACCCAATGGGTCGAAAACGCCCACTCAAACAGCCGCGCCCTTGCCCGCCATATTCATACTTCGGGCATAACTTGCGGGCGATACTTGCCAATACAACGCGGCCACTACAACGACGCAACCCAGATGCATTGCCCAGCCGGCGCCGAAGCCGCCAGTGGACTCGTGCAGCGCTGCGACAATCCAGGGCGGCATAGCGGCAATAAGAAAGCCGCCGCCTTGCATCAAAGCCGACAGCGTGCCAGCTTGAGTGGGATCGGGCAGGTGATCGAGCGCCACAATAAGCGACAAGGCAAAACATCCGCCCAGACCGGCCCCCAGCAGCATGGACCAGATCAGTGGCGCCGCCAATGGCCAAAAGGCCAGCCCTGCAAAGCCAATCGCCTGCATGGCCAGCACCAGCGCCAACCAGGGCCGACGATCTTTTCCTTTTCGAGCGAGTATAGGTAGCGTTAGGGCCGTTACTGCCTGGCAAACCGACATATACGCCAGCAAACTGCCACTGGCAGAGGCGCTCCATCCAAATTCTCGGTAGAAAGGCGCCAGCCACGCTACCGCCGTTGAGTATCCCCCGTTGACCAGCCCAAAACAAACCATCAGCAGCCAGACGCGGGGCCGGCGAAGATAGGCGGACAATGACAGACGGGCCGGAAAAACGGGAACATCGCGAGGTAAGTAGCGAGCTACAAGCAACAGCGCTACGGCCGCCGGCAATGCCATCCAGGCGAGTCCGACATGCCAATTGCCAGTAGCTGTAGCCACCCAGGGCGATACTTGCGCCCCCAACGCACCGCCGCCCATCAACATGGCAGAATACAGCCCCATTACCATGCCGACACGCTGTGGCAATTGACGTTTAATAACCCCAGGAAGTACGGCCTGCACAACTGCGGCACCGAGGCCAAGTAAAGCCGCCGTACCGATCAACTGCCAGCCATTGGTGGTAAACAAACGCAAGAACGAACCGGCCACAAGCAACACTAGGGCGATCACCATGGAAAGACGCCCGCCGATACGCGCTTGCAGCACAGGGCCGGCAAATGCAAAGACACCCATCAGCAGCATGGGTACCAGGGTAAGCAGCGAAATGCCTTTTAAATCGAGGCCGGTGGCCTGGCTGATATCGGCGGCCAGAGGCCCTACCCCCGTGATGAAGGGCCGCAAGTTAAGACCGATAAGAACAACTGCAGCCAAAAGGACAGCCGTTGACGCTGACGGTGCTGGTTGAGCGTTATGGATACTGGACACGCTCAACGGGCTCCGGCAGCTTTCAGCATGCTTTCGATCTCTTTATAGCCACGTGAACGCGCGTGCTGCAGCGGCGTAACACCTTTGTCATCGGCAAGATTGACATCGGCCCCGGCGTTGATCAGAAGCGCCACAATTTGCTGGTGCGGCTCGCCGCCAGCGCCAAGAATGATTGCCTCTAGAAGCGCAGTCCACCCCAGCCGATTAACATGGTCTACGTCTACGCCCGCCTCGATCAAAGTGCGTACCGTATCGACATGGCCACGTTCGGCCGCCGGAATAAGTGCCGTACCGCCGTAACGATTGGTGCTTTTTAAGTCGGCACCATGCGACAAGGCCATCTTCAGAATGTCGAGATGCCCGCGGGCGCCAGCATAAAGATAGGGGCTGTCGTTGATGCGGTCTTTGGCGTTGACGTCGGCTCCGGCATTAATCAATGCGGCAGCCGCGTCGACCAGGTTGGCGTGAGTCGCCACCAAAAGCGCAGTCTCGCCGTTGTCATTGCGGGCGTCGACACTGACGCCATCGGCCAACAGCTGTTTAAGGCTGACAATGTCATTTTTAGCCGCTGCAACATGCAACGGCGTATTACCCGCCGCGTCAGCGCCCGCCGATAGACCCGGCGCGATGGCCAAGATTGCAATAAGACAACCCGCAAAAATTTGACGACAATTCATTTTTTAAACCTCACGTTTTACGCTGCAAGCTTAGCACCTACACGCGCCCGATACTGGCCTAAAATGGTCAGCGCCTGCTGCAAAAGCAAGGGCACCCAAAGACTGCAGCAACACACTATTAACACACTCAACCCAACAGAACACCCATTGTGAAAAAAGTATATCTGGCCGGCCCTGATGTGTTTCGCCCCGATAGCCACGTCTGGGGCAAACATTTACAAGCCCTTTGCCAACAACAAGGTCTGATCGGCCTGTACCCGCTGGATAACGAGATTGCGCCAGCGGCGACACCGCAGCAAACTGCATCGGCCATTGCACAAGCCAATATGCGCATGATCGCGCAGGCAGACGGGGTTGTCGCCAACCTCGAACCGTTTCGAGGCGCCGAACCCGATTCCGGCACAGTGTTTGAAGTGGGCGTTGCCGTGGCTTTGGGTAAACCCGTCTGGGCGTATTTCCCGTGGGCGGGCGACCTGCGACAGCAAGTCGCCCACGATGATCAAGGGCATTGCACTCAGGGTTGGCTGGTCGAAGACTTCAGCCTGCCCCGAAACCTGATGCTGGCCTGTCAATGGCAAGGCTATAGCCCGACGGTAGAAGCGGCCATTTCGGCCATGGCAAAGCATTTACTGGGCCCGAGCGATAAACGAAATTAAGCAAATGACTCACATGTTACGCATCGAAAACCTAACCAAACGCTATGACGATCACCTTGTATTCGAGGGGCTGAACCGTAGCTTCGAACCGGGCTGCGTGGCCCTGTGCGAAGAAGAAAGCACAGGAAAGACCAGCTTGCTGGCTATTATTGCGGGTGCGATGGCGCCCAGCTCGGGCGACGTCTGGGTTGACGGGCATTCGTTAAAAAAAGCACCGCGCGAAGCAAAACTGCGCCTGGCCTACATCCCCGACGATTGCCTGCAGTTTCCGGACATGACCGGACGGGCACTGCTGGAGCGTGTCGCCGCGGAAAAAAATGTAGCGATCGACGACAGTGTGATTGAGCTTGCGTCGCGGTTTGAACTGACAGAGCACCTGGACAAACGTTTTGAACAAATGTCGACGGGGATGCGCCGCAAGGTTTACTTGACCGCTGCAGCGTTGGGCAACCCGACCGTGGTGGTTGCCGATGGCCCGAGCAGCGGACTGGACTCGGCCTCCTGTGCCGTACTGGCCGACGTTTTCAAAACCTGGGGTCGCGATCGTGTGGTGCTGTTTGCCAGCCACGATGCCAAGCTGGTGCAGGAATGCGGTGCTACGCCGTTGAATATTTCGGCACCAGACTAAATTTCAGAAACAAGCGGCAACGGGCGGCACGGCTGCCCAACACAAGCCCCTGCCACCTCGTAAACCTGACTACAGCCGGCCCTCGAACTGATAGCGGCTACCTGGGTACCACATCGTCGCCACCGAAGCGACCTGGTCCAGCGCCAACGTCGTTCGGTACAGAACCAAACATGCCTCATGTTCCGGCACATGCAAATGAGCGGCAATATCAGCGGGTGCGTTGACCGCCTCGATGCAATAGCGCACGCCTTGCAAGGGCGCCACGCGCATCAAATGCTCATTCGGCGTAGAGACCGAAAAATCCAGTGTCATATAGTCGGGGGCAACCGCAGCGTTGACCCAACGATCTTCGTACTGGATGGGCGTCTGGTTATCGAAATGAACAATGATGGAATGAAATAAGAGGTGACCCGGCTGCACCTCGAACTGCACCGTCTGCGCCTCGGACGCAGGTGCACTTTCAAGTAACAACACTTGACTGCTGTGCCGATGAGCTCGACTGCGCACTTCGTCGGCAATGTTTTTGATAGCCACCAGGGTGGCCTGATACTTGCGGTGCGCCACATAGGTGCCCGACCCTTGAATACGCTTCAAAATATTTTCGGTCGTCAGCTCTCGCACTGCCCGATTCACCGTCATGCGCGACACACCAAATTGGCGCGCCAACGAAACTTCTGGCGGGATGACCTCCCCCTCGCGCCACTTGCCCGCCTGTATTTCAGTCAACAGATAGTCCTTAATCCGTTGATAAAGCGGGACTTCCTGTTCAGACATACGTTCGCTCCATTCCCCGACGGGCAGGCACTGCATAAATAAAAGATCGGGATTTTCACCCGGAAAATTTTTTTTGCAAATAGGCTTTGCAAAGTTGTATAGACAAATTATGATAGAAAAAAAAGTGTAGCGAAACACTTATTTTCATAACCAAGGAGACAACATGAAACGCTATTCGCTTACCCGCAAGTTTTCACTCGCCCTGGCCGTATGCGCTGCTTTCGGCACCACCTCGGCGCTGGCCGATATCAAAATCGGCATTAACGTACCGCTTACCGGCTTTGCCGCAGCCGACGGTAACTCTGCCCTTACCGGCGCACAGTTGGCCGTTGAAAAAGCCAACGCAAGCGGCGGTATCAATGGCGAAAAAATAGATCTCATCGTTTACGACGACCAGGCCTCACCCAAAGACGCCATTCCGGCTGCCACCAAACTGACGGAAAAAGACGAGGTTGTAGGCGCCGTCTCGGGCTCATATTCAGCCTCGACACGCGCAGCAGCCAGCATCTTCCAAAACGCCAAAGTACCGTATGTGGTCGCCTACTCCATCGACCCCAGCGTCACCCGCACCGGCGACTACATGTTCCGCGTGTCCTCCATGGGCGAGGTCCAGGGCCGCGCCGGCGCAAAACTGGTCGACAACCTCGGCAAAAAACGCGTTGTTCTGGTCACCCTTAAAAACGACTTCGGTCAGGCACTGGCCAACGGCTTCAAAGACGCCGCACCAAAGTTCGATCTCAACATCGTCAACGAATACGAATACGGTATCAAAGACCGCCAGTTTGGCCCGCTTATCGCCAAGGTAAAAAGCGATAACCCCGAAGTCATCTACGCATCCGGCTATTTCTTCAACGCAGGCCCGCTGGTGTCTCAAATGCGCGCCGCCGGCATCACGGCTCCCATCATTGGCCAAGAAGGCTACGACAGCGACAAGTTCATTGAAATCGCCGGCCCTGCTGCAGAAGGCACGTTGGTCACCACCTCGCTCGATCGCGAATCGGCATCACCCGTCACACAAGCCTTCTTGAAAGACTTCCGCGCCAAAGCGGGTTTCGGGGCCGATATGGTGGCCGCCTCTACTTACAGCGCCATGTCCATCCTGATCGAAGGGCTGAAAAAAACAGGCGGTAAAGGCGGTGCAGAACTGCGCGACGCAATCGCCAGTGGCTCATACGAAATGCCTATCGGCAAGCTCGAGTTCAACGACCTGCACGAAGTCAACAAAGACGTCCAGGTCCAGACCATCAAAAATGGTTACTGGGCACGCCACTCCGTCATTCACGACCCTGTCTTGCTGGCTGCCCCCACCAAAGACAGCAAGTAAGCCCGTCGGCCCCGCCCGCCTCGGTGGGGCCTCTTTTCCCTTCCTGAATCTGGAGTCAACATGCTCTTTGTCGAGCTCGTTGCCCAAGGCCTGGTGCAAGGCAGTCTGTATGCACTCATCGCCCTGGGGCTAACGCTGGTCTACGGACTGTTGCGCATCCTGCACGTTGCCCACGCCGCCTTATTCACATTAGGCGGCTACGTCAGTGTGCTGGTCTATAACAGCACCGGCAGCTTGCCGCTGGCTTTTGTAGCCGCCATGTTGCTGGCCGGCCTGGTCGGTGTCGCCATGTACCGCCTGTGCTACGAACCCATTCTTAAACAGCCGCCCTATGTGGCCCTCATCGCCTCCATCGGCTTGTACATCGCCTTCGAAGAAGGTTTCCGCATTTTGTTCGGCGCCATGGGGCTGTCGTATGCGGTTCAACCCTTGCAAGAACATATCCCCCTGTTCGGCGGCTTACAGTTTTCGCAGGCCGAAATCCTGGCCACACTCAGTACGGTTGCCATTATTGCCGTGTTGGGCTACCTGCAGGTCAAGACCCGCATTGGCATTGCCTGCCAAGCCACCGTCACCGATCCGCAAATGGCCGAATCGTTCGGCATCCGTCTGCGCACAGTACGCGACCTGAACTTCTTCGTCGGTTCGGCATTGGCCGGCTTTGCGGGCGTCTGGATGGGCATGCTCAATAATCTGGTCGAGCCCACCATGGGCAGCGTGCCTTCGTACAAAGGTCTGGCCATTATTGTGCTGGGCGGCATGGGGTCGGTACGCGGCACCCTGCTGGCCGCCCTGGTGCTTGGGGTAACCGAAGCCTTCGGCGCCATCTACCTCAGCCAGTTCGTCGACCGTGACGCCATCGCCTTCGCCTTCCTGATTCTGGTTCTCATGATCCGGCCCCAGGGGCTGTTTGCCAAGCGCTAAGGAGACAGATCATGGCTTACGAAATATCCCTTATTACCTCCATGGCCATCAGCGTCTTGTTTGCGCTGTCGCTTAACCTCATTACCGGCTTTTGCGGGCAAATCAGCTTAGGGCACTCGGCGTTTCTGGGCATCGGGGCGTACACCTCGGTCATGCTGTGCAATGCCGGTGTGCCTTTCCTGCTGACCTTGCCCGTCGCCATGTTGCTGGCGGGCTTAGTCGGCGCTATCGTCGGGCTGGCCAGCCTTCGTGTGCGACACGACTTCCTGGCCATTACCACCATGGGCGTCGTCTTCTTGTTTGTGGGCATTGTGCGTCAGCAAGACTGGCTGGGTGGTGAAATGGGCCTGTCGGGCTTCCCATCGTCGGGCTTCAGCAAGCCCGAATTCATGGTTTTTGCCGTCGTCCTGGCCGCGCTGGTTGCCGCCTTTTGCCTGTACATTAAAAAATCCTGGATGGGCCGAGTGTTCAACGGCATTGCCGAAGACGAAGACACCATGCGCGTACTCAGCATCGACGTGCCTCGCTACAAGCTGGCCGCCTTTGCCATGGGCACCGCGCTGGCCGGGTTGTCGGGCGGCTTGTATGCGCAGCACTTCAATTACATTGGCCCCGATAGCTTCGGCTTTATCGAATCAGTCACCGTGCTGTCCATGGTCGTATTCGGGGGCATCGGCTCGGTACCCGGCGTCATTTTCGGTGCTGCGGTGTTATCTGCGCTACCTGCCTGGTTCCAGGTCATTGGCGACTACAAACTGCTGGTCTACGGCGGGCTGTTATTCCTGATGATGCGTTTTTCGCCCAACGGCGTGGCAGGTATCGTTCGCGCTGTGTGGCGCCGGTTCAATAAGCCCGTCACAGGGGGTGCCACATGACGCAGCACACGCATTTGCTTGAAGTGTCCGGGGTAACCGTCCAATTTGGCGGGCTGGTCGCCGTCGACAACGTGTCGTTCACGGCAGAGCGCGGCGAACTTCTCGGCCTGATCGGCCCCAACGGGGCAGGTAAGACCACCGCTATGCGCAGCATCACTGGCGTGGTGAAGCCCGTTGCTGGTCGCGTCGTCCTCAATGGCAAAGATATCAGCAACTTGCCGGTTCATCAGCGCATCCGCAAAGGCCTGTCGCTGTCGCAACAACTGGTCCGGCCATTTCGCGAAATTTCCATCCTCGACAACGTCGCACTGGCGGCCGGCAGCCGCTACACGCAATCACCCCTTAAAGCCCTGCTGCATGTGTCAGCCCAGGCCGAACGCACTCGTGCCCTAACCATGCTCGAACGCGTGGGCATCGCGCACCTGGCTGACCAAATGCCGGGCATCCAGCCCTTAGGCGTGCTCAAGCGCATGGAAATGGCGCGTGCGCTGGCGCTCGACCCCGAACTTTTGCTGCTCGACGAACCGCTGGCCGGGCTGAACTCAAAAGAGGCGCGTACCCTGGCCGACACCATTGCCGAGGTCAATCAGCAAGGCGTCACCATCATTCTTATCGAACACAACCTGAGCGAAGTCATGCGTATCTGCCAGCGCCTGGTCGTGCTCGACAACGGTCGAAAAATCGCCAGTGGTGCGCCGCGCGAAGTCATGGCCCAGCCCAACGTACGGGCGGCCTACCTTGGGGCCGAAAGTACCGAAGCCAGCGATACCGAAACCGGAGACGCCCATGCTTGATATCAAAGATCTTTCTTGTGGCTACGGCGCCTTCGAAGCCGTACACGGCATATCGTTGTCGCTGCGCCCCGGCACGATCACCGGCTTACTGGGTGCCAACGGCGCCGGTAAGTCATCCACGCTCATGTGCCTGGCCGGCCACGTCCAACTTAACGGTGGTCGTATTGTTTTCAACGACGAAGACATCAGCCAACTGCCGGCCTACGAACGCGTCCGGCGCGGGTTGGCTATTTCGCCCGAAGGGCGGCGCTTGTTCAAAGACCTCAGCGTTGAAGACAACCTGCGGGTTGGCGGGCTGATCCGCCCCAAAAGCGATTTTGCCGAAGACCGCGACTTCGTACTGTCGCTATTTCCCCGATTGGGCGAACGGCTAACGTCGTTGGCGGGCAACCTGTCAGGCGGCGAGCAACAAATGCTCGCCATCGGGCGCGCGCTGATGACCCGACCGAAAGTCATTCTCATCGACGAGCTTTCGCTGGGTCTAATGCCTAAAGTTATTGACCTTTGCTACCACGCACTCGACGCCCTGAAGGGCAAAGGCATGGCGATTTTGCTGGTCGAACAAAACACTGACCGTGTCCTGAAAATTGCAGACGACATCTGCGTGCTCGAGTCTGGGCGTACGGTCTGGCAGGGCAGCGCCCAAGTCGCTGCCCAAGACCCCGACCTGGTCGCTGCTTATCTGGGCCTGCACTAACGCTAGGCCCAACACCACAACAACTGCTGTTATGCCTGTTTCTGAAGGAATGCCATCATGAACAACCCAAAAGACAACCACCCCCTCGCCGATCCCCGCATTGACCCCAGCCGCGTCATCCGCGCCCCCCGCGGCAGCGAAAAAACCTGCAAAAGCTGGGTCACCGAAGCCGCCTATCGCATGATCCAGAACAACCTGGACGCCGAGGTGGCAGAGAACCCGACGCACCTGGTCGTGTACGGCGGCATTGGCCGCGCGGCCCGCAACTGGGAGTGCTATGACCAGATTCTGGCTTCGCTGCGCGACCTTGAAGACGATGAGTCGCTGCTGGTGCAATCAGGAAAACCGGTCGGCGTATTTAAAACCCACCCCGACGCACCACGGGTGCTGATCGCCAACTCGAACCTGGTGCCCAAGTGGGCCACCTGGGAACACTTTAACGAGCTGGACCGCAAAGGCCTGTTCATGTACGGCCAAATGACCGCCGGCAGCTGGATTTACATTGGCAGCCAAGGCATTGTTCAGGGCACTTACGAAACCTTTGTCGAGGCCGGGCGCCAGCACTTTAACGGCGACTGGGCCGGACGCTGGATTCTGACGGCGGGCCTGGGCGGTATGGGCGGCGCACAGCCGCTGGCGGCTACACTGGCCGGCGCGGTGTCGCTAAACATTGAATGCCAGCAAAGCAGCATCGACTTTCGTTTGCGTACGCGCTATGTCGACAAGCAAGCCAAAGATCTAGACGATGCGCTGGCCTTGATCAAACACCATACCGAGCGCAAAGAAGCCATTTCTATCGCACTGCTAGGCAACGCGGCCGAAATTTTGCCCGAACTGGTTCGCCGCGCCAAAGCCGGGGGCATCCGCCCCGACCTGGTCACCGACCAAACCTCGGCCCACGATCTTATCAATGGCTACTTGCCCAAAGGCTGGACAGTCGAGCAATGGAAAGCCGCCCAGAAAGACGCCGCGCAGCACCCCGAACTGGTCAAGCAAGCCACATTGTCCTGCGCTGACCATGTCCAGGCGATGCTCGATTTCCACGCCATGGGCATTCCTACGGTCGACTACGGCAACAACATCCGCCAAGTCGCGTTCGACGCTGGGGTAAAAAATGCATTCGACTTCCCCGGCTTCGTTCCGGCGTATATCCGCCCCCTGTTCTGCGATGGCAAAGGTCCCTTCCGCTGGGTAGCCTTGTCTGGCGACCCTGAAGACATCTACAAGACCGACGCCAAAATTAAAGAACTGTTCCCGGAAAACAAAGCGGTCGGCCGCTGGCTCGACATGGCCAAAGAGCGCATCGCGTTCCAGGGGCTGCCCTCGCGCATTTGCTGGCTGGGCCTGGGCGAACGCAACCTGGCGGGTCTGGCCTTCAACGAAATGGTACGCAAGGGCGAGCTGAAAGCACCTATCGTCATCGGTCGCGACCATCTGGACACCGGCTCGGTGGCCAGCCCCAACCGAGAAACCGAAAGCATGCGCGACGGTACCGATGCGGTATCTGATTGGCCCCTGCTCAATGCCCTGCTGAACACTGCGGGAGGCGCGAGCTGGGTTTCGTTGCACCACGGGGGTGGCGTCGGCATGGGGTATTCGCAGCATGCCGGGATGGTCATTGTGGCCGATGGTTCCGACGCGGCAGAGAAACGCCTGGCCCGCGTGCTGATCAACGACTGCGGTTCGGGTGTTATGCGCCATGCTGACGCCGGTTACGTAGCCGCGATTGCGTGCGCCAAGAAACACGGTCTTAAACTGCCCATGATCAAATAATCGTGGGTGTTCAAGCATGCAGACCCCCCATCAAGGTCAGCCATGAGCGTTCTTAATGTTCTTCAGTTGCCCCCCGTGCCCTGGCGAAATGGCCAGGGCCAAACGCGCGAAATCGAAACCTTCCCGTCAGGGGCGGGTTTCGATAATTTTGTCTGGCGCATCAGCTTGGCCGACATCGGGCAAGCGGGTGACTTTTCGGCGTTCGACGGCGTCGATCGCATCATTACCCTAGTTAAGGGGTCGGGCGTCAACCTGAACTTTAACGATGGCGAACGGCAAACCCTTGAATACGGCGTACCCTACCCTTTTGCGGGCGAACGTCCGCTGCATGCCACGCTGCAGAACGGGCCGGTGCAAGACCTGAACCTGATGCTGCGCCGTGGCCAAGCGGCAGGGCGCATTCAGGCCGAATCAGCAGCGTCGGCCTGGCCTTGCGCACCAGGTACAACGTATCGGGTCTTCTGCCTGAAAGGCGCTTGGCAGCTTCTTGTCGAGCGTGCCGACGCAACCACCGACACGATCACACTGAGCACATTCGATTATGTGCCTTTACCCGACCAGGCAACGCATGTGCGTGCCAGCCCCACACAGCCCGACGGGCTGATACTGGTGGCCTGCATACAAGCAAGCCAACCGCCCTCCGGCACTGCCTAAACCACGCCGACACCCATCAACACTGCCGCATACGAGACGTGACCTTATGAATGGTCTATTCGCTAAAACTGCTTTATTACCCCAGGGTTGGGCTAACAACGTCACCCTGGAATGGAATGCCGAGGGTCTGCTGACCGCCGTGTTGCCCGACAGCGCGCAACCCCAGCCGGCGTGGCCCGTTGTCGACGTACTGCTGCCCGGCATGCCCAATCTTCATTCCCACGCTTTTCAGCGCGCCATGGCCGGGTTGACCGAATACAGGTCGGCCTCACAAGACAGCTTCTGGAGCTGGCGCACCCTGATGTATGCCTTTGCACAAAAGCTCGACCCCGATCTGCTCAAGGCCGTAGCCAGTCAGCTGTATGTCGAAATGCTGCAAGCCGGGTACACGTCGGTTTGCGAGTTCCATTACATTCATCACGATATCGGCGGACTGCCCTATAGTGATCAAACCCTGCTGGCGCAATGTCTGGTGGAAGCCGCCGAGGCAACCGGCATGGGCTTAACGCTGCTGCCGGTCATGTATCAGTACGGAGGGTTCGGCAACGCTCCGCCATCAAACGGCCAAGCCCGCTTTCTGAATTCGCCCGATTGGATGCTGAACACGTTGACCGCGCTGCAACGCCAGCACCCTCAACATTCGGGACTGCGATACGGGATAGCGCCGCATTCGTTGCGTGCCGTGTCTCAGACATCGTTGCAAGAACTACTCGATGGCCTGGCCACCTTCAACCCCGATGCGCCCATTCACATCCATATTGCCGAGCAAACCAAAGAGGTCGATGACTGTATGGCGCACTACGGCCAGCGCCCAGTGCAATGGCTGCTCAACCACTTCAATGTCGATTCGCGCTGGTGCCTAGTGCACGCCACCCACATGACAGATGCAGAAACTACAGCAGTCGCTCGCAGCGGCGCCGTGGTTGGCCTTTGCCCGTCGACCGAGGCCAACCTGGGCGACGGTATCTTTAACGGCATTACCTACAAAAACGCAAACGGTGTCTGGGGGATAGGATCTGACAGCAACATCATGGTTGATGTCGCCGAAGAGCTGCGATCTTATGAGTATTCGCAACGGCTGCTGCACAGACAACGAAACGTGTTGGCCGCCGGCGCTGATGGCTCGGTGGGACACCACTTGTTTACCGAAGCGCTGAAAGGCGGCGCCCGTGCCGCGGCGCGACCGGTAGCCGGCTTGGCCGTTGGCCAGCAGGCCGACGCCCTTGTGCTTGACGCCGGCCACCCCGACCTGAGCTGCAAAAAAGGCAATGCGTTATTAGACAGCTTTGTGTTTGCCCGGCACGGTAACGGCCTGATCACCGATGTCATGACGGCGGGCCAATGGCGCGTTCGCCAAGGCGCCCATGTACAGCAAGCGGCCGTAACCGATCGCTATCGCAAAACGCTGTCAATTCTATTGACCGCTTAAGGTCTTTTTTATCTGGAATTCATCATGAGCAATACAGTCCGCGCCTTCAAATTTCATCAGGGCACGACGCCTTTGCTGGTCTCCATGCCGCACGTTGGCGTGCATATCCCCGACGACATCAAGGCCGGCATGACGCCCGAAGCGCTGCGTCTGCCAGATACCGACTGGCACCTTGAACAACTATACGATTTCTTAGTCGCCCTGGGCGCCTCGGTGCTGGTGGCGACACATTCGCGTTATGTCGTCGACCTTAACCGCCCTAAAGATGACGAAAACCTGTACCCCGGCCAGGATACGACAGGCTTGTGCCCGGTCGACACTTTCCATCGCAACCCCATCTATGGCAATGATGCGCAACCCGATGCGGCCGAAATCCAACGACGGGTGACCTCTTACTGGACGCCGTATCACAACCAGTTGTCTCAAACGCTCAGCCAGCTGAAAGCAACACACGGCGTTGCCCTACTCTGGGATGCACATTCGATCTGTTCGGTAGTACCCCGATTTTTTGAAGGCAAACTGCCCGACCTGAATATTGGTACGGCCAACGGCGCCTCTTGCGACCCCGGGCTTTTGGCACAGGTTAAGACCATTGCCGATGGCTCGGGCTACACCGTGGCCGTCAACGGCCGTTTCAAGGGGGGCTACATTACCCGAAACTACGGCAGGCCCCAAGAAAATATCCACGCCATACAGCTTGAGCTTTCCGAAGCCACCTACATGCAAGAAGCTTACCCCTATGGGTTCGACGAAACACTGGCCAATCAGGTTCGGCCGACATTACACGCATTCTTGTCGCAAATGCTGACCTGGGCAAAGCAACAAGGCTAGTTTTTCCACGCTATCGCACCGTTCGGGCGCAGCACGCATTTCATATCTTTCATACGCTCAAGTCCAAAAAGAGGCCACGATGACACTTTCTGCTGACAATGCATGGGACGACCTCTGGCTGAACGTCCACCTGGCCACGATGCAGCCCGGCACGGGCTATGGCGAACTTCTTGATGCAGCTATCGCTGTCAAGCACGGGCGGATAGCTTGGCTAGGCAAGCGTTCCGATTTACCCACCGGGCACGCTGCCGTCAGGCAACACGACGGCCATGGGTGCTGGATCACCCCGGGCCTGATCGATTGCCATACACATATTGTGTATGCCGGTAACCGCAGCGACGAGTTCGAAGCGCGCCTGAATGGTGTGCCGTACGAAGAAATTTCGCGTCGGGGCGGCGGTATTGTATCCACCGTCAAGGCCACGCGGGCCGCAAGCGAAGATGCATTGTTTGACGCAAGTTTGCCGCGTGTGAAAGCTTTATTGGCCGAGGGAGTCACAACGCTGGAGGTCAAATCGGGCTATGGGCTGGATACGGACACAGAAGCCAAAATGTTGCGTGTGGCCCGCCGGTTGGGCGAACAACTTGATGTGCGCGTGCGCACGACATTTCTGGGGGCGCACGCCATACCGCCAGAATTTAAAACGCGGGCTGACGACTACTTGCAATTGGTTTGCCACGACATGCTCGATACGCTGGTCGAAGACAACCTGGTAGATGCTGTCGATGCATTCTGCGAGAACATTGCGTTTTCTCGTGAACAAACCGAACAGGTTTTTTTGGCTGCACAACGGCATGGTTTGCCGGTGAAGCTGCATGCCGAACAACTCTCGGACCAAGATGGTGCATCGCTGGTGGCGGCGTTTCATGGGCTGTCGGCAGATCATCTGGAATGGTTGTCGCCCAAGGGCATTGCTGCAATGGCGCAAGCGGGTACGGTCGCTGTGCTGTTGCCTGGCGCGTTTTATACGCTGCGCGAGACGCGGCTTCCACCGGTTGAGGCGTTGCGGGCGGCCGGTGTCCCCATCGCGGTGTCGACCGACTGCAACCCAGGTACGTCGCCGATGACCTCGTTGTTGTTGACGATGAACATGGCCTGTACGTTGTTTCGTTTGACGCCACAAGAAGCGTTGGCGGGCGTGACGTGTCATGCCGCTCAGGCATTGGGGCTTGCAGAGGAAACGGGCACGCTATCGGTGGGGAAATCGGCCGATTTCGCGTTATGGCGCATTGATCGGCCGGGTGATCTGGCTTACGCGATTGGGTTTAATCCGTGCGCGGGGGTGGTGTTTCGGGGGACGCTGCGGGGGTAAACGTCGGTTTCGGCCTTAGGGCTATTCGGCGTTTGTACGTCGAGGGCTTGTTGTTTTAGCTCTTGCGTCGTGCGACACCCCGTGCCAGTGCCCACAGGCATCGCATGGCCCCTGCGGGGCTACCCGCCGTCCAGGCCTTGCCCGTGGCGGACGCGGAACTCGCGAGATCGACCAGCCCCCGGCTGGTCGAAAACGACTCGCTCGAACAGCCGCGTCCTTGCCCCCACGTTCAAGGCCTTGCCGCCGGCATGCTCAAAGCCTTTAGGCACTGGCACGGGGCATCGCACTGGAGGTTGAACATTTCAGGCCGTGGCATGGGTTATCGCGCTGGTGACGAAGTCTATTCGCACCAGTGCTATGCAGCGTCGTCGATCCCCAAGTAAGCAGCTTTTACTGCTGGCGAGGCCAACATCTCCGAACCGATGCCATCAAACGCTACGTGACCGTCTTCAAATACATAAGCATAGTCAGCCATACTCAGGGCGGCATGTACATTCTGCTCAACCAGACCAATCGTCACACCAGTCTTCTGGATGTCGGACAAAATAGAAAACAGTTCTTTGACCATTGCCGGCGCCAACCCCAAAGTCGGTTCGTCTAGCAATAAGACGCGGGGTTTGGACATCAGGCTTCGCGCCAGCGCCAACATTTGCTGCTCGCCACCCGACAAGTAGCCGGCCTGGCTGCTCTTGCGTTCTCGCAAACGCGGAAAAAGCTCATACATTTGCTCGGCACGATCTCGCCAACCTTCGCGAGCATGGGGTGCGTATGCCCCCATTCGCAGCGTATCTGCAACCGTGAAGTCCGGAAACACCATGCGCCCTTCGGGTACCAGAGACAGTCCCAGCGCCAATCGGTCGGGCGGAGCCAGTTTATTTAAAACAGTACCGTTCAACGTTACATGGCCTTCAGAAACCGGGATCAAGCCAGCCAACAAACGCATCAGTGTTGTTTTCCCAGCGCCATTACTGCCCACAAACGCAGTGACACTTCCTTCCTTCATAGAAACGGAAACGCCTTTCAGGACACGAATTTCGCCATATCCACCACACAAATCTTTGACCTCAAGAATGTTATCCATGCTGCTCCCCGAGATACGCATTGATTACCCGCTCGTCTTTTCCGACAGCCTCCGGGACACCTTCCATAAGTTTTCGGCCTTCGTGCAGCACAACAATACGGTCACTCATCCGCATTAAAACTTTCATGACGTGCTCGATAATGATGATGCTCAACGAATATCGCTCCTGCACATGACGTATTAACTCAAGTGCGGCATCTACTTCTGTTGCGTTCAAACCGGCAAGCACTTCGTCAAGCAGTAACAACGTCGGCTTTGTAGCCAACGCACGCGCAATTTCAAGCCGTTTTCGACTCGCCAGATTCAAGGTGGAGGCAGGTTTATTGGCCTGAGCCGCCAACCCAACCTCTTCCAAAAGCGACAAGCAAACGTCTTGTGCCGACTGCAAATCACTTAGACGACGGTGGCCGTAAAGAGCGCCGACCATACAGTTCTCGAGCACACTCATTTGGGGAAACGGCCGCACGATCTGGAAAGTACGCGCAATGCCCATTTGGCTGGCTTCATCAGGCCGGGCCGGAACACCACGGCCACGGAAGTAAATGGAGCCCTCGCTGGGTGCAACATTACCGGCAATCATCGAAAACAAGGTTGTCTTCCCGGCGCCGTTCGCCCCCATAAGCCCCAGAATCTCGCCCTCGTTCATGTGGAAGCTGACATCGCGAACCGCAACAACGCCACCAAACCGCCGAGTCAGACCTTCAACTTTCAAAAATTCACTCATACGACTTTACCTCGACGACGCGACTGCCATTTGCCCACAATGCCATCAGGCGCAAACAACACAAAACCTAGCAAGAGCACGCCAAGCAACATCATGTAGAACTCGGGAGCACGCGACCACAAGATCTCTGACAACAACATGATGAAGCCGGCCCCAAGCACGGGCCCTGCAGGACGCTCGCTACCGCCAATAATGGCCATCGTGACGATCGTGAACGAAGTAATGGGGCTGAACATCTGCATCGGCTCAAAATATGTTGACCTAAGCACGGCCAGCGCACCAACCATTGCAGGAATAACAGCAGACAATACAAACGCCAGAAGTTTTACTTTGGTCACCGGCACACCCAATGTCATGGCGGCAACCTCGTCTTCCCGTACCGACCACAATGCCATCCCCAAGCGCGAGTGTCGCAAGCCCATAACCAACGCAACCGCGAGTGCCGCCAGACCGAGCATCGCGTATACGAGGACGCTGACATCAGGAGCACCCAACAGCAAACGCCCGCTCATCCCTAACGAGGACTCAATCGCAATCACGATGAATTTGACAAACTCGGCCAAACCAAAGGTAAGAATGACGAAGTAAGGACCGCGAACACGCAAGGAAGGCAAGCCCGCCAAAAACGCAAACACAGCGGCAACGACAGCGGAAAGCGGCAGTGCAACCCACAACGGCAACGTCATCCAGCTTAGTGCCATTACATACCCGCCAAGGCCGTAAAACACTGCATGACCCAATGAGATATAACCCGTCATACCCGAAAACGCGACCCAACTTGCGGTTAACGCAATCCAGGCGAACAGCTGGAACATGACGCCTTGACCATACGTACCCAATACTGCGGGCAAAACAGCGAATACCGCGAGCAGCGCCAGCCACACGGTAAGGTCCGTCATACGCAAGCGCCTCATGTCAATCTCCTGCCAAACAAGCCCTGGGGACGAACGAACAGAACCAAAATGAAAACCCCGTAGAGCAAAATAGAACGATAAGCAGGTGATGTCAGCGCAGAACCGTAGACCTCTACACAAGCTAGCAAAATAGCACCCACAACGCTTCCGCCAATCGAGCCCAAGCCACCCAGGATAATGACGAAAAATGCGGCAATGGTGAAAGGAAAGCCTGAAAAGGGCGTAATGCTCTCTACCATGCTGACCAATGAACCTGCCAACCCAGCCAACGCAAAGCCCAAACAAAAAATAACGCGGTTGACCTTATCGGCATGAACGCCAACCAACGACGCCGCATCGCGTTGCTGAATCAAGGCGCGGATAGCCAAACCCGTTGTGCCAAAGCGCAGGAAAGACATAACCATGACTGTTGCCAGCACACTCACGGCAATAATGACAAGCCTGTTCAATGCAATGCTGACATCGCCAATTTGCACCAAAGACTCCATATAACTGTAACTACGTGCATTGGCTGAAAAAAGTAATGCGCCCAAGTTCTGCAAAATCACCGAAAGCGCGAAAAACACCAACAAAGAGTTAGCTTCGATGCGTTGCACCAACGCAGGTGTGGACGACAACTTACGAATCAACAACTCATAGCAAAGCCACCCAAGGACAGCGGCAGCCGCCATCGCAGCAAACATCGATACCAGGGGCGATACTTTGTATGCTGTAAACAGCCAAAAAGTCACATATGCCCCTAGCATCATGATTTCCCCATGCGCCACATTTAATAGCCGCATGGCCCCATAAATCAGATTCAACCCCAGCGCAACCAAGGCATAGACCGAAGCCAATGCCAAGGTTGCGATCAGGAGCTCAAAGGAGAACAAGCTCGCCATGACGCTTATTTTTCCCACTGAGTTTTAGGTTGGAATTTAGCCGTAGCCATTTCTGGTGGATGAATAATCTGTACATCACCGTTTTGAAATTGCAGGAACATCGTCGGGGTTACATCGTTCTGTACACCATTGAATCGGATGGGCCCATTAATAGTCGAGAACGTTTCGCTCGAGATTGTCTTGCGCAACGCGTCTTTCTCGAGCCCGGCTTTGGCCACAGCCTGCTCCAGAATCTGTGCAGAGACGTACGTCAACACGGCATCCAGGTAGTCAGGTGTCTCACCAGTTTTCGCCTTGTAGGCATCAAAGAACTCACGAGCACCCGGCCAATCAGTTTTTTCGGGTGACCAGTGCCCCATAGTGACAATGTTGTCGAGATTCTTCCCGAACATATTGCTGAAGAACGCCGCAGTGGGCCCGACCAGCAAAAACTGGAAAGGTGCTTTGATGTCTTGCTCACGCGCACCACGCATGTAAAGGATGGCGTCTGGCGGATAAGACAAGCTGATCACCGCATCGGGTTGCAAACGCTTGATGTCAGCCAGGATCCCCGTCATGTCTTTCACGCCAGGGGCATACTGTTGATCAAGCACAACTTTGATGCCTGCTTCCTTCAGCGCCGGCAACAGCTCTTTGCGATTTTCCATTGGGAAGCCAATTTGCACCGTTGTAACGGCTGCTGTCTTGACACCCATCTCTTTGAGCATGCGCGCCATTTCCACCCCGTGCTTATCTGGAATCGCCGATGTGGGGAACCAGATATTTTTCGCCTTCAGAGAACGGATTTGCTGGGATGACGCTGTACTGCCAACCATCGGAAAGCCATGTTTTTCGAGCACGCCGACAATGGCAAAGTGATTGTGAGAGCCCCAGGGTGACAATAGCAAATCGACTTTGTCATCGGTAATCAACTTTTCATAGATGGCTGCCTCTTTGCCGCCGTCGGATTGATCGTCGTAAACGACAAACTCAACAGGCCTTTTAGTGCCCGCTACGTCCAATCCACCTCGAGCGTTAACCTGATCTCGCCATAACTCATAAGCTGCTAAAGGGCCCGCCGCAGTTGGCGCGAGCTCGCCAGTCTTTGAAATGCCAAACCCGATCCTTACCGGTTCGACCGCAAACGAAGTTGCGGTCACTGAAAGCGTCAGGGTCGCCAGCGCCAGACGCGCGAGATTCTTCATTGTTTTCATGCTTATCTCCTGTTGATATCCTGTGGTGTGACGGTCAACTGCTTAATCGGTGGTGCCGGTAGGGGAATGATTGGCTGCCCGGAAGACTTGTCCTGCGATCCATGGATCACTCATCGCATTACGCATCACTCGCGTCCGGATTTCGTCTGGCAAATAAGTAACCTCACCATACAGAATGGCCCAACGCTGACAATGCTCAGTCAACTCACGCTCTTTACGCTCCCAGCGCTCAAGTGCGTCAGGAATGTCCCGCCTGTCTGTGAGACCCTGAAGGTGAACAGCCAACGAAAGTCCGTTTTGCATGGCCATCCCGCCCCCCTGGCCCAAATTTGGCGGTTGCGCGTGTGCCGCATCGCCAAGAATAGCGGCGCGCCCGGCTGACCAGGCTGTGCATCGTGTGATGCTGTAAACACCCCAATTCACCGGGGCCGCGCCGATGCGATCGATCAAGTGCTTCCATTGCGGAAACGCCTCTGCCCAGAGCGCTTTATCTACAGGAATCGAACGGCCTCTCGCGTCATCGTGAGGACAGGTCAAGGCCAGATAGGTTTCCTTTTCACTGACTGGCGTGATAAGAAAGCGACGGTCGCCATTCCAGCACTCGATGTATTTCCCCGTATCTTCGGGTCCAAAATCGCCCGGTTGGGCCGGGATCATGGTACGCAACGCACCTTCACGCGTCTGCTCGTGCAATAACTCAAGACCTAACGAAGATCGAACCCGCGACCACACACCATCAACGCCAATGGCAAGGTCAGCCTGGACAGACTGATTGTTCGCAAACAACAACTCGCCTTTGGCGGTCGCACCAATGACTTCGGCCCGTGTCTCGACTTTGACGCCCGCACGTAAACACGCATTTTTCAACGCGTCCAGCAAGGCGCTGCGAGGAACAGTCAACAACCGTTTGCTCTCTTCGATACGCGCCGACTCAATCACCTGCCCCAAATTGTCTCGCTGCTCAAAGTGCGTCCCGCGGAACGCGCCCGCAGTAGCTTCCTCGTAGGCACCGAGCGCCTCAAGCACGCGAAGCCCGTTTTCCCAGATATAGATACCCGCCCCTACCGCACGCAAGGCATCTTGCCGTTCATATACCGTAACGTCCCAACCGCGCTGTGCCATGGCCGCCGCTGTCGCAAGACCGCCAATACCACCACCTGAAATTACTGCATGTAGTTTCTTGCTCATACCCGACTCCTACACCGCCATCGCCAAATCGACATTTCCGCGCGCCTCAAGCCGGCGGCTTTCTTTACCCACCACATACCACTCGCTCAACATCCCATCAGGGTCTTTAAGGAAAATGCTGCGCTTCCAAGGCAGATCGACCTCATTGACAAGCGCAACACCCTTTTGGGACAGCGCAGCTTTTGCGGACGCCAAAGCGGCGTCATCTTTTAACTGGAACGACGCATGGTGATAAGCCGCGTGGCTATGTGGCACCAAAACCAGGTTGTACTCATACGCCTCAAGATCAGCGGCCAAATAAACAGCACCGGCCTCTTCGCCTACAACCTTCAGGCCAGCGACGTTCGTATAGAAATCAACCAAACGTGCCACATCTGATGTCTGCAACGTGGCATGCGTGAGTCGCCATGGTTGAACAGGCGCACCTTCTACAGTCTTGAGCACGGGGTTATTCTCGTAACGCCCTTCAGTAAAGCCCTCGGCAGACAAAGGGTCCCAATGACTGGTCAGCAACTCCATCGGGCCATTGAGAACATTGCGCCAGTCCTTCACTGTGTCGCAGTAAAACTCGTTGTAATTGCCATCTGGGTCGAACATATACACGCTATGCGCGACCTGATGATCAACAGTAATGTCTGTTTCAATGTTGTCATCCTTCAGGTTTTTGAAGGCTTCAATCAGTTGCGCCTCGTTTTCTAGCTCCCATGCCAGATGGTTCAAGCCTGCGTGCAACCCGATCGTGCCAGGCAGTTGCAGCAAACCATCTCGCCCGTATCGGTCTACCCCATTTGTTTTCTGAATCATGCCCAAGTCATGAGGGGTATGACCGGTTCCCAAAAAAGTGGCCACCAGGTCGGGCTCGGAAAACTCAACATTAAGTCCACAAACTTCGCTGTAAAAGCGCTCGGACGTGCCCAGATCGTCTACCCAAAGGTTGACGTGACCCAGGCGCCGCGGCCGAAAGTAACGCTGACGCTCGGTTACGTTTGCTGCTGTACTCATTCTTTATCTCCTCGCTGAAATCAATCCATGCAAGGACACTATAAGAATCATGTTTTGTCATGTCAATACATATGTAATGTAATATAATTAGTGATTACACCAATACCAGAACCGTTAAAATCGTAAGAGGATCAGAGCCGCCTACACTTTTGACGGCGCTTTCGTTTAACCCGGGCAGTGATTCCATACATGGCAACCACACAACGCACCAAGACCAAAAAACCAGTCTCAACCCCTCAACTCAGTGACGAAGACTGGAGCCTGCAACAGAACATTGCGTTCCGCATGGCCTGCGTTATTTTCAGAATGGACCAAGAATTGCGCGACTCTGTGCTGCGCAAACTAGACCTGACTTACGCTCATTTCCGCGTACTTCAGGTGCTTTTCGAGAAAGATGGCCAACAAATAGGCGATATTGCGCGCAGTATCGTTATGCGCCAACCTGCGCTAAGCCGGGTAATCGACCAAATGGAAGTGCGCAAGCTGGTACAACGCAAACAAGATAAAGACGACAGCCGCTATATGCGCGTTTACCTGACCAAAACAGGCAAGCAACACTACGAGCAAGCCTGGCCGGCAGCGCACCAGATCATGACTCGGGCACTCGAAGTAGTGTCGAACGAAGAGCGCTCACAATTGTGCGATGTCCTGATCCGCATGGACAACCACATGCAAGAAACTTAAATAGCAAGCCGGCCAGCTGCTCACCAGCACTATCAATCAGCCGCAAATACCACCAGCGGATCCCCGGCATTAACCGTCCGCCCCGATGCGCACACAACTCGGTCGACGCGCCCGGCCGCTGGGGCGGTAACATGCACCTCCATTTTCATGGCCTCGACGATCAACAGCGTCTCGCCCTCGACAACGCGCTGCCCTGCGACGACCTGAACCTTCCAGATATTGCCCGACAAATCGGCTTCGATCAGCGACTGCCCCTTGGTCAAGCTGACGGTAGAGTCCAACACAGCCGGCGCCTCTTGCATGGCGACATCATCAACTTGCCAGCGGGCAACTTCCGAGGCGAACGCCTGCGTCTGACGTTGTTTGAACTGCGCAATGCTATCGGCATTGTCGTCAAGAAACTGCTGATAGGCGGCGTAATCGAAGATCTCTTCTTCGATCTGCACCACCGCCCTACCCTCTCGAAAGTCGTCGCGAAACCGGGTTAACTCAGGCTCTGACACCGGATAGAAACGCACCTGGTCAAAGAAGCGCAATAACCACGGTTTGCCCTTATGGAACACGGGGTTCTTCAAGAACTTGTTCCAGATCGGCACGGTACGCCCCACCAACTGATAACCGCCAGGCGAGTCCATACCGTAAATACACATATAAACCCCGCCAATGCCCACGGTGCCTTCAGCAGTAAACGTACGGGCCGGGTTGTACTTTGACGTTAGCAAACGGTGACGCGGATCCAGGGGTACGGCGCACGGCGCCCCTAAATACACGTCGCCCAGGCCCATGACAAGATAGCGCGTGTCGAAGAAAATTTTCCGTACATCATCGCGATCTTTCAAACCATTGATACGTTGAATAAAATCAACATTATTTGGCAGCCAGGGGGCGTCGGGCTTCACTGTTTCCTGATACCGCTGGACAGCGTCAAGCGTTGCGGTGTCTTCCCAGGCAACTGGCAAATGCACAACCCGAGTCGGCACGCAAACGGTTTTAACGTCTGGTAAACGTGCCTCGATGACCAGCAGCCGGTCGACCAGATCGGATTGACGAATCTGCAGGCTGTCGTAACGCACCTGCAATGAGCGCACCCCGGGCGATAACTCAAACACCCCCGCTATCGGGTGCTGCGCCAGATGCTGCATCAGCAAATGGATACGCAGGCGCAAGGCGATTTCAAGTACGTTGTCGCCATACTCCAGCAGCAAATAGCTGTCACCCGCCTGCCGATATGTAATCCGTGGATGATGCCCTTGCGCCGGCAACTGGGCCACAATGGTCGACGCCAAGGCGTCGGCCTGCGCTACGGGCACACTGGCAATACCTTCTGGGGGGGCAGACAAAGTTGCAATGGCCTCTTCCTGGCGCAACTGCAACAACACCGCCTGGTCGTAAGTCAAAGGATGAAAGCGGATCAAATCGCCCGGCTTGACCTGACCGACTTTCCACAACTCGGCTTTGGCGATGGTAACCGGGCACACAAAGCCGCCCAGGCTAGGACCATCTTTGGTCAAAATAATGGGGGTGTCGCCCGAAAAATTGATACTACCAATGGCGTATTCGCAATCATGCACGTTGGACGGATGCAAGCCCGCTTCGCCGCCGTCGGTCCGTGCCCAGGTGGGCTTAGGCCCCATCAGGCGAATACCCAGACGATTCGAGTTGTAATGCACTTGCCAATCGGTGGAAAAGAACATCTCGATGGCGGTCGGATCGAGAAAGTCAGGGGCGCCATGCGGGCCATACAACACACCAATGCTCCACCGACTGCCGTATGTAGGCACCAGCGGCGTTTCCAGCCGTGACGGTGCGGCGACAGGTGCCGGTGTCGTGCACGCGGGTAAACCGGGCTGGGATACCGACAGCATATCCCCGCCGCGCAGTACCCTGCCGCCATGCCCACCAAACTGCCCCAGGGCAAACGTCGATCGGCTCCCCAGGTACTCGGGCACATCGATGCCGTTACGTACGGCCAGGTATGTCCGGCAGCCCGACAACACCTTGCCAAACTTCAAGACCTGGCCGGCCCTGACGTCAAACGCACTCCACATCGGGCACTCGTCGTCATCCAGCGTAACGGCCATTGCCGCGCCGGTAAGGGCTACAACGGCATCGGTGTGGAAACGTAAAGTTGGTCCGATCAAGGTGGCCTCGAGCCCCGCGGCTTTGTCATGATTGCCGACCAGACGGTTGGCTAGCCTGAAGGCGAAATCGTCCATCGGGCCTGACGGGGGCACGCCAATATCCCAGAACCCCTCGCGCCCCGGGTAATCCTGGACGCTGGTGGCCGTGCCCGCCGCGATCACTTCAATGACAGGGGGCCGGTACTCGAAGCTACCCAGAAACTGAGTGCTGACTTGACCCTGGGCAAATGCCGTTGCCCCTGCAATTTGACGCAGATAGTCTAGGTTAGTGGCAATGCCGTGAATACGAGTTTTCGCCAGCGCAGCCTGCAGACGCGAAATAGCTGTGGCGCGATCGTCACCCCAGACAATCAACTTGGCCAGCATGGGGTCGTAAAACGACGTGACTTCAGTGCCGGTATCCACCCAGCCATCAACGCGGACCTCTTCTGGAAAATAAACGTCGGTTAACGTACCAGGCGAAGGCTGAAACTGCTTAAGGGGATCTTCAGCATACAGCCGCACTTCAATCGCCGCACCCTGCGGTGCTCGCGACAACGCAGTCCAGTCCAGCGGATCACCCGCCGCAACACGCAACATACACTCGACCAAATCAAGACCAGTTACGGCCTCGGTCACCGGATGCTCGACTTGAAGACGCGTATTGACCTCAAGAAAGTAAAAAGCGTCGCGCGCGGCATCGTAAATAAACTCGACTGTGCCGGCACTACGATAATTGACTGACCTGCCCAGCATGACGGCGGCATCAAGCAGCGCCTGACGCGTGGTAGCAGGCAGACACGGTGCGGGCGTTTCTTCGATCAATTTCTGGTTACGGCGTTGTATCGAGCAATCGCGCTCTCCCAGCGCTACAACCTTGCCGTCACCATCGCCAAAAATCTGGACTTCCACGTGTCGTGCCTGGTCAACAAAGCGCTCCAGAAAAACACCACCGTCACGGAAAAAAGTCTCGCCCAAGCGCTGCACGCTGTCATAGGCTTTGCCCAGCGCTTCGGCCGTGTCGCAACGCGTTAAACCAATGCCACCGCCACCGGCTGTGGTCTTGAGCATGACGGGGTAGCCAATGTCGTGTGCGGCCGCCAGCGCCTCTTCAAGACTGCCCAGCAAACCGGTGCCTGGCGTCATGGGTACCCCGGCTGCCCGTGCCAGCTCGCGCGCCCGATGCTTAAGCCCGAACGCCTCGATTTGCGCCGCGGTCGGGCCAATAAAGACCAAGTCGTTGTCAACGCAAGCCTGACTAAACGCCATACTTTCGGACAAAAAACCATAGCCCGGAAACACTGCCTGTGCACCGGTTTTGCGGCAAGCGGCAATGATTTTCTCGATATTCAGATAGGTATCGACGGGCCGGTCGCCTACCAGCGCAATAGCCTCGTCAGCCAACTGGACGTGCCTGGTATTGCGGTCAGCGTCGGCGTAAACCGCCACGCTCCTGATGCCCAGCCGCTTCAGCGTTCGGATAGCTCTGACTGCGATTTCGCCACGGTTGGCGACAAGTACGGTATGAAACATGATGTGCCTCCGCTACTTCGCGTGCTTAACGTAGCTGCGCCAACCGCCATAGGCGGTGATGTCCAGCGCATCCTCAAACCCCGAGGGTTCGCATATGAACCCCTTGACGCAACGGCCGTCGGCCAGCACGACATTGCCAATACCCAGCGGCGCAGGCACTTCAGCCGTAAATTCACCAAAAGCCTGAGGCGTCAACGCCCACAGCTCCAGCGCAATTTGGGCGCCCGAAACCGGCACGTGCTTCAAGCCGGGTTTAGGCGGAATCGCGCCTGCCAGGGCATACAAACGATAGTCATCGCTAGTTCTCGCTTCCTCGACGAATCGTGCGCCCCGCGAGGTCAGTTGATGGTTCAAAGGCATGCCGCGTAAATGCGCACCGACGACGGCCACCATAATCTCGTCACTGCTATCAAGCGAATTGCCAGACGACACTGATAGCGGCCATTCGTGTTGCCATACCCCCGGCGCCCCCGGTGGGGTCGTGCTTGCGACTTGCCAGCGCATACCAAAATCGGCCAGTGCTGCATCGTGCCAGGCGGGTGCAATCAAGGTAATGCCTGCAGGCAGGCCGTCGCTACGCAACCCGGCCGGTAAAGCCAACGCACACAAGTCAGCCAGATTCGTAAAGTTGGTATAGGTGCCTAGTGCAGAATTCAAGGCAACGGGCTGCTGCAAGACTTGCGCGATGGTATAGATGGAAGGCGTTGACGGCACCACCAGGGCATCTGCCGTAGCAAGTACCTGCTGAATCTGACGGGCAAGATTAGCGCGACGATACTCAGCGCGAAAGGCATCTGCTGCACTGTAACGACCAGCCTGTTCAATAATGCCCCGGACTACCGGATGAACGGCCTCAGGTTGCTCGGTCATCATGTGCTCTATCGCCACATACCGCTCGGCAACCCACGGGCCGGCGTAAAGCAACTGCGCCAGCTCGCTGAATGGCGTGAAATCGATATCGACCAGGGTAGCCCCCATATCTTTCAGTCGCCGCAGGCTGGTCTCGAAATGCAATTGAGCCCGCTTGTCGCCATCAAACCAAGGATTAGCCGGTACCGCCAGCACAGGTTTGCACGAAAAATGAACAGGCAAACGCGTCGGCTGGGGACGACTAAACGGATCGGCCGCATCGTAACCACTAAAGAACGAGACAACAGCCGACGCATCTTCAACCGTGAGCGCAAAAGCTGTAATGCAATCCAGCGTCCGACACGCAGGCACCAACCCGCGATTACTGACCCAACCTCGGGTAGGTTTGAGGCCCACAATATTATTGAACGCAGCGGGCACGCGCCCCGAGCCCGCAGTGTCGGTGCCCAGCGCAAATGGCACCAATCCCCTTGCTACGACGCTGGCCGAGCCCGAGCTGGAACCGCCGCTGATATAGTTTGGGTCGAATGAATTGGGGACGCAGCCGTAGGGTGAACGGGTACCAACCAAACCAGTGGCAAACTGATCAAGATTGGTTTTGCCCACAAGAATGGCCCCGGCACCGCGCAACAGGGCCACGACATGCGCATCGTCACGCGCGGTATAAGCAAATGCAGGACAAGCCGCCGTGGTCGTCCAACCCGCGGCATCAATATTGTCCTTTACCGCAAAAGGCACCCCATACAACGGCAAGGCCGACATATCGCCGTTTACATCCGCTAAACGACGCGCCAGCGCGTCAAGCTGCCCTGCCAATTGATCAGCGCCAGCCACTGAGATCCACGCCGGATCATTGTCGGACAAATTGCTCAATAATTCAGAAACCAACTCGGACGGCGACGCGGACGCCTGCCGATAGACAGATTGCCACTGGGCGATCGTCCATCCTTTTGTTATCAATGACCTGGAAGTTTCAAGCAGCATGATCCGACACCCGGTTTTTGTGGAAACAGGTGTTATCAAGCAAGATACATGCCACTAATTATTGAAGCGTGTTATTTGTTCCTGGCGTGGTGTTATCCCACGGTGCGCGACCGCCGCACCACAACGATCGGTTTGCCGACACTGGCGACTGCACCATAAAGGTGCATTTGGCCGAACCAACAACTACCGCATTGCAGCCGACAATTGCGCAACCAGTTGCGCATGCAAGACCGGATCACCCGCAGCGACAACCGGCCCACCGTGCTGTGCATCGCCGCCATCCCAGGCGGTCATGACGCCGCCGGCGCCTTCAATAATAGGAATCAAAGCCTGCACGTCGTAAGTTTGCAAGCCCGCCTCGATAACGGCATCGACATGGCCCGACGCCAGCATGCAATAGGCATAACAATCGCCACCGTAACGTAACAACTGAACCTGCTCGGCTACGGCATTGAATGCCGCCAACTGCTGTTCATTATCAAAAATCTGCGGGGACGTACACATCAAGCGTGCTGACGCGATGCTGGCGCATGCCCTGGTTTTAAGCGCCTGACCATTGCACCAGGCGCCCTCTGGCGCACCGACAAAGCGTTCGCCAGTGTACGGCTGATTCATGACGCCCAGAACCGGACGGTTGCCGTCATTCAGCGCAATCAGCGTACCCCACAAAGGCATACCCGTAATAAAGGCGCGCGTACCATCGATGGGATCGAGCACCCAGGTCAACCCACTGCTACCGGCCACGTTGTCTTCTTCCTCACCCACTACGCCATGCGTTGGGTAGTGCTCAAGAATCAATTCGCGCATCACACGCTCGGCTGCCTTGTCGGCCTCGGTTACCGGGTCGAACAATTTGCCGCCCTTGTCTTGTACCGGCAGGGGCGCCCGGAAATAAGGCATGATCGCCTTGGCAGCCGCGTCGGCCAGCGTTTCGGCAAAGCGCCGATATTCGTTGAGTTGGTCAGTGCTAAGAGACATAGTACAAAGATAAAAAACAGAAAGGCTACCGTGAGGCGATCACGAGGAAGCAAGGCGCTTTAATCCAGCATTACCAGTTGCTCGTCGGGACTGAAAAAGCGATTGCGATACCACAAGGTTACTAAAATAGCGGTAATGGCCGTCGCAGACGTGAGCATAAACATCACGACCAACTGGTAGTTGACGGCTTGGGTTGGGTCGGCGCCCGCCAGAATTTGCCCCGTCATCATACCCGGCAACGACACTATACCGACCACCGCCAGCGCATTAATAGTAGGGATCATCGCCGCCTGCATTGCCTGTCGCACGACCGTTGCCGACGCCTGTGCAGGACTGGCACCCAAAGCGAGGCAAGCCTCAATCTCATCGCGTCGCGACTGAAATTCCGAGCGCAAGCGTTCTGCCGCCAATGCCGCACCGTTCATGGCATTACCCACAATCATGCCAAATATGGGAATAAGGTATCTGGGGTCGTACCAGGGCGTAATGTGCACCACCAGCAAATCAACGTAGGCCATGGTCAGGCCCGAGCCAATCAAGATGGCGCCCCCACACAACCACCGCAAGCCGGCGCGCGACCCGACGGCATCGAGCCGGCCCGTGGCCGAGAAGGTCGCGGTCACCACCATGACAAGCAGCACCCCAAGCACCAGATACCAGCGTTCGGTGGAAAATAGCCAGACCAGGATCTGGCCGATAAGCAGCAATTGAACTGCCGCTCGAATAGCGCCAATGATGAGGCTCTTGCCCAAACCAAGGCGTTGCCACCACGACAACCCAATGGCCACGAAAATCAGCGGCAATGCCATGGCCAGGTTGATCCAATCCAGATCTATCGCTCGCTCAATCGACATTACGCTCCTTCGCCGTTTTGTGTGTCACCACACGACCGGCATCAAACTCCACCACATCGGCCTGCAGCGCCTCGGTTTCGCCCAAGCGATGCGTCGACATGATAATGGTCATTCCGGCGTCAGATAACTTCTTGAGGGTGTTAATCAGACGAGCTCCGGAATCAGGATCAAGCGCCGAAGTAGGTTCGTCGAGCAACAAGACTGCCGGGTCCGTCATCAGGGTGCGAGCCAGCGCAACGCGCTGCTTTTCACCGCCTGACAACTGATCGGCGGGGCGCTCAAGGTAGTCGCCCGACAACTCGGCCAATTCAAGGGCACGCAGCATACGTTCGTGATCGTCTTGAGCCGACTTACCTTTTGAAAACCTGACTGCTGCGGCAAGGTTGTCGTGCACTGTGCCGTCGAACATGGCCGGCGTCTGAAACGCAAACCCCACCTGTGTGCGCAAACGGCGCACCGGGTAGTCTTCGATAGGTTTGCCATCGAACAGTATGCGGCCCTCAGCGGGAGTTTCGAGTCGGTTCAGTAGACGCAAAAAGGATGTCTTGCCGCTACCGCTGGCACCCACCAGACACACCGGCCGCCCACGCGCCAAGCACAGGTTAATGTCGTGCAACACTTCGCGGCCCTGTCGGGCGTGCGTCACGCCCGACAGTTCGAACACGTTATCGGTCATCGGGCGTTAAGGCGCCGGATTGGGATAAAGCTCATGAATGGCTGCAATGCCCTGCAGAACCTCGTCGTCGAGCGTGACATTGACGCTGGCGATATTCTCGCGAAGCTGTTCGAGCGAGGTCGCACCAACCAGATTGCTGGTCACGAATGGCTGACGGTTGACGAAGGCCAGCGCCATGGATGCCGGCGTCAACCCATGCTTGAGGGCCAGTGCCACATACGCCGACGTTGCTGCGACGGCTTGTGGCCGTGTGTAGCGCGTAAAACGCTCGAACAAGGTAATACGGGCACCCGCCGGCCGGGCACCGCCTTCGTATTTGCCCGACAACCAGCCAAACGCCAATGGCGAATAGGCCAGCAAGCCCACCCCATCACGATGCGTAAATTCGGACAAACCCACTTCGTAGGTTCGGTTCAGCAGGCTATACGGGTTCTGAATTGATACGATGCGCTCGAGACCTAATTCGCGCGCCGCCGCTAGAAAGCGTGACACACCCCAGGGCGTTTCATTTGACACACCGATATAGCGGATCTTGCCCGCTTTCACCAGATCAGACAGCGCCTGCAAGGTCTCTTCGATAGGTACCGTATAAGGTTCGTCTTCGTAGGGATACGCGGTACGGCCAAAGGTTGTCGTGCTGCGATCGGGCCAATGCAACTGATATAAATCGACGTAGTCAGTACCCAGGCGCTGCAAACTACCGTCAAGCGCTTCTACCAAATTAGGCTTGTCGAACTGGTTGGCCGCACCGCGAATATGGCTGGGGCGGCCTGCCTGACGTGACGGCCCGGCAATTTTTGTGGCCAACACAATTTTGTCGCGCAAGCCTGTTTTCTTCAGCCACGAACCGACAAACCGCTCGCTTGAACCATAAGTTTCAGGCTTGGGCGGTACTGGGTACATTTCGGCCACATCGACCAGGTTCACGCCTTGGGCGTAGGCGTAATCCAGTTGCTCGTGCGCCTGCGCTTCGGTGTTCTGCTCCCCGAACGTCATGGTGCCCAAACCAATCAGGCTGACTTGAATATCGGTATGACCCAGCTTGCGATACTGCATTGTTGCTCCTTGGTGCTGAAATGACTGAGAACATTGTATCTGCTGCTGGCAATCCGACAGAACGGGACGCAAAAAAAGCCGGGCTACCCCGGCGCGTTGAAGCGAAACGGAGTGGCCCGGCATATCGACACGCTACAACTGTGGCTTATTGCTCCAGCAATGAACGCAACATCCAGGCGGTTTGCTCGTGTACGGTAATACGTTGAGTCAATAGATCGGCGGTGGGCTCGTCGCTGGCTTTTTCAACCAACGGATACAACGCACGCGCGGTTTTAGCCGTGGCTTCGTGGCCTTTGGCCAGAATGGCAACCATTTCGAGGGCTTTGGGCGGCTTGACCGGTGCGTCGGGCAAAGAGCTGAGTTTGGCAAACTCGGCATATGAACCGGGTGCAGGAAAGCCCAACGAACGAATACGCTCGGCAATGGGGTCGACCGCGTTCCAGAGCTCGGTGTACTGCTGCATGAACATATCGTGCAAGCTGTTGAACATGGGGCCCGTCACATTCCAATGGAAATTGTGCGTGGTCAGATAAAGCGTGTAGGTGTCAGCAAGCAAATTGCCCAACCCTTTGGTAATTGCTTTACGATCTTTTTCTGAAATGCCGATATCGATCTTCATGATAAGTACCTTGTTGCAGTTGAAGGAACAAGCTTCAATATACCAACGCTACGACAACCGTGGTAAGCCCCAGTACCAGATTTACGGCAACCCACTTGCGAATCTTGGCCATTGCGGCCCCAGCAACCGGCCAATCGGCACCTGCGACCGCACGGGCAAACTGCGGATACAAGCGAAAACGCACTGCCAGGAAAATAACCAGCATGAGCAAACCCAGCACTGACATGATGTGCCAGTCGAGGGGCATGCTGAACCCAATACCGGCTTGCGACGCAGAGCGCGCCGCGTTACCGATCATCCAGATACCCGTAATAATGGCTAATGGGGCAACCCACAGCAAGGTCTTGAAAAAACGCCCTAGCACGTTGCACAGCAAATTCAGGCGCACTGGCGGGTCGAGTTGTGCAGCCACAGGCCGCAAGAAACAATGGGCAAACGCCATGCCGCCCACCCAAACAATAATGGACAGGACGTGCAAGGTTTTAAGAATGGCATACAGCATGCGGGCTCCGTTTGAATAATAATGGCGCTACATCGTCGGCCCTTAAATATTCATTTTGACCGACAATCTGTCGTCGACTGGTGGTTAATGATACAACCGTAACAGGGTTGTGATGAATTCACGTCGTCGTCAGACGCATTAAATAAAACTAACCTAGCCAAGCAATGACCCCTAGGTTAACGAGATAGCCCCCGACCACTAAAAAAACAAACAAAGCTGTCGCCAACAGCATGGGGCGCAACCCTGCCTCACGCAAAAAACTTACTCGCGTCCGCAAGCCTAATGCAGCCATCGCCATGGCCAAAAACACGGCATCCAACTGCACAATGAAGGCTACCCACTCTGCAGGCAGTATCTGCAATGAATTCAGTCCGACCATCACAATAAACAACGCGGCAAACCAAGGGATGACTATGCGTCTGCCCTGGGCTGATGGGCAGGCCACAAAAGCCGATAAGATCATGAGAAAAGGGGCTAAAAACATGACCCTAATCATTTTTTCAATGACCGCCGTTGAAGCCACGGCCTCGTTTACAGCCACGCCAACCGCCACGACTTGCGCCACTTCGTGAACCGTTGAGCCCACGAAGACACCAAAAGCCTGATCCGTCATGTTCAAAACGGGATATAGCCATGGATAGGAAAACATAGCCAACGTGCCAAATATAACGACTGTCGCTACGGCCACTGTCACTTTATGAGCCTGCCCTTTCACGACAGACTCGGTTGCAATGACTGCAGCCGCACCGCAAATGGCACTCCCGGCACCAATCAGCATGGCCGTTTGTCTATCCAATCGCAATAAACGACCCAATCCCAAAGCCAACCCAAAGGTCAACCCGACCATGACCACCGCAATCACCACACCGCTCCAACCTACTTGGATCATTTCCTGGATGGTGATTTTGAACCCGAACAAGACAATCCCGACCTTGAGCAACGTGCTTTTTGAAAAATCAACACCCGCCGAGACCTGCTTGGCCATATGGGGGAAAACGGTATTACCCACGACCATGCCCAGGATAATCGCCAGCGTCAGCCCGCTTAACCCCATGGCGTTAGCCCAAGCCACCTGCGCGAGCCCTACCCCCGATATCGCCAGAATGGCGGTCAACGCTAGCCCGGCGAACATTTCAAGCCGGAACAACAGAACGAACGATATCTGCAGGCATCTGCCCCGCCAACACTTGAATTAAGTTATCAGCCGCACGCAACTCAATCGCCAGCCGCACTCGTGCCACAGCAGAACCAATATGCGGGGTCAATACGGTATTGTCAGCGACCAACAAGACCGGATTAATGTACAGAGGGCGATCGGCCAGTCGCCAATCTTCCATTTCGTAAACATCAGCCGCATAAGCACCTAACTGACCACGCTGCAAGGCACGTGCTACGGCAGCCTCGCATACTACTGAACCCCGTCCGATATTCACCAGCACCTGCCCCGGCTTAGCCTGGGCTAATGCCGCGTCATCAATGAGATAACGACTTGTATCGGTCAAGGGTACGGCCAAAATAAGGTAGTCGGCTTGTGTCATTGCGGTGGACAACGCGACCTGAACGACACGCTCATCGACGTTGTAGGGATCAACCCCCAAAATTTGCGCGCACCCAAACCCCTGTAAACGATCCACAATCGCACGTCCGACGGCACCCAAACCCACCACAGCCACGACAGACTGATGCAAACCCGTTCCATACAGTACCGGGCGCCAACCTTCATACTGGCCCGTACGGACAAAATCATCACCAGGTTTGATATTGCGTGCTGCTGCGATCGCCAAACCAATCGCTAACTCGGCGGTCGGTTCTGTTAACAAATCGGGCACAAACGATACGACCACACCGGCCTGCTCACAGGCCTGCAGATCAAAGTTGTCATAGCCCTTCAATGCACACGCAATGGTTTTTAAACGGGGGGCACGACGTAACACTTCTGCGTCGACACGATCTGGCATAAACGCCATCATGGCTTCGGCATCGACCAGGTGCTGATACAGTTCGGCCTGAGTCCAAGGTGCGGGCCCTGTATTCATAACCACGTCACCCACACTTTCTAATCTGCGTAAAACCTCAGCATGCACGGGCTGAGTCACCACAATTTTTTTAGACATATCAAATCTTTTCTTATTCAAATAAGGCCCCGCCTCATCTGGACGCGGGGCCGGTCTGAAGCCTTACTTCAGGTTCTTACGTAACCAGCCACCCAAGCTGTCGACCACAATCACACAGGCCAAGATAGACAACAAGATCGCAGACACTTCGGAGTACTTGATGAGGCGCAAGGCCGCCATCAATTCAAAGCCAATCCCACCTGCACCGACAATCCCCAAGACTGCTGAGGCCCGGAAGTGATATTCCCAACGATAAATTGTGATATCGGCCAATTGGGGTAACACTTGCGGCAATACGGCATGTGTAATGATCTGAAAACGACTTGCGCCTGCAGCTGCTGCAGCCTCCATGGGTTTAGGGTCCGCATGCTCTATTGCCTCGGCATAAAACTTGCCCACCATACCGGTTGAATGCAGCGCCAGTGCGAGCACACCAGGAAGGGCCCCAAAGCCAACGGCTGCCACAAAAATAATGCCCAGAATAATTTCAGGCACTGACCGAAAGGCCGCCAACACAACCCGCAACGCACGCCCTACCAACGGATGGGGTGTCGTATTAGGTGCTGCCAACAATGCCAAGGGCAGCGACAAGACAACCGTCAAAGCGGTACCGGCCACCGACATCGCCAAGGTGTCACGTAACGGAATAACCCAATGTTGCCAACGTGAAAAATCAGGCGGAATCATTTCTGATCCCAGCTGTTGCATCGCGGGTGCACCATCGATGAAACGCTGGGCATCAAAAAACCCTGTAATGCCCAATGCCACCAGACAACACAACACGATCAGCATCACCAGCATGAACGTACGCTGGTTGCGCTGGCGGTCAACCGCCAGCAAATGTGCATACTTCAAGGTATCCGTTGTCACTTCATTGTCCCGATATCAAGATTAAGGACTTTAGCTGTTTCACGCAGTACGTCGTAAGCCTTATCATCGGTCGCAGCGAATGCCTCGACACGGAAGCTCTTCAAAACTTCAGGGTCTTTCATTTCTAGAAAGGCACTACGAATTTTTTGTTTCAACTCTGGGTCCAAATTGTCTTGCATCACCATCGGGTAGTTTGGAATCGGCGCACTCAAGTCCAGCTCAACAATTTTTGTCGGATCAATCGTACCTTTAGCAATCAAGGCCTCCAAAATAGGCTTCGACAAACCACCGGCGGGCACCTGCCCTGTCTGCACTGCACGCGCTACGGCATCATGGGTTCCCAAATGTACAGGACGGTAATCCTTTTCGCCATCCAGGCCTACTTTCGTCTGAATGTGCGCGCGTGGCGCCAAATGGCTGGACGTCGATGCTTGGTCGCCAAAACCAAAAGACTGACCACGGATATCTTCTAAGCGCTTCACCGGGCCATCGACATTGGCAATCATGACTGACTGATAGGTCGGTGAACCCCGCTCAACACCGACGGCAAAAGGCTCGATCTTAGGTGCTTTACTCTTTGCCAGAACATACGAGAAAGGTCCAAAATAAGCGACTTCAATACGCCCAAAACGCATGGCCTCAATCATGGACGAATAATCTGTCGTCACAATAATTTCAATGTCTTTATTCAACGTTTTTTCAAGATACTGCTTCAGCGGCTGTGCATTTTGAATCAGCGTTGCAGCGTTCTCGTCTGGCAACAGCGCAACGCGCAAGCGGTCTGGGTTTTTGGCCTGTACAGCGGTCGATAAAGGCAATGCAACTGCAAAAAAACCAGCCACAATGGCTTTCAAAACATGACGACGTTTCAACATAAAATTCTCCTGAATAATCAAGCCGCACACAGGGCGGGGATATCTAGATGGGTTTCGGGAGCGTCATGACTAACGTTCCCGGTGTAAAGCCTTTGAATATCGGCGTCGGTTAAAGCTGCAGGTTTGCCGTCAAAAACGACGCGCCCCTGACTCAACCCAACAATCCGATCCGCAAATCGCTTGGCAAAATCAATTTGGTGCAAACTCACCACAGCAGTGAGATGATCGGTTTTGCAAATATCGTGAAGCAGCTGCAAGACGCTTTCAGCGGTATGGGGGTCCAGACTAGCCACAGGCTCATCAGCCAGCATCAGGCGGGGCTGCTGAATCAAGGCACGTGCAATTCCAACGCGCTGCTGCTGACCACCCGACAAGGCATCAGCACGTGTCAACGCCTTGTCAATCAAACCGACCCGGTCAAGTGCACTGAATGCTTTTTCTTTATCGTCCTTGGACCAAGGCAAGAGCGATCTCAAACCGCTGCGCGTTGCCAACAAGCCCATCAAGACATTAGCTAAAACGGTTTGACGACCAATCAAATGATGTTGTTGGAACACCATACCCGTGCGGCGACGATGCTCTCGCAGGGCACGTCCACCCGACAATGGCTGATCGATATCGTGCAATAGCAATTCACCTGCCGTGGGTTGTACCAAGCCATTCAGGCTACGCAGCAGTGTTGACTTGCCCGCGCCAGATGCCCCAAGCAACACAAGGAACTCACCTGGGCGAATCGTCAAAGAGGTGGGCTGAAGTGCCTGATAGCCATTGCTATAAACCACGGCAAGGCTTCTGGTCTGCAAGAGCCATGAGGACGATGGGGAAGCAGTCATTAAGGTCACCTTTCAATTCATTGGTCTGCACATTGCCGGTTAATCGTCGGCAGCTGTATTTCAGACATTGGGCGACAGTATGATCAAATGCTATTTCACCAATATGTACGTTTTACATTAAATAATTTAGTTATCTATAGATTTCATCTATGTCTGGGACCTCACTTATCGCAGCCCTCAAAGCCTTCGATGCCACAGCGCGAACAGGCACAATCACCACAGCAGCACGGCAACTGGGACTGCGCCAGCCCACCGTATCGGCTCATATCATCAGACTGGAATCGGAATACGGGGTCGAGCTCTTCTATCGTCAAGGCCGACGGCTGGAGCTGACGCAATTTGGTAACGCCCTGCTTGAGCACACGCAAAGGCTATTCAGTGCAGAACAAGATGCGCAATCTTTGTTGATTGCGGCAAAAACCAACTATCGTGGCACGCTGAATTTGCATGCCATCGGCCCACACAACATCACCCCCATCATCAAAGCCTACCGTGCGCGGTATCCTGGGGTACATATCAGTGTGACTGTGGGAGACTCGCAGTCCATAACGCAACGCATTCTGAACTACGAAGGTGATATTGGCCTTGTACTCAACGAAATAACGGATCCACACATTTTCTGTCTGCCCTATCGGGCCCAAAAACTGGTGATCTTTGCGCACACGGATCATCCGTTAGCCAAGAAAAAGAGCCTGCGGTTTACCGATTTAAATGGCCAAGAGTTCGTAATGCGGGAGCAAGGTTCGGGCACCCGCAAAGCGTTTGAAGATTCGCTCAGTGCCAAGAACATTCAGATTAAAACCAGCGTTGAAATGCGAAGCCGTGAGGCCGTGCGCGAGGCTGTTATCCAAGGCTTGGGGCTTGGTGTCGTCGCGAATACCGCATATCAACCCTGCCCTGACCTCGTGACGCTTGATGTTGAAGGATTCAATGCCCATACGTTCACACGATTGATCTGTCGGGTCGAACGCAAAAACTCACCCTTAATTGCTCATTTTTTGCAGACAGCGCAAGAGGTGTTGGGTTGAAGCGCCGGCATCGAACACAACCTTCGCCCAACATCGTCAGAAAACAAAAAAGCCCCTGATGAACAGGGGCTTTTTTGTTTGTACTGGCGGAGATGGAGGGATTCGAACCCTCGATACGGGTATAAGCCGTATGCTCCCTTAGCAGGGGAGTACCTTCAACCACTCGGCCACATCTCCGAATTAAGCTCAGCATTCTAGCACAAGAAAGCCGAGCTTTGGGCCGAAAACGGCAGTTTCTTACAGGCTGCCGCCCTCTTGATCGAGACCGAAGGCTTTGTGCAATGCACGTACCGCCAGCTCCATGTACTTGTCGCTGATAACAACCGATGTCTTGATCTCGCTGGTGGAAATCATCTGGATATTGATGCCTTCTTCGCTGAGCGTGCGGAACATCAGGCTGGCAACGCCAACATGGCTGCGCATACCGATACCGACGACAGACACTTTGCACACCTTGTCGTCGGAACGGATCTCGCGAGCCCCGACGGCCGGACCGATCTGCTGCTCGAGCACTTCGAGGGCGCGAGGGAAATCGGCACGGTTAACAGTAAACGAGAAGTCGGTGGTGCCTTCGACAGACTGGTTCTGCAGAATGACGTCGACGTTGATGTTGGCGGCGGCAATGGGACCCAGAATTGAGTAGGCCACACCCGGTTTGTCGGGAACCGCCAGCAGAGTAAGTTTGGCTTCATCGCGGCTGAAGGCAATGCCCGAAACGACGGCTGCTTCCATTTTCTGGTCTTCCTCGAAAGTAATTAAAGTGCCCGAAGTCATTTCTTCTTCGAGCGACATCAGGGGGTCGGTAAGCGACGACAATACGCGGATGGGAATACGGTATTTGCCGGCGAATTCTACCGAGCGAATTTGCAGCACTTTGGATCCGAGCGAAGCCATTTCGAGCATTTCTTCGAAAGAAACAACCGAAAGACGACGAGCCTCTGGAACCACGCGCGGATCGGTGGTGTAAACACCATCGACATCAGTGTAAATAAGACACTCTTGGGCGCCAATAGCGGCAGCAATAGCGACAGCCGAGGTATCGGACCCGCCACGACCCAATGTAGTGATGTGGCCTTCTTCGTCGATACCTTGGAAACCTGTCACTACGACCACACGGCCATCAGCCAAGTCGGCTTTGATACGCGCGTCGTCGATGGACGTAATGCGGGCCTTGGTGTAAGCCGAGTCGGTTTTTACCGGCACTTGCCAGCCCGTGTAGCTGCGTGCGGCAACACCTTGCTCCATCAGGGCAATGGCCAGCAATGCGCTACTGGCCTGTTCACCCGTGGCGGCCAGCATATCGAGCTCGCGCTCGTTGGGACGTGGGGAAATGTCTTTGGCCAACCCAAGCAAACGATTGGTTTCGCCCGACATGGCCGAGGGAACGACCACCACCTGGTGGCCAGCGGCGTGCCATTTTGCGACGCGACGTGCGACATTTTGAATGCGCTCGACCGAGCCCATTGAAGTGCCACCGTATTTGTGAACAATCAGGGACATCTTTTACTCTGCAAAAAGGACAACTGCCTGCAAATACAGACAGACAAAACGCAACATTTTAACATTAAAGGGTTATTTTGCCGACCCGCGTCGATACATCAACACGACACGTTTTTAATGAGACGGGCCCGTGCAAGGCGCATTTAGATCGTCGTTGGCGTGCCGACCCGCAACAAAAACCCGCCCCTTCTGGCACACAATGTCGACGGGTCCGTGCCCGACCCGCATCGCGCGATCGAACCCCAAAGCGTGCAACTGACGCATTTGGCGCATCAGGTTATGCAGCCGGGCATCGGTCGGCATGGCCAGCCTTTGCTGGCCCAGCCAATACCGTAACACCAGCGCCTGACGCGCCTCTGAGAGCAAACGCCAGCTTGCCAAAGAAAAGCTCTGGTCAGCCGCGGCAAAATCAAGTGACATCAAATCGGCGCATGCGACCTCGTCAAGCACCTGCGCGGCTTGCGCCGACTGTCGGGCATGACGCGCAAGCCGGTCGCGCCAGCCGGGCCAACGCGCATCAAGCGTGGGCGCCAGCCGCTCGCGCACGGCGGCACGCGTGTAGCGATCTTGAGCGTTAGTCGGGTCGGTGACGTACTGCCACCCGGTTTGTGCAGCATAACTATTGGCAGCATCGACGATCTGGGCGCGGTCCACGTCAAGCCAGGGCCGAACATACTCGATTCCGTCACGCTCGACGTGTGGCGACATGGCCGCCAGCCCGACGGGCCCCGCGCCGCGCAGAAGCCGCAACAGCACCGTTTCAGCCTGATCATGAAGGTGATGACCCAACAAGATGTGACGCACACCCGCCACTCTGGCCATGTCATGCAGCGCTTTGTACCGCGCATCACGCGCTGCAGCCTCGATACCGTAACCTGCTGTTTCACTGACCGTCACGCGCATACTATGGCAAGGCACCGCCAATTGATGCGCCAGATCGTGCACCCGATGCAACCATTCGTCGGCCGTTGCCTGCAACCCATGATGCACATGGAACAGATGCAAGGCCAAACCCTGCCCGGCAGCATATTGCGCAGCGGCTACCGCCAGCATGGCCGAATCGGCCCCACCGCTGACAGCCACACCCAGGCCGGTGGGCTGCGACGACAAGGCCGCCACCGCCGACTTTATTTTATGAATCAGGGCGTCAGAGCCCGGGAACATATGACGACGTGTTAACGGGCTTCTTGGAAGCGGCCGTAAGACATGAGACGCTGCAGGCGATGCTCAAGCATTTGCTCGGTCGTCATGTTGGCCACCTGGCGGTAAGCGTCGGCCAAGGCGCGACTAAGCTGATTAGCCATAGTTTTGGGGTCGCGATGCGCCCCGCCCACGGGCTCGTTGACAACACGGTCGACAAGGCCCAGCTCTTTAAGCCGCGGCGCCGTAATCGCCAGTGCCTCGGCTGCCACAGGCGCCTTATCGGCGCTGCGCCATAAAATCGACGCACAACCCTCGGGCGAAATGACGGCATAAGTAGCATATTGCAGCATCATGACGACATCGCCAACGGCAATGGCCAACGCCCCGCCGGAGCCGCCTTCACCAATAATGGTGGAGATAATGGGGACTTTGAGCTCGGCCATGGCATACAAGTTATGACCAATGGCTTCAGATTGGCCGCGTTCTTCGGCGCCAATGCCGGGGTACGCGCCAGGCGTGTCAACAAAAGTGAACACCGGCAAACGGAATTTTTCGGCCAAACGCATCAACCGCAACGCCTTGCGGTAGCCCTCGGGGCGCGGCATGCCAAAGTTGCGCATTGAGCGCTCTTTGGTGTCGCGGCCTTTTTGATGACCAATGACCATGCAGGGCGTACCGTTAAATCGCGCAAGACCACCCACAATGGATTGGTCGTCGGCGTACATGCGGTCGCCGTGCAGTTCGTGGAAATCGGTGAAGATCTCGCGAACGTAATCAAAGGTATAGGGCCGCTGCGGATGGCGTGCCACCAATGCAGTTTGCCAGGGCGTGAGCTTGGCGTAAATATTCTTGGCCAGCGTCTGGCTTTTTTGCTGCAAACGGCTGACCTCGTCGGAGATATCGACGGCTGAGTCGGACTGCATGTAGCGCAGTTGCTCGATTTTTTGCTCGAGCTCGGCCAGGGGCTGTTCAAATTCCAGGAAAGTATTACGCATAAGAGCTTGAATTCCAGATAGGGATCATACGACTTTAGTTTTACTTGGCGACAGACGCAAGGCTGCGCCACAAGTACCACGTCGCGACGGTTCGCCACGGTGCCCAGGCCTGGGCGACTTCGCGCGCTTCGAAGCGCGAAACGGGCTCACCGCTGAAATAGTGTAACGAAATTGCCTTGATAAGACCGGCATCGTCGAGCGGAAGGACGTCGGGACGCTGCAGGTTAAAGATAAGAAACATTTCGGCCGTCCAACGCCCGATGCCCCGAATTGCGCATAAATCGGCAATGACAGCCTCGTCGTCCATGGCTGACCAGGCCGCAGGCTTAACCTTTTTCTCGGCAAAGTGCGTGGCCAGATCGGAAATGTATTCGGACTTGCGTTTAGACAGCCCCAGCTCGCGCAATGCATCGATGTCAAGCTGCACGACAGACGTGGGGGTTGGCCGCTTTCCGCATTTTTCGGTGAAGCGCAGCCATACTGCATCGGCGGCTTTGGTGGAAATTTGCTGGCCGATGATGGCGCGGGCCAGGGTCATGAACGGTGGCGACGGCGCCTGCAAGAACTGCTCTTTATGCTGGGGAATCAGCTTCTTGAGAATACGATCACGTCGCATCAGATGCGCGGCGGCTTCGTCCCAGTAATCGGGCTTGACGATGGCAGTCGTGGTCATGGCCGCCCCTTAAACCCGACGCCACTGCGTGCCACCGGGCTTGTCCTCAAGCTCGATACCGGCCTGACGCAACTGTTCTCGGATGGCATCGGCCTGCCCGAACTGCTTTTGCTTTTTAGCCTCGGCACGTGCCTGAATAAGGGCTTCGATAGCCGCGGCGTCGAGCGACTCGGCAGCCTGCTCGGCACCGGTAAACCGGCTGGACGATTGCAGATAAATGGCCGGGTCGGTTTGCAATAACCCCAAAACGGCGCCCAAGGCCCGCAACAGGCCCGACGTTTGAGCCGAACCCGTGCGATTGGCCTCGTTGGCCAACTCGAAAAGCACGGCAACAGCACCCGACGTGTTGAAGTCATCGTCCATGGCGTCGCGAAACGCCTGGGCTGCTGGCTGGGACCAGTCGATGGAAACCGACGCGGGCGACACATTGTGCAGCGTTTGGTAAAGGCGATCGAGCGCGCTTTGCGCATCGCGCAAGTTGTCGGGCGTGTAATTTTGAATGCTGCGATAGTGATTGCGCACGATGAAAAACCGCAGCATTTCGGCTTCGCGCGCATTGACATCGTAGTTGGCGCTGTTGGGCGACAGCGACGCACCAAGCCCCACAGTTTCGCGGATGGTGCGGAAGTTACCCAGCGACTTGGACATTTTGTCGCTGTCGACCATAAGCGGACCGCAATGCATCCAAACGTTGGCCAGCTGCCCGCCAAAAGCACCCTCGGTCTGGGCGATTTCGTTTTCGTGGTGCGGAAACTTAAGATCGGGCCCGCCGCCGTGAATGTCCAGGGGCAGCCCCAGCAGGGCTTTGCTCATGGCTGAGCACTCGATATGCCAACCCGGGCGCCCCAGGCCATAAGCAGACTCCCACTTCGACTCGGCGGGCTCGTCGGCCTTGGCCGATTTCCAGAGCACGAAATCGAGCGGATCACGCTTGCCCGAATCGACGGCGACACGCTCGCCGGCACGCAGGTCGTCGAGCGACTTGCCTGACAGCTTCCCGTAGCCCGGAAAGCTGCGCACCGCGTAATTGACGTCGCCGTTATCGGCCTGATAGGCCAAGCCGTTATTTTCGAGGCGGCCGATGATATCGAGCATATCGCCAACGTGGGCCGTAGCGCGCGGCTCTGCGTCGGGCGACTGAACGCCCAACGCGCGTTCATCGGCGTGCATGGCCTGGATATAAAAGTCGGTAACCTCGCCCAGACGACGGCCGGTTTCAACGGCGCGACGAATGATTTTGTCGTCGATGTCGGTAATGTTGCGCACATACGTAACCTTGTAGCCGCTGGCACGCAACCACCGCTGAACCACGTCGAAACTGACCAGCATGCGGGCGTGCCCGAGGTGGCAGAAATCGTAGACCGTCATGCCGCAAACGTACATACGCACGTGACCGGGTTCGGTGGGTTCGAGGGGCACTTTGCCGCGAGAAAGGGTGTTATAAATGTGCAGCATTCGCTAGTAAAACTTGTTTGACGTGAAGCAAGGCTAAAATGGCGGTCGATAAGTATAGCAATTCAAACCCAACTCCACCCCAATAGGTAATCGCCGGTGTTTCAAATTTCTCGTCGCTTTCTGCCCGCCCTGGTTCTGGTTGCGTGTGGCGGGCTGCATGCGCCAACTACATTGGCGCAGTCGGCTTCTGCAAATGGCCCGCTGTTTATCGACCCACCCCAAGCCGACGAAGGCTGGCAAGGGTTGGCCAATGTGCTCGATGCGTTAACACCAAGCGTCGACACGTCGATACCCATGACGCCGTCAGATATTACCAACCGTATAGCACACATGCTAAACGACGGCCGCAGCCAAGAAGCACTTGAGGTTATAGAAAAGCGTCAGGCACAGCGCAACGCCAGCGGAGAAATCGGGCAAGACGTGCAGCTGATGTTTTTACGGGCACGGGCCCTGGCAGCCAACGGCAAAACCAACGAAGCGGTTGACGCCTACCTGGCCATGACCACCGACTACCCCGAGCTACCCGAACCCTGGAACAACCTGGCGTCGCTGTACATTAAACAGCAAAAAATCGACATGGCCTACGACGCGTTAACCATGGCGCTGCGGGCCGACCCCAATTACACCACGGCCAAAGCCAACTTGGCCCAGGTTCATTTGCTGAAAGCATACGCGCTGTACCGAGAGGCCGAAAGCGCAGGCATGCGCGCCGCCGCAGCCCGAGCCCAGGCCGTCCAGTCCATTCTTCAACGTTAATCACCATGAGCTTCTTCATCACCAGAATTTTCAGGTCGCACCTGCTTCGCAGGCATGCCCTGGGGCTCGCCTGTGCTGCATTGGTCGCCTTGCCCGCCATCAGCGCCGGCCCCGCCATCGCTTCATCAACTTCGTCACAAGGATCATCCATGAGTGCAAACCCAAAAGTCAAAATGCAAACCAACTTCGGTGACATGATCATCGAGCTGAATGCCGAAAAAGCCCCTAAAACAGTTGAAAACTTCGTGGCTTACGTCAACGACGGTTTCTTTGACGGCACTATTTTCCATCGCGTCATCAACAACTTCATGGTCCAGGGCGGCGGTTTCGAAGCCGGCATGAAGCAAAAAGAAACCCGCGACCCCATCGAAAACGAGGCCAACAACGGTCTGCGCAACGATCGCTACACACTGGCCATGGCGCGCACCAGCGACCCGCACTCGGCTACCGCACAGTTTTTCATTAACGTTGCCGACAACGACTTCCTTAACCACACCGCGCCCACCAGCAATGGCTGGGGCTATGCGGTATTTGGCAAGGTCGTCGAAGGCACCGACGTCGTCGACAAAATCAAAGTCGTGAAAACCGGCAGCAAAGGCTTTCACCAAGACGTACCCACCGAAGACGTCATCATCGAGAAAGCTACGGTTGTTGAGTAAGCTCGACCTGCCCGGCACGGTTTGGCTGGCCTCAGACCTTCATCTGGGGCCCGATTCGCCAGAAACCGCCCGGGCTTTTTTGACGTTTTTATCGCAAGCCCGGCAACACGCGTCTGCGCTATTACTGGGCGGCGACATTTTCAACGTCTGGGTCGGCGACGACCTTATCCAGAACCCGCCCTCTTGGCTGGCATCATTGCTAAGCGCACTGGCCGCCACCGGCAAAGATATTCCACTTTATGTCTGCCGCGGCAACCGCGACTTTTTAATCGGGCACGGCCTGTGCAAACGCATACATGCCACACTGCTGTCCGACCAAACCGTGCTGATGACTGATGTCGGCCCGGTACTTTTTAGCCACGGCGACGAATACTGCACCGACGACCACGCTTACCAACGCTTCAAGACGTGGGTGCGACGACCCTGGGTGCAGCGCATATTTTTGGCGTTTAGCCTGAAGCAACGCATGAAATGGGCAGGCTACGCCCGCCAACGCAGTATGCAGGCCAATGCGTGGAAGCCGTCGGACATTATGGACGTTAACCCGGAAGCGGTATTACAGGCCTTTGATGCGGCCCGCGTCGATACGATGGTGCATGGGCATACCCACCGCGCGTCAATTCACCACCAGACGGCCAAAGGCCGAACGCTAACCCGCGCCGTACTGCCCGATTGGGACTTTGAAAGCCCCGAAAAGCGCGGCGGCTGGCTGGAAATAGACGCAGAAGGCCTGCGTCTGCGGACCTTGGCCGATACCTACACCGGCGCAAGGCAAGCCGCCGACACAGATTAACGCAGCGTTAGCCAGGCCAAGACAACCAGCCCCAAAGCAATGCGATACCACGCAAATGGGCGATAAGTGTGCCGCGACACCCACATCAGCACCGCTTTGACCAACACCAGCGCGCTGAAAAACGCGGCAATAAAGCCAATGACAATACCCCAGGTTTGCTCACCTGTAAGCACCGCGCCGTGTTTATAAATATCGTAAACCGTAGCGGCCAACATGGTCGGCATCGCTAGAAAGAACGAGAATTCAGTCGCCGTTTTACGTTGCACCCCGGCCAGCATGGCGCCAATAATGGTGGCGCCAGAACGGGACGTACCCGGAATCATGGCCAGGCATTGTGCAAAACCCACCGCCAGCGCCTGCTTCCAGGTGATGTCTTCAAGCGCGAACGTCACCGGCTGGCCCAAACCAGCAGCCTGACTTGAACGCCCGCCTGCCTGGGAAGACGCCGAGGACACGTCGTTGGTTGCAGCCGCGTTGCCGGTTGCACCGTGCTTGGCCATATGCGGCTTGCGTTCGACCCAAAGCATAATGATTCCGCCCAAAATCAATGTCACCACAAAAATACCAGGGTGGTGGAACATCATTTTGATGTACTGAATCGTAAGTGCACCGATCACCGCTGCCGGCAAAAATGCAATGATCAGATTGCGTGTGAACGCGACCTCGGTAGGTTGACCATGCAGCGTACCCCGAATCAGTTGCCAGAGACGTTGACGGAAAACCCAAATGACGGCGAGTATCGACCCGAACTGGATGACCACCTCGTACACCTTACTGCTACCGGAATCGAAATTGATCCATTCACCAATCAGCAATAAGTGTGCCGTACTGGACACCGGTATGAACTCGGTAAAACCCTCAATGACACCCAGAAAAAAAGCTTTGAACAAATACAGCGCGCTTTCGGTCATGCAGAACCTTCTTGAATAGTTTCGTCGTCGGGATTGGCAAAGACGCGTTCGACTTCAACACTTGCAATACGACGACCCTCAAGGCGAACCACCTTGAATGTGAACGTGGCGTGAGGCTGCACCAGTTCGCAACTGTCACCGGGCGATGGCAACTGCCCGAAACGCCCCAACAAATAGCCGGCCAAGGTTGAATAACCCTCTTCTTCGTCCACCAACCCGATGGTGTTCAGCACCTGTTCAAGGTGATGCACGTCGGCCGCACCGTCGACACGCCAGCGATTGTCACCGGCTTCGACGATGTCAGGCGTTTCATCCTCATCGGGGAACTCGCCGGCGATGGCCTCGAATACGTCGATAGGCGTAACGACACCTTCGATGGTGCCGAACTCGTCGGTGACCAGCACCAGTTGCCCGCGTGAGCGCTTCAAGGTTTCCATCAGCCGCAGCACGCCAATGGATTCGTGCACGATAAGTGGATCGCGCAAACGGGACAATTTGATATGCCCATGCGTCAGCACATCTGCAAGCATTTCTTTGGCGCGACCAATGCCAATGACATCGTCGAGCGACCCCCGGCACACTGGAAAGAAGCTGTGCGGTGTTTTCATGAGCTGCTTCTGGATGTCTTCTGCGGCGTCGTCGAGATTGATCCAGGACACATCGTTGCGCGGCGTCATGATGGAATGAATGGTGCGGTCGGCCAAGGTAAGGACGCCACTAACCATATTGCGTTCTTCTTCGCCAAACACCTGCTGCCCGGCAGCCGGCTTGGGCGAAGCCACGGGTTTTTCAGGTCCCACCAAGGGCTGCTTACCCAACATGCGCATAATGCCTTCGGCCGTTCGCTCGCGCATGGGGCGCCGCAGCTCGACCTTTTGCATATTGCGTCGGGCCAACTGGTTAAGACTTTCGATAATGACCGAAAACCCGATAGCTGCGTACAGATACCCCTTGGGCACCGCAAAGCCAAAGCCTTCAGCCACCAAAGAAAAACCAATGGTTAACAAGAAGCCCAGACACAAGACTACTACCGTGGGGTGAGCATTGACAAAGCGTGTGAGCGGTTTTGATGCGAACAGCATCACACCCATTGCAATGACAACGGCGACCATCATGACGGACAGCTGTTCGACCATGCCCACCGCCGTGATGACGGCGTCGATGGAGAAAACTGCGTCGAGAATAATGATTTGCGTAACGATCAGGCCGAAGCTGGCGTGCAGCCGCGCCCCGGAGGCATGCTGCGCGCGACCCTCGATGCGCTCGTGTAGTTCGAGCGTGCCTTTAAGCAGCAGGAAAAAACCGCCCACAATAAGAATGAGATCGCGCCCAGAAAAAACAAACGGCCCCAAAAACAAAATGGGCGTCGTCAGCTTGATCAGCCACGACATGACAGTGAGCAGCGCCAAGCGCATGACGAGCGCTAGCGACAGCCCCATAACCCGAGCGCGATCGCGCAGCTTGGGCGGCAGCTTCTCGACCAGAATGGCGATGAAGATAAGGTTGTCGATGCCCAGAACAATTTCGAGCACGACCAGTGTCAGCAGCCCGACCCAGGCTGCCGGGTGCGAGAGCCAATCGAAGGAAAAGGCTTCCATTAGCGCCCCCCCTGCCCTGTCCGGACGCTACCCCCTTGAGGGGCGCCTATATAAAAGGTGCGGGCGAACCCGCCCGTACTGCCGTCTGTTGGTGAGGTCATGGCTAGTAAATGAAGCGTTCAGGACTGCAAACTGGCCAGCATGTGAGTAAAGACTTTGGGCGTACCCGCAATAACGCTGCCGGTTTGAAACCAGGTTTGCTCGCCTTGAAAGTCGGAAATAAGGCCGCCGGCCTCAAGGACCAGCAACCCGCCCGCGGCGAGATCCCAGCGTTTTAGGTTAACCCCGCAGAAACCGTCGAGGCGGCCGCAGGCCACATAGGCCAGATCAAGCACCGAAGCCCCCATGCGCCGCACGCTGGCGCAGCCGGTAAGCATGCCGGAAAACTTTGAATTGGGTGACACACCGCCCCCCGAGTCGGGCACATAGGCACTCAGCATGGCATCGTGAAAACGGGCCATACCCGACACGCGCACGCGACGATCGTTGAGGAAGGCACCGCCCCCGCGACTGGCAGTGAAGAGCTCGTTGCGCGCCGGGTCGTAAATAACGCCATGCACGACCTGCCCACGATGCGCCAGAGCAATGGAAACGGCATAGACCGGAAACCCGTGAATAAAGTTGGTCGTGCCGTCGAGCGGATCGATGATCCACTGATACTCGGGTGCGGCCTGCCCTTCAGGCACGGGCTGCTCGCCAGACTCTTCGCCTAAAAACCCATGGTCGGGATACGCGGTTTTAAGGATGTCGATAATGGCGGCCTCGACGCTTTGGTCGACTTCCGTGACATAATCGCTGGGCCCCTTGCGCGCCACCTGCAAGCGCTCGAGGTCGAGGCTTGCCCGGTTGATCATGGAGCCGGCGCGGCGTGCCGCCTTAATGGCGGTATTGAGCATGGGGTGCATAAGTATCCGTAAATAACAAAAACTGAAACAGGCTGATTATAGTTAACCGCCTATTTTAGTTGATAGACGCAATTCCCCGAAATGACAGACCTATTTAATCGTGCTCGCTTCATTATGGTGCACCCCAGCCACCCCGGAAACGTCGGCGCAGCGGCACGCGCCATCAAAACGATGGGGTTTCGCGAGCTTTGCCTAGTTGCGCCCCGTTTTGACAACGTGGCCGAACTGCCCGAAGCGCAGGCACTGGCAAGCGGCGCCACAGATGTTCTGGCGTCGGTACAAGTTGTCGACACCCTGGCGCAAGCCCTGGCACCCATTACCCTGGCCTTTGCCATGACTGCCCGCGAGCGAGTGCTGGGGCCGCCGGTCTGCGATATCCGCGAGGCAGCAACACTCAGCCGGCAGCATCTGCTGGAACACAACGAGGGCCACATCGCCGTGGTGCTAGGCACCGAGCGCTCGGGGTTAACCAACGAAGACATTGCGCAGTGCCAACGCATTTGCCATATCCCGGCCAACCCCGAATACAGTTCGCTGAACGTCGCCCAAGCCCTGCAGCTGGCCGCCTGGGAATTGCGTTATGCCCTGGGCAACCTTGACGGTAAGGCAGCCACGCCCGCCGACAACAGTGCCCCAGTCGCGTCGTCAGACGAAGGTAACGCCCTGGCATCCAATGAAAAAGTACAGGCCTTTCTGGCCCACTGGCAAGAAGCATTGATCGAGATCCAGTTTTTAAACCTGGCGTACCCGAAAAAATTGATTCCTCGCATGCAGCATTTGTTTAGCCGCAGCGCCCTGACCAATGACGAAGTCGACATGATGCGCGGCGTATGTACCGCCATGATCAAGGCCGCCAAAGGCCAACTGCGCAAAGACTGAGCCGAACGACCACATTAGCAGCGTGGGCGCGATGGCGGCAACTCAATCCCTGCTGCCTTAAGCACGCGCTGTGCCTGGCGATTCATATCGTTTTGCAGTTCGAACCAGTTGGATGCTGCAGCCCACGCGCGCACCGTCACCAACATGGCGTTATCGCGGTAGCCCGACACCATGACCAGCGGCTCGGGGTCTTTCAGGGCCAGTTCGTGGGTATCAACCATTTTGCGTAGCTCGGACAAAGCCAGATCGATATCCTCCCCATATGGCACCAGCACCTGAATTTCGGCGCGGCGTGTATCGTGACGGCTGAAATTAACGATAGGACTGCCCCAGATCAGGCTGTTGGGCAACGTAATGAAAGTGCCGTCGGATTGTTTGAAGCGCGTTAAGAACAAGCCCACTTCGTCGACCGTGCCATCGGCCTTGCCCGCCACAGACACCGACTCGCCGGCACGTAGAGGGCGCAAGGCCAACAACATAATGCCCGCGGCAATGTTCTGGAGCGTACCCTGAAGCGCAAGACCAATGGCCAAACCCGCTGCACCCAGCACGGCAATGATACTGGCCGTTTGCACACCCAGACGCGCCAGAACAGCCACCAGCACCACAACGCGAATCGACCAGACCGCCACCGAATGCGCCATGGGAACAATAGTGGGATCAATGCGCGTTGACCGGGTCGCCACACGGCGCACCAGCCGGCCCACCCAGTTCGACACCACCCAACCCACCACAAGCAGCACAAGCGCAACGACCAGATCGAATGCAATGGCGTTAAAACCGCCCAGGGCCCATTCGAAAAATTTGCTCAGATCAGACTCAGACATACCTACCTTCAACAGTTGCGAAATACAGTTGTACACATTGAGTTATCCACTTCAATTGTGGACAAGCGCATTGATAACTTGGCAATAGGTGAAAATTCACCCAAAGGATCAAGATGTTATATAAAACGTGCGAAATTCGTCCATGTTAACAGGCAGTTATCCACTAAAAATGTGGACAACTGCATGGACAAGCTTTTGATTACATCAAATTATCATTACATAACAATGGCCTGCACGTCAGGTGACAATATTGACCATATTGCTCCGTTTACGCCCCGCGCTTTACCAAGTGCTGCCTGTTGCGTGACACCCTCTGCACTGACAAATACCAAAACGCGGGTGCGTTAGGTGCCTCGGGGCAAGCCCCCTTCTTCAGAAAATGAAAAAACCCTGTGCTCCGGATACACCAGAACACAGGGTTGCAAATTACCAGGCTAAACGCGGGCACACCATGAGGCGCGCCGGCCCTAGCCAGGCTATGTACGTCAGGCCACCGCCACCAGACGATCGAGCTTGTCGCCATCGGCGAGCAGCTCTTGACTGCTGGACTGATGCACAATTTGGCCGCGATCAAGCACAATGGCCCGGTCGGTCAGGCCAAGCGCCATACGGGCATGTTGCTCGACCACGATCACGGTCATGCCGCTTTCTTCGACCAGGCGACGAATGACCCCCAGAAGCTCTTGCACAATAATGGGTGCCAGACCTTCCATGGGCTCGTCGAGCAACAGCATTTTGGGGTTGAGCATGAGTGCACGTGCAATCGCCACCATTTGCTGCTCCCCTCCCGACAACTGGTTACCCATGTTGTTACGACGCTCTTCAAGACGCGGGAACAGGTTGTAAACCCTTTTCACGTCCCACTCGCCGGGGCGAGCCACCACCGTCAGGTGCTCTTCAACGGTGAGCGACGGGTACATATGGCGCTCTTGCGGCACCCAACCCATGCCTTCCTGGGCGCGACGGTAAGTGGGCATACGGGTAACATCGGCGCCTTGCCAGCGCACCGAACCACCATGCATTTGCGTCAGGCCCAGCATCGTCAGCAACAGGGTCGACTTACCGACCCCGTTGCGGCCCAATAAAGCCAGCGTGTCGCCTTCATTCAGCGTGAACGAGATGTCTTCAAGGATGACAGACTCGCCATAGCCGGCCCGAACATTTTCGAGAGCCAGCATTTCTTTGCCACCATTACTCTTCATGTTCTGCTTCCCCCAGATAGACTTCTTTGACACGCTTGTCATTGGCAATTTCATCGGGTGTGCCTTCGGTAAGCACCTTACCGCCCACCAGAACCGTAATGCGTTCGGCAAAACGGAACACGAGGCTCATGTCGTGCTCGATGAACAGAATGGTGACGTCGCGTGGCAACTGAGAAATGACTTCGAAGAGTTCCTGGCTTTCGGCCGACGGAATACCTGCAGCGGGTTCGTCGAGAAGCAATACCTTGGGCTTGGTTGCCAGCGCCAAAGCAATTTCTACCAAACGCTGTTTGCCATAAGGCAAGTTGCGCGTGCGAGTATTGGCCTCTTGGGCCAGGCGCAGCGTTTGCAACAACGCCATGGCTTCTTCGATAAGCGCGGTTTGCTTCTCGATGGTTTTGTACCACTGACCCGACATGCCCTCACGCTCGCTGATCGCCAGAATAACGGATTCGAGCACGGTCAGCCCGGCAAACAAGGTGTTGATCTGGAAGGTACGCGTCATACCCAGTTTGACCCGTTCGTGCTGGGGCAAATTGGTGATGTCGCGATCGCCAAAATACACCTTGCCGCTGGTGGCCTTGAGAGCACCCGTCAGCATGTTGATGTAAGTGGTTTTACCTGCCCCGTTGGGGCCGATAAGCGCATGGCGTGCCCCGGGTTTGAACTCGAGGGTGACGTCGCTGTTAGCTTTGAAGGTACCCCAGATTTTGGTCAGGCCTTCGGTACGCAATGTTGTGTTTTGCTGACTCATGAACGCCCCCCTGCCAAACGCTCGCGCCGGCGCTCGAAAATGGCTTCGATAGTGCCCAAGATACCGCCACGGCCAACCATAACAATAACGATAAGCAATAAACCTAACCAGAACTGCCAGTACACCGGATTAATGTCTGAAATATAGTGATGTGCAAACATGAAAACTACCGCACCGATAAGTGCGCCGTACAAACGACCTGTACCGCCCAACACCAGCACGATCATCAGGTCGGCCGAGCGGATAAAGCCAAGGGCATCGAGACTGACAAACTGTGTGGTTTGCGCCAGCAAGGCGCCGGCCACGCCAGCCATGGCCGCGCTGACGGTATACACCGCAACCAGACGACGCTCGACGTTGACGCCGATAGCCGGCATACGCTTGGTGCCTTCACGAATACCGATAAGGCTCAGGCCAAATGTTGAGCTGACTATACGACGCGCCAGCAAGAACATCAGAAACAACACGACAAAGCTATAAAAGAAGCCCGTTTTACCGTACAGGTCGATTTCGAATATGCCGAAGATAGGCCATGTTTCGATACCCCACAGACCGTCGGCACCGCCGGTAAAGTCGGTGGCCTTATTGGCAACTTCGTAGAGCATCAGACCTATACCCAGGGTGACCATCAGTTGGGTAAGCTCGTGTCCGCGCACCACCAGGAAACTAGTCAGATAGCCCAGAATAGCGGCCAACGATGCGGCAATAAGCATGGCACTGATAGGTTCGCCCCACCCGTAACGAGCAGACAACAAGCCCGACGTGTAGGCGCCCAGCCCGAAGAATGCGGCATGACCCAGCGACACAATGCCTGCGTAACCGACGATCAGGTCAAGCGACAAGGCAAACAGCGCCAGAATCATCATCTGACTAACGAGTACCAGATGGTTGGGAAACAGAAAATACGCCACGAAAGGCAGTACCCAGAACAGATACTCAAGCTTGTGCCAGCGATCGTTGGGTACCCGCGGCGCGGGGAGATTGTCGATGATAGAGAAGGACTTCAAGTTCATGCGCGCCTCGAGATAAGCCCGGATGGGAAGAGAAGGAGCAAGACAACCATCATGCCGTAAATGACGAAGGCGCCAATTTCGGGCACGTAGTACTTGCCGGCCACGTCGAAGATACCCAGCAAGATAGCTGCAACCAGGGGCCCTTTGATGGTACCGGCGCCACCCACTGCAACCACGATAAGGAAGTACACCATGTACTTGAGCGGGAAAGTCGGATCGAGGCCCAGGACGTCGATACCCAGACCACCGCCCAGGCCGGCCATACCCGAACCCAGCGCAAATGTCAGACTAAAAACGCGATTGACGTTGATACCCAGGCCGGCAGAAGCCTGCTGGTTATCGACTGATGCACGGATCATGGCGCCGAAACGGGTTTGCTCGATAATGAGACCCAGCGCAATGGTGACCAATACAACCACCGCAATCAGGAAGAGACGATAAATACCCAGACCGATACCGAAGACGGTAACTTGCCCTTTCAAGAACTCAGGCAAGAACACCGGTTGCTGGGTTGGGCCCCATACAAACGTCGCTGCCGCAATGACCATAAATACCAGGCCAATCGAGAACAATACCTGGTCCAGGGCGCTGGCCTGATAGAGGCGCTGGTACAAGGTGCGCTCGAGCACGAAACCGACGGCAGCCGCCGCAATGAAAGCAATAGGAAGCGTTGCCAGAAACGGCACGCCCATGCGGTTCATCAACTCGACACACACATAGCCGCCGAGCATGGCAAATGCCCCGTGTGCCAGGTTGACGAAGTTCATGAGGCCCATAGTGATGGACAACCCCACACTGATCAGAAACAGCAGAGCCCCAAAGGCAATACCGTCAAACAAGACGCCCACCAAATTACTTAGCATGGCGGCCTCCGAAACAAACGTACAGCGGGCAGCCCAATGCCACCCTTCAAGACGTGAGGCATGAGAGAGATCCTCCGGTTATTTTGAAAAAACAGATGCTGCCGAACCTGACCGAACTGCAACACAGACAAATACTGCAAAAGCAGTCATCAGGACAACAGGCAAAAACCACTAAAACGAAAAGAAAACGAAAAACCGGCCTTGGTCTGGACAGACCTAAGGCCTGAGGCTTGCATAACGAAATAACCGATAGTGGCCATAAAAACGCCGCAACAGCGGCGTTTTTATGGCACCGGCGAAGCCGGCACAGTCAAACTATTAAATGTCGAGCACAAGTACGGGTGACTTCGAGCGAGAGCAGCACGGTGTCATTTGATCATTTGCTGCATGCTCGGCATCGGTAAGATACAAGTCGCGGTGCTCGGGCTCACCCTCGAGGACGCGCACGAGACACGTACCACAAACACCCTCTTCGCACGATACGGGTACGAACACGCCGTTTTCGTCGAGCACCTGAGTAATGCTTTTATCGGCCGGAACCGTAAAGCTTTTACCCGTACTGGCAATTTTGACTTCGAACGAGGTATCGCCACTGGTGTCGACGTCGGCAGCACCGAAATATTCGAGGTGGATGTTACCCGCCGCCCAGCCGGCTTCTTTAGCCGTGTTGACCACGTAGTCGATAAAACCTGTGGGACCGCACACATACAGGTGCGTGCCGTCTTGGGGGCCGGCTACCAATGACTTGAGATTGAGTTTTTGGGCTTCATCACCACTGTCGTAGTGAAAATGTACCCGGTCGGCAAAAGTCGACGCCTTGATGTCTTTTTCGAACGCAGTGCGATCGGGTGAGCGCGTGCAATAGTGCATTTCGAAATCGGCATTGGTTTGGCTAAGACGCCGCGCCATACACAAAATAGGCGTGACACCGATACCGCCTGCAAACAACAATGTGCGCTTGGCATGCACCAGTTCGAAATGGTTTTTGGGCGCGCTGATTTCGAGGACGTCGCCGACATTGACCTTGTCGTGTACAGCCACAGAGCCGCCGCGCGATTCTGGGTCTTTGAGTACACCAACAATGTAGCGATGCTGTTCGGCAGAATCGTTAAGCAACGAATACTGGCGAACGATACCACCGGGCAAATGGATGTCGATGTGAGCACCGGCGCTGAACGGCGGAAGCTGTTTACCATCGACACTGGCCAGCTCGAGGCTGACGATATCTACGGCTTCCAGAACTTTGTTGACGACTTTTACGGTTAATTGACTCATTTTGTATACATGGTTGGTTTACCCACAGGCGGTGCGGGCGTATGAAAACCGCCCTGCCGACCGTCTGTGGATAAGACAATCAGGCTCAGGCTGTTTGCGTGGTTTCTTCTTCCTGCTCTGCCTTGACCAGACGGTCGAGGACGCGCCTAGATTGTACGCCACCCGCATCAATACCGAGCATCAACAAGCGGCGCTCGGGGTAGGCTTCGAGGTTACGCTGTTGGGCTTCGAGTACGTCGAGGTCTTGACCGAAAATACGGCCCTGGCCTTCGCGGATACGTGCGGTGAGCTCGGCGTCGTCGGGACGGAAGTTACGTGCCAGCCCCCAGAAATACCAGTGCGAATTTTCGGTTTCAGGGGTAATGAAGTCGACCACAATAGCGCGGACACGGTTTTCGGGCGGGGCGTCTTTGCCACCCTTGCCAGCATGCGCGACACCCACGTCGATAAGAATGTGGCTGGGTGGCGTGAACCGCGAAATTTGCCAGCGATCGACAGGAACGTCGTCGGCCAGACCGTTTTCGCGCAGGTTACCCGCCCAGAATGGCGGCGCCATAATGTTTTCCATATAGCGGCTGGTCACAACTTCGTCGCCTTCGACTTTAGTGTTAACCGGCGTTTCGTCGATTTCTTCCTGGCCGATACTGTCGGCGTGCACATAAGTTTCGTGCGTCAGATCCATCAGGTTATCGATCATGAGGCGGTAATCGCACTTGATGTGGTACAGACCGCCACCATAAGCCCATTCATCGCTCTCGGCCCAGAACAGGTCAGGCATCAGTGCAGGGTCGGCCTTTTCGGGGTTGCCGGGCCAAACCCAGATAAAACCATAGCGTTCGATGACGGGGTAGCTTTTGACACAAGGGAAACCGCCCACGCGCTGTAAAGGCATGGACACGACCTTACCGTCGCACCCCATGACTAGCCCGTGATAACCGCAGACCAGGTTACCGTTCTCGACGTAGCCCAGCGACAATGCTGCGCCACGGTGCGGACAGAAATCTTCTACGGCAGCAACCTTACCCTCGGCGCCGCGATAAAACGCGATACGCTCGCCACAGATTTGGCGGCCCAGGGGTTTGGTATCGATTTCGTCGGGTGTAGCGGCGACATACCACGCATTTTTCAAAAACATAATAACCTCGCACGGAGTGAATGATTGCACACTAAAATGCACCGTAGCGGGGCAGATTCAGTGTACTGAACGTGGACGATATTTTACGCCTGTCAAAAAACCGCACAACAAGGGTTTACCCTAGGTTGGCGGTCGCGATGCGGTTCAATCGACGTTAACGACTTTATCCTTGGGTGGAGCAAACGGCGCCCTGCTTTGCAGGTTGTTAAGGTGAACAAGTTTTTTAAGCAAATCCATGAACTGCTCTTCTTCGAGGGGGGTAAACCCCGCAAAAAGACGATCGTGCAATCGGTTAATGCCGCCTACTGCGTTTTCAAGCAACTTACGCCCTTGTTCGGTTAAGTACAAGGCCCGTTGCCGACGGTTGGACGGGTCGATGTTGCGGTCGAGCAAACCTTTTTCTTCAAGACGGGTAGCCACACTGGCTGCCGTCGAGGTGTCCATAGCGACCAACCCCGCAAGCGATACCTGATCGATACCTGGGTGCTCGCGCAGAGTTCGCAAAATGGCATACTGCACCGGCGTGATCATGTGCCCCAGCTCGTCGTGAAATATCGACGCCGCAATTTGATGCGCACGACGCAACAAGTGACCCGGCTGAATATACAGATCGGTAAGGTCATTATCGGCTGCGGGCGCAGGGGTGAGTTCTTGCATGGGGTAAGTCTGCCGTCAAAACATGGGTCGTTGCACAAATGTGCGCTTATTTTATAGGCAGAACACCCGCAACAAAACCCACACCCGTTCACGGCTACGCTGACCCGCTAAAAGCCGGCGGCATCAACCTCCGTTATCAAGGTTGGCGCCGCCGCGCCACCCCGGCACTGGCCTGCTTACAAGCCCAGATACGATTTACGAATACGTTCGCCTTCTAGAAGGTCACGACCGGCGCCTTCGGCCGCCATATGACCTTGCTCAAGAATGTACGCATGGTCGCAAATACTGAGGGCCTGGCGCACGTTTTGCTCGACCAGCAAAATACCCGTGCCGCGCTGGGCGATTTCTTTAAGAATGCGAAATAGCTCGCTGACCATCTTTGGCGCCAGGCCCAACGAAGGCTCGTCGAGCATGATGCATTTGGGCTTGCCCATTAACGCTCGTCCGACAGCCACCATTTGCTGCTCACCGCCGCTCATGCTGCCGGCCGCCTGTTTACGTCGTTCGGCAAGACGCGGAAACAAAGAAAACACCTCATCCATTAACGCGGCTCGCTCTTTAGCGGGCACCAGGTACCCTCCCAGCTCTAGGTTCTCTTCGACAGTCATTTGACCGAACAAGTGACGCCCTTCGGGAACCAAGACGAGGCCCCCCTTGACCCGCCGCGCCACGCCCCACCCTGACACCGGCTGACCCGCCAGCATCACCTCGCCGGACATAACAGGCAGCATCCCTGAAAGAACGCTCATCAACGTTGTCTTACCGGCTCCGTTCGGGCCGACGATCACGGTGAACCGGCCTACTGGCACTTTGACATTAATGTCGTGAATAATCTGCAACGCGCCATAACCTGCGGTCACGTTGCGGGCTTCCAGAAGAAGAGTCATGACTGCACCTCTGCGCCCAGGTAGGCGTCGATCACTTTGGGGTTGGCGGCAATTTCGGCAGGCGTACCGTCGGCCAATAGCTGGCCAAAGTTCAGTACAGCGACCCGCTCTACTGCGGCCATCAATGTTTTGACGGCGTGCTCGATCCAGACGACGGTCAGGTTGTATTCGGTGCGCAACCGGGCAATCAACCTGGCAACGTCTTCGACCTCGCCTTCGGTCAGACCCGCCGCCACCTCATCGAGCAACAACAACCGCGGTGACGTCGCTAGAGCCATGGCGATTTCCAGCTGACGTTGGCGGGCGGGCGGCAAAGCCCCCGCAATTTCATTGGCCACATCATCGACACCAACTGCCTGCATCACTTCGTCAATAACCAACGAGCTGCGCCCTTTCGGTGCGGTTGCAGAGCGCCCAAAAGACAGCGCAAACCGAACGTTTTCACGGGCCGTCATTTCGCCAAACACACGCGGCGTCTGGAAGGTGCGCGCCACACCGGCGCGACAAAACGCCTGCGCCTGGCGATTTTTCATTGACTGCCCACCAATCAGCACTTCTCCGCTGGTGGGCGGCAACACACCGCTAATGGCATGAAAGAACGTAGTTTTGCCAGCACCGTTGGGCCCAATAATGCCCATGAACTCGCCCGCACGTACTCGGATATTGATATCGGACAACGCCTTAAGCCCGCCGAACTGCATGCCGACATTGTTCACTTCCAACAAATAAGGTGTCGTCATTTCGTGTCTCCCCGCCCCAGTAACTTGCGCCACTGAACGCTGGCAATCCCCTGGGGCATAAACAGCACGCTCAGGATGAGCAAGGTACCCAGCAAAATCAGATAGGCATTCGCAAAATTAAGACGCAACACATCAGACAACAGGCTTAGAGCGATAGCCGCAACCAGCGGACCGCGTAACGTGGCTGCGCCCCCAATCATGGCGATCAGTACGGTTTGAAAACCGATGAACGGATGAAACGCCGTATGTGGGTCAATGTAGGTCCAGCGCACCGCCATCGCCGCGCCGATGGCACCGGCCAGCGATGCAGTGAGCGCAAAACCCACAATTTTGACGATGCGGGGGTTGACGCCGAAGGTAGCGGCACGCTGCTCGTCGGCGCCAATGCCGCGCATGGCAAAACCCAGACGCGAGTTCGCTACCCAGTGGTAAACCAACACTGTGAGCAGCGCCAGGAAAACAACCGTCCAGTACACCACATCGTTTGAGGGCACATCCATAATGACGCGCCCCACTGTACCGAAAGCGCTCTTTTCTATATAGGTGATGCTGTGCTTGACCAGCTCGCCCATACCAAAAGTAAGAATGGCAAAATAAGTGCCACGCAGATGCATGACGGCGGCGCCCAGCACGGCCGCAAACGCGGCAGAAACCAACGCACCTGCCACTATCAGCATAGGCCAGGGCAAGAACTCGTAGCCCCAGGCGGTGGTATAAGCCCCTAGCCCGAACAAGGCGGAGGTTGCCAGCGACAAGTAACGAGTGGCGCCGCTGAACATCGACCAACTGACCGCCAGTACGACATACATCATGCAGCTCATGAGCAGCGATAGCCAGAACTCGGACAACACCCAAGGCCCGGCAGCCAGAATAATGCCGCTGGCTGCAACGGCAGGATAAAACAATTTCATTTGGCGAATAACCCCTTGGGTTTGAACATCAGAATCAGCACAAACACGCTGTAGCTGAGGATCATCTTGAGTGACGGGTTCGTCAGATGGGTACCGAAGCTTTCAATCATGCCCAGCAATAACGCCGCCATGAAACTGCCGCCGATGCTACCCAACCCGCCCAGCGTAATCACAATTAACGCCATGATGGTGTAAGACTCGCCAATCGACGGTGTGACCTCGTAAATCATGCTGAGCAACGCACCGGCCAACCCGGCCATGGCAATACCAAGACCAAATACAAACGGGTTGAGCCGTGCGGCATCGACACCCACCAGTTGCGCACCTATGGGCGACTGAAGCATGCCGCGCACGGCCTTGCCGATCAGGGTGCGTTGCAATAACAAGATCAGGAAAATACTGATCAGCAATGCAAGGAACAGCACCAGTAAGCGATTTTGGGTAACGATCACACCGCCGAACTTGACCGGCTCACTTAAAAAGTCGTACCCATGCAGGTCGGAGCCCCAAATCAGTGTGGCCACGTTCTGCAAAATGAACATCAAGCCGAACCCGATAATGAGACTGCGTTCTTCAACCTGATCGAGTGATTTGGCCTGCGCCGTCAGACGCCGAAACACCAGTCGGTGCAAAATGACGCCCAGGACAAAACTGGCCAGCATCACGACAGGGATAAACACCAGCGGGCTGATGCCGGTAACGGTATGCAGCGTAAATGTCAGGAATGCGCCGATCATGAGAAACTCACCGTGCGCAATATTCAGAATGCGCATCAGGCCATACTGCATGTTCAAGCCAATCGCGACAACCGCGTAAATGCCGCCGATGACCAGGCCATTGACGGCCAGATCGGCAAATAACGATAAATTCATTGTGTCTTCTTTCGCCCTGCACACTCACACGGTGCTCAGGCATTACGTCGAAGGAGAAGCCAGATGCGAGCGCCTGCGCGGAGGCGCCGCTGCACCAACGGGGGCAGCCAAGACGGCGCCGCCCCCGCCCTGCCTATGCGTTACTTCCAGTTGGGTTTGGGAATGATCGGCTTGGCGGTCGCACGATCTTGAGGCCAGACAACCTCGAACTCGCTACCCTGCCATTGACCGACTGTGCCGGGGATACTTGCGTTTTCGCCGCCTTCAAAACGGATTTTGCCCAGAATAGTATCGAACTCGTTTTTGGCGATATAGTCGCGCATTGCCTTGCGATCGAGGCCAACGGCGTCTACCGTTTGCTCAATGATCTCAAGACCGGCCCAGGCGTGGCCGCTGGCCCAGCGATCGGGCTCTTTGCCCGCGCTGGCAACGTGCGCATCGAAATAAGCCTTGGCGCCGGGCGACACTTTCGCGTTCCAAGAGCCCATGCCCATCACACCTTCAGTGTTGTCCCCAATGCGCTGCTTGTATAACGGGAAAGCCGTACCCACTGACACGTAGAAGAATTTAGGGTTGAATTCGATTTCGCGCGACTGGCTGGATACCAGCAAAGTGTCGGGCGGGTACGTAATACCAATGAACGCATCAGGATTTTTATCTTTGATCGACTTGAGCACCGGCGACAGGTCTTTAACACCCAGTGGATAGCTCTTATCTTCAACAATTTCGATATTCTTGGCTTTCAGGGCTTCACGCAAGGCTGCCACATTCTCAAGGCCAAACAAATCATCCATATAAACGATGGCCACTGTCTTGACCTGGTTCGCAGCGAGCATATCGGCCAGCGAAGTCATCATTTTATCGGGCTGCTGCAACAACGAAAAAAAGTACGGCAGCTTCATGTCAATGAGTTTGCGCGACAGGGCTGTCGGGGCCACAAAGGGATAACCGAAGCGGTTGGCGAGCGGTGCCACAGCAAAGTTCATGGCCGAACCCCAGGGCGGCAGAATCAAGTCGACCTTGTCGCTACCCATGAGTTTTTGATAGGTGCGCACAGCGGTTTCAATTTCGCTGCGATCGTCATAGGCGATCAATTCGACTTTACGCTTTTGACCCTTGACCGACAAACCGCCTGCCGCATTAACCTGCTCGGCCCACAACACGTAATTGGGCTCTTGCGACACCTGCGCACCGCCTGCGTAAGGGCCCGTACGCGACATGGTGTAGCCGATACGAATCGGGTCTTCGGCATGGGCCAGGTTGCCCAATGGCGCAGCTACTGCAGCGGCGGCCATTGCCGCCATCATCAGACGGCGCTTGAAATTAAATGGTTGACTCATGTCTTCTCCTCGTTGAAGGTCTCTGTGTTGTTGTCAGAAGGGATAAGGCATGGCCTTATCCTGCATCGTGATCCACTGCCATTGCGTGAATTCTTCCCAGTTGGCGGGGCCGCCATGGCGCCCACCATTACCCGAAGCGCCCGAGCCGCCAAACGGCACCCAGGGTTCGTCGCCGACCGTCTGGTCGTTAATGTGAACTTTTCCGGTATTGACACGGTGCGCCACATACATGGCTCGCTCGAGCGACTGCGTGAGAATGCCGCAAGACAAGCCATATTCAGTCGCATTGTTAATGGCAATCGCCTCGTCATCAGTCGAGAACGTGACCACTGATGTCACCGGACCAAACACTTCCTCTTCGTACGACCGCATGCCCGGGCGCACATCCGTGAGTACAGTTGGCCGGTAAAACAGCCCTTCGTAACGGCCCCCGGCACGCAGGGTTGCCCCGGCAGCGACGGTGTCTTTAACAATGCCATCAATACGCTGCAGCTGACGCGCATTAATCACTGGCCCGAGCGCAACATGCCAATGGCCAACCCCAGTTCAAAATCGACTTTGGGCGACACGCTGCCGGTTTCCCGGATAAAGCGCGGCTTGATGGCGTCGCGATTTTTATCGATCAGGTCAGCCGCGCGCCGAAAAACCTCGGCACGAGCTTCGAAAGGCGTGGCCGCCCACGCAGGCTGGGCCGCCTTGGCAATACGAGTGGCTTCGGCAATATCTTTTTCGTTGGCCAATGCAATGGTGTGAAGCACCTGACCCGTGGCCGGCTCGATGACGTCAAAGCGGCCGCCTAACGTGGTGTTCCAGCCGTCGAGCAAAGCTTTGCCTTCCCACAGCCGGTAGTCGGCAAAGGCGTCGTGTACTGCAGTTATCAATTAGCGTCTCCTTGGGCGGCAGCACGCAGCACTGGAATGACATCTTGGTTGTCATCGGCATGGCGCGTGGCGTGCCGTAGATTGAAAAGTGCGATTTGTCGATGTTCTTCTGCCAGAGCGGCCGCACGTGCCCCCTGACCTTTTCGCAAGGCCTCGACCAACATGTGGTGCTGGCGCTGGGCAAACCGCATCACACTGTCGCCGTCGGCCGTGTGCTTGGCCTGGAAAGGCAGCATCCCGCCAGCGGACGCGAACGGGAAGCGATCCAGAAACTCGAGCGTTTCTTGCAGCGCCCGATTGCCGGCCCCCTCTACGATCAGGTTATGAAACCTGACATTGGCTGACAAATACGCAGCAATGTCTTCCATACTGAATTCGTTCGGCTGCAGTGCCTTGTCGCCTTCATCGAGACAGGCCTGCAGGGCGTCGTCGAGTTCGCGCGTCAGGCCTTGCTCGGCCAACAGCCGCGCGGCCATGCCCTCCAGACAGGCATGCACCGAAATGGCCTCGGAGATTTCGCGCACCGTATACGTACGCACCACATAGCCGCCACGGGCACGCTCAACCAGACCTTCTTTTTCTAGGGTCATGAGCGCAGCGCGAACCGGCGTGCGCGAGGCTTCCAGACGGTCGGACAGCACAGCTTCGACCAGCCGCTCACCCGGCTTGAACTCCCCCTTCATGATCATGTCGCGTAAACGGACGACCAGGCGTGTGGTTTGCGTATCGATGCGCTTGTTATCGGTCATGTTGTCTCTGTATGTCATTTTTAATTTTCCATTAATGTATACCAAAATAAAAAAGATGTATACCAAGAAGCTATTTTTTGCCTTAAAACACATAAAAAATCTAACTTCGGTATACCAACAAGGATTTTGGTACACCGAGATCCGAAGCCATGCACAGCACGAGCATCGGGGCAGATATACTGTCGGACCCACTCTGCGGCCACACCGGACCCTCATCGTTTTACGCAATGACAGTAACCAACCACGACAACCACACCCCCATGATGCGCCAGTATTTGCGCCTTAAAGAAGAGGCCGGATCGCATCTGCTGTTTTACCGGATGGGTGACTTCTACGAAATGTTCTATGACGACGCCGAACGTGCGGCGCGTTTGCTGAACTTGACACTCACTAAACGGGGAACATCGAACGGTGCCCCTATCCCCATGGCCGGCGTACCATTTCATGCCATGGAAGGCTATCTGGCGCGACTGGTCGCCTTGGGTGAGTCGGTGGCCATCTGCGAACAAATTGGTGACCCAGCCACCAGCAAAGGGCCCGTCGATCGCCAGATTGTGCGCATCGTCACACCCGGCACACTGACAGACGAAGCCCTGCTGCCGGCCAAAGCAGACCGCCTGATTGCAGCCGCTTGGGTAATGTCACAGCAACGCACCAAGACGGCTGGCGTTGCCTGGATGAACTTGGCCAATGGTGACTTTGCCGTTACCTCGTGCGACCCCGAAATGCTGGACACCGAACTGCACCGAATTGCGCCCGCCGAATTGATTTTCCCGGAGCAACAACCCATAACCATGGGCGACAGTACATCGACACGCCGCATGCCTGTATGGCATTTCGAGCTCGACAACGCACAAACAGCCCTGCAGTCGCATTTTGGCGTTGACTCGATGGCCGGCTTCGACTTGGCAGATCAGCCCGCCAGCATTGGCGCAGCAGGCGCCTTGCTGCACTATGTCAGCCGCACACAAAGCCAGACCCTGAGCCATATACAAAGCCTGCGTGTCGAGCGTGCCGGGCAATACGTGGTTCTGGACCCGGTAACCCGCAAGAATCTGGAGATCACCCAAACCCTGTCGGGCGAAGACAGCCCAACCCTGTTTTCAACGCTGGATCACTGCCAAACCCCAATGGGCAGCCGCCTACTACGTTACTGGCTACATCACCCACTGCGCGACAATAATCCCGTCATCGAACGACAAAGCATTATTCAGAGCCTGCTGTCGCCCGCCGCCGGTTCAGACCAGTTCAGCGCCCCCGCCCCGCTGCATGCCTTGCGGCAAACGCTCCGAAAAATTCCGGATATCGAACGCATTGCAACCCGCATCGCCTTAAGATCGGTGCGTCCGCGAGAACTAGCCAGCTTACGCGATGCCATGCAAGTGATCCCCCCCTTGCAGCAGCAACTTTTGTCCTCTTTCCAGGCCAATGCCGGCCTGAGCGCGTTGGCCCGACAACTCGGCCTAGAAGACAGCCTGACGACCCTGCTGCAGAAAGCCATTGCGGCCGAACCTGCCCTCATGATCCGAGACGGTGGTGTGATCGCCGACGGCTACGACGACTCGCTCGACGAGCTTCGACGTTTGGCGACAGACAGTGGCGAGTTTCTGGTAGCCCTGGAAGCGCGCGAGCGGGAACGCACCGGCATTGCCAACCTACGCGTCGAATTCAATCGAGTGCACGGCTTTTTTATTGAAGTCAGCAAAGGCCAAACCGATAAAGTCCCCGACGATTACCGCCGACGCCAAACCCTGAAAAACGTCGAGCGCTACATTACGCCCGAACTGAAAGGCTGGGAAGACAAAGTGCTGTCTGCGCAAGACCGCAGTCTGGCTCGCGAGAAGTTTCTGTACGAAAGCCTGCTTGACACGCTGGCGCCGCACGTCAATGGCCTCTCTGCATGCGCTCAGGCTCTTGCACGCATCGACGCGCTGGCCGCGCTGGCCGAGCACGCCATGGCCAATGAGTGGGTTGCACCGCAGCTGTCAGAAAGCGCCGCCATTGTCATCGAACAGGGTCGCCACCCCGTGGTCGAACACAGCATCGAACGATTCATAGCCAACGACTGCGAGCTGGGCCCCGACAGACGCATGCTGCTGATCACCGGCCCAAACATGGGCGGTAAGTCAACCTACATGCGCCAGATTGCACTTATCGTTCTGCTCGCGCGCGTCGGCAGTTTTGTACCTGCCTCACAGGCAACCATTGGCCAGGTCGACCGCATTTTTACCCGAATCGGCGCTGCGGATGACCTGGCCGGCGGGCGCTCGACCTTCATGATGGAAATGACGGAAGCGGCTGCCATTCTGTCGGCGAGTACGCCAAACAGCCTGGTTCTGATGGACGAAATCGGACGCGGCACGTCGACCTACGACGGCCTGGCACTGGCCTGGGCAATTGCTCACCGCTTGCTGACGCACAATCAGGCACTGACCCTTTTCGCCACGCACTATTTTGAAATCACCCGCTTGCCGAACGAAGCCGCGGGCGCCGTCAATGTGCACCTGGCTGCGGCCGAATCGGCGTCAGGCATTGTGTTTTTGCACGAGGTTCAGCCCGGCCCGGCCAGTCGAAGCTACGGTATACAGGTAGCGCAGCGTGCTGGTATTCCGGCTGCCGTCATTCGTCATGCCGGTCGCGAACTGGCCAGGCTCGAATCGGTTGGTGCGGCACAACCGCAACTCGACTTGTTCAGCCCGGTCGAGCCCGAGACGGATCAAGCCGAGGCGCAGAGTGCCCCTGCACTTGCCCCAGACGCCGCGGACCCCGTCCTGACCGAACTACACAACACCCTCAAGCAAGTTGACCCCGACACGCTGACCCCGCGCGAAGCGCTGGACCTGCTATACAAATTGCGAGCCCAATTATCATGAAACTGGAAAACCCTTTGCCACTGTTGGGCGGCATCAGCCCCAACACGTTCATGCGCGAGTACTGGCAGCGCAAGCCCCTGCTGATCAGACAAGCCATCCCCGGTTTCAAGCCATCGCTTTCCATCGCCGACATCAAGGCCCTGGTCAAGCGCGAAGAAGTCGAATCCCGGTTGATCTGGCATGATGAACAAGGCTGGCACATGAAGAGCGGCCCGCTTGAGCGTTTGCCCGGCGCACGCAAGCCCAACTGGACGGTTCTGGCTCAGAATGTCGATGCACACGACGACGCCATGGCAGAACTGATGCATCAGTTCCGGTTTATCAGTGACGCGCGTCTAGATGACGCCATGATCAGCATTGCGACTGACGGTGGCGGCGTGGGGCCGCACTTCGATAGCTACGATGTATTCCTGTTGCAAGCGGTAGGACGTCGCCATTGGCGAATCAGTGGTCAGAAAGACCTCTCTTTAGTGCCTGGCCTGCCGCTTAAAATTCTGTCGCACTTTCAGGCCGAAGAAGACTTTGTGCTAGAGCCCGGCGACATGCTTTACTTGCCGCCGCATATCGCCCACGACGGCGTAGCGCAGGGCGACTGCATGACAATATCTATCGGGTTTCGCGCCCCAACCGCCGGCGCACTGGCGCGCGGGTTGCTGGATGCGGCCGGCGATCAGATCATGGCCAAACTGGGCGACACCGGCGGGTTGTATGCCAGCCCGCCCCTGCCCGGCCCTACGCTCGACGCGCGCTACAAAGATCGCGGCATACCCGCAACAACACACCCGGCTGAGCTGCCCGAAGCCCTGATCAACGCAGCGCTTGAGGCGGTACGTCGCGTGCCGTTCACCCCTCAGTTGGCGGCACGCTTTTTAGGGCAATGGCTGACAGAGCCGTCACAGGCCGCGTGGTTCCAACCAGGAGACCAGTCTCTGGATCTGCTGGACGGGATACCCGACGAAGGCCTGCTGAAGCTCGATCGTTGCAGCCGATTGATGTACCGGGACAACAACGTCTTCATTAATGGCGAAGTGGCATCCATTTCAGCCAAGCCCTGGCTTCGGCAACTGGCCGACGATCGGCAGATCAGTTGTAGTACCCTGCGCAAAGCGCGACTCTCAGCCAAGGCCCTGGATACGCTGAATGCCTGGCTCGACGACGGCTGGATTCATTACCTTATTTAACAAAGCGCCGTTCTTTAATATCTGCCAGGCATATCGACATAGTTATCTGGTCGTTTGTGACAAAGCCCATTCTTCCTAGAATGGGCTTTGTTCGTTTAGTCACATACTTCCAGGAATTCCGTCATGAAGCTCTTCCCGTTGTTTGCACGTCTTGATCACCGGGATGTGCTCGTCGTTGGTGGCGGAGAAGTCGCTGAGCGAAAAATTGCCGCACTGCTCAAGACGCGCGCCCGCGTTACAGTCGGCGCGCCCGCACTAAACCCGACTATCAGACATTGGCAAGCACTGGGCAAAGTCACGGTTATACAAGACGTCTTCACCCCGGACTGGCTAGACGGGAAGTGGCTGGTCATCGCCGCCACCAACGATCGCCATGTCAACACGCATATTGCCGATGCCGCCCAATCGCGTCGTTTACTCATCAACGTTGTCGACGACCCAGAGCTCTCTTCTTTTCAGGTACCCTCCATCGTCGATCGCAGCCCACTGATCATTGCGGTGTCATCTTCAGGGCAAGCGCCAGTACTGGCCCGGCGCATCCGCGAGAAACTAGAGACCCTGCTTGACCATAGCCTGGGCGCCCTGGCGACGCTGGCAGAAAAGCATCGTAAATCTATCAAGGCCCAACGCCCCGACCTGCGCGCGCGCCGCGCCTTCTACGATGAACTGCTTGACGGCCCGGTTGCCGCAGCACTGCGCCAGCACCGGGGCGACGAGGCCGAGCAACTACTGACGCAGCACCTGGCCCAACCATCAGTAGACCGACCCGGCAAAGTCATTTTGGTGGGAGCAGGCCCAGGAGACCCTGGCCTGCTGACCCTGAAAGCGCTACGCGCCCTGAACGAAGCCGATGTCATTCTGTACGACCGTCTGGTCAGCGCCGAAATTCTCGACCTGGCGCGACGAGACGCCACGCAAATTTCAGTAGGGAAACGACCTGGCGAAGATCACGACGCTACCCAACGCCGAATTCACACGCTAATGGTCGAACATGCAGCCAACGGGCAGACAGTCGTCCGATTGAAAGGCGGTGATGCCTTTGTATTTGGCCGAGGCGGCGAAGAATTAGAGTACCTGGTTGCACACGGCATAGACTACGAAGTCGTGCCGGGCATTACCGCCGCACTGGCGTGCGCTGCATATGCCGGGGTGCCTCTGACCCACCGCGACCACGCGCAATCGATGCGGCTGGTAACGGCACACGAGCAAGAAGCCCCTGTATTGCCGCAAGCGCAAGCAAACAATGGCCACGTACCAGACCACAATACAGAACACGGCGTGCCGCCCGCCCAACCCAGTGCACCGTTATCAGCCAAACCCATAACGCCGAACGAAACCCTTGCATTTTATATGGGTGTTGGCCAACTCGAGTCCTTGACGCAACGTCTGTTGGCCCAAGGGCTAGATGCAGACACGCCCTTTGCACTAATAGAAAACGGAACACGCCCAGGCCAGCGTACCCTTTATGGGCAATTGCTAGACCTACCGCAAAAAGCAAAACGGCACCAAATGAAGGCGCCGTCGTTGCTTATCGTGGGTAAAGTTGCCGGGCTGGGCCCGCAACTTAAATGGTTTGGCCAGACGCTGGAAGAACCCCAGACCGAACTGGCCACTGCCTGATTTACATATTGGTAGACAACACGCTGATGATTCGTTTGGCGGTATCGGAGTTGTCTTGCTGACCGTTTGCGTCGAGCACGGTCACCACCGAGCTTGAGCCCTGATCAGCGACACGAATACGGAAGGTTTTGGGCTCGGATGTGCCCTTGCCACCGAACATACGGCTGAAGAAATTAGGTTGCTCGATTTTCTGGCCAGTATCGGTATCGAGGTAGCGCACGAAGTACTCACCTGCCGAGCGGTCGCGATCTTCGACGTAGAAGCCGGCGGAGTCAATGGCAACGCCCACACGACGCCAGGCGCGATCGAAAGACTCGCCCAACGTAATGGCCGCCTGGTCGGGAGCCACGGGTTCAACAGTAGGCATAGCCGCATCTTTTTGAGCACTGGCTACTTTTTGCTGGGCCGACTGAACATCAGTACCCAAGAAAACCATCAGGCGCGCCAGCATGGCCGCATTCAGATTAGGGTCTTCTTTGCCGGCTGTCCATTTCCAGCCTGAGTTATCGGCCGTGCCGGTTTCAACCATTTGCTGGTGGCTGATATAAATTTCGGTCTTGCCGTTAAGACGCTCGATGCGGGTGCGGAAACGCTCGCGTTCGCCGCTGTCGAAAACCTGGTCGAAAATGCTGCCCAGCGCAGATTTGATCCAGCCTTCGGGGATTTTTGAGCGGTTCTCGGCCCAGTCGGTTTCGATGAGGCCGGCCTGCGCGTCTTGAGTTTTGATGGTGAAGCCTTGTTCACCCCAGAACTCGATAACCTGTGGGTAAACCGCTTCAGCGGGGCGATTAACCACCAGCCAACGAATGTCGCCATCGCGCATGACATTGACGTCGTCGACCTTGGGCAAAATGTTTTGGGCGCCGGTATTGGGGCCGCGCTCTTGTTGCGCAGCAGCGTACTGACTGAACGTCGTGGTGCCTTCAGGCGCACGATAACGAGCGTCGCGGTTGGCCTGAGTCAGGTCGGGCGGAATACTGAGCGGATCGCCAGCTACCGTACTTTTGTAGTTGACGGCATCTTCGGAGCCCATGAACTGGTTCAGTTGCGAACAACCCGAGAGCAAAGCCACGCCCAGACCTAGGGTAAGGGCGGTAAAGCGTTTGTTTAAGCGCATCTTGATCATTAAATTAAGCCCACGTCTTTTAAAGCATTACGCACAACGGCGTGGTACTGCTCGTTTAAGGGAGTTAAAGGTAAACGATAGCCCGCCTGGCACAAGCCCATTTCGGCCATGGCCCACTTGACGGGGATAGGGTTAGCTTCGATAAACAGCACCTTGTTCAGCTGAACAAGACGCCCATTTAGTTCGCGCACGCGAGCCACATTACCGGCAAGCGCTGCTGCGCAAAGGTCGTGCATAAGACGTGGCGCCACGTTGGCTGTAACCGAGATATTGCCATGGCCGCCCAGCATGATAAGGGCGGCTGCGGTGGGGTCGTCTCCGCTGAAGACCTGAAAACCAGCGGGCTTATGATGCAGCAACCAGGCGCCACGTGCGATATCGCCAGTGGCGTCTTTGATGCCGATAATGCCCGGCACCTGTGCCAGACGCAACACGGTATCGTTGGACATGTCGGCTACCGTACGGCCGGGCACGTTGTACACAATAGCGGGCAGATCCACAGCCTCGGCGATAGTGCGAAAGTGCTGATAGATGCCTTCTTGGGTAGGCTTGTTGTAATAAGGCACAACAGACAGACCCGCCTGGGCGCCTGCCTTGAGGGCGTATTCAGATAACTCGATGGCCTCGGAGGTGGAGTTGGCCCCCACCCCGGCAATCACGGGAATACGGCCTGCGGCGTGCTCGACGGCAATACGAATGAGGTCGGCATGTTCTTCCATGCTGACTGTGGGAGATTCGCCGGAGGTACCCACAACGACCAGCGCATCAGTGCCTTCTTGCACGTGCCAATCGATAAGTTTGCGATACGCAGGCAGGTCGAGGCTGCCATCAGGGTGCATGGGGGTTGCAAGCGCAACCATACTACCCTGAAACGTTGGAATCGCAGTTTCGGTACTGACCATAATGAGTATTAGCTCCGAGAATACACAGTAACCTGCAAGTTTAACGGATTAGCCGCCAAACAGATATTGCCCGTCTGGGTTTTTTATAGAAACCAGCGAACAATGCCCTGCCCCAACATTAAAAGGGGTTGCAGCAGCACCCACAAAGCGCCGGTCAGCATCAGCACAATAAGTATAACCATGCCGTAGGGCTCGATTTTGGCGTACTGATACGCCAGGCGGTCGGGCAGCAAGCTGAATACAACCCTGCCCCCGTCCAGCGGGGGCAAAGGCAGCAAGTTAAGCGCCATCAGCACCAAATTGACCTGAATACCGGCAATGGCCATGCGGACCCAGAAATCGTCGGGCGCCATACCCGTGGACATGAACAAACGCAGCGATAGCGCCCAAATAATGGCCATGACAATGTTCGAACCCGGCCCTGCCAGGGCGACCCACATCATGTCCCGCTTGGGATGGCGCAAACGCCCCCAATCGACAGGCACCGGCTTGGCCCAGCCGAACAAAAGGCCTGCCCCGCCCATCAATTTTGTCGTCAGTAATAAAAACAGGGGAACGGCAATAGTGCCTATCGGGTCGATATGCCGGATAGGGTTCAGGCTGACCCGGCCCAGTTGATACGCGGTGGGGTCACCGAACATGCGCGCCACATAGCCATGGGCCGCTTCGTGCAGCGTAATGCCAAAAAGTACTGGCAACGCATACACCGTAATGGTTTGAATGATGGATTCCATACAGGCTTTTTAAAAATTGAACGTCAGTCCAGACCCAGACTGGACAGATCGCCCTGCCCGCGCCGTAATACGACGGGCTCGTCGCCGGTAAGATCAATCACTGTTGTAGGCTGCAACGGGCAGGCCCCGCCATCGATAACTGCCGCCAACGCATGCCCGAAACGGTCGGCAATGTCTTGTGCGTCGTTGAGCGGGTCTTCTTCCCCCTCGGGGATAAGCGTGGTTGACAGCAACGGCGCACCGGCATGACCCAACAACTCGAGCAGAACCGGGTTATTGGGCACTCGGATACCGATGGTTTTACGGGATGGATGCGAAACCCGGCGGGGCACCTCGCGCGTGGCCTCGAGAATGAACGTCCAGGGCCCTGGCGTCGCCATTTTGAGAAAGCGGTATTGACGATTGTCGACTCGCGCGAAATGGCCGATTTCGGCCAAGTCACGACACAGCAGCGTAAGGTGATGGCGTTCATCGAGCCCACGCAACCTGCGCAAGGCATCGGCTGCCGCCTTGTCGTCAAGGTGCGCCACAACCGCATAACTAGAGTCGGTAGGCACGGCGACAAGGCCACCCTTTTCAATAAGCTGACAAGCCTGCTTGAGTAACCGGGGTTGTGGATTTTGAGGGTGAACGGTAAATAACTGGGCCATGGGCGGTACACACGAATACGTTAGGTTTGCTGCACACGCAAAACGCACAGCACAGCCGGCCAAGTGTAAGTCCTCGTTGCGCATGATGCAACGCAAGAAGAAAACCCGGAAATAAAAGGGTACGCGTAAGGGCAGGCGTTAATGTTATTGCTGTGGATGATTGCGCCGATAAAACGCCCACTCTTCAACTTTCGAGCCATCAGAAAGCACACACATCGTCACGTCACCGTCTGGACGCTGATGAATGTCGAGGGTGCCGCCCCGCTCTATGCAATACACAGACGCTGGGTTGGGCATGCCAATGGAAAGTGCTGGGTCAGGCCCCGAAATGGTGCATCCCGAAGCCATCAACACAGCAATCACTGAAAACCCTAGTTTACGCATAACCCCTCCCGGTTTGATGTTGTACGGGATTTTAGCGCCGACAACGCCCATACCCCGCTTGCAAGCGCGGCATGACCGAAGCCGCCAATTTCTTGTCAGGTCAAAACGACAACACAAAAACAAAACGGGTTTCGGCAAATTGCACGAAACCCGTTTAAATTCTGGGGTGACCGATGGGGCTCGAACCCACGACAACCGGAATCACAATCCGGGACTCTACCAACTGAGCTACGGTCACCACTAAAGAACGCTATTCTAACATAGGTATTTTAAATTTTGCAAAAACACGTGGCATGCCCGCGTTTGACTTTCTATATACTTGCCCCAAGCCGACCCTTATTACCCTGAGCCACGGAATATGACCGCATTTGAAGCACTGTTTGCAGAATACTGGCCTCATGTGGCGTTTGCCCTGAGCCTGATCATTGGCGCGTTGGCGGCCATACATGCGGCCATGACTAAAACCGATGTCCGTGCGGCTATCGGTTGGGTCGGGGTCATCATGCTATCGCCCTTTTTTGGCGCCCTGCTTTACATCATTGCCGGCATCAACCGCACCCGCAAGGACCAAATTTCGCAGCAACGCGACGCATCGCTGCGCGATTATGCCGAGGTCGACTTGCCCCCGCTGGCCGATGTTACCCCGTATTCGGCGCCGCAATTTGCCTCGCTGCGCACGCTGGGCGATCGGGTCAGCCACTTTGTCCTGCATCAAGACAACCACGTACAAATGCTGACGGGTGGGGACCAAACCTACCCGGCCATGATCAACGCCATCGACAATGCATGTCGCTCGATTGCACTGCAAACCTATATTTTCGACAATGATGCCGAAGGCCAAAAAATAGCGCAGGCACTGGCGCGCGCCAAAGACCGAGGCGTTGAAATCAGAGTGCTGATTGACGCAGTCGGCGCAAAATATTCGCGCCCGCCCATTACGCGGCTATTGAAGAAACTGGGTATAAAAACGGCGCTCTTCATGACCAACCCACTGGGCATGCGCATGCCTTACGCTAATTTGCGCAGCCACCGAAAGATTCTGGTAATCGACGGGAAAATCGGGTTTACCGGTGGCATGAATATTCGGGAAGCGTTCGTCAAAGGCGATGACGGCCGCCCGCCCGCGCGCGACACCCACTTCCGGTTCGAAGGTCCGATTGTCCAGCAGCTGATGACCGTGTTTGCCCACGACTGGAAGTTCACCACACGAGAAGCACTGCCCTACGAAACATGGTGTGCCGAAGAGTGGACGCCTCCCCAGCCCACGGTACCCGCACGCAGTATCAGATCGGGCCCGGACCGAAGCCTGGGCAGCAACCACAGCATGCTGCTGGGGGCATTAGCGGTTGCCCAGCATCACGTCCGCATTCAGTCGCCCTATTTTTTGCCCGACGCCACCTTACTCGGTGCCATCAACACGGCAGCGCGTCGCGGCATCCGGGTCGACATTGTCATCCCAGGCAAAAACAATCTGCGCCTGGTGAACTACGCGATGATGGCGCAAATCGATCAGGTGATCAAAAGCGGCTGCAATGTATGGGTATGCCAAGGCAGTTTCAACCACTCGAAACTGATCACTATCGACGGAGCCTGGTCGTATGTGGGCTCGTCAAATCTCGACCCTCGCAGCCTGCGGCTGAATTTCGAGCTTGATATCGAGATTTACAGCCATGACATTGCATTGCAGATTTCGTCGATCATTGATGACGAAATCAACAACAGTGAGCCGCTGACCCTGTCAAAACTGTCGGGCCTGCCCTTTGCCAAAAAATTGCGCAACAAAGTGATCTGGCTAGCTAGTCCGTATCTGTAAATTTGACCACCACTTTGCCCCTCACCTGCCGGGCTTCGATGGCTTTAAGCCCCTCGACGGCTTGTTCAAGCCCGATTTCGGCACTAATAACCGGCGCAATAAGGCCGGCCGTAACCCAGTCGCACAACTGACGCAAAACGGCCTGATACGCGGCCGGGTCACGACGGATTACTTCGCCCCAGTACACGCCCAATACGCGACGCGCCTGCAGCAAGGCAAAATTCAATGGGAATGCCGGAATAGTGCCCGCTGCAAACCCAACGACCAAATACCGGCCGCCCCAAGCCAAAGAACGAAACGCGGGCAGCGCAAAGTTTCCACCCACCGGATCGAAAACCACCTGTACGCCACCTTCGCCAGCGAGTGCACCAATCTGGGACTTGAGTTGCGCCGGCTCGGTGTAGATCAACACGGCATCAACGCCCTGCCGACGACAAAGGGCCGCCTTGGCTTCAGACGAAACTGCAGCGATGACGCGTGCGCCCATCTGACGAGCCACCTGCAGCGCGGCCGACCCAACCCCACCGGCAGCACCAAGTACCAGAACCGTTTCACCCGCTTGTAAACCCGCGCAGTCTCTTAAGGCATGAAGCGCCGTTCCGTAAGTCACCACCATGGCCGACGCCTGAGCGAATGACATCCCGGCAGGCAACCGGGCCAAACGCGCCGCGTCGACAACGCATTGCTCGGCCAGCGCGCCATAACCGGTTGAAGCCATGACGGCTTCGCCCGGTTGCCAATCGGTCACGCCCGCACCTACCTCGCACACGACGCCCGCCACCTCGGCGCCGGGCGAAAAAGGTAATGGCGGCTTGACCTGATACTTGCCTTGACACATCAGCACGTCAGGAAAGTTAAGCGATGCGGCGTGAACCTGAACAACGACCTGCCCCGGCCCAGGCGTTGGAGATGACACCGACTGAAGCCGCAGGTTGTCCAACGCGCCAAACTGTTCGCATACCAACGCCTTCATATCGACAACGAGGCAAAATCGAGATACGAAGCAGCAAGCGCCGGATCGGCCTCGGGCAAACGCGGAATCACCCCTAACAATGGCGCGCCCAACCGGGCCTGAAGCGTCTGAATGTTTTCGGCCTGATAAGGCATCGCAGGGTCAACCGTATTGGCGACCCAGCCGCAAAGCGACAATCCACGCGCACGCACCGCTTCGGCAGTGAGCACGGCGTGACTGATACACCCCAAGCGCAAGCCTACCACCAGCACTACCGGCAGGCCGAGCGCACGCGCCATGTCGGCCATGTCTTGCGTGTCGGACAAAGGCACACAAAAGCCCCCGGCGCCTTCGACAATAACGGCTTGCGCGGCTCTGCTCACCTGGCGATATGCATCAAGAACCACATCGACCGCCATGACCTTACCGACCTTGGCGGCGGCGATATGCGGGGCAATGGGCTCGTCCCATAAGTAAGGCGTGACAAGATCGGCGGGCAACTGCACATTGACCTGAGCCAACAACGTGTCCACATCTTCGTTCGACACGCGCCCCTGCCTGCGCTCGGTTCCTGCCGCTACGGGTTTCATGGCCGCCACAGACAGCCCCCGCTTGACCAAGCCATGTATAAGGGCCGCCGCAACCAAAGTTTTGCCGATCTCGGTGTCGGTACCGGTCACGAAACAGGCGAACTTAAGTGGCGCCTTAGTAAGACTCATAATCGTAGAACTCTCGCTCTGCCCGGTTCAGCGCGCGTGCCAGACGAGAAACATCGTCTATATCGTGCGCTGCCGATAGCGTAACGCGTAAGCGGGCGGTATCGGGTGGAACAGTTGGCGGACGGATCGCCGGCACCCACAACCCCTGCGTTAACAAAAAAGACGATACCTGCATTGCTGCAGCGTTGGCGCCAATAATGACAGGCTGGATGGCGGTATCAGTTGGTGGTACAGACCACTTTTGCAGGTACAGCAGCTCGCGAAGACGACGAACGTTCGATGCCAGGGTCTCGCGTCTTTCCCGCCCCTCATCAGCTGTCAAAATATCTAGACTTGTCATCAGGGCATGAGCCACCGCAGGCGACGACGCCGTGGTGTAAATGTAAGGACGCGCGCGCTGCACCAACCACTCGGTAATATGTGCGTGGGCCACAACAAACGCCCCGCTAACGCCGGCTGCTTTCCCTAGCGTACCCATATAAACAACGCGGGGCGAGCGCAAATCGAGATGCTCCAGCGCCCCCAGCCCTTGGTGTCCCAACACGCCAAAACCGTGGGCATCATCAATGACAAGGCAGGCATCGTAGGCTTGGGCCAGCGCGTCGAGCTGACGCAACGGCGCAAGGTTGCCATCCATGCTGAACACGCTGTCGGTAACGATAATGCGCGTTGATGCGGTGCTTTCTTTCAGCATCTGCTCGAGCTGTTCAACATCGCCGTGCGGATATACCTGCACCGGCACCCGTGCCAGACGCATGCCATCAATCAGCGAAGCATGATTAAGACCTTCTGAAAAGAACTCAACCGAATCATCTGCCTGCGCCAAACCAGTCAGCAGCGCAAGGTTGGCCATATAGCCCGTAGAAAAATACAATGCACGCGCCTGATCAATGAACGGCGCATAAAGCGCCGACAAACGATCTTCGAGCAAGGCGTGTGCACGAGAATGCCCGCTGATCATATGCGAAGCACCGCTGCCGGCCCCATAAAGAGCAGCACCCTCTTGCAAGGCTTGTATGACTTGCGGATGAGCTGCCAGACCAAGATAGTCGTTACTGCAAAACGCCAGCAACTCCCGGCCGTCGACGCGAGCATAAGGCCCGCATGGGGTATCGACCACACGCAACCGACGACGCAAGCCGGCGTCATCGAGCGCCTGTAGACGATGCAACACCTTGTCGTGCAGCGTCATCGCGTTGCGCCTATGACTTGGCACAACACGGCCAGCACCGCGTCGGCCAGAAAGCGGATCTGAGTGTCGTCGAGTATGTAGGGCGGCATTAAATAGACGGTCGTGCCAATGGGGCGCGCCAACAGCCCGTACGACAAGCCTGTTGTAAAGAAAGCTTTTGAAAACGCCTTGGCCTGGGCTGCGTCGTCGAAGTGAACGTCGAATGCCCAGATCATGCCCATATGACGGAAATGCCGCACCCGCGGATGCGCCGCTACCGGCGCCAGAGCCTGGGTCAGTTTGGCGGCCTTATCGCGATTGGTGAGCAGTACGTTATCTTGTTCGAAAATATCGAGCGTAGCCAGCGCCGCCCGACACGCTAACGGATTCCCCGTATACGAGTGAGAATGCAAAAATGCCCGCGACATATCATCGCTATAAAACGCCTGATAGACGGTATCGTGCGTCATGACCAGCGACAAAGGCAAATAGCCGCCGCTGATCCCCTTGGACAAGGTCATGAAATCAGGCCATATGCCGGCCTGTTCGCATGCAAAAAACGTGCCTGTACGCCCGCAACCCACCGCAATTTCGTCTGCGATAAGGTGCACCTGATATTGGTCGCACAATCGCCGCAACCCCGTCAGATAGCTTGCGTCATACATCACCATGCCCGAGGCGCATTGCACCAGGGGCTCGACGATGATGGCGGCAATGGTGTCGGCCTGATCTTCGAAAAGGCGTTGCACCGAGGCAAGCGCCTGTTCGGCTGCCTGCGCCGGAGTGGCCGCGTTGATATGGCGCGGGTCGGGCGACGGCACCACATGCGCACGCCCAAGCAACGGCCCGTAAGCATCACGGAAAATGGCCACATCGGTTACGGCCAGCGCCCCGATGGTTTCGCCGTGATAGCTGCCTTCCAGACACACAAAGCTTTGCTTGGCCAAGCGCCCCGTATTACGCCAATAATGGAAGCTCATTTTTAGGGCAATTTCGACGGCAGAGGCGCCGTCGGAGGCATAAAAACAGTGCCCCAACCGCCCTGATGTCAGCGCCGACAAGCGCTCGGACAACATGACAACCGGCTCGTGCGTAAACCCCGCCAGCATGGCGTGCTCAAGACGATCGAGCTGATCTTTTAGCGCCGCGTTGATACGTGGATTGGCGTGCCCGAACAAGTTGACCCACCATGAGCTGATGGCATCGAGGAACCTGCGCCCATCGTGGTCGAACAACCAAGCCCCCTGCCCGCGCGCCACTGGCACTAACGGCACAGTTTCGTGGTGCTGCATTTGAGTACACGGATGCCAGACACTACGCAGGCTGCGAGCTACCCAATCGGTATCGGAAGACGCGAGGTCAGCCACGCCGGTCACCCCGTGCCTTACGCATTGATCGTGTCGGCAATGACACGGCTGTAGGGCGATGCTGGGTCGGCCAGGACATCAAGCACCGTAAAGTGATGGGTGTCGGGCACAACGTGATGATCGGTTACCGCGGCGCCCCACTGTTGAGCGATCGCGGCCGACTGCAAATGAAACTGACCTGTTTCGTGTTCGCCAATGATCGTGTGCACACGCGTCGATACCGGTGCTTTTTTTGCAGCTGGACTCAAGGCTTCGGCACGAGCCGGGTCGAGCGAAAGCGCCTTGTTGACGCTGGACGGTACCAGTGGCGGCAGATCGAACACACCGCTGATGGCGAAACAATATTTGATCTCGGGCATCCCCTGATTCTCGGGAACGTTAGCCACCATTTCGGACACCAGATGCCCACCGGCCGAGTGCCCCATGATGGAAATACGACCCGCGTCAAAGCCAAAGCGCGCCGCATTGGTATGGAGCCACTTGATGCAACGACGCACTTCGACGACCATGTCCTCGATGCGCGCCTGGGGCGCCAGCGAATAATTGATGACGGCGACATTAATACCCGCTGCAACATAGGGCTCGGCAATCAGACCGACATCGCTTTTATCACCACTTTGCCAGTAGCCACCATGGACAAACACCAGCAGTGGTGCGTTGGGCTTCTCGACACGATAAAAATCAAGGTTTTGCAGGGGTTCGTCACCATAAGCAATATCGCGCTCGGGATTCAGGCGGGCGATCAGGGCTGCAGTCTTGTCTTGCCAACCTTTGGCCACTTCGGGAAAGTCTGGGAAAGCCGCCCGCAAGGCATAACCCTTTTCACTAAGTTCGGTTGGGCACTTGACGCGACCATTGGACAAACCATTAAAGCTGGACATAAATTGAGTCTCCGGCGCAAACTGATTGCTTGATTTTCATGTTGAAAGATGGCGAAGATTCTATCACGCACCCTACCCCCAAAGCCTTGCGCGGCGCGCCCTGCCCGGGTTACAAAAGTGGCCCATCCACCTCAACCGGAGCACCGTTACATGCAGCCAAACCGGGCCTGGCACACTAGTGCACCGTGGCGAATTATGGCCCAACTGGTTTTGCTGGCGGCCGCCCTGGGTATATGGCCCGCCGCTAAGGCGCAAATGCACCTGGGACCAAACCTGCCGTTTGCCTGGCACGAAGACACGACCGCCGCCATACACCTCGACGAATTCCTGGCCCTGCCCGAATCAGCATTGCAACGCAGTCAAGTTCCGGTTTCGCTGGGTTACACCGCATCCGCGCTCTGGTTGAAAACTTTTTTACCCGCCAGCGCCTTCGAAGGTAAAGACGGGTGGCTCACCGTCGGGCCTAACTTCATTAATGATATTGCCGTGTACTTCAGGCCGGCCGGCTCAGACGGGGCCTGGACACGCAAAAGCGCTGGCGACCTCTGGCCAGGCAAACGTGGCGACATCGATTACCGCTTTGCGGTATTCAACATCCCCGCCCCCGCACCCGACAGCCCGGGATACGACGTTGTCTTCAGAGCAGAAAGCGATAGCGCACTACTGCTGAAGGCAACCCTCTGGACGCCTGCCGGGTTGAGTGAGCACACCGCCAAATCCACTGGGTTCTGGAGCTTTTATTTTGGGCTTGCCGCCATCTCGTTTGGGCTGGCGTTATTGCTGGCCATTTTTATACGCAAGCCCTTTTTGTGGTCCATCTGCCTGTTTTCACTCACCTACATGCTGGTGGCTTGCATAGAAGGGTTTATCAATTGGCTATTGGGTGACTATGCCCCAAACCTGCAACACTACCTGACCAGCGTCCTGAACCTGATGGCTTTTTCCAGCCTGCTCTGGATGTGGGCCGAAATGCTTGAGTTCAGGCAGCATGCCCCAAGAGTGTATCGATTCGTGCTGGGTGCGGCCGTGTTGATTGCGCTGCTGACGCTGCTGATTCCGTTGGGTCAATACGCTTTGGCGGTCAAAATGCAAACCCTGATCTTCGGCGTCGGCGTCGCCACCTTTCTGGTCTGGCCTCTAGTTCTTTACTTTCAGAAAAAAATAAGCCTGGGGCTGCTGTTGCTGGGCATGTCGCCATTGGTTTACTTTGCTACCGGCATCATGGCGCAGCTCTCGCTGTATGGGCTGATCCCATACTACGACGCCATTTACGTCGTCTGGCAATACGCACTCATGCTTAATATTTTGACGGTCCTGGGCCTGGCGGTTCACCGGGTTCAGACCCAAAACCGGCAAACTCGAGAAAAACGCCTTCTGGCGCGCGAACTGCAGCTTGAGCGCGAGGCCAATGTGCATCAACGTCAGTTCATTGGCATGGTGGCTCACGAGTTCCGCACCCCCCTTGCCATTATTTCGAGTGCCCTGCAAAACTTGCGGCTCACGCCAATCAACGATGCGCAACGCGAAATCAGGTACGACAAGATCCAGCGCGCTACCGACCGGCTAGTCCAACTGACCGACAACTGCCTGGCCGACTCACGACTTTCGTCAGCCAACCTATACCTTGACCGCCAATCAACCGACCTGGTCGGGCTCACCCGATCCGTCATCGACCTCTTCAACACAGCCAGCGAACACCACATCAAGCTGACGATCAACGGGAAGCCGACTTTGCGCGTACCGGGGCTGGTCGTTTTGTCGGCCGACGCCGCCTTGTTGCGTATTGCCTTGTCCAATTTGCTCGACAACGCGCTCAAGCATACCGACCCGGGCCCCATTAACATTGATATTTCTACCTTTGCCGACACGGTGGCTGTCAGCATTACCGACACCGGACCGGGCATCCCCGCCGAGTACGCCGAACGGATCTTCGAACGCTACCAGCGCGTCGAAAGCCCAGGCCGCCGCACCAACGGAACAGGGCTTGGGCTTCATGTAGCCCAAGAAATCGCCACCGCGCACGGCGGAACGCTTGTGCTAAAACCCAATCATCCGCAAGGTTGCCAGTTTATCCTCACCCTACCCGCAAAAAGCAGCGCCAAAAAAAGACAATGACAGACAACGCACGCATTGCCATTATTGAAGACAACGACGATTTGCGCGAAGAGCTGATGTTCTTTCTGCAGTCGCGAGGTCACAGTGTATGGGGTCAAAGCAGCGCCGAATCATTCTGGAAACAACTACACCGCACGCCCGCCGACATTGTCCTGGTCGATATCGGACTGCCAGGAGAGGACGGCTTTAGCGTGATCGAGTATCTACGTACCGTTGGCAGCTATGGACTGATTGTCATATCGGCGCGCGGCAGTCGTGACGACCAGCTGCGCGGCCTTGGGCTGGGCGCCGACCATTATTTGATCAAGCCCATCAACTTTGCCGACCTGGCGCAGATCGTTCAGGCGCTCTGGTCGCGCCTGCAAAAACAGTCATTACTCGACACCACCGGGCAAGCGCCTGCGTCAGCGGCAAAATGGCAGCTCGAGCACAACAGCCTTAAAGCGCCCGACGGCAACACCCTGCATCTGACGACGCAAGAACACCGCCTCATAGAGGCCCTTTACCGTCACCGTAACGAGGTATGCAGCAAAGAGATGCTGCACAACCTGCTGTTTGGCTACGAACCCGAACCCGACATTCACCGTATCGATGTCATCTTGAACCGGCTGCGCTCAAAAGCCCGCCAGCAGCATTTCCCGCTGCCGTTGCGCACCATCTTCGGCAAAGGGGTCGTCCTGGTCAGCCACGACCCCTAATTTTGTCAACAATCGAGACAACTGAGAGAATTGAGACTGGAAAGTCTCTGCAGGAACAGGCACATTGAGAAATTGCTCCAGATTACGGATTGGCAAGCTTCAAGATGCACTGGCCTCAACGGTTGATACTGATTTTTTTTCTGCTTTGCGCCCCGCTGCTGGCAGCACTCCCGGCATCTTCATCCGCCCAGAACACCGTATCCATCGGCATCGTCGCCGACAACGAACCCTACTCAAGCTTCGGCACCAACGGCCCCCAAGGCTTTTCAGTCGACATCCTGAACAAGGTCGGCGAAATATCAGGCGTCAACTTCGATTATCGCGTCGGGAGCTGGACCGACATTTATGCCGCGTTTCTGCGCGGCGAACTTGATGCCCTCGACGAAGTTTCCTGGCGCGAAGACCGCGTCAGGCTGATGCACTTTACCCGCCCCTACCATTTGCGTCGCACCATTATCATGCACGACGCCAACCGGCCGTTATCGGGGGCAGACAGCCTGGCCGACCTGAAAGGCAAGCGTATCGGCGTACTGCGCGATGTGTACTACCTACAGACGTTGCGCGACGCCGGCCTGAACCTGATCGAATACAGCCTTCAACCAGAAATGATTCAGGCCTTGTCGTTTGGCTGGGTTGACGCAATCATCGGCTCCGAGGTCACCCTGTCGTATTTTGCGCGACAAAAGGGTCTGGTCAGCGTGCAACCCATCGGCCCAGCGCCCCTAGGCGGCCAAGAAAACGAAGACTTCCGGATCGCCGTTCAGCCAGAACTGACCAACCTGCACGAAAAGCTGGAAACGGCTCTGGCCGGCCTTGACCCCAAATGGCTTGAAGACACCCGGGAAAAATGGCAGGAATTTGGCGGAAAATCCCTACAGGTACCGCAGTTTCAGCTAACGCCAGCACAAAAAACGCTACTTCGCCAACAAGGCCCGCTTCGGGTGGGTTTGATGCGAGACTACGCACCACTCAGTTTCGAAGACGGCGGACAAGTCCAAGGTTTAACGGTCGACATTCTGGCGCGCATCATGGATCTGACCGGGCTTCGAGCCGTGCCCGTGGTGGGCCAATGGAGTCAGCTGATCGAAATGTTTCAGCGTGGCGAAATTGACATCATGGCCAACATTTCCGACCTTCCCGCCCGGCGCGAATTCAGTCGCTTCACGCAGCCCTATCACTTTGTGTCTGTCGTTGGCTTCAGCCAATCGCCCGACCTTCGCTTAACCCGAAAAGAAGACCTTCACGGCTTGCGCGTGGGTTACGGCGCCGGCATCTTTTATGCCGACGCGTTGCGCGACGTTCTGGGCAAAGACGCCATTGCCTTCGACGATCAAGCTTCTATGTTTGTGGCCTTGGCAAACGGGCAGGTCGATCTGGTGCTTGCTGCACTCGACAACGGCAACCACTGGATACGCGACCAAGGCTTGAGAAATATTCATATCGCGGGCGAACTGCATCTTGACGACATCGTCCGCGAAGACCTGCGCTTCGCCATTCGCCCAGAACTTGACGCGCTGGTACCGGTGCTTAATCAGGCGCTCAATGGTATTAGCCCCTCAGAAATGCGGGCTATCGAGAACCGATGGCTGGGCGCCTATTTTGAAACTTCCAGCAACGCTGCCGGCACGGTACTGCTATCAGACGTTGAAAACGCCTACCTGACGCAAAAGAACCACACCCTGACGTTCTGCGCCCACCGCGACTGGATGCCGCTCGATGGCATCAACGCCAAAGGTCAACACCAGGGCATTGCCTCGGGTTTTTTAAGACTGGCTAGTCGCAGGTTGGGCATCGAAACCCGACTTTACGAAACCACGTCGTGGCGTGCATCGCTTGACGCGCTGCAGGCCGGACGCTGCGATCTGATCCCAGGCGCATCAAATGGCAGCGGGCTACAGCATCACTCTGACATTACCTATTCAGCCCCTTACTATGCCTTGCCCACCGTGCTGCTCGGGCGCATCGAATCGCCCTTCATCACCGCCCTGGCCGAACTCGAACGCTCTCCCATCGGCATCACGCGCGACTTCGGACTCTTCCAGGACTTGCGCGTACGTCACCCCAATCTGAACCTGATACCCGTCGCCAACGAAGCAGAGGGCCTACGTAAAGTTCAAAGCGGCGAGCTATACGGCTACATTGGCACGCTGGCCACAACCAGCCAGCAACTGCAAGACATGCGCTTGGCCGACATCAGGGTAATTGGCCGGGTCCCCATGGACACCACACTTGCCATTGCCACAGTAAAAGACAACCAGATTCTGGCCGGTATCATGCAAAAAGTCGTGGGCAGCGCGGGGGCAGACGAGCTGAACCAAATCGAGAACCAGTGGCGCTCGGTACATCTGAGTGCCCATGTTGACTACAGCCTGGTGTGGCAACTGATGGCCGGCGCGCTGGTCTTGATTTTGGGGTTTTATGCCTGGAACCGGAAACTGCGTTCGCTGAACCGACAGCTGGAACAGGCCAACGCACAACTGGCCAAGCTTAGCGCCACAGACCAGTTGACGGGTCTGGGCAACCGGACTCGCTTCGACCAAACCTACGATATTCTGTTTCAACACTGCTTGCGCAGCGCCACGCCTTTTTTGGTGGCGATGGTCGATATTGATCACTTCAAGCGAGTAAACGACGATTATGGTCACGCCGCAGGCGACGAGTGCCTGAAAGTACTGGCTGACACACTACGTAGCCACTTCCAGCGTACCGGAGACAACGTCATACGTTTCGGTGGCGAAGAGTTTGTTATTTTTGCAGCGGTAGGGTCGGTGGGCGAGGCACACAACCGCCTTGAGTTGCTGCGCGAAGCAGTAAGCGCCATGCCGATTCAATACGAAACCCAGGTATTGCACCTGACGATCAGTATTGGTTACTGCCTGCAAACACCCACAAAAAAGGCCGTGCCCACCCATTGGCTACTTGCCGCGGACCAGGCGCTATACCGAGCCAAAAGCCAAGGCCGTAACCGCGTAGTACAGGCACTTTCCACAGGAACCGATGGCGCGTCGTGAGGGTCTCGAACCCCCGACCTCAGGCTTAGAAGGCCCGTGCTCTATCCAGCTGAGCTAACGACGCACAGGTAGCAAACACTACCGGGGCGCATTATAGCTGATGGCCTCTGGTGCCCGACGGCGCACGCCAAACGGTTAAACTGACAATCAAATTCCACTTGTGTGGCCGTGCACTCACATTGCCTGGCTGGTTATCATTATGCGCCCTCTACTCAAACACACCCTTTTGCTGCTTTTGGTCACCGTCGCTGCGACCGCACGCCCGGCATGGGCTTTTGTCAGTTACCAGCTGGACACCAGTCGCGCCCAACCTGGCGAAACGCTGTACGTTAAAGGCGTAGCCACCAACGAAAGCCAGGCTCCAATCACCTGGACGCCGAGGCAGGACTTGTCCATTCAATGGCGTGACGCCGCCGGACAAGTCATGACAGTGACGGCAGAAATGGTTGAAAGCCCCTCGCCTGTTGCCCTTGCACCAGGCCAATTTGCCGCCCGACGCTGGGCCGTGACAGTTCCAAAAGACATCCAGGGCCTGCAAACGCTGGCTGTCGACAACAGCCCCACGCTCCTGGCCCTGCAAGCCGACAACCCCAACCAGCCCGTGCCTGCACATCATGCCGATGCCGCAGGTTTGCCGCCGGCCCCCGAAGCAGTTCCCGTCAGCTCCTCGCCTTTCGAGAACTTCCGACGCGCAATTTCACCCTACGAGCCCATTTACTTCGATGTCGGTGGCCGAGAGGGCACCAATGCCCGCTTTCAGGTCAGCTTCAAGTATCGACTGTTTTCACCCGACAACCCCGCGCGGCCAGCCTGGTATGACCATCTTTATCTGGGCTACACACAAACCTCGCTATGGGATCTGGAAGGCAGTTCAAAGCCTTTTATTGACAGCACTTACAACCCCGGCATTTTCTGGCACAACCCCGCCCTGATGAGTACCTCGGACCAACAATGGGTCGGCGGTCTGGCCATGGGGGTCGAGCATCGGTCAAATGGCAAAAGCGGTATCGATTCGCGATCGATTAACGACGTGTATGTCCAGCCAGAAGTTAATTACCGCTTTGATGGTGGCAGCCTATTAAGCTTCATGCCAAAGGCCAAGGCCTACTTCAGTAAAAACGAGAACCCCGATTTTGCCGATTACGCCGGCTATGTCGACTGGAAACTAAGATGGGCGCAGCCCAATGGCCTGATCTTGACGGGGCTATACCGGCAAGGCAAGAGCGGCCGCACCACCACTCAGCTGGAAGCCGCCTGGCCCCTGCAACGCACGTTCCTGAACATGAATGGCTTTTTGCATGTCCAGTATTTCAGGGGCTGGGGCGAAACGCTGCTGGGTTACAACCAGAAAAGTGATGGGCAGGTGCGCATCGGGATTGCACTGGTGCCCTGACCCAGCCGCGCCGAAACCCTGTCATTACGCTACCGGCTCGGCCTGGCCCTCAAGCACGCTTGCCAGGCCGGCCAAAATTCTGTCGGGCGTGAACGGGATTTCACGAAAGCGCACGCCGGTGGCATCGAATAAGGCATTTGAAATCGCCGCAGCGCTGGGCACCGTTGCCGACTCGCCGGAACCCATGGGCGGCTGGTCATCGCGACGTAATAAAAACACATCGATAGGCGGCACTTCGGTGAAGGGCAAAATCGGATACGCGCCCCACTCCTGATCGACAACGCCCTTGGCATTAAAGGCTACCCGCTCTTTAAGTACCCGACTTAAAGATTGAATAACATTGCCTTCGATTTGATGACGAACGCCGTCGGGATTGACGATCAGGCCGGTGTCCTGACCCACCACCACGTTTTTCACACGAATTTTGCCGGTGTTGGCGTTGACCGTCAGGTCGATGACCCATACCGCCCACGCTGCCCCAAAGCCTGGAAATTTGCTGTGCACATAACGCGCGTAGGCAACGCCGCGCCCATGCAATTCATGTGAGGTGTCTGGCACCCCGCGCGAACCGTACTGACCCGCCACCCAGTTAGCGCGCTGCGCCGTTGCACGGAGCAAATCGGCCGCGCGATCGTCGGGCAAATTACGCAAGCGAAACTCGACCGGATCGGCCCCTGCCTCGACGGCAAGCTCGTCGATAAAGCAATCGTGGGCAAACGAATTAGGCAACGCCGATACACCGCGCAACCACGCCGAACGCACTATGGACGGCATATCGTGGCATGTAATAGTTTGCCGCGGGTAACTGTAAGGAGGCACTGACGTGCGGTCGCCCATTTCGAGCATACGCGGCTGGTTGCTGACAACTCCGGTCAGAATCAGGGCCAGGGTCGGCGCATCGTTGGAGGGGTAACGCGTCACGAAATCGTAAGAAAGCAATTCGTTGTGCTGGTCAAGCCCGCCTTCAATATCAATAAGCTGGGCCGCGCCTTTGGGCTCCCAACCATGCTCTTGCTCACGTGTGAGCTGAACGCGTACCGGATGGCCAATGGCCCGCGACACCAGCACTGCATCGGCACAGACATCGTCGGCGCAATTGCGTCCATAGCAGCCCGAAGCCTCGTAGCGGATGATGTCGATCTCGCCTTCGTCACGTTCGAGCAAACGCGACAACTCGACGCGCAACATGTGCGGGTTTTGGGTACCGGACCAGATGCGGACCTGATCGGCCGCATAATCGGCCACGGCACACGACGGACCAATGGACGCATGCATCTGGAAGGGCCATATATAGGTGCGCTTCAGGGTAACGCCAGGCTGAGCGGCCGGATCGGCTTCATCTTTTTGAACCAGTGGCCTGACCTTGTGCGTCTGGGCGCGCAAGGCCTGGTCCAGGTCGTCCAGATGCTCCAGCGCCGGCACGGGCCTCCAGGTGAGCTTGAGTGCCTTCATGGCCTTGATGGCATGCTCTTCGCGCCGCGCGGCCACAGCAACAAAATCTTTAATGACCACCACCTGGATGTCGTCGGCAATGGCACTGAGCGACGACGTATCGACAGACTGCAATGAATGGCCGACAAAATCGCCACTGTCACGCCCTGTATACGGCGGACGAATAACGCGTGCATGCCACATACCGGGCACCCGAACATCGTGCACGAACGTTAACTGGCCGGTTGCCTTAGCGGGGATATCGACACGGCGTACCGACTGGCCCACTACCGCGTAACGACCGCTGTCTTTGATTGGGACCTCGGCCTGATACTCGAGCTGAAAATGCTGCCCAGATAGCAAAGCGGCGTAATCGATACGCGCACCATCGGGCGCGCAGAACACCCCATCGACCAACTGAAGGGTATCGCGCGCAACGCCAAGCTGAACCGCAGCGCGATCATGCAAAAACTCGCGCGCTACTGCAGCGGCGTTACGCAGAGGTACCGCGGAAATCTGGATGCTGGCGCTGGCAATGGTGGGCCCCTGGTTGGGAGTAGCCTCGGTATGGCCCAACACCATGCGTACGCGATCAAGTGGCAAGTAGAGCTCTTCGGCCACGATCTGCGCCAACGCCGTCCTGATACCCGTACCCAGGTCGACGTGACCATTGAAAGCCAACACCCGACCGTCATCGAGCATTGCCACAAAGATATCTGGATAGGGCTGTTGATAGTCGGACGCAATACCGGGTTGCCCTGGCGCGGGCTTGGGCGAGGCTGCCGCCGGGCGCACCACGATCAATGTGCCCGCGCGTGAAAAAAGTGCCTCGCGGTCGGCTTTTGGGTCGAGAAATTGCATAGAAGGCCTCGTAAGTGCAACGAAGTACAGCACATGTGCGCATTGTAGCGCCAAGAATCATAAAAACACAGCCATATACAACGTATACACTTTATAAGGCCTGAGCAGAGCCAATTTTTCACATGGTATTTCAACGTTTCACATTGCGAAAAAATATCTAAATAATAAAATATATGAATTAAATACAGCGACTTACGAATAAAACAGAATTAGATAAATCTAGGTATAAACACCTAATAGAATTTTATTTACCAAAAAAATTAGAGTGTATACACTACAAATAACTTGATTCCAGCATTTGGCAATTTCACTTCTCAGGAGCCCTGCCATGAAACAGAACCCTCGTATCGCAATTATTGGCGCCGGCCTTGGCGGCACCGCCGGTGCAGCCCTTATGGCCAAAGCAGGTTTCAACGTCAAGGTGTACGAACAGGCGCCCGCGTTCGCCCGTATTGGCGCCGGCATCCACCTGGGCCCTAACGTCATGAAGGTCATGCGCGCCATAGGCATCGAAGATGAACTCAACCGCATTGGCGCCCACCCCGACTACTGGTACAGCCGCGACGGCGTTACCGGCGAAGTCATGGCCCAGATCCCACTGGGCGATTACGCGGTCTCGCATTACGGCGCCAGCTATCTCACGGTTCACCGCGGCGACTTCCACAAACTCATGACCGATGCATTGCCACCCGGCATTCTCGAATTCAACAAAAAACTGTCCAAGGTCGAAGACTTGGGCGATAAAGTGGTTCTGAGCTTCGCTGATGGCACCACCGAAGAAGCCGACATTGTCGTTGGCGCCGACGGTATTAATTCAAAGATCCGCGATACTCTGCTGGGCTCCGAACTGCCCAAATACACCGGATACGTCGCGCACCGCGCCGTGTTCCCGACGCCCATCGACAGCGGCGCACTACCCTTCGACATGTGCTGCAAATGGTGGGCCGGCAATGACCACATGATGGTCTACTTCGTTACCAGCAAAAAGGACGAAATCTACTACGTGACCGGCGTACCTGAAAGCACCTGGGACATGAGCAAAAGCTGGGAGCCCTGCTCCAAAGACGAAATGCGACGCGTATTTGGCGGCTGGCACTCAAGTGTTCAAGCCCTCATTGAAGGCACCCAGGAAGTCACCCGCTGGCCCCTGCTGGAACGCGACCCACTGCCCCTCTGGAGCCGTGGCCGCATGGTGTTGTTGGGCGACGCCTGCCACCCCATGAAGCCCCATATGGCACAAGGCGCCGCCATGGCTATCGAAGACGCCGCCATTCTTACCCGCTGCTTCCAGGAAATGGGCTTTACAGACCTTGATGCAGTGTTTAACCTATACGAAGCCAATCGTGCCGAGCGTGCGAGCAAGGTACAACTGGTTTCCCATAACAACACCTGGCTAAAAACCAACGAAAACCCCGACTGGTGCTTCGGATACGACGTATTCACCACACCGCTGGTCGACGCAAAAAAAAATAATGAACAAACCGCCCCAACTTGTTGAGCTCAATGTTAACGGTCACGCGCATCACATCGAGGTCGAAACCGACACCCCGCTACTTTATGTGCTGCGCAACGACCTTGAACTGAATGGGCCAAAGTTTGGTTGTGGCTTGGGCGAATGCGGCGCCTGTACCGTTCTGGTCGATGGCGTCGCCGCGCGGTCTTGTGTCTTGCCCGTCAAGGGAGTTGTCGGTCACGATATCGTCACCCTCGAAGGGCTGGGCACCGCCGCAGCACCCGGCCCGGTACAGCAGGCCTTTATCGACAAGCAAGCCGCCCAGTGCGGCTATTGCCTTAACGGCATGATCATGACTATTCAGGCGCTGCTGAACCGCAACCCAAACCCCACCGAACAACAAATCCGCCAAGAGCTCAAATACAACCTTTGCCGCTGCGGCACGCATGTCGAAATCGTCGAAGCTGCCCTCGAAGCTGCAAAAGCGCTGCAAACCACCCAATGACCGTACCGGCCAACACCCCAGCACAACACAACCCGAACCTTGCCCGCCTTGTTGGGCACCACGACCTGGCCCTTCCCGGCGCTGGCGACCTGCTGCATGGCGCCGTGCTTCGCCCACCCAACATCCACTGGAACGGCCACGCCTACTGCGGGCCGGTGCTTCAACACATTCAGGTCGACGCCGCCCGACACGTGCCGGGCGTTGTCGATATTGTTATCCGCCACAACTTTGTGGCGGCTATTGCGTCGCAGCCCAACCAAGCAGCGCACGCCCGCGCGCAAATTCAGGCCCAATGGCGTGACCCCGAACCTCAACGCGTCGCGCAGCTGACCAATACGGGGCAAGCCTCAGCCGCCCCCCAACCGGCCTCTCCCGGCATCACCCGCAGTTATACGTGGGTAAACACCCCAGACGACGAGCCGGTATGGGCAATTGCACGTCATACCCCAACCGGCCTGACGCTCTGGGCAAATACCAGCCGGGCAGCCCAGTTACGAGCCGAGATCGCATCGTTGTGCGGCTTACCGGCAGAACAGGTCACTCTGGTTACTAACGACCAACCCGGCGAAGGCTACGATGCCGCCGTCGATGCCGCGCTCCTGGCTTTTGGCCGCAGCAAACCCGTTCGCGTACAACACGACACAACGACGGGGCCCGCAACCATCGCCCTCGAGCTGCAAGCCGACGGCACCCCGGCCAGCCAATACACAGAACGTGCAAACATGGCCAACGCATTACGGCCGTCAGTTGCTGCACTGCTATGCGGCGTCGAGCATCGGTACGCCAGCGCAATGGCTCAACCCGACACACTCTACGGTGTACCGGTTAGCCAACAGCCTGCTGCAACCGCTTACGCCCTTGGGCCAGCCAACGACAACGCTATTGCCGCCGGCGTGTTTGCCCGAGAATCATTTTTTGATGAACTGTGCGCGCTGCAAAGCCAGGATCCAGTAAAAGCACGGCTGGACACCATTACCGATCCCACCGGCAAAGCGCTGGTCGAATCGGTGGCGCAGCAAGCGGGCTGGTTCGACCCGCCCCAACCCGGGGCCGGCAAGGGCTTTGCTTGCGCCCAAATTATCGACAACGCACAAGACCCGCCTCAAGCAGTATGGTCGGCCTGGGTGGCCGAAGTGGCCGTCAACGACGGCGCCATCGACATCACCCGCCTAACCGTCGGCCATACCGCCAACACGCTAACATCGACAAGCGATGCAACTAAGATCGAACACCACGTGCGCGATACCGCCCGTGGTCTTCTGGGCGCACCCGACACATTCGACCAGTGGGCCGATGCCAACACCTACACAACAGGGGCACTGACGCTACCCGAAGTGTCGGTTGTGCCGCAGCAAAGCGCCGTCGGCACACCCCTGGCGTGGCACCCAAATGCGCAACTGCCGGCAGCTGCCGCCATTGCCAACGCCATATACAAGGCAACCGGCACCCGCATACGCCAGGCCCCCTTCAACACCGGCAACCTTCTACCGCAAGGTGACGGCACCGAAAGCAAGCGTAGCAAACGCTGGGCCTACGGTTTGCTGGGCGGCATTGCGGCCAGCGCCGCCGGCTTGGTCCTCACAGCCCTACCCCTGCGTGGCGCCATAGCCCCTGTCGCTGTCGACACCACAATCTACTCGGCCGCGGCCATCGAACGCGGCAGGCTGGTGGCTCTGGCTGGCGACTGCATGGTGTGCCATACCGCTGAAGGCGGCATCGAAAACACCGGCGGGCGCCCCCTAGAAACGCCTTTCGGTACGGTGTACACCACCAACATCACGCCCGATTCGCAAACTGGCATAGGCAACTGGTCTTACGCGGCCTTCGAACGCGCCATGCGCGAAGGCATCCATCGCGACGGCCGCCATTTGTATCCGGTGTTCCCATATACAGCGTTTGCCAAAATCACCGACGCCGACATGCAGTCGTTGTATGCCTACCTGATGACGCGGGAACCCGTTTCCGCAACGCCGCCCAAAACCGAGCTGGCTTTCCCGTACAACGCGCGCCCCCTGATGGCAGGCTGGAACACCTTGTTCCACAAAAACGAGGTTTATCAACCCGACCCGACGCAATCCACCCTCTGGAACCGTGGCGCGTATTTGGTACAAGGCGCTGGTCACTGCGCGGCCTGCCATTCTCCACGCAACAGCATGGGAGCCGAAAAGTCAGGCGCCCAAAACTTCCTGGCCGGCGGTTTCGCCGATGGCTGGGAAGCCCCGGCCCTGAACGCCCTTTCGAAAGCCCCCATAGCCTGGACCGAAGACACGCTCTTCGATTACTTGCGCAACGGCTATTCGTCAGTGCATGGCGTCGCTTCGGGCCCGATGGGTCCGGTGGTGCAAAACCTGGCACAACTGCCCGAGTCCGATGTTCGCGCCATGGCGCATTACCTGGCAGCCATCAATCCGCCCCCCGCCTCGGCAGAACCAGCGGCCTTGACTGCCGCAAAACTAGAAGAGGCCAGCCGCAGCAACGTCGGAGTCATGACGATGCCCGGCGAAGCGCTCTTCGAAGGTGCCTGCGCCGTCTGTCACGACGCCCGCGAAGCCCCCCCACTGTTTGGCGCACGACCGTCGCTAGCCCTGAACACCAACATACACAGCGACCATCCCGACAACGTGATCCAAGTCTTGATGCACGGCATCGACGACCCAACCGGCCAGGGGCTGGGCTATATGCCAGGCTTCAAAGACAGCCTGAACGACAAGCAAATTCGCGAAATGATCGAATACATGCGAGCACGCTTTGCGCCCGGCAAACCCCAGTGGCAAGGGCTCGACGAAAAAATATCGTCGATCCGCACTATGCATGGGCCCTAACCCCAATTAGCCGCCTACCCAAAAACAACTCAGCCCGGGATCACCCGGGCTGAATTGTTTTAAACGACCAATAACAACGATGCTACACAGTCAGGTAACTGCGACGGATTTCTTCGTTCTCGGCCAGTTCTTCCATGGTTGCAGCATAACGGATTTGCCCCTTCTCGAGGACATACACGCGATCTGACACCAGTTCGGCAAAGTGGATGTTTTGCTCTGACAGCAGAACACTGACACCATGCTCTTTCAGAGCAATAATGGTGTTGGCCATTTGCTCGACAATGACCGGTGCAACACCTTCAGAGGGCTCATCGAGCAGCACCAGGAACGGATTGCCCATGAGCGTACGCGCTACCGTCAGCATTTGTTGCTCACCACCGCTCATTTGACCGCCCGGGCGATCTTGCATGGCCCCCAAATTGGGAAACAGCTTGTACAGCGCCTCGGGCGTCCAAGTATAGGCAGTGGTGCCGTCAGGCCATTGGCGCGCGGCCTGCCGACCCACTTCAAGGTTCTCGGTTACGGTCAGGTCGGCAAAGACACGGCGGTCTTCAGGCACGAACCCGATGCCAGCCCGGGAGATTTCATAAGGCTGGCGTCCGCTGATTTTTTTGCCCATGAAATGGATATCGCCTTTGGATTTCTCCATCAGCCCCATGATGGACTTCAACGTGGTGGACTTGCCCGCGCCATTGCGCCCCATCAGGGCCACAACCTCGCCACGCCGGACATTCAGATCGACGTCGAAAAGAATATGTGCGGCACCGTACCAGGCATTCAGTTTCGATACCGTCAATAACGTTTCGTCGGGGTTGAATTGGGTGTTGCTCATGCTTGCGCCCCTGCTTTTTTCTTCTCGAAAGTTTTACCTGTCCCGAAGTAAACCTCCTGGACTTTGGGATGATTACGAATTTCTTCGGCACTGCCTTCGGCAATCAATTGCCCACGGGCCAGCACAATCATGCGATCGGCATAGGCAAACACCACGTCCATGCTGTGTTCGGTAAACAGCACCGCCATGTTGCGATCGACCACCAGTTTTTTAGTCAGCGCCATCAGATCATTGCGCTCTTTGGGCGCCATACCGGCGGTGGGCTCATCCATAAGCAGAAGCTTGGGGTCGTTGGCCAGGCCCATGGCCAGTTCAACACGCTTGACGTCACCGTACGCCAGCTCGCTGGAGGCGCGGTCGGCCTGCGAGTCCATGCCCACTTGCGCAAGCAAGGCCATGGCTTTGTCGCGATAGTACGAGGCAGCCGGTTTCCAGAATGAATACACCTTGCGGTTGTGTGCCAGCAAGGCCATTTGCACGTTTTCAACCACTGTCAACGAAGCAAATGTCGCGGCGATCTGAAACGTGCGACCCACGCCAAGATAGGCGATTTCGCGCGGCGGCAAACGGGTGAGCTCGACGCCGTTAAGCTTGATCGAGCCTGCCGTAGCCTGCAACTGGCCGTTGACCATATTGAACGTTGTCGTTTTACCGGCACCGTTAGGACCAATAAGCGCAAGCAGCTCGCCGGCCTGCAAATCGAAATTGACGCCATCGACGGCGATATTGCCGCCGAAGGCCTTCCTGAGATTACGAACTTCCAACAAACTCATAGTGGCTGCTCCTGGCGGGCGGCACGCTTGGCGCCCCAGTATTCAAAAAGTTCTTTGATATAGCCCGCGATGCCTTGCGGAAACGCCAGAACGATCAGCAAAATAACGCCACCGAACATCGCTAACCAGTAATCGGTCAGGCCTTTGAAATAGTCTTGCAAGAAACTGAAGGTGGCTGCGCCGACAACCGGGCCAATCAGTGTTTGAATACCGCCCAGCAACACCATGACCAGACCATCAACCGATTTGCCGACCCAGATGATCTCGGGCGATGCACTGCCTTTTGAGAAGACATACAACACGCCAGCCAACCCGGCAAACACACCCGCAATAACGAAGGCAGCCCACTGCACCCGCTTGACGTCAATGCCCAGAGCATCGGCGCGCAAGGTTGAGTCGCGCGCAGCACGCAGCGCATAACCGAACGGCGAGAACAAGAGCCTGCGCAGGACAATGGCCGACAGCACCACCACGGTCAATGCAAAGTAGTAATACGCATCACCCGACAGCCACTCGGCCGGCCAGATACCAATCATGCCGTTCGAACCACCGGTGAAGTCGTCCCACTGATAAATAATGGACCAGACGATTTGACCGAAGGCAAGGGTTAGCATGGCCAGATACACACCCGACAGACGCACGCAGAACCAGCCAAAAATCAGTGCGCCGAAACCCGCAATAATGGGTGCTATGGCCATCGACCAACCCATCGAAAACGCGGCAGTTTTAAGCAACAGCGCTGCGGCATAAGCACCCAAACCATAGTACGCGGCATGACCAAACGAGTGCATGCCGCCCGGCCCCATCATGAAGTGCAGACTAAGCGCAAACAGTGAGGCCACCATAATATCGAGCGCCAATACCGTGGCATACGGCATGATATCGGACAACAAAGGCAGCGCTGCAATGGCCGCCACCGACACCATAATGAACACCTTGAACGGCATGGTAGCCGGTCGAATAGGCGCTTCGATCGGTGCAGAGTTGCGGCTGACGGCGGACACAGTGCCAAACAAACCCCAAGGACGGAACACCAGCACAAGCGCCATAAAAATAAACTCGACAACGAGCGTCAATTTAGGGAATTCGAAGCTGATGCCAAATAGGCTGACCGTACCCAACGCAATACACAGCGCTTTAAGCTCGGCGATGATAAGCGCAGCCACGTAGGCCCCAGGGATGGAACCCATACCGCCAACCACCACGATCACGAAGGCATCGCCAATGATACTCAGGTCGAGGGTAAGGTTAGCCGGCAAACGCGGGATTTGCACTGCACCACCCAAAGCGGCCAGAAAAGAACCCAAAGCAAAAACGGCCGTAAAGAGCCAGGCTTGATTCACGCCCAAGGCACCCAGCATTTCGCGGTCTTGGGTCGCGGCGCGAACCAGCGTCCCCCAACGGGTACGCGTCAACAGCAGCCACAGCAGACCCAACACAACCGGACCAATAAAAATCAGGACGATGTCGTATTTGGGGAAATAGCTACCCAGAATCATGATGGAGCCATTCAGACCCGGGGCGACAGGCCCTAACAAGTCTTCGGGCCCCCACAAAAACAAGGTGGCATCACGAATGACCAGCACCAGCGCAAACGTCGCCAGCAACTGAAAGAGCTCGGGCGCACGATAAATGCGCCTAAGCAGAATAATTTCGACCAGCGCGCCGAACGCGCCTACCAATAATGCCGCTGCAATCAGACTGAACCAGAAACCAAATGGACTGCTTCCGAACGACTGGACAATAGTGAAAGCCACATAAATGCCCAGCATGTACAACGAACCGTGCGCAAAGTTAACAATGCGCGTTACGCCGAAAATAAGGGAAAGCCCCGCCGCCACCAAGAACAATGATGACGCTTCGGCCAACCCGTTCAGCATCTGAACGATAAAACCCGACAAATCCATTTGATTGCCACCTGAAAATTAAAAACCTCTGCCACCGGAACAGGTGACAGAGGTTTGTTGCATTGCTTTACTCAGCAGCCTTACGCCACTCTTTTACCTGCTCGTCGGAAGGCTGAACACTTTTACCGTCAACATAGACGAAGTCGGTCATGATGCCTTTGCCATCTTTCTTGGCCAATTTACCCACATAAATACCCATGGTCGACTGATGATCTTGCGGACGGTAGGTAATGGGGCCAAACGGCGACATGAGCTCAAGACCACGGAAGGCTTTGATCAGCGCCTCGGTATCGGTCGAGCCGGCCTTCTTGATGCCCTCGGCCAGAGACATGATTGCAGCGTAGCCAACTACTGTACCCAAACGAGGATAGTCGTTGAACTTGGCCTGGTAAGCCTCAAGGAAAGCCTTGTGCTCGGGCGTATCGATAGCGTACCAAGGGTAACCGGTCACGATCCAGCCCTCGGGCGTCTCGTTACCCAACGGGTCGAGGTACTCGGGTTCGCCAGTCAGCAGGCTGACTACAGGCACGTTGTCGAAGTAGTTACGCTGCGAACCGGCACGTACCAGCTTGGCCAGGTCGGCAGCAAAAAGCACGTTGAAGACTGCATCGGCTTTGGCATCGGACAAGGCCTGGATAACGCTACCAGCATCAACTTTACCCAACGGCGAAGCCTGCTCGGCCACGAACTCGATATCGGGCTGGGCGGCCTTCATGAGCGTTTTGAAGGTATTGACGGCCGATTGACCGTACTCGTAGTTGGGGTAAACCACCGCCCAACGCTTTTTGTTCAACTTGACCGCTTCGGGGACCAGCATGGCCACCTGCATGTAAGTTGAAGTACGAAGACGGAAGGTGTAGCGGTTGCCGTCACCCCAGACGATTTTGTCGGTAAGCGGCTCGCTGGCCAAGAAGAAACGTTGCTTTTGTTTGGCAAAGTCGGTAACCGCCAAGCCAATGTGCGAAAGGAACGTACCGGTCAGGACGTCGACCTTGTCGCGCGAAATGAGCTCTTCGGCGGCACGAACTGCATCGCCCGTATTGGAGTTATCGTCGCGGATGATCAGTTCGACTTTTTTGCCCAGCAGGCCGCCGGATTCGTTGATTTGGCTAATGGCCAGATCCATGCCGTTTTTGTAGGGCCCCAGGAAGGCCGGCTGTGTTTTATAGCTGTTCAGTTCGCCGATTTTAATAACATCTTGAGCCAGGGCGGATGTACTTACCGCCGCGCCGAGCGCCAGGCCCAGCAGCGATGAATAAAATTTCATGCCTTTCATTGTTAGTTTCCTATGTGGCGCGCCTTGCCGGGTGGATATCGGCAAAACGCTATTGCAAGAGTAATAGCACCTTTCAAGTGTACACACCTAAGTTTTCAGCCACAAGACTGTTTTTACTAGGGATAAACCCTTGACTATAAAAGCAAATCAAACTGCGATAGGTGCCTAATCCACCTAAATATTTACCGCAGCGCACAATGCAGGATCGAATCCGTAGCAACGTGGTGCGAAGATGAACCATTAAAGCGCATACGCTTAATTGCCAGACGAGTCTGCGGCATCTGACTCACACATTTTGTTCAACAGGTACACTAGCGCCAGCTTTTCGGCGGGATTAAACCCGGCAAATGTCTTTTCGGTAATGTCGAAAGCAAACGGCACCATGCTGTCAACCAGGTTAAGGCCGGCCGGCGTGAGACTGACCAACACCTTGCGGCGGTCGGCGTCGTCGTGACGAACGCCCAGCAGCTTGCGTGACTTGAGGCGATCGATAACACCCCGCACGGTGGCCTGATCGATCGCTGTACGTTTGACGATTTCGCTAAGCGAGCACGCGCCGCAGTCGCGCACCGCACACAACACCACGAACTGGGCTGCGGTAAGTTGGGTGTCAGGGATGATTTGCTGGAACAACGCCGTATGGCGCTGATAGGCCCGCCTAAGCAAATGCCCCACCTGCTGGGAAAAGTCGTATTGCGGCTCACCGGACGGTGATGCGGGTTTGCGGGTGTGGTTATCAGACATTACAGGCTCTATTTTGTTAATGAGACGTGAAAACACTATGCGCTTAGCCCTACGCACTATATATTACGCAAGGTAAATTTTCGAGCGTAAGCACCCAAAAGTATGCAGGAACAAACCCTTATATTTATCGCCGCCAGCTTCCTGCTACTGTCGACCAGCCGCCTGTGCTTGTCGCTTTGGCAATGGCAGCGTGTCCGCCTTAACGGCGGGCTGGCCCCCATCATGCTTGGCGGTTTACGCATCGATGCGCACCAAATTGCGGTTCTGGTCGGCATTCCTGCCCTACTTGCACCCTGGCTGGGCCACTCCCCCTTGTTCGTCGACATCACGGGTTTCTGGCTGCAGTTTTCCTGGCTGCTGCTCGTGCTACTTGAAGTGTCAACACCACAATTTGTGTATGAGTACGACACCCGACCCGACCGCCTTTACGTGCAATACCTGCAACACCCAAAAGAAGTATTCGGTATGCTCTGGAAGGGCTACAAGCCGGTAATTTTTGGCGGTGTTGGGACATTGGCTCTGTTCGGCTGGGGCGGGCACGTCTTGTTCGGGCAGGTAGCCCCCGACACCCCCGTCGTCTGGTGGCAAGCCATCGTGCTTTCGCTGGTCACTGCCGTCATTGTGTTTCTGGCCATTCGCGGCACCCTTAAACACCGGCCCATCAACCCGTCCAGCGTAGCTTACTGCGGCGACAGCATGCTCAACACGCTGCCGCTCAATTCGCTGTACAGCGTTATTTACGCCATTTACAGCAAGAAAAACGAACGCTCCGCAGCCGATGTATACGGCAACATGTCTGCCGACGAGGTGAGCGCTGTTGTACGCGAATGTGCGGGCATAGAAAATACAAACCCCAGCATTCCAACACTGCATCACCAGACGGCCGCGCATACGCACACACAGCCTCTTAACATTGTCATCATCGTCGAAGAAAGTCTGGGCGCGCAGTTCACGGGCTACCTGAAAGGCCAAGGCCTCACTCCACAGCTCGATGCGCTATCGAGACAAGCCTGGAATCTGACGCGCACCTATGCCACCGGCACCCGCTCAGTCCGCGGCCTCGAAGCCTTGTCGGCCGGCTTCCCCCCAACGGTTTCCGATGCCGCCCTTCGTCTACCCGGCGCGCAATCACGTTTTTTCACGCTGGCTCAGGCACTACGCCTGCAAGGGTACTCAAGCACGTTCATTTATGGCGGCGAGGCCCACTTCGACAACATGAAAAGCTTCTTTTTGGGCAACGGGTTCGACAGAATCATCGAACGCGAACACTTCCAGAACCCCGCCTTTGTGGGTACCTGGGGCGCCAGCGACGAAGACATGTTCAACGAACTGCACCGTCATCTAAGCACGCCGTCTGAATCACCCACATTTACACTGGCCTTTTCCGTCAGCAACCATTCACCGTGGGAATACCCCCAAGGCCGGATTGTTCCCGATGGCGACCCTGCCACAGTCGACAACACTATTCGATACGCAGACTGGGCCATCGGCCAGTTTTTCGAAAAGGCCCGTCAAAGCGCCTACTGGGACAACACCATTTTTCTTATTGCAGCCGACCACGATGCGCGTGTTGGCGGCATGAGCCTGATACCCCTTAAACACTTTCATATTCCGGCGCTTTTCCTGGGCGGCACCATCGCGCCCAAACAAGATGACCGCCTGGTGAGTCAGATCGACCTGGCCCCCACACTGTTATCGCTAGCAGGCGTCAACCTCGACCACCCCATGATCGGCCAAGACCTGAATCAGCCACGCACAGGAGGCCGTGCCATGATGCAATTTAGCGAAAACTACGGTTACCTCAAAGACAACCAACTGGTTGTCCTCGAACCGCACCGCCCGGCCAGCCAGTTCACGTATAGCGGCGGCGACACTTACGCGCCCCAACCGCTCGACGAAGCGCTGCATCGCGAAGCACTGGCGCATGCCCTTTGGCCCAACCAGGTATACAAGCAAGGGCAGTACACGCTGCCGCATTTAATGGTTAAACAATAAACACGCAAAAATTTGCACAAAGTCTTTTGAATGTGTCATAATTGCGGTCTTGTCGGGGCGTAGCGCAGCCTGGTAGCGCATCTGGTTTGGGACCAGAGGGTCGCGAGTTCGAATCCCGCCGCCCCGACCACCATTTTTAAGCAAACAGGGTTGATGCCAAAAGCATCAGCCCTTTTTGTTTTTGCACACGCCAGTCGTGCCTGCGTCAGGCACGAGCCCAACCGGCCATGACATAATTAAGGCCTCTGTCGTTTTCCGAGTGCCTCATGTCCTCCGCCCAGCTTGCTCCGCTCGTCAACACCTTCAAACACGCCCTGCACAGCCATCGTCCCCAAGTGGGCATGTTTATGGGGCTGAACAACCCGGTCAGCGCCGAAATACTCGCGACATGCGGTTTTGATTTTTTACTGATCGATTGCGAACACGGCATTAACGACATGCCTACAGTGCAAGCCCAACTGCAAGCCATGGCACCCTACCCTACGCAGGTACTGGTTCGCCCGGTTGATCACAACCCCGCGACCCTAAAGCAATTGTTAGGCATGGGCGTACAAACCATTCTGGCGCCTATGGTAGATACCGCAGCACAGGCCGAACAATTAGTGCAGGCTTTGCATTACCCCCCTCGGGGTACACGAGGCGTTGGAACAGGGCTCGAGCGCGGTGCCCGTTGGAACGCCGTCACCGACTACGTTAAGCACGCCGAGAGCAATACTTGCCTGGTCGTACAAATCGAGTCGATTCAGGGGCTGGATAACCTCGAGGCGATTTGCTCGGTTGATGGCGTAGACGGTGTGTTTATCGGGCCATCCGACCTTGCTGCAGCGCTAGGTCATTTAGGCAACCCGCAACACCCCGACGTTCAGAACACAATTACATTAGCCCTAAGCCGCATTAACCAACAAGGCACCGCCGCCGGGTTATTTTGCGGCAACCCAGGACAAGTAGCTGCTTATCGCGCAGCAGGTGCATGCTTTATGGCCTTGGGCGCCGATACCGCTCTTTTGCGTAACGCAGCGGTACAGCTGGCCGCAACGGCCCGCCAGAACCTGTAGCTGCACGTGGCCGCGCATTTCAGTGTCAGTGCGCGCCCGACTTCGAAAATACATTCATCACAATCACCCCGGCCAGTATCAGCCCGATACCGATCAGCGCCGGCGCGTCGAGCGTTTGCTTGAATACCACCCACCCCACACCGGTAATTAGAACAATTCCCAGCCCAGACCAAATAGCATAGGCCACCCCCACCGGAATGGTACGCAAAGTCAGCGCCAACAAATAAAACGCAATGGCGTAGCCTACGACCGTAACGACTGAAGGCCAAAGCTGCGTAAAACCATTGCTGGCCTTTAATGCCGAGGTTGCAACGGTTTCGGCCACGATGGCCAACAGCAGATAGATCCAGTTGTGCATGAAAGTTTCCTGTGTTGCGCCCATAATGACAAAAAAACCGATTACGGTTGCCGGCAACGGTCGCAGCGCATTGAGCCCGCTTGCCGCACCCCGCCTTTGAAACTCGCCGAGGTACCGTCATGAAACTGCGTATTTTGTCAGATCTTCATCTTGAATACTGCCCTTTCGAAATCCCGCCGCTCCCCGATGACAACACGTCGACACTGGTCCTGGCCGGCGACATCGGGCAAATTAGCCAACGCGAAATCCTTGAACCTTTCCTGCGTAACGCGGCGGCGCGTTTTTCCCATGTGATTTACGTCATGGGCAACCACGAATACTACGAAGGCGACTTCCCGGACAGCCGGAAAACGCTGCGTCAATGGCAATTGCCCGCCAACCTGCATGTACTTGAAAACACAACAATCAAAATTGACGACATCACCTTTGCCGGCACCACACTCTGGACCGACTTTTACGATCTCGACCCAGACTGCCTGGCCGCGTGCCTGAAGTTCTCTCCCGACTTCATCCATACGCAATATCGCGAAGCGCCAAGCTCACCCGAACCTTTAACACCCGAGCATCAGTTCACGGCCCACCACCTGGCACGACGCTGGATCAGCGCCACGCTGGCCTCTTTACATGCCCGCAACGAAAAGACAGTTCTGGTCACCCACCACGGCATCTCACCCGGCTCTATACACCCAAAGTGGGCAGGCCAAGCCTCTAATGGCGGCTTCATCAGCGACCTCGAAAGCCTCATTCTGGCGGCACCGCCGATGTTATGCATTCACGGACACTCGCATGACTCTTTCGATTACCGGATAGGCACCGAAAAACAAGGTACACGCGTAGTCACCAACCCCCGCGGCGTGGGTAATCCAGACGGCACGCAAGAGAACAATGACTTTAATTCCTTTTATTGTCTGACACTTTAGGCCTAAAAAGCCCGATTTATCGGGAAACTACTAAGGGCTAAGTTGTAATGGATTTGAATACTATTGAGTCAGCCTGATCAATATAAAAATTGTTCAAGCGCACGCATAAGAAATTAGCCAGCTACGCACCCGTTCAATGACCTTGTTCGACGCGCCGGCCATTTGGCCGGCGTTCCACTACCGGAGGTAAGTATGCGCGTTTCCCGACTCATCCTTTCAGCAGCCATTGCCTTAAGCTCAAGTGCCGCCATGGCACAAACGGCTGTGCGTTTCGCGCTCGACTGGCGCTTTGAAGGCCCCGCCGCGCCCTATTTTGTGGCGCTCGACAAAGGCTATTACAAGGCCGAAGGCCTCGATGTCACCATTGATCCGGGCGCCAGCTCAGTCGAGCCCATCAATCGCGTCGCCACCGGCACCTACCAAATGGGCTTTGCCGACATCAACTCGCTGGTCAAGTACCGCGACAACACGCAAAACCCGCCGGTCAAGGCGGTCATGATGGTGTACGACACGCCGGCGTTTTCTATCGTTACCCTTAAAGACAAAGGCATCAGCAAGCCGAAAGACCTCGAAGGTAAAACATTGGGCGCCCCCGCACCAGACGGTGCGTACGCCCAGTGGCCAATCTTCGTCGCCGCAAACGACATCGATGCCTCAAAAGTCAAAATCGAGAACATCGGCTTCCCGGTGCGCGAGCCCATGCTGGCGCAAGGCAGAGTCGACGCCATTACCGGCTTCTGGTTTTCGTCGTACATGAACCTTAAAGCCAACGGCGTCAAAGACGAAGACATCGTGGTCTTGCTCATGCGTGACTTTGGTGTCGACCTATACGGCAATGCCCTCATGGCCAACCCCGACTTCGCCAAAAACAACCCGAAAGCAGTCGCCGGGTTCGTCAAAGCCACCATCAAAGGCATTCAAGAAACCATCAAAGACCCAGAGTCGGCGATTGATGCGCTCATGAAGCGCAATGCCATTGCCAACCGTGATGTCGAACTACAGCGCCTCAAAATGTCGCTCGAGCGTAACTTTGTGTCGCCCGACGTACTTAAAAACGGGTTGGGTGATGTTGACACAGCACGCTTCGAAAAAGCTATCGACCAAATCGGCCTGACATTCAAGTACACCAACAAGCCCAAAGTATCAGACGTCTTCACCAACGAGTTCCTGCCGCCGCTTGATCAGCGCATGGTCAAGTAATTCATAACAACAACTGGTTTCACAGGAGTCCCCATGACGGAAATGTTGGTTGAGCTCGATAATGTATCTATGGCGTATGGCAAAGGCGAAGCCGCCGTTCTGGCCATACAAGAAGTCACATTATCAATCCGCAAAGGCGAATTCATTGCCGTGGTCGGCCCGTCAGGCTGCGGCAAAAGCTCGCTCATGAAACTGATTTCAGGTCTGCATGCGCCGCTGTCGGGCAAGCTGGCTGTCGAAGGCAAGCCCGTCAACGGCCCCCTGAAGTCGGTCGGTATGGCTTTTCAGGCCAGCAACCTGTTGCCCTGGCGCACCTGCGTTGACAATATATTGCTGCCCCTTGAAATCGTTCAACCGTATCGCAGCAAAATCTCGTCCAACCGGGCCGAGTACAAAAAGAAGGCCGAAGATCTGCTGCATTCCGTCGGGCTCAAGGGGTTTACCGAGAAATTCCCCTGGCAACTTTCAGGGGGCATGCAACAGCGTGCCTCCATTTGCCGCGCGCTCATTCACGAACCCGAAATCCTCATGCTCGACGAGCCCTTCGGGGCGCTCGACGCCTTCACCCGCGAAGAGCTCTGGTGCGCCCTGCGCGACATCCAGGCCCAACGGCAAGTCACTGTCATGCTGGTAACACACGATTTGCGCGAAGCCGTTTTCCTGGCCGACACGGTTTACGTCATGTCCGACCGCCCGGGCAAGGTTGTTAAAAAATGCGAGGTCAATATCCCGCGTCCACGCGACCTCGACGTGACCTACACCCAGGAATTCCAGGACATTGTCCACGAACTACGGTCAATGATCGGGGGGAAACACTAAATGCAGCGCAACGAAATTCTTCAAAACGTCTTGCCGCCACTGGCATTTACCATCATTTTGTTTGTTGTCTGGGAAGTGATCTGCAAAGGCTTCGCCATTCCACTAACCATTTTGCCGGCACCCTCCGACATTTTCATCGCGTTGTGGCAATACCGCGTGCCCATCGCCGAAAACTCCTGGGTCACCCTCTGGACAACCTTGGTCGGTTTTTTACTGGCCACCATTGGCGGACTGCTTCTGGGCATTGCCGTGGGCTGGCATAAAAACATCTACTCGGCTATCTACCCTGTGCTGGTGGGCTTTAACTCGGTGCCTAAAGTCGCCGTCGTACCCATTCTTATCTTGTGGTTCGGCTTGGGCGAAATTCCCGCCATCATTACGGCCTTTCTCATTTCGTTCTTTCCCATTGTGGTCAACGTAGCAACCGGCCTGGCCACCACAAACCCCGAGCTCGAAGACGTATTGCGCGCCCTTGGCGCCTCCAAGCTCGACATCATGCGCAAAGTCGGTATCCCAGGGGCGTTACCGTACTTTTTCGGTTCGCTAAAGGTAGCCATCACGCTGGCGTTTGTAGGCGCGGTTGTATCTGAAACCGTCGGGGCTAACAAAGGCATTGGGAAACTCATGCTCGATGCTCAGGCCGCCTTCCAGGTACAAATCGTATTTGCCGGCCTGCTGGTGCTGGCTTTCCTGGGTATTGTTTTGTACGTGGCTACAGCGCTGGTCGAACAGCGTTTTACAGGTTGGGCGTTCCGCGGTCAAAACCGTTAAATTAAGCGTCACCGTCCCCACCAACGGCGCCGCTGTCAAAAGAAACAGCAAACGCCACTCAGGCTCACCCCGCAAACCGCATCAAGGTTTCCGGGGTGTTTTTATATCCAAAGCCGGGCTGGCATCCGCATGCTCAGTCACTCACATCACAAATAACAAACCTTCCGTACGCCCCCATCGTGCGCGCCCATCGGGCGAACTTTTCCAACGCCAGGCAGTCTTGTATAAAGCACTCATTTTCTTAATACCCAGACATGCCCATACGTTTCAGACGACGCCTGCTGTATTTCATTGGTCTTTTGCTTGTGGTGGCGGTTGCCGCCGGCTACACCGCACTCGATCGCTGGCAACGCGCCACCATTTTTTCGGTTGAACTGGGTGAAGCGCGCTGGGCGCGCGAAGCCCCGGCAGGAACGCAGGCCTACTTCCTCGATACACCAAATAAAGAAAAGATCCATGCGTGGTACGTTGCGGGGAAGTCAGCTGACGCACCCACAGTGCTGTACTTGCATGGGTCGCGCTGGAACTTGAACAGTAGCGTCTTCAGAATCGAGCGCTGGCTGGACATGGGCTATGCCATATTAGCGATTGATTACCGAGGGTTCGGTGAATCCACCCCTCGCCTGCCCTCACAAAGCAGCGCCGTCGAAGATGCGTTAGCCGCTATCAACGAACTTGCCCGCCTGCAGCCCGACCCAACTCAGCGTTTTGTGTACGGACATAGCCTGGGTGGCGCAATCGCCGCCATTGCGACTGCACAGTCTGAACGCCCGCCCATCGCAGGGCTGATTCTGGAGTCGACATTTACCAATATCAAAGACATGATTGAGACCAGTCAGTGGGCAGACATACCCGGGCTTGAATGGTTGGTCACCCAACCATTTGACACAGAAAAGGCGCTGACGCGGCAACGCCTGCCTACCCTGATCATGCACGGCACTGGCGACCGCGTCGTCCCTCATGGCATGAGCGACCGACTATTCGAGGCAATAAAACCCGCATCGCACCCCGCCAGCCGCCTGGTCAAGTTCGAGCTCGCATCACACTCCGGCGCAAGCCGGGCAACCGGATACGACGAAGCCGTCACAACGTTTATTAACGCTGTAACGGCTTCTCGCTGAAACCAGGCCTGACCACCTGAGCACAATGAAAACGGCCCTGTCACATACGACGCGACAGGGCCGTTTCGTATACCTTAACCGAAACGACCGGTAATATAGTCTTCGGTTTCTTTGCGCTGCGGCTTGACGAAGATGCTGTCCGTTTCACCGAACTCCATCAGTTCGCCCAGATACATGTAGGCGGTGTAGTCAGAGCAACGCGCGGCCTGCTGCATGTTGTGCGTTACGATAACCACGGTGTAATCGGTTTTCAACTCGGTAATCAACTCTTCGATTTTGGCCGTTGAAATCGGGTCAAGCGCCGAACATGGCTCGTCGAGCAACAACACTTCGGGCTTGATGGCCACACCGCGCGCAATACACAAACGCTGCTGTTGCCCACCCGACAAGCTATTGCCGCTTTGCTGCAACTTGTCTTTCACTTCGTTCCATAAGGCGGCTTTAGTCAGCGCCCATTCCACCCGCTCGTCCATTTCGCCCTTGCTGAGCTTTTCGAAGAGGCGCACACCAAAGGCAATGTTCTCGTAAATGCTCATGGGAAACGGCGTTGGCTTCTGGAACACCATGCCGATTTTGGCGCGAATCAGGGAAATGTCCATTTTGGACATCAGGATGTTCTCGCCACCCAGCAAAATTTCGCCTTCGGCCCGCTGGCCGGGATACAGCTCGAACATACGGTTGAATGTTCGCAACAGCGTAGATTTGCCACACCCCGATGGGCCAATAAACGCTGTCACCTTGTTCTCGCGAATCGACATATTGACATCGCGAATGGCGTGGAACTTGCCGTAGTAAAAATTCAGGTTCTTGACTTCGAGCTTCACGCGCTCGTCAGAGACATTGCTGTTCATGATTTATTTCCGGAAAAGCGCACGCGCAAGGATATTGATACCCAACACAAGCAAAGTAATAAGTACGGCACCGGCCCAGGCCAGTTCGTTCCAGTCAGAAAACGGGCTGGCCGCAAACTGGAAAATGACAACGGGCAAGTTCGCCATGGGCGCGTTCATGTTGAACGACAGGAACTGGTTGTTCAGGGCGGTAAACAGCAACGGCGCCGTTTCACCCGAAATACGGGCCACCGCAAGCAAGATACCGGTCACAATGCCCGAGCGCGCTGCGCGGTAGCAAATGAATGAAATGATTTTCCATTGCGGGCAACCCAGGGCTGCTGCGGCTTCGCGCAAGCTATTAGGCACCAACGACAACATGTTGTCGGTAGAGCGCACCACAACCGGGATAACGATGATCGCCAGCGCGACGGCCCCGGCCCAACCTGAATAGTGGCCCACCTGCGCCACATATACGGCATAAATGAACAAACCAATAATGATGGAAGGCGCTGACAGCAAGACGTCATTAAGAAAACGCGTTGCCGGCGCCAGCCAGCCCCGCTGGCCATACTCGGCCAAATAAGTACCGGCCAGAACGCCAATCGGTGTACCGATCAGCGTACCCACAGTGGCCATCATCACGCTGCCAACAATGGCATTCAGCAGTCCACCTACCGCACGGGGCGCGGGCGTGGGCTCGGTAAAGAGCGTCAGTGACAAGGCACTGCCCCCCTTGAATACCAGCGTGCCGATGATCCAGAACAACCAGAACAGGCCGAAAAGCAGCGCAGCCATCGACAGCACCAGCATGATCTTGTTGAATACCCGGCGCTTGCGGTAAACCGGGTTGTCGACAGTAACGATGGAGTCAGAATTAAACATTAAGGTTTCTCTCGTATTCGTTGGGCGTTAGTGCGCCGTTCCTTCGTTCTTACCCAGACGCAGCAGCATCATTTTTGACAATGCCAGCACAACGGTCGTGATCAGGAACAGAATCAGCCCCAACTCGAGCAATGCAGACTTTTGCATCCCACCGGCTTCGTTGAACTCGTTAGCCAATGCTGACGCAATTGAATTAGAGGGCGAGAAAATAGAACTGGGCAGGTTGTACGAGTTACCAATAACAAAGGTGATTGCCATGGTTTCACCCAGGGCACGTCCCAGGCCCAGCATAATGCCGCCAACCACGCCATTTTTGGTGAACGGCAACACCACCTTCCAGACCACTTCCCAAGTGGTCCCCCCTAGGCCATATGCCGACTCTTTAAGCAATGGCGGCACCAGTTCAAACACATCGCGCATCACCGCCGCAATAAACGGGATGATCATGATGGACAGCACGAGCCCGGCCGTAAACACACCAATACCAAACGGAGGGCCCGCAAAAAACTGGTTCAGGACAGGGATAGGTTCGAAGAACGAAATCAGGCCGGGTTGAATGAATTCCTGGAACAGAGGCACAAAAACAAACAGGCCCCACATCCCGTAAATAATCGAAGGGATAGCGGCCAACATTTCAATGGCGGTGCCCAAAGGGCGACGCAACCAGGTGGGCGACAGTTCAGTCAGGAACATCGCGATCCCGAAAGAAATAGGCACAGCAATAACCAGCGCAATTACCGAGCTGAGCAACGTACCGACAATAGGTACCAATGCCCCGTACTGGTCTTCAACCGGGTTCCATTCATTGGTCCACAAGAAGCTGATGCCGTACTTTGCGATGGATTCCTGGCTGCCGTAAATCAGCGACACCATGATTGCAGCCAGCAGGATGAAAACCAAAAAAGCGAATGTGCGTGTCAGGTTTTTGAACGCAATATCCATCAAGGTGCCGGTTCTGTTTGCCATGTTTGTTTCTAGCCGATTACGACCTTTGGCGGCGAGGCGCCAAATGACCAATATTTACACACGATAAAGACGGTGCCGCAGGTACTGCGACACCGTCCGTCAGGTTTGAGTCACACGATCAACGCGTTACACCCAAAATTTACTTCCAGATAGCAGAGCCATCAGCTGCTTTGATATCTGTTTTCCAGCCGGCCAGAATTTGGTCTGTAACCGCTTTGGGCATAGGCACGTAGTCGAGCTCTGCAGCCATGCTCGCGCCGTTTTCGAAGGCCCAATTGAAGAATGTCAGGACTTCTTTGGCGTTTTCGGGCTTGTCTTGAGCTTTGTGAACCAGAATGAACGAAGCCGAGGTAACGGGCCAGGACTCAGCGCCAGGTTCGTCAGTCAGGACAACGCCCATGCCAGGCGCACTCTTCCAGTCGGCGTTAGCTGCTGCAGCGGCAAACGCTTCTTGCGAGGGCTGTACAAACTTGCCGTCTTTGTTTTGCAGCGCTGTCCAGGACAGGTTGTTTTGCTTGGCGTAAGCGTACTCAACATAACCGATCGAGTTCTTCAACTGGCGAACATAGGCGGCAACGCCTTCGTTACCCTTACCACCCTGACCGGTAGGCCATTTAACGGCTTTGCCTTCGCCAACTTTTTCTTTCCATTCGGCCGATACTTTGGACAAGTAGTTTGTCCAGCCAAATGTCGTGCCCGAACCGTCGGAACGGTGTACCACAACGATAGAAGCCGAAGGCAATTTAACGTCGGGGTTAATTTTCTTGATGGCTTCGTCGTCCCATTTGGTGATTTTAGCCAGGAAAATGTCAGCCAAAACCTGAGGCGTCAGCTTGAGTTCGCCAGGCTTAACGCCATCAACGTTGATGACGGGCACCGTACCGCCAATAATCGCGGGGAACTGGAACAAACCGTGCTTCTCGAGCAGATCGGCCTTCATTGGATCGTCGGAGGCACCGAAGTCTACGGTCTTGGCAATAATTTGCTGTTGACCACCACCCGAACCAATGGACTGGTAGTTAACACGATTGCCGGTTACCTCTTGGTACTTGGCAGCCCATTTGGCATAAATGGGGTACGGGAACGAAGCACCAGCGCCTGTGATATCGGCAGCGTGGGCGGCCAGCGAGGCGGCGCCAAAGGCGATACCAACGGAAACTTGCAATAAAACGCGTTTAAACATCGAGTGATCCTCTTGGACTGTTTAAGAATTGACACATGCAACAACTTGCACAGTCGATATCGTACGAGCCCAATATGACATGTTCGTGACAGCGACCGTTTTTTAATGCCCCAGCAATGCCATGAGCTTTTCTTGCATGTTTATACGGCTGGCGCGCGACTTGACGCGCAGGTACGAGCCGTCGGGCTGGGCACGCCAAGCCAGCACGTTGTCGCGCAGCGCCCAGGTAAAGGCCTCGGTAATAACCCGTTTTTTAAGGGCTTTGTCCAGGATGGGGAACCCCACTTCGACACGGCGGAAAAAATTGCGATCCATCCAGTCGGCGGACGACAAGTAGACCTTTTCTTCGCCGTTGGCATGAAAATAAAATACACGAGAATGTTCGAGATAGCGTCCGACGATTGACCGAAGCCGGATGTTTTCAGATAACCCAGGCACCCCGGCACGCAATGCGCAGGCGCCACGGATGACCAGATCAACCTTTACGCCGGCCTGACTGGCTTTGTACAGCTCGTCGATCACCCGGGGCTCGAGCAACGAGTTCATTTTTGCCATGACCCGGGCCTTTTTACCCGCGCGGGCGTTTTCGGCCTCTTGGCGAATAAACTCAACCACGGTGTCGTGTAATGTAAACGGCGACTGCAGCAGCAACTTGAGCGGCCGGCGCGCGCCCAGCCCGGTAAGCAACGAAAACACCTTATCCATGTCTTCGCACATGCGCTGGTTGGCCGTCAGCAATCCAAAATCGGTGTACAGACGCGACGTACGCACGTGATAGTTCCCCGTGCCCAGGTGGCCATAGCGCTTGATATGCCCCTTTTCACGTCGTAGCACCAGCGCCATTTTGGCGTGCGTTTTATGACCAACGACGCCGTAACTGACGTGCGCGCCAACCTCTTCGAGGCGGGCGGCCCAGTTGATATTGGTTTGCTCATCGAAACGCGCCATCAACTCGACGACTACCGTGACCTCTTTACCGGCCTTGGCAGCGGCCAACAGCACCGCCATCAACTCGGAATCTTCGCCGGTACGGTAAATGGTTTGCTTGATGGCGACAACATCGGGATCACGCGCTGCGGCAATTAAAAAATCGAGTACAGGCTGAAATGACTGATAAGGATGGTGCAGCAAATGGTCTTTAACGCTGATGGCGTCGAACACGCCCGCCGGGTCGTTATGCAAATGGGCAAAGGGCTCGGGCACTTTGGGCCGATACTCGGAGAACTGCAGGTCGGGACGATCGACTGCGCTGCATACCTGCATAAGACGCGACAGATTGACCGGCCCGTTCACACGATAGGTATCGTGCGGCTCGAGAGAAAACTCTTGCTGCAGGAAGTTGATAAGCTTTTGCGGCATCACGTGATCGACTTCAAGGCGCACTGCCGCCCCGAAGTTGCGCTGCGACAACTCGCCCTGCAATGCCAGACGCAGGTTGGTGATTTCTTCTTCGTCGACAAACAGGTCGCTGTTGCGCGTAACTCGCCACTGATAACAGCCCCCTACCTCAAGCCCTGGGAACAGTTCGCCCACAAACTCTGAAATAAGCGTAGAGAGCAGGATGAACCCGTGCTGCACCCCGGAAATTTCGGGCGGTACGCGCATGACGCGCGGCAAAGCGCGAGGCGCCTGCACGATAGCAATTTGCCCCTGACGGCGAAATGCATCTTCGCCAGACAATGACACAATAAAGTTCAGACTTTTATTAAACACCCGGGGAAACGGATGCGCCGGATCCAGACCAATCGGCGTGAGCAACGGCATGACGTCGCGCATGAAAACATTGTGCGCCCACATCCGTTGCTCGTCTGTCCAGTGGTGAGGGTCGGACAGCGTAATGCCCTCTTTGGCCAAGGCCGGCAAAATTTCGGTAGTCAACAGATGGTACTGACGCTCGATCAACCCCCGGGCGGCAACCTGAATGCGCTCGAAGGCTTCCGTTGGCTTATAGCCATCGGGCCCCACCACATTGGCATTGCGGGCCATTTGCTCTTTAAGACTGGAAATCCGTATTTCGAAAAACTCGTCAAGGTTCGAACTGACGATGCAAACATAACGTAAACGTTCGATTAGCGGAGTAGTGGCGTAGTCGGCCATGGCCAGAACACGCTCGTTGAACTTCAGCAAAGACAACTCACGATTCAGCAGAGTGGGCTGATCACCATTTAACGGGACAATCGAAGGCATACGGAATCCAGGTTACAAGGGGGGCTGCCAGACTTATACGTCAGTTTCTTGACAGGATTATGACAACCTGCAACGGTACATTCAAGCCGTTACCCCGTGCCGACTTGACCGATGACAACGCCGCGACACAATAAACCTTTGCACCCGCCGCCGGTTTGAGCCCAAACAGAATTTATAATCCAGGAGCCACACAACGGATAACCACGAATGGACCACCTACTTGCCGCCGTCGATCTCGGCTCCAACAGCTTCCGGCTTTCTATTGGCCGCGTCGTCCAGCAAGACGACATAGCCCATATCTACGCTGTCGACAGGCTGAAAGAGTCAGTACAGCTGGCTGCCGGCCTGGGGCCCGACGACATCCTCGACGATGCATCAATCGCCCGGGCCATTACCGTCTTACGCCGCTATGGCGAACGTCTGGACGGCTTCCATCCCGACCGCGTACGTGCCGTCGCCACCAGCACCTTCAGGGTCGCCAAAAATGCCAATGTGTTATTGCCCCTCGCCGAAGAGGCGCTGGGGTTTCCCATCGAAGTCATTGCAGGCCAGGAAGAAGCCCGGCTTATCTTTTCTGGGGTGGCCAACGAACTCCCCCCCTCGCAAAATCGCCGCCTGGTCATCGACATTGGCGGCGGCTCAACCGAATTCATCATCGGATGCGGGTTTGAACCCCTGCAACTGTCGTCGCTGCTCATGGGCTGCGTCAGCTACACGCAGCGTTTTTTCCCAGATGGCAAAATTACCGCCGACCGCATGGATCGCGCGCAAATTGCCGCCCGGCGCGAGCTTGAAACCATCTCTCGCAAATTTCGCAAAACAGGTTGGCAAGAAGCCTACGGCTCTTCCGGCACTGCCAAGGCATTGTTCGCGGTCCTGACCGACTCAAACATGTCACGCCAGGGTATCACGCTGGAAGGGCTCGAAAAACTACGCGCCAAGCTGGTCTCAGATGGCAAGGTTGTGGTCGACCAACTACCTGGGCTCAAAGCGTCCAGGGCCAACGTCTTGGCCGGCGGCCTGGCCATCATGCTGGCGGCCTTCCACGAGCTTAAAATCGAAAGCATGTGGTCTGGCGAAGGGGCCTTGCGGGTAGGCGTGCTTTACGACCTGCTGGGGCGAGAGTCCGCGCACGACAAACGCGACGAAACCTCGAAACAGTTCATGCGCCGCTACCATGTCGACACTGCGCAAGCATCGCGCGTCCGCCAGGCTGCGCTCAAACTGTTCGAACCCCTGAACATCGACCCGCAACAAAAAGAAGACCTGCAAAAATCACTGGGCTGGGCCGCCGAACTTCACGAGATCGGCTTTTCCATCACCGCCGACCACTATCACAAGCACAGCGCGTATATCCTAGAACACGCCGATATGCCTGGGTTTTCAAACGACGAACAAGCCGCACTATCGTGGTTGGTGCTTGGACACCTGGGCAAACTGGGCAAGCTTAAATCGCGCAAGCCAACACGTAACCAATGGGCTGCGCTGCTCTGCCTGCGCCTTGCGGTGCTACTCATGCGCCGCCGGGAAAGCCTGCAGCGCCTGCCCATGCGTATCGAACTCGATGACAACAGCCTGCGCATCATTACCAACAAAGTTTGGATGGCCAATCATTCGCTCACGGCCTATTCACTTGAAAACGAAGTAACCGAATGGGTAAAAACAGGCTTTAACGTCGTTCTGGAATAAACGCCACCCAAAAATAAGCGCAGCGTAAAGCAGCGCCAGCCAATGCAAAAAGCCTGCCGGTATGCCGACAGGCTTTTTGCATTGTTAACGACGATGTCTGCAGTAATCGGTTAGCGACTAAGCCAGACCAAAATGCTTACGGTAGCGATCGTCCATGCGGGTCATATCGAGCAACACAGGGAAGTCGGCTGTGTTGAAGTCGGGGTCCCAGGCAGGTTCGCCGCAAATCGTGGCGCCCAGTTTCAAATACCCCTTGATAAGCGGAGGCACGCGGGCAGGAAGCTCGCTGTTGAGACGCTCAACCGGGTAGCGATGACGGGGAATGACTCGCGGCATCTCGGGCGCTGCATCGAGTTCTTTTTTAGCCGAACGCCAGACTTCGGCAGCCGTAACGCCGTCGTCGCGCAGACTAACACTGGCACACCCCAGCACGTACCGAAGGCCATGCTGCTTGACCAGGGTGGCAATACCAGACCAGAGCAACATAATGACCGAGCCGTTCCGGTAATCGGCATGAATACACGAACGACCGACTTCGGCCATGTTCGAGCGCAGCCCTTGCAAAGCGCTGATATCGAACTCGGACTCAGAGTAATACCCACCAGCTTTAGCCACGTTGGCGGGCGACAAAAATCTGTAGGTCCCAACCACGCGACCGGAATTAGCCTCTTTGACCATGACATGTTCACACCATGGATCATAGCGATCGGCGTCAAGACCATCGACAGCGTCGGGGAAAACCGCGTTCATTTCTTCGGTGAACACGTTAAACCTCAGGCGCTGGATGGCCTCGAGTTCTTCGTTGGTACGCGCCAAACCCATGACAAGGCTTTCAGCCGGAGCTGACCATACAGCAGTGGTATCGACGTTTGCGTTAACACGCACAAGCTCGAGCATAGACATTACTCCACAAACATGCAGCGATTATGACCGGGTAATGTTTCAAGTATTCGCCAATTACGTTACTGCTTTGTTAAATTAACTGCAACCAATTCTCGCACACATTGCTCAGCCAAGTCAGCCTCTTCAGCCTCGACCATCAAGCGTAGCTTAGGTTCGGTACCCGAAGCACGGATTAAAACCCGCCCACGATTGCCCAAACGCGCCTCGACGGCTTCGCGTGCGTGTTGCAAACCTTGATGAGTTTGCCATTGCAAACCGGGCGTTAGCGCCACATTCACCATTTTTTGTGGGTACATTTTCAGGTCGGCAACCAGTTGCGGGAGCGTCTGCCCTGAACGGCGCAAAGCGGTCAGCACTTGCAGCGCGGCAATAATGCCATCGCCTGTCGTGTGGCAATCGAGACACAACAAATGCCCCGAACTTTCGCCGCCATACAACCAGCCCTTCTGCTTCATGAGCTCAAGCACATAGCGATCGCCCACATTGGCACGGGCAAAGCCAATACCCATATCGGCCATACGCTTTTCGAAACCAAAATTGGTCATCAGCGTGCCGACGACGCCCTCGACCGCATGCGCCTTGTGACGCCCGGCCACAATCACGTAAAGCAGTTCGTCGCCGTTGTAAACGCGGCCTTCGCGGTCAACCATCTGCAGTCGATCGGCATCGCCGTCTAGTGCGATACCCAGATCAGCGCCGTGCTCGCGAACCGTCTGCGCCAGATTTTCGGGGTGCAATGCGCCAACACCCTCGTTGATATTGAAACCATCGGGCTGACAGCCAATGGCAATGACCTCAGCACCCAGTTCGCGGAACACATGGGGAGCGATGTGATACGCCGCACCGTGCGCCGCATCGACCACGATTTTCATGCCCGAAAGGTCGAGCTCGTTGGGAAAGGTGCTTTTGCAAAACTCGATATACCGCCCTGCAGCGTCGTCGATGCGACGGGCACGGCCCAGGGCCTCGGATGACACACACCCAAGCGGCGCATCGATTGCCGATTCGATTTCAGACTCGATATCGTCAGGCAACTTCATGCCCTGTGCCGAGAAAAACTTGATGCCATTGTCTTGATAAGGGTTGTGCGACGCACTGATGACAATACCCGCCGTCAGACGCAGGGCCCGCGTAAGGTAAGCCACAGCCGGCGTAGGCACTGGCCCGGCCAACAAGACGTCGACACCGGCCCCCGAGAGCCCGGCTTCGAGTGCCGACTCGAGCATATAGCCTGAAATACGCGTGTCTTTGCCAATAACCACCGTAGGCCGGCCGCGCCCGTGCGTGTGATGCCTGGCCAACACCTGACCCGCTGCATAACCTAATCGCAAGGCAAACTCGGGGTTGATGGTGGCACCACCAACAACCCCGCGTATCCCGTCTGTGCCAAAATACTTGCGCTGACTCATTCTTCTATTCCATTTTCTATTGTTTGCCAGACCTTGATGGCATCGAGGGTGGGCGCAACGTCGTGAACACGCACCATGGCTGCACCCCGCATTACCCCGGCAAGGGCACCTGCCACACTGCCGCCCAGACGCTCGTGCGCCGGACGCCCGGTCACATGACCAATCATGGACTTGCGGGACAGCGCCACCAACCAAGGATAATCGTCGAATTGTAAATCGTGAAGTTGCTTAAGCAACTGGTAATTTTGAGCTGCTGTTTTACCAAAACCGAAACCTGGGTCGAGCAAAATTCGAGAAGCGGCCACACCACCGGCCCGCAGGGCCTGCACCCGCTCGTTCAAAAACGCACGTACCTCGGCAACGACGTCGATATAACTGGGGGCTTGCTGCATCGTGCGGGGCTCACCCTGCATATGCATGACACACAACCCGCACTGCGACCCCGCGACCGCCTGAATCGCACCAGGCTGCCGAAAGCCAAATATATCGTTGATCATGTCGGCGCCCGCATCGATGACGCAGCGCATGACATCGGGCTTGAACGTGTCGACGGAAAGGGGCACGCCCAGCGGCCGTAACGCCTCGATGACAGGTAACAGGCGCGACAACTCTTCGTCGGCTTCAACAGGTTGTGCGCCCGGCCGGGTAGACTCGGCACCAATATCGATAATGTCCGCGCCGTCGGCAATGAGCTGACGCGCGTGAGCAATGGCATCTTCGGTTGCAAAATGCAGGGCGCCATCGGAAAAGGAGTCGGGGGTAACGTTAAGGATACCCATGACAAGCGGGCGCTCGAAGGTCAGTTCGAAGCGCCCGCATTGGAGACGTTGCGTCATGTAGGGAGCACGCGGCGATAAAGTGAATTACACAGGCGTTGCAGCGGTATCGGCAGCGCCCTTGTCTTTTCCGTCGGATGACGAGACGCCTTCGGAGGGTGTGCCACCGCTTGATGCACCACCCGAAGAAGACAGATCATCGAGGTCTTTGGGAGGACGGGGAGGACGACCTTCCATGATGTCGTTGATCTGGTCAGCGTCGATGGTTTCCCAGTCGAGCAGCGCCTTGGCCATCGCTTCCATTTTGTCGCGATTGCTTTCGATGAGGTTGCGGGCAACCGTGTACTGCTGGTCGATGATGGCACGGATTTCCTGGTCGACCTTTTGCATGGTGGACTCGGACATATGCGTGGTTTTGGTCACGCTGCGGCCCAGGAACACCTCACCCTCGTTCTCGGCGTACACCATAGGCCCGAGCGTATCGGTCATGCCGTAACGGGTAACGATGTCGCGGGCGATGGCCGTGGCACGCTCGAAGTCGTTGGACGCGCCGGTCGTCATTTGATTCATGAAGACCTCTTCAGCGATACGACCGCCAAACAGAACCGCGATCATATTGAGCAAACGCTCTTTGTCCATACTGTAGCGATCGCTTTCGGGCAACTGCATGGTAACGCCCAGGGCACGGCCACGCGGAATGATGGTGACCTTGTGGACAGGATCAGTTTTAGGCAAGCAGCGCGCCACCAGTGCGTGACCGGATTCGTGATAAGCCGTATTGCGACGCTCTTCTTCGGGCATGACCAAACCACGGCGCTCGGCACCCATGATAATTTTGTCTTTGGCTTTCTCGAAGTCTTGCATATCGACAGTGCGGCCACTACGGCGCGCAGCGAACAAGGCAGCCTCGTTGACCAGATTGGCCAGGTCGGCACCCGAAAACCCGGGCGTACCGCGCGCCAGGACCATAGCATCTACATTGGACGCCAACGGTACTTTGCGCATATGCACTTTAAGAATTTGCTCGCGACCACGAATATCAGGCAAGCCCACGACCACCTGGCGGTCGAAACGGCCGGGACGCAGCAAGGCGGGGTCGAGGACGTCGGGGCGGTTAGTCGCCGCAATAACGATGACGCCCTGGCCTGTTTCGAAGCCGTCCATTTCAACCAGCAACTGGTTCAGGGTTTGCTCGCGCTCGTCGTTGCCGCCACCCAGGCCTGCACCGCGTTGACGGCCGACTGCATCGATTTCGTCGATGAAGATAATGCAAGGTGCCTGCTTTTTGGCGTTTTCGAACATGTCGCGGACGCGGGCAGCGCCCACCCCAACAAACATTTCGACGAAGTCGGAGCCAGAAATACTGAAGAACGGTACTTTGGCTTCGCCAGCAATAGCCTTGGCAAGCAAGGTTTTACCTGTACCGGGGTTGCCTACCAGCAACACGCCACGGGGAATACGACCACCCAGGCGCTGAAACTTTGTGGGGTCACGCAGGAAGTCGACCAATTCTTTGACGTCTTCTTTGGCCTCGTCGCACCCGGCGACATCTGCAAACGTGATGTTATTGGTGTTTTCGTCGAGCATGCGAGCACGCGACTTACCAAAACTGAAAGCCCCGCCCTTGCCGCCGCCTTGCATTTGACGCATGAAGAAGACCCAGACCCCGATAAGCAACAGCATGGGGAACCAGGAAATGAACACACTGGTCAAGAACGAGGGCTCTTCGCGAGCTTTGCCAGACACCTGTACGCCAGCCTTGACCAGTTCTGGAACCATCCAGAGGTCGCCAGGAGACGTCAGGCTATAGGGTCGGCCGGAATCGGGCGTAACGAAAATGGTGTCGCCCTGGATGTCGACTTTGGAAATGCGCCCCGCGCGCGCTTCATCCATGAACTGAGTGTAGGTCACGGAATCGCTGGTGGCAGGCCGGCCGTCGAACTGTTTAAAAACAGTAAACAACACCAGCGCAATCACCATCCAGATCGCTACTTTGGAAAACGAGTTGTTCAAAGCCAACCTCCTAGAAACTGCGGCTTGCGGGGAACATATAAGGCGGCCCCGATAATACGGTTAACAGGTCATTCTAACCCGTTAATAATAAAGTGTGGCTCAAGACTTGAGACGCTGGCCGACCAGAAAAGTTTCGGACGACTTGCCCCGCGATGCCTTGGGCTTGCGCTCGACAACCCGGACAAAATGTCTTTTGAACGACTCGACGATTTGCGAAAAACCACTGCCATGAAACGCTTTGACAATCAGCGCGCCATCGGGCTTGAGATGATTCACAGCAAATTCTAACGCCAAATCGCAAACATGCTGAATACGAGCTGAATCAGCAGACCCTACCCCTGATAAGTTGGGGGCCATATCTGAAATTACAAGATTCACCTGCTTGCCTTCAAGCATGGTTTCAAGTTGATGCAAAACCGTGTCTTCGCGAAAATCGCCTTGCAAAAACTCGACCCCGGCAATAGGCTCCATGGGAAGCAGGTCAAGCGCTATGACCCGCCCGTCGATAACACCACCGGTGCCTACCAGGCGTTCGCGAGCCACCTGCGACCAGCTGCCCGGTGCCGCCCCAAGGTCGACAACGATATCGCCCTTGTGCATGAGCTTTTCTGTGTCGAGAATTTCGATAAGTTTGAACGCAGCGCGGGCTCGATAGCCTTTTTGTTGCGCCATTTTCACATAGGGGTCATTAATGTGTTGCTGAACCCACTCTTTTGAGAATTTTTTCTTGGCCATTCCCGTACAATTCAAATATGCCCAAATTAGACATTACTTCGCAAGAACGCAGCGCACTTCGCGCCCGCGCCCACCCTTTACGCCCTGTCGTCCTCGTCGGCGACCGTGGCCTGACGGAATCGGTTATTCAAGAGATCGACCGTAATCTTACCGCGCACCAGCTCATTAAGGTCAAAATGGCCGGCCAAGAGCGCGACGAGCGTGAAGCTTCGCTCGAATCATTGTGCGAGCAATTGTCATGCGCCCCGGTGCACCACCTGGGTAAAACACTTATCTTGTTCCGCCCCGACCCAAAACAGCGTCGGGCCGAAGAAGAAAGCGTTAACGCCACGCGCGCGGTGCGCAAACCCACCGAGCCGCACACACCCAAAAAACTGGCTGCTGCCGGGGTCACCAAAACCCGTAAGGCAGGCATCGCCGAACGTTCGGCGCGTAAAACCGAACGCCTCGAAAATGCAGCCCCAAAAGTACGCCGCGCATCAACGCCCGGCACAGTGGCATCGGGAGCACGCAAAACGGCCGCAAAACCCGCCGCTGGTGCTGCACACGGTATTCCGCGCCGTGGCGGCAGCGCCTTGTCGCTCAAGGCTGGCGCCCGCCGCTCTGCTGTTGCTCGGCCAAAAATTCGTTAAAGCGCTACGCGTCTGGCCTGCAGCTCATGTTGCAGGCTTCTGTAGTGGCAAGGTAAAAATAAAAGCCCGGCAAAACTCGCTCGGGCTTTACATTAGGGGCGCCAGCCAGCCGGCGCAAAAATCAGACGTAGCTGACAGAAAGAATTTCGTATTCGCGCACACCGGCGGGCGCCTGTACCTCAACAACATCGCCTTCGCTTTTGCCGATTAGGGCACGGGCGACTGGGCTGGATACTGAAATACGATTTTCACGGATGTCGGCTTCGATGTCGCCCACAATTTGGTAGGCCACACGTTTGCCCGATTCCAACTCTTCAATTTCTACGGTAGCGCCAAATACCGCCTTGCCTTCAGCGTCGAGTGCAGCCGGATCAATAACCTGCGCATTCGATAGCGTACCCTCAAGCTCCTGGATACGGCCTTCTACAAACGCCTGACGCTCACGCGCCGCGTCGTATTCGGCATTTTCAGACAAATCACCCTGAGCACGCGCCTCGGCAATAGCGTTAATGACCTCGGGGCGTTCGACTGTTTTCAGTCGATGTAGTTCTTTTTGCAAGCGCTCAACGCCACTTACCGTCAACGGGATCGCAGACATAATGCTTCCTGAATAAAAAGTAAAAAAGACGCCCCAAAGGAGCGCCCGATTGGTAAAACGTTAATACTGCAAGGTACAAAGGAAATCCCCGGTCGGTGACAACCGGGGATTTGAACCTATTGTCGGCAAAGTTGGCCCAAAAAGCAAGCCCTTGGGCAAAAATTGCTAAAAAACCAAAAATAGCCGGTAGTTAGCCGCGTTTTGACTGTCTTAGCAGTGCGTAAAGAATAATTGCACCAAAAGTAGCCGTGCCAATACCGTCCAAACGGAAGGCGCCAAGTTCGAGCGAGAAATTACCCGCGCCCAACACCAATGTTACGGCCGCGACGATGAGGTTACGGTTGTCGCTGAAATCGACCTGGTTGACCACCCAAATGCGGGCGCCGGCAATAGCAATCAAGCCAAATACAACAATCGACATCCCCCCAAGAACGGGACCAGGAATGAGTTGAATGAGCGCACCGAACTTGGGCGAGAAGCCCAGGAAAATAGCAATAAACGCAGCCACCACAAATACGATTGAAGAGTAAATGCGGGTGACAGTCATAACCCCGATATTTTCAGCGTAGGTTGTGACGCCAGTACCGCCCACCGAGCCCGACACCATGGTGGCCACACCGTCGCCCACAAACGCACGGCCCAGGTATTTATCGAGGTTTTGGCCCGTCATAGCGCTGACCGCCTTGATGTGGCCCAAATTTTCGGCGACTAGAATTATGGCGACAGGCACGATGACGCTCATGGCGCCGACTTCGAAGACTGGACTGGAGAATGTCGGCAGGCCAAACCAAGCCGCGCCGGCAATACCGCTGAAGTCCATGGGTTTACCCAACCCGAAGCCATTAGCCAAAATGGCATAAATAACGCAGGCCAGGATAAGTCCGACCAGAATCAGCAGCCGTTGTGTGACGCCGCGTGTATAAACTGCAACGCCACCAACACACAGCACCGTGATCAGCGCCATGATGGCTTCGAAGGTTGACCCGCCCATGGCGCCCTTAGCGGCAATAGGCGCCAGATTAAGACCGATGACCGCAACGATAGAACCCGTCACCACGGGCGGCATCCAGGCATCGATCCAGTCGGAACCATTAGCTGAACGGGCATTAAGCAACCACACCACCAGACCAATAAGGGTATAAACCAGACCGCAGACAATGATAGCCCCCAGCGCTACACCGATGTTGGCGTTGGCACCGCCGCCGGCATACCCGGTGACCGCAATCACACCCCCAATAAATGCAAAGCTAGAGCCCAGATAGCTGGGCACACGCCCACCCACAAACAAGAAGAAAATAAGCGTGCCGATGCCGGACATTAAAATAGCGACGTTCGGGTCAAAACCCATGAGTAACGGCGCAAGAATGGTAGAACCGAACATAGCAACCACGTGCTGGGCGCCCATGGCAACATTCTGAGGCCACGACAAGCGTTCGTCGGGCTGTACGACCCCGCCCGAGGCGTCGGGGTTAACCTGGCGCCACCGCGGAAAATATGAGTTTGACATTGAAATGCCTTCTTGAAGTAGTTATGAAATGGAGCTTCTCACAAAGCCGAAAGTTTACGGGCAGGCTAGACCCGTTCGCAACAAATAATTGCTGGAATAAGTCATGAAGAAAAAAAAAGCGACCGAGGGTTGCCCATGCGGCGGACTACCGACGGGTTCGTCTTACGACCGATGTTGCGCAAAGTACATCGACGCAGGACATATTGCGCCAAGCGCCGAACACCTGATGCGTTCACGATATACCGCCTATACCCTGGCACGCGCCGACTACCTAAGGGCGAGCTGGCACTCTGACACCCGACCAACCGAACTGGTGCTCGACGCACCGGATGCCCCGCACGGAACACGCTGGCTTGGGCTGACCGTTCACACCTTTCGCGAGATCGACGACACGCATGCGGAAGTAAGTTTTACCGCAAGGTACCGCGAAGCAGGACGGGCGCACCGCCTGACCGAAACCAGCCGCTTCATCAAAGAAAATGGCCAGTGGCTTTACGTAGACGGGATAATCGAAAATGCCGTTTAAGGCTGAGACGTCTGGCGAGGCTTGCGCTCGCGTCGTGATGCCACGCGATCGTACAGACTATTTGGCACCCAGCGCAGTAACCTTGCAACCCATCCCATTTGCCAGGGGATCACAATATACGACACGCCGTTATCGATAGCGCGTATCGCCCGCCGGGCAAAAGCATCGACGGGCATTAAAAATGGCATTTTGTAGGGATTTTTCGCGGTCATTGGTGTACGGATAAAGCCCGGCGCCAAAGTCACCACCTTAACGCCTGTACCGTAAAGCTCAACACGCAGGCTTTCACAATAATTTCGCACAGCGGCTTTAGACGCGCTGTAAGCGCCTGCACCCGGCAAGCCCCGCACGGCAGCAACGCTGGCCACCCCTACCAAAGTGCCCCGCCCTTGCGCCTTCATGGCGGCCACAAAAGGTTCGAATGTAGAAACCGTACCGGCCACGTTAGTGGTCATGACACGCTGAAAGACATCGAAGTCCTCGGCCTCTTCGGTGAGTGTGCCTACACTTATACCGGCCGAGGCGATAACAACATCGACGGGCCCCAGAGACAGGAAATCGTTTGCGGCCCGATGCAGCGCATCGCGATCGATCACGTCGAGGACATAGACTTTATGCACGCCCGGAAGCGCATCGGCCAAGGTTTCAAGGGCATCGGCACGACGCCCCACCAGACCAAGCTGACAGCCGCGGGCCGCATAAAAACGGGCGAGCGCGGCACCTATGCCGCTGCTCGCCCCCGTGATGAACACACGCTGCATGCGCTGGTTTAACCCGGCTTAAGCATGCATGGTTTGCAGGCTGTAGACCTTGAGGCCCTCGCCCTGACGCATATACTGCAGACCTTCGACCGCTGCACGCGCACCGGCGATCGTGGTGAAGAAGGTCACGCGAGACGCCAACGCTACAGTCCGAATATGACGCGAGTCGGCAATAGCGTTGCGCCGTTCTTCGACCGTATTAATGACCAGGGCGATTTCCTGGTTTTTAACCATGTCGACAATATGCGGGCGACCCTCGGTGACCTTGTTGACCACCTGTACGGGGATTCCAGCATCGGCAATGGCGGCTGCCGTACCACGGGTAGCCACGATTTTGAAACCCAACGCCACAAGACCGCGCGCTACTTCGACGGCCTTGGGCTTGTCTTGAGCCCTGACGCTAATGAATGCAGTACCCGATTCGGGCAACGTCACACCAGCCGCCATTTGAGACTTGACGAAGGCTTCGCCAAAGCTTTCGCCCACACCCATGACCTCGCCGGTTGACTTCATTTCGGGGCCAAGAATCGTGTCGACGCCCGGGAATTTGACGAACGGGAACACGGCCTCTTTGACCGAGAAATATTTGGGCACGACTTCTTCGGTGACACCCTGATTAACCAGGGTATTGCCTGCCATGGCCCGCGCCGCAATTTTTGCCAATTGCAGCCCTGTGGCCTTGGAAACGTAAGGCACGGTACGCGATGCGCGCGGGTTGACTTCGAGCACGTAAACGTCGCCGTCCTGAATGGCAAACTGAACGTTCATCAGGCCTTTGACATTAAGTGCACGCGCCATCAGACTTGTTTGGCGCTTGATTTCGGCAATGGCGTCGGCCGACAACGAATAAGGCGGCAAACTGCACGCCGAGTCGCCCGAGTGAACACCCGCCTGTTCGATATGCTCCATGACGCCGCCGATAAACACACGCTCGCCATCGCAGATGCAATCGACGTCGACCTCGGTGGCGTTGTTCAGGAAGTGATCAAGCAATACGGGGGAATCGTTACTGACCTTGACCGCCTCACGCATGTAGCGCTCGAGGTCTTGCTGTTCGTGAACGATTTCCATGGCACGACCGCCCAGCACATAACTAGGACGAACCACCAACGGATAACCAATTTCGGAAGCCAGGGCCAGGGCTTCGCCCTCGGTACGTGCTGTGCGATTGGGTGGCTGACGCAGACCCAACTTGGTCAGAAGCTTCTGGAAACGCTCGCGGTCTTCGGCAACGTCGATGGACTCTGGGCTGGTGCCGATAATCGGCACACCATTGGCTTCGAGCGCGCGCGCAAGTTTCAGGGGGGTTTGCCCGCCATACTGCACGATCATCCCGACCGGGTTTTCTTTGTGAACGATCTCGAGTACGTCTTCAAGCGTCAACGGCTCGAAGTAAAGACGATCGGAGGTATCGTAATCGGTGGAAACCGTTTCGGGGTTGCAGTTGACCATGATGGTTTCGTAACCATCGTCGCGCAACGCCAGTGCGGCATGAACGCAGCAGTAATCAAACTCGATACCCTGCCCGATACGGTTGGGGCCGCCACCCAGCACAATGATTTTCTTGCGGTCAGTGGGTTCGGACTCGCACTCTTCCTCGTAGGTCGAGTACATGTACGCTGTTTTGGTTTCGAATTCGGCTGCGCAGGTATCGACGCGCTTGTAAACCGGGCGAACCCCCAACTGATGGCGGACCTTGCGCACTTCGGCTTCGGACGTGTCGAGCAAAAAGGCCAAACGACGGTCGGAGAAGCCGCGCCGCTTGAGCTCACGCATGGTGTCTTGGCCGAGGTCGGCCAGCGTCTTTTGTTCGAGCGCCAATTCGATGTCGACAATTTCTTTGATTTGCGACAGGAACCAGAGATCGATCTTGGTCAGTTGATGAACCTCTTCGAGACTGAAACCCTGGGCGAAAGCATCACCCACGTACCAGATACGCTCGGGGCCGGGCTCACCCAACTCGATTTGCAGCTTTTCACGATCGGTGGTTTTTTGGTTAAGGCCATCAACACCGACCTCGAGGCCGCGCAGGGCCTTCTGGAATGATTCTTGAAATGTACGGCCAATAGCCATAACTTCGCCCACCGACTTCATTTGCGTCGTTAAGCGCGAGTCGGCCTGGGGGAATTTCTCGAAAGCAAAACGAGGAACCTTGGTGACGACATAGTCGATGGAGGGCTCGAAAGACGCCGGTGTCGCCCCGCCGGTGATCTCGTTGCGCAGTTCGTCGAGGGTGTAACCTACGGCCAGGCGCGCAGCAACTTTGGCAATGGGGAAGCCCGTTGCCTTGGACGCCAGCGCCGACGAACGCGAAACACGCGGGTTCATTTCGATGACGATCATGCGACCGTTATCGGGATTGACCGCAAACTGAACGTTCGAACCGCCGGTATCAACACCAATTTCGCGCAACACCGCAATCGAGGCGTCGCGCATGATTTGATATTCTTTGTCGGTCAGGGTTTGGGCAGGCGCGACGGTAATCGAGTCGCCCGTGTGCACACCCATAGGGTCGAGGTTTTCGATCGAGCACACGATAATGCAGTTGTCAGCGCGGTCGCGCACCACTTCCATTTCGTATTCTTTCCAGCCCAGCAACGACTCTTCGATAAGCAGTTCGTTGGTCGGCGAAGCCTCGAGACCGCGACGACAAATGGCTTCGAACTCTTCGGGGTTGTAGGCAATACCGCCGCCCGAACCACCCATGGTAAAGCTCGGCCGGATAACCGTCGGAAAGCCCGACGTGCCGGTATCTTCGGCGATACGGCGCTGTACTTCCCAGGCCTCGTCCATAGAATGCGCTACGCCCGACTTGGCCGATTCGAGGCCAATTTTCGTCATGGCTTCTTTGAACTTCTGGCGGTCTTCGGCCTTGTCGATGGCATGAGCGTTAGCGCCGATCATTTCGACGCCATGCTTGGCCAGAACACCGTGACGTTCGAGGTCGAGCGCGCAGTTAAGCGCGGTCTGGCCGCCCATGGTGGGCAACAAGGCATCGGGCTTTTCGACTTCGATGATTTTCTCGACGGCCTGCCAGGTGATGGGCTCGATGTAGGTAACATCGGCCGTTTCCGGGTCGGTCATGATGGTGGCCGGGTTGCTGTTGACCAGAATCGTGCGATAGCCTTCGGCTTTGAGCGATTTGCAGGCCTGTGCGCCCGAATAGTCGAATTCGCAGGCCTGACCAATGATAATGGGGCCGGCACCGATGATAAGAATGCTTTTTATGTCTGTACGCTTGGGCATAATGCTGATTTACTTTTGACCGGCCATAAGGCTGATGAATTTATCGAAGAGCACCACGATGTCGTGTGGGCCGGGGCTGGCTTCGGGGTGACCCTGGAAGCAAAATGCCGGCGCATCGGTGAGCTCGAAGCCCTGCAACGTGCCGTCGAACAACGAAACGTGAGTGGCACGCGCGTTAGCCGGCAAACTGGCGGCCTCGACGGCGAAGCCGTGGTTTTGGCTAGTAATAAAAACACGGCCCGAATCGAGGTCTTGCACGGGGTGATTGCCACCGTGATGGCCGGTTTTCATTTTTAGTGTTTGCGCGCCAAGGGCCAGACCCATGATTTGATGCCCGAGGCAAATACCAAACAGCGGGATTTTTTTCTGGATGGCGACTTGCGCGGTATGAATGGCGTAGTCGCAAGGCTCTGGGTCGCCTGGGCCGTTCGACAAAAAGATGCCGTCGGGATCAAGGGCCAGCACCTCTTCGACCGGCGTTTGCGCGGGCACGACAGTTACACGGCAATTGCGATCGGCCAGCAAACGCAAAATATTCGATTTCACGCCGAAGTCGTAGGCTACGACGTGATACTGATTGCCTTCTGGCTTGGCAAAGCCCTGACCCAATTGCCAGGTACCTTGCGTCCATTCGTGTTGGCTTTTTGTGGAAACGACCTTGGCCAGATCTTGACCCGCCATGCCGGCAAAACTTTTTGCCAGACGCACGGCCTCGTGGTGATCGGTACCCACGTAAATACACGCCCCTTGGGCGCCGCCCTCGCGCAAAATGCGGGTGAGCTTACGGGTATCAATACCCGAAATAGCCACGATACCCTGAGCACGCAGGTATTCGGGCAATGATTGCGTGGCGCGGAAGTTGGAAACACGCAGCGAACAATCGCGCACGACCAGACCAGCCGCATGCACACGGTCGGATTCGACATCTTCGGGGTTGACCCCGGTATTGCCGATATGCGGGTAGGTTAAGGTGACAATTTGACCGCTGTAGCTCGGGTCGGTAAGAATTTCCTGGTACCCGGTCATTGACGTATTGAAAACAACCTCGGCGACGGTATGTCCATCGGCGCCGATAGAGACACCCTTGAAGATGGTACCGTCCGCCAAAGCCAAGATCGCAGGAGAGGACGATGTAATCCCCTCGGGAAGTAGAGACGGCAGCACAGTGAACCCCGGTTATAAAGTCGATAAGTAAACCTTGGAATTATACCTTGAAGAAGCACAGCCTTTCAGTTGCCGCTAAAATCAAACGATATTAGTTTGCGCCATCACCCCGCGCGCTCGGGGTCTGTTCACCCGCTTTTCGAAGCCAAGCCAATTGTTATCACCCATGCCCAGCCAACTTGAATTATTGCGCCAGTACACCACGGTCGTTGCCGATACCGGCGATTTCGAAACCATGCGCGCGCATCAACCTACCGATGCCACCACGAACCCGTCGCTCATCCTGAAAGCCGTTCAAAAAGACACTTACCGGCCACTGCTCGAGCGCACCGTACAAGACTTTCCCCACGCAACGCTGCCCGAACTGACCGACCGGCTACTGGTGGCGTTTGGCCGCGAAATTCTGGCGATCGTGCCCGGCCGCGTTTCCACCGAAGTCGACGCCCGCCTGTCGTTCGACACACAAGCCACCCTTTCCCGCGCACGGGACATCATCAATTTGTACGCGCAAGCGGGCATACCGCGCGAACGCATTCTGATCAAAATTGCATCAACCTGGGAAGGCATCCAGGCTGCACGCATACTGCAGGCCGAAGGTATTGCCTGCAATCTGACATTGCTGTTTTCGCTACCCCAGGCCGTTGCCTGCGCCGATGCCAAAGTGCAACTTATTTCGCCGTTCGTGGGCCGCATCTACGATTGGTACAAAAAAGCCGCCGGCCCCCAATGGGACGAAGCTGCAAGCGCCGGCATCAACGACCCCGGCGTTCAGTCGGTCACGGCTATTTTCAATTATTTCAAGCATCACGGTATTGCCACCGAAATCATGGGGGCAAGCTTCCGGAACATTGATCAAATACGAGCTCTGGCAGGCTGCGACCTGCTGACCATCAGCCCCGAACTCCTGGGCCAACTTGCAGACAGCACGGAACCGCTCGAAAAAATACTAGACAGCACCGCAACCGCCAAACAGGCCGTGCCCGCGCTAGCGTGTGACGAAATTTCATTTCGGACACAACTCAACGAAAACGCCATGGCCACCGAAAAACTGGCTGAAGGCATCAGGTTGTTTGTCGCCGACGCCATCAAGCTCGACGCACTACTGAACGCGGCGCGGGCAGCCTAGGCGTTACGACGCTCGAGCAGGGCCCATGCCAACGTGCCGGCATCAACGTATTCAAGCTCGCTGCCTGCCGGCACACCACGGGCTAAACGCGACACCGTCAACCCGCGGGCGCGCAGCAGCTCGGTCAGGTAGTGGGCGGTAGTTTCGCCCTCGGGCGTAAAATTGGTGGCCAAAATAACCTCTTTGACCTCGCCGTCACAGGCCCGCTTCAACAAGCGCTCGAACTCGAGCTCGACCGGGCCAACACCTTCTAGCGGTGACAACCTACCCATCAGCACGTAATACAGCCCCCGATAACCGTGGGTAGATTCAAGCGTATTCTGATCGGCGGGGTTTTCGACAACGCACAGCAAAGACGGGTCGCGTCGGGGATTGGCGCAGGTTGCGCACAGATCGTCTTCGGTAAAGTTATTACAGCGCTGACAATGCCGAAGCTGCTGCAGGGCCGAGGCAAGCGCCTGCGACAATCGTTGTGCGCCAACCTGATCGTTTTGCAGCAAATGGTAGGCCATGCGCCGTGCCGAGCGCACCCCAACGCCTGGTAACCGACGCAAAGCGTCGACCAAGGCCTTGAGGGGCTCGGGTTCGGGTAGCTGAACGTCCATCAGGGGTAAGCGACTGCGACAATCAGAACGGCAGCTTCATGCCGGGGGGCAAGGGCATGCCGGCGGTGACCGAAGCCATCTTTTCTTGCGATGTCGCCTCGGCTTTACGCAAGGCATCGTTGAACGCGGCAGCCACCAGATCTTCGAGCATGTCTTTGTCGTCGGCCAGCAAGCTGGGGTCGATCTGTACCCGTTTGACATCATGGCGGCACGTCATGGAGACCTTGACCAGGCCGCCGCCCGAAGCACCGTCAACAACGATGTCTGCCAGCGCTTCCTGGGCTTTCTTCATGTTTTCTTGCATTTGCTGTGCCTGGCGCATCAAGCCGGCAATCTGACCTTTCATCATGGCATGAACTTCCTGAGATAGAAATTGAATGGATTCATAGGTACCGCAAAACAATGCCGGCGACTAGGCCGCTTTGCTTTGCGGTAAAGGACGAATGGAGCCCGGTATCACCCTGGCGCCGAAATCGGTAACCAAAGCTTGCACCAGCGGGTCGACATCGACTGCCGCCTCGGCATCGCGCTGACGGGCCGCAAGTTCGGCCTGCTCGACGGCATGCGCGGTATCGTCGCCGGTTTGACCATACTCGACCTTGAGCCGGACAACCGTGCCAAAGTGCTCGGACAGCAGTGTACACAAGCGCGCCTGGCCGGCGCTGTCAGCAAACATGCGAATACCGACACGTAAATGAATTTCGTTGTCTTTGACACCGACCCATTCGCTTTGACGGGCCAGTTCAGAGGCCACCCCGGTAGCCGGCAGCGACGCGACGAGCGTCACCCAGGCTTTGCTGTCCATACTGGACAGCCGAGGTGCCCGGCCGCGCCGTGTCGGCGCGTCGGCGGACAAACCGGCCAGAACGTCGGCGGGTATAGGATTGATATCGTCGCCCGGGTCGCGCGACAAAGCGAGATCGTCGTAGTTCTCGTCTACACCAGCATCGTACCCCTGCCCCATCATGGCAGCGTCGTCGTAGGCGCCACCCGCAACCATGGTTTCGAAGTCATCCTCGGGAAGAGGATCAACGGTGTCGTTTGAGGGAATATCTTCCCAGGCCGGAATGCCGTCTTCGGCAGAAACCGCCGCTGGCGCGAGGCCGTGCGTGGCAGAGACAGCAGGAGCAGACGCGGCTACCGGTGCAGACACCGACCGGGGGGCTTGCACCAAAGCGGTCTCGATCTCGGCCTCGGTATCAGCCTCGGTATCAGCCTCGGCATCGCGCTCCGGCATCGCTTGAGACTCTGGGGTAGGCAACGCCACCGATACAGCCGTATCGTCCGACCTGACGGAGTCGTCGACGGCCGGAGGGACGTCTGACTGCGCCGCATTACTGGCAACAGGCGACACACTGGATGCAGGCGCAGCGTTGCTAGCCGACACTGGCGACACGGCGGGTGTCGGCGCTGCCCGGCTGATGTCTACCGGCGATGGCGCGGACTGGGACATTGCAGATGCCGCGGAGCTATCTGCACGGGTAGAAGGGCCGGACGGCGGCGGCAAAGGCTGGCCGGCATTGGCCGGCGCAAGCGACAGCATGCGCAGGCACGCCATGACAAAGCCCGCGTATTCGTCGGGCGCGAGCGCCAGCTCGGAACGACTATGAACCGCTACGGTGTAAAACAACTGGACGAGATCGGGCGGCATGCCGGCGGCCAGGGCAGCCAGCTCGGACGCAACCGGATCATCGGCCGGCGCAACCCCGGGTACGCGTTGCTCGATCGCAATACGCGACAACAAAATGCACAAATCGGCCAGCGCACCCGAATACGACAAACCACGGGTTGCGAGCTCGTCAGCCACTTCGAGGACCGATTGACCACTACCGGCCACCAAACCCTGCAACAAACGTACCAAATAACGCTGATCGATAGTGCCCAACATGCCGCGTACCGCATCGGCCGACAACTGGCCCGCGCTGTAGGCGATAGCTTGATCGGTTAGCGACAAGGCATCGCGCATGGAACCAGAGGCGGCTTGCGCAATAAGGCGCAAAGCGGGCACATCGAAGGGAATGTTTTCGTGCTGAAGTACGCCCTGCAAATGCCCAACGATGGCGTCGGCGGTCATTTGCTTAAGATTGAACTGCAAGCAACGCGACAACACCGTCACCGGAATTTTTTGCGGGTCGGTTGTTGCCAGAATGAATTTGACGTGAGCGGGCGGCTCTTCGAGGGTTTTGAGCATGGCGTTGAACGCATGCCCGGTCAGCATGTGCACCTCGTCGATCATGTAAACCTTGAACCGCCCCACGCTCGGCGCGTATACCGCCTGCTCGAGCAACTGCGTCATTTCGTCGACGCCGCGGTTTGAGGCTGCATCGAGTTCGACATAGTCTACGAACCGGCCTTCATCGATTTCGACGCAAGCGCGACAGTGGCCACACGGATTCGCCGTAATGCCGGTTTCGCAATTTAGGGATTTAGCCAGCAGCCTGGACAGCGTTGTCTTGCCAACGCCACGCGTGCCGGTAAACAGCCACGCATGATGTAGACGCTGGGTCTCGAGGGCGTGGGTAAGGGCCCTGACCACATGATCCTGGCCAATGAGGGTGTCAAACGAGCGGGGCCGCCATTTGCGCGCCAGTACCAGATATGTCATTAAGTGTACGTATCAATGAAGAGGCGAGCCTGACTTCGGCACTGGTTCTGAACGACTATGGCTGCTTCGTTCCCGACCTGACCAGGTTTGCCGCCGAACCATGCGAAGGGGCCCGCCAACAAGCAGTTTAACAGGATTTTCAATCGTCGATCCAAATGTCGGCGCGCGGAAAATAAAGCGCCGAACGTGCAGGCCGACCATCGAGCGCACTGACCTGCGCACGATAGCGCGCCATCTGTTCGGCGTAGCGTACCCGCATGCGGTCGGCGAACTGATCGGCAGACTCGCCCTCTTGAGGGCGGCCGGTTTTATAGTCTACAACCAACCAGCCCTGCTCGTCGGATACAGCCAGGTCAATCACCGACACGCGCCCCGAGACGTCAAGCAAAGACCACTCGCGATACGCTTTGGCCAAAGCCAGCAGCCAGCGGCCACGCGCACTGCTCAAGGTAGCTTCCAATGTTTCACAAACTGCGGCCGCGGTGGCATCAAGGCGATCGCCGGGCACACCGGCTCGCGACAACTGACGCCGAACCACAGGCTCCTGCGCCCTGACACCCTCGACGGTCCACGTGTCGGCACCCGCTTTGCCCAAGCGCTCAAGCCAGGCGTGCGCCACCGTTCCGACAAGTGCATCTTCATTAAGCGCCTGCGACCACTCCCAGGGCCGGCCGGCATCGCTCGATAAAGCAGATGACGACTTGTCGGGCGCCGGCAACGCCTTCGATGGCAGGCGTAACAACGGTCGGCCATCGGTTGCTGTATCAGTGACGCCCTCGACGCTACCGGACGACATCGCGGTAATCTCGGGTGCTGACGGCTGTGAAATATACGGCCAAAGCCGGCTCAACAAGCTGCCCGCCCTGGGCGCCGCCACTTCGCCATTTTTATCGAGCGAAAGCTGGGCGACAAGGCAGAGTTGATGCCGGGCACGGGTGGCCGCCACATACAACAAACGGTCAATTTCATACGCCGATCTTTTTTTCTCGCGCTCACGCAAATAAGTCGTAATCGGATCGGCCTGCTCGGACGCCTTGGGCCTGATCGGACCAATCAACAAGCGCCCTTCGCTGAACTCGAAATGCACCAGTCGCTGACTATCGCTGGTCGCGCCATGATGCAACCCCATCAAAATGACGGTATCGAATTGCAAGCCTTTTGACTTGTGAATCGTCATGACCTCAACCGCAGGGCCGGCCTGATGCCCTGGTTTAGCGAACAGTTTATCCAACTGGATTTCAAGCTCGGCAGGGTCCAGCCCGCCAAACGGAGCCAGCCTTTCGATAAGACGGAAAAATGCCTGGCTGTCGGCCTCGTCGTCCTGGGTCGCGTAAACCATGCTACCGCCCAGCCGCTGCCAAGCGGTTTGCAGCCAGGAAGCAAACGGTACAACGCCCTCATCGTTAGTCCGGTCAAGCAACACGGCCGCCGCGTGCAACACGCGCTGATGCTCATCCTGGTCCACCCCCCAGGCGGCCGGATCGTCGTCACGCACATAGTCGGCCAGCATCAACGGCGCAGGTCTAGAAGCCTCTTGACCAAACAGCGCATGCAGGGTGTGCAAACGCAAGCCGCACAAGGGCGAACGCAACACCGAAAGCCAAGCCAGCCGGTCACCCGGATGAGACAACGCACGCGCCAACTGCACCAGATCGGCCACCACTTGACGGGTCTTCAATGACACCAGTTCAACAGCGCGACACGGGATACCCTGGCTTGTCAATTGACGGACAACGTCTTTTAAATGGCTGCGCGCACGCACCAGTATGGCGACGGGATGCCCGCTGTCTGGGTTGCGTGCCAAGGCGTCACGCGCGAGCTGCACGACTGTTTGAGCGGCTTCCTGCATGCCCGACTCGTCAGCGCCTTCCTCGCCAACCGACCATACCGGATGAAGGGAAACGCCCAACCCATCAAGCGGCGGATTGAATGCCACAGAAGACGAATAAGGAATCGCCCCCAGGCCAATATGAGGCGCCGCCGGGAACAAGGGCCCGAAGACGCTATTGACCCAATCAACAACTGACGTTTGGGAGCGAAAATTGGTCGTTAATTGAAGCGACGTCAACGGCACCTGCCCCAAGCCCGCTTCGCGCACCTTCAAGAACAGCCCAACCTCGGCTTTACGAAACCGATAAATGGACTGCATGGGATCACCCACCAGAAACAAGGTCCGACCGTCGTCGGGCATCCAGCCTGACGTCAAGCGTTCCAGCAACTCTATCTGCGCCTGGCTGGTGTCCTGAAATTCGTCCACCAGCAAATGGCGAATAGCGCCGTCTAGGGACAGCAACAAGTCAGTCGGGTCGTCGGCGCTACCCAACGCACGCAGCGCCCGTTGAGAAACCTCGATAAAGTCGACTTCGCCCGCCTGTGAAAACTGAACCATCAGTTGCGCCCAGGCCAACCGAAGCACCTCCAGCAGGTCACTCAGCACGTCAAGCTGCCAGTCTTGATACCCCTGAGCAGGCGCCGTCCGGATTTCAGCCAGCGCAGACACCCAAGGCTCAGTGCCGTCAAAATGCTGAAGCCAGGCCATAAAGGCGGCTCGGTGATCCGACTTGGCCTCGAAGCCGGTTGTCTTGTTGACTGTCTTGCGCAGACGCCCGTCTTTGGTCAGCAACAATGCAGCCAAGGCCTGCCATCGAGGCAGATCGGCCTGCGATGTGTCAAACGGCGCGCCACTCCAGTCCACCAACGGCAAGACCTCTGGCATCTTCCCCTCCTGAGCCAGAATGTCTGCTGCAGTTCGGCAAGACACTGCCAAGTCGTGCGACCACCCCACCGGCATAAGCACGGCCAGGCGCGCGACGTCTTCGTCAATAGTTTCAGCCAAAAACCTGGATAACAACCGCGCGTCACTGCCGGCATCGAGCAACGGCATCCACTGGTCGCGACTGCCCAGCATTTCGGCCAGCAAAGTCTCGGCGGCGCGCAGATCAACGTCGAGGTGCGCCAGCACCCGCGCCACTGACTCGACATCGTCAACCAATCCTATCGTTGCCTGCGCCGCTTCGCGGTAATACCGACCGGCGTCATCGCACACCCCAGGCATTCCGCCCATTGTGCTTAGCCATGGCATACCCCTGACCAAATGCGCGCAGAATGCGTCGATCGTCCGGATGCTAAGCCGTGCTGGATACTGCAGCAATTGCCACCCCATCTGACGATCACGCTCGATGGCCGCACGCGCCAGCCGCCAGCTTTCACGGCGATGCGCCTCGGGCGGCTCCGGCCCCAAGCCTTGCCCCAGCTTCAATAACACACGGGCGTGCATTTCAGAGGCGGCCTTACGCGTAAAGGTAATGGCAACAATTTCCTCTGGTCGCTCAACCGTAGCCAGCAAAGCCAAAATACGATCGGTCAATAGTTCGGTTTTTCCGGAGCCTGCCGGCGCCTGCACCAGGAACGAACGTTGCGGATCGAGCGCTTGCTGTCGCGCAGCGGCATCGTGAATGGGCTCAGACATTAGCAACCCCGTCCTCATTCAATCTTAAAAAGGGCAACACATCACAGTAATCAAGATCGGTCTTCTTCTCGAACCGGTTACGGGCATCGCCTCGAATAAAGTCGCTGGCCAGACCCTCGATGGCCTGACGCCAGCGTGCCAGCACAGCAGACCAATCCAAGCCCTCGAGTGCGGGCCAATCGGAAACTGACGCCAGACCGGGCACGCCAACGTCGGCGTCAGCCAAGCCTCGGACCTGACAGCCTTTGGCATGCAACTGCGCGAGCACTAACGCCCCCACCTGGGCATCGTTGTCGGCAGCCCCCATGACTGCTGCATAAAACGGCAACTGTAAATCGACCAATCGCAGACGCGACCAGTTAGCTTTAGGGTCGATATTGCCGTTACCCGTTTTGTAATCGAGGATAGCCAAACTGCCATCGTGCATTCGATCGATACGATCAAGCCGGAGCTTCAAACCAAGCGGGCCAAACTGCCAGACCACCGGCTGCTCAAGCGCTTCGATGGCAAACGGCGTACGGGCCTGCTCCAACGCGAGCCACTGCAGCACAACCGCGCACCCACGCCCTTGCTCAAGCCGCGTCAACGTATCGCCATAACCCGCCAGATATTCCTGGGCCGCAACAGCCGTGGCCTCTTCAACAATCGATATCAATTGCCCTTGTATTACGGCGTCATGAAGGGCATCTTGATGACCCAAACGCTTCCAGACAAGCTCCAGCGCCCGATGCATGAACAAACCTCGTGCATTCTGATCTGCCAATTGCCCATAGTCAGGCAACTGCGACGCCCCTAGTCGATACTTGACGAAGGCCCAGAGCGGATTACGCGATTGATAATCAATGAGTGATATCCCTCCTGGCACGACCGCGTCGGCCTGCAACGCAGGGCCCAAGTCGTCGACCACGGACTCCAGGCGGATGCCCACGCTTAAAGGCGAAGGCTGAAGATAATGGGGTATTGCGGCTTCATCAGTTTGCGCAATGAAGGGACTGGGCCGCAACTCGCGCTCACCTTCGTGCTCTGCATGACTGAAACACACCTGCGGCGCCAAGCGGCACAAGTCCTCGAACAGTACTCCCGCCCATTGCAACTCTCGTTCGGGCGTGGCGCGAGGCGCACCCGCATGGCGCAGCACATGGGCCGGCAGCAAAGGGTTCGGACGCGTCGCCGCCGGTAAAATCTCATCGGTCAGGCCAAGTACCCAAACGCCGTCCCAACTGCCGCCCTCGGCTTCGAGCAGACCCAACACATCAAGACGAGCCGATGGGTCGCGCTGGGGCTGAAACAAGGTTTCGTTCACCAATCGAGTCAACAAACCAACGGCCTTTGCAAAGGACACTTCGCCCCAGACGACGTCGTACTGGCCTAACTGCCCCAAGGCGCGGTCAAAAGCTTCGAGGGTTTGAAACGCGGCGCTGCCTGGGGACTGCCCGGGAAACCCCAACCTACCCAACAGGTCACGAAATTTCGCCGCCCAGGCATGCAAACCCAGACGGCTGCGATCAGCCATCAGTACATCAACGCACCCCAACCAGGCTTGATGCAATTGCGGCGTGACATTGGCCAACATGCCGGTGAACTGGGGTAACGATATCTGGATAACCGATTTGTGACGCCAATCGGCATCGAGCCGTGCGCGCGCCGCGGCTTCGGCATGAGCCCCCACACAAGCGCCTGCCAAAAGCGCCGCGCCCAGTTGACGCGGTGTAGAAACACCTGAAATACGAAAATCGGCAAGCACACTGAGCCATGCCAACGCAGCTCGTACCAGCGGCCACTGCGCCAACGGGCGCGCTACAGCGACGTTGTAGCCTTCGGCAGGCGGCAACGTCAGTCGCAACACGCGATGCGCCAATGCGATATCCGTCTCGAGGCGGCTGGCCACGATGGCATAACGGCCTTGGGGGTTTTCTTGTAACCGATGCTTGGCCCAACGTGCAGCGGCCCACCACTCTTGGTCGGTGTCGGGCAAAACGTAGCGCATGCGCGCACCCGCAGACGACCGCCTGCCCTGCAACACCAAGCAATGCACGCCGCGATGTGCAAGCGCTGACAACAAAGTGGTCATCCGCGGGGACAACTCATTGAAGCCGGCCAATACCAGGGTCGTAAAATCAAGCGGCAACTCACCCGTTGCGGCGGCATCGCATACCCGCCCAATGCTAGCGTTCACATCCTCTGCATCACGTTCTGCAAGGCATTCGGCGTAACGGCTTTGCCAAAGCGCAAACCGCTGAAAATCGTGCGTCTCGGCGGCGGGATCAACATGAAGCTGCCATTCACTCATCAGCGTGTCGGCCTCGGCGGCCAGTCGTGCCGCCATACTCGTATCCAGCAACGTATCGTCACCCTCAACCGACTCGATGACTTGCTGCCAAAGACCGCGCGCCGCAAAAACATCAAGATAGTGCGCAGGTGTACCGGCCTGAGCCAAAAACGATAACTGATCTGCCGCCTGCCGGAACCACGCCGCCAGCGGCACTATGGCGGGCAAGGGCATCACACGCCGATCATCGCGCAGCGAATCCGAAAGCTCAGATAACAAACGACGAGCATGCCGGTTGTTCACCGTCAACACTAACGTCTGCTGGCTGTCCATTTCCAACAATTGTGCAAGCGTCGTGATGTCCAATGAATCCAAATCAGTTACAGTACTTTGCATGGCTGCGGCCCGGTTCAGAAACCGGCAGTTTACCGTGTCGTTCATGGTCGCTCGCTTCCCGGCCAGATCATTTTGCCTACGAGTTGTTCCTCATGAGCCTTGCCCGAACCTCGCCTCTCCCGTCGCCCCTGATTCAGCCCTTTCTTGACGCCCTGTGGCTTGAAGACGGGTTGGCAAACAACACCCTTGCCGCCTACCGGCGAGACCTGTCTGCGTTTACCCAATGGCTGGGCGACACACAGGGCAAAACGCTCATCCACACGCAAACGTCCGACATCCAGGCTTGGTTTGCCAGCCAGCACGCGACGTCCAAAGCCACCACAGCCAACCGTCGCCTGGCCACGTTGAGACGATTTTTTCTTTGGGCGAAAAGGCAAAATCATGTACAGCATGACCCCTGCCTTACGCTGAAAAGCGCGCGGCAGCCAACTCGTTTTCCAAAAACGCTTTCCGAAGCCAACGTCGACGCTTTGCTGACCGCGCCCGACACCAATCTTGCGCTTGGCATGCGCGACAGGGCAATGCTGGAAACACTCTACGCCACAGGCCTTCGAGTCACCGAACTGGTTTCGCTGAAACTGCTGGATGTCAACCTTGACGAAGGCGTAGTCCGAGTAGTGATGGGCAAGGGCGGGAAAGACCGACTGGTTCCGCTTGGCGCCGAGGCGGTACACTGGATGCAAAGCTATCTAGGGGGCGGACGCCATGCTTTGCTCGGCGCGAAGCGCAGCGATGCACTCTTCATCACGACGCGAGGCAGCGCAATGACCCGCCAGTCATTCTGGCTTATTGTCAAAAAATATGCGCTCAGAGCGGGCATCACCGTGCCGTTATCGCCGCACGTACTGCGTCACGCATTTGCCACCCATCTGCTGAACCATGGCGCCGACTTGCGCGTTGTGCAGTTGCTGTTAGGTCATGCTGATATTTCGACCACGCAAATTTACACCCATGTGGCGCGCGAACGTTTAAAAACCCTGCATGCACAACATCACCCGCGGGGTTAAGCCTTGAAAGTACGAAGGTAAACAGCCAAACCTAATGACACGACTCAAACAGCTTGACCTGCGCCGACTGATTATTTCTCTGGCCGTTATTACCGGCCTGATCATGCTCGCCAACAGTTTTTATGCCAGCTACAAAGCACAGGAACAAATCCTCATCAAGAACCGGCTGCAACTTAATCACGCCTATGCCACCAAAGTAGCTTCGGCCACCAGCGACTATCTCGCCTCAGCCATGCAACAACTTCGCTACAGCGCCAAAGAAGTCAGCAAACTCATGGACATTCCTCAGGCGTTGCAGACCGAGGTATCGCGTGTATACAGGCAAACCGAGAGCTTTGACTCCGTGCTGGTCACAGACACTAATGGCAAGGTGCTGGCCACCGCCCCCCTCGATACGCTAGTCGGCAAAACACTGCACTCCCCCGGAGCAATGGAAGCTTTAAAGCTTCAGAGCCCTGTTATTTCGAAGCCTTACACCGGCGTCAGCGGCAATCGGATCATTGTGTTGTCCCAACCTATTTTTTCGGCTTCGGGAAAATACCTGGGCTATATCGGCGGCAGTATTTACCTAGGGCAAGCCAACAGTCTTGACCGGTTACTCAGCGAACACTACTACAGCGATGGGTCTTACCTGTTCGCCGTCGACCAAGATCGACAATTAATCTACCACCCCGAGTCGCGCCGAGTGGGCACCACGGTTGGTCAAAACCAGGTCGTCGATGCCGTGCTGGCCGGAGAAACCGGCTACATGCAGGCACGCAACAGCCAAGGAATAGAAATGCTGGCGGGCTATGCACCACTGACAATTGCCGGCTGGGGCATTGTGGCCCAAGCCCCCACCAATGCGGCACTTGAACCCCTTGGCGCCCTGATGGCCGGCGTACTCCAAGACACGGCCGTACCGGCACTGATCATTCTTGGCCTGGCCTGGTGGATCGCCCGCCTGATTTCCCGGCCGCTATCGCAACTGGCCCAAGGCGCCCGCGCCCTCGATCAACCCGAAACCGCTGAAAAAATCGCTCAAGTCGAACCTTGGTACTACGAAGCCAGCCAGCTGAAAAAGGCCATGCTCGAAAGCATGAACACTTTTCATCACCGTATAGTCAAACTCAATCTTGATGCGCAAACCGATGCCCTCACAGGCCTGTTAAATCGCCGAGGCCAGGAAATGGCCCTGGCCGCTCTGGAGCAAAGCCGCCAGGACTTCTCGATCGTTGCGGTCGACATCGACCACTTCAAGCCCGTCAATGACACCTGGGGGCACGACACCGGCGACCTGATCCTGCAGTTCCTTGCTGACGCCATGCGCACTTGCTCGCGCGATGAAGACCTGCTGTGCAGAAGCGGCGGCGAAGAATTTTTAATGCTGCTGCCCGCAACGCCGCCAGAAGGCGCCCAGCAGGTCGCCGAACGTCTGCGCACCCACGTTGATACGTGGCACGGCTTACCCGGACCGGGGCACATTACGATTTCTTTGGGCGTTTCTTATTGGTCACCCGAAGGCGGCAGCGTAGAAGTTGCACTGAAACGGGCTGACGATGCGCTATACAACGCCAAGAAAAATGGACGTAACCGGGTTGAAATGACGCGTTGAGCGCGCGCTCGTTAGTTCAAAACAAAGAGCTTCTTATTTTTCTATCACAACCGTTGCAGACCGGCGATGCCTATCACCGACGACAGTAGTAATCCACCATGCCGCCGGGCCAGTCTCCACCATTGGTAGCACGGGGGCTTCCGGGATATTCGCAGGCCGCATAAGTGTACGTACCCTTAATTGCCGAAATGGAAACGGTTGCGCCAGGCTTAATGCCGTCTGTCGCCCACTCAGTACCGCAACCTTTGTTATCGCACCATTTCACGAGCACCGGAAAGTTACACCCGTTATGTATGCGATTTGGATATTGGCCGTGCGCCGTTTGAAAACTAATGCATTGCGTTGCCTGACGATACTCTTTCTGCTTGCCGGATGGGGACGCACCCTTCCCTTTGGCAGGGGAGGCAGCGGCTCCCCTATCGGAGCCAGATTTCTTTGCTTGCGACAGGCACTGCAAGGTTTTCGCATATAGCTGCCGCTCTGTACTGGCGCTCGTCGCGGCTTCCTGGATGATGTCCATGAAGTATTTGTCTTGCAGATCATAGTTGGCCCAACCCTTAGCCAAGGAGATGCACTCATCGTAAGTCAATTCGATGTAATCGTATGGCCTTCTTAACTGACCATCCATCCGCGCCTGGCAATAGCTCGCCATTTCATTCTGGCAACCAGCGCTGGTCGCAGCGGCGTTTTTCCCTTGATGTGCTCGCACGGCGGCTTTGTTGTCGGCTAGCGGTGTCTTATTTGCAAGAATCAAAGCCAGATTCTCCGCCGTACGCGCTCGTGCTGTATCGCCATAGCCCAAACGCCGCAGTTCGCTAGCATAAGTAGTGTTGAAAACTTCGGGGTTACATGTATTAGCCGGACAAGCGGCAGTCACAGCGGCACGCTCGGCCGCAAAAAGTACAGGTCTTAATTGCTCCAGCTGCGCCCTTTTTGTTCCGATCAACTTGGACAATGGGCTACTCGACTCAGCATTGGCAATGGCGATGTACTCATCCAGTCTGGCGACAAAGCTTATACCGCGCTCTAGTGCGATATCGAGAAGCTGCCGCGCTTGCTCATCGTTTACCTTCTGGATCCACTCAATATCCCTCACGCTGACTTGCGTGGACGCATATGGATATCGATTCACGTAATCCAGGTACAGCTTGGTGACGGTTCGGGCTTCGTGGGGACTAAAATGGGCCAGATGGACCGCTGAATTCAACAAGTGTCCCGGCGAGAAACGTTGATCATCACATTGTGGCGCGGTGTTTTTTATGCCGGATATGGCCGCCGAGACTTCCTTTCTGAACGGCTTATCAGGGTCATTGACACTCGAGCCCGATGCAACGTTGGATAGGACGGCTTCGTAGCCTGCAAGCTTTTGCTCACACTTGGTCTGAGCAGCGTTGGCGCCACCATGGACAGCGAACAAAACTGCACCTACTAACAATTGTGCAACTATGAAACACCTACTCATATGTTTTGAGTCCATATCAGCTTGATCTTTGGTTAACGGCGCCACGGTGTATGCATCGAAACCGCGCTGAGATCGGTGAGTTTGGCGTCCCCGACAGGAATCGAACCTGTAATCTTCCCTTAGGAGGGGAAAGTTATATCCATTTAACTACGGAGACGCAGCGCCGCCATTTTAGCAGCATGTAATGTTGTATTTTTGTCTCAGTATTAACGCGAATTGTTAATGACAGCACTTGCATTCCCGGACAATGCAAGTGCTGTTGCTTTTCTGGCCGCAGACGATACAGCGGCACGCTAAACGATGCCGCCACCAAGCCGGCATGCACTACAATGCCGCCGACCTTATCAGGCAAACCATCATGACGACAGAAAACCGTGTTTTGGGCGAAGTTGAAACTTTTTTAGAGGACGAAAGCAGCACTATTGCACTGGCCTCGCAAATTGCGCCCTTGTTGCTGGCCGACGACCCTGGTCATCCGGGCACGCCACAAGGCGGACGCATTCATCTTCGTGGCGACCTCGGTGCAGGCAAGACCAGCTTTGCCCGCGCCCTGCTGAGGGCGTGCGGCGTCACCGGCCGAATCAAAAGCCCGAGCTATGCTTTGCTTGAAAGCTATAAAGTTTCTAACTTATACTTGTATCATCTTGATTTTTATAGATTTAGCGATCCACGAGAATGGATAGATGCTGGGTTCCGAGATATCCTGCAAAAACAAGCAGTTGTGCTCATTGAATGGCCGGAACAGGCCGGCGGGCTACTCCCTTTGCCCGACCTTGAAATCAACCTGAGCTACGCAGAATCCGGACGACAAGCACGATTAATCGCCTATAGCAACAAAGGACAATCATGGCTAACCAGACTAGTGCTTCCACCGAGGGGATCTCACCCGCCGGGCGCGTCCGCCGGCGTCTGATCGCAACCGCTACCACGCTGTTTGCGCTGCCTGTCATCCCGAAAATGGCCCAGGCAGCAACCATTCTGGCGGTCCGTACCTGGCCTGCCGACGAATACACCCGCGTCACCCTGGAACTCGACACCGAACTCAAAGCCGAGCACTTCACCCTTGAAGGGCCGCACCGTCTCGTGGTCGACATCAACGGGCTGACCATGAACCAGGCTATTAACGAGCTGGTTTCCAAGGTCAAACCTAACGACCCGTACATTGCCTCCGTGCGCGTAGCGCAAAACCGGCCTGACGTCATTCGTCTGGTTTTTGACCTGAAGCAGGCCATTGCCCCGCAGGTCTTCACACTCAAGCCCATTGGCGAATACAAGTACCGCCTTGTACTTGACCTGTACCCGAAAATTGCGCAAGACCCGCTCTTGGCACTTAGCAAAATGGGTGAAGATAGCGACCCGTTGGCCGAAGTTCTTGAGAACTTAGCGCAGGCAGGCTCGCCTTCAGCCCCCATCCCGTCGGTTGACGGCCAGCAACTACCCTCTATTGCCCAGAAACGGCCGGCACCCCCGGCCGCCCCTGCCCTACCCGACGCCGAGCGCCCCAATCGTCCGGTTCTGATTGCGCTCGACCCAGGCCATGGCGGTGAAGACCCCGGGGCAGTCGGCCCCAGCGGCACATACGAGAAGCACATCGTGCTGGCGATCGCCCGTCGACTCAAGAAACTGATCGACGCCCAGCCCAATATGCGCGCCTACCTGACCCGCGACGGCGACTTTTTCGTGCCCCTGCAGGTCAGGGTGCAAAAAGCACGGCGTGTGAAGGCCGACCTGTTTGTATCTATCCATGCTGACGCCTGGGTCAAACCTAGTGCACGGGGGTCTTCGGTTTTTGTCTTGTCACAAAACGGGGCTTCTAGTGCTGCGGCCCGGTGGCTGGCCAAAAACCAAAACGACGCCGACCTGATCGGTGGCATTAACCTAGGGTCGCACAACCAGCAGGTAGCGCAAGTTCTGCTTGATATGTCGACGGCAGCGCAAATCAACGACTCGGTCAAAGTGGGCGACCGGGTCCTGAGTGAAATCGGCAAGATCAACCGGCTGCACAAAAAATATGTTGAACGCGCAGGGTTTGCCGTCCTCAAGGCGCCGGACATTCCGTCCATCCTGGTCGAAACAGCATTTATCAGCAACCCCGAAGAAGAACGCCTGCTGCGCAGTGCCGGGCACCAAGACAAAATCGCCACGGCCATGCTCAAAGGCATTAACGACTACTTCGCAACTAGCCCGGGGCTCGCGCGTCGGGCATAATTGCCCCTACGATGTCGCAACGCCCCGTAATTGCCCCCCTCCCCGATCTGCTCATCAGCCAAATCGCCGCCGGCGAGGTTATCGAACGACCCGCCTCGGTGCTGAAAGAGATTCTTGAAAACGCTATCGATGCCGGCGCGTCCAGCATCGAGGTTCGTCTTGACGGCGGTGGCATTCGACGCATCGCCGTTTCCGACAATGGTTGCGGCATTGCTCAAAACGAACTGGCCCTTGCGTTAACCCGACACGCCACCAGCAAAATAAAGTCGTTGGATGATCTCGAGTCGGTCGCCTCAATGGGCTTTCGAGGCGAGGCGCTGGCATCCATTGGCGCGGTGGCTCGGCTGACACTGACCTCGCGTACCGACGACGCTCCTCACGCTTGGCAAATCACTGCCCAGCAACCCGACATCACCGCAGCCTCCGGCCCGCAGGGCACGACGGTCGACGTTCGCCAACTCTTTGAAAACGTACCGGCCCGCCGGAAGTTCCTGCGTACCGAATCAACCGAATACGGACATTGCGTCGATATTCTGGAGCGCATTGCACTGGCCCACCCCCACGTTGCGTTCCGGCTGTTTCATAACGACAAGCCGCAACGGCACTGGCGGGCCGGCGATATCGCCCAGCGCATACTCGACGTTCTCGGCAGCGAATTCGTCAGCCAGGGTTTGGGCGTCAGTGTCGACCAGGGGTTGATCAGGCTCGACGGCATGATTACGCGCCCCACCTACGCTCGCGCCCGGGCCGATCGTCAGTACCTTTACGTCAACGGGCGCTACGTCCGCGACAAAACAGTCTCGCACGCCATCCGTCAGGCCTACGCCGACGTCCTTCATGGCGATCGCCAACCCGGGTTTGTCTTGTTTTTGTCTATCGACCCCAATGCGGTCGATGTCAACGTGCATCCGGCCAAGCACGAGATCCGTTTTCGCGACAGCGGTGCAGTACACCAATTTGTTGCGCGCGCGCTGTCGCAAGTATTGGCCCAAACGGCCGGTGGCCAGCCTCTAGCTGTCGACGCCGCATACGCCGATGGCCAGGGCTCTCCTGGCGCGTTGTCCGAGCACGATGCACGCCCGCAACCAGAACCCGTCAATACAAGCAACGAAAGCTCACCGTCCTTGATGCCGTACGGTACGCCTGCACCGGCAGGCCAGCACCGCGCGCCCTCATTTGCACCCTACGGTCAACACGCCCTTAACCTGCGCGATAGCCGCTCTGGTCAAGCGCAGGGTACCGACTGGCAAACGTTGTATCGCCCGCTGGCGCCCCCGACAGCACCTGCCCACACTGCACGCATACAGCCGGCGGCCCTGCCCAATCACGAGTTCCCGCTGGGCATGGCACTGGCCCAACTGCACGGTATTTATATTCTGTCGCAAACGGCAAATGGGCTGATTCTGGTCGACATGCATGCAGCCCACGAGCGCGTCGTCTACGAACAGCTCAAACGCGCCATAGATATGCGCGACCTGCCAAGACAAGAACTGCTTGTACCCGTTGTATTTCAGGCAAGCGAAAAAGACGTCGCAATCGCCGATGAGCACACCGACGCACTTGAAGACCTAGGCCTGATCCTGCGCCCAGCAGGACCGGCCACACTCATGGTGCGTGCCGTCCCCGCGTTGCTGGCCGGCGGCGACATTGAATCGCTGGCCCGCAATGTCTTGAACGATTTGTCATCTGTTGGTTCGTCGGCGCAGTTGCTTGAGCAACGTAACGTCTTGCTGGCCACCATGGCCTGCCATGGGTCAGTTCGAGCAAATCGACGCCTCACACTCGACGAGATGAATGCCTTGCTGCGTAAAATGGAGCAAACCGAGCGTGCCGACCAATGCAATCACGGACGTCCCACTTGGGTGCACTGGTCCCTGACCGAACTCGACAAATTCTTTTTACGCGGCCAATGAATCCCCTACCTATATTGTGCTTGGCCGGCCCCACCGCTGCCGGTAAAACTGCATCGACCCTGGCGCTGGCCAAACGCTGGCCCATCGAAATCATCAACGTCGACTCGGCCACTATTTACCGGGAAATGGACATCGGCACCGCCAAGCCGACACCCGCCGAGCAAGCCCTGGTACCGCAACACCTGCTTAATATCCGCGACCCGGCTGAAAACTATTCAGCCGCCGATTTCTGCACCGACACAACCACACTTATTGACCAGATTCTTGCCCGGGGCCGCATCCCGCTGCTTTGCGGCGGCACCATGATGTACTACAAAGCCCTGCGCGAGGGGCTGAACGACTTACCCCAAGCCGACCAGGCAGTTAGGGCTGAGCTTGAAGCCGATGCAAAACAGCTAGGCTGGCCAGCGCTACATGCGCGCCTGGCCGAAGTGGACCCGGCTACGGCAGCGCGACTTGCGCCGAACGACAGCCAGCGCATTCAGCGGGCCCTGGAAATCTGGCGTCTTAGCGGACAGCCAATGTCGGTATTGCTGCAACAACAAAAATCTCAGCCTATCGGCACGCCTCGACACTTCATCACGCTAAGCCTCGAACCCTCAGACCGCCTCGCATTGCATCGACGCATCGCGCTGCGTTACGAGCTCATGCTAGAGCAAGGCTTGATGGATGAAGTTGAACGACTGTATGCGCGGGGCGACCTGCACCCCGGCCTGCCGTCGATACGGTGCGTAGGCTATCGCCAGCTTTGGGACTATCTGGACGGCAAGACTGGCAAAGCCCAGGCGATTGAACAGGCCATTGCCGCAACCCGCCAACTGGCCAAACGGCAACTGACGTGGCTACGCGCCCAACCCGACCGTCAAATTATTGATTGCCTTGCACCCGATGTCGTCGCCCAGGTGCTGGATGCAGCGACGGGCGTATGGTCAACACCTTACGCCCGTCGATGAATTAAACAACAACGGTTTGCGGCATATCGCCGGTTTGGGCAACGATTTCACCCAAGCGGCTGACGTTTTCGCCGTGTGACGCCAGTGTGGCGGCAACCGCATCAGCCTGGTCTGCAGGAACAACAATAACCATACCGATACCGCAGTTGAACACGCGGTGCATTTCGGTATCGGCTACATTACCGCCCTTTTGCATCCACTTGAACAGTTCGGGCATTTCCCAGGCATCGCGATACAACCGGGCGGACAGGCCAGGCTGCAAAATGCGCGGGACGTTGTCGAGCAAACCACCCCCGGTGATATGTGCCAGCCCCTTGATTGCCGCACCGTGCGCCTTTAGCGCCGCCAATACCGAGCGCACATAGATGCGCGTGGGCGCCATAACAACATCGCCTAAAGGCCGACCACCCAGATCATCTTCCGGCTTGGCGCCGGTGGTTTCGATAATTTTACGGAGCAAAGAAAAACCATTGGAGTGCGCGCCGCTGGACGCCAGCCCCAGAACGACATCTCCCTCTTTAATGGACTTGCCATCGATGATGAGCGATTTCTCGACGGCGCCTACAGCAAACCCCGCCAGGTCGTATTCACCATCAGGGTACATGCCGGGCATTTCGGCAGTCTCGCCGCCGATAAGGGCGCAATTGGCCAGCTCGCAGCCTTTGGCAATACCCCCGACCACGGCTGCGGCGGTATCTACCGACAACTTGCCGCAGGCAAAATAATCGAGGAAAAACAGCGGCTCGGCACCCTGCACCAGAATATCGTTAACACTCATGGCGACCAGATCGATACCGACCGTATCGTGGCGTTGCCATTCGAAGGCAAGACGCAACTTGGTGCCCACACCGTCGGTACCCGACACCAGAACCGGCTCTTTGTAGTTTTTGGGCACTTCGAACAATGCACCAAACCCGCCAATCCCGGCCATAACGCCGGCACGCATGGTTTTGGCCGCCAGCGGCTTGATGCGATCGACCAACGCGTCGCCTGCATCGATATCGACACCCGCATCGCGGTACGTTAAAGAGGTGGATTGATTGTTTGTCATGAGAAAAGCCGTGGGATGTGCAAGAATTGCGTCTTAAATAAAATACCAAGGCGCATTTTACGCTTTTTACCGCCATCGATGACCCAACAACTGATCCTCAACCTGCTGCCCGCACCTGTGCCTACTCTGGACAACTACGTGCCGGGTAAAAATCAGGCCGCTATTGCAGCCCTGCAGGGCTGTGAGCCGGGTCGGGCGGTGTACCTTTGGGGGCCGCCCGGCGCCGGCCGCAGTCACTTGCTGCAGGCACTGGGGTTTGCCGATCACGCCCTTTACATTCACCACAATAACGCCAACAGGCTGCTCCAAAGCGTGGTCGAGGCAGATATCATCGACTACCGGCGCATTGCGGTCGATGGGGTCGAACGCTACGACGACGAGGCCCAGGCCGCCCTGTTTGCCCTTTACAATCGTTGGCGCGAGTCGGCATCCAGTACACATGCCTTTGCCCTGCTGGTGGCAGGCGATCGCGCCCCCATGCATATGCCTGTCCGCGAAGATCTGCGCACACGGTTGGGCTGGGACCTGGTCTTCAGGCTCGAACTGCTCTCAGACGATGAGCGGGGCCAGGCCCTGCAGACCCGTGCATCCGAGCGCGGACTGCACTTGTCGCCCGAAGTCATCAACTGGATTCTCACCCACTACGCCCGCGACATGAACCGGCTAAGTCACCTGATTGATGCGCTGGATCACTATTCGCTGGCAAAGCAGCGTGCTATCACGCTACCGCTACTCCGCGAATTCCTGGCCCATGAAGACACTGCAGCACTCGCCACGCCCTGATCACCACCCTGCGCCCGGCAACACCGTGGTCGCCACATGAAATTTCCAGACATGCCGTGCGCAAAGCCCTAAAATACCGTCCATGCTTACCGAAACAATAAAAAACTTTGTCGGCCGACTCTTTTCATCGCCGGCCCGTGGCCCCGAACGCCTGAAACCCGAAAAGCACGGCATTGACCGGCGCAACGTTTCACGTCATGCCATCAAGGTTTGCGAAGTACTAAACCAGGCCGGATACGATGCCTACATTGTGGGCGGCGCAGTACGCGACCTGATTGTTGGTCTTGAACCCAAAGACTTCGACGTAGCCACCAATGCAACGCCAAACCAGATCCGGGCGCTTTTCAGGCGCGCACGTATCATCGGCAAACGGTTCCAGCTGGTTCACGTCGTGTTCGGCCCCGAGATCATCGAAACCTCCACCTTCCGGGCGCCTGCCTCTGAAGATCAAGAAACCGACGAGCACGGGCGCATTTTGCGCGACAATCAATTCGGCACCAACGCCGAAGATGCAGCGCGCCGCGACTTCACCCTTAACGCTCTGTATTACAACCCGCTTACCGAAGAGGTCATCGACTACCACCACGGTGTAGCCGACCTGAAAAAGAAAGTTGTGCGCATGATCGGCGACCCCGAAACCCGCTATCGGGAAGACCCGGTGCGCATGCTGCGGGCCGTACGTTTTGCCTCAAAACTCAACGCCAATATCGACCCGGCATCTTTGGCCCCTATTAAGTCCATGGCCCACCTCATCGAAAACGTGCCCGCCTCACGACTTTTCGATGAGCTCATCAAACTGCTGACCTGCGGCCACGCCATGGATTGCCTGCAGCAGCTACGCGCACTTGGCCTACATCGTCACCTGCTCCCGTTCATCGACACGCTGCTCAACGACGCCGACGACCGCAAGTTTCTCGAACTGGCCCTCGAACGCACTGACGTGCGCGTGCGCGCCGGCAAAACCATCAGCCCGGGTTTTCTGTTTGCAGCCCTGCTTTGGCGCATGGTCGACAAACGCTGGAAACAAGGAGTTTTCGACGGCGAGCCACCCATGCAGGCTTTAGTTACGGCCGCCGACCTCGTTGTCGACGAACAATCGGGGCGTATGGCCATCCAAAAGCGCTTCCAGGGCGACATGCGCGAGATCTGGTTCATGCAGCCACGCTTCGAGCGAGCCACGCCCAAAGCCATCTGGCGCATGATCGAACACCCTCGCTTTCGCGCAGCAGTCGACTTCCTGCAGTTACGGGCTGCATCGCACGAAGTTGACAGCGTTCAGGCCCAGTGGTGGATGGATCTGGCTAATGCCGACCCCGAAGACCGCGGTGAACTGATTGAGCAATACCAAGTGCGCAACCGCAACGAAGGCGGTGCAGCAAGCCGGTCGCGGCGCCGTCGACGTCCACGACGCAACCCTGCCGGCGCAGCGGCCAAAGTACATTAAGCCACCGGTCGGCCTTTCTTGATTTTCTTAGGTCGACCAGAGCTATCACCCTCGGTACAACATGATGACCGCAACGCACTGGGCAACGGCTTATATTGGCCTGGGCGCCAATCTGGGTAATGCCGTATCCACACTCACGCTGGCTCGCGAGGCCCTTGTCGGGCTCTCCGGCGTTCGCGCTGTCGAGTCATCGCCCTTCTATCGAACCGCCCCTGTCGACTCATCCGGCCCGGATTACATCAACGCCGTCATTCAGTTGCAAACCGTGCTGTTGCCGCACGACCTGTTAACTGCCTTGCAAAAAATCGAACACGATTTCGGCCGCGAACGCCCTTGGCGCAATGCCCCGCGCACGCTCGACCTCGACTTGCTGTTGTATGACGATGTCACGCTGAACGACCCGACGCTGACCCTGCCGCACCCGCGCATGCACGAGCGCGCCTTTGTATTGCGGCCATTAAAAAACCTTGCGCCAGACTTGATGCTGACGCAAGGTTCGATAGACACACTACTGGCCAAGTGCGCAGATCAGGGCATTGAACCACTGCCCTGATCTGGCCGCTGGCAACCGTTAAACCGGTTGAATGGCGATATCGGCGATGCGCGCCTGCCACTCTTTAGGCCCGGTCTGGTGCACCGATGTACCCGTTGAATCTACCGCTACAGTAACCGGCATGTCTTTTACATCGAACTCGTAAATGGCTTCCATGCCCAGGTCTTCGAAACCGACAACCTTGGCGCCACGAATGGCTTTAGAGACCAAGTAAGCAGAACCACCTACCGCCATCAGATAAGCCGACTGATGATTACGAATTGATTCGATAGCCACCGGACCACGCTCGGCCTTGCCGATCATGGCGATCAGGCCGGTTTTTTCCAGCATCATATCGGTGAATTTGTCCATGCGCGTAGCTGTGGTCGGACCAGCCGGGCCGACGACTTCGTCGCGAACCGGATCGACAGGGCCAACGTAGTAAATCACACGGTTCTTGAACTCGACCGGCAACGACTCACCACGCTCCAGCATTTCTTGAATGCGCTTATGAGCAGCGTCACGACCAGTCAACATCTTGCCCGAGAGCAAGAGCGTTTGACCGGGCTTCCAGCTGGCGACCTGTTCTTTGGTCAGCGTGTTCAAGTCGACCTGGGTCGATTTGTTGTAGTCGGGCGCCCAGTTCACATCGGGCCAATCGGACAAGGCTGGCGGTGTAAGCGCAGCAGGCCCCGAGCCGTCGAGCACGAAATGCACGTGACGCGTTGCAGCACAATTGGGGATCATGGCCACGGGTTTAGACGCTGCATGGGTGGGGAACGTATTGATCTTGACGTCAAGCACAGTAGTCAAACCACCCAGGCCCTGAGCGCCGATCCCCAGCGCGTTGACCTTTTCGTACAGCTCGATACGCAGCTCTTCGAGCTTGTTCTGCGGGCCGCGGGCCAACAACTCGTACATATCGATGTCTTCCATCAGCGCCTGCTTGGCCATCAGCATGGCTTTTTCGGCCGTACCACCGACGCCAATACCCAGCATGCCCGGCGGACACCAGCCAGCACCCATGGTAGGCACTGTTTTAAGTACCCAGTCGACCAGAGAGTCGCTGGGGTTAAGCATGACAAATTTGGATTTGTTTTCGGAACCGCCGCCTTTGGCCGCAACCTGCACATCGACGGTATCGCCGGCCACCAGCTCGACGCCCACAATACAGGGCGTATTGTCGCGCGTGTTCTTGCGCGTGAACAACGGGTCGGACAACACCGATGCCCGCAACGGGTTGTCAGGGTTCAGATAGCCCCGGCGCACGCCTTCGTCACAAAGCTCTTGCATGGAGCGCTGCGAATCGATGCGCACGTTCATGCCGATTTTCAGGAAGACATTGACAATGCCCGTGTCCTGGCAAATGGGCCGATGCCCTTCGGCACACATGCGCGAGTTCGTCAGAATTTGCGCAATGGCGTCTTTGGCAGCGGGGCTTTGCTCACGCTCGTAGGCACGGGCCAGATGCTGAATGTAATCGGCGGGGTGGTAGTAGCTGATGAACTGGACTGCGTCGGCAATCGACTGGATCAGATCGTCTTCTTTAATAAGAGTAGTCATGGCAGGTTACGGTACGTGGTAAGTGTGAAAACGTGTCGAGCCGGGTGACGCCAACAAGGCCAGAGCCACCCAACCCGATAATTATTTGCCTTGCCAGACAGGCTTGCGCTTCTCGGCAAAAGCGGTCGCGCCTTCTTTGGCGTCGGCCGATTCAAAAATAGGCTGAACACGCGGGCGCTGCAGGTCGAACATATCGGACTGACGCCAATCTTGGGACTCGAGCACGATGCGCTTGGCCATCTGGACAGCCAGGGGGCCGTTTTCACCAATAATGGTGGCCAGTTCCAGGGCGCCTTCAATGGCTTTACCCGGCTCAACCAGACGGTTCACCATACCAAAATGGTAGGCGCGATCGGCGGGCAGCATTTCGCCGGTCAAGATGTATTCCATGGCAATGTGATACGGGATGCGCTTGGGCAAACGCAACATACCACCCGAGCTGGGCACCAAACCACGTTTGGTTTCAGGCAAACCAAATTTAACGTTGTTGGCTGCAACAATCATGTCGCAAGCTAAAGCCAGCTCGCAGCCACCTGCCAGGGCGTAACCCTCGACGGCGGCAATCAGTGGTTTTTTGGGGCTTTTTTCGCACAGACCACCCAGGCCACGGCCGGGCACCAGCGGGCGCTGGCCGGTTTTGGCAAAAGCTTTCAGATCCATCCCCGACGAAAACGAACCACCCGCACCTGTCAGAATACCAATCACGACATTGTCATCGGCATCAAGCGCATCAAAGGCCTTGGCCATTTCGTGTGCGGTTTCAAAGTTGATGGCGTTACGGGCCTCGGGGCGGTTAATGGTAATGACCATTACACGGCCGACCACTTCGGTTTTAACCAGATCTGTCATGTACAAAAGCTCCTGCGCAAAAAACGCACTATTGAAAACAATCGATAACTCAATATCATACGACCTTTCAGGCTTCAACCAAAAATCGAATGGCGCCTAAACTGCCCATCCGAAAGGTCAAATCCCCGTTCTGCGGGTTGAAAATGGACACAAAGCCCAACCGGGCGAACGACGCTTCTTCGAAGCACGCTAAAATTGAACCCTTTTGCGGATTTCTCGCGCTTTTGGCTCTCACACATGCTCACGTTTCAGCAAATTATCCTGACGCTCCAGAACTACTGGGACCAACAAGGCTGCGCCCTGCTGCAGCCCTACGACATGGAAGTTGGTGCCGGCACTTCACATACCGCCACATTTTTGCGGGCTATCGGGCCCGAGCCCTGGCGTGCGGCTTACGTACAGCCTTCGCGCCGCCCCAAAGACGGCCGTTATGGCGAAAACCCCAATCGCCTGCAGCACTACTACCAGTATCAGGTTGTGCTTAAGCCCGCCCCGTCAAACATTCTCGATCTCTACATCAACTCGCTCAAAGCGCTAGGTATCGATCCCAACGAGCACGACATCCGTTTCGTTGAAGACGACTGGGAGAACCCCACGCTGGGCGCCTGGGGTCTAGGTTGGGAAGTCTGGCTCAATGGCATGGAAGTCACTCAGTTCACCTACTTCCAGCAAGTAGGGGGCCTCGATTGCACACCGACGACGGGCGAAATCACCTACGGGCTTGAGCGTCTGGCCATGTACCTGCAAGGCGTAGAAAGCGTCTACGATCTGGTCTGGACACAAACTGCGGACGGCCGCAAAGTGCTTTACCGCGACGTATTCCATCAGAACGAAGTCGAGCAATCCACTTACAACTTCGAGCACGCCTCGACCGACATGTTGTTTGCGCACTTCAACGACTACGAAGCTGAGGCGACAAAGCTCATTCAGGTTCCGCTGGCCCTGCCGGCCTACGAATCCGCCCTGAAAGCGGCGCACACTTTCAATATGCTTGATGCACGCGGTGCCATCAGCGTTACCGAACGGGCCGCCTATATCGGCCGCATCCGCAATCTGTCGCGCGCTGTCGCACAGGCCTACTACGATTCACGCGAAAAACTCGGTTTCCCCATGCTTGATCAAACCACAGAGGCTGCGCAATGACCACAGCCCAAGTACACCCTCTTCTTGTCGAACTGGTCACCGAAGAGCTGCCCCCAAAAGCACTGAACAAACTGGGCAAAGCCTTTGCCGAGGGCATTAGCAGCGTGCTGGCTAAAAAGCAGCTACTGTCGGCCGAGTGCAAGGTTATCGATTACGCCACGCCTCGCCGTCTGGCCGTGCACCTCAGCCACGTCCTCGACCAGGCTCCCGAACAAGCCTTTACCGAAAAGCTCATGCCCGCCAAAGTCGGGCTCACGCCCGACGGTCAGGCGACCCCCGCATTGGTTAAGAAGCTCGAAAGTAAAGGGCTGGGTCACTTGCAACCGGCTGATCTGATCAGTGAGTCTGACGGCAAGCAAGACTACCTTTATGCCAAAGGCACTGCGCCAGGCGCCTCGCTGCCCGAGTCACTGCAAGAGGCCCTCGAGGCCGCCATTGCCGGCTTGCCGATACCCAAGGTCATGCGCTATCAGCTAGACGACGGCAAAACCAGCGTCAAGTTTGTGCGCCCGGCCCATCATCTGGTGGCCCTACATGGCGCCAACGTCGTGCCCATTGCCACGCTGGGGCTCAATGCCGATCGCGTCAGCAATGGTCATCGTTTCATGGGCAAAGCAACGTTGTCCATCACGTCGCCAGACACCTATGTGGCGCAACTGGCTGACGAAGGCAAAGTCATTGCCAGCTTCGATGATCGTCGCTCCGCCATTACCCAACAGCTGGCCGCACAGGCCGCCGCGCTGGGCGGCACTATCGGGCAAGGCCCCGAGGTCGATGCGCTGCTCGACGAAGTCACCGCGCTGGTCGAACACCCCACCGTTTATGCCGGTCAATTCGACCCTAAATTTCTGGCCGTACCGTCCGAATGCCTGATCCTGACGATGCGCCTGAACCAAAAGTACTTTCCGCTGTTCGAACCCACCACCGGCAAACTCACGCACCGGTTCCTGATCGTCAGCAACATGCAGGTGGCCGACCCGCGCCACATTATTGAAGGTAACGAACGCGTCGTGCGCCCTCGCCTGGCCGACGCCCAGTTCTTCTTCGATACCGATCGCAAAAGCACGCTCGAAAGCCGCGTCGAGTCGCTGGCCAACCGTGTCTATCACAACAAGCTGGGTTCGCAACGCGACCGCATCGAACGGGTTCGCGCCATAGCCCGCTATGTTGCAGCACAACTGGGCGGCAACGAACAACATGCCGACCGTGCCGCACTATTGGCCAAGGCCGACCTGAACTCAAATATGGTCGGCGAGTTCCCCGAACTGCAAGGCATTATGGGCGCCTACTACGCCCAAGGCGATAACGAGCCCGCCGACGTCGTCACTGCCATTGGCGAACAATACCGCATTCGCCTCGACGAACCCGTCAACGCCAGCAGCCTGACCAGTGCCATTCTATTCATCGCTGAACGCGCCGAAACGCTTGTGGGCATTTGGGGTATAGGCCTTGTGCCCAGCGGCGAACGCGACCCCTATGGCTTGCGTCGCGCTGCACTGGGCCTGATCAGCGCCTTCGAGCAACTTGCCGCAGGCGACTATATCGGCCCAGGTAAGACAGGGACATTGGCCCTGCGCAGCCTGCTCGACAAAACTGCCGAAACTTTCAGCCAGTTCGGGCTGGCCGCCAGTACCGTAGACGACGTCACCAGCTTCATCTACGAGCGATATCGCAACCAGCTCGGCGCCGACCACGACCGCAATGTGGTCGATGCGGTGTTAAGCCTCGAGCCGCCCCTGCACGAAGTTCAGGCACGCGTCGCAGCGTGTTCCAGCTTTGCACAAATGCCCGAAGCGCAAAGTCTTGCCGCTGCCAACAAGCGCATCACCAACCTGCTGAAAAAAGCCGACCACGTGCCAGATAGCGTCGACACGGGCAAGCTCGCAGAACCGGCTGAGCAGGCGCTTGCTGCGCAAATCGCGCAGGTAGAACCCGAAGCCCGCCGGCAGTTTGCCGACGGCGATTTTGCGGGTTCACTGGCAACACTCTCGCACACCCGCAACGCCGTCGATCAGTTCTTCAACGATGTCATGGTCATGGCCGAAGACCTCGAAATACGTAACAATCGACTGGCCCTGCTCGGGCAATTAGGACGATTGATGAACCAGGTTGCCGACATTTCAAGGTTAGCCCAGTGAAACTCGCCATCATCGACCGTGACGGCGTCATCAACCACGACAGCGACGCCTACATCAAGAGCCCCGACGAATGGATTCCCATTCCAGGTAGCCTCGAGGCCATCGCCCGCTTATCGCAGGCGGGATGGCGCGTGGTGGTGGCGACTAACCAATCGGGGCTGGCTCGCGGCTTGTACAGCGTTGAAACACTCAACGCTATTCACGCCAAGCTTCGCTATGAACTGGCTCAAGTGGGCGGGCAGGTCGATGCCATTTTTATATGCCCACACGGCCCAGACGACGGCTGCGAGTGCCGCAAGCCAAAATCGGGCATGTTCCTCGACATCGCCAAACGCTACGACATCAGCATGCAAAATGTACCTGCAGTGGGCGATTCGTGGCGCGACCTGCAAGCCGCCGCCAACGTTGGTTGCGCAACCTGGCTGGTACTTACCGGTAACGGCCGAAAAACCTGGGACAAAGGCGATCTGCCCAGCGGTACACAGGTGCGCGAGAACCTGGCCGAAGTCGTCGACGCCTGGCTCGAAGGGTAATCATGGCCGGTATCCGCTCTGCACTCTACATGCTGTTCCTGATCGTCACGGTCATTCCTTATGCATTTGCATGCCTAATTTGGTCGCCGTTACCGCTTAAATGGCGTTACCGGCTGACCATGGGCTGGCCCCGGCTGGCGGTATGGGGGGCCCGCGTCATCGTCGGCATACGCTGGGAAATCAAAGGGGCAGAACACTTCCCCGACGGTCCTGCCATCATCCTCTCTAAACACCAATCCGCCTGGGAAACGCTCTTTCTGCCGGCTTATTTACCGCGTCAAGCCTGTTTTGTTTACAAAAAAGAGCTGCATCGTGTTCCCTTTTTTGGCTGGGGTCTGGCGCTATTAAAAATGATCCCGATCGATCGAGCAAAAGGCCGCGACGCCTTCGAGCAAGTGGTCAAGGTTGGCAAGCTTCGTCTGCAAGAGGGGCGCTGGCCCGTATTGTTTCCTGAAGGCACCCGAGTAGCCCCAGGCAAAACGGGCCGCTACAAATCGGGCGGCGCTATTTTGGCTACCCGAACCGGCGCCCCCGTTATTCCGGTTGCCCTGAACGCTGGTGAGTGCTGGCCCCGAAACGCCTTCATCAAAAAGCCAGGACTCATCACAGTTTCTATCGGCCCCGCCATCGACAGCACCGGCCTGGATGCCGATACGCTAAACCAGAAAGTGCAAGATTGGATTGAATCGGAAATGCGAGTGTTGAATCCGGAGCGATATGGCAAAAACTGAGCAGTTGCCGCTCTTTGACGCGGGCTATGCCCTCTCGGAAACGCCTGCGGCATTTGGCGGCACGCTTGGGCCGACCCACGACCTAATAACGCCTTCCAGGCACAGTACCCCCACCCACAGCACCCAAATCAAAACCGAACCGCCGCCCTCGCTCCCCCCGGGCGCAAAATGGCGCGAAATCGACACCCCCCATCAAGCGATCGGTTTTACACTGGTTCGATCCAAACGGCGAAGCATCGGTTTGCAAATTACCGATGATGGCTTGCGCGTTACGGCTCCTCAATGGGTCGGTTTGGGGCAAATCGACGATGCAGTGGTCCAGAAAGCTGCCTGGATCTTATCCAAGTTGGCCCATTACCAAAACCGCAAGCAACGGTTGGCGATGGCTCAAACCCAGTGGCGCTGCGGCGGGCAGATCGCGTATCTGGGCAGGCAAATCACATTGGCGCTCGGTCATCCAGGCACAGCACCGCATCAGTTCGAGGGTAACGACCTGCAGCCCGCGCCCGGCAATGTATTGCATCTTAACTTGCCCGCCCATGCCGACCACACCCGTATTCGCGACAGCGTAGATACCTGGCTTCAGGCACGCGCCCGGCACTGGTTTGGTCTGCGCCTTGACGACTTTCATGCAAAGTTTGGCGTTATGCCCAAACAATGGCGCTTGTCTGCCGCCGCTACCCGTTGGGGCTCTTGCAACTCGGCGGGGCATATTATGCTCAATTGGCGCCTGGTTCATTTCGAACCGGCCATCATCGACTATGTCATCGCCCACGAGCTGGCCCATTTGCGATTCATGAATCACAGCCGCGACTTCTGGCAGGAGGTCGAGCGGCTTTGTCCTCCATTTAAATCGGCACGTGACTTTTTACGTGGCCACGATCCAGCCTCACTACCTTTGCTCTAAGGAGACCTGTTATGCGTATGTTGCACACCATGCTGCGCGTCGGCAATCTTGATCAATCTTTGGCGTTCTACACCGAAGTCATGGGAATGAAACTGCTGCGCAGGAAAGACTATCCCGAAGGCAAATTCACACTGGCGTTCGTGGGCTATCAGCCCGAAGACGAAGGTGCCGTAATTGAACTGACCCACAACTGGGACACTGACCACTATGACCTGGGTACAGGCTATGGTCACATTGCCCTTGAGGTCGAAGACGCCTACGCCACCTGTGACGCAATTCGTGCGCGAGGGGGAAAGATCGTCCGCGAAGCCGGCCCCATGAAACACAGCACCACAGTTATCGCTTTCATCGAAGATCCGGACGGCTACAAAATTGAACTGATCGAACGCAAGGGTCGCCAGGATTAAGTCCTGACGCGTATGCTCACCCCTGCGCAGTCACCATGTTGAACACACTCTGGCTGGCCTTTTTTTTAATCGGTGCTGCCAGCGGCCTTTACCATTGGCTGGTCCTGGCCGACCCCGACGTCTTTGCACGCATCGTGCAAAGCCTGTTCGGCATGGCCGAACTATCCGTCAATATCATGGTGCTGCTGTTTGGCACCTTGACGCTCTGGTTGGGCTTTCTGCGTATTGCCGAAGCGGCGGGTTTGGTTGACGTATTATCGCGCTGGCTAAGCCCGTTGTTTGCGCGCCTCATGCCGGGTGTGCCCCGGGGCCATCCCGCCTTGGGTTTGATCACCCTTAACTTTGCTGCCAACGGCTTAGGCCTGGACAACGCCGCAACCCCCATTGGCCTGAAAGCCATGCGTGCGCTGCAAACGCTGAACCCCCGTCCCGACACAGCCACCAACGCACAAATCCTCTTTCTGGTGCTCAATACCTCGTCGTTGACGTTGTTGCCCGTTACCATTTTCATGTACCGCGCCCAACAAGGCGCCCCAGATCCCTCCCTCGTCTTCTTGCCTATTTTGCTGGCCACAGCCGCTTCTTCTCTGGCGGGCTTGCTGGCGGTCATCGCGGTACAACGCATCAAACTGACTGATCCCGTTCTGTTGCTATGGCTGGGGTCGATAATCGCCGTACTCAGCCTGTTCATGGCCTTTCTGGCCACCCTCAGCGCAACAGCAATGGCCGCCCTGTCGTCACTCATGGGAAACCTGACGCTATTCAGCCTGATCATTGCATTTTTGATTGCTGGCACCTGGAAAAAAGTACCGGTTTACGATGCATTTATCGAAGGCGCCAAAGAAGGGTTTGATGTGGCAAAAAGCCTGCTGCCCTACTTGGTAGCGATGCTATGTGCCATAGGCGTGATGCGGGCCTCAGGGGCGCTTGACGCCTTGCTAGACGGGCTGCGCTGGCTGGCAGATGCTGGCGGGCTCGATACGAGGTTTATCGACGCTATGCCCACGGCGTTAACCAAGCCCTTTTCGGGCAGTGCCTCGCGCGCCATGATGCTCGAAACCATGCAACACTTCGGCGTTGACAGCTTCCAGGGCTTATTGGCCGCCACCGTACAGGGCAGTACCGAGACCACATTTTATGTACTGGCCGTCTATTTTGGAGCGGTGGGAGTTCAACGCGTCAGGCATACGGTAGGCTGTGCGCTGGTCGCCGATGTGGCCGGAATTACCGCAGCCATTGCGGTTTGCTACTGGTTTTTCGGCTAACCAGAGGCCCTGCTGAAGCCTTGCTCTAAGACAGTACGTCTAACGTCGCCGCGCATGCTGCCTGACAGCGCCAGCTGTGCGCCTGCAGGCGCGCTTGTTTAATCAACCAGCGAATCGGCCAACGCCATAAACTGCGCGACCGAAAGATCTTCCGCGCGTGCCGTTTCGGGTATACCCAGTTCGTCCCACCGAATGCGTCCCGACCAATCTGACAGGCTTCTGCGCAACATTTTGCGACGCTGGCCAAATGCCTTGGTCACGACCTGCTCGAACAATGCCTGATCTTTTGGTTGCGGCCTGTCGGCCGGCAAGGGCACCATACGCACAATCGCCGACACAACGCGTGGCGGGGGGTCGAACGCCTCGGGCAGAACATCAAAGAGCTTTTCCATGCGATATCGCGACTGCAGCATGACGGTCAGGCGGCTATAGTCGGATGAGCCGGGTGCCGCGACCATGCGGTCGATAACCTCGCGTTGCAACATAAAGTGCTGATCAATAATGTGATCAGCATAATTCATGAGCTGAAAAAGCAACGGACTAGAGATGTTGTAGGGCAGATTTCCTACAACACGCAGACCACTGCCCAGCGTCGAAAAATCTACGGTAAGGACGTCGGCCTCAATCACCGTCAAGCGGCCTGCTGGGTACCGGTTGCGTAGCCGCGCAGCCAAATCACGATCGATTTCGATGACCGTAAGATGATCGAGCGCCTGAAGCAACGGCCCCGTCAGCGCAGACAGCCCCGGGCCAATCTCGACAATGCGCTCAGCAGGCATAGGCGCGATTGCCCGAACGATTGACTCAATGACTGAAGCATCGACCAGAAAATTCTGGCCGAAACGTTTGCGGGCCTGATGTTGCGCCATAACCGGTTCTGTGCCGCCTATCGGTTAAAACGGTTGTTGCTGGCGCGTGGTACCAGACGGTTGTCAATGTAGGCTTGGCTGCGAATCTGGCTTAACCAGTCTTCGAATGCCGGGCCGGCCTGACGCTCGAACAATGCCTGACGCGCACGCATGCGTTTGAACTCGTCTTCCATGTCGCGTGTCCGACGCTCTTCGACCTGAATAATATGCCAGCCAAATTGCGTCAGCACGGGTTCACTGATTTGCCCCGGTTGCAGCCCATCCATAGCCTGCTGGAAGGGTTGTACAGTTTCACCCGGCGTCAACCAGCCCAAGTCGCCGCCCTCAGGCGCGGATGCATCGTCAGAAGAGCGACGTGCGACTTCAGCGAAATCTTCACCCATGACAATACGCTGACGCAAATCGCGAATACGCGTGAGCGCACGCTCTTCGGAGGTGACCTGATCGATCTTGATAAGAATATGGCGCGCACGCGTCTGGGTCACCATCATGGGCCCTTCTTGTGCAAACATTTCTTGCTGAGGTTGAGGTACCCCTGCGCTGGCAGCTTGCGACTGCCCCGGTTCGGGGCCGCGCGTGGTGACCTTGAGAATATGGAACCCGTTGCCACTTTGAACGATGTCGCTGACGGCGCCGGTAGCCACGTTGCTGACAGCACGCAAGAAGATGTCTGGCCAACCCTCGGTGGGGCGTACACCCATATTGCCGCCCTCGAGGGCTTCGGGGCCATCGGATGAGGCCGCTGCCACACTGGCGAAATCGGCACCCCCGCGCACGCGAGCCAGCAAGCTTTCGGCTTTAGCCCGCAGGTCTTGAATTTGCTGTGTCGATGCGCCTTCTGGAACTTGAACCAAAATCTGGGCCAAGCCCAGCTCGCGCGGTACCGTTTGCTGCGCCGCCGCGCCACGCTGTGCGCCGCCCAATAAATTACCCGAACGGCCCTGGCTGTTCAAAAAAGCATCGACCTCGGCATCGGAAACAACAATACGGCTGTCGACAGCACGCTGACGCACCATGTCGGTCAACATTTCTTGACGCAAAGAATCAAGATAATAAGACCAGGCCACGCCGGTTTTTTCGATCTCGGCTCGGAGCTTTTCTTTGGTCATGTTGTTACGCTGCGCAACAGAGCTCACAGCCTCTTGAAGCTGCTTATCGGTAACGTCAATGCGCAACCGCTCGGCTTCCTGACGCACCAAGGTTTCGGTGATCATGCGCTGCAACACCTGGCGACGCAAAATTTCGTCGTCAGGCACCTGAATGTTTTGGGCCTTAAGCTGCTTACGCGCTACCCGTACTTCGGCATCGACCTGCTGCAACGTAATCACTTGCTTGTTGACCACAGCGGCGATGCCGTCGGCAAAACGTTGTGGCTGCGGCGCGGCAGCAGGGGCTGCGGCTGACCTTGGCTGGGCGCTGCCCGCCTGGGGCCAAGAAAACAGCCCGACAACCGGAATCATCAGCACGGCAAGCCGGCGATTGATGTGCACACAACGCATTATTCGTACCTCTCGAAGGTGGTTTTGTTGGGTATCGGCGGCGTGACCGGCTCGTAACCCGGAATGTTTCGACCCAGGAAATTCAGCGGGTCAGTACCCAGCGACCCTAGGCCAGTCAGCTCGAGTTGCAGGAACAGCGCGGTATTTTTGTCGCCCAGCGACACCGAATACCGCTGGAACACCACACGCGCTGCCCAACAACAATCGCCTTTGTACTCAAGCCCCATAATGGTTTGCGTCGAACGCTTTTCCTGGATGGAGTAATCGACACGCCCCATGGCATAAATTTTTTGCGTCAGCGGCCACTGAGTAGACACGACCAGATTTTCTTTGGAGCGGTCGATGTAGCCTGGAATATTGAACCCGTTGGGGTTGCTGATTTGCTCTGGATCGCGCTCGTAACGATAAGTGGCCGACAATGTCGCCAGGCGCTTGGGGTGCCAACGCAAACCCGCCGTCATACGATTGCGCTCGTTAGATTCGGGATTGAACTGCGCATCGAAGCGCACATTGAGCTTGTCGGTAAGCGCAGCGTATACACCCACCAGATAATCAGACTTTTGGTCTACCCGGGGCTTGCCACCGGGCAGCGTTACCTGCCTGTCGGCAAAATAGCGTCGCTGAGCAACCGACAACGACAGACGCTCGACACCCGAATTCGCATCCAGCCAGCGTGACGTCAAACCAAGGGTCAGCTGATTGGCATCGGCGATACGATCCCAGCCGCCGCTGAAGTAGTTTTCGTCAAACGCTTGCCCAAAATTGAAGGTGGCCACACCGGTGTCGTATACCGGAATACTGGATTGATCGCGATAAGGCACCCGGAGGTAATACAAACGGGGCTCGAGCGTCTGAACGGCAGCCTTCCCGAAAAAGCTGGCATCGCGCTCGAAGGTCATGCCGGAATCAAGAGACATGATGGGCACGACCCGCGACTGCGTGCGGGGATAAGAGCTATACCCTGTGGCGCCGTACTGGCTGGGGGTATACCACTCGGTGTTGTACTGGCTTAAATGTACGCCCACTTTGGGGGTCACGTACCAACCCGAGCGCACGATGGGCAAGGCCACCGTGTTGTACGACTTGAAGCGCGTGCCGTCAGGCCCGAGTCGCTGCCCATCGACATAACCGGCGTAACCGCCGCCGTCGTAACGCGGCAATACAAACCGGGTGACATAGTTTGAAGACACCATGTCGAGCCCGTTCCAGTTGTAGCGCGCGCCGACAATATTAAGTTCGGGCTCTTTGTTGTAGGGCGGCGTACGATAAGCCGCACCCCCAGTTGTGTCTTGCAGGGTTTGATAGGTGTAATGCTGAACCGTTGCCGACCAATACGGGCTGCCGGCCCACCCTACCGTCAATATCCGCGGAAGGTAATCGATTGAAGCCTGGTTAATGCCAATCGTAGAGAAGTCGCGAAAGTAGTTGTCATCGGACACCGCATTGATGTCAGCCGACGCGTAGAACCCGTGCCCGAACGTCTGGGTATGCTGCCACGAATACATCCAGCGCTTGTTTTGCGTTTCTTTGTCGTTGGCCAGGTAAGAACCGGCCAACTGGCCGGTGTACGACTGCCCCAGGTAACGGAAATCAGCGCCCCATTGAACGCCCCGCTTCGACATATAGCGCGGCGTGACGGTCAAGTCGTAGTTAGGTGCAAGGTTAAAGTAATACGGTAGCGCGAATTCATAGCCCGAATTACTGGACCCGCCATAACTGGGGATGAGAAAACCGGATTTCCGCTCTTTGCGCAGCGGAAACGACAAATAAGGCGACGCCAGGATAGGCACCCCTTTGAAGTACAGCACGCCATTTCGGGCCACACCCTCATTTTCTTCGGTATCGAAGTCGACCCGAGGGGCCGATATGTACCAGGCCGGATCGGGGCACGGACAGGCCGCGTAGGTCATGTCGGTAAGCCGCATCTGCGATCGGCTGAATATTTGCGCGCGCTCGGCAGTACCGGAGCCGCCCCCCGCGCCCAGCCAGAAATCGGGCGTAGTGATTTCGCCGGTATCGCTGTCGAAGTTGTAATGCAGTTCGGGGCCACGGATGATGTTGCCATCACGCATCATCATGCCATCGCCCCAGACGTCGACCTGTCCGGTATTGCGTTGGTAATCGATGCGGTCACCCTTGACCACGGAATCGATGCGACGCACCTGGGCCTTGCCCGTCAGGGTCAACTTGCCGTCTGGGTCGGTTTCGACCTGATCAGCCACAATGAATGACGTTTTGTCGTCGTCTTTAAGGCCACCATGTACACGCAACTGACTTGATTCGGCCAACTGGGGCTGCGCCTCAGCTGGTATTTCGGTAATGGTTAGCTTGGGCACAGGCATGGTGGCGTCACGCCCGCTGGCCTGTGCTGCCGACACGCTGGTCATCGCCAAAAGAACTGCCCACCCAACAAAACGCACGAGAGTATCGCCCCAGAAAACGGATTATGATTTTGGCCACCAGGCCGCAACAAATATTTGCAACCCGGTATTATAGGAGAAGCCGGTCTGCCGAAGATCACGACACTATAACTTGACTCGACACTTTATTGTCTGCCCAATGAACTCATCGCTGCATACACATGATCAAACCCGCCTGAATGCACTAAAAAGCTGGCTACAGGCACTTGCGCCAGCACACGGCCTTGATCTCGACACCCTGGCAACAGCCTCGGCCGATGCCAGTTTCCGTCGTTATTTCCGTCTGCAGGCGCGCAACGGCACGCTGGTTGTCATGGACGCTCCCCCGCCCAACGAAGATTGCCGCCCTTTTATACACGTAACGTCCTTGCTCCGCGATACCGGCCTTAACGTGCCATCGATTCTGGCGCAAGATATCGACCAAGGCTTTTTGCTGCTGTCAGACCTGGGCCCACAAACTTATTACCAAGCCATACAGTCGGGCCTGAGCGATACCGAACTTCAGCTGCGTTATCGCGAAGCCTTGGCGGCGTTGGTGCAAATGCAGGGGGCCCAAACTACCAACCTGCCCGCCTACGACAAAAGCCGTTTGCAGCAAGAACTTTCTGTTTTCCCCGAATGGTTCGTCGCCCGGCACTGCAAAGCCGAACTCACCGAAAAAGAGTCGCAGCAACTTTCGGTCATTTTCGAGACACTACTCGAGGACAACGTCAAGCAGGGTACGGTACTGGTCCATCGCGACTTCCACTCACCCAACCTGATGCTGTGTACCGAGGCACGCTACGGCGCCAACCCCGGGATCATCGACTATCAAGACGCCCTGGCAGGGCCCATTACCTACGACATCGCATCGCTGGTCATGGATGCCCGCACCACCTGGGAAGAACCGCAACAACTCGACTGGGCGATCAGATACTGGGAAATGGCACGCAAAGCCGGCCTGCCCATCGCCGCCGACTTTGCCGACTTCCATCGGGCCTACGAATGGATGAGCCTGCAACGCAATTTGCGCATTATGGGGGTCTTCGCCCGCTTATCCCACCGCGACGGCAAACACCACTACCTAGATCATATGCCGCGCGTCAGCAATTACGTGCGCCAGGTAGCCTCGCGTTACGGGGTCTTCATCCCCTTGCTGCGTATGCTCGACCGGCTTGAAAACCGCAAAGTCATAGAAGGTTATACATTCTGATGCGTGCCATGATTTTAGCGGCGGGCCGTGGCGAACGCATGCGGCCGCTTACTGACCACACGCCCAAACCGTTACTGAGCGTTGCGGGCAAGCCGCTTATCCAATGGCACATCGAACGTCTGGTCAAGGCCGGCATAACGCAAATCGTCATTAATCATGCCTGGCTGGGCCATAAAATAGAAGCTGCGCTAGGAACAGGTCATGCCTTGGGTGCGCACCTTCAGTATTCGCCCGAGCCCACTGCCCTGGAAACCGCTGGCGGCATTGCCAAAGCGCTGCCTCTGCTGGGCGAAGCTCCCTTTCTGGTTGTTAATGGCGACGTATGGTGCAACTGGCCATTTGAATCGGCCCAACACATGGCCGATCAATTATCCGGGCAAAGCAAACAAGCCTGGCTGTTGTTGGTCAACAACCCCGACCACCACCCTCAAGGCGACTTTTATCTTGAAACAAACGGCCACATTCGTCCCGACCCTTCAGACGGCATTACAGGTAAGCTTACGTTTTCCGGCATAGGTGTTTACGCCCCCGCGCTGTTCAACGAGTTGCCTGTTAACCAGCCCGCACCGTTGGCGCCCTTGCTGCGGGCTGCCATGGCAAAGCAACAAGTCATCGGCACGCATTACAATGGCGCTTGGGTCGACGTTGGCACACCCGAACGGCTGGCTGCACTTGAGCAGCAACTGGTCGCTCAACCACGGGGTTGAGCTCACTCACGTAAACACACTCTGGCGCGGGCGCAAGCACCGTGCCCGAAGCCCTTGATATCACGTCTGCCAATCACAGGAAGTAAAACATGGCACTATTCGGTTCCTCTAAACGCACAGCTTTCAAACCCACGCCCTATGGCTCAACGCGCAAAAAACGCCGCGTGCCACGCTGGCTGATTTTGATGCTGACCGGTGTGGTGTTGGGGTCCGGCGGACTGCTGTTTATACAAAAAAGCTACGGCCCGACCTTGCTGACGGTCGAACAAGCCGACCAGCTTCGCCAGGATCTAAACAGCACAAATCTGGACAAACAGCGCCTGCTAACACAGGTTGACCGCCAAACTCACGAACTCGACGAGTTGCGTAGCGCACTTGAAAAACAGACAGTGCGGGCCGACAGCGCTGAAAAGAACTACAAGCAACTTAGCGAAAGCGTACAAGTGCTTGCAGATGCGGTGCCGGCCGACCCTCGCGGCACATCGCCGGGCATACGGGCTGCCGACTTTACCCTTGTCAATGGCCAGCTGGCCTACAAGCTGCTGGTCATGCAAAACAGCGCCGAAGCGCCAGCATTTCAAGGCAAGATGGATTTCGCCGTTGAAGGACGCTACCCCAACGGGCACTCAACCACGGTCGATATACCCGTCAGCACAGTAGAAATCGGCCACTACACGGCCCTAACAGGGGCCGCCGAACTGCCACGCGCGTTTACGCCTGTACAAGTCACGATACGTATTCGCGACCAGGCCGACAAGCTGGCGGCAACGCGTACCATTCGGGTAACGCGCTAAATCCGTCTATCGGGCTATACAACCGCCCGCTGCAACGCGACCTCCACATAAAAAAAGCGCCGGTTTCCCGGCGCTTTTTTTTCAGCAGGCAGCGCCCCATCTGTGCCAAAGCGAACGTGCCCCGCGGCAATGGATGCAAAGCGTGCAACCACGGCTAGCGCATAAACGAAAAGGGCCGCGTCTTTTGGACGCGGCCCTTTGAATTTTGTGGTGGGTTGACTGGGATTCGAACCCAGGACCAACGGATTAAAAGTCCGGTGCTCTACCGACTGAGCTACCAACCCGACCGAAGAATTAAATTATGACATAAACTTTATCGGTCTGTCAAATAAAAACCAAGAAATTTTAAATTTTTTTGGTTTTTACTCCGGAAAACATGGCGACAAAAAAACGTCGTTTTATTTCCGAAGGGCGCTAGTTTACCTCATTCTTGAGATTCGTACTTCGGCGCCGCGACGTTTTACCTCAAGACCCTCGGATGGCAAGATTTTCAAGCCTTCAAGACCCTTGATATAACTGGACCCTTGCATCTGCATGACTCGAATCTTATTGCGCATAACGGCAGGGCTATGCTCGGGCATACCAAACAACCAGACCTCTTCGAGCAAACGTGCTGAATTGAATTCGGAGGTATGCGGCGCCACCGGCCCCAAGCACAGCATTTGCCCCTCGCGACCAAATACCGGCAAAGTATCAAGCCCGGCATCGACCAACAGCGTTGTCCCGCCCTCGTAGCGCCACCCCGTGTTCAGATCCCACCAGGCGGCCCCTTCGGGCAAGTACACTTTTACCTGGCGACCAGGCTGCGTTGCGGGCGCAACCAGCAATGCCGGCCCCAGCATATATTGGGTGTCCCAAGCATGGGCAACGACATCATCGGGAAACACCATGGCCATCGTGCGCTGAACCGGCAAACCTGTACGCACAGCATCTTCGATGATGCCAAGCACGTAAGGCACCAAACGATAACGCCACTGCAACCAATGTTTAACCAACGCCTGTGTCTGGGCATCGAACGCCTGCGGCAACAAAGCCTCTGCCGCCTGAAAACTGAAATTAGCCGAGAACACGCACGCGGCCAACCAGCGCACGTAAAGTTCTGGTGTCAGGTTGGCCACAGATGCCGCCGCGTTGCCCAACGCATGCATTTGCACGGGCACGCCGCTGGCCCCAACCGAAAGCGCCGTACGCAGCGAACGCTCAAAGCCCGCCCAATCGTTGGAAACAGCTGGGCCCGACTGCCACGCAAACCGCTGCACCGCAGGGAAAAGGTCGTTGCTGAACACCACGCCTTCTTGCGGTGTCTTGTGACCCGCTACGGCATCGAACAAGGCACGGCGAGCCAGCAAGGGGTAGACAACTCGAAGCTGCGCCCCGGACTCGCCCCCGCGTGCCGTAATGCCGTCTGGGATATTAAACTGCGCGTCGCACACTGGAGCGCCGATGCCATCATCAAAAACCTGACGCTGACGTTCGGACCAGGCCTTGTAGACATCTTTATTGGTCAGGTCGAGCAAACCGAACGGTCGCCCGGCGCTGGCCGGCGTGCCGTCAAAGACATGCGCATTGCCGTCGTCGTCATTGATCAGTAACCAACCGCGGTCTTCCCACTCTTCGAACAATACGGTATCGGCTAGCACACCCGGGAAGGTAGGCACAGCCACTTGCGCATTCAGTTTTGCAAATTCGGCAATCAGGGCTTTCGGGTCGGGCACGCGCCCGGCGTCCCACTCGAAAACCGGTTTGTCGGCCTGAAACCCATAAGGTGCCGGACCCGTGAGACGAACCGCATCAAACGAAAAAGCGGCGTCGCGAAGCTTGCGTGCCACCGACAGCAGTTCAGCAGTGGATTGACCCGGCGCCTGATCAAGCCAGACGCCCATGGGCCACAGGCCGGGCTGGCCTGCACGCCCTGTCAGGGCAGTGTATTGGTTGAGAATTTCGGACGGATCACCCGCAAACAGAAACACATCGAGGACATCGTCGTGAAGTGCCAGCGTATACAGCCCAGGATCGGTATCGCCCAGGTCGTGACAAACACGCGAAAGCGTATTGGCATACACCCCCCAACCGGTCGGGCACCACAACAACGGCAGTGCGCGGCTATCGGGCAAGTCACTGATCAGTGTTTGTCCTCTGCGGTCGAAGTCGCCAGCGGTTTCGCCCAAGCCGAATAATGACTCTTCATCATCGAGTTCGAAGTGGGCATGCCAGACAAGGCCCGCATCGGTGCCACATTGCGCTAGCGCTGGTGTACCAGAAGCAAGCAGCAGGTGCTCGCCCCGCAGTAACGACCAGCAGCCGTTGGACTGGATTTCAAGCGAAATATCGCCCTGCTCGATGCACCATGCGTTGCCACCGCCATCGAGCACTGAGCTGACCGCAAGCTCGCTTACGGGCTCGGGGCGCACCAGCAACATCTCGGCGTGTCGCACGGCACGCGCGGACGGCTTTTCGGGTGACAGCAATGCCAGCGCGCCGCACTGCAGGCGGAACACGCCCGGCGCATGGGCTTCGATGCGCAGATACGAATCGGTATCGGCGATCTGAAAATCAACCGTCGTTGATTTTGCGCTTATAAATTTCAGAAGATCGATGGGCTTCACGTTTTCAAGGTCAGACTTTGGCGACACAGCGCATTCCCTGGGCTTAAAGCCTCAAAGCATTCAAAAGACGTTATTTTGACGGATTTACGCTATAAAACAAAATCGTTTCTTGTTTTTCGACCTAATCCCGCCACTCAAGACACCGATTTTCTGGTGACCCGGCATATTATGGGGCCGTTATCACTAACCGATGCAACTTTTAACGCTTGCCAGGCGCAATGGCCATCAACAGTTCACGCTCTAGTGGCAGCGGTTCGCAACAGACCGACGCAGCGATAATTTCGGCAGCAAGCGCCGCCCAGCTCAACCCCCTGGACCCATACGCGCAGGCCACCCAAACGCCGTTTGCCCCCAAAAGCTCACCCACAACGGGCAACCGACCGGGCACCACCGCCCGCCAGCCCGACCACCCGCCTACGACCGCATCAGGTAATCGTTGTATTGTTTCTGCCGACAAAAACGCGCCCAACTTTTCAATGATATCGTCGTGGCCTGCCTGCGTCACAGCGGGCGTTTCAGCACCCAATGCGTAAGTCCCGCCGGCTACATTAACTCCATCGACCGATGGCAGCCAATAGCCGGGGCCGTCAATCACTACGTTCGGATTGGCGGCAGTGCGCTGTGTGTCGAAGTAGCTGACTTGGCCCGCAATAGCCTGCAATTGCCGCAATCGCGGCGCCCGATCCAACAACCCACTGCGTTGCAAGAGAGGGACCACACCAGCGGCATTCGCCACAACTACGGTGGCAGCCTGAGCCAGGACATGATCACCGGCGCTGCGCAGCAACCAGCCCCCATCATCGGCCCGCTCAAGCCGGTGCCCAGCGGCCGAAATGCGCCGCACAAGTGGCGATGACGTTAGTGCGGCGATCAGCGCCCCTGGCCTGATGAGCAAACCATCGGCAAACAATACCCCCGGCACAGACAAAGGCACAGCCGCGGCAAGCGATGCGGTAAGCGAAGTTTGCCAGCGGGCCCAGCCCGCGGGAAAGCCTCCGCCTTCCAGCGCCGCACGCACACGATCAACCTCATCGGCATCACCGGCCAAACCGAGCGTCCCGGTTTGAAGCGGCCTGGCGTCGGCCGCGAGCGCTTGCCAGCGCTGCCACGCCAGACGAACGCCTGACCGCGTCAGACGCGCCCGGTAATCGTCGTCGCGCGAGACCACCGGTGTGGCCGCTGCCGCCAGATGCCCTGCATGAACTCCTTGTGCTGATCGAGAAAAAGCAGGATCAATAATATCTACCTTACGACCCCGGGAGGCAAACGCCCATGCGACAGCGGCCCCGGCAATACCGCCGCCAATGACCATCACCGGCGCCACAGACAAGGCTCTGCCCTGTTCGGGGAACGCAAGATGGGCGCCATGAAAAATGCCGGGGCGCAACCTCGCCACACAAACCTCAGCAAGATCGCCGCTTGCCGTCGGCACAATAAACCCTGCCTTTTTGAGTCCTTTTCCGAGATCACTGGAAACATCGACGGCCGGCAATGCCACACTGGCCTCGCGTGCCGCCATGCGGGCCAATTGCCCGTAAGGGGAATACCCACCGGTTTGCGCACCGACGGTGGCCAGCATCGCATCGACAAAATAATGATCAACACGGGCCTCGGCCTGCATCAGCGCCTTCCAAAGCGGCATGTGGAACAGGGTCAATGTGACCGCCCCACCCTCAAAATCGAGGCGACTGACACCCGGCAACGGCGCATAGACAGATTGCGCAACGCGCAGCGCTTCATGACACGCTGCCTCATCGTCGGACGCAAAAAGCCATGGGTCGCCAGCCGGGTTGACGTCGGCCGGGCAAAATCCCACGTAATGCAATCGCTCAGAACGATTCGCATCGCTACGCCAAGTCGACCAGGTTGAAATGAATCGATGCCCGGCGCCGAACGCTGTGTCGCACACCGTAAATGACGAACGCCCCCGCCACCCGACCGGTAAGCCGCTTGCCGACAACCATGCCTGCGTCGGTATTGCCAGGCTGCAGGGAGAATCACTCATTACGTTTTATTAATTCTGTCAGAGACGGCACGCATAATGTTGCGTAAACTTATAGGTCGAAGGCAACAGTAAAAATCGGCATGAATACACAATCACTTCACCTTGGCGAAAACCTCGAGACCGCTGTGCGCGCAGCCCGCGCTGGCGCTGCAATACTGCAGTCGTATGCGCATCGTCGACAAGACCTGATCATCGACAAAAAGGCCCGTAACGACCTCGTATCGCAGGCCGACCGCGAAGCAGAGCTAGCCATTTTAGAGGTTCTTAAAACCGACACACCACAATTTGGCATTGTGGCTGAAGAAACTGGCGGCGACGTCAACGGCCTGGCCACCTGGTACATCGACCCGCTCGACGGTACAACCAACTTTCTGCATGGCATCCCGCATTACGCCGTTTCTATTGCCCTGGTCGCGCACATTGGCACGCAATTGCCAGGCGTGGGCGCGCTGACCCAAGATACGCCGGTCATCGGGGTCGTCTACGACCCGTGCCGCGAAGAGCTTTTCACTGCACTACACGACAGTGGCGCATGGCTAAACGGTCATCGTATTAACTGCTCGCATACCGACACACTGACCGAAGCCTTGTTGGCCACAGGCCTGCCCTTTCGCGACTTCAGTTTCTACGACTCGTACATGCCCACGCTAACCCAGGCCATGCACAATACCCGCGGGGTTCGGCGCTTTGGTTCGGCGGCGCTCGACCTGGCCTGGACAGCGTGCGGCCGCTACGACGGCTACTGGGAAATGGGCCTGGCCTCATGGGATGTCGCCGCAGGCACCCTGCTGGTCCGTGAAGCGGGCGGCGTGGCCGACGACATCAACGGCCATACCCCATGGCCTATTGGCGGCAATATCTATGCAGCCAACAAGCGGTTGGCCCAGCCCATGCAGCAATTGGCCCAAGGCAAACTCGCGTCATCCAATCCATCCAGTCAATCCGGGCAAACATCATGAAGCTTGTCGAACCTTTGGTCAGCTGGCAACCCGAAATCGCCGCCATTCGTCGCGACATCCACGCACACCCCGAACTGGCCTACGAAGAGTTCCGTACGGCCGATGTCGTGGCCGAGCTACTCTCAAAGTGGGAGATCCCGGTACACCGTGGGCTGGGCGTTACAGGGGTCGTTGGCACCATTACAGGCAACAGACCGGGTAAAGCTGTAGGGTTGCGCGCCGACATGGATGCCTTGCCCATGCAAGAAACCAACAGCTTTGCGCATGCCAGCAAACACGACGGCAAAATGCACGCCTGTGGCCACGATGGTCATACAGCCATGTTGTTGGCGGCAGCCCGATATCTCGCACAAAGTCGCGATTTCCCGGGTACGGTATATGTCATTTTCCAGCCTGCAGAAGAAGGCTTCAGCGGCGCAAAACGCATGATCGACGATGGCCTGTTCGACCTGTTCCCGATCGATGCCGTATTCGGCATGCACAACTGGCCCGGCATGCCTGCGGGCAGTTTCGGGGTCATCCCAGGCCCCATCATGGGCGGCAGCAACAATTTCGAAATCACCCTACAAGGCAAAGGCGCCCATGCAGCCATGCCAAACTTGGGCAACGACCCCATCATGGCGGCAGTGCAAATTGTGCAGTCGCTGCAAACCACGATTACCCGCAACCTCGACCCACTCGAGCCAGCCGTCTTAAGTGTGACGCAAATTCATGGCGGCACCGCCGACAACGTCATACCCGACACCACCGAAATTCGAGGCACGGTACGCACGCTGTCCGAAGCTGCACTCGACCTTATCGAACAACGCATGGACGACATCATCAGGCACACGGCTGAAGCCTTCAACTGCGCGTCAAACTTTGTTTTTGCCCGAAAATACCCGCCTACGGTCAACCACGCGGCAGAGGCGGCTCTTTGCGCCGACGTGGCTCGCGACATCGTCGGCGATGACCTGGTATTTCAAGACATCCGACCCTCTATGGGCGCCGAAGACTTCGCCTTCATGCTCAAAGAAAAGCCGGGCTGTTATGTCTGGATAGGCAACGGCGACGGCGACCATCGCACCAAGGGCCACGGTCTTGGGCCTTGCACGCTGCACAACGGGAGCTACGACTTCAACGACAATCTGCTGCCCATCGGGGCCAGCTACTGGGTCGAGCTGGCTTGCCGCTGGCTTCGCCAGGCCAACTGAAGGTCGCGCCTACCCATGCAGCAAACACCACCTCCCGCGCAACAACCCGTCAACGAGCCCATCACCATTCCGCGGCGCCTCGACCCCGAAGACGCCCAGCAAGCGCTGCAAAAGCTTCAGGGTATCCTGAAACGGCAAGAAGTTGTCGAGGCCCTCGCGCATCGCCAGTACGAAGAAGACGACAAATCCAACCTGCTCGAAGGGATTCTGCATCGTCAGCACGAAAGCGAAATCAAAGACATTATCAACGACCTGCATCCGTCTGATATTGCCTTCATTCTCGAATCCCTGCCCGTCGACGAGCGCCAGGCCGTCTGGCAACTGGTCAACCCCAAATTCGATGCCGACGTTCTGCTCGAGATCGATGACTGGGCGCGCGAGTCTCTCATCAAGTCGATGGATCGCAAAGACCTCGTGGCCGCCACCGAGGCGATGGACGCCGACGAGATCGCCGACCTGGTCGCCGATCTGCCACCCGACGTCGTTGCCGAAGTCCAAAAAGGGCTGACCGACGAAGAGCGGGCACAACTCATCGAGGCCATGGGTTACCCCGAAGGCACGGTGGGCGCCATCATGGACTTCGAAATGGTCCGGGTGCGCGAAGATGTCTCGCTTGAGGTCGTGTTGCGTTACCTGCGCCGCCTGCAAGAGCTCCCCGACCACACCGACCAGATCTTTGTGGTCGACCGACAAGACAAGCTGCAAGGCGTTTTGCCGGTTTCAAGACTGCTGGTCAGCGAACCCGAAGTCGATGTGAAAGAGGTCATGCATACCGACTTTCTCACGCTCAACCCGCTCGACTCCGACGCCGATGCGGCAGGGGCTTTCGAACGCTACGATCTGGTCTCGGCCCCCGTCATCGACGACCAGGGCCGCTTGATCGGCCGCGTCACCATCGCCGAAGTGGTTGACGTGATTCAAGAAGACTCACAAGAGCAGGCACTGTCTCGTGCCGGTCTGCAAGAAGAAGACATGTTCGCGCCGGTGGTCAGCGCCATCCGCAACCGCGCACCCTGGCTGCTGGTCAATCTGATTACCGCATCGGTCGCGTCATTCGTCGCGTCCCGCTTCGAAGACACCGTCAGCCACATTGTCATTCTGGCGTTTTTGATGTCCATCGTCGCCGGTATCGGCGGCAACTCGGGCAACCAAACCATGACCATGGTCATCCGGGCGCTGGCCATGGGGCGCGTCACCGGTTCTTCGGCCTGGCGACTGGTCCAACGCGAGTTAAAAGTCACCTTCATGGTGGGCGCTTGCGGCAGTCTGGTCGCCGCCAGCTTTGCCTGGTGGATTTCCGGCGAATGGGCCATTGCTCTGGTCATGATGATCGCCATGATCGGCAACATGCTTATTGGTGCCGCGCTGGGTGTACTTATCCCGGTGCTGCGCGACCGCTTCGGCAAAGACCCCGCCATGGGCTCTTCGGTGCTGCTTACCTTTGCCACCGACTCGTTAGGCTTCTTTATTTTCCTGGGCCTGGCGTCTTTGTTTCTGCTCTAAGCTAAGGTGACAGGCCCTATAAGCCTTGCCACTGCACAACGCCCCTTCACATATCGCCATAAAAAAACACCCCAAAATCTGGATTAGCCTCCAGCTCTTGGGGTGTAATTTATTAGCCTGACCGCGCGTTAACTTAACTTGCCGTGGCAGTGCTTGTACTTTTTACCGCTACCGCAAGGGCACGCATCATTTCGCCCTACTTTAGGTACACCACCCAACGCCCCCATCGACGCAGGCTCTTCTTCCAAGCCAGGGTCTGTACCGCTAAGTGCGGCATCATAGTCGGAGTGATGGTAGGTGACGCTACCCACGCCAGACGGCTCGGGCTCGGCAACCTCGACTTGCTCGGGCGTTTGAATACGTACAGTCATCAATACCCGAACCACTTCCGTACGCACCCGGTCGAGCATATCGGAAAATAGCTCGAAGGCTTCGCGTTTGTATTCTTGCTTAGGATCTTTTTGAGCATAACCCCGCAAATGAATACCCTGACGCAAGTGATCGAGGGCTGACAAGTGGTTACGCCAGTTGGTGTCGATGGCCTGGAGCAGCACCGAGCGTTCGAACGGCGCCCAGTTGTCGCGACCGACAAGCTCAACCTTGGCCTGATACAACCGCAGCGCTTCGGCCTGCACGCGCTCTAGCAGATCCTCATCGGTAAGATTGGGCTCTTTCTCGAGCATATCGGCCAAGGGCAGGACAATAGCCCAGTCGGACTCGAGCGTTGCCTGCAACGCGGCGATATCCCACTGGTCTTCGACTGACTCTTCAGGCACATAGGCGCGGAACGTTTCCACGATGGTGGCATTGAGCAAATTGACCACCGTGTCGCCGACATCCGCTGCGTCGAGCACATCGTTGCGCTGAGCATAAAGCACTTTGCGCTGATCATTGGACACGTCGTCGAACTGCAGCAACTGCTTGCGGATATCGAAGTTACGTGCCTCTACCTTGCGCTGTGCAGACTCGATGGAGCGAGACACCATGCGCGCTTCGATAGGCTCGCCCTCGGGCAAACGCAAACGTTCCATAATGGCACGCACCCGATCGCCTGCAAAAATCCGCATCAGGGAGTCTTCGAGGGACAAGTAAAAACGCGAAGAACCGGGATCACCCTGACGACCGGCGCGGCCACGCAGCTGGTTGTCGATTCGCCGTGACTCGTGGCGCTCGGTACCAATAATACGTAAGCCCCCTGCTGTCTTAACTTGCTCGTTCAGGGGTTGCCACTCTTGCTTGACCCGCTGGACGCGAGCCTGCTTTTCGTCTTCAGACAATGATTCATCGGCACGGATCAGATCGACCTGCTTGTCGATGCTGCCGCCGAGCACGATATCGGTACCCCGACCTGCCATATTGGTGGCGATGGTAATACGGCCCGGCTTACCTGCTTCGGCAACAATTTCGGCCTCGCGCGCGTGCTGCTTGGCGTTCAGCACCTCGTGAACCAGCCCGGCCTTGCCCAGCAAGGTCGACAGGCGCTCTGAGTTTTCGATGCTGGTCGTACCGACCAACACCGGCTGACCACGCTCTTGACAGTCTTTGATGTCGGCCAGAATGGCGTTGTACTTTTCGTCGTCAGTTTTGAACACCTGATCGTTCTGGTCGATACGGAGCATAGGACGATTGGTCGGGATCAGTACGGTCTCAAGACCGTAAATTTCCTGAAACTCGTAGGCTTCGGTATCGGCGGTACCCGTCATGCCCGACAACTTCTCGTACATACGGAAATAGTTCTGGAACGTAATGGAAGCCAGTGTCTGGTTTTCGTTCTGGATCTTTACGCCTTCTTTGGCCTCGACTGCCTGGTGCAGACCATCGGACCAGCGACGGCCCGCCATGAGGCGACCGGTGAACTCGTCGACGATAACGACTTCGTCGTCGGCCACCACATAATGCTGGTCGCGATGGAACAAATTGTGCGCCCGCAACGCAACCATTAAATGGTGAATAAGGGAAATATGACGCGGGTCGTACAAAGACTCGCCCTCGGGGAGCAAACCGATGCGCGACAAGATCTCTTCGGCGTGCTCCATGCCCGACTCAGACAAGTGCACCTGCTGGCCTTTTTCGTCGACCCAGAAATCGCCTTCCGGCTCCGGCTCGTGGGGCTTTGGCTCGGAGGCCATGCGCACCATCATGGGCGGTACCGCATTCATGCGAATGTAAAGATCGGTGTGATCTTCGGCCTGACCGGAGATAATCAACGGCGTACGAGCTTCGTCGATAAGAATCGAGTCGACCTCGTCGACAATCGCGAAATTCAGGCCACGTTGACGCCGATCTTCTGAGCGATACTCCATGTTGTCGCGCAGGTAATCGAAGCCGAACTCGTTGTTGGTGCCGTACGTAATATCAGCGGCATATGCTGCAATTTTTTCGTCGTTTTCTTGCTGGGGCACGACAACGCCCACAGACAGCCCCAGGAAGTTATACAAACGTCCCATCCAGCCGGCATCGCGACGTGCAAGGTAATCGTTCACGGTAACCACATGAACACCCTTACCCGCCAGGGCATTCAGGTAAACCGCCAGGGTGGCCATGAGGGTTTTACCTTCGCCAGTGCGCATCTCGGCAATTTTGCCGTTATGCAAGGCAATAGCCCCGAGCATCTGGACATCGAAGTGCCGCATGCCAAAAACACGCTTGCTGGCTTCGCGAACCACGGCAAATGCTTCCGGCAATAAGCTGTCGAGCGTTTTACCTTCGGCCAACCGCGCTTTGAACTGGGTTGTTTTTTCCCGGAGCTCGTCGTCGGACAGCGCCTGAAGCGACGGTTCGAGGGCATTGATTTGCCCGACCAGCTTTCGATACTGTTTGAGGATCCGGTCGTTGCGGGAACCTAAAAGCTTTTTAAGCAGAGAAACCATAGTTCTTCGTATGAGTTGGCGGCCGCGCCGCAGGAAAACAATACAGTTTAACGCACCTGAGAACGCACGTTTTTGACGTCGTCATCTGCACTGGCCACCAAGGTTTTCTCAACCTCAGGCTGGCTTAAAAAAAGTCGTGGATCAAGCGGGTGGCCGCCGATTCTGACTTCGAAATGCAAGTGCGGGCCCGTAGAACGACCCGTAGAACCCACCTTCCCGATTTTCTGACCTTTTTCGACGAGGTCACCAACCTTGACGCCGAGCTGCGACGCATGCGCGTATCGGGTTACCAAACCATGACCGTGCTGAATTTCGATGGTTTTACCGTAACCGGGCTGATTACCCGATAAGGTCACCACACCGCCAGAGGCCGCATAAATAGGCGCACCATGGGGCGCTGCAAAATCCAGCCCTTCGTGCATCGTATGACGCCCCGATATCGGGTGACGACGCCAGCCGTACGACGAACTGAGATAAGGATAATTAACAGGTGAGTAAGAAGGCATGCTGGCCTCGATCCCCGCACGCTTTGTCATGACAAGGTCAAGCATGGCAAAACTGTCTCGCTGCATGGCCAGCCGGCGTTCCAGCAAGTCCAATTCGCGCCCCAGGGTTTCAGCAGACTCGTAAGGCACAGCCAGCCCGCCCGGCTCATCAAGCACATGCACCCCCTCTTCGAGGCTCGCTTGCACTTCCGGGTCGGTATACGACACACCTGCCGCCTGCGCAACCCGCTTGCTCACCCCGTTCATTTCAATAACCCGCGCCTGAAGCTCGCCGACCTTTGCGGCCAACTGCCCCAGGTTAGCGCGCAGCAATCCGCTGTCGCGCGCAGCGACCTGATAGTTCTGCGGCATGCTGTGCGTAGGCATCACGCTGTCGGCCTGAGCCAATTGTGCGTAACCCCAGGCCCCAGCGCCTGCCGAGCCTACCATCAGGGCAAGCGCCGCCGGCACCCAAACCCAAAGCCGTTTGTCTTTGGCGCTAGAATGCGCACTGACGGGGTCTTGCTTTTCAGACTTCAATTCTTTCACAACTGTCATTCCTTACTTATCCTGCATATGTCAGACACACCACGCCGCGCAAGTGCCTTTTTTGGGCGCAAGACGGGTCATACAGCCTACGATTGGCTGAACAATGACCAGCGGGGGGTCAACGTACTGGCAACAGCGCAACAACTGCTGCAAATTGAGCGCGCAACACAGAAAGCACTGCCACCGGCCCTGGCCAGCAGCTGCCGCGTTGCTCGCATAGAAGGCGATAAAGTGACACTGGCAGTACCCAGCGCCTCTCATGCCTCGAAACTTCGACAGCTCGCCCCAAGAATCGTTCAGTTGCTGATACAAACTGGCTGGAACGTTAACGAAATCGGCGTCAAGGTTCAAGCAAACCTGTTACAGGGCGAGATAAAAACAGCACGGGAAAAAGATGTGATCCCGCTGGATGCCCAAGCCCTGGAGGCTTTTGAACACTTGCGCAAAAACACCCCCGAGGGGCCGCTGTCAGACGCCTTGGCGCGGCTTATTGCGCGCCACAAGCTATAACCCGACGCCACTGCAAAATAAAAAACGCTGCAAAGGGCAGCGTTTTTTTATTGCCATATCGGTTAGTTTAACCGATTGAATTTACGCAAGTTTCCATTCGTGGACCAGAGCCTTGGGCGCAGCGGCGGCAGACTCGTAGGTGACGATTTCCCAGGCAGACTCGTCGGCCAACAATGCACGGGCCAACTGATTATTAAGCCCGTGACCCGACTTGCACGCCACGTAGCGGGCCACTAATGGCTTACCGATAAGGTACAGGTCGCCAATGGCATCGAGAATTTTATGTTTGACGAACTCGTCTTCGTAGCGCAGGCCATCGGAATTAAGCACCCGATATTCGTCCATGACGATGGCGTTATCAAGACTGCCGCCGCGTGCCAAACCTGCGGCAAGCAAGGCCTCGAGCTCGTTAACGAAGCCGAAGGTACGCGCGCGCGCAATCGCCTTGACGTAAGACTCTTTTGCGAAATCGATTTCAGCAAAGTTGGCGGTAGCATCGATAGCAGGGTGACGGAAATCGATGGAAAACGACAAGGCAAAGCCATCGTGGGGCTCGAGACGAGCCCATTTGAGGTCGTTGCCCTCGCCCTCTCGAACCTCGATGGGCTTGAGTACGCGAATGAATTTTTTGGCGGCCTGCTGCTCTTCGAGGCCGGCCGAACGCAGCAAATAAACAAAGGTACCAGCACTGCCGTCCATGATGGGGACTTCTTCGGCGTTGAGGTCGATGTGCAAATTATCGATGCCCAGACCGGCGAGCGCCGACATCAGATGCTCAACCGTAGAGACCCTGACATTATCTTTCTGCAAAACAGACGCCATGCGCGTGCCCCCTACCAGACTAGCCTGGGCGGGCAAGTCGACGACCTGAGGCAGATCGGTTCGGTGGAACACGATACCTGTGTTGGGTTCGGCTGGACGCAATGTGAGCTCGACCCGACGGCCGGAATGAAGACCAACCCCGGTCGTACTGATGGGTTTTTGCAGGGTGCGCTGACGTAACATGATGATATTTATGGTGCTATTTTTAGCGCCGTGATGTATTCACGACGAGGTTTTTATTGTAACCGCTTATCGGGCAACGTTAAGCTTTTTGTACTGCCCCTGAAACAATCTGAAAATTTCAAGCACACGCGCCCGCCCGCCGGCCTGTTGTTCCCCAGAACAGGCCGGCGGGCGGGCTGCGCCAGGGCTAAACCACACCCCTACATGTGAGAGTCGTTTTTACGCTACAGCGTGCCGAGGAGTTTAATCGGCCTGCTTGCGCAAAAACGCGGGGATATCAAAGTGATCCATACCCGCCGTTTCGAGGGCGCGCACCTGAGCCGAAGCCTGACTACGCGGGTTGCGAATAACCGCCGGCACTTCGGCTGCACCCGAAAAATCGTGACCGCTTGCGAACGGCGCGTCGTCGGTACCAGTACGACGCGCTTCGTGCTGGGTTTGCACCAACTGAGGACGTGCATTTGCACGGCCCAAGCCTGTAGCCACAACGGTCACACGCAGGTTCTCACCCATAGATTCGTCGTAAGCCGTTCCGTAAATAACGGTGGCATCTTCTGCGGCAAAGCCACGGATGGTATCCATGATTTCGCGCGTTTCACGCATTTTGAGCGTACGGCTAGCGGTAATGTTAACCAGCATGCCACGGGCACCATGCAGGTCAACACCTTCGAGCAGCGGGCAAGCAATGGCTTGCTCGGCAGCCACACGCGCACGATCTGCGCCGGCTGCAATCGCAGTGCCCATCATGGCCTGACCCTGCTCACCCATAATGGTCTTAACGTCTTCGAAGTCGACGTTGACGTTGCCTTCGACGTTGATGATCTCGGCAATACCGGCGCATGCATTGTGCAATACGTCGTCGGCAGCCTTGAAGCAATCTTCCTGGGTGGCGTCATCATCCATCAGGTCGTAGAGGTTTTCGTTCAGTACGACGATCAGGGAGTGCACATGACGTGACAACTCGGAAATGCCCTCTTCGGCCATGCGCAGACGCTTGTGGCCCTCGAACGAAAACGGCTTGGTTACCACACCGACCGTCAAAATACCGAGCTCTTTAGCCACTTCGGCTACAACCGGACCTGCCCCCGTGCCTGTACCGCCACCCATACCGGCAGTGATAAAGACCATGTGCGCACCGTTCAGGGCGGCACGGATCTCTTCGCGGGCTGTTTCAGCCGCGGCACGCCCCTGTTCGGGCTTGGCGCCAGCACCTAAGCCGGTGCGGCCAAGACGGATCTGCACAGGCGCTTCGGTAGCAGCCAAGGCCTGCGCATCGGTATTGCAGCAAATGAAATCGACACCGCTGATACCGGACCGGATCATATGGGCCACAGCGTTACCGCCGGCCCCCCCAACACCGACGACCTTGATAACGGTGCCGCTGTTATTGTTGTCGAGCATTTCGAAATTCATCATGTTGACTCCCTCACATGTTCAAAAATTAGTTTTCAAAATTCCCCAATACCGCTATTTTCAGAAATCGCTTCAAAGGAAATGCCAACTGGTTGTTCGCATCTGATTTGAAACGTCTTCTTTGAACAGGCCTCCCGACCTGCCCATCAAGGCACTTACGCGCCTTAATTCATGAACCACTCTTTCATGCGGGCCAGCAATGTTTTGACGCTGCCTTTTTGCTGCGCCACTTTCTTGCCCCGAACGCGCTGCAAACGCGCTTCGGTCAACAGCCCCATAACCGTAGAAAACCTTGGATTGCGCATCACATCGGCCAAACTGCCCTCGTAGGCCGGCACGGCAACGCGCACAGGCTTCAGGAAAACGTCTTCGGCCAGCTCTACCACCCCAGGCAACAAGGCTGTGCCACCCGTAAGCACCACCCCTGACGCCAGCAAATCTTCGTATCCCGACTCGCGAACCACCTGCTGTACAAACGTAAACAACTCTTCAACGCGCGGCTCGATGACTGCACCCAGCGCCTGACGCTTCACATGCCGGTTCGGGCGGTCGCCCAAACCCGGCACTTCGATGTGCTCTTCGGGGTTGGCCAGCACTTGCTTGGCTATCCCGTAACGCAACTTGATCTCTTCAGCATCGGGCGTTGGCGTGCGCAACATGGCCGCGATATCGCTGGTAATTTGATCACCCGCGATCGGAACCACGGCAGTATGGCGAATGGCGCCGCCGGTGTAAATGGCTATGTCAGTCGTACCCCCGCCAATGTCCACTAAAACAACGCCCAACTCTTTTTCGTCGGCGGTCAGGCACGCCATGCTGGAGGCCAAAGGTTGCAAAATAAGGTCTTGCACCTCGAGCCCACAGCGGCGCACACACTTGACAATATTTTGTGCCGCACTGACAGCACCGGTCACGATATGCACTCGCACTTCAAGCCGCAGGCCGCTCATGCCGATAGGCTCGCGGATGTCGTCCTGGTTATCGACAATGAACTCTTGCGTCAGTACATGCAAAACTTGTTGGTCGGTCGGAATATTGACGGCCTTAGCAGTTTCGATAACGCGTGCGACATCGGTGGGGGTGACCTCTTTGTCTTTGACGGCCACCATCCCGCTGGAATTGAAGCTGGTAATGTGGCTGCCGGCAATGCCCGTGTATACCTCACGGATCTTGCAATCGGCCATGAGTTCGGCCTCTTCAAGTGCTCGCTGGATCGAGTTAACCGTTGCCTCGATGTTGACCACAACACCCTTGCGCATGCCCTGCGATTCATGCTGCCCCAGGCCGATCACTTCGAAGCGACCTTCCGGCAAAATTTCGGCCACCACCGCAACCACCTTGCTGGTACCGATATCCAGGGCAACAATCAGATCTTTGATGTCACGCGTCATAATGTTTTATTCAGAAGAAGAAGAGGAAACGGGCGCCAAAGTAACGGCAAACCCATCTGGGTAACGCAAATCGGCACTGGCCACTTTTTGCTTGAGCTGCTGAGCTAACACGGGCCAAGCCTGCACAAAACGCTCTATGCGCTTGGCAAACGGCAACGCCCCCGAACGCCCGTGCGGATCCGCAACGTCGGCAGCCGGATCTCGCCCCAGGTTAAGCAAAAGGCCATCAGACAGCTTCACAGACCACGCGTACCGCGGGCTGAGATGAATTTCGCGTACGGTCAGACCCAAGGGAGCAAACCAGCGCACCAGTTCAGCGTAACGCTGCACGACCAGCCGCTCAGCGTCTTTCGGGCCCGAAAACTCAGGCAGTGCAGCATCGTCGGGCAGCTCACCCTGGTTGGCCCGAAATGCCTCACCCCAGGTATTGATCATCTGATCTTCATTCCATAGTGCCAAAGGCTGCTGCTCTTCGAACTCGACCTGCAAAGTATTGGGCCAGACGCGACGAATGCTGACGTTTCTCACCCACGGCACAGTTTCAAGCAGGCGCCGGGCCTCATCCAGATTTACACTGAAAAAGTTGCCCATCAACTTGCCGGCAATGGTCGCCTGGACCGTCGCCGCCGACACATAGCCCAACGCTTGCTCGTCCATGGGCTTGATCTGAACTTGCGCAATAGCAAAGTAAGGCCGCTGAACCACCCAAACGACAACGCCCACCACCATAGCCAACAACGCCAGCATCGCCAGCGTATTCGCAATGAAGTTGATGAGACGGGCGTCGTTAAACACGTTCAGGTCCTTATGCGTTTTCGGGTGCGCGCACTTTGCACGACGCCGTATCAAGGATAGCCAGACATAATTCGGCGTATGTCATGCCCGCCGCTTTGGCCCCCATGGGTACCAAAGAATGGCTAGTCATGCCAGGCGATGTATTCATTTCGAGCAACCAGGGCTGCCCCTGCGCATCGAGCATAAAATCGGCACGCCCCCAACCTTCACAACCCAGCGCGGTATAGGCTTGCTCTGCCAACCGGATCAGTTCGACGGTTGTCTTTTTCTCGACGGGCGCCGGACATTCGTAACGGGTGTCGTTAGAGACGTATTTGTGCTCGTAATCGTAGTTGCCGCCAGGCGCAATGATCTCGATCGCCGGCAGCGCGCGAACCTCGCGCCCTTTACCCAGCACTGGCACTGTCAGTTCGCGGCCCTGCACAAAAGCTTCCAGCAAGACCTCGTCATCAAAACGGGCGGCCAACCTATACGCGGCCAACAGCTCACTTTCGTCGCTCACTTTAGTGATACCCAGCGTAGACCCTTCGTGGGGCGGCTTGACCATCAGGGGGTAACCGACTTCGCGTCCGGCCGCTTCGAGCTCGTCTTCGTGCTGGACGACCGCATACCCGGGCGTTGGCAGCCCGACGTTGATCCAGATTTTTTTGGTCATGATCTTGTCCATGGCCAGGCTGGAGGCCAGCACACCGCTTCCGGTGTAAGGCACGCCCATCAGCTCCAGCATGCCCTGCACCGTGCCATCTTCACCATAGCGGCCATGCAACGCAATAAACACCCGATCGAAACCAGCAACAACAAGCTCTTGCAGACTACGTGTGCCGGTATCGAACAAGTGTGCATCAACGCCGGCGCTACGCAAGGCTGAGCACACACCCTCACCGGACATCAATGACACTTCGCGCTCGGCCGAAGAACCGCCATACAACACGCCAACGCGTCCGTAAGCCTTGGTCATACCAAATCTCCTAACTGTGCCGGAACTTTACTGATCGAACCGGCACCCATAACAATCACAACATCGCCATCGCGTGCAAAATCAACAATGGCTTGCGGCAGATCTGCCACGCTCTCTATAAACAAGGGCTCAACCTTTCCGGCCACCCGCACGGCCCTGGTCAAGGCGCGGCCATCGGCAGCAACCAACGGCGCTTCGCCCGCCGGATAGACCTCGGTAAGCAATACCGCATCGGCCTGACTGAGCACCCTGACGAAATCTTCGAAGCAATCGCGGGTTCGGGTGTAACGATGTGGCTGGAAGGCCAGAACGATTCGGCGGTCGGGCCAGGCGCCGCGCGCAGCCGACAATGTCGCGGCCATTTCGACCGGGTGATGACCATAATCGTCAACCAGGGTAAATTTGCCACCACCGTGCGCCTGAGGCACCGCAAAATCACCCACTTGGGTAAACCGGCGACCAACGCCGTTGAATTCGGCCAGCGCTCGGGCAATTTCTGCGTCTTCGACACCCAACTCAGTGGCAACGGCTATCGCTGCCAAGGCGTTCAGCACATTATGACGACCTGGTAAATTCAGGCGCACCGACAACAAGGGCAATTGGCCGTCAACAGATTTGCGAACAACGTCAAAGCACATCGTCGTGCCTTCAGGACGCACATTCACAGCGCGGACCAGAACGTCTTCACCAAAACCGTAAGTTGTTACGGGCCGCGAAATGAAGGGAATAATCTCGCGGACGTAAGCATCATCACCACACACAATGGCGCTGCCGTAAAACGGCAAGCGCTGCGTGAATTCTATGAACGCGCTTTTCAGCCGGGCGACATCATGGCCGTAGGTATCCATGTGGTCGACGTCGATATTAGTGATGATGCCCATCACCGGCAGCAGGTTCAGAAACGACGCATCCGATTCATCGGCTTCAACAACGATGAATTCACCCTGACCCAAGCGGGCATTCGCGCCGGCCGACGTCAACCGCCCGCCGATCACAAAGGTTGGGTCCAACCCACCCCCGGCAAGCACACTGGCCACCAGACTGGTTGTCGTGGTTTTACCGTGGGTTCCGGCAACTGCAATACCGCGTTTGAGCCGCATGAGTTCGGCCAGCATCAGGGCGCGCGGTACAACCGGTATGTGGGCGGCACGGGCGGCAAGCACTTCAGGGTTATCGCCCGATACGGCGGTGGAGGTCACCAAAGCCCCCACGCCCTTGATATTGTCGGCATGATGACCAATCGTTACTTTCGCCCCCAACTGTTCCAAACGTCGCGTGACGGCAGACGCCTGAATGTCGGAGCCGCTGATGGCGTAACCCAGGTTCAGCAAAACCTCGGCAATGCCGCTCATCCCGGAGCCACCAATACCGACAAAATGGATACTTTGAATTCTATGTTTCATGCGCCCCTCCCGGCGGCTAACTCGCATGCGTCCGCAATCGCCTGAGTCGCGTTCAGACTGGCATGCTCATGAGCATGGCGCGCAATGCCGGCCAGCTCGGCGCGCGAACGCTGCTGCAACCAGCTGGACAACCATTGCGGTGTCAGCTCGGACTGAGGCTGCAACCACCCCCCGTGACACTCGCTAAGGTAGCGGGCGTTAGCCGTTTGATGATCGTCAATGGCATGCGGCAATGGTACAAACAACGCAGCCACGCCAACGGCAGCGACCTCGGCCACCGTCATTGCGCCGGCCCGGCACACCAGCAAGTCGGCATCGGCAAGCGCCGCTTTCATATCGGTAATAAATGCGTGACACTGTGCGTCAACACCCGCGCTCGCATAAGCTTGTCTTACGGCATCAAGATGCTGCTCGCCGGTTTGGTGCACGACAATAGGCCGTTGATCTGGAGCCAACAAAGCCAACGCTTCTGGCAATGTTTCGTTCAAGGCTTTAGCCCCTAGGCTCCCACCCACCACCAATAGCCGCAACGGCCCTTCTCGGCGGCCATAACGCTGATCAGCGGCATCTATTTGCATTAATTCAGCGCGAACCGGGTTACCGACCATTAGGGCGCCAGGCAGCGCACCGGGAAAGCCGACCAATACTTTGTCAGCCATTTTGGCTAACCAACGATTAGCCGTGCCGGCCACCGCATTTTGTTCGTGTATGACCATAGGGATGCGCTTTAACCAAGCGGCCAAACCGCCGGGGAACGCGACATAGCCGCCCATACCAAGCACCACATCGGGCTTGACCTGCAGGAGCGCAGACCGGGCTTGCAAGCTAGCCCGAAGCAAACTGAATGGCAATGTCACCAGTGCCTTGAGCCCTTTGCCTCGTACACCAGCAAAACGCAACGGCTCGAGCGCCAGCCCATGCGCAGGCACCAAACGACCCTCCATGCGCTCAGGGTGACCCAGCCAAACGACGCGCCAGCCGCGCAACTGCATTTCGTGGGCAACCGCCAAACCGGGCATGATGTGCCCGCCTGTACCACCCGCCATGATCATTAACGTACGCGCCGTCATGTCCGTTTACCTCTCATCAGGTTTCGGTTTTCGTAGTCGACGCGCAGCAATATCGCAACCGCCACCATATTCATCACAATACCCGAGCCCCCGTAACTGACGAGCGGCAAGGTAAGCCCCTTCGTGGGCAACAAACCCACGCAAACGCCAATATTGATAAACGACTGAATACCAAACCACATTGCCACGCCCTGCGCGACCAGACCATTAAAGACACGCTCAATGGCGATGGCCTGACGGCCAATATCGAAGGCCCGCCAGATCACATAGGCAAAGCCGAGAATCAGGCACAAGACACCCACAAAGCCAAGCTCTTCGCCAATAACAGCCACGATAAAGTCAGTATGCGCTTCGGGCAGATAATGGAGCTTTTCAACACTGGCGCCCAAACCCACGCCAAACCACTCGCCCCGCCCCAACGCGATCAGGGAGTGCGAAAGTTGATAAGCACTGCCATACATATTGTCAGGATTCCAGGGGTCGAGATAAGCGAACAAACGCTCGCGACGCCACGGCGCAAGCCATATCAGCATCAGGAAGCTGGTCAATAGAATGCCTAGCAAGGCCGAAAACAGTCTGCCGTTCAGCCCGCCAATAAACAACACACCCACGGCAATGGCCACAATGACGATGAACGCACCAAGGTCTGGTTCGAGGAGCAGCACCATGCCGACCATGGCCAATGCCGCCGCCATAGGCATGAACCCCCGCAGGAAGCTTTGCATATGTGCCTGCTTACGCACGGTATAAGACGCCGCAAACAAACAAATAGCCACCTTCATCAGTTCGGACGGCTGAAAATTAATCGGCCCAAGCGGTAGCCAGCGACGCGCCCCGTTCACTTCCCGCCCAATGCCGGGAATCAGGACGACCAACAACAAAAACAAACACACCAGGAAAAGCGGAATAGCGATTTTTTCCCAAACCCGGAGTGGAATACTAAAGGCCATGACGGCAGCCACAAGCCCGACGGCCAGGAACAAGCCATGACGCACGACAAAGTAATAGCGACCGTAGTTGGCATAACGTGGCCCGTCGGCCAGCGCAATCGAAGCCGAATACACCATTAACAAGCCGAACAACACCAGCGCCAGCGTGACAGCCAAAACACTAAAGTCGAAGCTGGGCATACTGGTGCGCCCCGGCTTGACCGAGTTGATACCGGATGTCAGGTCGGCGAACAAGCTCATACCACCTCTCCGTGATCCATAGCCAGCTCGTTGACCGCGTCAATATACACACGCGCCCGATGCGCGTAATCGTTGAACATATCCATACTGGCGCATGCCGGTGACAACAGCACGGCCTGCCCTGCTTTGGCCAACAGCATGGCCTGCCTGACTGCATCGTCCATGGTTGCCGCATGTACCACGGGCACGCCAGTGTCTGCCAATGCCTGCTCGATACGCGCGGCGTCTTGGCCAATAAGCACAACCCCGGCCGCGTAGGCGCGCACAACCGGCGCCAACACAGAAAAATCTTGGCCTTTGCCAAGACCGCCGGCAATCAACACTACGTTTTGCCCCAGGCCTTCGAGGGCGGCAACCGTTGCGCCGACATTTGTGCCCTTGCTGTCGTTAATGAAATCTACGCCAGCCACAGTACGAACAAATTCGGTGCGATTAGGCTCGCCGGCATAATCGCGCAATGCGTGCAACAACGGCGCCCAACCTAACCCTGCTTCGCGCGCCAGCGCCAGCGCAGCTAGGGCATTCAGGGCATTGTGCATGCCACGAATCTTTAATGCATCAACAGGCATCAGGCGACTGAGACGGCCAACCTCGCGTCGTTGCTGCTCTGTTTGTTTGCGACGTCGCGGCGCCGATGGCGCATCGAAGTCAGCCGCTTCAGCCACACACAACCAGTTGACACCATGATCAGACGACAACCCGAAATCACCGGTCAACGTCGGCGTGGCGCGGCCAAAAGACCGTACTGCCACATCTTCCAATGCACCTACCATCTGGGACACAGCAGGGTCATCACGGTTGATCACGGCCACACTCGCCATGCTCAACAAGCGTGCCTTGGCATCAGCATAGGCTTGCATCGATCCGTGCCAATCCAGATGATCTTGTGTCACGTTGAGCACTACCGCAGCATCAAGCGCCAATGAATGGGTGGTTTCCAGCTGAAAGCTCGACAACTCCAGAACCCAGGCCTGAGGCAACGCGTCGTTGTCCATGGCGTCCATCAGGGCGGTCAATGCGGCCGGACTGATATTGCCGGCAGCACGCGTACTGATACCGCAACCCGCCAACAAATGGCGTGTCATGGCCGTAACCGTCGTTTTCCCATTGGTGCCAGTGACCGCCAATACCTTGGGTGCATAACCTTGCCCGCGCATGTCTGCCAACGCGCGCGCAAACAACTCGATCTCGCCCAGCACCTCGATACCGGCCTCGCGTGCGGCCTTAAGAAACCCGCACACCGGCTCGGCGAGCGGCGAAAGGCCGGGGCTGACAACAATTTGTGCAACACCCTCTAGCGCCGCAGGGACCAGCGCATTGACGCCCAGTTGATACTCAACAGCGTACCCTGACAGGGCTGTCTTGAATGCATCGAGGCCTTTAGGACTCTCGCGCGTATCGAGCACACGCAACGGCGCACCATGACGGGCGCACCAGCGTGCTGCGGCCATACCTGTTTCGCCCAGGCCAAGCACAAGCGTTGGCTGTTCGACAGGGATGGAGGGAAAATCGAATTCGCTCATGAGCTCAACGTAACTTCAAAGTAGCTAAACCGATCAGCACCAGCATCATGCTGATGATCCAGAACCGAACGACCACCTGGGTTTCTTTCCAGCCGCCGACCTCAAAGTGATGGTGCAACGGCGCCATTCGAAATACTCGTCGCCCTTGTCCGTACTTTCGTTTGGTGTACTTGAAATACGTGACCTGAATCATGACCGACAACGTTTCGACGACGAAGACGCCACCCATAATGAACAGTACGATTTCTTGACGCACGATAACGGCGATTGTGCCTAACGCACCGCCAAGCGCCAACGCACCGACATCACCCATAAAAACTTGGGCCGGATACGTGTTGAACCACAAAAACGCCAGACCGGCACCGGCAATGGCCGCGCACAATACCATGAGCTCTGAAGCGCCCGGAATATAAGGGAAAAGCAAATACTTGGAATAGTCGACGCGACCCACGACATACGCGAAAATACCCAGCGCGCTTCCAACCATGACGGTGGGCATGATGGCCAGGCCGTCTAGGCCGTCAGTCAGATTGACCGCGTTACTCGACCCCACGATCACGAACCAGGTCAGCGCCACAAAGCCGAATACGCCCAGCGGATAACTTACGCTCTTGAAAAACGGCACGATCAAGTCAGCGCGCGTGGGCAAAGACATGGTAAACCCGCTCGCCACCCAATCGCGAAACAGCGGCCAAAGCTCTGCATTGGCCGGCGCCGACACCGCAAAGGCAAGATAGACGGCAGCAACGATGCCAATCAGCGCCTGCCAAAAAAACTTCTGGCGCGACGACATGCCCTCGGGGTCGCGATGCACGACCTTTTTATAGTCGTCCGCCCAACCTATCCAGCCAAAGCCGAAAGTCACCAACAGCACGACCCATACAAAACGGTTCGTCCAGTCGGCCCATAACAAGGTACTGACAGCGATTGAAATCAGAATCAAGGCGCCGCCCATGGTGGGGGTGCCTGTCTTAACCAGATGGGTTTCGGGCCCATAACTACGGACGGCCTGCCCGATTTTCAGTGCGGTAAGTTTGCGAATTACTGCCGGCCCGGCGACAAGGCCGATCAACAAGGCCGTGGCGCAAGCCAACAAGGCACGCAGAGTGATGTATTCGAAAACACCAAGGGCACGGAAGTGCGGCGACTCGGACAACCAGCGTGCAAGCTCAAGCAGCATGATCAGATCCCTCGTTTACAGATACTTTTTGTTTTTGAAATGCCTGAACAACCCGCTCCATGCGGCTGCTGCGCGACCCCTTGACCAGCACATGCGCCGGCGTCAGCGCCACCAAACGTGAGACCAAGTCGTCGACGTTGTCGAACGTTTCTGCACCCGACCCGAACGCAGTAGCACAGTCACGTGCGGCACCACCCAGTGTCAGCAAATGCTCAATACCTTGCGACCGTGCATATGCGCCAACTTCAGCATGCATTGCGGGTCCGTTCTCGCCGACCTCGGCCATTCCACCCAAGACGAGCACCTTGCCCCCCTTCAAACTGGCAAGCACATCAATGGCGGCACGCACCGAGTCGGGGTTCGCGTTGTAACTGTCGTCGATAAGCTGATGACCATCGAGTAGCAGATGGGGTTGCATACGTCCTTTGACCGGATTGAACGCTTGCAAGCCCTCTACTATCGCATCAAGCCCTGCACCGGCCGCAACAGCACATGCTGCAGCTGCCAAAGCATTACTCAAATTATGGCGACCCGGCGCCGACAGCTGGACCGTCGCCGTACCGCCCGGCGTGTGCAAGGTAAACCGCGTTCCAGCCGGCTCGGCATGAATATGGTCAGCGTAGACCTCAAAGGTATCGGCCAAGCCAAACTGCAAGCTGCGGCGCTGACCGGCAAACTCCGACCATAAGGCGCTGTACGCGTCATCGCCCGGAAAAACGGCTACGCCATCAGCCGGCAACGCCTGAATCACCGCACCGTTTTCACGCGCAACAGCTTCGACCGTATGCATGAACTCTTGGTGTTCTCGTTGTGCATTGTTGACCAGCGCCACGTCCGCCTGGGCTAATTCGGCCAGATGCGCAATCTCGCCCGGATGGTTCATCCCCAACTCGAAAACGGCAGCCTTATGATTGGCACGCAAACGCAAGAGCGTTAAAGGTACGCCAATGTCATTGTTGTAGTTACCCGACGTTGCCAGCGCATCGTCATTACCCACCCAGGCCCGTAGAATCGAGGCGACCATTTCTTTGGTCGTGGTTTTGCCATTACTGCCGGTAACCGCAATTGCAGGCAAGTTAAAGCGACGACGCCAGCCACGGCCCAGGCGCGTAAGCGCCGCATGAGTGTCGCCCAGCACAATCTGCGGTATGGCAAGGTCAGCCCGGCGAACAGCGACAATTGCCGCGCAGGCACCCGCCCGCGCAACCTGGTCCAGATAATCATGTGCGTCAAAGGTCTCGCCTTTAAGCGCTACGAAAAGCTGCCCGGGTTCGATAGCGCGCGAGTCAGTCGAAACTGAGACTCCCTGCAGCAATGCCAAGGCCGCCTGCGCCCACTCCCGGTCATCGAACGGCAACCTGACACCATCAATTTCTTGATAAGTTTCATGGCCCTTACCTGCCAACAAGACAACATCGGCTGCGTTCGCCTGCCAGACTGCCGACAAAATGGCATCGGCCCGATCGGCAATAATGACAGGCCGATCCCGCATACCCGATGCAATCGCCTCGAGAATTTGCCCGGGCAACTCGGTGCGCGGATTGTCGCTGGTCAGGATGACGTGATCGGCCAGTCGCTCGGCAATGTCGCCCATCATAGGACGCTTGGCACGGTCACGGTCGCCACCGCAACCGAACACCACGACAAGTTTGCCTGAACGCGTTTTCGCGACATCGCGAAGCGCATCCAGCGCGCGTGTTAAAGCGTCGGGCGTATGTGCGTAGTCGACAACCACCATGGGCAAAGCCATCTCGGGCGCCCCACAGTTATGTGGCTCGACCAACTGCAAACGACCTTCAACGGATTTAAGCTGCCCCAACACCCGGGCAATTTTTGACAGCTGCCAGCCGAGCGCCTGCAAAACGCCAGCCACCAACAGCAAGTTCGAAATATTATGTCGACCCACCAAACGCGTCATGATCTGGGCAACGCCATGCGCCAGCGCCAGATTGAAAATCACCCCGTGCGAACCCGTCTGTATATCAGTGGCACGCAGGCTTGCAGCGACATCCCCTTCAATTGAGTAGGTCTCAATTTGCGGCGCCCGGCACGACTGGGCAAACTGCCTGCCTACAGCATCGTCGGCGTTAATAACGGCAGTGCGCAAACCGGGCCAGGCGAAAAGCTGCTGCTTGGCCGCGGCGTAGGCTTGGACGGTACCGTGGTAATCGAGGTGGTCATGAGACAAATTCGTAAAGGCCGCAATTTCGATGCAAACCGACTGCAATCGGCCTTGCTCGAGCCCAATCGACGAGGCCTCAATTGCCACAACGCGAGCGCCAGCGTCGCGCAACGCCGCGAGGCAGCGATGGACGGACAAGACATCAGGCGTCGTCAGCGTGGCCCCCAAATTGGTGCCATCGGGCAACACCACGCCCAATGTGCCAATCGTGCCGCAAGCTACACCCTCGGCATTTAAGGCTTGGGCCAACCACTGAACCGTTGAGGTCTTTCCATTGGTACCGGTCACTGCGACAACCGTCAGCGCAGCAGACGCTTGCCCGTACCATTCGTGGCCGATCTGCCCCAGCATATCTTGCACGTCAGGCACTGTAATGACTGGGACCTTGTAGCCGGCATAGGCGTCGCTGGACACATCGGCAACGACAATGGCGGCCGCACCTGCCTGGACGGCCTGACTCACGAATTGGCGCCCGTCGGAAGCACGACCCGGGCAGGCAAAGAAAATATCGCCTGCGCCTACCTGACGCGAATCGAGGCAAAGATGTGCCTGGTCGCCGGCAATAGACTTGAGTTGTTTGACGAGATCCTGGGCGATCATCGGGCGGCTCCTTCTTTCGGGCCTACCGCTACCAAGGAATCGATCGGTGCATCGGGCTGCACCCCCATACGACGCAAGTTGCTGGCCACTACATTAGCAAACACCGGTGCGGCAACACGCCCACCGTAATAAACACCCGACTGCGGCTCATCGATAGAAATCGCCACCACAATGCGCGGATTTGAAACCGGCGCAAAACCGACAAACGAGCTGCGGTACTGCTTGGTGCTGTACTTGCCGTTCACAATTTTGCGCGCCGTGCCGCTTTTGCCCGCCACACGGTAGCCTTGCACCTGCGCCAGTTTCGCCCCATCGGGGCCGGCTGCTGCCTCGAGCATGGCTCGAACCGATTTAGCAGTTTCAGGGGTAAATACCTGAACACTGGTGGGCTGCTTGCCCTGACGACGCAAAAGGGTCATTGAAACCATATCGCCATTACGAGCAAATGCGCTGTAAGCATGCGCAATTTGAAGTAACGACACCGACAGACCATATCCGTAGGACATGGTGGCCCGTTCGATCGGGCGCCAGCGCTCCCAGGGACGTAACCGACCTGCGGCAACACCCGGAAAATTTGCGTCCGGCGCGCGCCCAAAGCCCAATTGCGTGAACTTGGTCCACATTTCTTGCGAGCTTAGCTTCTCGGAAATCATCGTCATTCCGATATTGCTTGAGCGGCGCAACACCCCGGCCACATCAATCACCCCATTACGGGACACGTCAGAAATAGTTGCACCGTGATAGCGATATTTACCATCGCCGGTATCAAATTGGGTGGTAGTGCGAATACGCCCCAGGTCGAGCGCCAGCCCCACGGTGAACGGCTTCATGATCGAGCCCGGCTCGAACGTATCGACAATGGCTCGGTTACGCAACTCGTTCCCTGAGCGGCTGCCGCGATCGTTCGGGTTATACGCCGGCAAGTTGGCCAGCGCCAGAATTTCACCCGTACGCACATCAATGACCACGCCCGCAGCACCCGTTGCCTTGTGCTCTTGCATTGCACTTTTCAACGCAGAGTACAAATCGAACTGAAGACCAACATCGAGCGACAAGAACAGGTCTTTGCCATGCATGGGCGGCACGGCTGCCTGCACATCTTCGACGACACGCCCCAAACGGTCTTTGATTACACGACGGCTACCTGGCTGCCCGGAAAGCGCATCGTTGAACGTCAGCTCGATACCTTCAATGCCGCGGTCTTCGATGTTTGTAAAGCCCAGTACATGGGCGGTCATATCGCCCTCGGGGTAAAAGCGGCGCACTTCGTCCTGTAAATAGATACCGGGGACTTTCAGCTGACGAATTTTCTCGGCAACGTCGGGGGCCACCTGACGCTTGATATACACAAAATTCTTGTCGACGTTGGCAAGGCGAGCCTTGATGTCGACCACCGGCATATCGAGCAATGTCGCCATTTGCGCCAGCTGCTCGGGACGCACGTTTTGGGCGTCTTCAGGTACTGTCCAGATCGCCTTGACCGGCACACTGGAGGCCAGTACGACCTTACCTGTTCGATCAAACACCTTGCCGCGCATGGCAGGCAACACGAGCGTCTTTTCGTAGCGTCGCTCGCCCTGCTTCTGCAAAAAGTCATTAGACAAGCCCTGCAAATACAAAGCCTTGGCGATCAGGGCCACAAAACCCAGCAGCATCAACACCAGCACCAAACGCGATCGCCACAGTGGCATCTGAATGTTCAGGACAGGGCTATCGTAAAAGCGGAAGCGTTTCATGGCTTGGCCCCGCTTTTCATGAAGGGGTTCGCCACTACCCGGTTCTCTTTAATATAAATGGTGCCTACGGGACGCGGCACCACCATTTGCAGATCGTGCCGGGCAAGTTCGTCAACACGGGCATTGCGCGCCAGCTCGGCACGCTCGAGTTGCAGACGCCGCCACTCGATATCCAGCTCTTGTGTTCGCGCGGTGGACCGCTCGGAGGCAATAAACAACTGCCGCGATTGATAGCGCGCCGTCACCAAGGAAATGGCTGACAACATCAAGACGACGGCAAACAACAATGACAAACGATTCATGCCCGCCTCCGTTTATGAGACGAGCCACTGTCATTAGTAGAAAGGCGCAACGCCTTGACGTACCCGGCAGCTTCACCCGGCAAAACGGGCGTTTCTGTGCGTTGGGCCACACGCAATACCGCTGAACGCGAACGCGCGTTGGCTGCCACTTCTTCGTCGGATGGCAACACACGCCCGAGCGACACCAACACGGGCTGCGGCATATCTTTTTCAGGAATAGGCAATCGGGCCGTCGCTTCGGGAGGACGAGAAGCGGCCGTGATGAACTGCTTGACCATTCGATCTTCGAGCGAATGGAAACTGATCACCGCGAGGCGACCACCTGGTGCCAGTAAGGTTAAAACTGCCTCGAGGGCGCACGCGAGTTCTTCAAGCTCTTGGTTGATGTGAATCCGTATAGCCTGAAAGGTGCGAGTGGCCGGATGTTGACCCTTTTCGCGCGTGCGGACGACACTGGCGACGAGCTCGGCGAGGTCGAGCGTTGTGCGCAGCGGCCTGGATTCGCGGCGAGCAACAACCGCCTTTGCAATCTGGAAAGCAAACCGTTCTTCGCCATATTTTGCTATGACCTCCTTAAGTTCTTCAACACTGACTTGCGCCAGCCATTGAGCAGCAGTCAAGCCCCTGCTCGTATCCATGCGCATGTCCAGAGGACCTTCGCGCATAAAAGAAAAACCACGCCCGGCGTCGTCGATTTGCGGGGAAGAAATCCCGAGATCGAGCATGACCCCATCAACGTGGTCGATATTCAGTTCGGCAAACGCCTGCGCCATAGACGCAAACCCCTGGTGAACGACGGTTACGCGCGCATCTTCGCGCTGCAGCGTCAGCGCCGTCTCGATAGCAAGGGGATCTTTATCAAAAACAATAAGTCGGGCGTCGGGGCCAAGACGAGACAACAACAGCCGGCTGTGCCCGCCACGCCCGAATGTGCCGTCAACAAAAATGCCATTGGCGCACGCCGGGCGCGTACCCACCCGAACCGACGAGCGCCCCTTGCGACCGAAGGGCTCGCTAACGAGCGCATCGACCGTGGGTTCGAGCAACACGGGCAGGTGGACAAATGTCATAGCGGCCCTTAGAAAGAGAAGTCATCGAGGGCATCGGTCATGCCCTTAGACAACGCCTCGGCCTCATTCCGTGCCCAGGCTTCGGCATCCCACAACTCGAAATGACTGCCCATACCGAGCAGCATGACCTCGCGCGTCAAGCCCGCGGCCTGGCGCAATTCGGGCGACACCAAAATGCGCCCCGAGCCATCCATGTCGACATCAAGCGCATTACCCAACAGCAAACGCTGCAAGGCGCGCGCCGAAATCGGAAACCGCGCGATTTGCTCGCGACGAGCTTCCCAAACACTACGAGGATAGACCAGCAAACAGCCGTCAGGGTGACGCGTCAGCGTAAGGCTGCCGCCTTCCTGGGAAACGAGCGCGTCACGATGCCGGGTGGGTATAGAGACCCTCCCTTTAGCATCGAGCGTAAGTGCGCTACAACCCTGGAACACGTTTTACCCCACTTTTTTGCACATTATCCTACTTTTTCCCACTCTACGACATCAAACAGGGTCGGTCAAGCGCTAAATTGCATTTTTTTCAATGACAACAAGCACTTAGAGCCAAAAAGAAGAATTCCTTTGAAAAAAATAGTCCGTTAAATCAATAGATTGCAGCTGCAACTGGAAGTGGTTTATTCGGAAATTTCGTGCAGATAAGAACGCAAGACGGCTATTTAGCAAAACATGGCGGATATGGACGCGCCAGCAGACCGACCCAGCGGGGGCCGACGATATGAACGCGGGAAATTACACCGTAACCCGACGCGCAGACACGCGCGCGTGTCTTTGGCTGCGGGACTAGATGCAGAAAAATGCAAAGAGACGGGACAGGCCTGTAGGCCGGATTCTGTACGCCGGGAAACCCGGCGGGCAATCATTCATCTGGGCGCGCCATTGCTGACGCGCTCTGGCCACCTACCCGCATACTCGGGCGGGCCGCCCTGTGAGCCCGAAAGCTCGTCGTATGCCTATTTGGTGTTGCTCCGGATAGAGGTTACCGCGTTTCACCCTGCTGCATTGCGAACGGTTACCCGACCGCGCCATACGGAAGTTGCCGTATCGGTGCGTGCAATGCACGCCCATGCAACAGACTCGTCTCTGTGGCCCTGTTCCTCGGCTTGAGGGCATGTTCACGCCCGCTTGCCGGACGGCTGTTAGCCGCTACCCTGCCCTGTGGAGTCCGGACCTTCCTCGATATACACGATACCGCGATTGCCCAGCCTGCCCCGCCACGGCATTGTAGCCCCTTTAACCCATGGTCACTGAACAAATCGCCACAAACTGCGACAATAGCTGTTGTTTCTTTTTGAGCTCTTTTGCGCAGTAAATATATGGCCACACCTTTAGTTACCCTTACCCAGATTCAACTGGCCTATGGCCATCATCCCTTGCTCGATCATGCCGACCTCACGCTATCAACCGGCGAACGCGTCGGACTGATCGGCCGCAACGGTGCTGGCAAGTCATCGCTGCTAAAACTAATTGACGGACGCAATGCACCTGATGACGGCGACATTATGCGTGTAGGCGGCCTAAAAATAGCCACCGTCGAGCAAGAGCCCGACCTTCCAGCCGACTCGACCGTACTCGATGTCCTGTGCGCCGACTACCTAGAAACCGAAGACTGGGCACGGCCAGCGCGCGCACAAGCGCTGATGACCGAACTTGGCCTGAACGCCGACGCGCTCATCGCCGGGCTTTCGGGCGGCACACGCAAGCGCGTTGCCCTGGCCAAAGCAATCGCCGACGAACCCGATTTGCTTTTGCTTGATGAGCCTACCAACCACCTTGATTTCATCGGGATCGCCTGGCTCGAAAAGTTACTGCAGAACGCCCGATGCAGCGTGGTCATCATCACGCACGACCGCCGCTTCCTTGACGCCGTCGCCACGCGCATCGTCGAACTCGATCGGGGCAAACTCTTCAGTTTTCCGGGTAACTTCACGCAGTGGCAACAACGCAAGGCCGAATGGCTAGAAGCCGAAAAAGAACAAAACGCAAAATTCGATAAGTTCCTGGCTCAAGAAGAGGTCTGGATCCGGAAAGGCGTCGAAGCCCGCCGGACACGTAACGAAGGTCGGGTCCGCCGACTGGAACAACTGCGACGCGAACGCACCGCACGCCGAGAACGGTCCGGCAATGTCAATTTGGCCGTTGTCGAAGGCCAGCGTTCAGGCAAACTGGTTGCCGAACTCCAGCACGTGTCACACGGGTACGGCGACAAACGCCTCATCAACGATCTGACGACTGTCATCCTGCGCAAAGACCGCATTGGCCTGATTGGCCCCAACGGCGCCGGAAAGACAACACTGCTCAAGATCATTCTGGGCAAGCTCGAACCCAACGAAGGCATCGTGAAGCTAGGCACAAACCTCACTATTGGCTACTTCGACCAGATGCGCTCGCAGCTAGACGAAAACGCAACCTTGGCCGACACGATCAGCCCCGGCAGCGAATGGGTCGAAATCGGCGACCAGCGCAAGCACATCATGAGCTACCTCGAAGACTTCCTGTTTCCACCAGCACGCGCACGCTCGCCGGTCAGTAGTTTGTCGGGTGGCGAACGAGCCAGGCTGGTACTGGCCCGAATGTTTGCTCGACCTACCAATATTCTGGTGCTCGACGAACCCACCAACGACCTTGACATCGAAACCCTGGAACTACTTGAAGAGCTGCTGCAAGACTACCCTGGCACCGTCTTGCTGGTCAGTCACGACCGCGCCTTCTTGAATAATGTGGTCACCCAGACACTGGCCTGGGAAGGGGACGGCCTATGGCGCGAATATGCGGGTGGTTACGACGACTGGCTCGAGCAACGCCCAGCTGCGGTACCCGTCTTTTCCAATGATGAGTCTAAATCGGTTGCGGAGCGCGACGCTTCGGCAGCGAAGCCCGCAGACAAGCCGGCATCGCGCGCCAAACCCGCCAAAGCAAGTCGTATTACATCGTGGGAGCAAAAAGAGCTGGATGCGCTTCCCGAGACCATTGCCGCTCTGGAAAGCCGCCAAAGCACCCTGGTAGAGACATTAGCCGACGGCGAGATTTATACAAAAGATCCTGACCGCGTACACGACATTAATACAGAACTGGCCACCATCGAAGCCGAACTTAGTAAAAGCTTCGAGCGTTGGGAAGCGCTCGAAGCCAAACAGGCCGGTTCTGAATAATCACGACCCCGATGAGGCCGCGGCGTGGCCGCGCCTTATTCGTAGGCGACTGACCAAGACAGTTGCTCACCCGCCGCCAAAGGTACCAGGCTTGTACCCGCGGCCGGCAAGGCTTCGGGCACCGTAAACCCTTCGCGCCTAAGTGTCAGCGTGCCCTTGTTTTGCGGCAAGCCGTAGAACGCTGGGCCGTTTTCGCTGGCAAAAGCCTGAAGACGGTCGAGCTTGCCAACCGAGTCAAAAGCCATCGCGTAAAGCTCCATGGCATGCAAAGCGGTGTAGCAGCCAGCACAACCACAAGCGTTTTCTTTCAGGCCTCGGGCATGAGGTGCGCTGTCGGTACCCAAAAAGAAACGATTACTTTGGCTTGTCGCGGCTTGCAAAAGCGCCAAACGGTGCTGCTCGCGTTTGAGAACCGGCAAGCAATACCAATGCGGGCGCATACCGCCCCGGAAAAGCGCATTGCGGTTGTAGAGCAAGTGGTGCGCCGTAATTGTGGCGCCGACCGGGCCCTCGGCATCGCGAACGTACTCAACGCCTTGTTGCGTCGTCAGGTGCTCAAACACCACCTTAAGTTGCGGAAACGCCTTGCGTAACGGAATCATGACGCGGTCAATAAAGACAGCTTCGCGATCAAAGATATCGACAGACGGATCAGTGACTTCGCCATGCACCAGCAACGGCAGCCCCTTGTCCTGCATCGCTTCCAGCGCCTTAACGCAATGGCCCAGCAAATCGGTAACACCGGCATCAGAGTTGGTTGTTGCACCAGCCGGGTACAGCTTCACACCAAACACAACATCACTATCGGCTGCAAGACGAATCTCTTCGGGTGAGGTATTGTCCGTGAGATATAACGTCATGAGCGGCTGGAAAGCGTCGCCAGACAAGCCGTTTGCCGCTAGCGCCTGGAGTATGCGTTCGCGGTAAGCCCGAGCAGCAGCCACTGTGGTCACAGGCGGAGTAAGGTTCGGCATGACAATGGCCCGCGCAAATTGGCGGGCACTATCGGCCACCACCGACTGCAGCATCTCGCCATCACGCAGATGCAAGTGCCAATCGTCGGGACGTGTAATGGTCAATGTCGAAATGTCGGAACTCATGAAAACCTCGTTAATATTTAGTCGAAAGCACCGCGTATGGTAACGTTGCAGGGGCTAACCAAAAGAATTTCCCGATGCGCAATTCAGAAAAATAAGGTACAAACACTTTTGCTGTCGGGCTCAAGAAGCGTTATGCTCGTGCCTGACCTTTACTAACAGGAGCAAATAACATATGGCAACCACCGAAAAAACCGCGCGTAAACCCAACGCAGCATTCATGAAGCCCCTTACCCCCAGCGCTACTTTGGCTGCTGTTGTTGGCGCCGAACCGTTGCCGCGTACCGAAGTTACTAAAAAACTTTGGGACTACATCAAAAAGAACGATTTGCAAGACCCCAAAAACCGTCGCAACATCAATGCCGATGACAAACTGCGCCCTATTTTTGGTAAAGACCAGGTCTCTATGTTCGAAATGACCAAGCTGGTCAGCGCCCATTTGAAGTAAACAGCGGCACAGGTTTGCGTTAACAAGCCTGCACCACGAACTTCACCCCAAACGTTGGACATTATGCCAACCTTTGGGGTGAAGTTTTTTTGGGGCCAAAAAGTGCGTTAGATTTCGGGACTGGGGGCAGTGCCTTCAAGGAGGGCCAGCCAGCCTTTAATCAGCCTATAAACCACCCAAATCACAGCAGCCAGGCCAGTAAGCCAGCCGATAAAAACAAAGGTCAGCAAAGCACTGACAATGACCCAGAGCAGACCCCACCAGAATGTTTTAATGACCCAGTCGAAATGCACGGCATAAATTGTGCCTGCGGCATCACTGCGCTTTAGATAAGCCAGCACCATGGCCGCGATTGTAGCTACACCGATAAAACCGGCACTAAGCACACCCAAGGCGAACAAGCCATAAATAATGTGCGTCAGCCACTTGAGTGACAAGCCTTTGTTTTCTTCCGGCGGTAGTGCTTCGGTCATAGACCCTCCAAATCATCAGTAGCAATTAATTTCAGTATATTTTAACCTGCCCTTCTATTACGGGCCTGATACTCGTCAACTTACCCAGAACCCTCATGGACAGTCTATCCAGCGCGCTGCACCCTTTTAGCAATCTCGACATCAATATGATGTTGATCATTTATTTGATCGCGATTACTGCCGAAGCAATGTCGGGTGCGCTGGCCGCAGGGCGCAGACGTATGGACATTTTTGGTGTAGCGGTAATTGCTTTTGTGACCGCCTTAGGCGGCGGGACTATCCGCGACGTTACGTTGGGCAACTACCCCATAGGTTGGACCCAACACCCCGAGTATGTCTATATCGTGCTGTCAGCAGGACTGCTGACGACGCTAGTTGCACGATACATGCTTCGGCTCAAGCAATTGTTTCTAATGCTGGACGCTTTAGGGCTGGTTGCATTTTCGGTTATTGGCTGCACCATTGCACTGACGCTCGACTACCCCATTGTGGTTGTCATTATTTCGGGCATGCTGACAGGCATTAGCGGCGGCGTCATGCGCGATGTATTGTGCAACCAGGTACCGGTAGTGTTTCGCCGCGAACTCTACGCCAGTGTGTCGTTGTTTGTATGTGTTCTATTCTTGCTCATGCAATGGGTAGGCGTTGGCGAGAACATCACGATGCTGGTCTGTTTTGGCTGCGGTGTGGCGTTTCGCATGTTGGCCATCCGCTTCCATTGGCGTTTGCCTGTGTTTTCGTACCAGCAACGCTGGGAATGATCTTTACCCACTGATCTTGACCCATTGATCTTTGCCTACTGCTCTACCTACTGTCCGGGCCAACCACTACAGTCACTTTCTCACCGCTGAACGCACCCTCTCACCGCTGAGCGCACCCGAAGTCCAAGTGTACTGCACGAGCGCGGAGCCTTGGGGCAAGGCAGGCGGCTAC
>NZ_NIQA01000037.1 GCF_002236805.1 Pusillimonas sp. T2 | reverse complement strand
CCCCTATGCTTGCCGGGAGTCAGTTTTTCTGATCGGCAGCAGCTCGTCAACGCGGCTGTTGGGCCACGTGGGCAGTTTCTCCAACGTGTCAGTCAGCCAGGCCATGGGCTCGAGTCCGTTGGCCTTCGCGGTGGCGAGCAGCGACTGGATTGCGGCGGCGCGGCGGCCGGCGGCTTCCGAACCGGCGAAGAGCCAATTCTTCTTGCCTAGGGCGATCGGCCGGATGGCATTCTCAATCGGATTATTGTCGATGGGCAGGTCGCCGCGCGTGGCATAGCGCGACAGCGCCGGCCAACGCCTCAGACTGTAGTCGAGGGCGCGTGCGAGCGCGGAGCCGTCGGCGGCACGCTGGCGGGTGGCGAGCAGCCACAGATGCAGCGCCTCCAGACGCGGCACGGCGTGCTGCGCGCGCAGCGCGGCACGCGCCGCGGGCGTGGCCTCGCGCGCGCTTTGTTCAAGCGCGTACAGCTCACCGATGCGGCTGAGCGCCTCGGCCGCTTCCGGACTTTGGTTGGCCGCGTGCAGATCGAAGAATTTCCGTCTCGCATGGGCAAGACATCCAAGCTCGGTTACGCCGCCCGCCCACAATGCCTTGTAGCCGGAATACTCATCGACCATCAGCCAACCAATCCAGTCCCTGAGAAAGTCGCGCGGA
>NZ_NIQA01000036.1 GCF_002236805.1 Pusillimonas sp. T2 | reverse complement strand
CGCCGGGGTGTATTTCAAGGTCTTGAACAAGGCCTCGGAATACGGGTTGTCGTTGCTGACCGACGGACGACTAAACGATGGTACGACCCCCAGTTTTTGCAGGGTCGCCAACATCGTGGCCCCTTTCATAGGGCTGCCATTATCCGAATGCAGCACCAACTGATCACGACGCACCCCATGGCGCAAACACGCCTTGTCGATCAAGTTCGCGGCATGCAATGCCAGTTCTTCAGTGTGAATTTCCCACCCCATGATCATGCGGCTATAGACATCAATAATCATGTAAAGACGGTAAAACTGCCCACGTATTGCGCCGGGCAAGTAGGTGATGTCCCACGTCCAGACCTGGTTAGGCCCGGTGGCCACCCACGCTTTAGGCGCAGGCACCTGGCGGGGTGGTTGCGCACGGCCGCGCCGGTTCAATTGACCGTGTGCTTTCAGCACCCGGTAAAAACTGGACTCAGATGCAATATAAACGCCCAGATCAGCCAAACGCGGAACGATCTGCGAGGGTGGCAGGCTTTGGTGTTCGGGGCTATTGCACAGAGCCAGAATCCGGGCTTTTTCTGCACCACTCAGCGCATGCGTGTGGTGCCGGGCAGTGGGCTGCTGGCGTCGGTCAAGCAACGTGTCAACACTGCGCCAACGGCGCAGGGTTCGGCAGGTAATCCCGATAACCTCACAGGCCTTATGGCAACGCGCGCCAACCGATATCGCTTCATCGATCAAGGTGATGGCCATCTGTTTCAT
>NZ_NIQA01000035.1 GCF_002236805.1 Pusillimonas sp. T2 | reverse complement strand
GTAAGCGGCTGGGGAACTACATTCCCCTCCCTATCTCAAGCGCAAATTTTTTCAGAAACAGCGTCGACGTCGTCGGCCTGAGGTGCCACCCAGTTATGCGGCAATAGCTCGTCGATCCGGCTGTTCGGATGCGTGGGCAGGCGTGTGAGCACATCCTTCAGATAGGTATGCGGGTTCAGACCATTGAGCTTGGCCGATTGAATCAGACTCATGATTGCGGCCGCGCGTTTGCCCGCCCGCAATGAACCGGCAAATAACCAATTGTTTCGACCGATGGCCACGGGTCTGATCTGCTGCTCGATGTGGTTGTTATCGATTGGGATGAATGGATCGTCCAGATAGCGGGTCAGTGCCGCCCAGCGTTTCAGGCTGTAATCGAGCGCTTTGGCGGTGCCGGTGCCATTTAATACCCGCTGGCGCTGGGCCAGCATCCAGGTGTGCAGGGCATCGGCCAGGGGCTTGGCTTTTTCTTGTCGTAGCGCCAGGCGTCGGGCTGGTGACAGGGGCGCTGCCTCGCGCTCGATCGCGTAAAGTTCGCCAATCAATTCCAGAGCCCGTTGACCCACAGGGCTCTGGTTGTTCTTGTGCAGGTCGAAGAATTTTCGACGCGCGTGGGCCATGCAACCGAGCTCGGTCACCCCCTGGCGGAACAAGGCGTTGTAGCCGGCATAATCATCCACCACTAACTGACCTTGCCAGTCCCCCAGGAACTCACGGGCGTATAGGCCCGCTCGACCTTCGTTGAAGTCGTAAATAACGGCCTTCAAGGATTCGAACTGACCCGGGGCGTATGTCCAGAGGTAGGCCTTATGCGTTTTACCGCTGCCCGGCTTGAGCATGCGCACCGGGGTCTCGTCAGCCTGAATGATGCGGTGCTCTAAAACACAGCGCCGCAAGGCATCGACCAGCGGTTGCAGTTCATGGCCGCATTGCCCGACCCACTGCGCCATGCTCGAGCGCGGGATGTGCATGCCGTCGCGCTTGAAGATCGCTTCCTGGCGATACAGGGGCAAATGATCGGCATATTTGGAGATCAGGATATGGGCCAGCAACCCCACTGCGGCGATGCCTTTGTCGATGATGTATGCAGGCATCGAGGCCTGCGTCATCGACTG
>NZ_NIQA01000034.1 GCF_002236805.1 Pusillimonas sp. T2 | reverse complement strand
CGTCAAGTCTGGCGTATTGGTCACCAGCAGCAATTTGCCATCCATAGCCCGAGCCAGCGCCAAGGCGTTCTGGTCGATGTCATAGGTGAACAACTCGCTTTTCAGATCGACCCGGATGATGCGCCGCAGACGCTGTTCGGCAACCTCGTGATAAAACCGCGCCCGCACACCGCCATCGGACAACTTTCGGCCACGACTTCGCGCCCCTTCGTCCTGGGCGTCCAGCTTGCCAACCCATTGAGCGGCCTGGGCTTCCAGTTGTGCGATGGTGGCGTCACGTTCGGCCGTTTGATCGGCGGCCCGGTGGCGATCATGTGCGACGACCAGGCGAAGATCGTTCCACTCAAGCTCACCGATCACCTCGGACTCATCGGTGCTTTGCGTCTTCTCGTTAAAAGGCGCCAGCAGTTCGGCAAACTCGTTGTAGCGACGGCCGGGAACAGCCAGAATGAACTCCAGCGGTTTGCCCGAAGGCAAGACAAGTTTTTGCAGATCTTCCAGATTATCGAGCGAGAGCAGGCCCCGGTCTGCCACGGCAATAACGCGCTTGATCGGGAAGCGCTCGAGCACCTTGAGCAAGGATGCCTTCAAGGTGCTGACTTCGGCGGTATTACCCGGGAAGACCTCGTGATACAGCGGAATGCCTTCAGCGGTCTGGATCAGCCCGAGCATGAATTGACGCCCGATTCCGCCTTCCTTGGATTTGCCAAACCGGCGCAGATCGTCTTCGCTCTCGGTCAACCCTTGGGCACGAATGGTCGTCATGTCGTAAAAGACCACCGAGAGCTCGTCATTGACCAAGGGGCGTACCGCGTCGGCCAGCACCTGATCAATGACGTCTTTATGCTCGACCAAAGCATCCATGGCGCGCAGCAGGTGCTGATGGCTGACCGCGTCAAGCGTCATGTCCGGAAGGCTGACCGTTTGTGCCCAGCGCAGCGTCCCCAGCTTGGAGTCGGCATCGCATAACCGATTCATGACCATCAAGCGCAATAAGGCTTCGAGATCGATGCGATGACGACTTCGTTGACCCAGGACCTGGCGCAGGCGATCAAGACCAAGCTGTTTCCAGATGACGGTGAGCGCCCAAACGTCCCCCAGGCTGCGAGCCGCTTCAAACTGGACAGT
>NZ_NIQA01000033.1 GCF_002236805.1 Pusillimonas sp. T2 | reverse complement strand
CATGGCAAAAGGTAAGTTTGAGCGGACCAAACCGCACGTAAACGTCGGCACGATCGGTCACGTTGACCACGGCAAAACGACGCTGACCGCAGCGATCACAACAGTATTGTCCAAGGCCTTCGGTGGTGAAGCCAAAGACTACTCGCAAATTGACGCAGCTCCCGAAGAAAAGGCCCGTGGTATTACGATCAATACCTCGCACGTTGAGTACGAAACTGCAGCCCGTCACTATGCTCACGTTGACTGCCCCGGCCACGCCGACTACGTCAAGAACATGATTACGGGTGCCGCCCAGATGGACGGCGCGATTTTGGTGGTATCGGCCGCTGACGGCCCAATGCCCCAAACACGTGAACACATTCTGCTGAGCCGTCAGGTTGGCGTGCCTTATATCATCGTGTTCCTGAACAAAGCCGACATGGTCGACGACGAAGAGTTGCTCGAGCTGGTCGAAATGGAAGTGCGCGAGCTGCTGTCCAAGTACGACTTCCCCGGCGACGACACCCCCATCATCAAGGGTTCGGCCAAGCTGGCACTGGAAGGCGACGAAGGCCCATTGGGTAAAGAAGCCATCCTGAAACTGGCTGAAGCACTGGACACCTACATCCCCACGCCTGAGCGTGCGGTTGACGGTACATTCCTGATGCCTGTTGAAGACGTATTCTCGATCTCGGGTCGCGGTACTGTAGTGACTGGCCGTATCGAGCGCGGTATCGTCAAAGTCGGCGAAGAGATCGAAATCGTTGGTATCAAAGACACCGTCAAGACGACTTGCACGGGCGTTGAAATGTTCCGCAAGTTGCTGGACCAAGGCCAAGCTGGCGACAACGTTGGTGTATTGCTGCGCGGTACCAAGCGTGAAGACGTTGAGCGTGGTCAAGTTCTGGCCAAGCCCGGCTCGATCAAGCCGCACACCGAGTTCACCGCCGAGGTGTACATTCTGTCCAAAGACGAAGGTGGCCGTCACACGCCGTTCTTCAATGGCTACCGTCCTCAGTTCTACTTCCGTACTACTGACGTTACCGGTACGATTGACCTGGGCGCAGACAAAGAAATGGTTCTGCCTGGCGATAATGTCTCGATGACTGTCAAGCTGATCGCTCCGATCGCTATGGAAGAAGGTCTGCGCTTCGCGATCCGCGAAGGTGGCCGTACCGTCGGCGCCGGTGT
>NZ_NIQA01000032.1 GCF_002236805.1 Pusillimonas sp. T2 | reverse complement strand
CGAGGCCTGCGTCATCGACTGGCAGTGGGTACACGCCCAGACCCCACGCACATGACGCTCAACGGTGAACGTGCCCGGGGTGTAGTCCAGCTTCTCGCTGACGTCTTCCCGGATACGCTTGAGCTGACAGCCGCAGTCGCAGGTGGTGGATGCGGGTTCATGGTGGATGGTGGTGCGAGGTAACTCGGGCGGCAAGGCGGCGCGGCGCGGTTTATCGCGAGGTTCGCCCGCCGCAGACTGATTTTTAAGTTTATTGAGCTCGCGTTCGATGGCCTCAAGGTCTTCGCCCACGGCCTCGTCAAACAACAACGCCTGCTCCCCGCTGAACTGCTCGCTTTTTTGGCCGAACTTGTGTCGGCGCAAGATGGCAATCTCGTGGGTCAGCGCCGTGATACGGGCCGCTTTGAACGTAATGTCCTGATCTTTGCGTGCATTGGCCTGCATGAGCTGACGCGCCAGCTCGCGCAACTGGGGCGCGTCTAGCTGGTCAAGGTCATCGGGCGTACTGGTCATCATGAGGCGTAGTGTTGCACAGGGCCTGGAGCCCCGCTATTGGCAACGTCCCCGATTGCGTAATGACAATCTTTTAGGGTCAAACCAGGCTGATAATTCCGGCCTGACCAATACGCTGCCAGGGCAAGCCCAGTACCAGGGCATCGAGCTGCTCGTGCGTCAGCGATACCGTGCCATGGCCATCATTTGACCACACGAAATGGCCTTGATTCAGACGCCGTGCCACCAACCACACGCCGATGCCATCATGCACCAATACCTTCATGCGATTGGCCCGTTTGTTGGCAAACACATACGCATGATGTGGGTGGGCAGCACCGAACACGCGAACGACCCGCGCCAGGGCCGTATCGGCACCGGCACGCATATCCAGGGGCTCCACAGCCATCCAGACCTGGTCGATACGGATCATGCCATCAATTCCCGCAACACGTGTGCCAGTGCCAGGCTGTTGGAAGACGGCCAATGCAGGGTGATGTTTAACTGCGGGGCGGTCAGTTCGACACGCACCGTAGCGTCAGCCGCTGGGGCGCGCAGGTGACGCTGCGTTGAGGCGGGCATCACCGACGAGGTCGACGTTGGCCGTACCAAAGGGATAAACTCAGGCAATACACCCGCAGGTGCTGGCACAGGTGCCGTGTCTGTGGAGGCATCCTCAATGGTATGTAGCCCCAGACGTTCATGTTCGATGACCCAACGGCGCAGAAGGTTCGCATTCAGGCCGTGGTCCAGTGCGATCGAGGCCAGCGAGGCACCACTGTTCAAGCACAGCTGGACCAGTTCGGCCTTGTACGCGGGGGAGTGTTTGCGGCGTTGGCGCCGACCGTTAGTCTCTTGGTGCATACGTGTCCATGGAAAAATAAATGGACACGTATGCTCTAACACGACGTTATCAGGTTCAAGATGGGGTTGGCCACACGCTTAC
>NZ_NIQA01000053.1 GCF_002236805.1 Pusillimonas sp. T2 | reverse complement strand
TTGCCAATCCGGTGCGTGGAAAGGGAGTAATACGGTGGTAGCTACGGGCATGATAAGTCATGGCCAACAAATACCTTTACCACTCGGTAAAACACAGCAACTATGCAAATGGCTCGTTTCATCAGGGACGAATTATCACGGCAATTATCCAGATCATTTTGGTGGCCAGTTCGCACTGGCGGATAATAATCGTATTGTCAGTTGCGGTTATCGCGATTACTGGCCAAGCACGAACGGATTTATATATAACGGGACTTGCCAATACATAATTATTTGTGAGTAGAGTTTTGGTCTAACGTGCTGTTTTTTTTTTGCCAATCCG
>NZ_NIQA01000052.1 GCF_002236805.1 Pusillimonas sp. T2 | reverse complement strand
TTGCCAATCCGGGGTGTGGCGAGGACCAGGAATTGGCAGCGCCCAATCATGGCAAAACGTTACTGGATCTAGAGGAAATAATGTTGGTTATCAGAATACGACGTCACGGCCGATACAAGTATCAATATACGTGCAGAGCTCCGCGGCAAATTCTGTTTTTGTCATCGACGGTCAGATAAGATCGTATTTCCTTGGCACAGCTGCAAATGAAGTCGCTACTTTTACATTAATAATTCCTGTTGGATCTATTTATTATCTTAGTGCAGGAGGTTCAATTACCATGCTTTCATGGCATGAGTTACGTTGATTGATTTTTGCCAATCCGG
>NZ_NIQA01000031.1 GCF_002236805.1 Pusillimonas sp. T2 | reverse complement strand
CAACTAGTGTGACAGAGGGGGGGTTCTGTCTGTGGCAAAAGCGCCTTGAGAAAGACCGGTTTGCCTGGCCTTCGGGCGATTGTCCAGCGACGCAGACGATCGATCTCAGGGAGCTTGAGTGGTTGTTGGAAGGCTTTGATTTATGGGCAAATTATCCGCATAAAACATTGAATTATCAATCAGTTATATGACTTTATGAGGTATAATACGGCATGTCTGAAACGCATGCCGCCGCCCTCAATTCCAATCGTTCTTCACGCGTCAAATCGGTTGATTTGCCGACCTCTGTCGAGGCGTTTGAAACGGCGTTGCAGGCTGAGCGTGAACGCATGCTGGCCCTGTTACGGGCCAATCTCGAGCCTGACATTCAGGCGTTGGTTCAATCGCAACTTCACGCCCAACTCGAAGTCCATCGCCAGGCGCTTGAGGCTGACTACCAACGCCAAATCGCCATTGAGCGCGAACGGATTGAACGCCGTGTCGCTGCCGAACTGGCTGCAGACATGCAAGCCAAGATCGACGAGGGCATTGCCGCCGGCGTTGCCGAAAAAATCCAGTACATTCTCGAGCAATGGCGCTTGAGCCGCCATCGGCGCTTCGGCCCCAGTAGCGAATCGCATCAGGGCGAGCTGTTCAACGAAGCCGAAACCCTGGTCGATCAGGCGCCTCAAACGCCTGACGAGCACGACGACGACAGCGACGACACAGATTCGGGTAAAGCGTCGGGCGATAAAAAGAAACCCAAGCGGGGGCACCGTCGCGCGCTGCCCCCCGAATTGCCGCGTATCGAACACGTCATTGACGTGCCCGAAGAGCAGCGCGTGTGTGATTGCGGCACGCCCATGGTGCGCATCGGCGAAGACGTCAGCGAACAGCTCGATATCGTGCCCATGCAGATCCGGGTGATTCGTACCGTGCGCCCGCGTTATGCCTGCGTTAAAGGCGATCAGGCGCCGGTGCAAATGCCGGCCCCGGCTCAGGTGCTGCCCCGCAGCAACTTCAGCGCCGGTTTCCTGGCGATGCTGGCCGTGGTGAAATACGTTGACGGCTTGCCGCTGGCGCGCTTTGAAAAAGTGCTGGCCCGTCACGGCGTTGACGTACCCCGCCAAAGTCTGGCCCGAGGCATCATCAAACTGGCCCAGGCCCTGCAGCCGCTGCACAACCTGGCTCGCGATGCCTTGCTCGACAGCCCCGTCATCTATATGGACGAAACTACGGTCCAGGTACTGAAAGAGCCCGGACGAAGTCCGACGAGCACCAGTTATATGTGGGTGCAACGCGGCGGGCCGCCGGGCAAACCGGTGGTGCTGTTTGACTACCATTCGAGCCGTTCGGGGCAGATTCCGGTGCGCCTGCTCGAAGGCTGGCAGGGTTACCTGATGACGGACGGGTACGAGGGTTATGCGCCCGTGGCGCGTGGGGCGGGTGTCGAACACTTGGCCTGTGCCGCTCATGCCCGTAGAAAGTTTGTTCAAGCCAAACGTTCCAGCCCCAATGGCAAAAGTGCCCGCGCCGATCATGCGCTGGACCTGTTCGGTAAACTGTATCGCATAGAAGCCCAGCTCAAAGACGCCTCTGATGCCGAACGCTTCGAGGCCCGGCAAACCCGTAGCCTGCCGGTGCTGCAAAAACTGCGCACCTGGCTCGATGACACCTTGCCCGTGGTCACCCCGAAGAGCAAACTGGGCGAAGCGCTGGGGTACTTGCACAAGGTCTGGTCCCGGCTGGTCCGGTATACCGAGCGGGGGGACTTGCCCATCGACAACAACCCCGCCGAATCGGCCATCAGGCCCTTCGTGGTGGGTCGAAAAGCGTGGCTCTTCTCTGACACACCTGCGGGCGCTCATGCCAGTGCGGTACTGTACTCGCTGCTGGAGACGGCCAAAGCCAATGGCCGCGAGCCTTACGCGTGGCTGCGGTTTGTAGTGGAACGCCTGCCGTTGGCGACGACCGTCGATGAAATTGAAGCATTGTTGCCGTGGAATACCCATGACCAAGATTTAGCCATGAATCTGGCCGCCTTGGAATAATGGGGGAAATGGATCAATTACGTCAAGTCTGGCGTATTGGT
>NZ_NIQA01000030.1 GCF_002236805.1 Pusillimonas sp. T2 | reverse complement strand
TGGGTATTTCGGAGCAACGTGACCACTGATTTCGGCCGAACGTGACCGACGGTTTCGCTCCAACGTGACCGCCCATTTCGGCTGAACGTGACCGATTTTTGCCTTTGACCGAAACGAGCGGTCACGATAGCGAAATGGTCGGTCACGATGCCGTGACGGCACCCTACAGCGGCGTGACGGTGTTGCGCATAGAACGAACTTAAAGCGGGTACGCTTGCCGGTTTTTCCCGGAGAAGCCAATGCCCGCGCAAAGGATGACTATGCGTAAGATTAAAGATGTACTGCGCCTCAAATTGCAGGCCAGGTTGTCGCACGAGCACATTGCGACGGCATTGCACATATCCAAAGGGGTCGTTGCCAAATACACCGGTCTGGCCAACGCGGCGGGGCTGGACTGGGCGTCGATTCGGGACCTTGACGAAACGCAACTAGAACACCGTTTGCTGAGCAAGCCGGTCAAGCGGTCGGACTACGTGCTGCCAGACTACGGTCGAATCCATCAGGAGTTGCAGCGCAAAGGCGTGACCCTCATGCTGCTGTGGGACGAATACCAGACCGAGTATGCCGACCGCCAAACCTATCGATATACGCAGTTCTGTAACCATTACAGGGCCTTCGTTAAACAGCTCAAGCGCTCAATGCGTCAAACCCATCGTGCAGGCGAGAAGCTGTTTATTGACTATGCCGGGCCAACGATTGCGGTGGCCGACGGCGGGCGGGCGCATATCTTCGTGGCTGCTATGGGCGCTTCCAGCTATACGTTCGCCTGGGCGACGGAACGGGAAACGATGGCCGATTGGCTCGATGCCACCGGCAGGGCCCTAAAATTCCTGGGCGGGGTGCCGCAACTGATTGTGCCTGATAATCCACGCGCCCTGATTGCCAACCCGGATCGTTACGAGCCACGCAGCAATGAAACGGTGCAGGACTTCGCACGTCACTATGGCACCTCAATCTTGCCGGCACGGCCTTACCATCCGCAAGATAAAAGCAAAGTGGAGTCGGCCGTACAAGTCGTTGAACGCTGGATACTGGCCCGGTTACGTCACCAGCGATTCAGCAGCTTGCTACAGGTCAATGAGGCCATCTCGCCCCTGCTGGAGCAGTTAAATCAAAGGCCGTTCCAGAAATTGCCTGGGTGCCGGGCCAGTGCCTTCGCTGCATTGGATGCTCCGGCGTTGCAGCCGCTGCCGGCGCAACCTTATGAGCTGGCACACTTTAAAACTGTCAAGGTGCATATCGATTACCACGTTGAAGTTCAGGGGCATCGTTACAGTGTTCCGCAGGCGCTGGTCGGCCAAACCGTTGAGGCGCGCGTCACAAAACATACTGTCGAGGTTCTGCATCGTGGCCAGCGAGTGGCCAGTCATTTACGTTCCAGCCAACGCGGTGGCTTCACCACGGTAGCGGCGCATATGCCAGCAGCGCACCGCGCCCATATGGAATGGACACCCCAACGGCTCATCCACTGGGCGCAAGACATTGGTCCGGCAACCGGGCTGACCGTGACACGTATTCTGGAACAGAACAAACATCCCGAGCAAGGTTACCGCACCTGCCTGGGCTTGCTCTCACTGGCCAAACGTTACGGTAAAGACCGATTGGAAGCTGCATGCACCTTGGCATTGCAGTTAGGTGCCTACCGGTATCGGCATGTACGCGACATCTTGGTCAATAACCAGGATCGAACCACGGCCGTATCGGCAGGCGCAACGCAATGGGTCAGCCCTGCGCACGAGCATGTTCGTGGCCCCAACTATTATCAATAAGGATCTTGACATGATGATGCACACTACCCTGGCACAACTGCGTGCCCTGAAACTTGATGGCTTGGCCGCAGGTCTTGAAGAGCAACTGGCCCAACCCGGCCTGGGGGCCATGAGCTTCGAGGAGCGCCTGGCCCTGTTGATCGATCGCGAAACCCACCATCGCAGCGATCGCAAACAAGCCCGGCTATTAAAGCAAGCCAAGCTCAAATACCCCCAGGCTGCCATTGAAGACATTGACACCCGACCTGCCCGTGGACTGGACAGGCGTGTCGTGATGAGCGTGGCGCTGGGCGATTGGGTCGCCTCAGGCCAGAGCATTCTGATCAGCGGGCCCACAGGGGCAGGCAAGTCGTGGTTGGCCTGCGCACTGGCGCAGTATGCTTGCCGACGCGGTTACTCGGCCTTGTACCAGCGGGTACCTCGCTTGTCTGAGGAGCTACGCATCCGCCACGGCAGCGGCATCTTCGGCAGATGGCTGCTGCAACTGGCTAAAACGGACGTGCTGGTTCTGGATGACTGGGGCATGGGCGATCTGGACAGTACGACGCGATCGGATCTGCTTGAAATTATTGACGACCGCGCGGCGCACCGCGCCACCATCATTACCAGTCAATTGCCGATCGAGCACTGGCACGCGTGGATCGGTGATGCGACGGTCGCCGACGCCATTCTGGATCGTTTGATGCAACGTCATCATCGCTTCACCCTGACCGGAGACTCCCTCCGACAGATCAAGCCAAAAACCACTGAAAAGGAGCAAAAAACAGACCCAACGTGACCGACTGCATTAGAATTTAACCGCGCAACACCACACGCTGCGCAAGCGGTCACGTTCACCCGAAATGGCCGGTCACGTTCGCCGAAATACGCA
>NZ_NIQA01000003.1 GCF_002236805.1 Pusillimonas sp. T2 | reverse complement strand
GACTTGTTCAGAGGTTCCTTATGTCGAAGATGACTTTCTGGGTTCGCTGCGTGATTACCTGATTTATGTTCTGATGATTTCTCCTTTCTATCCGGTCACGCTTACGCCAGGAGAAAGTGTGGTCATTTTTGCAATTTTTGTGTATGTCTGGTTCGCAGGTGACCTTGACACCATTTCTGAGTCCAGGCCTTTATATGTCCCGAATGCTTACTCATAAGTTTCGTTCGCTGATTTTGCCAATCGCGCTTGCTACGTTATTTGTCGTGACAGAGAGTGCGGCCGACAGTCCCAGTTCTCCATTAGACGTGACGATCACGATTGATGCGAATGTGAACCGGCATCCGATCAGTCCTCTTATTTATGGCGTCAGTTTCGGTACGACGCAAACGTTGAAAGACCTCAGGGCACCGATCAACCGGTCCGGAGGTAACAGTGCGTCTGCGTATAACTGGCGTTTGAACGCTCGTCACGCAGGAAAAGACTGGTTCTTTCAAAGTCTGCCAGTGAACCCCGATGATATTTATGATCAGTTTGGTGAGGAGTTTGTTAGGCTGACCCAGGCGGCCAATGCACAGCCTATGGTGACGCTTTCGATGATCGGCAGAGTCGCCAAACTTGGCAAAGATCGAGAGCGTCTTTCCAGCTTTTCGATCGCAAAGTACGGTGCGCAGCAGGACAATGATGCTGAAGGCTTGGCCGATGCTGGTAATGGTGTGCTGTTGAATGGCGACCTTCTCACGAATAACGATCCGGATGATGCATCTGTCACTCATGGTCCGCAGGATGAACTCGAGCGCGTGGCGCGGCTGACACAACGTTTTGGCAAGGCCAATGCTGGCGGTGTGCGTTACTACATCATGGATAATGAGCCTAGCCTTTGGCATCTCACCCATCGCGACATTCATCCGACAGGGGCTCACGCCAGTGAAATTGCCAACAAGGTCATTGCATATTCCAATGTCGTCAAGGCTGTCGACCCGGATGCTTTGGTCGTGGCGCCGGAAGAGTGGGGTTGGTTTGGTTACAACTACAGCGGTTTTGACCAGCAGTACTCATCTGTTCACGGATTGGATCACACCCCGGATCGCACGAATCAGACTGGCGGAATGGACTATGTTCCCTGGATGCTGACTCAATGGAAACGTGCCGGTAAACCGGTAGACGTATTCAGTCTGCATTTTTACCCACAAAGCGGTGAATACAGCGAATCCGAAATCACGGACTCCACAGACGTTGCGCTCGCCCGTAATCGCTCGACTCGCAACCTATGGGATCTGAACTATCGCGATCCGACATGGATTAACGACGTGGTGGCCCTGATTCCCAGGATGCGTCAATGGGTTGACACGTACTACCATCCTGGGACACCGATCGCACTTACAGAGTACAACTGGGGCGGTGACACACTCATGAACGGGGCGACTGCCCAGGCAGATCTCTTGGGTATTTTTGGTCGTGAACGCCTTGATATCGCAACGCGCTGGGCTGCGCCCGCCCCGGACACCCCCGTTTACAAGGCGATGAAGTTATATCGCAATTACGATGATCAAGGGGGCGAATTTGGTTCCCTGAGTATTGGCGCTACAACGCCCGATCCCGACCAAGTATCGGCCTTCGCGGCCTTGCGTGAACAGGATGATGCGATGACGGTCATGGTCATCAACAAGCAACTCCAGCGAGAAGCTGATGCGACGCTTGAAATTCTTAACTACACGCCTCACGGTCGCGTGGAAGTCTGGCAACTTCGCGATAATCAACTGGCTCGTCTGGAAGATACGTCCTACACGGACAGTCGCTTGCAAGCAACCTTACCCCCCCAGACGGTTACGCTTTTCGTTTTGCATGCGCAGCAGTAGGTCGACTCCTATATGAAACAGTCCATGGCTCGGGGATCTCTGATCAGTTTAAGCATACGAATGCTTGATCTGCCGTTTCGCTATGGGTTTCACCTGCTGATTGCAGCATCCCTGGCTGTCACTGATACCGGGCGGTTTTACATCGTCTTTAGTTTTATGACCGCACTCGCCGGATTTGGGCGACTCGGTGTTGATCAGGCGTTGACAAGGCAGCTGGCAATGGACATCGCCTGTGATCGACATGAGACCACGCGAGTCAGCATCTGGCATGCCCTGCGTCTGGTGCTGCTTGCGTCAAGTGTAGCTGCGCTTTTGCTAGCTGTGGGCGCCAGCTACCTTGCGAGCGAAATACTGAACAAACCCGATCTGGCATTTCCTTTGATACTCGGTGCGCTTACATTGATTCCCCAGAATGTCGGGGCGGTTTTTGCCGGGGCGCTGGCCGGTTTGCATCGTGTCGGATTTAGCCAGGCTATTTACTCATGGCTCTGGCCTGCCATATTTTGTCTGATCACCTTGCCCGCAGTCATTACCGGAACGCTCACGGTGAACATGACACTGATCTTGATCGCGGTGAGTTTTATGTTGGCAGCGGTCACCGGAGGCTTGCTGCTTTGGCACGTTCTGTCAAAACAGCCGTCAACAGCGCAGCCAGGACAGTCGCCACCGGCCCTCTTAAGGCCAGGGCTTTCGCTCTTTACCCTGGAAATTAATAAACTCTTGCTTGCAACGGCACCCGCAATTGTTCTGGGTATTTATGCGACCGCACATGATGTTGGTCTTTTTGCGCTAGCCTGGCGTATCGCACTCATTGTCAACCTGTTGATCAGTGCTGTTACAGCGATGGCTGTTCCGAGGTTCGCGGCGCTGCATGCAAAAGGTGATCGTGATGGTATGGAGCAAAATGCTGCCCAGGCCATTGGGATTGTCCTGTGTATCGCGTTGCCTATTACGATCTGTATGCTGATTTTTCCGCAAACGCTGCTGTCATTGTTTGGGGAAGGTTATGGCGACGGTGCCACGATCTTGAGGATTCTGGCTATTGGCCAGATCGCTGCGGTTTGCTTCACTGCGTTACCAGAGTTGTTAGGTATGACATCGCATATGGGCGAACTGAGCAGGTTGAATGCCGTGACAGTCACCGTGATGCTCGTTGGTCTGGCAATATTGGTGCCTTTAGATAGTGCTCGTGGCGCCGCCTTGGCCATTGCGCTTGCGGTTCTCCTTAACGGGGCTATCGCAACCTGGCAAGTTCAACGGTTGCTGGGCGTTCGGCCGCATCAGCGGCTCTGGCACACCATCGGATGCCGTCTCTTGCGATCAAAAACCGACGCCATGGTCAGTGCTCAAGATGCTCATCGTGTCAATCGAGATCGAGATATGCCATGAAATTTCTGCCACGCTCACTTCTGATTTTAGCCCTCTGCGCGTTCAGCCCTCTGTCTTGGAGTCAGGGGGCTTTAGATCCACCTCGCTACGATTACAACGTTCTTTGTCAAAAACGCGCGAATGTCGCAGACGGATTTTCGCGCGAGGCGATGATGCAATGTCTTGCGAGTCAGCGTCACGCTTACGAGTTGATCCGGAAAAACTGGCATCAGCTACCAGAAGAAGTTCAGACGGGATGCGATGAACAAACCCGTGCGACGCGTGTACTGGATTATGTTTCTTTGCATAGCTGCATCGTTACACAATTGCGCAGAATCCCGCCGGCTCCGCAGTAATTCCCCATTTGTAACGATCGTTAAAAATGGGGGATTGCCGCCTACGAACTGAAGGCGATCCCGTCAGATGCTGAAGGTTCGATATGGCTGATATATATGGTTCACCTCTGGCATTTCATTTGATGATTTTTGTTCTAAATTTCGTCTTCCTTAATTTGTGCTTAGAAGAAAATGGAAGTTTTTAGAAACATTCAATTTGGCGTTGACATCGCGACCAGCCTTACTATTATCGGAGCTCTTTTATCGTGGCTCTTAAACCAACGCAAGGTCAGAAAAGATGAAGCGCTGCGGCGCGAACAGGAAAGGCAGAGGGGTATCAATGACGCTGCTCGTGCCGTCGTGGCGCAGAGCATTAATAGCGTAATTTCTAACTTGGCTGGCAGCTTCAACCAGATTGTGACCGACGGGACTTATATCGAGAATCGCATAGATCGGGCATATGCGGTAGGTGGCAGAGATGCGCTGATTCGTTATTTGGACTCTGGTCTAATTAGTTTGGACGATATCCAAGAAAGGTTAGTGACATTCCGCGAACGGATTTCCAATTTCTACGAATCTGCGGCGTCGTCTCGCTACTTGTTGATCCCATCGCTTTATTCCTTGCCTGAAGGTGGGGATGCCATTCAGAGTCTCAAGCGTGACTTCCAAGACATTATGGCTGCTCACAATCGGATTGCCGGTGGTTATGTAGCTCTATTATCCGAGCTGCGGCCATTAGCTATTAAAGTGCTGGAGCTCAAGAAGAACGGCGGAAACCCTGAGGAAAATGGCGCAGCCTTTTACGAACAGAATGAGTCTGCTGTTGATTCTATAGTCTTTGATGGAGACTATTTCGCGTTTATTGAAACCTGCGTTCCCTCTGGTCGAGAAGAGGATTTTAGGCGACTGATTGAATCAGGCGTGACGCGATTTTCTGAGCTCGATGACTCAACTAAGGCCCTTGTTGGTTCTGTTTTATCGAACTTCATAGGCACGCTTTTGAAATCTCCAAACCAGTTGATCGCGACGGTTTTGATGCTGGTCAGCAAAGAGCTGCAGTTGACGCGATGCGAGTGCAAGGAAGCCTTGGTAAACCTTGCGGCTATCTCTGCCCGCGTGCATTCCAAAGAAAACACTTTGCCGATCGCTGAGCTTGCGCAAGAGCTAAGGTCAGACAAATATTTTAATGTGGGCTCTGAGATCCGTTGAGACCCAACCGGTTGTGCGGCCCTGCCTTGCAACCGGGCGGATGGCTTTCACACCTAAGAAAGCCATCCGCTTATGGCTGCAATGCATCAAAACTAAGATCACGTGTTGTGTTGCGCCATCAAGATATTTCTTTGGGGGCATCTATAATCTCGCCGCATGGCAACACGTAGAAGCAGCAAACGCAAGACCTCCAGAAAGCCGTCCAATCGTAAATCCTTCCGTTTACTTCTGACCTCGACGGCAGCGTCATTCGCATTTTTCACCACGCTTTTCAATCCGGAGCTGGCCCATCTGGTCGGGCTCGAGCATTTTGACATTGGCCGAGTGGCCACGACCGTAGCCCGCCAGCCGCCAGTTGCGACAAAATCCGGGTTTATTCAAACCTCGTTCAAAAACTGCCCGCAGTTCTTTCCGGGTAAACCGCCGGCAGTACCGGCTGCTACTGGGCTGCGTGAGCTGTGTTTTTCGTCGTTCGCGATCTTACACAGTGGCCAGACTAAGACGCCTGTGTTTGTCGCCCAGCGTCTGAATCGTAAGATGCTGGAACAGGCGAAAAGCGTTGAGCGACAGGATCGGTTCTATGAGGAAGGGCGCTTGCCGGCGACGGAGCGGGCCAAGCTGGATGATTACAGGGGCTCCGGCTACGCCCGTGGCCACATGGCACCGGCGGCTGATATGCACACGCCCGACGCCATGGCGCAAAGTTTCAGCCTGGCCAATATAGTGCCGCAAGACCAGCGTCAAAACAGCGGGCCGTGGAACAAGATCGAGGAAGACACCCGTAAATACATCATGCGGGCCAAGGGTGACGTTTATGTATTTACCGGGCCGGTGTATGCCAACAATTCACAGCGGATCGGAGCAGGGCAGGTGNTTATGTATTTACCGGGCCGGTGTATGCCAACAATTCACAGCGGATCGGAGCAGGGCAGGTGGCCGTGCCAACGCACCTGTTCAAGGTCGTCTATGACGCGACGACGAAGCGGTCATGGGTGCATTGGCAGGAGAATGGGCCGGATGCTGAGGTGGGACTGCCGATAGAATACGAGGCGTTTACTGCGAAGGTTGCTTTAAGGTTGTTGTCGAAACAGTAACATAAAGCCACCTGCAGGTGGCTTTATGTTGACCGGATAAAAGTGCTGGGGACTGCAATCAGCCTAATTAAAAATTGTACTGCCAGCCTATATTACCCTGATATGATTGATATGAAGATTTTCCAAAAAGATAGCCGGCATTAATCCAGATTTGGCTATTTTTGGTGATTTTTCCCTCAAGACCAAGTTTAACTTCACCTAAGTTTTTGTTGCCCTCAGCTTCATAATTGACATCATTTATTCGAATGGAGTGTGGTTTGAAGTTATGAATATAGTTTAGGGCAATGTATGGTCTGTAGCTAGTCAACCGGTTTGAGTCTGTCGGTATTTCAAGGTAAGTTTTTACCCCCAGTCGAGCTTGAATGTTGCTATCGCCATGCTTTATTGGAACCGCTTGACTATCCTTGAAGTTATGCGCGTGTACACCTTGATAAGTTAATTGCGCTTGGGGTTGAATCCACAAGGTTTTATTGCCGTAGTCATTGAATAGATAATTATTTCCCACCTCTATAGAGGCCGTTATGCCTGATGAATTATAGTTCAGCTGGTCTTTGTCCGCAGTCGTCACTTTATTTTTAAAATGATTCCATAAAATCCAACTATCAATGTACGCGCCTCGTTGATCATCGGGGTTAGCATACCAGGTGCCATATACGCCAATGCTGTAACCACTAACCTTTGAGGAGGATTTGCGGTCGGTCAGGTTGGAGTAGGTGTCGCCCTTATATGTTCCGTATCCCCCCATCAGGCCGATATTGAATTGGTTATTGGGGCTGGGCTTAATTAAACCGATCCCAAGTTGATAGACGAAGCTATTGCCTTTTGTATTCAATTGATCAGATACGCTATCGAATTTTTGATGGCTGCCGTAAGCTCGCATCCAGACATTATTCTGTTTCTTTTCAAGATCTTGATAACGGCTGGCGCCTTCGCGATCTTCCAGCCTGGTGTTAAACAAAAAATTTCCTGCTAGCTCATTGGCGATATATGAGCCAACGTTTGGAGAATAGACTCGTTGAGTGGGTTGAGTGGGTTGAGCTGTTGGGTTGGTTTGGCTGAGGCGACTTTCTAGATACCAATTGTCGAAATTGCTGTTGTTTTTTGCCGTATTTTTTTGGCGCAAATTTAGTGAGTAGTCATAAGCGCCTGCTGAAACATAATTCCCTGCCAAGAAGAAAGTGTCATTTGCCTCGGATTGTCCGGTCTGAATAACCTGAATGCCTTGGTCAGTAGCTGCGCCTCGCCCGTTAATATTTTTAACGACAAGTTGAGTTTTTCCAGTTGCTCTACCGCTAATAATAAGCTTATCGGTGGCGCTATTGTCACCACCCATTTCTGTTTCGACCAGTAGTTTTCCGTTAGTGGCGGAATAATTTCCATCTAACGTAAGTACGTCACCTAATCTATTAGTGTTTAGCGTAATCGTGCTGTTTGTACTGGAGGTTTCACCATAGATCGTGGTAGGGGAGGTCTTACTGCTATCTATGCCCAGCACGGCATCGTTAGATAGCGTCAAAACACCCGTGTTTGTACTGGCGAAGGCATTGCCAGTTAGGGTAAATCTGCTGTTGTTAAGATTGATTTTTTCCCAGCCAGTAACGTTGATATTATTTGTTTCATTTAGATTTCCGGTACCATCATTACTTGCAGCGGTGAAACCGCGGATCGTCATGTTCGTGACGTTTAGGGTATCAGTTCCTAAGCCACCGTCTATCTGAGGAACAGCGCTGATGTTGATTGTGTCTCCAAGTTTTACCTCATCATCTCCATCACCCATCAAAATTTTCCCGGTTAATAACCCCCCTGTGGCTTCGAGGGTGTCATTGCCGCTGCCTAATGATATGTCGCCACGAATACTTCCGGATGTTTGCTTGAGTGCGTCAGTGGTGTTCTCAGCAATTATTTTGCCGAAGATCTCGTTAGTGTTTTCGATATTAACTAGAACACTATTATTTAAAACTGCATTAGCGCTTGCATAAATACTAGTATCATCTTGTGTGGCAGCTAATATTTTCCCTGAGTTTTTTAGGTTAAATCGACTGTTTCTTTGCTGCCCATCAAGGGAAATGTTTTTGGCTTGGCTTGATGAGTTGTTTATTTTTACCGTGCCAGAATTTTCAAACGTAGTGCTTGAGGCTGTTGCATCCACGTTGGTACCTGCAATCTCAAGTGCTACGCCTACTGTTTCAGCGTTTGGATTTTGGTTGTCTAATTCAATAAGTCCAGAGTTTGTGAAAGTAGAGTTGGTTCCGCTTTGTGCTCTAGTAGAAGAAATATAAAGGCCGAACAGGCTAACTGCTCCAGAGCCTCGGATCTTGATGGTTCCTGTGTTGCTGGCATGGGACTCTGCAGACGAAATCACGCCCCCGATAATTGCGCCAATAGCGCCCAGTTTATTAGCGGTGGATTGGATATCAATTTCTTTTGTGTTTACCCAGTAAGACTTGGCATTTATATTTGTCGTGTACAGGCCCATTCCTCCAAAATTGCGGTCATTCCCGAGATTGTCTGTGACTGATAAAAATAATTTTCCATTATTTGTCACGGAGAGAGAGGTGCTGTTATTTGGTGCGGTATATGCGTTGATGATGTTTCGTAGGCCAACGCCTCCACCTCCATAAACTGCGTTGTACCAACTCATGGTGCCATTGTTTGTGATCGATAGGCCACTAAGGTCACCGAACGCATGGATAACGCCTAGGGTTGAACCGGATGTCGACCAGTCACCGTTATTTATGATGGTGACATTTTGCCTATTATTAAAGTCATAACTGGAAAGAGTGGATCGCGTGCCTTCGCAGATTAAAGTTGAGCCGCTCGCCGGAGCGCTAGAGAGATCGCAGGCCGCAAATCCCGCAGGGGAGCACAACATCCCTCCCAGGGAGAGTAGAAAACGACTCGATTTAAAATTTTTAAGCCCAAATAGTTTTCGATGTGTTTTTGGGTTATTGGTTTTTTTTTGTTAATACAACCGGTGTGTCGCAATTACTTATCATTGCCGCTCCAAGCTAGGAATTCGATCATTTTTCTGCTTCGCCCGCGCCGCCAGGTGCACGATTGCTACTTTCTCCCTGTGGCGTTTGCTTTGTAATTTGTACCAAAAATGCACGATATGAGTCGTAATAGAATTTACTAATATCTATTTGTATTTATGTGATGTATGATTTCAGGCTGCCTACATTAAATATTCTTTAGGGCTTTAAGCGGTATAAGCTGCTGTTAAGCAGAGGCAATGAGCTCTCGCGAGCCTAAGTTTGGCGTTTGATTAAAAGCACGCGCAAGCACATCGTGTGAGCCAAGGGTTGCATTTATGTGCTCAAAGCGTGGGTGTACGCTGTAAAGCGCTGAGGATGGTGGTGGGGCAGGTTGCCGTGCCAACGCACCTGTTCAAGGTCGTCTATGACGCGACGACGAAGCGGTCATGGGTGCATTGGCAGGAGAATGGGCCGGATGCCATAGCAGGTCGGCCGATCAGTTATGACGAGTTTATATTGCGCACTGAGCTACGGCTCTTCCATGTGACTTCGGGGTAAGGTGCCGTAGTGCGGCCAAAATGGCTGCGTCAGCGTACGCAGTTAAAGAGTATTCACGCTGACTACCTTCGTGTGCGTCATGCAATGCGCCGTGATCTTGTACAAGAACACCAGGTAGCCAATGCCCAGCGTCAGGATGCTGATAATGGCCCAAAGGATGATGTTGCCGATGATGCTGGCCAGATCAATCGTGCAGACGAGCCGACCAACCTTTCTGCCTTCCCCGTCAAACGCATAGGTCTTGCTGATAATGAAACGCTGCATGTAGTAGGGGAAGACGAACAGCGCTAGCCCAAAAGTGACGAATGTCAGTAATAGCCAAATAATCAGGTGGCCCAGAACGTCAAAGGCACCCAGCTCGGATTTCAGCTGAAGGTTTTGGAATGTTGGTGACGCATTTCCGAAGAAGGTTTGGCGTGACTGGTTTGTCGACGCTTCGGATTGAGGCTGGCTGAGTTCCTGTTGTGACACGTATGCTCCTGCTGAGGTGGTGGTAATGGGTTATCCCTGGGTTAATTAATCCCGCAGGCACATAATCTAAAGCACCAGTCCTATGACGATCGCGGTGGCCTGAGCGGCAAATTTACGCCCGGTGATGCTTTGCTTGTCGATCAATCTTATATCATCCCCTAATAAAATTTAATTTTCATTACGTTTAGGGTGAGAATTAGCGTTTCAAAGTTTTCTAGGCGGGCGTCGGTAGCAGATTTCATATTCGGCCATTACAAAGCAAAGTGCTTAACTTTTTAAGAAGCGAAATGCTTATATTCGTTAAGCGAATCGTTCTATATCCACTTATGAAATTTCTCGAATTCGTGATGCCTACGTGAGTCACCGCGCGGGGCCGGGTGGTGGTAACAACGTGACAACGATGCAATATTTTGCAAGTAAGTTATCCAACGTTATGTTACATTTCGCCCGGCCATTTGATGCCGCAAATAATCTTTCTAATAATGTGAGTAATTTATGCATAAAGTTCGTGCGTTTGTATTTTCAGCTTTCGTAGGAATCGCTGCTTTCGCTTCAGGGTCAGCAATCGCTGCAGACAAAAACGTGACAATCGTCAACGGCACAAAAACGACGATGGTGGCGATTTATGCTTCCACCGTTGGCGCCTCTACTTGGGAAGAAGATATTCTGGGTGAGGACGTGTTGGGTCCTGGCGAGTCCGTGGAAATCAATATGGACGATGGTAGCGGCAAGTGCATGTTCGATGTAAAGGCTGAGTTCAAGGATGGAACCGAGACAATTCGCGCAGATTTGAACGTTTGCAAGGTAGGCGAGTTAACGTTTACAGAGTAAGCGTTGTCTTCGTTGCAGTGCAACGTACCGCCTCCGGGCGGTTTTTTATTGTCCAGATCAAAAGCACCATATGCCTTGCTGTGAGTCGTCGAAACACGGCGCCAAAACTTTGATTTGTGTTGGTTCAAAACTAAGACGGGCTTTATTCGTCGATATGGCCTATGCTGGTGGGTTGGCGAGGGCAAATGTGCATTCGCCGCATGATCATGAGGTATTGAAATGGATACGAAAGACAAAGCACCCGAGAAAGCGAAGCCAGTCGCCGCGAAACCTGCTCTGAAACAGGCTCGTTGGCCCGGGCAGGGGACTGGTGGTGGTATTAAGAGTGCGAAGTCAGGGCACGATCGAAAGACCGCGGGCCGGGGTGCCGCGCGAGGCAGGTGAGCCTTCAGGCGGGTAGTTGCTTCTCTGGTGTCTTTATCGAGGTTTGCCTGCTTGGTGGCGCTGCGTTTTTGACCGGCAGAAATGAGCCCATATCGACCACGCCAACGTAATTCGCCGTGTCGCTAGCATCTTTTCTGGTTTTCATAGGGTTATCCATTAGGTTATTCACAGCTTGTGTGGATAAGTTCCTTGTTTGAAGGGCGTATCGGCGCCTGTGCCTTGCGCGACGTAAAATGGCTGTATGACCTTGCAACCAGCAATTTCTCTACCTTGGCGAGTGCGTGCCCTTACGGCTACCGACGTGCCCGGCGTGCAGCAAGTGCAAGCTGTGTGTTACGGCGACGAGTTTATTGAAAGCCGTGAAGTTTTCGCGCGTCGCCTGTCTGTTGCATATCAGTGCTCGATCGGTTTGGTGCGAGATGGCGATGTCGGGCTGCATGCCTATGCAGTCGCTTACTGGTCTGCCTTAGAAAAGGTCACGCCGCTGAACGGCGACTTTACCGAGCCGGAGCACACTGAACAATTGCTTTATTTGCACGATGTGTCTGTACTGCCGTTGCTATCCGGGCAGGGCGTCGCGCGCTATCTGATCGAGACTCTTCTGGCGCAAGCAAGTGCTCGTGGCATTGCGCAAGCGGCGCTTGTTTCGGTGCAGGGCTCGCAAGGCTATTGGCAGCGCTTGGGTTTTCAGCCGTACGCGTTGAACGACCCAAGGCAGCAAGCTAACTTGGCTACTTACGGCCCTGACGCGATTTACATGCTGCGAACGGCACCAAGACAAACTTGCTGAAGCCGCGCCCGAACACGTGGGACGCGGCCTAAGTCACCTAGCTTTGTGGGGAAACGCCGTTGCCCAGAACGCCCGACACCATTTCTGCGAAGCCTTCCGCATTGCCGTAAAAGCGTTCGTGGGGCAATCGTTCGAAACCCTGATCAACTTGCGCAACGAATGTCGGATAGCCGCGCGCGCCGACGTCGTGCATCAGTCTGTGCGTGCTTTCCAGATGTTTGGCCAGCGCGCCCTTATTCGTCTCTTCAAACGCCGCGGTAAACCGTGCCGTGTCCAGACCAATGGATTCGGCTACCCGGGCGATTGTCGGTATTTCTACGATGCGCATGCCGTCGCGGTAGTGGGCTCGCTGTAGTGCTTTTAGCATCGGCAGACTGCTACCTGGCTTGATGGCATTGGCCGCCAATACACCGCGAATCGGCAGGGCTGAGTCGTATATCGTCTCTGGGTCGTTCAGCAGACCATTCAGATAGGCTTGACCAAATACTTGACCGGTCATTTCTCCAATACGGGCATCAGCGATCCGGATGTGGTCACGCGTGGCGACGGGTAGGTGAGTCCTGGCGAACAGCCCGCCTGCGTGTAGCTCGATTTCAAATTGGCCGGCTGCGCGACTGGCTGCCGCTTCCACCAACGCTTCTGCGGCGTAGCACCACCCGCAAAGGGGGTCATAAATGTAATGAAGTACTTTTTTCATTGTTAGTCTCTGTGGTTTAGTAACCCACCGTGAAACGGCTGCGTGAATGCGCTGGCTGTTCCAGTTCATCCATCATTGCAACGGCGTAGTCTGCAAGGGAAATATGGCTCTTGCCGCTCTCATCGGTTAGTAACTGGTCTTTGCCGAGGCGGAACTTGCCGGTGCGCTCACCAGGCTCGATGTGAGCCGATGGCGCCAATACAGTCCAGTCTAGCTCGTCCTCAGCGCGTAGCAGGTTCAGCGCCTGGCGCGCCCCCTCTGCGGTCCCTTTCCATTGGACTGGAAATTCTGGTGTGTCGATAAGCTGGACACCTGGCGCAACTTCCAGACCGCCCGCGCCACCGACGACCAATAGTCGGGGAACACCCGCTGCCTTGGCCGCTGAAATGATGGAATGCATACCCTTGACGTAATAGCCGAGCACATCAGTTTGCGCATGGCCGCTGAATGCGCTGATAACGGCATCGTGGCCCTTAAGTTTATCGGTCAAGCTGTCTTGCATCATGACATCAACCTGCGATGCAGTCACTTTGTCGGAGGCGGGGACTTTACTCGGGGTCGACACGAGCGCGGTAATTTCGTGGCCGCGTGTGACTGCTTCCTGTAGCAACGCCGAGCCGACAAAACCGGTAGCACCAATAATTGCAATTTTCATCATGTTTCTCCGTCTTAATAATCAGGGATGGCGGCGATTCAGCCTGCCGATGTGAAGCATCATCACATAATCCATTGAATAGAAACACGGATCAATTCATAATTTACTTTTATAGATTTCTTAAAAATCAGGTGATTTATGGCGCTCCCGGGAAAAATTGATCTGAATGACCTGTTAGTGTTCGAGGCTGTAGCGCAGACGGGTGGATTCACCGCCGCTGCCGCGCGCCTTGGCGTTGCGACGGCTAAAGTCAGCGTTGAAATCGGGCGGCTTGAATCCAAATTAGGCGTTGCACTCTTTAGCCGCACTACCCGAAAGGTGGCCTTGACCGACGCTGGGCAGACACTGTACGAAGAGTGCCGGCCATTACTGCATGAGCTGATAGAAGCCATTGAGCGCGCCGGATCCAGAAAAGAGGATCTTTCGGGCACGCTTCGAATCAGCAGCACAGTCGATCATACGGCGTTGATACTGGCACCTGCCTTAGCGCTATTTGCACATCGCCATCCTCATCTCACCATTGACCTGCGCACGAGCGACCGCGTTACCGATTTGATCGAGGAGGGGATAGACGTCGCTATTCGTCTTGGCTGGCTTGCGGACTCCTCGTTTCGCGCAGTGAAACTTGGTGAGTTTGAGCAGTATGTTGTCGCGTCGCCGGCCTACCTGCAGCGTGTCAAGCCCCCGAATACGCCGGAGGATCTGTTGAGTTTCGATTGGGTGGCACTGACGCTGCTTCCAACGCCTTTTACGTGGAAGTTCTATGGCAACACGGGTGAAGCGAAAACCATCCACATCAAGTCGCGCTTCCGAGTCGACTCGCCTGGCGCACTGCGTTCGCTACTCCAGCAGCATGTTGGTGTTTCGGTACTGGACCAGTTCAATGCGCAGGAGGGCATTGGCTCGAATCGGTTGGTTCGTCTGCTTCCGGAATGGTCTTTGCCGTCTGGAGGCATTTATGCGGTGTATCCCCCGGGGCGACAGGTATCGGCAAAAGTCCGCAGCTTTATCGACTTTTATCGGCAATACCTGAACGAGCTAAAGCCCACGCCAAAGTCTATTTAGCCAGATACGCAATGTAGAAAGCGGGCTAGAAATCGTCATTAAGCTGAATTAGATTTTATGCAAAATAATTTGTATTGCAAACTAATTGGGCATAGAATTATCAGATGACGTCCTCTTCCTCTTCCTCTTCGCGCAAACGCTTTGGTTTCCAATTTGTCGAACTCGCAAGACGCTGGCGGCGCGCGCTCGACTCCAGGCTGGCACAGGCCGGTCTGACCGATGCGACCTGGGCGCCGCTGATGCACCTGCACGAATCCGGCGATGGCATTCAGCAGAAAGAGCTTGCTGTCCGGGTTGGCCTCGACGGTTCGAGCCTGGTTCGGCTGCTCGATATCCTCTGCACCCAGGGGCTGATCGAAAGACGAGAAGACCCCCATGACCGTCGTGCCAAGCGCATTTTCCTCACGCCTGACGGTCGTCGGGCAATCCGCGATATCCAGCGGGTGCTGACGAAAATCGAGCTGGAAATGTTGGCCGACGTCAGTGACGCTGATATTGCAATACTCAGCGATGCCTTCGCAAAAATCAGTGTGCGTGTTCAGAGCGTTCTGGACGCGCAACAGGAGCCAAGGTGAGCGGGCTGACCAACGCCATGGCCCGGTGGGGCTTTGACCTATCGCGGCTGGGCTTTTATTTGCGTACTGCGGTGGCTTGCTGCCTGGCTGTGTTCATTGCCTGGATGCTGGGCCTGGAGCATCCTCAATGGTCAGGCATGACGGTTTGGGTTGCTTCACAATCGACGCGCGGGCATCTGATCGAGAAGGGCCTGTTTCGCGTTGCCGGCACGATAATCGGCGCCCTGGTCGGTATGGCGCTGGTGGCTCTGGCTAATGGTCAGGTATTGATCCTGGTCGCTGGTTTGGCTATGTGGAGCGCAGTGTGCGTCGGCATTGGTAATGTGCAGCGCGGCTTCGTGTCTTATGGAACGATACTCGCGGGTTATTCCGCTGCCATGGTGGCGTTGCTGGGCTCTCCACATCCGGAAAGCATCATTGCACTGGGCGCGGATCGGATGCTGACAGTACTGACAGGCGTAGCGGTTGCCTTGCTTGCCGGTTGGTTCTTTGCTCGCCGTTCTTCCGAAGACCTGTTGGCCGATAGCCTGCGTCAACTCTCCGGGCGATTGCTTCGACACGTTGCGTCTCGCTTACGCGGTAGTTCAGGCTCAAGTACCACCGATGAACATACATTGCTTGCAGAGGTCGCGATGGTCGAAGAGTCGCTTGACATGCAAGGTGCGGGCTCGTGGCGCTCGAAGCGCTCGATACATGCCTTTCGCGCGCTTCTCTCCAGCCATGTATCCGTACTGCTCTGGCTTAAAGCGACGCAGGAATTAAAGGCAAACGACGATTTGGCATTGCGCCTGGAGCAGGCAGCGCAAACGCTGGAAACCGGTGGCGCTTTCAGGGTAGTCCGAGACGCTCTCGGTCCACCTGACGACTCTCCTGAACAGCTCTTGATGCACATTCGTCCGCTGATTGAAAGGCTTGCAGCCCTATTGCCAGACGGGCGTCAGGTTCAGGACGATAGCCCGACGACCTCAAGACGAGCGCATCTGGTTGTATTGCATCGGGACTGGGTAGGCGCCCGCCACGCATTGCTACGCGCCGGCGGGGCTATGTTGCTCATTGGTGTTTTCTGGTGGTGGACCGGCTGGAATGAGGCGGCCTACATGTTGCTCGGCACGTCGGTCATGATCACTCTGTTTTCCACGTTCGACAATCCGGCCAGGACCATGCACGCGGTTATCGCGGGTCAGGTCATGGGCGTTGCTGGTGCTCTGGCCTGTCGCTGGTTGGCGTGGCCTCTCGCCACCAGCGAGGCGCAACTTCTCATCATGATGGTGCCGTTCATCTTGCTGGGGGCATTTGTTATCTCACATCGTCGAACGATGGCAAGCGGCTTTGACTACAACATGGTGATGCTTTTGCTGTTGCAACCTGCTTATCCGCTCGCTGACAACCTGCGGCTATCGTTGGCGACCGCTGTCGCTGTGCTGTGCGCGCCGCTGTTTGCGTTTGTAGCGTACCGGCTTGTTTATCCGACAGATGCCCGGCGTCGGATGCAAACGCTGATGCACATGATGGTGCAGGAACTACAGAACCTGGCGGGGGCATCGAATGCATCTAAGCGTCGCAACATCTGGCGGGCTCGTTTGTATCATCGTTTAATGCGCCTGGTGGCATGGGGGACTAGGAACGGCTACCCCAATGTGCCTGCAATTGAGGGGGGCGTTGCGGTGCTGACCCTTGGTAATGCCATCTTTCTCGCGCATGAAATGCTTGAGCGACCGTCGTCAACACAGCGTCTTAGGCGCCGTCTGCGCGCATTGCTCAAGCGGATATCTCGCCTTAGCCAGAACCCTGAGCGCGTTGTGCCGGCGTTGAGACGCACGGCTGCAGTCTTGTCACCTCAGGCGCCAAATGAGGCTATTCTGTTTGAACGAGCGAGTCAGCAACTGGCAGACAATTTGCCATTTTTTCAGCAAAAGTGATCAAAGATGAAATCGTCCTACTATCAGATGAACCCAACGGGGTCGACCATTAATGAAGGCTCGGGCGAAGCTGGATTCAGCCGGCGTCAATTCATCAAGTATTCGTTTGGTTTTGCCGCTGGGTTCTGTTTTGGGGCTGTCCCCAAGGCCTTTGCAGCAAGTGACGGCAATACTTCGCTTCAACGCTACCCTATCGACGCTGGCAAGGTTAAGAAAACGACCGATCAAATGCTGGCCTTCGACGTCAAGGCGGCGCCTGTTTCATCGTTGAAGTCGAGTGTCGGCCTGCACCCAACCGAGTTAAGCCAGGTGCAGGACTACGATATGTTCGGGTATGGCCAATACCAGATGGGCAATGGCCTTCCCGTGGTGTCGCGCTACGATTTACTGAGCCGTGCTGCTGGCTACACGGCACCCAAAAAACGCGCCAAGCTGGCCAGTTTTTTTGCCATAACTGACGTACACATCACAGATAAAGAAGCACCTAACCAACTTATTTACATTCAGCAGGCTGACTCTGTACACGGCAGTCGGATGACATCGATTTATTCGCCGGTAATTTCGTACACCACGCAAATGCTCGATGCCACCATCCAGACCGTCAATGCCTTGCACGATCAAAGCCCCTTCGATTTCGGCATTTCGTTGGGTGACGTTTGCGACAGTGCGCGCTACAACGAAGTACGTATGTATATTGACGTGATCGATGGAAAGTCGATTACGCCTAGCTCGGGAGCGCACCTGGGGGCCGATACGGTCGACTATCAGAAGCCTTTTCAGGCAGCCGGCTTGAATCCATCGATTCCGTGGTACCAGGTATTAGGTAACCATGATCACTTTTTCATTGGCTCGGTGCCCGTCGATGCTGACCCGAGCCTTGGCATCCGCGAAAGCTATGTTAGCGATCAGGTTTGGGCGGTTGGCGATGTACTGATACCCAACGCAGCAAAGTCCAAGCCAATGGCGTTGCCGCCCGTCATTTATGACATCCAGGCCAGTATCGCGGGTACTTCACCGGTAACACTGAACGACCCGGTTACGGGCATTGCAGGCAACACCTTTTACATGGGTGTGGTTGATGGCTCCAGCCCCTACGGGGCTATCAAGTATGCGGGCAAGAAGGAAGATTTTGCTTCGCCCCCTAAGGTCGCCGCAGATCCCAACCGGCGCGCTTTGCTTCGAAGCGAGTGGATTGACGAATTCTTCAATACCACCACGCAACCCAAAGGTCACGGGTTTGGTCTAGTGCCCGAAGCCTTACGTAGCAGCCAGGACGGTTTTGCCTGTTATAGCTTTGTGCCCCGGCCTGAAATTCCGTTGAAGGTTATTGTGTTGGATAACACACAGTTGGAAACTGACGGATCACGCGATATTCATGGCCATGGTTTTCTTGATGAGGTTCGTTGGCGGTGGTTGCAGGATGAACTCGATGCGGGCCAAGTTAATAATCAGTTGATGGTTATTGCGGCACATATTCCTATTGCTGTCGCTGCCAGCGGTAGTTTGATGGAATGGTGGAATCCCAAAGGGCAAAACACGCCGCAACAGAATGATCCCAACGCCATCATCGACAACGCGGTGACCTTACCCGAGCTCATCAAAAAACTACAAGACACACCTAATCTGGTGATGTGGATGGCTGGGCATCGTCACCTGAACACGGTCAAGGCTTTGCCCGCGTATGGCGATGCGGGACAATTGGTGCCAGAGAAAAGTTTTTGGCAGGTCGAAACCTCATCACTGCAGCATTTTCCGCAGCAATTTCGTACCTTCGATATCTATTTCAACTCAGACGGCACGGTCTCTATCAGTGCGATTAATGTCGACCCGGAAGTCGCTGATGGAACCCCGGCGGCAACGTCACGCAAGTATGCCATTGCCGAGCACCAGATTTGTCAGACACCGTTGCGTAGCAACGCGCCGAATGTGCAATATTTCCCCGGAACCAAGCTCAAGGTCGACAGCGTAGACCCAACGCGCGCGCAGGATGGCAGCCTTGATCCGAGCATTCATTACGGTGATGTGGAAGGGGTGCCTTATTGTGCGTCGTACAACGCCGAACTGTTCAAGCAGCTCACCCCAAAAATGATCGAGGTCATGAACAGGCTCATTTGATTAACTGGCGTCGTCCGCATCGAAAAATTGCACGCCGCGGGTGGGCGCTTTTTTTGCGCGGTACATTGCGGTGTCTGCAGCGTTCAGCAGTACTTCTGCCGATATTTTTGTGCGTTCGAACAGGTGTATGCCAATACTGGCTGATATCGAGCAAGTGACTGGCAGGTGGGTTTCGTCGTTAAAAATGTGCTCGTAAGGCTCCGCCAGTATTTCATGCAGCGTGTTACCGATTTGGCCGGCTTGTTCTTTCGCACACGTCGCATCTTCACTCAGGCCCTGAAGCAACACGACGAATTCGTCGCCGCCCAATCGGGCGACCAGGTCGCTTGCACGCACTACTTCGCGCAGGCGTTGTGCCACCGCTATCAAGACTTGATCACCGGCATGATGTCCGTATTCGTCATTCAAGGCCTTGAACTTGTTAAGGTCGATGAACATTAGCGCCAAGTGGCCGCCAACCTGTTGATGCAGGGCAAGTACTTGCGTTAGCCGGTCTATGAATTGACGGCGATTGGGCAGGCGCGTCAGGTCATCATGGTAGGCCAACTGACGTACTTGTTCTTCCGCTAGTTTACGTTCATGGATATCGGTCAGGAAAACGAGGGTTGCGTCTTGATCTTGCCATTGCAAGCCCACGCCGCTGATGCTGAACCAACGCACCCCAGCGTGAGCCGTGCGTAGCCGAACATCGTAAGTCTGAACATGTGTTGTTCCCGGCGCCTGGGCCTGACGATACATCTTTTGCAAGGGTTGGTCATCGTGGTCAACCAGGTCTGCCAGCATGCTGTCCAGCAACTGCTTTACAGAAACACCCAATAGGGCCGCCATGCGTTCATTGGCAAAACGGCAACGCTCGTCAATCAAGATGCAGATGCCTTCCTGGGCAGACTCGATGAGTTGTTTATACCGGTTTTCGCTGGCCACCAAGGCGTGCTGAATACGTTCTTGAACCATCATGACTGCACCCACCGTTACCAGTAGCAGGCTTAGCATATTGCCCAGAAAGATCAAGTTGAAGGCGTGGTTCGGGTCCATAAAGGTCTCGGGCCCGGTATTGTTGATGGCAAGCGATACCCTTAGTCCAAGGCCAGCCAATGCCACCGTAAACCCCAGAATCATGACGTACTGGCCGCGTCCAGCAGTGTGTTGGTGTCGTCGTGCCAGCAACCAGATTGCCACAGCAATTTGCACCGCAAGCAGCAGGCCGCCGTATAGCAAACGGGCCCGCATGTCGTCGATGAACACACTGAACAATACAAATGTGAGCGGTACCGGTAGCCAGATCAGCCACCGCAAGGGCTTGCTTTTTTGGAAGTGATAAATACCTTCGGCCATCAGGGCCAGACTGATCGCGAAGGCGCAATTGCCCAACACAATTGACCACATGTCGTCGATTTGACCGCGCAGCATGCTCAGGGCGTAGCCCAGGGCCTGGATGCCAATGGCCCCTGCCCACAGGTATAGTTCTTTGAATTGACGATTAGCGGTATAGGAAAGCGTCAAACCCACGACGACGCTTAGGGCAATGTTCAGGATGAGGAGCGTGGGTAGATGCATGGCCGTAACAGGCGCTTACAAATAATCCAGTTTACACCGGCATCGTTAGAACACCAACGATAGTTTAGTGGGTTCCAGACGGTGTTTATGCATTAAGTCTTTTGCGTTTTCATGGACAATAACCTGAAATACAATGCAACGTCGGCGCCTTGTTGCGTAGCCAACCCTTACGTACAGCATGTCAAAAATACTCAAAGCGTCACACCACTTCGAACTCGTCCTTGACGAGGCCCAGGCCGATCCGATCCTGGAAAAAGACAAGGCAAAAGCTCTTATTGCCGACTTGCGTATCAAGTTGCTGAAAGCGCAATACGCACACCTGAAAAAGGCGACACAGTCGGTTTTGGTGGTGATTACCGGCATTGATGGTGTAGGCAAGGGCGGCTGTATCAATATGCTCAACGAATGGATGGACCCACGTCATGTGACAACGCTCGCCTATGGCGAACCGGCGGCTCATGCGGCGCAAATGCCGTACCTTTGGCGGTATTGGCAGCACTTGCCGCCTAAGGGCACAACCGGTGTGGTGTTTGGCTCTTGGTATCAGCGCCTCTTCGAGGTTCTTGCTGAAAAGAGCATCGACGAAACCAGGGCGCTGGGTATTGCGCGCGAGATTCGCGAGTTCGAATCCATGCTGACGCACAACGGTGTGCAAATCGTCAAGTTATGGTTTCACATGTCAAAAGAGGCTCAGCAAAAGCGCGTCGATACCTTGCTGTCCGACCCCGATACCGCCTGGCAAGTGACGCCCATCGATCTCGAAGTGCGCAAGAAATTTGATCGCGCGCGCAAGGTGGGGGCGCTGGCGATGACCCTGACACAAGAGGCGCATGCGCCCTGGGTAGTTGTGCCTTCAGCCGACGAAAACACGCGCTACATCTACGCGGGGCAGGCTGTGCTGGCGGCGCTGCGCCGACGCGAGCGTGTGCCTGACCAGGTGTTGCCTGAACCCGACGCCGAAGCATTATTGTCCATTGCCGACCTGTCGCCCACCAAAGGCAACGGCGCGTCACGCGTTGTTTCCCTTGATCAAGTCGACTATTCGGCGAGCATGAAAAAGTCCGAATACGAGCCTCTGCTGATTCAGCTGCAGGCGCGCTTGGCGAGGCTGGTGCGCGACCCGCGTTTCAAGCATGTACCGCTTATTTTGGCTTTTGAAGGGCAAGACGCGGCTGGCAAAGGGGGCGCCATTCGTCGTATCACCCATGCGCTCGATGCGCGGCAGTATCGCGCTATTCCTATCGCTGCGCCCTCCGACGAAGAATTGGCACGCCCTTATTTGTGGCGTTTCTGGCGTCGTATCCCCGAGCGCGGTCGAATCGCGATCTTCGACCGGTCGTGGTACGGACGCGTACTGGTCGAGCGCGTTGAAGGGTTCGCCGCCGAACCTCAGTGGCGCAGGGCGTATGAGGAAATCAACCAGTTTGAAAATCAGTTGGTCGAGCAAGGCGCCGTATTACTCAAGTTCTGGCTGGCCATTACCAAAGAAGAGCAGCTCGAACGCTTCAACGACCGCAAGCGGTCTGCATTTAAAAGCTTCAAAATTACACCCGAAGACTGGCGCAATCGTGAGCGCTGGGACGACTATGTGACGGCTGCGAACGATATGTTTCGCGAGACTGGTACGGTGGCTTGTCCATGGCATGTCATTTCGGCCAACGATAAGCAGCATGCGCGCATTACCGTGTTGCGCACTGTAGTCGAAGCGCTTGAAAAGGCGTTGGAGAAATACAATGGGACTGGCAAGCATACGCATTGATCTGAAGGTATGGCGCAGCTTTTTGGGGCTGCTGGCTGTCGTATTGTGGGGGCTGTCTGGCCCGTCACTGGCCGATATCGCGCCACCCCGCACCGATCAGCCAACTGTCGTGCGCGTGTATCTTTATCTCGATGATATCAACGACATCAAGCTAACCACCGGCACCTACAATGTGACGGCGCAATTAATATTGAAGTGGCGCGACCCCCGCTTGGCTTTTGCCTCGTCAGATCAGGGTGCCCAGGGGCCGAAGGTTTGGATGGGCACGCGCGCCGAACGTTACCTCGAAACGATCTGGCACCCCACATTGGATATCAGCGGCGAAAAGGGGCTAAGCGCAAATACCATCCATTCGTTGTCGGTCTACCCCGATGGGTTGGTGTCGTTACGCCAGAAGTTCACGACATCGCCGCGGTTTGCTGGCGAGCTTGAGTATTTTCCTTTTGGTCGTCTGAATCTCGACCTGACGATCTCCAGTGTCATCATGGATGAAACCCAGCTTGCTTTTGAGCTCGGCGAGCTCAGTCCGCGCGAAGATCTGGCCAGGGTCGATGCCGTTTTACATGGGAACTGGGACCCGTTAAAGGTGCAGTGGAGCACCGGCTCTGTCGCGCTGCCCGACAAGCCAAGCCGTAAGCTGCCGCAAATTAACGTGCGAATCCAGGTTGAGCACGATTTTGTCGATGGTGTTCACAAAATATTGCTGCCGTTGTTGATTATTGGCCTGGCCTCGTGCGGGTTGCTCTGGATGAACTTTTTGGTTCAGCCGGCCTTCTCGTCGCCGCGTATTGCCGGTACGGTGACGCTTATTCTGACGACCATCGCCCTCAAGTTTGCGCTCAACAACGAGCTGCCCGTGCTGCACTATCTGACGCTTTCCGATGTGATGTTCAATACGACCATCATCATGCTCAGTTTTGCGATGCTGGCATCGTGCGCCGTGGCCGCCCTCTTTACCGATGGTCATCATGGCTATGCCCAAAGAATCAATCGGTGGTTGCGCCTGGTGTACCCGGTGCTTTATGTGGTTGTTTTGCTGGTGTCGTGCCTGGTGCTGTTATAGCGGCTTGGCTTTACTGTTTTGCAAGGTTTTGGTTAAACGTGTCGTCTTCGCTGAATTTACCCCGGGCAACGTTCTGGGCAGGGTTTGCTTTTGCATTGTTGGGGGCGGTCTTCTTTTCGGCCAAGGGCATTGTTGTCAAGTTAACCTACCGGTATCCCGGCGTTGATGCCATCACTATCATCAGCTTGCGTATGCTGTTGGCCGCGCCGTTTTTTTTGGTGGTGGCTTGGTTTCAGGCCCGTAAAGCAAAGCTGGGGCTTATTCCACGTTTAACGCGCAAAGATAGCGTTCGGCTTGTTTTATTGGGCTTTATTGGCTACTACTTGTCCAGTTTTCTGGCTTTTTTGGGCTTGCAAACCATTTCTGCCGGTCTCGAACGTGTGGTGTTGTTTTTATCGCCCACGTTTGTGCTGCTTATTACTGCGTTTTATTTCAAGCGCGCCATAGCGCCGCGTCAATGGTTGGCGCTTGCGCTGTCTTACGGCGGGGTCGTGTGTGTTTTTCTTAACGACCTGTCGTTCAGTGGCGATGCCGTGGTTTTGGGTGCGGGCTTCGTGCTGGCGTCGGCGCTGTGCTATTCCATTTACCTGATCGGCTCGGGCGAAATCATGGCTCGGGTGGGGGCGACGCGCCTAGTGGCGTATGCCATGCTGGTATCCACCGCATTTACGTTGGTTCAATTTTTTTGGGTGTATTCATGGGAAGGGCTGGCATTACCGTGGCCTGTATACCAGTTGTCCTTCATTCATGCCACCTTGAATACAGTGGTGCCTACTTTCATGATCATGTGGGCAGTGGCTCGTATTGGCGCGCCGCTTACCGCCCAGCTGGGTTTGATCGGGCCGGTGTCAGTATTGTTTTTGGCTGCCTGGATACTGGACGAGGCCATTACGCCATTGCAACTGGTGGGTACGGCGTTTGTATTGACAGGTGTTTTGGTGTTGGGCAAGCGCCCTAAAGCGCGCTAGGCGCTTGCGTTATATCGGGTGCGGCCGGCCGGGTTTAGACCAGCCGCGATGGTAGTTGACGCTTACGCCAGCCACGACAAGGGGCTGTGTTTTATGGCCACGCCCACGATGTACGCAAAGATCACGACGGCAATAATGGCCGCGATGGCTCGACTGCCGGGCGTTTTACCGCGCTTGATGGCAACGGTGCCTACGACAATATAAAGCACCAAGGCGATCAGTTTGGCGATGATCCAGTCTTGAAAAAAGCCGATTTGCACGGCCATGGCCACCCCGCAAACCAGAAGTACGGTATCGATGATGTGCGGGGCAATTCTCACCAATTTTTTTCGTAATGTGGCTGACTCAACAATCGACCAGTACGCACGAATGATGAAAAACAGCAGGCTAAGTGCGGCGGCTGTGGTGTGCAGATGTTTGAGTGCAAGGTACGACATAGAATGCATGGGCAACTGGGTTAATGCGTGCTGATTTCCCAGCCACCGTCTCCTTTGAGGTTAAGTTGAACAGGGTGGTGTCTGACCAAGGTACTGCGATGCCCGACGCTGATCAGTAAAGTGTCTGGCAGGTGCTGCGCGACTAGACGGTACATGGCGTCTTCAAGGCCTTCGTCCATTGCGGACGTTGCTTCGTCTAAGAAGGCAGCAGCGGGTTGAGCGAGCAACAAGCGACCGAAAGCCAGTCGCTGTTGCTCGCCAAGCGATAGTATCCGGCTCCAGTCGGCGTCTTCGTCGAGGCGGTCGGCCAGGTGGCCAAGCTGCACGGCGTCAAGTACCTGACGAGCGCGCTGGTCGGCGGTTGTTGACGCCGCTTGGGTAGACTGACGTGACGTGTTGTCTACCAGTTTGTCGAGGTTTTGGGGCGCATGACCGGCACTGGCAACGGCGGCGGCTTCCAGTGTTTCGGTGTCCGTGATCCCCGCATCATCTGAGCGGCTGACCGCGTTAGGGTAATGCAAGGCGTCGCGCAGGCTGCCTAGGGGCAGGTAGGGCTTTTGTGCCAAAAACAGCATTTGGCCTTGCGGTCGGGTAATCGCGCCGTCGCAGTAGGGCCACAAGCCTGCTATAGCGCGCAGCAACGTGGTTTTGCCTGAACCTGATGGGCCGCGAATCAACATTGCTTGCCCGGCGTGCACCTGAGTATTCAGGTTTTCTAGAAGTAGCTTGCCTGTTGGGGTTCGCACCGTTAAGTTGTTTAGCTTCAATGCTTGGCCTGTTGACTGGACCTCTGGCTTGGGTAGCTTGGCCGCCTCGTCGATGGCTTGTGTGAATCCGGTCAGACGGTCTAGTGTGGCGCGGTAAGACGCAAAGTTGTCGTAAGCGTTACGGAAGAACGACAGGTTGTCTTGCAAGCGCCCAAAGGCTTGAGCGGTTTGCATCAGGTCGCCCAGGCTGATCTGCTTCGAGAAAAAGCGCTGGGCTTGAATAATGAATGGAAAAACAACGGCAGCCTGGGTAACCGAAAAGTTGAACCCCAGAAATTTAAGCGAGCGGTAAACAATGGCCCAGGCGTTGCTGATGACCTGAGCAAAACGGTGTTTCAGCAGAGCAGTCTCAACCTTTTCCCCTGCATAAAATGCAATGCTTTCTGCGTATTCGCGCAGGCGCACCAGGGCATAACGGTAGTCTGCATTAAAGCGCTCGTTCAAGAAGTTAAGCAAAATCAGTGGGCGGCCAATGCGTATTGCAAAGATGGTGGCCACCAGCACGTAAACGAACACCAGAAACACCATGCCCCGTGGAATTTCGGTGCCAAACAGGGCCAGCGGGCCGGAAAGACCCCACAAAATGAGCGTGAACGCGACGGTTGAGACCAAGGCATCGACCACGCCCATCGACAAGGTTAACGACGACTCAACGAAGACCGTGACGTCGTACTGAATGCGCTGGTCTGGGTTGTCGATACCTTTTTTAAGGTGTTGCGTGCGGTAATACGACTCGCCACCCAGCCACCGCTCAAGCATTTGCTCGTTCAGCCAAGTTCGCCAATGGATGGTAAAGGCTTGTTGTACGTAGAAATCGAGGAGGGAGCGCAGCACATGCACAGTCGCGAGTGCGGCAAACAGCCACATGGCCAGCCAGAACCCTGCTTCGTTCAGGTCTTGCAACGCGCTGTACATAGTGTTGTACCAGTTGGAAAACAGCACCTGCAAGCGCACGCCAGCCAATGTTAAAAAAAGGATGAAGGCAACGGCCAGCATGGGCCTAATACTGCGTTTGGGCGAAAAGTACGCGCCCGACAGTTGCCAGAACTGTCGTCCCCAGACGGTACGCTTTGCCAGTAGCCAGACGGTCAGCGCGAAGCAAACCAGAGTAATGGCGTAGGTCTTGGCGATCCATAGCCCGCTACTAATGAGTTCTGAAGTCCAATCCATTCACGTCCTGCGCTTTGCTGTTATGGTTATTTAATGAGATTCAAATTGTGCTTTGATACCGGCGTTGCCCAGGTTGCAAAATGACCTTTTGGGCGCTGCGCGGTGAGGCTTGTCAGTTTGGCATCACGACAGCGATAATGGCCCGTCATCATCTACTACAAGGGTTGTTCATGCCATTCATCACTATTTCCGCTACCCAAAGCTTTAGCCAAGAGCAAAAGAAAGCCTTGCTTCACAAAGCCAGCGATGCCGTCATCGAAGCGGTGGGGGCGTCTCTGAAATCCGTCCGCGTGATGTTACATGAATTGCCAGGCGGCCACTACCTTGCCGAAGGCAAGCTCGATACCCCTGCGATCAATTTCCGTGTCGACATGATTGAAGGGCGCACCGAGCAGCAAAAAGCAGCGCTGATTGCGGGCTTGAGCAAAAGTGCCCATGAGGCAACAGGTATTTCGGAGGACGATGTGCGTGTGTGGCTGATCGATATGCCAACCACCAACGTGGGTATGGCAGGCGGCATAACGGCCCGCCAAGCGGGCCGTTAAAAGCGTGGTGTTGTTGGTGCTTATGGCAAGTGCCTAATTGGCATTGTTTTGCACCCTAACTTCATGAACGTTTACTGCCCCAGGTTTTCAATGGCATCAACCACCATGTTGGTGCCCACCGCCAGCATCAAAATATCCGATGCGACCCTTACATAGCGGTGACCGGCCGGGGGCGGGCCTATGCGTGCCAGCAAAGGGCCATCCAGCTCGTAAAACATGATGTCGGCGCCCAAGGGGTAACCACGCCGCCACTGTTTGGCCTGGCCCGGGGGCATGCAACCATTGTTTTTCTTAGCCAGCCCCGGTGGGCAGTTACCTGCCCGATACATGTCTTGAAAATAGTCGTGGGCGTAACGGCGCTGGTCGTCATTGAAACTGAACCGTATTGACAGGTCGGCGCCACCGCGCGGGCCAGGCCCCATTTGTCGCCCGCCGCCCTGACTCATGCCATTGCCCGGCCCATTTCCGTATTTTGGACCCGATCCAGGGCCCTGCCCGGGTGTGCCTTGCATATTGGGGCCACCGCGCCCCTGGCCATTACCCGGCCCCTTGCCTTGCTCTGCGCCGGGACCATTTTGCACAAAGTCGGGCACCTGGGCAGAGGCGGGGGCTGTAACCAGTAACCCGGCTAGAGCCAATGCCGCCGCAGAGCCGCGCCATACCGAAGACATTTTCATGACCGTCCTCCCGTTTGTTATGGACAAGGTCAGTGTATGCCTGTCAGGCGTATCTTTCTTCATCAAATCATGCAAAAGCATGGCGTATTGTTACAAATGCGCCTGTTGCTCTTATCTTGTATCGCTCCGGCAGATGCGCCTTGCAGGCCGCAGAGGCAAGCAAAAACTGTTTGCAGATTAAGGCGTCAGACCACCTTTGGACAGGGTGACCTGTAACGCTTCCAAGTTCTGCGGCGTTACATGGATGACGCCCTTGCCGGGTACATCAATTTCTGAAATCATGAACAAGGCCAGGGCCGTCACAAAGGGTACGACCAGCAGCCAGGCCTGGCTGCCGGCGCGCATGTGGTAGCCGATCAGGAAGTGGGAACACACGCCAAACACAATCAGGATCAGCCATGCCGTCATCGGAATCTGGTGGCGCCAGCTTGCCATGGTCTTTTGCTGTGTGATGTAAAGCTGACCGCAGGCTTCGACTAGTGATACGGACACCGGGTTCGGCGCCTTCTTGGCCGCCTCGCTCACAAAATTCCACATCTTGGTCTGCAACTGAATGGACTGCATGCGTAATGCAGCGCGCTGGGCTTCATCCGCTGCATGGTAGAACGCAATGCGTGAGACCAGATACTCTTCCAGCAGAGTTTCGGCCTGTTGCTGGGCGCTGATCGTGGGCAGCAAGGTGGTGCGCTGGAAGGCATTAGCCAGCGCCATGGCTTCGTTTTCCTCGGCGCTCACGCGCGTGTTGTAGCCGCTGATGGCAAACGACAGCAAAAAGCCCATCAGCAGGCCAAACAGCGACAGCGTAGCGCCCAGCACAATCTTGAGGCCTTCGTCCTTGGCAGGGTCCGCCTTGCGCTGGCGGCGGCTGACTGCGCTTCCTGCCCATGCGGACAGTGCCAGCACGAAAAAAATGGCCAGCAGCATCTTCAAAGCGTTAGCGTCCAGTAGGTTCAGCAGTTCAGACATATTACATTCATCCACTTATCAATTGCCGTGACTGGCCACGTATGCTCCAGCAAGCCTTAACGTCGCGCAAGGTCTGTTTGTCGAAGCCTTACCCTATTTTCGGGTCAGCGCAGCCAGTGCAAAGGTAATGGCCAGCGTGGGTAACGCCGAGCCGTACCCGGGTGCCCATTCGCCAATGCCGTGGTAGCAGGCGATTCCCAGGAGCCACAATGCGGCGGCTGTCCAGTCGATGGCCCGACCATCCGGGCGCAATTCAGACTTTACAAAGCCCTGGCGTCCCAGAATAACGCCGTACAACGGCACAAATATCGAGCTCAACATCAGCAAGAAAGGTTCGAGAGTGTGCATGGGCAGCAGGGTGGCCAGCACCATGCTGACGACGGCAAGCGTCAAGCCCCACCGGCGAATACTCCAGCGCGGCATCAGGCTGTGTGTGGAGACCGAGCCCGAGTATAGGTCGCCGTAGGCGTTGTCGAGTTCGTCGATCATGATCAGGCCGAGTGCGATCAGACCACCTTGCGCCAGCAGCAGAGCGCTGACCAGGCTGGTGTTGGGTTCGGCAACGCTGACCACAACGACACCCAACGCGTAACACCAGATATTGGCAACGGTGTAGCCCAGCCATGTGCCGCCCATGGCGCCTCGGCCGCTGCGACCGTGGCGGGCATAGTCTGCCACCAGGGGCAGCCATGACACCGGCATGGCAATGACAAGATCCATGGCAGAGAACATGCTCATCGAACCGTTGCCTTGTCGGTTCCACATGGCCTCGAAGCCCTGAGTTTGCAATTGCCCCAAAAATTGCCAGCTTAACCAGATAAGCGACAGCACAACCAGGGGTAGGCCGAAGCGGCTGATGAACTTGCGAACAAGCGTAATCATCGAGCCCGCGAGCAGTGCCATCAGGATAGCGCCCCAGAACAAGGTCACCAGCACGATGCCGAGCGACCCGCCTAGATCAATGCCAAAGGCCTGCCGGGTAATGGCGGTGGTGCCTTCGCGCATGATGACGAGCTCGAATGTTGTCCAACCCAGAAGTTGAATGATGTTGAGCAAGACGGGCAGGCGGGCAAACGCGTTGCCGTAGGTGCAGTGGATTAGCCCCGCGCTGGAAAGCCCCGAGTTGCATCCGGTTCGGGCCACCCAAGCCAGCAAGCCCGAGCCCACAATCGAACCCAGCAAAATCGCCATTACGGCATCTTTGGTGCCAATAGCGGGTACAAGGTAGGCACCCACCTGCATCACCAGCAGCCCGACCCCCAGGCTGAACCAGAGCGAGGCATGTTCATGCCAGCCAAAAACGCGGTCGGATTGAGGTATAGGTGTAAGCGCCTGATTATGAGGCGTAGAACTGTTTGTCATGGCAGACCCAAAAAATGCAGGGGCGACAAACAGGCTGACTGAAAATCGGATGGACTTCGGATGTCAGCGATGACGTCGCTTTCCTGCGCGAGGATTATCTCAACAGGTTCAAAGGGACTATCTCAGCCGCAAAAAGCGGCACCCCTAGCGAAGCGCCAAATTGTACTGGTTCTGCGTAAAAAAGCCAGCCTAGTCGAATTTGATGATGTTGAATGCCAGACGATTGTGCTCGTCGCGGCTGACGTCGTAGCCCAGGCGTTCGTTGATGGAGTTGTCGGGGTGGAAGGTCAGTACGACGGGCTTGATGTGTTCAAGCTCTTGCTCAGTCACGTAAACCGCATTGCAAATGATGATTTCGTCACCTTTTTGGCAGGTGCGGGCCGCTGCGCCATTCAAAATGCAACATTGCGAGCCCCGTTCGCCATAAATGACGTAGGTGCTGATACGCGCACCTGAGTGCTTGTTCCAGATGTCTACAAACTCCATAGGCAAAATGCCCGCTGCTTCGCAGTGGTCGGGGTCAAGCGTAATAGAGCCGTGGTATTCAAGATCGGCGCCTGTGACACGAATGCCATGCAGTTTGCCGGCGACTACTTTTCTCACTGTTGTCTCGGGTTAAGAATTAACAAGCTAAACATTGTAGTTTTTTTCGTCGCTATGAAGTTAAATCTGTGCAGGGTTGGTGGCAGACATGGGACGGTTTCATGCAATAAAGCCTTTCAACCGCCTTTTTAGGGTAATTTCATTATCATCTAATTATAATAATTTGGATCTGGGTTCAACTTGTTTTGTGGCGGAGGGGCCATGTTTGCATTGCTTGAGGCTTATCGTGCAGGGCTACTTGGCCGGTCTTACTGGTTGCCCAATATTGTTGCCGGCGTCATTGTGGGTGTGGTGGCTTTGCCACTGGCCATGGCGTTTGCAATAGCCAGTGGCGTCAAACCCGAGCAGGGCTTGTACACGGCCATTGTTGCCGGCCTGCTCGTCTCTGTTTTTGGTGGAAGCCGCGTCCAGATAGCTGGCCCGACGGGGGCTTTCATTGTTATTTTGTCTGGCATTGTGGCCACTCACGGCATTCAGGGCTTGCAGATTGCCACCCTGATGGCCGGGGTAATTTTGCTTTTGCTGGGGGTCGCCCGATTGGGGGCCGTCATCCGGTTTATCCCACAGCCCGTTATCGTTGGCTTTACCGCAGGTATCGGTGTCATTATTTGGGTTGGCCAATGGAAAGACTTCTTCGGTTTGCCCATAACGCCCGAGGGCCACTTTCACCAGAAAGTGTTGCAGATGTTGCAGGCCCTGCCCAGTTTAAGTCCGGTTGCAACGCTTTTCGGTGTTGTATCGCTGGCTTTATTGTTGGTCATTCCACGGGTACCCCGCTTTTCAAAAATACCTGGTCCGTTGGTTGCGCTGGTGGGCATGACGGCACTGCAGTCGGTGTTTCAGTTTCAAGGGGTACCAACTATTGGCAGTGTTTTCGGAGAGCTACCGCGTGGGTTACCCACATTTGAGTGGCCCGACATTACATTGCTGCGTATGGTCGAACTGATTGGCCCGGCGTTTGCTATTGCCATGCTCGGTGCCATCGAGTCTTTGCTCTCTGCTGTCGTCGCCGACGGGATGTCCGGGTCGCGTCATAACTCCAACCAAGAATTGATCGGGCAGGGCTTGGCCAATATGGCGGCTCCTTTGTTCGGTGGTTTTGCGGCAACGGGGGCCATCGCTCGTACGGCAACCAATATCCGTAATGGGGGCAACAGCCCGCTGTCCGGTATTGTCCATTGCATCACGCTGGTGCTGATTATCTTGTTTTTGGCACCGTATGCAAAAAATGTACCGTTGGCCACGTTGGCGGCAATATTGTTTGTCGTGGCCTGGAACATGAGTGAGCTGCCTCATTTTGTGCGTTTGGTGAAGCGCGCGCCACGGGCCGACGTGGCTATTTTGCTGCTGACATTTGCACTGACGGTGTTTGCCGACCTGGTGGTGGCAGTGAATATTGGTGTGGTGGTGGCCATGTTGCATTTTTTACGACGCATGGCCGACAGCGTAACGGTGACGCGGCAATCGTCGGCTCAATTGGCGCGCGATTTCGGGGTTGCCGAGTCTCGGGTGCTGCCTGGTGTGCACGTTTATTCGGTTGAGGGGCCTTTGTTTTATGGCGCCTCTGATACCTTTGCCGACGGTTTCTTGGGGCATAAGCCGGTGGCGGGCGAAACGATCGTGATTCGGCTGGGGCGGGTGCCCTTTATCGATGCCACGGGCTTGCATGCCTTGGAGGGTCAGGTGCGCCGCATGACGGCTGAGGGGGCAAACGTTTTGCTAGCGGAAGCCAACGCACGTGTTGGCGAAAAAATCAAAAAAATGGGTTTGCAGTCGTTAACAGGAGTTAGTGTGGTGTCTTCTTTGGCGGATCTGTTTCGGCCAGATAATTAACACCGTGCTCGGCCAAATAACCCCGAATGAGCTGCCGAACAACTTGTGACGATGTCAGGTCCTGGCTGGCACAGAGTTGTTCGAAAGCTTCTTTTTTTCTTGGGTCTAGCAGTACGGTGAGTCGTGCAGTTTTTGTTTCCATGCTGACCTTCATCGTTATCGGGTTCATTTAAGCCACAAGTAGTGGGTTGGGTTGTCGGGGCATGCGCCAAAGCCGCATTCTAAAAGTGTAGATACGCCATTTGCCACTACCAGCAACAAAAAAACCCACATGATCAACCGAACAAAAAAGTTAGGCGAGGCACTACTGGACAATACGCTTTGAGCGCGGTCGATCATTAAAAGCAGCGCGCAAAAAACAATGATTAACACGAAGCCGACAAACGCCCAGGTATAAAAATGCAGGCCCAAAAACGGGCTGCCATAGCCGGCATCGCCGGGGCCGATATGCAGCAGCGTTTGCCGGCCGGCAGCAAAGGCGCCACCCAGTGCCGACAAAATAATCACCCCATAGTGCAGTGGCGACGAGCCGAACCGGGCGTTGAGCAAAAACCCTACGCCAACAAGGATGAATGCAACGCGCTGTAAAAGACACAGCGGGCAGGGGAGTTCGTTGTAGGCGAACTGCCACGCAAAGGCAAAGCCCAGCACGGCGCAAATGCCTGCTAACCCAAGCGTGTTAAGAAACCGTGGAAGCGTAAACGCGGCGCTGGCCTGATAACCTCTCATGGGGCCGCCTTACAACGATAGACCGAGCGGGTCGGTCATGTGGAAGTCGCACCAGGCGACAAAAATAGCAAAACTAATGGCCCACGCCCATATACAAGCCGCACGGCGACCAGCCATGCCCAGCCAGATGGTGATGGCAAGTGTGATGAACGGTAAAACCATAATCATGGCTGGCCCTTTGCTGTGTCGTTTAATCAAGACGGACACACACTGTATAGATATTGTTGTCAGAAATGTATCGGGGTTTGCCAGAGTTTATTGACGCAGCGGGGCGAACTCTTCTTCGGTCATAAAAAAATAACGAATGGCATCGATAAGACCAATGATGACGACCAATGGTGTGAAGACCCAGAAAATGATCAGGTAAACAATACCCCAGCCGATCTGGCCCAGGTAAAAACGATGGGCGCCCAGCCAGCCTAAAAACACCGCCAGCACGATGGCTATTTTGCGTTGGCTTGTGCGTTTGGCAAGTGCTTGCCCATGGTTGCGCAACAGCCAAATGCTAATGGGTACGGTCACCACCAGTGCGATAAGAATTTTTGAGGTGTTTTGGTCAATATATTGTTGGACGGCGCGAAACACATCGGCAAAATTATGCAGCACTAACCCGGTTAAGTCCTCGATCCATAACAAGAGTTCGTGCCCTATGGTTTCTCCAAAGGTCAGTGCGACCAACACAACCAGAAAAACCGCGAGCGGGACAAGTATCTTTTGCTTCATTTTTGGCTCAGTGCATAAAATTTGGCTGGCCCCTACACACAGGCCGGGGCTGCGAGCCCTAGTGTAACGGGTTTGTGTCGCGCTTACGCGACCCGAAAGCGCCAAAGTCGCGTCACTTCTTTGGCCCGTGCCGCGTGCAGTGCATCGTGGGCGTCAAAGGCCTTGGCGTGACGAGGGCGTGTGTCGTGGTGTGCCGAGACAGCAAGGCCTGCATCGGCGGCCCATTGTTCAATGGCTCCGGGCGCGCGCAGGCCCAGATGCTCGGCAAGGTCCGACATAACCAGCCAGCCCTCGCCATTTGGCGCCAGGTGTTGGCACAGCCCCTGTAAAAACCACTTGAGCATTTGGCTGTCTGGATCGTAGACCGCAGTTTCGAGCGCTGATGTCGGCCGACCGGGAAGCCAGGGTGGGTTGCAAACAACCAGGTCGTAAGTGTTGTCGGGGTAGCCTTCGTTGGCGATGACATTGACGCGGCCTGCAAGCCCCTGGCGCTGGATGTTTTCGGTTGCACAAGCCAGGGCAACGGGATTGTTGTCGGTGGCATCGACGTGTTCGATGCCCCGTTGGGCTAAAAGTAGCGCGATGACGCCGCTGCCCGTGCCTAAATCAAGTGCACGGCATGCGCCCTGTGGAAGAGGCGTTGTTCGGATCAGGTCCAGGTACTCGCCCCGTATGGGCGAGAACACCCCGTAATGAACATGCAAAGGTTCGGGTAGACCCTCGATGGCGACGCCTTTCTTACGCCACTCGTAGGCGCTGAGCGCACCCAGAATTTGCCTCAGGGGGATCAGTGCGTCGTTTGAAAGCGGTTCGAATGCTGCTTGGCAGGCTTCGACGATGTCGGGGGCGCGCCTTAGCGATACGGTATAGCCCGGGCCGACCGGCACTAGCAGGCGGTTGAGCAGTTCGGCGCGCCGGGATTGTGCTTGCCGGTAACGATTGAAGGCGTCTTTGGGTGACAGGGCGGCATCGTCGGGTTTGGCCTTGCGCCTTTTGTCGATACGTTTGGCGACTGCGGTAAGTAACTGACGTGCCTGGTGGTAGTCGCCCTCCCATATGAGGGTGCCACCTTGTGAGAACCACGTGAACGCATCGTCTGCGCTGTAACCATCGTGGGCGACTTTTGATTTTTTAGGTAAAACGGTGGGCGCGGGCAGTGGCATGTGTAATGAGTTTTTTTGTTTATTGCGGCACGCAGGCTTGGCGAACAGCGTGTTCCCATTGTTGCATTAAGGCCTGCGCCTGAGACGTCGAAATGCCTGGCGTGAATACACGTTCTGGTTTCCAGAGCTGGGTCAGTTCGTTTTGTGAGGTGTAGGCGCCACACCCCAGGCCGGCCAACCAGGCCGCACCAAGGGCCGTGGTTTCGGTTACGGCTGGCCTGATGACAGGGATACCAAGCAAGTCAGCCTGAAACTGCATCAGCAAGTTATTTGCACTGGCGCCGCCGTCGACCCTGAGTTCGGAAAGAGGCAGCCCGCCTTGCTGGGCTGTATCGCGGCTCATGGCCAGCAATAGCGCGGTGCTTTGAAAAGCGATACTTTCCAGGGCGGCCCGAGCAATATGCGCCAAGGTCGTGCCGCGCGTCAGCCCGGTAATTGTTCCCCGGGCGTCGGGTTGCCAGTAGGGCGCGCCCAGCCCCGAAAAAGCCGGCACGACGGTAACGCCGCCCGCAGTGTCGACACTACCCGCCAAGGCTTCAATGTCGGCGCTACGCTCGAAGGCATTCAGACCATCGCGCAGCCACTGCACAATGGCGCCGCCGACAAATACGCTGCCTTCAAGCGCGAACATGGGTTGGGCCGAGGGTTGCGCAGCCCGGGTCGTGATTAGGCCGTTGGCGGATGGCTTGGGGGTTGTGCCGGTATGCATCAGGGCAAAGCAGCCGGTGCCATAGGTGTTCTTGGCCATGCCGTCTGAAAAGCATGCTTGGCCAAACAGGGCGCTTTGCTGATCGCCGGCAACCCCGAATATTGGGATTTCTGCGCCGAACCAGTCTTTGTGGGTGTGGCCGAATAAACCGCTGGAGGGCAGCACAGCGGGTAGTGATTGGGCGTTGATGCCGAACAAGGCGAGTAAGTCGGTGTCCCATTGGCCCGTATGTATATTGAACAGTAGCGTGCGAGACGCATTGCTGACATCTGTTGCAAAGGACTTGCCACGGGTAAGTTGCCACAACAGCCAACTGTCGACAGTACCAAGTGCAAGTTGCCCGGCCTCGGCGCATCGTTTTGCATCGGGGATGTTTTCAAGCATCCATTGCATTTTTGTGGCCGAAAAATAGGCGTCGAGACGCAGGCCGGTTGCTTTCGATATGGCCGTTTCGTATCCGGCGTTAATAAGTTGCTGACACCGGGCTTGTGTGCGTCGGTCTTGCCAAACGATAGCGGGACAAAGCGGTGTTCCGTTGCGCGTATCCCACGCAACGACTGTTTCGCGTTGGTTCGTAATGCCGATGGCTAATATGTCTTGCGGCCTGATATTTGCTTTTGCAATGACCTTCTTGGCCGTTTCAAGTTGAGTCTGCCAAAGGCGCTGAGGATCATGTTCAACCTGATCGGGTTTGGGTGTTGCGGGCAGTAGTTCGGATTGCTCAATGGCGATGAGGCCACCTGACAAGTCGAATATAATACTGCGCGAACTTGATGTGCCTTGGTCGAGTGCTAGCAGGTAGGCCATGGTTTTAATATTTTTTTGATAACTTTTCAGTATATCAATAAAAGTATGGGTTTAGGAATAGGCTATTGTTCCTAGACCCTTTTTTTGTTTGCTGATGTAAACTTTGTTTGGTAAAGGCAACAAACTGTCACTGAATGCATGTTTTGTTATGTGATGAAGTCAAGAAAATCTGTTTTTTATCAATATTTTGCTGGGCTTTTGTTGTTAGTTGGCTAATTCTTTTTGAGTGGTGGTGCGTATTTTTGTCTTAAATACGGCCTAGGCTGACTCGGTGGGTTTTGGGGTGTGAGGCTTGTTTTGTGTTGTTCGTGTGTTTGTCATATGAGCTTTCGGCAAGCTTTAAGAATTTGCGGCTTTTTTTCAACATTTCGACGGACTTTGTTGCGTTTTTGACATTAGTCAACAGAACCATAAGAGATTAAGTCGATAATCCTTCACGTCTAATTGTTATATAGAACGAGTTAGGAATTTTGGCGTAGGCCGTATTTGCTGGTTATGCAGCCAAAGGCTGGCGTTAGCAGGGTATTTGGTAACAGTTTGTTGTTTGTGTGTGGCCTTGTAGGTGTCATACAGCGCTCATAAACTGTTGCTAAGCTTGTGTTTGGGCAGCGCGTTTGCGGCCCAGATGTGACACAAATTTAAGGAATTTGACAGTGTCTACGAAAGAAACAACTGCATTGTTGCAGGATATTCAAGAAGTTAACTTGTCGTACCTCATGCTGGCCCAACGTTTACTGCGCGAGAACCTCGCTGCAGGTATGTTTCGTTTGGGTATTGGCGAAGATGCTGCAGGTATTTTGCTCGAACTTTCTCCGGCCCAGTTGGTCAAGCTGGCCAGTTCCAGTTCGTTGGTGTGTGGTTTTCGCCTCGACGACTACGCCTTGTTGTCGTCCTTAACGCGCGACGTACTCGATGGTGTGCTGCAGCAAGCGCACGCCACTATTTTGCTTTCCAACCGCGTAGCACAAACCGTTTAAGCGGTCTGGTATCGTCAGTCATGGCCTCTAAAAGCGTCGCTAAAGAAGCAGAAGAAATTATTCTTGCCTCCGAAATGATTGCGTTGGGTGCGCGCCTGCAGGTTTTGCAGGCCGAAACTTCCCTCAGCTACGACCGTTTGGCGCGGCTGTACCGGGAAATCAAAGGGGCTTCACCGCCAAAAGGCATGCTGCCTTTTTCGGTCGACTGGTTCATGACTTGGCTGCCCAATATTCATTCCAGCCTTTTTTACAATATTTACAGTTACCTCGACCGCTTCACGCCGGCAAAAAAGTCGCAGGCGCTCATACATGCGTATCGGCTTTATATCGAACAGTCTTCGGCGGGCCGTTTGCCCGATGATGCCAACGAGCCGGTGCTGAGCTTTACCCGCGCCTGGATGTTGGTGCGTTTTTTTGAAAGCGGTTTGTTGCAACTATCTGCCTGCGTGCGGTGTACCGGCTTATTTGTAGCGCACGCCCACGATCCCCAGCACGATTTTGTTTGCGCTATTTGTCGTCCGCCCCCGCGTGCGGGCAAAACGCGAAATCAACGGGCCGCTCGCGCCAAGCAGCTTACGCCCACCAGCCCCTGATGCATCCCGGGTTTTCAAAATCTGTCAGGCTGTATCAAACTGCGTTATGCTAGCGCGGCGATTTAGCCTCAAAAATGCCCGTTAACGGGCATTTTTATGGCGCTTAAAACCGGCGATCATACCGGTTACGGCTAAAAGTTAAAAAAGGTTCGTTCGTGCTGATTCTTATTGGTTTCGTTGTTGTTACGGTATGTATATTTGGTAGTTATGTGGCCCTTGGCGGGCACCTGGGTGCCTTGTATCAGCCCTTCGAACTCGTGCTTATTGGTGGCGGGGCCCTTGGGGCCTACATTGCCGCCAATAACGGGCGCTCTATCAAGCTACTGCTTAAGGCTTTGCCGGCAGTACTGAAAAAGTCGCCCTACGACAAGGCGCTTTACATGGAGCTGATGGCGCTTTTGTATGTGCTGCTAAATAAAGCGCGTCGCGATGGTCTCATGACTATCGAAGCCGACATCGAAGAGCCGGACAAGAGTCCGATTTTTGCCGAATACCCCCGCATTCTTAAAGACCATCACCTGGTCGAGTTCATTACAGATTACATGCGGCTGATGATCAGCGGCAACATGAGCCCCTTCGAAATCGAAACCCTGATGGATCAGGAGCTGGATGCCCACCACCAGGAAGCCAGCGTGCCAAGTCGGGCCTTGGCGATGGTGGCCGACGGCTTGCCGGCGTTTGGTATTGTCGCGGCGGTTTTGGGGGTCATCAAGGCGCTCGCGTCGGTCGATCAGCCGCCAGCTATTCTGGCCGACCTCATTTCCAAGGCCATGGTGGGTACCTTTTTGGGTATTTTGTTGGCCTACGGTTTCGTCTCGCCCATGTCCTCCGCCATGGAGCGGCGCAACGATGCCTCACTCAAAGTGCTTGAGTGCATCAAGGTCACGTTGCTGGCCTATATGAACGGTTATCCGCCGCAGCTCGCTGTCGAGTTCGGTCGTAAGGTCTTGTTCTCTGCCGAGCGGCCGTCGTTCAGCGAGCTCGAAGAGCACGTGCGCCAGACCAAGTCGGTCAAGAAAGCGTAACGGGGCGTACATGAGTAGTACTGACGCCCCACGCATTGTTATCCGACGTAAGAAACGGGGCCACGAGGCACATCACGGTGGTGCCTGGAAGATCGCGTACGCCGACTATGTGACGGCGATGATGGCCTTCTTCTTGGTGATGTGGCTGTTGTCACTGGTGCCCAAAGAAAATCTCGGCCAAATCGCCGAGTACTTCCGCATGCCGCTCATGGATGCGATCTCGGGGGGCAAAGCCTTGAATGACAACAGCTCGGTCATTCCGGGCCAGTCACCGAGTGTCATTCCCAATAAAAATCCTATCCAGTCGCGGCAAACGCCTATCGACGACGAGGCCGACACACGTGATACGCGGCGTCTTGAAGACTTGCGCGGCCAGCTCGAGGAACTCATCAATACCGATCCGGTCCTGCGTCAATTCAGGCCCCAATTGTTGCTCGACATGACCTCCGAAGGTTTGCGTATCCAGATCGTCGATCAGCAAAATCGCCCAATGTTTCAAACGGGTAGCGCAATCGTGCAGCCCTATATGCGCGAAATCTTGCGCGAATTGGGTCCGCTGTTCAATCATTTGCCGAATTCGCTGACCATATCGGGCCACACCGACGCCACGCAGTATGCGCGCGGTGAACGCGCCTACAGTAACTGGGAGCTCTCGGCAGATCGTGCCAACGCAGCGCGCCAAGAGCTGATCGCAGGCGGTATGTCCGAAGAAAAGGTCAAACGTATTCTTGGGCTGTCCTCTACCGTCAGTTTGGTTAAAGAAGACCCGTATGCAGCCGTTAACAGACGGATCAGCCTGGTTGTACTTAACGCCCGGTCTGAGCGTCGTATGGATCTTGAAAGCGCCACCGACAGTTTCGATGTTGATGCGCAAGGCAATATCGTCGAGGCACTCGAACAAAGTCTTGGGGCTGGTAAGGCCATGCCCGTCGATAACGCAAAATCCGCTGTGCCCGGCACTACGCCGCCGGCAGCGGCGCAGGGCAATAACAACTAAAGAACCAGAAGGAAAGGCAATGAGCGAAGGGGTCGACCTTAGTCAGTTTTATGACATGTTTTTCGACGAAGCCGACGAGCTGCTGGCCGATATGGAGCAGACGTTGCTCCAGCTGGATATTGGCCAGCCCGATATGGATCAGTTGAATGCCATCTTCAGGGCCGCCCACTCCATAAAAGGAGGGGCTGGTACGTTCGGGTGCTTCGGGCAGCTCGCCGAAACCACCCACTTACTCGAAAACCTGCTCGATGCTTTGCGCCAGGGCGAAATGACGCTGCGCAAAAACATGGTAGACCTATTCCTGGAAACTAAAGACGTGCTTTCCGATCAAGTCGCTGCTTATCGCAATGGCGAGCAGCCCGATGCCGAAGCTTACGAGCGAATTTGTGAACAATTGCGCCAGTTGGCGTTGCAAGAGGGCGGTAAAGTGCCGGCGAGTCCTGCCGGGGGTATGGCATCAAGTGCCGCGCAGGTGCCCGCTGCCAACGCTTCGGCAGTCGAAAGCCCTGAACCGACCGTAGCGGCCGAATCAACGCCAGTTGCCGCCCAAGGTGCGAGCGATTTGCCCTTGCACGTAAGCCTGATCAACCTCAACGAGAAAGACGCCGAGGTTTTACAGGCAGAGATGATGCTCATGGGCGATATTCTGCATCAGGTCAAGGGCGATCAAACCCTCGATCTCTGGATCAAAACAACAGAATCGGCGGCCGATATTGAAGCCGTCTGTTGTTTTGTTGTCGATAGCAAGCAGGTTACTGTGGTCGCGCAGGCTGTACCTGCTCAGGCCGATGTTTCGGCACCCGCAGTGCAAGCTGCGGCACCCGTCGCCAATGCCATACCTGCTACATCAGGGGTTGTTTCAGAGGCCGCGCCGGTAACCCAAGCCAACGAACAAAAAAATATTACGCCTGACCCCGCTGCCGCGCAGCCGTCTGCGGCCGCGGGTTCGACACCGTCGTCTTCCAAAGAGCGCGATGCAGGCAAGGCTGCCAACAAAGAGGCAGGCACATTGCGCGTAGGGGTCGAAAAAGTCGACCAGATCATCAACCTGGTCGGCGAGTTGGTCATTACGCAGGCCATGCTGGTGCAAACGGCATCCACCCTCGATCCCGTGCTGCACGATCGCCTGCTTAATGGTATCGAGCATCTGGAGCGCAACGCCCGCGACCTCCAAGAGGCGGTCATGTCAATTCGCATGATGCCAATGGACTACGTTTTCAGCCGCTTCCCGCGGGTGGTGCGTGAAAATGCCCTCAAGCTCAATAAAGAAATTCGCCTTATTACAAAGGGGCAGGCAACCGAACTCGACAAGAGCCTCATCGAGCGAATTATCGACCCGCTCACCCATCTGGTGCGCAATAGTATTGATCACGGGCTCGAAACCCCTGAAGTTCGGGTGTCTAAAGGCAAAAAGCCCGAAGGTACGCTGACCTTGTCCGCGCAACATCTGGGTGGACAGATTGTCATCGAGGTTTCCGACGACGGTGCTGGCTTGAGTCGCGAGCGCATTCTGAAAAAAGCGATTAGCTCAGGCTTCCCTGTCAACGACAGTACGCCCGACGAAGAGTTGTGGCAGCTGATTTTTGCGCCGGGCTTTTCAACTGCCGAAAAAGTGACCGAAATTTCCGGCCGTGGTGTTGGAATGGATGTCGTGCGCCGCAATATTCAAGACATGGGTGGTCATATCCAGTTGTCTTCACGGTCGGGGCAGGGCACGACAACCCGTATTTTTCTGCCGCTGACGCTGGCCATTCTGGATGGTATGTCGGTGCAGGTGGGCGAAGAAATATTCGTCTTGCCGCTCAGTCATGTGACCGAGTCGTTGCAGCCTTCGCTTGAGCAGGTACACAGCATTTCGCAAACCGAACAGGTATTGCATGTGCGCGGCGAGTATCTGCCGCTGGTCGCATTGCACGATGTTTTCAGCGTAGATAACGCCCAAACTGATATTTCAAAATCAATTGCCGTTATTTTGCAGGCCGAAGAAAGCCGCTTTGCGTTACTCGTCGACCATCTCGTGGGTCAGCAGCAAGTCGTGGTTAAGAACCTCGAATCGAACTACCGGAAAATTCCGGGTATTTCGGCAGCAACCATTTTGGGCGATGGCAGCGTTGCATTGATTGTCGATGTCTTTGCCCTGATGCGCATGACATGCAGCAAAGGAACCCAGACTACCGCTATGAAAGTTCTCGGAGAACAAAATGCTTAACGAAACAAATAACAAGACGCAACAGGTCGACGACGCCGGTAAAGAGTTTCTGGTCTTTACCCTGGCCGCCCAAGAGTACGGTATCGATATCCTTAAAGTGCAAGAAATCCGTGGTTACGATAGCCAGAGCGTAACGCGTATTGCCAACGTGCCTTCGTTTATCAAGGGTGTAACCAATCTGCGCGGCGTGATCGTGCCTATCGTCGACATGCGCCTGAAGTTCAACCTTGAAAATGTTGAATACAACAGCCAGACAGTCGTGGTGATTCTCAACCTCGAAACTCGAGTGGTTGGCGTGGTGGTCGATGGCGTTTCCGACGTGCTGATGTTGCGTCCGTCACAGATCAGTGCGGCACCACAGTTCGGTACGGCTTTTTCTACCGAATATCTCACGGGTATCGGCACCGTCGGCGAGCGCATGCTTATTTTGGTCGACATCGAAAAGCTGATGACCAGCAGCGAAATGGCCTTGGTCGAACAAGCTATTGTCTAAAAAGATATTCAATTGACGACCTCGGTTTTTGCGCAGATGACGCCAGCGGTATTGCCCGTGGCGCCCGAAGAGTTTGAGCGGGCGACGCGTCTGCTGCATCAACGCACGGGAATTGTTGTAGGGGAGCACAAGCGCGAGATGGCGACGCGCACCCTCAGTTTGCGTGCACGCAAGTTGGGCGCAAATACGGTGTCCGATTATTTAGGGTTTTTGCAGCAGAACCCTGATGGCCCCGAATGGGAAGACTTCGTTAATGCATTCACCATCAACCACACGGCATTTTTTCGCGAGCAGCACCACTTCGAGACGCTGCGAAATTTTGTGAAAGGGCGGCGCGGTCCCATAAATATCTGGTGCTGCGCCTCTTCGACTGGTGAAGAGCCCTACTCAATAGCCATGACCTTGCAAGAGTCCGTGCCCAACGCCTCCAGCCAGGCGTCGATTTGGGCCACCGATATCGACACCCAAGCCATTGCACGTGCTCAAAAAGGCGTTTACACCCTTGAGCGCGTTAAGACGGTGCCCGAACCCTTGTTGCGTAAATATTTTTTGCGCGGCAAAGACGCCAAGTCAGGGTTGGTCCGGGTCAAGCCCCTGTTGCAAGACATGATCAAGTTCGAACCATTGAACTTGCTGGCGCCAAAGTGGCCGACCGACAAAAAATTCGATGCAATTTTTTGCCGGAACACGATGATTTATTTCGATAAAGAAACACAAACCAAAATCCTCGACCGGTTCGCCCCTATGCTCAAGCCCGACGGCTTGTTGTTTGCCGGTCACTCAGAGAACTTCACCTACCTGACCAAGGCCTTCAAGCTGCAAGGTCAAACGGTTTACGTAGTTGTCCGATAAGCAGTAATGCCTGCTGCCAGTCCGGCGGGTGGTAAAGATTTTTAGTAGCACATATACAAAAGGCCAAAGTCATGAAGAAAATCCGGGTGTTATGCGTTGATGACTCGGCTCTGGTCCGTGGATTGATGACCGAGATCATCAATAAGCAGCCCGACATGGAAGTCGTTGCTGTTGCCCCCGACCCTCTGGTTGCCCGCGAGCTGATCAAGCAGCACAATCCTGATGTCCTGACGCTGGATGTTGAAATGCCGCGCATGGACGGGCTCGATTTCCTTGAGCGTCTGATGCGGTTGCGGCCCATGCCTGTGGTGATGGTGTCGTCACTGACCGAACGCAATTCCGAAGTCACACTTAGGGCGCTCGAGCTGGGTGCTGTCGATTTCGTTACCAAACCCAAGTTGGGCCTGCGTGATGGTCTGATGGAATATAGCGACTTGATCGCCGACAAAATCCGTGCGGCCGCCAGCTCGCGCCCACGGCCTCGCCCCGCAGCGGTGCCTGGTGCGCCGGCGCAACGCCTGAATGCGGTGTTTTCAACGACCGAAAAAATCATTGCAATCGGGGCCTCTACAGGCGGTACTGAAGCCATTCGGCAGGTTCTGGTACCGTTGCCAGCCAACAGCCCGGCGATTATGATTACGCAGCATATGCCGGCCGGGTTTACCAAGTCATTTGTGCAACGACTCGACAATCTTTGTGCGGTTCGGGTCCACGAGGCTGAAGACGGTCAGCGCGTCTTGCCTGGGCATGTGTACTTGGCGCCAGGTGGTGTAGCGCACATGAAGCTGGCGCGTTCTGGCGCAAACTATGTGGTTCGCCTCGAAGAAACCGAGCCTGTTAATCGTCACCGGCCATCCGTCGATGTGCTGTTTCATTCTGTGGCACAAGTGGCCGGGAAGAACGCGGTTGGCGCACTGCTTACAGGTATGGGAAAAGACGGCGCCCAGGGTTTGCTGGCCATGAAACAGGCCGGCGCGGCTACATTTGCGCAAGATGAAGCCAGTTGCGTGGTCTTTGGCATGCCGCGCGAAGCATTACTGATTGGCGCTGCCGATGAGGCTGTTCCATTGCAAAATATTAGCGAAAAATTATTGTCTAGCGCGGGTGCGTACGGTCATCGCGTCTAAGCCGCCACGCGGGCAGTCATAAACTCAATCGGAGAGTAAAGTGGTTCAAAAAAACATCAAGATCCTCGTTGTGGACGACTTTCCCACAATGCGTCGGATCATTAAAAACCTGCTGAAAGACTTGGGCTTTGATAATGTCGATGAGGCGGAAGACGGCCAGATGGGCTTGGACAAAATTCGTAACGGCAATTTTGACCTTATCGTGTCTGACTGGAATATGCCCAATATGGACGGTCTGACCATGTTGCAGCATATTCGTGCCGATGCGGCGCTGGCCAGTTTGCCGGTGCTGATGGTGACGGCTGAAGCCAAAAAAGAAAACATTGTTGCGGCCGCCAAGGCCGGTGCCAGCGGTTATGTGGTCAAGCCATTTACTGCGGCGGTTCTCGAAGAGAAGCTGAACAAGATTTTCGAAAAGATCAACGCGTAAAGGGTGTGCCATGACGACCGAAGACCCCGGTGCGGTTGACGCCAGCCCCGAGCAGCACCCCGAACTTATCCAACGCATTGCCCATGTGACACGCATGCTGCGCGAAAGCATGCGAGAACTGGGTCTTGATCAGACCATCACCGAGGCCGCAGAAGCCATTCCCGATGCGCGTGATCGGCTTGATTACGTTGCTCAAATGACCGAGCAAGCTGCGAATCGGGTGCTGAATGCGGCTGAAGAGGCGCGTCCGTTGCAAGAAGAAATGCAGCGTCAAGCCGAAGGACTCGATGCGCGTTGGCAAGAGTGGTTCAAGCATCCTGCCGAACTTACCGAGGCGCGCCAGCTAGTTGACGATACGCGTGCGTTGTTGCGCGATATCCCGGCAAAAACCCAGGTGTCGCAAGACAAACTCATGGAAATCATTATGGCCCAAGATTTCCAGGACCTGACCGGTCAGGTCATTATGCGTATGTTGGGTGTGATCAGCGCGATCGAGACTGAGCTGGTTCAAGTACTAATTAACTACTTGCCTGAAGACCAGCGCCAGGTTAAGCAAAAAGAAATGGATTCTTTGCTTAATGGCCCCCAGGTTAAGCCCGAAGGCAAACCAGAGGTTGTGTCCAGCCAGGATCAGGTCGACGACTTATTGTCCAGCCTGGGTTTTTAGGCCTGAATTAAGCGCTTTTATTGGTGTTGCTTGCCACTTAGGTAAAATCGGCCAGCCCTTATACTCCGGGCAGGTAGGTTTTACCTTTTATTTTTTCCGGCAGCATTTTGACCCATGGCAGAGGATAGCGACCTCGAAAAAACCGAATCAGCCACCCCCCGGCGCCTGGAAAAGGCGCGAGAAGAAGGGCAGGTGGCGCGTTCGCGCGAGCTCAATACCTTCATGCTGCTGGCCGGTGGTGTGGCCGGCTTATGGTTTATGGGCGGAGAGCTCTACCGCACCCTGACCGGCGTGATACGTGCCGGTATGTGGTTCGACCTGCGGGTTGCCAAAGATACCGCAGTCATGACCGCACAGGCGGCCAACTCGGCCTGGAACGCGCTGCTGGTACTGCTGCCGATTTTCGGCATATTGGTCATATTGGCCGTGTTTTCGTCGGTTTCGCTTGGCGGGTTGTTGTTTTCTACGAAGGCACTCGAGCCCAAGTTTGAACGCATGAACCCCTTGAAAGGTGTCATGCGCATGTTCTCCGCGCAAACCTTGGTCGAGTTGATTAAAACCTTGCTTAAAGCAACGGTTATCGGCGGCATCTCGGCCGCAGTCATTTGGGCTTACCGCGACGACATGCTGGCGCTGACTTATGCGTCGCCGACCGCTGCGCTGGTCAATGGCATGCGACTGGTGGCCTTGTGTAGCGCCCTTATAGTTGCTGCATTGCTGCTTATTGTGTTCATCGATGCGCCTTGGCAGTTGTACAGTCATCATAAAAAGCTGCGAATGAGCCGTCAGGACGTCAAGCAAGAACACAAAGAAAGCGAGGGCGACCCACACGTCAAAGGGCGCATCAGGGCGCAGCAACGCGCCATGGCACGGCGTCGCATGATGTCCGAAGTTCCCAAGGCCGATGTGGTTGTTACCAACCCTACGCATTATGCGGTAGCGTTAAAGTACGAAGATGGTGGCACCGGTGCGCCACGCGTGGTGGCCAAAGGCAGCGGCCTGACCGCCGCACGCATACGCATGCTTGCCGATGAACATAAAGTCCCCATGTTCAGCGCGCCGCCACTGGCTCGTGCCTTGCACGAGCATGTCGAGCTGGGGCACGAAATTCCTGTCGAACTCTATAAAGCGGTGGCCGAGGTCTTGGCCTGGGTGTTCCAGCTGCGAAGCTGGAACAATGGCACGGGAGCAGAACCCCTTGTGCCCGACAATTTACCGGTACCGCCCGAGCTCGACCCCTTGTCGGCTAAATAGCCAGGCACCTGAATTTAATGAATAACTTACTCGCCCTGTTTAAAGCCAACGGTTCGCAGCACGCACGATTGCTGGCCGGTCCCGTCTTGATCATCATGGTTTTGTCCATGATGATCTTGCCGTTGTCACCCATCGTCCTCGACTTGTTTTTTACGTTCAACATCGCGATGTCGATCATGGTGCTGCTGGTGGCCATGTTTACTAAAAAGCCGCTCGATTTTGCGGCTTTCCCGGCGGTGTTGCTGTTTACCACCTTGTTAAGGCTGGCGCTTAACGTCGCCTCGACCCGCGTGGTGCTGATGAACGGGCATCAAGGCCCCGACGCAGCCGGCCAGGTCATCGAAGCTTTCGGTCACTTTCTTATCGGCGGCAATTTTGCGGTCGGTATCATCGTGTTCATCATTTTGGTCATCATCAACTTCATGGTCATTACCAAGGGTGCGGGGCGCATTGCCGAAGTCGGCGCGCGCTTTACGCTCGATGCCATGCCGGGTAAGCAGATGGCTATTGATGCCGATCTGAATGCGGGGCTGATTGGTGAAGAAGAGGCGCGCCGACGCCGCTCCGAGGTGAGTCAGGAGGCGGAGTTCTATGGTTCGATGGACGGCGCCAGCAAGTTCGTGCGTGGCGACGCCGTCGCAGGTTTGCTGATCATGGTCATCAACGTTGTTGGTGGCCTGATCGTGGGCGTTGGTCAGCACGGCTTAAGTTTCGCTGATGCCGCCGAGGTCTACACTATTCTGGCGATTGGCGACGGTCTGGTCGCGCAAATTCCGGCGCTCGTTATTTCAACTGCTGCGGGTGTAGTGGTGTCGCGTGTGGCTACCGACGAAGATATCGGCCAGCAAATGGTCGGGCAATTGTTGGCTAACCCCACCGTCATGTTCATCACGGCCGCTATTTTGGGCATCATGGGGCTCATTCCCAATATGCCGCATTTCGCCTTTTTGTTGTTGGCCGCTTCGTTAGCCGGCACGGGCTGGGTGCTTTACAAGCGTCAGCAGGAAGAAGCCGTGAAGGCGGCGCCGGATCCCGTCCAGCAGCAGGCAGCAGCCGAAGCTGCCGCAGCCGAGGCGACCTGGGATGACGTTGCCTTGGTCGACCCGCTGGGGCTTGAGGTCGGCTACCGGTTGATTTCCTTGGTCGACCACTCTCAAAATGGCGAGTTGTTGCACCGGATTCGCAGTCTACGTAAAAAGTTTGCGCAAGACGTCGGCTTTTTGCCGCCCGTGGTGCATATTCGTGACAATCTCGAGCTCAAACCCAACGAATACCGTATTTTGCTGTCGGGCGTTGAAGTCGGGCGCGGCCTGGCCATGCCTGACCAATGGATGGCGATCGACCCGGGCGAGGTGGCAACCAAGTTGCCGGGTACTCCAACGACCGACCCCGCGTTTGGCTTGCCGGCTGTATGGATTGATGTGTCGTTGCGTGAACAGGCGCAGATTGCTGGCTACACCGTGGTGGACGCGGGTACAGTTGTGGCGACGCATTTAAATCATTTAATGCATCGCTACGGTGCCCAGTTACTGGGCCGTCAAGAAGTCCAGCAGTTGCTTGACCATATTGCAAAAGAGTCGCCCAAGCTGGTCGAAGACCTGGTGCCCAAGACCATCAGCCTGACCGCCTTGCAGAAAATATTGCGAGGCTTGCTCGACGAAGAGGTACCCATTCGAGATGTCCGCACTATTATCGAATGCCTTGCCGAACATGCACCACGACTTTCGGCCATGAATGCCAATGGTACTGGGCCCGATCCAGTCGAGTTGTTGCAGCAGGTTCGTATGGCATTGGGCAGGGCAATTACTCAGCAGTGGTTTCCGGGCGATGGCGACTTGCGCGTTATTGGCCTCGATCCCAAACTCGAGCGGGTGCTGACTCAGGCGCTCACTACAAGTGGTGCGCTCGAACCTGGTCTGGCTGAAACTCTGCTCAACGACGCACAGCGCGCCATCAATGCGCAAGAAGCGCGTGGTGATGCAGCCGTGCTTGTTGTGCCGCCTGTGTTGCGATCTTCATTGTCGCGATTCTTGCGACATCATTTTCCGCAACTGGGTGTCTTGTCCAACTTCGAAATTCCTGAAGAACGTATACTGCGTATCACTTCAGTAATTGGCGGGAGTCCTAGTTGAACATTAGTCGTTTTTTCGGCGCGACGAATCGTGAAGCCCTGCGTCAGGTTCGTCTGGCGCTTGGGCCTGATGCGCTGATTATTTCCAATCGCCGTGTTAATGGCGGCGTCGAAATACTGGCCACCGATCAAACCGCATTACCCGATAATGTCGTGCAGCAGATTGCAGCTCAAGAAGCCGAGGCTGCAGCCAAGCAGGCGCCCGTCACAATGCGTACCGCTTTTCGACGTCCTGATCAGGCTTCGGGTCCGGTGTCATATCCGGGTATGCCTGGGACACCGCCCACGTCTGCCTCTGGCAGTGATCCGCGTCGTGCCGGGGCTTTGTCCGGACACATGTCTTCTGCAGAGGGCGGATCACGTCCGACCGGTGCGATGCCGTCCGCTGGCGGTTTGCCTCCTTCAGGGTTGCGTCAGCCGCCGGCAACAGGTTTGCGCCCAGCGCCGGCAGCTTTGGCTGCAGCGATGGGCGGGCCGACCGAATCGTCCGGCGATGTGCTCGGGGCCATTGGCGCTCTGCAAGGCGTTCTTGAAAGCCGTATCGACGAACTTTTATGGGGCAGCCAGCTGCGTCGGGCGCCCCAGGCTATTTCACTTTTTCAAACCCTGTTGGGTTTTGGGTTCAGTACGGCACTGCTTCGGGCCATGCTTAAGCGTTTGCCCGAAAACATGGGTGCCAAAGCGGCATTTCAGTGGGCACGCAACGAATTGGTGCGCCACTTGCCCGTGCTTGAAACTGAAGACGAGCTTTGGCAACCTGGTGCAGTCGTGGCGCTGGTGGGGCCGACCGGTGTGGGTAAAACGACGACGGTGGCCAAGCTGGCCGCGCGTTGCGTCAAGCGTTTGGGTGCAGAAAATGTGGTGTTGCTGACGACCGACACCTACCGTATTGGAGCCCACGAACAGTTACGCATTTATGGCCAAATGATGCGCGTGCCGGTTCACGTGGTTCAAGATGCTGCTGAGTTGCGCCGTATCCTGGGCGGTGTGAGCGCGCATCAAACCGTGCTTATCGACAACGTAGGTATCAGCCAACGCGATCGCCATGTGGCTGAACAGGCCACCATGCTGGGCCAGGCCGGGCGCGACATCCAGCGCTTGCTCGTACTGAATGCCTCCAGCCACGGTGATACGCTTGATGAAGTCGCCCGCAGCTACACCAATGATGGTGGCAGCCGGTTGCGCGGTTGCATCATTACCAAGGTCGACGAAGCAACTCGCCTGGGCGCTGCACTCGACACGGCCATTCGCTATCAGTTGCCGGTTTGCTATATATCCGACGGTCAGAAAGTTCCGCAAAACCTGTCGTATTTGTCGGCGTCTGATTTAGTCGACCGGGCCATGGTCAAGCCACAGTCTCAGGCTTTGTATGCGCCGTCCGAGGCCGATTTTGCGGCCCTGATGTCTATGGCCAAGCCGGCTGAAGAGACACCTCAGAATATCGAGAAAAAGCGTCGTCAGTTATTGCCGAATTTGTTGACGGTTGCCGGCAGTGCGGGCAGTGGTGTCGAGCTCGCCGACATCGAGGGCGCTTGCGCGCAAATCGACGACGACCTGCTGACCTCTGAAACCTACGAGCTGTGGCGCCGCTATTTTAAAGGTGATATTACCGACGGCATCCAGGCATTGGGCTTGCATTTATTGCGGGCCGCACAAAACGAATTTGTAGGCCAGCAGGGGCAGTACATGCTGGCCTTGCACGATCAAATTGCGCTGCGAGAATCCGATAACCGTTCGGCAGGCCGCTTGCGCGCCACAGTATTATGTAGTCAATCCGGCACACCTTGGGCGTCGCCTTATCAGCAGCTCACGCTGGCCGACGGTTGGCGAGCCTCCGACGGCAGTTCCGCACTTCAGGCACCTGGCAATATCGAGGCCTTGCTGGATCAGATCAGTTGGGTGGCGCAGTCGCTTGCCGAAGTGCCTGTGTTGCATGTTTTCGACCAGTCTACGCAAGCGCTTTGGCATGCGGTGTCTGCGTCGGGTGCAGCTTGGCTGTCGCCATGCCCCGCAACAACCAAAGTGTACGAACAGGGGTGCGCCACGACGGTAGGCGCGCTGTCCAAGGCCGTCGACTACCATCCCGTCGGCGCGCTCAACGAGCTGCTCGATCTGGCCGAAATTCAAAGCATAGATCGTGGGCGGCTGGTTGTTTGGGCTGGTGTTCAGGCCGTGGAGCTTGTGTCTCGGCAGGCCGGCCATCTGCCAGTGCTTCTGGTAGCTGCTCGCGTAGTCGATCGCGACAGCGGTACTGTATTGCGCACAGTGCATGGGCTTGCGCATGCCACCACCATCAATGCGTCGCCCGAGCGTCTGGCAATGGCGCTGTTGGTCGCCACCGAGCAAAAAGCCGCTTTTCGTCTGGCCGCGCGCTGGTGGCCTATGCTTGCGCCACGGCAATGGGCCGATGCCTCTCAAAAGCGCGCGTTGACCGCCATACAGGTAGGGCTTGCAACGTGGCATGCTCTTGCGGGTGTTGAGACTGTCGGGTTGCGTAAGGCGCTTTTGGGCCTGGCGGGTAACCCAAGACCCACTCAGGTGGCAGCAGTGTCGGCCATGATGAAATTGTTTACGCTCAAAGAAATGACCGTCTGAGCTGACAAGCCCAGGTAACCGCAGGCATGTATAACGTAATCTGCCTGCGGGTGCCGCTTCACCTATCTTTGTTTAAGCTTGCCCAAGACGTGATACGCCTGTGACTGCCGGATATCAGCCGGCTTTAACGGGCTTGAGCCGTGGTTGGGTGCTACCGCCGGGGGTGTCGAGGTGTTTCGACTTTCCGCTGGCGTCGTAGACTTCGCTAGCCCCTGTACCTACATTGGCTAGGCGTTGCAATACTTCCAGCATCTGCCGGTTTTGGCGTTGCAGCAAGCCAATAGATGCGCCGTTGGTTTCGTTCAGGCTGCGTGCTTGCAGGGCGAGGTCGGTTAGCCGTGCCGCTAGGGTAGAGGCTTCGGGGTGTGCTTTTGCTGCTGCTTGTAAACCAGCATGGCCTGCAGAAAAACCGAGGGCCTCGAGGGCTTGGTCGCGGGCTTGCGTCGCCTGCCCCAGTTGTTCGGCGTGTTGTTCTTTTTTCTGGCTTGATGCAACCAGTTCGTCGGGGCGGCCCGATTCGAGAATTTGAGCTTCGCTTTTCAGGGTGTCGATAAACCGCCCGACGAGACGCACTTCGGTATCAAGACAATTGATAAGGGCTTGAAGTGCTTCGGGCTGGTCTGACATGATGGCTACTTATTTGAGAAGTTCGCGGGCACTTGCCAACAACGAGTCGGCGATGCGCTCGGGGTTGACTTTGAGTTCGCCAGCAGCGATGGCATCGCGGATTTGCTGGACGCGCTCCATGTTGATGTCGTTGTCGCTGTTTTCGAGGCTGGACAAGTGTCGTGCTGTGCTGCTGAGGTCGACAGCCGATTTGCCGGTTGGGCCTGCGTTATTTTGGGTCGCGGTTGCGCCCGCCCGTTGAGGGGCAATTGGATTAACGGCAGGTTTGTTCAGCGACGGTGTGATTTTCACGGGTTGCTCCGGTGTAACAGGGCGTCTGAGCCCTAAGTATAGAGGGTAACGGACGCACGACACAAAACTTTAGCCGCTAAAACAAGATTCTTACATCGGGATGATGACGGTTTGGGCATTAAGTACGGTGGCTGTCACGATTTGGCCTGATGCGGTCTTGACCTGGATTTGGGTACCCGGTTCGCCGCCCTGCATGGCCTGGCCGTCGCTGCTGGCGACAAACCCCAGGCCCCGAACCTCTATTTTAACGCGTTGCCCCCGTTCGATAGAGTCGGGGCTGCGTAAGGCAGATGCCTTGATTGGGCGCCTGGCGGCTAAGCGCTGGGTGGTAATGTAGCCAACGAGTTGACCCGGGTCGAGCAACGACCCCGCGGGTAGGCGAAGCAGGTCGCCTTCTTGCGGCAAGATATCGTCTAGGCTAAGCACACTGCCTGCATTAACACTGCGTGCGGCAACGTAATACACGCCGTCGATGCGTACATTGACCTGGGTGTAGCCGACCCACGGTTGCGGTGCCAAGCATCGTATGCCCACGTTAAGCCGTGATCGTAACGTTTGGCGGCCTGGCAAGAAAATTTCGTAGTCGGCGCAGGCCGGCTGTCTTTGCAGGTTGGGGTCAGAGATCGAGATCACGGGTACGCCAGGCCACGAAGCGGCCAGATCTTGCAAAAATGCCTCGATATCGGACACCAAGGCATCGGTGTTGATGGCTGGGGATTCGGGAGAGGAGGGGGCTGATTGCGCTGCGGCCCAGGTGGGGGCTAAGAAAAGCAGAACGCTGAGCCCTAGGGCATTTAATGTGGACATGGCCCCATTTTAAGGCCCGTTCAAAGTGTCGCCAATAGCCGGTTCGCCCGATGACTGCAATTCAACTGGGGAATTGGCCGACAAATTGCACCTTATTTCGAAGTTTGTCTTGCGAGGCCGGCGTCTACTATAGAACCTGACAATTAACGGCTGCATAGGTAAAACCTTTAGGCCGGTAATCAAAAATTTGCGTTTTGAATTGTACAGGTTGGATCATGGTTGATCGTATCGGCGAAGATTTCAAGTTTTTCCAGGACGCCATCAGGCTGCGTCAGCAGCGTCAAGAAGTGCTGGCTGCAAATATTGCCAATGCCGACACGCCTAATTACAAGGCCCGCGACTTTGATTTTGGCAGTGCCCTGAAAGAAGCAATGGGCAATGGCCACCAGCGTTTGCCCGACACAGCGCTGGCAACGACATCGGCGCGGCACATTCCAGGTTTGGCGCAATCACCCGCGGGTGCCAATTTGCTTTACCGTCAGCCTTTGCAGCCCAGTCTTGATGGCAACACCGTCGATATGGATGTCGAGCGCGTGCAGTTTGCCGAGAACACCACCAAATATCAAACCGACCTCACCATCATTTCCCAGCGCATCAAGGGTCTGATGGCCGCGTTGCAGCAGTAATCAGGGTTATTAAGTCATGTCTTCGTTAAGTCTTTTTCAAATTGCCGGCTCGGCGCTTACCGCCCAGTCGCAACGCATGAACGTTTCGGCCAGTAATTTGGCCAACGCCGACAGCGTCGCTGGCCCCGACGGCCAGCCCTACAAGGCCCGTCAGGTTGTCTTCGAAATGGTGCCGCAGGGCGGCCAAAATGCCGGCCGTGCGGCAGCGGTGGGTGGTGTGCAGGTGTCTCGTGTCATCGAAAGCAACGCACCCCCGCGCATGCAATACGACCCCAAAAACCCATTGGCCAACGCCGACGGTTACGTCACTTTGCCTAATGTTGATGTCGTTGCAGAAACCGTCAATATGCTTTCAGCGTCGCGCTCTTACCAGGCCAACGTCGAAGTCATCAATACGGCCAAAAGCCTGATGAATCGTACGTTGTCGATTGGTCAGTAACAGTTTTAATGGCCGGGCGGTGATGCCTGGCCTCGATACGGAGATTGAACCGTGGCTACAGTGAATCCTACCAGTAATGCCGTTGATTCGGCCTCTATGTTTGCAGCAAATGCGGCAGCAAACAAGCGGGCCGAAGACGCCAAGAATCAGTTCATGACCTTGTTGGTGACGCAGTTGCGTAACCAAGATCCTTTAAGCCCAATGGACAATGCGCAGTTCACTTCGCAATTGGCGCAGCTCGAGACGGTAAACGGCATTACACAGCTGAACAATACGTTGCTGGCGTTGTCTGGTCAGCTCGACATGACCCAGTCCATGCAGGCTGCCAGTCTGATTGGCAAGGGCGTCCTGGTCACGGGCAATAAGATTTCCTTGGGCAGCTCGCAGGTCGATGGCGAAACGGTCAAAGTGGCGACACCGTTCGGGGTCGATCTTATTTCGTCCGCTCAAAAGGTTGTTGTCACCATTCAAGACGGCAGCGGCCGTGCCGTGCGCACTATCGAACTGGGTGCCACACCCTCAGGCGTGCTCTCCATGGAGTGGGACGGCCTGGACGACGCCGGTCAGCCGGTGGCCGATGGCGCCTATTCGGTGCAGGTTGCCGCCACAGGCGCCGAAGGCGTAGCGGTCAGCAGTGAAGCACTCACGTACGGCAAGGTTTCAAGTGTTGCGTATGCCTCCGACGGCGTGCGGCTCGACCTCGGTCTTGTGGGGTCACGCTCGCTGTTCGACATTCGCAAAATTATGTAATTCATTCGTTAAGTTAACGGTCAGGACAAGGAAGAATCATGGGTTTCGGTCAAGGTTTAAGCGGTCTGAATGCTGCTGCACAAGAGCTCGACGTCATTGGCAACAACATTGCCAACGCGGGCACAGTCGGCTTCAAGTCGTCGTCGGTGGTGTTCTCCGACGTCTACGCCAATTCGCAGGTCGGTCTGGGGGTCAAGCTGGCCGCTGTCAACCAGCGTTTTACGGTGGGTTCCATCACAAACACGGGTAACCAGCTCGACCTGGCCATCGACGGCATGAAGGGCTTGTTCCGTGTCGAGGACCCCAACGGCAATATTCTGTATACCCGTAACGGTCAGTTCTTTGCCGACGAAAAGAACTTTATTGTCAATGCACAAGGCCAGCGTCTTACCGGTTTTGGCCTGATTGGCGATGATATGGCGCCGCTTCAGGTACCCCTGGGTAACTTGCCTCCGTCTGCAACCACCGATATTGCGACGATGACCAACCTGAACGCAAACGCCAACATTGTGTACGAACAAGGCGATACCATCGGGCTGGTGTATGCCAGTAGCGATGGGGGGACGACTTGGAATCAATACCGTTATCGTATGGATAGTGCCTCTGGCGCTATCTTGTCATGGAGCAATGCGGACGGTTCGCCAGCGACGCTTGCCGATGGTAATTATAATTTTGCAAATGATGCCTCCGGTACAGGGTCGGTAGGTCCGTTCACAGTGGCTGGTAACGCAGTTGCACCTGCTGACACCGCAGCAATTAAATCGGTCGGCGAAACCGACGGCATCGTTGCCCGTCCGTTCAGCACTACCGACGCCAACAGCTATACCCACTCGTTGCCGTTAACGGCTTACGACTCGCTGGGTAATTCCCACCAGTTCATTCAGTATTTCGTCAAGCGCGAATCGGATGCGGGCCAAACCGCCTGGGACGTCTACTATGCCATGGACGGTAATGTCATCAACCCCACCGCACCGCACCAGATGCGCTTCTCGGAAAGCGGTCAGTTGGTGTCTGGCCAGCAGAACACGCTCAACATTACCAATGTTGGCGGGCTTACAGCGCCTGCTGCCGATTTGGAACTCGCCTTTGATTACGACAAATCCACATCGTTCAGCGGCGCGTTCTCCTATACGTTTACCCCCAGTGGTTACCCTACGGGCGAATATGCCGGCATCTCCATTGGTACAGACGGCGCGGTAATTGCCAGCTACACCAACGGTGAAATGCGCACCACTGGCTACGTGGCCCTGGCAAACTTCAATAATTTGAATGGTCTTAAACCTTCGGGCGACAACGCCTGGGTAGAAACCGGCGCGTCAGGTCAGCCTATCGTGGGCCGTCCTGGTACTAATGGTCTGGCAAGCATCAAAGGGCAGGCGGTCGAAGACTCCAACGTCGATCTCAGCCAGGAATTGGTGCGCATGATTATTGCCCAGCGCTTCTATCAAGCTAACGCACAAACCATCAAAACCCAGGATCAGATCGTCCAGAATCTGATCTCGATGCGCTAATCGGCTTAAGTTATGGATCGTATTGCGTATATCGCAGCGGGTGGGGCGGCCAAGGTGCTTGAGCAGCAGTCGGTGCTCAGCAACAACATGGCCAACGTGGCTACCTCCGGCTTTCGTGAACAGCTCGTTAATTACCGCGCTGTTCCCATCAATGCCGAAAACACCTCGCCCACCCGGGTCGCGACCATTGCGTCAACTCCGGGCAGTAATTTTGGGCAAGGCGCCATGACCGAAACGGGTCATGCGCTTGATGTGGCGGTTATGGGAGACGGCTGGTTTGCTGTGCGGGGCCCTAATGGTCAAGAGGCCTACACGCGTGCCGGTGATCTTGCGGTCAACCAAAACAACCAATTGGTTAACCAAGCCGGTCATGTGATGTTGTCTAACGACGGCGCGCCCATCGAGGTGCCCGAGCGCGGCAGCATTACGTTTACGTCTGATGGCTCAATCACCGCGCTGGGTGCGGGTGACAACCCCGCAGACATTCAAGTTATTGGTCAGCTCAAGTTGGTCAACCCACCAGCGCAGGCTATGCAGCGCGGCGACGACGGCCTGTTCCGCTTCGACCAGGGCAATGGCCCCGCGGCTGCACCGGCAGACCCTGCGGTGCGCATGGTGTCTGGCTTTGTCGAGAAAAGCAACGTCAGCGCTGCCGAAACCATGATCGGCCTGATTCGTAACGGCCGCATGTTCGAGATGCAGATGCAGATTATTCAAGATGCTGATCGTAACGCCGAGCGCGCTAACAGCATTTTGTCGAGCAACGGTTAATGTAAAGCAGGGCGACGCAAATCTCGCCCCAAAGGAAAAACAATGATTCGTTCGTTATGGATTGCCAAGACAGGTCTTGAAGCTCAACAGACCAATCTCGATGTCATTTCAAACAACCTGGCCAACGTCAACACCTCTGGTTTTAAGCGCAGCCGCGCGGTGTTCGAAGACCTGATGTACCAAACCATTCGTCAGCCGGGCGCGCAGGTGGGTGCCGCCAACCAGCTGCCTTCGGGTATGCAGTTGGGCACCGGTGTGCGTACCGTTGCCACCGAGCGCATCCATTCGCAAGGCAATATGCGCGAAACCGGTAACCAGCTCGATGTGGCTATTCAGGGTCGTGGCTTTTTGCAGGTCGAAATGCCTGACGGTACATTTGCCTACACGCGTGACGGTAGCTTGCAAGTTGATCAGAACGGTCAGTTAGTGACGGCGGGCGGCTACCCGGTGCAGCCGCCCATCAACATTCCCGACAATGCGCTGAGCGTCAGTATTGCCCGCGATGGTACCGTTTCCATCACGCAGCCTGGTGCCGTCGGTGCCAGCGTCGAAGTCGGTCAAATTCAGCTGACGACGTTCATCAACCCCACTGGCTTGCAAAGCTTGGGCGAAAACCTCTACGCCGAAACCGATGCCTCTGGCCCGGGCAACTTCGCTCAGCCTGGCCTGGATGGTGCGGGTTTGCTGATGCAAAACTATGTTGAAACGTCGAACGTCAACGTAGCCGAAGAGCTCGTGAACATGATTACGTCGCAGCGTGCATACGAAATGAACAGTAAAGCTATCCAGACATCCGACCAGATGCTTGCTCGCTTGACTCAGCTGTAATTTTATTGGTCTGGAATATCGATGTTGCTTCGTGGTTTTCGTGGGTATGTGGTAGCGGCAGTGGCCGTTCTGGTTCAGGGTTGTGCACTTGTGCCGCCTGAACCTATTGTTACGGGGCCGCTCACGGCGCCGCCGCCTCCCATGAATACGGTCATGCCCGAGCCCAACGGCTCGATCTATCAACCGACGGCGTATGGTAACTACCCGTTGTTCGAAGACCGTCGTCCGCGCAATGTGGGTGATATCGTCACGATCATCATTCAAGAGCGCACCAACGCTGCCAAAAGCGTAGCGACCGAGTCCAGTCGTTCTGGCAGCGCTGGCCTGGGCATTGAGCTGGCGCCGGCAATTTTGCCTTCCAATATTGGCCCGCAGCAAAATTTCAACATGGGCGGCAACAACGATGCCGAAGGCAGGGGGTCTAGCCAGGCCAACAATACATTCTCCGGTACGCTGACCACAACCGTTATAGGCGTGTTGCCTAACGGCAATTTACAAATTGCCGGCGAGAAGCAAATTGCTATTAACCGTGGGTCTGAGTACATCCGGTTTTCTGGTGTTGTCGACCCGCGCTCTATCTCTGGTGCGGGTACGGTGCCTTCTACGCAGGTTGCTGACGCCAAAATCGAGTATCGCAGCAAGGGTCGTATGGATGAGGTTCAGGAAATGGGCTGGTTGCAACGTTTCTTCCTCAACATTTCGCCGTTCTAATCTCTCTCGGTCATACGTATGAAATTTCTTAAATATTTCTTTGCCGTGTTGGCGCTGGTGCTGATGGTGCCGGCCAAGGCAGATCGAATCAAAGATCTGGCTTCAATACAAGGCGTCCGTGAGAACCAGTTGATTGGTTACGGTTTGGTGGTGGGCCTGGACGGCAGTGGCGATCAGGTGCGTCAGTCGCCTTTTACGCAGCAAAGTCTTACGAACATGTTGTCCCAGCTTGGTGTGACCGTACCCCAGGGCACCAATATGCAGATTAAAAACGTGGCCGCTGTGATGGTAACGGCGCGTTTGCCGGCCTTTGCCCGCCCAGGGCAGGCTGTCGATGTCGTTGTTTCTTCGATGGGCAATGCCAAAAGCTTGCGTGGTGGCACGTTGTTGATGACGCCTCTCAAAGGCGCCAATGGCCAGGTTTACGCCATCGCCCAAGGTAATTTGCTTGTAGGTGGCGCAGGTGCGCAATCGGGTGGGTCCAGTGTGCAGGTTAATCAGCTGAATGGCGGTACGATTCCCGATGGGGCGATCGTCGAGCGCGGGGTGCCCACGACATTTATCCGCGATGGCTTCATCAACCTCGAACTGAACACCACTGATTTTGGTATTGCGCAAAACGTGGCGTCTGCGGTTAACCGCAAGCTGGGCGCTGGTACCGCGTCTGTGCTTGATGGGCGTCTGGTTCAGCTGAGGGGCCCCACCGATCCTGAGCGTCAGGCCTTGTTCCTGTCGCAAATCGAAAATATTCAAGTGGCCTTGCCGCCTGCCCGTGCAAAAGTCATTATTAATGCGCGTACCGGATCTGTGGTCATGAACCGTACGGTAACCATCGAAGAAGCTGCGATTGCCTACGGAAACCTGTCTGTTGCTATCAGCAGCCAGCAGCAGGTCAACCAGCCCGACACGCCCTTTGCCGGCGGCGAAACGGTGGTGACCGAAAGCACCCAAATCGAGATGCGCACCGACAGTGGCAGCATCAAGCGGGTAAAAACGAGTGCCCGCCTGGCTGATGTCGTTAGTGCGTTGAATGCCTTGGGCGCGACACCCCAAGATTTGCTGTCGATACTGCAAACACTCAAAAGCGCGGGCGCTCTGCGCGCCGATCTTGAAATCATCTGACGTTTGACTGCCATGAACGCACCGCTTTATCTGCCTCGTCCTGCCGATCAAGTGTCCTCGATGGACATGAATCATCTGAACCGTCTGCGTGGCGATGTGCAGGGCATGGGCGCGCTCGATCCCAAAGCGCAGGAAGAGGTTGCCCAGCAGTTCGAGGCCTTGTTCATCCAGCAAATGCTCAAGCAGGCCCGCGCCTCGACGCCAGGTATCGAAGGTATTTTCGACAGCGATCAAACGCGTTTGGCTCAGAGCTTGTCCGATGAGCAATCGGCGCAGACGCTGGCCAAATCGGGGTTGGGCCTGGCCCAAGCTTTGCTGTCGCAAATGCGGGGCGAAATGCAGCCCGCGGTCGATCCGCGTTTGCCGCACGATCGTGGTCTGGCCGCCGCCGCGGCGCTGCAGTCATCGGGCGCAGGGTCGCAAAACAAATTTGATTCAATTACCGATTTGCTCCAACTGTTGGGCAATACGCCCGTAGCCAAGCAGGCTAAGGCCACAACCGAAGCCTTGTATACGGCCATTAAAGGTTCGCCCGCTCACATAGAAGAGTTCGTGGCGAAATTGGGCGGTGCTGCGCGCCAGGCCGCGGAAAGCAGCGGTATTCCGGCTAAATTGATTCTTAGCCAGGCTGCGCTCGAATCGGGGTGGGGGCGGCGTGAAATCCGCGGCGAAGATGGCAGTAACAGCTATAACCTGTTCGGTATCAAGGCTACGTCAAACTGGACTGGCAAAGTCGTGAATATCACCACCACCGAGTACGTCGACGGCCAGCCGCAAAAAATGGTGCAGCCATTCCGGGCCTACAACTCGTATGCCGAATCATTTGCCGACTATGCGCGCTTGATCAGCCAGTCCGAGCGCTACAGCGAGGTGATGACGGCGCCCAATGCCGAAGCGGCGGCGGTAAGGATCCAGCAGGCGGGTTATGCAACCGATCCAAAATACGCAGACAAGCTCATTTCTATCATGGGTTACCTAGACGATCGTCTGGGGCCGAAGCAGGTAGCGCGTGCTAACCCGACTTCTTTGGTAACCCCCGGTTAAGGCGCTAAACATTTGGCGATTCCGGCCGTTAACCTGACGTAAGGTTATTTACCCTGTTTTCTTAGTGGAACCTCAATGAATTTAGCGAATCTGGGTCTGTCGGGCATCAATGTTGCACAAAACCGTCTCCAGACCACCGGCCACAACATCAATAACGCCAATACCGATGGCTATAACCGTCAGTCGGTCAATGTTTCGACGGCGGGTGCTCAGAGCATGGGGCGTGGGTATATCGGCATGGGCGTGAAAACCGACTCCATCGAGCGCGCCTACGACAACTTTTTGTATCGTCAGTTGGTCAATTCGCAAAGCAAAGAGTCCGAGCTTGCGTCTTACGGTACCGAGATTAAGCAAATCAATAATCTGTTTGCCGATCGCACGGTAGGCATTTCACCGGCGCTGCAAAAGTTTTTTGACGGCATTCAGGCCGTGGCATCGGCGCCGGCTGATCCGGCCGCCCGTAAAGAGCTGCTGGGCCGCGCTTCGAGTCTTGTGGGTCAAATCAATGATGCCAACGGATTCCTTGACGATCAGCGCAATAACCTGAATACGCAAATCAGCACGACGGTACGCCAGATCAATAGTTACGTCGAACGCATTCACGGTTTCAACCAGCAAATTGTGACGGCGAAGGCTGCCGGCGCAGGCGCTGCGCCTAACGATCTGCTCGATCAGCGCGATCAGGCTGTGGCTGAACTGAATAAGCTGGTGGGCGTTACCGTTATCGAACAAGGCGATCGCTTTGGGTTGTCGTTTGGCAGTGGGCAAGTCTTGCTGAGCGCCGACACGATGTACCCGCTTACGGCCAAGCCGTCTGACAACGATCCCAAACGTACCGTCGTGTCGTACACCATGCCGGTGGGCAACAACAAAACCACCCAAGTCGAAATCGACGATCAGTACATCCGCGGCGGTGCATTAGGCGGTCTGATGCAGTATCGTTCCGAAACGCTCGACCCTATCCAGAACGACCTGGGACGTATGGCGGTGGGCTTGGCCATGTCGGTTAATCAGGCGCACGCGCAAGGGTTTGATCAAAATGGCAACCCGGGCGGCGAAGTCTTTTCCATGCGTCAACCCGTTGTGGGGGCGGCAGTTACCAACAAAGGTACGGCTGCATTCACGGCTACGTTTTCCGACGCCAGCCAGCTGACGGCGCAAGACTATCAAATAGCCTACGATGGCACCAATTACTCGGTGGTTCGTGTCCCCGAGGGCTCGCTGGCCTATAAGGGTGACAGCAGCGGTTTTCCTCAGGTTATCGATGGCCTCGAAATTAACTTTTCGTCTACTTCGGGCGCGCCGGTTGCCGGCGACGTCTGGTCGTTGACGCCCACTCGCAACGCGGCATCAGACCTCGGCTTGACACTAAATGACCCTGCGCGGTTTGCTGCGGCCGGTACCGACGCAGGTGACGCCGATAACGCTAATGCGCTGGCGATGGCTCAATTGCAAACCAAAAAAACGTTGGGGCAGGGCACCATGAGCCTGAACGAATCGTTTTCGCAGATCGTCAACAATATCGGTGTTCAAACCCAGCAAAACATTACGTCACAAAAGGCGCAATCTACGCTGGTGCAGCAAAACTTTTCTGCACAGCAGGCCGTTTCGGGCGTCAACCTCAACGAAGAGTACGTCAATCTCGAACGCTATCAAGAGCAGTTTCGGGCGGCCTCACGGCTTATCGATATCAGCGGTACGCTGTTCGACACCCTGTTGGGTCTGAAGCAGTAATTTAGGTTTTGGGTTAGTGGTAGTAATTACAGTCCCCGATTTATAGGCGGTCGTCATGCGTATCAGTTCATCTTTGTTTTTCCAGACCGGTGTAAAAACCATCAACACCCAGCAAGCCGACCTGATGCACTTGTATCAGCAAATCGGTACGGGCAAGCGCATGATCACGCCGTCTGACGACCCCTTGGCGGCCGCTCAAACCATCAATATTGCGCAGTCGCAATCTCTGAATGCGCGCTATACCGAAAATCGCCAAGTGGCCAAAACAGCCTTGGCAACTGAAGAAAACACGCTGAATTCGGTGTCGTCGTTATTGCAAGGTATTAAGACCCGGCTGGTCGAAGCGGGTAACGGTACGCTTTCCGACGCCGACCGTACGGTGCTGGCCAATGTGCTCTCAAACGCCAAAGACAACCTGCTGGGTTTGGCTAACGCCACCGATGGCAGTGGGCAATATCTGTTTTCCGGGCATGCCGGTAGCCGTCCGCCCTTTGTCGCCGGCTCAACTGGTGCTGTTTCCTATCAGGGCGACGAAGGCCGCCGTTTGATTCAGATCGATCAAACCCGCCAGCTCGACTCTGCTGACTCCGGTCGCGAAATCTTCATGAGTGCTGCTCCGGGTGCACGCGATTACATCACCATGGCCGACCTGGGCAATACCGGTACCGGGGTTATTGAATCGCCCATTATCACCAACCCCAAAGGCGCCTATGTGGGCGAGTCGTTTCAAATCGACTTTTCCGAAGCTGCCGATGGCACCATGCAGTACAGTTTTCAGGTGTTTGATGCTGATGGTAATGTCCTTTCGGGCCCCTCAACACCGGTTAACTATTCGGCTGAAAACGCCTCGCTCGATTTGCCGGGTGGCGTGCAGGTTAAGTTCTCGGGCGTTCCAGCCGACGGCGATACCTTCCGTGTCGAACCCGTATTCCTGAGCAACCCTCATGTGGCGGCTGCATCGGCCGGCTGGTCGGGTGGCGTAACCCTGGGCAAACCGCAGGTTACTGACCCAGCCGGGGCCAATGTCAGCAGCGAACTGTCCGTTGTTTTTGGGGCCGAAACCGCCCCGGGTTCGGGTATTTATGATTACACCGTGACCGATAACGGTACACCGCCAGTATCCACGACGCTTCAATACGATTCTGCCAGCGGCAATCCGCTAGACCTGGGGGGAGGCATGCAAGTGGCGTTGTCTGGCGTACCGGTCAGTGGTGACGCCTTTACGGTCAAGCCCGTAGAGGCTCCAGCGAACCTGAATATTTTTGATTCCATCGACGCCATGATTGCGGCCCTCGAGCGGCCTACTGTAGCCGATCCTGCCGCGCGCGCCATGTTCAGTAACGTGCTCGCGTCCACCATGCAGCGCGTCGATGTGGTCTATGATCAGGTGCTCACCGTGCGTTCGTCGGTGGGTACGCGTATGGCCGAAATCGCCGCCATCGACGATAACGCCAGCCTGCGCGGTTTAAGTTACGCACAAGATCTGTCGCGTCTCGAAAACGTTGACTACTACGAGGCGACGGCGCAGCTCCAGTTGCGTACTGCAGCGCTCGAGGCGGCGTCAATGGCCTTCAAGAAAATTCAGGCGACCAGTTTGTTCAATATGAATAACTGATAAGCATCAAAGGGCGCATCAGGCGCCCTTTTCAGTACGCGTTATTTGCGGTTTCCTTTTACTTTTTCATCGAGATATAAAAAAACATGCGCGCGCAATTGCAGGTGAAAACACGTTTGGCATTGTTGCTGTTTTTTATGCTGGCGCTAACGCTGCTGGCCGTGGCAATGGGTTGGTATGCCATGCCGTCAGCCTCTGAAGCACGGTCAGCTTCTGCCGCATTGGTTCAGCGCCAAGAGCAGGCGACTTATGTTTTTATGATGGTTGCTGTACTTGCGGTGCTCTTGGCGCTGCTGACTTACCTGACCGTAGTGCGCAAGGCAACCGATCCAATGCAGCATATGGCGGCATTGCTGGCTAATCTGGCACAAGGGAACCTCACGAATAAAATTTCGGTACGCAGCACCGACGAGCCTGGCCAGATGTTTGCTAACGCAAAGGCGCTTCAAGATGCCTGGAGCAACGCCGTGGGTACCGTGCGTGAAGGTGTCAGTTATATCAATCACGACATCAAGCAACTGGTCTCTAGCAATTCCGACCTGACCTCGCGTACTGAGCAGCAAGCCACTGCCCTCGAACAAACAGCGTCAAGTATTCAGCAGTTGTCAGGCACTGTCAGGCAAAATGCAGATCATGCGCGCCAGGCAAACCAACTAGCCGTAACTGCGTCGCAGGTCGCGCAGCGCGGTGGTGATGCGGTTGGTGAAGTAGTGGCAACTATGCACGGCATTTCGACCAGTTCGCACAAAATTGCAGATATCGTTGGCGTTATTGACAGTATCGCCTTTCAGACTAATATTCTGGCGCTAAATGCCGCCGTTGAAGCCGCCCGAGCCGGTGAACAGGGTAAGGGCTTTGCCGTGGTGGCTTCCGAGGTGCGTGCGCTGGCGCAGCGCAGTGCGCATGCGGCCAAAGAAATTAAAGACCTCATCGAAGATTCGGTCAAGAAAGTGACCGAAGGTTCGGGTCAGGTTGAGCGTGCTGGTGCGACCATGGAGGAAATTGTTACTTCCGTGGCGCGTGTTACCGACATCATGGGCGAGATTTCCGCCGCAACCACCGAGCAGGCCGAAGGTATCGACCAAATTAATCAGGCGATTGGGCAGATGGACGGTATGACGCGTCAGAACGCGCAATTGGTGCATCGCTCGACCGAAGTCGCTGCAGATCTTGATGGTCGGGTAAATAAAGTCAGTACCGCGCTGTTGGGCTTTCAAGTCGAGCAGGGGGCCGTCGTTGATGTCGCGTCGGCACACGCGTCGACAGTAAAGAACGAGCGTGCGACAGCGCAGGTAAATGCACCTAAGTTGTCTGCAGGGGCGGCCCGGCAGGCGACAAGGTCTGCACCGGCATTGACCGGGGGTAGCACTCGTGCTGTTTCTAGAACGACATCGGGCGCCGGGACAGCCTCAAGTACCCCTCGAAATCCGGTGATCGCGCGCAAGCCAGCATCGTCGTCAACGGCGGCATCCGCAACACGCGATAGCGATGCAACGCTTAATCCGCGCGGGTCGGTTGCCGGCTCAGAGTCCGACGGCGGCGCGTCGCGAGCAGTGCCTCCTACCCCTGCACGTTACGTGAGCAGCGGTACCAACGAAAGCCATCGCGAAGACGATTGGGAAGAGTTCTGAATGTCAGTCAAACAACGTTTTAATCAGATATGCCGATGGACGGTATTTTCGGCGTCGGCGCTATTGGTGGCCTGTTCTACGACCGGCCGTTCATTCAACAGCATGGCGCTGGCCAATTTCGTGCCCGGTCAAACGACTTACGCTCAGGCTGTCGAAATGTTAGGGTCGGAGCCGGAAAACACTTATTCGCAGCTTAACGGCACCATGATCGCCCGATGGGCGAACAAAAACTCTGTGCTGACCGATGCTATTTATTTTCGGCAAGAAGTGATGTTGCGGTTTAGCCCTGACGGGCGGTTTGAGCGTGTGGTTGATAGCGTGAACGTGCTGAGTCAGCCCGGTGGCCAAAAAATGCCGGCGCATGGCCAGGTTTACGATGACCCCACCATGAGCGCCACAATCCAGCCAACGCCGGTAAAAGTTAGCACACCTATGCCGCCGCCGCCATCGCCGGTGCCGCAACCTAATCCCGAGCTAGAGCAACCGTTGCATTCCAAGTCGGTGACCTACCCGGTTCGGGGAACATACTAATTTGATAAAGGCGCCGTCGGGGTCAGGTTCCCGACGTGACCGATTTGGTGTAGGCGTGAGGCCAAACCAGCGGCTGCGTGTTCGGCTATAGCGCGTTAATGACGCGGCCCATCGCGTCATACCCCGAGTCAAATAACTGTTGAACGAACGGGGCAATTTGCGGCAGCACAACCCACAGCAAAATTAGCCCGACCAGCAAGCTAATGGGAAAGCCAACGGCAAAAACCGACAGCTGCTGAGCGGTACGATTCAGGATGCCGAGCGCCAGGCTGATAGATAACAACACAATAATCAGTGGCAAGGCCAACAGCATCCCCGAAATCATGACTTGGGCCGACCAGTCAAACAGCACACCTAGCCCAGTTGACTGGATAGGGGTTGAACTGATGGGCAGCAGATCGAAGCTGCGTATGAGGCCGGCCAACATGAGCAGGTGGCCGTTGACCGCCAGGAACAGCAGCATGGCGATCATGTTCATCAGGCGCGCCAGCACTGCTGTATTGGCGCCAGTTTGCGGGTCGAAGAACGAGGCGAACGACAACCCCATTTGTAGTCCGATGAATTCGCCCGCGGTTTGCACGGCGGCAAATACGATGCGCATCACCAGGCCCAGTATGGTGCCAATAAGAAACTGCTGAAGCGTTATGAACAACCCCTCGTACGATGCCGGTGAAATGGCAGGTGGGGTGGGTAGCGTCGGCGCTATGATGATGGACAGGAACGCGGCGAGCCCGACTTTGGCCCGCGTGGGAATCGAGGATTCGCCCAGTAGTGGTGCAGTACTTAAAAATGCCAGCAGTCGAACAAACGGCCACAGAAAGGCGTTTAGCCACGTGTATAGCTGATCGACTTCGATGGAGACCATGGCGCGGGGGCTGCGGCTAGCCGGCCAGCCCGGGCAATGACAGGATGAGTTGACGGATGTAATCGACCATCACACTGATCAGCCAGGGTCCAAGCAACACGAGCGTAGCGCCAACGGCCAGCAGCTTCGGAATAAATGACAGTGTCATTTCGTTGATTTGTGTGGCTGCCTGGAAAATACTGATGACCAAACCGACCACCAGTGTTACGAATAGCAGCGGGCCCGCCATCATCAGAGCGACTTGCATTGCCACGTAGGTCATCGACATGACGGTTTCAGCAGTCATTGAGCTTGCCTTGCGTTGTGCTATTGAGAAAAGCTGCGGGCCAACGAACCCAGCAAAAGGTGCCAGCCATCAGCCAGTACAAACAGCATGAGTTTGAACGGCAACGAAATGGTTACTGGCGGTACCATCATCATACCCAAGGCCATCAAAACACTGGCAACGACCAGGTCAATGATCAGGAATGGAATGAAAATGGTGAAGCCGATCTGGAACGCGGTTTTTAATTCGCTGGTGACGAAAGCAGGTACAAGTACCCGTAGCGGGACATCTTGTGGGGTTTGAATGTCGCCAATGTTGGCCATATTGGCAAAGAGCGACAGGTCGGTTTCGCGAGTGTGGCTGAGCATAAAGGCGTGCAGGGGCCGTGATCCGGCCTGCAAGGCAGCCTCGAAAGACAGGTCGCCGGTGCTTAGGGGCAGGTAGGCCTGTTCGTAGATTTGATCGAAAACCGGTGCCATTGCAAACAAGGTCAGAAACAATGCCAGACCAATCAATACCGAGTTGGGGGGCGACGCACCGGTACCCATGGCATTACGCAGCAGACCCAGCACAATAATGACGCGTGTGAAACCGGTCATCATGAGTAACATGGCCGGCAGGAACGACATCATGGTCAGCAGCAACAGGGTTTGCAGGCTGAGGGAATAGGTTTGTTCGCCGTTGGCCCCTGGCGTGGCTATAAACGCGGGCATGCCTTGTGCGGCTGCACCGATGGCGAAGGTACTGCCCAAAATGAACAGGGCAACCAAAATCAATGCTTTTAAAGACACTCTGAACGAGGGTGTGGTGCAGGCAGACTGTAGGGGCGCGTTCATACTGTGTCTTTTGGCGTGCCGGCGTCTTGGCGCGCGCTGTTTGCTGGCGGCAGCGTATGCAATAACGAAATGTTCTGAGGCGTTACGCCCAGCACCAATCGGGTGTCTTCGACCTCGACAATGGTAATAAAGCCGCGGCCGCCAAGGCTGTATGAGCTGACAACCTTGATGTCTTGCTGGCTACGGCCACGAATAAGGCCGGCCCGTCGGGCGAGCCAGGCACCGCCCAAAATCAACGCCAGAATGAATAGCAGAGCCAGAATCGGCTGCAGGACTTCGGGCGCATTCATGGGTTTAACGGCGGCTGTTGAGTCGGTGCAGACGGTCGGACGGCGTAATGATGTCGGTAAGACGAATGCCGTACTTGTCATCGACCACAACAACTTCGCCCTGAGCAATCAGGTAGCCATTGACGAAAATATCCATGGGCTCGCCGGCCAGGCCGTCGAGCTCGACGACCGAACCTTGTCCCAGTTGCAAGATATTTTTGATCGTGAGCTTGGTGCGCCCGAGTTCGACCGAAAGCTGGACGGGGATGTCCATGATAAGGTCGATATCGCTGTTGCCACCACTACCCGAACCAATGAGCGGCTGGAAGACCTGTTGTGTCGCCGGCGTTGCCGTGGGTGCGGGCGATGAAAAGGCGTTGCCTGCAGTTGAGCCTGGCTTGTCCTGGTCTTCGGCAACGCCTGATGGCGTGGCGGCAGTTTGTTCTGCCAGCGCAGCAGCCCAGTCGTCCATGTCGTCTTGCAAGCCATCGGCCTGAGTAGGACCACGTGAGGCTGCCGCTTGTTCAGACAGCGCAGCGGCCCAGTCGTCGTCAAGTTCTTCTGACAAACCGCCGGCCTGTGTAGGGTCTTGGTCGGACAGACCGTTGGTGGCTGCGTTTTCTTTATCGGGATCTTGAGTCGGATCAGTCATGGTGTCTTGCTCGGGTTAATTCGTGTTCTATCGGTGCCAGAACTTTCTGTACACGCAGTGCGTAACGGTTATTGAATGTACCGTAGCTGCATTCGAGGACCGGGACGCCGCCCACATGGGCAGTAATAGTGGGGGACAGTTCGAGAGGCAGAACGTCGTTGATCTTCATACGCATGAGTTCGCCGATTGTGCTTTGGATCTGACCGAATTCGGCGACCATTTCGACGTCGGCACTGCGAACTTCGTTGGCGAGCTGGTTTGTCCAGCGACGGTCGACCGCGTCAGATGACGAGTCTTGCAGCGGGCGAGACAGCACGTCGCGAATGGGCTCGATCATGGAATAGGGCAGGCAAATATTCAGGTTGCCGCCCGATGCGCCCAGTTCGATGTTGAACGAGCACACGACAACGACTTCGTTGCCGCTGGTGATGCTTGCGAACTTGGCGTACATCTCGGATCGGATGTATTCGAGCTCAAGCGGGTAGATGTTTTCCCAGCAGCTTTTGTAGCAATCGAGTGTTGCGTTCAGCAAACGGCCAATAATGCGTTGCTCGGTGGTGGTGAAGTCGCGTCCTTCGATGCGGGTGTTGTAACGACCGCTACCACCAAACAGGCTGTCGATGATCAGAAACACCAGATTTGGATCGAAGGTGAACAACGCCGTGCCGCGCAGCGGCTTGAGGGCAACCATATTAAGGTTGGCCGGCACAGGCAGGTTGCGTTCGAAGTCGGAGTACTTCTGGATTTTGATGGCCGAGACAGTGATGTCGGCGTTGCGTCGCATGAAGTTGAGCAACACGGTGCGCAAACGGCGAGCAAAACGCTCGTGAATGAGCTCGAGCGTGTGCATACGATGACGCACGACACGGTCGGGTGAGCTTAAGTCGTAGGGTCTGACCCCCGTGCGCGCGTCGTCGGACGACGGCGAAACGGGAGTTTCTTCGCCGGAGACCGTGGCCAGGATGGCATCAACCTCATCCTGAGATAGAAAGTTCGAATACGACATTTACTGGATGACGAACGCGGTGAAAAGCACGTTGGAAATTTTGGGCTGATTGGGATTCGGGAAGTAGGGTTGTGTCAGCGAAGCGACGATATCGGCCGCCAGCTGATTACGACCTTCATTGGCCTGAACATAACTTGGGGTGTTTTTTGTAAGCTCTGAAATAACGCGGTTGCGAACTTCGGGCATGTACTCGCGCAGGTGTTCACGCGAGGCTTCGTCGTCGACGCGCAACGTGATTTCAACATACAGAATGCGCGAACTATGATTGTCGCGCAACGTTACTGTGAAAGGATCAAGTGGCAGGAAAATGGGTTTGGCTGGGGGTTTGGCTTCTACCACTTCGGCGCTGTTTGCAGGCGCGCCCAGCATGCCGGACGCGTTCAGGAAATAGAAGGTGGCACCCAGGGTGGCCGCCATGATCGCAATAACAAGTAACGCAAGTTTCAGCAGTTTCATCGGTTAAGGGTCGGCTTTTTAACGTATTAATCAGGCAAATGTATCAACCTGACCATTATGCGTGCTTTGGGGGCGTGATGCCAGCGCAGTGTCGGGTTGATCAAGCGTTGCGCCTGAGCTCAGCGCGGTGCCGGACAGCCCGGCGCGCCCCGAATTATTACCGTTTTCTGCCTGTTGTTGGCCCTGACCCTGATCGCTGACAGATGTTTGACCCAGTGAAATACCCGCTTGTGCCATTTGTTGCTGCAACTGCGGCAGTGCGTTTTCAACCGCAGAGCGCACCGCTGCGTGAGGCGAAACAAACATGGCCTGGGCCACGCCGTCGTTGATATTGATGGAAATCCGAATAGGGCCAAGATCGGGCGGATCGAGGCGCAATTCGATCGATTGCAGGCCGTTTTTAAGCGACTGGCTGACTTGCGATACCTGCTGGCTGAAGTTGTTGCCCCACTGTGGGTGCCCAAGCGGTGTTGCGACGACGAGCGAGGCCCCGGATGCAGGTGCCCCCGATGCGGTTAGCTGCCCAGGTGCGGCCATGGCGCCAGTTTGCGGGGTGCTGCTTAACGCAAGCGGCTCGATACTGCGTGTATCGGCGGCGTTGGTATTGAACTCGGCGACGGCAACTCGAGTTGCCGTCGTTGTTTCGGCAGTGCCCTGGCTTTGTGCAATCTTGTTGGCCAAAACATCACGTGCACTGGCGTTAAGGCGTGCTTGCTTGTCGAGATGATCGGCGCGTTGGCCCACGTCGGCCAGTGTGATGGCCGCACCTGCTTTGTTGGCGTTGGTTTCGCGTGCCGATTGCGAACGCAAGATAGTGTCGGCGGAATTGCGTTCGATTGAGTCGGCTGTGTCGGTGCCGACGTTAGTCAGCGAAAAACGCTGCGTTGCTTCGCGTGCTTCAGACTGACGCGCGGCAGCAGCGCTAACCAGGTTGGCATCGTTCAGTCGCGCGGTGTTACCAGGCAGGCCTTCTTCGGTTAGCGCGGGTGTGCGCTGCGATTGTGATGCTAGGGTAATGGAGTCTGCGTCGACCGCGCTTGCGCTACGAGCGGCTTTGACGCTATCGGCGTCGACTTGCGCGCTGCGGGCGGCCAGTTGCACCTGGGCCACGGCCAGGGCAAGGCTAGACATGGCTGCGGCCGTTTCGGTGCCCGGTGCGGGGGCGGCTTGGGCGGCATCGTCGGCGGTTGCCAGGGCGTCTTGATTTGTTTGAGCGCCGTCCGGTTTGCTTGATTGGGCACCATCGGTACCGTCTGTGCTTTGGCTGTTGCTATCTTGGGTGCTTATTGCCCCGTTGTTGCTCTGACTGCCCTGGGCGGCCGCATTTTTTTGGGCCGAGGCGTTGTCGTTGCTTTGCGCCGGCTTTTTGGCCGGCGCCTGGGCTGCTTTTTGCGAACCCAGGACTTCGGAGAAACGGGGGCCGTTGGCATTGGCGTCGGGCGATGACTGGCTGGCCACTGCTGGCGGCGCAGAAATCATATTAAGTACCGAGGCCGGATTTTGTGCGTTCATGGCTTTACCCTGTTAATGGGTGTTGTGATGACGACGAAACTGGATGCTGGATAGTTCGTCGGTCATGATTTGTTCTTTCCGGTTGTTTTGCTGGATACGCTCTTGCTCCTGGCGCGACAACAGGGTTTCATACGATGTGAGCTGGCGTTTGTGGTCGAACCACCGCTGCTTGCCCTGTTCGAGTTTTTGGTCGAGCTGGGCCACTATCTTATTTTGCTGCGAAATGGCCTCATCCAAAGTGGCGATAAACTGCCTAAAATTGTGATAGTTCGCCGCCGATATGCCAGATGCTGTGGCTTTTTCAAGGCGGTCAACATAATCTTGTCGGTAAACGTGCAGTGTAGACAGCTGCGCCTGGGCGTCGTCTCGCGACGCATTCAGGTTCTGCAATTGTCGTGCTGCCTCGTTGGCCTGGTTCTGAGTCAGGTCAATGAGCGTGTGCATGGGGTTATGCTTTGCCATTTACATCTCCACTGGCCGGGTGGCCAAGCAGGCCGGCCAGCTCTTTGCTGGCCCGCGTGTAGTCGATCCGGCTGTTAAGGCTCTGCTGCAAATAAGCTTCAAGCCACGGGTATTTTTCGATAGCTTCGTCAATTTTTGGGTCGTTACCCTGGCGGTAAGCGCCCACGGCAATAAGGTCGCGGTTGCGCTGGTAACGCGACAGCATTTGCTTGAACTGATGCACCATGCTGAATTGTGACTGGGGCACAATGGCGTTCATGACGCGGGAGATCGACGCTTCGATATCGATGGCTGGGTAATGGCCGGCTTCTGCCAGCTTGCGCGACAGCACGATATGGCCATCAAGAATGGCGCGCGCCGAATCGGCGATCGGGTCTTGCTGGTCATCGCCTTCGGTCAGAACGGTGTAAAACGCGGTAATAGAACCTGCGGGCTTGTCCCCGACAGGGGCACCGTTACCCGCGCGCTCAACCAGCGCCGGTAGTTTGGCAAATACTGAAGGTGGGTATCCTTTGGTGGCGGGAGGTTCGCCAATGGCCAGGGCGATTTCTCGTTGCGCCATGGCGTAGCGGGTCAGTGAGTCCATGATCAGCAATACATTTTTACCCTGATCACGAAAGTACTCTGCTAACCGGGTAGCGTATACGGCGCCTTGCATGCGCAGCAGTGGCGACACGTCGGCCGGCGCAGCAACGACAACGGCGCGCTTACGGCCTTCGGGCCCAAGATTGTGTTCAATAAACTCTTTAACCTCTCGGCCCCGTTCGCCGATTAGGCCCACCACAATCACGTCGGCCGCAGTGTAGCGCGCCATCATGCCCAGCAATACGCTTTTGCCGACCCCTGAACCTGCAAACAGCCCCATGCGCTGACCGCGCCCAACGGTAAGCAGCCCATTGATGGCGCGCACGCCAACGTCGAGCACCGTATCGATGGGGGCCCGCGCCAGTGGGTTGATGGTGTGCGCGTTGAGCGATGCTTGCGAGACGTGGTTGACGGGCCCTAAGCCGTCAAGCGGGCGCCCGGCGGCATCAAGTACCCGGCCCAACAGGGCATCGCCTACCGGCAAGTGTCGGGCCTGCGACGTTAACGGGGTTTCGTCCGCCTCCTCGGGAGAGCGATCGTCGATCTGAACGACGGTGGTTTCACCGGGGACAATGCGGGCTCCGGGCGGCAAACCGGAAATGTCGCTTTGCGGCATCAGGTAAAGTGTGTTGCCATGAAAGCCCACGACCTCGGCGTCTGCCCAATGGTTGTGCCGGGGGGAAATTTCGATTTTGCATGCGGCGCCCACGGCTAGTCGCAGGCCTGTTGCCTCAAGCACCATACCCGTCGCACGGGTGACCCGTCCGCTGGCATTCCAGGATTCAATCGTCGAGATTCGGCGAGACGCATTTTGCAGTCGATTGCTCCAGCGTGCGGCCATTTGAGGTAGAGCGGACTTGGCTTCAGTCATTGCCCGTGTCCCAGGCCGGAGCTTCGCGCAGGGTGCCAGCAATACGCTCCCAGCGGGTTTTCAGCGTAGCATCGATATCGCCTAGCGAAGTCTCGGCGTAGCAACCACCGCGTTCGATTCGAGGGTCGGCTTCGAGATGCCAATGATGCATGCGAGGGTCGTCTGACAAATGACGTTTGACCAGCGTCAGGTCTTCGGGGTGCATGCGCAAACGCATGAGCCCTTTGCCTTCGCCGCTATCGGTGGCGAGGATATCGCGTACGGTATCGAGGATGGCTTCCGGTGAGGCCGCTATCGTCGAGCGGATCACTTGTCTGGCAATGTTCAAGGCCAAATCAACCAGTGATTCGGCCACCTGATTATTAAGTGCGTTGACAGATGCCGCGCACGACTGGGCTACGCTTTGGATCTGACCGACCTCAGTTGCGCTGATGGCGCGACCTTCGGCCAGCCCTTTCTCGTAGCCTTCGCGGTGCCCAGCCTGAAACCCTTCGTCATGGCCGCTTTTCAGGCCTTCGGCCTTGCCCGCAGCAAAGCCTTCCGCGTGCCCCTGTTTCAGTCCGGCTTCACGGCCTTCCTGAACAGCTCGCTCGCGCGCCTCTTGCCCGATTCGGGCGACCTGGGCGACGACATCTTCTGGGATATCGTTGGTAGCCTTAACCGGCTGTCGAGCGGAGGTGGCTTTTTGAGCGGTTTTTTCTTCGGCCAAGCGGCGCGCCAGACGACCACCTGGGGCGGACGCTGTAGGTTTGCCGTTGCCCAGGTCAGTCATTTCCCAGCGCTGCCACGTGCCAGGGTCGTTGTGATCGTGATTGGTGTCAGACATACTCGTCGTTGCCCAGGCGTGTCAGGCTGATCTGGCCTGTTTCGGCCAGACGGCGTGCCACAGCCAGAATACCTTTCTGGGCTTCTTCGACCTTGGACATGCGGACAGGACCTTGCGCTTCCAGGTCGTCGCGTAGCATTTCGGAGGCGCGATTGGACATGTTGCCCAGGAACTTTTCGCGCAGCTCTTCGGGGGCGCCCTTGAGTGCAATGGTGAGGCTGTCGGTGTTGATTTCTTTGAGAATAAGCTGGATAGCCGTATCTTCGATGTCCACGAGGTTCTCGAAAACGAACATTTCCTCGCTGATGCGTTGGGCCAGATCGGCATCGAGTTCGCGCAGATTGTTCATGACCGCATCTTCTTCCGACGATGTCATGAAGTTGAGGATCTCGGCTGCCGTACGTACACCACCCAGCTTGCTGCGTTTTGCACCCTGGCCGGACAGCAAATTATTCAGTACGTCCGTCAGTTCGGCCAAGGCGGCGGGCTGTACCCCGCCAAACGTGGCAATACGCAGCATGACGTCGTTGCGTAGGCGCTCGTTAAGCAACTCTAGGACCGAGGATGCTCGGTCGCGCTGCAGGTGAACCAGGATGGTAGCGATGATCTGCGGGTGCTCGTCGGCGACGAGTTCTGCAACGCTGGCGGCATCCAGCCAGTTAAGCGCGTCGATACCCCCGGCGCCGGCCTCGGCGTCGAGGATGTCTTCGATCAGGCCGGCCGCCCGATCGGTACCCAGCGCTTTTGTCAGCACCGAGCGGATGTAGTCTTCAGAGCCCAGGCTGACCGCCATGAACTGGTCGGCTTCTTGGCGGAAGTCGGCCAAAACTTTGTCGACATCGCTGCGCGTGAGCTGTTTGATGCCGGCCATTGAACTACTGATCTGCTGGATTTCGGGTGGTGAGAGGTGTTTGAATACCTCGGCCGCCGCGTCTTCGCCCAGCGACATCACCAGAATGGCACAGCGTTCAGAGGGGTCTTCAAGGTTTGCCATTTTTTTCCATCCATGAGCGCAAGACCATGGCGACAGCGCGTGGGTCTTTCTCGGCCAATTCGCGTGCCGCCTTCAGGAGGTCTTCGTAGCGTGTGATTTCGGATGCGCGTTTCAGTACAGCATCTTCGCCTTCGGGTTGGGTGCCGGCAGCCCCGGCCAGAGCAGCGACCTGTTCGCGCTTGGCAGTCAGGCTGTCGATGGCTGGCTTGCCGATCTTGCGCCAGACAATGAACAGGGCGATGGCAATGAGCAGGTATTCAAGCCCTTTGAGCGCCAGTGCGTGATATTCGGGGTCTTTCCAGACCGGCGGCGTAACGGTGGTGTTTTCGTTGAACGGGCTGTTGATGACGCTGACGGTGTCACCGCGATCGACCGAGTAGCCCATGGCGTCGCGCACCAGGCTGTTCAGGCTGTCGAGCGTTTCCTGTGGCAAGGGAGCGTATTCGCCTTCGGCATTGGGCTGGTAGTTGACGACAACGGCGACAGACAACCGGCGCAGTTTGCCGACCGGGTCTTTGATGTGACTGATGGTGCGGTCGACTTCGTAATTGATGGTTGAGTCACGTCGGATATTGGCGGGGCCGCCGTCGGTACCCTGAGCGTTATCTTGATTTGCAGCTGCATTAGCGTTGTTGCCCGGTTGCGCGTTCGGGTTGTCGCCGGGAGGAACAACAATAGGCGCAGCGGCGTTGGCGGGCGGCTGGTTCGTGAGTGCGCCCGGTACGCCAGTGGGCGGAAGGCTATCGAATTGGTCGGCGGCACTGCGCTGCTCGCTGCGTACGGCCGCTTCGCCCGGGTTCTGATTGGGACGATAAACTTCGGAGGTTTGCTCGCGCACCGAAAAGTCGACATCGGCGCTGGCCTGCGCCCTGACGTTACCGGCACCCACCAGGGGGGTCAGTAGTGTCATGATCCGCTGAACGGTTCGCTGTTCGATGTCGTTGACCAAAGACCGGCGAGAGTTCTCCAGGCCGGCTTCGCCAGAGGGTGAAGTGAGTAGTCGACCATTTTGATCGACGATGGAAACGCTGTCAGAGGTGAGGTTGGGAACGCTGGACGAAACCAGCCAGGTGATGGCGGCAACCTGGGCTTCACTGAGTGAGCGGCCTGGATACAGCGTGACCAATACCGATGCGGTAGGGGGCTGGCGGTCCCGCACAAACAGGCTTTCGCGTGGCAGCGCAAGGTGTACGCGTGCCGACTGAACCGCATGAACTGCTTCGACCGAGCTGGCCAGCTCGCCCTCAAGGGCACGTTGGTAGGTGATTTGCTCGGTAAACTGGCTGGCCCCGAATCGGGTGTTGTCGAGTAGCTCGAAACCCGCGCCGCCCGCACGCGGCAAGCCCTGTTCGGCAAGTTGCAGGCGGGTGCGGTGCACCATATCGGCCGGCACCATGATCGACGTGCCGTTGTCCGAAATTCGGTACTGTACGTTCATTTGCGTCAGTGCCGTGATAATGGCACCGCCGTCACGGTCTTCAAGGTTTGAAAACAATGTACGGTATTCGGGCGGGCGTGACCACAGAAAGGCCACCACAACAAGCGCGACTAGCACCGATACGGCACCGATCAGCGCAGGCTTGGGGATAGCGCCCAACTTTGACAGCATGGGGAAACGAGCCAACAAAGCGGCGGCCTGGCTCATTGAAGACCTCGGGGACGACACACTTGTGCTGCGGGTAAAGCGGTTGATCGGGCAGAGTGCAAGTTACGCATTCGATTAGACGTTAATAATCAGAGCGTCGATTATTACTTGTCTGAGGGGAGTCGCAAGCGCCGAAAAGCACCGCTTTTGGGTGTCTTTTCGCTCTAACGGCAATGTGTTGGCAAAGTTTAGGCTGTTGCGTTCATTTATTTGTTCTTGTAATGCTTTGATCGCTAGGAACAAATCTTGTTTGGATTTGAAACGCCGGAAAAGCCGGGGATATGTCCGTTTATTGTCGGTCTTTGGTTTGACGGTATCAGGTTACATTAAATCCACTAAGACCTGCGTGTCGATCATCAAAATTTTTGTCATGGCTATTCAACAATATTCTGCAATAGAAAACGTTTTGGCCCAAATGCGGTCTGTTGCCCAGACGGCCCAGGCACAGCCGGCCGATAATGGTGCGTCGGCTATTGAACCGGGCGGCTTTGCAAACGAGCTTCAGCGCTCTTTGCAGCGGGTAGCGCAAATGCAAAACTCCGCTACGACGCAAGCCAAAGCGTTTCAGTTGGGCGACCCGAACATTTCGCTTAACGATGTCATGATCGATATGCAGAAGGCCAGCGTGGCATTCCAGGCCACCGTGCAAGTTCGTAATCGGCTGGTTGCAGCCTATCAGGAAATTGCCAGCATGCCCGTGTAAGTTAAGGCTTGGCGCTGGCTTGCCATTGTGCAAAGCTGGTTTTGTTAAAGTTTCAATGTATCTGGCCCGCATATCATGCGGGCTTTTTTTATTCGGGCTTGAATTCGTCTTTTCGGGAATCAAGTGCGTACAACCAGGCCAGGATTTCGGCAATCGCCTGGTATAGCTCGGGCGGGATATGCTGGTCGAGGTCGACTTGCATCAGCAAGCCCACCAGCTCGGGGGACTCGTGTACATACAGCCCATTTTCTTTAGCTGTCCGGATGATGGTGTCAGCCAGTGAACCATAGCCTTTGGCCACCACACGGGGAGCGGTGTCGTGCGCGTCGTAAGTGATGGCGACTGCTGATGGCCGGTGTTTATGCAGGTCGCCTGGCCCGGGCTTAATCATGCTGGGGCTCCGAGGTGTTGCGATCGATGGCCAATTGGCTGAGTGCCAGGCCGGATGCATTGAAACGAGCACGTAAGGCGTCGCTGTTGGACGACAAGACATCGGCCGACTGAGGGGCGACCATATGCATCAAGACTTGTTGTCCGACCAGATTGATGCGTACCTGGACTTCGCCAAGATTGGGCAAATGCAGCGTCAGTCGCGTGGCCCAGTGCTGTAGGTCATCTGCCGATCCTTCACCGGGTTCGCGCCGTTGGATTTCGAGGTCCATAGGGGCGCTGGGCCAGGCTTCACCCCGCCATGCCACCGTCTGGTTCGCTAAAACTTCGAGTTGTTGGCGAACCAGCAAGTGGGTCTCGGGGTGCAGGCCGCTTAGGGCAGTGTTGGCTTGCGGCTGGGTAGCCGGGGAACTAGATGGCGATGTTGCGGAAGTGTTTGCGGCTGTACCGGCCGGGGTGCCGGCTGAGTCGACACGGGCGGATGCGTTTGTCGCCGTCGCTGCTGTTTGTGCTGTATTGGGTGCAGTTGCGGCGGTGTTTTGCCCGGCGGCGGGCGTGTTGGACGCGGTGCCGGCAGTGTTTGCTGCTTGTTGCGTCAGTTGTGCCTGCGGCTCTTGGCGCAATAGTGGCAGACTGGTTTTACCGAAAGCCATATTGCTTAAGTGCGACTCGTAAAACAAGCCACTGGTTTGGAGGGCGTTGCTGAGCGCTTGGCTAAAGGCCTGCGCCGAAACGCGCTGGGCGAAAAGCGTCTGTGCCGTCGTGGATGTTTGGGCTGTGCCTTGAGCCGTGCTAGCCGTGCCGGCTGCCGATGAGGCCGTTTGCTGAGCCCCGGCGGCCGGGGCGCTGGCGCCGGTTGACTGCTGCGCTGGCGTACCACTGGTCGATGCGGCTGTCTGTTGACCTTGCGCGGGCTGTTGCCCCCCTTCGGAAGGCGGCGGCACCAGCGGTTGCCGACCCTGAACGGGGGCGGGGTGTTCGGGGAAATTCATCAGCAGGGCAAGAATCGTACGTGCCGCATTGCCGAGTGTGGTGGGGGCCGATGGTGTGGTGCCGGTATTAGGCCCTTCTTTGGTCGTGCCGAGCAGCCCTTTGTGGGCTTCGAGTTTACCGCGCTCGATTTGTTGTCGAACTTGCTGTTCGTTTTGCAGTTGTGCTCGGTCGACAGCTTCGCGTGGTTGGCGATTGACCTGATTTTGAAGCTGTTCGGCACGGGCCGCTTCAGCGGCCTGGGATACGGCGTCTGGGCGTGCGCCTGAGGCCAGGTTAGTTTGTTGCGCAAGTGTTGTGCCCAGGGCAGCGTCGATGCGCTGCACCAGGAGTGTTCCCAGGCCGGAAGGGCCTCCGACGCTCATGATTGCGTTTTAGGCTGTGCCAGGTAGGCCTGCACGACATTTTGTTGGCGCTTGATGCTGCCTAACATGGTGCCCAGGCGTTCGAGCTCTGGTGCAGCCAAGTGCCGAATCCGCGCGTCGTCGTTGAGGATTTTGGTGAGCAGGGGCTTGCGCGCTACGCGATCTTCGTCGTCGAGTGGGCTGAGCGCGCGGAGTGATTCTACAGCCTGACAATATTCTTGCCCGATTGAGATGACCGACTCCCAGTCGTTCTGGGACGCCAGTCTGACCATTTTGTCGGAGAGTTCTGCGATCAGTTCGTACTGGCGCAGCGTAGGCGTGGATTCGGTCATAGTTATGTGGGCGGCTGGCATGTCGAAATCTTTAAGTTGCCTGCGCCTGTGTAGGCGCAGGGATGGAGGGCATCAGGCCGCTGCAGCACCATTTTTTGCTTTGGGCGTGTCGACAGAAGTCTTCCACGCGTCGGCAATTTCGCGGAGCATGTTTTCGGCAAGGTCGAGCTTGCTGGTATCGTTACGTAGGTTGGCCAGCATCAGGTGGCTGATCATCAGGTCGTAGGTGGCTGACAGGTTCTTGGCCAGGTCGCCGCCGGCTTCCATGTTAAGGCTGGCTTTTAAACCGGACTCGATAATGTCTATGGCCTTGGATAGTGCCACGCCGCGCCCCTGTGCGTTGTTATTTTCCATATATAACCGCGCCTTGGCAATGGCGGCAAGCGCGCCATCGTAGAGCAAGGTAATAAGACGCTCGGGCGAGGCGCTGAGCACTTCGGTTTCGAGGCCAATATTTGCATACGCCTGAGCCGAACGATTGGCACGAGGGCCGCGGGGCATGGAGTAGGTCATTTTTTCGTCTGGTTGGTCAGGTTTTCGAGGGCCGACAACTGGGTGGTGAGGTAGCTGCTGACCGAGTTCATTTCGGCAAGCATTTTGTCGAGAGCCGAGAACTGCTTTTGATAAATAGACATACGCGAATCAATACGCGCCGAGGCGGTGTCGTATTGTTCTTTGAGCGTTTTGATCGTTTGGTCGACGCCCTTGGTGGCCGACGTAATGGGGCCGTTGCTACCGAGCAAATTGTCGGTAATTTGCGTCATGCGATTGGCAATACCCTGCGGGCCTTGCAAGAAGCTGGCGATATCGCCTTGACTATCTTTCATGGCCTTGGCCAGTTTGGCCGTGTCGAGTTTCAGTTCGCCGTTTTGGTAGTTGAATTCGATACCCATGTCGGCGAACGAGCGGATATCGCCCGAGCTGCTGCTGACCGTCAGAATGCCGCGAACCTGATCTTGTACACGCCGCGCCATGGAGTCGCCGGTAAGCACATTGCCTGTTTGGGTTTCGGTGTTGAATGACGTGAGTGACCGGATCGTACCTTGCAGGCTGTTGTAGGCGTTGACGAAGTTGGTAATGGCCTTTGTGGCCGCTTCGTCGTCGCGCGATACAGTCAGGTTAAGCGTTTTGCTGGCGTCTTCGGCTTTAAGCGTAAGCGTTACGCCTTCGATAGCGTCTTCAACTGTATTGGTCTGACTGGTGATGGCAATGCCGTTGATGTCGATTTTGGCGTTGCTGGCGGCTTGTTCGCTGATGGTCGAGCCGGCATCGCCGAAATTGAGCAAGTCGGCCAGGGGCTCGCCGCCGCCACCGCCGGTGTTGCCAGCAACACTGATGTTGGTCAGCGCCGCGTTGGTGCCGGTCGTGGTCGCCGTAATAAGCAAACGGTGAGGTGTGCCCGAGCCGTCGTTAAGGACGGTGGCCTGCAGGCCTAGCGTGTCGTCGCCATTGATGGCGGCAATCAGGCCGTCGATTGACGTGTCTTTACCCGTGAGGTCGAGCGTTTTGGTGCTGCCGTCGCCATAGGTAAAGGTAATAACGCCACCTTCGCCCAGGGCGTCGGTGCGACTGGCTATGCCCTGGGTAACCAGCGATTGCGTTGTGGCCAGGGTTTCGACTTTGACTTTGTAGCTGCCGGCAATGGCGTCGGCTGATGCGGTTGCCGTCAGGCCATCGCCACCGCTGATTGACGTTTTAAGGGTGGTGAAGGCCTCGGGCTTACCGAGCGCGGTTGTGGCGCCTTGAAGTGCTTCGACAGCGCTTTTGATGCGGCCATACGCCGACATGCGGTTTTGCTCGGAGGTTTGGCGGTTTTTAATAACCGTAAGTGCTTGACTCTCGCTGGCACGCAGATCGGCCAGCAGATCCTGAAGCGGAAGCCCCGAACCGACACCGATCGAAGTAATAGCCATGTTGAATCTCCTTGGGGGTATTTTTACCGATTACGGGTTAGTGTAAACCCGTGTGCAACCGACAGAATGTGGTCTATTTTGCCGGTTTGAAATATTGGGAATTTGCGGGCCTTACACTTTCGTGTTAACGACCTGGCCTTGTAGATGGACAATCATTTTTGCCACCTTCAGGACGGCGTCGCTGGGTACGGTGCGAATAACTTCACCTGTGTTGTTGTCGACAATGGATACCACTACGCGTTGGGCGTCTTCGTCGACCGTGAAGCGCAGCCCGGTCGACCAGGCCTGCATGCGCGCATTCAGATCTTCGAGGGTTTCGTCGAGGCCTCGGGCTGAGGTCTCTTGTTGCTGTTGCTGCTGGTCTTGCGGGTTAAGCCGCGCATCAAGGGCATTCTCAAGCGCCGTCACGACACGGGCGGGCTCGGGTTGGTTGACAACGCGCCCCGTGTCTTGCGCCTGAATATTCACGGCGGTGGTTTGCAGGGACGAAGATAAGGGGTTAATCATGACGCATGCTCCCGAGGCGGTATGACCAGGCAGGTTATTATTAACGGATAACGTGCTTAACGGCAGTTGTCGGGTCAACTTTAGGTCAACGGCTCAAATTACAGAATAGCCCGGCGAATACCGGCTTGATCCAGCGAATTTGTAGCAAAAAAACTACGATAATTGGCGCAACGGGCTTATTGTCCCCTGTTCAACGTTTAAAACAAGTATGTCGCTCTCGGAAGATCAACTGGTTGGCCAATACGCACCCATGGTGCGGCGTCTGGCCCTGCAGCTTATTTCAAAGCTGCCGCCCAGTGTCGAGCTCGACGACCTGATGCAGGCCGGCATGATGGGGTTGCTCGACGCTGTTCGGCGTTATCAGCAAGTGCCTGATGCCCAGTTCGAAACTTATGCCGTTACGCGTATTCGCGGCGCCATGCTCGACGAATTGCGCAGCCAAGACTGGTTGCCCCGCAGCGTACGCACCAAGGCGCGAGCTATTGAACGGGCAGTGCACAAGCTCGAACAGCAGCTTATGCGTCCGGCGACTGAAGCCGAAATCGCGGCAGAACTCGACCTTCCGCTTGACGACTACCAAAGCATGCTTGAAGACGCGCACGGGGTGCAGGTCGTGCACTACGAAGACCTGGCCCGTTTTCAGAACGATGCGGGTCATGCCGGCGAAAACGTCGGCGACCCTGACGAAACGCACAGCCAGTGGGCTAACCCGCTGCAGCTTTTAATGTCTCAGGGCCTGCGCTCTGCGCTTGTCGATGCCATTGCCCGGTTGCCCGAGCGCGAACAGTTGTTGCTGTCGCTACAGTTCGAGCAAGACCTTAACCAGAAAGAAATCGCGGCGGTTCTGGGCGTGACCGAAGGGCGTGTTTCTCAGCTGCGGTCTCAGGCTATTGCGCGTATCCGGGGGGCGCTGTCCTCTGGCGCCTGGGATGAAAACCCCAGCGAGATCGATTTCCAGAATCTGCTCTAAACCTGTCCTCAAGTGTTTGTCGGGCGTTGCGCCAGGCAAACAGTGTTAATCTTGTATTTATTTGCGGCTGTTTCAGCGCATACGCAGAGTATCTCAAATTGGATTACGTCGATTCTTGTCAGTTGCCCACGCCTTGGGCCGTTTTCACGCTTCACGCCTTTGTTTCCCCCGACACCGGAAAAGAGCACGTTGCCCTGACATTGGGGAATGTTGCCGATGGGCAGCCCGTACTGGCGCGCGTGCACTCCGAATGCCTGACCGGCGATGCCTTATTCAGCCAACGCTGCGACTGCGGTGCCCAGCTTGAAACCGCCTTGCAAGTGATTGCCAAAGAAGGGCGGGGTATGTTGCTTTACCTGCGTCAAGAGGGCCGCGGTATTGGCCTGGTGAACAAGATTCGGGCCTACCAGCTGCAAGATCAAGGTGCTGACACCGTCGAGGCTAATGTCCGTCTGGGGTTCCCGGCCGATATGCGTCGCTATGACATTTGCAAGCCCATGCTGGCGCATTTCGGGGTCTCGCAACTGCGTTTAATGACTAATAACCCCAAAAAGGTCAACGCGCTTACCCAGGCTGGTATCGATGTGGTCGAGCGTTTGCCTTTGCAGGTAAATCGTAATCGGTACAACGAAGGGTATTTGCAGACCAAGGCCGCCAAGCTTGGCCATTGGTTTGCGACTCACGCCCCGGCCGACGAACAAGAATAGTTTCCGGGCTACCCGGCTTCAGGGGCGCCACGTCGCGCGACCCGAGTAGAAGGCAACGCAATTTTTTCCGGCCCGCCAAGCGTGTGGTTGCTCGACAGGCCGGGTATTACGTCAGCTCATAAACCGCATGCGGAATTGCTTGCCTTTTATTTGGCCATTGGCCAGATGGGCGTAGGCGTCGTCTGCAACTTCGCGCCTTAATGCAACAAAGGCGACATAATCAAGAATAGTGATTTTGCCGACATCGTCGAATTGCAGGCCCGCGTCTTTTGTCAGGGCACCCAGCAGGTCGCCAGGGCGCAGCTTGTTTTTCTTGCCCCCCTGAATACACAAGGTGACCATGGGCGCACCCACCGGTTTAATCGCTTGTTTTTTAACCGACTCGAGCGGTTTCCAGACCAAAGGGGCCTTCTGGAACTGCGCAATGCGCTCGGCCCACTGCATTTCTTTGGCGCCGACCAGGCTAATGGCCAGGCCCGGCTGGTCGGTTCGGCCTGTACGACCTATGCGGTGAACATGCACCTCGGGGTCGGGCGAAATATCGACGTTGATGACCGCATCTAGGGTTTTGATGTCTAGGCCCCGCGCAGCGACGTCGGTGGCGACCAATACCGCACAGCTTTGGTTGGCAAACTGGATCATCACGTCCTCGCGGTCGCGTTGTTCCATGTCCCCATGTAGTTCGAGTGCGCTGAAACCGTGCTCGCGCAGCACGTCGGTCATGTCGGTGACACGCGCCTTGGTGTTGCAAAAGATCAGGGTGGAGCCGGGCCGGTGTTTTGAAAGCAGCTTGACGGCAATGTCGAGGCGCTGGTCGTCGTTGACCTCGTAGAAGTGCTGTTCGATGTGGTGGGCACTGTGCAGAGCTTCGGTAAAGACTTCGAGTGGGCGGTTAAGGAAGCGGGCGCTGGCCTTGCGGATGTTGTCGGGGTACGTGGCCGAGAACAGCAGGGTTTGGCGCTTGTGCGGACAGTGCGATGCAATCGCCACCATGTCGTCATAGAAGCCCATGTCGATCATGCGGTCGGCTTCATCAAGTACCAGGGTTTGCAACCCGGGCAAAATCAGGCTTTCGCGCTCCAGGTGGTCGCGCACCCGGCCGGGTGTGCCCACGACAACATGGGCCCCATGCTGCAGCGATTCGATTTGCGGTTTGATGGCGGCTCCGCCGCACAACGTAAGTATCTTGATGTTTTCGATGTTGCGCGCCAGTCGTCGCAGTTCGCGGCTGACCTGGTCGGCCAGTTCGCGCGTGGGGCAAAGTACCAGTGCCTGGGTGCCGAAGAAGCGCGGGTTGAGCTTTGCCAGCAAGGGCAATCCAAATGCCGCTGTTTTGCCCGAGCCGGTTTTGGCTTGGGCGATCAGGTCTTTGCCGTCGAGTGCCAGAGGCAATGTTTGTGCCTGAATCGGCGTCATGTCGGTAAAACCGAGGTCGTCGAGTGTGGCCAGTAGTGTGTCGGGCAGGGGCAGGGTGTGAAAACCCGTAGGTGTGGTCATAAAATTAAAATTGTCCTGATTGGAAGTCGCTGACGGCCTGCATGAGTTCTTGCTGGGTGTTCATGACAAAGGGGCCATATTGGGCAATGGGTTCGTTCAGGGGCTCGCCGGCAATGAGCAATACTCGGGCCGGGCCGTCTGCACTGATGACAACGCCGTCGGTACCCGGCGTGTTGGTAAATATGCCCATGTTTTGCAAGGGGACGGGCGTGTTACCCGTTTTAACTTCGCCGCGATACACATAAACAAACGCGTTTGCCGATGCAGGCAGGGCTTGGGTAAACTGGCCTGGCCCACTGAAATGGATGTCCAGATACAGCGGACGAGTTTTTGTGCGCTGGATTTTCCCCGCGACCCCATGACTTTGCCCTGCAATAACTCGCACGGTGACATTTGCCGAGGGTGTAATTTCGGGCATTTCTTCATGCTGGATATCAAGGTATCCGGGCTCGCACATTTTGTCGGCGGCGGGCAGGTTCAGCCATAACTGAAAACCTTCCATTACGCCTTCTTCTTGTTCGGGTAGTTCAGAGTGAATGACACCGCGCCCGGCCGTCATCCATTGCACACCGCCATTCTGCAAAATGCCTTCGTTGCCCGCGCTGTCGTTGTGGCGCATGCGCCCCGCAATCATGTAGGTAATAGTTTCAAAACCGCGGTGCGGATGGTTCGGGAAGCCGGCAATGTAATCGTCGGGGTCATCGCTGCCAAAGGCGTCAAGCATCAGGTAGGGGTCCAGACGCCGCTGCAGGCTACCTGACAGTACTCGCGTCAATTTGACGCCGGCGCCATCAGAAGTGGGGCGCCCGACGATCAGACGCTCGATAGGGCGGGGTGAAGTCACGATTTCGGCGTGTTTGACGGGAATCATCGGCATGGTGTTTACCTTGAGGCGGGGAGGGTGACAAAGTGTTCGGGACGCGGACCGCGATTTGGCGGGCACGGTGAGCACTGCGACAGGGGTTGGTAATTGAGCTGCGGTCGTCAGGCCTGCGACAGGTTTAGGGCGATACAATACCGCCCGGATCAATTATAGGTGAAGGTAGCATTGTGGAAGCATTGTGGGTATCGACCGGTGTCGTCGCACTGGCAGAAATGGGTGACAAAACCCAGTTGCTGGCGTTTATTCTGGCCGCACGTTTTAAAAAGCCAGTGCCTATTATTTTGGGTATTTTGGCGGCAACCCTGCTTAATCATGGCCTTGCCGGCGCGGTTGGCACTTGGGTAACGACCGTGCTTAGCCCCGATGTTTTGCGCTGGATTCTCGGCCTGTCATTTTTGGCCATGGCTATCTGGACACTCATCCCCGACAAGATCGAAGAGGAAGAAACCCAGATCGCCCGTCGACTTGGGGTGTTTGGTGCAACGTTTGTCACGTTTTTCTTGGCGGAGATGGGCGATAAAACGCAGATTGCGACGGTGGCTCTTGCCGCGAGCTACGCCGCGCCGGTGCTGGTGATTGCCGGCACGACGCTGGGCATGCTGATTGCTGACGTTCCCGCCGTTTTTGTGGGGAATAAATTTGCCGCCAAGATTCCGATGCGACTGGTTCACAGCATTGCTGCCGCCATTTTTGCCATATTAGGTGTGTTGGCGCTGATGGGCGTGGGAGATTTTATGGCGGACGCTGGCGGTTAAAACGGCGTATTAGCCGGGGGCGCATTAATGTTTTCGATACACGAGCGGCCGCAATAGCTTCGCAATGAAGACACCGATTGCCCATTGAACTACACCCCAAAGACTGGATACGTATCCAATCTTTGGGGTGTTTTTAATGACGCGTCCGCAGGTCTATGTTGACCTGCCCGCTATTGTTTAGCCGGTTTAGGCACGCATGGTTTTCAGGGCAACAGCCCACCGGTGCAGTTCGCCCAGCATAGTTTCGGCCGATTTGTCGATAAGTTCGTTCGATTTGAAGTTTTTGTTTTCGTCGAGCATGGTAGCCACCATGGGCACCATCACGCCTTCGGTAATGGGCATCATGCGCAGGGTTGTAACCAGCGATTTGGCCTGTTGAGCAGCGCGCAGCCCGCCCGAGACGCCGCCATAGCTGACAAAGCCTGCAGGTTTGTAGGCCCATTCTTTAACCAGATAATTCAGCGCGTTGTAGAACGAGGGTGGGGCGCAGTAGTTGTATTCAGGAGTCACAAATACGAACGCATCGGCCGAATCAACACTGGCGCTCCAGCGCTTGGTGTGGTCGTGCTGGTAGTTGCGCATGGCCGGGTGGTTGGGTTCGTCAAAAACGGGCAGCTTGAAGTCGACCAGGTCAATCAGCTCGATGTCGAACTGGCTATTGGCCTTGGCATAGTCGGCAAACCATTTGGCCACAGACGGGCCAACGCGGCCGGGGCGGGTGCTGCAAATAACTACCTGAAGCTTGAGTGCCATAGAATCGAAATCTCCAATGTGGTGGCGGTGCCCGGATTGTGCACCGCATCAGCTATCATAAAGCCTGATCTTGACGCCATAAAGAGGAAGCGCCGTGTTGTCTCCTGACCAGACTGCTCTACAAAAACAGATTATTTCAGAACTTTGTGTTGCCGATACATTCAATGTTGACCAGGAAATCGAAAAGCGTGTCACGTTTTTGGCTGATTATCTGTTGCGCACACGCCGTAAGGCGTTGGTGCTGGGTATCAGTGGCGGGGTCGATTCGCTGGTCGGGGGCTGCCTTTCGCAGCGTGCTGTCGAGCGGGTGCGTGCCGCCGGGGCCGAGGCGCAATTTATTGCCATGCGTTTACCTTACGGCGTGCAAAAAGACGAAGCCGATGCGCAGGCTGGCCTGGGCGTTATCTGCCCCGATCGCCTGATTACCGTCGATATCAAGCCCGCCAGTGATGCAATGCTGGCATCGGTTGTTCAGGGGGGCGCCGAGTTTCGCGACCCGGCGCACCAAGACTTTTTGCTTGGCAATATTAAGGCGCGCCAGCGCATGATTGCCCAGTTTGCTGTGGGCGGTGCATACGATGGCATTGTGGTGGGCACTGACCATGCCGCCGAAGCCTTGACGGGCTTCTTTACTAAATTTGGCGACGGCGCTGCCGACGTGACCCCCCTGACGGGGCTGTCCAAGCGCCGTGTACGGGCGCTGGCGTTGCGTTTTGGGGCACCCGAATCGTTGGTTTATAAAGTACCCACGGCCGACCTCGAATCCCTGTCGCCGCTCAAACCTGATGAAGAGGCGTTTGGCCTAACCTACGATCAGCTTGATGATTTTCTTGAAGGTAAGCCGGTTCCGGTTGATGTCTTTGAAAAAATCGTGGGTATTTATCGGGCCACCGCTCACAAGCGCGCACTGCCGTACAACCCGTTCGACACGTTTTAAATAGTGCTGATTGTTCTGCCGGACGCTTGGTTAACTGGGGGAAATCATGCTGTCAAAATGGCAATGGCTGGTTAAGCAGCTCACCCGTACCCTTTGGGTCAGGGCGCTTTTGTTCTCATTACTTGCCATCGCCTCGGCGTTGCTGTCGGTACTGCTCGACCCGTTCATTCCTGAAGGCCTGGCCGGTGTTATTGGTGCTGATGCTGTCGATCATATTCTTGATATCCTGGCAGGCAGTATGTTGGCGGTGACCACGTTCTCGTTAACCGTCATGGTCTCGGCCTACAGTGCGGCAACGTCCAGCGTTACGCCGCGCGCCACCCGGCTGCTCATGCAAGACACCACCAGCCAAAATGTGTTGTCCACGTTTCTGGGGTCGTTTCTGTTTAGCCTGGTCGGTATTGTGGCGCTTAGCGCCGGGGTTTACGGGCCGCGTGGCCGGGTTATTTTGTTTGTGGTGTCGTTAGTCGTTATTGGGTTGGTGGTGCTGGCGTTGCTGCGCTGGATTTCCCACCTGACCCATTTTGGCCGTGTGGGCGACACCACCGAGCGCGTCGAGACGGCAACGGCCAACGCACTTGATTACTGGCGGCGTTGCCCAGCAATGGGCGGGCAAGTTTTGCGTGATCCACAATCCACCATTCCAGCGCATGCAATGCCGATATACCCCGATGGTGTTGCTTACGTCGAGCATCTTGATATTGGTCAATTAAACGAGTGTGCTGAAAAGTTCAATTGCAACGTTTATGTCGATGCCGTAGCCGGCGCGTTTGTGCATCCGCGCACGCCATTGCTGTGGGTCGACTCAAGCTCTGACAGTGGTTTAACCGAGGCGATGCGCGCGGCTTACACATTGGCACCTGAACGCTCTTTCGATCAAGATCCGCGCTTTGGATTGTGCGTGCTCGCCGAAATTGCATCGCGCGCGTTGTCGCCCGCCGTCAATGACCCGGGCACGGCGATAGATGTTCTGGGCCGTGGCGTGCGAGTATTGACCCAGTACCTTGCGCCGCTATCATCGCCTGAAAACATAGCGTATGCCCGCGTATGGGTGCCACCTTTGGCGTTCGAAGACATGCTGAACGATTTCTTTATGCCGATCTCTCGAGATGGCGCAGGAATGATCGAGGTTCAGGTGCGCGTGCAAAAGTCGTTGCATGCCTTGTTCTGTAACGCGCCGCCATGGGTGCAGGGGGACTTGCTAACACATGCCCGTATTGCGCTTGAGCGCGCCGAGTCGGCACTGACGCTACCATCAGAAAAACAGGCGCTGTTGCAGTTGCATCAGCGCCTGTTTGAGTAATTGACTAGGGGGGTCAAGTTTGGTTGGTGTGTGTCCAGCGCTGATAAAGCTTCTGGGCGGCCAGGTCAAGCAAAAAGCCCAGGGCACCAATCAGCACAATCACGGCCATCAACTCTGAGTAAGCCAAGCGGTCGCGGGTGTCTAGAATGAAGTATCCCAGTCCCGAACTGACGCCGAGCATCTCGCAAGGTACCAGCACGATCCAGATAATACCAATGGCCAAACGAGCGCCGGTAAGAATGTGGCCCAAAACACCGGGGATGACGATGCGCAGCAAGACTTCGCTTCGGGTTGCACTTAAGCTTTTTGCCAGCATCAACCATTTTGGGTCGAGTTGCTTGACGCCCGCGGCTGTATTCAAGATAACAGGCCAGACAGCGGCAAACGACAGCAGAAAGTAAATGGGGGCGTCGCCAATACCAAAAATCATTACCGCAATAGGCATCCACGATAGCGGCGAAATCATGCGCAAAAACTGAAAGGCGCTGCTGGTGCTGTTTTCAAGCGTGCGCGAACCACCGATGGCCAGCCCGACCGGTATGCCGATGAGCAAGGCAAAGAACAACCCCACCAGTACTCGTTTCAAGCTGGTCAGGGTGTGCGTGGTGAGCTGGTTGTCGCTGACAAGGGCGTACAGGCTTGACAGCGTGTCGGCGGGGCTGAGAAGTCCGGCCATTGCGATATCGCGTTTTAAAAACTCGATACCAACCCCCCAAAGGACGATCAGCACCAGCAGCCCGGTCAGGCTGAGCAGTGTGCGCTTGCCGGGTGCTGCGAAAAACAGAATCTTGCGCATGAACGTTTTGCCTTAAGCGGTGATGATTTCCTGGCGCTCGTAGCCTGGAGGCATGCCAAAAACGCTCATGCCGCCAATGCTTTCGATGGCCTTGCGTGCAAAGCGGTCGTCGACCAGGTCTTTGGCTGCAAATGCCGGGTCCAGCGTTTCCAGGAATTCGTTTTTGCCTGACACCAGCGTGCCCTTCAGGCGGCGCACCAGTTCTTCGGTGTAGCTGGGAAACGGGTAGGGTTGGAAGTCGATACGCTTTTCTTGCCACGCTTTATTGACAATAGCGCCGTCTGCTTCGTAGCGGGCACGATCCAGTTTCGCAGGTACCAGAACTTCGGCCAGTGTATTGAAGGGGTGGGGCGTATAGCGTTGTGCGTGATCTTTGGACAGAATGCGCGCGGTTTCCTCACGGTTGTTCTGGATCCATGCCTGGGCTTGAACAATGCCGTTGACAACGCCCTGAGTCCATTCGGGCCGGTTCACGGTATCTTCTTCGTGCATCAGCACGACGCAGCAGGCGTGATCTTTCCAGATGTCGCCGGTAAAGCGCAAAATTTTGCCAACCTTGAGTAGTTCGGCCGAGGCATTAAACGGCTCGGCCACGGTGTAGCCCGAAATCTGCTTGTTGGCCAGCGCGGGCAACATGTCTGAAGGCGCCATGACCACTAGCTTGACTTGTTTTTCGTTAGGCTCGCCGTCGCTGATGGGCTCAAGGCCTTTACCTTTAAGCAGGTGCTGCAACATGACGTTGTGAATCGAATACCAGAAGGGAATGGCCACGGTGGTGCCGCCCAGTTGCGCAACGTCGTTGATGTCGTGCTGTACGGTCAAACCTGAACCCGACATGTGGTTCCAGGCAACGATCTTGGCTTTCGACTGGCTGCCATAACGTGCCCAGACGGTCATGGGCGACAGCAGGTGAACGGCATTGACCTGGCCGGCCAGGAAGGCTTCGACAAGTTGGGCCCAACTGCGGAACAGGCGGGGCTTTTCGACTTGCAGGCCCTGCTTTTCGAACAAGCCATTGTTGTGCGCCACCAGTAAGGGCGTGGCGTCGGTGATGGGCAGGTAGCCAATACGCAATGGGGCGTTGGGGTCGGCAGCAAAGGCCTTGCGTTGCATGCTCAGCAAAGGCAGCGCGCCCATGGCGGTAAACAAAGACGAAAGTTTCAGGAACTGGCGACGGGCCTCGTTCGTGGCGGATGTGTCGTTAAAAGTTGTCATGATGGTCGTTCTCAGTGTGTCTGGGCGGGTTTTTGGCGTGCTTTGCGCAAGGCATGCACGATTTCAAGGCGAATACTTTCGAGTTCGTCGACGGCTTCGTCGCGCGGATGAGGCAAAGTGATATGCCATTCGCCGATCAAGCGTCCGGGATGATGGCCAATCAGTACGATACGGTCGGCCAGCAACAGGGCTTCGTCGATGTCGTGGGTCACCATCACTGCGGCGGCCTGGTGTTTCTGTGTAATGGCGCGCAGCAGGTCCTGCATTTCGGTGCGGGTAATTTCGTCGAGCGCGCTGAACGGTTCGTCGAGCAGCAGCATTTCGGGTTGACGGGCCAGGCAGCGGGCTAGCGCCGCACGTTGCGCCATACCCCCTGATAGTTCGGCAGGGTAACGGTGACGCGCTGCTGCCAGGCCGACTTCGCCAATGGCGGCGGCGATACGGGCCTCACGTTCGGTTTCACCGATTTTGGGCTGGTGCTTGAAGTCGAGCCCGAAGCCGACATTTTGTTCGAGGTTGAGCCAGGGCAACAGGCTGGGGTCTTGAAATACAAACCCCAGTCGAGGGTGCGGCCCGTTGAGTTCTTCGCCGTGTACGCGCACAGAGCCGGTTTCGGGTTGCTGAAGGCCAGCAAGCACACGCAATAAAGACGACTTGCCGACGCCGCTGGGGCCCAGTATGGCCACGGTCTCGCCCTGGGCTACCTGCAACGAAAACTCGGTAAGTACCGTGTTGCGAGGTTTGCCTTTGCCCGTATAGGTCAGCTGGATGTTACGGGCCTCGAGCACGAGCGGGCGGTGGGTGGTTTGATTCATGATGCTTGAAAGTTTTGGGCGATCGTCTGGTTTAACGGGGTAGATCAATGGTTAACGCGATGGCCCGGCAAGCGGTCGGGACACCCTGTTCAGGCCGCCTGGGCTTGCAGTCGTTCCAGGTCGTTGATTTCTTTGCGTAAGTGCTTGAGAGCCGGCGTCACGATGGCGACGAACACAGCCTCGCGTTGGCGGCGCTGTGCGCCGTGGTTCATCAGATAGCCTTTGGCGCCCGTGTGTAGTACTTCAGACTGCGTAGCGCGTAAAGCCAATTCTGATGTCGCCAAGCGTGCCTTGAGCACGTCCAGAAGCGGTGCCTCGCCGGTTTGCGCCTGCCGAGCCAGGTCGGCAATCTGTGTCTTCAGTGTTTGCAGCTCTGCAGCCAGGTCTTCGGCTTGGTCATCCAGAAAGACATTGACGTGCGAATGCGTTTGGTTGGTGGCGCGCATCGATTCGATGCTGGCTTCGATAATGCCTAGCCCCATACCTGTCTGGCCCAACACAAAACCGGGCTTGATCCGCTGTATATAGGCTTTGAACTGCGAGGGGTGAGCAATGATGTCGTCGTTTGCGACGGTAACTTTGTCGAAGCGTACGTTAAGTGTCTGGGTGCCTTCCATACCCGAAAACGGCAGGCAGCGACGCAGCGTGACACCAGGTGCATTGCAGCGCACGGCAAACATAATGTAGCCCTCGTCTTCGACATGAGCGGCAACAACGGCCAGGTGATCTTCACCGATATTCGATACCCAGGGCAGCGACCCGTTTACTTCGTAGCCGTGCTCGGTGCGAGTGGCGCGCAGATTGATTTTTTCGATGCCTGCCAGATGTTTGACGGTATTCGACATGCCAGTACCGGCCAGCAGCTCACCCGATGCCACCTGTGCCAGATAGCGCTCACGCACTGCTGCGTTGGCGGCATTAAGCAGGTACCACGCGCAGGTTGACTGGCACCACACCATAAAAGCGGTCGAACCGCACTCGCGACTGACCAATGTGGTGGCTTCGACCTGCACAGACAAATCAAGGCCCTGACCGCCCTGAGCCTGGGGTACGCTGGCCGAATAGCCGCCCAGTTGCCCCAGCTTACGCAGATACTGCTCTGGATACTGACCCTGGTCAATGGCTGTCACCAGTGGCGCCAAGTCGGATTTGGCGTGTTGGGCGATGGCGTTGATCAGGGTAGAGGCAGATTGAGTCATGACCAGGTTCCTTGGGTGGGGCGGGCGATTCGGGGCAGGGCGGAGCAAATTGTGTTGCGGCGCCCCGGCGACAAGCGACGCCGAGGCTGATGCCTGAAATCAGGCGTGCGGCTGGAGTTCGGGGTTGATGGGTGTTTGTGCCAGGTTGTTGGCAAAGTTGCACAACGTGGCCAGGCTTACGCCTAATACGGCTTCAAGTGCATTGGCTTGGCTGTAGCCCGCGTCAAAGAAAGATTTCAAGGCGTCGTCAGAGACCTGACCCTTGTTCTCGATGACGGCGATAGTGAACTGTGCCAGCGCGTTAAGCTTGGGGTCGGCCAGTGCTTGGGTGTTGCGCAGCGCCTGAATGACTTCTTCGGGCATACCCAGTTTTTTGCGTGACAGCGCTGTATGGCCAGCGACGCAAAAGCCGCAGCCGTTCAGGGTTGCAGCGGTGATTTGCACGACTTCGCGCTCTTCGGGTGTCAGGCCGGTGCGTGCGTTGATAGCGCCCACGACCTGGTAAGTTTCTAGAGCGGTCGGGGCATTGGCCAGTACGCCAATCAGGTTGGGCAAAAAGCCGTTGTTCTTTTTGGCAGTTTCCAGGCGCTCTTTAGCGGCTTCTGGGGCGGATTCGATCGAGTGAATAGTAAGGCGGCTCATGGATGCTCACAGAAAGAGGTTCATCAAAATTCTTTCCGTTCATTCTAGAGAGCCGCCTATAGAATCAGAACTAATATAAGAAAATAACCTTATTTCTAACGGTTATATGTAAGCGTTGTCGGGGTCATAAGGAGCGATTTCGTACAAAAGGCCAGGGTACGGTGCTGTTTGGTTATATAGACCGCACGCCGGCCGGAAATGTCAGTCGGAAATTTTGGCTAGTGCAGCGTCTAGTAGCTGAACGGTACGGTCAATGTTGTTGAGCTTGTCGAGCCCAAACAGGCCCAGACGGAAGGTTTTGTAATCGGCGGGCTCGTCGCATTGCAAAGGCACGCCTGCTGCGGCTTGTAGCCCAACCTCCATAAACTTACGAGCCGATTGCAAGTCGTTGTCGGTGGTGTAGCAGACTACGACGCCGGGTGCTTCGAAGCCGGGGGCAGCCACGCTTTTAAAGCCATGTTTAGCCAGCAGGGCACGCACGGCTTTGCCTAGCTCAAGTTGTTTGGCTTTCATGATGTCGAAGCCATCGGCGCGGGTTTCGGCCATGGCGTTGCGCAGGCTGACCAGGCTGTCGGTAGGCATGGTCGCGTGATAGGCGTGCCCGCCGTTTTCGTAGGCCTGCATGATTTGCAGCCATTTGCGCAGGTCGCACGCGAAACTGGTGCTGGTGGTGTGTTCGATACGTTGCAGGGCGGTCTCGCCAAGCATGACCAAGCCGCAGCAGGCCGCGCCAGTCCAGCCTTTTTGCGGCGCGCTGATCAGTACATCGACACCTACAGCTTTCATGTTGACCCACACCGTACCCGAGGCAATGCAATCGAGTACGAACAAACCGCCAACCGCATGAACGGCGTCGGCTACTTGTTTCAGATAGTCGTCGGGCAGCATAATGCCCGAGGCGGTTTCAACGTGCGGCGCAAAGACCAGGTCGGGCTTGTATTCGTTAATGGCTGCCACGACTTCGTCGATGGGGGCAGGGGCGAAGGCGCCTTGCGACCCGCTTTCAATTGGGCGGGCTTTGAGCACTTTATGTTCGGCTGGAATGCCGCCCATATCAAAAATTTGCGTCCAGCGATAACTGAACCAACCGTTGCGTAGCACCATGCAGCGTTTGCCCGTGGCAAACTGGCGGGCAACAGCTTCCATGCCAAATGTGCCGCTACCCGGCACAACAATAGCGGCTTGTGCAGCGTACACTTCTTTCAGGGTTGCCGAAATGTCGTTCATGACGCCCTGGAAGAGGTTTGACATGTGGTTTAGCGCGCGGTCGGTGTAGACGACTGAATATTCGAGCAAACCATCGGGGTCGACAACGGGTACCAGTTTTGACATGCGTAACTCCTGAATTTTTTATGTGTATGGTCTTGATTGTAGACGGATTGTTTAAAAGGAAATAACTATGCTGTTTGCCTTTGTATTGCTCGACAAACCCGGTACGGCCGACCTGCGTATGCGCGTCAGGCCCGAACATAAAGCTTACCTGGCGCAGCGGCAAGACCATATCGCTTTTGCCGGCCCGTTAACGCACGACGACGGTCAAACAATGTTGGGCAGCTTGCTGGTTATGGACTTCGAATCGCGCGATGCGGCGCACGCTTGGTTGGCTAATGAGCCGTTTTACAAGGCCGGCTTGTATGGCAGCGTCGCGGTGAATGCGTTTAATAATTTGTGGCCGCAGAAGGCGGGGTTTCCCGCAGCGTGACGTGATGTTTTTTGCCTGCGCCAAATGTTGGGGCACACGACTCAAGACTGCCGGGTGCGATTGGGCCGCGGTCTTTAACCGATGCGTTTTATACCGGTTCTTTGGCACCGTTTTGAGCAGTATTTAACTGTCTCCCAATCGCGTTCCCACTTCTTGCGCCATGTAAATGGCAGGCCGCAGCATAAGCACAGCTTGGTCGGCAAGTCTGATTTTTTTCGCATTTTCATTGCAATTTTTTGTCGCACGTCATGACTTTTTCAAAGTCGGCGTGTGTCTAAGTAGGCGCTTCGTAGGCAGTTAAAAGTCCAGATTCAGCTGATGGCGTTTTGCGGTGTTCTGGGGTGTGGTGTTGCGTGGTGGCGTGTTGCTTCGCTTTCGCGAAGCATGTTTCTCGACGACCTTGCTTTTCGCTGCCTGCACCGACGGCAGACGTTTCCGCGCGTAAAGTCGTTGTTTGGCGGCCCGCGTGGCGGTTTCCAGATCAACCAACGGCACAGGGATATCTTTACCGACTTCGATGCCGTAGCGTTGCTGCAGCTCTGGCGGCATGCGCCAGGGCTCGAATAGCCATGTGTCGGGGATTTTGCGCATCGCCGGCAGCCAGCGCCTGACAAACACACCCTTGGGGTCGTGATCGTGGGCCTGCTTGATGGGGTTGTAGACGCGGGCAGTATTCACGCCGGTGGTGCCCGATTGCATTTGCATCTGGCTCCAGTGAATACCCGGCTCGTAGTCCAGAAACTGGCGCGCCAGCCACAGCCCGACCTCTCGCCAATGCAGCCATAAGGGGTAGGCGGCTACCGACACCAGCATGGCGCGCATTCTGAAATTTAACCAGCCGGTTTCGCGCAGCATGGCAACGCAGGCATCGACCATGGGCCAGCCGGTGCGACCTTGTGTCAGGGCCTGAAAATGTAGCGAGTTCCAGTCGTTTTCACGCAGCCCATCGTAGCCGCGATGCATGTTGTGAAATTCAATATCCGGCTCGCTTTCCAGTTTCTGGATGAAGTGGCAATGCCAGTACAGTCGGCTGATAAAGGCCTGTAAACCCCTGCGGTGGTGCAGTGCCGACATGGGTAGGGTGTTAACACGAGCTCGCGTGGCTTGTACGACTTCTCGCAAACTTAGTGTCCCGTATGCCAGATGGGTCGAGAGGCGTGAACAGGCTGTGGAGGCGGATAATGGCGAGGAGATGCCACCCCGGTATTGTGCGCTTCGGGTGCTCAAAAATTGATTAAGAATCGCTAGCCCGCGCTCACGCCCGCCGTGTTGTCGGCGTGTGGGCGGCGTATCGTTAAGACCTAGGGTCAATGGGCTTGGCCAGGCGGGTGGGGCGATTCTTACGCATGGTGCCCCTAGCGGCCATGGCATGAATTGAATGCTTGTCGGCGACTTGACCTGCGTACGCGCCATAAAACTTTCCCACTGGCTCTGCCACATATCGCGATGTCTCAGCCGCCTGACCACCCCAAATTGTTGGTGTTCTTGCCAAGTGACGTTATGCCGTCGGCACCATTGCGCTACCGCCTGGTCGCGCCGATACGACCACCCGTTGCCTGTTTCTTCATGCGATTGCAATGATGCAAACGGCGCTGCTGCATGCAGTTGATCAAGTACTTCCGTGATGTTTCCGACAGCAATATTCAACTGCCCGCCCACTTTGCGTAATGCGCGGTCTACTGCGTTAGCGCTTTCTTGAATAAAAGCATAGTGTTGGGCTGCAGCATCTGCCTGCGCCCACGCATCGGGCTCAATGACATAAAGACATAGCACCGACCCGCGCTGAGCCGCTTCGAGCAAAGGCGCGTGATCATGAAGCCGAAAGTCGCGCTTGAACCAAACGACGTGATAAGACATGGCGGGATCGGGAAATTCGGCAGTGGATAATAAAACGCGGTTTGATTTGAGTAGCCATCGTATCGGCGTGCAGCAGGGGTCACAAGCCTGTGCACCGGTATTTCTTGTTGGTGCAAGCGTAGGGGCAAGTGTCATCAATGCCGGGTTATGCTTTCGAGACCCGGCTACCTTTTATTGAAAATAGATCATGACGCCTGAAGTCGACCGCACATCCGATCAAAGCCCTTGGTCCGTATTTTTGATTTTTTTGCGCCTGGGGCTCACCTCGTTTGGCGGGCCTATTGCCCATTTGGGCTACTTTCGGCACGAGTTTGTGACACGGCGCAAATGGATGACTGAACGCAGCTGTGCTGATCTGGTCGCGTTGTGCCAGTTTTTGCCTGGCCCGGGGCTGGCCGTGTTTTAGTTTGGGGCGCGGTTTATTGTTTTTTTGTGTTGTGCGGTGGCTGCGTTATTAGCAGGCAAGGCTTCGACGGCGTATGTTGTCAACGGCATGCCTGTCATGTCGGTCACAAACATTTTGTCTACCCTGGCAAACAAAATGCCGTTGCTGGGGCTTAAAGCCAGTCCGTTTTTGTTCTTTAGGCGCTCGGCCCCGGTAATGGTCATAACCACATTCACGACCAGCATATTTGTTTTGTTCAGCAGTTTTTCGGCTTGGTCTTGTGGCATACGAATGGCCTTGGCGAGCAACGTCCGGTCGGTTACCAGGCCCGGATGGTGTCCGGCGGCAACGATGTTTCGGAACCCAACCACGGTAAGCGGCGCGTCATCGGTATATTTTGATATGCCGTCGTTTGCGCCGTTAACGGCATAAACGGTATGGCCGTTAAACTTTACATTCATCGGTGGTTTGAACACGATGGGGCTGTCGGCCGTTTTACCATTACCAAAAATAAGTACACCGCTGCCCAGATCGTATTTGACATTTCCGACCACGCTACGCATAACAAAGGTATCTTGAACGCCTTTGGCTCGTCTCAGAGCCTCTGTTTTGAAGCGCGGCAGAAGTTCCTGAGCAGAGATGTCTGGGTTTCGGTCGCGCAGGCTTTCAGGTGGAAATACCCAGTCGAACACGATTTTCTTCCCCGAGGTCGAGGCAGACTTGTCGGCGTACTGAGCCCGGATAATCTCGTCTCGTGTTGCAGAAAGCCATGCTTGCTCGTTGAAAGGTTCAGCGGCGTATTTCAATATATTCATCAGCATGGCATCGGTGCTGAAGTTGGGGATGCCTCCATCCATCGCCGATCTGGCTGCTTTTGCGCTGGCCATTTCATCGGTATTAAATGCTTCAATGGCCGCTGCAATATGCGTTCTGGCCGTGGCTATGTCTTCCGAATAGCACCTGATGACGCGATGTGCACCGGATAAGGCAATAATGCGCGCGGCATGGGCTGGTGTGGGTGGCTTGCCACTGGCAGATGCAGACAAACATACCTGGTATGGGTCTGTTGGCGTCCATTCTGCACCCGCCGTTTCTTGATTCTGGTATGAGAAGTAGCGAGAAGGTGTATGGAAGTCGCTCGCTTGAATAGCCAGGGGGAAAGTAAAGCTTGCAACCAGCGCAAATACTTTGCGGGCCAAGGCTGCAGTTTCTTCTTGCGTAGGCATAGCGACCTCGCGCGCGGCAATTAGAGTTTGTCTAGTTTGCCGGTCAGGCTGAGTGTCTGCCATCAGTTAGATGGCGAGTATTCGCAACCCTGGTCGCCTGCTATAGAATAGTAAGGTTAACTTCTAGGGGCTGGCATGCTTATTCGTAATTTCGGTCGTTCTGGTGCGCTGGTACTGTTAGGCCTGGCACTTGCAGGTTGTTCGTCCGGCGGCATTGCCCTGTTTAGCCCCTCGTCCTCGGGGGCGGCCGCCAGTGGCCCGTCAGCCAGTTCCGATCAGTGTCGTCTCAACCCTCGTAGCTGCATACACAAAGGCCAGTACGAATCGGGTGAGCGCGCCTATGCCGAATACGAAGCCGCCCGGCTAAACCAGGCTGAGCTTGAAAGGTTGCGTCGTAACGCAGTGCGCTGAAATTGGGCGTTAAATAGCCCTACACGATGCCCAGCGGGGTTTCTTTTGTATTACACGAATGCGGAGTCTGGGGGGCGCCACAGCAGCCAGATTAACGCTGTATAAAAATTTCTTCATAGCACCGGTAGCCCATACTGCGCAGCGTGGTTATGGGCAGTTGTTCGCATGTTGCTTGTTCTACCTTGCGTCGTAAGCGCCATATTTGAGAGTCGAGGCGACGTTGATCGTATTCCAGAAAATCTTTACCCATGGCCTGAACGATGTCGCGCCGACTGACGAGTTGTTGATTACCTGCAGCTAAAGCCAGTAAAACCACGTAATCTTGTGTTGATAGTTTCACGGTTTTTCCAGAGGGCGTAATAAGCGAAGGCGGGGCGCTGGAAAGTCGCCATGTGTTGCCGCCAACCGGCGTGTGCATGGCGACAGCGGCATCATGATTGGGCGACTTGCTTATTCTTTCTTCGGTAACGTCACGAGCCACGGCAACACAAATTCTTTTGTCTTTGTACCAGCGTGCCGACCACGTAATATAGGCAATACTGCCGTCTTTGCGCCGGTAGCGATTTTCGAATCCTGGCGGCAAGAGCCCTTGAATTAATTTACCAAAGGCCTCTAGAGTTCGGCCGAGGTCTGGCTCGTATATAAGGTCTAGAATTTGACGACCAATCATTTCTTGGGCGGTGTAGCCAAAGATGCGTTGGTGCGCACCACTCACTGACAAAAATACGCCATTTTCCCCGACGACGCATACGGCATCGAGTGTAAGGTTCATGACATCAGACACACATTTGGGGTCGGGCAGCGTCATGATTTTATAGTTTGGCAACATACGCATGGGCGGGGCCGGATATGCCCCGATGCGGCGTGGTTACATCCTTGTTAAAGGTTCACTTTACCACGCCAGATATAAGGTATCAGACTCCATCAGATTTGATCAGATTCAATCAGATTCGCTCAGATTCGCAAGCGCCTAACTACCTAAAATTTACAAAAATCAAGTATTTGCTTGCATCAATAACATAATGCTTCAAGGCTTTACCCATGAATCGTATTTACCGTCTGGTTTGGAATGCGTCCAAACAGTTGTGGCAAGCCGTCACCGAATTGGGGCGTACCAGGGGCAAAAATGCGGTTCGTGGGGTAGTTAACAGGTCACGCAAAAAGCAGTGTGCCCGCGCGCGCGTAGCAGGGTCTAAGGCTGGCACGGCGTCAGGGCGCTTACGCCCGTTGGCTGGCATGTTGCAGCTTGTATTTGGTGCCAGCTTGGCGGGTACAGTCCTGGGGGCCGATTTGCCTACTGGCGGCGCCATTGTGGCGGGTGCAGGCAGTATTAATCAGTCGGGTAACGCGCTCACCGTTACCCAAAACACTCAAAACATGGCCGTCACCTGGGACTCGTTCAGTGTGGGCGCCGGCCACACGGTTAATTTCGTCCAGCCTTCTGCCCAAGCAGCTGTATTAAATAGGGTCATGGGGGCCGACGTATCTGTGATTCAGGGGGCTATTAATGCTAATGGGCGTGTATTCTTGCTAAACCCCAACGGGGTGCTGTTTACCTCTAGTGCTCAGGTCAACGTCGGCAGCATGGTGGCCAGTACGCTTAACATGAGCACACAAGACTTCATGAACGGCAATTACCGCTTTGAAGGTACGAGCTCGAACGCCATTGTTAACCAAGGCAATATAACGGCCGTGGGCGATGGCAGCGGCGGGGGCACCGTGGCCCTTATCGCCGCCAAGGTGACCAACCTGGGTACACTAGCGGCCGCCAAAGGCAATGTGCTGATCGGTGCCGGGCAAAGGGTGCAGCTAGACCTGGGCGGGCCGGTAAAGCTAGAGGTAGAACAAGCTGCGATCGATGCTCTGATTGAACAAGGTGGGGCCATCAAGGCTGACGGCGGGTTGGTGTATTTGACTGCCAAGGCGGCCGGTAATCTGGCAGCCACGGTCATCAACCATACCGGCATTACCCAGGCACAAACGCTGCAAACCGGCGAAAAGGGCCAAATTTACCTGCTGGCCGACATGCAGAACGACCGCATCAACGTTGGCGGTACGCTCGACGCTTCGGCGCCCAGCGGGGGCGATGGCGGGTTTATTGAGACCAGTGCGGCCAATGTGGTTGCGCTAGGCGATCGCAAAGTAACGACCCTTGCGGTCAACGGCAAAACCGGTACCTATTTAATCGACCCGAACGACTTTATTATCGCGGCCAGCGGCGGCAACATGACAGGCGCCCAGTTAGGGGCCGACCTGAACCTGAACGATATGTTGATCAGCACGGCGGGCGGTACAGCCGGTGGCAACGGCGATATTTTTGTTAACGATGCCGTAACCTGGAATGCGACGACGAAGTTTACGTTAAACGCCGAGCGCAATATTGCCATCAATGCCGACATTACCGCCCAAAATGCTAGTGGGCGACTGGCGCTGCAGTATGGCCAGGGCGGCGCGGCGGCCGGAAATACGGCGACGTACACCATCCAATCAGGGGCCAAAGTTAACCTTCAAGCTGGGGAAAACTTCAGCACATTATTGGGCGAAGACGGCGCAGTGCTGAACTGGACGGTTATTACCAGTTTGGGCAGCCAGGGCAGCACCACCGGCTCTGATCTTCAGGGTATTAACGGCAACCTGTCGGGCCGTTTTGTGCTGGGTGCCGATATCGATGCCAGAGCGACATCGGGTTGGGACTCTGGGGCGGGTTTCATGCCGCTGGGAAACTTTACTACTAAATTCACGGGTAGTTTTGACGGTTTGGGGCATGTTATTGATGGTTTGCGTATCAACAGGGAAGCCTACTACGTGGGGCTGTTTGGCTATATAAGTGGCACATCCACGGTAATCAGTAACGTCGGGGTGACGTCGGCAAACGTAACGGGCACAAGTTATACAGGCATTCTTGCGGGAATGGTTGTCGACAGCAAAGTTATCAATGTCTACAGCACAGGGTCGGTAGCAGGGTGGGAGCGTGTTGGCGGGCTTGTGGGCTCTGCCCAAACCTCTTCAATGGGTTCGATCATAGGGGCGTATTCTCGCGCAAACCTCTCCACAGACTCTACCAGCAGGTACTTTGGTGGTTTGGTCGGCTACACCGGTGGTTTTTCAGTTTCCGAGTCATTTGCCGCTGGTGCGGTTTACGCGCCAAAAGCGAACAATGTCGGTGGGCTGGTGGGGCACATGACTGGGACAGCATCAATTTCTGACTCTTTTGCATTGGGTTCAGTACGTGGTGGCGGTATCGTAGGTGGGTTGGTCGGTAGCTCCAGCGGGGTAATCAACAGAAGTTATGCCAGTGGAACTGTGCCCAGCGCCAAAGCGCCTATCGGGGGCCTGGTAGGGTCTAACAGCGGCGTAGTGAATGCCAGCTACTGGAATGTTGACTCTACCGGCCGGGCCACTAGCGGGGGCGGCACGGGCCTAAGCACCAGTCAAATGCAAGCCTCCGGTTCGTTTGCCGACTGGGGTATTTCATCGTCAGGGGCAGACAACACAACATGGCGCATTTACGAAGGCCTGTCGGCGCCCCTACTCAGGCGGTTTCTGACGAAGGTCAGTATCGATGGCGACCTGGGGGCTGCGCCCATTACGAAAGTTTATGACGGGTCAAGTGCGCTTACGGAATCTCAGGCCAATCTGACGTGGCTCAAAAATGGTGTTGCGTTTGATCCGGACCGAACATTTCTTTCGGGCACGCTACTCGAACTTGGGGGGAAAGACGCCGGGGTTCAGACACTTACACTGACACAGGGCTACTATGCATCGTCCCCCGTGGGTTATGACATAAGCTACAACATTACCGGCCAGGCGCAAACAGCCACCATTACCCCGAAGGCCTTGAGTGTTTCGGGTGCGACCGTGGCAAGTAAGACTTACGATGGCAACACTAGTGCAACAGTCTCGGGTGGTGAGCTTGTCGGGCTAGTAGATGGCGAAAGCCTGACGTTAGCGCAAGTCTCTGCGCAGTTCTACAGCAAGAACGTCGGGGAAAACTACGTTACCGTCAGCTATACCCTGGCCGACGGTAGTACCGGCGAAGGGGAGGCAAGCAACTACACGTTGACCAGCCAATACATTACTGCAAGCATTACGCCACGTGCTGTGACCGTAAAGGCTGATGACAAAACAAAAATACGCACTGAAGCCGATCCCTTACTCACCTGGCACCTTATCGAAGGCAGTTTGGTTGCCAACGAAACACTCACGATTCCTTTAACGCGTAACGTCGGCGAAGCCGTGGGCACGTACACGATCTTCGCGCAAAGCCTGAATAACTCCAATTACCAGGTAGCTACTCAGTCAGGCGTTCTGACTATCCAGCCAGGGGCCTCGTCAAACGAAGTTCCTAGTCGTGCCGTTTCGTCAAATGCATCGTCGAACGAGCTTGGTACGCCAGGAAGAAATGCCATCGAATCGGCCACCAGTAACAGTTTTGGTAACGGGTTGAACAACAACGTGTCATTCAATGGTGTCGGCCGTCAGGCTGCGCCGAGCTTACCTGGCACTGCGGGACTGAACCCGATCTTTGTCGTTAGTTCGGGGGTCAGCCTGCCACAGGCCGCCACCGAGGCCGCTGCTGGTGGTGCCAACGTAAACCCCCTTGGTAACTTGGGCGAACGCGAACCGCAGCCATAAATTTGCCCCTCCTGCAAACTGATACAGCCCCCCGAAGCTGCAACGCCATTCAACGTACCGTCTACTTGCATACATGACTCGATTCGTTTTTCAGTCCGCCGCGCTCCTGTGTTTTTCGTTAATAGGTCTTGCCCATGTACCTGCAGCTGCTCAAGTAGCACCCGATGCCGGCAGAGTTTTGCAAGAAGAACTGAAGCAACTGCCTACGCCACCCAGAACATCCAAAGGCTTGGATATGCAGCCGACACAAAGCGCTCCGGCGCAGCCCGGCGGGCCGCAGGTGGTGGTGGGTAGCATCACCTTCTCGGGAAATACAGTTTTCGGTTCAGACGAATTACTGCGGGTGTTGGGTAAGGTTCAAGACCAATCCTTCGATCTGGTGGGTTTGCGGTCTTTAAGCGACAAAATCACCCAGCATTATCAACAAGCCAGTTACCCGTTTGCGCGGGCTTTTATCGCGCCGCAGCAGCTTGTGAACGGCGGTGCTTTGCAAATACAGGTTGTAGAGGGACGTTATGGTCGGGTTAGTGCGGACGGTAACCCTGGGCTGACTCAAAAGGCGCAATCGTATCTTTCTGGCTTGCAGTCCGGCTCGCTTATCGAGTCGTCTGCACTCGAGCGCGCCACGTTGCTGCTGGATGATCTGCCCGGCATAAAAATAACCCCCGTGATACGCCCTGGTGCAGCGCTGGGTACCGGTGATCTCGATATCGTCGTAGATTACGATAAGCGTTACCAGGGTGAGGTCGGTCTGGATAACCACGGTAACTACTATTCCGGCCAATGGCGCACACGCGCCAATCTGGACGTCAACAGCCCGTTTGCCTTGGGCGATCAGATCAGCCTTCGTGCCTTGTACACCCAAAGCCACTTATGGCTGGGTAGCGCTAACTACAGCATTCCCTTAGGCGGTCAGGGGTTGCGCGCCAATATAGGCTACGCACAAACGGTATACAGCCTGGATAACGGCTTTGAGGGTAATGAAGGCGTCGCCCGCATAAGTGGTGCGGGCCTTGGATATGCGCTGCTTAGGTCACAACGCAGCAACATTAACCTAAGTGTGTCGTGGCAACACAAACGCCTGTACAACAGTTATTTTTTCGGCGCGTCGACCGAGCGCTACCATTCAACGACGCTCCCCGTCACACTTGGCTTTGATCACAAAGACAGTTTTGGCGGCGGTGGCGTGACTTATGGTGCCGTGACATGGACACAGGGCCACTTGCACAAAGATGATGTCGTCCGCCAGGGCAGCTTCAGTAAATACAACCTTGATCTGGTTCGACTGCAAGCCGTAACTGGTAATGTCAGTCTGTTTGTCCGTTTTAGCGGGCAGTGGGCGAATAAGAATCTGGACAGTTCTGAGTCAATGTCTTTGGGTGGGGCCAGCGCTGTGCGCGCCTACCCCAGCGGCGAAGCCAGTGGAGACCAAGGGTGGCTTACCCAGCTAGAGCTTCGCTATCGTCTGGGCGATTTTTCACCTTATGCGTTCTATGATTATGGGTACATGAAAATCAATGCCCGACCCAGCCAAGTGACATCGCCTGCGCCCGACGAAACCCGTGCCGGGGCGGGGGTTGGGGTGCGTTACCAGGCGCACGGGCTTTCGATGGATGCCGCCATTGCATGGCGAACTCGTGGCGGTGAACCATCCTCTGATACCCATGCAGACCCTAAGCCCCGGTTTTGGCTCACCATGGCTTATGCGTTTTAATAGCATTCGGAGGCATCAACAGCAAGGCTCATTGACCTTTACATAGCGAATAGGTTCAGGCTTTGACTTAAAAGCTGCCGAACATCGTGCCTAAAGTAATCACAACAACCAAGGCGATCATGGGCGCGCCCATGGTGACGGCGGCAATGTTCAAATACGACTGGCGATGCGTCAGTTTGCAGATGGCCAGCAGCGTAATAATGGCGCCGCAATGGGGCAGGGTGTCGAACCCGCCTGCGGCAAGTACGGCAACCCGGTGCATCAGTTCGGGACTAATGCCTGCTGCTTGTGCCATGCGTAAATAGTCCGGCCCCAGAGTTTGCAGCGCAATGCTCAGGCCACCCGACGACGAACCCGTAATGCCCGACAGCACATTCATGGCAATTGCCTCTGAAATCAGTGGGTTGTTGGGGGTTACATTGAGCACTGCATCGCGGATCACCACAAAGCCGGCGAGGCCGGCAATTACTGCGCCGTAGCCTACTTCCGAGGCCGTATTGAATAGGGGCAACATAAAGCCAAACACGCCTTTGTTGATTGTGTCGCGCAAGTTGCTCCAGTGCCCCAAGCGCGAAATAATCAGCGTGGTACAAGCTGTGGCCAGCGCAATAATTAAGGCCCAAAGCCCAATAACTTTGGCGGGCGTGGTGTGGGGGAAGCGGTCAGTGATGAAACTCATGTCCATACGCGGGAAGACAACGTAGGTGAAAAGCGCATTCACGGAAATGACCAGCACCAGCGGCAAAAGCGCCAGGAAAAGTGGCATATGCGATAACGCGCCGCTGTCTACGTTGCGAAGCGCTGTATCGTCGTTATCGTCTTCGTGATGGCCATAGCCCTCGCCGGCGAGTTTTGCGCTGGCCGCGCGGCCACGCAACCACCACATACCCCCCACAAACATGATGGCAGCCGCGATAATGCCCAGGCCTGGCGCTGCAAACACGTTAGTACCAAAATAGGGGATGGGAATGGCGTTTTGAATAGACGGCGTGCCCGGTAGCGCGGTCATTGTAAAAGTGAACGAACCTAGTGCAATTGTTGCGGGTATGAGCCGCTTGGGAATGTCAGCCGTACGGAACAGGTCTTTTGCGATAGGGTAGATGGCAAATGCCACTACAAATAGCGACACCCCGCCATAGGTAAGTACCGCGCAAGCCAACACCACCGTCACGATGGCGTGTTTATCGCCAAGCTTGTCGACGATCCAGCGCGCAATTGAATGCGCTGCCCCCGAATCTGCCATTAACTGACCGAACAACGCCCCTAGCAAAAAAATGGGCAAAAATTGAATGACGTAGTTACCCAGCGCCTTCATGAAAGTGTCGGTGTAGATGGGCAGGTACACGCCGATCTCGCCCGACAGCAGCACTGCCAGCGCCGCCATGAGCGGTGCCAGAAGCAGCACGGTCACGCCTCGGTAGGCCAGGTACATCAGAAGTAAAAGCGAAACAACAATGGCTAAAGTACTGGTCATCCTGACAATATTTATTAAAAGTGGAGGCCGTCGCAGTGTAGCAGTCGCCATAGTGCTCGAATATGACAGCACTTTTGGATTTGGCTGAATACGAAGCGCATTGCGCTGCGTTCTATGCTGCGAACCGCAGCTTATTATGGGTGTTTCACCCGCCTCTAAGGTTATCGTGGGCCTTAGGAAAAGTGTGGTTGACTTTAATGCAGGGCATCACCGGCACCACAGCATTTTTTGAATTTTTTTCCACTGCCGCATGGGCAGGGGTCGTTTCGACCCACTTTGGGCTTTGAGGTGTTAGCGACCTCCTGCTCATGAATGGCCTCGCGATGGGGCAGCCAATATAAGTACATCTCGAGTACGGCTGGCGGAATCTCTTGTGTGATTTTCGCCCGCTGCGCCGGCGTTTTCGTTAGTTCGTCTTGATTGGGCGAAAAATCGTCTTGACCCAGGAGCCCAATAGGACGAAACCAGGCTGCGCCGTCTGCGGTGTCCAGCATGGGTTGCCAGTCATCTGCGCACATCTGCATGCCCTCAATAAACCCGTAAGCCCAGCCCTCGGCCGTATCGTAGGTCTGTCCCTCATACTCCTGCGCTGCCCAAGTGGGTGTCATTTCGGGTTGGGTTGATTGCAGGCCCGTAATAATGCCGTTGTAGTGCCGCATTGCTAAATCCATGACACGGTTCAGCACAGCCATTGACGTTTTCGGTGGCCCTGAGCCGTCCAACCCCAGCGCAAACGGGAGCCATTTGGCCGGATGAATAGTTGTGGGGCCGATGGCGATTGCGTGCAAAAAGCCATCAAGCATGTCCAGCGTCATCGCATCATCGGCGTCAACGTGGTGCAGCAGTAGATCATCGAGTTCGGAAAACTCCGCTTCAGATAGCGGCTTGAGTGCATTTTTATTCATCGGGCGTGCTTTTCTTGTGATGTTCGATGCCGTGGGTGTAGGTTACCCACGTGGCGGTTGAGCCGATTGTAGCGGTAGTTTATTGCCACACGGCCCTGACGTCGCTGGTATTAAGAGCCCAGACAAAAAAAGGCCGTAAACGGTTTTATTCGTTTACGGCCTTCTGCATTTGGTGGAGTCGGGGGGAATTGAACCCCCGTCCGCAAGCCCTCTGCAGGCAGTTCTACATGCTTAGTCAACCAACTTTAAGGTTTTAGCCTCGGGCCATGCCGGTTAACAGGCCATCCCTTAGCGATTCACATTAATTTAAGCGTTGACTGAGTGACCCAGCCAAAACCGATTCTTTGTAAATGACGCTGCTGTAGGTTTTACCCTACCTGACCCAAAGACAAATCAGTGCAGCGGCTTACCGCTTAAGCGGCTAAAGCGAAACGCTCGTCGTTGGCGTTTGTAGTTTTCCAGTGGATTAACGAGCTTACTGGTGCTCGGCATGCCCTACTCTGTTTCGCGACCCACGTCGAAGCCAAGTCGACCCCAGAACGTAGATTGTAACGTACTACACAGGATTAGAGGGAAGGGCTGGAAGAAAGTTCCGCCCGCATCGCATTATTTGTGCAAAAAACCGGCCATGCACTGCGCCGGGCTGCAGGTAAGGCCGCTGCGCAGCAGAAGCGACCGCTGGTATGGCACAGTAATGCTTACAGTAGCCGGTTGATATGCCCCAACAAGTCGTTAACTTGATGCGCAATGGCGTCGGCCTGCCAGTTGGCCACCTGTGCCGGGTTGCAATACCCATAGGCAGCCGCAATGGTGGGCATGCCCGCTGCCTTGCCCGCCACAATATCGCGTTCGTCGTCGCCAATATAAATACATTGCTGTGGCGTAAACCCCGCACGCTCGGCCGCAAGAAGCAAGGGCGCCGGGTGCGGCTTGGCGTACCCGGCGGTATCGCCGCCAATAGTGACCGCACATTCGGTATGAAGTTCAAGGTGCTTGACGATGGGCAGGGCGAGGTATTCCACCTTGTTGGTTACGATGCCCCAGCGGTAACCTTGTGCTTTTAAAGACTGAAGCAATTCGGGTACACCCGGAAATAGTCGGGTCAGCACCGTCATGTGCTGCTCGTAGTCTGACAAAAACTGCCGCCGATGCGACTCGTAGTCGGGATGGTCAGGGTCGATATCCAGGCTGACTTTAAGCAAGCCGCGTGCCCCGGCCGATGCCATTGGCCGAAGCATTTCGTAGGGCAGGGCATTGAGCCCCTGCCGTTCGCGCTGCCGGTTGGCCGCCGCTGCCAGGTCGGGCGCGGTGTCGGCCAGGGTGCCGTCAAAATCAAACAGAACCAGCTTGCTCATGCCTTACAGTACCTTTTTTTGCGTGGCCATCAGGTAATTGACGGAGGTATCGTTGGACAGCGAGTACAAATCGGTGATGGGGTTGTATTCCATGCCGGCCATTTGCATGACGGTGAGGCCCGACTGACGCACGGCCCGCGAAAGCTCGCTGGGTTTGATGAATTTTTCGTAGCTGTGCGTGCCCTTGGGGAGCAAACGCAGTACGTATTCGGCGCCGACAATGGCAAACAAGAACGACTTTGGGTTGCGGTTGAGCGTGGAAAAAAATACCCACCCCCCCGGTTTGACCATTTGGCTGCACGCTTGCACGATAGATGCCGGGTCGGGGACGTGTTCAAGCATTTCCATGCAGGTGACCACATCGAACTGACCCGTATGCTGCGCCGCGAAGTCTTCTGCGCTAATCGACTGATAGTCGACCTTTACTCCGGATTCGAGGCTGTGCAGTCGGGCTACCGTTAAAGATTTGTCGGCCAAGTCGATACCCGTGACCTGCGCGCCCGCCACGGCCATGCTTTCGGCCAATATGCCGCCGCCGCAACCAACATCGACAATCTTTTTGCCGCTTAGCGAACCCGCAATGTCTTGTACCCAGCCCAAACGTAGCGGGTTGATGGCATGCAATGGTTTAAATTCGCTTTCCGGGTCCCACCAGCGCGAGGCCAGTGCGCTGAATTTGTCGATTTCAGCCTGGCTGACATTTTGGGTAGAAGAAGACGACGTGTTCTGTTGCATGGACGTTTCCCGAATAAAAAAAGGGTGCCCGAAGGCACCCCTTATTGTAGCGTTTATTGCTGCAAGAATTACTTGCGAACGCCTACGATCTCGATCTCTACGCGACGGTTCTGTGCGCGGCCTTCACGAGTTTTGTTGCTGGCGATAGGCTGGGACTCGCCCTTGCCTTCGGCGTAGATGCGGTTGGCATCAATGCCTTTGCTGACCAGGTAGTTTTTAACTGTGTTGGCGCGACGCTGCGACAGACCCATGTTGTACTGTTCGGTACCGATGGAGTCGGTGTGACCAACAGCAATAACGGTTTCCAGGTTCAGCGACTGAGCCTGAGCAGCAACCTGGTCGAGGACCTGGCGACCGGCGGGCTTGAGTGTGGCTTTGTCGAAGTCGAAGAACGTGTCAGCGTTCAGGACAACTTTCGAAGCTGTAGGAGCAACAACAGGCGTTTGCTGAGCAACAGGCACACCGTCACAGCCGGCCAGACCTGTAGCAGGTGTCCAGAAGTTGTCGCGCCAGCACAATTCGTTCGTGCCGTTCATTACGGCGCCGCCGTAAGGAGTTTGCCAGTTGTCTACAGTTTGCGCAGAAGCTGCACCGGAAGCCGAAAAGGCGGCAATAGCAAGGGCTAATGCGAATTTAGAGGGTTTATTCATGTTTCTCCTCGTTGAGCTTAATGCTGGTAAGTGACCGCAGCGAACCTCCGCCGCATTATTGAAAAACGTAACCAGTATAGCAATGCAATGGTTTTAAACAAAGAATTGCTCTGGAAATCATGCGTGTTAGGCCGAATCTTACGGTATTTTTGTGAGCTTCGTGACGCCTGATTCGCATGCGGTGTCCAGATATGAGTAATTCTACCGTAAGTTTTGCAATATTGTTGGTTTTGGGCAACGTCTTCAGGGCTAAGGTGGAAGTGCTAGAATTTCCTATTCGCCCGTAGTCGGCCACTTCACGATCATACCTTTCAAGAATATAGAACCCTATGGATTCCTTCGCCAAGGAGACTCTTCCCATATCGCTGGAAGAGGAGATGCGCCGCAGTTATCTTGACTACGCCATGAGCGTTATTGTGGGTCGGGCGCTGCCCGATGTCCGCGATGGTCTGAAACCGGTGCATCGGCGTGTGCTGTTTGCCATGCACGAACTGAATAACGACTGGAATCGTGCCTACAAGAAGTCGGCGCGTATTGTGGGTGACGTTATCGGTAAGTATCACCCGCACGGCGATTCGGCGGTTTACGACACCATTGTCCGTATGGCGCAAGATTTCTCGCTGCGTTATACGCTAGTCGACGGTCAGGGTAACTTTGGCTCGGTCGATGGCGACAGCGCGGCGGCTATGCGGTATACCGAAATCCGTTTGTCGAAAATCGCACACGAATTGCTGGCCGATATCGACCAGGAAACGGTCGACTTCGGGCCCAACTACGACGGTTCCGAACAAGAGCCTCTGCTGTTGCCGTCGCGCTTGCCGAACCTGCTGGTCAACGGCAGCTCGGGTATTGCCGTGGGGATGGCCACCAATATCCCGCCCCATAATTTGTCTGAAGTGGTCGAGGGCTGCCTGTATTGTTTGCGCAATCCCGACTGCACGGTCGATGATCTTATCGAGATCATCCCCGCGCCCGATTTTCCCACTGGCGGCATTATTTACGGGTTGTCGGGTGTGCGCGAAGGCTACCGCACGGGTCGCGGTCGCGTGGTCATGCGGGCTAAAACCCACTTTGAAGACCTCGAACGCGGCAACCGGCAGGCCATTATCGTTGATGCCATTCCTTATCAGGTCAATAAAAAAACCCTGCAAGAGCGTATTGCCGAGCTGGTCAACGAAAAGAAAATCGAGGGTATCTCCGATATTCGTGACGAATCTGACAAAGACGGCATGCGTCTAGTCATCGAGCTCAAGCGTGGCGAAGTACCTGAAGTGGTGCTGAACAACTTGTACAAGCACACGCAGTTGCAAGACACTTTTGGCATGAACTTTGTGGCGCTGGTCGATGGCCAGCCCCGCTTGTTGAACCTGAAGCAACTGGTCGAATACTTCCTGTTCCACCGTCGCGAAGTGGTCACGCGTCGCACCGTATTCCAGCTGCGCAAGGCGCGCGAACGCGGTCACGTTCTTGAAGGCCTGGCAGTCGCTCTGGCTAACATCGACGATTTCATCACCATTATCAAGGCGGCGCCCACGCCGCCCGTTGCGCGTCAAGAGCTTATGTCGCGGCCCTGGGATGCTTCTCTGGTGCGCGAAATGCTTGCCCGTGCCGACCAGGGCGACACGCCTGGCGGCCGTGCCGCTTATCGTCCCGATGGCCTGTCTGAAGTCTTCGGTCTTCAAGACGACGGCATGTATCGTCTAAGCGAAACCCAGGCGCAAGAAATTCTGAACATGCGCCTTCAGCGTTTGACGGGGCTGGAGCAAGACAAGATCGTCAACGAGTACAAAGACGTGATGGACACCATCGCCGATCTGCTCGACATTCTGGCGCGCCCCGAACGTATCACTGGCATTATTTCCGACGAGCTTATTGCCATCCGCAATGAGTTCAGTGTTGGCGCCAAAGATACCCGTTTGTCCGAAATCGAACACAACGCCACCGAACTCGACACGGAAGACCTGATCACCCCCATGGACATGGTCGTGACGTTGTCGCAGACGGGTTACATCAAGAGCCAGCCCTTGTCCGAATACCGCTCGCAAAAGCGGGGCGGGCGCGGCAAGCAGGCCACGGCAATGAAAGAAAACGACTGGGTCGACCAGCTCTTCATCGCCAACACGCACGATTACCTGTTGTGTTTCTCCGATCATGGCCGTGTTTACTGGCTCAAAGTCTGGGAAGTCCCGCAAGGCTCGCGCACTTCCCGTGGTCGCCCCATCGTCAACATGTTCCCGTTGGTCGATGGCGAAAAAATCACGGTTGTGCTTGCGGTTAAAGAGTTCAGCGACGATCACTACGTGTTCATGGCAACGTCGCGCGGTACGGTCAAAAAGACACCTTTGTCCGACTTCTCCAATCCGCGTAAGGCCGGCATTATTGCGGTTGCGCTCGACGAAGGCGACTTCCTTATCGGCGCCGACCTTACCGACGGCAAGCACGACATTATGTTGTTCTCCGACGCTGGAAAAGCCGTTCGCTTCGATGAAAACGACGTTCGCCCCATGGGCCGTACCGCACGCGGCGTGCGCGGCATGATGCTCGAAGACGGGCAGTCGGTCATTTCGCTGCTGGTCGCTGGTGACGAGTCGCAAAGCGTACTGACCGCCACCGAAAACGGCTACGGCAAACGCACCTCTATTGTCGAATACACGCGCCACGGCCGGGGCACCAAAGGCATGATCGCCATTCAAACCAGTGCCCGCAATGGCAAGGTGGTCGGCGCCGTGCTGGTCAATCCTACTGACGAAATCATGCTCATCACGTCAGCAGGCGTTCTTGTGCGCACCCGAGTGGCCGAAATTCGTGAAATGGGCCGCGCCACGCAGGGCGTTACGCTCATCAATATCGACGAAGACAGCTACTTGTCTGGCGTGCGCCGTGTTGTCGAGAGCGATGCCGATGACGAGGCCGATCTTGATGAAGAGGGTGTTGAGGGTTTGGTGGCTGAAGATGCCGTTGACTCGCCTACCGACGCAGGTGAGCAGGGCAACGATGCCGGAAACGCCGAAGACGCTTCAGACAACGACGGTGGTGAGCAGGTATGACGCGACCCTGGAACTTTTCTGCGGGTCCCTCGGTGATGCCGCTTCAGGTGTTGCAACAGGCGGCTGCCGAGATGACCGATTGGCAAGGCAGCGGCATGTCGGTCATGGAAATGAGCCATCGCGGCGAGCAGTTCATGCACATTCGCGATCAGGCCGAGGCCGATTTGCGCGCCTTGTTGGGTGTGCCCGATGACTACGCCGTGTTGTTTTTGCAGGGCGGTGCCACAGGCGAGAACGCCATATTGCCGTTAAACCTTATTGGTCGTAACGGGGCCAACAAGGCCGACTATATCGTGTCGGGCGCCTGGTCCGAAAAGTCGGCCAAAGAGGCGCGCAAGTACGGCGATGCGGCGGTTGCGGCCACCAGCGCCAGCGAAGCGGTTATCGACGGCCGTCATCAGGCGCCGTACACCTGGTTTCCAGCGGCAGACCAATGGCAAATCAGGTCCGATGCAGCTTATGTGCACTTTTGCAGCAACGAAACTATCGGCGGTGTCGAGTTCACGCAGTGGCCCGATTTGGCTGCGCTGGGCGCAGCCGGTGTGCCGTTGGTCGTCGACGCCTCATCGCATATCTTGTCGCGTCCCATCGATTTTTCCAAAGCCGCTGTGGTTTACGCGGGCGCCCAGAAAAATGCGGGGCCAGCCGGCGTCACTTTGCTCATTATTCGCCGCGATCTCATCGGTCATGCATTGCCAACGTGTCCGTCGGCGTTCGATTACGTTAACGTCGAGAAGAACGACTCGATGTACAACACGCCGCCTACCTATGCCATTTACATGGCTGGGCTGGTGTTTAAGTGGTTGTTGGCCCAGGGTGGCGTTGAGGCTATCGAACAAGAAAACATTCGTAAAGCGCAGGCGCTGTACCAATACATCGATGGCTCCGGTTTTTATCAAAATCGTGTCCACCCCGACGTCCGGTCGCGCATGAACGTTCCCTTCTTTTTGGTCGACGAGTCGCTTAACGCCGAGTTCTTGGCGCAGGCCGATGCCGCCGGGTTATTGCAGCTAAAAGGGCATAAAAGCGTGGGCGGCATGCGGGCTTCTATCTATAACGCGATGCCTTTCGAAGGCGTCCAGGCCCTGATTACATTTATGAAGGAATTCGAACGCCGTCATGGATAACACTTTGCAAAGCCAGCTTCAGCCTTTGCGCGAAGAAATTGACCGTATCGATCAAGACATTCTGGGCTTGTTGAACCGACGGGCCCAAACCGCTCAGGCGGTGGGACAGGTCAAGGCGGCGTTTGATGCCGACGGCCCAGTACTCAAGCCCGAGCGCGAGGCCAGTCTCATTCGCCACTTGCAACAGCTTAATGCCGGCCCCTTTACCGAGGCTGGCATTGAGTCGGTCTGGCGAGAGATCATTTCTGCTTGCCGTGGGCTCGAAAGCACCCTGACGGTGGCTTATCTGGGCCCTCAGGGTTCGTTTTCAGAACAAGCCGCGCTGGAACAGTTTGGCCATGCCATTACCAAATTGCCCTGTGCTTCCTTCGATGAGGTTTTCCGTGCTGTCGAGGCAGGGCAGGCCAATGTGGGCATGGTGCCTGTCGAGAACTCTACCGAAGGTGCGGTCAATCGCACGCTTGATCTTTTGTTGAATTCGCCGCTAAAGGTACTGGGCGAGCGCTCGCTGAGCATCCACCATTGCATCATGACGCGTTCGGGTACGCTCGATGGCGTGATGCGTGTCATGGCGCATCCGCAGGCGCTGGCTCAGTGCCAGGGCTGGCTGACGCAGCATTATCCCGCCTTGTCTCGTGATGCGGCCTCCAGTAATGCCGAGGCGGCACGCCTTGCCTCTGAAGACCCTAGCGTTGCCGCTATTGCCGGTGCGGTTGCGGCCGAGGCGTGGGGGCTTAAGGTAGTGGCTGCCGGCATTCAAGACGACCCGCAAAACCGCACGCGCTTCCTGGCAGTCGGCGCACAAGATACGCTCCCTTCCGGGCAAGACAAAACCAGTCTTATCCTTGCGGTGCCCAACCGGGCCGGTGCTGTCTACGAGATGCTCGCGCCTATTGCCGAGAATGGCGTGTCTATGTCTCGTCTCGAATCCCGCCCGGCGCGTACTGGCCAATGGGAATACTATTTCTATCTTGATCTGCTTGGCCACCATACCGAGCCGGCAGTTCAGGCAACGCTGGCAGCGCTCAAGAAACGAGCCGCGTTCTTCAAGGTGCTGGGTTCCTACCCGGTACATATTTAAGGGCGCAGCTTGATGACTGACCCAGAGGTGCAGCGCACGCCCAGGGTGGGCGTGCTGGCAATTGTTGGTGTTGGCCTGATTGGGGGGTCTTTTGCGGCGGCCTTACGCCAGGCAGGCCTGGTCGACAAGGTATTGGGGGTGGGGCGCCGTCCCGGTCCCCTGGCGTTGGCCAAGCGTTTGGGGTTAATCGACGAAGTGGCCACGCTGGCACAAGCCGCAGCGCAGGCCGATCTTATCTTTCTGGCTGCACCAGTGGGCGCATTTCCCGCGTTGCTGGCTGGTTTGTTGCCCACGTTGAGCTCGCAGGCCGTCATTACCGATGCTGGTAGCACCAAGGTCGATGTAGTCCAAGCGGCTTATCAGTCATTGGGTGACCGGGTAGCGCAGTTTATTCCGGGTCACCCCATAGCCGGCGCCGAACGTACAGGCCCTGAGGCCGCCGACGCGCAACTGTATCGGGGGCGAAATGTCATTCTTACGCCGCTGCCCGAAAATACGCCTCAAGACCGCCATTGGTTAACCCAGCTTTGGGAGCACTGCGGTGCACGTGTTTTGAACATGGACGCCGCCGCACACGATACCGTGCTGGCGTCGGTCAGTCATGTGCCGCACTTTCTGGCATCAGTGTTTATGGCCCAGGTTGCTGCAGCCAACGATGCCGACTTGCGTTTAAGTTTGGCAGGCACTGGTTTTCGTGATTTCACGCGTATTGCAGCGGGCTCGCCCGAAATGTGGCGCGATATTTTCCTTGCCAATCGGCAGGCCGTATTATCCGAGGTCGCTCAGGTGCGCGATGTGCTGGCTCAGGCCGAGCAGGCGTTGGCTGATGGCGATGGCGTGAAACTTTTTGATTTGCTCGAGCGTGCTGCATTGGCGCGTCGTTTTTGGGGTAGCAGGAGCGGTTTGTCATGACGGCCAGTCCCGATTTGTTGTTGTCGCCGGTCAACCACGCCTCTGGCGATATGGTTTTGCCCGGGTCCAAAAGTATTTCGAACCGCGTGTTGCTGCTTGCTGCTTTGGCACGTGGCACTACGCTTATTCGCGGTGTGCTCGACTCAGATGACACCCGGGTCATGCTTGCCGGCTTGATGAAGCTGGGTGTGTCGCTTGATCGGGTGGCAACGACAGAGGTCGAAATTACAGGTGGCATACCCTTCGAACGTGACGATATCGATATTTTTCTAGGCAATGCAGGTACTGCTTTCCGTCCGTTAACTGCTGCGCTGGCCCTGATGGGCGGGCAGTATCGCCTTTCGGGCGTAGCTCGTATGCATGAGCGCCCCATCGGCGATCTGGTCGAGGCGTTACGACAGTTGGGCGCCGCTATTGACTACATGGGGAACCCAGGCTATCCGCCATTGGCGATATCCAGCGCAAAGATCAATGCCGCCCAGCCTGTGCGAATCAAAGGCAATGTGTCCAGCCAGTTTCTAACGGCCTTGCTGTTGGCGGCCCCCATTTATACGGGGCGGGCCGGGTTGCCAGTTGTCATCGAAGTCGAGGGCGAGCTTATCTCCAAGCCCTATATCCTGATTACGCTGAATCTGATGGCGCGGTTTGGTGTTGTTGTAGAACGCGATGGTTGGCAACGGTTCACGATTCCGGCGGGTGCGGCCTATATCGCGCCTGGCCTCATCGACGTTGAAGGCGATGCGTCTTCTGCGTCCTATTTTCTGGCCATGGGTGCCATAGGCGCCGGCCCGGTTCGGGTGCATGGCGTGGGTGTCAACAGCATTCAGGGCGACGTCGCTTTTGCCGATACGCTTGAGGCGATGGGGGCGACAATCGTTCGCCATGACAATTTCATTGAGGCCCGTGGCATCGACGTTGCCAGCGGCCAAAAATTGCGCGCCTTCGATTTTGATTTCAACCTGATCCCCGATGCGGCCATGACGGCGGCGGCTCTGGCGCTGTTTGCCGACGGCACTTGTACGTTACGCAATATTGGCAGCTGGCGCGTTAAAGAAACCGACCGTATCCATGCCATGCATACCGAGCTTGAAAAACTTGGGGCCAGCGTTAAGTCAGGGCCCGACTGGTTGCGCATAACACCACCGGCATCGTTTGGTGACTGGCGTTCGGCCAGCATTGCGACCTACGACGACCACCGCATGGCCATGTGCTTCTCGTTGGCCTCGTTTGGTCCGGTGCCGGTCACCATTCAAGACCCTGACTGTGTCAGCAAAACCTTTCCAGACTACTTCAAAGTGTTCAGTCAATTGGTGAATAAATGAGTGAAGCGTGTGCGGTTCCAGTCATCGCAATCGACGGGCCGACGGCGTCGGGTAAAGGTACCGTCGCCCAGCGTGTGGCCAATGCGTTGGGTTGGACGGTGCTCGACAGTGGCGCGCTGTATCGTTTGACTGCTTTGGCGTGCATTGGTCAGGGCGTTGCGCCCGACGACGAGCCCGGTGCGGCAAAAATTGCCGCAGGACTCGATGTGCGTTTTGTCGACGGCTGCATATTTATGGCGGGTCAGGATGTTACCGAGGCTATCCGTGCCGAGAGCGTTGGGCTGTTTGCCTCGCAAATTGCTGCCTTGGGGGGGGTGCGTGAGGCGCTTTTGGGGCGCCAGCGCGCTTTTCGTCAGCTGCCGGGGCTGGTCGCAGATGGTCGCGATATGGGTACGGTAGTGTTCCCCGATGCACCATTAAAAGTTTTTTTGGTGGCTGATGTGCACGCAAGGGCACAAAGACGGTGTAAGCAGTTGATCGAAAAGGGGTTTCCTGCTAACCTAGCAGACTTAACACGGGATCTTGAAGCACGCGATGCCCGAGACCAGTCAAGGGCAAATGCGCCGCTTGCGGCCGCGCCCGATGCGGTTACCCTCGATTCATCGCATTTAAGCATCGAAGAAACCGTTAATGCAGTACTCGACCTTTGGTCGAATAGAGGTGCTTCCGGCACGTATACCAGGTAGTTTTCTGGTAGGTTCCGGGGGTATTTTTTGTCAACTCCGCTGGGGTAAATGGTTTGCCCCGGTGTGTATTTACCGGCCATTTTGGCCTATGGATTTAATTTAATGTCCTCAACGCTAACCCCTGCTGCCGCTCTTGGCGGTGAAAGCTTTGCCGATCTGTTTGCTGAAAGTGTAAAAAGCCAAGACATGAAGTCTGGCGAAGTTATTTCGGCAGAAGTCGTTCGTATCGACCACAACTTTGTCGTTGTCAACGCCGGTCTTAAATCCGAAGCGCTGATCCCCCTTGAAGAGTTCCTGAACGATCAGGGCGAGCTCGAAGTTACAGCAGGCGATTTCGTCTCCGTGGCCATCGACTCCCTCGAAAACGGGTATGGCGACACAATTCTGTCGCGTGATCGCGCCAAGCGTCTTTCGGCATGGCTCTCTCTCGAGCAAGCGCTCGAGTCCGGCGAGCTGGTTAACGGTACGATTACAGGCAAGGTCAAAGGTGGTCTTACAGTCATGACCAACGGTATCCGTGCCTTCTTGCCCGGTTCTTTGGTCGACCTGCGTCCGGTCAAAGACACCACGCCCTACGAGGGCAAGACCATGGAATTCAAGGTCATCAAGCTCGATCGCAAGCGCAACAACGTTGTGCTGTCGCGTCGTGCCGTCCTCGAAGCCAGCATGGGTGAAGAGCGTCAGAAACTGCTCGAAACACTCAGCGAAGGTGCAATTGTCAAGGGTGTTGTCAAGAACATCACCGACTACGGCGCATTCGTCGACCTGGGCGGCATCGATGGTTTGTTGCACATCACCGACATGGCATGGCGCCGTGTCCGTCACCCCTCCGAAGTTCTGACCGTTGGTCAGGAAGTCGAAGCCAAAGTGCTCAAGTTCGATCAAGAAAAGAGCCGTGTTTCGCTGGGCGTCAAACAACTGGGCGAAGATCCTTGGATCGGTCTGGCACGTCGCTACCCGCAAAACACCCGCTTGTTCGGCAAAGTCACTAACCTGACCGACTACGGCGCATTCGTTGAAGTCGAAGCCGGTATCGAAGGTCTGGTGCACGTCTCCGAAATGGACTGGACCAACAAAAACGTCGATCCTCGCAAAGTGGTTACGCTGGGCGATGAAGTCGAAGTCATGGTTCTGGAAATCGACGAAGACCGTCGCCGTATTTCGCTGGGCATGAAGCAGTGCCGCGCCAACCCATGGGAAGAGTTCTCCATGAACTTCAAGCGTGGTGACAAGGTCAGCGGTGCGATCAAGTCCATCACCGACTTTGGCGTGTTTGTTGGTTTGCCTGGCGGTATCGACGGTCTGGTGCACTTGTCCGATCTGTCTTGGTCCGAAACTGGCGAAGAAGCCGTACGCAACTTCAAAAAGGGCGACGAAATCGAAGCTGTTGTTCTGGGCATCGATACCGACAAAGAGCGCATCTCGTTGGGTATCAAGCAACTTGAAGGCGACCCCTTCAACAACTTCGTTGCTACCTACGACAAAGGTGCGGTTGTTCCTGGTACCGTTAAGTCGGTTGAAGCCAAGGGTGCCGTCGTTACGCTGTCGCTCGACGTCGAAGGTTACCTGCGTGCCTCCGAAATCTCGGCAGGCCGTGTCGAAGACGCTACTACAGCTTTGAATGCTGGTGACAACGTCGAAGCCATGATCATCAACATCGATCGCAAAGCGCGCTCGATCCAGTTGTCGATCAAGGCCCGTGACAACGCTGAAACTGCCGACACGCTCCAGCGCATGTCTGAAGCCAGCGCTTCGTCGGGTACAACCAACCTGGGCGCTCTGCTCAAGGCCAAGCTCGACCAAGCACGCGACGACGGTTAATTGGTGTGACTAAGTCAGAGCTGATCGCCATTCTGGCGAGTCGGTACCCGCAGCTCGCGCTGCGGGACACCGATCTCGCCGTCAAAACGGTGCTCGATGCCATGGCCCAGGCTTTGTCCAATGGCCAGCGCATCGAAATCCGTGGCTTTGGCAGTTTTTCGTTATCGACCCGTTCACCGCGCGTGGGGCGTAACCCCAAGTCTGGCGAGAAAGTGATGGTGCCTGGAAAACAGGTCCCTCACTTCAAAGCCGGCAAAGAACTGCGCGAGCGTGTCGACGCGGCATTCGAGCAAGAAGGCCGTAAAAATGACGAATCTGCCGAGTTCACTTTAGACCATCAATTCGATCGCATCATGCACGGCTAACGCCGCGCTTGTTTCGCATCAAACAAAACCCCTGGCCAAAAAGCCGGGGGTTTTGTTTTTTCGGGGTCATTATTCCCATTACAATTGGGCATTCCTGATTTTTGGAGGTCAGTCATGCGATACCTCGTGTGGGCGTTACGCTTGGTTGTGTTTATTGTCGTATTGTTGTTTGCGCTTAAAAACACAGGCCCGGTCGATGTTAATTTTTATGCCGATCATGTCGTGGCCGGCGTGCCGCTTATTGTGGTCATGTTGGCAGCATTTGTGGTGGGCGTGCTTTTTGCGCTGTTGGCCATTGTGCCGGCCATGTTGCGTCGTCGTCGCGAAATCAAGCGTCTCGAACGCGAGGTGTCTCGTCTTCAGGCCTCTGCTACTCCAGAAGTGGCGCATGCGCCTATCTCTCCCGACGCCGTTGCGCCGTTGTCTCCCCTTTAAATCCGGGCCCAAAGCCTGTTGTTCCCGAGGCCTGATTCATGGACTTTGAACCGTGGTGGCTGATTTCGCTGCCGGTACTTTTTGGTTTGGGGTGGGTCGCCGCGCGCGTCGACATCCGCCAGATGTTGTCCGAAACCCGAAGCTTGCCTGACTCTTATTTCAAGGGTCTGAACTTCATTCTCAATGAAGAGCCCGATCGGGCCATTGACGCCTTCGTCGAAGTCGCCAAGCTCGACCCCGAAACGACCGAGCTGCACTTTGCCTTGGGTAGCTTGTTTCGACGGCGAGGCGAAATGGAACGCGCTATTCGCGTGCATCAAAGCCTGCTTGCGCGGGCCGACCTGCCGCAGGCCGAGCGCGAACATGCCCAGCACGAGCTGGCACAAGACTTCTTGAAGGCCGGTATGCTCGATCGCGCCGAGCAGGCGTTTTTGCAAGTGCAGAATACGGCGCGCTATTCGGTGGCGGCGGTGCGTGCACTTATCCGTATCTACGAATCGGAGCACGACTGGCCCAAAGCCATCGAGGCTGTTAAAAAACTCAGGGCGCTGGTCGACGAGCCGGTACCTCAGTTGGTGCATTATCAGTGCGAACAGGCCCAAACGGCGTTGTCGTCCAAGCCACCGGCAATCGACGTTGCCATTGCAGCGCTCGATGCCGCCGACAACGCGGCGAACGCCTTGGCGGCAAAGCATGTCAGCCAAGCGTCGCAGGCACGTATTGCCATGTTGCGCGCCGCCGTAGCGCGTGCATCGGGGCAGCCCGCGCAAGAGCGTGCCTGGCTCGAATCCGTTTTGGCACAGGCGCCTGAATACGCCGGTCTGGTGGCTAACGATTTGCTCAACGTGTGTCGGGCGACAAATCAGGCCGGTCAGGCGTTGGCATTGCTCAAGGCACATTACATGCGCCACCCTACGCTCGACATGTTTAATGTGGTGTTTCGCGAGTTGCGCGTTCAAGAAGGGTACGTGCCTGCTTGGGCGTTTGCGCGCGAGGCGCTTCGCGCACACCCTTCGTTGTTGGGGCTAGACCGGCTGCTCGAGGCCGAACTCGCGAGCGACGATACCCCCAAAACAGGTACCGCTATTGCGCCCGATGCCGACCTGAGCCTGTTGCGCAGCTTGATTCACAAACATACCCAGCGTCTCGATCGTTATGCCTGCAACCATTGCGGGTTCGAGGCGCGTCATTATTATTGGCAATGTCCGGGGTGTAATGCTTGGGAGACCTACCCGCCCCGACGTCTGGAAGAAATTCGATGACTACATTTCCCATGGCCGATGTTCAGCGCGCACGGGTGCTGGTTGTTGGCGACATCATGCTTGATCGCTACTGGTTTGGCGAGGTCGAGCGCATTTCGCCCGAAGCTCCAGTGCCCGTTGTGCGCGTCGCCCGCCGTGAAGACCGGTTGGGCGGTGCGGCAAACGTCGCCCGGAATATCGCTGCACTCGGTGCCCAGGCGACGTTGCTGGGCGTGGTGGGCGACGACGAGGCCGGGCTAAAGGTCGAGGCGCTTGCGGCTGAAGACCGGATTGCGGCCCGGTTAGTGGTCGACCCTTTGCTGCACACCACGCTTAAAATGCGTGTGCTAGGCCGTCAGCAGCAATTATTGCGTATCGACTTCGAAGAGCAGCCTTCGGCCAACAGTCTGACCCAAATCCATGCCCTGTTTGCGGCACAACTGGCGCATCACGATGTTGTCGTGTTGTCAGATTATGCCAAAGGGGTGCTAGCGCAAGTCGAGTTGTTGATTCAGGCGGCCCGTGCAAAAGGCATACCCGTATTCGTCGACCCCAAAGGGCATGCTTACCAGCGCTATCAAGGGGCGACCATCATCACGCCTAACCGTGCCGAAATGCAAGATGCCGTCGGGCGCTGGTCGTCGGAGCACGAACTTGAGACTCGGGCACAGAAGTTGCGCCAGGATCTCGCCCTAGAGGCGTTGCTGGTCACGCGCTCCGAACAAGGGATGACCTTGTTTCAGGATGGTCATCGCTTTCACGTTGAGGCCATGGCGCACGAGGTGTTTGATGTTTCCGGGGCCGGCGATACTGTACTGGCGACGCTGGCGGTGATGCGGGCGGCCGGGTTGGCATGGGACGACGCCGTGCGCTGGGCAAATCGGGCTGGCGGCGTGGCCGTCGGCAAACTAGGGACATCGGTAGTTACCGCAGGAGAACTCGAATGATTATTGTCACAGGCGGCGCCGGCTTTATCGGCAGCAATATTGTCAAAGGCCTTAACGCGCGCGGCATTACCAATATTTTGGTGGTCGATGACCTGACCGAAGGCGATAAATTCCGTAATTTGGTCGACCTTGATATTGCCGACTATTTGCACAAAGACGATTTCCGGCAGCAGTTGCAGGCCGGGCGTCTTGCCGGCGTCGAGGCCGTTTTCCATCAGGGCGCGTGTTCAGATACCACCGAGCGCAACGGCCACTACATGATGGACAACAACTATAAGGTCACGCTTGAGCTTTTTGGCTGGTGCCAGCAGCACAAGGTGCCTTTTATCTATGCGTCGTCGGCGGCAGTGTACGGTGCCGGGCCGGTGTACACCGAGAACCCGTTGTACGAGTCGCCGCTTAACGTTTACGGTTATTCAAAGTTCTTGTTCGATCAAGTATTGCGGCGCCACCTCGAGCGCCTTAAGGCGCCTGTGGTTGGGTTGCGCTACTTTAACGTGTATGGCCCGCAAGAGCAGCACAAAGGGCGCATGGCGTCGGTGGCCTTTCACAATATGAACCAGTTCCGTACCGAGGGCCATGTAAGGCTGTTCGGCGGCTGGGATGGCTATCCTGATGGCGGTCAACAGCGCGACTTTATCTTTATTGACGATGTCGTTTCTGTCAATTTGCACTTTCTCGATCATCCCGAAGTGTCTGGCATTTTCAATTGTGGTACCGGGCGGGCGCAGCCGTTCAACGATGTTGCTGCAGCGGTGGTCAATACCATGCGTACCGAAAGAGGGGAGGCCGAGCTTTCGTTGCGCGACTTGGTTGACCAGCAATACATCCATTACATCCCTTTCCCCGAAGACCTTAAAGGGCGATATCAAAGCCACACCCAGGCCGATTTATCGCAATTGCGTGCGGCGGGTTACGACAAGCCGTTCACCGATGTACAAACTGGTGTGTCGGCTTATGTTCGTTCGATGCTCAAGAATGGCCGCCTGTAGTAAAAGCCGCTAGTCGGCAGGCGGGTTGCCGTGCGTTCAAGACACCTGAGTAAAAGGTAATGGCGTAGTTTTACGCACTGATATTTTCGTTCAGTACGTCTGCCCGTTTTTTCGCATAGGCCCCACGATAGACACTGAAGTTTCGCTTCAGTGTCTATTTTTTATTGGGGGTGTCATGAATCCGTTTATAGAATCTACCGTTGCGGTGCCGGTTGCAGCCGATCAGTGCGGGACCTGGTCTGAACCAGAGGCCGGGTCGCCGATGCCGTCTGGTACGACGCTAAGAAAGGCTGTCATGCAGGCTGGGGTGTGCCTGGTGTTGCTGGGCTCGGCCTTTGCCAATACGGTTTATGCCGTCGATGTGAACGCGGCCGATGTTGCACAGCTCGAAGGCATCAAGGGGATAGGCCCTAAAACAGCGCGTACGATCATTGAAGAGCGAACCCGTGGTGGTCGTTATGAATCGTTCGAGGATCTGTCAGATCGTGTGAAAGGCATCGGTCCAGCCAAAGTGGCGTCGCTAAGGTCGGCCGGCCTGACGGTGCAGGGTGGCCTGAATGCCTCTGAAGTTGCAGACCGCGAGAAAAGCACGGTGAACACCGTGGCCCTGAAACCGGGACATAAAATCCGTTAATAGCCTTTTGGCGGGGTTCGGGCGCCGGTGTATGATTTCGGCTATGAAAACATACATGACCATCGAAGACACCATCGGTCGCACCCCCCTGGTTCGTCTGCAGCGTATTCCGGGTGCATTGGGCGACAGCCGCGGTAATGTCATTCTGGCAAAACTCGAGGGTAATAACCCGGCGGGCTCGGTCAAAGACCGTGCCGCCAGTTCAATGATCCGTCGTGCCGAAGAGCGCGGTGAAATTCAGCCGGGCGACACGCTGATTGAAGCGACCAGTGGCAACACCGGCATTGCGCTGGCCATGACGGCCGCTATTCGCGGGTACAAGATGATTCTCATCATGCCCGACAACCTTTCGCTCGAACGCCGTGCCTCTATGACGGCATATGGGGCGCAGCTTATTCTGACCAAGGCCAGCGAAGGTGGTATGGAATATGCCCGCGACCTTGCCATGCAGATGCAGGCAGAAGGCAAGGGCAAAGTGCTCGATCAATTTGCCAACCCCGACAACTTCCGTGCGCACATCGAATCCACAGGCCCCGAGCTCTGGGAGCAAACAGGCGGCGAAATCACGCATTTTGTCAGCGCAATGGGTACGACGGGCACCATTATGGGGGTGGGAACTTATTTGCGTAGCCAAAACCCAGCCATCCAGGTGGTGGGTGCACAGCCTGCGCCTGGTTCGCAAATTCCGGGTATTCGCAAATGGCCCGAAGCGTATCAACCCAAAATATACGACCCTGCTAAGGTCGATGCCTTCGAGCTGATCGAACAAGCCGAAGCTGAAGCCATGGCAAGGCGCATGGCCGCCGAAGAGGGGATTTTTGGTGGTATTTCTTCAGCGGGTGCGCTGGTGGCCGCTTTGCGGGTGGCCGCCCGTGTCGAAAACGCTACCATTGTGTTCATTGTGTGCGACCGGGGCGACCGCTATTTATCAACGGGCGTATTCAACCCAGCGCCTTAGCGTTAGCCCCATGTCTTTGCGTTAGCACCCGCGCTTGTTTTTGTTTACTGCGCGGGTGTGCCGTCGGGGGCGCCATAGCCCATTCTGTCGGCCAGCTCTTGCGCAAGCTCGGCCACCGAGGTGGCGTAAAAATAACTGCGGTTGTATTCGGTCAGTGCGAAAAAGTTGGGCGTGGCTACGCGGTATTCTGCCATGCCGCGAGGTTCGTCGAGCAGGTCGATCACGCCTACCGGGTATTGGGTCCAGGCCATGGTTGTGCGAGGGCTTCGGGCAACGTAGGCGCCAGCTTGTTCAAGTTGCTGCCAGCGCAACGTGGGTTTAAGCCCGCCGTCAACCCACTGAGCCGCGTTTTGCGGTAGTTGCACGGGCGCAAACACGGGTAAACCGGGCTCCCAGCCATGCAGACGCAAAAATTTTCCTACTGATGCCAACGCGTCGGGAATGCTGTCGTGCAGGTCGATGCGTCGATCGTTGTCGCCGTCGGCGGCAAACCGGCGCAAACTGCCTGGCATAAACTGCGGCAACCCAATGGCGCCGGCAAAAGAGCCTGTTGCTGTGGTGGCATTCAATTCACCACGGTAATCGAGCTCGATCAGATCAGCCAGTTGGTCGCGAAACAGTTGGCTGCGCTCGGGACGATTGACGTCGGGGTGGCGAAACCCCAGTGTTGCCAGCGCGTCGAGCACCGAAAAATTTCCGGTATAGCGCCCGTATAGGGTTTCGACACCAATAATTGAAACGAGGATCGATGGCGGTACGCCGTACTGCGCTGCAGCTCGGTCGACTTCTGCTTTGTGACTTTGCCAGAACGTTACGCCTTGTTTGATGCGGACGGGTTCGACATAGCGTTGCCTGTACGTTACCCAACTGCGCTTGATGCGTTTGCCCGAAGGTGTCATGAGGCGCACAACCTGCGGGTCGACGCGCGCCAGAAGCAATAGTTTCTCGACGTGTTCTTGGGGGACGTTCCGCGTGGCAGCGACTTCGCGCGCATACGCTTGAATATCCGGCTGCAACTGGCCTTCGGGCGTGATGAAGGGGCCCGAACCAGGCACCGACTGACCGGCTTTAATGGATGGCGCCAGTGACGCCCTAAGTTGTACAGCGTACGGCGCGGTGGCTAAGGTTTCCTGACGTGATGTGGTTGCGTCGGCCTGGGCGGTATTGATAGCGGGGGGTACAGAAGCGCAGCCGGTAAAAAATGCGAAAATGGGGGCGGCTTGCAAAAGTCTTGCGGCTTTGAACATAATCATCCTTATGCAGACCCTATATATTACTCATCCTGCTTGCCACCTGCACGAAATGGGAGACTGGCATCCAGAGTGTCCGCAACGTCTGGACGCTATCAACGATCAGTTGCTGTCCAGCGGTATAGATGGTCTGCTTTTGCACGAACATGCTATCGATGCCACCGATGCCGACATTTTGCGTGTGCACGCCACTGATTACTGGTCGTTTTTAAAGCGAAGCGTACCCGATACCGGGTATTTCGAGATTGACCCGGATACACTCCTGAATCCGCATACGCTTGATGCGGCGCGCAAGGCTGCAGGGGCGGGCATTCTAGCCGTCGACAGCATCATGGCGGGTCATGCTCAGAACGCGTTTTGTGCCGTCCGTCCGCCGGGGCATCATGCGCGCCCAGGCCTGGCGATGGGGTTTTGTTTTGTCAATAATATTGCGGTAGCTGCAGCGTATGCGCTCGAAAAATATGATTTTGAACGTATTGCAATTATCGATTTCGATGTGCATCATGGCAACGGAACCGCAGAAATGTTCGCTGGTGACGATCGGGTTTTGATGTGTGGTTTTTTCCAGGAATCAATTTTTCCTAACGTACACACTCAAAATCAGCCCAAAAATATGTTAAATATACCGGTCGAGGCTTATGCGTCTGGCGAGCAGGTCAGGAAACTGATCGAAGATCGCTGGATGGCTGATTTGTTCGCATTCGAGCCGCAGTTTGTATTTATTTCGGCGGGTTTCGATGCCCACCGAGAAGATGAGTTGGCTCAGTTGGGGCTGGTCGAAGCAGACTATGCTTGGATCACCCAGCAAATTGTGTCGGTTGCTGAGCATTCCGCGCAGGGCCGTATTGTCAGCTTCCTAGAGGGGGGCTACAGTCTGTCGGCTTTGGGCCGAAGTGTAGTCGCCCACTTGAAGGTTTTGGCAAAGTTGTAGAATAGTTCGGTTTTTATTATTTTTTAGTAGTGCTGCGGTGTCACTGTGCCAAATAGCGCATAGCAACAGGGCGGTCTATGTTCAATTCCCCGGAGGAAGCTCGATGAAGGTGTTAGTACCTGTCAAGCGTGTGGTTGATTACAACGTCAAAGTACGCGTCAAGTCTGATCAAACCGGCGTTGATATTGCCAACGTCAAGATGTCGATGAACCCTTTCGACGAAATCGCCGTCGAAGAGGCCACACGGCTTAAAGAAAGCGGTGCAGCGACAGAAGTTGTGGCCGTTTCTTGCGGCGTTCAGCAGGCACAAGAAACCTTGCGTACCGCAATGGCGATTGGCGCTGACCGTTCCGTGTTGGTGCAAACCGACGCCGAACTGCAGCCACTGGCTGTGGCAAAACTGCTCAAGGCCTTGGTCGATAAAGAGCAGCCGCAACTGGTGATTTTGGGTAAACAGGCTATCGACGACGACGCCAACCAAACCGGTCAAATGCTGGCCGCGCTGCTCGACTGGCCTCAGGCCACGTTTGCCAGCAAGGTTGAGATCGCAGGCGACAAAGTCAAGGTAACGCGCGAAATCGACGGCGGTCTCGAAACCATCGAGCTGAAACTGCCAGCCATCGTGACGACCGATCTGCGTCTGAACGAGCCACGCTATGTAACACTCCCCAACATCATGAAGGCTAAGAAAAAGCCGCTGGACACCGTCACGCCCGAAGAACTGGGTGTCGACGTTGCGCCGCGTCTGAAGACACTGAAAGTCACCGAACCGCCCGTGCGTTCCGCTGGTGTGATGGTGGCTGATGTGGCTGCGTTGGTCGATAAACTCAAGAATGAAGCGAAGGTGGTTTGATCATGTCTGTACTTGTTATTGCTGAACACGATAATGCCCAACTCAAGGGCGCAACGCTTAACGTGATTGCTGCGGCCCAGAAAATCGGCGGTGACGTCCATGTGCTGGTTGCTGGCGCGGGCGTTCAGGCCGTTGCCGAGCAGGCTGCCAAAGCGGCTGGCGTAAGCAAGGTCATTGCCGCCGACGGCGCCTCGTTATCCGAGGCGCTTGCCGAGAACGTGGCCGCACAAGTGCTGGCATTGGCTTCGTCCTACTCGCACATCTTGTTCCCCGCAACGGCCAATGGTAAAAACGTTGCGCCTCGCGTTGCGGCCAAACTCGATGTCGCACAAATCTCCGACATCATCTCTGTCGAATCTGCCGACACCTTCACGCGCCCAATCTACGCCGGCAACGCCATCGCTACAGTGCAGTCGCAAGATACTGTCAAAGTCATCACGGTGCGCACGACAGCTTTTGATCCTGTGGCTGCCGAAGGTGGCCAGGCTGTCGTCGAATCGGCTGCTGCTGTAGCCGATTCCGGACTGTCGTCGTTTGTAGGTCGCGAATTGGCCAAGAGCGATCGTCCTGAGCTGGCCGGTGCAGCCGCTGTAGTGTCAGGTGGTCGTGGTATGGGCAGCGCCGAGAACTTCAAGATTCTCGAACCCTTAGCCGACAAACTGGGTGCCGCATTGGGTGCATCCCGCGCTGCGGTCGACGCAGGCTATGCGCCTAACGACTGGCAGGTGGGTCAAACCGGTAAAATCGTCGCGCCTCAGTTGTATGTGGCCGTCGGTATTTCCGGGGCTATCCAGCATCTGGCCGGCATGAAAGACTCCAAGGTCATCGTGGCTATCAACAAAGATGCCGAAGCACCGATTTTCGGTGTGGCCGATTACGGCCTGGTGGCTGACCTGTTCCAGGCGGTCCCCGAATTAGCCAACGCGCTGTAAATTGTTTTGCCCGGCAGCAGGCAGGCTTGTCCTGCGGCTGCCAAGCCTTGAGCCCCGTCTGGCACGTATGCCCGGCGGGGTTTTTTCTTGCGTGTTTGGTGTAAATGCGACAGAGGCTTGTGGGTATCCCCCAATGTTCAGCCACCCGTTACGGCACAGGGTTGTAAAACTGCTTGCGCACTAAGCTGTTTTTTTGTACAGTAAATTTAGCTGTACAAAAAAACAGTATTCGGTGCATGCAAATAGGCTTTGCATCATGTGTCCATATCAGGGGGTCAGCATGAACAACGTATCAAAAACGTCCGTGTCTCGGTTTAGTCAGGGTAGTACGGCGCGGTTTAAACGCGGTGCCGGGCTTAGCCGTGGGGCCATATTGGCCGACATTTTTCTGGTGGCTCTTTGGGGCGCAACAATTCCGGGTTTAATGTGGTTGGGCGCGGCCGGCGGCTTCTAGGTGTGGCTTTGCAAGCTGCTGTTTATTTTGCAAATTTTCACCTAAGGCTATATAATCGTGGGCTTTGCAACTTGCATCCTCTGGCGGCGTTAGCAGCACCTTGGGTAAGTTGGCTGGCAGCCCCTGTTTTACAGGTTAAGGCTGGTCTTTTTCCCGTACCAAACAACAATGCGCCTTTCATGATGTTTATCGGAGCCTACCGTGGATCTCATCCAACAAATTGAACAAGAAGAAATCGCCCGCCTGACAAACGGCGAAGCCAAACCCGTATTTGCCCCTGGCGATACCGTTGTCGTCAACGTTAACGTTGTCGAAGGTAACCGCAAGCGCGTACAGGCTTACGAAGGCGTTGTTATCGCCCGTCGTAACCGTGGCCTTAACTCTTCTTTCATCGTACGTAAAATCTCGTCCGGCGAAGCCGTCGAGCGTACGTTCCAGCTGTATTCGCCTCAAATCGCTTCTATCGAAGTCAAGCGTCGTGGCGATGTCCGTCGTGCTAAACTGTACTATCTGCGTAGCCGTTCGGGTAAGTCTGCTCGCATCAAAGAAAAGCTGGTTCGCAAAGCCGACAAAGCTGCTTCTTAAGCAGGCAAGTCAGTTTTGGCGTAAAGCCAGTCAAGCAAAGGCACCCGAGCGGTGCCTTTGTTTTTTGTCATGTCAGAAAATCCTCCGCCATTGCCGGCGCGCAAGCGCAAAATCATTACGCCGGGGTTTGATCCTCAAATCCAGCCGGTGTTGCCCCCGCTTTCGGCGCTCGGTTCCTTACCCGAGCAGGCACTCCATCCCGATTTCATCAAGGCTGCTTTTTCACAGTCCGTTCCGTGGGAAGTCGAGCCGGTGTTTTCCGATGCTTTTCGTATCGATGCCGATGTGCTTAGCCAGGTGGTGCAAGCGGCGGTGCTGATGCCACTGGTAGAAAGAGACGGCAGCCTGAATGTAATATTTACACGTCGGGCAGCTCATTTGTACGATCACGCAGGGCAAATCAGTTTTCCAGGCGGGCGTATCGAAACTACCGATGCCAATGCGCTGGCGGCTGCCCTGCGCGAGACCCATGAAGAAATCGGCGTCGAACCGCATTTTGTTCAAACCATAGGCACGCACCCGTGTTTTTTGACGGCGACTGGGTTTTCGATGGAGCCGGTCATTGGTTTGGTGCAACCGGGCTTTGTATTCAAACCTGACGCCACCGAAGTGGCTGAAGTCTTCGAAGTGCCATTGGCCTTTCTGATGGACCCAGCCAATCATCGCCTGCATCGGGCCGAATTGCCCGGCGGTGGCCAGCGTTTATATTATTCAATGCCCTGGGGGCAATATTTTATTTGGGGCGCAACCGCCGCATTGGTGCGTAACCTGTACCATCATTTGGCTGCGGCGCATAAACTGCTTGCGGGGCGTTAGGCATCTGGCGCAGCCAGTCAGGCTAATACCGTTGCTGTGCCTCGTTTTCGGCCAAAATGCGTTCGTAAAGCGCATGGCGTTCGGGCTTGATGTTGCCGGCGGCTTTGGCCGCCAAAATAGCGCAACCCGGCTCGTGGCGATGCGTGCAGTTATAAAAACGACAGTCCCCCAGAAAAGGCTCAAATTCGGCAAACCCGCCTTCGATGGCCGTGGGGTCAAGATGAAACAAACCAAAATTCTGAAAGCCGGGCGAGTCGATCAGGTCGCCGCCTTGCGGTAGATGGTAAAGCCGGGTGGCCGTAGTAGTGTGCTTACCAGCGTCAAGCGCTACCGAGTGTGCTTGCGTGTGGGCCGCCGCATGGGGTACCAGGGCATTGAGCAGGGTAGATTTACCCATGCCGCTTTGCCCCAGCAACAGCGCGGTTTTGCCGCCAATATGGTCTAGCAATTTTGTTTTGGTCTGTTCAGCGTCAAGGGCGCTGAGCTCGATGATGGGGACACCTGCATCGCGAAACGGTGCCAGGCGCGCACGCGCCTCGGCCAGGCTTTCGGTTAAGTCGGCCTTGTTCAGAACGATGACTGTGTCAATATCGGCTGCCCGCGCCGCTACCAAGGCTCGCCCGATCAAGTCATCGGAAAAGGCCGGTGTTGTGGCGACGACCAGCAATAGCAAGTCGACATTGGCGGCGAATTGCTTGGTGCGCATTTCGTCGGACCGATACAGCAAATTCTTGCGATCCAGCCGCTTTTCGATCACACCTTCTTCGTTACCCTGAAAGCGCACGAGTACATAGTCGCCCACGGCGGCATCGGCCTTTTTCCCGCGGGGGAAACATTTGTGGACCTGGCCGTCGGGCAGTTCGACGCCGAAATGGCGGCCATGTACGGCGACGACGCGCCCCTGGACAGTGGGTTCAGTGGGCATGCTTTAGCTTTTTGATACGCAGGGCGGCGGGTGGGTGACTGTCGTAGAACGCAGAGTGGACCGGGTCGGGTGTAAGCGTAGCGGCGTTGTCGTCGTAAAGCTTGACCAAGGCCGAAATAAGGGCCTGCGCTGAAGATTGCTGCGCGGCGAATTGGTCGGCCTGGAACTCGTCTCGACGCGACATCAGGCTGACCAGTGGGGTGATCCAGAAGGTGAAGACTGGCATGACCAGGAAGAACAGAATGAGTGCCAGCGCATCGTTGGGGCGACCCAGCTGAGGGATGACGCCCAGATCGGTATAGAACCAGACTTGTTGCGACAACCAGCCCAGTACTTGAAAAAACACCAGAGCCAGGACAAAACTGACGACCAGGCGCTTTGCAATATGCCGGTACTTGAAATGACCCAGTTCGTGTGCGAGCACGGCTTCGACTTCGTCACCGGTAAGTTTTGACAGCAGGGTATCGAAGAAGACAATGCGCCGTGACCGGCCGAAACCAGTGAAGTAAGCGTTGCCGTGTGCAGATCGCTTTGATCCGTCCATGACGAACAGACCGCTGATGGCAAAGCCGCAGCGCTGCGCCAGCGCATGAATACGCTGCGACAGATCGGGGTCGTTGAGTGGCGTGAATTTGTTGAACAGTGGCGCGATAACGGTGGGAAATAGCCAGATCACCAGGACATTGAATACTACCCAGGCACCCCAGGCCCACCAGTGCCAGTAGGCGCCGGTATTACCCATAAGCCACAACACACCGGCAGCCAGCGGCAGCCCCAAGACAGCGGCCACCAACAGGCCTTTTAGAGTGTCGCTGACAAATAGCCCGAACGACATGCGATTGAAGCCAAAACGGGCTTCCAGGCCGAACTTGCGCCACAATGTGAAGGGCAGGCCGACGATGCCCATAACCAGTAAGATGCTGCCGATAAGCGCCAGCTGACGCCACATTTCGTGGTCGATCAGTTGCCCGAGCTTGAGGTCGATGAACTGCAGCCCGCCCAAAAGCGTCAGGCCAATAAGTACGGCGGCCTCGGTAATGGTTTCGACCAGGCTGATTTGAACTTTGCCGTGGGTGTAGTCGGCTGCACGTTGGTGGCTGCGCAAACTGATGCGGTCGAAGAATTCGGGGGGCACTTCGCCGCGATGACGCGCGACATGCCGGATTTGGCGTATGCCCAACCACAGCCGCAGGGTGATGTCGGCAAACAGAAAGACCAGAAACAGCAGTGTAAACATAGGCTCCGCGCAGGTATGCGAAAATCAGCGTTTTAAGGATTGATTATATGGCGGTTAATAAAGATCAGCGATTGGTATGGCTCGACCTGGAAATGACAGGTCTCGACCCTGAGAAAGAACGCATTATTGAAGCGGCAGTGGTGGTGACCGAAGCCGACTTGACCCTGGTGGCCGAGGGCCCGGTCATGGTTATACACCAGAGCACCGAGATTCTTGATGCCATGGACAAATGGAATACAGCGACTCACGGCAAAAGCGGCCTTACCGACAAGGTGAAGGCGTCGACGATTAACGAAGAAGAGGCCGAAACCGAGCTTCTGGCGTTTTTGGCCAAGCATGTCAGCCCGGGCAAGTCGCCCCTGTGCGGCAACACGGTGGGCCAGGACCGCCGTTTTCTGGTCAAGTATATGCCACGTCTCGAGGCGTTTTTCCATTACCGGAACCTCGACGTTTCGACTCTGAAAGAGTTGGCGCAGCGCTGGAAGCCCGAAGTGTATAAAAGCTTTGTCAAGAAAAGCCGCCACGAGGCGCTGGCCGATATCTACGAGTCTATCGAAGAGCTTAAACACTACCGCGAACACTTTATCAAGATCTGACGGATATCGTTTATGAGTGATTCCAGCATTCTCTTTACGTTGCAAGACGGCATTGCCCGTATCACGTTAAACCGCCCCGACAAGCTCAACAGCTTTACGGCCGAGATGCATGAGGCCTTGCGTCAGGCGCTGACTGTTGTTGAAACTCAGGGGGCCCGGGTCTTGGTGCTCACGGGTGCCGGCCGCGGTTTTTGCGCCGGGCAAGACCTGTCAGCGCGTGTGGCAACGCCGGGTCAGGCCAGGGTCGATCTGGGTGAAAGCATTGAAAAGAATTATGCGCCGTTGGTCAGGCGCCTGCGGGCTTTACCCATGCCGGTGATTGTGGGTGTAAACGGGGTGGCTGCTGGCGCGGGTGCCAATCTGGCATTGGCCGGCGATATTGTCATTGCCCGCGAGTCGGCCAGTTTCATCGAACCGTTCTGCCGATTGGGGCTGCTGCCCGACACGGGCGGCACCTACATTTTGCCGCGCCTGGTGGGGCGTGCGCGCGCCATGGGTATGGCGTTGCTGGGCGATAAAATCACCGCCCGCAAGGCCGACCAGTGGGGGCTCATCTGGGAGTGCGTGGCCGACGAAGATTTCGACGCGCGTCTTGATGCTCTGGCGGTTCATTTTGCTGCGGCGCCCACCAAAGGTCTGGCATCTGCCAAGCAGGCCATTAACCAAAGCCTTAACAACACGCTCGATCAGCAGCTTGACCTAGAACGCGACCTGATGCGTGAGCTGGGTTATACCGATGATTACGCCGAGGGCGTAGCGGCGTTTATGGCCAAACGCACCCCGGTATTCAAGGGGCAATAGGTTTGAACGTGGCCGGAACCGGCGCGCCGACAGCCCTTGCCGGCATTGGCACCGACATTGCTCGGGTCGATCGCATCGCCGCGGCGTATAGCCGCCACGGCGAGCGCTTTGCCCGGCGTATTTTGGGCGAGCACGAGTTGCCGGTGTTTGAGCGAAGAAAATCTCGCGATCCTCAGCGTGGCATTCGTTATCTGGCCACGCGTTTTGCAGCCAAAGAGGCTTTCTCAAAGGCGATCGGGCTGGGTATGCACAGCCCCATGAGCTGGCGACAAATGGAGGTCATTAACGCGCCGGGGGGTAAGCCTCAGGTGTTGCTGAACGAACCTCTGGCATCGTGGTATGCGGCGCGTTTTGGCGCGGCCCATGTGTCGGTCAGCGATGAAAAAGATATGGTCACTGCGTTTGTGGTGGTCGAAACACAATCTGCCCCCAGGCAGCAGGAGTCTTCATAATGGCAGTGATTTTGCCTCCCGGCCCAGTGATGGTCGATGTTCAGGGGTGTGCCCTGACAGCCCACGAACTTGAGCGTTTGCAGCATCCGCTGGTGGGCGGGGTTATTTTGTTTTCGCGCAACTTCGAAAGTCGCGAGCAATTGACGGCGTTATGTCAGGCCATTCATGCCGCACGCAACGAACCGTTGCTCATTACCGTCGATCACGAAGGCGGGCGTGTACAGCGTTTCAAGTCCGACGGGTTTACGCCGTTGCCGTCCATGCGTCGCCTGGGCGAAATCTGGATGGATGACTCGTTGGCTGCCATGCGTTTGGCTACCGAAACAGGCTATGTGCTGGGCGCCGAGTTACGCGCCTGTGGTGTTGACCTGAGCTTCACACCGGTGCTCGACCTCGACTATGGCGGCAGCCAGGTTATTGGCGACCGCGCGTTTCATCGCGAACCGCAAATTGTGGCTATGCTGGCGCGCGCGCTTATTCAGGGCTTGATGCTGTCGGGTATGGCCGCTTGCGGCAAGCACTTCCCGGGTCATGGTTACGTGCAAGCCGATTCGCACCACGAAATTCCCGTCGACGACCGGCCCTTGGAAGACATCATGCGTGAAGACGCCGCTCCGTATGGCTGGCTGGGCGATATGGTGCTGCCTTCTGTCATGCCGGCACATGTCATTTATTCGCAAGTTGACCCGAACCCCGCAGGTTTTTCGTCGTTCTGGATCAACACCATTTTGCGCGAGCATCTGAACTATAACGGTGTGGTGTTTTCTGATGATCTGACAATGGAAGGGGCTACCGTCGCTGGCGATATTCTGGCGCGGGCAAATGCCGCACTGACGGCGGGCTGCGATATGGTGCTGGTGTGTAATCGCCCAGACCTGGCCGACGAGCTGTTGGGGCGGCTTGAGCATACGTCGTCAGAATCATCCATTGCACGCATTCGCGCGCTGATGCCCCGTGTTGTGTCGCCCGATTGGGCTACGTTGCAAAGTCAGGCCCGTTATCAGTATGCCCGAGACCTTCAATCTGAAATCATTTCTGGCTGACCTGCCCAACTTGCCTGGCGTTTATCGTCACATCGACGAAAACGACGAGGTGTTGTACGTAGGTAAGGCGCGCGACCTCAAAAAGCGGGTGTCGTCGTATTTCCAGAAAAATCTGGCCAGCCCGCGCATTGCCCATATGGTGGCGCGGGTCAGCCGGATCGAAGTCACGGTGACGCGCACCGAGGCCGAAGCGCTGCTGCTTGAAAACAACCTGATTAAGCGGCTGCACCCTCGCTATAACATCTTGTTCCGCGACGACAAGTCGTATCCGTACCTGCATGTCAGCGGTCATGAGGCGCCGCGTATTGCCTATTACCGGGGCAGCACGGCCGGAAAAGGGCGGTATTTCGGGCCCTACCCAAACAGCTGGGCCGTACGCGAAACCATTCAGATCCTGCAAAAGGTGTTTCGCTTGCGTACGTGCGAAGACGGTGTTTATGCCCATCGGTCGCGCCCGTGTCTGCTCAATCAGATTGGTCGTTGTTCGGCACCCTGTGTCGGTGCCATCAGCATTGACGCCTATCAGGCCGATGTCGAGCGCGCCGTGCGTTTCCTTGACGGCAAGGCTTCCGAGGTCATGGCCGACATCGAGCGCCGCATGCTGTCGGCGTCCGAGCAATTGGCGTTTGAAGAAGCGGCCGTATTACGCGACCAGATGGGCGCGTTGGCCAGGGTGCTGCAGCAGCAAACCATGGAAGAGATTGGCACTGACGACGTTGATGTGATCGCAGTAGTCGCGGCCGGGGGGCGTGTGTGTGTCAATCTGGCGATGGTGCGTGGTGGTCGCCACTTGGGAGACAAGGCTTTTTTCCCTACGCATACCGACGGCGATGCGCCCGGCGAAGTCCTGTCGGCGTTTATGGCTCAGCATTATCTCGATCGCCCCATGCCTGCCGTTATTGTTTGTTCTCATGCGTTGTCAGACCCCGACCTTATGCCTTTGCTGCAAGCGCAAACCGGAACGAAAGCAAAGGTATTGACTCGGCCGCAAGGCGTGCGCAAATCGTGGTTGGAGCAAGCCACTAAAAATGCCGAAATGGCGCTGGCCCGTATGCTGACCGAATCCGGCGCACGGGCGGCACGCACCCTGGCGCTCGCCGAGGCGTTAGGCCTGGACACGGACGAAACAGCACTGGACGCCTTGCATATCGAGTGCTTTGATATCAGTCATACGGCAGGCGAGGCGACACAAGCGTCTTGCGTGGTGTTTCGTCATCACGAAATGCAGCCATCACTGTATCGGCGCTACAACATTGCCGGCATTACGCCGGGCGACGATTATGCCGCCATGCGCCAGGTGCTGACGCGGCGTTTTACCCGTGTGGCTGACGGGCAAGCCGAGATGCCCAGTGTGGTATTAATCGATGGTGGCAAGGGGCAAGTCGAGGTCGCCCGGCAGGTATTTGCCGAGTTGGGGCTTGATACTCAGGTGTTGGTCGGTGTGGCCAAAGGCGAGGGGCGCAAGGTGGGCCTGGAAACACTGGTTTTTGTCGACGGCCGCCCACCCGTGGCTTTAGGGGTAGAATCTGCCGCATTGATGCTGGTTGCGCAAATTCGCGATGAAGCGCACCGTTTTGCTATTACGGGTATGCGTGCGCAGCGTGCCAAAGCACGTAATGTTTCGCGTCTGGAACAGATCGAAGGGGTCGGGGCCAAGCGCAGACAAAAGCTTCTGGCCCGTTTTGGTGGTTTTTCGGGCGTTGCCGCCGCCAGTATCGATGACCTGCGGTCAGTCGACGGGATTTCCGACGAGTTAGCCGAACGCATTTATTTCGCCCTGCGATAAGTTAGTATTGAGCCTATGCCGACCAATTTCCCAATGATGCTGACGTGGCTGCGGATCGTCATGATCCCGCTGTTCGTTGCGTTTTACTATGTGCCCGAAAGCTGGCTGTCGGTACCCATGCGCGATACCGCTGCGGCGGTCGTGTTCATTGTCGCAGCCCTGACCGACTGGTTCGATGGCTGGCTGGCGCGCCGCTGGAATCAAACGTCGTCATTCGGCGCCTTTCTCGATCCGGTCGCCGACAAGCTCATGGTATCTGCGGCGTTGTTGGTCTTGCTCGACCTGCAGCGAGTCGACGTGTTTATTGCGCTGATCATCATTGGCCGCGAAATCACGATTTCGGCCCTGCGCGAATGGATGGCCAAAATCGGCGCGAGCGGTAGTGTCGCCGTGCACTGGTTGGGTAAATTCAAAACCGCAGCGCAAATGGTCGCCATACCGTGTCTACTATTCTGGCAACCCTTGTATGGCTTGCCACTACATTGGGCGGGCCAGGTGCTGATTATTGTGGCCGCCATTCTTACGGTATGGTCAATGTTTTATTACTTGCGCCGTGCCTGGCCGCAAATTCGCGCCAAGTCGGGTGCATGACCCGATCGAGCACAATCATTTTTTATCGTTTCAGTTAACGTCATGACCACCACAACCGTCGAGCATTTCGCCGACTCGCCCCAAATTCAGCGTCGCGACTGGAAAATCATCACGCTTATCGGTGCGGCGCATTCTTGCTCGCACTTTTTCCAGCTTGTTTTTCCCACATTATTCATTGCACTGAATACTGAGTTCGGGTTCAGTTACAGCCAACTGGGCCTGCTGGTGGCGATTTTCTTTGTGGCGTCGGGCATCGGGCAGGCGTCGTCCGGGTTTATTGTCGACCGCATCGGCCCTACGCCCGTGCTGCGTTTCGGGCTGGCCAGTTTTGTGGTGGCTGGCGTGCTTATCGGGCTGGCTAATGGTTACGCCATGTTGGTGCTGGCGGCGCTCATCGGCGGGTTTGGCAACTCAGTGTTTCATCCCGTTGATTACTCTATCCTGAACCATCGGGTCAGCGCGCGCCGATTGGGTCATGCGTTCAGTACCCACGGCTTTACGGGCAACCTGGGCTGGGCACTCACGCCACTCTTCATGTCGGCGCTTATTTATCTGGCCAACTGGCGTGTCGCGGCCATTGGTGCCGGCGTGCTGGTAGCGATTGTTTTGGTGTTTGTTTGGCGTGGCCGCGAATTGCTGGCGGGTAAAAATGTTGAACAGACCGTGGTCGGTCAGGCGCACAAAGAGGGGTCGCTGGCGTCCAAGTCGGTAGGTCAAACTTTGGCAACGTTGGCCCGGCAGCCGGCGTTGTGGGGTGCGTTTTTCTTTTTTGCGCTCACGTCCGTGTCTTTGTCTGCGGTTCAGAATTACAGCATCCCCATGCTGGGCGATGTCTACGATATTGATGCCGTTCTGGCCGGTACGGCGCTGTCTGCCTATATGCTGGCCTCGGCCTTGGGCATGATCGCGGGTGGCTTCTTGGTCAGTGCCAATCCGCGTACCGAACTTACTATTGCCGGGTCACTGGTGCTAGCTGGTGTATTGCTCGTGGTGTTGGCCTCGGGCCTTGTCACCCCCTGGATGGCCATGGTGGTTGTGGCGATAGGTGGGTTTTGCGCCGGTGTGTCCACGCCTTCGCGCGATATGCTCATTCGAAAAATTACGCCCAAAGGGGCCACCGGCACCGTTTATGGCCTGGTCTACTCGGGCATGGATGTCGGCGCATCGCTGGCGCCGCTTGCGTTCGGTATTATGCTCGACCTGGGGTTTGTCAAAGGCCCCTGGATAGGCGGTGCAGCGGCATTTGTCATTGCGGCCGCAGCAGCCCTTGTTATTGGCCGCTCGACCGCAGCACGTAGCGGCTAAACGTCGGCGCTAAAAATAAAGCGGGAGTTATTGGCGCGGTGTGCGCTGCACCGAAACCTGTGCCGTTGGGTGACTGCTGCGCCAGGGGTTGATGTCTAGCCCGCCTCGGCGCGTGTAGCGTGCATAAACCTGTAATGCACTGGGTTTGCACAGGTGCCAAAGGTCGCAGTACATTTTCTCGACACAGTGCTCATGAAATTCGTTGTGCTGACGCAGCGATACGATATATTTCAGTAGGGCGGCGCGGTCTAGTTGGGGCCCCGTATATTCTATTTGCACGCTACCCCAGTCGGGTTGGCCGGTTACAGGGCAGTTTGACTTCAGCAGGTCGGAAGTCAGTGTTTCAGTTACGATTTGCTCTGGGTTGCACCGCAGCAAGTCTGGGGCGGGCTGGTAGCGGGTAATGTCTACATCAATATCGTCGATGTTGTCGCCCGCCATGGCGCGGCAAGAAACCTCGAGCCCGGCTTGTAAAGGCGCTATCTCGATCTGCACTTCGCCGCCGCTGGCCGCATCCAGATCTTTTTGCATCAGCTTCTTGACGTCATCAATACTTTCAAAGCGGGTTTCGTTGAACGAGTTCAGGTAGAGCTTGAAAGATTTTGACTCGATAAGAAACGGCGTGCTGTGGGGTAGGGTAAAGCGTCCCATGGCCACAACGGGCTTGCCTTTTGCGTTTAGCCACGACAATTCGTAGGCCGTCCAGATATCTGCGCCATGCCAGGCGGGTAGATTACCCAGGCTTTCGCGGTTGTTGGCCCGCGCAATCGGGAACAACAAAGAGGCATCGTAAGTTGTGGGGTAGACAACGTCATGGCCCAGCGGCGCGTTAACAAGGTCGGAATGGCTCATGGTGACAATATAAAAACAGTGATCAGGCCCCTATAGGCCGAAGTTTTTGCATTGTAGCGGGTCTTGATTTTGATCAAGCATCTAAACCTATCTTTCATGTACAGTTTTAAACATGTCAGCCTGGACGTTATTTGCACCGCCTAAAAATCTGTCCGATGCCGATCGCAACGATCGGCGTCATATGCTTGCGCGTCTGGGCCTGGCCTGGCTGGGCATGATGCAAGTCATGATGTTCGCCTTCCCGGGCTATGTGCGTCATCGGCCCATGTCACCCGAAGACTTGTCGTTCCTCGATGAGGCCATTGTGCTGCTCAATTGGCTTAGCCTGGTTCTGACCGTTCCTGTCGTCTTGTACTGCGCCTGGCCTGTGTGGCGGGGGGCTTTTTCGCGGTTGCGCCAGGCGTCGGTCAGCATGGATGTCCCTGTCGCTCTGGGGATTCTGGCTGCGTTCATTCCCAGCGCTTATGCAACCTGGGTCAACCGAGGCGAGGTCTACTTCGAATCGGTCACCATGTTTGTGGCCTTTTTGTTAACGGCCCGCTACCTCGAATTCTGCGCTCGTCAGACGGCTGGCCCGGCGGGCAGGCAAACAGCGCCTGCTCATCAGCGCATCGAATCGGCCCGCGCACTGATGTCGGTGGGGGCCGATCGCGTTGCATTGTGGTTCACCATTGCGCAACTGGGTCTGGCTTTTGTTGTGGGCGCCATCTGGATTTCTTATGCGCCCGAACACGCGGTGGCTGTCACAGTGGCTTTACTGGTCATCAGTTGCCCGTGCGCTTTGGCCATGTCGGTACCCACGGCCGTATCGGCCGCCCATGCCGTCGCCCTCGAACGCGCTGACCTGACCCCGGCCGAACTCAACGCTCTGGTAGAGGCCGCCCGTCGCACCGCCAATCAAAGTCTTTACGGGTCTATGGCCTGGCATCTGTTGTTGACGCCGTTGGCTGCCATGGGCTATGTCCAGCCTTGGCTGGCCGCGATCACCATGCTGGTGTCATCGCTTGCTGTTGCCGCCAATGCCTGGCGCCTTTACCGACGAATGTCGGTGCCGCCGGTATTGCCGCTGTCAGCTGCAGTTCAGGGTTAAGGCCATACCATGGGGGCGTTGTATTTGTTATTGCCCATTTCGCTGGTTTTGGTGGTTGTCATCGGTATTGCATTTTGGTGGGCTATTTTTTCAGGCCAGTTCGACGATGCCGACGAGGCTGCGCGGTCAATTCTCGAAGATGATGATGCGACTGCGCCGCCTGACGAAGCCGGCCAGACGGACGACAAAATTTAATTAACAACAATATTCGTTTTACTTTTCGCAACTAGGGGATTCTCATGGGCACTTCCGGCACGCTGGGGAAACAGGCCGAGACCTTCAATTATGGTGTGGTGCGGCAGTTCACCATCATGACCATATTTTGGGGGGTTATTGGCATGGCGGTGGGTGTATTGATTGCGGCGCAGCTTTTCTGGCCGGAACTCAATTTCAATACGCCATGGCTTAGCTATGGCCGTTTGCGGCCGGTGCACACCAACACCGTCATTTTTGCGTTTGGCGGTACTGCCCTGTTCGCTACGTCTTATTACGTGGTGCAGCGTACTTGTCAGGTCAGGCTGTTTTCCGACAAGCTGGCGGCATTTACATTTTGGGGTTGGCAGGCCTGTTTGTTGGCGGGCTTTTTAACCTTGCCCATGGGCTTCACCAGCACCAAAGAATACGCCGAATACGAATGGCCCATCGACATCCTCATTACCCTGGTCTGGGTGGCTTACGCGGTGGTGTTCTTTGGCACGATTGTCAAACGCCGTGTGCGCCATATTTACGTGGCCAACTGGTTCTTTGGCTCGTACATTCTGACCATCGCCATTTTGCACATTTTCAATAACATCGAAATCCCGGTTTCGATGTGGAAATCGTATTCGGCCTATGCGGGCGTGCAAGATGCCATGGTGCAGTGGTGGTACGGTCATAATGCGGTGGGCTTTTTCCTAACCACCAGCTTTTTGGGCATGATGTATTACTTTGTGCCCAAGCAAGCCGAACGCCCCATTTACTCTTATCGTCTGTCGATTGTGCACTTCTGGGCACTGGCATTTACCTATATGTGGGCCGGCCCTCACCATCTGCACTACACCTCGCTGCCCGACTGGACCCAAGCCCTGGGTATGGTGTTTTCCTTGATTCTGCTGGCGCCCTCGTGGGGCGGCATGATCAACGGGATCATGACTTTGTCTGGCGCCTGGTACAAGTTGCGCACTGACCCGATCCTCAAGTTTTTGGTGGTGGGGCTCTCGTTCTACGGGATGTCCACCTTCGAAGGTTCGATGATGTCGATCCGCACGGTTAACGCCCTGTCGCACTACACCGACTGGACAGTCGGCCACGTGCACTCGGGTGCGCTGGGCTGGGTATCCATGACGATTTTCGGGTCGCTTTATTACCTTATCCCTCGTTTGTATGGTCGCACCGCAATGGCCAGCATGAAGCAGGTCGAGCTGCACTTCTGGCTCGCCACCATTGGTGTTGTGCTGTATATCGCATCGATGTGGGTTGCGGGTGTCATGCAGGGCCTGATGTGGCGCGCCACCGGCGATGACGGCACGCTGACCTACAGCTTCGTCGAGTCGGTCAAGGCAACCTATCCCTTGTATTTCATCCGCTTGCTGGGTGGGATCATGTTCTTGTCGGGCATGTTGTTGATGGCCTGGAACACGTTCAAAACGGTAGTGGGCCAGCCCAGGCCAAATCCTCGGGTTTATCTGTACAACCCAGACAGCACTGATCCTGCGCTGGTTGGGCCCGCTTCAGACAAAGCCGTGACTGGCGCTGCATCGGCATAAGGAGAAACAACATGGCCAACGAGAAAAAGAAATTTTTCAGTCACGACACCCTCGAAACCAATATTGGCTGGATGATCATCGCAAGTATTCTGGTGGTGAGTATTGCCGGTCTGGTTCAGATCGTCCCGTTGTTCTTCCAGCATTCCACTACGCAGCCTACCGAGGGCGTCAAGCCCTACGAGGCCCTGCAACTGGTGGGGCGCGACCTCTACATTCGTGAGGGTTGCGTCGGTTGCCACTCGCAGCAAATCCGTATGCTGCAATCCGAAGTTCAGCGTTACGGCCCATACTCTTTGGCGGGCGAGTTCGTGTACGACCATCCCTTCTTGTGGGGCTCCAAGCGCACAGGGCCCGATCTGGCGCGTGTAGGCGGTCGTTATTCCGACGAATGGCACCGTGTGCACTTGCGTAACCCCCGAGATCTGGTCAAAGAGTCGAACATGCCGGCGTACCCGTGGTTGGCCCAGAACAAGGTGGAAGGCGTCGATGTGCAGGCACGTATGCGCGCCCTGCGTGTGCTTGGCGTGCCTTATACCGATGAGCAAATCGAAGCGGCACCGGCGCAACTTAAAGGTAAGACCGAAGAAGATGCCATGGTGGCTTATTTACAGAGTTTGGGCGTTGCCGGTCGCGAAGCTGCCGCCAAGGCCGTGGCAGAAGGGAGTCGCTGATCATGGGCGTTCTTAACGGCATTGTTACTTTAATTGCACTGGTGACCTTTATAGGCATTGTGTTCTGGGCGTTTTCCAAGCGTCGCGCCAAAGCCAACGAAGAAGCGGCCATGCTGCCATTTGCGCTGCCCGATGAGGCTGCCACCGAAGACAACGGCAGCACGCCACCGTTGGGCCGTCAGTCAAAAGGGGATTCTCATGAGTGACTTTTTCAGTGGTTTCTGGGGGTATTTCATTACCAGCGTTACCTTGCTGGGTATCGCCTTTTGCGTCTGGCTCTTGTTTACGCAACGTCGGTGGCTTGGCAAAGACGTCAAGCAGGTAGACGATACCGGCCACGTCTGGGATGGCAATCTAACCGAACTTAACAACCCCGTTCCGCGCTGGTGGACGGTGTTTTATGTCTTGCTTTGTGTGTTCAGCCTGGGCTATCTGGTTTTGTACCCCGGCTTGGGCACGTTCCCGGGGATACTGAATTACTCATCCGCCGAGTCCGTGAAGCAGGCGCAAGCCGAGCTGGCCGAAAAAATCCGGCCCGTGTATCAGCGTTACGAAGCCATGTCGATTCCCGAGATCGCCAAAGAGCAGCAGGCCCGCGAGATCGGTCAGCGTCTGTTCTTGAATGCCTGTGCCCAGTGCCACGGCTCTGACGCCAAGGGGGCGCCCAGCTTTCCCAACCTGACCGATAACGATTGGCTGTACGGCGGCTCTCCCGAGCAAATCATGCAGTCCATTACCAAAGGCCGTCACGGCATCATGCCGCCCATGGCGGCCCAGGTTAAGCCCGACGAGGCCGCAGCTATCGCACAATATGTCAGGTCGTTGTCGGGGCTGGCCAGCGATCCGCTGATGGTGGTCCCCGGCAAGCGTGGCTTCGAAACGTTCTGTGCTGCATGTCATGGGGTTGACGGCAAGGGCAACCAGGCCCTGGGGGCGCCCAACCTTACCGACGACGTTTGGCTATACGGCAGTTCGGCGGCAACTATCGTCCAAACCATCATGAACGGTCGGAACAACCAGATGCCTGCACAAGAGGGCATCCTGACGCCAGAGCAGATCCGTATGCTGACAGCATATGTCTGGGGTTTGTCTAATAACTAACCGGAAGCATCATGGACAAGAAACCCGTCGTCTCAACTGAACCCCTGACCGGGGATCAGCCGATCCCGGCATGGCAGCCGCCCAGGGTCGAGGCGACGGTGTCCAAAGGGGCGTCGCCCCAGGTCGAGCAAGCGCTGGCCGATGTGCGTCGCAAAATTTACCCGCGTTCGGTCAGCGGTATTTTTGCCCGCTGGCGCATCATCATGGTGTTTTTTACCCAGATCATTTTCTACGGGCTGCCCTGGCTGGAGTGGGGTGGGCGTCAGGCAGTATTGTTCGATCTGGGGGCGCGGAAGTTTTACATTTTTGGCATGGTGCTGTGGCCGCAAGACGTCGTTTATTTGGCCGTTTTACTGGTCTTGTCGGCGTTGTCGCTATTTTTGTTTACCGCCATCGCAGGTCGGTTGTTTTGTGGGTATGCCTGCCCTCAAACCGTCTACACCGAAATTTTCATGTGGGTCGAACGCAAAATCGAGGGCGATCGCCTGGCGCGCATCCGTCTCGATGAGCAACCCTGGACACTGCGAAAACTCAGGCTGAAAGCGGCCAAGCATCTGGTCTGGGTACTTATTGCCTTCTGGACGGGTTTTACGTTTATTGGCTATTTTGCGCCTATCCGCGAGCTGGGCGCAGGCCTTTTGGCGCTGTCGCTAGGGCCCTGGCAGTGGTTCTGGATGGTGTTTTACGCTTTTGCCACGTGGGGTAATGCCGGCTTTATGCGCGAAGCCGTGTGCAAGTACATGTGCCCTTATGCGCGGTTTCAAAGCGTTATGGTCGACGACGATACCTTTGTGGTCACATACGACCACGTCCGAGGCGAGCCGCGCGGCGGGCGCTCGCGGCGTATCGATCATAAAGAGGCCGGGATGGGCGACTGCGTCGACTGTAGTCTGTGTGTGCAGGTTTGCCCCACGGGCATCGATATTCGCGACGGCCTGCAGTATATGTGCATAGGGTGCGGGGCGTGTGTCGATGCCTGTGATCAGGTGATGGACAAAATGGAATACCCGCAGGGTCTGATACGTTATACATCGGGCTCGGCAATCACCGAACGCTTGACTCAAGCCGAAGCGCGCAAGCGCGTGTTTCGCCCGCGCGTGCTGTTCTACATCGGCTTACTGGTTGTCATTATGGCGGGCTTCTTGTATGCGCTGGTGGTTCGCGAGACGCTTAAGGTTGATGTCATCCGTGACCGTGGGGCGCTGGGCCGAGAAGTGGCTGGCGGACTGATAGAAAACGTTTACCGTTTGCAGATCATGAATACCAGCGAGGCGCCGCTGACCTTGCAGTTGCGGGCTGATGGCCTGCCAGGGTTATCGATTGCGCTGGCCGAAAACGCACAACGCTCTTATTTTTACGTCGAGGGGTCGGCCAACCGACTGGTGCCGGTTATCGTGCGCGCGCCGGCCGGTCAGGTACAGCCGGGCATGCACGATATTTCAATTATCGTTTCCGACCTAAACCCGGAAATTGCACCGCGCAACGTTGCTGAAAAAACCAGCTTTTACGTACCTCAGTAAACTCGAACAATAATCAGGTGGAGCCATGACTGAGCAAAACAAGACAACAAACCCCTGGTGGAAAGAACCCTGGCCCTGGATCATTATGGCCGGGCCGTTTCTGGCGTTGGTGGGGTGTGCCATCACTATTGCGCTGGCGGTCAAACACTTTAGCGGCGAAGCTATTACCGATGGGGGCGTTCGGCAGGGTTTGGTCGTCAAGCGGGTAGGCCCAGACCGCACCTTGCAGACACCGCCGGCAGCCACGCAAAACGACGTAAGGGGCAAGCCATGAACCGCTATTCTTTAATGTGGATTTTATGGCCGTCTTTTTTGCTGGCCGGGGCGGGCAGTGCCGCAGTATTTGCGCTGATCGACCCTTTAGACATCGCCGTGTTCGGTTCAATGCATTTCAGCCGCGAGGTTGTTTATGCCGCAGGCTTTTTTATTTTTTGGGTGGTCACGGCGTTGTCGAGTGCGCTGACGCTGTACATGGCACCCCCCGAGGGGCCGGCCAAACTAAAAGACGATGGTTTGTGAAGCCTGCCTTCGCTTAGCCGCAGTCGCTGCCGGCAAGTTCACGCAGGGCTGGCAAGTCGAGCAACTGGACTTCGCGCTGATGAATACGAATGAGGTTTTCTTTGGCAAACCGCGAAAACAGCCGGCTGACGGTTTCCAAAGTCAGGCCCAGGTAACTGCCGATTTCTTCGCGGCTCATGCGCAAAATGAATTCGGTTGACGAATACCCCAAAATGGAAAGCCGTTGCGACATATTGACCAAAAACGCGGCCAGGCGCTGTTCGGAGCGCAGCACGCCCAACGCCATGACTAATTGCTGCGACCTTTTGATTTCTTGGCTGGTCAGCCTGCGCAACTGGTGCTGTAACGCCGGCACATGTGCAATAACGCGGTCAATTTCATTGACCCGGGCAACACAGACTTCGGTGTCTTCAAGAGCAATGGCGTGCGAAAGCTGCTTGCCTTCCAGGAAGCCGTCGAGCCCGACGATTTCGCCAGGCAACAGAAAGCCGGTGACCTGGATATGGCCGGTTGCGTCTTCGAGTTGGGTTTTCATCGAGCCCAACCGAATGCCGTAAATGGCATGGGCTGGATCGCCTGTTGCAAACAGGGTGTCGCCTTTTGGGATACGTATGCGCTCTTGGACGACTTCTTCGAAACGAGCAATATCGACAGTTGACATCCCCACCGGAAGGCACAGGCTATTAAGCATGCAGGTCGAACAGCGATGGGAATCGGATGTCAGCGGGATTTTTTTCTGCATACAGGAAACAGACTGATTATGCGCGGCTGGCATATGCACATAGCTCTATGGCATAAGCTAATGGGCAGATTGTCTGATCATTGTACATGCTTTAAAAATTAATGCTTAGTGTGAATCCCAGTAGCTGGTTTGCGCATACGTGACTTTAAGCATGTCGGTAAAAACCTGCAATCGGGGGGGGATATGTCGGCGTTCGGGCATAAGAGCAAAGATACCGTTGGGCGGAGCGGCGAATTCGTCAAGCACGGTGACCAGGCGGCCTTCATCGATGTCCTGGCGTACTTCCCACAACGATCGCCATGCCAGGCCGCATCCGGCCAGCGCCCATGCGTGCAGTACCGAGCCATCGCTGCTGCTCATGGTGCCCTTGACCCGGTATGCTTTGACGTGGCCTTCTTGTTTCAGCAGCCACCCGCGCGATTGGTTGCCCTGGGTGCCGAACGACAGGCAATTGTGGTTGACCAGATCGTCGGGCGTGTTGGGACGGCCGAAACGGTTAAGGTAGTCGGGCGAGGCGACGATCACCCTGCGGTTGTCGGCCAACCGTATGCCCACATATTGCGAATTGTCCAGGTCGCCAATACGAATGGCGCAGTCATAGCGTTCGTCGATCAGGTCGACCAGTCGGTCGCTCAGGTCAAGCGTAATGCTGATGTCAGGGTAGCGTTGCAGAAAGTCGGGCAGCAGGGGGGCGATGTGGCGCCGTCCAAACCCTGCCGGGGCGCTGATTCGCAGCGGGCCGCTGGGGCGCGTCCCGCCTTGGGCCACTTGGGCTTCGGCTTCGGCCAGGTCGCGCAAAATGCGCTGGGCTTCTTCCAGAAAAAGCGCACCTTCAGAGGTCAACGACAGGCGGCGTGTCGATCGTACAAAAAGCTTGACCCCCAAACGGGCTTCCAGGGCGTCCAGACGTCGGCTCATCATGGTGGGGGCGATGTCCTGGGCTCGGGCCGCCGCCGACAGGCTACCCAGCGCAGCTACCGCGACAAAACTTTCCAGTTGTTTGAACTTATCCATTTCACATCTTGAAATTTCTTTGGCAGGCCTTATTTAATCATCATTCGAGCAGATGCTCTTACCCTACAGTGAAAGACGATTATGCGATTCGACAAATTGACCACGAAATTTCAGCAAGCGATTGCCGACGCGCAAAGCTTGGCTGTGCAAAATGACAACCAGTATATCGAGCCGGTGCATGTGCTTGCGGCTTTGCTGGCCGATACCGATAGCGGCACTGGCAGTTTGCTGGCGCGAGCCGGTGTGGCCACCAGTCGCCTGACTTCTAGCCTGAATACGGCCATAAAGGCACTGCCTCAGGTCAAAGGGGCCGGCGGCAATGTGCAGGTTGGCCGCGAACTTCAGGCCGCTTTGGCGCGTACCGACAAAGAGGCGTCTAATCGCGGCGACACTTATATTGCCAGCGAGCTCTTTTTATTGGCGCTGGTCGATGACAAAGGTGAAGCTGGGCGTTTGCTGCGCGAGGCTGGCCTTCAACGCAAGCCGCTCGAGGCCGCAGTTGAGGCCGTAAGGGGTGGCGCAACGGTATCCGACGCTGAAGGCGAGTCTAATCGCGAAGCCCTGAAAAAATACACGACCGACCTGACGGAACGCGCGCGCGAAGGCAAGCTCGACCCGGTGATTGGCCGCGACGACGAAATCCGCCGTGCCATCCAGATTCTGCAGCGTCGCACCAAAAACAATCCGGTCCTGATCGGTGAACCTGGCGTGGGTAAAACGGCGATTGTCGAAGGCCTGGCCCAGCGCATTATTAACAATGAAGTGCCCGAAACCCTGAAGGGTAAGCGGGTGCTTTCTCTTGATTTGGCGGCCTTGCTGGCCGGCGCCAAGTACCGGGGTGAGTTCGAAGAGCGTCTGAAAGCAGTGCTCAAAGAGCTATCGCAAGACCAAGGCGGCATTATTGTCTTTATCGACGAGATCCACACCATGGTGGGTGCCGGCAAGGCCGAGGGTGCCATGGATGCGGGCAATATGCTCAAGCCGGCCTTGTCGCGCGGCGAGTTGCACTGTATTGGGGCGACCACCCTCGACGAATATCGCAAATACATTGAAAAAGATGCCGCGCTGGAGCGTCGATTCCAGAAGGTGTTGGTTAACGAGCCCGACGTCGAGTCGACCATTGCCATTTTGCGCGGTTTGCAAGAGCGCTACGAGCTGCACCACGGTGTTGCCATTACCGACCCGGCTATTGTGGCGGCGGCCGAACTTTCCCACCGGTACATTACCGACCGTTTCCTGCCGGACAAGGCCATCGACCTGATCGACGAGGCGGCGGCGCGCATCCGTATGGAGATCGACTCCAAGCCAGAGGTCATGGACAAGCTGGATCGTCGCATTATTCAGCTCAAAATCGAGCGTGAGGCTGTCAAGAAAGAGACCGACGAGGGTTCGTTGCGCCGCCTGAAAGCGATTGAAGACGAGCTTGAAAAGCTGCAACGCGAGTACAACGATTACGAAGAAATCTGGAAGGCCGAAAAGGCGGCCGTTCAGGGATCACAGTCGGTGAAAGAGGAAATCGAGCGTACGCGCGCCGAGATGGCCGAGTTGCAACGCAAGGGTCAGTTCGACAAGCTGGCCGAGCTGCAGTACGGCAAATTGCCCGAGCTGGAAGCACGGCTGAAGGCGGCCGAGGCTAGCGGCGACGGCGATAAGACCGCCGAAACAGACAAGCCACGCTTACTGCGCACCCAGGTGGGCGCCGAAGAAATCGCTGAAGTGGTGGCACGCGCCACCGGCATACCCGTGTCTAAAATGATGCAGGGCGAGCGCGCCAAGTTGCTGGGTATGGAAGACCATCTGCACCGCCGTGTGGTTGGGCAAGACGAAGCAGTCAGTCTGGTGGCCGACGCTATTCGCCGTTCGCGTGCGGGTTTGTCCGATCCGTCGCGTCCTTACGGTTCGTTCCTGTTTCTGGGGCCGACGGGGGTGGGTAAAACCGAGCTCACCAAAGCATTGGCCGACTTTTTGTTCGACTCTGAAGAGCATCTGATTCGTATCGACATGAGCGAGTTCATGGAGAAGCATTCGGTGGCTCGCCTTATCGGTGCGCCTCCGGGCTATGTCGGTTACGAAGAGGGAGGCTATCTGACGGAAGCGGTGCGTCGCAAACCCTACAGTGTGATATTGCTGGATGAGGTAGAAAAGGCCCACCCGGATGTCTTTAACGTGTTGTTGCAGGTGCTCGATGACGGTCGTCTTACCGATGGTCAGGGGCGTACAGTCGATTTCCGTAATACGGTTGTCGTGATGACGTCGAACCTAGGATCGCAACATATCCAGAGTATGGCCGGGCAGCCCTATGAGGTCATTAAAGAGGTCGTCTGGGAGGAGCTCAAAACGTCGTTTCGTCCCGAGTTTCTGAATCGTATCGATGAAGTTGTGGTGTTCCATGGCCTTGATGCCAAACACATCGAGTCTATTGCCAAGATCCAGATTCAGCGCTTGCAGCAGCGTTTGGCTCAGCAAGAGATGCGTCTGGAGGTGTCGGATGCGGCGTTGGCGCAGTTGGCTCGAACAGGCTTTGATCCCGTGTTTGGTGCCCGGCCGTTGAAACGGGCGATTCAGCAGCACATTGAAAACCCGGTGGCACGTTTGTTGCTGGAAGGCAAGTTCGGACCCAAAGACGTGATTCCGGTCGATTGGCAGGATGACAAGTTTGTGTTCGAACGTACGTTGCAGTAACACCGGCTTTACCCAAAAACATCGGGCGCCCCAGGGCGCCCGATGTTTTTGGCATAAATATGACCGGCTGAATGAGGGCGTTTGAGCGGCCCGACCCGGCAGCGTTCGAGTGCGATACAGACCTCGGCTGAGGTCGATAGCGATTTGGCCTAGAGGATTTCTTCGCGACCGTAGAACTTGACGCCGATTTGCACGGGATCGCGGCCCTGGGCCCTGCGGTGGCGATTAGTGTCGCGCAGCGAATAGATGCAGCCGCAGTATTCTTGTTGGTAGAAGTTTTCGCGTTTGCTGATTTCGATCATGCGGGCCGACCCGCCGCCTTTACGCCAGTTGTATGTCCAGTACAACATGCCGGGGTAGCGCGCTGCTGCGCGTTCGCCGCACCCGTTGATCTGGTTCATGTCTTTCCAGCGAGAAATGCCCAACGAACTGGTGATGGTGTCGTAACCGTTTTCGTAGGCATACAGGGCGGTGCGCTCGAAGCGCATATCGAAACACTGCGTACAGCGTTCGCCGCGTTCGGGTTCGTTTTCCAGGCCTTTGACGCGTTCAAACCAGTTGTCGCGGTCGTAATCGGCATCGATGAATTCTATACCGTGCTCTTGTGCAAAACGGATGTTTTCGTTTTTGCGAATGTCGTATTCGCGGTCAGGGTGGATGTTGGGGTTGTAAAAGTAAATGGCGTAATCAATCCCTGACGCTGTCATGGCTTCCATGACTTCGCCGGAACAGGGGGCGCAACAAGAATGCAGCAAGACTTTCTTGCGTGATTCGGGCAGATCGAGGATGGGGCGTTTAATGTCAGTCATACCGTTATTTTAAGCGGGCTGCCGGAAATTCAAAAGGGCCAGCGCCGACGGGCGTGTTTTACCCTGGGGCTTGGGTTCAATCACCAATGACCGCCTTCCAGAGCGCGCATACGGCCTCGCGTTCAGGCAGGAACTGATCAGCAGGAATTCGCGCAATATCGTTACCCTGCAGTCGCATTTCGTGCTGCGCCTTTCGAAACACCCGATAGGCATCGGCAACTTGGGCTGACAGTTGTTGCGGTATCAGGCCGGCGCGTGCGGCCAGACCTAACAGGGCAATATTGCCCAGGTTGTCGAGCAGCTCGGGGTGGGCGGTCGATGTTGAGAGCACCAGGTATTGCGTAATGAATTCGATATCAACCATGCCACCACGATCGTGTTTGAGGTCGAACAGCTCGGTGGGGTTGGGGTGGCCGGCCGCGATTTTTTCGCGCATCACCTTGACCTCGTCACGCAGTTTGTTGGGGTCGCGCGGCAAGAGCAAAACACGCTGCCTGATTTCTTCGAATCGTGCGCCTACGGTCGGGTCTCCGGCGGCAAAACGGGCGCGCGTAATAGCCTGATGTTCCCAAGGCCAGGCATGTTCAAGCTGATACTGTTCAAAGGCATCAAGCGACACGGCCAGCACGCCGGCGTCGCCGTCGGGGCGCAGGCGCAGGTCGATTTCGTACAAACGGCCCGATGAGGTCATGGTAGATAGCCACGAGGCCATGCGGCGGCCCAGTTTGGCGTATATTTCACCAGCATCGTCGCGATCGTCGTCGTATACAAAGACCAGGTCGAGGTCAGACGCGTAACCGATTTCTTTACCCCCTAGCCGGCCATAGGCAATGACGGCAAACCGGGGCGCCGGCAGGGGGGAGACGGTCTGACCCTTGGGTTGAACCAGCGGCCAGACGCGTTGAATGGTTTCCGCCAGCAGCATATCGGCTAGCGCCGAGAGCTGGTCGGCCAGTTGTTCGACGCTGAGTACGCCGCCCAGATCTTGCGCTAGTAACTGAAAACTGACCTGACGCTGGATGTCGCGCATCAGGTTCATTTGCTGTTCGACGTCGGGCTGCCCGGTCGGCAGCATGCAGGCATCGAGTTCGCTACGCATATGCTGCGCGAGTTCGACGAAGTCGGGTGGCGCCATGAGGGAGTGCCACTCGATCAGGCTGTCGAGCAGAAGCGGATACTGACGCAAGTATTGCGCCGCCCACGGGCTGGCACCCACAATCCGGGCGACGCGGGCCAGAATCTCGGGGTATTCGGCCAGCAGCGCCAGGTACGGGCTGCGCTGCACGATTTGTTCGATCAGTTCGAGCAGGCGCAGCGCCGTTTGTTCGGGGTTGGCGGTCTTGGCGGCTGTTTCGATAATGGCTGGCAACAGGGCCTTGAGACGTCGGCGGCTGGTGGTGGGCAGGCTGCGCACTCGGTGACTTTGGCGCAGGCTGTCGATACGCTGAAGCAGTGTTTCGTTCGGGCTGCCGAAATGAGTTTCGATATGTCGGGCCATGGCATCGTCGGCTGCGGTAGCGGTGCCAGGCTCGGGCTCGGGCGCTTTGGCCGTAGTTTCGCCGTCGTCCCCCATACCAGCAAGCCGGAAGGCGTTGCGGAAAGTACCATTGACGAAGGCACGGTGGGCGGCCAGGGTTTCTTCAAATTCGCCGACCGTCATCCCCATGGCGGTGGCCAAGTCTTCGCGAAGCTGCGGGTTGTGAGGCAGTAAATGCGTTTGTTCGTCTTCGCGATACTGCAACAAATGTTCTGTGCGGCGCAAAAATACGTAAGCCGACTCAAGCCGTTTGGCCAGCGTTTCGTCGATAACTCCGGTAATGACTTGTTGCTGTAGTGCTTTTAACAGTCCCCGCTTTTGCAGCGATGGGATACGTCCCCCACGAATCAGCTGATTCAGTTGCACCACAAATTCGATTTCGCGAATGCCGCCGTCGCCGAGCTTGATATTGTGTGTGGCGTCGATGCCGTTGCGCTGGCTGGCTCGCCGATTCCAGTCTTCGCGAATACGTTCGCGCAGGGCCCGAAGCGACGACAATGCGTCAAAGTCGAAGTACTTGCGGTAGACGAAAGGTTTGCGAAGGGCCTCGAGCTGGGCCTCTTGCTGGCGCATATTGCTGCCGGCAAATGCCTGGGCAGGAATCACTCGACCTTTCAGCCACGCATAGCGTTCCCACTCGCGACCCTGCGTAATCAGGTAATTTTCAAGGGCGTCCAGGCTCCAGGCCAGAGGCCCTGAGTCGCCATCGGGGCGCAGGCGCAAATCGGTGCGGAAAACTTGCCCATTGGCGTCGGGTTCTGACAAAACCGGCATCATGCGCTGCGTGAGGCGCCCGTAAAACTCGTGGTGACTGATGCGGCGGCGCCCGTCGGTTTCGCCCTCTTCGCCGTACAGCATGATCAGGTCGATGTCTGACGAGACATTCAGTTCGCGTCCGCCTAGTTTGCCCATGCCGATGATCAGCATTTCTTGAGGGTTGCCTGTGGCGGGATCAAGGGGGATGCCATGTACCCCTGCCAGGTCTGCCGCCACTGCCCGGTAGGCCTGAGCAATGGCCAGGTCGGCAAAGTGGCTCATGGCGCCGACTACCTCTTCGAGTGGGGCCAGGCCGGCGAGGTCGCGCACCAGCAGGGTATAGAACACCCGTTCGCGTGTCTGGCGCAGTGCTTTGCGCAGCACGTCGAGCGTTGGGGCAGGGGCCGTCAGTTCGTGCCCTGCCAGCTCGGTAAACCAGCTGTCGATAAGTGACGCGGATACAGATTGGCCGCTGGCCTGTTCAAGCCATGATTCGAAGCCGGGGTGGGCGCTGGTTTTGCGGCGCAAAGCGCCCGACCAGCGCAATGCCGGTGCAAGTGAAATACGGGACATGATTGCAGCCAGGTATGGGGTAATTGAAGACGCTAAGGCATAATTCGGGTATAAGACTCCAAAAGATACAACAAAACCCCCTGTTCCGGTAAACATACTCCCACGTGCGTCAGATCTACCCCTATATCCGTTGGCTGGGCCGCACGGCGCTGGTGCTTTACTTTGTGCTGGCCGCCCTGGTGCTAGGGGTACGTTACTGGGTTCTGCCTAATATCGACAACTGGCGTCCTTACATCGAACAGCAGTTGTCGGGCGCCCTGGGCAGTCCTGTCACGCTAGGCAAGGTGTCGGCGTCGTGGTCGGGGCTTAATCCATCCCTGCAGGTCGAGCAACTGGCCGTGAACAACGCCCAGGGGCGGCAGGTGTTTTCTTTGCCCCAGGTTAACGCGCAATTGCATTGGCTGGGTTTGCTGGGCGGGCAGATCAGGCTGCTGGGTCTCGAAGCCACTGGACTGACGCTCGACATCCGTCGTGGGCCCGATGGCCGTATATGGCTTATGGGTCAACCCCTTGAAGCCGATGATGGTAGTACATCTGACACGCCGCATCCGTTTGCCCAATGGTTGTTGGCGCAACGCTACATTGCCCTTGATCACGCAACACTGCGCTGGCGCGACGAAATGCGCGATGGCCGGCCCTTGACGCTTGACGATGTGACCTTGCAGTTCATGAAGGCGGGCCAGGGGTATCAGGCATCGTTGACGCTTAATGCACCGGCGGCGCTGGCAGGGGCGCTCAGCTTGTCGGCTGAAATTCAGTATAAAGATCAAACCCTAGAACTCACGGATCCGGATGCCTGGTCCGGGCGTCTTCACACACGCATGACTCAGTTGCAGCCACAGGCGTGGGCGCCCTGGATCGATATTCCGCAGCATCTAACCCAAGGCGAGGTTTCGGGCCAATGGTGGATTGATGTGCTGCCGGGGCAGTCGCCCGTCATCACGGCCGATGTGCATATCAACGAAGGCCGATGGCAGCTTGATGAGCTTGAGTCCCACTATATTCAGGCTGGAAATGTGCAGGTGTATGCGGGCGGGCCATGGTCTGCCATCAAAGCCATTTTTGAAGCGCTGGGTGTCGAGCAAAGCCGGCCTACGCCTGCTGTGGAAGGCGATGAAGTGCAGTGGCGGCTTCGGGCCGAACAGCTGCAATTGTCGATGCCCGACGTCTTCGAGAGCGCGTTGTCTTTTGAGCGTATTGCTCTTGACGGGGCATTTCAGTTAGACGCCGGGCAACGTTTTGTGGTGCCGGTACGGCAGGCTCATGTGGTTAGCGACGCCATGGATTTGGTGCTTCAGGGGCAATGGCAGCAGGGTGATGCGGGTACGGCGGGTGTCGCAGACTTTAAAGGGCGGTTCAATCGGGCCAGTCTGAATCAAATTGGCGCGCATTTGCCAAAATCGGTCGACCCTGACGCGCGCGAATGGTTGGGCTATGGGTTGATTTCCGGGCAGTTGCTATCGGCCGATATCGTGTTGGCCGGCCCGCTCGATTATTTTCCGTTCGGCGAAGCCCCCGATCAGGGCAAGTTTCAGATTGCCGGTCGTTTTGAAGATACCGATATTGATTATGCGCCGGCTGATGCAAACGGGCCCGGTTGGCCTCGACTGACGGACGTGAAAGGCTTGGTGATGCTCGATCGGGTCGACCTCCGTTTGTTTGCTGAATCTGCCCAAGTCAGCCCTGCCGAAAATGTTGCGATTGCTTTGACAGAGGTGAAGGCGCGCATTCCAAATATCGAGTTCGATGCGGTACTGACGGTGCAGGGGGCATCGGTGGCACCAGCATCGTCCTATCTGGCATTGGCACATCACTCTCCGCTTGGTGGCTTGCTTGATAACGCCCTAGACCTGGCCCAGGCCGACGGGCAGTGGCAGGTACCCTTGAAGTTGCGCGTCCCCTTGTTGAATACCGACGACACCAAAGTCCAGGGGCAAATTTTATTTGATGGCGGTCAGGTCGTGCTTGATCCGGACGTCCCCGCATTGCAGCAAGTGAGCGGGCATCTGAACTTCTCTGACACGGGGCTGGACACCGATAACCTAAAAGCTACTTTTTTGGGTGGGCCGTTGGCGGCGCGAGGCGGCATAGGGGGAGGGCGCAAGGGTTTGGCTCTTGAGGGGCGCATTGCAGCCAATGCGCTGGCTGAGTTTGTAGATCTCGAAGGCATGAAGCGGTTGTCTGGCGCTATAGATTACACCGGCACCGTCCGACGCTTACCCACCCGTCGTTACGCCATGGCCGTCCAATCGACATTGCAGGGGTTGTCGGCCGATTTCCCAGAACCGGTGGGTAAAGATGCGCAGCAGCAGCGTACGTTGCGTGCCGAATGGGTACCTTTGGACGGCGGTTCGGCGCGTCTTGACGTTAGTTTGCCCAACGACATCCGCTTGCGCCTGTTGCGGCGTGTCGCTCGCGACGCCCAGGCTTATTTCGATGCGGTGGCCATTGGCGTTGGGCAGACACCGGTGTTGCCCGCCCGCGGCCTTGCAGTAGATGCCCGTTATCCCGAAATTGATGCCGATATCTGGATGGATATCGTGGACGAGTTCGATCGCAGTCTATCGGGGCGCGCGTCTGTAAAGACAACGGGCTCGCGCAAACTGCCTTTATTGCCTTCGTTACGCCAACTTCGAGTGCAGGCGGGGCAGCTTAAAGTGTATGGGCTTGAGCTTGAAAAGGCGACGTTAACCGCCGCGTATCAACCCATGGCGCAGTGGCGTATTGATGTCAGCGCAACTGAAACAGCCGGGACCTTGTTCTGGAAAGAGGCCAATGGGGACCAACGTGAAGCGGTAGACGGCAAATTCGAGCGCCTAGCCCTGGGACGTGCCGGGCAAGACGGTGAGGCATCTAAGGCCGATCAGGCGCCTGATGAAACCGGCCTGGAGCATTTCGATATCCCGGAGCTTGCGCTGGAGGTCCGCAACTTCACCTTGTATGGCAAACCGTTGGGTCAGCTGATGGTCTCGGGCCTGAATACGCCGCAGACGAAGCAGTGGGAGCTGAATCGTTTAAGTATCAAGAATGAGTCAGCCGAGCTCGAAGGAACGGGGCTTTGGAAATTGTCGGGGCCAGACCGTGGTTTGTCGCTGGATGCGGAGCTTAAAGTTGCCGACCTCGGTGGATTGCTTGAGCGTCTGGGCATGCCCGATACGGTCTCGGGTGGCAATGGGTCGATGAGCGGGAACATTCGCTGGGGCAATATGCCCTGGCGCTTCAGTCGCGCTGACATCAGTGGCCAGTTGCAGCTCGACTTGCGCAAAGGGCGGTTCAGTTCGGTTAATTCAAGATCTGCAAGAATTCTGGAGTTATTGTCATTCCAGTCTATCCAACGTCTGTTGACGTTCGATCTGAACCCCAACGGTATGTTCCGTGAGGGGTTTCCATTCGACTCTTTTGGGGGCACGCTGGCCATCGAGCGTGGCGTGATGACGACCAACAACTATCGCGTCGAAGGGCCTGTCGGTAATATCAGCCTGGGGGGCGATGTTAATTTGGTCGACGAAACCCTGAACTTGCAGGCTATGGTTGTGCCCAACCTGGATATGAGTGGCGCCGCATTGGCGGGCATTGCCATCAACCCCATTGTCGGGGTAGGCGCGTTTTTGACGCAGTGGCTATTAAAGGCGCCGTTATCGCGAGCAATGACCCTGCATTACCAGGTAACGGGCAAATGGGACGAACCCCGGCTGCAAGAAGTTACCGACAAGCAAAGCGCCGGTAACGGCAATATAAAAAGCGCAGCGGGCGAATAAAAACCACAGTCGTAAATGAAAGAAGGGGTTGGCCTTCGCAGCGCTTGGCTATGCGTTGGCCAACCCAATCTTGCGGTTCACGATGTCAGACTCCGATCAATAAACACCTTGCTGCAACATGGCGTCGGCGACTTTGACGAAGCCAGCGATGTTCGCACCATTGACGTAATTGACCGCATTGCCATTCTGGCCATAACGGACGCAGTTTTCGTGAATGTCGCGCATGATTGCGTGCAGTTTGTGGTCGACCTCTTCACGGGGCCACGACAAACGGGCGGCGTTCTGGCTCATTTCGAGGCCCGATACCGCGACACCACCGGCGTTACTGGCTTTGCCCGGTGCGTACAGTACACCCGCTTCGATGAAGGCATCTGCGGCTTCGATGGTTGAGGGCATGTTCGCACCTTCGGCAACACACAAGACGCCATTTTTAATGAGCGTTTTAGCATCGTCGATTTCAAGCTCGTTCTGGGTTGCGCAGGGCAGAGCAACGTCGACGGGCACGTGCCATGGGCGCTTGCCTTGTTCGTAGGTCAGGCCAAGCTCTTTGGCGTAGGTGGTCAGTCGCTCGCGGCGGTTGTTCTTGATGTCCATGAGCAACGCGAGTTTCTCGGGTGTGAAACCTGCCGGGTCTACTACGCAGCCGTCGGAGTCGGAGACAGTGATGACCTTGGCACCGATTTGCATGCATTTTTCGATGGCGTACTGTGCGACGTTGCCCGAGCCGGACACCGAAACAGTCAGGCCGTCGAGCGATTTGCCCGCATGCTTGAGCATTTCTTCAGCGAAGTAAACCGTACCGTAGCCGGTGGCTTCGGGGCGAATCAGACTGCCACCGAATGTCAGACCTTTGCCTGTGAAAACACTGGCCGACGAGTTCGACAGTTTTTTCATCATGCCGGCCATGAAGCCGACTTCGCGAGCGCCAACACCAATATCACCAGCCGGTACGTCGGTATCGGGGCCAAGGTGGCGATACAGTTCGATCATGAGCGCCTGGCAGAAACGCATGACTTCGCCATTGGACTTGCCTTTGGGGTCGAAGTCAGAGCCGCCTTTACCGCCGCCCATGGGCAACGTGGTCAGTGCGTTCTTGAAAGTTTGCTCGAATGCCAGGAATTTCAGGATAGACAGGTTCACTGAGGGGTGAAAACGCATGCCGCCCTTGAAGGGACCGATAGCTGAGCTGTGTTGAATGCGGAAGGCGCGGTTTGTTTGGACCTGGCCCTTGTCGTCGACCCAGGACACACGGAACTGAATGACGCGTTCGGGTTCGACCAGACGCGACAGCAAGCCCTGTTCGGCATAGCGGGGGTTTTGTTCGATGAAAGGCCAAAGCGAAATCATGACCTCTTTGACGGCCTGCATAAACTCAGGCTGGTGAGGGTCACGCGCCTGGACCTGATCCAGGAACTGGTTAAGACTGGGTAGTTTCATTGGCTGTTTTTCTTAAGTTGCTCACGCAGACGCACCCAAAGGGTTTGCCTTTGTGATTGATAACGAGAGAAAGAAACGTTTTGTTTTTGTTGACTGTTATTGTTGTTGGCAAGCTGCCCGTGGATACACCCCGGATGCGCAAGACAGCCAAGATGCACTAAGCCTCTCGGTTGAGAGGCTTAGGGGCGGTAAATCATTTCTTCATCATGTCGAAGAATTCGGCGTTGTTTTTAGTAGCGCGAATTTTATCGAGGATGAACTCCATGGCGGCAACCTCATCCATGTCGTGGATGAATTTGCGCAGGACCCAGACTTTTTGGAGCAGATCGGGTTTGATGAGGAGCTCTTCGCGGCGGGTGCCGGATTTATTCAGATTTATGGCCGGATAGACGCGTTTTTCAGCCAGACGACGTTCGAGGTGGACCTCGGAGTTGCCGGTTCCTTTGAACTCTTCGTAGATGACCTCGTCCATGCGGCTGCCGGTTTCGATCAGGGCGGTACCAATGATGGTCAGCGAGCCGCCTTCTTCGAGGTTGCGTGCCGCACCGAAGAAGCGTTTGGGGCGTTGCAGTGCATTGGCGTCGACACCCCCGGTAAGCACTTTGCCCGACGAGGGCACCACCGTGTTGTAGGCGCGCGCCAAGCGGGTGATGGAGTCGAGCAAAATGACGACGTCTTTTTTGAGTTCGACCAGACGCTTGGCTTTTTCGATGACCATTTCGGCCACCTGAACGTGACGGGTGGCGGGCTCGTCGAACGTCGACGCCACGACCTCGCCGCGCACGGTGCGCTGCATTTCGGTGACTTCTTCAGGGCGTTCGTCGACCAGCAGCACAATGACCGTGGCTTCGGGGTAATTGGTGGTAATGGCATGTGCAATGTGCTGCATCATGACCGTTTTACCCGATTTGGGGCTGGCAACGATCAGGGCGCGCTGGCCTTTGCCGATAGGGGCAAAGATGTCCATGATACGGCCGGTGATGTTCTCTTCGCTTTTGATGTCGCGTTCGAGCGTCATGACCTGATTGGGGTGCAACGGGGTCAGGTTTTCGAACATGATCCGGTGCTTGATGGCCTCGGGTTGCATGCCGTTGACCTTGTCGACCTTGACCAGGGCAAAGTAGCGTTCGCCGTCTTTCGGTGTGCGCACTTCGCCTTCGATGGAGTCGCCCGTATGCAAATTGAAACGGCGGATCTGGGACGGCGAAATATAGATGTCGTCGGTGCTGGCCAGATAAGACGTGTCGGGGGAACGCAAAAAGCCGAAACCGTCGGGCAGGACTTCGAGAACGCCGTCGCCGAAGATCTGTTCGCCTTGTTTGGCGCGACGCTTCATGATGGCAAACATGATTTCTTGTTTGCGCAGGCGGCTGGCGTTGTCGATATCCAGGCTGGCAGCCATTTCGAGCAGCTGCGAAACGTGCAGCGCTTTGAGTTCGGTGAGATGCATGAGAGGGGAAGAAGGGAAGTTGAGCTAGTGGCAGGCCTGGACAGGCCTGCGCGCAAGTGAAAAACGGTTAGTTGGAGTTAGACGGCGTCGTCGAGAAAGGCGCCAAGCTGAGACTTGGTGAGCGCGCCTACTTTAGTGGCGGCTGCCTTGCCGTCTTTGAACAGCATGAGCGTCGGGATGCCTCGTACACCAAATTTTGCAGCGGTGTCGGGGTTTTCGTCAACGTTTAGCTTGGCAATAGTAACACGACCTTGGTATGTCTTGGCCGCTTCGTCTAGCAGCGGGGCGATCATTTTGCAGGGCCCGCACCATGCAGCCCAGTAGTCGACCAGGACAGGGCCGTCGGCTTGAAGAACGTCGGCTTCGAAGCTGGCGTCGGTAACGTTTTTGATGAGTTCGCTCATGGTATTGAAATAAAGGTTTGAGTTACTAAAAACTATACTAAGCATAACATCTGCCGGGTTTTGCTGACTACCAGGTTAGCGGATCTGAGGCAAAATACTGTTTTTTCGTCCACCAGATTTTTGGGGAAACCTTGGCTACGACACCACACTACGACGAAGCATCGATTCGGGTTCTGAAAGGACTTGAACCGGTACGCCAGCGCCCGGGCATGTATACCCGCACCGAAAACCCGCTGCATATTCTGCAAGAGGTTATCGACAACGCTGCCGACGAAGCTTTGGCAGGGTTTGGCACGCAAATCAGCGTGACCCTGCACACCGACGGCAGCATTTCCGTCGAAGACGACGGGCGTGGCATTCCGGTGGGCTTGCATCCCGAAGAGCAGGTGCCGGTGGTTGAAATTGTGTTTACGCGACTGCATGCCGGCGGCAAATTCGACAAAAAGGCCGGGGGGGCCTATGCCTTCTCGGGGGGCTTGCACGGCGTGGGCGTGTCGGTCACGAATGCGTTGTCCACGCGGCTTGAGGTTGATGTGATGCGTGACGGGTTGACGCATCGTCTGGTGTTCGGGCACGGCGAGGTTATCGAACCCTTGCAACCGCTGCAGTCGGTACCTAAAAAAAGAACCGGCACCCGCGTTCGTGTCTGGCCCGATCCGCAGTATTTCGATTCTGCAGTCATTCCGGCGGCCGAACTGGTCCATTCGTTGCGCAGCAAAGCTGTGTTGCTCAGCGGCATCAAAGTGTCGCTGACTGTTGAAAAAACCGGTGAAACCCGTCAATGGCAATATGCCGATGGCTTGCGCAGTTACCTTGACGAAGCCCTGGGCGATGCCGAGCGCATTGTGCCGCTCTTCGAAGGGCGCCAGTATGCCGGCGCCGACGACGACAGTTTTTCGGAAGGCGAGGGCGCGCATTGGGCGGTGGTCTGGACATCCGAGGGTAATGTTGTGCGTGAGTCTTACGTCAACCTGATTCCCACCCCGGCGGGCGGGACTCACGAGGCGGGTCTGCGTGACGGTTTGTTCAATGCGGTCAAATCCTTCGCCGAACTGCACAACCTTATTCCCAAAGGGGTGCGCCTGTTACCCGAAGACGTCTTTGCACGCGCCAGTTTTGTGTTGTCGGCCAAAGTGCTCGACCCACAGTTTCAAGGCCAGATCAAAGAGCGCTTAAATAGTCGCGATGCGGTCCGGTTGGTCAGTGCTTACGTTAAGAACGCGCTCGAACTGGTCTTGCACGCCAACGTCGAGGCTGGTAAGAAACTAGCCGAAAGCGCTATTCGTCAGGCTCAGGCGCGGGCCCGTTCAGCGCAAAAAGTCGAAAAGCGTAAAAGCTCGGGCGTTGCCGTATTGCCTGGCAAACTGACCGATTGCGAGTCTTCCGACGCGTCGCGTACCGAGCTGTTCCTGGTCGAGGGTGACTCTGCCGGGGGCTCTGCAAAAATGGGGCGCGACAAAGAGTTTCAGGCTATTTTGCCCCTGCGCGGCAAGGTGCTTAATTCGTGGGAAGTCGAGCGTGACCGGCTTTTTGCCAATAACGAAATTCACGATATCTCGGTCGCGATCGGTGTCGACCCGCACGGTCCGGATGACACCGTTGACCTGTCCGGATTGCGTTACGGACGTGTTTGTATTTTGTCGGATGCCGACGTCGACGGTTCCCACATTCAGGTGTTGTTGCTCACGTTGTTTTTTCGGCACTTCCCCCGTCTGGTCGAATCGGGGCACGTTTATATTGCCCGGCCGCCCCTGTTTCGGGTCGATGTTCCCGCATTGGGTAAGCGCCCGGCGCGCAAGCTGTATTGTCTCGATCAGGGCGAACTCGAAGCGGTACAAGATAAGTTGCGTGCCGAAGGCGTGCGCGAGGGGTCCTGGAGCATCAGCCGCTTCAAAGGCCTGGGCGAAATGAGTGCCGAGCAACTTTGGGAAACCACCATGAACCCGGACACCCGCCGCCTGATGGTGGTGTCGTGCGGCGAGCTGGGTGTGAAAGGCACCGTAGAAATGTTCGACATGCTGATGGGTAAGGGCGAATCGGCGCAGCGCCGCGCCTGGCTCGAAGAGAAAGGCAATCTTGCCGATGTCGACGTCTAACTAAATAAAGCAGGACAACACTTTTTATGGACAACACTCAACCCGGCTTGTTTGACGGCGGCGACGACGGCGAACAGCTCACGCTGGGCCACTACGCCGAACAAGCCTATCTTGATTATGCGGTGTCGGTGGTGCGCGGGCGCGCTTTGCCCGAAGTAGCCGATGGGCAAAAGCCCGTGCAACGTCGTATTTTGTATGCCATGGATGCCATGGGGCTGGGGCCCAACGCCAAGCCGGTCAAGTCGGCGCGTGTGGTTGGCGATGTGCTGGGCAAGTATCACCCGCACGGCGATCAGGCTGCCTACGATGCCATGGTGCGTATGGCGCAAGACTTTTCCCTGCGCTACCCGCTTGTCGACGGGCAAGGCAATTTTGGTTCTCGCGATGGCGATAACGCCGCAGCCATGCGATACACCGAAGCACGTCTGACGCCGTTTTCAAAGGTGTTGCTCGACGAACTCGACGAGGGTACGGTCGATTTTGCGCCCAACTACGATGGTAGCCAGAAAGAGCCGCAATTGTTACCAGCGCGCTTGCCCGTCATGTTGCTTAACGGGGCTTCGGGTATTGCCGTAGGTATGGCCACCGAAATCCCGTCGCATAATTTGCGTGAGATCGCCCAGGCTTGCGTGGCTTTGTTGCGTAACCCCAAGCTCGACGACGATGAACTGATGGCACTGGTGCCGGGGCCCGATTTTGCCGGGGGCGCGCAAATTATTTCGTCTCCGGAAGACATCGCTGCGGTTTATCGCAGTGGCCGGGGCTCTTTGAAGGCCCGCGCGCGCTGGCAATTCGAGGACATGGCGCGTGGTCAGTGGCAACTGGTGGTGACTGAGTTGCCGCCGGGAACATCGGCCCAGAAAATTCTTGAAGAAATCGAAGACCGTACCAACCCGAAAGTAAAGGCGGGTAAAAAGAGCCTGACCACCGAGCAGCAGCAAACCAAGGCGCTTATGCTGAATTTGCTGGATGCGGTCCGCGACGAATCGGGTAAGCAGGCTGCTGTGCGATTGGTTTTCGAGCCCAAAAGCAGTCGCATCGATCGCGATGAGTTCGTCAACACCCTATTGGCGCAAACCAGCCTAGAAGGCAGCGCTTCAGTCAACCTGGTGTGTATTGGTACCGATGGGCGTCCAGGCCAGCGCGCATTGCGCGATGTGCTTGTCGAATGGTTGGGGTTCCGCACGCAAACCGTTACGCGTCGTACCCAGTTCCGCTTAGATAAGGTCACTGACCGTATCCATGTGCTTGAAGGGCGCATGGTGGTTTACCTGAATGTCGACGAGGTCATCCAGACCATTCGTGAGTCCGATGATCCGCGTGAGGCGCTGATGACCCGGTTCTCGCTAAGCGAGCGCCAGGCCGAAGATATTCTTGAAATGCGGTTGCGCCAGTTGGCGCGGCTGGAAGGTTTCAAAATAGAAAAAGAGCTTGCCGAGCAAAAAGAAGAGCAGGCCAAGCTGCAAGAGTTGCTGGCTAACCCGTCATCATTGAAGCGCTTGATTATTCGCGAAATTGAAGCCGATTCCAAACAGTATGGCGATGATCGTCGCACGCTAATTGAAACCGCCGAGCGGGCCGTGCTTGAAACTAAAGTGGTCGATGAGCCCGTCACCGTGATTATTTCCCAGAAAGGGTGGTTGCGGGCAAGGCAGGGGCACGGCCACGATCCCGCGCAGTTCAGCTTCAAAATGGGCGATGCCCTATACGATGCGATCGAGTGCCGTAGCACTGAGAACCTGATTGCGTTTTCTTCTACGGGCCGTGTGTATACAGTGCCAGTGTCCGCTTTGCCTTCGGCGCGTGGCGACGGCCAACCTATTACTGCGATGGTCGACATCGAGCAGGGCAGCCGGGTGGTGCATATGGTGGCCGGCCCCGACGCACAACGGTATTTTGTTGCCACGCAGTCGGGTTATGGTTTTATCGCCTCGTTAAAAGACATGAGCACGCGCCAGCGTGCAGGTAAGCAATTTGTCACGCTTGAAGACAAAGACGTCATGCTCAAGCCACTTGCTATTGCGTCTGGCAGCAGTCATTTGGCCATGCTGACGCGCAAAGGCCGTTTCCTGGTCGTAGGGCTTGAAGAGTTCAAGGTCTTGTCAGGTGGTGGCCGGGGAACAATTTTGATGGGGCTTGACGAGGGTGATACCCTAAGCCAGTGGGCGGCCATCGGGCCTGCGGGTGTTTGCGTCAGCGGGGTTTACCGTAACAAGCAAACCGATATCGTGCTCGACATACCGGCCTTGGCCGAATACGTGGGCAAGCGTGCGCGCAAGGGCAAGATGCTCGACGCGAAAGTCAAGCAGCCGCTTATTCGCCCGGCTTAAAATAGCGGGCTAACCTAATCTGTTTTTGTGTCGTCATGAGTTTCAAAGTTACCGTACAGCCGTCGAATCACGAGTTCTATGTCGAGCCTGGCAGCACCGTGCTCGATGGCGCGTTGGCGGCCGATATCATTTTGCCTTATAGCTGCCGTACCGGAGCGTGTTCTACATGCAAGGGGCGGGTGGTTTCGGGCTCCTTCGAGGCCGGGTCGTCGCCCGCACAAATGCTGTCGCCCGAAGAGTTGGCCGAAGGCTATACCCTGTTTTGTCAGGCAAAGCCTACGTCCGACCTGCTCATCGAGGCGCAAGAAATCCGCATGGCCAGTGATATCCAGATCCGCAAAATGCCATCGCGCGTCATGGGGTTGAATCGTATTCGCGACGACGTCATGGTCATTGATCTGCAGTTGCCGCCGGCGGAACCTTTCCGTTATTACGCGGGTCAGTACATAGAGTTCATTCTTAAAGACGGGCAACGACGCAGTTACTCCATGGCCAATCCGCCGTCCGAAAACAATCGTGTCGAGCTGCATGTTCGCCATATGCCGGGCGGTGTGTTTACTGATCATGTGTTCGGGGTCGGCGATACAGGCATGAAGATTCGCGAAATTTTGCGTATTGAAGGCCCGTTGGGTTCGTTCTTTTTACGAGAGGACACCGACAAGCCTATTGTGTTTCTGGCCAGCGGCACAGGTTTTGCGCCAGTTAAAGCCATGATCGAGCGCATGATGGCTACGGGCAACACACGCCCGGCCGTGTTGTACTGGGGCGGGCGACGTCCGGCCGATTTATACATGCACGAACTGGCTAACGGCTTCCAACAGGCGTTGCCGGGCTTTCGTTATGTGCCTGTTATTTCCGACGCCCAGCCCGAAGACCAGTGGGCGGGTCGTACAGGTTTTGTTCATCAGGCCGTGCAGCAAGACATCCCCGACTTGTCGGGTTATCAGGTTTACGCCTGCGGTGCGCCGGTTATGGTCGAATCGGCGCGTCGCGATTTTGTACGCGACAACGGTTTGCCCGAGGCCGAGTTTTACGCCGACGCCTTTACGTCGCAGGCCGATACGCACAAAGGCTAAGCGCTTGTTGCCCTTACGGGTGCGCGTCGTTTAAGGCCAACAGACTGTCATTCAAAGGTAAGCGTCATGAAAGTAGTGGTAATGGGCAGTGGCATTATTGGGATCTCTACGGCCTGGTGGCTGAATCAGGCGGGCCACGAGGTGGTGGTTATCGACCGCGAACCCGGGCCTGCCCAGGAAACCAGCCGCGCCAATGGCGGGCAAATTTCAGTGTCGTATGCCGAACCCTGGGCGAATCCGCAGGCCCCTCTAAAGTTACTCAAGTGGCTGATGTCCGACAACGCGCCTATGGTCTTTCGCCCGCAAGCCGATTGGCGCCAGTGGGCGTGGGGCTTGGCATTTTTACGCGAATGTCTGCCCAAACGCGTGCCGCAAAATATCCGGGCAATGGTCAGCCTGGCCGAGTACAGCTTACAAACCCTGCGCACGATGCGCGACGACCTTGATATCCATTACCATCACTTGTCGCGCGGTATTCTGAATATTTATCGCGACCCCGAACAGTTCGAGTCTTCGCAGACGGCGGCCAGCTATATGCGCGACTTTGGCGTTGATCGTCGAATAGTCAGCGTGGATGAAGTGCTGGCGCTTGAACCGGCACTTGAGCCGGCCATTCATGACATTGTGGGTGGCGATTACACGGCGACTGATGAAAGCGGCGACATTCATATGTTTGCCAGCGCCTTGGCTCGAAAAGCCCGTCATGCCGGTGTTGAATTCATGTTTTCAACCCAGGTTAACCGCCTGCGCGCCGAAGGCGGGCGCATTACGGGCGTAGAGGTGATTGATGCCGAAGGTGTTTTCCGTGAGGTGACGGCCGATGCCTATGTGGCGGCGCTGGGGGCATTTACGCCACACCTGGTCAACCCCGTGGGCGTACGGTGCCTGGTGTACCCGGCCAAAGGGTACTCGGCCACGTTTAAAATCATCAACCCTGACGCAGCCCCCGAAGTCAGCATCACCGATAGCGAGCACAAGGTCGTGTTCAGCCGTCTGGGCGATACCTTGCGTATGGCAGGTACCGCCGAATTGTCCGGCTATAGTCGTGCTTTAAACACAAATCGGTGTCAGAATATGGTGTCTCTGGCGAAGGGTCTATTCCCTTCCGCACTCGATTTTGATAACGTTCAGTTTTGGTCGGGCCTGCGCCCGTCTACCCCGTCTAATGTGCCACTTATCGGGCGTACAAAAATATCCAATTTGTACCTGAATACTGGTCACGGCACGCTGGGGTGGACGATGGGTGTCGGGTCTGGCAAGGTTCTTGCCGATATTATTTCAGGCCAAAAGCCCGAGCCTGATTTTCCCTTTTTAGGTTGATTCCGTTATGACGATACATCGGTTTTTTCGCGCGCCTGCTTCGTGGCGCGCGACAGCAGTTGCGGTTGCAGTATCTGTTTTGGGGGCGGGTTCAGCACACGCCGCAACAGACATCCAGGTGTGGTTTTCTTTAAATGAACATAACCACGAGGTGTTCGAAGACCTGGTCAAGAAATTCAATCGCGACCAAGACGATGTCAAGGTCAACCTGAAGTCTTTCAAGAGCCCCAAAGAAATTGAGCCCGAGCTGCTCAAGCAGGTGGGTGCTAAAGCCAAAACACCGCACCTGGTTCAAATCGACGATAATCGCGACCCCGAATCGCTGGCCAATCGCAACTACATCATGCCGTTGCATACGTTGTTGGCCAAGTACCCCATTAAAGACGCCAATTGGTTTGTCGCGCCGCAAAACCTAAGCATGCGCGACGCTAAAGGCCGCTTGCTGGCTTTCCCATACATGATCGATGTACCCGTCATGTATTACAACCACGAAGCCTTTAAAAAGGCCGGCTTGCAGCCCGCAGTGCCGGATCGTTCCTGGATGGGCCTGCAAGATCAGTTGGTCGAGCTGGCCAATAAGGCCACACGCTATTGCCCGGCAACCACCGACCAGTCGGTCTCGGTCAACCTTGAGAACCTGGCGGCTGTAAACAACCAGTTTTTTACAGCGGGTGACAACGGTACAAAAGGCGTGCCTTCGTTCTCATTCGACATCACGTTTGTGCGACATTTGTCGCTCATGATCAGCTGGGTGCGTACCGAGTTGCTGGTCAATCCGGGCGCCGACCCCAAAGCGATTGACCGCTTTGCCAACAACGAGTGCTCGATCCTGATGTCCGAGTCCAGCAATATGGGGCGGTTTATCGACACGCGCCCCCTGAGCTTCGGCGTTGTAGGCTTGCCGTATTACCCGCAGGTTACCAAGCAGCCCGGCAATCCATTTCTTGACGGTACGGGTTTGTGGGCAACGTCTGGTCACGCCGACGCCGAGAACAAAGCCACGGCACAGTTTCTGGCGTGGTTGACGCGCCCCGATAACGCAGCAACCTGGTACCAAAAAACGGGTTTCTTGCCGTTAACCCAGCAAGCATTTGCTGCAACGGGGGACGACTACTATAAAAACCTGGGCGACTGGAAGGGCCTTGTTGCGGTTTATGCCAAGCCACCGACACAAACCGCACGTGGATTCAAGATCAACAATTACCCCGAAATCCGCGAAATGTTCCATCGCAAATTGCAGGAAGCACTCCAGGGCAATAATCCGGCAGTAACGACTTTGACCGCAGCATCTTCCGAAGCGGCTCAAATCATGAAAAGCAAGTAATCAGGGCAGGGCACCTTAGGGTGCTGGCCCAGTATTGACACCCCCCGTTGTTTTGGCAGCGGGGGGTATTTTTTTGTATTTGATCTTTTTGCGTCAAATTTTATTGAGGTTCTTGCTTAGTAGTAAATTTTTATGCTATAGTTTTGGTCTTCAAGTGTGGCGCATTAGCTCAGCCGGTTAGAGCGACGGAATCATAATCCGCAGGTCCCCTGTTCGAATCAGGGATGCGCCACCAGAGTTTCCCCTTGTTTATCAAGACGCTAACGCCACCCTCGCCGGTGGCGTTTTTGTTTTCTGGTGTCCCGTGTGACCAAAACGTGACCGCGTTTGCGAAGGGTGCTAGGTGCGTGGTGTGCTTGGCGTCGGGTGTTTCGATAATCTCCGGTACCGACAGGCTGTTGTAAAAGCGTGTGCCCAGGTCGTAGCGTTTGACCGGCGCAAATGGGCCCGAATCGACCACGCCAACGTAATTCGACGTGTCGCTAGCATCTTTTTTGGTTTTCATAGGGTTATCCATTAGGTTATTCACAGTTTGTGTGGATAAGTTGGATTACTTCAGGCGGTGCATCTGTCGGCTAACAATTCCATCAGGCAGGTTGCTGTCTCCGATCGATTCAAGGAATGGCGTTTCGCCGCCGTTATTCGCCATCCCAGATCAGCGTAACCGCGACATCGATGGTTACATTGGCGCCATCAAGCATTACGTCGACGGCATTCGCTAAAGCGCTGGTCGTAGACGACAAAATTTTCAGACTTTGGACGCTGGATGACTGCCTAGATATCAAAGGTTAAGGCTTGGTTGTTGTGGAGATCGGTTGATGAATACCCGAATCAAGGCCCTGCCAAAAGAATTCAAGGCCAAGCCCCACCCGCTAGGGCAGGACATTAGCCAGGCACAGCCTTCGGTAAAAACAATGAAATGCATTGGAAACGGCCAGGAGCGCAAACACGGATTTGGAAGGGGTGCGTAATGGACTTGCCAAAATGGATGATGCGAGATCCGTCAGCCGTTGCCGAGCGCCTCGAGGAAATGCGCCAACGCCAAGTGGATCTATTCAAAGAAGGTCGATAAGCTGAGGCCGCGCGCAAGTTGAAAGCGTTGTTTAAGGAGTCGCCAGATGAGTCAGACAACAGGTAGAACACTGACTGCCGACGATATCCTCTGGCATTGGGTGCGCTGGTGCTGGTCAGGCGAGACCGTGGGGAATATGGCCAGGTAAGTGTCATGGGAAGACGATTACAGGCCCATCCAGATCGATCATGCGATGATCGTAGGGGGCATGCACAAGCGGCTTCCCCATCACGAGGGCATGGTCATTAGCGCCGAATTTCCTCAGAAGAAAGGCATGTTCGGCGGCTTGGCATCAGATGCCCGCCAATTGGCCGCACGCCGCTGGATCTACGTAATTACTGGCGTGAATTTGTCTGATAATGAATGCAAGTTGTACTTGGGCCTGTTCAAAGACCGCGTTCAAAGGAGGTTTGCTTGAAGTACGTGAAAGAGGTGATTGATCTGCTGGCGGCGTATCCCGGGCGTGAGTTCAGGATGATTCAGATTGTGTGCCATGTCGGTAATGGAGCTCCACGAACCCCAACCGAGCGCGACCGCCTTCGCAAGGGCATTATGAGGGTAATTGACTCATTGGAAGAGCAGGGCGTCGTTGTCCGTGTCGCTGAGACGGCCGCTCGTGGCTGTCATCATGCCTACACATGGAAAGTGAGACATGGAGCGCTTGGAAAGTGGGACGCCAAGTGTGACAATACGTCCAGGGCTATTGCGCCTTGAGAAAACCGACCCCGCACGTGGCGGGGTTTTTGCATTTGCACGGTGCTCGAGCGGTTTAAGGATGGCACCGCTACAAGATTCCGTGTGGCGCTGCAGCCTTTGCCCCCCCGGGCTCATTGATCTGGCTGGGGCTCATTCTTTTGTTGAGTCCAGTATGGGCCGAGACGCAAACATCGATTGCTGGGGCGGATGACCTTCATGCTGTCTTACAGCTACGCCCAGGAGCGCCTTACTCTTGGTTGTTGCGCCCACGGCGAGCCTCTGACTATGGTCGAGGGTCGGGATTAGAGCGTCGCGAAAGGGGCGGCGTTGGCGAATCCGGTGATGAGTTCGTACTTGTATGCTGTGGGACTAGGATGGCTGATTGGGGTTGGGGCTCTTTGGGCTTGATAGATGAAAACAGCATGGCACTGCCAGCTATTAGTGCTAAAAATGCGATGAGTTGCCACAAGAAATATTGAAATGGCAAGGTGAAACATGGGAGCTCGTCTACATCATCGCATCGTGCGTTGAAGCGTTTTGCGATCTTATTGGCAAGATTTCGAGGATGGTTCGCAAGAAGCTCTGTAGGGCCCAATAATACGAAAAGAGCGCCGCCAAGAACTATAAAGGCGTAGAGTCCATTTTCGTAAAACTCCGTCTTGAACCAGAGCATCGTCAATAGCCCATCTAGTTTTGGCTTGGCTAGGTGGATCCTGTCTTGAGCTAGTAGGGTTACTCCAGCCCCAATAGCTGCAGTGGTCGTAATGCGCAGATAGTTGGTGAGTTGATCGTGCCTGTCGATGGTTTTGTTAAAAAGAGCGATCCATACGTGTACGACCTGCTCTCGAACTGGCGCGGGTACGTCGTAGGTATCGCGCGATTCGCGAAAGAACCTCTTTCGATGGAGCGCAACACCTTTGGTAATTGCATACGCAATGCAGAAGAGAGAAATTGCGAGCAGAAACAGCGCAATACTTATCGCCCATTCATACGAGGTCATGGGGAATCACCAGAGCCTAGAATCCCTCGTTATAACGCTTCTGACTCGAGCGTAATGAAAAGAATAACAGGCTATCTGACGCGTAACTCCGCCACAAGGGGCGATTTTTCATTTGCGATGCAGAAATGACTACCAGGCGGTCGCATTTATCCGAGCATCTGCTTGAATCGCTTTATACGACTCTGCCGCCTGCACCAGATCTTGCTGATTGGGTAAAAGTCACGATCTTGGCTGATGACGGGCCATTGCATAACCCAGACCACGCTCACCTGATTGAAGCCGATTTTTGTTTTCTATGGGCTCTCGGGGCATTCAACGAGCAAGGCCGTACCGTAGTTGGCCAGGCCGAACAGGTGTTGTCTCGCGCCGGGGGGCGGGCAAAAAGCCCGCCAGCTAATCAAGCTTCGCGGGCTCTTTGTTCTTGTTCTGCAGGATCATCTTTACTCCCCTCCCACTGAGTATACGGATTTGCGGGGCGACTCTTTGACGCTCCCTCTTTTACCGCTGGCCTTGAGTTGCACATTGCGTTTGTCCTGACTCCATCTTGCGGCATGCGGTAGCGCCATTTCCGTCAAACTGAATTTGGGTGCGACCTGTCGATGTATTGGTATTGCTGTTACGTTGTGAGCGAGTAGTGCTGTTACGCATTTCCTGACTTTGCATTTGAGTGCGTAACGAATCTGCCTTTGCCTCTTGTTCCTTTCGCGTGGCGTCTGATAGGGCCCTATTGAATTTCTTGCTGAATTCAGAGTCTCGTGCGGACTTCTCCTGAGGTGATTGCTGAGCACTTGGTGCTGTCACGTTGTGTGACGAGTCGCCATTAGTCGTTCGTAGATTCTTGAAGTCGTCCCTAGAGAGTGAGTACTGCGCCTGAGCAACATTGCAGGCCTGAATACCAAGGCTGAGTAGCCCGATTAGGGCAAAATTTCTTGTATTCACGTGTTCTCCTATATTTACTCTTCCTCGGAATTTAACAAACACCTGTCCTTCGGGCGGCTTTTTACTGGAAAAGACAAATGAAGCAACCTGACTGGGGGCTATCGAACGCGCCTACCGTGCGGGTAGATCATCCCGGGCACGAGTTCAGGATGATTCAGATCTTGCGACATGTCTGTAATGGTACACAACGAACCCCAACCGAGCGCGATTGCCTTCGCAAACAATTGACTCGTTTGGAAGAGCAGGACGTCGTTGCCCGTGTTACTGAGACTGCCTTGTGTGGCTCCCGCCGTTCCTAAACATGGAAAGTGGGACGCCAAGTGTGGGGGGTACTTTTCGCCTTATTACAAAGCTTGAGGCTCATTTAAGGGCAGATATCTCAATATCTCGTATTGTTGCGGATCTAGGGCTGTCAACATTGAGTACTTGGATAGCAATTCACCAAATTTAGCGCCATCCTCGGTGAGTCCATTTGCATAAAGTATCAGAGCTTCGGCCTCTGTTAGGCGAGCTTTTATTATGCTTATGTAATGTTTTTTGTCTTTCTCACTGAGTAACTCATGTTGGTCAATCCACCGAACAAGCCCGTATAGCGTACGCAGCCCCACTCTAAGAGAGCCTAAGTCTGAATGGTATATGGCAAGCCAAGACGAAATGAAAATATTCTTGAGATTGGTTCTATGCGGCTCAGTATGTGGGTTAGGCGTAGATCGCAGGGCATCGTTAATGCATAGGTTACATCCTTGAGTGCCTAATACCTGCGCCATGCGTTTGAGCGCGTGGGTTGACGTCAAAACTTTTCCATGAGGGACTAAGGTAGGCTCAGGTGAATGAATCGTCGTTCCCCCGCTGAAGCTTATTTGATCGAGTGTTTTCTGATACTGACCAAGCCAAGTAAAAAACGATTGTTCGAACGATTGCTTCATTAGAATTTGGTTTTGCTCTGCAAGCTCTTTGGCGGATTGCGCTAAGTGTTCTCGCTGCTCTCGCAGTTCGGTTCTTTGCAGATTCAGTGTTATGACCAGTAAGACGATGGTCGCCAGTCCTACGATTGGCCCTATAGTCCCACCAAGGTAATCGCCGAACTGAGCCCAATATGCAGGATCTTTTGAAAGGGAGAATCCTTGCATGACGCCGAACCAAATGCCATAAGCAGATAGTGCCAAAATAAATGCGCCTATTACTAATTTGACATACGTAGTCGTGTCGGCTGTTAGTCCACCCATTTTCTCCGTACTGTTATCTTTTGTGTCTTTATCTGTTGACATCGTCTAGTCATCCATTGTTATGGGGCTGTAGTTTTCTGGGCACAATGGCTCTCTATTAGGTTGTGTCTCACCGAGTCAGTCTTAAAGTTGAAAGTCGCCCATGTCGGCTGAGTTCAGAGAGTATGGGCTTTACTTGATATCGGAAGTTGTCTGTATACGCATGACGACTTGGCCTTCGGGTCTATACCGCTCGGATTGAGCGCGACTGTGCGCACGGTCGATAGCGCGGCCCTCGATCAAGGGAAAAATCGTTCAACTGAGTCGTCAGCCGTATGACGATCAAATTACTCATTCGCATACTTGATCATTCGCACCAACTCATTAACCCTATCTTTCAAATCTAACATCGTAAAGTCAGGGGGAGACAGGCAGGCGTGCTTGGCAACTTTTATCTTATCCGCGTTCTCATTGATGCCAGCCGTTGAGCTTTTTCGAGATGTCGCACTTTTTTCAAAACGCAGGATGTGGTCGTATCTACCCGTCGCGCAAAGCTTGGAAAATGAGTCTCTATAAATGTTCTTTAGCGCGGACTGAATGATTTCGACGGGTATGTAGTTTTCTATCTCTCGGCCTTTTGTGACCCACGCAACACCCGGGCTCGTGTTGAATTCCTCGCATATTCGTTTTTTTGTATCGTTGATTTTCGATTGAGCGCTCTTTTTATCGCTATCAATAATAATGGCTAGGTTGCGGTTTAGTCGACGTAGTTTGATAAAGTCTTCGACCTCTTCATCGTTGGCAGAAAGATGACTCAAGAGGCGCCCGCCATAAAACATAATGGAGTAATGCAGTCCTTCTACTAGTTCAGGGGCAACAGCAGCGATCCAGTGCTTTAGGTAGATCCTATCTGACGGACCTTCTACCCAAATAATCGAGTTTGCCTGAACGATATCTGACGCACGGTAACCGAGGTCTGAGCAGATTCGGTATCGCTCTGAAGGGGTGGATGCTGGGCGCACAGTAGTCTGCCCATCAACAAGAGAAACGTGGAAAGTTGCTGCGCCAGGAGTGTCTATCAAAACGGCAGAGTGGGTAGCTATGAAGTATTGATTGGTAGTTTTGGCCGCCAAGTACTGCATGAGTTTTCGCTGGAGAGTAGGGTGAAGATGTATTTCGGGCTCTTCTATGCATACGATTTGATTCTTTGCCAAAGTGCAAAACGCAGCAAGCATGATGATTTCATGTATACCCGTTCCCAAGGAACTAAGCGGCAAAAGGCGGTCGTTCATATGCACAAGAATGTGCTCTCGATCATGAGGGATTTCTAACGTGGCACTCGGATCGCCGGTGACGCTGCGCAGAAAGTTATTTATCTGATCAAAGTCGACCTGTTTATGTCTTTCTAAGTGCCCCGGATTTTGAATTTCTGCCAGTTTATCGATTAAGCCTTTGCCTGATGTGTCCTCGTATTGCTCACCTTTGGCACCAATTTGTCGAATTGCGGGAATGTAGACTGATCTGGGTAGACTTAGACATTCTGATTGGAGTACTTGGGCAATCGATTCAGGAAGCCAGTTTTGATCAAATGTGCCACCGGTGTATGAGGGCCTGAAAATCTGCCAAATGGCTCTAGTGGCGTTGATAATTTCGGGCGCGGTATATTTTTGATTGTTCGTAATTTTCCCAGCTGCCACAAACCTTCTGGGATGGGCGCCGTACTGAATCCAGACGAATGATCCATCCGCAAGATTATCCGTGAATAGTCTTATATTTTCGGGTGATGCAAGATACTCGTTGCTATTCTTTTTCGCCTCTTGTCGGATCACTTCATGTATTTTTTTCTTGGGTAGGTACAAATCAAAGAGCACCGACTCTTGACTATGACCCAAGTGCGGGTCGTTTTGTTTCAGCATTTTCTTCGGGGTTCGCCCTATGCTAGAGCCTAGAGCTTGATGCGAGAAACAATCTAGTTGCTCAGCGATAAAAGCTAAAAAAGCTGACTTCCCGGAATTATTTGGCCCGACAAACAAATTTATTGTTGTAAATTCTTGTGCCTCTTGCCTTATTGGGCCTATGCCTCGGTAATTCGTAAGCGCTAAACCGTGAAGAAAGATGTTCATTATTAGTACCAGCTAGGTGTGAAATATCAAATGCCAGAAAAGAGTGCCGTTGGGTGTTTGTCGTTTGCCAAGAGAAAAGAGTAAGTCCTGTGCTATTAGAAGTGCTTGTTATGGGAGTAGCGCGATGATTAGGCATGAAATTCCCAAGCCTGTGCATGACAGTGAAAGAATCCCGGGGTAAAAATTCTTGCCAAGAGCGAACGCATGTCGCACTTCAAGTTTTTCGGCCGTTTGGTCAGTCATTGATTTCATTACCGCGGTCAAGTCCTCTTTGAACTTGTCAGCCAGCCCTGTGATTGGCATAAGAGATATCAAAAGCCCCAAGGTAAACGTAATTACAGCTGCTATAACAAAAGGAGTGTTGGCTTCTGGTATCGCTCCGCCAATCACAGCTACAGATCCAGCTACGCCGGCAATGTTTACGTTTCCTAGCATTTTTACTTGTTCCCGGAGAGTTTCGGAGGCTTGTTGGTAAACGACTTGCCATACTTGAAGTGTGCTTTCCTCGGTCTTCCTTACTTTAACGGGACGAGTGGCTAAGAACGATTTTCTGCGGGTTCTTTTATACCAGCCAGCCAACTTGATTGTGATGAGTGTTGTTGCGATCGTTGTGATCGTTGTGATCGTTGCGAAAATAATTAAAAAACTATCGTTGTAGTTAGTCATACAGTTTCTCTCCTTCCTAATATGACACTTTTATCATTCCGCGTGATGAAGTAAGACATATTAAAGAGAGATAAAACAGCGCCACTTCCTTCCTTTGTTTTTGCTGATGAAAGATGCCCCAAAGACCCCAGCGACCATGTAGGCACTGCAAGGCGCTGCACCGAAACGCCAGCGGCTACTGCAATGAGCACGTCGGGCTAGCCAAGCAATGGCGCAAAACACCTGGCAAATCTGGACGAGGCGGTCGGCCATGGCGACGGCTAAGGGATTACATCTTGGCGCGCGATGGTTACTTATGCCAGTGCAGAGATTGCCAGAAGAGGCTTGTTCCATTGGTGGCGACTGAAGTGGATCACATCATCCCCGAGTCGCAGGGGGGGACAGATGACCACTCCAACCTCAGGGCAATCAATGAGGACTGTCATCGCAAGAAGACTCAAGCTGAAGCGCGGGCTGGCAGGGGGCTGAAGCGGCGGGGTGGGTAGGGGGGGGCGAGGAACCGCAGGGGCAAGCCTCTGGACACCAGCTGCCTAGTCAGATTTTTACACCCGCGAATTATGAAATTTGACCGGAGGCCGAATGGCTGGAGTAGCCGGACGCTCCGGGCGTCGGCTTAAGCCGGTTGCAAAGAAGCAGCTGGCCGGCAACCCCGGCAAGCGCAAACTGAATAAAGACGAACCAGACTTTGATCTGGTCACGAATATTGAATGCCCTGAATGGATGGGCGTGTACGGCGCGCAACTCTGGGCGACAGGTGCCCCCGAGCTGTGCCGCGAAAAGGTTTTGGCTGCAACTGACATTCAGAACCTTGAGGTTTACTGCGCGGCTTATGACCAGTTCCGGATGGCTTCGGATGAAATCACTAAGAACGGTATTGTTGTCCCCGGTGCACAAGGTGGCGTTGTTAAGAACCCGGCGTTAACGGCTAGGAATGAGGCGGCCAGACAGATGGCTACCTACGGTGGCATGTTGGGCTTGGATCCGTCTAGCCTCCAGCGTTTGACTGGCGCCACCAAGAAGCGCGACGAGAACCCGTTTTCTGGGTTGCTGCAATGTGGTCGAGCGATCGCCATTGCTGGCTGAAGTTGCTGGAATTGAGGTTAATGCTTCCAACATGAACCAGTCCGCCGACGGAGCTCGATTTGAGCCGATCATTGGTAACTCGGGTGATGTTGCCTCGCCTTCATGTTCGATTGTCGACGAATAGCTTTGGCGACGCCGCCTGATGTAAACAAGCGGGGAATCTAACGGTGTAAACAAGCGGGGAATCTAACAGATTGGACCACCCCGATTGTGATTGACGGTTAATGCTGCAGCTCGCACCCAAGGTCACGAATCAACTTAGCCGAACCTCGTAAAAATCAAGACGCCGCACCTCCTCACGTGCAAGTTCGTCCGAGATCAGTCCGCGTCGTGCCAGATCGTAAATTGCCTGGCGCGATGCACGCAGGGCATATAAACGGATTTCGCGTTCGACCTCGGCACGTGCAGCGGATCCATTAAGCCCGGCCGCCTCATTAACCTCAAGTGGCCCTTTCAACTCATCCATCATACGGCCAGCCACCGACGTGTAAACCTCTACCAGAGCCGAATCTGCCTGTGCATGTCGTGCCAATGTTTGGCCTACACTTTTGATAGCGGCTTCACGGGCCGCCTCTTTAAGCAAAGCCAACTGCTCTGCCTCATTGGCCTCGTCTGATGCAGCAACATTGCGCAGTAAAAAAGGCAAAGCCACACTCGCAATAATCAATGAAAAAATAATGACCATTGCTGCCAGAAAAATCGCAAGGTCACGGGCTGGAAATGCCGTCCCATCTTGAACAAGCAGGGGCAATGTCATCACACCGGCTAACGTGATCGTGCCGCGCACCCCCGCAAGCGACAAGACGGCCATCATTCGCAAATCCATATCCCGGATATTTTCATCACGTTTTGGCCGCACGAAACGTCCGACCTGTGCGGTGATAAAGATCCAGGAAAACCGTATCGCAATAAGCGCCAGACACGTCACTATGGGGTAAACAGCCAGCCAGACCCAATGGTGATGCCCTACTTGTTTTAATACCTCGGCAGCACCTCGCATAATGCCTGGTAACTGCTCACCCAGTAAAACGAACATCAGCCCTGTCAGAATGAATTGAATAGAACTCCAGACGACATGTCGATGAACGCGCGTCTGGGCTAAGGCTCGCCCCGACATTTCCGAATAGCTCATTGTTACCCCTGCAGCCACGGCAGACAGAATGCCCGATGCACCGATCTGCTCTGCCAGGTAATACGCCATGAAGGGCAACAAAAGACTTAAGAGAACTTCAGATCCGGACTCCTCGCCGTGACGACTGACAAACACGCTTCGAACATAGCTAACCGACAACGTGACAACGACGCCCGTTGCGAGCCCAGCTACAGCGAGCCAGACAAACGACGTAACTGCTGAAGTCAGAGAAAAGACGCCCGTTACGGTAGCAACAACCGCAAAACGAAACGCAACCAGACCGCTGGCATCATTGAACAATGACTCGCTTTCCAGCAGGATCATAATCCTTCGAGGCACAACGACTCGCCGCATTATTGCGCTGACCGCGACCGGATCCGTAGGGGACACAATAGCCGCCAGAGCAAAAGCTACTGTCAGCGGCATGGACGGAATTATCCAATGCAGAAGGTAACCCAGACAAAAAACTGTCAGAAAAACCAATCCAAAAGCCAACTGGAATACGCCCATTTTGTTCTGAAACAGGCCATTTTTAGGGATGCGCCAACCATCGAGAAACAATAGGGGTGGAAGAAATAGTAAAAAGAAAACCTCTGGCTCAAGCTCGATGCCACGCTCAAAGTTCGCTGCGATCAAGAAACCAAAACCAATTTGCATCAATGGCAGTGGAATTGAAAAATGCAATATACGAACCAACACCCCGCTCAAAAGCACGGCAACCAGCATAACGAGAATGAGAATTAGCGTAGTCATGGGCGGGAATTTTAATGTTTGGGTGAACGTATCATGTAAATCGCCTACAGAATCTGCTCATTTCAGGTGACTGATGCAAATGCTTCAGCCGGGCTTTCATTTTCGATGCCTCGCGTGGCCGCAGTTGCCTTAAAGTGTTATGGTCTATGACAACATTACTTTAGGCGCACTTGTCATGATAAGACTTACGATAACGTTATCTTTGGTGCTTGGGTTTTCTGGGCCTGCGTTGGCATCAGAGCCGGCATGTGCTCGGAAAATCGCGGAAATCGAAACCCAGATAAGGTACGCCAAAGAGGCCGGCAATCAGGGGCGCGTTATGGGCCTCGAGCGGGCGATGTCTGCAGCTCAAGCTCATTGCACCGATGCGGGCCTGATCTCCGAAAAGGAAAAGGAGATCGATGAGAAGCAGGACGACATAAACGATATTCTCGACGACATGCGCGAGAAAGAGAAAGAAGGTCGCCTGGATAAAGTTAAAAAGCTCGAGCGCAAGCTGACTCATGAACGTGAAGAGCTTGAAGTCTTGCGACAAGAGCTCGCGGACATTAAAAGCCTGACGGGCGCCAACTCAAAATAGCCTGGGCCTTCGCAATTTTCGCAACACACTTTAGGCGTATTCCAGCTGAATAAGGGTCAGTGAATACTCGTGACTCCGAATCGATCACGCCAACCTAATTCAGTGTGCTGCTTACGTCTTTTTCAGTTGTTATGCGGTTATCCATTGGGTTATTCACAGTTTGTGTGGATAAGTCGCGACCGCTTTAATCGACACGCGCCAGGCGTATTCCGGTGAGGTATTCTTTTAGGGTACGCAACAGGAGATTCTCAATGAAGAAAATTTTTGCGATGTCGCTGGTTTTAATGCTAGCTGGATGCGCCACGTCGAACCAAAGTTTGCCGACCCAGGCGGATGTAGATCTTAATAAGTACGCAGGCACATGGTACGAGCAGGCGCGCTTGCCCAATCGTTTTCAAGAAGATTGCGTGAGTCATGTTCGGGCAGATTACAAAATTAATCCCGATGAGACCATCAGCGTTACCAATCAATGTCGCGCAAAGGATGGCGGTACAAAAAAAGTGCAAGGCATAGGCAAGTTGTCGGGTTCGGTTGACCCTCGCAATTCAGCCATCTTGAAAATTCGGTTTGCGCCTGACTGGACATCTTGGCTACCCATGGTTTGGGGCGACTACTGGATCATCAAATTGCAAGGCGATTACCAGTATTCACTTGTTGGTACGCCCGATCGTCAGTACCTCTGGGTACTCTCCCGTACGCAAGAGGCGGATGATGCTGCGGTCAATGCGCTGCTAGATTATGCGGCTACCCTTGGCTTTCCGGTCGAGCAGGTCAAACGGACTGGCTCATAAGACTGCAAGTTACCCGGTACAGGTACTTTTGTCTTCGTCATAAAAAAAACCGCTGCATCAGCAGCGGGATATCGGAATTCTTGAACCCTTACTCCCGTGCAAGCACGGGTATTTGACGCGACGTAATCAGCGCTTGGACGCGTTCAGCGCGTAATCGCTCACGCGATTTTGTTTAAAGTAAACAAATAGTTGGCGCGATTCAGTGACAGCATTCTTGGCTGTAGATGCGCCATATACCGGTATAAAGCTTATGGCTGAGTCGATCAAAGCGTTTTTCGTATCGTCGACAGAGTACATCCAGTGCCGTGGGCCGTCAGGGTCATCGCTGCGCATGTCCGGTTCGCCATAAATGCGGCGAACTTCGTCAGGTGTAGTCACGCCAACTTTCAGGTTTTCTTTAAGCGCGGCTGGGCTGTACTTGTCGGTTCCAGCGCTTTGTATGGTTTCGCAGGCTGAAAGCGAAAGCATGACAAGGATAGATAAGAATAGTTTTTTCAACATGTTTCAACTTATATAGAAATGAACAGAAAGGATCGGGCTCAAGAAGATGTCAACAAAATGTAGTGTTTTAATGCAAGATAAGATCAAAAAATACGATTAATGTCTTATTGTGCTTGCGCATGTGTTTATAACTCAGCTGTCGATTTATTCAAGTTCTTCCTGGTATCTGTCTGTTAGATTCAGTAAGGAAAGTGTTGACGATGCAAATAAAATGCTATGTTTTTAATAGCAAAAGGCGCGGTAGTCCACGCTTTTGCGATCGGTGGTCGCAAAAGACGTGGGCAGGTAATTGCTAGGGGGCGGTGCAAGGGAAGCGCGGTCCGGGCTTACGCCAGCGCTTCTTTAGCGGCTTCTTCGGGGGTCAGGCCGTCATAGAACATGTCTGTCAGCCAATCGGCTTCGTCTTCGATGTATTGCTGTGCGTCTTTGCGGGGCACACCCGCTGCAACGAATAATTCTTCAACTTGAATGCACCATTCAATCAGGGCGGCTTCGTCGGGGTCGGTGTCTTGGTGTGTATTTGACATGATGATGTCCGGTTGGGGTTGATGAGCCATCATACGCCAGCGGCGGCGGCTAACAATGGCATGTAATTTTGTGTCGCTATTGCTTTGTCCGTAAGGCGGCCAAGTCACGGTAAAAATATAGCAGTAGTCCGGCAATGACCAATGCGGTGCCAATCACGATGTTGATCTTGAAAGGTTCATTGTTAAGCAAAATACCAAAGCCTATGGCCAGCATGGGCGTCAATACGGTAGCTAGCGACAACGTGGTGGCCGAAATTTTTTGCATTAGGTTGAAGTAACAAAACATCCCCAATACCGATGAGGCAATGACCAGATAGCCGATGGCCATCATTGATCGCGCGCCTGGCATGGTCGCGGGCATTTCAGCCCAAATAAAAGGCAGAAAGCAGAACGAGATGAGGGTTGAGACAAAGATGGAGCCCGATGCCTGTGCGATAGGCGGGATGCGCGCATTGATGTGCTTCACCCAGAAAATGGAGATCGCGTAGGTGAGTATGGCGCAGAACATCAGCACCAGCCCTACGGTGTCGAGGCGTGCTTCTTCGTCGGCCATGGTGTTGGTGTACAAGCCCATAATGGCCACCGCCATGCCAAGCCACTGTATGCCCGTTAACCGTTGCCGGTAGAGCAGGTAGGCAATCAAGCCGGCCACAATCGGCGCAAATCCGAACATCAGCGCAATCATGCCTGACGACAGATAGCCCGTGGCCAGGTAGGTAAATGTCTGCGAGACAATCAGGCTGAATGATCCGGCCAGATAACTGTGCAAGGCGGTGCGTGTAAGGGGCAGTTTTACCCTGATCACGACCAGAACCAGGGCAATGATCGGTGCGGCCAGGCAAAAGCGCAACATTAGCGACCAGAGCTTGGGGATTTCGGCAACGCTCCAGACGATAGATAACGGCGTCAGCGCCCAGATCAAGACAAGTGATACGTATATCGGAACGACGGTCTTGATCTTTGATTCCATGGGGCGCAGGGTGTTTGTGCTTGGGTTTGGTCGCGGGTACATGCCAGGCACCGCTGAGAGTCTGTGTTTGGCCGTCGTTGTCAGTACGATTATCGGCAGTCTGTGTTAAAGATTGTCGATGTTCGTGCTCAAGATGATAATACACGCCTGAATGAAGGGCGGTCAGAAGGGTGATTTAAGGATGCTTTTTTGTGTCTGCAAGCCACTGGCGCGGGCATGGCAAACAATTGACAGGCGTTAACAGAATGACAGCGATGGTGCGGCTTGCTCAGGCCAATATTTCTTATCAGGTCGATGGCCAGGGCGAAGGCTTGGTGTTGATTTCGGGAACAGGCGGCGATCTGCACAGCAATTGGGATCATCTCATGGGGCGTTTTACCGCACGTCGACAGGTTGTGAGGGTTGACTACGCTGGGTCGGGAAAGACGCAGGACCATGGCGGCGTATTGCAGGTAGAAGCACTGGCAGAGCAGGTCATGTCAGGGGTTGGTGCGGCCGAACTAGGCAAGTTCGATCTGGTGGGGTATTCGCTGGGGGCTGCGGTTGCAATTTATATTGCTGCGCAGTACCCGCAGCATGTTCGCTCTCTTGTTCTGGTAGCGGGGTTTGCATATGGGGGGCAAAGCCGGTTGGGTATGCAGTCCGACCTCTGGTTGCAACTCATACAAGACGACCCGCGCGCATTTGCCAAGGTCATTTTGCTTACCGGGTTTTCGCCGCAGTTTCTGAACGCTATGGCGCCCGGCGATATTCAGAGTTGGATCGACGCAATATGCACGTCAAACCGCTGGGACGGCATTTCCCGCCAAATTGATTTAGACCGACGCCTGGACGTTCGGGAGTATCTTGGGCAGATACGGGCGCGAACGTTGGTTATCGGCTGTGCCAATGATTTTATGGTGCCCAAGGCGCACGCCCAGGATCTGGCCGAAGCCATTACTGGGGCGCGCTATGTTGAGTTGCAAAGCGGGCACTTGGTGCCTTTTGAGTGCCCCGACATTTTTGCGGACACCGTTTTGAACTTTATAGAAAGTGTTTAAGGGCCGTATTTTTTAATGGGTTGTTTGTCTTGTTTTCTGCGCGGCTACACCCAACCCTGACGCCATTGAGTTGTATCTTTCAAGTCTCGCCACGCGATGGTTTTTACGGCTTTTGAGTACACCGCTTCAATTTCAACCCACGTTATTGCCGTTTCCGGCGGGTCGGGCTCAACGACTTTAATCACCAAAAAATGCTTGTTTTTGGCGATGGGTTTGACCGCAGTCCATTTGGTAAGCAGTAGTTTTTTAGGGTGAAGCGGGTTCAAGGTCACGATCTCTTTGAGGTGGGCCGATTCGCTATTTTAATCGCCGTATCGTGACCAAAACGTAAGGCCTTGCGCATCGTGCTCAAGGGCATTGACGGCTGCCTTGCGATACACTGGGCGCCCGTTGTTTTTTCGAGTTGCATCATGGCGTTGCGTGCCACTGTTTATAAAGCCGACCTTAATATTGCCGACAATGACCGCGGGTATTATGCCAGCCATGCGGTAACGCTGGCGCGGCACCCGTCGGAAACGGATGAACGTATGATGGTGCGGCTGTTGGCCTACGCCTTGTACGCCGACGATGCCGATACGCTGGCGTTTACGCGAGGTTTGTCGGAAGCCGATGAGCCCGATTTGTGGCGTCTTGATCTTACTGGCGCTATTGAGTTGTGGGTTGAAGCCGGGCTACCCGACGAGCGTCGTGTGCTCAAGGCGTGTGGCCGTTCTGAGGCGGTGGTGCTTATGGCTTATGGCCGTAACGCGACCCTGTGGTGGCAGGGGGTGCAAAATAAACTGGCCCGTAACCCGAAAGTGCGCGCTTTTATGTTTGATGTAGACGGCACCCAGGCCCTGGCTGCCTTGGCCGAGCGAAAAATGACGCTTAACATCAATATTCAAGATGACACCTTATGGGTGTCCTCCGACGCGGGTGAGGCCACGGTACATCTTCAACGCCTGAACGGCTAATTAGCGTTTATGTCTGCACGTCAAACTGCGCCAACCCTGGCCGAACTGACCACGCCTGTTGCGATGGGCTATATACCGTTGGGCATTGTCTTTGGCTTTTTGTTTGTTGAAGCCGGAGGGAGCCCGTGGCTTGCCATTGCTGCCAGCGTGTTTGTTTATGCGGGAGCAGCACAATTCATGATGGTGCCTATGCTGGCGGCTGGGCTGCCGGTGGGGGCCATTGCGCTGGCCACGCTGGTCGTCAATTTGCGTCATGTGTTCTACGGCATTTCTTTGCTTAAGGCGGTGCCTTTGGCGGGCTGGCGGCGTTGGTACAGCATGTTTGCACTGACCGACGAAACGTATGCCGTGCTGACGGCGCTGCCCGAACAATTGCGTGGGCAAAAAATGGTGTTGTTGTCTGCCTTGAACCAATGTTGGTGGGTTGGCGGCACGGCGTTAGGGGTTTGGGCGGGCGCCGTGGTGCAGCTTGATTTGTCCGGTCTTGATTTTGTCCTGGCGGCCTTGTTCGCTGTGCTGGCGGTAGAGCAATGGCGCGCAAAGCGCGTGGTCTGGCCTATTTGGGTGGCGGTGCTGGGTTATGGCGTGGCGTATGTGCTTGCGCCGGGGCAGGCGCTGGTGATTGCCATTGGTTTAAGCGTGCTGGCTGGTGTGTTGGTTAAGCCGGCGCCAAGCAGGGCGGAGGAGCGCAATGTCTGATACAGATTATGTATGGGCAGTGATTGCTGTTATGGCCGGTGTGACTTTTGCCTTGCGAGCCTTGCCTTTTGTAGCGGGCCGCTGGTTACGTCGTCAGGGTTTGGTACATAAACTGGGGGCCACACTGCCCTTGTCTGTGATGACGCTGCTGTTGCTGCATACGATGGTGGGCGCCACCCGCGAAAACCCCGCCGGCATCTGGCAAGAAGGTATTGCCGTACTTTTGGTGATTGTGCTGCAGTGGCGGACCCGCAACACATTGCTAAGCATTGTGATGGGCACAGCCGCTTACTTATTGATGCGCAACCTTTAATCAAAAGTTGCCTGCGGTAAGGGCCCAATAATTTGCCGGAGTCATGGCCTTAACGACCCCGGCAAACTTACTGTCTTTAGTAGGTATACACACCATGGCCAGTTTTACGGCCCAGGCGCCCGGCGGCAACCATTTCGCGCAACAGCTGGCACGGGCGATACTTGCTGTCGCCAAACTCTTTCAGGTAAACCTCCATAACCGCCAGGCAAACGTCCAGGCCGACCATGTCGGCTAGCGCCAGAGGCCCAATGGGGTGGTTGCAACCCAGCTTCATGCCGGCATCAATGTCTTCCGGAGACGCCAGGCCTTCGGCCAGTACGAAAAATGCCTCGTTGATCATCGGGATGAGGATACGGTTAACTACAAAACCGGGGGCGTTCTTGACGGTGATCGGCGTTTTACCCAGGCGCTCGGCCAGGTCTTTAACCCGGGCGTGTGTCGTGTCGGCTGTTTGCAGGCCTAAAATCAGCTCAACCAGTGTCATCATGGGCACGGGGTTGAAGAAGTGCATGCCAATGAATTTGTCGGCGCGTTGTGTGACGGCGGCCAATTGGGTAATGGAAATGGACGATGTGTTGGTGGCGATGATGACGTCACTTTCAAGCATCTCGTCGAGCTGCTTCAAAATCTTGACTTTCAGCTCGTAGTTTTCGGTGGCTGCTTCAATGACCATTTGCGCCGGTTTTAGGTCTTCGTAGCGCGTTGATCCTTTGATACGCCCCAATGCCGCAGCTTTGTCGGCTTCGGTAATTTTTTCTTTTTTGATCAGGCGGTCGAGACTGCCTGTAATGGTAGCCAGACCTTTTTCGACGGCTGCGTCAGAAATGTCGACCATTACTACATTAATACCGGATACGGCACACGCTTGTGCAATGCCGTTACCCATTGTGCCGGCACCAATGATGCCTACCGTTGAAATCGTCATGTCAGTATCTCCTTGTGCATGTTTTGATGCTGCGCTGCAGTATAAACGACCGGCGACGGCTGCGGCAGATTGGCTTACCGGCTTGAGGTTTGTCAATCAGTTTGTCACGCGGGGTTCTTACAATCAGCCGTTGATTTCGGTATGGTGGCGTTTATATTGCTGATCAACTTTTTGTAAGAGCCTGTCTGCCTATGCACCGCGATACTGATTCTGAATGGATGGAGAACGTCACCTTCGACGAGCTTAAGGTCGGGCAGAGCGCACGTTTGGTACGTACCGTTACCACCGAAGATATTCAGGCGTTTGCCGCCGTGTCTGGTGATATCAACCCTGCGCACCTGAATGCCGACTATGCGAACGCGTCGATGTTTCATGGGGTCGTTGCCCACGGCATGTTGGGCGCTGCGATGATTTCAGCGCTGTTTGGCACGCATTTTCCGGGTGCTGGCACGATTTACCTTGGACAAGACCTTAAATTCATCAAGCCAGTGCGTGTTGGCGATACGCTGACCGTCGTGGCCACGGTGCTTGAAAAGGTCGACCCTAAAAAGCACGTCGTCATGGATTGCCTGGTTACCAATCAGACCGGAGACGCTGTGCTGAAAGGGACTGCACGCTTGTTGGCGCCTGATCAGAAGGTGCGCGTTCCTCGCGTCAGCGCACCCCATATTCAGCTTTTTGACCCTGAAGCTCGGCTGAATGATTTGCTGGCGCGGGTGAAAGGGGGGGGACCCGTGCGTTGCGCCGTTGTGCACCCGTGCGATAGTGAGTCGTTAAGCGGTGCGCTTGACGCGGCGCGCCATGCCTTAATTGTGCCTGTGCTTATCGGCCCTGAGGGCCGTATAAGGCGTGTCGCCCAAGAGGCAGGGCTCGATGTGTCGGGTGTTGAAATCGTGTCCGTCGAACATAGCCATGCCGCCGCCGAAAAAGCCGCAGCAATGGCCGCTCGTCAAGACGTCGATATCTTGATGAAAGGCAGTCTCCACACGGACGAGCTGCTTAAGGCGGTGTTGTCTGAGCCCGCCTTGCGCACGGGGCGTAGGTTGTCGCATGTGTTTCGTTTCGACGTGCCGTTGTACCCCAAGCCATTGCTGATCACCGATGCGGCGATCAATATTCGTCCTACGCTGCTTGAAAAGGCCGACATCATCCAGAATGCCATCGATTTTGCCCGAGTGCTTGGGGTAGATAAGCCGCGCGTCGCGATTTTGTCGGCCGTCGAGACCGTCACGCCCGCTATTCCGTCAACCATCGACGCGGCTGCCTTGTGCAAAATGAGCGATCGAGGGCAAATCAAAGGCGGTCGCCTTGACGGGCCACTGGCTTTTGATAACGCCATTTCGCCAGACGCGGTGCGTATCAAGGGCATTGCATCAGAGGTCGCGGGGCAGGCCGATATTCTGGCCGTTCCCGACCTGGAAAGCGGCAACATGGTGGCCAAGCAGCTTGAATATCTGGCGGGGGCGAGCGGGTCTGGGTTGGTGCTCGGGGCACGTGTACCCATCGCACTGACCAGTCGGGCCGATGGGCCGATGGCGCGGGTCGCTTCCGCCGTGTTGGCTGTACTGGCGGCGCGCGACATAAAGCGGCGTCGGGCCGAAAATGCCTGGAAGCTTGGCTGAACGGGTTTATACGCCTGGTTGTGCTTGCGTACCAACCGGGTTAAGTGTGTGCTTCTTTAAGGTGGGTTATGGCCATTCTCGCGGTCAATGCAGGTTCGTCGTCGTTGAAGTTTTCTTTGCATCCGCTGCATGACGGTCAGGTGCAGCCTTTTGTGTTGTCGGGCTGCATCGAGGGGCTCGAGCCCGATGGCTGCCCCAGCATGCGGTGGAAGTATCGAGGCAAAAATGAGCAAGTGCCGCTGGCCGTACCCGCGGGTATCGGCCCCTTCGAGGCGGCTCTGGAACGCTTGCGTCAGCTGTTGTCAGGTTTGGCAGAGGCCGCGTCAATCGAGGCCGTTGCCCATCGGGTGGTGCATGGTGGTGGGCAGTTTACCCAGAGTGTGTTGGTGACCGACGATATTCTGGCCAGGCTCGTGTCGTTCAACTCGCTGGCTCCTTTACACCAGCCACATAACATTGAAGGCATCCGTCGTTTCCGAAAGGCGTTTCCGACAGTGCCGCAGGTGGCTTGTTTCGATACCGCCTTTCATGCCACATTGCCCGAAGTCGATTATGCCTTTGCCTTACCCCGCAAGCTTTTAGATCAAGGGGTGCGTCGCTATGGCTTTCATGGGCTGTCGTACCAGTACATTATGTCGGTGCTGCAGCGGCAATCGGCCCACGCCAATGCGCGTGTCATCATGGCACATTTGGGCAATGGGGCCAGCCTGTGCGCAACGCGCCAAGGGCAAAGTATTGCCACTACCATGGGGTTTTCTGCGCTCGACGGCTTAATGATGGGCACCCGCAGTGGTTCGCTTGATGCCGGGGTGTTGTTGTACTTGATGGAGCAGGGCTGGACTCACGCCCAGATTGAAACCTTGCTGTACCGACAAAGCGGCTTGTTGGGGGTTTCGGGTATCTCGGCCGACGTGCGCACGCTGCGGGCAAACGGCTCACCCAATGCGCTGCAGGCCCTAAAGCAGTTTACGTATCGGATAGTGCGCGAGGCGGGTGGACTTACGGCGTGTTTGGGTGGTCTTGATGTATTGGCGTTTAGCGGCGGGATTGGCGAGAACGACGCCACGTTGCGCGCCGATGTCTGTGGGCGATTGGCGTGGCTTGGCATTGATATTGACCTTACGCTTAACCAAGAAGCCAGCGGCAGCCAGGCCTGCGCAATTCATACCGCAAACAGTTCGGTTGAGGTTTGGGTAATAGCCACTGACGAGGGGCGGGTCGCGGCTTCAGAGGCGGCTTTGTTGCTAGCTGAAAGCTTGCTGAGCTAACTAATGCAAAGGCCCCGCCTTCTGGCGGGGCCTTACTGCCACGATGGCAGTGACACCTGATAGAACAGGTGCATTCAAGAGCCGCTTCGGAGAGTGGCTAAGCTGCCCCCTGAGGGCAGTGAGTTCACTTTACTGCGGTCATTACGTGGCTTCAACCTAGTGTTACTACTGATTTATGTAACTGCATGCTGACATGCGTCGACGTGCTAGCGGGTGTTGTCAATCAATGGTGTTGGCCGTATTGCCAGACAGGGCTGCACTCAGGCTGTAGGCCGGGTCAAACGAGTCTTCCCGGGCCATGGGCCATGCGACTCGAAAAATAGTCTGGCGGAATTTGCCCTCGAGAATCTCTCCCGGCTCCAGGTCGGGAAACAAAGCCGACAAAACCTTGACTTCACTGCTGGAGATCCGGCGCGCGATGTGGTGAGGACGCAGTTCGGTAGGGTGGCGCAGCCCCGCCGCACCGAGCAATTCGGCCAGTGCCTTTAATGTGTTGTCGTGAAATTGTTGTACGCGGACCGACTTGTCTTCAACGACCAGGGCCTTTTGACGTTTTGGGTCTTGCGTTGCGACCCCGGTGGGGCAGGCGCCCGTGTGGCACGCCTGGGCTTGAATGCAGCCGACGGCAAACATAAAGCCTCGAGCGCTGTTACACCAGTCGGCGCCCAGCGCCATAATGCGGGCCATATCGAAGGCGCTGATGATCTTTCCGGAAGCACCCAGTTTGATGCGGTCGCGCAGCCCGATGCCGACCAAGGTGTTGTGAACCAGGCGAAGGCCTTCGCGCAGCGGCGTGCCGACATGATCGACAAATTCAATGGGCGCCGCCCCGGTGCCACCCTCGGCGCCGTCGACGACAATGAAGTCCGGCGTGATGCCGGTTTTGAGCATGGCCTTGGCGATGCCGAACCATTCCCAGGGGTGACCAATGCATAGTTTGAACCCGACGGGCTTGCCACCCGACAGGCGGCGCAGTCGGGCAATGAATGCAAGTAACTCGGTGGGCGTGTCGAAGGCGCTGTGACGAGCCGGTGAATTGCAGTCTTGCCCCACGGGCACGCCCCGGGCGCGTGCGATTTCGGCAGTGACCTTGGCCCCCGGCAACATGCCGCCATGACCGGGCTTGGCCCCCTGTGACAGCTTGATCTCTATCATTTTGACATTGTCATGGGTGGCGCGTTTGACGAATTCCTCTTCGGAAAAGTTGCCTGCTGCATCGCGGCAACCAAAGTAGCCTGATCCGATATTCCAGATCAGATCTCCGCCGTATTCGAGATGATAAAGACTAATGCCTCCTTCGCCGGTATCGTGAGCGAATTGCCCCATCTGAGCGCCTTTGTTGAGCGCGCGTATGGCATTGCCCGACAGGGCGCCGAAGCTCATCGCTGAAATATTGAAGGCTGAAAGGCTATACGGTTTGCTGCAGTCTGGGCCGCCTATGGTGACGCGAAAGTTGCTGTTGTCGATATGAACCGGGTTCATGGAGTGGTTGATCCACTCGTAGTTGTTACCGTAAACATCGTTTTGCGTACCGAAAGGGCGCTTGTCGATATCGTGCTTGGCGCGTTGATACACCAGCGAACGTTCAGCGCGTGAGAAAGGCAGCTCGTCTTTGTCGCTTTCAATAAAGTATTGCCGGATTTCAGGTCGGATAAATTCAAAGAAATAGCGCAAGTTGCCGATAACCGGATAATTGCGCCGAATGGCATGCCGGGTTTGATTCAAGTCGTAGATGCCCAACAGGCTTAGCCAGAGGCATATGACTGCCGCTACCCACCACGCCTGGTTATGCATTAGCGCCAGCAGACTGAATATCAACGTGCCAAGAATGACCAGATAAAACACGGTATGACGGGTGAGCAAATGAGGCATAAATAATTCCTGTGTTTCCGTTGAGTCCAAGCCAGCCTGCGCTGTTTCATGAGCCAGTTGCGGGCAACTGGACTGAAGAGGATAGGTTCAGCTTAACCCAGGCTGGTCATTGTCGGTTAAACGTGGCACGATAATAGGCGATTCATTTCGGGCGAAGGCTACCTATGAAATGTTACCCCTTGCATATGCGTCAAATCCATCAGCGACGTCGTAGCGCTTTTTTTATACTGTCTGGGTTTGCCGACGACACGACCGACAGTTTGCAGCCTGCGCCTGGGCAGGCCGCGCAGTTCAGGCCCGAACCCAGCGGTTCAGAACGCCGCCCCGATGATGAGTCAGACGATGATGACAGCCGTGAGTAACGCGGTCAGGTCCCGTCTGGTCAATGGGGCGCCTGTCCCTTTATTTTGAAGTCTTTCAATCTTGGATATAGTCATTGAAGCCCCGGAAGCGTCCCTGACGCTGAAGATGGGGGCATGGACCGACCTTAGTGCGCTTGCCCGCGAGGTGCGTCACACTGTTTTTGTCATCGAGCAAAGCGTTCCTGAATCTCTTGAAATCGATGCCTTCGATGAGGTGTCGCTTCATGTGGTGGTGCAGGATACCCATGGACGTGCCATTGGCACGGGAAGGTTGCTGCCAGATGGTCATATCGGCCGTATTGCGGTTTTGAAACCGCTGCGCGGGTATGGAATTGGGGAGCGCATGATGCGCGCGCTGATGAGTGCTGCACGTGAGCGTGGTCATGCCAGTGTTGAACTATCGGCACAGTGTCACGCTCAGTCATTCTACGAACGTCTTGGTTTTAAGCCGCAGGGCGCCCCGTATCAGGAAGCGGGCATTACCCATGTCTTTATGCGCTGCGACCTACAAAAAACCACTTAGGGCGCCAAGGCCTTTACTTCTTCGGCGCTTAAAAACCGCGACTCCCCTTCGGCTAGATCGGCATCGAGTGCCAGCGGGCCAATGCGTTCGCGGTGTAATGCAGTAACTAAGTTGCCCAGGGCTGCAAACATACGTTTAACCTGGTGGTATTTGCCTTCCTGGATCGTGAGCCGGGCCAGGGTGGGGCTGACGCGCTCGACTTGAGCCGGCAGCGTCGGTTTGGTTTCGCCATCAAGCAAGATGCCTTCTGCAAAGCGTCGCTCGGCATCGTCGCTCAGGGGTTCGGCCAATGTGGCCAGGTAAACCTTGTCGCATTGGTGCTTGGGCGAAATAATCCGGTGTGTCCATTGCCCGTCGTCGGTGATCAGAATTAACCCGGTTGTATCGACATCCAGGCGTCCGACGGTATGCAGGCGATCGCGCTTTTCGACGTCGATCAGATCCATGACCGAAGGGTACTGGCTGTTCTTTAATACGCATTCGTACCCAGCCGGTTTGTTCAGCATCAGGTAACGCAACCCGACAGGCGATAGCGTCTCGCCTTCCCATTCAACAACATCACTCTCTTTAACAATGTAAGTGCCTTTGTCGACCACTTCGCCGTTAACGGTAACCTCACCGGACGATAAGACGCGTCGCGCCAATGATCGGGTCAGGTCGGTGCTTTCGCAAAGGAATTTATCCAGGCGCATGGTGGCTTCTTAGTGTTGAATAGGTGAAGTAAAAAAACGCTCGTGCAGCTCTTCCAACCCCAATGTAGTCAGCAACTGCATCAGCCGCTCAGCCGGCTTTCGACGAGGCTGGTTGGTGTAACTGGCGACAATCAGTTCGTTTTTCATGGAATGCTCCCAGCCTACCAGTTCGGTGACGGTGACTTGGTAGCCGTGTGCTTGCAGTTGCAGGCAGCGCAGTACGTTGGTGGTATGGCTGCCAAATTCGCGGGTATGAATGGGGTGGCGCCACAGTTCGGCCAGTGCGCCAGAAGACAGCATGGCCGCTTTATTTTTACGTAAGATACTGGCGACCTCGGCTTGGCAGCAGGGCACCAGCACAATGTGCCGCGATTTTTTTTCGAGGGCGAATCGAATGGCGTCGTCAGTGGCGGTATTGCAGGCATGCAGTGCGGTAACCACATCGACACGCTCGGGTAATTGACGGGCCGAAATAGACTCGGCGACAGACAGGTTTAGAAACGACATCCCGTCAAAGCCCAGTCGTGCCGCCAGGTCGGTTGCGCTGGTGACGAGGTCTTCGCGGGTTTCAATGCTGTAAATGTGAGACGTGTCGTTGAGCTGTTTAAAAAACAAGTCATACAAAATGAACCCCAAGTACGACTTGCCTGCACCGTGGTCGACCAGGTTGATGGTCTCGTGGTGCTGTTTGACGTCTTTCAAAAGGGGCTCGATAAACTGAAACAGATGGTAGACCTGTTTTAATTTGCGTCGGCTGTCCTGGTTCATTTTGCCGTCGCGCGTCAAAATGTGAAGCGCCTTGAGCAACTCGACCGACTGGTCGGGGCGGATGTCGTGGGAAGCGGCCATGAATGTCTGAAAGGTAAACGAAAGGCCCGGCTCAGCGGGGCGTCGTCGCCATTTTAGAGCAAGCCGGTGTCTGACATTTCTTTGGAGGATTTGACGATGTACTGGCCTTTACCCTTGGCCTTGGCCTGATACATCAACAGGTCGGCCCAGCGCATCAGATCACTGGCTTTGTTTTGCCCATCGCCGATCACTGCGCCCAACGACGCGCCCAGCTCGCAATGGGTGCCAGCCACATCGAAAGGTTGCTTAAGTGTGCTGATGACCTGGTTGGCCGTGTTTTCTATCGCTTGCCTGGCTTGGGCTTCGGCCCCCAATTGAGTAAGCAAGATAACGAACTCGTCGCCACCCAACCGGGCGATGATGTCGCTTTCGCGAATAAGGCCAGTCAGGCGTTGCGCTACCAATTGCAAGACTTTGTCGCCGGCTTCATGACCCAGCGTGTCGTTGATGGGTTTGAATTGATCGAGGTCAATAAAGATCAGCCCCAAGCTGTCACGGTTACGGCGCGCCATCGCCAATGCATTTTTAAGGTTTTCGGCCAGCAGACGCCGGTTGGGCAGCCCAGTGAGCGAGTCATGGTGCGCTGCGCGTGATAATTCATTTTGCTGGTCTTGAAGCTTGAGCAGCAAGCGGTTGAAGGCAGAGATCAACACGCCGACCTCGCCTTTGCCGGCCCCAGAGAGTGGCGCAAGCGGTGCCAACCCTTTGGACATTTTGTCGGCCTGGCGCGTGGCTTGCGTTAGCGGGCGCAAGGTAAAAGGGACCACCACGGCCAACGAGGCAAACAAGAAAAAAACCGTCAGAAGCGTGTTGCGTAACAGGTAACTTTTAAGTCGCTCAACTGTGTCCAGCGCTTCGGAAGTGGCAATGGCCGACACGACGAACCAAGGGGTATTGGGCACGGATACCGTGGCGGATATTTCTTCGACGCCGTGGGCGTTGATGGTCACGCCGGTGCCCCGATAGCCGAGCATGGCCTTGTCGTGCAAAAGGTTGACGCCCGGCGGTGGTGTTGCCGTGAGCACTTTTTTAGGATTGGAGGACGCGATAAATATTTGGTCGTCAGGCGAAATGAGCAAAAAGCCGCTGCCCGTGCTGCCCAGGCGGGCTTGCATCAGGTTGCCCATAAAGTCCGGGCTGTTCAGAATAGTGAAACCCGTCAGGTAACCCCAAGGGACCCTGTCTTGGTCGAGCAGGGCCAGCGTCATGGGCAAAATGGGGCTGATCTGCCCGGCGATGACAAGTGGTTTGCCGATGTGGGCGGCCTGTTCAGATACGCCGTGAAGTACTTTGTCTGGGACGAGCGATAAAGGCCTGCCGCGCCATTTAAATGTCGTGGTGTCGCGTAATACCCGGCCGTCAGTGGTGGTTAATAGCAGCCCGGCCGAGAACAGGGCTTCAAAGGGTGCGGACCGGCCAAAGGCGCGATCCAGATCGGCGTCATGTTCGACGTTGGTCGGGGTCAGGGTATTGGCCAGTTGTTGCAGCCGATACTGGCGCATCAAAATTTTATGACCGATGTCGTTGGCCACATAGGTTGCCAACGACATTTGCTGCGAGGAAACGACCTCGGTCATGTCGTCGCGCAAGAATTCGGATATGGCAAAGTAACGTACCGTCGAACCGATAAGTATCAGACTCAGGCCCACAACGACCAGCCGGAACAATATGCTTTGAGCCACTGAACGAAGGGCCATGGTGATCTTTATATTTTTGCAGGTCGTCAATCTAGCAGAAAATGAAACAGAATAATATATTTTGTCTTGGAGTCTGGAGGGTTTGTACTGGAATTTTCTGGGTCAATTGTGGTTTTATCCTCGATAATCGAATTCTGTAGGCATGTCTTGCATGACCCGTAAACTTGCACGCTATGGTTAGGTTTCGAAAATATCGGCCTATGATTAGCAGGAATCACGAACAGCTTATTTCGAGGTAATACATGATGAAAAAATTAATGGCATTAGCCGCTTTATTAAGCGCCTTCGGTATGGCACATGCCGGCCAGGGCAAGCTGACGGTTTATCAAGACCCGAATTGTGGCTGTTGCGGCGGGTGGGTCGACTACATGAAAGCACAGGGCTTTGATGTGGTTGCCGTCAAGACGCCCGACGTCACGGCGCATAAAGCCCGACTAGGCGTGCCTGTTGCGCTGGGCTCGTGCCATACGGCGGTCGTCGAAGAAACGGGCCAGGTGATTGAGGGCCATGTCCCCGTTAACGCCGTACGCAAGTTATTGCTCAACCCCGACGTAAAAGGCGTTGCCGCACCAGGTATGCCCACCAATGCGCCAGGTATGGGTGCGCTTGACGGTAACTTGGTTACGGTCGACTTTAACGGTCGCCCCTTTTCACGCGACTAATCTGCTGTCTATGCTGATAAACGCAGATTTTTCATGCCGTGCGTGGGTGTTGCCAGAGCAGCAACAGTGGGTGGCGTCCCCGCAAGGCGGGGTCGAACGCATTATGCTTGACCGAGTCGGTGCCGAAAAAGCCCGTGCGACCAGCATTGTGCGTTATGCCCCCAACTCCTTTTTTCCTCAGCATAGTCATCCGGGCGGCGAAGAGGTTTTAGTGCTGTCTGGTGTTTTCTCAGAGGACAACGATCACTACCCAGCGGGCTGGTATATGCGCAACCCGCCCGGCTCCAGGCACCAGCCCTCCAGTCTCGAGGGCGCTGTTATTTTTGTAAAACTGTGGCAAATGCGGCCCACTGAGCGAAGCTTTGTACGCGTCAATACCAACGATCCGAACGCGTGGCAGCAAGGCGCGGATCGTGCAGAGTGTCCTTTGTTTGCCGACGACATCGAATCGGTCAGGTTGCTTCGTCTCGATGCGGGTGCGGTTCTGCTGCCGGCCCAAGTCGACGGCGCCGAGGCCTTTGTGCTGAAAGGTGAATTGACTGAAGGGGCCCAAACTTATCGTGAAAGCGCCTGGTTGCGTTTGCCGGCGGGTCGCTACCCCGACATCATTGCTGGCCCTGAAGGTGCGACGGTATATCTAAAAACCGGGCCGCACACGGTTGTTCAGCCCGCATGACGCCGCTGGTTGGTTTATTGACTTTGCTGGCCATGTTGGCCTTTGCGGCCAATTCCTTATTGGCCCGGGCGGCTTTCTCTACAACAGACATCGATCCCGCGTCGTTTACGGCTATACGTTTGGCATCGGGGGCACTGACCTTGTTCGTCATTTTGCGATGGCAGGGCAGTAAGCCCACATCGTTTCGGTCGGGCGGATGGTCCGCGCTGACGCTTTTTATCTATGCGGCCGCGTTTTCCTTTGCGTATCGCGACATCAGCACAGGTGCCGGCGCTCTGGTTCTTTTCGCGTCTGCGCAGTTGCTGATGATTTCGTACGGGCTTTATAAAGGCGAACGCGCCAGCGTCCTTGGTTTATTACTCGCGTTTGGTGGGCTGGTCGCTTTTCTGGTGCCGTCCGCATCGGCACCTCCCTTGTCGGCTGCGGTGCTGATGGCTTTGGCCGGCTCGGCGTGGGGCGTTTTTTCGCTGTTGGGGCGCGCTCGCAAGGTGCGCCTATTATCAGTACGACAAGCAGCTTTATCTGGGCGTTGCCTCTAGCCGCCGTGCTTGTACTGACCCAAGTGCAACAATTGAACACCGATGCAATGGGTGTCGTGTACGCCTTGTTGTCTGGGTGCGTGGCATCGGGGTTGGGGTATGCCGTCTGGTATTGGGTTCGCGTGCGGATGACGGCGATCGGCGCAGGCGCCGTGCAGTTATCGGTGCCCGTTATCAGTGCCGTGATGGGTGTGGCACTGCTCGATGAAACAATGAGCCTGCACAGCGTTGTGTCGGCGTTGCTTACTTTAGGGGGAGTGGCCTGGGTTAGTCTGACGATCAGAAACACAAAGGGTTGAATCTAATATCAGGCACTTGTTATTACTCGGGCCGGTTGCGCATCCAGTCTGCCGTACTCATGAAGGCGTTTTTCAGTGATTCACTAAGCGTTTCGGGTATGCCGACGTCTTTCATGGCCTGAGCCATACATGCGACCCATTGGTCGCGCTCGATAATGCCGATAGAAAACGGTAAATGGCGGGCGCGCAGCATGGGGTGGCCGACTTTTTCCATGTAGTACGCTGGGCCGCCCAGCCACCCGCATAAAAACCAGAACAAGCGCTCACGTGCTTGAGCCAGCTCGGGTCCGTGCGCGGCGCGAAGCGCCAGGTAGGCCGGGTCCAGTTCCATCAGGTCGTAAAAGCGTTCGACCAGTTCTTTTACTTTGTCTTCACCACCTAATTGGTCGTAGGGGCTGATTTGTGTCGGTGCTGTATCTGAGGACATAAAGAGATTAAGAGGGGCTTATGTACTGGTGAGGGCTTTGGCCAAATACACACTTACTTAAGCCCCGAGCGAGTTAGTGGGTTGTTGTACCCTGGCTGCGGTCAAGTAATTTTTTAAGTGCTTGTTTGAGGCCCGGCGAGAACAGCGGTACCCATTGGGGTGCGGATTCTCCGGTGCTGACCGATTTTATCTCGATAGATTGGCCAGTGAAGGCCGTCGTTTTTCGGGCGTTGTTCTCGTAAGCCTTAAGTAATTTATTGGCTGTTGCTTGCGCCTGAAACATACGTGTTTCAGGCGCGCCCGATGTTTGCATGTAATGATCGAGCACGCGCTGAATATCATCGATAAACAAGGCCAGGGCGTGGTCCCCAATACAGTCGGGGCGCTCATAGCCCCACGATGGTGTGTTCATAAGGTTCAGAAAAACGCCTTTTCAAGGCAGGTTAGTCGGCCGAAGAAAGCTTCATGAGTACGATGCCGCTGACGATGAGTATAGCGGCGAGAATTCGTGTGGCGCTGAGCTGTTCTCCCAGCATAACAATACCCAGGACAAATGCGCCTATGGCGCCGATGCCTGTCCAGATAGTGTAGGCCGTACCCAGCGGCAGGGTACGCATAGATAGCGCCAATAACGAAAAACTGGCGAGCATCATTACCAGAGTGACCACAGATGGCAGTAACCTGGTGAACCCGTTTGAAAGCTTCATTGAGTAAGCCCAGACGACTTCAAAAATACCCGCAACAATCAACAGACCCCAAGCCATGGCGGCTCCTTAAGTGTCGGGTCGTCCCGGTATAAGTGCCCGTAATGGGTGAGGTCGTCCTCGTCTTTCATTATAGCGGCTTGCTTGCCATGCAAATAAAAAGCCGGCCCGATTGTTTCAATGGGGCCGGCTTGGGTCCTGCATAATTACCGCAATGCGCCCGTTAAGACGCGGGGGGTAATTAGAGAATCTGGATGTTCGACGCTTGAGGACCTTTTTGGCCCTGCGTTGCAACGAAAGACACGCGCTGGTTCTCTTCGAGCGATTTGTGTCCTGAACCTTGAATTTCGCTGTAGTGAGCGAAGAGGTCCTTGCCACCGGATTCAGGCATGATGAAGCCGAACCCTTTCTCGTTGTTGAACCATTTCACGATACCGATTTCTGTAGTCAATTGAATTTCCTAGTTAAAAGGGAAAAGTATCCCCTCGAACACTGTGGACTGTATAAGGATATAAAGCCACTTAAGTTACTTTTGGTTTCAATTAAACTGAGCGCGAGATGCCGCCGTCGACGCGGATATTTTGGCCGGTAATGTAGCCTGCGCCGTCTGAAAGCAGGAAGGCAATGGTGGCCGCAATTTCTTCAGCCTTGCCATAGCGCTGCATGGGTACGCTGGTTCGTCGCGCATCAGTTGTGGGCAGACTGTCGATCCAGCCGGGCAGTACGTTGTTCATACGCACATTCTTGGCGGCATAGGTGTCGGCAAAAATCTTGGTGAAACTGGCCAACCCGGCCCTAAAGACGGTTGATGTCGGGAACATGTCAGCAGGTTCAAAAGCCCAGGCTGTAGAAATATTGACAATGGCGCCGCCGCCTTGTGCGGCCATGATTGGGGCGACGAGCCTTGCAGGCCTGACCGCACTCAAAAAGTAAACGTCCATGCCGCTGTGCCAGTCGTTATCGGAGATATCAAGAATGGGCCCGCGTGGGCCATGCCCTGCAGAGTTGACCAGAGCGTCGATGCGTCCCCAGCGCGCCATGGCTTGGTCGACGACGCGTTGTACATCATCATTGTTTTGGTTTGAGCCAGTTACGCCGATGCCGCCGAGCTCTTGTGCCAGCGCCTCGCCCTTGCCCGACGACGACAAGATCGCTACCCGGTAGCCGTCTTGCGCCAGCTTGCGGGCAGCCGCAGCGCCCATACCAGATCCACCGGCTGTAATTACTGCTACTTTTTCTACAGACATTTTGTTCTCCATCAGTATGTTTTTACCTTTTAATTATGGGTGTAATGACGTTAATTTGCGCGCGAAGAATAAACGCAATAAAGTGTAGAAAAACTACTCCCAGAGACTGTTATGCAATCACGTCGAAAGTTGCCTCCGCTGAATGCGCTGAGGGCCTTTGAGGTATCGGGTCGGCGACTCAGCTTTCGTGCGGCTGCCGACGAGCTCGGCGTCACACAGGGCGCGGTGGCGCAGCAGGTACGGGGCCTCGAGGCGCATTTGGGTGTTGTGCTGTTTCGGCGCTTGCCTCGGGGGTTGGCGCTGACGCCGTCAGGGGCAGGCTATCTGGCCGAGGTCACGCGGGCGTTCGACACGTTGGCCGAATCAACCCAGCAGTTGCAGGCCAGGCCCGACACGGTCACTATCAGTGTTACGCCTACCGTGGCTACCAAATTGCTTATTCCGCGTTTGGCTGAACTGAATGCGGCCCTGCCTGGTATTGATTTGCGTACGCTGGCGACAGAGTCATTGTCAGATTTCGACCGCGATCAAGTTGATTTGGCGGTGCGTTTGACGAGGCCACCATTTGCGCCCGACCTTGAGGCCAGGTTGCTCTTCCGGCAATCGCTGGTGGCAGTGGCCAGCCCGCATCTGGCAACAGGGTTGCGGTTGCCGCTTGAGTCTGCTCGCTTGCGGTCGTTGCCTTTGTTGCACGACGCACATAATCATTGGCCGAAATTTCTTGGCGTCTCAGAAAAGTTACCGGGCCTGGTGTTTAACCAGACCGCACTCGCGCTGGATGCTGCGATGGCGGGGCAAGGGGTGGCGTTGGCCTGCAGGGCTTTTGTCGCCGCCGATCTGGCGGCGGGCCGCTTGTTGCAAATGACCGACGTCACCAAAACCGTGGCGCCCGATTTTTACCTGGTACGCAAGCGCGATATGCATGTAAACAGTGCCGCTAGCGCTGTATGGGATTGGTGTGCCACACATCTAAGCCAATAGTCAGGCCGTATCTGCCCATCTCTGTCGTATAGCCAGAATTTCCGGCAAATTCCTGATAAAGACTTCGACCACCGTCGGGTCGAAGTGTTGACCGCTTTGTTGGCGCATAAAGTCCAGGGCATCGTCGACTGACCACGCGTGTTTGTATGGTCTTTCGCTGGTCAGCGCATCGAAAACGTCGGCGACCGCAACAATGCGCGCGGCCACCGGGATATCTTCACCCTTGAGGCCGTCAGGATAGCCGGTGCCGTCCCAGCGTTCGTGATGACTGCGCGCAATGGTAGCGGCCAGATTAAGCAGACCCGAAGGGTGTTGGCCCAAGATTTCGGCACCAATGATGGTGTGCTGCTTCATGACGGCCCATTCGTCGTCCGACAGTTTTCCGGGTTTGGTCAGGATGGCATCGGGGATGCCGATTTTGCCAACGTCGTGCATGGGTGCGGCGTGCAGCAACTCGTCGGCCTCTTTATCGGGAAAGCCCATGGCTTTTGCAAGCGTGCGTGCATATTGGCTCATCCGGACAACATGCATGCCCGTTTCGTTGTCTTTATATTCGGCAGCACGCCCCAGGCATTGCACGATTTGCAGGCGAGTCGTCATTAGCTCTTGAGCCTGCACCAAAGAAAGGTGGGTGCGAACCCGGGCGCGCACCACCGACGGGTTAAACGGCTTGCTGATGTAGTCGACGGCGCCGATGTCCAGGCCGTTTTGTTCGTTTTCGGCATCGGCCAGTGCCGTTACGAAAATGACGGGTATGTTTGTTGTCCGGGGGTCTTGTTTAAGTGTTGTGCATACTTCATAGCCCGTTATTCCGGGCATCATGACGTCAAGCAGCACAAGGTCGGGGCGGTCGGCGTGCACGCGATCAAGGGCGGCTTTCCCGTCGCGGGCAAATAAAAGCCTGTAATCGGCTTGTAGGGTGTGACGCAAAACCTGCAAGTTGGCCGGTTCGTCGTCAACCAGAAGCAGGGTGGGGCGTTGGTCTTGGCTGTCTTGCATACTTATGTTTCCGCTATGTTCTTGTCGTCGAGGGACGATGCGCCAAGGTGTCTTTGGATAATTTCGGTGGCTTGTGTAAATTCGAAGGCGTTCATGGCATCTCGCAATGCGCCGGCATCGTCGCGGGCACCGCGCTGCTCAAGGTGGGAGCAGACCAAGCCTAGCAGGGCGTCGTCGAACTCGCAGCGCATTGCGACACCGTGCAAGCGCATGAGGGCTTGTTGCATGTCTTTTGACGATGCAGCGAGGTTGGTGTGGTTGTCGGCTTGCTCGGGGGCTTTGGGCAATTGGGACCGTAGCTGTTCAAGCGCACTGTGGACCTCAGAAAAGCGTTGTCGAACAACGGCATGCTGTTGCTGAACTATCAGGTCTTCGAGTTGGCCGTACAGGGTCGACAATGCGGGCAGCGCCAGATTAGCGGCAACACCCCTCAGGCGGTGCAGATGGAACCGTAGTGCATCCCAGTCTGCGTTTTCAGGTATTTCTTGAGGCAGCGGTTCGGTTTGAGTCAGATTGCGCACAAAGTTGTGAAGGGCGAGCTCATAGTCTGCTTGCGTACCCCACAGCTTTATACCGGCTTGGGTATCAATAACAGCTTTTGTGGTCGGTTTTTGCAATGTGGCGCTGGCGACGTCGTGCGCTGGTTTGGTGCCGAGCACACGCGCTATTTCGGTAAACAAGCGGGGCGGGTCGAGCGGCTTTAGTGCGAAACCGTCCATGCCGGCTTTGGCGGCTGCTTCTCGGTCGTCGGCCATTACACTTGCCGTCAGGGCGATGATGGGTGTCCTGGTTTGCCCGGTTTCGCGCTCGTGCTGACGAATCAGGCGGGTGGCCTGAAGACCATCGGCGCCAGGCATGTGCACATCCATTAACACGATGTCGAAGCTGTTGCTTCGGTATTGCTCGACGGCGTCGTTGCCGTCGACGGCCCGACGCGTACTATGTCCCGCATTTTCTAGGACCAGACCGAGCAACTGGAGGTTTTGCGGGACATCGTCTGCAATCAGGATATGCAGTTTAGGCAGCGTTGGGGCGGGGCGCGGTTCGTCGGCCAAATGGGGTGCCTGCCCTACCGGCAGGGGAAGCGTGACGTGAAATGTACTTCCCTTGCCTAGTTCGCTTTCGACGCTGATGGTACCGTTCATCAGCTCGACCAGTTGCCGCGAAATAGCTGTCCCTAGGCCTGTGCCGCCAAAGCGGCGGCTTATGGATGCATCGGCCTGCGTGAATGGCTGGAAGAGCCGTCCAACCTGTTCTGGCGTCATGCCGATACCTGTATCGCTGACTGTGATGTGGATTTGCCCCGCCGCTGAGGAGAACGCGATATCGACTCGGCCCGTTTCAGTGAATTTGATGGCGTTACCGACAAGATTGGTCAGGATTTGAAGTACGCGTAATGGGTCGCCGCGATAGTACTCCGGCATGTCATCTTGGATTTGCGTGTGCAGCGCAAGCTTCTTGGCGGTAGCACTCAGTCGTAAAGATGATTCGATCTGCATTGCCAGCGCTCTGAGCGAAAAGTCGGTGTGCTCCAGCTCCAGACGGCCCTTTTCCATTTTGGTTGTGTCCAGAATGTCGTTAAGCAGTCTTAACAGCGAGCGTGAGGAGTCGCGTACCGTATTGAGGTGGCTGCGTTGTATCGCGTCGAGCCTGGTTTGCAGCAATAAATCGGTGAAGCCAATAATGGCGTTCATGGGCGTGCGGATTTCGTGGCTCATGGTGGCCAGAAACGTGCTTTTTGCCGCAGCGGCTTGTTCGGCGCGCTGCGCCGCTTCGCGTAGCGAAGACTCAAGCGTGTGGCGATCGCTGATGTCGGTGACAAAGCCTACAAACAGCAACTGGCCGGGCAGGTCGACGCGACCGACGGCCAGGCGCAACGGTACATGAGAGCCGTCACGACGCAGCCCCACGACTTCGCGCCCTACACCGATAACCTTGGCCTGTCCGGTAGATTGATAGTTGTGCAGATAGCCATCGTGAGCCGACTGATAAGGCTCGGGCATCAGCATTTTGATGTTGCTGCCAATGACTTCGTCTGCACGCCAGCCAAACAGGCGCTCGGCCGAGTGGTTGAAGTCGTGAATAATCCCTTTGCTGTCGATGGTGATAATGCCGTCAACGGCGGTGTCGAGCGTGGCTTGTAGACGGGAGCTGCCTTCTTGTATGCGACGGTTCAGATCGTATGCGCGAATGAGTCCGTTGACGGCTACGACCATGACCGTTACGGTAATGGTAAATGACGATAAGGCCAACGACGCATAGGTCGTATTGAGCAGGATACCGCCCTGGGTGGGCATTGGGTCGCCAATGAACCGCACGGCCACCATACCGGTAAAGTGCATGGCTGCAATGGCTAGGCCCATGACCAAGCCGCTAATTATCAGGCGCGGTGTGCGGCCAAGCGAAGTGCGTCGCAAACCATACCTGACCCATAACGCCAGCATGGCCATACCGACCGCCACCACAATCGATAGCCCGAACATGGCCGGGTCGTAACGCATTTGTAATGGCGTTTGCATGGCTGCCATACCGGTGTAGTGCATGGCGCCTATGCCTGCACCGACCAGTACGCCGCCAGCAATCAGTCGCGAGCGCGAAACGTACGACTGGCTCAGCAAGTGCAGCGCCCACCACGACGCAAGCAGGGCAGGTACGACAGAAAGCAACGTAATGGTGGTGTCGTAGCGCACCGGCGCAGGCAATTCGAAAGCAAGCATGCCAATGAAGTGCATGGTCCAGATGCCGCCACCCAGCGCGATGGCACCTGCGCCAAGGCCGATATGCCGATACAGCCGGCTTTGTGTGCTGGCCGCCATGCTGGCGGTTTGTAGCGCCATGGTGGCTGAAAAGACTGAAACAACGACGGCGAGTAGCACCAGGCCGATATCGTGTGAACCGTGTACGAAGGCCTGATGTGGGGTATTGGGGTCGAGAAAAAAGATGAGTTGCTCCGGTGAACTGGGGAAGCTCGTACTTAATGCGTTTGGGTTATCGATGTCTTGTCGACATTAGGTGCAGCATATTTTAAGCCGATGAACGATTTGCCTTCCGACGAGCCCAGCGGGGGCAGTTAGGCGCTTCTTTGCGTTATGTGTCATTTGCCTCAGCGATGACATATTGCTGCAAAATAGCCGTTCAGTTAAGTTTGATGAAAAAAATGGCCAGAACGGGCTTTGGATCTTCTGGTGTTAGGGGCAATTAAAGGGGAGGCGTATGAATATCGAAACCAACAGAGACGAGCACGATGACGAGAGTTCGGCCGGTTGTGATGCGGTCGAATTGGTCGTACCGTCTCGCGATAAAGACCTGGGTGGCTTTTCTGTGCGACGTGTATTGCCCACGGCCAAGCGCAAAATGGTTGGCCCATGGATCTTTTTCGATCATATGGGGCCGGTCAGGTTTCCGGCGGGGCAGGGCATTAATGTCAGGCCGCATCCGCATATCAATCTTGCGACAGTCACTTATCTATTCGAGGGTGAAATTCTCCATCGCGACTCAGTGGGCAGCGTACAGCTTATTCGGCCCGGCGACATCAACTTGATGGTGGCCGGCCGGGGTATTGTGCATTCAGAACGAGAGCGGCCAGAGGTGACAGCGGTCGCGCACAATCTTCATGGTCTGCAGTTATGGCTGGCCCTACCCGAGGCCGATGAAGAGATAAACCCTGCGTTTTATCATTATCCGGCTGCAGATATCCCTTCGGTTACTGTCGAAGGTGTGTTGCTGCGGGTCATGATGGGTGAGGCTTACGGGGTGACGTCGCCGGTCAAAACTTTTGCCCAGACGCTTTACGTCGAGGCGCATATGCAAGCAGGTCAAGCGCTCGTTTTACCCCAGGCTCAAGAGCGTGCTGTGTATGTGGCGCAAGGCGGTCTGAAGGCCGGGGACACGCATATTGCTGAACATGCCATGGCTGTGTTTTCGGCAGAGCCCGGCATTGTGTTGACGGCACTCGCCGAGTCGCGCATCGCCATTATTGGTGGCCAAACCATGTCCGCTCGTTTCATCGACTGGAATTTTGTGTCCAGCCGCAAAGATCGTATTGCACAGGCCAGGGCCGACTGGAAAGAACAACGCTTTGCCGCGATTCCCGGCGACGATCTCGAGTTCATCCCGTTGCCCGAATGAATTACCATCGGACTTTTGCCAAAAACCGAAGGAAGTGACATGGAAAAGGAAGTAGAGCGTTTCGCAGGTAAGGTCAGTGACATCAATGCCGTGCTTGAGGGGCTTCAGGCGGCCAACCAGGTCACGCTCGATGCCCTGGTTTTAGCGATGCTGTCCATCAACCCGCAAATTATCGGCCCCATGCGCGGCCTTATTGCCAAAATGGAGCGCGAAGTGTTGGGTAGCGTTTCTGATGCCGGCGAGCTTGCGACGATTAGCTACAGTAATCGCATTGCCGATGTTTATGGGCTGATAGACCGCGCCGAAAAAGCGGCCTTGGAAAGCACTTAAGTAAATATGCTGGCTGGTTAGCCGTTTAATTTAGGCGGCAACTGTGCCAGTTGGGCGTTTCTTCGCGATGCGAAGGGCACGCCCGAAAACAAAAAACCCAGCTAAACAAAAATGCTTAGCTGGGTATTCTGTAAAGCGGTGGTGCCCAGAAGAGGACTCGAACCTCCACACCTTGCGGCACATGGACCTGAACCATGCGCGTCTACCAATTCCGCCATCTGGGCTTAACAGTTGTATGCTAACGTACTTGGGTTCGTTACTGCAAGCTAGGAGCTGTTAACCTTACGGTGTGCAGCGCTTTGCGGTACCAAGTGGTTAGTTGTCATCAACCAAGACCAAAATTATATCTCAAAAATTTTAAAAAGGGAAATTTTCCTTTGAGTAAACGAAAAAAAATCGAAAGTCCGGATACTGTCGTCACCCCCACAGGGGTGGGCGATGCGCCTGAGCTGCCGCCGGATTTTGATCCCGAAGTACCTAGCCGTGAAGAAATTCTTAAGTATTTACGAGGGGTTGCGAAACCCGTTGGTCTAGACGACCTGGCGCGAGGGATGGGGGTGCAGGTCCCGGTATCTACGGGTTTTGACCGGCGCATTCGCGCCATGGAGCGTGATGGACAGGTGCTGTACAACGCCCGTGGAAAGTTGTTGGTAAACAACGAAATGGATTTTATTGCCGGGCGAGTGCAGGGGCATCGCGATGGCTTTGGCTTTTTATTACGCGACGACGGCGGCCCAGACTTGTTCCTGTCGCCGCGCGAAATGCTGAAAGTGTTGCATGGCGACCGCGTTTTGGCCAAAACCGATGGCGAATTTCGCGGCCGCCCGCAGGCCAGCATTGTCGAGGTTGTCGAACGCCGCACCAACCGTTTGGTGGGCCGCTTTTTGTACGAACGTGGGGCGCATATTGTTGTGCCCGAAGACCAGCGCATTAAACACGACGTGCTGATACCGCCGGGCGAAACCGATGGCGCCGAGTCGGGTCAGGTGGTTACGGTAGAAATCATCCAGCAACCTACGCGACACAGCCAGCCTTTGGGGCGCATTGTCGAGGTGCTTGGCGAAATCGACGACCCGGGCATGGAAATTGAAATTGCCGTGCGCAAGTTCGATGTGCCACACGAATTTTCCGATGCGACCCTGAAGCGGGCAGGTAATTTGCCCGCGACCGTACAGCGCAACGAACTCAAAGGTCGCGTCGATTTGCGCGATGTGCCGTTTATTACCATCGATGGCGAAGACGCTCGCGACTTTGATGACGCGGTGTATTGCGAGCCTGTCGACCTGGGTACCGAAAAACGTCGCAAGCCGGGCTGGCGTTTGTTGGTGGCTATTGCTGATGTCAGTCATTATGTGCGCCCGGGCGATGCGCTCGACGACGACGCGCTCGAACGGGGGACCAGCGTTTATTTCCCGCGGCGCGTAATACCCATGCTGCCCGAGTCGCTCTCTAATGGCATTTGTTCGCTTAACCCGCATGTAGATCGCCTGGTGCTGGTTTGCGATATGGTCATTGTGGCCAGCGGGGCCAAAGCCGGTACGGTATCGGCGTATCAGTTTTACGATGCCGTTATTCACTCGCATGCCCGCACCACTTACACCAATATCTGGGAATCATTGCAGCAGCCGTCGGGGCCGGCTGCACAAGCGTTAGGTGACATTTACCCTCATGTGCGCCATTTGTATGATCTTTATCATTTGCTGTCCGATTCGCGGGTCAAGCGTGGGGCCATCGACTTTGACACGGTCGAGACCAAGATCATTTGCAACCCGCTGGGCCGCATCGAAAAAATTGTGGCCTACGAGCGCAACGATGCGCACAAATTGATTGAAGAATGCATGCTGGCGGCTAATACCTGCGCGGCTGATTTCATCAAGCGTAATAAGCGTATTGGGCTGTACCGTGTTCACGAGGGCCCCACGCCCGAAAAACTTCAGGCCTTGCGCGATTATCTACGCAACATCGGCTTGGCGCTTGACGGGGGCAGCGACCCTTCAACCAATGATTACGCGCGGTTGCTGGTTGCCGCGCGGGGGCGCCCCGACTACGAAGTTATTCAGACCATGTGTTTGCGTTCGATGCAGCAGGCCATATACAGCCCCGAAGAGTCCGGGCACTTTGGCCTGGCCTACGAGCATTACGCACACTTTACGTCGCCGATTCGCCGCTACCCCGACCTGCTGACGCACCGGGTCATCAAGTCGATCATGCAGGGCAAGCGTTATGTTCCCGACCTTGACGATGTGGCCGCAGCGGTTTCGTTGCCGCAAAAAGATCGCGAACACGGTATCTGGGAAAAACTCGGTGTTTTGTTGTCAGCGCGCGAACGTCGGGCCGATGAGGCCTCTCGCGATGTCGAAGCATGGCTAAAATGCTGGTTTGTCAAAGAACATGTTGGCGAAGTTTTCAGCGGTCGTATTACCGGTGTGGCGACTTTTGGGGTGTTCATCACGCTCGACACTTTGTTTGTCGAGGGTTTGGTGCATGTTTCTGAGTTAGGGTCCGACTACTTCCAGTACAACGAGGCCATGCACGAGTTGCGAGGAGAGCGTACCGGTATCCGGTATCGTCTGACCGACGCAGTGCAGGTGCAGGTGGCGCGGGTCGATCTCGAAGCGCGACGCATTGAGTTTCGTCTGGTTAAAGGCACAACGTTCAAAGAGCTGCAGAAAGCGGCCGAACCACGTACCGAAGCCCGGCGTGCCAAAAAGGCAGCACCGGCAAAGCCTGTCGAGTTGCGCGGTACAACGTCCCGCCAGCGCCGCGACGCCGCTAAACGAAATGCGCGTAAAGCGGCTGCCCCGGCCAAAAAAACCGGTCGCCGACGCTGACATGTTCTGAGTCGCTAACTCAAGGAATACTATGGCGTCCCATCAGGTTTTGGCGGGTTTTCACGCAGTCGTGGCGCGGTTGCGCCACGCGCCCGCCACCATCAAAGAAATCTACATCGAGGCGTCTCGGCGCGACAAGCGCATGCAGTCATTTATCGATCAGGTGCAAGCTGCAAAAATAAAGCTGGTGTCTGTGCCTGCCGAGCGTCTTGATGGCCTGGCCAAAGGTACGCGGCATCAGGGTGTTGTGGCGCTAGCCGAAGACAACCCGTTGGCCGTCGATATCGACGAAGTACTCGACATTCTTGAAGACCGCGGAGAAACGCCGTTGTTTCTGGTGCTCGATGGGGTGACCGACCCGCATAACCTGGGGGCGTGTCTGCGTACAGCCGATGCGGCAGGAGTTCATGCCGTCATTGCACCCAAAGATCGCGCGGTCGGGCTCAATGCAACGGTACAGCGGGTGGCTTGTGGCGGTGCAGAAACGGTGCCGTACTTGATGGTGACTAACCTTGCTCGTACGCTTCGGCAATTGAAAGATCGCGATATCTGGGTTGTGGGTACCGATGATCAGGCCAGCAGTAATTTATATGCTGTCGATGCGCGTCGCCCCATGGCCTGGGTCATGGGTGCCGAAGGCGAGGGTATGCGCCGCCTGACCCGCGAAACCTGCGACGAACTGGTCACCATACCGATGGCCGGTTCGGTAGAAAGCCTTAACGTCAGTGTGGCCAGCGCGGTCTGCCTTTACGAAACCGTACGCCAGCGCACTGCATAATTTTTTATTTTTTAGTGTTTTTCATGTCTAGCAACGGATTCACCACCACCATATTGCACTCCGACCGACGCGGTGGCGTCGAGCACGGTGGGGTGCACAAGCCGCTACACCCGTCGTCTGAATACGCTTATGCCGATTCACGCGAGTTGGCGGCCGTATTTCAGGGTAAGCCGGGCTTCACGTATGCCCGACAGGGTACGCCCACGACCGCAGCGCTTGAAGCCAAAGTGACGCAAATGGAAGGTGGAGTTAACAGTGTTTCGTTTGCTACAGGCATGGCGGCACTGACGGCTACTTTTTTTACGTTGCTTAAAAAGGGCGATCACCTTATTTCGAGCCAGTATATTTTCGGCAATACCAACAGCTTGCTGGGGACGCTGTCCGACCTCGGTGTCATCGTGACGCTGGTTGACGCCACCGATATTGAACAGGTCAAGGCTGCGCGCCGCCCCGAGACTCGTATGGTATTCACCGAATCTATTGCCAACCCGGGCACTCAAATTGCCGACCTTAGGGGTGTTGGCCAATGGTGTCGCGAACAGAATTTGGTGTACGTGCTCGACAGTACCCTGTCAACGCCCTGGCTGTGCCGCGGTATCGATGTCGGCGCTTCGCTGGTGGTGAACTCGTTGTCCAAATACACAGGCGGGCACGGTAACGCCTTGGGTGGTGCTGTTACCGACACAGGGTTGTTCGATTGGTCTGCCTACCCCAACATCGCCGAGCCCTATCGCAAAGGTAACCCGACCTCGTGGGGCCTGACGCAAATCAAGAAAAAGGGTTTGCGCGACATGGGGGCGACATTGTCGTCCGATGCGGCGCACCGTATCGCGGTGGGCGCCGAGACCCTGGCGTTGCGTATGGAAAAAGCCAGTGCCAATGCCATGGCGCTGGCGTCCTATTTAGAAGGACATGCGCTTGTCAATCGCGTGCAATACCCTGGGCTGGCCTCGCATGCTCAGCATAATCGGGCCGCCGACCTATTCGGTGGCAAGCACTTTGGGGCCTTGCTTGCCGTCGAATTGTCAGATGATCTGGATGTGTTCGAGTTTTTGAACAGGTTGCGTGTGCTGGTCCTGGCGACCCACTTGGGCGATACCCGTACGCTGGTTTTGCCCGTCGCTCACACCATTTACTACGAGATGGGGCCGGAGCGGCGCGCCTTGATGGGCATTGCAGACAACCTATTGCGTATTTCGGTGGGCATTGAAGACACTGCCGACTTGATTCAGGATTTCGAGCAGGCATTGGCCGGCAATTAACTGCGAAAATTTTTATGCGTATGGGCCGTTTCAGGTCTTGTATTTGGCGAAGGCTGGTTTTATATTACGGTGCATAAATACTGTCCTGAAAGTCAATGGCCGTGCGGGTTTTCGGGTATTTTCTTCTTGACATGCCTATTTTTCAAAGGCCTAATGCAGTTTGGCCTTGCCAAAGCCTTGTGCTTTGGTGTCTGGCAGTATGCAGATGCGGTAAACAGCGCCCAGGTGCTGTCTTTTTCAACGGGGTGTCGGGCAGGGCATTTTGCCGCCCGGCGATAATAATTTTCAGGGGTACTCCTTAATGAACAAAACAGAGCTTATCGAGCACATTTCCACCAAAGCCGACCTGTCCAAAGCCGACGCCGGCCGCGCCCTCGAGGCCTTTATTGGTGCGGTAAAAACTACGCTCAAAAAGAAGGGCACCGTTACGTTGGTTGGTTTCGGTACTTTTGCTGTTTCCGAGCGCGCTGCGCGCACAGGCCGCAACCCCCGCACTGGCGAAGCCATCAAAATCAAGAAAGCACGTGTGCCTAAGTTCCGTCCTGGTAAAGCGCTTAAAGATGCCGTCAACTAATTGTTGAAAATAGCCGGCAAAGCCATTTGCAAAACAAAAAAAAGTTGGCTATAATTCTTTTCGCGTTACACGAAGTGAAGTGGCCCCAAGGCCAGCAGGTTCAGGCAGTAAAGTTTGAGCAAGTTGGCAGGCACAAAGGGGTGCTTAGCTCAGTTGGTAGAGCGGCGCCCTTACAAGGCGTAGGTCACAGGTTCGACCCCTGTAGCACCCACCAATGCTTCGTTGTAAAAAATAAAACCACTTGGGTTACCAAGTGGTTTTTTTATGCCCGTTTAATTTGCAACAAAGCCATGGGCTGTTTTTCGGTTTGGCTTGTTTTGCGCTTGAAATTTATCTTGCCATGAACGTCACAGAACCTCGCTGGAAAACCGTCATGACCAAGGTGTTGAATTTACTGGGCGTAGCGGCCTCGCTGGTCTTGATTACCAGTATTTCGTTCGAGGCGCTGACCAATGCCACCTTCTCGGGGGAGACTATTTACACCCGTATTCAGTTGGGGGTGTGTCTTTACTTCCTGCTTGATTTTTTATTATTGCTGGTCACGGCACGCGATCGGTGGCGGTTTTTCTCCAGAAATTTCATACTTATCTTGTTGTCGGTGCCTTATGCCTGGCTGGTGGATTACTTTGCGTTCGATTTTTCGAGCGAAACCCTGTATGTGATCCACTTCTTGCCGATAGTGCGGGGCGGGATTGCGCTGGCGGTATTGGTGAAAATGGTGGTCAGCAACCGCATTTCTGGCCTGTTCATTGTGTACTTGGCCTTGTTCTTCGCCATCAGCTACTTCCAGACGCTTATATTTTATGTGTTCGAGGCCAGGGTTAACCCCTTGGTCAAGTCGTATCCTGACGCCTTGTGGTGGGCGTCTATGACCGTGACCACGGTGGGCTCAAATATTATTCCGGTCACAACGATAGGCAAGATTTGCACTGCCGTGTTGGCGGTCGTGGGCATGACGACGTTTCCGATCTTTACGGCCTATATTACGGCGTTGGTGCACAACTTCAACGAACGTGAAAAGAAACGCGTGAGGCCATGAAAAACCCCATAAGCTATTACGCTTATGGGGTGGTTAGGCGGCGCGAAGCACGCCTTTTAAAGTCGGGCGGTTTTAACTACCGCCCGGCAAGTTGCCAGGTTTGATTCCGGCCTTGCAAAGCCAGCACGCCTTACTTGGCTGCGGCATAGGCGCCGTCTTTGATGGTCAGCATCATTTGGGCTTTGTCGTCAAAGCCAAAGTGGTCGTCTTTGGTGTAAGTAAGTACACCTTGAGTAACCGGGATGCTGCCGTAGTTTTCAAGGGCGTCTTTTAGTGCCGTACGGAACTCTGGCGTGCCTGGTTTGGCCGTTTTCATTGCAACGGGTACGACTTTATCCAGGACAAGGTAAGCGTCGTAGGCGTGCGCTGCAAACTGGTTGCGTGTGCCGGGGCCGTTTTTGGCCTCGTAGGCGTTGACAAAGTCAGTGGCCAATTTTTTGGACGGGTGGTCTGCGGGCAAGCCTTCGGGCAGTACCGCCAAGCCCGACACTACGAAAGAGCCTTCGACGGCTTTACCGCCCAGGCGAATCAGGTCGCGCGAGGCCGCGCTGTGGGTTTGGTAGACCTTGCCTTTAAAGCCGCGGTCGACCACAGTGGTGTGGGGCATGGCTGCACCGCTACCTGAGGCCACAATAAGAATGGCGTCGGGTTTAGTGCCAATAGCTTTAAGTGCTTGCGCGGTAACGCTGGTGTCGGCGCGGGCGTAGCGCTCGGCTGTGGTGATTTTGATGCCAGCTTGTTCGGCTAGGCGGCTTAAGTCGCGCAGCCACAGGTCGCCATAAGCGTCGTTGTAGCCAATGAACGCAAATGATTTAACGCCATTGGCTTTCATGTGCTCGATGACGCCACCCGCCATGACGGAGGTTGATTGGGGTAGGCGGAATGTCCAGCTGCCTTTGCCTTCGGGGAATTCGGCAGGTGCAGCTGCCAGCTGAACCGTTTTGCCGGCTGCAGCGACTTCGCCCATGGCAATAGCTGGTGTGGTTGTGCTGGAGCCGATGATCAGGTCGACTTTATCTTCGGTGATGAGTTTTTCGGCGTTTTTCTGAGCTTTGGCCGGATCGCTGCCGTCGTCCAGGGTGATAAAGGTGATTTTTTCGCCGGCAATGTTGTCGGGCCAGAGCGCAAAGCCCGTATTTACGGGGATGCCCAGGCCAGAGGCTGGGCCTGTGAGCGACAATACGACGCCAATTTTAATTTCGGCCAGTGCGGGGCCAGTGGCCAATGCCATACCCAGTGCGGTAGCCAGCAGGGTGCCTTTAAGCATACGTTTCATGTTGTGTCTCCTCGAGGATGAGCAGGGTTGTCCCTGTGCTTTATGATGTCTTGCCAACTGATTTTTAGTGCGTAAACCAGTTGGCGGTATATCAGATTACCTGACATAGGTCTTATACTACATTTTGTTAATCCAACCGGCAACTCTCATTAACCAGCAGAAGAACAATAATGAGTACAAATAAATTGGGGGCTGCAGAGCGGCCCACCGGCATTGCTTATTTAATCGGTCGTCTCGATCGGATGCTAAGCCGTAAAATTCGCGAGCGTCTGGCAGACCATGGCATCACAGCTGCTCAATATACGGCGCTTTCCGTGTTTCGCACTCATGGCCATTTGTCCAATGCGCAGTTGGCCGAGCGGTCGCTGGTCTCGCCGCAGTCGGCTAACGAAATGGTCAATGTCATGGTTAATAAAGGCTGGATCGCGCGCCAGGCCGAAGCCGTGCAGGGGCGGGTGATACCTATAGGCCTGACTGACGCTGGGTTAGCCTTAATGCGGCAGTGCGACCATGATGTAGCGCGTATCGAGGCCGAGATGTTGGATGGTTTCAGCGATGAAGAGGTCGAGCATCTGCAAACGCAACTGAAGGGCTTGGTGCGTGTGTTGAAGACGACGTCAAGCGGTTGACCGGGTTGATTCAGTAGGACGGTGCAGGCTTCGTGTTTGGCGCGTTAAGAGACGCGCGCATGGGTTTGCCTTGGTCTTCAGCGCAAGATGTCGCCACGTCAAAGATGAATTGAAATAGTTGATGACCACGGGAATTTGGCGATATTTTTATTGCGAATAATTCGCATTTTTGTTATTGTTATTGGCTTGTGTGCGAATCGTCCTGTTTTCGTCGATTTAACCTGTTGTACTTTTTAGGTTGTTCCCATTTCGTTTACCGTTGTTGTCGCCAATGCCGCTGCGTTCCGCTGGTCCTGAATATCACTCTGCTTTTCTGAAAGTTGCTGCCATTGGCGGTATGGTGGGGGTGCATTTGGCTGTTGCTGCGGCCATATGGCTGTCATCCGATCACGAACCCGACATCGAGCTGCCTGATACGGCAGCGATTCAGTTTGTTGAAATTGCCGAAGAGTTTGTCGAGCCTGCGCCCACAGACGTCGCTATGACCGAACCGGTACTAGAGCCCGTTGTAGAGCCAGAGCCCGAGCCTATTCCGGAGCCAGAACCAGAACCAGAACCGGAGCCTATTCCAGAGCCGGAGCCAGAACCTATTCCAGAACCCGAGCCCGAGCCGGTTCCTGAGCCTGAAATGGTCGCGCCCGAACCTAAACCAAAGCCCAAGCCTAAACCCGAGCCCAAGCCGCAACCTAAACCACAGCCCAAGCCACAACCCAAGCCGGTGGCTGAGCCCGCAGCCCCTGCGCCTGCCACAGGCAAAGCGCCCGATGCCGCAGCCCCCAAAGCGCCTGCTGCACCTGTCGATCCAGATCGTCCTCGCTTTGTCAGCCAGGTCGATTACGCCGGGCGCCGACCTGTTCCCGATTACCCGCGCCTTTCTGTGCGCCGGGGTGAAACGGGGCGCGTCATTGTGCGGGTGCTGATTTCGCCGTCCGGCAGTGTCGATCAGGTCAGTGTGCGGAAGTCCTCCGGTCATAGCCGGCTTGACGATGCGGCCTTGCAAGCCGCCAAGTCAGCACGCTTCAAACCCTACAAAGAAAACGGCGTTGCTTTGCCGGCGCTGGCCGATATCCCTTTTGATTTTGTCCTATAGGAACACGTATGTCTGATTTACTGCAAACCGCATGGGTACTGCTTGCGCAGGTGGCGCAAGACGCTGCGACCGTGACCGGTGCGGGCCAGGCGGCACAAGAAGGGGCCGCTATCATTGAGGGCACCGCGCAACTTTTGCAAAGCGGCGGTGCCGCGCCGGTCGCCGCCGAGCCGCCAGGCATGCTGCATTTTGTGGCGCAAACCGACGTCGTCGGCAAGACGCTGTTTGCCATTCTGGTGTTGATGTCCTTGGTCAGCTGGTATCTTATTTTTGTGAAGTCGCTGTCTAACTGGCGCATTCGTCGGTTGTCCAGCCGGTTCCTGCAACAGTTCTGGGCTGCCAGTTCGCTAGAGCAAGTCGAAAACGAGATCGCCACGCATGGTGCCGCCGAGCCGTTTTCGCATTTGGCCAGCCATGCCATTCATGCACGTAATCACCACGTTAAATACGGTGCGGTTCGGCTCGAAGAAAAGGGTTCGACCAGCGCATTTGTCACGCGTACCATACGCAAAGTCATCGACGAAGAGACCGCCAAACTGGAAAACGGTCTGACTGTTCTGGCCTCGATTGGCTCAACCGCGCCGTTTGTTGGTCTGTTTGGTACGGTATGGGGCGTGTACCACGCCCTGATTGGCATTGGCTTGTCTGATGGCGTGTCGGTGAATCGTATCGCAGGCCCGGTGGGCGAGGCGCTGGTCATGACCGGCCTGGGCCTGGCGGTGGCGATCCCTGCTGTGTTGGCCTATAACGCATTTGTGCGCACTAATCGGGTGTATCTGGCACAGCTCGACGCTTTCGCACATGATCTGTTCACATTCCTGTCGACAGGGCAGCAGGTCAAGGGCAAGGGTATCTAAGTATGGCGCTCGTCAGTTCTCATTCTGGTCACCAAGGAGCCTGATCATGGCGTTTGGCAGTTTCGACAACAAGGGTGGTGGGCAAACGCTGTCCGAAATCAATATGGTGCCGTTGATCGACGTCATGCTGGTGTTGCTGGTAATTTTTATCGTGACCGCGCCATTGCTCAGTCACTCGATCAAAATCAACGTACCGCAGGCGTCGTCGCAACCGGTAGAGCAGCGTCCAGACGCTATTGACCTGGCCATTGATGGTGTCGGTCAGGTGTTCTGGAACGAGTCGCCCGTTGGCCTCGAGGCCCTGCCCGAGCTGATGGCCGAGCAGGCGCGCAAAGATCCGCAGCCCAATCTGCACATCCGCGCCGACCTTGACACACGCTACGAAGTGCTGGCCAAAGTAATGGCGGGCGCCAAGCAAGCAGGTCTTCAAAAGGTCGGTTTCGTTACCCGTCCATCCGAAAAAGGGCTAGAATCTGCGCATGCGAGTTCTGGTAATTGAAGACGACACCACATTAGGTCATGCCCTGCACGAGTTTTTGGCAGGGCAGGGTTATGCCGTTGACTGGCTTTCGGCCGGCGGTACGGTACTCGAAACCCTAGACAAGCAAGATTACGACTTGCTGCTGCTTGACCTGAATTTGCCCGATATCAGCGGGCTCGACGTTTTGCGTCAGTTAAGGGCGCGTGGCAATCAGGTGTCGGTGCTTATTCTTACGGCCCGAGACGGCCTTGAAGACCGTGTTGCCGGGCTGGACGCTGGCGCCGACGATTACGTGACCAAGCCCTTCGAGCTGGCTGAACTGGCCGCACGCGTCAGGGCTTTTGCGCGGCGCCGTACCGGGCAGGCGCAGCCTCAGCTCGAGGTTGGGCCCATGACGTTCGATACGGTGGGGCGTGAAGTACGCATCCGTGGCGACCGCATCAACCTGTCGGTACGCGAGCTTTCCGTACTCGAAATGCTGATGGCGCGTGCCGGCCGTGTTGTGACCAAGCGCCAGATCGTCAATTCGCTGTCGGCCTGGGATGCCGATTTCAGCGAAAATGCTGTCGAAGTCTATATTTACCGTCTGCGTAAGCGCTTCGAGGGTACAGGCGTCAGTATCCAGACGGTACGCGGCTTCGGCTATCTGCTTGACGTTGAAGCGGCCTGAACAGCTTCTCTTTCGTCGTATTTTGCCGCGCGGTTCGCTGGCGCGGCACCTTACTCTCAGGCTGCTCCCGCCTATCATGGCCCTGGTGGCCGTCGACCTTACCGTAACCTGGGTGATTACCAGCCGCATCAATCTGGCGGTATGGGTCTTGCGCGACATTTTCTGGATGATGCTGGCCGGCCAGGTGTTGCTGGTCGCGCTTATTGCCTGGGTGCTGGTGTCGGGTGTCCGCAGCGGGTTGCGCTCATTTAATGCATTGTCCGAAGAAATTCGCGAACGCTCGATAGACGACTTGCAGCCCTTACGGGTAGACGGGGTGGCCACCGAGATTGCACCCGTCGTCAATCACATTAACGATTTGTTGTTGCGCTTGAATGCGTCGATGCAGGCGCAAAAGCGGTTCATTGGTTCAGCTGCGCATCAGCTGCGAACCCCGCTTAGTGGGCTTAAACTCGAATGTGAGCTGATGCTGGCGGGCGAATTGCCGCCTGATGTTCGCCAGCGCGCCGAACGCATCAAAGCCGTTACCGACCGCATGATTCGGTTGGGTCAACAGTTGCTGGTGCTGGCGCGAGCCGATTCGACGCTGGCCGTGCACGAGTCTTTTCAGCGCATTAACCTGGCCGAGTGGGTGCGTGAAACGGCGGGCGAATGGGTTCCTGCTGCACTGCAACATAAAATTGAATTAAACTTACACGCACCGGATACACCGGTATGGATTGATGGTGACCCGCTGTTGCTTGAAGAGCTGCTGGGGAATCTGATCGATAATGCCTTACGGTATGGCAAAGGGGCAACCCAGATTACTTTGCACGTTACGGCAAACCCACCGTCTTTTTCTGTCGAAGACGACGGCCCCGGGATCGCCCTCGTCGATCAGGCCAGAGTGTTCGAGGCGTTTTATCGGTCTGATAGTGCCACCACCGAGGGCTCCGGCCTGGGGTTGGCCATCGTGCGAGAAATTGCTTCTGCGCACGGCGCCTGGCTGAGTCTGAGCAGTCGCCCCGACTTTGCGGGCACGCGGATCGGGGTCGTCTTTCCTGGGCCGCGCAAAGGGGCCAACTTAAGCCGTCACGACTAGTTTTTAATTTATGACTCAGCCAATTCAAGAAGAAAGTTTGTCTCATGGCAAGCACTCGCCGGGCGCCGCGCTTATTATTGGCGCCCTCGGCGTTGTCTATGGTGATATTGGCACCAGCCCGTTATATACCATTCGCGAATCCGTTTCGCGGTTTGACCGTTTTGGCGCTACTGAAGTCCTGGGTGTTCTGTCGCTGCTGTTTTGGCTGCTGATGTTCGTGGTGTCGCTCAAGTATGTCACGCTAATGCTGCGGGCCGATAACCGGGGTGAGGGCGGTACGCTGGCCCTGATGGAACTGGCCTTGCGCGGTGCCACCGGGCGAAAGCGCTGGGTATTGACGGTCATGGGTTTGTTCGGCGCCTGTCTTTTTTATGGCGATAGCATCGTCACGCCTGCCATTTCGGTACTTTCCGCTATCGAAGGCGTGGGGGTTGTGTCACACACACTCGACGATTGGGTTGTGCCTATTTCTGTCGGCCTTATTGTGGGCTTGTTCATGGTGCAGCGTCGCGGCACTGGCGCTATAGGCAAGTTTTTCGGGCCCATCATGCTGTTCTGGTTTACGGTATTGGGCACGATGGGCGCCTGGCGTATTGCACAAACCCCCGAAATATTGCTGGCCATCAACCCGATTTATGCCTGGAATCTGATTGGCGAGGCTCCGTTGGCCACCTACTTGTTGCTGGGGGCCGTTGTGCTGGCCCTGACAGGGTCCGAAACCCTGTACGCCGACATGGGCCATTATGGGCGGCCGGCCATACGGCGTGCCTGGTTTATGGTGGTGTTGCCCGGGCTTTTGCTGTGCTACTTTGGGCAAGGTGCCTTGCTTATTGCCCAGCCCGAAGCCATTCGTAATCCGTTCTTCCTGATGGCGCCGTCCTGGGCGCTGATTCCGTTAGTGGTGTTGGCAACGGCGGCGACCGTCATTGCTTCGCAGGCGGTGATTTCGGGTGCTTTTTCTGTCACGCGCCAGGCGATTCAGCTGGGATTCTGGCCGCGCATGGAAATTTTGCACACCTCGGCCCGAGAGGAAGGGCAGATTTATCTGCCTCGCGTTAATCAGGCCCTGTTTCTTGCTGTGCTGGTGCTGATTATTGGGTTTGGCTCGTCGGCCAGCCTGGCCAGTGCTTACGGTTTTGCTGTCACCGCCACCATGCTGGTGACGTCGTTGCTTGCTTTTGCGGTGTTGCCAGGTAAAGCCAGCGGTGGTCGGCGTGTGTTGTGGCTGGTATTGCTGACGCTGTTCTTGTTGCTTGATATTTTGCTGTTTACCGCGAACACCCAGAAAATCTTTGACGGCGGATGGCTGCCGCTGGGCGTGGCGTTGGTATTGCTGACCTTGATGCTGACCTGGAAAACCGGGCGAGACCAGATTCATCGGACTTTGGCCGGTGATCAGCAGCCCCTGAAAGCTTTCATGGAAGGGTTGGAGCAGTACCCACCCACGCGTGTGCCGGGCACCGCCGTGTTCATGAGCATGATTGTGAATACGGTGCCACCGGCACTGTTGCACAACCTTAAGCATAATAAAGTGCTGCACGAGCAAGTGTTGTTTGTTACCGTAGCCGCCGCCGATGTGCCGTACGTGTCGTATACCGAACGCTACACCCTGAACAAGCTGAGTCGCAGTTCGTACGAGGTGATTGCACGCTGGGGCTTTAAGCAAGAGCCCAATGTGCCCCAGTTATTGGCCCAGTTGGCCGGCGAACACCCCGAAATCCAGCTCGAGCCCATGCTGACGTCGTATTTCTTGTCGCGCCAGACGGTTATTGTGGTGCGCAAGCAGCCACTGTATGCACGCTGGCGCCAACTGTTGTTCGCACTGATGGCGCGCAATGCCGCGCGCAGTACCCGATTTTATAAAATCCCGCCCAACCAGGTGGTTGAAATGGGCATGCAGCTGGAGCTATAAGGGCCTGCGCATGCAGGCCCTGCCCTATTTATATGGGTTGTACTGTATTAAGGCCGGATAGCACTGGGCGTGGCCGCTTCGGGTGCGGCAGGCGGCATGGGCGCCTGCGAGGGCGTTGAAGGCTGGGCCGGAATCGTAATGGTGGTTTCCCGCAGTACGCCACCCCCGGTCACACTGCCTTTAACCTGCGTGTTTTGCCCGGATAACAACAACAGGCAGTCTTGGCGCTGGCTCTCGGGTAGCGCCATGCAGCGGGCACGCTCGTTGGCCTGATAGTTGGCGCCTTGGCCGTTGCCTAGTGCATTGGTTTTCGTCGCTTGCAACGCCGCACCCGCTTCTTTTTTGCAGGCTTCAATGTCGACCATTGACTGTTCTTGTTCGCAACGCAGCAGATCTTGCTGATATTGCGCCTCGGGGCTAAGGCCCTGTGCAGCGGCCGGGTTAAGGGCGCTACCAGCGGCGGCTGTCAGCATAATCAGCAAAAGGCGTTTGATACGCATGGGTGTCTCCGCAAGTTGAACACGGTATTGATCTTTGCACATGGCTTGCGCCTCGTAAAGCAAAAATGTAACCGAACGTGGGTGCCCTACTACCTGGAAGGCAGCCTGAAACCTATTCTTCTGATACCGGTTGACGTGGATCGCGCCGCACACCGGCTTGCATAAGCACGATAGCGGTAATGGGCGAAGTCACAATAAGGAAGAAGGTGATTAACAATTCGTGAATAACCGGACGCTGTTGTAACGCACTGGACACAAGTGCCGACGCGCACAACACAAACGTAATGCCAAGCGTATTACCCAGCGTAGGCGCATGCATGCGTGAATAAAACCGCTTGAAGCGAAGTAGTCCCAACGACCCGGACAGCGTAAGCACTCCGCTGACAATCAATAACAAGGTGGCCGGGATAGAGGCCCATAAAGGTAGAGAATTCATGGTTGGATGACCTCGCCTTTAAACAGGAATTTAGCCATGACCGTTGAGCTGATGAAACCGAACAGCGCCATCAGCAGGGCGATATCGAAATACACGCTGGTCGCAAAATGGACCCCCAGCACTAAGACAATTGAAATGCCGTTAATGAACATGGTGTCGACGGCCAGAACGCGGTCTTGCGGTGTCGGCCCCAGCATCAGGCGTAGCGTGGCGGCGGCAAACGCCAGCGCAAAACAGAACAGGGCAAAAGTGCCGGCCCAAATCAGTACGGTGTCCATCATTCGAAAATCTCCATGAGAGGGCGTTCGTAGCGGTTTTTAACCAGGTCGATCCAGTGTTGCGCGTCTTCAAGGTCAAGTACGTGAAGGGTCAGTACGCCGCTTTCGTCGGAGTACCCGGACCACACTGTGCCTGGGGTGTAGGTCAGGATGCACGCCAATGCAGCCAGGCCATGCGGGTCTTTCATGTCGAGGGGGATGCGGATAAACCCCGGCGTGTGGCTTTGTGGCTTGAACCAGATGATTTTGAAGACTTCGATATTGGACAGGGTGATGTCGGCGACCACGCTGAAGAAGAGCCGGATAATGGTTAACGGTTTTTTCGGGGTCGAGCGCAACGGGCGCAAGCGCATGGCGGCCCAGGCCAGTAAAAGAGATACCACCGCACCCAATACAATTTGCGACGATGCAAGGGTTTGGTTGAGCAGCAGCCACAGCACCAGCAGCAAGGTCGGCAGCATCAACCAGTTGACGACGCGTTTGATGCGCTTCATGGTTTGCCTCCGTTGCCTAGCGTACGCACCGTGTCGTGGTTAAGTACCGCATTGATATAGCTTTCGGGCACGCTGAGCGACACAGCCGTGTCGTTCATGAAATTAAGCACGGGGCCGGCCCATATTGCAAGTCCGACGCAGGCGAGAATAAGCGCGGCAACCGGTGTGGCCTCGCTGATGCGCAGCCGTGGCGTTTGGGTTTCGTTGGCCCAAAACAACCTGATGCCGGTGCGGCCCAGCACAATGATGCCGGCCAGGCTAGATAACAACACGACGGACATCAACAGCCAGGCTTCGATATCGGGTGCAGTTTCCGAGGTTTGCAGTGCGGCCGACAGCAATGAGAACTTGGCGACGAAACCCGACAGCGGTGGCAAGCCGGTGATCAGCAAGGCGCAGGCAATAAAGCTCATACCCAAAAAGGCCATGGCCGCGGGGATAGCCACCCCGACAGGCGTTTGTGTTTCGGTAAATGACTCTTCGGGGTCGTCCAGGTCGAACAAGTCCATACTGACGGCGAGTACGTCGGCCCCAAAGCTGCGGGTGCGCTCAACCATTTCAATCAATAAAAAGAAGGCGCCTGTGGCCAGTACCGAGTTGACCAGGTAAAACAGTGCCGGGCCGGTCATGGTAACGCCGGGCATGCCTAGTGCCGATAGCAGTGTGCCGGACGAAATGATGACGCAATAAGCAACAATGCGCTCGGTTTGGTAGGCGGCCACCAGGGCGATGGTACCGAACAGCAGGGTGGCCAGCCCGACCGGAAACATCCAGTCGCCGCCGAAGGCAGCCGGGGCGCCTGTGGGCAATAGCAGCGAACCCAGCCGCACCAGGGCATAGATGCCGACCTTGGTCATGATGGCAAATACGGCAGCAACTGGGGGGCAAGCGTTGGCGTATGCAGGCGCCAGCCAGAAGTTGAGCGGCCACGCGGCGGCTTTGATAAGGAAGGCGACGCCCAGAATAGCTGCCGCCGCCTCAAATAGGCGACGATCACCGCCGCCCAGATGGCCCGCCCGTGCGGCCAGGTCGGCCATATTAAGCGTGCCGGTAACGCCATAAATAAGTGCAATGGCAATGAGCAACAGCAGTGACGCCACCAAATTGACGGCGATGTAGTGCATGCCGGAGGTCACACGATTTTCGCCGGAACCATGCAGCATGAGCCCGTAGGATGCGGCCAGCAAGACTTCGAAGAACACGAAGAGGTTGAACAGATCGCCGGTAAGGAAGGCGCCGTTCAGCCCCATAAGCAAGAACTGGAACAAGGGCAAAAAGTAGACGCCTGCACGCTCCCAGCGCGCCGTCGAATACATGAGGGTTGTCAGGCCCAGGAACGCACTGAGCGTGAGCATGATGGCCGACAGTCGATCGGCTACCGCGACGATGCCAAAGGGCGCCGGCCAGTCGCCCAGCAGGTAAACGGCAATCTGGTTGGGCCAGAGATCGGGTTCGGCGCCGGCCGTTACCGACAACAATTTGATGGCGACGAACAGTTGCAACAAGACAGAGGCGAACGCGATGGTCAGCCTGAGGCGGCGATGCGATTCTTTGATGAGAATGAGCAGGCCGCCCGCGAACAGCGGAATGACGACCGGCAAAATAGGGAGGTGGACCATCCAGTCAATCACAGGTCGGCCTCCCGCCCATCGACGTGGTCATTGCCGGCCAGGCCGCGTGACGCCAATAAAACGACCAGAAAGAGCGCTGTAGTGGCAAAACTGATGACAATAGCGGTAAGCACCAATGCTTGCGGGACTGGATCGGCGTAAAGCGATGGGTCGGAGCCTTTGGCCGCGTCGATGACCGGTGGAGCACCGATGGTCAGACGTCCCATGGAAAAAATAAACAAATTGACGGCATATGCCAGTAACGACAAGCCCATGATGACCTGGAAGGTGCGTGGACGTAGCAGCAGCCAGATGCCGGAGCCTGCCAGTACGCCGATGGCCAGAGACAACACGATTTCCATCAGAGAGCTCCTTCGGTGGCGGGTTCAGTGCGTTGCGCTGCCGGTTTGCGACGGAAGCGCAGCGATTGGTGAGCCAGCGCGACCAGAATCAGAACGGTTGAGCCAATAACCAGCATGTAAACGCCAATATCGAAAATCAGGACGGTAGACAGTTTGATCGTGCCCAATAAAGGCAGGGCGACTTCAAACTTGAAGGCGGCCAAGAAGGGGCGCGACATCCACCAGGCGGACAGTGCTGCGCCGCCGGCGATAAGCATGCCCAAGGCCAACCAGTACTGGGGCTTGATATTTTGGCGCGCTTCGACCCACAAGACGCCGCCGACGACGTATTGCAAAATAATGGCCGTGGCAAAAATAAGCCCTGCGATAAAGCCCCCGCCCGGCAGGTTGTGGCCGCGCAGCAAGAAGAAGACGGATACCAGCGCGGCCATGGGAAGCAGCAGGCGTGCCAGTACGGCGGGTACTTTTAAGGCCCCGGTGGGCACCAGCGCTGTCTTGGGGTCGGGCTGTTCGACGTCGGCAGGGATGTTCGGGCCGGCCCCTTTTTGTCGACGCAGCGGGCCGTCTTTGATGGTTTCTGGTGGCGGACGGAAGCGCCGGAGCAAGGCAAATACAGTCAGTGCCACGATGCCCAGCACCACGACTTCGCCCATCGTGTCGAAGGCCCGGAAGTCGACCAGAATGACGTTTACCACGTTGCTGCCGTCGCCTTCCGGCAGGGCGTTCTCAACGAAGAAGCGCGCAATTTCGTTGTCGAAACCGCGCGTCATGACGGCGTATGACAGCGCCGTCATGCCCAATCCGCCCAACACGGCAACGATCAAGTCTCGTGCGCGTCGTGTCGTGGCTTTGAACTTGTCGATGACGTAGTTTTCTTCGGCCCGGATGCGTGGTGGCAGCCAGCGCAGGCCCAGCAGAATAAGCACGACAGTGACGACTTCGACAGCCAGTTGGGTTAAGGCCAGATCGGGTGCAGAGAACCAAGCAAAGGTCATGGCGGTTGTCAGCCCGGCGCCGCCCGACATGGCCAGTGCGGCTGGCCGGTGATACTTTGCCTGAATGGCCGTGCCAATGGCACAAGCTCCACCTGCTACCCAAAGCATCAGGAAGAACAGGTTGAGCGGGGTCGACAACTGCGGGTCGAACCAGCCCGGCGCCATTAAGGGCAGGGCGGCAACTGCAATCGATACAGCTACTATCAGCAGCATCTGAAGTTGTAATCGGGTCGTCGCTATCCATTCCATGACATACGACGCGCCGGCATCCAGTTTTTCGAGCAAGGTCTCGAAGGTGTGACGACCATTAAGCCGGAAAATCAGCGGTTTTTCTTCTATGGTGTCGGGGTCGACCGGCTTGTTGTGGTTGGGCCCGAGCAAATGCCATAGCAAGACGCCGCCGGCCAGTGCCACCAGGCTCATGACTAGGGGCATGTTGAACCCGTGCCAGATTTTCAGACTGTATTCGGGGTTATTGGGCCCCAATAAAGACAAGCTGGCCGAGTGCAGCAGCGGGCCTAGGGTGTAGCGCGGGAAAATGCCGACGACCAAGCACGTGAGTACCAGCAAGCCGCTGGGCACCAGCATCCAGAACGGCGGCTCGTGGGGCTTTTGAGGCAAGTCGGTAGCTGGCGGCCCGAAAAATACGGTCATGACCAGCCGTAGCGAATAAGCGACCGCCAATGCGCCGGCCATGACGGCGGCCAATGGCAACACAATTTCGACAAAGCGATCCTGGTCGGCCACAACGGCCTCGGCAAAGAACATTTCTTTGGACAAAAAGCCGTTAAGCAGCGGTACGCCGGCCATCGAGGCCGCTGCGACTATAGCCAGCGTGGTGGTGATGGGCATGGCGTGCCGCAACCCCGACAGCCGGCTCATGTCGCGTGTGCCGGTTTCGTGGTCGACAATACCCGCCGCCATGAACAGCGAAGCCTTGAACGTGGCGTGGTTCATCATGTGAAACACGGCAGCCACGAGCGCCAGTGCGCTGTTCATGCCCAGCAGCAGCGTGATCAGGCCGAGGTGACCGATGGTGGAGTAGGCCAAGACACCTTTGAGATCTTGCTGAAAAATGGCTGCGTATGAGCCAAGTAGCAGGGTGATAAGGCCGGCCGAGCTGATGATCCAGAACCATTCTTCGGTGCCGGCCAGCACGGGCCAGAAGCGTGCCAGTAAGAACACGCCGGCCTTGACCATCGTGGCCGAATGCAGGTAAGCCGATACGGGCGTTGGCGCCGCCATGGCGTTGGGGAGCCAGATATGGAAGGGGAACTGCGCGCTTTTGGTCAGCGCCCCCAAGGCGATAAGCACCAGCGTTGCGGTGTACCACGGGTGATTGCGAATGATTTCACCCGAGTGCAAAACATCGTCGATATCGTAGCTGCCGGCAATGTGGCCCATCATGAGCATGCCCGCCAGCAAGCACAGGCCACCCGCCCCCGTAATGGTAAAGGCCATGCGCGCGCCTCGCCGTGCGTCGAGTCGGTGGTTCCAGTATGCAATGAGCATGAACGAGGACAAGCTGGTCAATTCCCAGAAAACGACCAGTTGCACCAGGTTGCCCGACATGACGACGCCGAGCATCGAGCCCATGAAGAGTTGGAAGAACGAGAAAAAGCGTGGTACCGGGTCTTCGGGTGACATGTAGTACCGGGCGTACAGCACGACCAGAGCGCCCATGACGGACACCAGCATGGCAAACAACCAAGCATAGCCGTCGATACGCAAGGTGAAGTCGATTTCCATGGCCGCTGGGATCCAGGGCATGACTTCTTTGATGACCAGCCCCGAACTGATGGCGGGGTAGTACGACGCCAGCATGACGGCACAGCCAAGCGCAACCAGCCCGGCCAGCCAGGCTTCAAGGTTACGCGCGTTACTAGGCAGCAGTGCTGCAACAATGCTTCCAAGAAACGGCAGGGCTAGGATCAGGAGAAGCGACATCAAGTCTGGCCAAAGTGTTGTTTTATTGCATTAAATAATACGATACTTTGTGTCGCTTTTTGGGACAGAAACGCAAAAAAGGCCGAACTTAGCCGCTTTTTTGTGTAAAAAAATGAACAGGGTAGGCCAGATTTTTAAATCATGGCAGCTGACCGCAGGCGATGATTTTGTACGCCGGTTCGCGGCTAGCGAACCGGGTCTGGGGTGGTTGCACAGGCCTAACCTGACAAAAACCTTAAATAAATCAGGCGGCTAGATCTGTATTTGAAGAGTGTTGCGTGCTGTGCCGCGGCTTGCTGTCGACGACTTATTACCAGCTTCGAACCCGACCCGTGTCGATATGGACGAATTGGTCGCGCGGATAGAAGCCTACACCGCCTGCGTTGAGCGACAGCGCGGCGTCGCGCACCTCGGCCAGTGGAATGCCGGGTAGACGGATGTCGATAGCCTTGCCGTCCATGTGCAGACTGCGCTTGGCCACGCCGCCGCCCCGCGTCGTGCGCAAGCGCTCGTTGGTTTGCGGGTCGCGGTAGGCGGAAATCACATCGTAAGGGATGTCGGTGTTCAGCAGCTTACGGATGCGGTCAAGCTGGTCGTACAGCAGCGGGTCCATCGTGCCAACCGCCTGCGTATAGTGGTCGCGCAAAAATACGTTCAGGCGCTCAAGGGCGGGGGGCAGGTAGCGGTCGCCGTTGGCATATACCAGCGACAGACGGTCGTCGCGGTGGGTATGGTTAAAAGCGACGTGGCGGGGGTAGATACGGATGCCGGCCAGTGCGGGTGCAGATAAAGCGGGCAGGCCGGTGGCCAAGGCGATTGATGCCGCACGACGCAAAAAACTGCGGCGCGCGGGCTGTGGTGGTGCGGTCATAGGCAAAAACCTGAAACTGGGCCGTAGGAATACGGCCTATAAGAAAATTTCGTTTAAAAGCGTTAAACGTGGCGGTATTTTTACCCCATTTTCAGTGCTTTTGCCAGCGTCTTGTCGTGTCCGTAAAGATCGTCATAAAAATAGACCGTGCCGTCAAGCACGACGACAGTACTGTAGGCCAGCACCACAGGAATGGGAGCAGCCAGCCGGATGGTTTGCGATTTTCCGGCGGTCATGGCTGCTTCTATGCGCGATTGCGTCCATTGGGGCTCATTTTTAAGCACAAACTGCGCCAGCGCCACCGGGGCTTCGACACGAATACAGCCGTGGCTGAAATCGCGTCGGCTACGTTCAAATAATTGCGGCGATGGCGTGTGATGCAGATAGATGTTGGTGTTATTGGGGAAGATGAACTTGATGTCGCCCAGTGCATTTTGCGGGCCAGGGCGCTGTCGAATGCGCGCAGCGCCTTTTTGCACGGCTTCGAGGTTGGCCGGCGTAAGCTGGGTAGATACAGAACCGTCTTTCAAGACAAACTCAAAACCCTGGCGGTCGAAATAGGCTGGGTCGCGACGCAGGCGCGGCAGTGTTTCGCCACGCGCAATCGACGGCGGTATGTTCCAGTACGGGCTGAATTCAATAAACCGCATGTTCTCGTCGAACAGCGGGGTACTGGTGTCAAGGGCGCGACCCACGATGACGCGCATTTGCAAGCTGATATCGATATTGCCGTCCGGCATGACGTCGTACGCGCGCAGCATGAATTCGGGGATGTTGACCACGATCATGCGTGGCGCGCTGACCAGCGGTGTCCAGCGCAGTCGTTCTAGCGTCAGCGCCATTTGTTTGACGCGTTGGGCGGGTGTGACGTTAAGCTGGGCCAATGTTGCCGGCCCAATGATGCCGTCTTCAGTCAGGCCATGACGCTTCTGAAAGGCTTTGACCCCGGCTGCAAGCGCAGCGTCGTATAAAGCGGGTGTATTTGGGCTGGTGGTTGTCGGGCCCGAGCCTGGCAACGCGTTGGAGGCCGACGCGTTACTTATGGCTTGAGGCGCTTGCGCTGCGGCGGTGTTGCTCGCAGGCATGTCGCCCAGTATCGTTAAACGTTGGGCCAATAGCGGGGCGCCGGCCCAAGGTTGGCCGACTTCGAGTTTGCGCCCTGGCAGCGCCGGCAGTGGGCTGGCCCAGGCCGGGTTACTTTCCAACTGGCGATACTGGGCCATGGCCTTGACGACGGCATCGTACATGGGTACGCGTGGGCGGGCGTCGTGCAACGCTTTGGCCACCGCGTTGTTTTGCAAGGCACTAAATAAATACTGCCGGGCATCAAAAGCGGGTTTTGGGGGGATGTCGAATTTTTGGTGTACCTGGTGCGGGTCGACCCGGCCGTCGCGCAGGTCGCTTAAATACTGCACCAGGTTCTGGTTTAGCCGGGCATTCAGGTCGGTGCGTTGCTGCGGCGTGGCCAGCGGTGCATCGGGCTGGGCCAGGCGCGCAAATTGCTCGATAAGCGTGGTTGCTTCGTAGGCTTGAGGGTTAAGCCCTTGGGTATCGGCTGCAGCCAATACCTGCAGCGCCTCGGCCACTTGTGGGTGCGGCCGGCCGTCGGCGGTAAACCAGACGGGGTCGGCGCTGATGGTTAACGATGCACTGGGGGCCGGTACGGCGCTTTGGGTGTTTGACACCGGTGTCGTCGTTAGGTCGGCTTGCGCGCGGGCTACGTTTGGCGCAGTGGCCTGGGCGCTTGTCTGGCCCGGTAGGGCTGCAGCTACCAGCAGTGCAATACAACAGGCGGCAAGCTGGCTTCTGCACAGACCGGCACGAAGCCAGTTGTGGCTGGTACTAAAAAACGAGGGTTGTTGTGTGTCGGCGTGTTTGGCCGAGGGTGAGGCTGATGTATTGAGTTTGGCCATAACGACTTTGGGCTTGTAACAAGATGATGACCATAGTGCCATGGTTCATCGGCCCATCACAAGCCCGTTCGCCGCCCATTTGCAAGGGTGTTGTTAACGCCCCGCAGGTTTGAAGCCGTTTTTGTTGGGCATGTCGACCTTGGCCAAGTTGTCTTGGTTCAGTTCGGCGTTGGCATCGACAATATTTGCCTTGTGCAAAATGTAGGCCGATACGGCGTAGACGTCGTCGTTGCTTAAGCTGCCGGGTTGGGTAAAGGGCATTGACCGTTTGATATAGTCGAACAGGGTGGTGGCGTAGGGCCAGTAGCTTTCGACGGTTTTAACGGGCGCCTTGGTGGGGTCGTTATTGACCAGTGTGCCGCGCCCCCCGGTCAGGCGGTCGCCAATCCCGCCTTCAAGGTTCGCGCCATGACAGGCCAGGCAGTGCTGGGTGTACACCTTTTCGCCTTGCATGACGGTACCCGACCCTTTGGGCAAGCCACGCCCGTCGGGCAGCGGCGAGACAAACTGTGATAGCTCTTCGGGGGTGGCTGTGTGGCCAAAGCCAAACTTCTTGCCGTGATTGTCGGCCATGGCGCCACCGGCAAGGCCAAGTGCCAGCGCGATGCCGCCGACCCCACCCAGTACATATTTAGTAGTGATGGACATTTGACACCTCCCCCGTAGCGGCGACTTTCCAGCTCTGGATGCCGTTCAGATGGTAAATGGACGCCAGCGGCCCGTTGGTGCCGCGCTGGGCAACCAGGTCTTTGATGGTGGGTTGTACGTAGCCGGTTTCGTCGGTGCAGCGGCTTTGCAAAATAGCTTCTTTGCCGTCCCATTCCCAGGGGATGGAAAAGCGCGTGTGACACATGGGCAAAATTGGCCCGTGCAGTTTGGCTTCGTGCCAGGTCTTGCCGCCATCAACTGAGACCTCGACTTTTTTGACCAGGCCTTTGCCCGACCACGCCAGGCCTGTGATTTCGTAGAACCCCGGGCGTTGAAGCAGCATTTCGCCGGACGGGTAGGTGATGACCGATTTGGCCTCCATGACAAACGAGAATTGCAGTGCACTGCCATCGGGCATCAGGTCGGTGTATTTTGAGGTCTCTTCACGCGTCATGAACGGGGTGTCGGAGATTTCGATACGCCGTAGCCATTTGATGCACATATTGCCCTCGTAGCCAGGAACAACCAGCCGCAACGGGTAGCCTTGTTCCGGGCGTATGGCTTCGCCATTCTGGCCGTAGGCCAGGAAGCAGTCGGCCATGGCCTTTTCAAGCGGGATACTGCGCGTCATGACGGCGGCATCGCCCCCTTCGGCCAGCAGCCACTTGGCACCGGATTTGACGCCTACTTCGTTAAGCAAGGTCGACAGCGGAACTCCGGTCCATTCGGACGTGGACGTCAGCCCGTGAGTGCCCTGAACCGTTTTGAGTGTGGGCTTGATCCACTCGGTCAGGCCATTGCCGGAGCATTCAAGAAAGCAGATGCGCGACATAAACGGGAAGCGCCGGATGTCTTGCATGTTGAATTTCTTGGCCTCGTCGACCATGCCGTGGACATACAGCATGTGTTTGGTGGGGTCGATGGTGGCGATACCGCCGTGGTGCCTTTCGTAGTGCAGGCCCGAGGGGGTGATGATGCCCTGACTCTTTTCAAGCGGCGTCATGCTCCAGGAGGATTCGGTAGTTTTGGTACCGAAGCGCCAGCGCACTTCGGTTTCAAACTGCGACCGGAAGCCATAGCCGCCATCGTCTACGCCAACGCCTACGCCTTGCGCTTTGGTCGGGTCGGGAAAGACGGTGCGTTCGATGGCGCCGGGGGGAGCCTTGGCCTGGGCTGCCCCTGTTTTGGCCAGCGCGGCTGCGCCCAGCGCGGCAACACTGCCCAATAAAAAACGCCGTCGCTGTCGGGCAGGATCGGCGTCGCCATGGTAATAGGGAGATTCGGGGTTGCGTCTTTCGTTCTCAAGAAAGAGCGCTTCTTGAGTTTGTAGCTTCTGATGCAAGGCTGTGGTGCCCGCAGGAAGCTCGGGTAAAGGTCTTGTTTTCATATGTGCACTCCGTTTGCTGGTATTGCAAGGTGTTGCGATCACTGAAAAACCACCGCTATTGCTGTTTACAATAGGGCTCAGGTATTTACACCCTGACGGCCAGCATAGGCCTACGGTACCCGGGCGTCAACGGTCAAACGGGTAGGTCAGCCGTAACAATCGCAAAACCCGTCGCAAACGCAAACCTTTAGGAAGCTTCAATGACTGTAGATTTCACGAACCCCGGCAACACTTTGCAGCCCGGTAACGGCAGTAACCCTGAAAAGGTTGCGTCACTTAAAACGATCACCACGGTCATTTATGCGTTGCAGGCACTGTCTTTTTTTGTGGGCATTACCAGTCTGGTAGCCATCATCATTAATTACGTCAAGTTGTCCGACACCAAGGGCACCTGGCTCGAGTCGCACTTCAGGTGGCAAATTCGTACGTTCTGGTATGGCATTTTGTGGTGTGTCGTGGGCTTTTTGCTCACGTTTGTGCTTGTCGGGTACTTGGTGTTGGCGGGCGTAGTCGTCTGGTTTATTTACCGTATTGTTAAGGGCTGGTTGCGCCTGGCCGACAATAAGCCGATGTATACCGATGCCTGATGGTCATGACGTAGGCTCGCGGCGTATCTTTGCCGCGTCGCTGATAGGGTTTATGCTTGCCGTGGCGGCAGGCAATGTGTCTGCGCAGGGTGATCAGGTCTGGTCACAAGAAGCCGTGAGCCCGGCCATTAACCAAAAAGGGTTGTCGGTAACGCAAACCTTTTCCGCGCCCCAGCCTGTGCACCCGCAGGCTGTCATTACGTCGGTTCGGGTGCAGCGTCAAACGCGTACGTTAGGGCAACTGGGCAGTGTGCTGTGTACAGCGCCGGGCGCTGGCCGTTGCGTCGTACTGTTTGGCAGCTATACCTCAACTCAGGCCTTTAACGGCTTGCCGGCTGATCAGACGTTTTACTTAACGCACACCCTGGTGGGTCATGGGCCGCAAACGCCTCCGGCATTTGTCAGGTCGGGGTTGAGCGTTTGGTATTCGGTCGGCCCGAGCTTGCAAGGTCAGCGCGGAAAATCTGCAACCCCAGACACCCCTTAGCTGCGCAGGCCTGCTGGCCAATTCATGCAGGCTTCGCGGCCAGCCCTCATTCTTCTACTGTTTCCATCAGCAACTCAACACGTCGGTTAAGCGCCCGGTTTTCGGGGGTATCGTTGGTAGCCAGGGGCTTGGTGTCGGCATAGCCGATAGCGCGCAGTCGTGTGCTGGCAATGCCGTTGGCCTCGAAGTAGCGCACCACGCTGCCGGCCCGGGCGCTGGACAGCTCCCAGTTTGACGGAAAACGGGCGCTGCGTATCGGAATCGCGTCGGTGTGGCCCTCGATGGTGACCTTGTGAGGGCTCTCTTTAAGCACTTTGATCAGGCGTTGTAAAACGGCCAGGCCGTCGCGGCTGAGTTCGGCTTGGCCGGAACTGAACAAAATTTCACTATTAATACGGAAGCTGACGGATTTTTCGTTGATGACGACATCAATGTCACTGCCCAGATCGGCCAGGTTCAGGCCTTTAAGTGGGTCGGGGCGAGTGCCGTCGTCGGCCGAGGGTTGCAGTGGTAGGGGGCTTGAGCCGCCGGCTTGCGCGACGGGCGCTTTACCTGCTGTCGACGCAGCGGTGTCTGGCGATGGCGTGCTGCGTTCACGCGCAAAAATGCCCAAGTTGCCCGGCATGATGCCTTCGCGGACATTAACGCCTTCACCCTTGCCGGCCAGCATAAGCATGACCAGCATGAACACCAGCAATAGGGTGATGGTGTCCAGGTAAGTGATCAGCCAGCTGTCTGTTTCTTCCTCAGACTGTGGTTCAAAGTACCATTTGTCGAAGCGCTGGGGGTTGGCGACGGCAGGTGCCGTTTGTGCTGCTTGTGCGGCCGCCATGGCGCCGGCCGTTGCCGGGGCGCGTAAGTTTGGCGACAGGCCTGCCCTGGGGCCATAAGGCGAAGCACCGGTAGACATGTATGAGCCGGGCTCGGCGGTGGGCGGACCGTTGGCTACGCCGTAAGACCCTGCCGCCTGCTGGCGCTGAAACTCGCGTCGCCGCAGTTTGGCGATTTCTTCCAGGGTAAGGTTGCTGGTGCTGCGCGGCGGCATTACGACCCCGCCTGGCTTACCGGCTGGTTGTCTTCAGCCTTGTCGGCGGCTTTGTTGTGCTCGCCGAACAGACGACGGCTTTCGTCATCGTTCAGTTCGTCGTCGTACTCGGCCATGAAGGTATTCAGCGTTTCGCGCATGAAGGCAGGTCGACGTTTCTGGCTCATCATGGATATGCCCTGCATGACCATGTTCATCAGCGCTACGCGCTGTTCTGTACGGCGCTCGAGCTTGACGGCGACGGGCTTGAAAATCAGGTTGGCAAGCAAAATGCCATAGAAGGTTGTCATGAGCGCCAGCGACATTTGCTGGCCGATAGACGCCATGTCGCCGTCGCCAATCATGAACATGAGGTTGACCAGGCCGATGAGCGTGCCGATCATGCCGAAGGCCGGGGCAAAGGCCGCCATGGTACGAAACAATTGCGCTTCGGCGTGTTCTTTTGCGCGCAGGCGCGAGATGCGCCAGTGCATGAGCTTGATGATGTCTTCTTCAGGCGTATGGTCAATAATAAGTTGAACGCCGGTTTTCAGGAACGGGTTATGGACTTTTTCCAGGGCCTGTTCTACTTGGCGGATATTGCCGGACATCCATAGTTTGGAGATAGCGACCAGCTCTTCGATGTCGTCTTGGGTGTACAGGCGTTCGTTGCGCATGACGGTGCCGATCAGACCGAAGATGCGAACGACTTCGCGCAGCGGGTAACTGATGAACGTAGCGGCCAGCGTGCCAATAAGCACAACGCCCAGGCCGGGCAGGTCGATGAACAGGCTCGGGTCGTCGGCCGAGAAGAACAACACAACCCCCAGCAACAGAATGCTGGCGACGATGCCGATAAGGGTAGACGGATTCATGCGCGGCTTTTAAATAAATGTACTTACCGGGTTAACGACGGTTGTGCGGCAGAATTTAACGTTGCAGTGTTTCAGTTTTGGGTGGGGCCTCGCCGCTTTCCGGCGAAAGGGGCGGTGCGTCGTTGTTGTTTGCAGTGGGCTCGGACGCCGGTTGTTGTTCGTCTGCCGCGGGTTCAGCGCTTGCATGGTCTTGCATCTCGGCGGCTTGACGCTCTTCAATAACCGGTTCGGCAACCGGATGCCCGTTGACCCGGCTTTCGGTCAGGTAGTGGCACACGCGCCATATATGGTGTCCGCTGCGCTCAAGCCAGCGGATGGCGTCGGTGGTGTGCAGCAACTGGGCCGCAGCGGTATGGTTGCGCCCATTACCTTGAAGGATGTCGTGCCGCAACTGACGCGACAGGCCTTCCAGGGTGCCCGCCTCACGGCCGATTTCTTCGATGGTGTCTTGGGTGGCTTCGCGCTGCGTGCTGGCAAGGGCCAGTTCCAGCATGCGCAGGTTGTGGTTAAGCGCCCATTGGTAGTCGGGGCCGGCAAAGTCAATGGGTTGTGTGGTCAACTCGAACAGGCGCTGTCGAAAGCGGATGAGATGGTCGGCCGCATGCAATTGCGCAATACGTTGCCCTGCCAGTTTGTTCTGGTCGCTTTCAAGGGGCACACGGCTGATGAAGTCGTAAGCCCGGTCAAGCGCAACCCGTGTGTGATCGAGCAGTGTGACGTCGATGGCCGTACCGGGCTGTTTGCAAGCTTCTTCGTACGATGAAAACAGGAGCGTTGCGATTTTTTCCAGCGCGCGCTGCGACGCTTCTAATGCAACTTCGGGAACCCCCAGGGTACTGTTGTCGAGGTTGCCGGCAATCTCTTCTTCTTTTTCGGGCAGCAGGCGTTCTACAAACTTGGCGAAGCGCGTGTTAAATGGCATGAACAGAACGACGCCCAGGCTAATGAACAGGGTGTGGAACATGACCAGGCCGATGGTGCCGGGTTCAATCTCGACGTTCTGGCTTAAAAACTTGGTGACGGCAAGCAGGCCTGGGAAGAGGACGATGGCGATGATGCCGGCAACTAGGTTGAAGAGGATGTTGGCGACGGCGGTGCGTTTGGCGGCAACAGTGGCACCAATGGTAACCAGGATGCCGGTAACCGTGGTGCCAATAGACGCGCCGATGACCAGCGCGCCGGCTTGTTCGAAGTTGATGGTTTGGGTGTACAGCGCGGTAAGGGTGGTGGCGATGGCGGCCGACGATGACTGCAGGATGATAGTAAGAATAAGGCCGAACAGCATGACGATGACGTGAGCCCAGAAACCGCCGGCCGGCAACGAGGCGAAGTCGACCAATGAAGAGAGTTCGCTCATGCTGTCTTGCAGGGTCGTAAGGCCCAGGAAGAGCATGCCGAAACCCGCAAGGGCGACGCCCAAGTCACGTACACGGCCGCGGCCCAGCAGTTTAAGCAGCGCGCCGATGCCGATGAGGGGCAGGGTGTAAAAGCCAAATTTGATTTTCAGGCCAATGACAGCGACGATCCAGCCGGTGGCGGTGTTGCCTAGGCTGGTACCGATGACGAAGCCGACGGCCTGGGTAAAGGTGATTAGCCCGGCACTGACAAACCCGATAATGGTGACGGTGGTGGCGCTGGATGATTGAACCAGTGCGGTGGTGAGGGTTCCCGAGAGGAAGGCTTTGAAGGGGGTGCCGGTAAAGCGGATGAGGGCGCTGCGCAGGGCGGGGCCGGCAAACGAGACCAAACCTTCGGACAACAGCATCATGCCGATAAGAAACAGGCCGATGCCACCGATAAATGGGAACAGGATGTCTGACATTGGGTTTTGGGGTACTTGGCGTTGTGTTGCGGGTAAGGGGGGAGTTTACCCGCCGAGGGGTGGGTTGTGCTTAACTGCGCCGCAGTGGCGCGTAGTGCTTTAGGCTGCCACCGGTGCAAGCCGGGTAATGTCGAGGTCTTGGCGTTTCGATTTTAGTTGCCACAAGTCGTATTCGGCTTGATGGGCCAGCCAGCTGGCTGCGCTTTTACCGAATGCCAACTCAAGGCGCACGGCCATTTCGGATGAAATTGCAGCTTTGCCGTTGACGATTTCGGACAATGTTTTGCGCGACACATGTAGGTGTTTGGCTGCCGCAGTGATCGAAAGCCCCATGGGTTCAAGCCATAAATCGTGTAGCAGCTCACCGGGGTGGGGTGGGTTGTGCATTGTGTTCATAGTCGGGTTTGGTAAAACTTTTCCAGGCCCTTGTGCGCAAAAGTTTTAATCATGCGAAGTGTAACCCCTTGGGTGTCAAACAGCAAGACGTGCGGTGTTGTGCTTTTTGGGTGAGCTGATGCCGTTGCGCGGATGTCTTACTTTAGGGCTAAGGCCTGTCGCGGGGTAGTCGCAATATTACTTGGGTGGGGTTGGGTTGTTTTGCTTGAGCATGTCGAGAAGTTCGGCGTGGTAGCGGCGCTGGTCGGCGATGGCGGTGTTCAATATGCTGTGCAACCGCTCGTAGTCGTCGATCATGTGCTCGTTCATGCCGGAGTCTTCGAAGGCGTCGAGCAGTTTTAGGGTGTTGCGGATGACAGTTTGCAGTTCGTCAATGAGCTTGCGGTAATCGGATTCTTGCATGAGGTGTATTTGTATTGGCTTTGGGTGATGTTAGCGCATGCCGATGCGGGGTGTGGTACCGGGCGGGCATCGCGCGGCCCCTGCGGGGCTGCCCGGCGTCCGAACCTTGGCTGTGGCGGGCGCGGAACTCGCGAGATCGACCAGCCCCCAGCTGGTCGAAAGCGCTTCGCTCGAACAGCCGCGCCCTTGCACCCACGTCCAAGGCCCGGCCGCCGGCACGCTCAAAGCCCGCCCGGTACCACACCCCGCATCGGCTTGGGCAGTTAGCTCAGCTCAAAGATCCGAGTGGGCTGCGCCTCAAGGCGCCACAAGTTTGATTACCGTGCGAGACCCGGTGGCCTCGGCGTAGCGTGCAAGCGTGCGCAATGAGGGGAGGCTTCGGCCGCTTTCTAGTCTGGCGATTGTTGATTGGGTTGTGCTCATACGCCGCGCGATCTCAGTTTGCGTCAGGCCGGCCCGGACACGCGCAGCGATGAGCTCGCGAGCAATCGCGAACTCGGGGGCCTGGGCATCGTACTCTGCCCTTGTTTGTCGGTTCGAGAGCAGCCGGTTTTTTAATGTGCTTAAGTCAGCCATGATGAAGGCTCTGCAGTCGTTTCTGGGCGATGGCCATGTTTTTTTGTGGTGTCTTTTGTGTTTTCTTGATAAACACATGCGGTATGGTGAGTGTTTTTTCGCCGCTTGCTACATATATTGCCCGCGCAATGCCATCTCGACCGGTAATGCGTATTTCCCATAGTTTGTCCTTTAAGTGGCGGATATGAGGTAACCCGACGTTATGTGGACCAAATGATTCCAGTAGCTCGCAGATATGAACGAACCGTGCTTGCATGTCGTTGGGAATGCGTAGTAGTTCGGCTTCCGCTGCAGGTAATAAAGTTACATGCCAAGGCGACATTTTATCTCATTTTTGCTATTAGATTGGGCTGTCGATGTGACTTGACTTTATAGATGTCGCTCAACTCGGGGTATTCGCAAATGTACGCGGGATGAAAATGGCTTGCGGTGTAGTCGGTGCACTGACTAGCCGGTTGCTGGCGCCTGCGAATGCTAACCACAACGCCCGCGTGACAATCCCCATTGCGTGAAAGCCGTACACCCAGGTTCACTCCTGACCCGCTAGGGCGCAAAAACCAAAAATTTTTAAGCACACACCCTAAAGTTCATTTCCCACCCGTCGTTAATGCCTATGAACAGGAAGACTTTAGGGTTGGTTTCAGCTTAATACCGCAACAGCGGCACGCAGTATCAAGCTCTAATCTTCTTGGCAACCGGGCGAATCTCTCGCCAATTACACTACCAGGAGTTACTCATGTCAGTAATCAACACCAACTATCTGTCACTGGTTGCCCAAAACAACCTGCAGAAGTCGCAATCGGCTCTGGGCACAGCCATTGAGCGTCTGTCGTCCGGTCTGCGTATTAACAGCGCTAAAGACGACGCCGCCGGCCAAGCTATTGCCAACCGTATGGGCGCTCAGATCAACGGTCTGAACCAAGCTGCTCGTAACGCTAACGACGGTATCTCTGCCGCCCAAACAACTGAAGGCGCGTTGAACCAGATCAACGACAACCTGCAGCGCATTCGTGTTTTGACCGTTCAGGCGGCCAACGGCACAAACAGTCAAGACGACTTGACTTCCATTCAAAACGAAATTGGTCAACGTTTGGAAGAAATCAATCGCGTTTCTAGTCAAACCGAATTCAACGGTGTAAAAGTTTTGCAAGAAGATAGCTCCTTGCGAATCCAGGTTGGCGCGAATGATAGCGAAGTCATTAACATTGACCTGCAAAAAATTGACGCAACCACCTTGGGTTTGAATAAATTCACAGTAAGCGGTGATAAGGCGGCGACTATTGAAGATATGAGAGGTTTCGGTGCTGCCGGAACATCAAACTTCACGGTAGATGTTTATGATGATGCTGGCGCTGTCGTTGGTACCGCCGCAAAGGTAGATATCGTTAATGGCTCGGTCACATCCGATGGTACAACGCCCTTGTACGTAAGCCAAACAACGGGACGTATTACAACTGAAGCGACTAATACGGCTGTTGCTAGTGCTGTGGCCTCCACACAAGCTGACGAATTTGCGACGTCATTTGCAACGAAAAACCAGGGTGACACGGCGACGATTGGCGGCGTCACTTGGACGCGTGAAACTGCAGGTGCAGATGCTGATGGTAATGGCACTTACACTGCGACTCTTGAAGGGCAAGTAGTTAAGGTTACTATCGCCGACGCTGACACCACAGCCACGCTTAATGTCAGTCAAGGTAATCTTTTCATGGATGAAGCCACATTTGCTGCAGGCACTACCAAATTCACTACCTATGGCACCAATGAAGCAGCCCGTGAGGTAGATTTGAAAGCCGCAGGGGCCGCATATACTGGATCGACATTGACCTTGGGAGCTGATGAGTTTGCGGTTGATACCGGCGGAGTAATTACAGCAACTACAATCGATGCTGGCAGTTCCTTGAACGGTTCGGTTGATGTGGGCGACGTAATTTACGTTAAAAATGCTGGTCAGGCCAGTCAAAAGCTTATTTCTCAAGATGACGCTGTAGAAGCGTCTCGTAACCCTCTTGAGAAGCTTGATGCAGCCCTTGGCTTGGTTGATGCACTCCGCTCTGACCTCGGTGCGATTCAAAATCGTTTCGAATCGGCGATCACCAATCTGCAAACAACATCGAACAACCTGGCATCCGCTCAGTCGCGTATTCAAGACGCCGACTACTCGGTTGAAGTTGCGAACATGACTCGTGCGCAGATTCTGCAGCAGGCTGGTACTTCGGTTCTGGCTCAGGCTAACCAGATTCCTCAGGGCGTTCTGTCGCTCCTGCGTTAATCTAAGTTGGTTTTGCAGTAAGCAGTATGAAAACGGGGCTTCGGCCCCGTTTTTGCGTTAGTGCGGTGTATGAAGTTTCGGGTGAGTGCGGTGGGCGTGGCCGGTAAAAGCAAATCCACACGCTGCCGACCGGGCAACCGACCTAATTCACCAGGCTGCTATTGGCAACTTGCAACGCTGGGCCCTCAATGTGTTGAGCGCCCAAACCTTGCCGGCGGTTTTCAAGTAGTTAGTACCCGTTTAATTCCGATTAGTTTTTTGACAGCCAAACACCTTGGCGGCGCAGCAGGTCTTTCAGGCGTGACACCACTAGCAATGCTTTTGCGTCCAGGTTGCGTTGGCCCTTTAGGCTTTGGCCATTGGCATCGTTGACTTTGCCCCCCGTCCAGGCGTCGCGTAGGGCGCTGGCCCATTGGTTCTCTGTGCCGCCTTTCTCCATTTGCGTCAGCAAAAACTGCTCGGGTTCGTTGAATGTCGGGTTGATGACGCTGTGCCACAGGTTAAAGCGGCCTAGCGGCAGGTCGGTGTTTTCTTGCAGCAGGGCGGTCAGTTTGGCAAAGCCGGGGGTCAGGCTGGCCGATGTGGTCGGTTGGTCGTAGGGGCCAGGTTCCAGGCAATAACGCAGCATGCCTAGCTTGAACATGGTTTGCAGTGCTTTGAGCAGCGCGGCAGCCGTATCAGCCTGTGCCGCGGCTTTAATGGCTTCTGCATTGCAAAGATCATCGAATGACAGCGACCGTGGCCAAGCCTCTGACAAGGTACTGATCAAAGCAACGACCACCGTATCTTTGGTGGTGACGTTACGGCCGGCCTGGTTGGTGTAGGCCTGTGCGCCGGCGGGCGTGTTGTCGTTGTTGGCGTTTTGAAAAAAGCCGGCCCAGCGCAGGGCCTGAAGCTGGTCCAGGTTGGGCTCGCTGGCGACATTTTGGGCGTTCTCGGGTGCGGTCAGCAGGCTTTTACGGAAATTTCGACCCACAGCAAAGTCAAGATACTGTTGACGCAGGGCTTTGGGCTGGCCCAGCGCAATCATGCTGTGCGTAAGCTGTACGTTTTGTCCAAAGCTGGCCGACAGCTCGCTTTGCGGTTCGGCATCGCCCACATAGGCCAGGCCGTTTTGGTCGGCTACGTTAACGAACTCAACGAAATAGCAGGGCGTATTGAACGTTTCGAGGTATTCGTGGGTAATGTAGTAGTCTGAAAACCGCCGTAGCTGGTTGACCGCACCGCGTAGCGATGGGGCCAAGGGGTTCGAGACTGCCAGGCCGTCAGACAGCAAAGTCAGCATGGCTTTAGCACGCGACAGCTTGTCTTCATCGTTTTCGGAACCAAAGCTGTTCAGCATCATGGCGTCGCGCACAATGTCGCCCGCCTTCCAGCCTGGGTAGGTGTTGTAGCTGATGTAAGCCACGCCTTTGGGCGACAGGTTTTTTTTGCAGAGGCGCATTATGGCTTGCTGTACATCGTGCGGCACCCAACTAAAAACGCCATGCGCAATGATGTAATCAAACTGGCCGAAGTCTTTTGTGATGTCGGTCAGGCTCATTGCGTGCAGCGTCAGGTTTTTAACGTTTAGCTCGTTAATAACGCGTTGGCCTTGCGCAATTTGTGCCGATGACAGGTCGACGCCGACGACTTGTGCTTCGGGGTAGGCCAGGGCAAACGGCAATAAATTGCCGCCCGATGCGCAACCCAATTCAAGCACGCGCGCCTTTTCTACCGGGATGGTGTCAACGCCATATAAAAACGCCGATGCGCGAATGTGCGCGGGCGAGGCGTAGTAAAACGCATTAGACGTGTATTGCGACCGGTCGTAGTGGTCGGCAATTTGTTGGTTGACGTCTTCTGGCGGCATATTCATGGTGCACGGGCTCCGGTGTTAACTATGTGGTTAGCCCGTCAGCGTAGCAAAAACAGGGTGTTGGCAAATTGCCGATTAAGGCCAGAATTCAGGGGTGTTGCGGAATTTGCCGGTTCATTTGGGGCGCTTTGTTCGGCAGCCCCCTTGTTTATATTGTGCTATCTGGTGCTTCCCAAGCGTTGGACTCGGTCGAGCATCAACAAAAACTGTTGTAGGATGGCGCCAAACATTTGCAAGGGGAGTTGAGGGTGTACGAGTCGCGTATTGAGCAGGTGATTAGCAAGCGCCAGTTTGCAATTCGGATGCTCAAGCATCTGCTTTTGGCGCTTGCTTTCATACTGGTGTCGCTGCTGTGCAGCATGATGGGCTACATGTGGTTCGAGGACGGCGTGCATTGGCATGATGCGGCGCTGAACATGGCGATGATCGCAAGTGGCATAGGGCCGACTATGTTGCCCGCCACCGTGCAGGGCAAGATTTTTCTCGCCCTTTACAGTGCGTACATCAGTGTTGTGTTTGTTGCTGTTTTAGGTCTGGTGATGGCCCCGATCATGCACAGGATACTTCACGTGTTTCATCTTGATGATGACGAGGCCTGAGTACCGGAAATTCAAAATTTGCCTGCAACTAATGAGTAAGGCTTTGCCGGTATGTAAGCGGCTAAGGGGTTAGCGTACTAGCTTGACCTCAAACCAAGCTTCTGTCTCGCCCAGATCTCGTAGGCCATCGTTTCTTGCGCGCGATGCGGCAACCAGCCATTTCTTGGCCATTGCAATATCTTCGTCTGACATTTCGGTCTCGGATGTTTCTTCAGCTGTTTGCCAAGCGCGGTATGCTGCAATGACATTTTCCGGGCCACCCAAAGCGCGTTCAAGCGTTTTCTGAAATCTGTTCTGGGCGTCGTTAAGGGCGCGTTCTGGGATATCTGAAGGGGGGTCTTGAAGGGTAATGGTGTACATGGTTCAGTCTTGTAATTAACTGGTTAAATATACAGTATTTTTAGCATAAAAAAAACCCGCACGTGGCGGGCTAATTTTTTGCTTGCTAAGCGAACGAGCTTAAGCGAAGCGGCGATACTTAAAAATATTTCAAGAACCGCGTAGATATTGGTGGGCCCCCCGAGAGTCGAACTCGGCACCAACGGATTATGAGTCCGCTGCTCTAACCAGGCATGAGCTAGAGGCCCTTAAAAGGTTACGCACCAGCCGCTTACACCGCGGCTAATGTGTCAAATACTTAGTTACCCTGCACCAGTGCAGCGTGCTGGTTGATGCCTGCTGCGCCTTCCATGACGAAAAAGCCGAACAAGGCAACGAAAACCAGCGTAATGATTACCGTGACCAGGCCTGCGGAAAACTTGGGTTTGTCATTAGCCATGTGGGGCCTCCGTAAATTAGTGTTGATTGCGCAATGCATATTAAAGGCGGCATTATAACGACATATTTGCGACATCATCGTCGCAAAGCACGTAAAAACAGGCCTGCTAAAATCAGATATCAAATTTGAAGCAAAGGAAGGGGCATCATGAAAACAGTTCATCACGTCGGTCGTTTCTTGTTGCCGCTAGGGCTTTTGGCGCTGGCGGCTTGTCAAACCGTTCCTGTGGGGCAAGGTCAGCAGCAGGGCTCGGCTGCGCCTGCGCCGCAAGCCGCAACCGAACAGTCCAAACCGGCTGAAACGGTTCAGGCGACGCGTCAGGGTGCGCCCGTGGCTGTTTTCCTGGCCGACACCGAGAATCACGCGGGCTGGCGTGCAGTGCAAATTCAGGCCGGTACCATTTATCTCAACCCTCAGCCCATCATTACCCGCGACGACCTTGACGACGTTCGTGCCGGCACCAGTGCTCAGGGCGAAGGCTTGTTGGCATTGGGTCTGACCGAACTGGGTAAGAAGAAGGTAGAAGATATTACGGCGGCCAACCCAAATATGCGTCTGGCCCTTGTGGTGGGGCGGACGATGATGGCGGCGCCGGGCTACACGACAGCCGTTTCAACCAGTCAACTGGTGTTTGGCGTAGGTACCGAAGCCAACGCGACAGCAGCCGCGCGGGCCATTGCCGGCGTGCCCCCCGAGCCTGCCGCTACAGGTGGCGGCGCAGCTGGCAATTAATTGGTTGTATGCGGCGACGCAAATCGTAGGTTAAGCCACTCTGTTTTTCCGTCGTACCCATGCAAAATAACGCCCGCTCACCTTTTTAGGGAGCGGGCGTTGTTTTTTGTCAAAACTGCGTATATAAACCTCGTCTTTGCGCGTCGCGCAAAATAAAATATACGCACTGCGTACATTAAGAGGTTTCTCATGTCGGTCTCTCAACAAGTTTTTTTGCGCGATGCTATGCGCCGCCTCAATCTCACGCGTGACGTTTTTGCTGCGCGTATTGGCGTCAAGCGTCGCGCCCTCGACACATGGTTGCTCCCCGAGGGGTCGCAAGAAGCCCGCAATATGCCTGAAGTCGTGGGGCGGTTCGTTACCGAAATCGTTGAAAACGAATCGTTGCTGCAAAAGTATGCGCAAAGCGCGCAATCGGGCCCGCTGCGTCAACGTATTGCCGTTGACGGCAAGCACCAGTTGTTGTCCGTCGATCAGTTCTCACGCGAATCCGTTGAAGAGCTGTTCCGCATTGCGGACCTGATGCAGCCCATTGCGCGTCGGCAGAAGGTCTCGCGCGTGCTTGAAGGCGCAGTACTCGGCAACCTGTTCTTCGAAGCCAGTACGCGTACTCGCGTAAGTTTTGGTGCGGCGTTTTGTCGCCTGGGTGGGTCGGTGTGCGACACCACGGGTTTTACCTTTTCCTCGATGGCCAAGGGCGAGTCTATTTACGATACCAGCCGCGTACTTAGCGGCTATGTCGATGCCATGGTTATCCGCCACCCCGATCAGGGTTCGGTGGCTGAATTTGCCCGGGCGACGAATATCCCGGTGGTGAATGGTGGCGACGGCCCAGGCGAACACCCCAGTCAGGCCTTGCTTGACTTGTACACCATTCTGACTGAGTTCTCGCGCTTGGGTAAGTTGCTCGACGGCGCGCATATTGCCCTGGTGGGCGACCTGAAGTATGGCCGTACCGTGCACTCATTGATCAAGCTGCTGGCCTTGTACCGCGGCCTGAAATTTACTTTGGTGGCGCCCAAGGGCCTGGAAATGCCCGACTATATTCTTGAGCAGGTCGGCCGTCATGGTGGCCATGTGATCGAGCAAACGCATTCGTTGGAAGAGGGCCTGGTTGGGGCCGATGTGATCTATGCCACCCGCGTGCAAAAAGAGCGCTTTTCCGGCGAAGACTTGGAGGGCTACAGCGCCGACTTCCAGGTCAACAAAGCCATTGTCGACCAGTGTTGCGGCCCCGATGTCATTGTCATGCACCCCTTGCCGCGTGATAGCCGTGAAGGTGCCAATGACCTGAGCGTTGACCTGAATGATGATCCGCGACTGGCCATTTTCCGTCAAACCGACAACGGTATCCCTGTGCGGATGGCTATTTTTGCGGTGTTACTGGGGGTCGAGGGCTTGGTGCAGCATTCGTTGCGCGATGTGACCTGGAGCCCGCCGTCGCATATCGGGCCTGACGACAGTATTTTCCATGGGATTGATTAACCAGGTTGTGTTCCCCAAAAAAAATCCGGCGCAGGCAATTGCGCCGGATTTTTTTTACGGCTACCTGCGAGTTACTACCGAACGGCTTTCTCGCCGCCCAGCGCGTTGATGAGGTCGTCGAGCAATTTGGACAATTCGCCTGTCATAAGCGCAAAGTCGGTGTCGAAGGCGTCGGCGTCGTTGGCGCCGGTGACATCGGGGTTCTCTTTGATGACGTCGAGCGGGGCGACGCGCTTGATGTCGAGCCCGTCGGTGAGTACAAACGAGATGCGGTCGGCCCAGGTAAGCGCCAGGCGCGTACATTGCTTGCCATTCTCGACGTGTTTACGCACTTCGGCAGACTCGAGCGAGTGGCGCACATAGCGAACCGCTGCACCGCTTTCGCTGGTTGAGCGCAGTTCGGTGTCTTGGTCGATGCTGAAGCCGCCCGGGGCCTCGTCGTCGACCAACCAGCTTGTCATGGCTGAAGCAGGGGACATTTCGGTGTACAGCGGGCTAACGGGGAACGGGTCAAATACCTTGGCCAGCATGCCCAGGACTTCATCGCTTTTGGCGCTGGCCGCCGCGTCGATAACCAACCAATGGTTGCGGGTGTCGACCCAGACGCGGGTGTCGCGGTACACGCTGAACGCTTTGGGCAGCAGTTCTTCAGTGACCCGTTCTTTGATTTCTTTCATTTGTTTGCGGCCAGGCTTGTAGCCTTGCTGCTCTTCGATGTCTTGGGCGCGAGCGCGGGCCACCTGACTGACCACCGTGCTGGGCAACAGTTTTTTGTCGGCGCGCAGGCTGAACAGGAGTTGGCCGTTTAAGGCGTGGACCAGCCCCAGGCCTTCGGCCGGTGGTACCCAACCCAGGCTTTGCATGTCTTGGCTGCTGCCGGGGCGAAACGCCATTTTTTCAAGGGCTTCTTCGATGGCGTTAACCGAAAGCGACCAGGTGGGGGCAAGACGAAAGACTTTGAGATTTTTGAACCACATAGGGTAGCTGCCTGAACAAGAAGAAAGAAAGCGGGTGATTGTAAGGCCAAAAAAACCGGAATGATCCACCCGTAGATCTACCCGGGCGACACTCGGGTAGATGGCAATAAACCCATTGTACAGTTGTTTATCTGTATTTTTATACAGTATAATTTGATGCAATAATTCAATTTTTTCCCCAAGGAACCAGCATGGACGCTAAACAAAGCAAAACCGCTTCCGCAGAACGCGCCAAAGCGCTCTCGGCGGCCCTGTCGCAAATCGAAAAGCAGTTTGGTAAGGGCTCGGTAATGCGTTATGGCGACAACCAGGTCGAACACGACATCCAGGTGGTCTCTACAGGTTCGTTGGGGCTCGACATTGCTTTGGGCGTCGGTGGTTTGCCGCGTGGTCGCGTCGTCGAAATCTACGGCCCTGAATCCTCCGGTAAAACCACGCTTACGCTGCAAGTCATTGCCGAAATGCAAAAAATTGGCGGCACATGTGCGTTTATCGATGCCGAACACGCGCTCGACGTGCAGTATGCCTCGCGCCTTGGTGTCAATCTGTCCGACTTGCTTATTTCCCAGCCCGACACGGGTGAACAAGCCCTTGAAATCACCGACGCGCTGGTTCGCTCGGGCGGTGTCGATCTTATCGTTATCGACTCGGTCGCGGCGTTGGTGCCCAAAGCCGAAATCGAAGGCGACATGGGCGATTCTCTCCCCGGTTTGCAAGCCCGCCTCATGAGCCAGGCCTTGCGCAAACTGACGGCAAATATCAAGCGTGCCAACTGTATGGTTATTTTCATTAACCAAATCCGCATGAAAATCGGCGTCATGTTCGGCAACCCCGAAACCACCACCGGCGGTAATGCGCTCAAGTTCTACTCGTCCGTCCGCCTCGATATCCGCCGTATTGGCTCAATCAAAAAGGGCGACGAGGTCGTGGGTAACGAAACACGCGTCAAAGTCGTCAAAAACAAGGTGGCGCCGCCGTTCAAGCAGGCCGAATTCGACATCATGTACGGGGCGGGCATCTCGCGCGAGGGCGAAATCATCGACTTGGGCGTACAAGCAGGTATTGTCGACAAAGCCGGCGCCTGGTTCAGCTATAGCGGCACACGCATCGGTCAAGGTAAAGATAACGTGCGCGAATACCTGAAAGAGCACCCCGAAATGGCTTTCGAAATCGAAAACCGCGTGCGTGATCAAATGGGTATCGTGGCGCGAGCCCAAGCCAAGGCCTACGCCGAATCGGGTGACTCTCCTGCTCCCGGCGAAGACCTCGAAGGCAAGCCTGAAGACTAAGCAGCAGCCTTAGCGTTTACGTCTCATGGCCGGTTCCACCGACGACGACTTCGAGCAGCTTGCGCCCGACGCAGCGGACGGTCAGCGCCGGGGTTTTTCACGTACGGGGCCTTCGCTTAAGGCGCGGGCCATCGGCTATTTGTCGCGGCGCGAGCATTCCCGGGCCGAGCTCCAGCGCAAGCTTGCGCCGCATACCAACCCCGATGACCCCGACGAACTCACCCGCGTGCTCGACGAGCTCGAGCGTGAAAAATGGCAGTCCAATCAGCGTTTTGCGCAAAGTCTGGTGCATCGTCGGGCGCCCAAAAAGGGTGCGGCCGTGGTTGTTCAAGAACTGCGTCGTCATGGTGTGGCCGACGATGATGTCGCTGCCATCCACGACCAGCTCAGGGCTACCGAATACGATCGCGCCAAAGCAGTGTGGCTACGCAAGTTTGGCGCGCCGCCGGCCGACTCAAAAGAATATGCCCGTCAAATGCGTTTTTTGGCGTCGCGCGGGTTTTCACCCGCCATTTTGCGACAAATTCTGGGTGATCTCGACGACTTTCTCGAATAGCGCCCGGTTATGCCAAGCGCCGGGCAGTGCGTTATACTTGAAGAGTTTATCGCCCTAAAGCATTAACTCACTTTCATGCCTTTGCCACCATCATCTGTTGCTCGCGAGCACGTGCATACACGCTCAATGCGTGTCAACGCATACGCCCGAGACGACGGCCAGTGGGATCTCGAAGCCGAACTTATCGACGTTAAAGGTTACGATTTCCCCAAATCGGGTGGCACCATTCACAAGGCCGGGCAGCCTGTGCATCACATGCATCTTCGTCTCACCATCACCGAAGATTTCACCATCACCGATGCGGTTGCGGCCTACGATGCAGCCCCGTACAACGAATACTGTTCGTCCATCGCGCCCGACTACAAAGATATGGTCGGCATGAACCTGCTGCGTGGGTTTCGTCAGGCAGTCAAGGCGCGGTTCGCTCGTACCGAAGGCTGTACGCATTTATCCGAGTTGTCTTACATTTTGCCTACGGCGGCCGTTCAAACCATGGCCGGACGCCGTCGCAAGCAGGCTGAGTCCGATGCATCCCAGGCCGAACAGGGCGATAAGCCGGCCCGGCGTCCGTTTCATATAGAAGGGTGTCACGCCCTTCGGGTCGATAGCCCCATGACCCTGAAGTTTTATCCCCAGTGGTACGTCAAGCCCGGGTCCGATACCGAGCCCGGCACGACGGAGCCAGGGGGCGCAACCTCTGCCGGCTAGCCGGTGTCATCACAGGCAAGTTTTTTTCTTATTTTTACGTTCTGACAGGTAACAAATGAAAATTCACGAGTATCAAGGCAAGGAACTGCTGAAGAAATTTGGCGTTACAGTGCCGCGCGGGATTCCTGCTTTCTCCGTTGACGAAGCCGTTGCCGCTGCTGAAAAGCTCGGTGGCCCTGTGTGGGTCGTCAAGGCGCAAATTCACGCGGGTGGCCGCGGTAAGGGCGGCGGCGTCAAGCTGGCACGCTCGATCGACGAAGTTCGCCAATTGTCGTCCGAAATTCTGGGCATGCAGCTCGTTACGCACCAAACCGGCCCCGAAGGCCAAAAAGTGCGCCGCCTGCTCATTGAAGAAGGCGCCGACATCAAGAAAGAATACTACGTTGGTATCGTTACCGACCGTGGCACGCAGCGCGTTTGCGTCATGGCGTCCAGCGAAGGCGGTATGGACATCGAAGAAGTGGCCGAGCACAGCCCCGAGAAAATCCTCAAAGTGTTTGTCGACCCGAAAACTGGTCTGACCGACGCCGAGGCTGCTGAACTGGCCCGTGGTATTGGCGTGCCCGAGACATCGGTTGCCAAAGCTGCCGCCGAGTTCCAGAAGCTTTACAAAGCCTACTGGGATACCGACTCTTCGTTGGCCGAAATCAACCCGCTCATCCTGACCGGTTCGGGCGACATCATCGCGCTCGACGCCAAGTTCAACTTCGACTCCAACGCGTTGTTCCGCCACCCCGATATCGTGGCCTATCGCGACCTCGACGAAGAAGATCCCGCCGAAGTTGAAGCCAGCAAGTTCGACCTGGCCTATATCCAGCTCGACGGCAACATCGGCTGCCTGGTTAACGGCGCTGGTCTGGCCATGGCCACCATGGACACCATCAAGCTGTTTGGCGGCGAACCTGCCAACTTCCTCGACGTTGGTGGTGGTGCAACCGCCGAGAAAGTCACCGAAGCTTTCAAGATCATGCTCAAAAACGAAGGCGTCAAGGCCATCCTGGTCAACATCTTCGGTGGCATCATGCGCTGCGACGTTATCGCCGAAGGCGTTATTGCCGCATGCAAGGCCGTTAACCTCAATGTGCCGCTGGTCGTGCGCATGAAGGGTACCAACGAAGAGCTGGGCAAGAAGCTGCTGGCCGAGTCCGGTTTGCCCATCATTAGTGCTGACACCATGGCCGAAGCCGCGACCAAAGTCGTTGCCGCCACGAAATAAGAATTAGTCGAGGATTTGTAAATGTCGATCTTGATCAACAAAGACACAAAAGTCATTACCCAGGGTATGACCGGCAAAACCGGTCAGTTCCATACCCGCATGTGCCGCGAATACGCAAACGGCAAGAACGCGTTTGTGGCCGGTGTACACCCCAAGAAAGCCGGCGAGAACTTCGAAGGCGTGCCTATTTACGCTTCGGTCAAAGAAGCCAAAGCTGAAACCGGTGCAACCGTTTCGGTTATTTATGTACCCCCCGCAGGTGCAGCCGAAGCCATCTGGGAAGCCGTCGACGCCGACCTTGACCTGGTGATCTGCATTACCGAAGGTATCCCCGTACGCGACATGCTCGAACTGCGTAACCGCATGCGCGATCAGAACAAGACCTCTTTGGTTCTTGGCCCGAACTGCCCCGGCCTCATCACCCCCGACGAACTGAAAATCGGCATTATGCCCGGCCACATTTCGCGCAAGGGTCGTATTGGCGTGGTCAGCCGTTCCGGCACGCTGACCTACGAAGCGGTTGCACAGCTGACCGAACTCGGTCTGGGCCAGTCGACTGCCGTGGGTATTGGTGGTGACCCCATCAATGGTCTGAAGCACGTTGACGTTCTGAAAATGTTCAACGACGACCCCGACACCGATGCCGTCATCATGATCGGTGAAATCGGTGGCCCTGACGAAGTCAACGCTGCACTTTGGGCCAAAGACAACATGAAGAAACCTGTTGTCGGCTTTATTGCTGGTGTTACAGCCCCTCCCGGAAAGCGCATGGGTCACGCGGGCGCGCTCATTTCGGGCGGTGCCGACACGGCCGACGCTAAACTCGAAGTGATGGAAGCTTGCGGTATTCGTACCACGCGCGACCCCTCCGAAATGGGCAAGTTGCTCAAATCGGTGCTGTAATACCCGGCACTCCGGAAAAGGCTCGCTCCGGCGGGCCTTTTTTTGGTGGGTATATTTTCAAGGTTTTACTTTGCCCGCTTTGTCGGGTAATCAGGACGTCAAATGGTCGAGTTTTTCGAATCGCTGCACTGGGGTGTATTGTTCCAGATCGTGATGATCGATATCTTGCTCGGGGGGGACAACGCCGTCGTTATTGCACTGGCGTGTCGCAAGCTCGAGGCGCGTCAGCGCTTGCAAGGTATCTTGTGGGGCACCGCAGGTGCGATTTTCCTTCGCGTTGTGCTGATTTTCTTTGCGCTCACGCTGCTCGGTATTCCGTTCCTGAAGTTGGCCGGCGCCATTTTGTTGGTCTGGATCGGTGTCAAGTTGCTCATTCCCGATGAAGATCAACATGGCAACATCACCGCCAGTCAGTCGGTATGGGCGGCAGTCAAAACTATTTTGGTCGCCGACTTTGTCATGAGTCTGGACAACGTCATTGCCATTGCCGGTGCGGCCCAGAACACAGCGGCCGATCACCAAATGGGCTATGTTATTTTTGGTTTGTTGCTCAGCGTGCCCATTATTATCTGGGGCAGTACCTTGGTGCTCAAGCTTATCGATCGCTTTCCGCTGGTCATTACGCTGGGTGCGGCGCTGCTGGGCTGGATTGCCGGCGGCATGCTGGTAACCGACGTCATTCTTACCGATCAGTTCGGTCAACCAACGTCGTTGGTTAAGTACAGTGCCGAAATCGTCGGCGCGCTGGCCGTTGTTTTGGTAGGTAAATTTATTGCGTCACGTAAAGTGGCTACTCAGGGGAAATCACATGGGCCTGTTTAAACAAAAAGAAGGTGACAAAGGACTGACCCTGTTGCAGGGGCTGGGTATTTTGGCGCTGATAGGTATTGTTGCCTACATTGCATTGTCTTATTTCGCAGGTTAATCAGCATATGACAGCATCTCCTCGCAAACTGGTGATTGCGACTCGGGCCAGCCGGCTGGCTTTGTGGCAGGCCTATCATGTGCGCGACCTTCTTCTAAAGTTATACCCCGATTGCGATGTCAGTCTGCTCGAAATGACGACCCGTGGCGATCAGATTCTCGATCGTTCGTTGTCTAAGGTGGGCGGCAAGGGGTTGTTTGTCAAAGAGCTTGAAAACGCCTTGCTCGACGGCCGTGCCGATTTGGCTGTGCACTCGCTCAAAGACGTGCCCGTTGAATTGACCCTGCCGTTTTCGCTGGCCGTCATTCTCGAACGTGATGATCCGCGCGACGCCTTTGTGTCAAACCAGTACGCCAGTCTGGCCGATATGCCGGCCGGTGCTGTCGTGGGTACGTCCAGCTTGCGGCGTGAATCGCAAATTCGTGCGGCTTATCCGCATCTGCAGGTCAAGCCGCTGCGTGGCAATCTCGACACCCGTCTGGGCAAGCTCGACAAGGGCGAGTTCGACGCCATTATTTTGGCCGCCGTCGGATTGCGCCGCTTGGGCCTCGAAAGCCGGATCCGGTCGTGTATCGAGCCCGAGCAAAGTTTGCCGGCCGCAGGGCAGGGCGCATTGGGCATCGAAATTATGGCCGACCGGGCCGACCTGGCGCAATGGCTGGCGCCGTTGCAGTGCGCCCAGTCGGCTGCCCGGGCACAGGCCGAGCGCGCGGTGTCGCGCGTTTTGGGGGGCTCATGCCAGGTGCCTCTGGCCGCATTTGCTCAGCTCGAAGGCGATATCATTCGCGTCGATGCGCTGGTGGCCGAACCCGATGGCAGCCAGGTCATCAGTGCGCAAGGACGTGCCCCTGTGGCTCAGGCGCTGCAACTGGGCGAGCAGGTTGCGCGCGAGTTATTGCAAAAGGGAGCACAGCCGATTCTCGATCGGCTGCAGCAAGCGCAGCCACCGTCTAACTAGCGCTTCGCATGAGGGGACTTGATTCGCCCTTGGTTGTGTTAACCCGGCCTGAAGGCAAGAATGCACCGTTGGCCGCGGTGCTTCAAGCCAAGGGCTTGATGGTGCTCGATCTTCCCGCCCTGCAGATACACCCGGCTCAGCCCGATCCGGTCGGGTTTTATGCGCTCGAAGATTTTGATTTGGTGGTTTTTGTTAGCCGCATCGCGCTTACGTCGTATCAGTGGCAACACGCGCAGCTTTTGGGCGCATCTGCGACGGGTGGCAAGGGCACGGCAGTATTAGGTCAAGCTTCCACTCGAACACCACTACAGATGTCGTCCGAACCGCCTCGGTCGCAGGGCCACCGCCCCAAATACCTGGCTGCTGTCGGCCCGTCAACGGCAGAGGCGTTGGCCAGGTTCGATCAGGCGTTAACCGCGCAGGTACTGGCCCCGCCGCAGGGGGCATCGCACGACTCCGAAGGTTTGTGGCAGGTGCTGCAGCCGTATCTGCCAGAAATTAACAATGCTCTGATTGTGCGAGGTCAGGCGGGCCGCGATTGGCTGGGCGAACAGCTTGTGCGTGCCGGTGTTCAGGTCGTGCGTCATGCCAGCTATGCGCGGTTGCCTGCCGTCTGGACGTCCGAGCAAGTATTGCAGCTGGCTGCAATTACCGATCGGGGGCTGCCCACAGTATGGCTGCTGACCAGTGTGCACGGTGTCGATGCCATTTTCGATCAGCTGCATCGGCATCAGTTATTGAAGGTGATGGCCAATGCACGTTTTGTGGCTATCCATGACCGCATTGCCCAACGTTTAAAATCGCAAATTACGGTGTGTTGCGGCGCTGACGCCCAGCCAGCGGTTACACTATGTGCTACAGACAATGCGTCCATGGCCGATGCCTTGGTCGCAGTGGCCCGATAAGACCGCGCCGGTTTCAAAGGCGCTAACGATTAGAATTTAGCCATGACTGAACCTAAAGCTTCTTCATCTACCGACCAGGCCCCTGGCGATAAAGCCCAAGAGAATAAAAATACTGCAAAGGCCAATGCTGCCAAGGCAGCCTCCACGCCGCAGGCGTCCAAAGGGCGCAAGGGCTCGGGCGGCGCAATGGTCGTGGTGGTATTGCTGGTGCTGGTTGTGGTGCTTGCGGGTGTTGCCTGGTTTCAGTACCACTCATGGCAGCAAGCCCATCAAAACATTACGCTGCAGCTTGCCCAAAGCAAGGCGGCGGCCGGGCAGGCCGATCAGCTGGCACGTCAGGCGCAAGCCGTGGCCGATGCTCAAGCTGCGCAATTGGCTCAACTTCAATCGCAGGTCGGTGAACTGCAATCACAAATCGGCAGTCTCGATCAGGCGTTTCAGGTACTCACCGACAGCGGTTCCGATCTGGTCCTGCTGAACGATATCGACCATTTGGTTTCTATTGCCAATCAACAAATTTTGTTGGGCGGCAATGTGGCTAATGCGGTTGTTGCACTTGAAACTGCCCAGGCTCGTTTGGCGCGCGCCAACCGCCCAGCGCTGGCTTCTTTACAGCAAACACTTAATGGCGATCTTGAGCGCCTGCGTGCAGCGGCGACCGTTGACGTTGCGTCGGTGTCGCGCCAGCTCGAGCAATTGGGCGGGCTACTCAGTCAGGCCCCGTTGTTGGTTCCCGACGACGCCGCTCCGGAAATCGACACTACCGAACGTGACGCCGCGCTAAAGCCGTCTCAGGCGTCGCCCGAATTCCAGTCTGACCCCAACGCGCCTTGGTGGCGTAATGGCCTCGACGCCGGCGCGCACTGGGCCAATCAGGCCTGGGGTGTGGTACGGCACGACCTGGCCGGTTTTATTAGTGTTCGCCGTGTCGATAACGAATCGGCTCTACTCATTTCGCCCGATCAGGCCGATCAGTTGCGCCTCACGCTTCGTCTGCGCCTTATGACGGCGCAGCTTGCACTCATGATGCGTCAGCCCGAGGTCTGGAAGACCGAGATGCAGGCTGTTGGCCAGGCACTGCAATCGCATTTCGACAAGCAATCACCGCTGACACAGCGTGCCGCTTTGCTGGCGTCACGTCTGGTCGATACTCCCGTCGACACTAAGCTGCCTGCACCGGCGCAAACCCTGCAAGTGCTTGAAACCCTCCGCCAGGAAAGCGCGCAGGCTCTTGAGCGTCGTCGCAGCCCCTCATCCCTCGAGGCACCGGAAGCCGAATCTGTACCTTCACCTGCCGAAGCGCGTTCGCCTGACGCGTCTGCACCGGCGCAAACCGGTGACAACGCGGTGCCAGCTGCTCCGTCAGCATCCGGCCAAGCGCCTGAGCCAGCGTCAGGTCCCGTACAGACGCCGTCTGCACCCGCCGCTGCGGTTCAACCTGCCGATGGGGCATCCGTATCTGCGATCCGTTCGGCTTTGGCCGTTGTTCAGGGGTAAGGCATGAGAACCTGGTTCTGGACTCTGATTGTTCTGGCGCTGGCCGTGGCGCTTGGCGTTGTGCTTAAAGAGCATAGTGGCAACGTTCTTATCGTTGCGCAGCCTTGGCGCATCGAACTCTCGCTGACGCTGGCCGTTTTGCTGCTGGTTGCCGCGTTTGTCGTTTTTTATATTGTGTTGCGTGTTCTGGCCTGGTTTTCGTCAGGCCCCGAACGCTTTCGTTCGTGGCGTGGTTCGCGCGCACGTAAACGCGATCACGAACAGCTTGAAAAAGGCTGGTTGCTGGTGCTAGAGGGCCGCTACGCGCAAGCCGAACAAGAGTTATCGCGCTTGCTGGCACGTACGCGTTCCGTCAATACGCGTGTATTGGCAGGTTTGGCGCTGGCTCGTGCCTGCCACCACGAGGGCGAGATTGCTCGTCGTGATGAGGCGTTGGGGCTGGCGCAAGCGGCAGCCGCCAAAGATGGCCGCCTGAAAGAAGCCTGGGCTACGGCTGCGGCCGAAATGTATCTTGACCAGAATCGTGCCCAAGAGGCGCTGGGCCTGTTGCAGCCCTTGCACGATGGTAGTGCCAAGCACGTCAATGCGACCCGTTTGCTGCTTAAAGCGCATCAGCAATTGGGCAATTTCGATCAAGTGTTCGAGCTGACCCGTCAACTGATGCGTCGTGGGGCGATTGATCGCGCGCAGGCTATGCCCCTTATCGCGCTTTCAGCGTCCGAGCGCCTGCGTGCTGCAGGTCCGGATGGCTTTCGCACCATTTGGGGCGAACTTAAAGGTGACGAAAAAACCTTGCCTGAAATTGCTTTGGCTGCCGCGCACGTCCGTCAATTGGGCGGGCACGACGAAGAAGCCGGGAAAATTCTTGAGTCGGCCCTGTCGGTTCAACTTGACGCGCGCTTGCTGGCTGCATATGCGCAATGTTCGCCTGAACTGGTCAGCCGTCGCATCAATAAAGCCGAGGTCTGGCTGAAAACCAACCCTGACGATGCTGCCTTGCTGACGACGTTGGGGCAGTTGTGCCTGACCGGTCAGCTGTGGGGCCCCGGCGAGCGCTACCTGCAACGCAGCATGTCGATCCGCAGCGATGCGCGTATTCATGCCTTGTTGGGCAGCTTGTACGACCGTTTAGGCCGCACCGACGATGCCATGACGCACTGGCGCCAAGCTTCAGGCGTAGCAGGTGCCTTGCCGCCTTTGCAGGCCAGTACTGTGTTGCCGCCGGCCGATACGCGCGCCGACCCGTCATTGGTCGACGTCGATAACCTCGAGTCCATCGAGCCTGCTGTGTCTGATGCGCCGCCTGTTGCAGCCAGTGCGGCTGATTATTTCGACGATACGGCTGCGACAGTCACGCAGCCAGCCGAAGCGGGCAAGTCGTCGCGCTACGCTCAAAACCCTGTGGGGGATTTTGACGAGTACTTTGACAGTGCGCCGATACCCGGGGTCGATGTGTCGCAAACTTCCGACCGTCCCAAAGGTGGCGAGCACCGCTAGGCGGTTTGTTCAAAACAGATTTTTGTTAGCGTATTTCTTATTGTTTAAGGTTTGAAATCATGAGTTTAGATCGCGTGCCTGCGGGCTCGAAATTGCCTGACGAATTCAACGTCATTATCGAAATTCCCATGAACGCCGACCCGGTCAAATACGAGGTCGATAAAGATTCGGGCGCTGTGTTTGTCGACCGCTTCATGTTGACCGCCATGCACTATCCGGCCAACTATGGCTATATTCCAGAAACCATCTCCGACGATGGCGACCCGGTTGATGTGTTGGTTGTTGCTCCGTTCCCCATCCAGATCGGTGCAGTCATTCGCTGCCGTGCCATCGGTGTTCTGAACATGGACGACGAAGCGGGTGGTGATGCCAAGTTACTGGCTGTCCCGGTCGACAAGCTTTACCCGCCTTACCGTCATATCCAGACGCCCGAAGATCTTCCTGCAGAAGATCTGGCCCGTATCCAGCACTTCTTCGAGCACTATAAAGACCTCGAGAAAGGCAAGTGGGTCAAGGTCAAGGGCTGGGACGGCGCCGAAGCCGCCCGCAAAGAGATTACCGACAGCGCTGCGCGTTACGCCGCACAGAAGTAATCGTTAATACGTAAAACGCCTGGGCCCCGTTGCAAATACTAAATTGCAACGGGGCCCAGGCGTTTTTGTGCACGGTCTGCTTGCGGCTAAGCCGTGCACGTCGCGCTTTTGCGGCGCCCCTTGCCGGCGGCACCGCGCATGGCTTTACTCGATAGGCTCGTAGGGCAGGCCGACGTAGTTTTCGGCAATATTGCGCAAGCCGGCATCCGACGTGGTGTAGTACTCAAGTTCGGCCAGTTGCATGCGCTTGCCGAAGGCGTCGTCGGAAAACTTGTGCAGCATCGACGTCATCCACCACGAGAACCGCTCAGCCTTCCAGATACGACGAAGGGCGATTTCCGAGTACTTGGCCGTCAAGTCAGCACGACCTTCTTTGTAGACCTTGGTCAAAATACGATACAAGGTGGATACGTCGCTGGCGGCCAGGTTCAGGCCCTTGGCGCCGGTGGGCGGCACGATGTGTGCAGCGTCGCCGACCAAAAACAGGCGCCCGAATGTCATGGGCTCGGCCACAAAGCTGCGCAACGGGGCGATGCTTTTCTCGATAGACGGGCCAGTGACCAGGCGATCGGCGACTTGCTCGGGCAGGCGTGTTTTAAGTTCGCCCCAGAAGCGATCGTCGGACCAGTCTTCGATTTTGTCGTCGAGCGATACCTGAACGTAGTAGCGACTGAGCATGGCATTGCGCTGGCTGCACAGGGCAAAACCGTTTTCGTGATTGGCGTAAATCAGTTCGTGGTCGACGGGCGGTGTGCGCGACAAGATGCCCAGCCACCCGAAGGGGTAGACGCGTTCAAAGGTTTTGATTTTGTCGGCAGGTACCGATTGGCGGGCGACGCCATGGTAGCCGTCGCAGCCGGCGATATAGTCGCATTCGAGCTCGACGGTTTCGCCGTCTTTGACAAACGTAATGCGCGGCTTGTCGGTGTAAAAGTCATGCGGTTGGACGTCATCGGCTTCGTAGATAGATAGCGCGCCGCTTTGCTTGCGTGCTTCCATCAGGTCGTGGGTGACTTCCGTTTGGCCATACACCATGACCGTTTTGCCATCGGCATACTTTTTGAAGTCGATACGACGCTGTTCGCCGTTGAAGCTGAACGAGACGCCTTCGTGAACCATACCTTCACGATCCATGCGCTCGTTGACCTTGGCTTCGCGTAGCAGGTCGACCAGGCCTTGTTCGAGCACACCGGCGCGGATACGGCTAAGGACGTATTCGGGAGACTTGCGCTCGAGAATGACGGTGTCGATGCCCTGCAAATGCAGCAGATGGCCCAGCAGCAGGCCGGACGGACCCGCCCCAATAATGGCGACTTGTGTTTTCATTTTTTTCATGATGGCTCCTGAGAGTGCCCCAGTACAAACCTGTGGTGGTTACTGGAATGGCACTATCTTGCGCCTTATGGGCCAGGAAGTGAATGGATATTTGCCTATAATAATTGCACTTTTCGAAAATAAATATTGGTAATTTTGGTTCAACATACTGAAAAATAAGGAATGCTAGGGTGAACCCTAGCTAGCTGCTTGTATTAATGACGCAAAATATCCCGGTTTCATCACAGTCTGTGGCACAGACACCGACGGCAACGCTTACGCTGCCACCGGCATCCACACCGTTGGCAACGTCTCGTGTGCCGGTTTACAAGTTGTATGGCGAAAGCGACCAGTGGCTGATGCCGGACATGGTGCATTGCGAGCTGATCGCTGACCGCAGCCGCCTGCACGACTGGGAGATCAAGCTGCACCAGCATCATGGGCTGGTGCAGTTGCTGTACCTGAAGGGCGGGACGGCCCGTGTTGGTCTGGATGATCATGTGCACGATATGCAGCCGGGCCATGTGGTGTTGGTGCCGCAAATGTGTGTGCATGGGTTTCGTTTTGCGCCCAATGCCCAGGGGCATGTCGTGACTATGGCTCACCCCTTGGTCGACACGCTGCTGTCAACGTTGGGTGCGGTCGACAGTGGCTTGCTGGTCCCGGAAATTTACCCGCTCGACGTGGAGGTCGACGCCTCAGTAGACCAGGCTTTCTCATTGCTGGATCGCGAGTACCGTGGCGCCGCATTGCACCGTGAACGCCTGATGGAGTCGTTGCTGCAGGGCATTTTTATCTGGATCAGCCGGCAAACGGCCAACAACCGGGTTGGCCAGGCGCGTCCTGAAGATCGTGGGCGTGAGTATTTCAGGCAGTTCGGGGCGTTGATAGAGCGCCATTACGCTGAAGGCTGGTCTGTAGAGCAATATGCGCAGGCCATTGGCATTACAGCAGCCTACCTTAATTTGCTGTGTCGACAATGGGTTGGCCAATCGGCCTTGGCGCTTGTGCATCAGCGCATTATTCTGGCCGCCAAGCGCGACCTTGTTTACACCACTATGACGGTCAGTGTGGTGTCGTATGCCCTTGGTTTTACCGACCCAGCCTATTTCACGCGCTTTTTCAAACGACACGTGGGCGTGTCGCCCAAAGCATTCAGGCAGCAAGCCACCAGCATGCTCGAACTCGCGGGCCGTTGAAGGCCGCAAGGTGGAGCGTAGGCGGCTAGTTAAAGTCCGGCTTCTGCAACCGCCCGGGCATTGACTCAGGGCTGCGCAGCGGTCGAAGTGTAGGTAACGCTCATTAAAAACGCCGCCCGTTTCGGGGCGGCGCTGCGTACTGCAAGTTGGCGACAGGCGCGTCAGACGCGGGCGTCGACCAGTTTGACGGGCGTGAGGGCTTGTAGTTCGTCGAAGCTCAGACCTTCGACGATGTCAATGACACGTGCGCCTTCGGCGCCCAAGTCGAACACAGCCACGTCGGTGTAAACGCGGCTGACGCAACCAATGCCGGTTAATGGGTAAGTGCACGAATCGACCAGTTTTGATTCACCGGTTTTAGTGCGCAGCTCCATCATGACATAGGTTTTTTTGGCACCGATGGCCAGGTCCATCGCACCGCCGACTGCCGGAATGGCGTCGGGCGCGCCAGTACTCCAGTTGGCCAGGTCGCCGCTAACCGATACCTGGAAAGCACCGAGTACGCATACGTCGAGGTGACCGCCACGCATCATGGCAAAGCTGTCGGCGTGGTGGAAAAAGCAGCCGCCCGGCAGCAGGGTAACCGGCTGTTTACCCGCGTTGATCAGGTCGTAGTCTTCTTCACCTTTGGCCGGGGCGGGGCCCATGCCAATAACACCGTTTTCGCTGTGCAAGATGACTTCGCGGTCGGCGGGCAGGTGGTTGGCCACTTTGGTGGGCAGGCCGATTCCCAGGTTGACGACAGCGCCGTCGGGGATATCGACCGCTACACGAGCGGCGATCTGGTCACGTGTCCAGGAAGGAATGGTTTGTTGTTCGCTCATGTCAGAATTCCTTAAGCCGTTTTGAAGCCGGCCGGGCCGGTAGCCGTGCGGGGGACTTTTACGATGTGTTTGACGAAAAGGCCGGGGGTGACGACGGTTTCGGGGTCAAGTGAGCCCAGTTCGGCGATTTCGTGAACCGAGGCGATCGTGCATTTGGCCGCGGTTGCCATGATGGGGCCGAAGTTACGCGCGGTCTTGCGGTAAGTCAGGTTGCCCCAGCGGTCGCCCACTTCGGCCTTGATAAGGGCAAAGTCAGCAAAAATAGGGTGTTCGAGCACGTAATTGCGCCCGTTGATTTCGCGGGTTTCTTTGCCCTGGGCCAGTTCGGTACCAAAACCGGTGGGGGTGAAGAACGCCCCGATACCCGCACCTGCAGCGCGGATGCGTTCGGCCAGGTTGCCTTGGGGCACGAGTTCGAGCTCGATCTTGCCGCTGTGGTAGAGCTCGTCGAAGACGTAAGAATCGGCCTGACGCGGGAACGAGCAAATGATTTTGCGCACACGGCCGGTTTTCAGCAGTGCGGCCAGGCCGACGTCGCCATTACCGGCATTGTTATTGACAATGACCAGGTCTTTGGCGCCGTGTGCGATAAGGCCGTCGATAAGCTCGGCAGGTTGGCCGGCACCGCCGAAGCCGCCAATCATGATGGTGGCGCCGTCGTGTACCGAAGCCAATGCGGCTTCGACAGAGGGAGAAATTTTATTGATCATGTTTTCCCTGCGAACATTGTGTTGAAAATTTCTGAATATGTTCGTATATTGAACAAATATTCGTATATAGAACTAACTTCGTCTAGCTTAATCAGACGTGCCCGGGTTGTCAATGTCAGCTCGGGTCGCGGGCGCTTGAGCGCAACAGTGCCGGTCATTGTGTTGTCGTGGCAGCGACGGGTATTTCAATCAGGTTTTTTATGTCAGAAGCTTCATTACTTATCGATAGCGAGGTATCGGCGGCCGGCGCGGTGCGACCAGGCGACAGCTATGTTCAGTCGTTTGCGCGGGGGCTGGCGGTGCTGCGCAGTTTTGGCGCCAATGCGCCGGCGCAGACGCTGTCCGAGGTTGCGCAAAATACGGGCCTGACGCGGGCTGGCGCTCGCCGTATTCTGTTGACGCTACTCGCCTTGGGCTACGTCACCAACGAGGGGCGCTTGTTCCGTTTGACACCCAAGGTGCTTGAACTGGGGTTCGCGTATCTGACCTCGTTGCCCGTCTGGACACGTGCGCAACCGGTCATGGAGGCGCTGGTTGAGCAGTTGCGTCAGTCCAGCTCGGCCGCTGTGCTCGATGGCGATGAGGTGGTTTATGTGCTGCGTGTGCCGGCCCACAAAATCATGTCTATTAATCTGGGGGTGGGCAGTCGTTTGCCGGCGTATTGCTCGTCGATGGGCCGGGTGTTGCTTGCAGCCTTGCCCGATGACGTGCTTAAGGCACGGCTGGCGCAAATGACGCTGACGACCTATACGCCGCATACGGTTGTCGACCGTGAACAGTTGTACGAGACCTTGCTGCAGGTCAGGGCACAGGGGTGGAGTCTGGTGCGCGAAGAGTTGGAACCGGGGCTGGTGTCGATGGCGGCACCCATCCGCGATATGAGCGGCAAAGTAGTGGCGGCAATTAATGTGAGCGGGTCGGCCGACAAAGCCGACGCCCATTATTTGCTTGAGGTGTGTTTGCCGCGCTTGCTGGCGGCAGCCGCCAAAATCAATATGTTGTTGGGCGCGGCCCAGTAAGAATGGGGTGTGTCAGTAAAAAAGCGGTACGGGTCTGAAGAAGACCACGTACCGCTTTGACTTTACGGGCTAAGGCCCGATAACGCCGTTAAATCAGGCGTCGAAGAACACAGTTTCGTCTGGCCCTTGCAGGTAGATGTCGAACGTGTAAACGACTTGGCCGTCTTTCTCGGACTTTTGAGCGACCAGTGTCTTGCGACGACCTGCCCATTCGATCCCGTTCAGCACCGGGTCGGCGGCATTGGCGGCTTCTTCGTCAGAGAAGTACATGCGGGTTTGCAGACCGATATTGATACCGCGAGCGACAATCCAGAGGTTGATGTGCGGTGCCATGGGTTTGCCATGACGACCGGTGACCGAACCGGGTTTGATGGTTTCGAATGCGTACACGCCGCTTTCGAAATCGGACGTGGTACGGCCCCAACCCCGGAAACTTGGGTCGACGGGCTTGTCGGTTTGCTTGTCGGCAGGGTGGTTGTACCGGCCAGCCGCATTGGCTTGCCAGCATTCGATAAGCACGTCTTTGATGATGTGGCCGCTGCCGTCAAATACACGGCCTTCGACACGAATGCGCTCGCCCTTGGTTTCGGGCTTAACCAGCACGTTGCCAAAGTTATTTTCGAAGATATCGAAGCCGGCTTGCTTGGGGGCCAGGCCAATGTGAACGTACGGACCTGCCGTTTGCGACGCGGTTTCTTTCAGGTAAACAGGCGTGTTCGGGTTCATTATTTGGCTCCCTGGATGTGGTTTTCGAACAAGGTGGCGCGCGAGCCGCGAATAGTGATGTCGAAGCGGTAGGCCATGCTGTCGAGGGCCACAAACGCGCCGCGATCCATTTGTGCGATCAAGCCACGTACGGCGTCTTCGTTGGGAATGGCGCGAACGATGGGGCAGCCGGGGATGAGCGGGTCGCCTTCGAAGTACATTTGCGTGATCAGGCGCTGGGCAAAACCGGTACCAAAAATTGAGTAGTGGATGTGGGCCGGACGCCAGTCGTTGATGCCGTTGCGCCATGGGTATGGGCCGGGCTTGATGGTGCGGTAAAAGTAGTACCCGTTTTCGTCAGTGATGACGCGACCACAGCCGCCGAAGTTGGGGTCGATAGGGGCAATGTATTTGTCGTTTTTGTGGCGATAGCGGCCCGAAGCATTGGCTTGCCAGACTTCGATCAGGGCGTTGGGAACGGGGCGACCGTTTTCGTCGCGCAGGTAGCCGTGCACCAGAATGCGCTCGCCAATGGGCAAGCCCGACTTGGCGTAGTTCATGATCAGGTCGTTATCAAGGGCGCCCAGTTCATCGCGCGAAAACAGAGGGCCGGTGATGTCGGACAGATCGTTTTCGATGGAAATGAGCGATTTTTGCGGCGACCGCAATACGCTGGTTTTATAACCGGGGGTATAGGCAGGCGGGTGCCACGTGCGGTCACGTTGCAGAAATTCGCCGAATTGGTCGATAGGGGTCGTCATTGAGGGCTCTCCTGGTTGTTCTGTCTGGTCTGACGTGCAGCTCAGTGGGGCCATCATAATGCGGGCTATGGGTGATGTAAATTGAATTAATGGCGAATATTTGATAACCTCAGGTTATGGAAAATGACCGATTTCTTCACCGGGTAAGGCTGCGCCATTTGCAGTGCTTTGTCACCGTTGCTCAAGAGCAAAATCTGGGTAAGGCGGCCGAGCGGCTTAACCTTAGCCAGCCGGCGGTTTCCAAGACGCTGGTCGAGCTTGAGCAGATGGTGGGTGTCGCGCTGTTGCGTCGTGGGCGTTTTGGCGCTCGCCTGACACCCGAGGGTGAACATTTCCTGGCGCACGCATTATCGGTGCTCGAGGCCCTGGACGGTGCAGCTCGTGCTGTGGGCAAAGGCGGCAGCGCTGCCCAAGAAACGGTGATCGTGGGGGCATTGCCCACTGTGGCTCCCGATATTTTGCCGATTACCCTGACGCAATTCCGGCAGCAGTATCCTCAGGTTCGGGTCGAGGTGCTAGTGGCCACCAACAGTGCCTTGCTCGAAAAGCTCAAGGCCGGTGAATCCGATGTGGCGGTGGGGCGCATGGCCGACCCGCAAATGATGGTGGGGTTGTCGTTCGAGTTGCTGTATGTCGAACCCCTGATTGCCGTGGTACGAGAGGGGCATCCTCTGTTGCAAGGGGGCTTGTCGTTGTCGCAACTAATTGCGTGTCCGTTGGTGGTGTCGCCGCCGGGTACGGTACCGCGCCATAACACCGAAAACTACCTGGCCGCCCGCGGGCTCAAGCTGCCCAACAACTGTCTAGAAACCCTGTCGGTATCCGTTGCCCGTCTGGTTGTGCTGCAGTCCGACGCAGTCTGGTTTGCGTCTGCTGGTGCGGTGCGTGATGATATTTCGCGTGGGTTGCTCGCCCGGTTGCCGCTGGCGTTTGAGGGCACCGAAGAGCCGGTGGGGCTGTTGCATCGTTCTGATGCGGTACTTAGTCCCCCCGCGCAGGCTTTAATGAAAATCCTGCGGGGGGTCAGTCGTCGAGCATCAAACGAATAGTGCTCGATCTGCACTAGGGTTTCAGGCGTTCAAAAATGCCTGGACGGCGTCAATAAAGGCCTGGGGCTGTTCGGCGACGGCCAGGTGCGAGGCGTCTTTAAGGACGACCAGCTTGGCGCCAGGAATCTGGTTAGCCATAGTTTCAGACATCGATACCGGCGCGCCTTGGTCCAGTTCACCGGCAATGACCAACGTGGCTGCCTTGACCTGGGGCAGGCGATCGGTGGTATTGACGGTGCCAACCGCATTGCAGCAGCCGATATAGCCTTCGGCGTCGGTCGTTACCAAACGTCGGCGGTACGACGCCACTGTCGCTGCGCGTTCGGCACGGAAGCCCGCATGGAAGTAGCGCTCCATTACCGCGTCGGCGATGACTTCGATGCCTTGGGCTTTGACGGTGGCAATGCGTTGTTGCCATACGTCGCGTACCGCATCGGGGTAGGCTGACGTCGAGTTGGCAATCACCAGTTTCGACACCAGTTCGGGGCGGCGGATAGCCAGTTCTTGCCCCACCATACCGCCCATCGAAAGGCCAATCCAGATCACCGGGCCGCAACCGAGTTCGCCAATCAGGCGAGCGGCGTCATCAGCCAGCGCTTCCATTGTGTACAAACTGGCCGGTGCGTCGGACGAGCCGTGGCCGCGATGGTCGTAGCAGACGACGTCGTATTCGGCCGCCAACACGTTGGCCAGGCGGTCCCACATGGTCAGGTCGCAACCTAGTGCATGGCTGAGGATAACGGTTTGACGCGGTTGACCGTTGCGGGCCGGGCGACGGGTGTAGTGCAGTGCCGGTTTGCTTTGGGTAACGTGTTCGTGACCAATGCCAGGGTGGCAAGTGTCGGCCGGGTTAAGTGGTGTGAGGGTGTAGCCGATTTCTTCGCCGATTTCTTTCAAGATGGCCTGGGCGTGGGTAAAGCCGGTGTTGGCGGCGGGTACGCCTGCATAAATGGCGGTCTGGATGATGATTTCTTTCAGCTCGTCGGGGGTCAGGCGGGTTTCGGGTGTGCCCCCGACCAAGCCGGCACGTACATGCAGTTCGAACTCTTCCCAGCGGCCTAGAGCCATGGTAATGGCCAGTACCATGGCGCGGCGGGTTTTCTTTTCTAGTCCGGGGCGACCCCAGATTTCATTCCAGGCAAAACGGGTAATCAGTTCCTGGAATTCGGCATTGAAGTTGGTGGCGCGCTCGAGCGAGCGGTCGACCCAGGCGTCGCCCAGAATTTCACGGCGATTTTTCAGGCCGCGTTCAAAGTCGTGATTGGTGGCATCAAAAGTCATGGTGATTCCTGCGGTTCAAGTGTATGTGTTAAGCCAGTTGGGCAAGCAATTGGGGAATAATCGTACGGGCCATGGCGGCGCCGCTGTGGGTAGCATTGACCGGGTCGAAAAGGGCGTCGAGCGCCGAGAGATCAAGCTGGGTACGCAGGGCTTCGTCGGCGTTAACGGCCGCGCGTACCACATCTGACAAATGGGCTTTTTCGGTGACGGCGCGTGCGGTCAAGGTTTCCATCAAATGGTGGGCAGCTGGGCGTCCGATGACGCCGGCCAGGTAAATGGACACCGCTTCTGCGAATATCAACCCTTGCAGGGCATCGATGTTTTGTCGCATGCGTGCCGCGTCGATAACCAGACCATCCATAGCCTCACGCAATGCCGTCAGCGCACCGTGGGCACTTAAAAACAGACCGGGCCATTCGGCCAATTCGGCCTGCCAGTTGCCCAGCCCGCGTTCGTGTTCTTGTGGCATGTTGGCCAGCAGTGCAGCGGCCCGATGCGGCGTGCGGCCCGCGGCGGCCAGCGCAATCATGGAAGAGACCGGGTTGCGTTTGTGGGGCATGGCCGACGAGCCGCCACGCCCCTGGCCCGAAGGCTCGGCCAGTTCGGCGATTTCACCCTGGGCCATCAAGCTCAGGTCGGTGGCGATTTTGCCCAGGCTACCTGTCAGCACGGCAACCTCAAGCCCCAGGCGAACCCATTCATCGCGTTGCGTATGCCAGTTGCCCAGGGGGTTGGCCAGCCCCAGGTCGGCAGCAACGCGCTGGGCTACGGCTGGGCCTTTCTCGCCCATGACGGCCAACGTGCCTACTGCACCGCCCAGCTGCAGCTGCAGGGCCTGATTGGCCAGCGTCTTAAGCTGCGTGCGGCTGCGTACCAGCGGCGCTGCCCAATTGGCGAATTTGAAGCCCAGGCTGGTGACTTGCGCCGGTTGCATGAGTGTGCGAGCCAGTACCGGTGTTTGTGTGTGCGTTTGTGCCAGGGTGAGCAAACGGGCCGCCAGGCTGTTTAATTCGCCGTCGATCAAGGCCAGCGCCTTGCGGGTTACCAGTACAGCCGCAGTGTCGATCACGTCTTGGCTGGTGCTGCCCCAATGCACTTTCGTCGCGGCCTCGGGGTCTTCGGTGGCGACCTTTTGCGTCAGCGCCTTGACCAGGGGTATAGCCATGCTGCCTGCGCGGCGCGCAGCCACAATGATGGCAGGCAGGTCGAATGCGTCGGCCACGCAGTGTTTTTCGATGATGCGCGCGGTCTGGGCCGGAATCAGGCCCTCGGCGGCCTGGGCGCGTGCCAGCGCGGCTTCAAAATCAAGCATGCCTTGACTTACCGCCATATCGTCGAAAACGTCGATGATGTCGGTGGTGGTCAGGAAGCTGTCAAAAATTGGTACGCTCACGGTGTCTCCGGAAATAAAACGGGGCCAACCCTGCGGTTGGCCCCGTTATTGTAGCCCCGTGTAACCGGCGGCCAGGGCAGCCCTGGCCTCAGGCCGGGTTAGCCGACCAGTTTCGGCTCGTCGGAGCCGACCTGTGCAGGGCGGCCTTTTTGACCGACACCTGTATTCAAGACTGCAATGGCCACGCCCAGATTTTCGGCTTCGGCCGACAAGTGCCGAACGGTTTGCCCCAGGTCGTGAACCATGTTGGCGTTTTGCTGGGTGACGGTGTCCATCAGCGAGACCGCCTGGTTGATTTCGGTCAAGCCGGTAGTTTGTTCGACCGACGCGGTCGAGATTTCGGCCATCACGTCGGTAACACGGCGAACGGAGTCGACGATTTCCTGCATTGTGGCGCCAGCGCGAGACACTTGCTCAGACCCGGCAGTAATGCGCGAATTCGAATCGTCGATAAGGTTTTTGACTTCTTTGGCCGCTTGCGAGCTTTTCAGGGCCAGGTTGCGTACTTCGCCTGCGACAACGGCAAAGCTCTTGCCGGCTTCGCCGGCACGGGCTGATTCGACGGCTGCGTTAAGCGCCAGAATATTGGTCTGGAACGCAATGCCTTCAATGAGGGTGACGATGTCTGCAATCTTGCGCGAGCTTTCGCTGATGCCATCCATGGTGTGAACCACTTCGCCGACTACCTCACCGCCTCGTTGCGCGATTTTCATGCTTTCGTCGGCCAGACGGCTGGCCAGATGGGCGTTGTCGGTGTTTTGTTTGACGGTTACCGTCAGCTCTTCCATGGCGGCGGCCGTTTCTTGCAGCGATGCCGCGTTGTCTTCGGTGCGTGCCGACAAATGCGTGTTGTTGGCATACAAAACCTGGGCCGTGTGGGCGGTTGAATGCACGCCGACTTCGACATCGTGCGCGATACTGATCAGGCTCTTGCGCATGATGTCGAGGTAGAAATTCAGGTTGTTGACTTCGTCACTTTTGCCTTCTTGCAGCGCAAGCGTCAGATTACCCGCTGAAATCTGTCGTGCTACGCGGGCCGCGTCGGCCAGCGACGTAATGGCGCGTTGCGCTACCAGCCAACCATAGCCCAGCATACCTGCCGTCAGCACGCCAACTGCAGGCCATACGTACCATGCCTGACCCGACGGGACACCGCCTTGCGCGGCGAACCAGCTGGCAATGCCAATGGCACCCAGGCCCATGGCGGACATGCGCAGCAGGCTTGAGCGCAGGCTGTTGTTAAAGGGCATGGCCGCGTAGTCGAGCACGCGCAGTAGCCCTTTACGGACTTTTTGCCCAGCCTTGACGGTGTGCCAACGCACCTTGCCTTCGTTGATGTCCTGGTAGAAAGCTTCTGCGGCTTTGACTTGTTCTTCGGTGGGTTTGACCCGGACCGAGGCATAGCAGGTGACTTCGCCGTTTTCAACGACCGGGTAGGCGTTGGCCAGTACCCAGTAATAGCTACCGTCTTTGCGCCGGTTTTTTACAATGCCCAACCACGGCTTGCCGTCCTTCAGGGTGTCCCATAGGTCGGCAAAGGCCTCGGGGGGCATATCGGGGTGGCGGATCAGGTTATGCGGTTTGCCCAGCAACTCGTCGCGCGTAAAGCCGCTGACTTCGATAAATGCCGGGTTGGCATAAATGATCCGACCTTTCATGTCGGTTTTAGAAATCAGGTACTGGTCTTCGCGAACAACAGTTTCGATGTTAGTGACGGGCAGGTTTTTACGCATACAGAGAGTGGGTTCCGTTTTTTCGCTACAAGATGTGCGAGGTTATGTCTGAGCAACGTCTAACCCGCGATTGTAAGTGGGTGAAACTGCCTGCTACCCCAAATTAGCCGGGGAAATTGCCCCTTGCTTATGTGATTGACAGTAAAAACCCCTGCCAGATCGTAACCTGACAGGGGGATTAACGACGGCGACGCCCGGTTGTTTAGTTGACCAAAATCAAGCGCCGCCCAGCTTGGTTACGTTTTGGCTTATTTGGCCACTTGGATGAACTGGTTGGTAAACAGATCGTTCAGATCGATTCGGTCGCGAATAATGCCTTCTTTGAGGTAAAAGTCTTGCAGCGCCGATACGCGTTTGGGGTCGAAACTGCCGGTGCGTTCCTGGCCCGAATACACGTTTTTCGCGTAATACGTCAGTACTTGCTCTACAAACTTTTCACGGCCTTTGTACGAGGGCATGAACGACACGTATTCGGCAGTGGCCTGCGCCGGGTTGTCACGGACTTCGGCAAAGGCTTTCAGGGTGGCGTTCAAGAACTTCTGAATAATTTCGGGCTTTTCGGCAATCATTTTTTCAGACGCCATAATGGCCTGCGCCATGCCGGGGAAGTATTTGCCTGTCGACTCATATGTCATGGCCACGCCGCCGTCCTCAACCATGAAACCGTTCTCGGGGGCGCCGATCATGCCAATGGCTTTGCCGGTACCCACCAATTGCCAGATACCGACCGGGCCGGCCGCTTGCACATCGGTGTCGTCGCGTTTTAGACCGCCTTGTGACAGCACGGCCAGCGTGGCGTAAAACGAGGTGTCTTGGTAAGACATCACCGTAAAGGTTTTGCCTTTCAGGTCGGCCGGAGACTTAATGTTGGCGTCGGCGCGCATCATGATCTGGTGCAGGGCTTGGCCACCCAGCAGCGCCACGCCCTTAACGGGGATGCCATTCTGACGAAGAATAATGGGCGTGTCGCCCAAGGCACCGCCCAATGGTGCGTTACCTGCACCCAGTTGCTTGCCTACATCGGCGCCGCCTTTGGCTGTCACGAAATTTACTTTCAGGCCTTGTTGGGCATAGTAATTTTTGTTTTGGGCCAGCATGAAAGGGGCAAAGGCAATCACGCCCGCTGGTGCAGGCAGCAGGTAGGTAATTTCGGTCAGGGGCTCCGCCGCTTGCGTTGGGCCAGCGCCCAGTGCGGTGGCCAGGGCCAGGCATGCCACCGACGCGTTGGTGCGCCATTTAGATAGCGTTCGAATCATCTTGAGTCTCCTTGGTTAACTGCCTGAGGCAGAAAGTTTGTGTTGCGGGTTTGAAAATTAATGAGTGTGTCGCAGATCGCCCAACCGGGCGTAAAACTGCTCCACTTGATGTTGTGCGTTGGTTTTCATGGCTTCATTGCGCGTCATGCAGCTCTGGGCATCTTCGACGGCGCCGGCTTCGCCGACGCGGCGCGAAGCGTCTTGCACAAACTGGCATACCGGTAGTCGTGTACGCCCGAAGTGTTCCAGTACGCGAGTGTCGTGGCCATGCTTATCTAGCAAGTCGCCCAAGACAACCGCATCTTCAATCGCCATGGCACCACCCTGGCCCATAAATGGGGTTGATGCGTGTGCCGCGTCGCCTATAAGCAAAATGCTGCCGCGATGCCAGGGCAGGGGCGCCACAATTTCTTCGACCAGGGTGTAAAGCACTTCGGTCTGATCCGACACTTCGTCCAGAAATTGTTTTACTGGGCCTTGAAATTCGGCAAATTTTTCGCGCATGAGCGCCGGCCAGTGACTTGGATCGAACCAGGGGCTGTCGGGCTCGCTGATGGTGCCAAAAATGTAGAGTTTGTCGTGGCTGATGGGCATAATGCCCAGGCGCTTGCCCACGCCCATCAACATATACTTTTTGTTAAGCCAGGACGGGCGCTGATGAACGCTGCGCCACACGCCAAAATGGGTGCTGCGCGGTGCGATTTCGGGGAAGGCCATTTGACGCACTTGAGAGCGGATGCCGTCGCAGGCCAACACCAGGTCGTATGGGGTTTGGCTGCCGTCTGACAACGTTACCGTCGCGCCAGCGTCGGTGTTCTTATCGATTTGTACGACCGTTGTCGCCAGCCGTATATCGACGCCCAGCGCGCCCAGGCGGCCGGCCAGTACCCGATGAATTTCGCTGCGTTTGATGCCCAGAATGGGCGGGATAGCCGGATCTACCGTAGGGTAGTACACGTCGGTAATGGGGTTGCCCAAGTGGTCAAGGTAAATGTTTTTGCCGTCGTCAATCGCAAAGCCGGCCGCCAGAATGTCGGGCAGTACACCCACCCGCTGCAGTGCAGCCAAGCCGTTGCTGTACACAAAAATGCCCGAACTCTGAAAGCGCCATTCGGCTTGTTTCTCGATGAGTGTGACGCGGATTCCCCGATTGGCCAGCACAATGGCGGCCGAGCACCCGGCGATGCCGGCGCCCACGATGAGTACGTGTTTAATCTCAGCCATGGGCGGCCTCTGTTGCGGTTTCTTTTTCGGCCAGCGCCGCCAGCATGCGGTGTGCTGCGGTAACGGCCTTGTCCGCCTTTAGCGCCATTTGCGGCTCGTTGGCCACCCAGGGTTTCATCGCCTGTTGGGCCTGCGCGATATCGACGTCTTCGGTATGAACACGGCGGGTGTCGGCGTCGAGCTTTTGCGAGAACTCGGCATCGTCGGTACGAAAGTTGCGCGACAAGGCAATGTAGTAGTGATGCGAGGTGTCAGTTTCGGGCGTGATGAAATGGTCGGCGCGCAAATCTATTTGTTCTTGATCGTTTTCGTTGCGCACCAGCACGGTTACGTTGTACGGAGCCGTCCATTCGGCCAGCTGGGTGCGATCGACAGGCTCGGCCAAGGTATGCCAGGCTTTATGGGCCGGCGCTTGCGTGGTGTTTTTGAATACTCGGGTGGTACGAATGCACCCCTCGTCAACGTCAATTTGCAATGGGTCTTTTTCAAGACGACGCGCATCAAACCCAATTGTCGAGGCATGTAGAAACGCCACATGCGACAAGTCGAGCAGGTTGTCGTTCATCAGTTCGGCTGCGGCATCAACATGAAAATACTGGACGACTTCGGTGTTCCATTGCGCCGACTCGCGCCACGGCCGGGCGGGTAGCGGCGTGCTGTCGGCCAGTTCGGGCTTGCCTGTAAAAATCCATACCAAACCATAGCGTTCTTGCGCCGGATAACTACGAATGTGCGACCGCGGCGGGATCACGTCTTGAGAGGGGATATGCACGCACTTGCCGCCGGCATCGAACGTCATACCGTGGTAGATGCAGCGTAGCGTGTTGCCCTCGACCACCCCCATAGATAGGGGCGCTTGCCGGTGCGGGCACACGTTTTTAAGAATGGCGGGGGCGCCGTCGGCCTGCCGGTAAATAACGACCGGTTCGTTGCAAATAATACGGCCAAGCGGTTGTTGGGCCAGTTCGGCACTGGTGCAGGCAACGTACCAAAAGTTCTTAAGCATTTGAATTCACGCATTTAAATTAATTAACGTTAGCGTGAATTATTGGCCGACTAGCGATACCGGGTCAATCAGGGTTAGCGATAGGTTGTTCCAGACCATGCAGAATCAGGTCAGTCAGAAAGTTGACGTAGCGTGTCTTCAGCTCGGCTGGGTCGGCATCGTCGCCGAACAGCTCGGACAGCAGCGGGCCGGCTGCCGTAAAAAATTCTGTCAGGCCGATTAAGGCGATATGCAGAAAACGCGGGTCAATAGCGCGGATGGGGGCTTGAGGGTTGTCGTGCAACATAGACACCGTGAGTTGCAGGCCGCGCGATGTGACCCGGCCTAACAAGGCTTTACCTTTGTCTTCGGCCGACTTCTGGTAGATCTGGTCCATGACCAGCCGGTGAAAATGCGGGTTGGCTTCAATCAATTCGATCATGCCGCGCAGCCGCGCCGATAGTTTGTCGCCCAGCGGCGCATTGCTTTGCACTGACGGCCGTACGGTGTCGTGCTCGCCCTCGACCAGTTGCTGGGTGGCTGCCGTCAGTAAACCGTCTTTGGTGCCAAAGTAATAGCGAATAAGCGCAGGGTGCACCCCGGCGCGTTGGGCCACCGCTGCAAGCGTCAAGGCCTGCGGTGTGCTGTGCTTTAGTTCTTCAATAGCAGCTTGCACCAGGGCTTCCGGGCCAACCCCATCGACGGCGTCGGGGCGGCCTTTGGCGCGGGGCTTGCGAGGTTTTGCAGGTTTTGAGGTCATGGTTTGGGTGTTTGTGGTGTTGACTTGGATACTAGGCATCAGGTGCAGCCGGTTATTAATTATCTTAAGCGTGAATTAAGGTTGGTGTAAATCGCTGTGGGCCTAAGTATGGCCATCTGTTTGTATTTTTTCCGGTGATGTGTTGGCCGTAGTCGTTGGCCGGATACTTTTCGCCGGCTCGGCATCTGCGAATTGTTGTGCCCGTATCTATTGGCCACACTAAGAGCCATCTGATCAAAGGGGGCGTTATGACAATGCGGATGCATAAACAGGCGGGCCAGGGCATGACGGAGTACATCATTATCGTGGCGCTGGTTGCCGTTGCGGCTATTGCCGTCTATCAAACGTTTGGCCAAGTGGTCAGGTCGCAAACGGCGGCAATGGCAAAAGAGCTTGCCGGCGAAGACGGCACGGCCGAGTCGCAAATGGCACAAACGGCCGCGCAGGCAGCGGCAGCGCAAACGGCTGCCAAAAGTCTCAAGTCGTTTACAGGCAACGCCGGCGGCGGGCAGTAAAGGTGTTGCGCGCTGCTCATTCCGTATCGCGCGGCCCGGCGCGCCAGCACGGGCAATCCATGGTGTTGGGGTTGCTGCTGGTTGGCGTGGCGGCATTGGCGATGATTCGGTACTTTGGCGTCGGGCAGGTGTTGGGCGCGCGGGCCGATCAAACCCACGCGCTCGATGCGGCGGCCTACAGCGGTGCGCTGGTACAGGCGCGTGCCCTGAATCTGCTGTCATTTATCAATAGGGCGCAGGTAGGGCATCAGGTCGCCATGGCGCATTTGACTACGTTGGGGGCGTGGGCCTTGTTTGGCGGGCACGAGGCCAGGCAACTCGTTCAGGGGAACCCGCCGGCCTATCTTATTGCCATGATGTTTGGCGCATCGCATGGGGCGGCGTATGCGTCGGCCGCTAGGGCTGCCGGGCGCGAAACGGCCGCCGCAGGCTTTGGGGCCTTGGCACAAGCGTATGCCGGCCACGATCGGCTGGTGCACGATACTTTGTTCAAGGCCCAGCAAGACATCGTGACGAACTTGCGTCAATCACGTGACGAGGCCATGACCCTGGTGCTCAATCGAAGCTATCCCGACGAAAACTATTCGCTGAAGGTGTCTGATGACGGTCTGGACGATTACCTGGCCCAGCATGGCGGGCTGTCACTTTCGGGCTTCATAACCGACGTTGTTGCCAGATTTGTTTTTCTTGCGCCGCGTAACGAGACAATGCGAAATGCCTGGATGGTCAATCCTCGTTGCCCTCATATGCGTCACGAGCTGCGTCGCAGGGGCGACACCCGGCTCGAATCGGACGGGCGTTGGTCATCGACAGATACGCAGTCTTACCATGCGTTGAGATCGAACAAATGGATAGGTTGTTATTACCGGGAATATGCGATGGGGTGGGGCTGGATTGCGGGTCAGCACGCGACAGGCAACGATATGCCCCACGTGCAGAATCCTCCCGACAACTTTGCCGCGCAAGATTTCTGGCGATGGGTCCATGCGCATACCGATTGGGATATTTTTTCGGGTTCGGCCAACCCGTTGGCAAATTCAAGGGCCGTGGCGCAGCGTCCGCTATGGTCCATGCGTGGGTTGCCAAGGTATTTTGACGTCCGTCAGGCTGGTCAGGCCAAGCCATTGTATTTTTCGGCCCACCTTGTTCGCGCTATTGCCTCGGGTGAGCGCGTCCACACTTATAGTGCAGCCGAAACGTACTTTCAGCGGCCGCAGGCGCGTGCCGATCGCAGGCTCGAGCGCCAAAATTTGTTTAACCCTTATTGGCAGGCGCGGTTGGCAATCAGCCCGGCACTACGTCATAGCATGAAGGTGGGGGCATGATACGGCTGCCAACACAGGCGCGAGGTCAGGCGCTTGCCGAAGGGGTGGTGGTGCTGGTCGTGCTGTGCGGCTTGTGGGCGGCATCAACCTGGTTATTTCGACTGCAAGATATGGACTTGCAGGTTTTGCATGCCAGTCGTTCTGTTGCCTTTGCTGCCACGCGTGGTGGCAGTTTGTCGGCGGCTACTGATCTGGTACGAGAGCGTTATTTTTCCGGCCCGTCGCATCAGTGGCGTACCCGCGCCGGTGAGTCGTGGCTGCGTGCGGGGCGCCCCGAGTTATCGGTTGATATCGGCACATTGCCTGCGCTTTCGCCATACGCTCAACCCGGGGCTGGGGCGCATGGCGCCGCAGTGCTGGCCTCATCATTGGGTGTTGGGGATAGTCTGCTGACTGAGGCCGTCGTCCGGTTGCAGCCACGAGCTCTGGACACGGGGACTGCCCCGTTGTTGATCGGCAGGCAATCCATTTTGGTGGGGGCTGGCCATGCCATCGATGATGCCGATGTCGTTCAACGCGTGGGTTCATCGGTGGCGGCCTGGTCAGTTGCAACCGCTAGCTCGGTGTCGACGGGTCAAGCGCTTGCATCGGTTCTAGAGCCCCTCGATCGGGGGTGGTCTCGCGCTGTGCCCGATTTCGACTGGCTTTCACCCTGGCAGGCTGACGTGCCCGCCTTGCACCTCAAGTCTTCTGGCGGGAGCCCCGGATGAACTCTACACGTCTTTTTATGCGATGGGCGTTTGCTGGCTGCATGTTGTGGGCGACGTCGCCGGTGCAGGCCGGTGCCGACATCATGCGGGTATTTGAGCGTCTGGCTGCGCCCGATATGGTGTGGGAACCTATCGAGCAGGCAACCCTGGGTGGTCAGCCAGTGTATTGGCGGATGTTTTCTGATGCCGGTCCGCTGATGGCAACGGCGGCGCGTATGAGTCAGTTTCCCAATGTGTTTCAGCGGGCGTTGGTCTTGCGTAACAAGGTGGTCTTGTCCGGTGTAGCAGGCCGCAAACATTGGGTTGCTGATCTGACTGCAACGTCCGAGGGCGTCAAAGGGGTGCTGTCCATGATGCTGCTTTCGGGGCAGTCCTCGACTCAAGAGCGTGCGGCCGTGTTGCCCTGGTTATCGCAATGGGCACAGTCGCGTTACCGGCAAACCACGCATTCGTCCATGGCTACAACAACGCACGAGGTGCACAGCGCGTCGCTGCCACCAGCCACGCTGCGTCGTCTTATTCAAGAAAATTTGCTTAAGGAAGGCTGGACGGCGTTGTCTGATAGCTCGACCGGAAGTTTGGAGCAGTGGGGCAAACAAAGCGTCAAACTAGTGTTCTCGGCATATCAGGTTGGTGACGGCACAACGCTTTTCTTGCATGCGGCCGAGCCGTTGCGAGTTGGGGGCGGCTGACATGCAGTTATTCATGCACCGTTTGCCGGTTGCCGGGCGCACGCTTGTGGTGTGGGGGGTGGCGTTGGCTTCTGGGGTTTTTGCAGCTTTGGCAGCACAGCGTCATCTCGATCAGAAAGTGCGTCAGCTCGAGGCTGCAGCCTCGGTTCCGACGGTAGCTCGTATCGTGGCGGCATTCGATTTGCCCGCAGGCACTTTGCTCGACACCAGCCATCTTGCCACGCGCCAATATCCTCGCTCACTTGTTTCCAGTGATTCCATGCCTCCCGAGCAGGTCACTTACGTGGTGGGTCAGATCTTGAAGGTTCCGCTCAAGGCAGGCGATGCCATTGGGGCAGCCCACACACGCGGGGCGGGTCCTGCTCCGTTTTCGAATCAGCTTGGGGCAGGGCGCCGGGCAATCACCATGCCGGTCGATGCCATTAATGCTGTCGCCGGTTTGCTCAAACCGGGTGATCTGATTGATTTGTATGTTTCGTTCGATTACCAGCGCCGGCGTATTACCGCGCCCTTGCTGCAAGGCGTCCAGGTGCTGGCGACGGGGCTCGACACCATTGCGACCGACGGCCACTCTGATCGGGTGGGGTCGGGTAGTTTCGGTACGGTCACGCTCGACACGTCCCCTGAAGATGCCGTCAAGCTGGTGGCCGCGCGTCAGGGCGGTGTGATTACATCGGTTCTGCGCCGTTCTGACGATGCTGATTCCAGCCGAAAAGCCGTGCGAGGTGATCTGGCCAGTTTATTGGGTGTGGCTCGACCTGCACCCCAGAGTTCTTACCCTAAGCGTGCGCCGGTCATTTATGGCAGTACCGGAAAGCAGGCCTTGCCGGGACTGAATCCGACAGTGCCCACCGTTCGCCACGAAAGTGGGGTGTTTGATCTTCCCGATCAACCTCGTCTGGTGCGTGTGGGCTCAGGGGGGCCGACAGATGTCGCATTACACAACGATGTCCCGACCGGCCTTGGCGGGGGTATTCACGGAGTTGCAGTTGATTCTGACGACACCCAAACCGCAGAGGGAGAGGCTCCATGAGTTCTCATTCCAAGGCCTTGCTATATGCGGGTTGTATCCGTTTTCTTAAATTGCACCGATCGCAATGCGGTGTGCCGGTCTTGGTTGCGGCTTGTCTATGGTCGGTGGCAAATCCTGCACAGGCGCAAGCCGAGCAGCTACTGCAGATGCAGGCCGGCGAGGTTAGGGTACTGGCCATACCCGACGTGGCAAGGGTAGCGGTCGGTGATGGCCATGTGGTCAACGCCGTCACGACCGAAGAAAAGGAAGTCATTGTTTTTGCGCGCAACGAGGGCTCTAGCGCCGTGCAGATATGGACGTCTCAAGGTCTGAGATACCGATATCAGGTCGAGGTGGCCCCTGAGGGGGCCCGACAGACCCAGGCAGAGCTTAAGTCAGTGCTTCAAAGGATTCCGAACGCAAAAGTTTCAGTGGTTGGAGACAAACTGCTTGTCGAAGGCAGCGATTTGTCGGATGCAGATCGAAAGCGCGTCGAGACATTAACGAAGCGCTATCCACAACTCGTCGATTTCACAAGTAGTGTCGGTTGGGATCGTATGGTGCTGCTCGATGTGCAGGTGGTTGAAGTGCCCAAAAGCCAGCTAACCGAGTTGGGCGTCAGATGGGACAGCGAATCGGTTGGTGGTGTCGGGATGGGTGCCGCCTGGGAGGGGGCATCGCGCGGCATTGAAATGCGGCCCGCCGAAGCACCGTTAGCCCTGCCATTCCCGGCCGGAATTGCTGCGGGCTATTTTGGCGCTAATGCGTTGTTGTCGGCAAAAATCAAGTTGCTGGTGCAAACCGGCGATGCCGTCGTGCTTGCGCAGCCACAGTTGCTGGCGCGCAGTGGTGCAACGGCCGAATTCCTGGCGGGCGGCGAAGTGCCGTATTCCACCGTCGACGCTCGCGGCAATACCAATACGTCTTTCAAGCCTTATGGCGTTTCATTGCGTATTACGCCTCAAGTCGAGGCCAATGGGGCGATCCGGTCCCGGATGGAGGTCGAGGTCAGTTCCATAGACACCGCATTGTCGATCCCCACAGGCCCGTCGCTTAAAACGCGCCGAGCGTCGACCGAATTCAATGTGCGTTCCGGGCAGACCCTTGTTCTTGCGGGTTTTATTTCCAGAGAACTCTCGAGCAACGTCAGCAAGGTTCCCGGGCTGGGCGACATACCTGTGTTGGGTGAACTGTTTAAATCCGAGCGCTTTCAGCGCCAGGAGACCGAGCTTGCGATATTTGTGACGCCGGTCGTGGTAGACGCCGAAAACCCTGATCTGGCTGATCGTATCCGGCGCTCGTCGGTGGCACTTGATGCCGCATTTGATGCCGGGCCGCGTATCAATACACCCGTTCGTCCCCTCGTTTCTTTACCTGGGGCAGTTGACGGTGGTGGGCGTCAGACCTGGCGGCCACACGAAGGCCCGGGGTCCCAATGGTCGGGCGCAACAACGGGCGCGACGCTTGATAAAAAGGAGCCGTAATGTTGACATTGTCGTTGCAATACGAAGACGGGCAGACGGCTATTGAGCAATTTGCTTTGCCGCTGGCGATAGGGCGTGATGCCGACTGCGGTCTGCGTATCAAAGCATGGCGTGTGGCCAAGAGGCATGCACGCATCGAAATGCGGGCAGGCAAGTTGTTTCTTGAAGATTTGGGCTCGCTGGCGGGTACGGCCTTGAATGGTCGGCGAGTCATTCAGCATACGGCGCTGGCTGCGGGTGACGAGTTAGTCGTCGGCCCCTGCCTTATCAGGATTCAAGGCGATGTGCTTGACGACACCCATGGGTTAGGCGCTCCTGAAGATGGGGCGGGCGTCACCATTGATCCGGTGACGGCTTTAGCGTCAGGCCTAACAACTTCGCTAGGCCGCGTGAACGCCGGCACTCCTGAACGCAATGACGATACGTCGCTTAATGTCGCCCAGCGGGCCAAGGTACTGTCTTTAAGAGTGGGGTTTCACCAAGCTCTGATCAAAGAGTTTGATCTTCGTCGTCGCGATATTGCTGCGTTAAGCGATGATGATTTACGCGCTGAGGCTCGACGTGTCGTGCATCGACTGGTGCACGATGACGAGCGCCTTCCCGATTGGGTGGATAGCGCAGCGTTGATTACCGAGGTGGTCAACGAGGCCGTTGGCCTGGGGCCGCTGGAGCCACTCTTGGCTGACGACACTATTACCGAAATTATGGTGAACCGGTTCGATGAGATTTATACCGAGTCGGCCGGGCAATTGAGGCGGCACCCGGCCATATTCAGTAGCGAGCAGGCGGTGCTCGAGGTCATTGACCGCATTGTGGCGCCGTTGGGCCGGCGCGTGGATGAAAGCGCGCCGATGGTTGATGCCCGGCTTAAAGACGGTTCGCGTGTCAATGCGGTGATTCCGCCCGTGGCCTTGCGGGGTGCAAGTCTGACCATACGCAAATTTCCCGCACGGCGGCCAACTATGTCCGACTTGCTGGATGTGGGGGCGCTTGACCCGCATATGGCCGCATTTCTTGCTGTGTGCGTCGAGCATCGAAAAAATATTCTGGTGTCAGGTGGGACAGGATCGGGCAAGACGACATTGTTGAATGTGCTGTCGAACTGCATTCCTGAAGGTGAGCGTGTCGTCACTATTGAAGATGCTGCCGAGTTGCAATTAACCCATCCGCATCGGGTCACCCTCGAGGCACGGCCGGCGAACCTTGAGGGCAGGGGGCGCATTGATATTCGAGACCTCGTGCGTAATGCGTTGCGTATGCGGCCCGACCGCATTGTGGTGGGCGAGTGCCGGGGGGCAGAAGCATTCGACATGTTGGCTGCCATGAATACGGGTCACGAAGGCTCTTTAACCACGCTTCATGCCAATAGCCCGCGCGACGCCCTGGCCCGTCTTGAAACGATGATCTTGATGGCCGGCATGGACTTGCCCCTGATTGCAGTCAGGGAGCATATCGCTGCAAGTATCGATTTAATTGTCCAACAGGCACGGCTGGCTTCGGGTCAACGATTGATTACGTCTATTGTTGAAATAGGGGGCACCGAGAGCGGACGTATTTTGTCTCAGACGCTGTTTCAGTTTGAACCTGAAGGCACGGCCTGCTTTCGGGGCTGTGGCGTTTTGCCAGAATCTTTGGCGTTGCCGGTGTTGGTGCAGGCCGGGCTGGGGCCCGACACCTTCGGCCAGCGCACGCCGTGGCAGCCGTCATCGGCGGCGTTCGCCCTGGAACGTGCGGCAGTGTTGAATGGTGGGGCCGCCCCGGATACGGTGATGTGATGCTTTGGTCATTTGTCTTCACAATGTTGGCCGTTGTCTTGCTTGCGCGATTGGCTCAACAGGCGTTGGCTGTGGCTTACGGTCGTTATCGTGCCATCTTTACCGATCAGGCCGATGTCCGGTTGGCCGAAGTGTTTTTGTTCCTCGACGCTCGCCAGTTATGGGCTCTCAATGTGGCTTTTTGTGCTGCTGTTGTGCTGCTTGTTGGTTTGATGTCTGCAAATGTGGTGTTGGCCTTGATGTTGGGTCTGGGGGCACTAGGGGTGCCGCCGTTACTGGCCAGGCGTACTCGCCAACGCAGGCTGGCCAAGTTCGATGCACAGTTGCCCGATTTGCTGTTGGCGTTGGCCGGGGCGCTGCGGGCGGGTTCTGGCATGCAAACAGCGTTGCGGCAAGTCGTTTCAGGGTTTGCGCCGCCTTTGTCGCAAGAGCTTGGGTTGATGCTGCGCGAGCAACGCATGGGGCGTGCTTTTGACGAGGCGTTGTCGGGCTTGTCGATGCGCATGCCCACCGAAAGTACCCGCCTGGTGGTGTCTGCGCTGACCATCGCTACGCATAACGGCGGCAATCTTGCCGAAACACTTGAGCGTATTGCCTTCACCCTGAGATCGCGTTTGCATTTGTTGGGGCGAATTGATGCGTTGACCGCACAGGGGCGTATGCAAGCCTGGGTGATGGCCGGGTTGCCGCTGCTGTTGGCCGTGGCGCTGCATTATCTTGAGCCGCAGGCCATGGCGCAGCTTTGGGAAAGCGCTCTGGGTTGGACGCTGATCGCTACTGTTCTTGTACTTGAAGTAGCCGGTGTGCTTTTGATTCGCCGTATCGTCAATATCGAGGTGTAGTCGATCCTGTCTCCGGCCCGGGGGCGCTATTGGGGGAAGCATGTTCTGGTTGAGCATAATGGCAGCGGGTATCTGCCTGTCGTGCCTGTTGTGGCTGGTATTTCAACCTTGGGCGCAATCTTGCTCCGCTACCTCATCGCAACAGAACCGTGGCGTGCTGCGTTTTGTTTGGCCTTGGGTTCAGGCGCTTTCGCAGGTGTGTAAGCCTTTCATTAGCTGGGCGCGGCGTCGACGCCTGGGCCAGCTTTTGAGCCTGTCTGCCTGGCCTGAAGACTGGCGGCCCGAACATGTCGTGGCATTACAGTTGTTATGTTTCATTCTCGGCGCGGTGTTGTCCATAGGGGCACTTTTTCAATACGCAAAGCCTGGATTGCCCGCGCTGCTGGGCGCAGGTTTGGTCGCCGGCAGCGTGCTTGCCTGTTTGCCTGTTCAACACTTGCGTCGTCGTGCCAAAGAACGGCAGCTTGCCATGTTGCGCGAGTTCCCCTTTATGCTGGATATGACCACGCTGTGTGTCGAGGCCGGCCTGAATTTGCAAGGCGCGTTGATTCAGGCCGCAACGCATGGCCCGCAAGGTGCGCTGATGTCAGAGTTGCGCCGCGCGCAAACCGACATGCGCGCGGGGATGCCGCGCATTGCCGCGCTGAAATTATTTGCGGTACGCACGGGTCTGGCCGAAGTCCAGCAGTGGGTGATGGCCATGGAACAGGCCGATAGCCTGGGCATGAGCTTGGGGCCTATTTTGCGTGCGCAGTCTGAACAACGACGTAATGAGCGCTTTTTACGCGCCGAAAAACTGGCTTTGCAGGCGCCGGTAAAAATGCTTTTTCCTATGGTGGTGTGTATTTTTCCATGCACATTTCTTGTGATTGCATTTCCTATTGTTATCAAGTTGTTGTCTGCTGATTTTTAATGTGGAGCACAATGGTTGTTGATCTTGCAACCTCCTGGTCAGCGCGCCTGTTGGGGGTGTGGCGTTGCGGTATTCCGACGCGGGGGCGGGCATTATGGCTTTACCCCTGTTGTTCAGTTCATACCTTTGGCTTACCCAGTGCTATCGATATCGTTTATTTCGACAATGAAATGCGGCCGGTAAAGTATGTGCAGGGCTTAAAACCTTGGCGCGTCAGTCTGTGTCTGCAGGCGCGGTCCGTGCTCGAATTACCCGCCGGCACCTTACAGCGGGCGCGTCGTTCGTGTTTACAATAACCGGGTGCAGTAACTCCTTTATGCCTTTGGCCACCCATGAGCAAAGCCTTCACCAAAGAAACCGACAACGACGACGATGACGACCTTGGCCCCGAGGCCGTGCCGTTGCCCAAGGGCACCAAAAATTACATGACGGTGCAAGGGTACGAGCGTCTGCGTGCCGAGCTTGCCCACTTAATGACGGTCGAACGGCCAGAAGTGGTGCAGGTCGTGTCGTGGGCTGCGTCCAATGGCGACCGCTCTGAAAACGGCGACTATTTGTACGGTAAAAAGCGTCTGCGCGAAATCGATCGCCGCATGCGGTTTTTAACCAAGCGGCTTGAACAGGCTGAAGTGGTCGACCCGTCTTTGCAGCCGAACCGCGATCAGGTGTTTTTTGGGGCGACGGTGCTGTATTGCGACAAAGCTGGCGAAGACCACCGGGTCACCATTGTGGGCGTTGACGAGGCCGAACCTTTACAGGGCAAAATCAGCTGGATTTCGCCTGTTGCGCGGGCGCTGATCAAGGCGCGCGAGGGCGACACCATTACGCTGCGCACCCCGGCTGGCATCGACGAGCTGGACATTATCGAGGTGTCTTACCCAGAGCCGGGCCAGGGTACGGTTTAAAAGGCTAAAATGATGGATTGTCTCCCCATCATTTAGCGCGTCCCACCGTGAACTCTATCCAGCATTTCCTCGGCTCCTCTGTTCTGTCTGCTTTCCGTCGCGAGCGCCTGCTCCAGAAATTTTCCCAGCTCAAATTGCCTGTGGCCGATATTCAGGGCCGCTACGAGCATTTTGTCTGGACCGAAGCGGGGTTCTCGCAGCCCGATGCCGATCGCTTAGCCCAATTGCTCGATTACGGCACAGCCGCGCCGGCCGCCAAAGAAGACAAGCACACGCTGGTGCTTCGCGTTATTCCTCGTCTGGGTACGGTTTCGCCTTGGGCCAGTAAGGCCACCGACATCGCTCACAATTGTGGCCTGACGGCCGTGCGTCGTGTCGAGCGCGGGGTTCGTTATACCGTTCAACCGTCGCGAGGTTTGCTGGGGACGGCCTCTGTTTCACCCGAACAGTTGGCGCAAATTGCAGCTTGCCTGCACGATCGCATGACCGAAACCGTAGTCGACGCCACCTTCGACGGCCAGGCGTTGTTCGCGTCTTTGCCTGGCAAGCCCATGCAAACGATCGATGTCATCGGTCAGGGCCGCGCGGCACTTGAAGCCGCTAACCAGCAGTTGGGTTTGGCGTTGTCCGAAGACGAAATCGAATACCTTGAACAGTCGTTTACCGGTTTGGGGCGCAACCCCACCGACGTCGAACTGATGATGTTCGCGCAGGCCAACAGCGAGCACTGCCGCCATAAAATTTTCAATGCCCAATGGGTAATCGACGGTCAGGCGCAGCCCAATACGCTGTTCGGCATGATTCGCGCTACCCACGCCGCCCAGCCCCAAGGCACGGTGGTGGCTTATTCCGACAATGCCGCCATTATGACGGGTGGGCCGGCCACGTTGTTCTACGCTGGGCAGTTTGGCACCGAGCCCTCGCAAGCGGGGGCTACGGCCTACGGCCATCATCAGGCTACCGTGCACACCCTCATGAAGGTTGAAACGCACAACCACCCGACGGCGATTGCGCCGTTCCCCGGGGCGTCTACCGGGGCAGGGGGCGAGATCCGCGACGAAGGGGCCACGGGCCGGGGCTCCAAGCCCAAAGCCGGTTTGACCGGTTTTACCGTGTCTAATTTGCGTTTCGACGATGCGCTCGAGCCCTGGGAAGTCGATTCCCACGGTATGCCCGATCGCATCGCCAGCCCGCTCGACATCATGGTCGAAGGCCCGCTGGGCGGCGCTGCATTCAATAACGAATTTGGTCGCCCCAATCTGGCGGGTTATTTCCGTACGTTCGAACAAACTGCTGGTGGCACGCGTTGGGGTTATCACAAGCCCATCATGATTGCGGGTGGTTTGGGCAGCATCGAAGACGGCCTGACACATAAAGATCCGATCCCGCCCGGGGCATTGCTCATTCAGTTGGGCGGCCCGGGCATGCGTATTGGTATGGGGGGTAGCGCAGCTTCCAGCATGAGCGTGGGCACCAATACCGCCGAGCTCGATTTTGATTCGGTCCAGCGGGGTAACCCCGAAATTGAACGTCGCGTCCAAGAGGTCATTGACCGGTGCTGGCAACAGGGCGCGCAAAATCCTGTTCTGGCCATTCACGACGTGGGCGCTGGCGGGTTATCCAATGCATTCCCCGAACTCGTCAACGACGCGGGTCGCGGCGCTATTTTTGAACTTACTCAGGTTCATCTCGAAGAGTCGGGGCTGTCGGCCGCTGAAATCTGGAGCAACGAAGCACAAGAACGCTATGTGCTGGCGATTTTGCCGCAAGACCTGGCCCGTTTCGATGTCATCGCTCGCCGTGAACGTTGCCCCTACGCGGTTGTGGGTGTGGCTACTGAAGAACGCCAATTGCGTGTCACGCTGGGTGAAGGTCTGCCAGGGGTTACCGACCTGACACCTAAAGACGAAACACGCCCGGTCGACGTGCCTATTGACGTTATTTTGGGTAAGCCTCCCCGCATGACGCGCGATGTGCAGCGCCTTGACGGCGTTGCCGAGCCCGTAGATTTGCCGCTGATTGCCTTGCCCGAGGCGATCGAACGCGTATTACGCCACCCTACGGTGGCCAACAAAACATTTCTTATCACCATCGGTGACCGCAGTGTCGGCGGGCTGAACAGCCGCGACCAGATGGTGGGCCCGTGGCAGGTGCCGGTGGCCGATTGCGCTGTTACCTTGACCGATTTCGAATCAACCGACGGGCAAGCGATGGCCATGGGCGAGCGTACGCCGCTGGCCATGATCGACCCCGCCGCATCGGGCCGTATGGCCATTACCGAAGCGCTAACCAATCTGGTGGCGGCTGATGTGCGGTCACTGAAAGACATTAAATTGTCGGCCAACTGGATGGCCGCTTGCGGTGTGCCCGGGCAAGATGCGGCGCTGTACGACACGGTGTCGGCCGTCAGCCAGTGGTGTCAGCAGCTCGACTTGTCTATTCCTGTGGGTAAAGATTCGTTGTCCATGCGCACCACCTGGTCCGAAAATGGTGCTTCGCGCGAAGTGATTTCGCCGGTATCTCTTATTGTGACGGGTTTTGCTCCCGTGGCTGATGTGCGCAAAACACTAACGCCGCAGTTGCGTACCGATGTCGGCGCGACGGCCTTGATTCTTATCGATCTGGGGCAGGGGCGTCAGCGTATGGGCGGGTCGGTGCTTGCACATGCGTTCAATCAGGTGGGCGACAGTACGCCCGACGTCGAAGATCCAGCCGCCGTTCGCGCGTTCTTCGAGGCGATTCGCGAGCTGGCCGATGCGGGTCACATTCTGGCTTATCACGATCGTTCCGATGGCGGGCTTTTGGCCACTGTTTGCGAAATGGCCTTCGCTGGCCACACCGGGGTCTCGATCAACCTCGACATGCTGACCATCGATCCGGTGGCTGCCGACTGGGGTGATTACAAAATTCGCCCCGAGCAAATGGCTGTGCAGCGCGATGAAATCACCCTCAAGGCGTTGTTCAACGAAGAAGCCGGTGCAGTTATTCAAGTTCCGCTCGAGCAGCGCAACGCCGTGTTGCAAGCTCTGCGCGAGAAAGGCTTGTCGGCGCATTCGCATGTCGTGGGTTCGCTTAACACCCAAGAAGAAATTCAGGTGTTCCGTGACGGCAAGTGCGTGTATCAGCGCCCATGGCGCGAATTGGCCCAGCAATGGAGCGAAGTCAGCCGTCGCATTATGGCGCGCCGCGACAACCCCGCATGTGCGCAAGCCGAGTACGATGTCTGGACCAACACGCAAGACCCAGGCTTCACGCCTAAAGTGGGCTTTAACCCGCAAGAAGATATTGCTGCGCCCTTTATTGCCAAGGGTGCACGCCCGCGTATGGCTATTTTGCGTGAACAGGGTTGCAACAGTCAGGTGGAAATGGCCTGGGCGTTTGACAAGGCCGGTTTCGAAGCTTGGGACGTTCACATGACCGACCTGCTGTCGGGACGCGTGCGTCTTGACGACGTGCAGGGTCTGGTTGCCGTAGGCGGCTTTAGTTACGGCGACGTATTGGGTGCCGGCGAAGGCTGGGCGCGCACGATTCGTTTCAATGCGCAGCTGGCTGACCAGTTTGCGGCGTTCTTCGGCCGCAACGATACCTTTGCATTAGGTGTGTGCAATGGTTGTCAGATGATGGCGGCTTTGGCCAGCATGATTCCAGGCGCCCAGCATTGGCCGCGTTTTACGCGCAACCAGTCCGAAAAATACGAAGCCCGTTTGTCCATGGTCGAGATCCCCGATTCGCCGTCGTTGTTCTTTAAGGGCATGGCCGGCATGCAGGCGCCAATTGCTGTGGCGCACGGCGAAGGCTTTGCCAATTTTGCCGCACAAGGCGACGCCGCCCAGGTAATCGCGGCCATGCGCTATGTCGATAACACCGGTAAGCCGACTGAAACCTACCCGTACAACCCCAACGGCAGCGCCAACGGCTTGACCGGCGTCACCACGGCCGATGGCCGCTTCACCATCATGATGCCGCACCCCGAGCGGGTTACGCGCAATGTCATGATGTCGTGGGCGCCCGAGCGCTGGGGGCAGGCCGATGCGGGCGGCGAGTTCAGCCCCTGGTTGCATATGTTCCGCAATGCCCGCGTTTGGTTGGGCTAAGGCTTACATCGTATAATCTTGCTTTGCACACGGAGTAATTGAATGCGTCTCATCAAAAAAGCGCTAACCTTCGACGATGTGTTGTTAGTCCCGGCCTTTTCACAGGTCCTGCCTCGCGATACTTCCCTTGCCACCCAATTCACGCGCGACATCAGCCTGAACATCCCGCTGGTGTCTGCTGCCATGGATACCGTAACCGAGTCGCGCCTGGCCATTGCCATGGCCCAGGAAGGCGGCATCGGCATCATCCATAAAAACCTCACGGCCGACCGTCAGGCCCAGGAAGTGGCCCGCGTCAAGCGCCACGAGTTCGGTATTGTTATTGACCCGGTCACGGTCACACCCACCATGAAAGTGCGCGACGCCATTGCGTTGCAGCGCCAACATGGCATTTCGGGTCTGCCTGTTGTCGAGGGCGGTAAAGTGGTCGGCATCGTCACCAATCGCGACCTGCGCTTCGAAGATCGCCTCGACGTCCCGCTGCGCGACATCATGACGCCTCAAGAACGCCTGGTCACCATGAAAGAAGGCGCCACGCTTGAAGAAGCCCAGTCGCTGATGCACAAGCACCGCCTCGAGCGCGTGCTTATCGTCAACGAAAACTTCCAGTTGCGCGGGTTGGCCACGGTTAAAGACATCGTCAAGAATACCGAACATCCGTATGCCTGCAAAGACAGCCAAGGGCAGTTGCGCGTTGGTGCTGCGGTAGGCGTGGGCGAGGGTACCGAAGAGCGTGTCGAAAAGCTGGCAGCGGCTGGTGTCGACGTCATCGTCGTTGACACGGCCCACGGCCACTCGGCCGGCGTCATCGAGCGCGTGCGCTGGGTTAAAAAGAACTACCCCAAAATTCAGGTGGTGGGCGGCAACATTGCCACTGCTGCAGCCGCATTAGCGCTGGCCGAAGCCGGCGCCGACGCAGTGAAGGTCGGTATTGGCCCAGGCTCAATCTGCACGACGCGTATCGTGGCAGGTGTCGGTGTGCCTCAAATTACGGCTATTGCCGATGTTGCCGACGCCCTTAAAGGTTCGGGTATTCCACTCATTGCAGACGGCGGTATCCGTTACTCGGGTGACGTTGCCAAAGCTTTGGCAGCGGGCGCTTCGGCTTGCATGATGGGCGGCATGTTTGCCGGTACAGAAGAAGCCCCTGGCGAAGTCGTTTTGTTCCAGGGCCGCTCGTATAAGTCGTATCGCGGTATGGGCAGCGTTGGGGCCATGACCGATGGTTCGGCCGACCGCTACTTCCAAGACCCATCCAATAATGCCGACAAACTCGTCCCCGAAGGCATCGAAGGTCGTGTTCCCTACAAGGGCAGCGTCATCGCCATCATTTACCAATTGGTAGGCGGGATCCGGGCGTCTATGGGCTATGTGGGTTGCGCGTCAATCCCGAACATGCACGAAAAAGCCGAGTTCGTCGAAATCACGTCGGCCGGTGTGCGCGAGTCCCACGTCCACGACGTTCAAATTACCAAAGAAGCGCCTAACTACCGCGCCGACTAAGCGGCCTTAAATATCCCATCATGCATCAGCGTATCCTCATTCTCGATTACGGTTCACAAGTTACTCAGCTTATCGCACGTCGTGTGCGCGAAGCGGGTGTTTACTGCGAAATTCATTCAGGCGACGTCGATGACGCCTTCCTGAAGTCGCAGCCAGGTCTTAAAGGCATTATTTTGTCGGGCAGCCATGCTTCGGCCTATCACGAAGAGTCCCTTAAAGTACCTGCGGCCGCATTCGAAATGGGGGTGCCTGTGCTGGGTATTTGCTACGGTATGCAGGCCATGGCCTTGCAACTGGGTGGCAAAGTCGAGTTCTCCGATCATCGCGAATTCGGTTACGCCGAAGTACGGGCTCGGGGCCACACGCGTCTGCTTGATGGCCTTGAAGACTTCACCACGCCCGAAGGGCATGGCATGCTCAAGGTCTGGATGAGCCATGGCGACAAGGTCACCGAATTGCCGCCTGGGTTCAAACTAATGGCTTCTACCGAGTCATGTCCCATTGCAGGTATGGCTGACGAAGCTCGCAATTTTTATGCGGTCCAGTTCCACCCCGAAGTCACTCACACCACGCAAGGCCCGGCCATGTTGTCGCGCTTTGTGCGCGAAATTTGCGGTTGTGAAGGCGACTGGAACATGCCCGACTATGTACAAGAAGCGGTCCAGGCCATTCGTGACCAGGTCGGGTCCGACGAAGTTATTTTGGGTTTGTCGGGCGGGGTTGACTCGTCTGTCGCCGCGGCCCTTATTCATAAGGCCATTGGCGACCAGCTCACCTGTGTGTTCGTCGACCACGGCTTGTTGCGCCTGAATGAAGGTCAGCAGGTCATGCAAACGTTCGGCGAACATTTCGGCATGAAAATCATTCATGTCGATGCTACCGAACAATTCATGGGCAAGCTGGCCGGCGTGTCCGACCCAGAAGCTAAACGCAAAATCATCGGTAAAGAATTCGTTGAAGTGTTCCAGGTCGAGGCCGCCAAGCTCAGCAATGCACGCTGGCTCGCCCAGGGCACCATTTACCCCGACGTCATTGAATCGGCCGGTGCCAAAACAGGCAAAGCCGTTGCCATCAAGTCGCACCACAACGTGGGTGGCTTGCCCGAAACGCTTAACCTGAAGCTGCTCGAACCCCTGCGTGAACTGTTCAAAGACGAAGTGCGCAAGTTGGGCGTTGCCCTGGGCTTGCCGCCCGCTATGGTGTATCGTCATCCGTTCCCTGGCCCGGGCCTGGGTGTACGCATTTTGGGCGAAGTCAAAAAAGAGTACGCCGACTTACTGCGTCGTGCCGACGCCATCTTCATCGAAGAGCTGCGCAAGACCGAAGACCCGATCAGTGGCCAAAACTGGTACGACCTCACCTCGCAAGCTTTTGCTGTTTTCTTGCCGGTCAAGTCGGTTGGCGTTATGGGCGACGGCCGCACCTACGACTACGTCGTTGCCCTGCGCGCCGTACAAACCTCCGACTTCATGACCGCCGATTGGGCCGAGCTGCCCTATGCGCTGCTTAAAAAAGTATCCAGTCGCATCATCAACGAAGTGCGTGGCATTAACCGGGTAACCTACGACGTCTCTAGCAAACCACCGGCGACGATCGAGTGGGAATGATTCCGCGTCTGGCACAGCCAGGCACCTGATGGCATGAAATGCCGCTAAGCCCGCGTAATTGCGGGCTTTTTTTTGTTTGTGTTTGGCACGATCTGGCAACGGGAGGAAGCGCCAAGCACCGTTTGAGCATGGCATTAAAGCTGGTATTATGGTTTGGCGATGCCATGATTGATGCCGATACCATGCTGCGTTCTTTTGTGTGTTCATGGTATTAATATTCTATAAGTTACTGTTTCGTAAGAAAAAATACGATAAATTCGAGATTTTTTCAGCATGGTATCGGAGACGAAGAAGGACAAGGTACATGCTGACCGATACCAAGCTGCGCAATCTCAAGCCCAGGGACAAACTCTACAAAGTGAATGACCGGGAAGGTCTCTATGTGGCAGTGACTCCAGCCGGCTCCATCTCGTTCCGTTACAACTACTCAATCAACGGTCGGCAGGAGACCATCACCTTTGGGCGTTATGGTGTCGGTGGCATCACCCTGGCCGAAGCCCGCGAGCTGTTGGGTGACGCCAAGAAGATGGTTGCGGCGGGCAAGTCGCCGGCCAAGGAGAAAGCCCGAGACAAGGCGCGGGTGAAAGATGCAGAGACGTTCGGTGCCTGGGCGGAGAAGTGGCTGCGTGGCTACCAGATGGCCGACTCCACCCGCGATATGCGCCGCTCGGTTTATGAGCGTGAGCTGAAGCCGAAATTCAGCAATCAGAAGCTGGTGGAGATCACCCACGAAGACTTGCGGGCGCTGGCTGATGCCATTGTTGAGCGAGGCGCACCGGCCACCGCCGTTCATGTGCGTGAAATCGTGTTGCAGGTATTTCGCTGGGCCATCGAGCGTGGGCAGAAGGTCGAAAACCCGGCAGAACTGGTGCGCCCAACAAGCATCGCTCGATTCGAGCCACGTGACCGAGCGTTGACGCCAGAAGAAATTGGGCTGATGTACCAGTACATGGAGCGAGTGGGCACAAGCCCAACAAACCGTGCGGCGGCCAAGCTGTTATTGCTGACGATGGTGCGCAAGAGCGAGCTGACCAATGCGACCTGGAGCGAGATCAATTTCAGCGAAGCGTTGTGGACGATTCCAAAGGAGCGGATGAAACGCCGTAACCCGCACCTGGTATTTCTGTCCCAGCAGGCTCTGGATATTTTCATTGCCATGAAAACCTTTGCCGGTGGTTCCGACTTCGTTTTGCCATCACGGTACGACTCGGATGCGCCGATGAGCGCTGCCACACTTAACCAGGTGCTGACGCTGACTTACAAGGCGGCGCAGAAAGATGGGAAGTCACTTACCAAGTTCGGACCGCATGATTTGCGGCGCACAGCCAGCACGCTGTTGCATGAGGCCGGCTACAACACCGACTGGATCGAGAAGTGCCTGGCGCACGAGCAGAAGGGCGTGAGGGCTGTCTACAACAAGGCTGAGTACCGCGAGCAGCGGGCGGCGATGTTGCAGGATTGGGCCGATATGATTGATGAGTGGACTTCGGGAGGCAGTAAGGGTTGATGTTTTTGCTATCTTTGATAGCATTGAAGTTGATGCCGTGAATTTATAAATAAGGCCGCCATTGGCATCGGGCAGGTCAATTACCGATTAGCTGCTTCGCGCAGCTACTCGATGAATAGCAACTATTCATTTGAGAGGTATTGACCCATGCAAAATATAAAGACCCTCATCAACAGGAAGAAGCTCCTGGAGATGATCCCGCTTTCGACACGAACAATTTATAACCTGGAGCAGCGAGGGGATTTTCCACGCCGTATCGCGTTAACCAGTAGAAATGTCGCCTGGGATTTGTCAGAGGTCGAAGAGTGGATTGAGGCACGTAAATCATCGGGTGATCAAGCTGCGCGACCTGGCCCTATAGAGGGCTAGTTATATGGCTCTTGATCTTATGGCGGCTTTCACGGAATTGCCGCCACCCATTGATTATGTTCTGCCTAATATGGTTGCTGGCACTGTTGGTGCTCTTGTGTCGCCTGGTGGGGCTGGTAAATCCATGTTGGCCCTTCAATTGGCTGCACAGATTGCAGGCGGGCCTGATTTACTTGAAATAGGCGAGTTTCCCACCGGGCAAGTGGTCTATCTGCCTGCTGAAGATCCACCGGCCGCTATTCACCATCGTCTGCACGCCCTTGGGGCACACCTCAGCGCAGCGGAACGGCAAGCCGTGGCTGATGGTTTGCTCATTGAACCCTTGATCGGTAAATGCCCAAACATCATGGCTGCTAGCTGGTTCGATGCTCTCAAACGAGCCGCTGAAGGTCGTCGCTTGATGATCTTGGACACTTTGCGGCGCTTCCACATTGAGGAGGAGAACGCTAGCGGGCCGATGGCGCAGGTTGTTGGGCACATGGAGGCCATAGCCGCTGATACAGGCTGCTCCATTGTGTTTCTGCACCACGCGAGTAAAAGCGCAGCCATGATGGGGTCGGGCGATCAACAGCAGGCCAGTCGTGGATCGTCCGTACTGGTTGATAACATCCGTTGGCAATCGTACCTATCCGGCATGACGCAAGGCGAGGCCGAGATACTGGGGGTCGATGATTGTCAGCGTGGGTATTTTGTCCGCTTTGGCGTCAGCAAGGCCAACTATGGCGCACCTTTTCAAGAACTCTGGTTTAGACGGCACGACGGCGGCGTGTTGAAGCCTGCTGTACTGGAGCGGCAGTGCAAGGTGAAAAGGAGACAGCGTGAAGAAGCCTAAGCATGACCTGACCCACGTCCGACATGATCCCGCGCACTGTTTGGCACCTGGCCTGTTCCGCAGCCTCAAGCGTGGCGATCGCAAACGCTGCAAGCTGGACGTGACCTACACCTTTGGCGAGGACGAATCCATGCGTTTCGTCGGATTCGAACCTCTCGGGGCCGATGATATGCGTCTTTTGCAAGGCATCGTGGCCCTTGGCGGCCCGAACGGCATCTTGCTAACCCCGGAACCGACCAGTGAGACGGGGCGACAGCTACGGCTATTCCTTGAACCCCGTTTCGAAGCCATTGAGCAAGACGGCTTGGTGGTTCGTGAGAGCCTGACCAAACTGCTCTCAGAAACGGGCATGACGGATAGCGGCGACAACATCAAGGCGCTCAAAGCCAGCCTGCTGCGCATGTCGAACGTCACCATCCTTGTGACGAAGGGACGGCGGCAAGCCGCGTTCCACCTGATGAGTCATGCTTTTGACGAGACGGACGGCAGGCTATGGGTTGCCCTGAATCCGCGTATTGCCGAAGCGATCCTGGGGCATCGTCCATATGCCCGTATCGACATGGCGGAAGTGCGGGTGCTACAGACTGATCCGGCACGGCTGATGCACCAACGGCTATGCGGCTGGATCGACCCCGGCAAATCCGGGCGCGTGGAACTGGACACGCTTTGCGGCTATGTCTGGCCAGATGAAGCCAATGCCGAAGCTATGAAAAAACGCCGTCAGACTGCCCGGAAGGCACTGGCCGAACTTGCCGCCGTGGGTTGGGTAGTGAACGAATACGCCAAGGGAAAATGGGAGATCAAGAGGCCTGGCCCCACGGCAACTGCACCCGTTTACCGTCGTAACGTTCCCTTGTTACCGTCGTAACGCTCCCCTTCTGCCGTCGTAACGTTCCCCGTCCCAATTTGGAAAACCCAGACGGTGCGCTGCTTTGCGGGCAGTTTGGGAAATCCATCCAAGATTATCTAAAGATAATCCATCATGCGCGGTGCAGCTCGCGCCTTGAGGGCGCGTTCTGACCTTGCCAATAAAGCCCTGGCGGGCTTTATCAATCGGCCATAGGCCGATGGTTTAACGCCAAGAAGAGAAGGCGGCTTCAGTGGCCGCTGAAACGCCTTGTGAGAGGGGAAAACAACCCGGAGTCCCTTATTCCATGAGCTGAAGCAGAATCTGCGTCTAACGGTGCTGGAGGGCCGCTGTGTGCACTTGTAGTTATCTGTACTGAAACCTTGGCTCGAAACGTGAAATGGCTAAGCAGTGCCCATTCGTTCGGTAAGAATAATAAGAAGATTATTATTCTTATTATTACCAAGCAGGAATGAGCCGTGTGTGTTGGACGCCCATAACCAGTAACCTGCGTGAAGGTGTCAACATCAGGAAAGGTTGCCCCTCAAGTATCAATACGTCGCCTTAGTGGTATGACGGGAGGGGAGGCAAATTTCTTGTGTTCATTGACACTTGAGGGGCGGGTTATGCCCTTCTTTTTTGGCGTCCAACTCGCCCCATCGGGGCGAATGGTTTGTGTCGATTGTTGGCATTTTAGGTTCCGATTTAAAGCCGATTGAGCAGCGATTTTGAAGCGACTATGTCGATTGCAGGCCGATTTGGTGACGATTACGGTTATGTTGCCAAGAATCGGTGTTTGTTTGACGATAAAACGCTTTACGTTCGATATGCGCTAGATTTTCAATAGTGGGTGAAATGCGGGCAGGATGGGTGAAGTTAGCTAACCGGCAAGCCGGTTATCTATCTTCACTGTCCCTTATTCGCGCCGGGGGCACTCAACGGGAATCCTGCCCTGCGGGGCTGATCGGCTACCGCCGGTTGCAAGAGTATAGGTCTTGCTATTTTTAATATCTTTGATAGCATGGTTGTCGGGTACACCAAAAGGGTATTGATATGGCAAATGTGCTTATCAGGAATTTACCCGCCGAGGTGCACCGTGCGTTGAAAGTTCGAGCAGCGCTCAACGATAGGAGCACCGACGCGGAAATACGCGAAATACTGACGGCGGCAGTACAGCCGCTAGAGCTTGAAGAGATTGGCCGGGAAGTTGGCTTGTCCGAAAGCGATAAAAAAACAGAGTAGTTTTACGTTTGTAAGTCCGGGCCTCAGCGCCAAGGGCAATACCGATCAGCTAGTGGCGTAGCTCTTCGATGAAACGTTGCCGAGAACAAGCACAACGCTTGGTCAAGGCAATGCCTTCTTTTCATCGACGGAGTACGACCATGAAGTCCAAAATTTTAGCGGCTAAAAAAACCGCTCTAGCCGTTGCACTCGCAACCGGCTTTATCACCACTACCACCGCCCCTGTGCAAGCTGGTATCCCCGTCATCGACGGCGGCAACCTGGCCCAGAACATCATGACGGCCATCGAGTCGGTGGCGCAGACGCTCAAGCAGATTGAGCAGTACCAGACCCAGTTGCAGCAGTACGAAAATCAGCTCCAGAACACGATGGCCCCAGCCGCGTATATCTGGGATCAGGCGCAGACTACGATCAACCGGCTGATTGCCGCGCAAAACACGCTGGCCTATTACGAGAACCAGCTAGGCAGCCTGGATCGTTACCTGGCCAAGTTTCAGGACGTGGCCTATTACCGCAGCTCGCCATGCTTCAACGGCAGCGGCGGATGCACGCCGGCCGAAAAGGCAGCGATGGAAGAGAACCGCCGCCTGGCGTCAGAGTCGCAAAAGAAGGCCAACGATGCCCTGTTCCAGACCGTTGCCGACCAGCAAAAGGCTTTGAAGGATGACGCCCGTACCCTGGAGCGGCTGCAAGGCGCGGCCCAGGGTGCAACTGGCCAGCTACAGGCCATCGGCTACGCCAACCAGCTCGCCAGCCAGCAGGCCAATCAGCTCTTGCAGATTCGCACCATGTTGACCGCCCAACACAACGCGGAGGCAGCCCGGATTGCAGCAGAACTCGATGCCGAGGCGCGAGGTGATGCCAGGGCCGAGCAAATGCGTACCTGGACGTTTCGCCCGAGTCCGGCAGACAACTACTAGGGAGGCGGTGAGATGAAAAAAATCTTTTTTACTACCGCGGCTACGTTGCTGTTGTTGGCTGGATGTGAACAGGAAAGGATGCCCGAACCAAATGCGGCGACGTGTGCCCCCGATGCGTTCCAGGCAGCACTGAATGAAATGCGCAGCGAAGCGAACCGAGAGGCCTTTACCGAGGAATGCAGAGCATTCCAGAAGGCCAAGCAGATGCGTCAGTGGGAGTTCAAGCCCAGCCCTAAAGATGATTATTGAGGTGGTCGCCATGAGAAAGAAAATTGCTCTAGGTGGCTTGATGATGGTCGCCACAATGGTGCTGGCTGAACCTGCAATGGCGCAGGAGCTAAGTAGCAGCGGTGTTATGAATGATGTGCTCAAGCGTTTTCATGATGCTGCCGCAACATGGGGGCCAGCTATTGAGTCCGCTGCATCGCGTTTGTTCTGGACGCTGGTTGTGATTTCGATGGTCTGGACATTCGGCATGATGGCTTTGCGCAAGGCCGACATTGGCGAGTTCTTCGCGGAGTTCGTTCGCTTCACGATCTTCACCGGCTTTTTCTGGTGGTTGCTGACGAATGCGAACCAGGGCATGAATATCGCCGGTACGATTGTTCAGTCATTGCAAACTCTGGGCGCGCAGGCGGGGGGACTTTCCAATAGCAATCTTGGGCCCTCCAGCATCCTTGATCTTGGTTTCGAGTTATACAACCGCACAGTACAGGCCACCTCGGAGCTGGGATGGCGGCAGATGGCAACTGCTCTGGTCATGGAGCTAATGGCCCTGGCTGTTTTGTTTGTCCTGGCGTTGATTGCGGTCAACCTGTTGCTGTTGCTCGCATCAGCCTGGATTCTGTTGTATGCCGGTGTGTTCTTCCTTGGCTTTGGTGGAAGTCGTTGGACTTCCGACATGGCGATCAATTACTACAAGACCGTGCTGGGCCTGGCCGCACAGCTTATGGCAATGGTGCTTCTGGTTGCGATTGGCAAAGAGTTCATCAATCACTACTACACGCAAATCAGCGAGAACATGGCATCCCAGGAACTGGCCGTGATGTTGGTTATATCGGTCATCTTGCTTTTCTTGGTCAACAAAGTTCCGCCGATGATTTCTGGTCTTGTGTCTGGTGGTGGTATTGGCGCAGCCGGTGGAATTGGAAACTTCGGTGCGGGTGCGGCAGTTGGGGCGGCGGTGACGGCGGCCAGTATGGCAACTGGCGGCGCTGCCCTGGCAGGTAAAGCGGTTATGGGTGCCGCAGCCGGTGCAGCCGGAGGTGCAAGTGCACTCCAAGCGGCTTTTCAGAAAGCATCAGCGAGTATGGAAACCGGCGGTGACATGTCCAGCATGGGGTCAGTTGTCAGCAGTGGCGGAAACGGTGGTGGTGAAGCGGGTACTGCTGGCAGTAGCCCATTCGCCCAAGCGGCTGGCTTTGGTGACAGCGGCAGTAGCTCAAGCGGTGGCGGCTTTGCCAAGGCCGCGAAGCTGGCCACAGGCACGGCCTCCGAGTTAGCCAAGGGTGTCGGCTCTCAAGTGAAGCAGGGATTCCAGGAGCGAGTGAGCGAAACCACAGGCGGAAAACTGGCTGCTTCGATACGCGAAAGCATGGAGCCGAAAGAAGCAAGCCAATCTGGCCAGTTCGAGGGCAATAGCTTGGGCGCCGATTCTGGCCCAGATAGTAACGAAGTCAGGAGTTAGCACGATGACGACATCAACATACATGGCCGCATTGGCGGCCCTGGATGAAGCGCCAAGGGAAGAAGTCAGCCAGGTATTTATTTCGCCGCTGGGTGATCAATCGACCGAGGTCGATGCAGAGACAGAAACAGCCGCTTTTGTATCACGGCCAGACCCTATGAGAGAGAGCGAAACTAAGCCGATAAGTATTGAGGTTAATGGCGGCAGGAATGAGCGGTCAGCATTCGCGGAGGCGGCGGGGCTGTACCTGTAGGCGCACCGGGCTGGCCACAACCAGCCCGGCACTTTCAATCAACACCTACTGGAGAGGTGAATTATGACAACACAACATATTATCGAACCAGGGCAAGCAGTGCATCAAGCAGCGGCTATTCTTTCTTCTTTGGAGTACATCAACCAAGCGGAAGCGCGGAGCCTTGGGCCATTGGCCGAAGCCGTCGCTAATGCTTTTATGGTGGTGTACTACCAAGCTGAAACGGGCCGGGCGACACAGGCTGATTTTCAAGAAGCAATGAACGCCTTGCGCCAAGCGTGCAGCTAATGACGAAAGGGCGGCCACTCGAACTGGCCGCCTTTTTCAATCTTCACTGTTTGGCCATTCCCGACCCACAGACGGCGCATCCATCCATTCGCGTTCCTCCGGCGGCAGCGGGTAAGCCCCGGATGCTTCCGCGTCGGCCAGTAGTTCGGCCAGTGTGTAGCGCACCCGACCAGTGGAAACGGCGCGGGCCGGGTCGGCCTTCTCATGCAGCCTGTTCTCTAGGTTCTTTGGGTCTGTCATCGGGCGACCTCAGCAAGCATGGATACTAGGTGTTCCAGGTCAGTGATCGAATGCGCCAGGAAGCGGCCGGCGCGGCAATCTGCAATCATTTCCTCAGTTTTTTCCTACTCATGTTCAACCTCGTTCGTACCAGCTCTTCGAGCGATTCACCACGCGCACGACCAGCAGCATCACCGGCACTTCGACCAGGACGCCGACCACGGTTGCCAATGCAGCGCCGGAGTGCAGACCGAACAAGCTGATGGCGGCCGCCACGGCCAGCTCGAAGAAGTTGCTGGCACCGATCAGGGCCGAAGGACAGGCGACAGAGTGCTTTTCCCCCGCCCGCTTGTTCAGCCAGTAGGCTAACCCGGAATTGAAGAACACTTGAATCAAGATCGGCACGGCTAGCATGGCGATCACTAACGGCTGCCGGATGATGGCCTCGCCCTGGAAGGCGAACAGTAGAACCAACGTCAGCAGCAGCGCGGCCATCGACCACGGCCCGATCTTCTGCATGGCCCGTTCAAAGGCGGCCTGTCCTTGCTTGAGCAGATGCCGCCGCAAGAGCTGCGCCAGGATCACCGGCACGATGATGTAGAGCACGACCGAAATCAGCAGCGTGTCCCAAGGCACCGAGATCGAGGACATGCCCAGCAGCAGGCCGACGATGGGCGCGAAGGCCACGATCATGATGGCGTCGTTCAGAGCCACTTGCGAGAGCGTGAAAAGCGGGTCGCCGTTGGTAAGGCGGCTCCACACGAACACCATTGCCGTGCAGGGCGCGGCGGCCAGCAAGATCAAGCCCGCGATGTAGCTGTCCAGTTGATCGGCCGGCAGGAACGGAGCGAACACTTGTCGGATGAACAGCCACCCCAGCAGGGCCATCGAGAATGGCTTGACGGCCCAATTCACGAACAGCGTGACGCCGATGCCGCGCCAATGCTCTTTGACCTGGTGCAGCGCCCCGAAGTCGATCTTGACCAGCATCGGGACGATCATTACCCAAATCAGCAGGCCCACCGGCAAATTGACCTGGGCCACTTCCATGCGGCCTATGGCCTGGAACACGTCAGGAAGGCCCTGGCCGAGCGCAACACCGGCGACGATGCACAGGGCCACCCACAGCGTCAGGTAACGCTCGAAGCCGCTCATCGGGGCCTGGCGCGGCTTCGCGGCGATGGCCTGTGCGCCGGCGCTCATGCTTCCTGCTCGGTCTTGCCGATGTTCGCCAGCTCGCGCTTGATGGCCGTCTGGTCAAGCATTTTGAGAGGCAGATTCACGAACAGGCGGACGCGGTTCATCATGTGCCGGAAGGTTTGTTCGAAGGCCCGGCGCTTCTCGGCGTCAGTGCCTTCGACGGCGGCCGGGTCTTCAAATCCCCAATGCGCCGAGATCGGCTGACCAGGCCACACCGGACACATTTCGCCGGCGGCGTTGTCGCAGACGGTGATGATGAAGTCCATCTTCGGTGCGTCGGGCGTGGCGTACTCGTCCCAGCTCTTGCTGCGCAGATTCTCGGTCGGGTAATTCACCGACTCCACCTTTTCGACGGCGAAGGGATTGACCTTGCCGGTTGGGTGACTGCCGGCGCTGTAGGCGCGGAAGCGCCCTTGCCCCATCGTGTTGATGAGAGCTTCGGCCATGATGCTGCGCGCCGAATTGCCGGTGCAGAGGATGAGGACGTTATAGATTCTTTCGGTCATGATGTTTCGCTTTCTGGTAGTGGCTGGGGAGCAATGGCGATGGATGAAAGATCGGTGGCCTCGTCGATGACGTGGCCGGCCGCTTTCCGTTCGGAATAGCGGTCTGTCAGTGCTTCACGGTGCGGCCGTACCAGCGCCGTGAAGCGCACCAGTTCTTCCATCACATCGGCTATTCGGTCGTAGTACGGCGAGGGCTTCATGCGGCCCGCCGCGTCGAACTCTTGGAACGCTTTGGCGATACTCGACTGGTTCGGAATGGTGAACATTCGCATCCAGCGGCCGAGCAGACGCAAGGTGTTCACGGCGTTGAAGCTCTGCGAGCCGCCGGATACCTGCATCACGGCCAGGGTGCGGCCTTGGGTCGGCCGGATGCCGGCCATTTCAAGCGGCAGATGGTCAATCTGCGCCTTCATGACACTGGTAATCTGACCGTGGCGTTCCGGGCTGCACCAGACTTGTCCCTCTGACCACTCGGACAGGGCGCGCAGCTCCTTGACGGCCGGGTGATCGTCGCTTTGCACTTGATCGGGCAACGGCAAATCGGACGGGTCGAAGATGCGTGTTTCTGCGCCAAAGAATTGCAGCAGCCGGGCCGCTTCCTCGACGGCCAGCCGTGAGAACGAGCGGGCGCGCAGCGAGCCATACAGCAGCAGGATACGCACCGGCGGGGCGTCGGGTGCCAGCCCGAGCGCCGGGCGCTCGATGGCAAAGGATTTGTCCAAAGCGGGCAAAGAATCGGGGTCGGAAAGATGGCGAAGTCTCATGCCAACACCTTCCCGGCTTCCGTGGTGCAAGACAGGTTGCACACCTGGCCGCCGCAGCAGTTTTCCGTGAGAAAGGCCACCAGGTTAGTGGCCGTCGAAAAGTTCGCCTCGTAGATCACAAATCGGCCTTCTTGCCGCGACGTGACCATGCCGGCGTGTGCCAGCTCTTTCAGGTGGAAGGATAGCGAAGACGGCGGGATGCCGGCCGCTTCGCTGATTTTTCCGGCGGCCATGCCGGCGGGGCCGGCCTGGACGAGAAGCCGGAACACCGCGAGGCGCGATTCTTGAGCGATGGCCGCCAGGGCGGCTACAGCATTTATCGTTTCCATGTTTCAATAATAGTCGAAATATGGAGTGTGCTCAATAGCTCATTTAAGCTGTAAAAATGAGCTAGGCGCATTTAGATCGATATGTGATAAATTGGCCTGCCAGTTTAAGATGGGTGCATTTGAGTATGCCCAAAGGAGCCCGCAAGTATGCGCAGGACGAAGCCAGTAGCCGCGCCGATGGTGGCGCGGGTCTATCTGCGCGTCAGCACCGACGCGCAGGACTTGGAACGCCAAGAGGCGATCACTACGGCCGCGAAGGCCGCCGGCTACTACGTCGCCGGCATCTACCGTGAGAAGGCATCCGGCGCACGCGCCGACCGGCCTGAGCTGCTGCGCATGATCGGCGACCTACAGCCCGGCGAGGTGGTCATTGCCGAGAAGATCGACCGCATCAGCCGCCTACCTTTGCCCGAGGCCGAGCGCCTGGTGGCCTCGATACAGGCCAAAGGCGCACGCCTGGCCGTCCCTGGCGTGGTCGATCTATCCGACCTGGCGGCCGAGGCCCAGGGCGTCGCCAAGATCGTGCTGGAAGCCGTGCAGATCATGCTTTTTCGCCTGGCCTTGCAGATGGCCCGCGACGACTACGAGGACAGGCGCGAACGCCAGCGCCAAGGCATTGAGTTGGCCCGCCAGGCCGGGCGGTACAAGGGCCGCCGTGCTGATCCGAAGCGCCGCGCCCAAGTTGTCGCGCTGCGCAAGTCCGGCTACAGCATCAACAAGACCGCCGAGCTGGCCGGGTACAGTGCGGCCCAGGTGAAACGGATATGGGCCGAGGTCAGCCAGGCCGAAGCGAAGCAGCACGGCGCGTTCGTGGAGGACGCATTGACGGAAGCCGATGCCCTGGCCGCTGTCGGCCAGGATGAGCGCCAGGAGGAAAGGGCATGAAGAAGCCGAACCAAGACGACGAGCCGTTTTTCATCACCGAGGAGATTGCGGCCGAAATGATCGCCGGCGGCTATGAGTTCGAGCTGCCGCCCATTCCTTGCACCATCCGCCTACGCGACGTGCTGGAGCGCATGACCGATGCTGAGCTAGCATTGCAGCCGGGCGAGATCGCCGACCAGGAGCGTGAACGCTGCCGGCGCAAGCCGTGTTCAACCTCATGATCTGGTCATGGTATTTTTCATGGCACTGAGCCTGATAGTTCTTGCAAATTGTTGTCACTAAAGGGTTTTGTGTGCTTGTTTACAATCGAGTGGGAGTGACGGGCACTGGCTGGCAATGTCTAGCAACGGCAGGCATTTCGGCTGAGGGTAAAAGAACTTTCCGCTAAGCGATAGACTGTATGTAAACACAGTATTGCAAGGACGCGGAACATGCCTCATGTGGCGGCCAGGACGGCCAGCCGGGATCGGGATACTGGTCGTTACCAGAGCCACCGACCCGAGCAAACCCTTCTCTATCAGATCGTTGACGAGTATTACCCGGCATTCGCTGCGCTTATGGCAGAGCAGGGAAAGGAATTGCCGGGCTATGTGCAACGGGAATTTGAAGAATTTCTCCAATGCGGGCGGCTGGAGCATGGCTTTCTACGGGTTCGCTGCGAGTCTTGCCACGCCGAGCACCTGGTCGCTTTCAGCTGTAAGCGTCGCGGTTTCTGCCCGAGCTGTGGGGCGCGGCGGATGGCCGAAAGTGCCGCCTTGCTGGTTGATGAAGTACTGCCTGAACAACCCATGCGTCAGTGGGTGTTGAGCTTCCCGTTTCAGCTGCGTTTCCTGTTTGCCAGCCGGCCCGAGATCATGGGGTGGGTGCTGGGCATCGTTTACCGCGTCATTGCCACGCACCTGGTCAAGAAAGCGGGCCATACCCACCAAGTGGCCAAGACGGGCGCGGTCACCCTGATCCAGCGTTTTGGATCGGCGCTCAATCTGAATGTTCACTTCCACATGCTGTTTCTCGACGGTGTGTATGTCGAGCAATCCCACGGCTCAGCGCGTTTCCGCTGGGTCAAGGCGCCGACCAGCCCAGAGCTCACCCAGCTGACGCACACCATCGCCCACCGGGTGGGTCGCTATCTGGAACGGCAAGGCCTGCTGGAACGGGATGTCGAAAACAGCTATCTGGCCTCGGATGCGGTGGATGACGACCCGATGACACCCCTGCTGGGGCACTCGATCACTTACCGTATCGCTGTCGGTTCACAGGCGGGGCGAAAGGTGTTCACTTTGCAAACTCTGCCGACCAGTGGTGATCCGTTCGGTGACGGGATTGGCAAGGTAGCCGGGTCCAGCCTGCACGCCGGCGTGGCGGCCAGGGCCGATGAACGCAAGAAGCTCGAACGGCTGTGCCGGTACATCAGCCGCCCGGCGGTATCCGAGAAGCGGCTGTCGTTAACACGAGGCGGCAACGTGCGCTACCAGCTCAAGACGCCGTACCGGGACGGCACCACGCACGTCATTTTCGAACCATTGGATTTCATTGCAAGGCTGGCCGCCCTGGTACCGAAGCCCAGAGTCAACCTAACCCGCTTCCACGGGGTGTTCGCACCCAACAGTCGGCACCGGGCGTTGGTCACGCCGGCAAAACGGGGCAGGGGCAACAAGGTCAGGGTGGCTGATGAACCGGCAACACCAGCACAACGGCGAGCGTCGATGACATGGGCGCAACGGCTCAAGCGTGTTTTCAATATCGACATCGAGACCTGCAGCGGCTGCGGCGGCGCCATGAAAGTCATCGCCTGCATTGAAGACCCTATAGTGATCAAGCAGATCCTTGATCACCTGAAGCACAAAGCCGAAACCAGCGGGACCAGGGCGTTACCCGAAAGCCGGGCGCCACCGGCTGAGCTGCTCCTGGGTCTGTTTGACTGACGAGCCTGAAGGCCAACGATACCAATCAAAATGCTGCGTTCACAGCGCCGCGGCAGGGATCCGCCGTGCTGGTTGTCGGAAAAGGAGCCGCTAGTGGGAAAGAGGAGGGTAAATTTTCAGCGTTGCTGGCTCCCCGTCAGCCGGATTGGGTTGCATCGCAGGGGTGTCGAAAGAGTCAACTGCGGTCCAAAGCTGTTGGACTTGGGTGAAAAGGGCGTTTATTCTTCCTATACGTTGTCGGCAGCGGGCCAAAAAGGAATACGTCCATGCCCATCGAGGTGAAACCGGCTGTGAGCGCGGGTTCAAGCATATAGCCCGACAGGCGCGTATCCTTGCCGATCACGACACGATGGCGGTGGTCACCGCGACGAAAGACACGGCCAGCCGCCATGCCGACGCGCAAGGCGGTTTCCGCCGTCATCGCGCCTTCGTTGGCTTTGCCACGAATACCGTCTGTGCCGAAATATTTGCGCACCATAAGGTCGATTATCCTGTCGTCGGGTCGCCCTCAAAGGGGACATGCCTGCTGAACCGCGAATATAGAGAAATATCCCGAATGTGCAGTTAACGAATTCTTGCGGTTTCTTTCAGCGCCGCCAATACCGCCAGCCCGTCGCGCAAGGGGCGCGGCTCGTGTGTGCGGATGAAGTCAGCTCCACCTGCGGCGGCGGCAAGCTCTGCAGCGAGTGTCGCGGCCCCGACATCCCCCGGACCACGGCCTGTGAGCGCGCGCAGAAAGGATTTGCGCGAAACAGACAGAAGCACCGGCAAATCGAAGCGCAGCCGCAATTCATCGAACCGCGCCAGCACCGAGAGCGAGGTTTCGGGAGCAGCCCCCAGAAAAAACCCCATGCCGGGATCAAGGACAAGGCGGTTGCGTTTGATACCGGCACCCGTCAGCGCCGCGATGCGCGCGTCAAAGAACGCCGCAATGTGATCCATGATGTCGCCAGCGGGTGCCTCGCGCCGATCTGCCTGCCCGTCTTGCACCGAATGCATAACGACGAGTTTGGCAGATGATTTCGCCAATTGCGGATAGAACGCAGCGTCTGGAAAACCGCGAATATCATTGAGATAGGCCACACCACGCGACAAGGCATAGGCTTGCGTCGCGGGTTGATAACTGTCGAGCGAGACGGGAATGCCATCTGCCTTGAGCGCGTCCAGCACCGGCGCGATACGCGCGATTTCTGTGTCGGACGAAACAGGCGCGGCGTCGGGATTGCTGGATGCCGGACCGAGGTCGATCACATCTGCCCCCTCGGCCATCAGCTTACGCGCCTGCGCAATGGCTGCGTCTGGCGCCAGATACCGGCCTCCATCGGAGAAACTGTCCGAGGTTATGTTGACGATGCCGAAAATGATGAGCGATTTATTCATGGGGGCTTCTATAATAATAATAATCGAGCATGAGTCTCATACGGATGCTCGGGTCGAAAGGGAATCCCCAGGCGAGTAACCTGTTTGCGGTGATCCATTAGCTGCAGGAGCAGAAGAGCATACATCTGGAAGCAAAGCCAGGAAAGCGGCCTATGGAGCTGTGCGGCAGCGCTCAGTAGGCAATTTTTCAAAATATTGTTAAGCCTTTTCTGAGCATGGTATTTTTCATGGTATTACCAATTAGCAGGAAAATAAGCCATTGAATATAAAAGATAAAAATGTCTTGTTTACAATAGAGTGGGAATAGAAATTCTAACGTAAGTCATTGATTTGTAAAGAATCTCTAGTTATACAAAACTATCACACGCCCAGCTAAGCCATTGATTTAGTTGGGCGTTGGCTTTAAAGTTACGCGTAAATTTGCGCATAACTACCGTCGTTTAAACTCCAATAAGTCCTAACATCGTATTTCTCTTAGTCCCTCATGCTAGACGTGATGGAGGATAATCGCGGCACATTACTCTGCATCTGGCTGTCGTTCAGGAGAGGCATCATTGAACTGTGCCAGACTCTCACAGGCCTCTACAATGCGAGTGATGGTGGGAAATTCTAACAATTCGCATCCGAAACGACGAGCATTGAATATTTGAGGAACCAGACAACAGTCTGCGATTCCAGGGGTCTCGCCATGGCAGAATGTTCCGGTAGCATTATCGGTAGCCAACATATTTTCTACGGCTAACAATCCCTCCCTAACCCAGTGTTGGTACCACTGTTTTTTTTGTTGTTCGGTGACGCCTAAATTGTCCGTAAGATACTTAAGAACACGCAAATTATTAAGAGGGTGTATTTCACATGCTATCGTCTGAGCAATCGCTCTTACCCGAGCCCTCCCAGCAGCATCAGTGGGCAACAAGGGCACGCGTGGATAGCTTTCTTCTAGCCATTCTATGATGGCGAGAGACTGGGTGATTACTCCATTGTCAATTTCAATAGAGGGCACGACCCCCAATGGATTAATTGCGCGATATTCTGGTGTTTTCTGTTCTCCACCCGCACGAAGGAGATGCACCGCTGAGGTCTCAAAGGCGAGGCCTTTGAGATTTAACGCAATACGAACTCTGTAGGCTGCGGAACTACGAAAGTAGGTGTAAAGCTTCATGCAGGATAGCGCTTGACTTGCTGATTAATTGCCCCAAAGATGCTTTTACCTTCGCAGTCGAACATTTCGATCCGAACCGTATCGCCAAACTTTAGAAAGCTAGATTGTGGCTTGCCAGTTTCAATAGTTTCATACATACGAACTTCAGCGAGACAGCAGTATCCGACGCCACCGTTATCAATTGACGAACCGTGAAGGTCGCCCTGTTTGTTTGACACAGTCCCGGAGCCGATAATCGAACCAGCTTCAACTTCACGAGTCTTAGTGACGTGAGCAACAAGTTGTGGAAAACTGAAGGTCATATCAGTCGCAGCATTCGGCTTGCCGAACAGCTTACCGTTGATGTGTACGATTAAGGGGCGATTCACGCGACCTTCAATCCAATCGCTGCCGAGCTCGTCCGTAGTAACCGCGACCGGACTAAAGGCTGATGCTGGTTTTGATTGAAAAAAGCCAAACCCCTTGGCTAACTCGTTAGGAATTAAATTTCTTAAAGATACGTCGTTGACCAGCATCAGCAAACGGATTGCTGACGAGGCCTCTTCTGCACTAGCCCCAATTTTTAAATCTCCTGTGATCACAGCAACTTCCGCTTCGAGGTCTATGCCCAAATCTTCCGAGGTTGCGTAGATAGGATCAGTTGGCCCTATAAAAGAATCAGATCCGCCCTGATACATCAGAGGATCATGCCAAAAGGACGGGGGTAATTCTGCCCCTCTGGCGCGACGAACCAGCTCAACGTGATTCACGTAAGCCGATCCATCCGCCCACTGGTATGCCCGTGGTAACGGGGAATTACATAAGCCTGGATTGAAGTCGAATGCGTTTGCCACCTTACCCGCATTCAGGTCGTCGTACACTTGCCGCAAACGCGGCTCCGTTTTTTCCCAACTATCTAGCGCACGCTGGAGTGTTGTCGCGATATCAGGTACCTCAGTGTATTGAGTCAATTCCTTATTGACCACCACCAGAGTGCCGTCACGGCCCCCCCGCTTTAAAGTCGCAAGTTTCATTATTTATCGGTCTCCTGAAAACTTCCATCGTGCATCCAGCGAGCATGCTGAGGCGCTTTTCGGGTTACTGCCCATTCATTAAGCATGTCCCATTTAACGGCATCAAGCATCTTGTTCATTTTTGGAGTCGCAGTATCGACACACAGCTCGAGGCGGTGACCGTTTGGATCAAAGAAATAGATGGATTTGAATATAGTGTGATCTGTCGGCCCAATGACGTTGATGCCATCAGCCTCGAGTTTCGCCTTTGTTTCCATGAGGTCGTCCATCGAGTTGACTTTCAAAGCAAGGTGCTGGGTCCATAAGGGGGTATTCGGATCACGTCCCATAGAAGCATTATTGGGCAACTCAAAAAACGCAAGAATGCTGCCCATACCTGCATCTAAAAAGACATGCATGTATGGGTCCGGTTCTTTCGTGGAGGGAACTTCATTCTCAGAGATAGCCAGAATGAAGTTCATTTTTAGATACTTTACGTACCACTCAACTGTTTCTTTGGCGTCTTTGCACCGATAAGCTACGTGGTGTATTCGTTGAACTAACATAGATGTCTCCAGTAGATTCCGTCGGTTAAATGGCTAGTTCAACTGCATCGTATTCAAATAGCCAGTCATAGCGTTGTCGAACTTGCTCTGGGTCCCACTCGCGGGTTACGTATGCTGCTGCTTTGTCAGCTTCAGCCAAGATCGGATTGTGGAATCGGCTTATATTTGCGCTAGACCCATTCACAATGGCAGACGTTCGAGGTATGCGAAGCTCTTCATAACGGGCAAATGCACCAGCAAAATCTTCGCCGTATGTCTCTAGGCAGCGTGCCAAGACAATGCTGTCCTCAAGCGCCATGATTGCACCCTGTGCTAAAAATGGAAGGGTAGGGTGACAAGCATCTCCCAGCAGTGTCACCCTGCCTGACGTCCATCTCTTAAGCGGAGCTCGCTTCAGTAAAGCCCAGCGGAAGGGCGTGTCCAGTTTGTCAATGATTGAATGAATCAAGGGATGCCAACCTGGAAAATCAGCAGCGCATTCCTCGGTGGTGCCAGCATCTGTCCACGACTCCTTTTGCCAGTCATTACGCTCAACCAAACCTACAAAATTCAGTACTTTGCCCCCTTGGACGGGGTAGGTAATGCAGTGGCCACCGGGTCCAATCCAATTGGTTCCGACGTTTCTTTTTAATGTCTCGTCTAGCTCTTCCATCGGCGCAAGACCTCGCCATGCAACGATGCCGGTGAACTCTGACTTGTGTTCGTCGAATAGTTGGTTTCTGACAACGGAGTGGACACCATCAGCCCCAATAAGAAATTTTGCGCTTGCAACTTCTCCATTTGCAAAATGCATTGTTACATTGGAGGCGTCTTGTGCTATTGAGACTAATCGGTGGTTGGTGTGAACGGCGCCAGCTGATAATGCCTGAACTGCGCTCAAAAGGACACTATGCAGGTCGCCGCGATGGACCATCCAATACGGGGTACCAAAGCGTCTAATTGAGTCTGCACCTAGATCAAATAAGGGCCATGTCTGACCTGTATTCCATAGTCGAACTTCCTTTCCCGCTGCCGGGACTGCCCCTTTTTGCAGTAAAGCTTCTTCAAGTCCTAGATGGCGCAAGATTCGGGTACCATTAGGAGCCATTTGTATGCCGGCTCCCAACTCTTTCAATTCATGGGCCTGCTCATATACGTTTACTTTGTAACCTTTTTGCAACAAGGCAAGAGCAAGCGTCAAACCTCCGATACCAGCTCCGACAATGGCAATGTTTTTGTCATTCGTATTCATTTTTATCTCCGGAAAGTGGATGCGTGGTCTAGAGGGCGATCATCACAGATTTCTCTTCTGTGTAAGCCTCAACCCCTTCGCGTCCAGATTCTCGTCCAATTCCAGAGTGTTTAAAGCCGCCAAATGGCAAAGCGGGATCTAACCCACCACCGTTTATGCGGACGGTACCTGCTTTAAAGCGTGCAGCAAGTTTGTGCGCTTTACTGAGGTCATTAGTCCAGAGCATTGCTCCCAGACCGTAATGAGTTCCATTTGCTAAGTCGGCAATGCCCGCTAGGTCTTCGGCATCATCAAAGCGTTGTACTGCCAGAACTGGTCCAAAAATTTCCTCCTGAACCATACGCATCGATTGCCGCGTATTAGAAATGATCGTTGGCTCTATGAAATGCCCACCAAGATCTAATGTTTTTCCGCCAGTGATTAGACTCGCACCATCCTTGAGTCCTGACTCTACATATGCGCATACTCTTTCAAGTTGTGGGCGAGAAATTAAAGGTCCCATTTGCGTGTCTGGTGACAGTCCATTCCCCACCACCAGCGACTTAGCAAATTCAGCAATACCTTCAACGGTCTTGTCATAGACCGAAGAATGTACGTATAAACGCGAGCCAGCATTACATATCTGCCCAGCGTTACCAAAGATGGCTCTGGCTGATCCGGGGATGGCCTTGGTGAGGTCCGCGTCGGGCATAATGATGTTGGCGGATTTACCCCCTAACTCCACCGTCACTCGTTTGAGGTTCTGCGAGGCATTTGCGAGAATCCGTTGACCTACGCGTCCGGAGCCTGTGAATGAAATTTTCTCGATGCTAGGGTGGTTAACAATCGCCTCTCCGACTTCATTTCCTAGCCCAGGCAAGATGTTTATTACGCCGGGCGGTATTCCGGCTTCGAGTGCCAGTTCGCCAATTCTTAGCGCGGTTAATGGCGTGTGCTCAGCGGGTTTCAGGATTGCACAACATCCCGCGGCTAACGCTGGCGCTAACTTGGCAACCGCCATCATGATCGGTGCGTTCCAAGGTGTGATGAGGCCTGCAATAGCGTAGGGTTGACGAACTGTATAGCTGTGCCAAAAACCTGGATGGGACACCGAAACAGTCTCGCCATTCAGCTTAGTTGCCCATCCCGCGCAATAGCGTAGAGTATTGACCGCATTTGTTATGTCCATGAATCGAGCTTCACGAACTGGTTTACCGTTGTTAAGGGTTTCCAATACAGCTAATTCGTCGGCATTCTTCTCGATTAGATCACTGAGTGTCCAGAGTAGTCGTTGTCGTTCGTTTGGGGGCAGGGTTGACCAGCGAGAGTTAAATGCTTGCATGGAGGCTTGAACTGCTAGCTCCAAATCTTCTGCTCCCGCTTGAGCGACAGACGCAAGTTTTTCGCAGGTGGCCGGGTTGATAACATCATACCGAGCGCCCGATATGGCAGGCTTGGATTGCCCATCAATTAGAAGATTATGTTCGCGCCGAGCAAATGCTAGAGCATGCTCAAGTGTGGTGCTGTCGAAAATTTTATCGGTCATTATTATCTCCAGATTTTTTTAAATAGTTCGACAGTTTCCTCGAAAGAGGGGATAGCAGGATTATTGGCTGCTGCACCCGATCTAGGTGTTTCCTCAGCCATTTTCTCTATCGCGTTGAAATAAGATTTTTGATCAATGCCTAGCTTTGATAGGGTAGGTAGCGCTAAGGCTTTGTTCAACTCATCGAGCCATGTCATAAAGCTTTTCGCAGCTTCAGCGTCATCGTTACTTTTACTGAGTTCCAGCAAATGAGCTACACGCGCATAGGGGTTTGGCGTACGTGCAATTGAAAATCGCGTTGTTTCAGGAATAAGTAGACCTATAGCTAAACCGTGCGGTATGTTGAAAGCACCACCCAGAGGCGCACTCATTCCGTGCGCAAGTGCTAGCCCTGAGTTTGAAAATGAGTTACCGGCTAGATAGGAGCCCAGCATCATGTCTTCGCGGGCCCTTTCATTTGAAAGGTCTGACATCAGAGCTGGCAGAGCCTTTCCTATCAACTTCAAGGCCTTTTCGGCTTGCAATACTGAAATTGCGTTTGCTTTACGTCCTACGTACGCTTCCAACGCGTGGGTAAAAGCATCAATGCCTGTATGTGCTGTCACGCTAGCTGGAACAGTAAATGTGAGCGTGTGGTCGATTAGTGCGGCGGTAGGCATAAAACCTTCGCCTATACAAACTAGCTTGTCATGGGTCGCGCTATCAGTAACAAGACAGAACCTTGTGGCCTCTGATCCGGTGCCGGCAGTGGTTGGAATTGCGATGACTGGCAAACCCTTTTCTATGACTCGGTATGGCGCGGAGATGGACCGGAGTGTCAGTTGGTGCTTTGCCAGTAAACCAATTGCTTTGGCAGTATCGATTGCACTACCACCGCCAATAGCGACTATGCAATCGGCTGTGTGGGCATGCGCTTGAACGACACCGCTTTCTACAGAGATCGAAGTTGGGTCGGGTACAACGTCATAGAAAAAAGATGCAGACTTATGTGCTTCGCTTAGTGTCTGTTCGAGACGTTTAATGAACCCTGAGTTTTTGAAATGTGGGTCGACAACCAAAAGAGGTCGTTCGCAACCCAAGATCATCAAGACATCCGCCAATTCGAGGCTAGCATTGGCACCAATGCGGACAATATTTGGAGCTGTAATAGAAATCATTTTGAGTCTCTTTTAATATCAAATAACGCGTATACCAACCAGGCGATCAATCGTGTCAGTGTCTGCCATAAGTACTGAACTTGGGGATGAGTGAACAATTTTTCCCCTTTCGAGGATCAGGCACTGGTCGCAAATGTTGAGTGCAAACTCCGGATGCTGCTCAACCAAAATTATGCTTAGGCCGTGTTCAGAGACCAGAGACCGAATTGTTTCTTCCAACACCTCAACGATTACGGGAGCCAATCCCTCAAGAGGTTCATCCAGTAGGAGTAGTTGAGGATTTGCGATTAACGCGCGCGCGATCGCTAGCATTTGTTGTTCACCCCCCGACAATGCATTGCCCAGATTGTTTTTTCTAGCAGCAAGATTGGGGAAATAGTCATACAGCCGCTCTTGTGTCCAAGGTCCCGGACGAGCTGCAATCATCAGATGCTCATCTACAGTTAGTGAGGGGAAACATTCCCTTTCTTGAGGAACCCAAGCAATACCTTGAGCAGTTCGCTTGTGGGCCTTGCTCGTTGTGATGTCCACGCCATCAAAAGCTATTCGCCCCTTACGGGCTTTTAAATGCCCCATCAACGCTAGTAAAAGGGACGACTTTCCTACACCGTTGCGCCCAAGTAGAGCCAAAGAGCCACCTTTGGGTAACGAGAATGTAATTTCATCCAAAGCTACACTTTCGTCATACCCAACTCTGAGTTGTTCGACTTGTATCAGCCAATCAGACATGACTTTTGTCCCCTAGATAGATTTTTCTGACTTCATCAGAGGCTGCCACAGCTTCTGGACTTCCCTCAAAAAATAGCGCTCCACTTACAAGTACGGTAATTTTTTTCGCGAAACGGAATACGAGCTCCATATCGTGTTCCACGAATAAAACTGCTACGTCCTCGGGCAGGTTGGCTATCACGTTAAATATGTCTGCGCTTTCATCTGCTGGTATGCCGGCTGCTGGCTCATCCAGTAATAAAACTTTGGGTTTGGAAGCTAATGCAAGCGCGATTTCAACCATACGCTGCCTGCCGTACGGGAGATCGGCAACACGCCTTCTGGCGTCTTTATCTGACAGCCCGATGCTACGCACTATTGATATAGCTTCATCTATAGCGGCACTTTCACGTCTTGCAGAGGCGAAGAGCTTACCTGCTGTACCCGTTCTTTCAAGTATCGCTAGAGTGACCGACTCCAAAGGTGTGAACTCTTTGAACAAAGTGTTGATTTGAAAAGTTCGAGACAAGCCGAGCTTCACTCTTTGTTCGACTGAGTGGTCGGTGACGTCTAGTCCATTCAGCATCACTCGACCATCGTCAGGTCTTAATACTCCGGTTAGTTGATGTATCAGAGTGCTCTTGCCGGCTCCATTTGGCCCAATCAACGCGTGTCTCGCGCCGCGCTCCAGTCGAATACTTACATCGCGGGTTACAGCCAAACTTCCATAATTCTTGCTGAGGCTTACGGTTTCAAGAGCAATATCACTATTGATCATGGTGTCGGCTCCATTTTGTCGCGCGGTTTTATTTTGTTAGTGATTTTTGCAATGAGTCCGAGTACGCCATCCTGGCCAAGGCAAACGATCACAAATAAAAGGCAGCCGAACCAAAAATTCCAATAAATCGGTTCCATGGTTGCAAACATGTCTCTAGCGGTCATAAAAATGGCTGACCCGATCATCGCGCCGATAGCCGTACCAATGCCGCCAAGTGTCACCATCACTAGTGCGGAAACTGACCTGTCCAAACTGATTGCTTCAAGTGCTACGAACTGCGTGGTTTGGGCGTAAAGCGCACCGGCAACGCCAGCCACCGCTGCTGCGATCGTAAAAAGAGTGCGTAATCTCTTGATTGCGGGTGTTCCAATTGCTGTGGCTCTCCGTTCGTTATCTCTAATTGCTTCAATTGAGAGGCCATAGTTCGAGCGGATAATCAACCTAACCACAAGGTAGAGCAAACCACAAACGAGGAGGGAGTAGAAGAAGCTAGTTCGCCCAAGGAAGTCAAACTCGAAAACTGAGAATAATGGCCAAACGTCAATACCCTGGATGCCGTCCTCACCGCCAGTTATCGACTTGAAGTGAATAGCCAACTCCAAGAACAGCAGACCTACACCGAGTGTGACGATTAATAACGCTACACCGCGCACTTTTTGAAGAAGAAAGCTAATTACGTACCCCACGCAGGCGCTAACTAATGCCGCCAAAATTAAACCCAGGAATGGCTCTCCTAGGCCACGTTGCATCAAAATTCCTGCGGTATAGGCTCCTATCCCAAAGAATGCACCATGCCCCAAAGAGACGATGCCTGCATAACCAACCAGCAAGTCAAGTGAGACTGCAAATAGGCCTATGATCAGAATCTGACTTAACAAGGGAAGGTAGTTTGGGAATGCAAGGGGCGCAATGGCGATAGCAATCCAGAACAAAGGCTCTTCCCAGCGCCATGCTCCCCGAGTAATCGTAGAACTGTGAGACTTCATTGTTCAACCTTTTTTGAGCAGTCCGTCGGGACGCAAAATCAGGCACAAAGCGACGGCGATATAGATCACAAATCCGCCTACTTCTGGCCAGTAGTACTTGAAAGAGACATCGACCAAACCAATTAGGAGTGCTGCGAGCAGAGACCCCCCGATCGAACCCATTCCTCCGACAACGACGACGAACAAGATATAAGCTAGGTAACGCAGACCAAATGTCGGATCAAGTCCTAGCAGGTTGACGCTGAGTGCACCACCCAAACCGGCTAATGCGCAACCCATCGTGAATGCCCAGAAAAACAGTCTGTCTACATCAACGCCACAACTGATTGTCATACGACGATTGTCGACAGCCGCTCTCAGCATTGCGCCAAACCTTGTGCGTTTAAGTCCAACAAACAGACCGGTCATAAGGAGAGCGCCAATCGCGATTAGCAACAGCCGATAAGCATTGACACTTATTCCCATCCAATGACGCATGCCGATTAACTCATCAGGCACCGTAACGGATTGCTGGCTTGGGCCCCAAAAATAAGTGAAGACACCGATCGACATAAAAATGATCGAAATCGACATCAAGACCTGCCTGAGTTCGCTTGCCTTATAGAAGTGCCTAAATACGATTCTCTCGGCGACTGCACCGCCTAGCCCAGTCACGAAGGCCGCCAGAACAACAGCTATATAGAATGACAAGTCGGTATGCTCAAGCAGGGTTACTGTGACGTAACCCCCAAGCATGGCAAACACTACGTGCGCCATGTTGGCAAAACGCATAAGTCCCATCGTTACGCTTAAGCCAACTGACATTAAGAACAGTAAGACTCCATAAGAGATACCGTTAAATAGCAGTATTGAAAGACTGTCTACCATGCTGGGTCTATCCTAGTGGGCCACTTTTGCAGGAGACTTGACGCTTGGGATAGCCTCAAATTCCCGATTAACAATGCGATCGCCTTGATTTTCTGCAGTGCGTAGATACACTGTGGTTGTCAGATCCCGACTTGATGAGTCAATCTCAATAGGTCCTCGTGCCCCTGTGGATTTGTACCCCTTCAGTAGTTCAATGGTCTTTTCTGGATCTAACTTTCCGTTTTGCGCTTCTACTACCTTGTAGATCGCACCCATGATGTCCCAAACTGTTGCAGCGTGGAAATTGGGTCTGACTGTCCCGCCCGTAGCCTTCGTGAATAGTTCTACAAACTCCTTGTTTTCGGGTGAGTTATGTACATCTGAGTACCCAAAAGCAGTTGTAACACCGAGAATAGAGTCGCCAATAGAGTCGATTACGTCTTCCGAGGCAATATCACCAGTACCTACAATTTTTATACCAGCACCAGCGAGGTCGTAGTCACGAGCTGCCTTGAGGAATGCTCCTGGTTGATCCCCGGTTGGAAGAAAAACGAACAAAGCATCAGGTTTTGCCTCTTTGATGCGTTGCAAGTATCCGGAAAAGTCTGGGTTTGAAACTGGTACGGGAATTTCTCCCATGTAGTTTCCCCCTGCCGCTGTAAATGCATCTTTAAATGCTGCTTTTGCCTCAAGCCCGGGGCCGTAGTTGGCGAACAATACATAAGCATTTTTCAAGCCGTTCTTCGGCATCCATTCAGCGAGCGGCTTGGTCACTTGTGCTGTTGTCAGGCCGAAGCGAACCATGTATGGGGCGTCGTGCAAAATCCCGGACGTTGCCGCATTCGAAATTAGAATTGGCATCTTCGCTTGCGTCGAAATTTTCTTAACAGCCAGTACGTTCGGGGTGTAGTCGAAGCCAAAAATCATCTCAACGCCCTGCCGCGAAATAAGTTCTTGGGTCAGGCGCAGGTTGACATCCGGAGCAGGGCCCATACCATCTCGTTGGATGATTTCAATTTTCCGCCCCGCGACCGTGTCGCCATGCTTAGCCATGAAGGCCTTGACTGCGCCTGTAAACTGAACTGCATTTGAGGCAGACGGTCCCGAAGAGCTCACGATCATGCCGAGCTTGAGTGGTTCAGCCGCCTTGGCTGCCTGAGATGTGCCGAGCATCATTGCTCCGGCCAGAAGAGTTGCACCAATTACTGCGCGCCGTTTTGCTTTCATAAAAGTGTCTCCATGACATAGCTGTTTCTTGAATTTGTTTCTTTTACGCTTCACTACTGTTACGTTTTTTTACTTAGTCTCTGTATTGACTATTTTTAAATAAAATTCAACTAAGTACAACTAAATTGTATATCGTATAATTTTGTTGGGCAACAAACAAAGGAAATTCTTTATGGATTCGAAGTCAGACATTCTTGAGAAACGAGGCATCCAATCCATCGAGGTTGGATATGCATTGCTTGAGGCGCTGCAGCAGGCGCGCCGAAAATTGCCTTTGAAGCTGCTTGCCGAAGCCGCGGGTATGCCATCTAGCAAGGCGCACCTTTATTTGGTCAGCTTTATGCGCCTTGGGCTGATCGTCCAAGACAAGGTGACGGGACACTATGGTTTGGGTCCTACCGCGATAAGGTTGGGTGCAGCCGCTATTGAGCAGTTCAATGTTGTTGAGGTTGCATCAGAGTATTTAGAGTCTTTGCAAGCAAACTTTGAGCAGACCTACAGCATTGCCATTTGGGGTAACCGTGGACCGACCATCATCTATAAACTAGACGGGAGGCACAGATCGCCTTTCGCTATTAAGGTTGGTTTCGTATTGCCAGTTCTGACGTCTGCTACCGGGATGGTGTTCTTTAGCTATTTGCCAGAAGCTTACTGGGCAGATTTGGTAGCGGAGGAGGAGGCATTGACTCCAGGAGCGCTTGATGAGGCTCGTTCCCGAGCAGTTGAAGTGAGACGCCATCGACTCGCGATGACGGAAGGCAAGTTTCAAAGTGGTTTTTTCGGGATCTCTTCCCCAATATTTGGTATGGATGCGAATATTCAAGCATCAATAACGGCTCTGGGGATTAGTGCATTTGAAAACCCTGCCAGCAACACCGCTCTCAAAAGTGCTATGAGAGAAACCGCCAAGAAAATTAGTTTAGAGCTCGGTTGTCCAGCGAGTTTATTTAGTGACGATGATTTGTGAGGCGCGTTGACGAATCAGTTCGGCGACCTTGCTCTTTAGCCTGGTTATTATTCATAACGATGCGTGCGTCCGAGTCGGCGTTAAGAATCAGGGTTAAAAGTCGATACCGTCATCTTGTTGTTACCGTCAAAGCATGCGGAGTTGGCGGTTATCGTTACCGTCAATTTCGGTCAAATTCAATTTGTTCTGTCGGCTAGTTCGAGCACCCCATCTGTTGTGGATCACGACTATAGTAATGGGCAATTCCAAGCTGACGGTGAAATTGCCGGTATCGCTCAATATCTAGTCCATTGGAAACCTTTTAACACTGGGCTTTCACGTTCTTATTGACAATTGAGTGGGAGTAGAGGTTATAACGTGAATCATAGATTTTCATAGAATACCTACTTATGCAAAAGTGACGCACGCCCAGCTAAATCGTTGATTTAGCTGGGCGTTGGTTTTAACGTTACACGCTAAGCTTTATCGACTACGAGTTGGCTCATCCGGTCGGTGCGAAGAAAGTAGCCAATTGCTTCTTTGAGGCATGTCGGTTTGGTTTGTGTAGTATTTGAGGCTGCTCGTCGCGACCTTGTGTGGCTATGGCGACACCTATGTCAGTCGGTGGACGGCGAAGTATTTAACTGGCTCAGAGAGCGTTCCGTGGGAAAAGAAAGTATGAGTGCTGAAGGTGTAATGCCCGTCAAGCTGACTGAATTGCCATCCGGCTACGCTGGTTGGTTGGCTGAACTCAAAAATCGTATCCACATCGCCCAGCAACGTGCGGCACTGGCCGTCAACCGCGAGCTGGTGCTGCTTTACTGGCAGATCGGGCGCGATATTCTGGCGCGACAGGCCGAACTGGGCTGGGGCGGGAAGGTCATAGAGAGGCTATCGCAGGACTTGCGTTCGACTTTCCCTGAGATGAAGGGCTTTTCGCCTCGTAATCTTAAATACATGCGCGCTTTTGCCGAGGCGTGGCCGGAGCTGGAATTTGTGCAAGAGGTGCTTGCACAATTGCCGTGGTATCACCAGTTGGCATTGTTGGACAAGCTGCCTGGCCCACAAACCCGCAAGTGGTATGCCGCCAAAGCCATCGAACATAACTGGTCGCGCAACGTGCTGGTGATGCAGATTGAGACCCGTTTGCTGGAGCGGAGCGGTACGGCCGCAACTAACTTCGACGCGACTCTACCCAAGCCGCAGTCCGACTTGGCGCGCGAATCGCTGAAAGACCCGTATCGCTTTGATTTTCTCGGCTTGTCTAATGAAGCGCAAGAGCGCGCAGTGGAAAATGCGCTGGTCAAGCACGTGACCGAGTTCTTGTTAGAACTAGGTGCTGGTTTCGCCTTTGTTGGGCGGCAGGTGTTGCTGGATGTGGGTGGCGATGAGTTTTTTATTGACCTGTTGTTCTACCACCTAAAGTTGCGTTGCTATGTGGTTATCGAGTTGAAGGGCGGCAAGTTCAAGCCCGAGCATTTGGGCCAATTGAGTTTTTACTTGACGGCCGTGGATGAACAGGTCAAACATGCACAGGACAACCCGACCATCGGCCTGCTGTTGTGCAAGAGCAAGAACAAGGTTGTGGCCGAGTATGCGCTACGCCAGAACACGCAACCGCTGGGTGTTGCGGAATACAAGCTTATTGAATCTTTGCCGCCGGAACTGGCGACAGATTTGCCAAGCATCGAACAAATCGAACAGGAGTTGAGGGGCAACGGTGCATCGAATTCCGGTTATGAGTCATGATTGATAGCGCGACCAAACAGCGTGCTGTCTGAAGGCGCGGTTGAGTACTACCATTTGATACCGATGCGGCGCGACACTACGCCGATTTGGCTGCGACGGCCAGAAATGGGGGGCGTGGCTTCCCGACGCCAGATGGTTACACATTAGCCGTGCTGGCAACAGGACCGCGTTGGATATGGCCTTACAAATTATGACGATGGTGCCATTTTCCGGTACCGACACCGGCAATCACCTAGACCCCGGGTTTCACCCTAAACTAAACGGCCGTCTTGCAGTGAACCCGCTACGAGCTGAAGCTGCGGTTCGGCATGAAAGTTTAAATTTTCTAAGTCGTTGAACCCACAGTCTTTTAAAAACGCATAGATAGCTTGGTAAGCGATAGGTGGCCGCGTTGCATTGCTATGCGTGACTACATCACTTGTACGCAAGGAGATGTAAGCGCGGTTCATCGGTAATTCCTCAAATAATACATACATCGAATATAGCGGTAAAAAGGCGCGTTTCATTCCTATTCTGGGCTTTATCCTTGCGACAGCCGTAACGATAACTACCGTTGGCACATGAAAAGGGGTTAGGCGTTCAGGCAACTAACCCCTTTTTCATGCGCTCTACGTCGGCCACTGGCCTCAGGACATCGGGTGATTTCCGTGGTGGAGCAAGTTGATCATTGCTGGTGGTTTGAGAAGCTGCTTCAGGCACACTGTTGTGTCAGTTCACTTAGGCAGCTTGCTGCACTACACATTGCAGACACTTTTACTGCGAAGCTAAGCGCCCTTTGATATTGGTTGTCGATTGACAACCAATATGTTCGCATATACAGCGAAGTCTGTTGATGATGCATTCACGCCATCCAACCGAATAGCGGCCATTTCGAAATGGAATACATCTTTACCTTAAAGTACCAGCTGGCAGACAGCGACTGCGACCAAGACGACTTGGTCGAGCGCTTCGGGCAGGCGGGTTGTGATGATGCTTTGGTCGGCATGGGGTTGCCAGGGCGGCTGGCGCTCGAATTTACGCGCGAGGCCGAAGATGCCGATAGCGCAGTGCGCGGCGCATTGGCTGATGTGCAGCGCGTTGTACCCTCGGCTACGCTTATCGAAGTTGCACCAGACTGGGTAGGGCTTACCGACGTGGCGCAAATCGTGGGTGGCTACGCGTTACCCCAACATGTGGTCGACGTGGCACACGCAGCGCTGCGCGTTAACGTCCCAAAAGAACATCAACGTCTGCCATCCGCTCCGTCTAAATGATCCAGTCGGCAGGCTTGCCGTTGCTTTGCCTGGGTAATGCCGCGCCAAAGGTATAGGTTACCGGCCTTTCGGCTGCATTTAACCCGGCGCTGGCCCATTCGGCGAGTGTTTCGGCCAGCATCAAATCGTCCTCATGGCCCGCGCGGGGCACTACAAATGCTTTAAGGCGGTTGCCTTCGTCTGCACGCATTAGCCTGACGACAACATCTTGTACTGCGGGGTGCTGCGCTATGACCTCAGCCGCTCGCGCCGGGTAAACATTAATGCCACCCACCTGTACGACCTGGTCACGGCGGCCTGCTGGCCTGAAATGGTTTTCATCTTGCCAGGTCAGGTGGTCTTGCAGCGCGAATCGGGCCGTTGCACCGTCTGGCATACGCCGGGCAAGTGCAGCGCCGTCGTCTTGTGCTTGCCAGTAGGCAAAGCAGGTGTATGGGGCAGTTTCATCGTCGCGCCACCCAATACCGGCGGTTTCGCTGCTGCCAAAAATTTGCACTAGTTTGCTTAATCCTGCAGCGCGCATATCAAGGGCGACCGCGTCGGGGCAAGGGGCTCCCGACGTGACGCCCACAACATCATTGGGCAAGGCGCCCGCCAGGCGCGCTACGTTTTGCCAGTAATCGGGGTGGCCAATAACTAAATCGCCGGGTTGCAACGCAGATACCAACGCACCCGGGCTGCTGCCCCGCACGTCAAAGACCTTCTCCGACGCAATCCCCAGGGCCTGCGGCAGTAAAACAGTGAATAAAAAACCGTAAATGTGGTGTGCCGGCACGGCACTAAGTATGCGCCGACGGCCGCTGAACAAAGCGCGCAGGACGTCGATCTCTTGGTGTAGCAACGACAGGCTGTGTTGGCATCGCTTTGGTGAGCCGCTGCTGCCCGATGTACTGAAGGTAATGCCGTCGCCATGTTGCCTTAAGCTGGTGTAGGCAACGGAAACCCAATCTTGTATTTCAAGCCGGGCTAACAAGTAGTCTTCAATCCCCGATTCATGAATATGCAGAAGTTCAGACAGACTGGTAGCCAGCGTCATTAACTCGAGCGAATCGGCACCCAGGTCGCGAATAAGATGGCGCTCGTTTGACCAGGGTAGGGGGAGCAGCAGCGGTCGTCGGCGCAGCGCCGTCAGTTCTGAGTTAACTAGGTCACAGACGACGCGATGCAGGAAGCCTGGCTGCTCCCACCACGCAAACGACATTGCCGATTGCCCTGTCATTTTTTCGCCTAGATGCGCTTAACAAAAATCCAGAACGTGTCGCCGCTGATGGCCCGTTTCATGTGAACTTTGACCTTTGTCGGCTTCATCTGGTAGTCAAAGACGTATTCGAAAATGGTGTTCAGGTCGCCTGTTTTGACACCGGCATCGAACACGCCCTTGAAGTTGGCTTTTGACGTGCAGGGAGCAACGTCGCGAAAGAAGTTCTTTCCAATCACGTCGGCAGGGTTACGCCCTGTAATGGCGCCTTCAGCCGAGTTGTATTTCAGAATTGTCCCATTTTTGTCTAGCTCAATCGCACCGAACGCCAGCTTGTCTATTTCGCCGGAAGACATTTTCCCGAGGGTGTTTTCGATATCTGATTTACCAAAAGCAATAATGTCGAGTTCTTTCATTCGTTTGGCCTTAAGGGTTTTGAGCCGAAATTGGCTTCTATTTACACAAAGCGATGTATTTAATTACTGTCGTGTAACTATGCCCAAACGATACGCTTAAATATTTTATTTGTCTAGGACAAATTCGGTTCAATGCCTGGGTGTGTTGTGCAGTTCCAGATGGGGCAAAAAATACCGCGAAAAATGGTTGTCACGCTTTATAATTTTTATATGCAACCGAACGCCTACACGCCGATGGCCAGCTTCGTTGATCTTCTGATGGACGCTGTCTTTGCGGTTAACCTGGATGCCTCCATCGTCTTCGCAAGCGCGTCGTGCGAACGTATTTTCGGTTACACGCCAAAAGAAATGATTGGCAAAAACATGTTCGACCTGATGCTGCCCGAAGACCGCGAACGCACACGCACATCGGTGCAAGAGGTCATGTCTGGTTGCCCGCAGCTTCACTTCGAGAATCGCTATGTCCGTAAAGACGGGCAGGTTGTGTACATCATGTGGTCGGCGCGGTGGTCGTCGGCCGACCAGTTACGTATTGGCGTTGCGCGCGACATTACTGAACGAAAGCGGGCCGAATCGTTACAGGCTGCTCTTTACGCCATTTCCGAAGCCGCTCACCGCGCCGATGATGTGTTGACGTTATTTCAGCATCTTCATCAGATTGTGGGCACGCTGTTACCGGTTGATGATTTCTCGGTTGCGTTGATCGACTCCGAAACAGGCGAGCTTGGTTTTCCGTATCCGGAAAATGCCGGCTGCCGTAGGTTGGCACTGCTCAAGGAAATTTCCGGCCCACTCTGTCGTCAAATTGTCCGTACGGGCCTACCCATATTGCTGGCGCCCGACACAATGCGGCCATATCTTGCGGAACTCGATGTTTCTTCAAGCGTGCAACCCGTGGCGTGGTTAGGCGTGCCGCTTAAGTCGCAAAACGAAGTTATCGGTGTCATTGTGCTTAACCGGCATCCCGGCGGGTTGTGCTACAGCCACGAAGATCAGGCTTTGTTGCAGTTTGTCTCGACGCAAATCGCTGCTGCCATTGAGCGTCAGCAAATGCAGATGCGCCTTAAGCAAATGGCGCAGTACGATCAGTTGACTGGCCTGCCCAACCGCGCATTGCTATACGACCGTCTGAAGGTTGCATTGTCGATAGCCCGACGAGAGCAAGCGTGTTTTTCATTGCTTTATCTTGATATAGATAAATTCAAGCAAGTCAACGACACCTTGGGCCACGGCATCGGAGACCTTTTACTAAAAGAAGTGGCCAGGCGTCTGAAGCTGTGTGTGCGCGAATCGGATACCGTCGCTCGTGTGGGTGGCGATGAATTTATTGTGTTGTTGCATCGCAGCCCATTGCCAGAGCAAGCCGAAGTAATCGCTAAAAAAATCCGTGACGTATTTAGCCAACCATGTGTCTTGAACGGGCACAGCTTTAACATTGCTTCCAGTATTGGGCTTGCGCGTTACCCCGAGCACGGTACAGATGAATCGCAATTGATTGAGTTCGCCGATAAAAGTATGTACCTGGAGAAAAAAGCCAAGGTTTGCCAAGCGGCGCTGCTGGCGGCCGCGCACCGCAAGGGTAACGCCTTATTGTGAGCTATGCGCCTGTTGCTCAGTGCTGCTGTGGCCTGGGCAACCACCGCCAGAACACCCAGGCCGCGGCAAACCCCAGCCCGCCTACCATGGCAACGCCGGCACCTAGCGAAACTAAAGCGGTTATGCCTGACAGCATTAGTGGCCCGGTGCTGCCGCCAATATCTGATAGCAGGCGCCACAGCCCCAAAAATTGGCGTCTTCCCTCGGACGGCGACGCGTCTGCACCTATCGTCATGATAAGCCCCGACCCAATTCCGTTGCCAAACCCCAGAATCATGCTGACAACGATGAAGGCAGACAGGCTTGTGGTAAAGGGCATGATGAGCAGCATGCTGCCCATGATGATCATCGAGGGCAGGGCGACCCAAAGCCGTCCTTTTTTGTCCATGACTTTGCCTGCAGGATAGAACAGCAGCATGTCGATAGCCCCCATTAGCCCATACACGACAGCGGTAGTGGTAGCGTCTACGCCGATGTGTGCGGCCCATAAGGGGATAATCACCTGTCGACATGAACGAATGGCCATGACGCAGACGCATCCCAGCCCCAGCGTCAGGTAGGTGCGCGCATGACGGCGGGCAATATTGCGTAAATTAGGTTTTGGGCCGGCCGGCTTGTCGCCAGGGGCCTGTGCAGCGGGCTTGTGTTCGAAATCGGGGATAGTGAAAGCCAAAGCACCGGCTGCGGCCACAGCGGCCAGCGCCACCAGGTAGCCGCCTGACAGCCCCGTAAAATGCATGACGCCGGCCCCAAGAAAGGGGCCGACAAAAAGTCCGATACGCGTGACGCCACCTAGGGTGGACAGCGCCCGTGCCCGCATGCCGATGGGAACCACTTCGGTCAGATAGGTTTGCCGTGCCAGTAAAAAGACTGAATTCGACATGCCGATAAGCAGCACGCCCAAAGCCAGCACCAGGGCATGTGGCGCCAGCAGGCACAATAGCAAGCCGATGAGGCTCAGCAACGAGGCGCCTACCATGGCAAGGCGCTCGCCGAATCGGGCAATAAACAAAGCCGCCGGGATATTGTTGAGCAATGAGCCGATACCGATCAGGGCCACAATAAGCCCGGACAATGCTACCGACGCACCCAGCTCGCGTGCAGTCAGTGCGATGATCGGATAAATTGCGCCTTCGCCAATACCAAACAGCAACGATGGGCCAAAGGCGGCAACCGCAATTTTGCGCAGGCTGAATTCTGTATTATGGGTAGGCACGACGAGGTCTTGGTGAAAAAATAGCGATGTTGGGCATTGTGCCCATTGGTTCTGTGTATTGTAGAACGGTGCACCTGACTGACATTTGAACAAGCGATGACCACGCGTGGTCATCCTGGTCTGGGTGCAACAAATCAATAAAGGGGAAAACACATGCCGGTGTTGACCGCAGTGGCTGTATTGCTTGTGTTGCAGTTGGTTGGCGAAGTGTTTGTGCGCTTGACGCAGTTGCCAGTGCCAGGTGCGCTGGTGGGGTTGCTATTGCTGTTTGCCGGCCTGGTGTGGCGTGGTCGCTTGCCAGCGGCACTGCGCGATACGGCCAAGCACGTGCTGCAGCACCTGATGCTGCTATTCATTCCGGCCGTGGCCGGCATTATGCTGCACTTCGATCGCATTGCGGCCGAATGGCTGCCGTTTCTGCTGGCCTGCATTTTGGGTACGGCTATTACCATCGTGGTAACGGCGCTAACCCTGTCCTGGATGCTCAAGCGCCAGAATCGGGGGCAATCATGACCGACGCCTTGATGTCTTTATGGTCGGGGTTGCAGGCATCGCCGCTCGTGTGGGTTACCGTTACAACCGTCATTTACTTGTTGGCTCTGATGCTCTACAAGCGTTCAGGCAGTCACCCGTTTTTATTGCCGGTGCTGACGTCGGTTGTGGCCATCGTTGGGCTTTTGGTGGTCTCTGGCACGCCTTTTCAGGCTTACGAAGAGGGCACCCGCTTCATGAGCTTTCTGATCGGCCCCGCAACCGTCGCGCTGGCTGTGCCGCTGTACAGCCAGCTGACTCGTCTTAAAAGTATCTGGAAGCCTTTGGCCGTGGCCCTAGTGGTTGGCTGTTTTACCGCCATTTTTTCGGCGCTGGGTATTGCTTGGCTGTTTGGGGCCTCTACCGAAACCCTATTGTCATTGGCGCCCAAGTCGGCCACCATGCCCATAGCCATGGAAGTGGCCCAGCTAACCGGCGGGTTGCCATCGTTTACAACGGTGGCAGTAGCCATTACCGGAATAGCAGGCGCTATTATTACCGGCCCTATTTTGCGCGTATTACACATCAGCGATCCGGTCATTCACGGCTTTACCAAGGGGCTGTCGGCCCACGCCATCGGTACGGCCAAAGCGATACAGGTAGGCGAAACCAACGGTGCATTCTCTGCGCTGGGGTTGTGTCTTAACGGGATCGCTACTGCGCTGGCGGTGCCGCTGGTGCTCAAGCTTTTTGGTTTGTTTTAATTTTCAAGGAAATTGTCATGCCTTCTTTTGACGTCGTCTCCGAAGTCGATAAACACGAGTTAAGCAACGCGGTCGACCAGGCCAATCGGGAACTGGTCAGCCGTTTTGACTTTAAGGGCAGTAATGCCACCTTCGAGCTTGAGGGGTATGTGGTCACGCAAGTGGCGCCCAGCCCGTTTCAGCTTCGTCAGATGCTTGATATTTTGCGCGGTCGCTTGTCGGCACGCGGCATTGATGTGCGTTGTCTTGAAGAGGGTGAAATTGCCGAGAACGTATCTGGCGCACGACAAAAAGTGACGGTACGCCAGGGTATCGAACAATCGGTGTCCAAAAAGCTGATTGCGGCGATTAAAGCGGCCAAGCTTAAGGTCGAAACCCAGATCAATGGTGACAAATTGCGTGTCACCGGGAAAAAGCGCGATGACCTGCAGTCGGCCATTGCCTTGCTGCGCCAGCAAGAAGTCGACCTACCGTTGCAGTTTAATAACTTCCGCGATTAGACTGCGGGTTTTTGCGGCTATCCGTCAACGTTAACGCCGCCCATCAGGGCGGCGTTTTCAATGGGCTAATTGCGCAGCCTGTAACCGGTCTTGAATATCCAGGCCACAATGCCCAAGCATGCAGCCAAAATGCCCAGTGTTACGCCCAGGCTAACCGGCAGGCTGATGTCGGCCGCGCCGTAGAAGCTCCAGCGAAATCCGCTGATCAGGTAAACCACCGGGTTAAGCAGGCTAACGGCCTGCCAAAACGGCGGCAGCATACTAATGGCGTAGAAGCTGCCGCCTAAAAATGTGAGCGGCGTCACAATCAGCAGCGGCACTATCTGCAGGTTTTCGAAGCTGTCGGCCCACACGCCAATAATGAATCCGAACAAGCTGAACGTGAGGGCGGTCAGTACTAAAAACACCACCATCCAGACCGGGTGTTCGATGCGCAAGGGCACAAAAAAAGTTGCGGTCGCCATGATGATGAGGGCCAGTACCAGCGATTTGCTCGCCGCGGCTCCTACATAGCCCATCAAAATTTCTATATACGAAACCGGTGCCGATAGCAGCTCGTAGATGGTGCCTGTAAAGCGCGGAAAATAGATGCTGAAAGACGCATTGGAAATACTTTGCGTCAGGACTGACAGCATGATCAGGCCCGGCACAATAAAGGCGCCGTAACTGACCCCGTCGATATCCGCCATACGACTGCCAATGGCCGACCCAAACACCACAAAGTAAAGCGACGTCGACAAAATAGGGGCCAGCACGCTTTGCGACAGGTTGCGCCGCAGGCGATACATTTCAAACATGTAAATGGCCTTGATGGCTTGTACGTTCATTTCGTCTCCTTGATCAGGTCGACGAAAATATCCTCAAGCGAGCTTTGGCGCGTGTGCAGGTCGGTATATACGATACCGGCCCGATAAAGGCGGTCGATCAGGGCGGCAATGTCGGCGGTGTCGTCTTTGGTGTCGTAGGTGTAAACCAGTTGTCGGCCGTCGGCTGACAGCGCAATGTGCGGGTCTTGCAAGGTATCGGGCAAGCGGGTTAGCGCTTGCTTTAGTTCAAGGGTAAGTTGCTTTTTACCAAACGAACGCATCAGGGTGTGTTTGTCTTCGACCAAAATCAGCCGCCCCTGGCGTATCACCCCGACGCGGTCAGCCATTTCTTCGGCTTCTTCAATGTAATGCGTAGTCAAAATAATGGTGACGCCTTCTTGCTTGAGCCCGCGAATGACGTCCCACATGCCTTTGCGCAGTTCAACGTCGACCCCGGCCGTAGGTTCGTCAAGAAACAATACAGGCGGTTCGTGTGACAGCGCCTTGGCAATCAGAACGCGCCTTTTCATGCCACCAGACAAGGTCAGCATGCGGTTGTTGCGTTTGTCCCAGAGCGACAGCGACTTAAGGATTTTTTCGATAAGCGCAGGGTTGGGGCGCTTGCCGAACAGTCCGCGACTATAGCTGACGGTATTCCATACTTTTTCGAAGGCTTCGGCGGTAAGTTCTTGCGGTACCAGGCCAATACAGCGGCGGGCTTCCCGGTATTGTTTTACGTTGTCGAAGCCGTCAATGGTCACCTGCCCGGCGGTTAAGTTGACCAGGCCGCAAATACTATTAATAAGCGTTGTTTTGCCGGCGCCGTTCGGGCCTAGCAGGGCAAAGATCTCGCCGCGATGAATATCCAGGTTGATGTTATCCAGCGCCTGAAACCCGGAAGCGTAGGTCTTGGATACGTTGCGGATAGAGATAATAGGTGATGCCACACAGCCCTCGTTCTGATGAATCGCCGATACGCAGCCGGTCCGATTTGCCCTAAGATTAAATGCATTGGCCGGCAGGTCGTATCAGTATAAAGACTACCATGAGCACACACGAACCAACGGCGTTATTGACGCCCGCTGAAATGGCCCAGGCCGATGCGGCGACCGTGGCACGAGGAGTATCGGGCATTGACCTGATGGAAGCCGCCGGGCGTGCCGTCGCGCAGGCCATTATGCGTCGCTGGCCGCGTCGCTCTGTATTGGTGGCTTGTGGCCCCGGTAATAACGGCGGCGACGGTTATGTGGTGGCACGGCATCTGGCGGCGCATGGCTGGCCGGTGCAGGTTGGCGCGCTCAACGGCACTCGGCCGTCGGGCCGCGATGCCGCACACCATGCGGCCTTATGGGAAGGCGTCGTTCAAACGTTATCCATCGGCTTGCTTGACGAGGCCGAATTATTGGTTGATGCCTTGTTTGGGGCAGGCCTTGGCCGGCCGGTTACCGGCGACGCGGCCGAGTTCATCGAAGCGGTTCGCCATCGCGGCCTGGCCGTATGCGCGGTCGACTTGCCCAGCGGGCTTGATGGTCGCACGGGTCGGGTGCAAGGGGTGGCGGCGCGCGCCGACCTGACCGTCACATTTTTTCGAAAAAAGCCTGCCCATGTGCTGTTTCCGGGTCGCGGGTTGTGCGGAGAAATTGAACTGGCAGACATTGGTATTGCCCCTGACGTGCTCGACACTATCGCGCCGGCTACTTTTGAAAATAGCCCCGCGCTTTGGCAGCGCCATTTTCCCTGGCCGTCGCTTGAAGGGCATAAATATCACCGTGGGCATGTGCTGGTGGTGGGTGGGCAGACCATGACAGGTGCTGCCCGTTTGTCGGCCCGCGCTGCGGCGCGTGTTGGCGCGGGGTTGGTGACGGTTGCTGCACCGGTGTTTGCATGGCCGGTATATGCCGCTGCTCTCGAAGGCATTATGGTCACGCCGTTTACCGATATGGGCAGCCTGCGCGATATTTTCAGTGACAGCCGCAAAAACGTGCTGGTGATCGGCCCCGGGGCCGGCGTTGGCGGGCAAACTCGCGAACAGGTGCTGGGTGCTTTGGCAACCGGTCGGCGCCTGGTGCTCGATGCTGATGCCATTACCTCATTTTCGGCGCAGCCCCAGTCGTTGTTGTCGGCTTTGCACCACGAGTGCGTGTTGACCCCGCACGAGGGCGAGTTTGTGCGCCTGTTCGGGGACGCCGACACCGACAAGCTGACGCGGGCGCGTGAGGCTGCGCAGCGTTCAGGGGCAGTGGTGTTGCTGAAGGGCGCCGATACCGTCATTGCTGCGCCCGACGGTCAGGCCGTCGTCAATACCAATGCACCGGCGTTTTTAGCCACAGGGGGTACGGGGGATGTTTTGACAGGTTTAATTGCCGGCTTGATGGCGCAGGGTATGCCCCCGTTTTGGGCTGCATGTGCAGCCACATGGGTTCATGCCCGTGCAGCTACCCGTTTTGGCCCTGGGTTGGTATCTGATGATTTGCCGGGGTACGTGCCGGCGGTGTTACGCGAGCTGTATCGCGATGCCGGCCCAGAGGGCCGGCATGCGGGGGGCCTGGCTTATTAGTGCGAAAAAAGAATGGGTACCGTCATCGAGTCGAGTAAGGTTTTTGAGGTTCCCCCGAGCATCCATTCGCTGGCGCGGCTACGGTTATATGCCCCCATAACGATCAGGTCAGAACCATGGTCGCTGGCGGCGTTTAATATTGTGTTGCCAATGCCCGCGCTGGCGCTGTCCAGGCGTACGCGTCGAGGCTTGACATAGCCTTTTGAAACGCAATAGGTTTCGATATCTTCTTCGTGAACATCCTGCGATACCAGGCGGTTCGATCGCTCGTCGATGCTGACGATGACGATTTCTTTGGCGTTGGCCAAAATGGGCGCGGCGTCGGCAAACGCACGGGCGGCGCGACGGCCGTGATCCCAACACACCAAAATTCGGGAACCCACTGGGCGTTGTTCGCCAATATAAGGCACCATTAGCACCGGCCGGCCCGCCGACGTAATTACGGCTTCGGCGATACTGGGGCGAAAACTAGAAGTTTGCTTGACGGTCTGGCTCATGACGACCAGGTCGCAGTATCGCGCATGCAAGGCCAGCACTTCTTCCGACAGGCCTTTGGGGTTGCGCCAGGTGGCCTTGACACCGGCTGCGGCGGCTTGCTCCTCGAACAACGATTTCATTTCGTCGCGTTCTTGCGCCAAATGGGCGGTCATCATCTGGCTAACTTCGCGAGGAATGAGGCTGCCGTCGCGCAAATAATCGGAGGGCTCCGGGCTGGGGTAGACGCCGACGACTTCAGCGTTGTGCGTTTTTGCTAGCCGCAGCGTAGTTTCGAGGCGGCGAACTTGGTTGTTGTCTTTGGTAAGATCAATAGCGATACGTCCCAGCATGCGCGTCTCCTGACGGGTTATAAAGTGGGTTGGACTCCGGTTTTCGTCAGTTTCGATTCTAAATACGAAAATCGGCCATAAGCTTGATTAAACGCAAAGTTCGCAGCGCTAAAAATACTATGTCCGATGTCATTGCCCTGGTTTTTGATTTTGACGATACCCTTGCCCCCGATAGTACCAGCGGGTTTCTAACTGAAATAGGCGTCGATGCCGGCCAGTTCTGGTCTGACCGGGTGGGCCCATTGCTCGACCACCATGACTGGGACCCGGTACCTGCGTATCTTCACGAAATGATCGAGCTGTCAAAGTCCCAAAAACATGGCTTGATCACTCAAGAGCGGCTTAAGGCATGGGGCCAGCGGTTGCCGCTGCACGACGGTGTCACTACGCTGTTCGATCGCTTGCGCCGTCATGTTCGGCAAGCGCACCCGCAAGTGCAGCTCGAGTTTTATCTTATTTCCAGCGGTATTGGCGATGTCGTTCGCCATACGCCTATTGCCCACGAGTTCACCGATATCTGGGCCTCTGAATTTATTTATGGTCCCGATGGCGGAATTCATTTTCCGCGCCGCATTGTCAGTTTTACCGATAAAACGCGTTATCTGTTTCATATCCAAAAGGGTATCGTCGGCACAGCGTCGCGCAACAAACCTTTCGAGGTCAATCGCAAAGTCGATCAAGACAAACTGCGCATTCCCTTTCAGCAAATGATTTTTATTGGCGACGGCTATACCGACATTCCGTGTTTCTCATTAGTACGTAAGTCGGGCGGCGTAGCGTTTGGCGTCTGGGACAGAAAACACCGCGAAAAGCGCAGTCGGGCTTGGGGCTTTATCCAAGAGGGGCGAGTGTCGAATCTGAATCAGGCACGTTACGACGAAGATGCCGAGCTTTATCAATGGCTTGAAGAGGCCGTAGAAAGTCTGGCCGGGCGCATTACATTGAATTCGCGAATGTATGTCGGCTGACGTACCTATGCCTGTTGACCTCTTTACCCCGGCTGATCACTGGGCGATGCAGCAGGCGATGGACCAGGCTGCGCTTGCTGCGCAAATCGGCGAGGTGCCAGTGGGTGCCGTGGTTGTTGATGCTGAAGGCAGCATTATTGGCACGGGCTACAACCGTACCATCACAGATCACGATCCCACCGCTCATGCCGAAATCGTCGCATTGCGCGATGCTGCCGCGCGTTTGGGCAACTACCGGTTGCCCGGGGCCCGTGTTTACGTCACGCTCGAGCCCTGCACAATGTGCATGGGCGCCATGGTGCATGCGCGCGTCTCCCAGGTTGTCTTCGGGGCAGCCGACCCCAAAACGGGCGCGTGCGGCAGCGTGCTGGATATTGCCGCTATCGATCAGATCAATCATCATACCCAGGTGGCCGGCGGTTTGTTGGCCGACGCCTGCGGCACGTTGCTGTCCGACTTTTTCCGCGCGCGGCGTGCCGCTATTCGTGCGCAAAAGGGCAAGCCACCACTGGCCAATCTCATACCGACTTTGCCAGATGCCTCGCTGCCGCAGACGGATGCTTCGTCGCCACAGTCGGGCACCTTCCCGCCACTGCGGGGTGAGGATTCGTCATAAACTGTTTTTCTTGCTGCGTTGGTGTTGCGTTACCCTTTTGGTTCTGCCAAAGCAGTGTCACTTTAGCCCTTTTTCGGTTTGCCTCCATCCATGCCAGTTCAAGCCTCTGCCGCGCACCACGATCATCACCATGATCACGACTCTCATCATGACCACTGCCAGCCCGCACCCGACGGTATTTACCTGATCTCACCTTCGGGTGCAGTTTCCGACCCCGCGGCCGTCGACCTGGCTTGTCAGCGCCTGCAGGCGTTGGGCTTTAAAACCGCCGTCGATCGCACCGCGCTGGCCGTACACGAACGTTTTGCGGGTACCGACAAGCAGCGTCTGGCGGGTATACAGCGGGCGCTCAAACAGAAGCATCCCGTGGTTATGGCGACGCGTGGCGGGTACGGGCTGAGCCGCCTGTTGCCATTTATCGACTGGGCGGCAGTGGCGCAAAGCGGCAAGCAGTTTGTGGGGCTGAGCGATTTCACGCTGTTCAACCTGGCGTTATTGGCTAAAACCGGCGCGCAAAGTTTTTCGGGGCCGATGGCCGTAGGCGACTTTGGCGCCAAAAAGCTCGACGATCTGACCGCTGCGCTATTTAACGAAGCCCTAAGCGGCCAGCTTGAAATTTTAAGTTTTGAATCGCCTGATGCCGACAAGGTCGATGCGCGCGGCGTATTGTGGGGCGGTAATCTGGCTATGGTGGCGGCCTTGGTTGGAACGCCGTACATGCCCGACATCGACGGTGGAATTTTGTTTCTTGAAGACGTGGCCGAGCACCCGTACCGGGTCGAACGCATGCTGAGCCAGCTATGGCAGGCGGGTATTCTGGGCCGTCAAAAAGCTATCGTGCTGGGCCACTTCACCGATTACAAGCTGGCTAAAAACGATAATGGTTTCGACATGGCCAGTGTTATCAAGTGGTTGCGCTCAACCGTTAAAGTGCCTGTGGTAACCGGCTTGCCTTATGGTCATGTGCGGGTCAAGGCCACGTTGCCGGTAGGTAAACATGTCGGCATCGCCACTGAAAAAGGCATGGCTTATCTGGTGCTCGACGAGCATTAGGGTAAACTACCGGGTTAACCTTAATTTTTGTTTTGTGATGGTGGGTTACGCGTTGTGTGCCCCATCCGGTCAACCCTGTTTTTGGTGATACGTTTTAAGTGATTTCTACCGCTAATCTTACGATCCAGTTTGGTCCCAAGCCTTTATTTGAAAACGTCAGCGTTAAGTTTGGCGAGGGCAACCGCTACGGTCTGATCGGGGCCAACGGTTCCGGCAAGTCGACCTTCATGAAAATCATTGGCGGAGACCTCGAGTCTTCGTCGGGGAACGTATCGCTCGAACCCGGAGTACGCCTGGGTAAATTGCGTCAAGACCAGTTCGCCTATGAAGATATCCGGGTGCTCGACGTCGTCTTGATGGGCCACGCCGAAATGTGGGATGTCATGGCGCGCCGCGATGCCATTTATGCTAACCCCGAGGCCACTGAAGACGATTACATGGAAGCGGCCAACCTCGAGGCCAAGTTTGCCGAATACGATGGTTACACCGCCGAGGCCCGCGCAGGCGAGCTGCTGTTGGGTCTGGAAATCCCGGTCGAACAGCACAATCTGCCTATGCGCGAAATCGCACCGGGCTGGAAGCTGCGTATTTTGCTGGCGCAGGCGTTGTTTTCAAACCCCGACGTGCTTTTGCTCGACGAACCCACCAACAACCTCGATATCAATACCATTCGCTGGTTGGAAAACGTGCTGAACAGCTATCAAAGCACGATGATCATCATCAGCCACGACCGTCACTTCCTGAACCAGGTATGTACGCACATGGCCGACCTCGATTACCGCGAGCTGCGCGTGTACCCAGGCAACTACGATGACTATATGTTGGCTGCAGCCCAGGCCCGTGAACGCGTCAGTGCCGTCAACGCTAAAGCCAAAGAGCGTGTCGCCGAGCTGCAAGACTTCGTGCGTCGTTTTGCTGCCAACAAGTCCAAATCGCGTCAGGCGACGTCGCGCTTAAAGCAAATCGATCGCATCAAAGCCGACACCATCGAGGTCAAGCCGTCTTCGCGTCAGAACCCGTACATCCGCTTCGAGCAAAAGAAAGTCATGCATCGTCTTGCCGTGACTATCGAAGGCATTTCCAAATCCTACGACCACCCTGTGATCCGGCCTTATTCGGCCATGGTCGAGGCTGGCGAAAAAATCGCAATTATCGGGGCCAACGGTGTCGGTAAAACCACGTTGCTGCGCATGCTGGCGGGCGATTTGGCCCCCGATGCGGGCAGTATCAAGTGGTCCGAAAACGCCGACTTGGGCTATATGGCCCAAGACGTTTCCGATCAGTTCCAGTCCGACGATAATCTTTTCGATTGGATGGCCAATTTCCGTCAGCCGGGCGACGACGACCAGGCAATGCGTTCAGTCTTGGGGCGTCTGCTGTTTTCTGCCGACGACATCGTTAAGTCGGTCAAGGTATTGTCGGGCGGCGAAAAGAACCGAATGAGTTTTGGTCGCCTGATGCTGAGTCGTCATAACGTTATGTTGCTCGACGAGCCCACCAACCACCTCGATATGGAATCGATCGAGTCATTGCAGTATGCCCTTGAAAAATACGAAGGTACGCTGTTCTTTGTCTCGCACGACCGCGAGTTCGTGTCGGGCTTGGCCACACGCATTCTCGAAATCCAGCACGACGGTCAGGTCGTTGACTACGCGGGCGGTTACGACGACTATCTCGCGTCTCGGGGTATCGAGGGCTAACGCTTTGCCGTGACGTACACACTAGTTGCCACGGCTTCTTTTCAAGAAGAAATACGCAAAAGTCGTTTCTCGGTTTGGGCTGCGCCGGTGCAAAGTGCACATGACGCAGCCGCCTTCATTGCCGCGCACAGCGACCCGGCGGCAACCCATAACTGCTGGGCCTGGAAAGTGGGCCAGGCTTACCGGTTTAACGACGATGGCGAGCCGACAGGCACAGCGGGTAAGCCCATCCTTCAGGCAATAGAGGGGCAGCAGCTCGACGAAGTAGCGGTGCTGGTTGTACGCTGGTTCGGCGGCATCAAGCTGGGCACCGGAGGGTTGGTTCGCGCCTACGGCGGCGCGGCGGCCCAATGTTTGCGTCAGGCCGAAAAAATACAGCGGGTAGAAAAGTCACGCGTCGATTGCGAAGTGCGGTTCTCGGATATGGCCTTGGTGCAATCAAGGTTGGCAGGCTACGGTGCCGTAGTTGTTGACGAAACATTTAACGCGCAAGGCGTATGCTGGCAACTGGAAATCCCCGTTAAGCACTTAGCTGCGTTCACTACAGAGTTTGCTAACCTGACGCGTGGACAGGGCCGCGTTGATGTTGCGACCGGTGCTAACTGACTCGTCTGTACCGGGCAGGCTACCTCAGTCTTAAACCTTTTGCTTATAAAAAACGCGCCCGTTGAGCGGGCGCGTTTTTTATTGCGATGGTCTGCCAGGGGCATTTTTGTTGTTGGCCGCCCCAGCAGGCTTTTATTCGCCTTGCTGTTGCTGCTGCTGGGCAGCGATATCGGCATGAACCTGCGCCATATCAATACTCTTGACCTGAGTCACCAGCTCTTCGAGCTGGCTGGCCGACAGGGCGCCGGGCTGATTGAACAGCAAAACCTGTTCGCGGAACACCATGAGTGTCGGGATGGAACGGATGCCCAGTGCGCCCGCCAGTTCTTCTTGGTCTTCGGTGTTGACTTTGGCGAAGGTGATGTCGTCGTGTTGCGAAGCGACCTTTTCGAATACCGGTGAAAAGCTGCGGCAAGGGCCGCACCAGGGGGCCCAGAAGTCGACGATAAGCGGTTTGTCGTCGAGGACGGCAGCCTGAAAGGTGTCTTTGGTCAGTTCGATCGTGCTCATGCGGGCTCCCGAAATAAAAAAGCGGCTGGTGAAGCCGCTTGTTAGTTTTTACTAGTGATTACCAGTTTACTGGTTTATGTTTTTTATTGCACGTTGCCGCTTTAGTGTCCGCCGAAATAGGTGTATTTGATAACGAACAACACACCCACAATGAAGGTAGCAGGGTGGATTTGTTTGATGCGGCCGGTGATGATCTTAAGCACAACGTAGCTGATGAAGCCGAAGGCCAGACCGTTGGCAATAGAGTAGGTGAACGGCATGGCGACGGCAGTGAGGGCAGCCGGTGTGGCTTCGGTAGCGTCATGCCAGTCGATTTCAGCCACTTCGCGCAGCATCAGGCCAGCAACGTACAGCAGGGCAGGTGCAGTAGCATAGGCAGGTACCGAGCCAGCCAAAGGCGCCAGGAACAGCGCCAATACGAACAGCACGGCAACTGTCAGGGCGGTAAGACCAGTGCGGCCGCCGGCCTGTACACCCGAGGTGCTTTCGATGTAGGCAGTGGTGCTGCTGGTGCCAAGTATAGAGCCGGCAACAATAGCGGTACTGTCGGCAAACAGGGCGCGACCCAGGCGGTTTGGCTTGCCTTCAGGCATCAGGTTGGCACGCTTGGCAACGCCGATCATGGTGCCGGTGGCGTCGAAGACTTCGACCAAAACCAGAACCAGAATAACGTGAACAAAGCCAAAGCTTAATGCACCCATGACGTCGAGTTGCATGAAGGTGGGCGCCAGGCTTGGCGGGGTAGAGAACACACCGCCAAACTGTTGATGACCCATGAGGATCGACAGGATGGTGATGGCCAGGATGCCGATCAGGATGGCGCCACGTACCTTGAGGGCGTCGAGGGCGGCAATGATGAACAAGCCCAGGATGGCGTAAAGGGTAGACGGGGCTGTCAAATCGCCCAGTGCAACCAGCGTGGCTTCGTTACCGACAACAACGCCAGAGCTCTTCAGGGCGATGATGGCCAGGAAAAGGCCAATACCGGCCACAATAGCCGAGCGCAGCGACTTGGGGATGCCTTCGACAATCCAGGTACGTACGCCGGTGACGGTAAGAATCAGGAAGATGATCCCGGAGATGAACACTGCACCCAGTGCTTGCTGCCACGAATAGCCCATGGCACCAACGACGGTAAAGGCGAAGAAGGCGTTAAGCCCCATGCCCGGCGCCATGCCGACAGGCCAGTTGGCAACAAATGCCATAATCAGGGTACCGATGGCTGCAGCCAGGCAGGTGGCGACAAAAATGGCGCCGCTATCCATGCCGGTGGTCGAAAGAATGGCCGGGTTCACAAAGATAATGTAGGCCATCGTAAGAAACGTCGTCACACCCGCTAAAATCTCGGTGCGTACGTTGGTACCGTGTTCTCGCAGCTTAAACAGGTTTTCAAGCATACAGCGCCCTCCCTAGGCAATGAATTATTTCAAGTTTGAATATTAGGTAATACGACGGTGCAATTCTAAGCCGTATTTTCCCTGTGCAGTATTAATTTCAGACCGTAATTACCCGCATATTTATTAGGTTTCCAACGATTTTGTCCGACACTGTGCCCACATGATTATTCTTGGTTATGAAAGTTCCTGCGACGAGACCGGTGTCGCGTTGGTTTGTACTGAACGCGGCTTGCTGTCGCACGCGCTGCACAGTCAAATCAAAATGCACCAAGAGTATGGCGGAGTTGTGCCCGAACTGGCGTCGCGCGACCACATTCAAAGGGTATTGCCGTTAACGTCCGAGACACTGGCGGCGGCAGGCATGACGTTGGCTGACGTTGACGCCGTTGCCTATACGGCGGGGCCCGGGTTGGCGGGCGCTTTGCTGGTAGGGGCGAGCGTGGCGCAGTCTATTGCCTGGTCGTTGGGTCGTCCCGCTATTCCTGTGCATCACCTCGAGGGGCATTTGCTGTCGCCGTTACTGGCCACTCCTAAGCCGGATTTTCCGTTTGTAGCGTTGCTGGTTTCGGGTGGGCATACCCAGCTCATGCGGGTCGACGGGGTGGGGCGTTATGCCTTGCTGGGCGAAACACTCGACGACGCCGCCGGCGAAGCCTTCGACAAGTCTGCCAAGCTGATGGGCCTGGGTTACCCGGGTGGGCCAGCTTTGTCCAAGCTAGCCGAGCAGGGGGACGCAACGGTCTACGATTTGCCGCGCCCCATGTTGCATAGTGGTGATCTTGATTTCAGTTTCAGCGGTCTGAAAACAGCTGTACTGACCCGAATGAAGTCGTTTGATGTCAATGGCGGCGAGGCGTTCGAAACGGCCAAGGCCAATTTGGCGGCGGCCACCGAAGCCGCTATTGTTGATGTGCTGGCGTCCAAGTCGTTAAAGGCCATGAAGCAGACCGGGCTGAAACGTTTGGTGGTTGCAGGTGGCGTGGGCGCCAACAGGCATTTGCGGCATCGTCTGGAAAGCGAAATGGCGCGTCGTGGTGGCGAGGTGTTTTTCCCGCCGCTGTCGTTATGTACCGATAATGGCGCCATGATCGCGTTTGCCGCCGCACAGCGGGTAAATGCCGGTCTCGTCGATTTGTCGACTTCGTCTCATGCGTTTACCGTCAGGCCGCGTTGGGGGTTGCACGATATTTAGACGTAGTCTGCCTGTAGTGTCCCTCGGTGGCAGGCTCAGATACACGCGGCATTAAAAGCCGCGTGTTGTTCAGGCTTTGTTTTTTTGTTTTGACGCCCCGACGCGTGGTTCGGTGCCTTTCATCAGGCGGCTGATATTCGCGCTGTGGCGAAAGCACAGCATGACGCTGATGACGACGATGGCCAAGGCAATATTCGATTCAAGCCGCCAGGCAATATTGCCGCCAAACAGGTAATACAGCGGCGCGAAAATGGCGGCCATAATAGCGGCCAGCGAAGAATACTTGCTGGCATAAGCCACAATCAGCCACGTAGCCACGGTTGCCAGCGCAAGCAGGGGCTGCAAACCCAGCAACACGCCCAGTGCCGTCGCCACGCCTTTGCCGCCCTTGAAACCCAGAAACATCGGGTAAAGGTGGCCCAGGAACACGGCCACTGCAGCCGCCGCAATCACCCAGGTATCCAGTGAAAAATCAGAGGCCAGTGTCTTTGCCAGCCAAACGGCAACCCAGCCTTTCAGCGCGTCGCCCGCAAGCGTCAACAAGGCGGCTTTTTTGTTGCCAGTGCGCAATACATTGGTTGCGCCGGGGTTCTTCGAACCGAATGTGCGGGGGTCTTGCAAGCCCATGAGCCGGCTGACGACAACCGCGAACGGGATGGAGCCCAGCACGTAGGCGCCGGCGATAATAAGCAGGCTGACAGCCAGGGCAATCATTACAGTCATGACAGGAGCGACTCCGTTTACTAAAAATCAAGGCGCGGCAATTCTACCTTGTACAGGCCACCCATGTCGTTTTCGAGCGGGTACAATTGGCCACATTCATACGAGCAAAATGGAAGCGTAATGCGCATATTAGTGTCCAACGACGATGGTTACAACGCGGCAGGTATCGAGGCGTTGACCGAAGCTTTGCGTGGTCTGGGCGATATCACGGTCGTTGCACCCGAAACCAATTGCAGCGGCTCGTCAAACTCACTCACGCTCAATCGTCCTTTATCGGTTCGGCAGGCCGCCAATGGCTTTTATTACGTCAATGGCACACCCTCCGATTGCGTGCATATCGCGTTAACGGGCTTGCTCGATTTTCGCCCCGATCTGGTCGTTTCGGGCATTAACAATGGCGCCAATTTGGGCGACGACACCTTGTATTCGGGTACGGTTGCCGCCGCCACCGAAGGCTACCTGTTCGGTATTCCGTCCATAGCGTTTTCATTGGTCGAGCGGGGCTGGCAACACCTCGATAACGCTGCCCGTGTCGCGCGTCAGGTAGTCGAGCATCATATTGCTCGGCCACTCGATAGCAAAGTGTTGCTCAACATCAATATTCCGGCGGTGCCATCGTCTCAGCTCGCTGGTACTCGGGTGACGCGTCTGGGCAAGCGCCATCCCTCCGAGCCCGTTATCAAAAGCGCAACCCCCTATGGCGAGCCCGTCTACTGGATAGGCCCTGTTGGCAACGTATTCGACGCGGGGGCCAACACCGACTTTGCCGCTATCGAAGAAAACTACGTGTCGGTCACGCCCCTCAGGCTTGACCTTACCTATCACGAGCAGCTCGACGCCGTTACCCGGTGGGCTGGCCCGCTATGCGAAAACCCGTAACCCGGTCGCCGTTTGGTACTGGTACGGTCAATCGGTTTGGCCGCTCCAGTCTGGGGCATGGGCTGACGGTCAGCAACAGCAATGCACGGGTCAGTGCGCCGGGCTTGACCGCGCGCAAACCTGTCATCACTGGTGCCGCAACGTCGGCGCCTGTTGCCGGGGTCGATCGCATTCAGGCCAATCTCGGCCTGAATTCCGATCGTCTGCGGGCGCAAATGGTACAGCGTCTGCGTATCCAGGGCATTACCGACGAACGCGTGCTTGGGGCCATGCTGGCGGTGCCCAGGCACTTGTTTGTCGACGAAGGGTTGGCCAGCAGAGCCTACGAAGACGCAGCTTTGCCTATCGGCTATGGTCAGACCATTTCCCAGCCCTGGGTCGTGGCGCGCATGATTTCCGTGGTGTGCGAAAGTCGCGTCCCGTCCCGGGTTCTCGAAGTGGGTGCAGGTTGTGGTTACCAGGCTGCCGTGCTGTCGCAACTTGTTCGCGATGTTTATGCCATCGAGCGTATCCGCGGGCTTTATGACCTGGCACGAGAGCACCTGCGCGCGCTCAAGCTGTCTACACGGGTCAGGTTGTCTTTCGGTGATGGTATGCTCGGTTTGCCGGCATCGGCGCCTTTCGATGCCATTTTGGTTGCAGCGGCCGGCATAAAAATTCCGCAGGCGTTGCTCGATCAGTTGTCTATTGGCGGGCGCCTTATTGCGCCCGAAGGCACATCGAATCAACGGCTTATTTTGGTTGAACGCACGGGCCCGTCCAGTTTCGCCCGTCAAGATTTAGAATCAGTTCGTTTTGTTCCGCTTCGCGCGGGAACACAGTTGTAAGGGAGATTTCTTATGTACGCAGAGTCGTTTACGTCTGGCGCTTCTGCTCGGCCTCAATCACACACGCCCGCGCGCTATGCCAGGGGGCTGCGCATCGCCGGTGTGTTGCTGATGGTGGCGCTGGCGGGTTGCGCGTCACGTAAAACGCAAGCGCCTGTCAGCGATATGTCGAGTGGCGGTGGTTCTGTATCTGCGGCGGGTGGTATTTATGTCGTGCGCCCCGGCGACACGCTATACAAAATAGCGCAAACGCATAATGTCGATGTCAATACGCTGATTCGGCTCAATAACATTAGCGATCCCAGCCAGTTGCGGGTTGGGCAAACACTTCGGCTTAGCGGCAATGCCGATATGGCCAGTGCGCCTGCCCCTGCGCCGGCGCCCACAACGCCTGCCAAGGCGCCCGACACGTCATCCGCTACACCCTCGCGTGCCAGCGATGCGGCCCTTGTATCGTGGGGCTGGCCTGCCAACGGCAAAATCATCCAGGGGTTTACTGCCAACACCAAGGGTATCGATATCGAAGGTAAGGTGGGCGATCCGGTTACCGCAGCGGCATCCGGCAAAGTCATGTACGCCGGCAACGGTGTGCGCGGACTGGGCAACCTGATTCTTATCGGCCATTCCAACGGCTTTATCACGGCTTATGCGCACAACCACAAGCTCATGGTTAAAACCGGCCAAGAAGTAAGCAAAGGCGCAAAAATTGCCGAGATCGGGCAGACCGATACCACTTCGCCCAGACTGCACTTCGAGATCCGTCGCAGCGGTACACCGGTAAACCCACTGGCTTATTTGCCTTCCCGATGACGCCGACCCTGGTTTTCGACCTCGAAACCATCCCTGATGTCGAGGGATTGCGTCGCCTTAACGGGTGGGGTGCCGATCTGACCGACGCACAGGTGGTCGAGGCGGCGCAGGCGGCGCGCATGCAGTCGCACGGCTCCAATTTCTTGCCATTGCATCTGCAAAAAATTGCTGTTGTGGGTTGCGTATTTCGTGATGCCCAGGGGTTTCGTGTCAAAACCCTGGGTAAGCCCGATGATCCCGAGGCGGCACTGATCGCCGGTTTTTTTAAAACCATCGAACACTACACGCCGCGGCTGATTAGCTGGAACGGTTCGGGCTTCGATCTGCCGGTATTGCATTACCGCAGCCTTATTCATGCGGTACCCGCGCCTCGCTATTGGGACACCGGTGAAGACGACCGCGACTTCAAATACAACAACTACATCAGTCGTTATCACAACCGCCACATCGATCTGATGGACTTGCTTGCCAAATACAATGGTCGTGCCAACGCGCCGCTCGACGAACTGGCCAAGCTTTGTGGCTTTCCGGGCAAGTTGGGTATGGATGGCAGTCAGGTCTGGAACGCCTGGGCATCTGGTCGACGAGACGAGGTGCGCGCCTATTGCGAAACCGATGTGGTCAACACCTGGCTGGTTTACTGCCGGTTTCGTTTACTTAAGGGCGAGCTCGATGCGGTCGCCTATCAAAACGAAGTCGATCTCGTCCGGCAAACGCTTTCGGCATCCGAGGCTCAGCATTGGCGCGAATACCTGGCCGCCTGGGACGCCGAAACCGGTTGAAAGACTTTCACCCCTGACTGAAACAAGCTCGAAACGTACTTCACCTGACAATGAAGCTTCCTTAATCATTACAGGTGAATTTCATCATGGCACGTCAATCTTCTATCGTTGCATCTGCTTTGGCGGCTATCGCTGCAAGTGTTGCGTTACACACCCCCGTTATCGCTGCGCCAACCGCTGGTGATCAAGCGCCCGTCGCGGCGGACGCCAAACGCGGGCATAGCCATCACGATCGCAAGGGCAATCGCATGGAGCATGCGCAAAAGGGGATGGTGATCCCCGGATACGGCGTGATCAGTCAGCAGCAACTCGACACGCTTGCGCTGACCGATGCTCAGAAGGCGTTAGTTAAAGACGCGCGCGACGCGCAAAAAGCGGCCTGGTCAGCGCATCGCACCGATATTCAGGCGCAGCGCAGTGCACAGCTTGACGCGCTTAAGGCCGGTAAAGCCGACCCGCGCGCACAGGCGAAAGCCATGGCCGACCGGCAAGCGCAAATGATCCAGGCCCGCGCCAGCATTACCGATAAATGGCTGACAGTTTGGGACGCGCTGGATGACACGCAACGTCAGAAAGTGTCGACACTGCTGGCCGAGCGCGCCGAGCATAAGCAAGAGCGCAAGAGCGAACGCATGCAGCGCGGCCCGGCATCCTGATTCGACTTATGGGCGTTAGAGTGTCAAAATTCGGCCCTAACCGTTTTTTGCACACGCTAATAGCCCATGTCCGAATTAGTTCTTGATATTCAGTCGCTCGACCTTGAAGCCCGGGGTGTCGCCCGCCACGACGGCAAAGTTGTGTTCGTCGAGGGCGCCTTGCCCGGCGAGCAAGTTGTGGCGAACATCGTTCGTCGCAAGCCGTCGTTCGATACAGCGCGTACCGAGCGCATCTTGCGCTCATCTTCACAGCGTGTAACGCCCAAGTGCCCCAATTTCGGGGTGTGCGGAGGGTGTGCAATGCAGCACGTCGAACCAGCCGCCCAGGTTGCGGTTAAGCAACGTGCGCTTGAAGACGCGCTTTGGCATATTGGCAAAGTGCATCCACACCGTATTTTGCCGCCCATGCATGGTCCCGTCTGGGGCTACCGTTACCGCGCTCGTCTGTCTGTCAGGCTGGTGCATAAAAAGGGCGGGGTGCTGGTTGGTTTTCGCGAGAAGCGGGGTGCTTATGTGGCCGACATGACCGAGTGCCTGGTGCTGCCGCCTCATGTGTCGGCTATGCTTGTGCCGTTGCGCGAATTGATCGGCCGGCTCAGCATTCCCAAGGCCATCCCGCAAATCGAGGTCGCGGTAGGTGATGAGACCACGGCGTTGCTGTTGCGTCATATGGAGCCGTTGACGCAAGCTGATCAGGCGTTGCTGATGGCTTTTGCGCAAGCGCATAACGTCAGTTGGTGGCTGCAGCCCAAAGGGCCTGAAACCGTTCAGCCCATGTTGCCTGAAGATGCCGATCGTCTGGCATATGTGTTGCCGCAATTTGGTTTGCGTATGGCCTATCGCCCCAGCGACTTTACTCAAGTCAATCACGCCATTAACCAAACGTTGATTGCGCGGGCGCTGTCGCTGCTCGATGTTCAGCCTAACGATCGCGTTGCCGATTTGTTCTGTGGTCTGGGTAACTTTACGTTGCCTTTGGCAACCCAAGCTCGCGAAGTCGTGGGCATCGAGGGCAGTAAAACCCTGATTGATCGTGCTCGTGAAGCGGCTGCAGCTAACGGCCTGGCCGACACTACCGATTTTGCAGTGCTTAATTTGTTCGAGGTTGATGTGGCCTGGTTGCGCGACCTGGCGTACTTTGACCGAATGCTGATCGATCCGCCGCGCGATGGGGCTGAAGCCGTGGCACGAGCGTTATCTGCGCTAACGCCTGACGAGCGGCCCAAGCGTATTGTTTATGTGTCTTGTAACCCTGCGACACTGGCGCGCGACGCCGGTATTTTGGTGAACGAAGGGGGGTACAGTATGCTGGCAGCCGGCGCCATTAATATGTTTCCGCATACGGGGCACGTTGAGTCGATTGCCGTGTTCGAATAAAAAGGGGCCCGAGGGCCCCTTTTTTAACACTGCACATTTTTAACGCGGCAGATTATGTTGCTGCGGTGTCTTTAAGCACGCGCTCGGCTTCTACTAGTACACGCTGCGGTGCGGTACCGCCAACGTGATTGCGAGCGGCTACCGAACCTTCGAGTGTCAGAACGTCGAAGACGTCCTCATTGATTGATGCATTAAATGCCCGCAACTGTTCAAGGCTGAGGTCGGCCAGGTCGCAGTTTTGCTCTTCGCAGGTACGTACCGCATGGGCAACGGTTTCGTGGGCGTCGCGAAAGGGCACGCCTTTTTTTACCAGGTAGTCGGCCAGGTCGGTGGCGGTGGCAAAACCCTGTAGTGCGGCCGCGCGCATGGCATCGGGCTTGACTTTGATGCCGTTGACCATATCGACAAAAATCGTCAGTGTGTCGCGAATGGTGTCAGCCGAATCAAACAGGCCTTCTTTGTCTTCTTGGTTGTCTTTGTTGTAGGCCAGTGGCTGGCCTTTCATCAGGGTAAGTAGGCCGATCAGGTTGCCGTTAACCCGCCCGGTTTTTCCGCGAGCCAGCTCGGGTACGTCGGGGTTTTTCTTTTGCGGCATGATAGAGCTGCCGGTGCAGAAGCGGTCGGCCAGCTCGATGAAACCGACACGCGGGCTCATCCAGATGATCAGCTCTTCGGACATGCGCGAAATATGCGTCATGATGAGTGCGGCGGCAGCGCAGAATTCGATGGCGAAGTCGCGGTCGGAGACGGCGTCGAGCGAGTTGCGGCAGATGTCATCGAACCCCAGCGTGCGGGCAACGCGTTCGCGGTCGATAGGGTAGGTGGTGCCCGCCAGCGCGGCCGCGCCCAGCGGCAGACGGTTAACCCGTTTGCGGCAATCTTGAAGGCGCTCGGCATCGCGCGCGAACATCTCGGCGTAGGCCAGCAAGTGGTGGCCAAAGGTAACGGGTTGGGCCACCTGCAGGTGCGTAAAGCCCGGCAAAATGGTATGAGCGTGTGTTTTGGCGAGGGCGGCCAGGTTGTGCCGTAACTGGCGCAACAGGTCGATGGCGATGTCGATCTCGGCACGCAGCCAAAGACGGATGTCGGTGGCCACCTGGTCGTTACGCGACCGGCCAGTGTGCAGGCGTTTGCCGGCGTCGCCCACCAGCTCGACCAGGCGCTTTTCAATATTCAGGTGTACGTCTTCGAGGTCGAGCGACCAAGTGAACTGGCCAGCGTCGATCTCGGACAAAATCTGCGTCATACCTTTTTGTATGGCGGCCAAGTCGTCGGCACTGATAATGCCAATGGCCGAAAGCATGTCGGCGTGTGCCAGCGACCCCTGGATGTCGAACGCGGCCATGCGCTTGTCGAAATCGACAGACGCCGTGTAGCGTTTGACCAGGTCGGAAACAGGTTCGGAAAAACGTGCAGACCAGGCTTGGGCCTTGTTGGCGAACTGGTCTTGGCTTGCGGAGTGAGTATTTTTTGACATAGTGCGCAATTATAAGGGAGCGTGCGATAATTTTAGCGTTATGCCCGCAGTGCGCCGGCTTTACGGTTCGCGTTGTTTGGGCGGTTCGCCAACACAAAACATATCAAACAACGTCCCGGAGCCCGCATGAAACTCATCACTGCCATCATCAAGCCCTTCAAACTCGACGAAGTGCGCGAGGCGCTGGCCGAGATCGGCGTGAGCGGCCTAACGGTTACCGAGGTCAAAGGTTTTGGCCGACAAAAAGGGCACACCGAACTGTATCGGGGGGCCGAGTATGTGGTCGACTTTCTGCCCAAAATTCGTATCGATCTGGTGGTCGACGACGCCCTTGTCGAGCAATCCATCGAGGCCATCCTTAAAGCGGCACACACCGGAAAAATCGGCGATGGCAAGATTTTCGTCATGCCCGTCGAGCAAGCCATCCGTATCCGTACCGGCGAAAGCGGCCCCGAAGCCTTGTAAACCTAAACGCCGCCGAACCTATCTGTGGTGTTTATCGCGGCGTTATCTTGCGTTAATTCCTGTAAAACCTAGGGTATGTCACGAGGTCATCCAGACCGAGTTCGGGCATACTAAAAAAGATGTGTCAGGTTACAGGAGAAGTCATGAGATTATTGTCTATTGTTTTGGCGGCCGCCGTTACGGTGGGCGGCATGTCGTCTGTGCATGCGCAGGGTCGCCTCGATAAAATCAAAGAAAGCGGTCAGATCACACTGGGTTACCGCGAATCTTCCATACCCTTTGCCTACCTCGACGGCCAGCAGAAGCCCGTCGGGTATTCCATGGACATCTGTCATGGCATCGTCGATGCCGTCAAGCAGCATCTGGGGCTGACGCAGCTTAATGTACGGCAAGTGCCGGTTACGTCGTCCACGCGTATTCCGCTGGTCGCCAATGGTACGGTCGACCTAACCTGCGGTTCGGCGACAAATAACGCCCAGCGTCAAGAGCAGGTTAGTTTTGCGCCTACTACGTTTGTGACGGCTACCCGGTTTGCGGCCCTGAAAACCTCCGGGTTGTCTGATTTGGCCGATTTCAAAGGTAAAACAGTGGTGTCTACGGCAGGCACCAGCAACTTGCGGTGGCTAACCCAGGCCAATGCTGAACAAAACCTGGGCATGCGGATCATCACAGCCAAAGACCACTCCGAAGCTTTCCTTACTGTCAGCAGTGGCCGCGCGGTGGCGTTTTTCATGGATGACATTTTGTTGGCGGGGCTGGTGGCTAATTCGCGAAACGCCGAAGACTGGATGATCAGCGAAAAAGCCTATACCACCGAGCCCTACGGCATCATTCTGCCCAAAGATGATCCGGCCTTCAAAAAGGTGGTTGACGATGCGGTTAAAGCGATGATGCGCGATGGCCGGCTTGATACCCTTTACGACAAGTGGTTCATGCAGGCCATCCCGCCGCGAAGTATCAAACTTAACTGGCCCATGACCCCCGAATTGCGCAAGGTCATTCAAAACCCCACCGATTCGCCCGATCCGGCCGCTTATGTCTTGCCGTAACCCGCACAGGGCCGCGGTATGAATTACAACTGGAACTGGTCCGTTTTCTGGGAGATTTCTCCCGACGGGACAGGCACCTATCTTGACACGCTCATTGGTGGCCTTTACTGGACGCTGGGCGTGTCTGTTGCAGCTTGGGTGCTGGCCCTGATGTTGGGTTTTCTGGTGGGCGTGCTCAATACCACCGGGCGACGCAGCGTTGTGGCCTGCTGTCGCGCCTGGGTCGAGCTTTTTCGCAATATCCCACTCCTTGTGCAAATGTTTCTCTGGTACTTCGTGGTGCCCGAGCTTTTGCCGCAGGCCTGGGGCGATTTCATCAAGCAGTCCGACCCGGTCCTGAGCACCTTCTGGACGGCGGTGGTGTGTCTGGGCCTGTTTACGTCGGCCCGGGTGGCCGAACAAGTGCGGGCGGGCATTGAGGCTTTGCCTTCAGGGCAGGCCATGGCCGCTACTGCCCTGGGGCTGCGTCGGTCGCAGGTTTACCGTCATGTGCTGCTGCCTGCTACGGTGCGCATGATCATGCCACCGCTAACCTCAGAAGCGCTCAATCTGGTGAAGAACTCTTCAGTGGCGTTTACCATTGGTCTGCTCGAAATTACGGGTGCGGCACGTTCGATGCAAGAGTTCAGCTTCCAGATTTTCGAGTCATTTGCGGCAGCGACGTTGCTGTACGTGCTCATCAATATTGTTATTGTGGTCGTCATGCGGCGTTTTGAAAAATGGTTGCAAGTACCCGGTTTCATGGGTACGGCAAAGTAGGGTGGGCATGGGTCATTTCGATTTCGCCGTCATCATCGATGCCTTGCCTTATTTGCTGGGTACCGGGCTGGTTTTTACGTTGAAGCTAACGGTTATGTCGACCCTGCTGGCGCTGGTTTTGGGGACGATACTGGCGCTGATGCGTCTGTCTTCACGTCGTTGGGTATCGGCCCTTGCCGGCGGCTATGTCAACATTTTCAGGGCACTGCCGCTCATTCTTATTATTTTCTGGTTTTATTTTCTGGTGCCCTATATTGTGGGTTGGCTAACGGGCGCGGGTGCGCCTGTGCCCGTGGGTGGGTTCACCTCGGCGCTGATTACCTTTACGCTCTTCGAAGCCGCGTATTTTTGCGAAATCATGCGTGCGGGCATCCAGTCGGTACCCCGGGGACAGTTCGACGCAGGGTACGCGCTGGGCCTGAATTATTTTGGCGTCATGCGCACTATTGTTTTACCGCAGGCGTTTCGCAACATGACCCCTGTATTGCTCACTCAGGTCATCGTGCTGTTTCAAGACACTTCGCTCGTGTACGTGCTGTCGTTAACCGATTTCCTGGGCGCCGCCAACATCGTGGCGCAACGCGACGGCCGCTTGGTAGAAATGTTCATTTTCGCGGCGATTGTCTATTTTGTTATTTCTTATGTGGCATCACGCCTGGTTCGACGACTTCAGTTGCGAACCGCAGTGGTGCGCTGATCTGGTAAGTTTTGCATGATCGAATTTAAAAATGTAAGCAAGTGGTATGGCGACTTTCAGGTACTTAAAGACTGCACTACGCAAGTCAGTCGCGGCGAGGTCGTTGTTGTGTGCGGCCCATCGGGGTCGGGCAAGTCCACGCTGATTAAAACTGCCAACGGACTTGAGCCTTTTCAACAGGGCGAAGTTTGGGTGGACGGCATTTCGGTAGGTGCGCCGGGCACCAACTTGCCCAAGTTGCGGTCGCGCATAGGGATGGTGTTCCAGCATTTCGAGCTGTTTCCTCATTTGTCGGTCATGCGTAATCTCACCCTGGCTCAGGTCAAGGTGCGTGGGCGATCTGAAACTGAAGCTGCCGATCGTGGCAGGGCGCTTTTGACGCGGGTAGGGCTGGCCGATCACATGCACAAATTTCCGGGCCAGCTATCAGGCGGCCAGCAGCAGCGGGTTGCCATTGCGCGTGCGCTGGCCATGGACCCAGTTGCCATGCTGTTCGATGAACCCACCTCGGCGCTCGATCCGGAGATGGTTAACGAGGTGCTGGATGTCATGGTCGATCTGGCTAAAGAAGGCATGACCATGATGGTGGTGACCCACGAAATGGGCTTTGCGCGCAAGGTCGCAGATCGCGTTGTCTTCATGGATCAGGGTCAGATTGTCGAGGATTGCCCGAAACTGGAGTTCTTTGATAATCCAGAGGCCCGTTCTGAGCGCGCCCGTCATTTTCTATCGAAGATTCTGGCGCACTAGTTTGTTATTTTTGACGCAGCCATACAACGTCTGAACGGTGCAATGGTCGGTCGGCAACCGTGCCGCATCGGGAATGCATACAATGGCGGCTATGGAAAAAATCAGAATTTCAAAACTCATGGCCGAACGCGGAATGTGTTCGCGTCGCGAGGCCGATAGCTATATCGAGCGCGGCTGGGTCCGTGTCGACGGCGTTGTGGTGTCCGAACTGGGCAGCAAGGCCTACCCGCAGCAAAAAATCACCCTCGATCGCCAGGCCCAGAAGCGTCAGACCGCGCGGGTCACCATCTTGTTGAACAAGCCGGTGGGTTATGTGTCGGGGCAGGCCGAAAGCGGCTACCGGCCAGCAGCAACGCTTATTTCAGAAAAAACCCAGTATCGCCCCGAAAAGTCGACGATCCAGTTTGATCGTAGCCATCTTCGCGGGCTTGCACCGGCCGGGCGTCTGGACATCGATTCACAAGGGCTGCTGGTATTGACCCAAGATGGCCGTATCGCACGTCAATTGATCGACGAGCATTCCGACATCGAGAAAGAGTATCTGGTTCGGGTCGACGGAAAGATCAGCAGTAACGGGCTCAAGTTGCTTAACCACGGCCTAAGTCTAGATGGCCAAACCCTCAAACCCGCCGAGGTTTCGTGGCAAAACGAAGATCAGTTGCGCTTTATTTTGTGGGAAGGAAAAAAACGTCAGATTCGCCGGATGTGCGAGCAAGTGGGGCTTAAGGTCGTGGGCCTGAAGCGCGTGCGCATGGGGCGCATTGTATTGGGCGATTTGCCCCCAGGTAAGTGGCGATATTTGCGCGAAGGCGAACAGTTCTAATCAAGCCGGTTTTTGGCGGTTGCCTTTTTGTTCATGCGGCCAAGTTCGGCGGCGCGTTGGCAGCGCCGCCCAGCCTGCAGGCTTCAGTCGCCTTTGTCTTTGGGTTTGTCTTTCGAAGCCCCCGATTTTTTTAACGTAAACGTTGCGCGGTCGTCGAGCGCCAGCGTTTTTGACAGCCACGGCAACGCACGGGCCAGTGCATCGTGCAGGGTATAGGGCGGGTTAATAATAAACATACCGCTGCCAAATAGGCCAAAGCCGTCGCTGGGCGGCTTGCGCACGCTCAGCGTGGCATTGACCCAGCTGCAATCTTTAAGTTTTTCAAGGCTACGTTGAAGTTCGGTGACCTCACGTCGCTGCACCAGCGGGTACCAAACGGCGTAGCATCCGGTCGGGAATCGCCGCAAGGCGTCTTGTACGCACTGCAAGGTGGCCCGATAGTCTGACTTGGCTTCGTACGACGGGTCGATAATGGTGACGGAGCGGCGCGTTGGCGGCGGCAACAAGGCTTTCAGGCCGGTGAATCCGTCTTGCTCATACACCATGACCTTTTTTTGCACGCTTCGGTCTTGTTGTGCCAGATTTTCTTGCAGTATGGCGATTTCGTTGGGGTGTAGCTCAAACAGGCGCAGGCGGTCTTTTTGGCGCAACGCCTGCATGGCCAGCCAGGGTGACCCAGGGTAGTAGTTGGCTACGCCGTCGGGGTTGAAATCCCCCACTGCTTCAAGGTAGCGTTCGATCATGGGCGGACGCTTTTCAGTAGCCAGAACGCGGTCCAGTCCGTCAGTAAATTCGGCGTTCTTGGTCGCCCATTCGTCGGTCAGGTCGTAAATGCCGGCGCCGGCATGGGTGTCAATTACCCAGTAAGGTGTGTCTTTTTGATTGAAGTAATCAAGAATTTGCACCAGAATGCTGTGTTTAAGTACGTCGGCGTGATTGCCGGCATGGAAAGCGTGGCGGTAACTGAACAAGGGCGTGCCTTTTATAAAATTGGGTGTGGCCCGAACCGGTGGTAAACTCGCTGCACCGTATTAAAGCCGTAATTTTTTTGGGTATAAATCGTCACGTAACGCTATGGCGCGCGGGCGACTCTGTGGGTTGAATTAATGTTCGATTTTATCCGTACGCATCAGCGTCTGATGCTGCTTGTCCTCGTCATCCTGATTTTTCCGTCGTTCGCGCTGGTGGGCATCAGCGGCTACACCAATTATGTCTCGGGTAATAAAGACCTGGTCAAAATTGGCGACGCCTCGGTTACCCTGGAAGACTTCAATGCGGCACAGCGCAACCAGATGCAGCAATTGCAGGCCAACATGGGTGCTGCATTCGACCCGTCTTTGCTCGACAACCCTCAGGCCCGCGAGAATCTCCTCGAGTCGCTGATTGATCGTAGCGTTGTTATTGAAACAGCCGCCAAAGCGCATTTTAGTGTTTCTGACAACGTCTTGCGTCGTGCCATTGCCGCCATCCCCGAATTGCAGGTCGGCGGTCAGTTTTCCCCCGAGCGCTACGACGAAGTTTTGGCCTCAATGGGCATCACCAGCCGCGATTTCGAACAAAGTCAGCGGGGCGAACTGGCCTTGCAACGTGTTTTGGGCCCTATTGGCTTTACGGCAGGCGTTCCCGCCTCGGTCGTCACGGGTTTGCGTCACGCTCTCACCGAGCAACGCACTCTACGCCTTAAAGTATACGAAGCCAATGCTTATACCGATCAGGTCAAAGTGTCTGATGCCGAAGTCAAAGATTGGTACAGCAAGAACGAAGATCGTCTGAAGGTTCCCGAGCACGTACGCGCCCAGTACCTTGTCCTTGATGAAGCCGCCGCCATGAAGGCGCTTCCTGCGCCTACCGAAGCCGAAATGCAGGCCTACTACGACCAGAACAAGTCGCGTTATGTGTTGCCGGGCCGTGTGTTGCTGAACCATATCCTGATCAAGACAGGCGCCGACGCCTCCGCTCAAGAGCGTGAAGCGGCACGCGCTAAAGCACAGTCGCTGGCCGAAAAAGTGGCCGCCGACAAGTCTTCGTTTGCCGATGTCGCCAGGGCCGAGTCGCAAGACATCGGTACGGCCAAAGACGGCGGGCGTCTGGGGTGGATCACCCGGGGTATTTTGCCCGCCGAACTGGAAACCGCCATTTTTGCCCTGAACCAGGGTGATGTATCGGGTGTGGTTGAAGGGCCTGATGGCTTCCACGTTTTCATGGCTTCGGAAGTTGAACCCGAACGCGGTGAAACCTTCGAACAAGCCAAGGCCAAGGTCGAGGCCGAAATCCGTCGCCAACTGGGTGCCGAACGCTTCGCCGAAATGGCCTCAAGCCTGCGCGATCTGGCCTACGACAATGCCACGACACTCGCGCCGGCCGCTCAGGCTCTGGGTGTCGAGATCCGCACCGCAACGGGCATTGCGCAAGACCGCCTTCTGCCCGAGCAACAGGTTCAAGGGCAGGCGGCGTCAGCTGGTCCCGATGCTTCTATTCTCGAAGATGCGCGTGTGCGTCGCGCCTTGTTCTCGCCCGCACTCATGGCCGAAAAACAAAACTCTGGTGTCATCGAAATTACCCCCGATACCCTGGTGGTGGTGCGCGTTGATGAAGTCATCCCCGCAAGCATTCAGCCCCTCGATCAGGTGTCAGAGTTTATTCGCGAAGCCCTGGTACAAGAGCAGGCGCTCGATCTGGCCCGTAAAGCCGGCGAGGCCGATCTTGAAAAGTATCGTGGTGCCAACGGCAGCACCGTTCCCGAAGGCTTTGGTTCTTCGCTTACGGTTAGCCGCGTCAGCCCGCAGAACGTGAGTGCGCAGGCTCTCGAGGCTGCGTTCCGCATGCCGGCCGAAACATTGCCTGCCTACACAGGTGTGTCGGGCCAGGCGGGCTATGTCCTGGTTCGCCTTGAAGGCGTCACGCCAGGTAACGACGGCGGCCAGGCGTTGGCCAATTTGCCTCAAGAGCTCAACAATTTATGGGGCCGAGCCGAAGAGCGTGCAGTGCTTAAAGCCATGCGTACAACCCTGGGTGTGAAAATTCTGCCCGATGCACAGGCCGCTATTCAGGGCGAAACCGAGCAACAGTAAAGTCAGGTTGGGGCCATTAAGCGCCCCTGCCTAACAGTGCTGTTTGTCTGACGCGGCGGCGTATTAATTTTTTAGCGCCTTGCGCTTTACCAATAACGGTTCAAGCGCGCCCCAGACGTTTTTTGCCAAAATCGGCTGTGCATTTTCGTTTGGGTGAATCCCGTCCGACTGGAACATCGCGCGGTCGGCCGCGATACCGTCGAGTAAAAACGGTACCAATGCCGTGTCGTGCGCTTTGGCCAGTTCGGTAAAAAGGTTTTTGAACGCCTCGGTGTATTGTCGCCCGTAATTAGGTGGGATCTGCATGCCCACCAGCACTACTTCACTGCCTGCATTCTTGGCCATCTTGATCATATCGGTGAGGTTGTCGCGCGTCATGTCCAGCGACAACCCGCGCAAGGCATCGTTGCTGCCCAGTTCAATGATGACAATATGAGGTTGATACTGTTCAAGTGCGGCTGGCAGACGGCTTTTGCCTCCGCTGGTTGTGTCGCCACTGATGCTGGCGTTATTGACCCGAAAATTGAATTTTTCTTGTGCCAGACGGTCAGTAAGTAGGTTGACCCAGCCTGTGCCCCTGCGCATCCCGTATTCGGCCGACAGGCTGTCGCCAATGACCAGAATGCCCGGGGGTTGAACGGGGTTTGTCGCGGGCTCTGCCCGTATCACCGTACTGGTTATCAGGCACAATAGGGTTGCTACACATAACAGCCAACGAGTTCGCATGAATCTGCCTTGTTCTATAGAAGTTAAAAACCTTTGTCAGCGTGTGTCCGACGCCACAGGGACACTCACTATTCTGGATAACGTTAGTCTAACCGCCCGTGCGGGCGAGGCCTTGGCCATTACCGGGGCATCCGGGTCGGGCAAGTCAACGTTGCTTGGACTCATGGCCGGCCTCGATGTTCCCTCGTCGGGTACGGTCAGCCTGATGGGGCAGTCGTTATTTGATTTAGATGAAGAAGGACGGGCTGCGCTTCGTGCGCGTCATGTGGGCTTTGTATTTCAGTCGTTTCAATTGCTGCCCAACCTTACTGCGCTCGAAAACGTGATGTTGCCCCTTGAGCTGGCCGGACGGCCGGCAGAGCAGGCGGCGCGCCAGATGCTTGAGCGTGTCGGTTTGTCGGCCCGTGCCAATCATTACCCCAGGACATTGTCGGGTGGTGAGCAGCAGCGCGTGTCGTTGGCGCGTGCTTTTGTGGTCAAGCCCGACGTGTTGTTTGCCGACGAACCCACCGGCAGCCTGGATGAGCAAAACGGGCAGAAAATTATCGAGCTGATGTTTGAGTTGCTGAAAGAGCAGGGCGCGACGCTGGTCATGGTGACCCATGACCCTGCCGTTGCCGCGCGTTGCGACCGCGAGTTGCGTTTACATGCCGGATCGATAGCGGCGCTGCCGGCCTGATCTATGTGCTGCTGCGGTATGTGGTCTTGTTCGCCCTGTGGTATGTTACGGCGGGGAGACTACACGGGACACAATAAAAAATGTTTTTTATAGCAGCACTGTTTGTATTTATCTGGTCAACGGGGTTTATTGTAGGCAAGGCCATTGTGCCGTACGCCGACCCGACTTTATTCCTGTTTGTGCGCATCTGTATTGCTGCGGTGCTGTTCACTGGCATTGCCCTGTATGGCAAGGTTCAGTGGCCGCCGTTACGCGAAGTACCCAAACATATGCTGGCGGGTATTTTGCTGCAGGGCATGTATTTATGCGGGGTGTTTTGGGCCATTGCGGGCGGTGTGCCGCCGGCAGTTATGGCGCTTATTGGTTCGGTGCAGCCCCTGCTGACGGCCGTCTTGGCTATCCCCATCCTCAAAGAGATCCCAACACGGCGTGTTTGGTTCGGCATTTTCATGGGCATGATCGGCGTGTTCCTGGTGGTTCAGCCGGCCCTTATGAATACTGGGGTGGGCGCGTTCCCGTTATGGGCCTTTTTTATCGGCGTGCTGGCCGTGTTGTCGATTACCTTCGGCACAATTGTGCAAAAGACATCCATTCAGGCGGTCGATATTCGTGTCGCCCTGTCGTTGCAGAATTTCGGCACTTTGTTTTTTACCGGAGTGTTTGTCCTTATTCTGGGTGAAACCCGCTGGGAGTGGTCGCCTCAGCTGTGGGCGTCTTTGTTCTGGGCTGCATTTGTACTGACTGGTATTGGCACAATGCTGCTTATTTACATTATTCGGCGAGGGCAGGCCGCTACGGCGTCTTCGCTGATGTTTCTGTCGCCCGCGCTGGTCGCTATCGAGGCCTATTTCATCTTTGGCGATCGCCTGACATCTATCCAGCTTATTGGTTTTGTGGTGGTGTTGTCGGGCGTACTTATTTGTAATACGCGTCGAGCGGGGTAATGATGTTGTTTCAACGGGCTGTGGCTGTTTTTCTGCTGATGATGGTGTCGGGTGTTTTGCAAGCCCAAGGTTATATTGCCCGTACGCTTAACCACCCGTTTCCGGGCGGGGTTGCCGTACTCGATTTGGGGCTGTTGCCGCAGCCGCCGGCCGTAACGTATAAAAGCCACCCGGTAATGGTCGTTAAAGACAGTGATGCCCGCTACATTGCTTTGGTGGGTATCGGGCTTGACGTCAAGCCGGGGAAACAAACCGTTGAGGCGGATTTGCCCCAGGGCCGCAAAGCCATTGCTTTTAATGTCGGTACTCGCGAATATAAGTCGCAGCACATTACGTTAAAAAATAAAAAGCATGTGTCTCCCGACCCGGAGCAGCTGGCCCGTTTCGAGCGTGAATACAACGCGCAGATGGCTGCTTATGCGCAGTTCAGGCCCGACACCCCCAGCAATATCTTGCTCGATCCGCCTGTGCAGGGTCGTTTGTCCAGTCCCTTCGGGTTGCGGCGGTTTTTTAACGGCGAAGAGCGTAACCCGCATTCTGGCCTCGATTTTGCCGTGCCTACGGGTACGCCAGTCAAGGCGCCAGCCGACGGCATCGTGACCATTGTCGATGACTATTTTTTCAATGGTAAAACCGTATTCATAGATCACGGCCAGGGCCTGGTGACCATGTACTGCCATTTATCGGCACAAAACGTGACGGTGGGGCAGCAGGTCAAGCGTGGGCAAGTCATTGGCAAAGTGGGGGCTACCGGCCGAGCCACGGGCCCGCATCTGCACTGGAATGTCAGCCTGAACAATCAGCGCGTTGATCCGGCCTTGTTCATGGCTAAGAAATAAGCCCAGCTGAAGGCTAGCCTTTCACCCGTACAATTTTTTGTACTTGCGGCACATGCCGTATGGCCCGTATGACCTGAGCCAGATGCTTGCGGCTGTCGACCTGCACGGTAAGATGCAGCAAGCCGGTGGCTGTGGCCTCGTCTTGCATGGTCAGGTGGGTGATGTTCGAGCCTGCGTCGGTAATTTCTGCCGCCAGGCGACCCAGTACGCCACGTTCGTTTATCACGGTAACGTCAAGTCGCGTGTTCAGGTGGCGTGCGGTATCAGACGCCCAGGCCACCGATACCCAGCGCTCGGGCTCTTTGGCGCGCTGGCGCTGCGCAACTGGGCAGTCGGCCATATGAATAACCAGACCATGGCCCAGCCGAATGCCGCCCACAATGGCATCGCCGGGTAAGGGGCCGCAACAACTGGCGAGTTGCACGGCCTGGCCTTCGTTGCCATGAATAATAATAGACGCTGCGTGCGCTGAGGTGAGCTCGTCGACGGCGGCAGCAGTGGTGGCCAAAATGGGGTTTTCTGGGGCAAAACGGCGCGCAACCACTGCGGCGAGGCGCTTACCCAGCCCAATGTCTGCCAAAATTTCTTCGCGAGACGAAGCGCCCGAGCTTTTGGCGAGTTTGTCCCAGTTGGCGTCCTCGTCGGCCGGGTAGTCGATACCGATCTGGTCGAATGCCTGCATGAGGAGTCGGCGCCCGAAGGCGACGGACTCTTCGTATTTGACAGTGCGCAGATAGTGACGGATTTCAGATCGCGCGCGGCCTGTGCGCACGTAGTTCAGCCACTGTGCGCTGGGGCGAGAGGCCGGCGACGTGATGATTTCGACCGCATCACCGCTTTTAAGCTCGGTACGCAATGGCGAGAATTCGCCGTTGATTTTTGAGGCAATCGCCTGGTTGCCGACGTCGGTGTGGATGGAGTATGCGAAGTCGACAGGGGTTGCACCCCTAGGCAGCGAGACAATCTTGCCCTGCGGCGTAAACACATAAACTGCGTCTGGGAACAGGTCGACCTTGACGTGTTCGAGGAATTCGCCCGAGTCGCCCGTTTGACTTTGAATGTCGAGTAACGATTGAAGCCACTGGTGTGTACGCTTTTGCAACACGTTCAGATTGCTGTCGTCGTTTTTGTATAGCCAATGCGCCGCGACGCCTTCTTCGGCAACGCGATCCATGTCGCGGGTGCGGAACTGGAATTCGACGGGCGTACCATACGGGCCAACCAGCGTGGTGTGCAAAGACTGATAGCCATTGAGCTTTGGGATGGCGATGTAATCTTTGAACTTGCCAGGTACCGGGCGATAAAGCTGATGCAGTGTGCCTAGGGCCAGATAGCATTCGGGCAGGGTATGTACCACAACCCGGAACCCGTAGATATCGAGCACATCGGAGAATGATTTTTTTTGTTCGAGCATCTTTTTGTAGATGCCGAACAGTGATTTTTCGCGGCCGCTGACTTCGGCTTCGATGCCAGCAGCGGGCAAGGCCACTTTGACCGCGTCAGTGATTTTACCCAGCACTTCGCGACGGTTCCCTCGTGCCGCCATGACTGCCTTTTTTATGACGTCGTAGCGATTGGGGTAAGTGGCCTGAAAGCACAAGTCTTGCAATTCGCGGTAGAGGGCATTAAGCCCCAGCCGATGCGCGATGGGCGTGTAAATCTCCATCGTTTCGCGCGCCACACGGCGACGCTTTTCGGCACTGACCGCATCCAGTGTTCGCATGTTGTGCAGACGGTCGGCCAGTTTGATAAGAATGACGCGCACGTCACGCGACATGGCCAGCAGCATTTTGCGAAAGCTTTCAGCCTGCTGTTCTGCCTTGGTGGCAAATTCAAGCCGGTCAAGCTTCGATAAACCATCAACGATTTCGGCGACGTCGGGGCTGAATTTCTCGGCCAGTTCGTGTTTGGGGACGTCCTGGTCTTCCATGACGTCGTGCAGCAAGGCTGCCATAAGCGAATCGGCGTCGAGTTTCCAGCCGGCGCAGATTTCAGTCACCGCGATGGGGTGTGAAATATACGGTTCGCCGCTGGAGCGAAACTGCCCCAGATGGGCCTGGTCGGCAAACCGGTAGGCCTCTTTGACGCGTTCGATGTCTTTTTCGTCGAGGTACTGCGCCAGAATCTGGGTTAATGGCGCCAGCGATGCGATGGTGGGCGAGGCGGGTGTAGCAAGTTCGGGTGCGGTACCCGGCCTCCCTTTTGTTTTTTGGGCGCGTCGTCGCAGCCGGGGTCCTTTTCTGAAGACAGCAAGTAACCCTGTTGAAGCATCGCGAAGACTGGAGAACGCCATAAACGCTCAGGAATCAGGTAGGTACTTTACGCAGCATTTCGACGCCGGTAACGCCGGCGGCGATTTCACGCAGTGCCGTTACTGTAGGTTTGTCTTTGCTTTCGATGCGCGATTCGTGACCTTGGGCCAGCTCGCGCGCACGGTAAGTTGCGGCCAATGCCAGGTTGAAGCGATTAGGGATTTTGGCGAGGCAATCTTCTACGGTGATACGGGCCATGGTGTGATGTCCTTGGTAAACAATGGGTTACGACGGCTTAATTTGCCGTTGGGCTGATGCCCAATTGGGAAAATAATTGAGCGTGGCGTGCCGCTTGTGCCGGGTAGCGCAAACGGGCTGCCGAAATAATTTGCGAAAGCTGTGCTAAAGCGACGCTAAATTCTTGATTAATAATAACATATTGGCATTCGGAGGCGTGCGACATTTCGCTGCCTGCGGCCAGTAAACGCTTGGTAATGACATGGGGGGCATCTTGCCCGCGCTTTTTAAGGCGGCTTTCGAGCGCCTCGATAGAGGGCGGCAAAATAAAAATGCCAATGGCGTCGGGAAAATGCTTTTTGATTTGGCGTGCGCCCTGCCAGTCGATTTCGAGGAGGACATCACGCCCGGCGCGAGTGGCCTCTTCGATGCGGTCGCGCGGGGTGCCGTAAAAATTGCCGTGGACTTCGGCCCATTCGAGCAGTGCGTTGTTGTCGCGCATGACAAGAAATTCGTCTTGGGTGACAAACCGGTAGTGTTGCTCGTCGACCTCGCCGGGGCGGGGGGCTCGTGTGGTGCACGAAATAGACAGCATAATACTGGCGTCTTGCTCGAGCAGGGCGTTGACCAGGCTTGATTTACCTGCGCCGCTGGGGGCAACCACCATGAATATTGAGCCGGAAGAAATCGTCATGACAGATTTACGTTAGCGTGAAGGGCATGAGCATAGCATTAGCCAGCCAGCGGCGTCTGACCAAGCGCTTCGAGGGCCGCTTCGTAGGCGGCGGTGTCGGCGCACAGAAAAACGGCTGCATCATTCAGGTTCATGTTGAACGCGATGTCGCGCACCTGGTTTTCGGCATCGTCGGCGGTCTCGATAGCCGTGACGTGCCAGTCATTGGCCTGCTGGTAGGCCTCGGGAGAAACGAATTCGGCCACCAGGTGGATGTCGGGCGCGCTGACAACCACATAGGCGGTAAAAGTCAGGTCTTCGATGATGACATCGAGGATAAGGCCCTGGGGCAGGGCGGACACGATCTGGCTGGATACTTTCATTGGTAGATTGTAACTGATGCGCAGGGGGCATTACGCGTGCGGCCCCTGAAAATGCTACGCTAGTGCGCTTTTCTAGTCGTGATTTGGCCACAATGAAATTAGCTACCTGGAACGTCAATTCGCTTAAGGTCAGGCTGCCGCAAGTAATAGCCTGGCTTGAGGCCAACCCTGTCGATGCGCTTTGCTTGCAAGAGCTGAAATTGCCGCAAGAAAAATTCCCGGTTGAGGCGCTGGCCGAGCTGGGCTACAAAGCCAGCTGGGCAGGGCAGAAAACCTACAACGGGGTGGCGGTGCTGTCGCGCGAGGCTGGCACCGACGTGCAAGTTAACTTGCCTAACTTCGAAGACCCCCAACAGCGCGTGATCGCGGTGACGCTGCCATCTGTTGCGGGCGATATCCGTGTCATCAGCGCCTACTGCCCTAATGGGCAGGCCGTAGATAGCGATAAATACGCCTACAAGCTTGAGTGGTTTGCCGCGTTGCATGATTGGTTGCGTGACGAGATGCAGCGCTACCCTCGGCTCGCCATTTTGGGTGACTATAACGTTGCGCCTGCCGATGCCGATGTGCATGATCCGGCCAAATGGGCGGGCGATGTCCTGGTGTCCGAACCCGAGCGCGAGGCGTTCCAGCGCTTGCTGGCGTTGGGGCTTACCGACGCGTTCCGGTTGTTCGAACAAGAAGAGAAGTCATTTAGCTGGTGGGACTACCGTCAGTTTGCCTTCAGGCGCAATGCCGGCTTGCGTATCGACCACGTCTTGCTTTCGGCGCCTCTGGTGCCGCACTGCGCCGCGTGCATCATCGATAAGACGCCGCGGCGCAACGAGCAACCGTCCGATCACACACCGGTGGTGGCTACCCTCGATTTCAAGGGGCTGTCATGACCAAGCTGGCGCCGGGGCCTGCCGATGATCCGACGCTATCGGAGTTTGATGGCGTAAGGTATTTGCACTTTGGCTCAGAGTGGGTGCAGGGGGCCATGCGAGTCAAGCGGCCCGCCGAGCTGGTGCTGGCCTACACGCAGCAAATGATGGGCTGGTTGCTGTTTTTAGAACCGACCCGAACCGATACATTGGGTTTTATGGGCCTGGGCGCGGGGTCGTTGTTGCGCTTTGCGCACAAGACAACGGCTTCGCAACTGATCACTGCCGAATGGAATCCTGCTGTTACAGCGATCTGCCGCGCTTATTTCCGCTTGCCCGAATCAAAGCGGTCGGTGATTGATCATGACGATGCCGCTCTTTGGGTGGCGCGCCCCGAAAACGTCGGGCGTTTTCGCGCGCTTATGGTGGACTTGTACGATGCTGAGGCGCAAGGTCCTGTGCGCGATTCCCTTGCGTTTTATCAGGATTGTTATCACGCGCTGGATGACGTTGGCGTTATGACAGTGAACCTGTTCGGTGACCATGCCAGCTTTCCAAAGAACATCCAACGGATTCGCGAGGCCTTTGACGGACGGGTGATCGAGTTGCCGGAAATTGACGCAGGCAATCGGGTGATACTGGCCTTGAAAGGACCGTTGCTTGATGTCTCGGTGGCCGAGCTACTTGACCGCGCCCATGTCGTCGAGCGCGATTACGGTTTGCCGGCTGTGCAGTGGGCACGTTCTTTGTTGTCGCAGACTCGGTCTACAGGCCGTGCGAGCTTTTAATCTGTTTTTAAGGTTTCAGTAAAATAGCGTTCATTATCTTCAGGAGAACCTCTATGCGGTCAGCAATGATTAAACCTGTAATGGGCGCCGTAATGGCCCTGGCCCTTGCGTTGCCTGCCTTGTCGGGGGCCCAGTCGGTCGCCGTCACTTCCATTGTCGAGCATCCCGCGCTTGACTCGCTGAAAGATGGCGTCAAAGCGGCGCTCGAAAAGGCTGGGTTCACCGAAGACAAAGGTCTGGAGTGGCAGTTCCAGACGGCGCAGGGCAATACCGCTATCGCGGCACAAATTGCCCGCAAGTTTGTCGGTGACAAGCCGGACGTCATTGTTGCTATTGCCACCCCGTCGGCGCAAGCCGTCGTGGCGGCCACAAAAAGCATTCCGGTGGTCTATGCGGCAGTGACCGACCCCGTCGAAGCTCAGTTAGTGCCTTCGTTCGAGCCCTCGGGCACCAACGTTACCGGGGTCTCCGATCAGCTTGAACTGACGCGTCAAATCGAGTTGATCAAACAGGTGGTGCCCAACGCCAAAACAGTGGGTATGGTGTACAACCCCGGCGAGGCCAATTCTGCGGTGGTTGTGCGTCAGATGCGTGAGCTGCTGCCTGATTACGGCATGACTCTGGCTGAAGTCAGTGCGCCACGTACAGTCGACGTTGGGGCCGCCGCACGCAGTCTTATCGGTCGCGTCGATGTCATTTACACCAGCACCGACAACAACGTGGTTTCGGCCTACGAGGCGCTGGTCAAAGTCGGTAACGATGCTCAGATTCCGCTGGTGGCCTCCGATCCCGACAGCGTCAAGCGGGGTGCAATCGCAGCGCTGGGTATCAATTACTACGACCTGGGGTTGCAGGCTGGCGCAATGGCGGTCGAGATCCTGAAAGGGGCCAAGCCCGGTGAGATGCCTTCTCAAATGGGCGAAAAGCTCGAGCTGCACTTGAACCTGGATGCTGCCAAGAAGCAGGGGGTGACGTTGTCTCCCGACCTGATCAAATCGGCGGCAAACGTTATTCAATAAATTCACATCTGGCCGGGGTAACCCCGGCCCGGAGCTGGCATGTCCATTTATTCGATGTGGGGCGCGCTGGAGATCGGCCTTATTTTTGGCTTGGTCGCCTTGAGCGTCCTGATTTCTTTTCGCATACTGCGTTTTCCCGATCTGACTGTCGACGGCAGCTTTCCGTTGGGCGGCGCGGTTGCTGCAGTACTAATCGGTGCTGATGTCGATCCGTTCATAGCAACTCTGGCGGCTATGGCAGCTGGCGCCCTGGCCGGCGCCCTGACAGGGTGGCTAAATATCCGGCTCAAAATTATGGATTTGCTGGCCAGCATCCTGGTTATGATCGCGTTGTATTCGATTAATTTGCGCGTCATGGGCGCGCCCAATATCCCGCTCATCACTGACCCTACGGTCTTTACCGAATTGCAACCGCAAAGCTTCGATGACTTTGTCTTCCGGCCGTTGCTGATGGTGCTGGTCGTGCTGGTGGTCAAGCTGCTGCTCGATGCCTACTTGGGCACCCAGTCGGGGCTGGCCATGCGGGCTACGGGCTCCAACCCGCGCATGGCGCGGGCTCAGGGCGTGGCCACCGGCTCAATGGTCATACTGGGGCTGGCCATCGCCAACGCGCTTTGTGCGCTGGGCGGTGCATTGTTCGCACAGTCGCAGGGCGGGGCGGATATCTCCATGGGTATCGGTACTATTGTCATTGGTCTGGCGGCTGTCATTGTCGGCGAAAGCGTTTTGTCATCGCGCCGTATTCTGTTCATGACGCTGGCCGCCATTTTGGGCGCGGTGCTTTACCGGTTCTTTGTGGCGCTTGCCCTTAACGCCGACTTTATTGGTTTGCAGGCGCAAGACCTTAATTTGATTACGGCTGTGCTGGTGACGGTGGCTCTGGTCATCCCGCTACTTAAAAAGCGCTTGCGTTCGGGCACCAAGGGGTAATGTCATGCTGAAAGCACAAGACCTTCACATTACGTTTAATGCTGGAACGCCCATCGAAACTCGTGCACTGCGCGGTTTGTCGCTCGACATTCCGACAGGGCAGTTCATTACGGTTATCGGTTCCAACGGGGCGGGCAAATCAACGTTGCTCAACGCCATTTCGGGCGATTTGTCCGTTGATTCGGGCAGTATCGTCATCGACGGCACTGAGGTTACCCGCGCACCGGTCTGGGCGCGGGCTTCCCGCGTGGCGCGGGTATTTCAAGACCCGATGGCGGGTACTTGCGAAGACCTGACGATCGAAGAGAACATGTCGCTGGCGTTTTGTCGGGGGCAGCGGCGCGGGTTGACGCGGGCCGTGCGCAAGGCACAACGCGAACAGTTTCGGGCCGCCCTTGCAACGCTGGGTCTGGGGCTGGAAAATCGGCTGACCGATCGTATCGGGTTGCTGTCGGGCGGGCAGCGCCAGGCAGTCAGTTTGCTGATGGCGACGTTGCAGCCGTCGCGAATTTTGTTGCTCGACGAACATACCGCCGCGCTTGATCCGCGTACGGCAAACTTTGTCATCGACTTGACCCGCAAAATTGTGCACGAGCATAAATTGACGACGCTGATGGTCACGCACAGTATGCGACAAGCGCTCGATGTCGGAGATCGCACAATCATGCTGCATCAGGGTAACATTGTGCTCGATGTTTCCGGAACAGAGCGCGAGGGTATGGATGTGCCCAAGTTACTGGCCATGTTCGAGCGTGTGCGTGGTGAAACGGTGTCTGACGACGCCCTTTTGCTAGGGTAATTCAGCGGTACGTCGCACGTTTGCGCCTTGTTTCGGTCTGGTCAAACTTGCTTGTGTGCAGTAAAGTTTTGTAATAAATTCGCCATTACTGTACTGGTGGGTTTCGTTATATACTGCCTTTTTTACCAAACCTTACAGGCCCGGCGTGCGCCCGCACAGCCGGGTTTTAGCCGGAGCCGTTACATGCCAAATCTTCTGCTGCCCGCTCTGCAGAGTAAAGCACGCCTAGCTGTACTTTTTTCAGTTCTTACCCTGGTCGCTTGCGGCGATCCCCCAGCGCAGGGCCCCGGCGGCATGAAGGTTCCGGTCAGTGTCATTACGGTCGAGCCCAAGGCGGCCACGGTCACCGTCGATTTGCCCGGCCGCGTCTCTGCGCTGCAAGACGCTCAGGTTAGGGCACGGGTTACCGGTATTGTTACCGCCATCAATTTTCAGCAAGGGTCCAACGTTAAAGAGGGCCAGCATCTTTTCACTATAGACCCCGCACCCTACAAGGCGGTGCGCGACCAGGCGGCGGCTCAGCTGCAGCGTTCCCAGGCCGATGCCCGTAGCGCAAGGCTATTGGCTAACCGGTATGCGCGTCTGGTCAAAGATCGTGCTGTCAGCCAACAAGAATATGACAACGCCATGGCCGCTGCCGCACAAGCCGATGCCGCCGTTGCTGCGTCCAAGGCTGCCCTGCAGTCTGCCGACATCGATCTGGGGTACACAAAAGTGACGTCGCCTATCGCCGGTCGTATTGGCAAAGCTTACGTTACTGAAGGGGCCCTGGTCAGTGCAGCCGAGGCCACAATGCTGGCCGATGTCCAGTCATTTGATAACGTTTATGTCGATATCACGCAGTCTACAACACAGCTGGCTCAGCTGCGCAAGGCCATTGCCAGCGGCGTTTTGACGCAGTCCTCAGATGGCAGCACACAAGTCAAGGTACTGCTTGAAGACGGCACCGAATACGATCAAGCCGGCAAGTTGCTGTTCTCCGGGGTCTCTGTCGATCCGTCTACCGGTCAAGTCAGCTTGCGTGCCGAAGTGCCTAACCCAGACCAAATTTTGTTGCCGGGCATGTACGTGCGTGTACGGCTTGATCAGGGCGTTGATGAAAAGGCCTTGCTGGTGCCTCAGCAGGCGGTACAGCGCGACACCAACGGAGACAGCTCTCTGGTCATCGTACAAGAGGGCGTAGCCAAGACTGTGCCGGTGACGGTCGGGCCTTCGGTTGGCGGCAGCTACTTGATCACAAAAGGGGTTTCGGCTGGCGATGTCGTGGTTGTTGCAGGTTTCCAGAAGATCCGTCCAGGCGCACCGGTTGCGCCGCAACCCTGGAAGGCTGATGCACAAAGTTCGGGCGCAAACCCGCAAGGGCAGGCGCCTAAGCCAGCCGGCGACGGCCAGGCCGACGCTGCGCCCGCCAAAGAATAATCCAGACGGTCGGGGCACACCGGGTGTGCCCCTTTTAAATCGAATCTAGAGTAAGCGCACATGCCACAGTTTTTTATCGAAAGACCGGTTTTTGCCTGGGTTGTTGCTTTGGCCATTACGCTGGCCGGCCTCCTGGCGATTCCGAATATGCCGGTATCGCAATACCCCGAAGTTGCGCCGCCAGCCGTGTCCATTCAGGCCAGTTACCCTGGCGCATCGGCAGAAGATGTCGCAAACTCGGTGGCCAGTGTCATCGAGAACGAGCTCAACGGGGCAACCGGCCTGTTGTACTACGAGTCGGTCAGCGACTCATACGGGAACGCACAAATCACGGCGACCTTTGCACCCGGAACTGATCCTGAACTTGCGCAAGTTGATGTGCAAAACCGCATTTCAAACGTAACGGCTCAATTGCCTGCGGCGGTCATGCAGCAAGGGCTTAGGGTCAGCAAGGCCAATTCCAACTTCTTGTTGGTGGTTGCGCTGTCGTCTGACGACGGCTCAATGGACCAGGTCACGCTTGCCGATTACATCTCGCGTAATGTCCAGAACCCGATTTCGCGCGTGCCGGGTGTGGGCGACTTCCGTTTGTTTGCCGCGCCCAAGGCCATGCGCATCTGGGTCGACCCGGCCAAATTGGTGGGTTTTAATCTCAGCATGTCCGAGGTCAATGCAGCAGTTGCCCAGCAAAACACGCTGATTTCTGCCGGTATTCTAGGCGCCCCGCCAAACCCCGATGATCAGCGGGTGTCGGCGCCTATTGTGGTCAACGGTGAGTTGTCGTCGGTTTCCGACTTTGAAAATATTGTGCTCCGGGCGAATCCCGACGGGTCAAGTGTAAAAGTCAAAGACGTTGCGCGGGTCGAAGTAGGCTCCGACAACTATCAGTTCGGCGCTCGTCTTAATGGCAAAACCACGGCAGCCTTTGCGGTGTCGCTGGCGACAAATGCCAATGCCTTGTCGACAGCCGAAGGCGTTAAGCAACAAATGAAAGAGCTGGCCAAGTTCTTCCCGGCCGGCGTTACATACTCCATTCCGTACGACACAACACCTTACGTACAAATCTCTATCGAACAGGTGGTTCATACCTTGTTCGAGGCAATGGTGTTGGTGTTCATCGTGATGTTCGTGTTCTTGCAGAACGTGCGCTATACGTTGATTCCAGCGCTGGTGGTGCCCGTTTGCGTGCTGGGCGCGTTTGCGGTCATGTTGGCCGCTGGGTTCTCTATCAACGTGCTGACCATGTTTGCCATGGTGCTGGCCATTGGTATTTTGGTTGACGATGCCATTGTGGTGGTCGAGAACGTCGAGCGCATCATGGTGGAAACCGGCCTGCCGCCCAAAGAGGCCACCAAGCTTGCCATGCCGCAAATTAGCGGCGCCGTGGTCGGCATGACGCTGGTACTGTCCACGGTGTTTTTCCCGTTGGCGTTCATGAGCGGTTCGGTGGGTATTATTTACCGCCAATTCTCGATCGCCATGGCGGTATCCATTTTGTTCTCGGGCTTCTTGGCGCTGACCTTCACGCCGGCTTTGTGCGGCACGTTGCTCAAGCCTATTGCCAAGGGCGCGCACCACGAGAAAAAAGGTTTCTTTGGTTGGTTTAACCGTTCCTTCGATCGCGTTACGCATCGCTACGAGGGGTGGGTAGGTCGCAGTCTCAAGCGCACCGGCCGGATCATGCTCATTTACGTTGTGCTGCTTGGCGCATTGGGTTTCTTTTACACCAAGCTTCCCACGTCGTTTCTTCCCGAGGAAGACCAGGGCTACCTTATTGCCAACATGGAGCTGCCTTCGGGTGCAACGTCGAACCGGACCATGGAAACCATCGAGCGTGTCGAACAGTTCTTTATGAATGACCCGCGCGTTGAAAACGTGGTGACGGTGCAAGGCTTCAGTTTTAACGGCAATGGTCTGAATGCCGCCCTGGCCTTTGTCCCCCTGAAATCCTTCGAAGATCGGCCCGGCCCGGAGAACTCCGCCCAGGCGGTTGCCGGCAAGGCCACGCAAAGTTTGTTGTTCGGTCTGCCCGACTCCATGGTGTTCGCCATTGTGCCGCCGGCCATTTCCTCATTGGGTAACGCCTCGGGGTTCGATTTGCGCCTGCAAGACCGTGGCGGCATTGGTCACGAGGCCCTGATGGCGGCATCGCAGCAACTCTTGCAGCTGACACAGCAAAGCCCCATTCTTGCCAATACCCGTATCACGGGTCTGGGTGCGGGCCCCGAACTGCGCCTCGATATCGATCGTGACAAGGCGGCTGCGCTTGGCGTGAGTTTCAGCGAAGTCTCCACCATGATTGCGACGTCGCTCGGTTCTTCCTACGTCTCCAAGTTCCCGAACGCGGGTCGTATGCAGAACGTCTGGGTGCAGGCTGATGCGCAGGCCCGTATGTCGGTCGAAGACGTTCTCAAGCTGAACGTGCGCAACAATCAAGGCAAGATGGTGCCGTTGTCGTCCTTCGTGTCCACCACCTGGGACCAAGGCGCGGTTCAGGTCGTTCGCTATAACAGTTACGAATCCATTCGTATTGGTGGCGGCGCTGCAGCCGGTTATTCCACCGGTGAAGCCATGGCCGAAATCGAACGCCTGATTGCAGAGTTGCCGCCGGGAATCGGTTACGAATGGACGGGGCTTTCTTACCAGGAAATCCAGGCGGGCAGTCAATCCATTGTTCTTATGGGTCTGGCCATGCTTGTGGTCTTCCTGTTGTTGGCCGCGCTGTACGAAAGCTGGGCGATCCCGTTGTCGGTCATGCTCATGGTGCCGTTGGGCATGCTGGGCGCCGTCGGTCTGGTTTCAGCGCTGGGTATGTCCAACGACGTGTACTTCCAGGTTGGCATGATTACGGTAATTGGTCTGGCCGCTAAAAACGCGATTCTTATTGTCGAGTTTGCCAAAGATGCCTATGCCGATGGCAAGGGTCTGGTCGAATCGACAATCGAGGCTGCCAAGCTGCGTTTCCGTCCCATCCTCATGACGTCGTTCGCCTTCATTTTGGGTGTGGTTCCATTGGCCATTGCCACCGGGGCGGGCGCAGCCAGCCAGAACGCGGTGGGTCTTGGGGTACTAGGGGGCATGTTGGCCGCTACGCCTTTGGCGATGGTCTTTGTGCCGACCTTTTTTGTAGTCATCATGACGATTTTCAAGACACGCCCTAAACTGCTGGGCAAGCCTTCACAACCGACTCAGGAACCCCAGTCCGGCAACGATGGGGGGCAAGCATGACACGTTCTACATTGAAATTTGTTTTGGCGCCGGTGCTGGCCAGTCTGGTGCTCGCGGGCTGCTCTTTGGCCCCTAAGTACGAGCGTCCGGTCGCGCCGGTGCCGGGTATGTTCCCCAATGCGCCGACATCACCGGCGGCCATGCCGGTTAGTGCTTCGGCCGACCTGGGCTGGCGTGAATTCTTTCGCGATCCGCAGCTGCAGTCGTTGATTCAGGTAGCCCTTGAAAATAACCGCGACTTGCGTATCGCTATCGACCGAGTCGAAGAGGCGCGCGCTTTGTTCGGCATTCAGCAAAGCGAGCGGTTGCCTACCATCGGCGTTGGCGGCAACGCGTCTATTCAAAGCATGCCCGACGACCTGCGTGCAGGCGGGGCGTCGGCGCCCAGCGTTACCCGGGTCTATCAGGCCGGTGTAGGCATTACCTCGTTCGAGCTCGATTTCTTCGGTCGGGTACGTAATTTGTCTGAAGCGGCGTATCAGCAGTTTCTGGCTTCCGAGCAGGCGCGCCGCACGGTACATATAACGCTCATTTCGCAAGTGGCTGAAAGCTATTTCAGGTTACGCGCCATCGAGCAGCAGCGGGCTTTGGTCGAGCGCACGCTCAAGGCGCGTCAGTCGTCTTACGACCTGATCAAGCAACGGTACGACGTTGGCGTTGCTGGGTCGCTTGATTTGTACCAGGCCAAGAGCCAGCTAGACTCGGTACGTGCCGATCTACAAGAAATTCGTCGGGCTGAACAACTGGCGCAAAACGCCTTGTTACTGGTGTTGGGCACAACACCGTCCAACTTGCCGCAGGCAACGGCGTTTAGTCAAGATCAATTGTTGGCGCAAATTCCCGTAGGCTTGCCGTCCGATTTGCTCACGCGTCGTCCCGACATCATTGCGGCCGAAAACGGCCTGTTGGCCGCCAACGCCAATATCGGCGCCGCGCGGGCAGCATTCTTTCCCAATATCTCACTGACCGGCATGCTGGGTTTTGCCAGTGGCGCCATGGGTGGGTTGTTCAGCGGGGCTAACCGTTTCTGGTCGTTTACACCCCAATTGACGATGCCGCTTTTCTCGGGCGGCGTCAGGGGTAACCTCGACCTGGCCGAAGCGCGCAAAAATATTGCCGTCTCGCAATACGAAAAGTCGATTCAAACGGCGTTTCGTGAAGTGGCCGATGCTTTGGCGGGCGAAGCGACCTATGCCGAACAATTGAACGCATTGCGCGATCTCGAAACGTCGGCGGCCGAGTCCCTGAAAATTGCGCAGTTGCGCTACGACAATGGTATTGACAGCTTCCTGCAGGTGCAGGCTGCCGAAATCACTTTGTATAACGCGCAGCGCAGCTTTCTGGATACCGGGCTGAACTCGCTGATGAACCGTGTCGAGCTTTACAAAGCGTTAGGCGGCGGCTGGCTCGAAAACTCGGCGGCGCCATCGGCAGCAGCCCCCGAAGCAAGTAAAGACGCATCATGATCGAGCTCGGCGTCAATATCGACCATGTCGCCACGCTGCGCCAGCAGCGTCACACGGCCTACCCCGACCCTATCGAAGCGGCTGTACGCGCAGAGCAGGCCGGGGCAGACCTCATTACCTTGCATTTGCGCGAAGACCGCCGGCATATCCAAGATGCCGATGTGTTTGCCATTCGTCCGCGTTTGTTGACGCGTATGAATCTGGAGTGTGCCATTACGACGGAAATGCTGGACATCGCCTGTCGGGTGTTGCCACAAGACGTCTGTCTGGTCCCGGAGAAGCGCGCCGAATTGACCACAGAAGGCGGGCTTGATGTCCGAGGCCATTTCAGCCAGGTGCAAGCGGCGGTCAAGCAGTTGGCCGATGCAGGCATCAGGGTGTCGTTGTTTATCGACCCTGACGCTGAACAGATCGCCGCGGCCGGCGAGGCGGGTGCGCCTATTATTGAAATACATACGGGTGCGTTTGCCGAAGCGGCCGAGGGGTCAACCGAGCAAGCCAGCGAACTCGAGCGTATACGGGCTGCCATTGTTGCTGGGGTATCGCATGGTCTACGGGTTAACGCCGGCCATGGTTTGCACTATGGTAATGTGCATCACGTGGCCGCCTTACCCGGCGTGTCCGAATTGAATATCGGGCATGCCATTGTGGCTCGCGCTGTTTTCGATGGCTGGGAAAAGGCTATTCGCGACATGAAGGCGCTCATGATTCGGGCCGCGCAAACGGGCTAAAACTTTAAGGATTATGCATGTCATCTGTTAGTGCTGTTGATTTTCTGTTGTCACGTCAATCGAACAAGTTTGTACAAGCGCCGGGGCCTACCGATGCGCATCTCGATCTTATTTTGAAAGCCGCCATGCGCGCGCCCGATCATGGCAAGTTGCGCCCCTGGCGCTTTACGCTGATTCGCGATCAGGCCGTGGGCAAGTTTGCCGACCTGGCCATTGGTGCTACCCGTCGCGCAGGCAAGCCTTTAACCGACGAAAAAGAAGCCTCCATTCGTAGTTGGCTGGCCAAGGTGCCTTTATTGGTGGGCATGGCTTGCCGCATCGACCACAGCAATACCAAAATCCCCGAGCACGAGCGTGTACTAGCCGCTGGGGCAGCTGCCACCAACATGCTTAACGCAGCGCATATGTTGGGCTATGGGGCGTTCTGGAGCACTGGCCTGGGGACTTATGTAGATGAGGTCAACGAAGCGCTGGGTTACGACGGCCTCGATTACCTATTCTTGGGGTATCTGGCTATTGGTACGCCGATCGGTACGCCTGATCCGGTCGCGCGTCCCGACTACCAAGATTTCGTGACTGAATGGAAATGAGCCAGACCCGTCGTACCGATGTCGCCATTATTGGTGCCGGCACAGCAGGCATGGCCGCATATCGTGCGGTCAAGGCAGCAGGACTAAGCGCGTTGCTGATCGAGGGTGGCCCTTATGGCACCACCTGCGCCCGCGTGGGTTGTATGCCGTCCAAACTGCTTATTGCTGCCGCTGAAGCAGCGCATCATGCGCGACATACCGCGCCGTTTGGCGTTCATGTCGATGGTCCGATCCGTATCGACGGTCATCAGGTCATGGAGCGTGTCAAATCAGAGCGCGACCGTTTTGTCGGGTTTGTGCTTGACAGCGTTAATGGCATCCCGACATCAGATCGCTTGCGTGGCTATGCCCGTTTTATCGGAAATACGCAGTTGCAGGTGGGCGACAACACGGTTGTCGAGGCGTCGCGTGTCGTTATTGCTACGGGCTCTTCGGCGGTTGTGCCCGATATGTACGCTGGCCTGGGCGATCGTGCCATTATCAACGACGACGTATTTGCCTGGGACACCTTACCCGATAGTGTTCTGGTTGTCGGCCCCGGGGTGATCGGCCTTGAGCTGGGGCAGGCGTTGGCTCGTCTGGGCGTGCGCGTGACCGTCTTGGGGCGCAGCGGCGGCCTGGCGGGCATTTCCGATCCTGCCGTACGCGACAGTGCCTTTCAGGCGTTCAGCGCCGAGTTCCCGCTGTGTCTGAATGCCGAGGTGAGCTCGGTTGAGCGCAGCGATCAAGGGGTTCGTGTTCAGTATCGCGATCGTCGTGGGCAGCACACCGAACATTACGATTATGTTTTGTTGGCCGTTGGACGTCGCCCCAACGTTGCAGGCCTTGGGCTTGAGAACACGCTGGCCAAACTCGATGATCGCGGCATGCCCGCATTTAACCGGCAAACGCTGCAGCTTGATGGTGTGCCTGTATTTCTGGCTGGCGATGTCAACGCGCAATGGCCACAGCTACACGAAGCTGCAGACGATGGTCGTATCGCCGGGCAGAATGCGGCGGCGTATCCTGCAGTATCGGCGGGTACGCGACGGGCACCGCTGTCGGTGGTGTTTACCGACCCTCAGGTCATGCATGCTGGTTTGCGCTTCAATCAGTTGCCTGACAGCGGCGTTGTTATTGGCGAGGTCGACTTCGCCGACCAAGGGCGTTCGCGGGTTATGCTCAAGAACCGTGGCCTGTTACGTGTGTACGCCGAGCAGCAAACCGGCAGGTTTCTGGGGGCCGAAATGGTCGGCCCGGCGGCCGAGCATCTGGGGCATTTGTTGTCGTGGGCTTGCCAGCAAGGCATGACGATTTCACAAATGCTTGATATGCCGTTTTATCACCCGGTGATCGAGGAAGGCTTGCGCACTGCATTGCGAGACGCAAATCGACAAATCAGTGCCTGATTAAACGGCGGGGTCGTCTTTGATCCCCCGAATGCTTACCTCGATAAAAATGGCGGCCATGGGCCGCCATCATTTTTATGCGAACCGTGGGCTGATGCACGGTGTTTCGATGTCTTATTGCTGTGTGACGGGCAGCAAGCTGCGTACTGCGGTTGTCAGGGCTTCAACCGATTCGCTATCCGATGCCAGAATCGAGGCCTTGCCATCGGCGTCGAAAATATAAATGCCCCGGCTGTGGGCCACTTCGTAGGCGTCGGGGTTGTCGGCGCGTGGCTTTTCGATTTGGTAGGCCACCCGGTAGCGGCGTGCAACTTCGGCTATTTGCTTTTCGCTGCCCGTTAGCCCAATAGCGTGCGTATCAAATGCCTGTACATAGGCCTGGAGTTTTTCAGAGGTATCACGGTGCGGGTCGACACTGATGAACAGAATTCGTACGTTGTCGGCTTGGTCGCCAAGCCCATGCATGACCTGGGAAAGCTGCGCCATGGTCGTGGGGCAGATGTCAGGGCAGCTTGCATAGCCAAAGAACATCATGACCACTTTGCCTTTGTAGGTGGCGGCCGTGACAGGCGCTTCGCCCGGGCCGACCAAGCTAAAACGCAAATCGGGCAAAAAACCCCGGATTTTATGTACCTGGGTTTCGCGCGGGGTGTCGGCTACCGCCGGGGCGCCGGGTAAAGCGTTGGCCAGTGCCTGGGGGGTAGCCGATAGGCCGGCGGCCGCAATCACGGTAAAGATAGCGGTAGAGACAAAACGTTGTACTTTGCCTTTTAGCGAAAATTGCATGGTGTGACCCTGATACAAGTAAACGAGGTAAAACGGCCGCAGGGGCGACGTCGTTACGCCGGTTGTGCGTTATCGGCAGCGGATTCGGACATGCCGCTATGCCGCAGTAGTGCGTCGACTTGCGCATCGCGGCCACGGAACGCACGGAATGATTCAGCCGCCGGACGCGCGCCGCCAACCGCCAGTATCTCGTCACGGAAACGGCGGCCGGTTTCGGCATTGAGCGTATCGGGTTCGCCGGATTCGGTGGTCAGGGCAGTTTCTTCGAATGCGGCATAGGCATCGGCTGACAAGACCTCGGCCCACTTGTAGCTGTAGTAGCCGGCGCCATAGCCGCCAGCAAACAAGTGCGAAAAATTATGCGGGAAGCGGTGCCATTCTGGCGGGAAAAGCACGGCGACTTCGTTACGTACGTCGTTGAGGGTTTGCATGACGTCGGCAATAGGCAAGCCGTTGGCTTGATTGTGGATGCGCATGTCGAACAGCGAAAACTCAATCTGACGGACAGTTTGCATCCCGCTTTGATAGTTGCGTGCAGCCAGGAGCTTGTCGAACAAGGCGCGGGGCAAGGGTTCGCCAGTGCTGACATGCGATGACATCTGTGTGACGACTTTCCATTCCCAGCAAAAGTTTTCCATGAATTGCGAGGGCAGTTCGATGGCATCCCATTCGACGCTGGCGAAGGCTGACGCGCCGGGGTCATCGACCGTGGAGAGCAGGGCATGCAGGGCGTGGCCGGCTTCGTGGAACAGGGTGATGACGTCGTCGTGTGTAAGCAGCGCCGGCTTGCCATTGGCTGGCGGCGTGAAATTGCAAGTGAGGTAGACCACAGGCGTTTGTAATTGCCCGTTTGCACGGCGGCGGGTTCGTTCGCTGTCGACCCAGGCGCCGCTTTGCTTGCCCTGGCGTGCGTACAGGTCGAGCATCAAGTGCCCGCAGGGTTCGCCATCACGCAGTACCTCAAGCACGCGCGCATCGGGGTGCCAGGCCGTCAGGCCGGTATCGCGCACTTCTACGCCGAACAAGGTTTTGGCAACACCAAACAAGCCGGCCACGACGTTGGGCTCGGTAAAGTATTGTTTGATTTCGTCTTCGGAGTAGGCATAGCGCGCTTCGCGCAAGCGTTCGGAGACATAAGCGTTGTCCCAGGGTTCGAGCCTATCGATACCCAGGGTTTCGCGTCCGAAGGCCTGCAACTGTGCCAGATCGCGTTGCGCATGAGGTTTGGCTTTTGCTGCCAGTTCGCGCAAAAAGTCGAGTACCTGGTCTGCGGTGTCGGCCATCCGCGTTTCGAGACGCATTTGAGCGAAATTGGCAAAACCCAGGAGCCCGGCTTCGCGGGCACGCAAGTCAAGCAACTGTTCGATGAGCGGGGTGTTGTCGAAACGGGTATCGCCTTGCTCGGAGGCAATTGTGCCGTAGGCACGGTAAAGCGTTTCGCGAAGGCTGCGGTCTTTGGCGTACTGCATGACTGGCAGGTAGCACGGCATTTTCAGTGTCAGGCGCCAGCCTGTTTGGCCGTTCTTTTCGGCATCGGCCTTGGCGGCATCGCAGACATCGGCAGGGATGCCTTCAAGGCGTGCGGCGTCTTCGACAAGAAAAAACCATTGGTCAATGGCGTCGAGTACGTTTTCAGAAAATTTTTGCGAGGCCTGGGCTTCGTCATCGCAGATTTGGGCATATTGCTCGCGTGCCTCGCCCTCGAGTTCAACGCCACTTAGCCGGAAGTCTCGCAGCGCCAGTTCGATAATGCGTTGCCGCACGGCGGGCAACTGTGCAAATTCCGGGCTGTTGTGCAGGCGCTGGTATTGGGTGTACAAGCCTTTGTGCAGGCCTATCCAGGTCGAGAATTCGGTGATCAACGGCAGGCACTGATTGTAGGCTTGTCGCAGTTCGGGCGTGTTGACAACGGCGTTCAGGTGGCCTGCAACCGACCAAGCGCGCCACAGGCGACCCGACACGGTTTCAACCGGGTCGATCAAGGATTCCCAGGTGGCGGGGGTTTGCGGCGATGCCGCTTGTTCAATGGCATTGCGCGTTTCTTCGATAAGCGTCTTGACGGCCGGCTCGATGTGCGCGGGTTGAACCACGGCGTAGTCGATCAGGGTGTCGATGGGAACGAGCAAAGGATTTTGATTCATGAGCACAACGAAGAGAGGATTGCAGCGGCTGCGTCAGCCCGCCAGCGGCGGACCAACGCAGATGACATGCAGTTTAGACACGCAAGCCGGCAGAACGTTCCGCGGCTTCGAGGGTATTGACGAGCAGCATGGCGATGGTCATGGGGCCGACGCCGCCTGGGACAGGAGTGATGGCGCTTGCGACCTGGCTGGCCGATGCAAACTCGACGTCGCCTGTCAGGCGGCCGTCGGGTAGTCGGTTGATGCCGACATCAATGACCACCGCGCCTGGCTTGACCATGTCGCCGGTAATCATTTCGGGGCGACCAGTTGCCACAACCAGGACATCGGCCCGGCGCGTTTGGGCGGGCAGATCGCGCGTTTTAGAATTGCAGATGGTGACCGTGGCACCTGCAGCAAGCAAGAGCATGGCCATGGGTTTGCCGACGATGTTACTGGCGCCGACGACAACGGCTTCGGCGCCGCGCAAGGCGACGCCTTCAGATTCGAGCATCTTCATGATGCCGTAAGGCGTGCAGGGGCGGAACAGCGGCTGACCTGTCATGAGCAAACCGGCGTTGCTGATGTGAAAGCCATCGACGTCTTTATCGGCCGCAATGGTTTCAATGACTTTGGCAGCGTCGAGGTGCGCGGGCAGGGGCAATTGAACCAGAATACCGTGAATGCGCGGGTTGGCGTTCAAGCCGCGCACGACGTCGAGCAGGGCGGTTTCGGTGATGTCGGCCTGCAGACGGATGACTTCGGAATGTAACCCTGCCTTTTCGCATGCTGCGGCTTTATTGCGCACATACACACTGGACGCCGGGTCTTCCCCTACAAGTACAACCGCCAGACCCGGGGTAAGGCCATTGGTCTTCAGGGTAGCGACGCGCTGGGCGACCTCTTCTTTGATGGCGTTTGACAGCAATTTGCCATCGATAATACGAGCCGTCATACGTTTCCTTCGGCACCGGCCAGCGCAATTTTCATTAAGTCGGCAACCGTGGTGACCTGGAGTTTTTCCATGATGTTCGCGCGGTGTGCTTCGACGGTTTTGATACTGATGTTCAGGTCGCCGGCAATTTGCTTGTTCAGGCGGCCTGCGACGATCCGCTCGAGTACTTGTTGTTCGCGCGTGGTCAGTCGGCTAAGCACTGCCTGATGATTCTTTTGTGCTTGTGCTTTAGATGCGCGCTCGGTGGCTTGTTCGAGCATGCGCGCAACAATCGTTCTTAGGTCGGATTCGTTGAAGGGCTTCTCGAGGAAGTCAACGGCGCCTTTTTTAATGGTGGACACCGCCATGGGGACGTCGCCGTGGCCTGTAATGAATACGATTGGCAGGGGCGAGTTGCGTGCAATCAGCGCCTCTTGCAACTCGAGACCGCTCATGCCGGGCATGCGTACATCGGCAATCAGCACACCGACCTGATCAGGGTCGTAGGCGTCTAGGAAGATTTCGGCGCTTTCGAAGGCCTGGACTTGGTAGCCGTTGGCTTCGAGCAACCAGCGCAACGAGTCACGGACGGCCTCGTCGTCGTCGACGATGAAAACGGTATCGGAAACAATTGTGGTCATGCTTGCAACTCCTGGTGATTCTCTGGCGGGTTGGGCTCGTTTTGAGCGGCACGAGGCAGGGTGAACCTGAAAATCGTACCGCCATCGGGGTTGGCAACCGCCCATAGGCGACCGTGGTGCGACTCGATGATGGTACGGCAGATGTTCAAGCCCATGCCCAAACCTTCTGACTTGGTACTGTAAAACGGTTCGAAAAGGCGCTCGGGGTCTTTCAGCCCGTGTCCGCGGTCGATGACCGCGACTTCGACAATGGTCGATTGATTAGATACCACGACATGCAACGTGCGATATTCGCTGTGCTCCATGGCCTCGACGCCATTTTTCAAAAGGTTCAATAATACCTGTTCGATAAGAATGGGGTCGGCCAGAACGTCGGGCAGGTCATCGGGCAGGTGTTTTTCGATCACAACCTGCCGCTTGCGGGCGTCGATTTCGGCAAACGAAATGGCGTTGTCGAGGATGCGGTTGACGGGGACGCGCTGGCGGCGCGGTTCGCTGCGTTTGACGAATTCGCGGATGCGGCTGATGATTTTGCCTGCTCGTTCAGCCTGTCTTGCGCCTTTTTCTAGGGCATCGAGCAGGGTTTCGGGAGAGGCCTTGCCCGCTTTGATCATGGCCACCGCCGCCATGTTGTAGTTAGCAATAGCGGTTAGCGGCTGGTTCAGTTCGTGCGCCAGCGACGATGCCATTTCACCCATAGTAGTGAGGCGGCTCGTGAGCTGAATCTTTTCTTGCTGTATGCGGGATTCTTCTTCGTGAGTGCGCCGTTCGGTGATGTCTCGGGCCACCTGCAGCCTTACGCGCCGGCCATCTGTCCAGGCTAGCATGCGGTGCTGCACTTCGAACCAGCGCTGCGCTGAATTGGAGTAAGTGTCGATGGTTTCGTCGGTGAAGCGCCCTAGGCGCCCGCCGAGCAGTTCGCTATGGCCGGCCGATTGGGCACCGAAAAAGCGTCGGTAGGTACGATTGGCAAACAGAAGCTCAAGACCGTCTGGGGTGTCGGCTACGACCGAAATGGCGTCGTCAAGGCCCTCGAGCACGGTCATGAAGCGTTCGTGTGCGGCCGTCAGGGCCTCGCGAATGCGTTTGGGCTCGGTGATATCGGTCATGGACGTCATCCAGCCGATCTGGTCACCGTTGTGGTCGCGCAAAGGCGATACATACATGCGTGCAGTAAAGCGCGAGCCATCGCGCCGTTGGGCTTCAATTTCAAGGCCACTGCTTGGGGTGCGTCCGGACAACAGCAGGTCAAGTGTTTCTTGATGTTCGGCGTGACGCCCTGGGATCCAGTACGGAAAGGGCGTGGTGCGCCCGATCAGGTCGGCTTCGTTCCAGCCGATCATGCGACAGAACGCAGGATTGACGTATGCAATTCGGCCTTGCATGTCGAAAACGCGCATCCCGGTGGACATGGAGTTTTCCATGGCGCGACGAAAGCCGGTTTCGGCCAGCAGGGCGGCTTCGGCCCGGGTACGAAAGCGGGTATAGCGCCACAAGGCCAGCAGACTGACCACGATAACCAATGATAACGCCACCACCAACATAAGCAGGCGCTGCTGGCGGACCTCCTGGTCAATAGTGACAAACATGACGCTGTCGTTCTGGATGCGCTGCATCCAGAAAAACGCCCCCATAACGCATAGGTACAAGATCAGGACAATGAAAGGCGTCAGCCAATAAAGGCCGCGTCGCTTTTGTGCCTGCTCGTAAAACGTCGTTGGAATGAGGGACTTTCGGGGAGGTGTGGCCATAGTGGTAGATGTACTCGACGCGGCTATTTTAGCCCTATGCATAATCCTTTGTTTTTCACATTATAAAAACTCATGCCATAAAGTGAAATTTTGCTTGATCAAAGCTGAACACTTTCCTAGAATGGCTGCAGTCTTACGCCAAGGTCGCGGGTTTTCGCGCGTGTAAATTACGTGCTACAACGGGTTCACGGCTTTCATCAGGCTAAGTTTCACATACAACACACAGGAGACTTCTAATGTCCTCTCTTGAAAAAGTCGGTGCCGCGTCGCAAGCCGATATTGACGCTGTCGAAACCCAAGAATGGCTCGAAGCGCTTCAGGCTGTTCTTGAACAAGAAGGCCCCGAACGCGCCCACTTTTTGCTCGAACGCCTGATTGATCTGGCGCGCCGTTCCGGCGCTCATATCCCGTTTTCGCCCAATACCGCGTACGTCAACACCATCCCGCCCGGGCTCGAGCCTGCACACCCTGGCAATCTGGCCCTCGAGGCCCGGATTCGCTCGTATGTGCGCTGGAACGCCATGGCGATGGTGGTCAAGGCCAATCGCCATTCGCCACCTGACGGCGGTGACCTTGGCGGTCACATCGCTTCGTTCGCCTCTTTGGCTACCATGATCGGTTGTGGTCAAAACCATTTCTGGCATGCTGAAACGGAAGATCATGGCGGTGACCTGGTTTATTTTCAGGGCCATAGTTCGCCCGGTGTGTATGGCCGTGCTTTCCTCGAGGGTCGTTTAAGCGAAGATCAGCTTAACAACTTCCGTCAGGAAGTTGACGGCAAGGGGCTGTCTTCGTACCCGCACCCCAAGCTAATGCCCGATTTCTGGCAGTTCCCGACGGTGTCTATGGGCCTTGGGCCCATCATGGCAATTTATCAGGCTCGCTTCCTTAAGTACCTGCATGCCCGTGGCATTGCCGACACCAGCAAGCGCAAAGTCTGGGTATTCTGCGGCGACGGCGAAATGGACGAGCCCGAATCGCTCGGCGCCATCAGCCTGGCCGCACGCGAAAAACTCGACAACCTTATTTTTGTTGTTAACTGCAACCTGCAACGCCTTGACGGCCCCGTGCGTGGCAACGGCAAAATTATTCAAGAGCTTGAAGGCGATTTCCGCGGCAGTGGCTGGAACGTCATCAAATTGCTGTGGGGCGGCTACTGGGACCCGCTTTTGGCGCGCGACAAAGAAGGCATTTTGCGCCGCATCATGGAAGAAACCGTCGACGGCGAGTATCAGGCATACAAGGCCAACGATGGCGCCTACGTACGCGAAAAATTCTTTGGCAAGCACCCCAAGTTGCTGGAGCTGGTCAGCCGCATGAGTGACGAAGATGTCTGGCGCTTGAACCGTGGCGGTCACGACCCGCACAAGGTTTATGCGGCCTTCAGTTCGGCCGTCAACCATAAAGGGCAGCCCACCGTCATTCTGGCCAAAACCATCAAGGGTTACGGCATGGGTCATGTCGGCCAGGCCAAAAACCCCTCGCACCAGCAGAAAAAGCTCGACCTCGACACCATCCGCGAGTTCCGCGACCGCTTCAATATTCCGGTGCCCGACGACCAGCTCGAGGCTTTGCCTTACGTTAAGCCGCCTGAAGACTCGCCCGAGATGAAATACCTGCACGAACGCCGTCAGGCGCTGGGTGGGTACCTGCCCAAGCGTCGCCCGCGGGCCACCGAACAGTTCAAGGCCCCCGCGCTGGAGGCGTTCAAGCCTGTGCTCGAACCCACCGCCGAAGGCCGCGAAATTTCGACTACGCAAGGTTTTGTGCGCATTCTTAACCAGATTCTTCGCGACAAGGCGCTGGCGCCACGCGTTGTGCCTATTCTGGCCGACGAGTCCCGTACGTTCGGTATGGAAGGGTTGTTCCGTCAGATCGGTATTTATGCTCCCGAAGGTCAGAAGTACACCCCGGTCGATAAAGACCAGGTCATGTACTACAAAGAATCTGCCGACGGTCAGTTATTGCAAGAGGGTATCAACGAAGCCGGTGCATTCAGCTCCTGGATCGCGGCGGCCACGTCGTATGCCAGCAATAACCGCATCATGATCCCTTTCTATATCTACTACTCCATGTTTGGGTTCCAGCGTATTGGCGACCTGGCTTGGGCGGCAGGCGATATGCAGGCACGCGGGTTCTTGTTGGGGGGTACCGCAGGGCGCACTACGCTTAATGGCGAGGGCTTGCAGCACGAAGATGGCCACAGCCATATCATGTCTGCGCTCATTCCTAACTGCGTGTCCTACGACCCTACGTTCGCACACGAGCTGGCAGTTATTATTCAAAACGGCCTCAAGCGCATGGTCGAAGACCAGGAAAATGTCTTCTACTACATTACCGTCATGAACGAGAACTATGCCCAGCCTGGCCTGAAAGCCGGCGACGAAGAGGGCATTATCAAGGGCATGTACAAGCTCAAGAGCAATGGCAGCGACAACGACAAGTTGCGCGTCCAGCTTATGGGTTCGGGCACCATATTGCGTGAAGTCATTGCCGCACAAGACATGCTCGAGAAAGACTGGGGCGTCAGCTCCGACATCTGGAGCGTGACCAGCTTTACCGAGCTGCGTCGCAACGGTCTTGATTGCGAGCGCCAGCGTTTGCTGCGCCCCGATGCGAAAGATCTGCCCACACCTTACGTTACGCAACAGTTGCAAGGTACCAAAGGCCCCATCGTGGTCTCTACGGACTACGTCAAGCTCTTCGGCGACCAAATCCGTCCGTTCGTACCCGACAACCGCCGTTTCACAGTGTTGGGTACCGATGGTTTCGGCCGTTCCGATTTCCGCGCCAAGCTGCGCGAACACTTTGAAGTCGATCGTCGTTTCGTGACGGTGGCTGCGTTGCGTTCGTTGGCCGACGATGGTTTGATCCCGCTCGAGAAAGTCGCAGAAGCGGTCAAGAAATACGGGATCAACCCAGACAAAGCCAACCCACAATACGCCTGATCAGGGAGACGACATGAGCAACCTCGTCGAAGTTAAGGTACCCGATATCGGCGACTTTAACGATGTAGAAGTTATTGAAGTATTGGTCGCCCCGGGCGACACCATAAAAGAAGAGCAAAGCCTCATTACTGTTGAGTCCGACAAGGCCTCGATGGAAATCCCGTCAACCGCAGCGGGCAAGGTCAAGTCCGTTAAGGTCAACGTGGGCGACAAGGTCAAAGAAGGCTCTCTGATTCTTGAGCTCGAGGCTGCCGAGCAAGGGGCTGCGTCAGCCCCTGCCGCTAAACCGGCTGACGACGTGCGTGCTACGCAGGCGACTGCACCGGCGGCGGCTTCTGCTGCGCCGGCCGCTTCTGCTGCGCCGGCCGCTTCTGCTGCGCCGGCCGCAGCTTCGGTGCCAGCAGCGGCAAGTCGGTCTGTTGTGGTCGAAGTCCCCGATATTGGCGATTTCCCCGAAGTCGAGATTATTGAGGTGCTGGTGGCCGAGGGCGACACCGTAGCGGTTGACCAAAGCCTGATCACAGTCGAATCCGACAAGGCTTCCATGGAAGTGCCGTCTTCTCATGCGGGCGTAGTGACGGCCATCAAGGTAAGGGTGGGTGACAAGGTCAGCAAGGGTTCGCCGCTGATTGAAGTCAAAACTTCGGGCGAGCCGGTTGCTACAGCCAGCGCCGCTTCGCAAGCGGCAAGCGCGTCTGAGGCAAGCGACACGAACAATAGTGCTTCCCTGGCCTCTGGCGCCTCGACAGCGACCGCAGTAGCTGCGCCCGATCAGGCCCGCCCCGCGGGCGAGCCTCCCGTGCGTCCCTCGCCAACCGAGGCCTACGGTAATGATCGGCCACTGAACAAGTTGCCGCACGCGTCGCCGTCGGTGCGCAAGTTTGCGCGAGAATTGGGTGTTGACCTGACGCGCGTTGGTGGCAGCGGCCCGAAAGGCCGTATTGTCATTGATGACGTTCGCGGCTTCGTCAAGCAGGCGTTGGCAGGTGGTTCAGCGGCGACCAGCTCGGCTTCGGGCAGCGGTTTCAGCGTAATCGATTGGCCCAAGGTTGATTTTGCCAAATTTGGTCCGATCGAATCGCGTCCGCTGTCGCGTATTAAAAAGCTGTCGGGTGCGAATCTGAGCCGCAACTGGGTCATGATCCCGCACGTTACCAATAACGACCTTGCCGACATTACCGACCTGGAAGCTCTGCGCGTTCAGCTCAATAAAGAAAATGAGAAATCGGGGGTCAAAGTCACCATGCTGGCCTTCCTGATCAAGGCATGTGTGGCTGCGCTCAAGAAGTTCCCCGAGTTCAATGCCTCGCTTGAAGGCGATAACCTGATTCTCAAGCAGTACTACCACATTGGTTTTGCGGCCGATACGCCCAATGGTTTGGTTGTGCCGGTAATTCGTGATGCCGATAAAAAAGGTATTTTCGATATTGCAGCCGAAACCTCCGAGCTGGCCAAGCAGGCGCGCGACGGTAAGCTGTCGCCCGCTCAGATGCAAGGGGGCTGCTTCTCCATTTCGTCGCTCGGCGGTATTGGCGGTACGTCGTTTACACCCATTATCAATGCGCCAGAAGTGGCCATTCTGGGTGTCTCGCGCTCCAGTCATCAACCGGTGTGGGATGGTAGTGCGTTCCAGCCCCGCCTGATGTTGCCGTTGTCGCTCTCGTACGACCACCGGGTCATCGACGGCGCATCGGCGGCGCGTTTCAACGCGTATCTGGGCAGTTTGCTGGCTGATTTCCGTCGTATCGCGCTATAAGGGATCCCATGAGCAGCGTAGAACTGAAAGTTCCCGACATTGGCGATTTCGCCGAGGTCGAAGTCATCGAAGTGCTGGTGAATGTAGGTGACACCATCAAGGCTGAACAAAGCCTGATCACGGTCGAGTCCGACAAAGCGTCCATGGAAATTCCGGCCGAGCAGGGCGGGGTTGTGACCCGGGTCCTGGTTAAGGTGGGCGACAAGGTCGCTGAAGGTGCGGCGCTGATTCAAATCGATGCCACCCAAGGCGCCGTCGACACTGACAAAGCGTCGGCTTCCGCCGCAGGCCAAACTGGTGCGCCAGCCACAGGCGCAACGGCTGAAAGAAACGCGTCAGCTCAGGCCGGGGCATCGTCAACGCCGGGGAGTGTGTCGGTTGCGTCAGCTGCATATGCTGGTTCCGCTGATATCCAATGCGATGTCGTGGTGCTTGGGGCCGGCCCCGGCGGTTATTCTGCGGCCTTCCGTGCCGCCGACTTGGGGCTGTCCGTCGTACTGGTCGAGCGCTATGCCACCTTGGGTGGGGTTTGTCTGAATGTAGGGTGTATTCCCTCAAAAGCCTTGCTGCACACGGTGGGCGTTGCAGAAGCGGCCCAGTCGCTGGCTTCGCATGGTTTTTCGTTTGGTAAACCTGAAGTCGACCTTGATGCCTTGCGCGCCTATAAAGACGGTGTGGTGTCTAAGTTGACGGGTGGGTTGGCTGGCATGGCCAAGGCCCGTAAGGTCAAGGTTGTGAACGGTAACGGCCAGTTTGTCGACCCCAACCACTTGAAGGTCACCGATGCCCAGGGTAATGCTCAGGTCGTCAAGTTTGCCTCGGCCATTATTGCGGCCGGCAGTCAGTCGGTAAAACTGCCTTTCCTGCCTAAAGATCCTCGTATTGTCGACTCGACGGGCGCGTTGCAGTTGCCCGCCGTGCCTCAAAAAATGCTCATCGTGGGCGGTGGCATTATCGGCCTCGAAACGGGGACGGTGTATTCCGCCTTGGGTGCGCGTCTCGATGTTGTCGAGATGCAGACCGGTTTGATGCAAGGCGCCGACCGTGACTTGGTCAAAGTATGGGAAAAAATGAATGCCCATCGCTTTGACAACATCATGCTCGAAACCAAAACCGTGGGCGCCGAAGCGCGTGATGATGGTATTTGGGTAACCTTTGAAGGTAAAGGCGCGCCCAAAGAACCACAACGCTACGATTTGGTGTTGCAAGCCGTAGGGCGCACGCCCAATGGGCGCGCTATTGGTGCCGAAAATGCTGGTGTTGCGGTGTCCGATCGCGGGTTCATTTCGGTTGATCGTCAAATGCGCACGAACGTGCCGCATATTTTTGCGATTGGCGACATCGTCGGCCAACCCATGCTGGCGCACAAAGCTGTGCACGAAGGGCATGTGGCGGCTGAGGTTATTGCCGGCCAGAAGAGCTTCTTCGACGCACGTGTCATTCCGTCGGTAGCTTATACCGACCCTGAAGTCGCATGGGTTGGGTTAACCGAAGACGATGCCAAACAACAGGGCATTGCCGTAACCAAGGGGTTGTTCCCCTGGGCGGCGTCGGGTCGGGCGATTGCCAACGGGCGTGACGAAGGGTTTACCAAGTTGCTGTTCGATGCTGAAACCCATCGTATTGTGGGTGGAGGTATCGTGGGTACCCATGCGGGTGACCTGATCGGCGAAATTGCGTTGGCCATCGAAATGGGCGCCGATGCCGTCGATATCGGTAAAACCATCCATCCGCATCCCACCCTAGGCGAGTCTATTGGTATGGCGGCCGAAGTGGCCCATGGTTCTTGTACCGATCTTCCACCGCCTCGGCGCAGGTAAAATAGGTTTTTTTTGGTGTTAATACCTGCTATGTTGCAAACTCCCACCACAGCCAGTTCATTAAACGACTGGCTGGCTTATCTTGAAAGTGCCCACCCCAAAGCCATCGACATGGAGCTGACACGCATCCAGACGGTGGCCCAGCGCATGGGCGTCGATGCGCCGGGCTTTGTCAAGATTACGGTGGGGGGCACCAACGGCAAGGGCTCAACTTGCGCCATGCTCGAGGCCATTTTATTGGCAGCGGGTTACAAGGTTGGGTTGTATACCTCGCCGCATCTGGTGCACTTTAACGAGCGCATCCGGGTTAATGGTGCAAGCGCCACCGATGCACAAATTATTCAGCAGTTTGACCGCATCAATCAGGCCCGGGGCGACATCTCTTTAAGTTATTTCGAATACGCCACGCTGGCCGCTTTACTGCAATTTGCCGACAGTGAAGTCGACGTCGCCATTCTGGAAGTAGGCCTGGGCGGGCGACTAGACGCTGTCAATATCATTGACAGTGATTGCGCCATCATTACCAGCGTCGATATCGACCATACCGAGTGGCTGGGCGATACCCGCGAAAAAATTGGTTGGGAAAAGGCGCACATCTATCGTAAAGATTGTCCGGCGATTTGCGCTGACCCTGTTCCTCCGCAAACGCTGGTTGACTACGCCACCGAACTTGGCGCCGACTTATGGCTGTTTGGTCGCGATTTCAATTATTCGGGCGATCGTCAACAATGGGCTTATGGCGGGCGTAATCAGCGGCGCAGCGGTATGGCGTATCCGGCGTTGCGCGGCGCGAATCAGTTGCTTAATGCCAGCGCTGTATTGGCAGCGCTTGAAGCCCTGCGCGACCGTCTGGTCGTGCCGCAACAGGCTGTTCGTATTGGTCTGGCGCAAGTCGCCTTACCGGGACGCATGCAAATTTTGCCCGGTACGCCGGCCGTTGTGCTCGACGTTGCGCATAACCCGCATGCGGCGGCTGTGCTGGCGCAAAATCTCGACAGCATGCCCTTTTACCCTTACACGCATGCGGTAGTGGGTATGTTTACCGACAAGGCCATTGACGAAACCCTGGCCAAGTTGGCGCCGCGTATCGATCACTGGTATTGCGCGACCCTTGATGGCCCGCGCGCCGCTACAGCCCAGGCGATGGCCGAGCATATTTATAAAGTCATTGGTCCTCAGGAAGGCAAAGACGAGCCCGTGACTGTTTCGATGTTTGACAATCCGGTTCAGGCTTTTGCTGCGGCACAAAAACAGGCGGCCGACAATGATAGAATTCTTGTGTTTGGTTCGTTTCATGCGGTTGGACCGGTTTTAGACCATCTTGGCCGCAAAGTCAGCTAACGTCACTACGGGTCGTCATGGGGTTTTTCTCTAAAGGGTCTGATTCAAGCGCCGGGCGTCGTACGTCTGTACGTCCGGCCGAAGCTCAGGCCAACGAAATGCGCGTTCGCGCGCGTCGGCGCCTTGTCGGTGCGTTGGCCCTGGTTGTGGCAGCAGTTATTGTGGTGCCCATGCTCATCGATACCGATCCGCCACCCGGCGGTCCGGTCAGCCCCATTGTGGTGCCTGCAGTCATGCCGCCGCCTGATCAGGCTTTGGTTGACCTGGCCAATGGTGCACAAGGCGGTAAGCCGGGCGCAATTACTATCGAACAGCTTCCCGAGCCTGAAGCCCCGCAAGAAGGTGCCGCAGCTACCGCCGGTAGTGCAGGGACGGCTTCGTCTTCTTCGGTCGCTGGATCTGCTTCAGGGGCCAGTGCCTCAACGGGCACTGCATCGACAGCGTCCGGGGCGTCAACACCTGCAGATACGTCTTCGTCGGCACCGACCGCAGCGCCGACCCAACCCGCCGAGCCCGCAAAAACCCCACCCGCGCGTCCCGATAGCCGTACCGACGACGGGGCGGTTGCCCTGGCATTGCTCGAAGGTAGGAAACCTGCTGCAGCCGCGTCGTCAACGCCGTCGCAGTCTGGCCAATTCGTGCTTCAGATTGCGGCCTACACCACAGAACAAGACGCTATCGCGCGTCGAAACAAGCTTTTTGAAGCGGGCGTTACCAACGCGTTTGTTCAGTCGGCTACGGCGGGCGGCAAGCCTACGTTCCGCTTGCGCGTCGGCCCGTTCCCGTCTCGCGAAGCGGCTCAGGCAGCACAAACCCGCTTGCGTGCGCTGGGTTACGACAACGGCTTTATCTCAAGCAAGTGACCAGCTTCGACTACATCGTGTTGGCCATATTGGCTGTGTCGGGGTTTTTGGGTCTACTGCGCGGGCTGGTCAAAGAAATTCTATCTCTCATTGCCTATCTGGCCGCTTTTTTAGCGGCCATTTGGTGGGGGCCGCGTACTTCGGTGTGGCTGTCGCCTTTCATTGTCAACGACTTGCTACGTACTGCCGTGGCTTACGCGGCCGTCTTTATTTTGGTCCTGCTATTGGTAGGCCTGATTAATGTAACGCTGGGCACATTAATTAAAAAAACCGGCCTCACACCGGCAGATCACGGCCTGGGTGTCGTGTTCGGCGTTTTGCGTGGTGCCCTGATTGTATTGATTTTGGTGTCTTTGGGCGGTTATACCGACCTGCCTAAAGAACCGTGGTGGCGCGATGCCCGCCTGTCGCCGGTTGTGGTGCAGGGGGTGCAGGCCATTAAACAAATGTTGCCGCCATCTTTGGCGGCATGGTTGCCTTACTAAGTTTTATTTCAGGAATCAGTCATGTGCGGAATTGTTGGGGTTGCCGGCCGTAACCCTGTGAACCAGATCATTTACGACAGCCTGTTGCTACTGCAGCACCGCGGTCAAGACGCTGCAGGTATTGCCACGTCGTATGATCAATTTTTCAGCATGTACAAAGCCCATGGGCTGGTACGTGATGTGTTTCGCACGCGTAATATGCGTTCGCTGCCTGGCAACAGCGGTCTGGGTCAAGTGCGTTACCCCACGGCCGGTTCCAGCGACAGCGTCGACGAAGCCCAACCCTTTTATGTCAACGCTCCCTTTGGCATTACGTTTGTTCATAATGGCAACCTGACCAACTGGCGCGAGTTGCGCGAAGAACTCTTTCGCATCGATCGTCGCCACATCAATACCAACTCCGATTCCGAAGTCTTGCTGAATGTGTTTGCGCACGAACTGCAAATGGCGGCAACGGGTGCTTCTCTTGATGAAAGCGCCGTGTTCAAAGCGGTTTCGGCAGTGCATCGGCGTGTCAAGGGTGCGTATGCCGTGATTGCGCAGGTGGCCAGCTTTGGCATGGTGGCGTTTCGTGACCCGTACGGCATCCGTCCCTTGTGTTTAGGTGCTCAAGAAACCGACAAAGGCGTCGAATGGATGATTGCGTCGGAGTCAGTGGCGTTGTCGGGTTGTGGGTTTAACTTTGTGCGTGACATTGCTCCGGGTGAAGCCGTACTGATTGATCTTGACGGTAATTTAAGCAGCCGCCAGTGTGCCGATAACCCGCAATTGGTGCCTTGCCTGTTCGAATATGTCTACTTTGCGCGTCCCGATTCGCTCATGGACGGCGTCTCGATTTACGATGCGCGCCTGCGTATGGGCGAATATCTGGCCGACAACGTCGCCAAGTCGTTGCGTTTGGGCGAGATCGACGTTGTCATGCCCATCCCCGATTCTTCACGCCCCTCGGCGATGCAGTTGGCGGCGCGCCTGGGGCTAAATTACCGCGAAGGCTTTATCAAAAATCGCTACGTGGGCCGCACCTTCATCATGCCGGGGCAAGCTGTACGCAAGAAGTCTGTGCGTCAAAAGCTGAACGCCATCGACATGGAGTTCAAGGGCAAAAATGTATTGCTGGTCGATGATTCGATTGTGCGCGGTACCACCAGTCGCCAGATTGTTGACATGGCACGCGAGGCCGGTGCCAACAAAGTGTTTTTCGCTTCTGCAGCACCGCCTGTGCGTTTCCCTAATGTTTACGGTATCGATATGCCCACGCAATCCGAGCTGATTGCTCACGAGCGCGATGCTGATGCCGTCGCCCGAGAAATCGGTGCCAACGGCCTGGTATATCAAGCATTGTCCGACCTTGAAAGCACCTTGTCCGACTTGAACCCGGCCATGCATACCTTTGAGTCATCTTGCTTTAACGGGCAGTACATCACTGGCGATATCGATGCTGGCTACCTTGAGCGCTTGAGTCAGACGCGCGGCGGTGCTGTACCTTCGGTTGACAACCAGGGTACGGGTAGTGACGATAGTTAAGGCAATAGCATCGAATTATCGCGCTTGGTATTTCTAGGAAGCGTCATTTAATGCCCCCAAGAACACAGGTTCTTTGGGGCATTTTCTTTGGCCATCCATGTGCGGTCTTCGGGCAATTGCCACCGGATAATGCTTACTTGCTTGCGATCAGGGTGAACCCTAATGGATGATTCTCTTCGTGATGAATAAAATATGAACATATTGTTCATAAATGAACTTTTCGTCGTAAGGGATAATAATCATGGCACAGCGTATTGGTATTTCAGGGGCAGGCATTGGCGGTTTAACGGCGGCCATTGCCCTGCAAAAAATGGGTAAGACCGTTGTTTTGTATGAACAGGCGCGCGAATTCGCACGTGTCGGGGCCGATATCAACCTGACGCCCAATGCCGTGCGCGCCCTTGATGGTCTGGGCGTTGGCGATGCTTTACGTAAAACCGCTGCACGTCCTACGTTTCGTATCAGTCGCGACGGTGTCACGGGCGAAGAAACTTCACGGATTGAAATGGCCAATGCAGCACAGCAAAAATATGGCGCGCCCCAGCTCACCATGCATCGGGCTGATTTGATGACAGCCCTTGAAAACGCGGTTCAGCCCGATTCAGTGCAGTTCAAAAAACGGGTAAAAACGGTTGAGCAACGCGACGGCAAAGTACACATCGGCTTTGAAGATGGCAGTCAGGACACCGTCGATGTGCTGATCGGGGCTGACGGCATTCACTCATCGGTACGCACAGCCCTGTTTGGGCCCGAGCAGCCCGAATTTACTGGCGTGGTCGCGTATCGGGCTGTTGTTCCCACCGAAAAACTGGCCGGATTGCCCGATCTGGATGCTTTTACCAAGTGGTGGGGTAGCACACCTGAAGTGCAAATCGTAACTTTCCCGCTGAATAGTGGAAAAGATATGTTCATTTTTGCCACCATCCCTCAAGAAGGCTGGAATCTGGAATCATGGACCGCGCCGGGTGATGTTAGCGAGTTCCAATCGTTGTATGCGGACTTTCATCCGCAAGCGCGCGCGTTTCTTGATGCCTGCGACACTGTGCTGAAGTCGGCCTTGTATGTGCGCGACCCATTGCCCAAATGGTTTGATGGCCATTGCGTACTGATGGGCGATGCCTGCCACCCCATGATGCCCTTTATGGCACAAGGCGCAGGCCAGGCGATCGAAGACGGCGTTGTGCTGGCTCGGTGCCTGAATGATGCACAGTTCGCGACCGTGCCTCAGGCGTTGCAGGCCTATCAACAGGCTCGTCACGAGCGAACCGCGCAGATACAAATCGGTTCACGCGGCAATAATTGGCTGAAGGCAGGCACCAACGCAGACTGGGTCTATGCCTATGACGCCTGGTCAGTACCTTTGGTCGCACAGACATAAACTATGGCAGAAGATAACGACACGTCTACCAATGCGCTGGTCACCCCTGTAATAAGGGGCTTGCGCCTGCTCGAATACATCGCGCAGGGCGGTAATACGCAAAATCTCAGCGAAGTCGGGCGTCTGATCGATGTTAACCGGGTGACCGTCATGCGTTTGCTGGCTACGCTCGAGCACGAGGGCATGATCGAAAAATTGCCCGGAGGCGGACACCAGGTGGGGCTTCGTTACTTGACGATGTCGGCAACGGCATTGGCGGGCCACGATCTGGTCGCGGCGGGGCGGCGTGTCGTGCGCGATTTATGTCAAACCTTGGGTCTTGCGGCCTATCTTAGCCTGCCCGATGGGCAAGATATCGTTTACGTTGTACGTGAAATGCCGCCGGCCGGGTTGGTTAGCCTCATCACCATAGGCAGTCGGGTTGCGGCACATCGTGCGGCTCCGGGGCAAGCGATACTGGCCGCCCGACGTGCAGCAGACGGCAGCGGCGTCAGCAGGCTCGCATCGTCGGCAGATATCTCGCCCGAAAAGTTGGCCGCGCAGCTGGACGACATAGCCCGCAGTGGCGTCGCCTGGAGTCATTCGGGGTTGGAGCAAGGCATTAGCGCGTGCGCGGCCGCTGTTTTAGGGCCTGACGGTCAACCCGTTGCCGCGCTGAGTGTGGCTGGGCCATCGGCTCGGTTCGATGACCCATCGGTACAGGCGCAAGTGGGCCAAAAAATCATGCAGTCCGTTCGGCAACTGTCGTCAATTTCAAATATTTCGAGCGTTCAGTGACATTGATAGTTCGCGTGCCGCCGATACCACCTTGGCGATAAGAATATCGCGGTCAACGTCGGGGATATGGACAGCAGGTACGGTAAGCCCAAGGGCGGCCGTTACCCTGCCGGTATCATCAAATACCGGGGCGGCAATGGTCGAAATATTCGATTCGAAAAAGCCTTCTTCCAGCACATACCCGCGTTCCTTGTCAGTTTGAAGCAAGCGAAACAAGTCGTGTACGGTCGCAGGCGTGTTTGGGCCGTGAGCTTGCAAACGCTCTTCAGGGTAGAGCCGTTGCAATTGGTCGAGGGTGTGGTGGCTAAGCAGTACCCGCCCCAGCACCGTGGCGTGTGCGGGCAGTCGGGTGCCAATGTGAACCGAGCTGCTGAATACCGAGGATGGCGCCACTTTTTGCACATAGACAATGTCGCGCGCATCACGAATTACCAGATTCGACGAGTAACCGGTTTCGTTGCGCAAGCGCTCAAGAATAGGGCGGCTTAAATCGGTAATGCTCAACGAGGCCAGATATTCGAAGCCTAGTCTTAGCACGGCGGTGCCCAATTGATAGTCTCTACCGTTGTTCAGACGTTCGACAAAACCCAGGTTTTCCAGGGTAACCAACAGCCGGAAAACGGTCGTGCGTGGCACCTGTAGCCGGCGTGCCAGGTCTGGGGCTGTCAGGGTCGGCGTTTGTCGCGAAAACTCGGCAAGTATGCGTAAGCCGCGTTCAAGCCCGGGCACCGAATATTTTTCGGTCTTGTCTGTCTCCGCGGCTTGCCCGATGGTCAAGGGTTCTATTGCAGCCATAATTATTTGTTTTATATATGAACTAAAAAGCGGCATTGTCCTATAGAACAATGCCGCCAGCAACCGCGCCCGGAACAGCGGGCGCACAGCCAAAACTATTGACCCGGTTCAGTTACGGGTTGCTTGACTCATGAAGACGTCAAGACGGGCGAAGGCGTCTATTTCGATGGTCAGGTTCGGGAACGCAAACCCTTTGACTTCGACCAAGGTCGAGCAGGGGAAAGGCGACTTGAACCAAGCCTGACGTACTTCCGACACGACGCCCTTGTCGTTGATATCGGTGACATAAATCACCAGTTTGTAGATGTTGTCCAGACTACCGCCGGCGGCAACCAGCATAGCCTGGATTTTTTCAATAATGCGAGTAGCCTGGGCATGGGTGGATAAGATGTTGCCCTGGGCGTCGGTAGCCGGATTGGCCGTGACGCCCGAGATGACAACTTCATTGCCCACGACCAGGCAGTTTGACCAGGTCGCGTTCGGGGGCTCGGGTGCCTCGGGCACCACGACATGCCTGACCGGGAGAGCGGCTGCAAGGGTCATTTATTTCACACCGCGTGCCAGTTGTTCGGTGGCCAGCTTGCGCAACTGACGACGGACACGGGTAATACCGACGTCGTGTTGGTACAGGTGCTCGCGCTGGTTGGCGTCGGGTTCCATTTGTTCGAGCACGACCCGATCCTGCTCAAGCACGGCCCAGTGGCGCGCCTCGAGGCGGTTTTTGTACAAGAAGCGCCACGCATCGCGCTGCCAGCCCGAAACCTTGCGGGTGCGCCAGTGAAACACGGCGGCAATGTTGGGGGCAATGGGGGTGTAGCAACCAATAATGCCGAAGTTACCGCCAGGGCCGCCGGTTTTGGGGTAGGGGATTTCGAGGCGCAGCCAGTGCAGGCCGGTGTCCGCCCATTCAGACCAGTCGAAGTTGACGTCGCGTTGACCGGCTTTCTCGAAGATGACGCCGTGGTCAGTATCGCGCAACTGGAACTGAGCCGAACGCGAACCTACCGACATGCTGTGTGATTGCTTGTGCAGGTAAGTGCCGTGCATCGGGTCCATGACGTTGTCAATCACGTAGCGGTAGTCGCCGCGCCATTCGGTGTAGCACAGGAATGACGAGTACTCGTCGGACACGAGTTGCTCTGGCAGGACCAGCGGTGGCGGTTCGTCGATGTTTTCCGACGAATTGAACATGAAGATGACGCCGTTGCTTTCTTTCAGGTGGAAAGCACGCGTAGGGCGGGAGCCTTCGAGCTTGCAGCCTGGGCTGCCAGGCACCGAAACAACAGTGCCGTCGCTGCGGACTTCGACGCCATGGTAGCCGCAGGCAATTTTATTGCCCAGTGGAATACCGAATGACAGCGGTGCGCCGCGGTGCGGGCAGTGGTCTTCCAGACAGTGAGGATTGCCTTCGGCGTCGCGCCACAGCACCAATTTGTGACCTAAACGGCGCAAAGAAATGGGCGTTTCTTTCACGAAATCCGACGGACAGATAGCGTACCAAAGGTCTTTCAGGCCATCGGTCAGGATCTTCTGGATAGCCTCTTCGTTGTTCGCAGTGTTGGTTGCGTTAGCAGTGGTCATGAGTCGTTCCTGTTGCAGATTATTCGGCGGCCAGGCGGCTGAGTTCAGCAGCCAGCACCTCGGGCGTCCAGAGGTCGGTGGTGAGCGGTTGCGGGCCCTGCGCATTCAGGAATTCAACCAGCGGCTCAAGGGTGTCGATGCCCGACGCAAAGGCGCGTTCGAGCGAGTCGCCCAGCAAGTTCTCGTAGGCGGTGGGCTCTTTTGTGCGGGCCTGGTGGGGTTCCAGGTAGCAAGGCGTGAGGTAGCGGTCTAGCATTTATTGGCCTCCGTTGCGTACGCGTTCTTTGATCCGTTCGCGCACAGGAATAAAGTCATATGTGGGAAAACATTCGGTGGTGAAAACACCCCAAGCCGAGCGTTCGAGCTCGACGTTGACGATGGGGAGCAGGTGCGGCGGCACACGCAGCGTGACGATTTGCCCGAAGCCCATGGCGACTGTCCAGGACACAATTTCAACGCCCTCGGGCGGGAAGCGATCCCACCATTCGGCCGCTTTAAGCTTACCTTGGATGGTGTCGAGATTCTGCGATTGGTCGTGTTTTAGAAAGACCGTTAGCAGGGTGGTGTCGGCAGACATTAAGAACTCCGGTTAGGTGTAACGACGAAGCATATCTTTGCGTACAATGACTGGCTTCTGCGTTTGTTCCATATATTAAACGACGTTTTATTTTTAGGTAGTTTAGGTCTGTGTCGTTGGGTGAGCTATTGGTATAAACCCCTAAAAATGGGTGGCGGTAATTTATAAGTATCTGAAAAAAATGGAATATTTTTCTGCTTGAGATCGAAAAATTAATGACATTTTGCGTTTGTTTTGTGCTCTATTTTGCCTGGTAAAGGGTTATCCCTAATGTATTAAGATGAGCTCAAGCGATAAAGTTTGTTCAATTCACAAAACGCCAGTTCATATATAAAACGCATTGCGCGTGTCATGAGTCCTGACTCAACGCCTTAATGCGCTATCAAGGAGCCCGACCTAATGGTTGAAATTGAATTCCGAAACGTGCGCAAGTCGTTTATCGACAAGCAAACCTCAAAGCCCATTACGGCGGTCACCAATGTTTCGTTGTCCATCCAGAAGGGCGAGGTCGTGTCGTTGATCGGGCCGTCGGGTTGCGGCAAAAGCACGTTGCTCAATATGGGCTCGGGGTTGTATGCCCCGACCGAGGGCGAGGTTTACGTCGCGGGCAAGCTGGTGACCAAGCCTGTGCGCGAAGTGGCGTTCATGTTGCAAAAAGATTTGTTGATGCAGTGGCGCACCATCGAAGATAACGTGGCGTTGGGGCTCGAGATCGCGGGTGTACCGCACGCCGAACGCATGAAAGTGGCGCATGAGCTGCTGTACAAATGCCACCTTAAGGGTTTTGAAAAACATTATCCCTATCAGTTGTCTGGCGGCATGCGCCAGCGTGCGGCTCTGGCGCGCACGTTAGCGGTAGACCCTCAAGTCATGCTGCTCGACGAGCCGTTCTCGGCGCTGGATGCGCAGACCAAAATGGTGCTGCAGCAAGATCTGGCCGAGATGCTCTACGAAAAGAAACGTACGGCTTTGTTCATCACCCACGATCTGGTCGAAGCTGTTGCGCTGTCCGACCGGTTGCTCGTCATGAGCGAGCGTCCCGGCACAATTATCGAAGAAATTCCCATCGATTTGCCTTTGCGCGAGAACCCGCTTGAGCGTCGAAAAATGGCCGAAGTCGGGCCATTGGTTGGCCGCCTGATGGACTTGCTGAAAATCGGCAAGGAAGAAGCCCTGCACTAAAGCGAGACATACATCGCTGGGTGCATCCCATGATCTATCTATATTCACGCAGTCCTCAACACCCCAAAAATCCGGAGGAAGTAATGAAAAAACTATTTGCCATGACCGCACTGGGCGCTTGCGCATTGTTTTCGACATCGGCAGTGCTGGCTGCCGAAGCCGGCAAAAACTTGCAGGAAGTGACCTATCTGTTGCCGGCGCCAAAAACGTTGCCCTCGTTTGCGCCCTGGCTGATTGCCGAAAAAGAAGGCTATTTTGCTGATGAAGGCCTGAAGGTCAACTTCGTGACGGGCAAGGGTGGTGTTGATGTGGCCAAGCAAATTGGTGCTGGCAATGCCGTTATTGGCGGCGCCATTGGCGATACGCCTATTATTGTTCGCGCCAACGGTATCCCGGTCAAAGCCGTGGCCGTTCTGGGTGCTGGTTCGTTGACCCTGATAGCTTCACATGCCGACAAGCCCATCAACAAGCCCGCTGACCTGAAAGGCAAAACTATTTCGGTCATGGCCTATACCGATACCACCTACTACGCGCTGCTTGGCACGATGCGTAAAGCTGGCCTGACACGCGAAGACGCCAACATCCAGGCCGCAGGCCCGGCAGGTGTGTGGCAGTTGTTCTCGTCGGGTAAAACCGATGCTATGGCCGGTGTGCCTGACTGGGTGGTCAGTGCTCGTACGGCAGGCACCAAGGTCGATTTAATGCCCGCCAACGAACTGTTCGACAGCATGGCCCAGGCCATTCTGGCCTCAGACGAGTCGATCAAGAATAACCCTGAGCTCATCCAGAAAATGGTTCGTGCCACGCTCAAGGGTATGACACTCATCATGAAAGACACTGACAAGGCCGTGGCTTCTTATGTTGAAGCCAACCCTGCGTTCAAGGGCAAAGAAGGCGAAGTTCGTCAGATTTTCGATCTGTTCAATCAGTACGTGTATGCCAACCAGCAAGTGCCTGGTCAAATGAACGTCGACCGCCTGGCTAAAGTGCAAGACTTTTACGTTTCAGAAGGTGTTGTCAGCAAAGCTTCGAAGCTTGAAGACCTTTACACCAACCAGTTCGTTGGAGCTGGTCAATGAGTCTGGATTCATCCGCGGCCAGTGTTAACGCACCCGTAGGCGCATCCAGTCATCCATCACCTACGAAAGGAGCAGGCATGTCCAAGCATGCATTTACGTTAACTTGTAGTCTGGCCGTCCTGGCCCTCGTGCTGGCCGCTTGGCAGTGGTTGCCAAGCTGGCTGGGCACGCCTGAATACATTTGGCCCAAGTTCACTTCGGTGGTCACCGAAGGGTTCCGGATGTGGCACGATGGCAACCTGGTCGAGCACTTCGGTTACACCGCGCTTGAGGTCGTTCTTGGCTTCATTCTCGGCGCCATGCTGGGCTTGTTCGTGGGTGTGGTGTTGGGCCTGTCGCCCACCACCGAGTCCATTTTGTCCCCTTACATTCTGGCGTTGCAGATCGCGCCGAAAGTAGCGTTTGCTCCGCTGTTTGTGATGTGGATGGGCTACACCATTTACCCCAAGATTCTGGTGGGCATTCTTATTGTGTTTTTCCCCATCATGATCAACGTGTTGTCGGCCATTCGTACGGTTGATCCCGACATGGTCAATCTGGTGCGCACGCTCAATGCGTCGCGTTGGCAGATTTTCCGTCTGGTCGAGTTTCCATCGTCGCTGCCCGCGCTGTTCTCGGGTTTGCGTATTGGTTCAACGCTCGCTGTCATTGGCGTTACCGTGGGCGAACTGGTTGGCGGCAACAAAGGGCTTGGTTTCTTGCTGGTCGACTCTGAAGGCCAGGGGAACACCGCAGGTGTGTTCGTCGCCATCTTCGGGCTGACCGTCATTGGTATTGTGGCGTACGCCCTGGTGGTCTGGGCTGAACGCCGTTGCCTGCACTATGTGCCCAAAGTTAACACTACGACGGTATAAGGAAGCCATCACATGAGCGCAACGAATCACGCCTCAAATGTGGCCGGCAACCTGCTTGCAGGTCGCCGTGTCCTGGTCACGGGCGCAGCCCGTGGCCTGGGACTCGAGTTCGCCCGCCAAGTATTGTCGGCCGGTGCTTCAGTTGTTATTGCCGACATTCTGGCCGACGAGCTGCATACCGCGGCTGCAGCACTCAAAGCCCAGGGCCATGACGTGCATGCCGTGGTGTTTGACCAAAGCAACCCCGAGTCCATTACGCAGTGCGCCGAGCGCGCGACTGAACTGCTCGGCGGGCTCGACGGTTTGGTTAACAACGCGGCCATTACCAATTCGGGCGGCAAGAATATGGTCGACCTTCAAGCCGACGTATTCGACAAAGTCATGACAGTCAATGTGCGGGGTACCTGGCTGATGACGCAGGCCTGCTTGCCGGCGCTGCGGGCATCGGGGCAAGGCAGCGTGGTCAACCTGGCTTCCGACACTGCACTCTGGGGCGCACCTAACCTGATGGCTTATGTGGCGAGCAAAGGTGCAGTCATTGCCATGACGCGTTCTATGGCGCGCGAATTGGGCAATGACAACATCACCGTTAACGCCGTCGCGCCGGGCCTGACGTTGGTTGAGGCCACCGAGTACGTGCCGCAGCATCGTCATGACCTTTACGAAAACCAGCGGGCCATTCAGCGCCAGCAGGTGCCCGACGACGTCAGTGGCGTGGTGACTTTTCTCTTATCGGGCCTGTCGCGATTCGTGACTGGCCAACTCCTGGCTGTCAATGGCGGCTTTGTCATGCATTAAATCTATAGGTGAGTTTATGAGCGAGCAAGCAGTTAACGATCAACCAACCTGGGTCCGCCCGGAAGGCGCAAGCTTTGAAGACTGGATGACAACGCGTATTGCGCGGTTCTCGACCCGCAAGTACGACTGGGATGCCCTTAAGTTTCAGGCCGATTACGATCCTAAGTACCGTCGCGCGCAAATGCGTTACGTGGGTACTGGCGGTACTGGCGTGGCTGCCGACGTCAACACTGTGCCGTCCGAAAACTTTACGTTCTCGACCATGGTGATTCCGGCTGGTCACGAAGGCCCGTCGCACTTGCACACCGATGTCGAAGAGGTCTTCTTCGTCATTCGCGGCAAGCTTAAGCTGATTCTGGAAAAGGATGGCGAACGTTTCGAAACCATTCTGACTGATCGCGATCTGGTATCGGTTCCGCCCGGGGTGTATCGCGAAGAGATCAATATTGGTGACGAAGATGCGTTGATGTGTGTAATGCTTGGTGCCAAAAAGCCCATTACACCTACGTATCCGCCCGAGCACCCGCTGTCGAAAATCAAGCGCGGTTAGTTTAGGTTTTCTTATGCACGACTCGTCCGTTACGCCCGTCGCCGCTGTTTCCGAGCCCGCGTTTACCGCGCGGCGGGTGAGCACGCGTTTGGGCGACGTGGCCATACGCGAGTGCGGCCATGGGCCCCACACCATCGTCCTGTTGCATGGCATCAGTTCTGGTGCGGGCTCGTGGGCGCAGTGCGCAGGGTTGCTGGCCGACCGTGCGCACGTCATTGCCTGGGACGCCCCGGGATATGGCGAGTCTGATCCATTACCTCAGGCGACGCCTTTGGCAACCGACTACGCCGCCCGGCTCGATGCCTTGCTCGATGCGCTTGGTATCTCCGATTGTGTGCTGGTGGGGCATTCGTTGGGTGCCCTGATGGCCGCCGGCTATAGCAGCCTACCCACGTCCAGGGCACGTGCTTATGTGGTGTTCAGCCCAGCTTTGGGTTACGGCGGGTCGCCTCGTGCCGATCAAGTTCGGCAGGGGCGTTTGGCCAACCTCGATCAGTTGGGCATCGCTGGCATGGCCAAAGCATTGCCGGCAAGGCTGCTGTCCGACGCTGCAGACGAGCCGCAAAGGGCGGCAGTCACCGCTAATGCTATGCGTCTGAACCAGGCGGGTTATCGACAGGCAGTCGAATTGCTGTGTGGCGATGACATCAACCGCTACAGTGGCTTTACGCCCGAAAACTGCCGCGTGTACTGCGGAGACAAAGATATCGTGACCACGCCAGAACAGTCGGCGGCCTATGCGCAAACCCATGGGTTTGCTTTTGGGTTGGTCGAAGGCGCTGGTCACGCATGCTATATCGAGCAGCCCGCCCGAGTGGCTGCGCTGATTGGCCAGGCGCTAACAAGTAAGACGGGGCGGGCATGAGCGATACTTTGCATGTCGATACCCCAACCGCCACGTCACACGATCGCTTGGCGCGTGCCCATTCAAATACGGAATCGGGTTGGGATGAGGCATCTGTTTCCCAGTTGAACGAGCGCGGTGATACTGCTTTACCGGCGTCGTCTATTTCGATCTCTTCCCCCGCGCCAGGTGATGCCGCCGAAAAAGAAAAAGACAAATACACGGTGCCTGGCCTGGAGCGTGGCCTGCTGATCTTGTCGCAGTTCAGTCGTCACGAACCCGTGCTTTCCGCCCCGGAAATAGCACGCAGGCTGGGTATCCCGCGCTCGACTGTATTCCGTTTGCTGACCACACTCGAGCAATTGGGTTTTATAGAGCGCGATGAGACAGGCCGTGACTATCGTCTGACGGCTGCGGTGCTGCGATTGGGCTTCGAGCCCATGGCGACCAAAGATTTAACGGAGTTGGCCCGCCCCATACTTGAGCGCCTGCGCGATGTCACGGGTTGCACCTGCAATCTTGTCGTTCGCGACGGCCGCTCGGTGGTGTACGTTGGGCGTGTGGCCCAGCACAGCCCTTACGCCAACACAGTGCATTTGGGGACGCGTTTGCCTGCCCACGCGACCTTGTTTGGTCGCGTATTGTTGCGTGATTTGTCTTTCGATGCGCTGCAAACTTTATACCCCGAAGAGCGTTTGCATCAGGTGACAGATAAAACACCGGCCACGGTAGCTGAGCTTTACCGCGTGATGCAACACGACAGGCAGACCGATTACGTCTTTGATAAAGATTACTACGAGGCAGGAATCGCGACGTTGGCCGTACCCGTATGGGGTGGCGGTCAAAAAATTATTGCATCGCTGGGCATTACAGTGTCCAGCGCCGACGACGACACGGCGCGGCTGTCGCACCTGGCAAGCCAGGCTTGCCGTGCGGCGCGTGAGCTGTCGGGCTTGCTAGATCACATTGTCATTGCGACAAACTCACAACATTAATGGTTTCAATGCAAGAGGAACACATGATTAACCTTGAAGGAAAGGTCGCAGTCGTCACCGGCGGATCATCCGGTATCGGGCTGGCTACGGTCAGACTGTTGCTGTCGCAGGGCGCTGACGTTGCGCTGTGTGGCCGCAGCGCCGAACGCCTCAATAGCGTGGTGGCCAAGCTGAAAGCTGACTTCCCCGGTCGCCGTATATTTGCGCAGGCTTGCGATGTGCTCGACGCTGATCAGGTGCGCACATTTGCAGCCAGCGTGCGCGAGTCGTTGGGTGGCGTGTCGATGCTGATAAACAATGCGGGGCAAGGGCGGTTGTCGACCTTTGCCGACACCGACGACGCCGCATGGGAAGAAGAGCTGCGTCTGAAGTTTTTCTCGGTGATTAACCCCACGCGTGCGTTTTTGCCGGCCCTTGAACAACACGACGACGCGGCGATCGTCTGCGTTAATTCGTTGTTGGCTGCGCAGCCCGAGCCGCACATGGTGGCAACATCGGCCGCTCGTGCCGGCGTCATGAACCTCGTGCGTTCGATGGCGACCGAGTTCGCGCCCAAAGGCATTCGCGTCAATGGTATTTTGCTGGGCTTGGTCGATTCCGGCCAATGGCGTCGGCGCTTTGAGGCCCGCGAAGACCAGAGCGAAAGCTGGGAAACGTGGTCGCTGAATCTGGCGCGTCGCAAGCATATCCAATTGGGCCGTCTGGGTCGTCCTGAAGAGGCCGCCCGCGCCATTCTGTTCTTAGCTACACCTTTGTCTTCTTATACCACTGGCTCCCATATCGATGTTTCCGGAGGAGTATCCCGCCATGCATAAAACAAACGTAGAAGTAACCGTTGGGGCAGCCATCGCTGCATTCCTGGAAGAGTGCGGGGTCAAGACTGCATTCGGTGTGATTTCGATTCACAACATGCCTATTCTCGACGCCTTCGGCGAGCGCGGTGTTGTTCGGTTCATTCCCGCTCGTGGCGAAGCCGGCGGTACCAACATGGCCGACGCCTATGCGCGTACAACAGGCGAACTGGGCGTGTGTCTGACCAGTACAGGCACCGCAGCCGGTAACGCTTCCGGCGCCATGGTCGAAGCTCTGACGGCGGGCACCCCTATGTTGCACATTACCGGCCAGATCGAAACTCAATACATCGACCAGAATCTTTCTTATATTCACGAAGCACCCGACCAACTGACGATGTTGCATGCGGTGTCTAAAGCAGCGTTTCGTGTGCGCAGCGCCGAGACTGCGCTCAGCACCATCAAGCACGCCGTACAAATCGCCATGACGGCGCCGACTGGCCCGGTCAGTGTCGAAATCCCGATCGATATTCAAGGCGCACTGATTGCCATGCCGACAGACCTGCGCCCGCTTGAGGTGCCGGTTTATCAACCTGCCGAGGCCGCGCTCGACCGCTTGGCCGAACGTCTGGCCGGCGCCAAGCGCCCGTTGCTGTGGTTGGGTGGCGGTGCACGTCATGCAGGCAAGGCCGTGCAACGTCTGATGGCGCTCGGCTTTGGTGTGGTTACGAGTACACAGGGTCGCGGCATTGTTCCCGAAGATCATCCTCAATCGCTGGGTGCATTTAACCTGCACAAGCCCGTCGAGGCGTTTTACCAAACCTGCGATGCCATGGTCGTTGTGGGTTCGCGCTTGCGCGGTAACGAGACCCTCAAGTATCAGCTGAAGCTGCCGCGCCCGCTGTATCGCGTTGATGCCGATCCGGCGTCTGAAGGCCGTTGCTACGAAACAGATGCTTTCGTGCATGGTGACGCTTTGTTGGTGCTCGATGGGCTGGCTAACCGTCTGGAAGGCAAGACGTCCGTCGACCCGGCGTTCCAGGCTGATCTTGCCGCAGCCAAGCAGGCCGCTGTAGCGGGCTTGGTCGATGGCCTTGGCCCTTATGCCAAATTGGTTAGCGAACTGCAGTCGGCAGTCGGTAAAAACTTTAACTGGGTGCGCGACGTTACCGTTTCCAACAGTACCTGGGGTAACCGTTATCTGTATCTGAACGATGCGAAGGCCGGCGTTCATGCTTTGGGTGGCGGTATCGGCCAGGGCTTGGCAATGGGCATCGGCGCCGCCATTGGTGCCGCGCAGACGCAATCGGGTAAAAAGACCTGGACGCTTGCTGGCGACGGTGGCTTCATCCTTAACCTGGGTGAAATGGCTACGGCTGTGCAAGAGAAGGCCAATATGGTGATCGTGCTGATGAACGACAAAGGTTATGGCGTCATCAAGAACATCCAGGATGCGCAGTATGGCGGTCGTCGTCATTATGTTGACCTGCACACCCCCGATTACGCCAAGCTGTGCGAAGCCATTGCCATGCCTCATGTTCGGGTTTCGAAGCTCGAAGACCTTGGTGCCGCATTAAGCCGTGCAAATGCGCAAACCGGTCCGTTCATGATCGAGATCGACATGCTGTCTATCGGCAAATTTAAAACGGCTTTTGCAGGGCCACCCGTTAACCAGCCCGAGCCCATCACGCTCAGTTCGTAAGGGGTCGTTATGTCTGTTCAACGTATTGCCATGGTGGGCTTTGGCGCGATTGGCCAGTCGGTGTTCGATTTGATCGCCGACGAGCCGCGCCTGGCCATGACTCGCATTATTGTGCCTGAGGGTCATCAAGACGAAGCGCGTACAAAGTTGGGTGACAGTGCGCGCGGTGCCCAAGTAACGGTCGCCGCTGCGCTAGATTTGCTTAATGACCGCCCCGACTTACTGGTCGAATGCGCTGGCCACAGTGCTATCGAAACGCATGTGCTGCCGGCCCTGAAGGCCGGTGTGCCTTGCATGGTGGTTTCTATTGGCGCGCTGTCAGAGCCCGGCTTGCCCGAGGCGCTGGAAGCGGCCGCCAAGGCCGGCAACACACAAGTGCATTTGCTGTCGGGTGCCATTGGCGGTATTGATGCGTTGGCGGCCGCCCGCGTTGCAGGGCTTGACTCGGTAACGTACGTTGGGCGCAAGCCGCCTTTGGGTTGGCTGGGCACACCCGCCGAAGACAAGCTGGATCTGCGTAACCTTAAAGAAAAAGCGTTGTTTTTTGAGGGCTCGGCACGCGATGCGGCGCGTTTATATCCTAAAAACGCCAACGTAGCCGCCACGCTCTCGTTGGCGGGCATCGGTCTTGACCGTACCACCGTGCAGTTGTACGCCGACCCTACGGTTTCCGAAAACATTCATTACTACGAGGCGCAGGGTGCGTTTGGTTTTATGGGCGTTACGTTAAAAGGTAAGCCGTTGGCCAGCAACCCCAAAACCTCGGCGCTTACGGTGTACAGCGTCGTTCGTGCGCTCAAAAATCGTGTTGCGGCCGTTGCCGTTTAGCCTTGTATTCAAAGGGAAGTCATGAATAAACCCGATGTATTGCCCGTTTGGGCTGATGCGCAGCCTATTTGCATTGCCGGTGAATGGCGCTTGGGGCAGGGCAACACCTACGCCACTCACTACCCCGCCACCGGCGAGGTCGTCGCTACGTTGAATGCGGCCAGCCCTGACGACGTCGAGGCGGCGATTCAAGGCGCCCAGAAAGCCTTCGAAACCAGCGGCTGGGCACAACGCAAACCCCACGAGCGTGCTGCGGTGTTGTATCGCATTGCACAGCTTATTCGCGAGAAAGCCGAGCATCTTGCCCAGCTGCAACGACTGGATAACGGCAAGCCCATCAACGAAACCCGTGCCCTGGTGGCCAGCGCTGCCGGTACATTCCAGTTTTTTGCGTCAGCATGCGAAACCCTGGAGGACACCATCACGCCGTCGCGTGGCGACTTCATGTCCATGAGTGTTTACGAACCCATGGGCGTCGTGGCTGCTATCACACCCTGGAATTCGCCCATCGCCAGCGAGGCGCAGAAGATGGCGCCTGCTTTGGCGGGCGGTAACGCGGTTGTTGTGAAACCGGCTGAAATTACCCCCTTGATGGCGCTCGAACTGGCTCGTATTTGCGACGAGGCAGGTTTGCCTAAGGGGCTGGTCAGCGTATTGCCCGGCAAGGGCTCGGTCATTGGTGATCTGATCACTCGGCATCCGCTGGTACGACGGGTTTCATTTACCGGTGGGACCTCCGTAGGCCGACACATTGCCGGTATTGCTGCCGATAAGTTCATGCCCGCCTCTCTCGAACTGGGTGGCAAGTCGCCGACAATGGTGCTGGAAGATGCTGATCTGGATCACGCGGTGGCTGGTGTGTTGTATGGCATTTTCAGTTCGTCGGGCGAGTCGTGTATTGCCGGTTCTCGTTTGTTCGTGGCCCGCGCGGTCTACGACGAGTTCTTGTCCCGCCTGGTGGCAGGGGCCAAGCAATTGCGGGTAGGCGATCCAGCCGACGAAAGCACTCAAATGGGGCCGCTTATCAGCGACAGCCATCGTGCATCGGTTGAGCGCTACGTAAAAATCGGTGTAGAAGAGGGTGGCCGCGTGTTGTGCGGTGGCCAACGTCCCGCAGGCGAACTTTACGAGAAAGGCAGTTACTACCTGCCCACCATTATCGAAGGCCTGGACAACAGCAAAACCATTTGCCAGGAAGAAATTTTCGGGCCGGTGTTGGTGGTGATGCCTTTTGACAATATTGACGATCTTGTAGCGCAGGCGAACGACAGCGTTTATGCGCTGGCAGCCGGTATCTGGACACAAGACTATAAAAAGGCCTGGTCATTGGCCAAGGCAGTTAAAGCCGGCAATGTGTGGATTAACACCTATAAAGTGTTTTCTATTTCAACGCCTTTTGGCGGTTGGCGCGACAGCGGCCTGGGCCGCGAAAAAGGCCGTCAAGGTATTTTGCAGTACATGGAACAGAAAAGCGTGTACTGGGGCATGAACGAACAACCGTTGCCTTGGGCAGGGGTATAGCACCAACGGGCAGGGCGTGTCGGGCAATGGCCTGCTGCGCCCCAAACCGTTCGGGGTTGCACTATTCGAAGGAATTGAAATGGATGTACTAGGAATCGACGAAATTACGTATGGTGCCGATGATTTTGACACCTGCCGCAAATTCTTTGCCGACTGGGGCCTGACGCTCAAGTCTGATAGCGAGCAAAAACTGGTGTTTTCGACGCTGAATGGTTGTCTGGTTAACGTCGTGAAAGCCAACGACCCAGACTACCCGGCCCCTATCGAAGCCGGCCCAACTTTGCGCCATGTGGTGTGGGGCGTGTCGTCTGACGACGTTGTCGAACGCTTTGCCGGTCGCCTGGCCGACGTGGCGGGCTTTAAGCACGACAGTGGTCGAGTGTCTTGTATCGACCCTAACGGCATGTTGGTGAGCTTTCAAAAAACGCGCAAGCACGACGTCAGCGTCGATTGTGGTGAAAGCAATACCTGGAACAGTAAGCCGCGTATCAACGCGCGTAGCCCGGTGTACGAACGTGCCCAGCCCATTGAAGTGGGTCACGTTGTGTTCTTCGTCAGCGACGTTGCGGCTGTCGAGCAGTTTTACGCCGAAAAATTCGGTTTTGTCCCGTCCGATCGCTACCCCGGTCGCGGTGTATTCATGCGTTGCGACGCCGACGGCGGCCACCACGACTTGTTTCTGCTGCAAACCCCAGATAAAAAGGTCGGCCTGAATCACGTGGCCTTTGCCGTGCGCGACATTCATGAAGTGTTCGGCGGTGGTTTGCATTTCGATCGTTGCGGCTGGAAAACCCAGCTCGGCCCCGGCCGTCACCCCATCTCATCAGCCTATTTCTGGTACTTTGTTAACCCCGCTGGCGGGCTGATTGAATACTACGCCGACGAAGACCAATTAACTGATGCCTGGGAGCCTCGTGAATTCGAACCCGGCCCCACACGCTTTGCTGAGTGGGCAGTTGACGGCGGACTGGATGGCAATACTCGTCGCCAGAAGAATGTCGCTGCGCCCGAAGGCAAGTTTCTAACCGATCGCAAATAAGCGTAATTGCAGTCGCTACCGCAGCGTTGGTAGGTTAATTTAGAACGCGCCGCACGCTGAAACGCAAAACCCCCAATGTCATTATCCGACATTGGGGGTTTTTGCATTGGTAAGCACAAACCTTGTCCTGATGGCCCCTAGAGCTGCACAGCACCTTTTACCTAAAGCGCCATTCAAATGCATTGCCGCTTTGTTAAGTATTAAGCAGTAAAGTTGCCCGCAATAAAAAAACCGGGTAAATGCCTTCGGCATCACCCGGTTAAAAACTCAAATCTACGGTACTTCTGTTACTACAACGAAGCAAAAGCTTCGTTTTAAACCTTAATCAACCGATGAAACCGGTCGGGAACGAGCCCGACCGACCGGGTCACCAAGGTGATTAGAAGTTGTGGCGAACACCAGTCATGAAGGCAGTTTGGTTGTTGCCGGCGGCAGGGGCGTATGTGCCAATAACACCGCTGTTGGCAGAACTGGCGGCCTGGCCGCGGTTGTTAACATAAGCTGCCGAAGCGTAAACCGAAGTGCGCTTGGACAAGGCGTACTTGACGCGTGCAACGTACAACCACGATTTGGACGACTCAGATGCGTTCTTGAAGTTGATGTAGTTGACCGAGCCGTCAAGAGTAACAGCAGGCGTCAGCGCATAAGCGGCGCCGAGCGACCAGAGGTCCGAGCGCTCACCCAAAGCGGTTGTGGGGTTAATATCGTTCTTGCGGTTGATATAAACCAAGCCCAGCTTCAGTGCATCGAATTTAGCCCATGCGTTGAATGCCAGACGACGATCTTCGTCGCTAGGTGTAGTAGTGGCGGTTTGACCTGCACGAAGAGCGTCATAAGCAACGTTAACACCCCAGTTAGCAGCATCGTAACCGATCAAGCCGCTGTAGGACGCGCAAGCGTTTTCTTGATTGACGTCTACGCCACAAGAGGCTGTGCCGGTCGAGCTGTAGTCATTACGACCCTTAGCGTAGTGAGCGCCAACGGTTACGCCCGAGAACGTACCGCGATAGCTGATAGCGTTGTCTTGACGACGGTCGGGGATGTAAGAGTCAAGACCGCCCAGACCATGAGCGTTAGGGCCCATGATGTCGGAATTGAGCATGGACCAGAACAGCATGCTGTACTGACGTCCCAATGCAACTTGACCCCAGTCGCCTTTCAGGCCGACCCAGGCTTCACGACCGAACAAACGGCCACCTTGGTTAGAGTTACCAACGGCTGAGTTAAAGCCCGATTCCAGTTTGAAAACAGCTTCGAGGTTGTCGCTGATTTTTTCGGAACCGCGCAGGCCCCACATTGAAGGCCAAGAGTTGGTTTGTGTGTTCATACCAACGTAGTCTTCGCCATTAGTACCGATGTGGTTAACGTAGTTGATAGCGGTATCAATCGTACCGTACAGAGTCACGCTAGTGCCTTGAGCGGCAACCAGTGCGGGGAACGAGAGGGCCAGGCCCACGGTGAGTGCTTTTAACTTCATTGGTTAGTTCTCCAACGTTGATGAAAATGTATGCCGTTTGGCGGCACTGTTTTTAGTAATGCAACCAACTGCGTCACTTTACTACGGACTGTAAAAACTTCGCACCAAGAAAAGCTGCTGCTGTTGGGTTAGAAACCCGGCAACACGACTGCACAAAAATGAGAATTACCCCTGAACTGCTATTTTTGTTATGACGTATTTGCTTGATAGCACTACGTTTCTTGAGCGTTGAAGTGAGTGTACGGACAGGGGTTTGTGACGACGATAAGGGTAAACCCTTTTTTGTTCACAGATGTGTTGTAAAAACAACGTAATTGTGACGTTTTGGTGAATAGCGCCACGATTGTGACGCTATTTTGCTGTTTTTTTACGACAAATTAACGTCGGCGTAAAACAACAAAAACACTGACAAGCGCCAGGGCGACGAACAAAGCCAGAGCCCAAATGGCGTATTCGACGCCCAGTAAATGAACACGGGCATCGGCGCATGTGGCATAAATGCCAAACAGCCAGGGCAGGGCGGCCTCTAGCCCTGACTGGGCCATGAAGCGATCGGCAAAGGTCAGATCGCACGAGAACAGTTTGGCTGCAACGGTGTACTGATACCAGGCTGCCAATATGCCGCCCAAACTTAAGAGTAATGTGATCAAAGCGCTAAGTTTTTGCAGGACGCCAGGCCCTTTGCCCAAGCTGCCCAGCCAGGCAACCACAGCAATCGCAATAAAGATAACGCGCTGGAATACGCACCAGGCGCAGGGGCGCATATCGAAATAATGCTGAGACACCAGCGCAACGGCGACAGCAAGCACTGAAAGAAAGGCAACAAGGCGAAGCATGGTACGGGACGTTGGCAGCATATTTAATCTGATTCTAAAGAGGTCATGTGCGCTGTGCTTTTCGGTGCAGCGGCACGTGCGTTGGAAATCGTTAATTTAAAAGTGTGTAGCAAGCGTTATCTATGACTAACTGAGGCACGGTCGGCGACAGGACCTGTATGTGTCGAAAGCGCGTCAGACAGCGCTTTGCCACGCGGTATTAGCCGCCATCGTTTAATTGCCCCAGCAAGTTACGTTCAAACTGCAATTGCGCGCGGGGGTGTTCAAGAACGTCGCCCTCAATAATAAATACGTCTTCGACGCGGTCGCCCAGGGTAAGCACTTTGGCCATTTTCAGGTCGATGGCGTGGCGCGCAAAAACACGGGCCAGACTATACAACAAGCCAGGGCGATCAGATGAAGTAATGGCCAAGCGCCACGACTTTGAGTTTTCGTCGGGCTCCAGCGCAATATTGGGGACAATCGGAAACACACGAGACCGCCGCGACATGCGTTTGCGTAAGACTTCGGCAGGGCGCTCGGGCGGGAGCGGCTGGTTTTGTTTCAGTGCATCGGCCAGCTCGTGCTCAATCAGGCTCGCCCACGAGCGGTAATCGGTGTCGTGTTGCGGCAGCAAGACAATAAAGCTGTCCAACGCCCAGCCGTGGCGTGTGGTGTGAATACGGGCGTCTTGAATGCTTAATGTATGTTGGTCGAAATACCCGCATATCGCCACGAACAGGTCGGGGCGGTCTTTAATATAGACCATGATTTGAAGCCCCTGGTTTTGGCCGATGACACGCGCTTTGACAACGGGTTCGTCAGTATCCACCCGATGATACAAATGGCGGGTGTGCCAGGCGATTTCGGCGGCATCGTGACGTAAGAAATAGGCAACGTCGAGCTGCCGCCAGAAAGCTTCGCGCGCTTCGTCGCGCAGCCCAAGCAAACGGATCTCTGCTGCAGCAGCTTCTTTGCGCTGGGTCAGTACAGTACCGGTATCGGGGGGTGTGCCCCCCAGTGCGTCGTGTGTCAGGTGATACAGGTCTTCAAGCAGTTTGCCTTTCCAAGAGTTCCATACCTTGGGGCTGGTGCCACGAATGTCTGCTACCGTTAGCAGATACAGTGCGGCCAGTCGTCGTTCGCTGTTCACGCGCCGGGCAAATTCGTGAACGGTGCGCGGGTCGGACAAGTCGCGCTTTTGCGCAAACGTCGACATGGTCAAGTGTTCACGCACCAAAAATACAACCAGGTCGGTGTCTTCGGTCGACACGCCATGCTGACGACAAAAGCGTTTGACATCTTTAGCGCCTAACTCGGAGTGGTCGCCGCCCCGGCCTTTGGCAATGTCGTGATAAAGCGCTGCTATATATAGCAGCCAATGCCTGTCCATGTCGGCAATCAGCTGGCTGGCCAGCGGATACTCTTGCGCATGTTCGGGCATGGTAAACCGGCGCAAATTGCGAATAACGCGCAAGGTGTGTTGGTCTACCGTGTAGGCGTGGAACAAGTCGTGCTGCATCTGCCCCACAATCTTGCGAAATTCGGGCAGGTAACGCGGCAAAATATTCAGTAGGGTCATGCGACGCAGGGCGTGCACAATACCGCGCGGCTGCTGCAATATTTGCATGAACAGGTAACGGTTGACCGGGTTGCGTCGGAACTGGGTGTCGATCAATCGGCGGGCATGCCACATGGCGCGCATAACTTGCGCCGACAGGCCGGTCAGTTCGGGGCGTTCTTGCACCGCCAAAAAAGCCTTGAGCAGTAGCGTAGGGTTGCGTTCGAACGCATCGGGGCGACGAATATCCAGCCGGTTATGAATGACGCTGAAGTCGTCGTCGATCGGGGTTGCTTTTACATCCGGCGAGGCAAATAAACGCTCTTCGAATGTCTGCATCAGAATGGTATTTAGCTGGTTAACCACGCGTGCCGCCCAGTAGTAGCGCTGCATCAGCAGTTCGCTGGCCCGGCGTGTTTTGGTGGCTTCGAAGCCATAAATTTTGGCTAGTGCCGGTTGCAGATCAAACAGCAGGCGGTCCTCGCGACGCCTCGCCAGCAGATGCAATTCTATGCGCAGCCGTTTAAAAGCCAGCTCGGCGCGACGCAGCGCGCGATACTCGGCCGGGGTCAGCAGGTCGGTCTGGCCGATTTCTTGCCAGGTTTGCCCAATTCCGGAGGCCTGCGCTATCCATAATATGACCATCAGGTCGCGCAGGCCGCCGGGCGCTTCTTTGCAATTGGGCTCAAGTGAATAGGGCGTATCCTGGTGTCGCGCATGGCGCTGCTGCATTTCGGCGCGTTTGGCCTGGAAAAATGCTTGTGGATCGCGCTGGTCGGCCATTGCCGTTTGCAGTGAAGCGAGGAGCGGCTTGCTGCCCGCTAGCCATCGAACCTCCATTAGTGCGGTTTCAACGGTAATGTCGTTGGCAGCCTCGCGCTGGCAGTCGGCCAGGGTGCGCACGCTATGCCCGACGTCGAAGCCCAGATCCCAAAGTGCGGTTACCAGGGCTTCGAGGCGAACCCGATCTGCGCTGTCGGGCTCGCGGGCGAGCAGTATCAGTAGGTCAATATCGGAGTAAGGGTACAGTTCGCCCCGGCCATACCCGCCAACAGCTGCCAAGCAGGCGCCTGGTGGCAGTGGGTTAATTTTTAGTATGTCGCGCAGGGTCTGGTCGGTTACGCGTCGCAAGCCGCCCAGCAGCTTTTCGGGCCGAAGGTGTTTTCGATAGCTCTCAATGACCTCGTTGCGCCGCTGGGTGTAGTGTTCTCGCAGGTCGTTCAGGCGGGCAGGGGTCATTTTTTGATGGCAAAAAAATTAAGGTGGTTAAGCCGTCCTGCCGCCACATGCTCTGTATTTAGTGCAATACAGGAAAAATCGAGAACGATGTCGTATGCTGCACGTGCCGGCGCAAGCGTTAGGGTTGGCCCACAAAGGCAGGTGGGGCGGGCATGCCGGGCGAAGCCGTGAGTATTTCGTATCCGGTGTCGGTGACGAGCACGCTGTGTTCCCATTGGGCGGACAGGCTGTGGTCGCGCGTGACGACTGTCCAGCCGTCGGCCAACTGACGGATGTCGCGGCGGCCGGCGTTAATCATGGGTTCGACCGTGAAAATCATGCCGGGTTCAAGTGTAATGCCGGTGCCTGCCTTGCCGTAGTGCAAAATTTGGGGGTCTTGGTGAAATTTCTGGCCTACGCCATGGCCGCAGTATTCTCGTACGACCGAGAACCCTTGTTTTTCTGCATGCTTTTGGATGGCCGACCCGATGTCACCCAGTTTATTGCCGGGCTTGACTTGTTCGATACCCAGCCACATGCAGTCGTAGGTGGTTTCGACCAAGCGACGCGCCAAGATAGAAGGTTCGCCTACAAAAAACATACGGCTGGTGTCGCCAAACCACCCGTCTTTAATTACGGTGACGTCTATATTGATGATGTCGCCGTTTTTTAAGACCTTGTCGCCGGGAATGCCGTGGCAAATGACATGATTGACTGATGCGCAAATGGCGCCAGGAAACGGCGGGTACCCCGGCGGTGCATAGCCGATAGTGGCCGACTTAACTTTTAGTTCGTTGGTAATGAAGTCGACACACAAGCGATCGAGTTCGCCGGTGGTGACACCCGGTTTGACGTGGGGCGTCAGGAAGTCGAGCGTTTGGGCTGCCGCTTGGCAGGCCGCGCGCATTTTATCCAGGTCGATTGGGTCGGTGACTAAAGGGGTGGTCATGTGCAACTTGAGCCTATGGGTAAAAAGATAGTAGAATTATAGGCTTTCCTGAATTTAGCGACTGTTGGTTGGCGGGGCCGGGGTTAAATATCTTGGCGGGCCTTTGGCTTAATAACTCGGTAGGCCTTTGGCTTAACTGAGGCAACCAGGTCGGTAAATAGCAGGAAAACACTTTTGTTTATTTTAAATCGCGTGCCCGGCCACCTTAGGGTGTTTGCGCGGGGCCCGAACTGGCGTTTTTTAACGTCTTGGTCTGGCTAGTTTAGTCCAGGCCTGCGGGCCGCTTGCAAATACAGGTTGGGTACAAGACCAAACCCTTGGAGAATTTAAATGTCTTTGATGCGTGAAATGCTTGAAGCTGGTGTGCACTTTGGCCACCAAACCCGTTACTGGAACCCCAAGATGGCTCCGTTCATCTTCGGTCAGCGTAACAAAATCCACATCGTCAACCTCGAAAAAACCGTTGCCCAGTACGTAGAAGCTGCGAAGTTCATGCGTCAAACTGCGGCCCGTGGCGGTACCGTCCTGTTCGTCGGCACAAAGCGTGCTGCGCGCGAATTGGTCGCTCAAGAAGCCGCTCGTTGCGGTATGCCTTACGTCGACAGCCGTTGGCTCGGCGGCATGATGACCAACTTCAAAACGGTTAAAAGCTCGGTCAAGCGTCTGAAAGACATGGAAGCTCAGAAAGCCGAAGGCGCAACCGAAAAAATGAGCAAAAAAGAAGCGCTCATGTTCGAACGCGAACTCGACAAGCTGAACAAGGCCATTGGCGGTATCAAAGACATGAACACGTTGCCTGATGCGCTGTTTGTCATCGACGTCGGCTACCATAAAATTGCTGTTGCCGAAGCACGTACGCTGGGTATCCCCGTGGTTGCGGTTGTTGATACCAACCACTCGCCCGAAGGTATTGACTACGTCATTCCGGGTAACGATGACTCTGCTAAAGCTATTGCACTGTACGCCCGTGGCATGGCCGACGCCGTCCTGGAAGGTCGTGAGCAGCGCCTGAACGGCCTGGTCGAAGAAGTGGCTGAAGGCGAAGAAGAGTTCGTCGAGGTCGAGGAAGAGCGCGGCGAGTAACGCCCGTTGTGGCCGCTACACGCGGCCCCGCTGTTACTGACTCGTGCCCCGGTAAACCCGGGGCGTCTTTTACTGAATTGGAGAAAACTGTGGCTCAAATTACCGCATCGATGGTTAAAGAACTGCGCGAGAAAACCGACGCGCCCATGATGGAATGCAAAAAAGCATTGACCGAAGCCGAAGGCGATATGGCCCGTGCTGAAGAAATTTTGCGCATTAAACTGGGTAACAAGGCTAGCAAAGCGGCCAGCCGCATTACAGCCGAAGGCCTGATTGGCCTGTTTATTGCTGCCGACGGCAAGCAAGGCGCTGTTGTCGAAGTCAATTGCGAAACCGACTTCGTCGCCAAAAACGACGACTTCATCGCGTTTGTCAACGATCTGGCACAGCTGATCACCGAAAAGAACCCTGCCGACGTCGCCGCTTTGTCCGAAATGGCTTTCCGTACCGGTACGGTTGAGTCCGTTCGCGCTGAATTGGTCGGTAAAATCGGTGAAAACATGTCGGTTCGTCGCTTCCAGCGTTTCGAAACAACCAATCAGTTGGCCAGCTACGTTCACGGCGGCCGCATCGGCGTGCTGGTTGACTTCGCAGGCAACGAAGAAGTCGGCAAAGACCTGGCCATGCACATTGCAGCCACCAAACCTAAAGCGCTCGACGCGAGTGGCGTTGCCGCCGAAGATATCGCTGCAGAGCGTTCGGTTGCCGAGCAGAAAGCACAAGAGTCGGGTAAGCCTGCCGATATCGTGACCAAAATGGTCGAAGGTGCCGTGGCCAAGTTCCTGAAAGAAGTTACTTTGCTGTCGCAGCCTTTCGTGAAGAACGACAAGCAGTCAGTCGAGCAGATGCTGAAGGAAAAGAATGCTTCTATCGCTCGCTTTGCCCTTTATGTGGTGGGTGAAGGCATCGAGAAGAAGCAAGAGGACTTTGCAGCCGAAGTAGCTGCTGCCGCCGGCAACTAAGCGTCTTCAACTTCTGCGTTGCGCCTATTTCGGCGTAACATGCAAGTAGTGTCATAATGCCCGGGCACAAACGTGCTTGGGCATTGTCACGCATCAGGCCACACTACGGGCTGTTTCTACAGGAAATTCTTATGACCACCAGATCGTACAAGCGTGTTCTTCTTAAACTGTCTGGCGAAGCGCTGATGGGTGAAGACGCTTACGGGATCAATCGCAGTACCATCTTGCGCATGACCGAAGATATCGCCGAGGTCGCCAAATTGGGTATTGAGCTGGCCATTGTTATTGGCGGCGGCAATATTTTTCGTGGGGTAGCGCCCGGCGCCCAAGGGATGGACCGTGCGACGGCCGATTACATGGGCATGATGGCCACCGTCATGAACGCGCTGGCCTTGCAAGACGCTTTAAAAAATCGGGGCCTTGACGCCCGCGTACAGTCGGCGCTGAATATCGACCAGGTGGTCGAACCTTACATTCGCCCCAAAGCTTTGCGTTACCTCGAAGAGGGCAAGGTCGTTATTTTTGCGGCGGGTACGGGTAACCCCTTCTTTACCACCGACACTGCTGCAGCATTGCGCGGCGCCGAAATCGGTGCTGAAGTGGTCCTCAAAGCCACCAAGGTCGATGGCATCTACAGTGCCGATCCCAACAAGGATCCCGACGCCACCCGATACAATCGCATCAGTTTCGACGAAGCCATTGTGCGTCGTCTTGAAGTCATGGACGCCACGGCCTTCGCGCTGTGCCGCGACCAGAAATTGCCTATCAAGGTGTTTTCGATCAACAAGCCGGGCGCGCTTGCCCGCGTTGTTCAGGGCGAAGACGAAGGCACCCTGGTACACGTCTGACAAAGGAACGGAAATGAGTCTTTCAGAAGTCAAACAATCTACACAAGAGCGCATGATCAAAAGTGTCGATGCGCTCAAGACCAACCTGTCCAAAATCCGTACTGGCCGCGCTCATGGCGGTATCCTCGATCACGTGCTGGTCGAGTACTACGGTTCGCCTGTACCCGTAGGTCAGGTCGCCAACGTTACCGTGGTCGATGCCCGTACGCTTAGCGTGCAGCCCTACGAAAAAAACATGGTGGGTCCTATCGAAAAAGCCATTCGCGATTCCGATCTTGGACTAAATCCCGTGTCTATGGGTGACAACATCCGTGTGCCGATGCCGGCGCTTACAGAAGAACGTCGCCGTGATCTGACCAAGGTGGTTCGTTCCGAAGGCGAAGACGCCAAAGTGGCTATTCGTAATTTGCGTCGTGATGCCAACGATTCGGCTAAAAAAATGGTCAAAGACAAAGAAATCTCTGAAGATGACGAGCGTCGTCTGCAAGATGAGGTTCAAAAAATGACCGACAAGCACGTTGCCGAAATCGACAAGCTGGTTGCCCAAAAAGAAGCCGAAATCATGACGGTGTAGTCAACCGTCGTTTTATTACCCTGTATCTTCAGTGCCTATGTCAGTCAGCTCGACGCAGTCCATTCCCGACGCCACCGATACGCCTCGCCATGTGGTGATCATTATGGACGGGAATGGCCGTTGGGCGACCCAGCGATTTTTGCCACGCACGGCAGGGCATGTGCGGGGTGTGCAGGCGGTACGGCGCGCCATTGAAGGCTGTGGCCGTGCCGGCGTCAAGTACCTGACGTTATTCGCGTTCAGCTCTGAAAACTGGCGCAGGCCACAGGAAGAGGTCTCTTTACTGATGCGCCTGTTCGTTCAGACGCTCGAAAAGGAAGTAGGCAAGCTGGCCGATCAAGGGGTAAGGCTGCGCGTGGTGGGCGATTTGTCTGCCTTCGAGCCGCGCCTGCAAGACCTGATCAAGGTAGCCGAGGCTCGAACCGCTCATAATGACGTTCTGCACCTGACAATTGCCGCCAATTATGGCGGTCGGTGGGACATCTTGCAGGCTACTCGACAGCTGCTGAAAGATCAGCCCGAACTGGCGCAGACGCCAGACGCCATCACCGAGTCGATGTTGGCTGACCGTCTGACAATGGCTTGGGCACCTGAACCAGACCTGTTTATTCGCACAGGTGGTGAACAGCGTGTATCCAACTTCCTGATCTGGCAGTTGGCCTATACCGAAATGTATTTCACACCGACCTATTGGCCCGATTTCGATGCCGATGCCCTGGGGCAGGCTTTTGACTGGTATCGCCACCGAGAGCGGCGATTCGGTCGCACCAGCGAACAGCTGGCCAAAAAATCAAAATATTAAGGGGCAGTCTGCTTATGCTGGCTCAGCGCGTTGTTACCGCCGTCGTGATGCTAGCCGTGCTGCTGGCTGCCGTGCTGGCGCCACAAATTTGGCCATTGGCCCTTATTTTAGGGTTGGCTGCGGCCGCTACGCTTTGGGAGTGGTTGCGTCTCACCCTGCCACGCTGCATGTCTGCCTTGGCCTGGATGGCGGGCGCTGTTTTTGTTGTGGCGACTTCGGCGATATTGTTTACTGCCAGCGGCCAGCAACTGCTCATCAGCGTGGCTAATGTTGCGTTATTGCCGCTGTTGTGGCTAACCGTTTTGTTTTGGCTGGGTGTTGCCATGCCCTCTGTGATACGAGGCGATGCGCAGCGTTCGGCGCCTAGTGTTTTCTACAGCCTTGCGGCCGTTGTTGCTTTGTTGGCCGCCTGGCTGTCAGTCATTATTTTGCTGTTGCATAAAGGCCCCTGGTATCTGGTGTCGTTATTGGCGCTTATCTGGTTTGCCGATATTGCCGCCTATTTTTGTGGCAAGGCATTTGGTCGTCACAAGCTCGCCCCGCGAGTTAGCCCCGGCAAAACCTGGGAAGGCGCTTTCGGCGGCGTTATCGCCGCCACCGCCTGGACGATGGCCAGCAGTATTTGGCCTGGTACCTTCGGTGCCGACCTGCTGCAGCAATGGTCCTTTGTCGCCGCCTTGGGCTTTGCAGTTTTGCTGGCGGCTATTTCCATTGTGGGCGACCTGTTCGAGTCTTTGCTCAAGCGGCGCGCCGGGTTCAAAGACTCCAGCGGTCTCTTGCCCGGACATGGCGGCGTGTTCGACCGCATCGATGCCTTATTGCCGGTTGCTCCGCTGGCGTTGTTGCTTGTAGGGGTTTAGTGGCATGCAGTCCGTATGTATTCTTGGTTCTACGGGTTCTATTGGCGAAAGTACGCTCGACGTTATTGCCCGGCATCCCGACACGTTTTCTGTTTATGCCCTGACAGCGCATAGCCGCATCGAAAAATTAGCGGATCAGGCCGCACGCACAGGGGCTCGCGTGGTTGTGGTGCCCGACGACGCTGCGGCTCAGCAATTTGCTCAAGTGTGGGGCCGCGGCCCCGGTGTGATGCCTGAAGTGCGTGTGGGTGCCCAGGCCTTGGTCGATACCGCCGCGGACGACGCGGTCACCACGGTCATGGCAGCCATTGTAGGGGCGGCTGGCTTGCCTTCTGCGCTGGCTGCTGCGCAGGTTGGCAAACGTGTTTTACTAGCCAACAAAGAAGCGCTGGTGGCGGCGGGCAATCTGTTTATGCAAGCGGTTCGCGATAATGGCGCCGAATTGCTGCCTATCGACAGCGAACACAATGCTATTTTTCAATGCTTGCCTCACGGCGACCGGGCCAGTGCCCCGACTGCACCAGCGCGCGGCGTACGGCGGCTGGTGCTTACCGCGTCTGGTGGGCCGTTCCGTAATACACCGTTAGCCGATCTGGTGGCTGTCACGCCCGAGCAAGCTTGCGCTCACCCGAACTGGAGCATGGGCCGTAAGATTTCTGTCGATTCGGCCACTATGCTTAACAAAGGGTTGGAGGTCATCGAGGCTCATTGGCTGTTTGCCATGCCCGTCGACGCTATTCAGGTGTTGGTGCATCCGCAAAGCGTGGTGCATTCAATGGTCGAATATGACGACGGGTCGGTGCTGGCGCAATTGGGTCAGCCCGATATGCGTACGCCTATTGCTTATGGTTTGGGTTTTCCCGATCGCATTGCCAGTGGTGTCGGGTTGCTCGATTTGGCCGCGAAGGGGCGTCTCGATTTCGAAGCCCCCGATTTCGATCGCTTTCCGTGCTTGCGTTTGTCATTCGATGCCTTGCGCGCAGGGCAGGGAGCCTGTATAGCCTTGAATGCTGCTAACGAGGTGGCAGTTGCGCAATTTCTTGACCGACGCATTTCGTTCATGGCCATTGCAGAGGTCATCGATGCCAGTCTGCAAAGTCTGGCGTCAAGTTTTGGTCAAGCACCGGCATCGCTGGAAGACGTGCTGGCGCTTGACCGTGCTGCGCGGGCCAGGGCTGAAGCGTTATGCCGTCAGTTTGCGCTCGACTCATGATCGCAGTGGTATTGGGGCTGACACGTCTAAAGTCATCACGTAATCATCGCCGTATTCCGGTAGTCTTTCTGCGATAGCAACTTCATCGGCCTGAGTCCGTTGCGCTATATTAAATAAACCAGCAAGATATCTACCGGGCGCTGCTTGCACCCGGTTAAAATGTTTCGTTGCGTCTACTATTTCTAGGCTTTTATGTTGTTTACCTTGCTGGCGTTTGCTGTCGCGCTAGGCCTCCTTATCACTTTTCACGAGCTTGGGCATTACTGGGTGGCCCGTTGGTGTGGGGTCAGGGTGCTACGGTTTTCGGTAGGTTTTGGTCGCGTTTTGGTGCGCCGTGCCGACCGCCATGGCACCGAGTGGGCGCTCTCGGCGATTCCGCTTGGCGGCTACGTCAAAATGCAAGACGACCCGCCCGAACATGCAACGTTGGCGCAGCAGGCTGAATCCTTCAATCAAAAGCCGGTAGGGCAGCGTTTTGCTATTGTTGCCGCTGGCCCCATAGCTAATTTGCTGTTGGCTGCCGCGCTTTACGCCGGCTTAAGTATGGTTGGTACCCAAGAGCCCGCCGCCATACTGGCCGAGCCAGCCCCCAATACCGCTGCAGCGATGGCTGGCGTAAAAGAGGGCGACCGCATTGTGGCTGTCAATGACCAAGCCGTGCAGTCCTGGAGCGAAGCGCGTTGGTCGTTGCTCGACCTTGTCGCCTCGGGCGGGCGAGCCGATCTTCAAGTTGATACCGCAGAAGGTACGCAACGTGTAAGAAGTCTGGCATTGCAGGCGGCAAATATTACCCCCGAAACCGAAGATCCCTTGCTGCAAGCGGGATTGGCGTTGCACGCACCTACGCTTAAGGTGGGGCAGGTGATTGACGGCGGTGCAGGCCAGGCGGCAGGCTTGAAAGACGGAGATCAAATCATTCGTTTGGGCGAACTCGACAAGCCCGGTCCGCAAGCGTTTGTTGATAAGGTGCAGGCCAGTGCCGATCAGCCGCTGCCAGTCACGGTGTTGCGTGATGGCGTTGCTTTGTCGTTTACCGTCACCCCGCGTCCAGAGGCCGGCCCCGATGGGCAAACAGTGGGCCGGGTAGGGGTCATGTTGGGGGCCGACTTCCCCATGGTGTCAGTCAGTTACGGGCCCTTTGAAAGCGTATGGCGCGGCCTCGAACGCACTGCAGAGACCGCCTGGTTTTCACTGAAAATGATGGGTCGCATGCTGACGGGCGACGTTTCGGTGCGTAATATCAGCGGGCCTGTCACTATTGCCGATTACGCGGGCCAGTCGGCACGCATTGGTTTGGCCGCGTATATCGGTTTTCTGGCGCTTATCAGTGTTAGTATCGGCGTTTTGAATTTGCTGCCCATACCTATGCTCGACGGCGGCCATTTAATGTATTACTTGCTTGAAATTGTACGCGGCAAGCCCGTGCCCGACGCTTGGCTTGAACAAGGCCAGCGCATTGGCCTGGGGTTACTGGCGGCGCTCATGAGTCTGGCCTTTTTTAATGACTTTGTGCGTCTTTTCAGTTAACACGTTGTGCCGTACAATCCACCACCACCAGATCGTCTAAGGATCCCCCAGGATGTCGTTTCGTCGTAAGTTCTCTTTAGCCCGCCGCGTCATGCCATTGGTGCTGACTGCGTTTCTGGCCCCGGGCCTGGCCAACGCCTTCACACCATTTGTTGTCAAAGATATTCGCGTCGAAGGTGTCCAGCGCGTCGATGTCGGTACTATTTTCAGTTATTTGCCAGTCAAGGTCGGGCAAGAGTTTACCGAACAGCAAGCCGCCGAAGCCATTCAGCGTCTTTACGCTACTGGTTTCTTCAGCGACGTCAATATCGACACCCAAAATGACGTCATTGTGGTGGCTGTAAAAGAACGTCCTACTATTGCGTCGGTTACTTTTAACGGTATGCGGGCTTTCGATGCCGAAGCGCTTAACAAGGCACTCGGGTCAGTAGGTTTCGGCCCCGGCCGCGTATTCGACCGCGCCGCGCTCGAGCAGGCCGAATTTCAATTAAAGCAAGAGTATTTGTCGCAGGGTAAATATGGTGTCGAAGTTACACCTATCATCACGCCCTTGCCACGCAACCGCGTAGGCGTCACTTTCGATATTTTCGAAGGTGACGTAGCTACGATCAGCCAAATTAACTTTGTAGGCAACAAAGCTTTTTCGGCTAGCGACTTGCGCGATGAAATGAGCCTGACAACGGGCGGCATCATGACTTGGTACACAGGTACCAACAAGTATTCGCGCGAAAAGCTTGAAGGCGACCTTGAAGCGATCCGGTCTTATTATCTCGATCGTGGCTACCTAGAGTTTACAATGGAGCCGCCTCAAGTCACCATTTCGCCCGATCGCCAAAGCATATACATCACCATCACCGTTAACGAAGGCGAGCCCTACAAGGTGCGCAGCGTCAAGTTGGCCGGTGAATTGCTTGGGCTCGACGACCAGATTCGTCCGCTTATTCAAGTTAAAGAAAACGAAACGTTCTCTGCCGCGGTGTCTAACGCCAGTGTCAAAGCTATTACCGATTACCTCGGTAGCCTGGGGTATGCGTTTGCCAACGTCAACCCCAACCCTCAGCTTGATCGCGAAACCAAAGAAGCCGACCTGACCTTTTACGTCGACCCGGGTCGTCGTGTTTATGTCCGCCGCATTCAAATCGGGGGTAACACACGTACACGCGATGTCGTTGTTCGTCGCGAGATGCGTCAACAAGAGTCGGCTTGGTACGACTCGAGCAGCATCAAAGAGTCGCGCGACCGTATCGATCGTCTCGGTTACTTCAGCGAGCTCAACGTTGATGCCGCGCCAGTACCCGGTTCGGTGGACCAGGTCGATATCAACGTCGACGTGAAAGAAAAGCCCACAGGTCTTATTAACCTGGGTGTGGGTTACGGTTCTACCGACAAGGTTATTTTGTCGGCGGGTATCAGCCAAGAAAACATCTTTGGCAGTGGCAACAGCCTTTCGTTGCAAGTAAATACCAGTAAAACCAACCGGACCCTGGTTGTAGCGCACACCGACCCGTACTGGACAACCGAGGGTATCAGCAAAACGACGTCGCTGTACTACCGGCGTACAACGCCTTACGACACCGGTAGCGGTGATCGTGGAGACTACCGTGTTACGGCTTACGGCGGTGGCATGAACTTCGGGGTGCCTATTTCCGAGTACGACCGCGTGTTTGCAGGTGCAACCTTCGAACATAACAAGCTCGAGCTCTACGATCCCCCACAGGCTTACACCGATTTCACCAACGAGTATGGCGACAGTACCAATGCCGTCATTTTCAACCTTGGTTGGGCGAAAGACACTCGCGACAGCGCCATTGCTCCGCGTAAAGGTAGCTACACTCGTTTAGGCGCTGACGTCTCTACGGCCGATTTACGCTACTACATGCTCAGTGGCCAGCAACAGTATTATGTTCCGTTAGGGCGAAGCTTTACTCTGGCGCTAAATGCCAAGATCGACTGGGCACGCAGCTATGGCAGCAAAACATTCCCGGTCATCAAGAACATGTATGCTGGCGGTCTGGGTTCCGTGCGTGGCTACGAAGGCGCATCGCTGGGCCCACGTGATGTCCGTACGGGCGACTACCTTGGGGGTTCGCGGCGCATGATTGCCAACGCGCAGCTGTACCTGCCGTTCCCTGGCGCCACGCGTGATCGTACGCTGCGCTGGTTTGTATTTGCCGACGCTGGTCAAATCGCCAACACGGGCGGCGGTGCATGCGCAACGGGCATTAGTAATCAGGTCGAAGACCCGTGCGGCTGGCGTTACTCGGCTGGTTTGGGCTTGTCCTGGGAGTCTCCTATGGGCCCGCTCGAAATTTCTTGGGGTAAAGCGCTTAACGCCAAGGGCGGCGACGATCTCCAGGCCTTCCAGTTCCAGATCGGCACAGGCTTTTAATCCATCAGGCGCCGAGTTTTTAATTCGGCGCGTTTAATGGCACAATAGTTTTTTTATCTCTGCACTTGCAAGGTAGATTTTTCATGAAGTCTGAATTAGTTTTGAAAGTTTCTGCATTAACCCGTAGCCTGGTTCGCGGTCAACGCGCTTTGGCTATGGCAGCTGTTCTGGGCGCCGCAACGCTGGTTACGCTGCCTGCGCCTGCCCAGGCCCAGGGCACCAAAGTCGGCTTCGTGAGCACCGAACGCATCCTGCGTGATTCCAAGCCCGCCAAGGCAGCCCAGGCCAAGATAGAAGGCGAGTTCAAGCGTCGCGATCAAGAGCTGCAAAACCTGGCTAACAGCCTGCGCAACAAGGCGCAGCAGTTCGACAAAGACGCACCTGTGTTGTCCGAGTCTGACCGGGTCAAGCGTCAACGCGAATTGGCCGATATCGATGCCGATTTGCAGCGCAAGCGTCGCGAATTCCAGGAAGACTTCAATCGCCGTCGTAACGAAGAGTTTTCCTCTATCGTTGAAAAGGCCGACGCCGCGATCAAGCAAATCGCCGACAGCCAGGGCTACGACCTGATCATTCAAGATGCCGTTACGGTCAGCCCCCGAGTTGACATTACCGACCAGGTACTTAAGGCCCTCGGCGGTTAATGTGTTATGCCGGTGTTGTTAGCGCCTGAACAGGCGCCTTCTCTTTCCGACCTGTTGCGCAGTGCCAATAAGGTCGGGCTAGACTACCGGTTAATCAACGAGCCTACATCCCATATAAGGGGTATAGGCTCGTTGCTTTCTGCCGGTCCCGACGAAGTCAGCTTTCTGTCGAATCCGCGGCTTAAAGATCAGGTGGCGCAATGTCGAGCAGCGGCCGTCATTCTTACGCAAGACGTATTTGATGCTCTGGCGCCGGGCCCTCAGTTCCACGCGGTTATCTGCAGCCAGCCCTACTTAATGTATGCCTTGCTGGCGCAGTGGTTCGACCAGCATCGTCTCGAGCAGTTGCCAACGGGCATTCATCCGTCTGCCGTTGTCGATCCTAGTGCGCGCATTGGTCCGGGGGCCAGTATTGGCCCACATTGCGTCATCGAAGCCGAAGCTTCTATCGGCGCCGGTGCCCGTCTTGGGCCCGGTTGTATTGTCGGGCAAGGTTCGTCCGTCGGCAACGACAGCCTCCTGCATGCGCGGGTTACGCTGTACCACGGCGTGAGCGTGGGCCATCGGGCTATATTGCATAGCGGCGTGGTATTAGGCGCTGATGGCTTTGGCTTTGCACCCGACCCGTTCAAGGGGCAGGGCGCTTGGGCCAAAATTGCCCAGCTGGGCGGCGTGCGTATTGGCGACGATGTCGAAATTGGCGCTAATACCACTGTCGATCGCGGTGCGCTCGACGATACCGTTGTCGGTAACGGCGTAAAACTCGACAATCAAATCATGCTGGCTCATAACGTAAAGGTCGGTGATCACACTGCCATGGCCGCATGCGTGGGCGTTGCCGGCTCTACGGTCATTGGGCAGCGTTGCACCATCGGCGGGGCGTCCATGTTGTCTGGGCATATCGTGTTGGGTGATGATGTCCATGTCTCTGGTGGCACGGCCATTACGTCTAACGTGCTTGAGCCTGGCCGGTATACCGGCGTCTATCCGTTTGCCGAGCATACCCATTGGCAAAAAAATGCGGCAGTCGTATCGCAACTCGCCCACCTGCGTCGTCGTGTGCGGGCGTGTGAAAAAAACGCGCCTCAAAACGAACAATAAAATCATTACAAAATATCGCGCCGTTGGCGTGCTTATGTAGGACAGGATATGGAACTGGATATCAAACAAATCATGGCGCGTTTGCCGCATCGTTACCCGATGCTGCTCGTCGATCGTGTGCTTGAAATGGTGCCGGGCAAAAGCATTGTCGCCCTTAAAAACGTGACCATGAATGAGCCCTTCTTCACGGGCCACTTTCCGCACCACCCGGTCATGCCGGGTGTTCTCATCATCGAAGCCATGGCTCAGGCGTCGGCCTTGTTTTCGTTCGAAGGCGATTCTAACGTTAACCCTGCAGACCAGAAAATTGCCTATTACCTGGTGGGTGTTGACGGTGCGCGTTTCCGCCGTCCTGTAGTGCCCGGCGACCAGTTGCGCATCGAAGTTACCGCCGACCGCATCAGCCGTACCATGTGCAAGTACACAGGCCGCGCTACCGTCGATGGTCAAGAAGTGGCCGAAGCCAAGCTTATGTGCGCGATCCGGGTGCTGGAAGACTGATGTCGGGATTAATTCACCCTACGGCCATCATTTCACCCGGCGCGCAGCTGGGTGCCAATGTTACGGTCGGCCCTTACAGCCTGATTGGCCCTAACGTGCTCATTGGGGCGGGTACCGTCGTTGGGCCGCATTGCATTATCGATGGCCACACGACCATTGGCGAAAACAACGAGTTCTACCGTTTTTGTTCAATTGGCGGCATGCCGCAAGACAAAAAGTACAAGGGCGAATCTACCCGCCTGGAAATTGGCAACGGCAATATGGTGCGCGAGTATGTCACCATTAATACCGGCACGGTACAAGACGTAGGCGTCACCCGCGTTGGAGACGATAACTGGATCATGGCTTATGTGCACATTGCACACGATTGCCAGGTGGGAAGTCACACCATTATTGCCAATAACGTTCAGTTGGCTGGTCATATCCATATTCAAGACTGGGCCATCATTGGTGGTTCTACGGCGGCGCATCAATTTGTTCGTATCGGCGCGCACAGTATGGTGGGGGGCAACAGCGCCATCCGTCAAGACATCCCACCTTACGTTATTGGTGCTGGCGACCCTTTTCGCCCGGTTGGCGTCAATACCGAGGGCCTGAGCCGTCGCGGCTACAGTCCCGAAGCTGTGTCCGCCCTGAAAGAAGCCTACAAGCTGTTGTTTCGCCGACAACTTAAAGTCGACGAGGCTGTTGCGCAAATGCGTGTGCTCCAGCAAGATCGACCCGATGCCGCAGAAGCCCTTCAGCCGCTTATCGACTTCCTCTCTGTTGAAGGTCGCGGCATCGTTCGGCCATGACCTTGCATATCGGGATGGTCGCGGGCGAGCCCTCTGGCGACCTGTTGGCCGCACGGGTCATGGCGGGGCTGCAGTCCGGGGCTATTGCCACCACTGATGTTCGTTTCGACGGTATTGGTGGGCCGGCCATGCGCACCCAGGGTCTTGACTGCCGGCACGATATGGCGGCTTTGACTGTTTTTGGCTATGTCGATGCCTTAAAGCGCTTGCCCGGCTTGCTGCGAACCTACCACGACGTCAAATCGCATTGGCTTGAACAACGGCCCGATGTTTTCGTGGGTATCGACGCGCCTGACTTTAATCTGCGACTCGAGCATCAGCTTAAGCAAGCCGGTGTCCCCACCGTTCATTTCGTAGGCCCGTCGATCTGGGCCTGGCGATATAGCCGTATTCACAAGATACGCGAATCGGTCTCGCATATGTTGGTGCTGTTCCCGTTCGAAACGGCCATCTACGAAAAGGAAGACATCCCGGTCACGTTTGTCGGCCATCCGTTGGCCGATTTAATTCCGCTTGAACCCGATCGAATCCAAATGCGCAAGCAACTGGGCCTGGATGCCGGCGCGCGCGTACTCGCCGTGTTACCTGGTAGCCGCGCTTCTGAGATTCGTTTGCTGGCCCCGAGGTTTTTGCAGGCAGCGCGCATTTTGCAAACCCAAGACCCGGCGCTGCAATTGCTGGTGCCCATGGTCAATGCGCAGCGGCGGGCCGAATTCGAGGCCATTCTGGCGGCATACCCAGTGCGCAATTTAAAAATTATCGATCGCAGCACCACGGCCGGCCGGCCGGCAGCTTGGGATGCCATGGAAGCCGCCGATGCGGTTTTGGTTGCCAGCGGCACCGCCACACTTGAAACTGCTTTATTCAAGCGGCCCATGGTTATTTCGTATGTGCTGTCGCCCCTAATGCGCCGATTAATGGCCTGGAAGTCGGGGCAAGAAAAGCCCTATGTGCCTTGGGTGGGTTTGCCCAATGTGCTGTTGAATGATTTTGCGGTACCCGAGCTGCTGCAAGACGACGCGACACCAGAAAAACTGGCCGACGCGACCTGGGCCGCCTTGACCGATAAAGCAAGGGCAGAAACACTGGCTCAGCGGTTTTTGACCATGCATCATACCCTTCGCTGCGATACTCCTACCTTGGCCGCTCGGGCTATTTATGATGTGGCTACCCGCCATGCAGGCTGACTTATTCGATATGGCAATCCCGGCCGGCTTGATCGCTGGCGTAGACGAAGCAGGCCGGGGCCCGTTGGCGGGTCCGGTTTACGCGGCGGCGGTCATCCTGCCCGAAACCGGCATTCCTGAGGGTTTGAACGATTCTAAAAAGCTGACGGCCAAACGTCGCGATGCCTTGGCCGAAGAGATTCGGCGTACCGCTGTGGCCTGGTGCATTGCACAGGCCAGTGTCGAGGAAATTGACGCCCTGAACATTCTGCAGGCCACTTTTTTGGCGATGCGTCGGGCCTGCGAGGGCCTGGCGGTACGACCAAGCCAGATACTGATTGACGGTAACCGTGTGCCTGCTGGGCTGGTCGCCCCGGCACAGGCCATCGTAAAAGGCGACAGCAAAGTCAAAGCTATTTCGGCAGCATCGATTTTGGCAAAGACAGCGCGTGACGCCGATTGCGACCGCCTGCACGATTTGTACCCCGTTTACGGTTTTGATCAGCATAAGGGATACGGCACGGCCCTGCACATTGAGCGGCTGCGGCAGTACGGGCCCTGTCTGGCACATCGCCGCAGCTTTGCGCCTGTACGCGACATGGTGTCCATCGAAGGGGCGTGTCTGTGAAGCATCTCCAGTCGCGCGACAACCCTCAGTACAAGCAACTGCTGCGCGTGTCCGCCGGCAAAGTGTCGGATCAGGTGTTGCTTGAAGGCGTGCATCTGTGTGAAGAATGGCTGCGTCATCAAGGGCTTCCAGTCTGGGCGGTATTCGACGCCGAGCGGCTGGCGCAAAGTGCGGCGCTTCAGCGTTTGGCCAACCACATTGACGCTGATGTCGGGTTGACGCTCGATGCCGCGCTATATCCGCGTTTGTCTCAGGTTGCAGGGCAAGGGCAGGGCGTATGTTTTGTGGTGAAGCGACCGTCCCCCGACTTGCCTGCCTCTATTTCTGGCAACGTGCTCTGGCTCGATCGCGTGCAAGACCCAGGCAATCTGGGTACGTTGCTACGCACGGCCGCTGCGGTTGGCATAAAACAGGTGTTTGTGTCTGAAGGTTCGGTTTCCGCCTGGTCACCCAAAGTGCTGCGAAGCGCCCAGGGCGCCCACTTTGCGCTGCAAGTATATGAACATCTCGATCTACATGCGCTGTGCGAGCGATTGCGGGTGCCGCTGGTAGCTACTGCCCTAGAGCAGGGTCAAATGTTGTACAGCCTTGAATTGCCAAAGGCCTGCGCCTGGTTGGCCGGAAATGAAGGGCAGGGGGTCGACCCGGCTCTGTTGGCGCGCGCCGATCTGCGGGTGTTTATCCCGCAAAGCGACGCCGTTGAATCGTTGAATGTCGGTGTGGCAACGGCGGTATGCCTGTACGAGCAACTTCGGCAACACCAGGCACATTGAGGGCGCCGGGCGGCATTATTGCCCGGCCCCGGTGCAGCTACGCGCAATCTTAGTAGATATGCGCTTCCAGGCCGACCTCTTGCAGCACTTTGGTCGATATTTCTTCAATGGATCGCGTTGTGGTTGACACAAACGGGATGCTTTCGATACGCATCAGGCGTTCGGCCTCGGCAACCTCGTAGCGGCATTGCTCTAGCGTGGAGTATTTGGAGTTCGGGCGGCGCTCGTTGCGCACTTCGGACAGGCGTTCGGGCTGAATGGAAAGACCGAACAGCTTTTTACGGAAGGGCGCCAGCGTGGCGGGTAGCGTGCCCCGTTCGAAGTCTTCGGGGATGAGCGGAAAGTTGGCCACCTTGATGGCGTATTGCATGGCTAGATACAGGCTGGTGGGTGTTTTGCCGCAGCGCGACACCCCCACCAGGATGACGTCGGCTTTGTCGAGCCCGTGTACATACTGGCCATCGTCGTGTGACAAGCTGAAGTTGATGGCTTCGATGCGGTTACGATACTTTTGCGATGTACCGCTGCCGTGTGAGCGCCCGATGGAATGGCTGGACTTCATGCCCAAGGCCTCTTCGAGCGGCTTGACGAAGGTGCCAAACAGGTCAAGGAAGATGCCGTTTGCATCTTTTAGCAAGGCAGCCATATCGGGGTTGACCAGTGTGCTGAAAATGAGCGGGGGCTTGCCTGTTTCTTGAGCGCAACGGTTAATTTTGGCTACGGCTTCTTGCACTTTTTCGCGGCTGTCTATAAATGGAAGCCGCGTCGAGCGAAACTGTGCCTCTTCAAACTGCGACAGCACAGAATGGCTGAAGGTTTCGGCGGTAATGCCGGTGCCGTCAGAGACGATAAAGACGGTACGTTCGACGTTGGTAGAAGTCATTACAAAGGCTAGCCCATTAAAGTTGGGAAAAGGTACAATTGCGTGTTGCCTTAGGCTTGAAGAAGGCAAGGCTGGTTTGCTTAGTGCGTAGATTTTAAGTCAATTCACGCTATGCCATAAGCAAACAAGCTTTCTTCTATAGTGTTTAAAGGTGACTTTATGTCTTATGTAGTACCTTTCGAGCAACTCCGCATGACGGACGTTGACTCGGTCGGGGGCAAAAATGCGTCCCTGGGCGAAATGATCAGCCAGCTGGCTGGTGCCGGCGTGCGCGTGCCTGGCGGCTTTGCCACCACGTCCGACGCTTTCCGCGGCTTCCTGAAGCAAACCGGTCTCGACGACCGTATTGCTCAGCGTCTGTCTACACTCGATGCCGACGATGTTCGCGAACTGGCCAATGCTGGTGCGCAAATTCGTCAATGGATCGTCGAAACGCCATTCCCGGCCGAACTCGAACAAGCCATTCGCGAATCGTTCGCCAAACTCGACGCCGACGGCAAGGGTTCGTTTGCGGTACGCTCTTCGGCTACCGCCGAAGACCTGCCCGACGCTTCATTCGCCGGCCAACAAGAAACCTTCCTTAACGTTGTCGGCATCGACGACGTGCTCGATAAAGTTCGCCACGTTTTTGCATCGTTGTACAACGATCGCGCTATTTCGTATCGCGTACACAAAGGCTATGCCCACGCCGAAGTCGCCTTGTCGGCCGGCATTCAGCGCATGGTGCGTTCCGACCTGGGCAGCGCCGGCGTCATGTTCACACTCGACACCGAATCCGGTTTCGACGATGTCGTCTTCATCACCTCGTCTTACGGCCTGGGCGAAACTGTCGTGCAGGGCGCCGTCAACCCTGACGAATTCTATGTGTTTAAACCTACGTTGGCTGCGGGTCATTACCCCATCATCAGCCGTCGTATTGGTTCCAAGCTTCTTAAAATGGAATTTGACATCGAGCGTACATCGGGCGCTGCCGTTCGCACCGTCGATGTCCCCGTGTCCGAGCGCAACCGTTACTCTCTGACCGACGAAGAAGTCATCGAACTGGCGCGTTACGCCGTAATCATTGAAAAGCACTACGGCCGCCCCATGGATATCGAATGGGGTCGCGATGGTATCGACGGTAAAATTTATATCCTTCAGGCACGTCCCGAAACCGTCAAGTCGCAACAGGCAGCACACGACGTTCAAGAGCGCTATCGCCTGAAAGCCACTGGCGAAGTACTGGTGACCGGTCGTGCCATCGGCCAAAAAATCGGCTCGGGTAAAGTCCGTGTGGTGGCTGATATCTCCGAAATGGACCAGGTCCGCGCCGGCGATATCCTGGTTACCGACATGACCGACCCCAACTGGGAACCGGTCATGAAATTGGCCTCGGCCATTGTCACTAACCGCGGTGGTCGTACCTGCCACGCAGCCATTATTGCCCGTGAGCTCGGTATCCCTGCGGTTGTGGGTTGTGCCAATGCCACCGACGTTCTGGCTGACGGCAAAGAGGTCACCGTGTCGTGCGCTGAAGGCGACGAAGGTCGTATCTACGACGGTCTGATCGAAACCGAGATCGAGCAAGTCCAGTGGGGCGAAATGCCCGAGATCGGTGTGAAAATCATGATGAACGTGGGTAACCCCCAATTGGCGTTCGATTTCTCGCAAATCCCCAACGCCGGTGTGGGTCTTGCTCGCCTCGAGTTCATCATCAATAACAACATCAATGTGCACCCCAAAGCTGTGCTCGACTACCCCAACGTCGACAGCGAGCTTAAAAAGGCCGTCGAATCAGCAGCGCGTGGCTACGCCAGCCCGCGTGCCTTCTTCGTTGAAAAGCTCGCCGAAGGCGTCGCGACTATTGGTGCAGCGTTTTATCCCAAGCCAGTCATTGTTCGTATGTCCGACTTCAAGTCAAACGAATATCGCAAGCTGGTTGGTGGTTCGCGCTACGAGCCCGAAGAGGAAAACCCCATGCTGGGCTTCCGTGGTGCGTCGCGTTACCTTGCCGAAGACTTCGAAGAGTGCTTCCGCATGGAATGCGAAGCGCTTAAGAAAGTACGCGACGAAATGGGGCTGACCAACGTCGAAATCATGGTGCCGTTTGTACGTACGGTTAACCAGGCCCGCAAAGTCATCGACTTGCTGGCCAGCCATGGCCTCGAGCGCGGTAAAAATGGTCTGCGCGTCATCATGATGTGCGAAGTACCGTCTAACGCCATTTTGGCTGATCAGTTCCTCGAGCACTTCGACGGCTTCTCCATCGGCTCGAACGACATGACACAGCTCACACTGGGTCTTGACCGCGATTCGGGCATGGAGCTCTTGGCAGCAGACTTCGACGAGCGCGACGAGGCCGTCAAGTTCATGCTCAGCCGCGCGATCCAGTCTTGCCTGAAGGCAGGAAAATATGTCGGTATCTGCGGTCAGGGCCCCAGCGACCATCCGGACTTGGCCGACTGGCTGCGTGATCAGGGTATTTTGTCAATGTCGCTTAACCCCGACACTGTTGTCGATACCTGGCAGCGTCTGGCCAAGTAAGGCTTAGCGGTACAAAAAAACGCCGGGGTATCCCCGGCGTTTTTTATTTGGCTTGTGGCTTCTTTTCGTGTGTGCGCAAGAACAGGTCGGCGATCAATTTGGCTTTTTCATCAAGCGCTTTTTGAGTTGGCGGTTTATTGGCCTGCATCAAGTTGCCAATCAGGTCCATATCGCACAGGCATCGTAAGTGTGTGGCCAGCACTTCGGGGTCTTCGTCCTGCAGGTGGCCGGCCGCGACTTGTCGTGCCATGAACTGGGCCATTTCGCACCAGACGACTTCGGTGCCCAGGTCGAAAAAGCGTTTGCCAATACCGGAGTGGCCACTGACCGAAATAGCGACACGGATGAGTTTGAGCGTGTCTTCGTCGGCCAATACCGACAATAACGACTGCGCAAAGCGCTCGAGTTGCCGACGCAGGTCGCCCGAAGAACCGATCAGTGCCATAATATCTCGGCCTAGCGCCATAGCCGAGTGGTGCATGGCGGCCAGCAGCAGGTCTTCTTTAGACGAAAAGTAGTTATAAAGCGTGGCTTTAGAGCCCCCCACTTTAGCTGCAATTTGCGACATTGACGCAGCTTCGAAACCTTCTTCACGAAAGACTTCAAGCGCGGTGGTTAAAATGGCTTCGCGGCGGGCCTCGGTTTTTTTTCGCATGAACGCTGTAGTAATAATGGCTGGTATGGACAAGGTTAACCAAACCGTACAGTAATAAGTATAGGCAATTTCCATGAAGTGCGCGTCATCATCGGTCTTTTTCGCACACCTGCCCACTTCACTGGGAAGGCTTGTCATGACGTCTAACGGTCAGGCACTCATGGGTTTGTATTTTTCCGATCAGCGTGACTGCCCGCCGGTAGGCCGCGTATCGTCGTCAGACACAACAGCACCCGGCGTCATCAGCGACCCAACCGCCGGCGAGATCAACGGCAGGGTACTGCGCGATATCCGCATATCCGGACGCCGTACAAGTCAGGGTACGCAATGCCCTGACTTTGACTCAGGGTTGGGTGCCGAACTTCGTGTTGGCGTGCTCGACGCATTGGGCCCGACAACTGACACTGCGTCAGCCCGCGATATTTTTGAGTTGGCTGCTCAAGAGCTGCAAGCCTACTTTGCCGGGACACTTGCCCAGTTTTCGGTGCCCTTACAACTTGAAGGCACGCCATTTCAGAAAAAAGTATGGCAAGCCTTGCTCGACATCCCCTATAGTGCATTAGTGTCTTACGGCGAACTGGCGCATGCCCTGGGAGATAAAGCCGCCAGCCGGGCCGTTGGCGTGGCGGTCGGGCGCAACCCGGTTTCCATCATCGTGCCATGCCACCGGGTTGTGGCGGCCAACCGTCGGCTGACCGGTTATGGCGGCGGGTTGCATCGCAAATGCAGCCTGTTGTTGCATGAAGGCTGGGCGCTGGCGTAATGATGCATGGCGCCGTCGCCTACGCCATAATTGGATGCCTATCGGGGCAAGTGGGTTTGACGATACAGGCACGATGCCCGCGTACCATGCAACCTTGGTTTCAATAGCGTAAGGAGTGTTTTATGTGGTTCTGGTTTGCCTTTGCACTGGCAGCGCTTATTGGCGAGGTATTAAGCGGCACATTTTATTTGCTGCTTATTGCATTGGGCCTCGCTGCGGGCGGGGTTGCCGCCTGGGCAGGGGCGGGGTTAGGTCTGCAAATCGTGGCGGCTGGCGTAGTGGCCATATTGGGTTTGCTAGTACTGCGCAAGACGCACGTACTTAAAAAGCGCGAGGTCAACGCGGCTCGCAACAAAGACGTCAACCTCGACATCGGCGCACACGTCAGCATTACCTCTTGGGGGGCAAACGATACCGCGCATGTGCGGTATCGTGGGGCTTTGTGGTCTGCCCGGCTGGCCCCAGGTTTTTCACCCGTTTCCGGCCAGCACCGCATTATCGAAATCGAAGGTTCAACACTAGTCGTTGTGCCCGACGACAGGGCCTGATTCATTCGGTCGTAACTCAGGCCTGCTAAAAGCACGCCGTTCTATTCTTCTAAGGTGGTTTAATGTTCTTCGACCCGGATTTCTCTGTTTTTGTGACCATTGTGGGTCTCGCCCTGGCCTTCATTATCATCATCAAGGCCATTGCCATTGTGCCCCAGCAAAATGCCTGGGTTATCGAACGTTTGGGCAAATACGACCGCACCTTGTCGCCAGGTGCAGGGTTTGTGATTCCGTTCATCGAGCGAGTGGCCTACAAGCACTCGCTCAAAGAAATCCCCCTCGATGTGCCTAGCCAGATTTGCATCACAAAAGACAATACCCAACTGCAAGTTGATGGCGTCTTGTATTTTCAAGTTACCGATCCAATGCGTGCCTCGTATGGGTCATCCAACTATATCTCGGCCATCACGCAGTTGGCGCAAACTACGTTGCGTTCTGTCATCGGCAAAATGGAGCTCGACCGTACCTTCGAAGAACGCGAGCTGATCAACAGCGCCGTGGTTGCCGCACTTGACGAAGCGGCCCTGAATTGGGGCGTCAAGGTGTTGCGCTACGAAATCAAAGATCTCACCCCGCCAGCCGAAATTCTGCGTGCGATGCAGGCGCAAATTACGGCCGAACGCGAAAAAAGGGCGCTTATTGCCGCGTCCGAAGGCCGTCGTCAAGAGCAGATCAATATCGCCACAGGCGAACGTGAAGCCTTTATTGCTCGTTCAGAGGGCGAAAAGCAGGCCGAGATCAATAAGGCCGAAGGCGAGGCTCGCGCAGTACTGGTGGTGGCCGAAGCGACGGCCAAAGCCATTACTCAAGTTGCACACGCCGTTAACCAACCCGGTGGGATCGAAGCCGTCAACCTGAATGTGGCCGAACGTTATGTTGATGCGTTTGCCAATGTAGCCAAACAAGGCAACACCCTCATTCTGCCGGCCAACCTAGCTGATATGGGCGGCATGATTGCTTCGGCCATGACTATTATCAACAAAACCGGTAAGGGCGGCTCCGGCTCGGGGGCTTAGTTAGACTTAGTCGTGCGTTCAGCTGCCGCCACGACGTAAAGTACCGTTTGGTACCCCTTGTCGACGGTCACATCAGTAGGGCTTTTAACTGCCTTCGCCGCGCAGGTAGGCCTGAGCGCGCTGTGCCATCAGGGCTTCGCGGCGAATGAAATCAGACACGAAGGCGCTGGCTGGCTGATGATGCAAACCGTAGGGGGTATCCCATTGCACGATGACGCCTTTCTCCATGACGCCGATACGGTCGGCAATGGCGAAGGCTTCGGCCTGGTTGTGCGTGACCAGTAGGGCGGTATGGCCGGTACTTTTCAGAATATCGCGTACCTCAAATGCCAGTCGTTCGCGCGTATCGACATCGAGGTTCGAGAAGGGTTCATCGAGCAATAAAAGCTCGGGTTCGGGCGCCAGAGCACGCGCCAGGGCGACGCGTTGCTGTTGGCCTCCCGACAATTCGTGCGGGTAGCGCCGGGCCACGTCGGTCAGCCCGACAAGTTCAAGCATTTCTTCGACACGTTTGCTGCGCGCGGGCTTCTCGAGATGCTGCAGCCCAAATCCGATGTTCTTTTCGATGGTGAGGTGGGGGAACAGGGCATAGTCTTGAAACATCATGCCCACGTTACGATTTTGGGGTTCGACCATGAAGTCGGGCGATGACAAGACGATAGCTCCCAAGCCGATCGTGCCAGTACGTAACGGCTCGAACCCGGCAATAGCGCGCAACACCGTTGTCTTGCCGCAACCCGATGCCCCTAGCAAGCAGCCAATGTGACCTTTTTCAAGCCCCAGGGATAGGTGGTTGACAACCGGCAACAGTCCTTCGGGCGTGTCGTAGGCGAGCGAGACATCGTTAAGCTTTAATAGTTCTTCTGACATGGATGCAGCGTATTTAGTGTCCGGATTTTAATTGACTGCGCGCCAGCACAATAACTGGCAACAAGCCCGCCAGCACAATAGCAAGCGCTGCCACAGCACCTTCTTCGTAGGTGCCACGTGCCGCTTCGGCGTAAAGCCAGGTTGCCAACGTTTCGAAGTTGACCGGGCGCAAGAGCAGGGTCGCCGGGAGCTCTTTCATGGTGTCGACGAACACCAGAAGGGCAGCGGCGCCAATAGCGGGTCGCAGCAATGGCAGGTGAACACGACGTAAAGTACCGGTGGCCGTTTCACCCAGCAAACGAGATGCCTGCTCTAATGAGGGCGGGATGCGCGCGAGGCCGGATTCGAGCCCCCCGACGGAAATGGCCATGAAGCGAATGGCATAGGCGCAGACCAAGGCCGTAGAAGACCCCATTAACCACAAGCCTGGCGATGTATTGCCCAGCCCCTGGGCTATCCAGGCAATGGCATCGTCGACCAGGTTAAGAGGCGTCAGCAAGGCGATGGCCAGCACAGTGCCCGGCAGGGCGTAACCTACGGTGGACACGCGAGCGCATAGTTTGGTGAAGGCGTATGGCGAAGCGTTTCGGGTGCTGCGCGCTGCCCAGGTGACCACGATACCGCACACTACCACGACCAGCGTAGCGACTAACGCAATGCCAATGGTATTGAGACCGCTTTGTATTAACTGACTGGATACGCCGCCGGCAATGTGCAGGTGCTTGATGGTTTGGTTAAGCAGATAGAGTGCCGGGGCCACAAAGCCGATGATGATAGGCGCCCAGCCCAGGCCGATGGCAATAAGTGCTGCGGCGCCTTTAAGCGGCTTGGGCTGAATAGGGCGCATGCGCTGGGTGTTGGCATAACGCTGCCGCTTGCGCCCGTGACGTTCAAGCAAAATGAGCGCAACGACGATAGCCAGCATGGCCAGCGCAATTTGCGCCGCACCAGCCAGGTCAGACCGAGTAACCCAGGTGGTGTAGACCGACACGGTGAGTGTTTGCACACCAAGGAATTCGGACGCGCCAATGTCGTTAAGGGTTTCGAGCAATGCCAGGCTGACCCCTACAGCGATAGCCGGGCGTGCCAGCGGCAGGGCGACTTTAAGAAAAACGCCACGCCCGCTAAGCCCCAAAATACGACCGGCTTCGAGCAAGCTGGCAGCCTGAGTGGCAAACATGACGCGCGTGGACAAGTAAACGTAGGGGTACAGCACAAAGCCCAGCAAAAATATGGCGCCGGGCAGACCGCGCAAGTCGGGCAGGCGGAATTCGCGGGGGCTGCTGTAGCCAAGGATGTCGCGAACGAGCCCTTGCAGCGGCCCTATGGGGTGAAGAATATCGAGATAAGCAAACGCAACGATGTAGGTGGGTACTGCCAGAGGCAGCAATAGCGCCCATGACAACATGCGTTGAGTAGGAAATGAAAATGCCGTGACCAGCCATGCAGCGCCGGTACCCAGACACGTGACCAGAACCCCGACCCCCAGCAACAACAGTACCGTATTGACAAATGCTGTGGGAATCACGAAATTGAGCAAGTGCGCCCAGTGACTGAGCGACCCTTGCGAGGCGAGCCAGCCCAAGGTAAGAATGGGCGTGACAACGCACAACGCAATGAAAATCGCACCAAGCCGCCAGCCGGTATCGGAGTTCCAGAAAATACGACGCAACTGCAAGCGCTTGGCTTCCTGCAAATAAACAGACTGGGCGCCCCTGGTGCGCCCAGCCCCGGATAGGGTTAAAGGGGTGTTATTGGTCGAATCCAACTTTGTCTACCAGTTTGCTGGCTTGCTGACGATGTTTTGCGATCTCGGCAAGTGGCAAGGGGTCGACAACCAACGGGCCAAAACTGGCCACAACGGGGTCTAGTTTAACCCCGGCGCGCACAGGATACTCGTAGTTGGCGTTAGCGTACAGGTTCTGCGCCTTCTCGGACACAAGATATTCAAGTAATTGAACGGCCTGTGCCTTGTTGGGCGAGTGTTTGGCAACAGCTGCACCCGACACGTTTACATGCGTACCCTTGCTTTTGTCGTTGGCGAATGTCGGGCGTACGACTTTAATGGCTTCGCCCCATTTGTAGTTGTCGGTGCCGGGCTCGGCGTTTTTCATGCGCCCGACGTAGTAGGCGTTGGCGATACCCACGTCGCAAATACCCCCCAGAATGTCACGGGCAACGTCGCGGTCACCGCCGGCTGCTTTGCGACCCAGGTTGGCCTTGACTCCACGCAACCAATTTTCGGTGGCTTCTTCACCATTGTGGGCAATCATGGCCGCGATCAGGCCGGTGTTGTAGGGGTGCTGGCCCGAGCGAATGCACACTTTGCCTTTGTATTTAGGGTCGGCAAAGTCTTCGTAGGTGAGGGCGTTGATGTCGAGCTCTTTGGCGACATACGCCACGCGGTCGCGCAACGACAGTGCATACCACTGGCCGGCGGGGTCGCGCAAATTGGCAGGAATCACGCCGTTGAGGGTTTCGGACTGTACAGGCTGGGTAATCCCGCCTTGCACCAGATCGATCAGGTTACCGATATCGACGACCATCAGTACATCGGCCGGCGATTTATCGCCCTCGGCGCGGACGCGTTCAAGCAAGCCGTCTTTGACAAATACCGTGTTCACGGCAATGCCGGTATCTTTCTTGAATTCGTCAAGAATGGGTTGGATGAGACCAGGTTCGCGCGTGGTGTACAAATTGACTTCGCTGGCGGCGGCGGCTGTAGAAACGGCAGCCAGGCCGGCGAGCGCCAGGGCGCGCAGTGCGGGCATGAACGAACGGGTGTGACGCATGAAGGTACTCCGTAAGGGTTGGAACGCGTTTGTAAATAGCAATGATTCTCAACAAGCTTAGCATATAATGGGGTAAACCAGTATATATGTAGCGTATACGCTTAAATTTTTTGAAAATATGCGTTGTTTTTATATTTAATATGTAGACGCTAATACTATGTTTCGTATATGCTTATTCAAAAGCTATTTGGTCGGTGCGTTATCATGCCAGCCACCAATATTAAAGCTAACACCCGCGTTATTAATATATTAGCGAGCACAAACACTATGGCCGCCTTCAACACCGAAAAAGTCCTCAGCGTTCATCACTGGAACGACACCCTGTTTTCATTTACGACAACGCGCGACGCCGGCTTGCGTTTTCATAACGGCCACTTCGTTATGCTGGGCCTGGAAGTCGAGGGTAAGCCGCTGATGCGCGCCTATAGTATTGCCAGCGCCAACTACGAAGAAAACCTCGAATTTCTGAGCATTAAAGTGCCCAACGGCCCATTAACATCGCGTCTGCAGCACCTGAAAGTAGGCGATGAAGTTCTGGTCAGCCGTAAACCGGTCGGTACCTTGGTCGTCGACGACCTGAAGCCTGGCAAGCACCTTTACCTCTTCGGTACGGGCACCGGTCTGGCCCCGTTCATGAGCATTATCAAAGACCCGGAAGTATACGAGCGTTTTGAAAAAGTCATTCTGATGCACGGTGTCCGCCAGGTTAGCGAACTGGCCTACTCTGACTACATCCAGAACGAACTGCCCAATAACGAGTTCTTTGGCGAGATGGTGCGCGAAAAGTTGGTGTACTACCCCACCGTCACACGCGAAGAGTTCCGTAACACCGGTCGCATCACAACCGTCATTGAAAGCGGGAAGTTCTTTGAAGACACCGGCTTGCCGCCGCTCAACCCGGAAACCGACCGCGCCATGATGTGCGGTAGCCCGGCCATGCTCGAAGACCTGTGCAAAATGCTCGATAGTCGGGGTTTTGTGGTTTCGCCCGGTGTGGGCGAACCCGGTGACTACGTCATCGAACGCGCTTTCGTAGAAAAGTAAGTCAAAAGGGTAGGGGGCTGTTAATTTTGTCTATAGATGTTTAAACTCTGATAGTTACTTGTTGACTTATACAGAGACACATCATGGCAAAACACGTTGTTCAAACCGACGCTGCACCGGCCGCAGTAGGCCCCTATTCACAGGCTATCGCCACCGACGGCGGTAAAACCGTTTATTTGTCAGGGCAAATCGGCCTCGAACCCGCCACCGGCGAACTGGTTTCCGAAAACTTCGAGGGCCAAGTTCGTCAGGCGTTTGCCAATATGCAGGCCGTCATCGAGGCCGCTGGCGGCTCGCTGGCCTCTATCGTCAAGCTCACCCTGTACCTGACCGATATCTCCAAGTTTGCCAGCGCAAACGCCATCATGGCCGACATTATTCCGCAGCCGTTCCCGGCGCGTTCGACTATCGGCGTGGCTAGTTTGCCCAAAGGCGCACAATTCGAAGTCGAAGCGATTATCGTTATTTAGCGTTTTTCGCATCCTTATTTCTGACGCCGTCTAAACCACGTGGCTACATCGTCAGCAACCGAGCGTCGTCTGCAACGGCTTGGTTTGCATACGCCGCAAGACTATATCGTTCACTTGCCGCTGCGTTACGAAGACGAAACGCAGTTGGTGCCTATCGGGTCGGCTCAGCCCGGCCAGTCGGTGCAAGTCGAGGGTACGGTGCTACACAGCGAGGTCCAGCTCAGGCCTCGCAGGCAACTGGTGGCCGTGGTGGGCGACGATACCGGACGCCTGTCTTTACGCTGGCTGCACTTTTACCCCAGCCAGCAAAAGCAGGTGTTCAAGGGGCGGTTGGTCCGGGTAAGGGGCGAAGTACGCGCCGGGTTCAATGGCCCGGAAATCGTACATCCGCGTGTCGCTGCAGCAGGTGGAGCGCTTGCTGCCGCGTTAACGCCGGTTTATCCCACCACTGAAGGGCTATCGCAGCCCACATTACGTAAGCTTATCGATCGAGCGCTTGAATCGGCCGACTTGTCCGATACTTTGCCCGACGATATTCGAGAGCGCTTCCAGCTCGTTCCGTTTGCGCAGGCTATTCGTGCCTTGCATCATCCGCCGCCCAGTGTGTCGGCTGCCGATTTGCTTGAACGCGAACACCCCGCTTGGCGCCGCATCAAGTTTGATGAGCTGCTGGCCCAGCAATTGTCGCTGGCACGCGCCCGGGCGCAGCGTTTGTCGCAACGGGCGCCATTACTTAAGCCTCAAAATACACAGCTACTTAAGGCTTTACATGCCCGTTTGCCGTTCAAGCTAACGGCTGCGCAGGGTAGGGTGGTTGACGAAATTCTGAGCGATTTGCAACGCGCCCACCCTATGCACCGTTTGTTGCAGGGTGATGTAGGTAGCGGCAAAACCGTCGTGGCAGCCATTGCAGCGGTGCACGCTATTTCTGCCGGCGCCCAGGTAGCGATCATGGCGCCTACCGAGATTCTGGCTGAACAGCATTTGCACAAGATGGTCGACTGGCTGGCGCCATTGGGTATAAACACAGTGTGGTTAACCGGCAGCCTGACCCAGAAAACGCGTCGAGAAGCTGCGCAAGCCATTAAAAGCGGACAGGCGCAGCTGGTTGTAGGAACGCAAGCGCTTATTCAGGACAAAGTTGAATTTGCCAACCTGGGGTTGATTATCTTGGATGAACAACACCGCTTTGGCGTGGGTCAGCGTTTGGCGCTCAGCAAAAAGGGCGAGTTGTCCGTGGACAGCGACAATGTCATACCGCATCAGCTCAACATGAGCGCGACACCTATTCCGCGAACGCTCGCTATGACCTTTTTTGCCGACCTGGATGTGTCGGTGATTGACGAACTGCCTCCCGGGCGTCAGCAGGTGGTGACCAAGCTGTTGGCCGATACCCGGCGACATGAACTGACTGCGCATATCGGCGCCGAAGTGGCTCGCGGGCGCCAAGTGTACTGGGTGTGCCCGCTGGTCGAAGAAAGCGAAGCCCTGCAATTGCAAACGGCCGTCGACACCCACCAGCAATTGTCCGAGATGCTGGTGGGTATGACGGTCGGCTTGGTACACGGCCGCATGAAGCCTGCCGAGAAAGCCCAAGTCATGGATGAGTTTCGTGCTGGACGTATTCAGGTGCTGGTGGCCACAACCGTGATTGAAGTCGGTGTCGATGTGCCCAATGCCTCATTAATGGTCATCGAACATGCCGAACGTTTTGGGTTGGCTCAGTTGCATCAGTTGCGCGGACGGGTAGGGCGGGGTAGCGCTCAGTCGGTCTGTGTTCTGCTGTACCAAAACCCGCTCTCGGCCATTGCCCGGCAACGTCTGCGCGCGATGTACGAAACCACGGACGGTTTCGAAATTGCCCGACGTGATCTCGATCTTCGTGGGCCGGGCGAATTTTTAGGGGTACGGCAGTCGGGCGCGCAGATTTTGCGATTTGCCAGCCTTGAAACCGACGCAGGCCTTGTAGAGCAAGCGCAGCAACTCGCCGCTGAATTATTGGCCGCCCAACCCGAAACGGTGGATAGACACTTGGGTCGATGGATGCGGGGTAAACAAGACTTTCTGCGAACCTGATGCCCTTTCATTCAGTTTTTATCTACGGAGCCGAATATGACGCTCACTGAACTTAAATACATAGTCGCCGTCGCCCGCGAGCGTCACTTTGGTCGGGCTGCAGATGCTTGCTATGTCAGTCAGCCGACGCTTTCGGTGGCGATTCGCAAGCTTGAGGAAGAGCTGGGCGTCACGCTTTTCGAACGCGGCGGCAACGAGGTGTCGGTGACGCCGATTGGCGAGCGGGTCATTGCGCAGGCGCAGCGCGTGCTTGAAGAAACGGCCAATTTACGCGAGATTGCGCGTCAGGGGCATGACCCGTTGGCCGGGCCGCTGCGAGTGGGGGTGATTTACACCATTGGGCCGTACTTGCTGCCCCGCCTGGTGCCGGCGCAAATCGAGATCACCCCGCAAATGCCATTGATCCTGCAAGAGAACTTTACCTCACGCTTGCTCGAACTACTGCGCCAGGGGGAGATCGATTGCGCCATCATGGCGCTGCCGTTTCCGGATACGGGGCTTGAAGTGCGGCCGCTTTACGACGAGCCCTTTGTGGTCGCCGTTCCCAAGAGGCACCCCTGGGCGAAGCGTTCCAGCATTAGTGCATCTGAGCTTAAAGAAGAAACCATGCTGTTGCTGGGCACAGGTCACTGCTTTCGAGACCAGGTGCTCGAAGTATGCCCTGAACTGGCGCGTTTCTCGGCCAGCAATGACGGCATTCAGCGCAGTTTCGAAGGCTCTTCGCTAGAGACCATTCGGCATATGGTGGCTGCAGGTATTGGCATTACGGTGCTGCCCGTCAGCTCCTTGCCCACCTCGGGCGCCCCCAATGACTTGTTAACTTATATTCCGTTCAGCAAACCCGTCCCCGATCGCCGTGTCGTCATCGCGTGGCGCAAGAGCTTTCCGCGTCGCGAAGCAATGGAAGCCTTGATCCGCGCGGTTCGGCAGTGCGATTTGCCGGGCGTGTCGTATCTCGATACCGATGCTCCCATGGTATCCTTTGCCCCCTGATCAGCAGCCAAATCAACGCTTACAGGCCTCTTCATCATGTTTTCAAATTACGAACTTTCGCTCGCGTTTATCGGCGGCGGCAATATGGCTTCGGCGCTCGGTGCCGGTCTTATCGGCAAACGTTGCGGCGCCGGTGATGTGCACGTTATTGATATTGACGAGGCCACGCGCGAACGCTGGTCGGCGCAAGGGGTGGGTACGGCTGCAGCGCCTGGGCCCGAGCTTGCCGGCCAAAAGGTCTGGATTTTCGCGGTCAAGCCCCAAGTCATGAAAGAGACGGTAGCAGCGTGCCGCCCCTATCTCAAGCCCGACACTCTGATCATCAGCATTGCCGCAGGTATCGATAGTGCCACGCTGGCGCGCTGGCTGGGCACGCCCGACCAGCCCTGGACGCGGCTGGTACGTTGTATGCCCAATACGCCGTCGCTGGTCAAGGCCGGTATTTCGGGCTTGCTTGCGCTTGACGGCGTTTCAGACACCGACCGTAATGTGGCCCAACAGTTGCTTAAAGCCGTGGGGGAAGTCGTTTGGGTCGACAACGACGACCAGCTCGATGCCGTGACGGCACTGTCGGGCAGCGGGCCGGCCTATGTCTTTCTGTTTCTCGAAGCCCTAATTGCCGGCGGCGAAAAGCTGGGGTTGTCTGCTGAACAGTCACGCATGCTGGCGCTGGCTACGCTGAACGGCGCCACGCAGTTGGCCGGCTTGTCGCCCGAATCGCCTGCAACTCTGCGCGAACGCGTGACGTCGAAGGGCGGCACCACAGCGGCTGCGCTTTCGGTATTTGAACAACAGGGTTTTACACCTATGGTTCACGATGCCATGCAGGCGGCGTATAATCGGGCCTCCGAGCTAGCCCGCGAATTTTCCAAATGAACTCAAAAGTTAATGTGCCCATGTCGGCACTCCAGATTGGTATTGCCGTTATTGCCATGGCCATTGTGGTGGTCGGCTCCAACATTCTGGTGCAATACCCCATTAACCAGTGGTTAACCTGGGGCGCCATTTCGTATCCCATCGCCTTCCTGGTAGCCGATCTGATCAACCGTCGTTTTGGCCCTTCGGCCGCGCGTCGCGTTGCTGCCGTTGGTTTTATCATTGCGGTTATTTTTTCGTTCTGGGTGGCCACGCCGCGTATCGCCATGGCGTCGGGCCTTGCCTTTTTGTTTGCCCAGTTCCTAGATATTTACGTGTTCGACCGTTTGCGTAATCAGGCCTGGTGGCGCGCACCCTTCATTGGCGGTGTCGCTGGCGCAACGCTCGACACCATATTGTTCTTCAGCCTTGCCTTTGCCGGTACCGGCATCGACTGGACATCGCTGCTGGTAGGCGACCTGGCTGTGAAGCTGGTGGTCAACCTGGCTTTGCTGGCGCCTTTTCGCGCCCTCATGTGGAACCTGGGACGCCCAGAGTCACGTTCAGTGTCTGCGTCGGTGTAAAACGGTAAAAGCTTTCACTTGCTGTCTTACCAGGCAGCGTCAACATAAAGGGGCCTTAACGGCCCCTTTATGTATTTTACGGCGGTATTTTTAAGCAGATAGCACTTGCGCGGTGACGCGAACGTCTTCTGCTCTATAACGCATTAGCCTTCTTGTTGGCGTTTCTGTGCCTGCTGAACGGCCGGATCGTTAGCCATCACGTCAAAAAAGCGTGCCAGGTTTTTGTATGCACTCAGATCAACTTGTTTGAACTTGGCCCAGGTCATGATCGTGAACAAGTAGGGGTCGGCAATTGACTTCTTGCCAGTCAGGTAGTCTTTACCTTCGAGCTGTTTGTCGGCCACGCCAAACAAAAACTGGACGCGTTCAGTGGCTTTGCTGACCAAAACGTTTTTACCCGCCTCATCGGCCGAGAAATTTTGCGGCGCAAATACCAGCGAGAACGTACGGTGCAGGTCGGAATTGCAGAAATTCAACCAACGGCGCACTTCGGCGCGTTCACGCGCATCGCTGCCATGCAAGCCCGATTCCGGGTGCAGGTCGGTCAGGTATTCAACAATCGCGACGCTCTGGGTCAGTGTGAAGTCGCCGTCTTGAAATACGGGCACCGAGCCAATGGGGTTGAGTGCAAGAAACGCAGGTTGTTTGAGTTCGTCGCGGCTGACGGCCTGAAGCTCGTAAGGCAGTTTCATCCATTCGAGCACAATTTGCGTGGCCAGAGGGCAAGCGCCGGGCAGATAATACAGTTTCATTGGTATCCTTCTATTTTGTTGAATTCAGTTTTTTGCTGTGGGTGACACAGTAATTTTGGCCGATAAAACGGCCACCTTCTGCAGGTTTGCACATTATGCATGCGCCCGACTTTTCTTTGAACAATAAACTTGCACTCGTTACGGGTTCTACTCAGGGCCTGGGCTACGCCATTGCCTGCGCATACGCTGCCAGTGGCGCAACCGTGATTATTAATGGGCGTGATATTGCGCGGGTCGAGGCCGCTGTTGCCCGCATCCGCAGTGCGGGTTTTCAGGCCCAGGGCTGGGTACAAGATATTGCCGATTTGCAAGGGCAGCGTCAGGCCTACGAGCAGTTGCAGGTGCAGGTGGGCACGCCCGACATTTTGGTCAATAACGTTGGCATTCGCATACGCAAGTCGCTGGGGGCCTCAACCCTTGATGACATTGCCCAGATGATGCAAGTCAATTTGGTTGCGGCCATTCATTTATCGAAGCTGGCTGCCGCCGGCATGATGGCTAAGCCGGCGCAGGGCGGTCGCATTATTACGTTAACTTCTATTGCCGGCCCGTTAGCGCGCCCGGGCGACGCTATTTACCCCATTGCCAAGCTTGGGCTGCAAGGCATGGTACATAGCCTTGCCGTCGAATACGGGCCCTACGGTGTCACCAGCAATGGCATTGCCCCGGGTACCTTTGCTACAGAAAGCAATCGCGAACTGGCAGCAGACCCGGTTCGGGGCCCTGTTGTGGTGGGGCGCAACCCGTTGGGCCGCTGGGCGCAGCCCGGCGAGATCGCCGGCGCGGCGGTGTTCCTGGCCTCGCCAAGTGCGTCGTACGTCAATGGCCATGTGCTGGTCGTCGATGGTGGTTTTTCAGTCACTTTTTAGTTGAATCTCAATGTCTCAGGTATTACGCATTGCCATCAATGGCTATGGCCGGATCGGTCGCAGTTTTTTGCGCGCGCTTTACGAGTCGCGCCTTGAGTCCATATTTCAAATCGTCCTTATCAACGAGCCGTCTGATCTGGACAGTATGGTTTATTTGTCGCGCTACGATTCGACACACGGTATTTTTCCGGGGCAGGTCGATGTTGGCCCCTTGGGTTTACGCGTCAATGGCACCGATATTGCCGTAACACACGAGCGTCAGCCCGAATCCGTAGATTGGCGAGCGCACGATGTTGACCTGGTTGTTGAGTGTTCGGGGCAATACGGTACGCGAGGCGACCTGATGCGCTTTATACATGCGGGTTGCCCGCGTTTATTGTTGTCGCACCCGGCAAATAGCGCTACCGACGTCGATTGCACGGTTGTTTACGGTGTGAACCACAAGCAGTTGCAAGGGCCCGAACAACTGGTGTCTAACGCCTCGTGCACCACCAACGCCATTGTGCCTGTATTGCAGCAACTCGATCAGCACTGGGGAATAGAACACGCATTTTTAACTACGCTGCATTCGGTCATGAACGATCAGCCGCTTATCGATGGCTACCACCATACCGACCTCCGACGGACGCGTTCGGCCATGCAGTCCATCGTGCCTGTGTCTACGGGGCTCGCCAAGGGGGTAGAGCGCTTGTTACCCGAGCTCGGCGGCAAAGTCCAGGCAAAAGCCATCCGGGTTCCCACGCTGAACGTCTCTGCCATCGACTTGATGGTCACATTGCAATCGGTTACCGACGTTGCTGCACTGAATCGGCATTTCGAGCTGTTTTCCTCAACCCTGCCGGGTCTGATCGACTGTTCCAACCATCCGCACGCCTCTATAGACTTCAACCATAATCGACATTCGGCCATTATCGACACCAGTCAAACCCGGCTGAATGGCGGGCGCTTTGCCAATTTGTTTGTGTGGTTTGATAATGAATGGGGCTTTGCCAACCGTTTGCTCGATACCCTGCAATGGTGGGCAAAGCGCTTGCAGAACCCGGGGTAACCTCAGCAGGCAGTTCAACATCAGGGGGCATCATGACCAAGTACCGCATCGAAACCGACAGCATGGGCGAAATCAAGGTCCCTGAGGCCCACTATTGGGGGGCACAAACCCAGCGCTCTATCGAACACTTTCCAATTGGCGTGCAGCGGTTTGTTTGGCCGGCGTCTATTATTCGCGCCCTGGGTGTGCTTAAGAAGTCGGCAGCGCAGGCTAATGCTGTCTTGGGCGAGTTGTCGCCTGATATTGCCCAGCTCGTTGTACAGGCTGCCGACGAGGTCGTGCAGGGCAGGCTCGACGCCGAATTCCCGTTGGTGGTTTTTCAAACGGGCTCGGGCACGCAATCAAATATGAATGCCAACGAGGTTATTGCCAGTCGCGCCAACGAAATTGCTGGCGCGGTGCGCGGCGGCAAGCATCCCGTTCACCCTAACGATCACGTCAATCGAGGGCAGTCGTCTAACGACACATTTCCGACCGCCATGCACATTGCCGTGGCGTGTGAAGTAACCATGCACTTGATCCCGTCGGTTCAAGGCCTGCGCAATACGCTGGCAGAAAAATCTGCCGAATTTAAAGACATCGTAAAAACTGGCCGTACACACCTGCAAGACGCCACACCTATTACCTTGGGGCAAGAGGTAGGCCAATGGGTCACACAAATCGATTTCGGCCTTGCGGCGGTTAGCCGTGCACTTGAAGGTATTTATGATTTGGCCATTGGCGGTACAGCAACCGGTACAGGCTTGAATGCTCACCCCGAATTCGGCAATCGGGCCGCAGCATATATTGCCCAGGAAACCGGGTTGCCCTTCAGGTCGGCACCTAACAAGTTTTTTGCATTGGCAGCACACGACGCGCTGGTTGACGTATCGGCCGCGCTACGCACGCTGGCCGGTGGTCTGATGAAAATGGCCAATGACGTGCGCTGGCTGGCCAGCGGCCCGCGTTGCGGCATTGGCGAACTTCAAATCCCGGAAAATGAGCCAGGGTCTTCGATTATGCCCGGCAAGGTCAACCCCACCCAATGCGAGGCCTTGACGATGGTGTGCGTGCAAGTGTTTGGCAATGATGCGGCAACGGCCTTTGCTGGTACACAGGGTAATTTCCAGCTTAATGTGTACAAGCCAGTCATGGTGCACAACGTGCTTGAAAGCGTTCAATTGCTGGGTGATGCGTGCCAGACGTTTAATGCGCATTGCGCTGCAGGGCTTGTACCCGATATGGGTCGTATCGAGCACAATCTGTCGCAAAATTTAATGCTGGTCACGGCCCTTAACCCCCACATTGGTTACGACAAGGCCGCCGCCATCGCGAAAAAGGCACATGCCGAATCGACCACTTTACGCGCAGCCGCATTGGCATTGGGATACTTAACGGCCAGCCAGTACGATCAGTGGGTAGACCCGGCAGCAATGACCGGGCCCGAAAACACGCGCTATGCGGGCTAGCCGGCTTACCTGGCTTACTTGACCAGCATTACCGGTACCGGGCTTAAGCTGATAACTTTGGTAGCCACAGAACCCAACACCAGGTTTGACACTGCACCCATACCCCGCGTGCCCATAATAATCAGGTCGCAGCCGTGCTTTTGCGCATATTCGACCACGGTTTCGGCCACCGGGCCGACCATAATTTCGACACTGGCTGCCACACCCTCGGTATTCAGCAATTCGCGCACGTCTTTCAGGGCCTTTTCACCCTCGTCGTGGTAGTACTCGTCGATAGTTTCGGGGGCTACAAAACGTTTGACGTTTGAAGTAAATACGGGTGCCTGCACGGTGATGACGTAAAGACTGGCGCCGGTTTTACCTGCCGCAGTAATGGCCGCCTTGACGGCATGTAAAGCGTGTTGCGAACCGTCGACGGGCACCAGAATCGTATTCATTTTGACCTCTGAAAATAAGTGATGGCTATCATTTTATAGTAGGGCTACCCAGAAAGGACGCTATCTTGCCCAAGCCTATGGATGCCAAATAAAAACGGGCGTACCCGAAGGCACGCCCGCCGGCGGAAAAGCCCAGTTTACTTGTTGTCGGAGATCAGTTTCCAATCACCGTTTTCAACACGAATCAGCATGCGTGCACGCTCGTCGTGGCCGAAGTGATCGGTGGGTGTCATATTGAAAACACCATGCAGCCCGACGACTTCTTTTGACTGCTCAAGCGCATCGCGCAGGGCGGCACGGAATTCTTGTGTACCTGGCTTGGCCGATTTCAGTGCCACCGGAACGGCGGCTTCCAGCAACAAATAGGCGTCGTAAATTTGCGCGCCGAACGAAGAGAAGGAACCCGCACCGTATTTTTCTTCGTAACGACGGGTGTAGTCGATACCCGCTTGCTTGGACGGGTGCGAGTCGGGCAACTGACTGGCGACGACAACTGGACCAACGGGCAAAATAGTGCCCTCGACGGCTTTACCACCTACCCGGATGAATTCTTTGGTTGCCGTGCCGTGGGTTTGATAGATTTGACCTTTGAAACCGCGCTCTTGCAGTGTGACCTGGGGCAAGACTGAGGGCGTGCCCGAAGCGACCACCAGTATGGCATCGGGCTTGGCAGCCACCAGTTTCACGGCCTGACCCGTCACGCTGGTGTCGTTGCGGTTAAAGCGCTCGACGTCTTCCACTTTGATGCCGGCGGCTTCGGCCAGAGGCTTGGTTTCTTTCAGCCAGATTTCGCCGTAAGCATCGGCGTAACCAATGAAGCCCAGACGTTTTACGCCGTTGGCTTTCATGTGGTCGACCAGTGCGCCCGCCATAAGGCGTACGTGCTGGGGTGAACGGAATACCCATTTGTCTTTGTCGGCGGGCAGATCAAGGGGTGCGACTGCAATTTGAGGCACCTGGTACTCGTTGGCGATTTCGGCCATGGCCACGCTAGTGGGAGTGGCAGAGGAGCCGAACAAAATATCGACCTTGTCTTCAGTGACGAGCTTGCGTGCATTTTTACCGGCTTGTGAAGCATCGGTCGCATCGTCGAGCACGATGTAATTAACCTTTTGGCCCGCGATTTCGGTGGGGAAGAGCGGGACGGTATTGCGTTCGGGTACACCCAGCGCTGCGGCCGGACCAGTGCTGGACAAAGAAATACCGACGTTGATGTCGGCATGGGCGGCCAGCGAGAAAGAAACAAGCGTGCCGGCGACGGCCAGCGAGGCCAGTTTACGGGTGAATTTCATAGTGTCTCCGTTGATATTGTTTTCGGTGGAGTCTGAACTCTACGGATAAATTTTTATGCGGTCAAGGCGCGCAGCCAACCAGGGGCGGCAAACAGGGCGAGAAGAAAAGGAAGGTTTGGGCGAAGGGGCCAGGCTTTCAGGCCAGACGCAATTACCGTAGCCGTTTGGCGGAGCCTGGAAATTTGATGAGCGTCAAACATTGCTGCAGCGAGCATCACTACGATGATTTGGTGCAGTTCAAGTCCAGTTGTCTTTATCGTCTTTGTCTAACCGGAGGCTTCTCACCATGGCCAACAAATTAACCCCCATCAGTTCCTTCAATGACCTGGCCCGTTTCGAGCCGTTTCGAAATCTCGAAACCTTCTTTAACGACTTTCGCTTCAGGCCTAGCTTGCAAACGTTTGACGCCGAGCCTGCCATTCGGATGGATGTGGCTGAAAGCGACGACGCTTATCGCATTAAAGCTGAAATACCGGGTGTAAAAAAAGACGACATCAAAGTCAGCATTGACGGGAACCAAGTCAGTATTTCGGCCCAGGTACGCCAGGAAAAGGAAGAGAAAAAAGATGAAAAAGTGGTGCGTCGCGAACGCTATTTTGGCGAACAGATGCGCAGCTTTACATTGGCGCACGATATTGACCAAGGCAAGGCCAGCGCGCGTTACCGAGACGGCGTGCTTGAGCTGACCCTGCCTAAAAAAGCTGGCGGCAATGGCGCTAAAACCCTGAGCATCGACTAACAAGCAGCACCTTCGTACGACGCTGATTGTTATTTGGCAAGGTGATGTGCGTGAATAATATGGATGGTGCGTCGGTCGACGCAAATCGTGCCGCGCGCGTCTAGTGCCGATAGCGCACGGGATACCGTTTCCAGGCTTAGCCCCAGAAAGGCGCCAATGTCTTTGCGTGTCATGGGCAGCGCAAAAGCCGAGGCAGGCAACCCGCGCCGGGCATGACGATGCGCCTGCAGCGCCAGAAATCGGCCCACGCGTTGCTCGGCCCCGACAACTGCCATCAAATCGGCGTCGCGCTCGTGAGCGCTTTGAGCCAGACTAAACGCTTCATAGAGCGTGCGCTCCAACTTTGGATCTTGTCGAGCCACATTCAACAAACCGTTGAAGGGGAGGGTAACTAATTCTGTGTGCGTAAGGGCAATGGCATCGTAACCATGATTACCCAGCCCTATGCCTTCCAATCCCACCCAATCAAGCATCATTGGAAAATGCAATACGCGTTCGTGGGTGGTGTCGGTGTGACGTACCGTTTTAAGGTAGCCGGTACGTACAAGATAAATGTTGTTGAATGGTTGCCCCTCCCTGAACAGCACTTGGCGAGGTCGCAACCTTTTCAGTGCGAAGGCATGACTTGGTATCGTGTTGACGGCCTGAATATTTGAACCCACCACCTGTTGGGCGCTTTGAGTCGGCGCCAAGCATTGCAGCAGCGAAAGGATGATGGGCGGGGCTGCGGTATTTTCAAGGCTGTACATGAGCTCTCCCGGGCGGGCAAACGACAGCTTGCGACCCTTGCAGTACGCGTTGCGTGCAGTATAAAGGCCAGGGCTCGCTTACGATACAAAGTAAGCCATTTGACGGGGGCCAATCCAATCTAAGGGTTTGCCCTAGATGGGGTTCGATGCGTTTAACAAATTGTTGCGATTGCGCCTAAAGCAACCTATGCTATAAGTTTTGTCATCAGCAAGGGCTCAGCGACACCTATAGCTATGGCTTGCTTTGCGCCACATTACTGGAACATAAATGGTTAATGCCCCGCCCGATCAAGTCCAAGAACACGCTCTGGGTGCCGAAGCCATTGCGCAGCTTGGTCGTGCGCCATCAAACGAAGGCTTGCAACTGCTTTACGACGTCGTGCAGGCGCTTTCGGGCGCGCACGGTTTGCGACAGGGCTTAAGCAGCACCCTCGAACGCGTGGTACGCGGCGATGGCTGGGATCTGGGCATCATGTGGTTACATACCCCGGGCGGTATCAAGTTCCAGTGCGCCTGGCATCACCCTGCGCTGGACGCTGCTAACTTCTTGCAGGTTACCCAAGACCCCAAGCTCGACCTAGACGCTTGTTTAGCTCACCAAACGCAAAAGCGGGGGGCATTGATATTCATCGAGCAAATTGCGCCTAATGTCGCATGGGCTCGAAATCGCGAGGCCATGGTGCTTGGGCTGACGTCTGGCATGGGGTTACCGCTTAGGGTGGGCGACAAAATCTATGGTGTGCTCGAACTTTTCAGTCGCAGTCCTCGGGTTTGCAGCGCCCATGCGCTGGGCCTGTTTCAGGCATTAAGCAGCGATATCGGCCAGTTCATTGAAGCGCGCCATCTCGAGCAGCAACTTTACGACAATAACGCCAAACTGGCCGAAGCCCATCGCATTGCTCGCATGGCTTATTGGGAACTGAATCTGGTCAACCTGCAGTTGCATGGCAACCTTGATACCGCCGCAGTGCTAGGCTTAACCCCCGAGTCGTTGCCGCGCGATTTACACGCGCTGTACGCGATAGTGCCGCCCGAAGACCAGGTGCACCTGCAAACCATGCTTGCCGGGGCCCAGCGCCAGGAGCATCCCATTGTCACCGTCGAGCACCGAGTTATAGCCAAAGACGGGCGCTTCCGTCATGTGCTGGTGCAAGCCCAGGGGCGGTTTGATATTTCCGGCAAGCCAGTACGCATTACCGGGACCATTCAAGACATTACCGAACAAAAGCAGGCGGCCGAACGCGCTCGGCAGTCGGAGCAGCGATGGGAAATCGCCTTTCGCAACAGTCCTATTCCCAGCTTGATCACCAGCTACGACACTGGCCTGTGTCTCGACGCCAACGACGAGATGATGCGTGTCATGGGTTTACAGCTTGAACAGATTGTAGGGCGCACCACCTGCGAGCTGCGACTATGGCCGCCTAATCGCTGCCGTAACGAACTCATTACGCAAGTACATGAGCAAGGCCGAGTGCGCGACTTCGAACTGCACACCGAAATCAACGGTAAAGAGTCTTATTTGCTCATTAACCTTGAAATTATTGATTTCAACGGCCAACGTTGCTTGTTGGGGCAGTGGATCGACATTACCTGCCAGAAGCTGCTTGAAGAAAGCTTGCGCTTGACAGTAGCGGCTGTCGAACATGCTGGCGACGCCTTGGTGCTCATGGACCACCGGGGTAACGTCATGTCGGTCAACCCGGCCTTTACGCAAATTACCGGTTACACCAAAGAGCAAGCCGGCGGCCAATGGTTTTTGGGCCTTATCCATAAACCGTCCGGCCGGCACGACAAGGCATTCTTCCGCAATGCCGTGGGTACGGTCGAGACCGACGGCCAATGGAAGGGCGAAGCCTGGGCCAAGCGAGCCGATGGTCAGATTATCCCAACAGTACTCACACTTAGCGCTATACGTGACCCTCATACCCAACGGGTCAAGCATTATGTGGGCGTGTTTTCCGACATTTCACGCCAGAAAGAATACGAAATGCAGTTGCAGCAAATGGCCTGGCACGACGACCTTACGGGTGTAGCCAACCGCAGCTTGCTGATCGAGCGGGGTAATCGGGCGTTGCTGCAGGCCGAGCGCCACGACACCATACTGGCGCTGGTCTTTGTCGATCTCGACCGTTTCAAAGCCATCAATGATACTTACGGGCATGTGTTCGGCGACGAATTGCTAAAACAGGTCGCCGAACGGCTGTGTTTGTGCGTTCGCGCCTCCGATACCGTCGCTCGCATCGGCGGCGACGAATTTGTATTGCTGTTGCCCGAAGTCGCCGAAGAAGAGGGCGGTAAAACGGTTCTCGAAAAGATTCGTCGTGCCATGCTCGAACCGTTTATCATTGGCGATCAGACCGTCGGTATTGGCGCCAGTCTGGGCATTGCCTACTATCCCCAAGACGGGCTAGACATGCCCACACTGCTTCAGCAGGCCGACGAAGGCCTGTATCGTATGAAGAAGGCAACACGCGACGACACAGCTACACCCGTTTAAATAGCGGTAGGCGGTCCATATGCAGGATCTCGACTATGTGCTCGATATAAACACGCCGCTGGCGGTTGTTGTAGTCGACGCCAATGGCGTCATCTTGCATATCAACCGCTGGATGGCCGATTGGAGTGGTCACACGCTCAGCGCAGTGGCCGGCATGCCGTTTGAGCACTTGTACCCAGAGGTATTAGCCCAAGGCTGGCCGTTTGGTCCGGCGGCCGGTGCGCCCAAGCCGTCTTATATTGGTCAGGTATCGTCGTCGTTCAAGGTGCTCGATTTGCCCGATGTCTTCGTGTTGCATATTACGACACCGCGCGGCCGGCTCGACTCATTATTATGCTTTCCCCACGAAACGGCACAGGGCGAGCCCAGTTATGCACTTTTCTTTTACGACCAGAATGACGGTACAAAACACCATCGCGACTACGCCCGCGTTGTCCAGCAACTGCAGCGCGTTCAGCTAGAACGCCATGCGGCGCTGCTGTGTCAGCTCGAACACACCACCGCCCAGCTCATGCAAAATGAAAAAATGGCCGGGGTAGGGCAACTGGCGGCAGGGGTAGCCCACGAAATCAACAACCCCATGGGCTATGTGTTTTCAAACCTGAAGACCCTCGAGTCATATATGCAAGACATGTTGAAAATTATTGATGCCATTGAGCATGTCAATGCCATAGACGATTTGCGTCAGCTCAAGCGTACGCTCGAATACGACTACATCCGTAACGATATCGAAGACCTGATCAGCGAGTCGGAAGAGGGGGTGGAGCGGGTCAAAAACATCATTGCTGCGCTCAAGTATTTTTCGTATGCCGACGACGACACGATGCGTTCGGCCAACCTGAACGACGGCATCAAATCGACATTACTGGTTGCTGGCAACGAGATCAAGTACAAGGCGAACGTCGTAACCGAATTGGGTGATATACCCAACGTTATATGCAGTGTGTCTCAAATTAATCAGGTGGTCATGAATTTGCTTATGAACGCACTTCAGGCCATTACGAATTCTGGCACAATCACCATAAGATCCGGCCACGAAAGTGCTTGGGTCTGGTTCGAGATTGAAGACACTGGCGTTGGTATTACGCCCGACATACAACGGCGCATGTTCGACCCTTTCTTCACTACCAAGCCCGCAGGGTTGGGCACTGGATTAGGCCTTTCACTCTCGTTCAACATTGTCAAAAAGCATCATGGCCGTATCGACGTTGTTTCAACGCCCGGAATGGGTGCGACATTACGGGTCTGGTTGCCTGTTAACCCCGAAGCCTTGCCGGCATCGTAAAAGAGGATATTGCAATGTCCCACCCCACAGAAGCCCGACTCCTCATTGTCGATGATGAACCCAATGTCATCAGCAGTCTGATTCGGGCGTTGCGCAGTCAGGCGTTTCAAATCCACTCTGCAACAAGCGGCGTTGCGGCACTCGACGTACTCCAGCGCGAATCCATCGACCTGATCATTTCTGATAGCCGTATGCCAGGCATGGATGGCCCCACATTGCTGGGAGAAATCGAACATCGCTGGCCCGACGTGATGCGCATACTGTTAACAGGCTACGAAGACAACGCGCAAACCATCAAAGCCATTAACGAAGGCAAGATATTCAGGTACATTGCCAAGCCCTGGGATACCGACGACCTGATGAGGTCGATAGACCAGGCGTTGGCCCATCAGTATTTGCAGCGCGACCGCGCACGATTGCAGCAGCTTACCCAACTGCAAAACAAGGCCTTGCAAGAAGCCAACGGGCAACTCGAGGCCCGCGTGGCCTTGCGTACCGAAGAGCTGACGCGTACAGCCGAAATGCTGACAGACGCCCATCGGGCGCTGAAACACGCCTACGTCACGGCCACCGAAGTGTTTTCGTCGTTGTTAAGTCAGCGTCTGCCGCGAAGCCGCCATACCAATCGCGAAATCATCGAGTTGGTCCGTGCGTTTTGCAAACTTAAAGCATACCCGCAGAAGTTTACCGACGACGTCGTCATGGCTGCCGCGTTGTACAACGTGGGCAAACTTACCTGGAACGACCCGCTTATTGCTTTGCCGCCTGAACTCATGGATCGCGACCAGCGTTTGCGTTATCGCGATTACCCACAAACCGGAGAGCGCTTGCTCATGGCGCTCGAACCGGTTCATGACGCCGCCATTATCATCCGGCACCATCAAGAACGCTGGGACGGCGCAGGTTTTCCTGACGGTCTGACGGGTGAGAACATTCCGCTGGGCGCGCGTATTTTGAAACTTGCGGTTGACTACGTCGAAATACAGATGGGGATGGTCTTTGCACGCAAGGTGCCGATAGCCGAAGTGGTCGACAACATGCCCAAATTTGCAGGGCGGCTTTACGACCCGACCCTGTGTTACGACTTTGTCGAAATGGCCAAGCAAATCGAGGCTGAGGCGCATAAAGAACCGGCCGACGTCATTTTGCATAAAACCGACACGCTGGAAGCCGGCATGATCATAGCTCGCAACCTGCATAATTTGGAAGGCATGCTGTTGTTGCGCGAAGGGGCGGTCATTTCCGAGCGTCTTATTCGCAAACTGCAAGACTTCGAAGAGAACGAAGAAACACGCTATACCATCTATGTCCGCATACCCGCCGAAGAGGAACAGGAAGGGTGACGCCCATAGGCCAAGGCCGGCAAGGCACTGAAACGCTGAATCCAAGACCGGGGGGTGGGCCATTTGCCGCCCACGGCGACCGCAACGACGACACCGTACGCTGTCTCGACGTCCTGATTCCGGGTAAAGCCTTGTTGTGGTTTGGCTTATTTGGCATTGCCGACTGTGTTTGGTCTACATACATCGCCCAGATGGCGCCGCTGTTTTCGTTGTGGGTGTTGGCGGCCTGGCTATTGTGCGGCTTGTCGCTGGTGGCTCTGTGCCGATGGCGTAAATTTAGTCTGCCTCTTGCAGCATCTGCCTTTGGTGTGCTTTTGGCTAATGGGCTTTTCAATGCGCAATGGGTGCTTATCCCGATGGCCGCGTCAGCGGCTATCTTTTTGTTGTGCTTGGTGCAGTCCAAGGGGATGCAAGGGCGCCAGTTCAGTTTTGTCAGTGGGGTGCTTGTCGGCGTGCTGGCGCTGGGTTTGCTGTTCAATGTCTCGGGCTTGTCGGTCTTAAGTATTAACGCAACAGGGGTATACAGCAAAATAGGGGTCATATTAGGCATGATTGCAGCCTACGCCGTAGTAGTGGCCAGCCAAAAGCCCTTGGCTATTCCCGTACGAAACGTCCCTTTAACTGTCATCAGTCTGGGGGGGACATGCGTCGCCGTTTTGGTTTGGTTTGTGCTGGCCGAGCAAGACCGCCGCATGTATTTCGAATTCTTCGGGCAACTGATGCCGCAACAAGACGCGTTTTCGACGGTGTCGCCGCTGGGTCGCTATTTGCCCGACCTGTTGTTTTTGGTATGTTACTTTTTTACGTGGTTACTGGCCCGGACGGTACGAATTTCAGTCATTTTAATGCAGCGGTCGGCAGAGCTCGACTACGCTTCGTCGCACGATCACCTGACAGCACTACCCAACAAACGCAGTTTTCTGAATGCTTTAACCTTTGCCAGTGAAAGCAGCCAAGCGTCGGGCGAACGCCTTGCCGTGTTGTTATTCGATCTCAATGGTTTGAAGCTGATCAACGACTCTATAGGTTTGCAAGCCGGCGACCAGATTCTGACCGAAGTGGCACGCCGTATACGCGATGTGGTCGAGCCCAGTCACATTGTGGCGCGTCTTGAGGGCGACGAATTTATTGTTTTGATGGTCGGCGTCGGCAAAGCCGATGCCATCCAGTGCACTAAAAGGATTCTATCGGCTATTCGTAAGCCCTACCGGCACGAATCAATAGAGCTACACCTGACGGCCAGTGCCGGCATTACTTTTGCCGACGGCGCCCTGGCACAACCGGCCGACTTACTGCGTGAAGCAGACCTGGCCATTACTTATGCCAAGCGTACTGGGCGTAACACCTGGCGAGAATACTCACCTGAGCTAAGCAGTAATGTCGAGGTGCGGTTGGCCTTGCGGGCCGACCTGCAGCGCGCGCTCGACACAGAGCAGTTCGTATTGCATTATCAGCCTATTGTTAACGGTTACACGGGCCGCGTCATGGGAGCCGAAGCATTAATGCGCTGGCCACACCCCGAACGCGGTTACATTTCACCTTCTGTATTTGTACCTTTGGCCGAGGAAGCAGGGCTGATTCATGCCTTAAGCCAATGGGTGCTCGAAGCCGCCTGCCGCAATCTGCGCGAACTGAAAACTCAGGTGCTTGTCGATTTCCCCTTTGTTGTCAATGTATCGCCGCTTCATTTTCAGCGCCCCGACTTCGTCCGCGATGTCACCGACATGCTGTCCAAATACGACTTACCCACCGATAGCCTTGAACTTGAAATTACCGAAGGTGTACTGTTAGAGCAGGTTGATGACACCATTAGCAAACTGCGTAACCTGCAGGCTTTGGGTATCAAGATCTCGGTAGACGACTTCGGCACGGGTTATTCCAGCTTACGCTATCTGAAAAATCTACCCGTCGACAAAATCAAAATCGATCGTTCTTTCGTTAAAGAAATCGCCAGCGACCGCAACGACGCCGCCATTAGCAAAGTCATTATCAGCTTGGCGCATCACCTTAATTTAAAGGTTGTTGCCGAAGGCGTTGAGACGGCTGCGCAGTACTGGTTCTTGAAACGCAACTTCTGCGATGAGTTTCAGGGCTTCTTGTTTGCCCGACCCATGCCGGTTCGGGATTTGGCCGAGCGCCTTCAGCGTAACGGTGGGGTAGAGGCTTTGCCCACACGACAAGAAGACGTTGACGAAGAGCGCACCCTATTGCTGCTGGACGACGAAGAAAATATTTTGCGAGCACTGCAGCGGCTGCTTCGGCGTGACGGCTACACCATATACAAGGCCACGACCACCCGCGAGGCGTTTGATATTCTGGCCGCACACCCGATTAAAGTGATTTTGTCTGACCAACGGCTCACCGAAATGACGGGCACCGAATTTTTTCGGCGCGTCAAAAATATTCACCCGGGCACTGTGCGTATTATTTTGTCGGGCTATTCCGATCTTAAATCCGTTACCGAAGCCATCAACCACGGCGCAATCTACAAGTTTCTAACCAAACCCTGGGACGAAGCCGAGCTGCGGCAAGAGTTGGCTAATGCGTTTAAAGTGGCTGCCCGACAGGGCGGGCATGTGTCTGATGTATGAGATCTCGTTGTTTGATGACGAATTCTTCCCAAGAACAAGTCTAATGAATACCGCTGCCCCTCGTTTATGATGAAGAGCCTCATGATGCTTGTCGTATCGAGTCCAGAACAGATATTGGATTCGTCAGTGGTAAGGAACGGATGACATCTTATAGCCCTTTGATTTTCAGAAGCCTGGCCTGCCGGATTTCAGTCTGGGTTTTTTTGTTGCTGCTTGCGGGCAGCGCGTTGGCGGCCTGGCAATACCGGTCGCTGGTTGGCACGCTGGAGCAAGAAACTGATGTCTTGCTCAGGCTGTCATCGCAGCGGGCGGACCAGCATGATGCCCACTTGACCGCTTTGTCTGCAATAGCCGTTGCTTCGGACGATGTGCGTCACAGCCTTTTTCTTGATGTGGCGGCGACCATTGCGCAGTTTTATCCGCGTATCGACGATGTGCAGCTTGTGCCGCTGGATTCCGGAATAGAACCTGTGGGGCTGGGGCCGCGTACGCCCGAACTGGCGCGGATTGTGCGGGCTGCGGCCAGGACGTCCGACGCAAGCCTGGCTTTGCTGGCCTACCCTGGCCGGGCCGATCACTATATCTTGGTCAAGCGTAGCCCCAATACGGCGCAGGCACGTTACGGCCTGATGCTAGGCATCGATGCGGGCAAACTCATTGAAGAAGCCAGTCCGTTCTGGTCGGAGCATGGTGTGGCCTTGCGGCTGTCCATGCCGGACGGCGGTCCGCCTCTAGTCAGCCGCGGGCCTTTTTCGGTGGATACCGTCCGGTTTTCCAGAGTGTTGGCCAGCGCTTCGCAGCCTTTACTGCTTGAAACAGGCATGCGCATTGGCTTGAGTGATCTTTTGCCGTGGCTGCCTACAGTGCTGACGCTTTTGTTGGTCAGCGCCGCGTATGCGGTCGTGCTGGCGGCTTGGCGGCAGCGGGCCCGGGCGAGGGCGGCGGTAGAGCAGGCCCGCCTGAGCGCGTTGGAGTCCCGTCTGGCGCACGCTTCGCGCGTGAATGCGCTGGGCGAAATGGCCAGCGGCCTTGCCCACGAGCTCACCCAGCCCTTGACCGCGATTTTGGCCCAGGTGCAGGCTTGCCGCAGGTTGTTGGGCCGGGAAGAGGCCGATCGGCAAGACCTGGCGCCGGTAGTTGAAGATACAATCGCGCAGGCCAAGCGGGCTTCCGCTATTCTTGAGCGGTTCCGGAACTGGTCGAGACCCCAGCTTGAAAGTGCGTCAGTGTTCGATTTGCGCGAAGCCCTGAGCAATGTCCAAGCCTTGCTGGCACCCCAGGCGGCCGCGCGCAAGGTCAGGCTGGATTTCGACGTCCCCGCGTCGAAGGTGGAGGTTAAAGCAGATTCGGTGGAAATGGAGCAGGTCGTCTTCAATCTTGTGCGCAATGCGCTCGAGGCGGTAGCGCCCGAGCAAGGCCGCGTGGCCGTTACCCTGAAGCAGTCGGCGTCGGGGGTGACGCTTGATGTGTCCGATAATGGCCCGGGCATTGCGCCCGAGATTCGCGACAGGCTGTTTACGCCATTTACGACGAACCGACCTGATGGTACAGGCCTGGGTCTGGCACTTAGCCAGCGCCTGATAGAGCGCGCTGGTGGAGAAATATTCCTGGCCGAAGCAGGGCCCGGTACGACATTCAGGATCACACTGAAATCGTCGAATTCTTCAAGGAAGCTTGCGCCATGATGCATCCGGTCTATCTGGTGGACGACGACGAGGCCGTTTGTCGCGCCCTGATCCTGCTGCTTTCCACCGTCGGGATTAAGGCCTTTGCCTTCAATGATCCCCAGGCGTTTCTTGCGCAGGTTGCGCAGCTCAAGCCCGGCTGCCTGATCCTGGATATCCGCATGCCAGGGATTTCGGGGCTGAAGATGCAGCAGCAACTGATTGAAAAGGGCGTCGATTGGCCCGCCATTGTCATCTCGGGCCATGGAGACATAGAGGCCTGCCGGCGCGCATTCCGCAATGGCGCAGTGGATTTTCTGTCCAAGCCCGTCGATGAGCAGGACCTGATCGATGCCATACAAAAGGGACAAGAGGTGCTTGACCGCAGTTTGCGGCAATTGGCCCAACGGGCGGAAACGCTGAGCCTGCTGGCCGCGCTGACGCCGCGCGAAAGCCAGATCCTCGATCGCGTGGCTCAGGGTTTTAGCACCAAAGAAATTGCGGACGGACTGGGGCTTTCGCCGCGCACAGTCGATACGCATCGGGCGGCCATCGGAGGAAAGCTGGGTACGACGTCTCAGGCCGAGTTGACGCGCTTGTGGCTCGAGGGTAACGGTTCTGCGTAGAACTACGTAGTTGTGTGCGAGGCCTACGAATACTGCGGCAATGCTGAGCGCAGTATTCTTTAATCGTTCACCCAACAAACCGTTTTGTTTAATAAGGAAACAAAAATGATTCGCAATCTTTCCATCGCAGCTCTTTTGTTTGCCCCCGTTCTGGCTTCCGCCGCTACGCAATTGCCCACCGCGCCGTACCTGCCTCTGGAGTTGGCCACCCAGGCTGCCCAGGTTGCTCTGAAGACTTGCGGCGACCAAGGCCATAACGTCAGCGTCGCCGTCGTCGGCCGCGACGGCTCCACCAAGGTATTGCTCAAGGGCGATAATTCCGGTGCTCATACCGCAAGCAGCGCAGAAGGCAAGGCCTTTACGTCGGCTGGCATGGGCCGCGATACCGCCGGGCTGGCCGATTTCATCGCTAGCAAGCCCGCCAATGATGGCCTGCGCGACATGGACCCACGCATGGTGATTCAGGCTGGCGGCCTGCCGGTCAAGTTCGGCAAGGCGCTGGTGGCTGGTATCGGTGTTGGCGGCGCGCCGTCGGGCGATATCGACGCGGCTTGCGCTGCCGCCGGCCTCAAGGCTATCGGCGCAGAATAAACCGTGTGAAAAACTCCGGCGTGCCGGCTTGGGTTTTTGCCACTTGCCGCACACTTGAGTTTCTGCATGGCAGCTGCTTTACCTGGCCTCGCCCTGATGGGCGAGGCTTGCGTTTGGGCTTGCGGGAAATCGCTTTGCTCTCCGCCGGCGAACGTTAGATTAGTAAGGAGTTAACAGTATGGAAAAGAACGCCAATTTTCTCTTGCAGGCTATTGAACTTGCTTATGCCAATGCCGACAAAGGCGGGCGCCCCTTCGGAGCACTGATCGTCAAGGATGGCAAAGTGCTTGCCCAGGGCGTCAACGAAATCATGACGACGAACGACCCTACGGCCCACGCCGAGCTCCTGGCTATCCGGGCGGCAAGCCAAGCGCTGGGTTCGGCTTCGCTGGCGGGTTGCTCTGTGTATGCCAGCGGCCATCCGTGCCCTATGTGCATGGCTGCCATGCGCATGGCCGGCATCCAGGACGTCACTTACGCCTATTCCAACGAAGACGGCGAACCCTTTGGCTTGTCCACGGCGCAGGTCTATGCCGACCTGGCCAAGCCTCGCTCGGAACAATCAATGAAGATCCACCATATGCCAGCACGCCTGGACGACAGGGCGGACCTGTATTCGTACTGGAAGCGCCCGCAATAGCGTGGGGCCGCTGGCCTTCGACATTAACGTGCCGCTTGGTTTCGTTTGCTTTGCTGGCGATCTGTGTCGGCTAGGCCTCGCGGATGACGGCCTGGTCCGACTGGACATTGATGGGAACAATATTAGCTGCACGGACGCGTGGGAGATGTTCAGGCGCTTCGTTTCAGTGACTTTACATAATATACATTATGCGAATTATTCAGAGTAAAAGCAGATGACCTTCCATGACTGTTTTACCCCAGGTTTGCATGCCATTGTTTGTGTTCATCAAGAACAATCCGAGCCGGTTTCCTTTCGCGATTGCTTAAAGCGCGCTGCATCGGTGGCCAGCCATTGGGCGTATGCGGTGCGTAACTGAGTAAACAACGCCGTGGCCCAATCGGGCAAACTTGGAGCCACTCGGTAATACACCCACTGACCGTCTCGCCGGTCTTCAAGCAAGCCACAATTACGCAACTGCGCCAGATGACGAGACACTTTCGATTGACCTTCATCCAGGGCTACGGTGAGATCACAGACGCAGAGCTCGCCTTCAGCAGCCAACAAAAGCATGATCCGGCAGCGGGTTTCGTCGCTCATGCACTTAAAAAAAGACACCGGATTCGTTGTTGTCATCATGATGAGAATTTACCGACTATGAGGAGATACGGGTCACGTTGGGGGTTACTTAGTATATCGTCAACAACTAAATTCCGCATATGCGGAAAAGCAGATATATAATCGGTGCTCAACTGATGTCCGCATACTTAAGCTTGTCCAAGGCTTTTGCTTACCTAGCCCAAGCTTTGATAAAGCCAAACCCGATAAGGAAACCCATGTCCAGCCAATGCAAAATTGCCGGTAAACAAGCTGCCGGCGCGCCCATTAGTTTTTTTGAACGCTACCTTACCGTGTGGGTAGCCTTGTGCATTGTTGCCGGTACCCTGCTGGGCTTGTACTGGCCAGACGCAGCGCAGGCCATTGGCGCCATGGAAGTCGCGCATGTCAATATTCCGGTGGGTGTTCTGATCTGGATCATGATTATCCCCATGCTGATGAAAATTGACTTTGGCGCCCTGCGTGAAGTGTATGACCAGCGTGCCAGCATGGGCGTTACGCTGGCCGTCAATTGGGCCGTCAAGCCTTTCAGCATGGCATTGTTCGGCTGGTTTTTTATCAAAATTGTTTTCGCCCCATGGTTGCCCGCAGACGAGCTCGACAGTTACATGGCCGGGCTGATTTTGCTGGGTGCGGCACCCTGCACCGCCATGGTGTTTGTATGGAGTAACTTATGCCGTGGCAACGCCAACTTTACGCTGACGCAAGTCGCGCTGAACGACTTGGTCATGGTGTTTGCGTTTGCGCCTATTGTTGCTCTGCTTTTGGGCGTTTCATCGATTCCGGTACCCTGGGATACGCTGACGCTGTCGGTGGTGATGTATATCGTTATCCCGCTGGCAATTGCCCAGGCGCTACGCGGCTGGCTGGTAAAGTGCGGCGGCCAACAAGGCTTTGCCAGTGTTTTGGAAAAAATTGGCCCTTACACTATCGTTGCGCTGCTTGCGACCCTTGTCCTGCTGTTCTCATTTCAGGGCCAAGCGATTATCGAGCAACCGCTCATCATCGCCATTCTGGCCGTCCCCATTTTGTTGCAAACCCTGTTCATCGCCGGCTTGGGGTATGTCTGGAACCGCAAATTGAAAGTACGGCACGACGTTGCCGGGCCATCGACCATGATCGGCGCGTCAAATTTCTTTGAATTGGCCGTAGCCGTGGCCATTGTTTTGTACGGTTTCGATTCGGGTGCTGCACTGGCAACCGTCGTGGGTGTACTGATAGAAGTCCCGGTCATGCTCTGGCTGGTACGGACCATTAACCGTAGCCGCGACTGGTATAACCGGGTGGCAATGGTTCAGCGATGACGCATGCACAAAAATCGCGTTGCTTGCCTTAGAGCTGATCGACCGCCATTTTTTCGGTAGCTTTGCGCTCGCTATAGCGATCGGTCAGGTAATCTGACCGCTCGCGTGTCAGCAGCGTAAACTTCATCAGCTCTTCCATCACATCAACAACCCGGTCGTAATATGCCGACGGCTTCATGCGGTTGTTGTCATCGAACTCTTGATACGCCTTGGGTACCGATGACTGGTTGGGAATGGTCACCATGCGCATCCAGCGGCCCAGCACGCGCAGCGAATTTACTGCATTAAACGACTGCGAACCCCCGCTGACCTGCATGACCGCGAGCGTGCGACCCTGCGTGGGGCGGATACTGCCCACCTCAAGTGGCAACCAGTCTATCTGGTTCTTGAATAAACCGGTCACGCTGCCATGGACTTCCGGACTGCACCACACTTGCCCCTCAGACCATAATGACAGCGCCCGAAATGCCTGTACCTCGGGGTGCTCTGGCGGCACGCTGTTGGCCAACGGTAAGTTGGCCGGGTTGTAAATACGCACCTCGGCACCTAAATGCACAAGAATGCGTGCGGCCTCTTCAACCAACAACCGGCTGAATGATCTTGGCCGCAACGATCCGTACAACAGCAAAATACGCGGCTTATGATGGCCGGCATCAGTCACCTGCAAACGGTCGGGATCAGGTCGCAGGAAACGCGCTTCATCCAGATTCGGCAGGGAGAGGTCTTCGGGGATGTAGTACGCCATGACTATTACTTGTTAATAAGTTGGCCCTGCGCGTCGAGCATGGGCGTGCCGTCTTCTTTGGTAAATGGTTTAGCTGGCATGGCAGGCAATATTTCCAGAGCAACTTCTGACGGACGGCATAGGCGTGTACCCTTTTCTGTCACAACAAACGGGCGATTCAGAAGGATTGGGTTAGCTTCGATGGCATCAAGCAACTGTGCGTCCGAGATCCCCGGCTTGTCCAGCCCCAGTTCGGCATAAGGCGTGCCCTTTTCGCGCATGGCTTCGCGTAGCGTTAGCCCGGCATCGGCCGCCATTTTTTGGATAGTTTCGCGCGTTGGCGGTGTTTCAAGATACAGCACCACATTGGGTTCGATGCCAGCATGACGGATCAGGGCCAGCGTATTGCGCGAAGTGCCGCATTTGGGGTTGTGGTAAATCGTGACGTTCGACATGATCAGATTCCTGTTTGATTGATTCTATATTTCAATTATAATTGAAATATTAAAAAGAAAGAGTCAATGTATGGATATCAAAGACGCGGTCAAGGCATTAATGGCGCTTGGGCACGAGTCGCGGCTGGAAGTTTACCGCCTACTGGTACAAAAAGGCCCGGGTGGCTTGCCCGCCGGCGAACTGGCCCGCCTGACCAAAAATTCGCCGTCATCGTTGTCTTTTCATTTAAAAGAACTGGTGAATGCCGGCTTACTTGATGCGCGGCAAGAAGGCCGGTTTGTATTTTACTCGGCCCGTTATGTGGCCATGACCAGCCTGCTGTCTTACCTGACCGACAACTGCTGTAACGGTAACCCTTGTCTTTCCCTGTCGTCGGACTGGTGCGCCGACGACTTATCTTGTACTTCTAGCTCTGACGCAATCACCATGACAAACAAGGTTTACAACGTACTCTTTCTGTGCACACACAACTCTTCGCGCAGCATTATGGCCGAGGCCCTGCTTAACACCATGGGGCATGGCCGCTTCAAGGCCTACAGTGCCGGCAGCATGCCGGGGCAAGGCGTCAACCCCTTTGCGCTCGAAAAGGTCAAATCGCTGGGCTACGACACCAGCACCTTGCGCAGTAAAAGCTGGGACGAGTTCGCTACGCCCGATGCACCACAAATGGACTTCATCATCACCGTATGCGACAACGCGGCCGGCGAAGTCTGCCCAATTTGGCCTGGGCACCCCATTTCGGCACATTGGGGGTTTGAAGACCCGGCTGCCGCCATCGGCACCGACGAGCAAAAGCGGGTCGTATTCGACAAAATATTTCGACAGATCTCCACTCGTATCTCGCTTTTTGCTAACATGCCCATCGACAAGCTTGAAAAAGTGGCGATCCATCACGAACTGACCGCTATTGGTTCACGCCCCGTATCAGCATAGCCTCGGCGTTCCGGGGCCACCCGTAGCGCATTGACACAACATACCCCTCAGCCCCCGCAACTGCAGTTCGAAACGCACGACCAGGCCTCGTATCTGGTCGCAGTCGGAGACTGGACTCTTGAGCATTACAACGACCTTTACGACATCGTTGTACAACACAAGCCGCGCTTGGTCTCAATTCAGGCTGCGGGCAGCGAGCTCTCCGTCGTCGACATGTCGGGTATTACAGCCCTTGACACATCGGGCGCGCAATTGCTGGTTGACCTAGTCGGTGACCAACCTGGCTTGTTCGAAGCGTTGTCGCACGAGCGACAGGCCTTGCTGCGCGCTGTGCTACAGGCCTCCAGTCAGGTGCCCGACGCGCCCGAGCCCAAACCCACTTCGACACCTCGTGAGGTTCTTGCGCGTGTCGGCGCTTCGGTCGAAAAGACAGTGCATCAGGCGCGCGACCTGCTGGGATTTATGGGCGTCACCTTCGAAGCGCTGGCCCGCACGTGCCTTCGCCCCCGAACCTGGCGCGTTACGGCAGTCGTCGCACAGCTTGAGCAAACCGGGTTCAATGCCGTCCCGATCATCGCCCTGCTGACATTTATGGTGGGCGCGGTGGTCGCCTTTTTGGGCGCCACAATTCTCGCCGACTTCGGTGCATCGGTATTCACCATCAACCTGGTGGCGTTTTCTTTTTTGCGCGAGTTTGCCGTGCTGCTTACGGCGATTCTTATGGCCGGGCGCACCGCCAGTGCGTTTACTGCCCAATTAGGTTCAATGAAGGGCAACGAAGAGATCGATGCCTTGCGCATGACAGGGTTAGACCCGATCAACCTGCTGGTATTGCCGCGCATTATCGCCCTGCTTATTGCCCTCCCCCTGCTCACATTTATCGGCATGGTCAGTGGCATATTGGGAGGTATGCTGGTGTGCGCCCTCGCGCTCGACATTTCACCGTCTATGTTCATGTCGATTTTCCAGCGCGATATACAACTGCGGCATTTTGTATTGGGCATGGTCAAGGCCCCTATTTTTGCTTACCTTATTGCCATCATCGGTTGTCTTGAAGGCTTCAAGGTCAAGGGAAGTGCGCAGTCGTTGGGCGAACACACCACGTCGGCGGTGGTACAGTCCATTTTTGTGGTCATTCTGGTCGATGCAATTGCCGCCATGTTCTTTCTGGAGATGGGCTGGTGACGTCCCGTGAGATCATCATCGACGTCAAAGACGTCACGAACCGTTTTGGCAGTCACATTGTGCACCAAGCGCTTGACCTTCAAGTGTTCAGAGGCGAGATTCTTGGCGTGGTCGGCGGTTCCGGGTCGGGTAAATCGGTGCTGTTACGCACCATTGTCGGGCTTCAACGCCCGGCAGTCGGCTCGGTGCAGGTGGGTGGGCTTGATGTCTATGGGCCTACGGCCAGCCGGACGCACACCCAACGGCGTTTTGGCGTGCTGTTTCAGCGCGGCGCTCTTTTTTCGTCACTAACTGTACTAGAGAACATTGCCCTGCCGCTCATTGAGCACCTGGGTCTGAGTCGGCAGCGCGCCGAGCACCTGGCTCGCCTGAAAATCGGTCTGGCTGGTTTGCCGGCCAAGTCGGCCGACCAGTACCCGGCGTCGTTATCGGGCGGCATGATCAAGCGGGCTGCGCTGGCGCGAGCCCTTGCGCTTGACCCCGAAATTCTTTTTCTTGACGAGCCCACTGCTGGCCTGGACCCCATTGGCGCTGGCGCATTCGATCAGTTGTTGCTGACTTTGCGCGATGCCTTGGGTTTGACCGTATTTTTAGTCACCCACGACCTAGACACCCTTTACACCATTTGCGATCGCGTGGCGGTTTTGTCGCAACGCAAGGTGCTGGTCGCCGACGCTTTACCCGTAGTCGAGCAATGCGACGACCCTTGGGTACAAGATTACTTTCACGGGCCGCGCGGTCGTTCGGCCAAGAACGCTGCACAGGCAATTACGGATACCTGAATTATGGAACCACGTGCGCATCATGTCTTGATAGGACTTTTTACCTTGGTGGTGATTACTGCCGGGTTGATTGCTGCCTTATGGTTGGGCAAGTACGGTAAAGACACCTCCGTTGCCACGTATGAGGTGATCTTCAACGAACCTGTGAGAGGCTTGTCACGTGGCAGCGCAGTTCAGTTCAATGGCATTAAAGTCGGCGAGGTTTCGGCGCTTTCGCTCGACCCGAACGATGTGCGTAATGTCAGGGCACTCATTACCATTCAAGACGGCATCCCCATTCAAACCGACACGCGTGCGCGGTTGATGCTGGCGGGCATTACCGGCATTTCAGTTGTCGCACTTAGTTCTGGCCAGCCAGGTAGCCCACTACTGAAGGCAAAACCAGGGCAAGATTACCCCGAAATCATTGCAACGCCCTCACCCATTGCCCAGTTCATGCAAAACGGAGACTCTCTGCTCACCGGCATGGCCGAACTGATGACCAACGCCAACAAGTTCTTATCTGGGCAGAATGCCGAGAGCTTTACGCGGACAATCCAAAACCTTGAGACCGTATCTGGCGCATTGGCGGATAACAGAGACGATATCGAGACTTTGCTTAATACGCTGACCGCGGCAACGCAGCAATTTACAACGACATTGCAAGCCGCCGACCGCCTTATTCGCGTCGAAGGCACGGCCTCTATGCAACAGGCCCGGACGGCGCTGGCCTCGGTCGATGCGGCGGCGGCCAACGTAGCGCAGTTGGTGCAGTCAAACCAGGGCGCAGTGTCGACGGGGCTACAAGGCTTGAATGAATTGGGGCCAACACTGCAAGAACTGCGCATGACGCTGGCGGCACTGCGCAATAACTTGCGCAAACTGGATAACAACCCTGCAGGCTATCTGTTGGGTGCTGAATCACTTAAAGAGGTTGCACCATGATGCGAGACCGTTTCCTGGCTCTGTTTTTGATGACGCTTGCAACCGGCGCACTGACGGCTTGCTCGGTGCTTCCCGAACAGCCGCCCGTTACCGTGTACGAATTGCCGCTGTTGACTGCAAGCGCGTCGTCGCAAAACAGCAACGCGCCAAGCACCACACCAGGCACAGGGGCATTAGGCCGGTCGTCATCTGCCGTCCAGGCAGAACTCCCATCGATCCGTATCAATACGCCGGCGTCAAGCCCAACCTTGAACGGTACACGCATCCTGGTTTCGCAGGCGCCCTATCAGGTCATGGCTTACCAAGGTGTGCGGTGGTACGACGCCGTACCGCGCCTTGTGCGAAACCACGTGTCGCAAGCCTTTAAAAGCAAGCAACAATGGCAAGCGGTCACTACCGACGATGCGAACGTATCGGCACGATATCAGTTGGGCGGCGAGCTGTATGCCTTTCAGGTCGACGCCGCAAGCAACCCGCGCCGCGTCCTCGTTCATTTCGATGCCACGTTGGTCGACACCTTTGACAACAAAGTCATTGCAAGCCGGTCCTTTGCGCTCTCAAGGCCGGTACCTAATGCCGAATTTGATTCGGTAATTGAAACCTTCGGCGAGGCTACCCGGCAATTGGGTCAGGATGTTGCCCAGTGGGCAACCCAGACCGTCACGTTGCGCGCAGACGTAACCCGGGGTCATAGCAATTAGCGCTATTTGGGCACGTGCAGATCGACCCCACATAGGGCAACACCTGCTGCGTAGCTTAAACAGTAACCATCAAAGGATAAAAAAAGCCTGACGGCGGTCAGGCGATGGATTTGGCCCGGGTGTTGACCGGTTCAGGCTCCCATTCGAGCCGCGCGCCTTTGGCCCGGGCAATATAAACGGCTTCGTTGCGGTTATGGGCGCCAAGACGCTGGTAGACAGCCTCGGTGTGGGCTTTGGTTGTACCTAGCGAAATATTAAGCAGACGCGATACCGACTTAAGGGCGTGCCCGCGCGACAACAGGACCAGCACCTCGTATTGGCGCGGGGTCAGACCCAGCAGGTCGACTTCAGAATCAGGTGCCGTTCGTGCTGCGGCGCCCAAGGCAAAAATAGACGACACATGCAAGCTACTTGCAGAAGGCTGCTGTGGCTTCGTCGCGGTCAAGACTTCACGAACAGGTGCATTGATAGGAGAAACGTGGTCGTGTGCTGTTGCAGTTATAGGCCACGGAAAGCCGGGTTTGCCTTCGATGACCCTACGCACTGTTGCGATAAATACTTCGGGCGGCGCTGACTTGTCGATGTAGCCCACCACTTGCGGCGGTAACTTTTCGATGGCGGCGCGATCGGGTGGGCCCTCGGCCATAAGCACTATTTTCTTAGGCGCAAAAGCCTTCAAACTGGCTAAAACCAAAGACGTTTGGCGTTCGGGGGAGGCGATTGATAGCAACAATACGTCGTAAGACGACGCCGGATCGGGATGACGGTCGAGGTCGCTGTATGCGAAACCCTGCAATGACACGCCTGGCACGACGTCGGTGAGAATCTGTAATACGCCCGTACGTAATAAGGTGTTACGGGCCACCACGGCGATGGTAATAATTTGAGTCCCCTTCTTGACAGCACTGGTTGGCCATCTGGAAGTGTTGCTAGTAAACCTGCGGACCTGATTCAGACGTCTTAAGATTTATTAAGCCGTTTATCGTAACCAAAGTTGTGTATAAGTGCAATAAAAACGACATTACTGCAAATGCCTTCAAGCGGGGTAAACTTTGCCCCTAACACGTGTGCCCCGTGGGCATTTAGAGCGGAGTCTTGGTCTATGTCCAACCCAAAACAGAATGATAACATTCTGACACAAGCTGACATCAACAAACTTGATGCATTATGGCGTGCCAGCAACTATTTGTGTGCGGGCATGATCTACCTGAAGGACAACCCGCTGCTCAAGATGCCACTGGCACCCAGCCATCTTAAGGCTCGTTTGCTGGGTCACTGGGGCTCAAGCCCGGGCCAGACCTTTATCTGGGCGCACCTGAACCGCGTTATCAAGGCGCACGACCTGAACATGATTTATCTGTCGGGCCCGGGCCATGGCGCGCCTGCGGTGTTGGCGCACACCTGGCTCGAGGGCAGCTATACCGACGTCTACCCCGATAAAAGCCGTGATGCCACCGGCATGACCGCCCTGTTTAGGGCATTTTCGTTTCCTGGCCAGTTGGGTAGCCATTGCACCCCCGAAGTTCCGGGCTCGATTCACGAGGGCGGTGAGCTTGGTTATTGCCTATCGCATGCGTTCGGGGCGGCATTTGACAACCCAGACCTCATCGTAGCGGCCGTCGTAGGCGACGGCGAAGCCGAAACCGGGCCGCTGGCTACTGCGTGGCATAGCAACAAGTTTTTAAACCCCATTCGTGACGGCGCGGTTTTACCTATCTTGCACCTGAACGGCTACAAAATTGCAAACCCGACGTTGTTGGCGCGTATTTCTCACGAAGAGCTTGAGCAGTTGTTTCGAGGCTACGGGTGGGAGCCCTACTTTGTTGAAGGCGACGACCCTACGACCATGCACCAGGCCATGGCAAAAGCACTTGGAGAGTGCGTCACCGGTATTCGCCAGGCGCAAGCGCAGGCGCGTGCCAGCGGCGTGGCCCACCGACCGCGTTGGCCCATGATTGTGTTGCGTACGCCAAAGGGCTGGACGGGCCCCAAAAGTTGGGATGGACATGCCATCGAAGGGTCGTGGCGCTCACATCAGGTGCCGCTGGCCGACGTTCATAGTAACCCTGGGCAATTGGCTGCACTGGAAGCCTGGATGCGCAGTTACTCGCCCGAAACGCTATTCGATGACGATGGCCACCCTGCGCCCGACGTTCTAGCGCTCATTCCAGAAGGCCATCGACGCATGGGGGCAAACCTACATGCCAATGGCGGGCGTTTACGCCGACCGCTGCGACTGCCTGACTTTCGGGATTATGCCGTCCCCTTCAAGGAGCATGCACAAAGCCGGATTTCACCCACCGGTGCACTAGGCCCATTTCTACGCGACATCATGGTCGCCAACCCCGACAATTTCCGCCTGTTCAGCCCCGACGAGAACGCCTCGAACCGACTGCAGGCCGCCTACGAAGCCAGCCCTAAGACATGGCTGGCAAATACGCTGCCCCAAGACGCCGACGGCGGCTTTCTAGCCCCAGATGGCCGCGTCATGGAGATGCTGAGCGAGCACACGCTGGAAGGCTGGCTGGAAGGTTATCTTCTGACCGGGCGGCACGGCTTGTTTAATACCTACGAATCGTTCGTGCATATTGTCGATTCGATGGTCAACCAGCACGCCAAATGGCTGGACAAGTCTCGCCAAGAGGCCCGGTGGCGTGCGCCAGTGTCGTCGTTGAACATTCTGGTGTCGTCACTGGTGTGGCGGCAAGACCATAACGGCTTTACCCATCAAGACCCTGGTTTTTTAGACGTTGTGTGCAATAAAAGCGCCGAAGTTGCCCGCATTTACCTGCCGCCCGACGCTAATTGCCTGCTGAGTGTGGCCGACCATTGCCTGCGCAGCACCGACTATGTCAATGTGATTGTTGCCGACAAGCAGCCTCATCTGGCGTATCTGGACATGCCTGAGGCCGCAGCCCATTGTGCCAAAGGGGTAGGTATATGGCCATGGGCCAGTACAGATGCCGACGTCGAGCCCGATGTGGTCTTGGCCTGCGCGGGCGACATCATTACACAAGAAGCACTGGCGGCGGCCGCCCTGCTCCGTCAACATTTGCCAGACCTGAAGCTACGATTCGTCAATGTGGTTGATTTGTTCAGGCTGCAGTCGGCCTCGGCGCACCCGCACGGCCTTAACGACTCCGATTTCGACGCGCTGTTCACACGCGACAAACCCGTCATCTTTGCCTTTCATGGTTATCCCTGGCTCATCCACCGGTTGGTTTATCGCCGCAACAATCATACCGGCTTTCATGTACGGGGTTACCGCGAAAAAGGCAACATCAACACCCCGCTCGAGCTAGCCATACAGAACGGTATTGATCGCTACAGTTTGGCCATCGATGCGCTTGACCACGTACCCCGGTTGCGCAATGCGGGCGCACATCTCAAAGAGTATTTGAAAGAGCAACGCCTTGCGGCCGTGTCCCATGCACACGAGTTTGGCATCGATACGGCAGATATTTCAGGTTGGACATGGCCGGAGGCTGTGCATTGAGCCCCTTCTTGCTGTGGCTCATGACGATTGCCACCGGCGCTGCGGTCGCCAGTAACTATTATCCGCAACCTTTGCTTGATTCCATTGCGACCGATCTGGGCGTTTCGTATGCGGCCGTCGGCATTATCGTGACCGTTTCGCAGGTAGGCTACGGTGTCGGACTGATGTTTCTTGTGCCTTTGGGTGACAAGTTCGAGAAACGCAGGTTGATCGTATTGATGATGGCGCTAACGGCGGCGGGTCTGCTGATTAGCGGCCTGGCGCCATCATTACCCTGGCTGTTGCTGGGCACTGCCATGACAGGACTGTTCTCGGCCGTCACCCAAGTGCTTGTTCCGTTTGCTGCACTTATGGCGCCGGTCAACGCCAAAGGTCGTGCAGTCGGCATGCTCATGAGTGGTCTGCTTATCGGCATTTTGTTGGGGCGTACTGTATCGGGGGGGCTGTCCAGCCTGGGAAGCTGGCGAATTGTGTATTTTGTGGCGGCCGCGGTTTTGATACTGCTGGCCGTTATGTTGTGGCGCAGCCTGCCCACTCATCGCAGCGAAACCCGCATTATCTACAACGAGCTCATTGGTTCAGTTGTCCGGCTGTTCAAAACCGAACCCATCCTGCGGCAGCGCGCGCTGCTGGGGTTCTTGTCTTTCGTATTGTTTGCCCTCTTCTGGACGCCACTGGCCTTTTTGCTTAGTCAACCGCCCTACCAATATAGCGAAGCCGTCATTGGCCTGTTCGGGTTGGCGGGCATTGCCGGGGCGTTAGCGGCCAACTGGGCCGGCCGCATGACCGACCGTGGGAAAAACCGTGAAGCCACGCTGATCAGCCTGGTTTTATTGTTGGTGGCATGGTTACCGCTGGGCCTGGGTAAAACGTCGTTGGCCGCGCTGATTATCGGCGTGATTGTGCTTGATTTAGCCGCGCAGTTGTTGCACGTCAGCAATATGGGCGCCGTCATGCGTATCAACCCCGAACTTCGCAACCGCCTTAATTCCGGCTACATGACCGTGTACTTTCTAGGCGGTGCATCGGGGTCATTTGCGGCCGCGACCATTTACCAATATTTTGGTTGGGATGGCATTGTTACGGCCGGCGTACTGGTGGCCCTGGTTGGCCTGGTTTTTGGTGGCCGCGCGGTTTACCGCACACGCGCAGGCGGTTGAAACCGTTTCAACCGCAAAGCGTTGCTAACTACAAACACACTAGACAACGCCATTGCGCCCGCTGCAAAAACCGGCGACAGCAATATGCCGTAAGCGGGGTACAACACCCCTGCGGCAATAGGGATCAGGGCCACGTTATAGGCAAATGCCCAAAACAGGTTCTCGCGGATATTGTTGATGGTGGCCTTCGACAACGCTATGGCGTCGGGGACGCCACCCAGGTCACCCGACATTAGCACGACATCGGCCGCCTCCATGGCGACATCGGTGCCTGTACCAATAGCTATGCCGACGTCGGCGCAAGCCAGTGCGGGTGCATCGTTGATGCCGTCACCGACATAGGCAACCGGCCCGTACTGCGCCTGCAACCGCTTGACGGCATCGACTTTGCCATCGGGCAACACCTCGGCCACGACTTCATCGATACCCAACTGACGGGCAATGGCCTGGGCCGTTCGTTGGTTGTCACCGGTAATCATGGCGACTTTAAGACCCAGATGGTGCATGGCATTGATAGCGCCACGCGTTGTGCTCTTGATGGGATCCGCAACCGCGATGATGGCAGTCAAGCGGCCATCAATGGCGGCGTACATGGGCGTTTTACCTTCTGAACCCATACGCTCGGCGTCGCTAGAGAAAGCGCTGACGTCCAGCCCAAGCTTTCGCATGTATCTGTCAGCTCCGACAGCCACTATGTGATCATTAATGCGCGCATTGACGCCATAACCGGTCACGGACTCAAACCCTGTCAGTGCCGGCAAAGTCAACCCGGCCTGCTGGGCGGCTTTTACGATAGCCTGCGCAATGGGATGCTCGGAGCGGGACTCGACTGCGCCAACCATGGCCAGCGTGGCATCTTTATCAACGCCGTCGGCGACGATAAAGTCGGTAAGTTCGGGGCGCCCCATGGTTAATGTACCGGTTTTATCTACCGCCACGACACGCGCATCGCGCAGCGACTGTAAAGCTTCGCCCTGGCGAAACAAGACGCCCATTTGTGCCCCGCGCCCGGTGCCCACCATGATCGACGTGGGTGTTGCCAGACCCATGGCACAAGGGCAGGCAATAATAAGTACCGCTACCGCGTTGACCACAGCGAATGTGAGTGCCGGGCTTGGGCCAAACGCCAACCACACTAAGAATGTCAACAGTGCGGCACCCATGACGGCCGGCACAAACCACAATGTAATGTGATCAACCATGGCTTGAATGGGCAATTTGGCGCCTTGCGCTTGCTGCACCATACGAATGATTTGAGCCAACACGGTGTCGCTGCCAACATTGGTGGCTCGCAACGTCATGGCACCCGTCTGATTGACTGTGCCACCAACCAATCGGGCGCCAATCACCTTTTCCACGGGTACCGGCTCGCCACTGATCATGGATTCGTCGACAAAGCTATGCCCTTCGATGACCTCGCCATCGACTGGAATACGCTCCCCCGGACGAACCTCGACGATATCGCCCCGCTTTACCTGCTGGATATCTGTATCAATGGCCTTCCCGTCGCGGATGACGCGCGCGGTTTTTACCTGCAGCCCCATCAGATGCCGAATAGCTTCAGAGGTGTTGCCTTTGGCGCGCGCTTCGAGAAAACGCCCGAGCAATATCAAGGCCACAATGACAGCGGCCGCTTCGAAATAGACGTTAACGGTACCTTCGGGCAACCACCGGGGCGCCAAAACGGCAACGACCGAATACACATAGGCTGCACTGGTCCCTACTGCGACCAGCGAATTCATATCGGGAGAGCCACGCCGCAAGGCAGGTAGGCCGGCCTTGAAAAACCGCCAACCCGGCCCGAACAGCACAATAGTCGTTAACAACCATTGCATGATCCAGCTGTTCTGCAGCCCTATGTGTTGCGCTACCCAGTGGTGCATCCCCGGAATCAGGTGGGACCCCATTTCGAGCACAAATACCGGCAGCGCAAACACAGCAGCAATAATCAACGAGGTCTTCAGTCGGGCAGCCTCTTCGGCCTGGCGCTGGGCAAGATTGTCTTCTGACTGATTATGAATACGCGACGCGCTGTAGCCTGCTTTCTCTATTGCGGCGATCGCCTGATCGACCAAAACAGCATCGTCAAGCTCAAGTTCGGCCCTTTCGGTGGCGAGGTTGACGTTGGCTTGAGCGACGCCGGGCAAAGCGCGAAGCACACGTTCGACGCGACCCACACAAGATGCGCAGGTCATCCCCTGGACGGACAGACTGGCGTGGACAGTTTTCATGATGGTTTAATGCCGATAGTTAGAAGATGACATCAGCATAAACCTTTACCTTATGGGAAGGTCAAGCCGTCATCCCTACCCAGTTCATGATAAGGCGTAAAAGCCCGGCAAAAGCGCTTAATGCCAGTACGCCGCCCAGCCATAGCAACACCAGCCAGCCCAGGCGCTTGCGCCACGACGACGGAGGCGAATTTTGAGGTGCCGTCATTAGTGATAGCCGTCGCCGACGCGGACCTTGCCGCGAAATACGTAGTAAGACCACGCTGTGTACATCAGAATGAGCGGGATAATGAGTAAAGCGCCGACCAGTGCAAACCCTTGACTTTGAGGCGGTGCGGCGGCGTCCCAGATGGAAATATCGGGCGGAATGACATTGGGCCAGATACTGATCCCCATGCCGGTATACCCCAGGAACACCAGCGCCAGGGTCAACAAGAACGGCCCAGCTTCGGGCTTGCGCCCCAAAACCCGCCACAGCATGACCGTAGCAAGCAATACCAGCACCGGTACCGGCGCAAAGTAGAAGATGTTGGGCATTGAGAACCAGCGCTGCGCGATTTCGGGATGGATGAGCGGGGTCCATAAACTGATGACCCCGATCACAGCCAGCATGACAACCGTTAACGGGCGGGCCACATGCAACATGCGTGTCTGCAGCTGCCCTTCGGTTTTAAAGATCAGCCAGGTGCAGCCCAGCAGCGCGTAAACCACAATGACGCCAAACCCGGTAAATACCGTAAACGGCGTGAGCCAGTCGAGAACGCCACCGGCATAGCTGCGGTTTACCACATGAATACCATCGATAAACGCGCCCAGCGTTACACCCTGGAAAAATGCGGCGCTGGCTGAGCCCAAAATGAAGGCCTTGTCCCACCAATGCCGGGTTTGCTCGGCGGCCTTGAAACGAAATTCGAATGCCACACCGCGAAACACTAGGCCCAGCAGCATGAAAATAAGCGGCAGCATGAAGGCTTCAAGAATGACCGCATAAGCCAGGGGAAACGCAGCCATTAAACCGGCCCCACCCAGAACCAGCCAGGTCTCGTTGCCGTCCCACACCGGCGCGACGGTGTTCATCATGACGTCGCGGTCATCTTTAGCTTTGAAGAATGGAAACAGTATCCCGACACCCAGGTCGAAACCGTCCATAACCACGTACATGAAGACGCCGAACAGAATGATAATGGCCCACAATAAAGGCAGATCGATACCCATCTCAGTGCTCCTTTGAGTTGGTCGAGTCATCTTGCAGGGCCGCCGACAAGGGGCGGCTGGCCGTTGCCGCTGGCGCCGCTGCCGTGGCAGTCGTGGAGACCGCAGACACCAATGAACTTGGCGGTACGGACGGCGGCTCGACAAAAGGCTTGGGGCCTTTGCCGATGAGCTTAAGCACATAAACCGTGCCCGCACCAAACACGATGAAATACACCACAATGAACAGTAGCAACGTCAGGCCGACCTCGTAAGGGCCGTGCGGCGACACCGCATCGGCCGTACGCATGACGTTGTACACCACCCAGGGCTGGCGCCCTACCTCGGTGGTGAACCAACCGGCCAGAATGGCAACCAGGCCGGCAGGGCCCATGGCCAGCGCAAAACGATGCAGGTTGCGCGATTCGTACAAGTGCCCTCGCCAACGTGACCACGCGGCCCACAGCCCCAAACCTATCATCAGTAACCCCAGACCAACCATGACACGGAATGACCAGAACACAATAGGCACGTAGGGCCGATCTTCGGGGGCAAACTCTTTAAGCGCCGGGATCTGCCCATCGAGACTATGCGTGAGAATCAGGCTGGCCAAGTGCGGGATTTCGATGGCGAAACGATTGGTTTCGGCCTGCATGTCGGGCCAGCCAAAAACCACCAACGGCACGGATTCGCCAGGTTTGTTTTCCCAGTGGCCCTCGATGGCGGCCAGCTTGGCGGGTTGATGCTCGAGCGTATTAAGACCATGGGCGTCGCCCACGAACGCCTGCAATGGCGCCACCAAAACAATTAAGGCGACGGCCATGGCAAACATTTTCTTAACGGGTGCACTGCGGTTGCCGCGCAACATATGCCAAGCGGCAGATGCGCTGACCATAAGCGCCGTAGCAAGAAACGCCGCAATCACCATGTGAACCAGCCGGTACGGAAACGACGGGTTGAAAATAACCGCTAGCCAGTCAACCGGGATGACCCGACCATCAACGATTTCGAAGCCTGCCGGCGTCTGCATCCAACTGTTGGACGCCAGAATCCAGGTGGCTGACATCAGCGTACCTAGCGCGACCATGATGGTTGAGAAAAAGTGCAACCCCGGGCCGACCCGGCTCCAGCCGAATAGCATCACACCTAAAAAGCCGGCTTCGAGGAAAAAAGCGGTGAGTACTTCGTATGCAAGTAACGGACCGGTAACGCTGCCCGCAAACTCGGAAAAAAAGCTCCAGTTTGTGCCGAACTGGTAAGCCATTACCAGCCCGGACACCACACCCATACCGAAATTGACGGAAAAGATCTTTATCCAGAAATGATAAAGATCGCGATAAACAGGGTTGCGGGTTTTAAGCCAACACCCTTCGAGTACCGCCAAATAGCTGGCTAGCCCGATGGTGATGGCCGGAAAGATAATGTGAAAGGATATCGTGAAGGCAAACTGTATTCGGGCAAGCAACAAAGCATCGATATCCATCGCAACAACTCCAAATCTACACATTTTTACTGTGCTAGCTTAAACCATAGAGGTGTCAAATGACTTTGCGTTCGGACAAAAAAAAGCCAGTCAAACCCCAAAGCGATGACACGACGCGCGAACAACAGACCAGTCATCGCAGCGAACAGCACCGCAGCAAGAAAGAAGGCCACACCAGCCAGATAGGTTCAGGCCACGATCAGCAGAGCGAGCGTCAAGGTACGCATGACCCGCTCCACCGCAAGCCTTGATCCCCGGCAGGGGCGCTAGACCGGGTCAAAAACCAGCGTTGGCCCCTTAGGTACGATACCGGTTGGGTTGATGGTGGGATGGCTGCCGTAGTAGTGCGACTTGATGTGATCGAAATTGATGGTGTTTGCGACGCCGGGCCAATGATAAAGCAAGCGGGTCAGGCGCCAGAGCTTAGGCATATCGGCAATGCGCTTTAAGTTGCACTTGAAGTGGCCGTGATAAACCGCATCGAAACGGATCAGCGTCGTGAACAAGCGCCAGTCGGCCTCTGTAATCTGATCGCCCGCCAGCCAGGGCTGCTCGCCTAACCGGGCCTCCAGCGTTTCCAGGGCGTTAAACAGATCGGTAACAGATTCGTCGTAGGCCGCTTGCGTTGTGGCAAAGCCAGCCTTGTATACCCCATTGTTGACCTTGTCGTACACCAGCGCATTAACTGCATCTACGGCCGGACGCAAAGACACCGGGTAGTAGTCGCCTGCCTTAGCGCCGACCGCGTCGAACGCCGAATTAAACATGCGAATGATTTCGGATGACTCGTTATTGACAATGCATCGCCGCTGCTTGTCCCATAACACTGGGACGGTAACCCGCCCTGAATAATCAGACTGGTTGAGGGTATACAGCTCGTGCATAAACTCGCATTGGTTGACGGTGTCGGGAACAACCCCTTCGCCAGGGGTAAACGCCCACCCCTGCTGGCCCATATGCGGGTGCACCACCGAAACGCCGATCATGTCTTCAAGACCTTTGATGGCGCGGAAAACCAGGGCACGATGCGCCCAAGGGCAAGCCAGTGAAACGTACAAGTGGTAACGTCCAGGCTCGGCCTTGAAGCCGCCCTGCCCGCTTGGCCCGGCGCTGCCGTCGGGGGTGATCCAGTTTCGGAATTGGGCTTCAGTGCGTACAAATCGCCCGCCTGTTTTGCTGGTGTCATACCATTGATCGTGCCATTTTCCGTCGACAAGTAAACCCATTATTTCTCCGTAGTGTCGGTGCTGCTGCGCGCCAGGTCGTCGAGTATGGGGCACGCTGGCCCATCGTTGCCATGACAATGTCTGGCCAGGCTTTCGAGTTGCTTGCGAATACCCACGAGACGGGCGATATCGCGATCGAGCGCCTCGATGTGCGCCAGGGCAAGCGCCTTGACTTCGTGGCTTTTGCGGCTGCGGTTTTGCCAAAGCTCGAGCAAAGTTTGAATGCGCTCGAGCGAAAAACCAAGCTCGCGGGCGCGCTTGATAAATTTAAGTGTGTCGAGATCGGCTTGCGCGTACTGACGGTAGCCTGCCTCGGTGCGCCCGGCCGGTGCAATAAGCCCGATCGACTCGTAGTACCTTATCATTTTGGCGCTGACCCCTGCGGTCTTTGCTGCCTGGCCGATATTCATCGTGTATCCTTCAAAAGGCGGCGTACCCAAAACCGCAGCGCGATAGCGTAGGGTTTGCACAGGCGATGCGTTGACCGCCCGGCACCTAGCCGCTTGACCTTCCTATTATAGGAAGCTTTACGATGAGCACTATCCATCTCTCCAGGAGGCCATCATGATTGAATTTACCGTTAACGATATGAGCTGCAACCACTGCGTTGGCGCCATCACCAAGGCTGTTCAGGCTGCGTTCCCGCAAGCGCGACTGGAATTTGACTTGGCCCAGCATAAAGTGCGGGTCGAAGACGTACCCGGCGCGGACGAAGTTAAAAAAGTTATTGAAGAAGCCGGTTACACACCGCAATTGGAAGCGGCATAACGACGGTTAAACAACACAGGCCAGCCCCAATGACGACATTGACCACATTTACTGCCCGTCTGAACGATGGCACCGACCAGGCCCTTGACCACTACGAAGGCCAGGTGGCCCTGGTCGTCAATGTGGCCTCGAATTGCGGCTTTACGCCGCAATATCAAGGGCTTCAAGCCCTTTACGAGCAGTACCGGGCGCAGGGCTTTGTGGTGCTGGCATTTCCGTGCAACCAGTTTGGCAGCCAAGAACCGGGCGACGCTACGCAAATCCGCGATTTTTGCGACACTCGCTTCCGGATCACGTTTCCGTTGTTCGACAAAATCGATGTCAACGGCCCAAAAGCACACCCGCTATTTCAATGGCTAAAATCAGAAAAACGCGGTTTGCTTGGCTCTGAAGCCATCAAATGGAATTTCACCAAGTTTCTGGTGGGCAAAGACGGCCGGGTCATTAAGCGCTATAGCCCAACGACCGCGCCGGCCGACCTCGAAAAAGACATTGTTGCTGCACTCGAAGGAACCTCATGATCGATCTGTATTACTGGACCACCCCGAACGGCCATAAAATCACCCTGTTTCTGGAAGAAGCCGGACTTGAGTACAAGATCATTCCTATCAATATTGGCAAAGGTGATCAGTTCAAGCCCGATTTTCTTGCCATTTCGCCCAATAACCGAATTCCGGCCATGATCGACCATGCGCCGGCGGATGGCGGCCCTGCAGTCGCGCTGTTCGAATCTGGCGCCATGTTGCAGTACCTTGCCGAAAAAACAGGTAAATTTTTGCCAGCCGATGTGCGCGGCCGTTTCGAAGTCATGCAGTGGCTATTCTGGCAAATGGCCGGCCTGGGCCCTATGGCGGGCCAGAACCACCATTTCGGCACTTATGCCCCCGAAAAAATCCCCTACGCCATCGACCGCTATGTGCGCGAGACGGCACGTTTGTATGGCGTTCTGAACAAACGTCTGGCCGATCGCGAATTCATCGCTGGCGATTATTCGATCGCCGACATGGCCAGCTACCCCTGGATTGTGTCGCACGATAAACAACAGCAAAACCTTGACGACTTTCCTCACTTGAAGCGCTGGTACGATGCCATTGCGGCGCGTCCGGCGACGCAACGTGCCTATGCCCATGCCGCCCGGGTCAATCCCAACCCGACAGTGCAATCGGATGAAGCCAAAAAGATTTTGTTTGGGCAAGGCGCCCATACCGTCAAGTAAGGTAAAGCACATGACGTCTGCTTCTTTTTTGAATCGGCCTGCTTGGGCATTGGCAAGCCTGCTGGTACTGGCGGGCTGCGCCAGCGGGCCTGCGCAAAATATTTCACTGATTCCTGCGGGTCAGGTGGCTTCGCAAACCGAAAAGGCCGGGTTGTTTACGCAACCCGTCAAGTACGAACGCACCCGCCCCGGATGCAAGGGCGATTGTCCAAAACTGGTGGTTGATTCGATCATGTTCCCCGGCCACGCCAAGTTAAGCGCGCTGGTCGATCACGCCCTGGCGACCATGACGGGCATCGGCGAAGCGCCCACGCCGCCCTACACGACCATAGCCGAATTCGAAGACTACTTCTGGAAAACCGCCGCGTCGCGCGACGAGGTCATTTTGTCGGCGAAAACACGCTACCGCAGCCAGGGGTTGACCGTCATCGAACTGACAACCGGACAATATTTCACAGGTGCGGCACATGGCATTACGGCCACGCAATTTTTGAACTGGGACAACCAGGCCGAAAAAGTGCTTGGTCTTGCCAATGTACTGCGCCCAGGGCAGTACGACGCGTATGTGGCGGCGCTTCAAGCGGCACACACCGAGTGGCTTGAAACGCAGCCCGACTATAAAAACGACCCCGACGGCTATTTGCGGCTATGGCCGTTTCAAGCCACCGATAATTTTGCCCTGACCGATATGGGGCTGGTGGCTAAATATGGCTCGTACGAACTTGCACCGTATTCGTCGGGCCTACCTGAGCTTCTAGTGCCTTACGCCAAACTGCAAGGCATTTTGCGCAGCGAATATTTGCCGGCAGCCGCCGCTAGCTAACTGACGTTCAACACCATACCGGAAGTTCCGGTATGGTTTTTTTTAGTTGTCTTGACGATCGAAGCGGTCAAGGTCGAAATAGCGCGATGTAGAGCCCGCTTCTGGGGTTTGGTCTGGGTCGGTGGCTAATGTAGATGACGGTGCGGCAGGTGCCTCGGGTGCTTGCATCTGCGGAGCGCGTGGGGCTACAGGCTGCGCCACAGCTGCCGAACCACTCTGCCGCCCATAACGCTGAGCCAGGGTGCTATCAATCAAGGCATCAAGCCGGTCGGCCAACGACGTAAAGTTTTTATTACGCGCCCAGTCGGCGGCATCGAGCTTGGACAGATTTTGCGTGGTGACTTCGGCACCTGCGTCCAGTAGCATCCTTACCGTATTTTCGCTGCCCGAGAACGCCGCCATCATCAGCGGCGTCGTGCCGTCGGGCGACGGCGCATCGACCAATGCTTTATTGTCGATCAAGAAACGAACCATATCGACCTGACCTTTGGATGCGGCGTAGTGCAGCGGCGTCCAACCCAGGCGATTGATTTGCGCACCGCGTTTGATGAGGACCTTGGCGCGATCGACATCGCCCACAATGGCCAGATACATCAGCGGGGTTTCGTTATTTTTGTTGGTGGCATTGACATCGAGCGCGCGATGCCGCGATAGCAAATCGAATACGCCCCATGCCTCGTCGCGTATGGCTTGCATGATAGCCGGCTCACCGGCGGCCGATTTCAAGTTGGGGTCTTCGCCCAAAGCCAATTCGGCTTTTACGCTGTCAACACGGTCGTTTCTGATATCGACCCACCAGTTGGGCGACACGGCCCAAGCCGTAGTGCCCGCAACCAGCAGCAAAGCAGCGCTTAACGTGCCTAAACGTGCCGTAAGGCCAAAGTGAACAGTTTTACTGGACATGGGCATTTTCCTGGCGCTTGACCTTGCTGAACAGCGCGTAAAAATTATCGGTAGTTTGGCGGGCAACATCGGCTACCGTCACGCCGCGCAATTCGGCGATTTTTTCGGCCACATGAATGACTTTTGACGGGTCGTTGGTTTTGCCGCGATGCGGCACTGGCGCCAGGTACGGCGAGTCGGTTTCGATCAATAAACGATCGATGGGTAGGCGTTCGGCAACCGCCTGCAACTCTTGGGCCTTTTTGAACGTCACGATGCCCGACAAAGAAATATAAAAATTCATGTCGATGGCAGCTTGCGCCATTTCCCAGGACTCGGTAAAGCAATGCAGCACACCGCCGCATTGATCTGCACCCTCTTCTTTCATGATGCGCAAGGTGTCTTCGCGAGCCTCGCGCGTGTGCACGATAAGCGGCAGCCCAGCCTCGCGAGCCGCGCGGATGTGCGTACGAAAACGGTTACGCTGCCAGTCGAGCGGCTCGGACAGACGAAAGTAGTCCAGCCCAGTTTCGCCAATGGCCACGATTTTTTCTGAAGACTGCGCCCGCTGCACTAGATCATCGACGGTGGGTTCGACGGTGTCTTCGTAGTCGGGGTGAACGCCAACCGAGGCCGACAGGTTGGCGTGCGGCTTGACCAGTTCGAGCAGGCGCGGCCAGTTCGGCAAATTAACACTGACAACGAGTGCGTGGCCCACCTGATTTTGTTGCATACGCGCGAGGATGTCGTCGAGATTATCGGCGAGTTCGGGGAAATCGAGGTGGCAGTGTGAGTCGACGTACATGATGAAACCAACAAAAAACGAATACAGGTATTGTACTTGCGTCAGCCAAGCTGGGTTTGCGCACGAGCGCAGGCCCCGATAATGCGCTGGGCTGCAGTATGAGCCAGCAACTTGGCATTCAAGGGGTGATCAGCCAACGCGCGCTGTTGCGCCAGCCAGCGGGCCGCATCGGCCAACGCCCGAGGCGACGCCGCGCACCCGACTTGTTGCGATAGTTTTGACAAACCAGGGTAGTAACGCGGGGCTGTATTGTGGGTTGCCAGCATCAAGTCAACAAACCAGCGTTGCAAGACATCGACCCAAACCGATACGGGTAGCTTTTCAAGCGCGTCGGCCGTTGGGCCCGGGTCGGGCGGCGCCGTGGCAGCCAGACTGCGCGCCAATAATTCCAGCCATTGCGGGCATGCCGCTTCACCGCTTTGTGCCGCGTCGAGCGCCTTTAAAGGCGCGCCGCCTGCAGCGTCAAGCCACAAGTCGGGCGTTTGAATGCCCTGTTGTTCTAGCCATTCTGCGCTTTGCGCTCGCCCAGGAACGGCCAGCGGCAAGCGTCGACACCGCGAAACCAAGGTGGGCAACAAGCGGTCGGGGGCATCGGACACCAGCAAAAACACGGTATGTTCAGGCGGCTCTTCAAGCACTTTGAGCAAGGCATTGGCCGACACCTGATTCAGGGCATGCGCCGGGTAAAGTACCGCAACGCGGTATCCACCGCGATGGGTAGCCGTATTAAACCAGGTATAAAGACTGCGTAGTTGCTCGACACGGATATCTTTGGACGGCGCTTTCTTCGAAGTTGTCGACGTGGTGCTTTCGGCAGATTCGGCCTCTTCGCCCTCAAGCGCCGCAACGGCGTCGGGGCGGATACGCCGCAAATCGGGATGATTACCCAAGGCTACCCATTGGCAGGCTACGCAAGCGCCGCAAGCCAGCCCGGCCTTAGGGCTTTCGCACAGCAACCCCGCCGCAGCGGCAAGTGCAAACTGGGTTTTGCCAATACCGGCCAACCCATGAATCAACCATGCGTGCGCAAAACGCTCACGATTGCCCAACCAGGCACGGGCCTGCTCGAGCTGCCAGGGCAAAAACTGTGGAACGGCTGCCGTCATAACGAAGGCCCGTCAGCGACTGGGCGCGCAACACCTTCGGTTCGCCAGCCCACTACGGCGGCCTCGACTTGTTGCTGCAGAACCGTGCGAATCTGTTCGATGGATTGCGTCGCGTCAATTACCCGAAAGCGGCCAGGCTGTGCGGCGACACGCGCATGATAGGCCGCACGGGTGCGTTCGAAGAAAGCGTTACCCTCTTGCTCGAACCGGTCCAGCGTGCGAGTCGCCGTCAACCGTTGCCGCGCAACCTCAAGCGGTACATCGAACAACCAGGTCAAATCGGGTTGCAGGTCGGGGTGCACCCACTGCTCGAGCGCCGTAACGGCCGCACCGCCCAACTCACGACCCCCGCCCTGGTAGGCGAAGGTGGCATCGGTAAACCGATCACACAGCACCCATTCACCACGCGCCAGTGCCGGGCGGATGACCTGTTCGATGTGCTCGCAGCGTGCGGCAAACATCAATAGGGTCTCGGTTTTAAGATGCATGGGCTGATGCAGCAACATGTCGCGAAGAGCCTCACCAACCGCTGTGCCCCCCGGTTCTCGGGTAGACACCACGTTAATGCCATAGCTTTGCAACTGCTGAATCAACCCGTCGATATGCGTGCTCTTGCCGGCGCCATCCAAACCTTCAAGTGTAAGAAAAAGCCCTTGTTTAACCGACATGTCAACGCCCCAGAATGTATTTGGCGACGGCACGATTATGCGCGTTCAGATTTTCGGAAAACTCACTGGTGCCGTCGCCACGCGAGACGAAATACAAAAATTTGTGTGACTCGGGGTTGAGTGCGGCCTTGAGCGCCGCCCGCCCGCTGCTGGCAATAGGTGTGGGCGGTAAGCCGCCCCGAGTATAGGTGTTCCAGGGAGTGTCGGTTTGAAGGTCGACTTTACGGATGCGCCCCTGGTACTTGTCGCCCATACCGTAAATGACGGTTGGGTCGGTCTGCAGCGGCATGCCCAGACGCAGACGGTTTATGAATACACCACTGACGCGATCGCGGTCTTGAGCATGCCCGGTTTCTTTTTCGACGATAGAAGCCAGAATCAGCGCCTCGTAGGGTGATTTAAGGGGCAGGCCATCTGGGCGTGCCGCCCAGAGTTTGTCGAGCATCTCTTTTTGTGCGGCATAAGCGCGGCGCAAGATGTCGAAGTCGGACGTGCCCGGTGTGAACACATAGGTATCGGGGTAAAACCACCCCTCAAGACTGGGGCTGTCGATGCCCAGACGATCTTTCAAGGCGGCATCGCTTACGTCCTCGAGCGTTTGTTTGACGTCAGGGTTTTGACGCAATTCGTCGCGGATACGCGCATACGTCCATCCCTCGACCAGCGTGAGCCGCGTTTGCATCATGTCGCCAGCGGCCATACGCTCGAGCAAACTACGGGGGGTGTCACCCTGACGGGCCTCGTAGGCGCCCGCCTTGATTTGCGTGTCGTAGCCAGTCAGACGCGCCATAACAACAAACAAGTCTTCATTGATGACCACGCCGGCCTCGTTCATGCTGCGGGCAACAGCTCTCAGGCCGGCGCCGCTTTCAACCAGATAGTCGGCCGGGTCCTGCTTGAGCGTAACGGCCGTGTGCGCCCAGTACCAGGCGCCGCCGGCCAGCGCTGCCGAAAGCACCATGACCAAAAGCAAAAGCCACAACAAACCTTTTTTAAACATCCGTATCATTCGCGTCCTGTGGCCGCCTGGGGCCCTATAGCCCTTCAACCAGCCGAGTTATCCTGACAAACCCTAACGAAGGTCGTTATCATAAAACGTTAATGCCTAACCTTACGAACCTGACGTAAAGCCCATGAATCAAACCCCATGCACGACAACCGTATTGCCTGACTTTGCTGTTATAGAAGCCGTTGGCGAAGATACTGCCGGCTTTTTGCAAGGCCAGCTTAGTAACGACATTGCCGGTCTGACGCCCGGGCAAGCCTGCCTGGCAGCTTACTGCACGCCCAAAGGGCGCATGCTTGCCAGCATGGTGGTGTGGCAAGTGGCCGATGCCCAAGCCCCTACCTACCGAGCCCTGATCCGCCACGACATCGCGCCCGCCATAGTAAAACGTTTGTCCATGTTTGTCCTGCGGGCCAAAGTTAAATTAAGCCTGCTGCCTGCCCTGGTTCAAGGCGTAAGCTGCGCAACGCCCGATGCGGTGCCCCCGGCCGCTGCGTCCGCAGCCGCGTCTTGGCCCAAACAACCTGCAGCCTATACCGTTGTCGAAACGACGGCAGGGGCATTTATTGCCGCACCCTGCGCAAACCCCGACCAGGCCCGCTGGTGGCATATCGACCCCCGCGACGACGTCCAAACCCTTGATGCCGCCGAAAGTAATGCAGTCGGCGCTTGGCATGCTGCCGATATCGCTGCAGGTTTGCCGTGGGTCGAACTGGCCACCCAAGACATGTTCATCCCGCAGACCCTGAACTTTGACCTGATTGGCGGCGTAAGTTTCACCAAAGGATGTTACCCGGGGCAAGAAGTCGTGGCGCGTAGTCATTATCGGGGTACCGTAAAGCGACGCATGGCGCGTGGCGTCATTACGCTAGACGCTGCCAAAGAGTCTTTGGCCAACATCACGCCCGGTCAAGACACGTTTCATGCTGGCGCGCCCGATGCACCTGTGGGCCGAATTGTTAACGCTGCGGTGGTCAACAACCTGACCCATGTACTGTTCGAGGTACAACTGGCTGACGTTGGTCAAGCCGACTTACGGGTTGGCGCAGCCGATGGCCCCGCCATTGTGTTGCAAGACTTGCCCTACCCTATTGCGGCCAACGGATGAGGCTGCGACGCCGGCCAGGCGGGTTCGAATAACGCGGCAATCTGGTCATCATCGACTTGGTCAATGTTTGAGGGCGACCAGTGCGGATTTCCGGTTTTATCGATCAGCAAGGCCCGGATACCTTCTCGGAAATCGCTGCGCGCCGTGGCGTTGAGCGCCACGGTGTACTCCATTTGAAACACCTGAGACAGCGACATTGTTTTAGCTCGGGTCAGCGTCTGAAATGCCAGCGCGATCGCCGCCGGGCAACCCTTGTGTAAACGCTGCGCAGCCTGCGTTAACCAGGCGTCATCAGCTTCGGTCAGCGCCAAAAGACTACGATACACCAACCGCCAATCGCTGGCGTTGGTCCAATCGGCCATAGCATGCGCATACTGCTGAACCGGGCCGGGCGGCAATGCCGGCGTTTTCAGGCTATTCAGGCAGGCGTCAAGCAAGGCATCATTGCTTGCCCTGTCTTGATGCCATCTAACTGCCTGTAAGCGTTGCAATAAAACGGGCCATGCACTTGATGCAAGATGGTGGTTCACGATGCCCAGATAGTGGGTATCGGACGCGTTGATTATGCTGCCCGTTAAGGCAAGAAACCGGCCAATGCCCTGCGGCATCCGGTTAAACAACCAGCTGCCAGCCACGTCGGGAAATAACCCGATAACGATTTCGGGCATGGCAAAACGGGTGGTTTCAGTCGCAACGCGATGACTGGCGCCCATCATCAGCCCTGCTCCACCTCCCATCACAATGCCATTGACCCAGCACAACACCGGCTTGGTATAGCAATGGATGTGGTGATCAAGGGTGTATTCGACCTGAAAAAAAGTACGCAGGTATTCGTTTTGCCAGCCGCTGGCGTAAGGCGTTTGAGGCAGACTGGGATAAATGGCCTGCAGGTCGCCGCCAGCACAAAACGCCTTTTCACCCGCGCCGCGCATAAGCACCACGGCAATGCTCGGGTCGGCCTCCCACGCGGTAAGTTGCGCCGATATGGCCCGTGCCATATCGAGCGACAACCCATTGAGTGCCTGAGGTTGGTTCAGGGTAATAAGCCCGAGGCGATAGCCGCCTTCGGCAGCAAGCGTGCTGAACAATACAGACGCGACCTCACCCGCCCCAAGCTGGGGTTGCGTCGATGTCATGCACGCACCTGCACGTTTCGACGCGAAGGCTTGCCGCCTTTAAGGGATTTTTTGGTCGCAAAGCGGTGCAGCGCCCTGCGCCGACGCGACTCTTTGGGGTCGAAACGCAGCGCCCGATACACCTCGACCCGATCGGCATCGGCCAGTATGTGGTCGGCTGCGCAGGCCACGCCGTAAATGCCCGTTGACACAGGGTCGCTGAACAACTCGGGGTAGTCAACCGCTAAGCCACTGGCCTGCAGGGCATCGTTGACGCTCGCGCCTTGCGGCAGCGTTAGCGATTTACGCCAGACGGTGTCGGGCAGCGCGTAGATAACCTCAATGTGCACGACGGTGGCCTCAGCCATAACACGCCTGCGCTCGTTGGGTGAACGAATCGATAAAACTGGTGGCGATGCGGTTGAACACCGGCCCGACGACCATTTCGAGCGCACGGCTCGAGAACGCATATTCCATGGTGTAGAGGACTTTACAGGCGTCGGGGGCTAGTTCGATGAACTCCCACTTGCCGGACAGTTTTGAAAACGGGCCGTCGACGAGTTCGAAGTCGATTTGTGTGGGGTAGGCGTGCCGATTGCGTGTAGTAAAGGCCTGCTTGATACCGGCAAAGCTGATGGTAATGGAGGCCTGCATGCCGTGCTCGTCGCGCGATTGCACTGTTGATCCACCGCACCAGGGCATGAATTCGGGGTACTTTTCGACATCTGCGACCAGATCAAACATTTGGGCACAGTTGTAAGGAACAAGAACAGATCGCTGAACAGTATGCATTGATTCGGTTTAGTAGATAGAATGTAAGGTTGATTTTAACGTTTATACACCAAGCCCCCTACCCTAATGAGCATTGTCGACAACCGCAAAGCCTTTCACGATTATTTTATTGAAGACCGCTTCGAAGCCGGGCTCGTGCTCGAGGGCTGGGAAGTCAAGGCGATACGGGCCGGGCACGTGCAAATCAAAGAAAGCTACGTCATTGTGCGCGATGGCGAAATCTTTATCGTGGGCATGCATATCAGCCCGCTGGCCACAGCGTCTACCCACGTTCACCCCAACAATACCCGCACGCGCAAGCTGCTGCTGCGCGCCGAAGAAATCAGCAAACTGATTGGCAAGGTCGAACAGCGCGGCTACACCCTGGTGCCGTTAAATCTGCACTATAAAAACGGCCGTATCAAACTGGATTTCGGTTTGGGTCGGGGTAAAAAGCTGCACGACAAGCGTGACACCTCCCGCGACAAAGACTGGGCACGCGAGAAAGAACGCATCATGAAACACGACACCCGCAACAAAGACTAAACCCCCCGGGTGTTAGTCTGCGCTGCTGATATCCAGTTCCTGGCACTTGCGTGTAAGGGTGTTGCGCCCTATGCCCAGACGTTGCGCGGCCTCGGCTTTACGGTCACGGCAATGGCGTAACGCTGTACTGATCATCACCGTCTCGAACTCTCGCGTCAGCGTGGCCATAATGGCCGGCTCGTTGCGCTCCAGTTTGTCTTGGGCGGTTTTGCTCAATAAGCTCAGCCAGTCGCCTGCAGCGGGGGGCTGGCTTTGAAGGCCTGAGCCCGCAGACGCAGCAAGCGCAACAGAAGCTGATGAGCTCTCGCTCGACGAGGCATTGCGCTGCATATTTGCCTGGGCAACCTCGGGGGGCAAGTCTTTAACATCGACCACCTGCCCGGAAGACATGACGGTAAGCCAATGGCAGAAGTTTTCAAGCTGCCGGATATTACCCGGGTAATCAAATGCCCTGAGCACTTCGAGGGCCGCGCTGGTCAGCCGACGCGGGGCAACGCCCAACGCACGGGCACTGTTTTGCAAAAAGAGCTCGGCCAGTGCCGGGATATCTTCTTTTCGTTCACGCAGCGGCGGTAAGCGCAGCCGAATCACATTCAACCGGTGAAACAGGTCTTCGCGAAACAGCCCTTGCGCCACCCGTTGCTCGAGCGGCTGGTGCGTTGCCGCAACAATACGTACATCGACCTTGATCGCTTGCGAGCCGCCTACCCGATAAAAACTACCTTCGGCCAGAACGCGCAACAGTCGGGTCTGCAGCTCGAAAGGCATGTCACCAATTTCGTCGAGGAACAGCGTCCCGCCATGGGCCTCTTCGAACCGACCTCGCCGCTGCTGGGTGGCGCCGGTAAAGGCGCCCTTTTCATGACCAAACAATTCGGCCTCGAGTAAATCGCGGGGGATGGCCGCAGCATTAAGCGCAACAAAAGGCCCGGCAGCACGAGGACTATGCTGATGCAAGGCCCGTGCGATCAGTTCTTTGCCGGTACCCGACTCGCCGGTAATAAGCACGGTTGCGGGCGATACTGCCAGCCGCCCGATGGCGCGGAAAACTTCCTGCATAGCCACTGACGATGACTTCATCATGACCGGCCCGGGGGCATCTGCAGACTCGGTCCGTGCGGAAGTTGCCACAACGGGGGCTACCGGCTCGGGCGGAATGGCACGTTGCACCAAAGACACCGCGTCATTGATATCGAAGGGTTTGGCCAGGTAGTCGAAAGCGCCCTTCTTAAATGCAGCTACGGTACTGTTCAGATCGGTGTAGGCCGTCATCACAATCACCGGCATGTTGGGATGCTCACTTTTGATTTCTTGCAGCAGCGTCAACCCGTCTTTGCCCGGCATGCGGACGTCGGTTACCAATACAGAAGGCGCGTCGTGTTCAAGCGCTTCGAGCATGTCGTCGGCGCTGGCAAATGATTGCGTCGGAATCGAAACGCGGGCCAGGGCCTTTTCGAGCACCCAGCGGATGCTTTGATCATCGTCGACTATCCAGACAGGTTTCATAAACTACTCCAACGGCAGTATTAGGCGGAACTCGGTATGCCCCGGGTGGGAGTCGAATTCGATCACTCCGCCATGTTGCTGCACAAATTCCTGGGCTAGACTGAGCCCCAGTCCACTCCCGCTGGCACGGCCAGTCACCAACGGATGAAAAATTTTGTCGTGCAGGTCGGGCGCGACACCCGGCCCGTTATCTATCACAGAAACAATGACCCCCATCTTGACCGGACGAGTGGCCAACACCAACTGACGCCCAATGCGGGTGCGAAACACCAGACGCGGCGGCGCTGCCCCGGGCGTTTCGGTTAGCGCCTGGCAAGCGTTTCGCGCAATATTCAGCAAGGCCTGAACCAGGCGCGGCAGATCGCCCAGCACGTCGGGCACAGAGGCATCGTAATCACGTACAAACTGAATTTTTTGCGCATATTCGGCGCTGACCAGCGTATATACGCGCTCGCATACCTCGTGAATATTGAAGCGCTTACGCACCAGCGTGTCGCCTTGCGGCGCAATCAGGCGGTCGATCAGGCTGCTGAGCCGGTCGGCCTCGGCCACAATAACGCGGGTGTACTCGCGCAGCGCCGAGTCATCGAGCTCGACCTCGAGCAGTTGTGCTGCACCGCGCAAACCACCCAACGGGTTCTTTACCTCGTGGGCCAGATTGCGCAACGATTCGCGCTGAATATTGAGCTCTTTGGTCAGCTGCAGCGTGCGATCGAGCATATCGTGCTGGTCGAGGCTACGGACTTCGAGCAACGCTACCCAGGGCTGATGTTCGAGCGGCACCAGCACCAGGCCAACGGGTACGCTTTGCCCCGTTGACGTACGGATGGCGGCATCTTGACGCAAGATGCCAAATCGGCCCGCCAAGGCGTCGGTAAAACGATGCGCCAGCGCGTCGTCGGCATGAAACAAGGCTTGCGCAGGCACGCCCTGCATTTGACGCCGCGACACGCCGAACAATTCTTCGGCGCTACTGTTGGCAAAGGCCACCTGGCCTTTGCCATCGAGCAGCAAAACTGCGGTAGCGAGCAGATCGTAACTTTCGGGGTGTGTCATGTCACGATCCACCCTGCCTGGCTTACAGGCTGTAGTACATGTCGAATTCGACCGGATGCGAAGTCATACGCAGGCGAGTGACTTCGGCCATTTTCAGGTCGATATAAGCATCGAGCATGTCGTTGCTGAACACGCCACCACGGGTCAGGAACTCGCGGTCGGCGTCGAGGGCTGCCAAAGCTTCTTCCAGCGATGCGCAGACGGTCGGGATTTTTGCATCTTCTTCGGGCGGCAGATCGTACAAGTTCTTGTCAGCTGGATCGCCAGGGTGAATCTTGTTCTGTACACCGTCGAGACCGGCCATCATGAGTGCCGAGAACGCCAGATAGGGGTTGGCCAATGGATCGGGGAAGCGCGCTTCGACACGACGGGCCTTGGGGCTGCCTACGTATGGGATACGGATGGACGCCGAACGGTTGCGGGCCGAGTAAGCCAGCTTGACCGGGGCTTCGTAGTGAGGCACAAGGCGTTTGTACGAGTTGGTACCAGGGTTGGTAATGGCGTTAAGCGCGCGAGCGTGCTTGATAATGCCGCCAATGTAATACAGGGCGAACTCAGACAAACCGGCGTAACCGTTGCCGGCAAACAAGTTTTGGCCGTCTTTCCAGATGGACTGGTGAACGTGCATGCCCGAGCCGTTATCACCAACGATGGGCTTAGGCATGAATGTGGCTGTTTTGCCGTAAACGTTGGCGACGTTGTGGATGGTGTACTTGAGAATCTGGTTCCAGTCGGCGCGCTCGACCAGCGTGCTGAACTTGGTACCGATTTCGAGCTGGCCGGGGCCAGCCACTTCGTGGTGGTGCACTTCGACAGGTACGCCTTGCTGTTCGAGCAGCAGGCACATTTCGGAACGCATGTCGGCGAAAGAGTCAACCGGGGGCACAGGCACGTAGCCGCCTTTAACGCTGGGGCGATGGCCCAGGTTGCCGCCTTCAAGCTCAAGGCCACGCGACCACGAACCTTCTTCGGACTTGATCTTGACGAAGCAACCGGACGCATCGTCGTTCCAAGTAATGCCGTCAAAAACGAAAAACTCGGGCTCTGGGCCAAAGTAGGCAGTATCGCCCAGGCCGCTGGACTTCAGGTAGGCTTCGGCGCGCTTGGCCAGCGAACGCGGGTCGCGATCGTAACCTTTCAGATCCGACGGCTCGACAACGTCGCATGTCAGGATCAGGGTGTTCTCTTCACGGAACGGATCCATACGTGCCGATTTGGCATCGGGGATCAGCAGCATGTCGGAGGCTTCAATGCCCTTCCAGCCCGCAATCGAAGAACCGTCGAAAGCCTGGCCGGCTTCGAGTTTTTCTTCATCGACCGTATGGGCAGGCACCGTCATGTGGTGCTCGCGACCAAGCGTGTCGGTAAAACGAAAGTCCACAAAGGCGACTTCCTTGTCTGCAATGAACTTCACAACATCTTCTGGGGTGGACATAAGAACTCCTGAGCAATGAGGGGTCAACAATTCGATACTGCGTACGCCTATACAAGCAATAAGCGTGCCAACTTTTAATTCGCCAAAATGGATGGGAAATGCACCACGGATAAATAAATTTGCCTGCTGCCGTGGCGACGACTGACTCACATTGGTGCATACGCACTATTATGGTGCGTTTGAAGGTGCGGTTGTACCGTTTTTACACATTAATCCAAAAATTCGGATTGCAGGTCATTTAGAAACTGCCACCCCAGCGCCGTGGCCTGGAAGCGAGTGGGATCGTCAACCAACAAGCCTTTGCGTACGGCGCGATCAACGGCCGGCGCAATGGCCGACACCGGTACGCCGGTACGTTCGGTAAACGTGGCAGCACTGACACCGCCGCGCAGACGTAAGGCGTTCAGCATGAATTCAAAGGGCAGGTCTTGTGCAGGCACAACATCGTCTTGCGCCAAATGACTGCCGTCGCGCTGGTGTACTTGCGTCATCCAACTGGCCGGATTTTTCAGGCGGGCTTGCCGGATAATGCGGTCGTGAAACGATAGCTTGCCATGTGCACCCGGGCCAATGCCTAAATAGTCGCCAAATTCCCAGTAATTAAGGTTATGCAGGCAACGTTTGCCCGGACGGGCATAAGCCGAGACCTCGTAACGCTCGTACCCGGCCGCCGCCAGCGTGTCGGCGACCCGCTCTTGCATGATCGCCGCGTCGTCTTCCGACGGGATATTGGGCGGGTACTTGGCAAATACTGTGTTGGGTTCAAGCGTCAGGTTGTACAGCGACAGATGCTCGGTGCCAAACGCCAAAGCTTCGGCCAGGTCGGCATCACACTGATCCAGGGTTTGGTCGGGCAAGGCAAACATCAGGTCTAAATTAACCCGGGGTACGGCCGCTTGTGCCATAGCGATGGCGGCACGCGCCTGGTCGGCGTCGTGGATGCGCCCCAACGCTTTCAGGGCTGCATTATTGAAGCTTTGAATACCCAGCGAGATACGGCTGACGCCGCTCGCGGCAAAATCGCGAAAACGACCTGCTTCGGCCGTGCCGGGGTTGGCTTCTAATGTTATTTCGGCACCGGGCAAAACGGTAAGGCAGGCGCGAAACATTGCCAACATTTGGTCAAGCGCTTGCGCCGACAGTAGGCTAGGCGTGCCGCCGCCAATAAATATCGACACGACCGGGCGGCCCCAAATCAAGGGTAACACCTGCTCCAGGTCGGCCTGCAGGGCCGACAGATACTCGGCTTCGGGAAGATCGCCTTTAAGCTCGTGCGAATTGAAATCGCAATAAGGGCATTTGCGCACGCACCAGGGCACATGAACATACAGTGATAGCGGCGGCAGACTGGTTAGCGTAATGCCGCTGCCTGCCGATAGCGCCGCACCCGCCGGTGTTGCAGGGGCCGCACTAGCCGAAGAGTTTGCCGGCTGTATGGGAATAATGGTGCGCATGAGGTTTAATGCCCAAGCCGGTCGGCCAACCGGGGCAACAACTGCTGCAGGGCCTGGCCGCGGTGGCTGGCACGGTTCTTTTCTTGCGCCGACAGCTCGGCCGCGGTTTTACCCAATGTCGGCAAATAGAAATGAGGGTCATAACCGAAGCCATTGCCGCCTTTTGGGGCGTCGATGATTTCGCCAGGCCAAACGCCTTCGGCAATAATGGGTTGGGGATCGTCGGCCGAACTAACGTACACCAACACCGCCACATAACGCGCCTTGCGGTTACTTTGCCCGGCCAGCCGGCTGACCAGATACTGATTATTGGCCGCGTCAGACTTTTCAAAACCGTTTAACGCAGCAAAACGTGCCGAATACACACCCGGTGCACCGCCCAGCGCGTCTACACACAGGCCCGAGTCGTCAGCCAGGGCGGGCAAACCCGTCAGTTTGGCGGCATGCCTGGCTTTGGCCAGGGCGTTTTCGACAAACGTACCAAAAGGCTCGTCGGCTTCGGGTACGCCAAGTTCACCTTGGGGCACCATTTGAATCCCCGCAGGCGCGAGGATCTCAGAGAACTCTTTGAGCTTGCCAGCGTTATTCGAGGCCAGTACGACTTTTCGCATGGCCTTACCCTTTTGACTGCGCCAGATCGAGCGCCTGTTGCTGAAACTTGACCAGTTGCGCTACCCCGACGGTTGCCAGATCGAGCAAACCATCCAGCGTCGGGCGATCGAAGGTTTCGCCTTCGGCAGTACCCTGCACTTCGACAAATTGCCCTTTACCGGTCATGACAATATTCATGTCGGCGTCGCACCCCGAGTCTTCAAGGTAATCGAGGTCAAGCACCGGGCGGCCGTTGACCAAGCCCACCGACACAGCGGCTACGTGATCTTTAATGGGGTTGCGCTGGACCAGGCCGTTATTAAGCAAGGTACGTACCGCCAGGGCCGCAGCCACCCACGCGCCGGTAATGCTGGCGCAACGTGTGCCCCCGTCAGCTTGCAAAACGTCGCAATCCAGGTGCAAGGTGCGTTCGCCCAAGGCTTCCAGATCGAACACGGCCCGAAGGCTGCGGCCGATAAGGCGCTGAATTTCTTGAGTGCGGCCGCTTTGTTTGCCCCGCGCGGCTTCGCGATCGGAACGGGTGTGCGTAGAGCGCGGTAACATACCGTATTCGGCGGTAACCCAGCCTTGGCCCTGCCCCTTTAAAAATGGCGGCACTTTTTCAAGAACGCTGGCGTTGCACAAGACATGCGTGTCGCCGGCCTTAATAAGCACCGAGCCTTCGGCATGGCGTGTAAAACCGGTAACGATAGACAATGGGCGCAGAGCGTTGAGCTCGCGACCCGACGGGCGAGCGGCTTGAGTGACGGACAAAAGTGTATTCCTTTGAAGTTGGGCATTGCGAGCCGTTAACGGCACAGCACGGCAACTACCCGGACAGACACAGAAGAAGCGTCAATGTTAAAGCATTTCAGCGCACGCCACGAACCACAACACAGGATACTTTCATGACTATTCGCAGTATGACCGCCTTCGGCAATGCCCGCACCGAAGGCCCCGATGGGCTGGCCTCTCTTGAGGTGCGCAGCGTCAACAGCCGCTATCTGGACGTGACATTCCGGATGCCGGACGATTTGCGTTTTGCCGAAGGCGCCTTGCGTGAACGGCTGTCGCAGCAATTAACGCGCGGCAAGGTCGAAGTGCGGCTGTCGTATACCCGTACCCGTACAGAAACGGCCAAGGCACTGGATACAAGCTATTTACAGACAGTAGCCGAACAACTGGCGCAAGCCCGCGCAGTTTTACCCGAAACGGCCTCGCCTGCCCTGGCTGAACTGATCAAAGGCTCCGGTGCTGGCGACGCCGAAGGTTTCGACCCTGAGGTCTGGACGCAATTGTCGGTGCAAGCGCTGGATGCCGCGCTGGCCGACATGCAGGCCAACCGCGAACGCGAAGGCGCACGACTGGCACAAATGATGCTTGATTGCGCGGCCTCGATTAACGACATTGTGGCCCAGGTTGAAACCGCCCTGCCCCAAATGCTGTCCGACCACAAGGCCAAACTGGCCACACGTCTGCGCGAGGCGCTTGAAGCGGCAAACCCCGGCGGGTTTGCACAGATTTCGGGTGCCGAATTGTCGGCACGAATTGCCCAGGAAACTTCATTGTTTTCGCTGCGGGTAGATGTCGCCGAAGAGCTGTCACGGCTGAAATCGCATCTGCACGAGCTGTCGCATGTATTGACGACCGGCGAGGCCAAAGCAGCGGGAACTGGCAAAGGTAAAAGCCCGGGCGGCAGCGTAGGCAAGCGGCTGGATTTTCTGTTCCAGGAAATGAACCGTGAAGCCAATACGCTGGGGTCAAAGGCGGCAGGTATTGAAGTAACGCGCGCGGCGATTGACTTGAAGTTGCTGATTGAGCAGATGCGGGAGCAGGCGCAGAACATTGAGTGATGTAAATCAATGTCAATATAGATCAATATAATCAACAAAATCAATGATTTATATAAAAACCTAACTCCATGGAAGTCTACTGATACCCACCAGAATCAAGTCTAAATCGGTGGGTATAATGGTGGGTATGATGTAATACCCACCAAGCCTAGTGGTGGGTACATTTGGAGGGGGTTATGGCAGAACTTACCAGCAAGGCCGTAAGCGCAAGAATTAGGGGGGAGCCCGGACGTTTCGCCGATGGCAATGGCCTTTACCTTGTCGTTCCCAAAGTTGGTCGTGCGTACTGGATGTTGCGTTACACATCCAACGCAAAGCGCAAAGAAATGACTCTAGGCAAGGTGGACGACCTTTCGCTTGCAGATGCCCGAGTGGCGGCGGCTTTGCAGATGAAGCAACTCCGAGAGGGTCTTGACCCCCTCGTTGCAAAGAAGAGAGCCAGTTATGGCGAGATCAACTGCGTCGACGACCTTTTCAAGGACTGGCACGAAGGCAATAAAAAGCGCCTGAAGCACCACCACATCCCCTTTCGGGTCTACACAAAAGACATCGCCCCAGTCATTGGGCAAATACAGCCAGCGGCTGTTACGGGGCGCGATATCAGGCAGATTCTGCGTAACATTACGGAAAGCGGCAGGCCAACGATTGCCAACGATGCGTTGCTGTACTGCAAGCAGATGTTTAACCACGCCATCAAACTAGACATCATTTCCAGCAACCCAGCTTTTGCCTTTTCGGTAGACGATGCTGGCGGCATAGAAAAAAGCAGAGACAGAGCCCTGAGCTTCGAAGAGCTTACATTTGCGTTCAAGAAGTTCAGAGAAGAAGCAACTAGCTTTACCCGGGAAAACTACTTGGCCTGTGGGCTTTTAGTCTTGTTGGGCGTCAGAAAAGGCGAGCTAACGGAAGCAAAGTGGAGCGAATTCGACCTGAACGAAAAGGTTTGGTACCTACCCAAAGAACGAAGCAAGTCGGGTGTTGCGATTGACATCCCATTACCTGACTTAGCCATTCAGTGGCTAAACGAACTTAAAGTGCGTGCATTTGGGTCTGACTATGTTTTCCCAAATCGACGGTCAAGCAAAATGCCCCACATGGGTAAAGACACACTGAATCGGGCGATATGCAAACTGTTTGGTAGGGAGCCTGGCAAAGATGTGCAACCTGAAAACAAAATGGAAGATCTGGCGCATTTCACCGTTCACGACTTACGACGCACCTGCCGCACCTTGTTAGCTTCGCTGGGCGTTCCTGGGCATGTGGCAGAGCGGTGCCTTAACCATAAGCTCAAAGGTGTAGAGGGCATCTACAATCGTCATGACTACTTCGATGAACGAAGGGAAGCTCTTGATCTTCTTGCCAAGAAGCTCGCACCAATGATGTCAGGTTAGCCCAGATAGGGCTCGAACCGTTTTCCTCGTTAGGAATTTTCCGCCGACGATTAATTTGTTGCTCATATAACGCTAAAATACTGTTTTTATATACAGTTTATCTATGGGCAAACCTATCCCTTTAAGCGAGCTGCCAGTCACCGTCTGGGGCATACCCAGCACTGTGCAATGCGGCTTTCCTAGCCCCGCTCAAGATCATGCCCAGAAACGGCTGGATCTGAATGATTTGTTGGTCAAGCAGCCCGACGCCACGTTCTTCATGCGCGTGCGCGGCGACTCCATGCGCGACGCTGGCATTCAAGACGGGGATTACGTCATCGTGGATCGGTCAGTCACACCGGCTCATGGGCGTATTGTGGTGGCGGTAGTCGACGGGGAATACACCGTCAAGCGCCTTTACAAGCGCAAAGGCTTGGTTCGGCTGGACTGCGCCAACCCTACGTTTGCCAACATTGAGCTTAAGGACGGGCAAGAGCTGTATGTCTGGGGAGTAGTGACATGGACGTTTCGACCACACACCAGCAGCGTATCGCCCTGATCGACGGCAACAGCTTTTACTGCTCCTGCGAGCGCGTGATGCGCCCAAGCCTCGAAGGTAAACCCCTGGTGGTGCTCAGCAACAACGATGGTTGCGCCATTGCCCGCACACAAGAAGCCAAAGATCTAGGCATCAAAATGGGTGACCCATGGTTCAAGATTCAACACCTTACCGATACGCACGGACTGGTCGCCTTGTCGGCCAATTTCACGCTGTATGGCGAGATAAGCCACCGCATGATGAATATCATTGGGCAGTTTTCCCCAAGGCAAGAGATTTACTCCATTGATGAATCGTTCCTTGACCTGACGGGTGTACCAGGCTCGGGGCGAGAAATTGGCACGGCGATTCGAAACCGCATTAAGCAATGGATCGGCATCCCGACCTGTGTGGGTATCGGACCTACCAAAACACTAGCTAAGCTGGCCAACCACCTAGCAAAGAAAGTACCGCGCTTGTTGGGCGTATGCGACCTCGCGCAAGTGGATGACGCCCGGCGGTTACGTGCACTGGCGCATGTGCCGATTGAGGATGTTTGGGGCGTCGGCAGGCGACTTGCGCCCAGACTCCGTGAACTGGGCATCAATACAGCGGCCGATCTGGCGCAGGCCGATACGAACGCGATCCGTGATCGGTTTTCGGTGGTTCTGGCCAAAACGGCGCAGGAACTGGCAGGCCAACCCTGCCTAGCTTGGGACGATATGCCGGCCAGCAAACAACAGATCATGTGCTCACGCAGCTTCGGCTCGCCCGTGCAGGACTTTGGTGACCTACTGGAGGCGCTAAGTGTATTTTCCACCCGAGCCGCCGAGCGTCTGCGAAGTCAGAATAGCGTCACGGGGGCCATCAATGTATTTGCGCGCACCAGCTTCTTTAGAAAGGATGCCCCCTACTCTGGCAGTACCCTGGTTCCCTTGGGGACCCCGACCGCTGACACCTCGGTGTTGCTGCACGCCGTCAAAAAAGGCCTGAAGGTGATCTTCAGGCCCGGGTTTAAGTATTCAAAAGCTGGTGTCTGCTTGCTTGATATCGCCCCGTTGACCAGCGTGACACAGCAGATGCCCCTGTTCGACAGCAATGGAGCAGACAAAACGGCTTCCAGAAGCGCACGAGCCATGTTAGCCATGGATAGCGTCAATCAGCGCTATGGGCGATCAACTCTGGTGCCTGCCTGTGCATTGCAGGAAAGCGGTGCAGCATGGACAATGCGGCAAGAGCGAAAAACGCCCTGCTACACAACGGATTGGGAACAAATTGTGGAAGTGAGACGTTGAACACAAGACGTTTTACATTAAAAAAGAAAGGGCCATCAGAGTTATGAGGCAGCAAACGGCCAGGAGCAGTCATTCCATCATTGGTCTTAGACGACTCACAAAAGGCTTTAATCTCGAAATTTTTAGGCTTGCCTAAAAGGCCTCCTTGCGATTGCTCACTCTCATCGGTACGGATAGAGTCATTTTTATAAGAGCGCCGAGCATCTTTGCATGTCGTTTAAATCTAGTTACACTCCCGAATCAACACCCCGGGAGGAAGAATGAGCGTCGAAGACAAACTGACAGACGAAGTGACAAAGCTCGCGCCAGAGGTCTACAAAGACTTGGTAAAACCTGCGGCTCAAGAGGTGGGTGTGGTCGCAGGCCGCTCCGCGAAAGCACTGCTGTCACCTGTCAGGGCATTTCTCTGGAGCTGGGAACGGATTGAGCAACTCGTTGTAGATGGAGTAAATCGTCGATTCGAAAGAATTCCTGAGGAACAGCGAAAAACACCCGATCCAGAAATTGCTGTTCCGCTCATTCAGGCTCTCACCTATACGGCGCAGAATGAGACGTTGCGCGAGATGTACCTCAATCTTCTTTCCAATTCAATGGACACCGCAATGGACAAAAGCGTCCATCCTTCGTTCGTTGACTTGATCAAGCAGATGAGCGCGATAGATGCAAAGGTATTTGAAAGGCTGGCTAACAAGACTGGATATCAGAAAGTGATCAATCCCAATGTCGCCATCAAGAGCCAAAGCAAGATATTCGTCAACGCAGTTCCCGAATGGTTCACCGGATGGAAGATTGATGGGCATGACATTTTCGACACGTCAGCAAGCATATTAAGGCTTAGTAAATTTGGCCTCGTTGAATTGATGTTCGATCGGACTGCGGGAAATGATAGCTACGACGAGCTTCAGAGTCATCCAGAATTAATTCCTATCCTCGAACGATATCGACGTGCAAACCCCGAGCTGGAGCTGGAGCTGACGGCAATTCGCAGCATCCTTTACGTCAACGAGTACGGAAGGCAATTCAAGACGGCCTGCACATAGCTTATCCATCGTCATTTCAGGCAAGAGATTATGCGGAGCGCCAGCACCTAACCCCTCCTTCAAGCGGACGTCTGAGGGCGCTGCTTAAGTCTAACGTTAGTAGTTTGACTGTCTGCTTTGGGTCGAATTCTGACCATGGGCGGAAATACAAGCACGACCACAAGGGTCTGCTTAAGACTGCGGAATCAACTGATTGCAGCTACTCGTTAGGTTCGATGAGCTTATGACCCAAGCATACGAATATTTCAAACTCTGAAAACATTGAGTGAAGCACGAGGTAAATATGGCATCGAACCATAAACAAGAAAGCGACGAGATTTTTTTGCAGGGCCTGCGTGCTGCCCAAGTATCTTTGCCGAAAGACGTCTGTCCCTATGATTTGGTGATGACAAGCGAGAACAGGAGTGGTGTGGCTCGGCTCATCTGGAATGATGGATGGAATTTCGGTAAATACGTTGCCATACAAAAAGCGCGCAAGGAGATGATCGAGCCGATAAAACAGGCCATCCGGGCCATATTCTCTAACCAGAAATCATATTCCGGGTCGTGCCGTGTCCGTAATCAGGGATTCCGAAAAGCGGGATTTAAGTATTTTTCGGCCAAGCGAGAAACTAATGAAATCGCTTCTCAGATACAAAAATCCAAAGAATTCAAGTTGCTAAAAGAACTTTATATAGAGGTTTATTTTCCGTGGAGGCCTTCTGAAGACCCATATACCTTTCGCGTCTTTGACCGACAACTGACGATTTTTGGTGACGATACTGAAGAGCGATTTCGAACACTTGTATCAAGGTACGGCGAACGCTACGGCGTCAAACAGGCGTGGCACGACTATGTATATGCGCCAGAACTCGATGAAATTGTTCGAAGTGCGCTGGGCGGTGGGTCCGATTGATTTTTGAGATGTGGGTGCCAACCCGCCAGGGAACCGGCTGTCGTGTTTGCGATGATGAGATGGTCCAGTACGCGTACTTAATGAGACCCAGTGGATGGTTAACTCACCTGTTTCGCGCGGACGATTGTTCGAGAATAACGAGCTGACAGCTCAGACCCACCGTCCGCTTTGGGTCGAAAACAGCCACAGCCAACGGCCGTTTTCGCCCCAGAGCGGTCATCGCCTCACTTCATGGCCAGAAGTGCAGGAATGATTGA
>NZ_NIQA01000029.1 GCF_002236805.1 Pusillimonas sp. T2 | reverse complement strand
CATCTTGTTTGACAAATACCGAACCCGTTGCGATGCCAGTAAAGGATTTTCAGGCGCGTGGGTAATCCTCCCGTTAAACCGCAGTGATCGAAGGTAGAATTTCCACTACAAGGGAATTCACACAATGAAGCAATCTCGATTTACCGACAGCCAGATCATGGCGATCCTCAAGCAAGCTGAAGCGGGTACGCCCGTGCCGCAATTGTGCCGTGAGCATGGCATGAGCAGCGCCTCGTTTTATAAATGGCGCGCCAAATACGGCGGCATGGACACCTCGATGATGGCACGTCTGAAGGAGCTTGAGGCCGAAAACCGGCAACTCAAGAAGATGTATGCCGAAGAGCGTTTGAAGGCTGAAATGGTGCAGGAGGCGCTGCGAAAAAAGTGGTAGCGCCATCTCGACGCAAGGAGATGGCGCAAAACGCCGTTAAGCACTTTAAATCCAGTATCCGTTTGGCGTGCCAGGCGTTTGGCATCAGCGAAAGCGCCTACCATTATCAGGCCTAACACAACGACGAAAACGAGGTCATTGCCCACTGGCTGATACGGTTGACAACGGCTCAACGCAACTGGGGCTTTGGCCTCTGTTTCCTGTATTTGCGCAACATTAAAGGCTACCCATGGAACCACAAAAGGGTGTACCGCATCTATCGTGAACTGGAACTGAATTTACGCATTAAACCCAAGAAGCGACTGGTGCGCGAGCGACCGGATCCGCTGGGCACGGCGACGGATATCAATCAAGTCTGGTCCATTGATTTTATGCACGACCAGCTAACCGATGGGCGTGGGATTCGGTTGCTGAACGTCGTCGACGACTTTAACCGCGAGGGCCTTGGGATCGAGGTGGACTTTTCCCTGCCGGCAGAGCGCGTAACACGGACCCTGGATCAGATCATTGAGTGGCGCGGTAAACCCGCCTGCATACGTTGCGACAACGTACTAAATGCAAGTGCCTGATTGATCAGGAGGCAACAGTCATCCGGCGCTGATGCAAACTCAGCGCTCGTTAAAAAGAGCATGCAACACTTCCCAGTCTTTCCGCTTTTACGGGTCAGATCAGCTCACCATAGTAGAAACAAGATCCTGACGATATTTGCAGGTCTTCACTGTACTTAAAACAGCTTGAGGGCCCAGCGGAAGGTCCGAGCATTATCTACGAGGTCAGTGATACGGCTCTGCCTCTACGGCCCTATTGATAGGGATCGATCCGCTGGGTAAGCTTTGCTCGTAAAAACGTTGATAGGGTTGGCCCGATTTGATAACGCTGTACGCAACACGGGCCATCTTGGCTGCGACAGCCGTCAACGCCTTTCGACGCAAGTCGGCGTTTCCGGGGTTAGAACGAATATACCGATCATATTTATCTTTGAAGGCATTCTCACGCAGTCTGACGGCAACCTGTCCAGCCATCCAGAATGCAAGTCGTAAACGAGCGTTTCCCCGCTTTGAAAGTTGTTCGCGCCCACGCTGAGTGCCGGACTGTAGTTTTGCCAGATCGAAGCCGCAATATTTCAAAAACTGGCGATGATGTGTAAAACGCCTGATATCTCCGACCTCTGCAAGCACTGTTAAGGCTATGACCGGACCAATACCTGGCAGGCTGATCAGCTGCTCGTAGTCTTTATTCGAGGCCAAGACTTCTGCGGCGCGTTGCTCAAGGCTGCTGCGCAGATCATTCATCTGCTGAGCCTGTCGCAGTGTCACTCGAAATGTTTCAACAGCTAAGCAGTTCGGGTCATGAGGTAAGGCAGCGGAATGTTCGGCCATGTGCCAAATTTCCGTTAGCAACGTGGTCTTGGCTACCTTTCTTCCTACCAGTTCCCAAGCTTGTTGAATAAATGCCTCAAGGGGCAGTTGACGTACATGCCGTGGGGTTGGGAACTCGAGCATAAATCTTAACCACCATTCGATCCGAGTTGTCTGCCAATAACGCTGCATTTCTGGGAAATAGAGCGGCAGATGATGATTAATGATGGCATGCAGCACCTTGGTTCTTGCTCGAGTAATCTGGTAGTACGTTTTGGACAGCTCTTGCAGATCGTGATGACCAGCAACCATAGGGTCCACATATCGCATAACCATGTTGTGCTTGAGCATGTCCAGGATGATGGATGCATCCTTCGGATCGTTCTTGTCCCAGGAGTTGAACTTCGCTTCGCGGTATCGTGCCTGAGCAACCGATGAGACGATCGCTACCTCTACACCAGCCTGAAGCAGGCGATGTGCTATAGGGCGATGATAGTCACCTGTGGGCTCAAACGCGGCCCGCCAAGGCCCAGGAGTCGAGCTAATGTATTGCACCAAACGATCAAAGTCTTGCGCGCTGTTGGTCATCTTGAAACGCCGCTGCTCGCCGCTAGCCAGTTCAACAAAAACAGCGTTGAATTTTCTAGCTATATCGATAGCAAGCAAATGCGGTTTAGTCGTAGTATGTGCTGTGTCAGCCATTCGGGTGTCCTCCTCGGGTCCTAGAGAAACCTAAGGATGCCAGTCACCTGGCTTGGCTGACAATCATTCTGCACTTACTACGGCCCTGAATACATTGGCAAAACCATGCTTCAATGGGCGGCCAGGCAACGTATTACGCTAATCCATACTCAACCCGGCAATCCGCAGCAAAACGCCTATGTTGAGCGTTATAACCGCACGGTGCGTTATGATTGGCTGGCCCAAAACCTGTTTAGCAGTCTGGACGAAGTTCAACTCGGTGCCACCGCTTGGCTCTGGACTTACAACAATTGGGTATTTCGGAGCAACGTG
>NZ_NIQA01000028.1 GCF_002236805.1 Pusillimonas sp. T2 | reverse complement strand
CAGCGTCCACTTCTGGCCGATGGTAGCCAAACAACTAATGACGGAATCCGACTCATAGCGGCCATCCAGAAAGAACAATAAAACCGCTGTTCAGCTAGTGGGTCTATGCAACGCTAGCCTGCAATGAACTGCTCAATACAACGGGGAGCTCGGCGACAACAGCAAGTATTTAAGCAATCGACTCCATTCCGTGAGCCCCCATCTGCGTCAATGGGTCACCAGTTTCAAACCGATGCCGGTGGACGCATTGCTCTTTAAGTGTACGGAACACTCTTTACACCATTGAATCAAGCATTTGAACCTTAGCAACCTACCACCCGTGCAAAAATAACATCCGGATTCAGGCGTTAAACTCAGGGCCCAACAATAAACCTGCTAACTGATGAGTCCTAAATCCATCTCAGACGCACGCCACTTTGCCGCAGCCGCTCTGGTAGGCGTACTTGTTGGCCTGATAGGCGGGCTTTTTCACGTGGCCATTGATAGCGTTTCACGCTGGCCTGCATGGCTTGCCAGTCATACAAACGGCTGGTTGCACCTGACCCTCAGCGGGCTGATCACTGCTTTGATCACTGTACTCTGTGTTCTGGTGGTGCGACGCGTTGCACCTGAAGCCGCTGGCAGCGGAGTTCAGGAAATTGAGGGTGCCATGGATGGAGTGCGCATCATCCGCTGGCAACGCATTTTGCCGGTTAAATTTTTTACTGGCATTCTCTCAATCGGATCCGGTCTGGTACTGGGCCGCGAAGGCCCAACAATCCATATCGGCGCATCGATTTCGGCCTGGCTTTCGAACAAGACAAGGCAGGCAGAACACGAGCACAAAGGCCTTCTGGCGGCGGGTGCTGCAGCAGGTCTTGCATGTGCCTTCAACGCACCGGTGGCCGCTTTGCTCTTCGTGGGTGAAGAAATGCGGCGGCAATTCCCGTTCTCGTTCCGGAACTTCATGGCAGTGGCCATAGCCTGTGTACTGGCCACGGCGTTTGCCAGCCTGGTCACGGGGGCAAGCCCGGGCCCTGATCTACACCTCGCAATACAGGCAAGCCCGCTTGCTCTGACTGTACTACCAGCCTTCGTTGTGCTGGGCGGCCTGCTGGGGCTTCTGGGCCTGGCTCTGAACAAGGGGCTGCTGTTTGCTTCCAGCCTGAGTGCTTTTTGTCATAAACACTTACCCTATGCGTTTCCCGCGACCGTCGGCCTGTCGGTTGGACTTCTGCTGGTGGCTTTTCCCTCGGCCGTTACAGGCGGCGAGAAACTGATCCAGCAACTCAGCACCACGCCACCTGCACTCGGCGTGCTGCTGACACTGGTTGTCGTCCGGTTTCTAACAACAACGGCCAGTTATGCCACGGGTGTTCCTGGCGGCATCTTTGCGCCGATTCTCTCGCTGGCTTTTTGCGCAGGGCTGGGGTTCGGCACACTTGCAAACAGTTTGCCAGCCCTACATGGCCTGGATCCTGTTGTGTTCGGCATTGCGGCCATGGGTGGCCTGTTCGCTGCCTCGGTGCACGCGCCAACGGTCGGCATCATTCTGATTGCAGAACTGACCGGTGCCTATAGCCTGCTGCTGCCCCTTATGATCACCTGCATGAGTGCCTACATTACGGCCAAATGGCTTGGGGGCAAGCCTATTTACGAGGAACTGCTGGAACGTGTGCTGAAACAGACAAGCACACGCTCATAGGCTGCACACGGCCAGTCGGCCTTGCCTTACTGCTCCGTGTCGTAATGTTCCAGGAAGTGCAACTTGTTTTTCACTTTGGCCAAGGCCCGGTAATCAAGCCAGGGAGCCTTGGCCTGAGTGATGCTTTTCCTGCGAGCATCCTGTGAAAGGTCGCGGTTGATTTTCAAAAAATGCGCCTGGTCCGGGCTGATCGACATACACCAGAGGAAATGGGCGACGCTGTTACATCAGTGGGAACCGGAGCAGTGTGAGGCAGAGCGTTTTTGATTAAGTATGACCAGCCGCTTTTAGCCTAATAAAGACGTTCAGCTGCATTTCTTCGTATCAAAATGGTCTTTGCCAATTCACATCAATTAGACTTTTTAGCATGATTTCTTGTGGCGCATAGGGGAAGTGGATTTATGAGTAATGTGTTTAATCCGTTAGGCCAGTTGCTTGGTATGCCAGTTACTGATTGGCAAGGAGCAACACGGCCGACTCCTGAAGTTCGGGGAGGGCGTTTTTGTCGTTTGGAACCACTTAATCCCTCGGTTCATGCCAAAGACTTGTACGCTGCGTTTTCGCTGGATAGCGAAGGGAGAAATTGGACTTATCTTCCCTACGGGCCGTTTGAATCGTTTGAAGACTTTACTTCCTGGTTGATCGGTTGCGGCCAGGACCAAGATGTCCTGTTTTTTGCGATCATCAATCTGGAATCGAATACGCCGGTTGGGATTGCAAGTTACTTAAGGATTTCGCCTGAGCAGGGAAGTATTGAGGTTGGACATTTGAATTTCTCGCCACTTATGCAGCGTACACCGATCGCGACGGAAGCGATGTGGTTGATGATGAAAGAAGCTTTTGCGCTTGGGTTTCGGCGCTATGAATGGAAGTGCAATGCACTGAATCGAGCATCGCGTCGCGCGGCGCAGCGGCTGGGCCTGTCGTTTGAAGGCGTGTTCCGGCAGGCGGCGGTAGTCAAAGGGCATAACCGTGATACCGCATGGTACGCCGCTATTGATTGCGATTGGCCGGCGATAAATGACGCGTTGACTCATTGGCTTAGCCCAGATAATTTTGATGCGCAGGGGCGTCAGCGTGTGTCTCTTTCGTCGCTGACGCGACCGTTGCTCGTTGCTGTAGGTTGATGTGGAATCGGAATCATGCGGTCATGAGACTGTGATAAACCATTTGTGTTGCATAGCATCGAAGTCGGTACGTATGTTTGACGGTAGAGAGCTGACCGAATCCAGAACGATGAGTAAGCCGACCAATTGCTTGAAAACTACCCCTGCCAAAAATTTTTCTCGTTTTTTTGGTAGTGCTTGATGGATAACAGTGCCAGATCGGGCGGGCCGTCCCACGATTCAAATGGTATTTCATTGTCGAACGTGACAAAACCTCTGGCAGACAGCAGGCGTCTGATGTATTGGGTGTCAGACCATAGAGATTGATCTGTGGCATGAATTCCCATCGCGTTGGCGATGCGTTTCATCTGTGCGTAGGTGAGTCCTGAAATGTTCGCCATTGTTTAGAAAGACGTATTTGAGGGCTGTCGCTTTTTAGGTGATGGCCTTATTTATTTCAAAGTCGCTAGATGATTTGTACGGATTGGGATATAACTTGTTGCAAGTCAGCTATCGGCCAGAAGTGGACGCTG
>NZ_NIQA01000027.1 GCF_002236805.1 Pusillimonas sp. T2 | reverse complement strand
GTTCAGAGGTTCCTTAGATCGCATGCAGACCTCCTAATCATTCGGATACGATGGATGTACATTATATGTTTTTTATAAATACATCAATAATTAACAAATGTCTTTTTAACAATGAAGAGGTGCTCGATGTGCAATCGCTACATCTCCCCCTCGAGTGCCGAGATTGAACGCTTCTGGCACATCGGCCGCAACAACCAGCCACAATGGGCAGGCGGTGGCGTGTATCCACGCGCAGCAGGCCCGTTCATACGCTTGGCAGAGAATAAAGAACCGGAGCTCGTGATTGGCCAATGGGCACTGATCCCCCATTTTGCCAAGAGCGCAAAGCTGCCTTACGCGACGAACAACGCGCGCAGCGAAGAGCTGGCCCACAAACCTAGCTATCGAGGCCCCTGGAGCCGCTCTCAGCGTTGCATCATTGCGGCATGGTCGTTTGATGAGCCCTGCTGGGAGACGGGCCGGAATCAGTGGTGGACGTTTCGTCGCACGGATAACACTCCCTGGGCGCTGGCCGGTCTTTGGAACGCTTGGACAGACAAAGAAACCGGAGAGGTGCTCGAAAGCTACACAATGCTGACCGTTAACGCAGATGGACACCCCATCATGCGGCGCATGCACAAGCCAGACCCTAAGCTTGGTCCCGGCGAGCAGGACAAGCGCTCCGTTATATCGATTGAAAAAATGGATGTCGATCGTTGGCTGCAGGGGCGACCGGATGAGGTGCTCGATCTATTGCGCCCGCCGGCGGTCCAAACGCTTTCTTTTTAACGGTGCCGTGCGGGTCGCAACTAAGAGGTTCTATACGCTCTTTGGGGCCTTCCAAACGCGCCAGTTGTCCACTTTGTACTTCTTCTCGGCGGTGTCTTTGACCATCCACCAAAAATTATCGGAATTGTCGAAATTGCCGGTCAAACAACCCGAAGTGAATTGGTGGCAATTATCAAGAATCACATTGTATTTGCGCTGACGTCCGATCATAGCCAGCGCACGCTTGGCCACTGCTTCTGTGCCGGCAGCGCTGGTATCGACACACGAGACATAAATGCTCAACGCGGGGTTAACTCCGCCCAGACGCCGGATAAAGGTTCTACGCGATACCACCTCGATGCTGCCATCGCCGTCCAGGTGCACGATCTTGCCGTCACCCACATAAATACCGCTGTGCTCTGCGATGCCGCCGAGCTTGCAGTACACGACGGATCCACGCACGGGTCTTACCGTGTCACGAACATAGTTATCGACTAGGTATTCAGAGACCGTGGGGGCGACAAACCCCATAAGACCATAACGCGCTAATTGCTGAATCGCGATGGTAGTTCCCGAGCCGGTGTTGATGCACCCGGTGGCACTGAGCGCCGCTGCGCTTAGGTAGCTTTTTGTGGCCGCGCCGCCGGCTACCGCGCTTGCGGTACCAATCGTCGCTGCAGTGCCGGCCGATCCGGCCGCCGCGCTGGCCAAGCCGACCAGACCTGAAGCGGCCACGCCCGAGGCGGAGCCCGCGAGCAACGAACTAGCCGCCGCGCCGACACCTCCGGTCGCTACACCGCTCACAGCGATCAGCGCTGATTTACCTGGATTTTCCAGAATGTAGTTAATTGGCGTCCCAATAATTCCGCCCCTTCCCCAATTCAGGTAATCGCCGAACAGTGCACGGTTCGCCAGAGAAAATGGCGCCTTAACTACGTCAAACCACCCCATAACACTCCCCTTCCTTTTGCGTGCAGATACGATTGGTAGTATTTGTTTTCCGATTCTATAACGAATTACCGGCTGCGCGTATCATTGACAACATCCTGCTGACTATGACTGCCGTTACAACCACTCCTTATAGTTTTCATCGGATGATATCCAGTGTTTTAAGGTGTATGGCGCCATTACCCGCTTAAAGTGGGACAAGTAGTTCTCAAAGGCAGGGTCACTGAATCGACCATCCAGAACAAATATCCGACGATTATTTGGCAGGCCCTCTCGCCTGACCAGGCGCCCCAAGCCTTGCTTAAAGCGCATCGCTGCATCAAGAAGTTCCCAAGGCACACTCGATAAGCTTTCAGTGCGCGTCTTATGAGTCATGCTTTTGTTCAGCCCAAACGGCAGGCGCGGGATAATCAAGTCCGTCAACATATTGTCCTGCTGCGGATCCTCGATACCGTAGCTGGCGCCGTTAATGTCTACGCCTGTCCAGGCCGAGCCCACTGCAATCCAGATCGTTTTTTCCCCAGTAAGGCGCCGTTTGACGAAGTGATTCATTTGCTCGACAAGGCTGTGCTTGGTGGACGCCACAATCTTGCTGGTAATGTTCGGGTCAAGGCGCTGGGCAAGCCCTTGAGCACTGGAGTAGCTAGTCATCAACACTAGGACGCCACCTTGAGCTGTTCGGTGAATATCACTGATGGCCGTACCAAGCTCATCGAGCCAGAGCGCTTCGCCCGATTCTTGCTGCGCTCCCTTGAGCTTGTCGCTGCGGGTAGGGGGGCGTAACCACCACGAGTTGCCCACTTTCGTCGGCTCAGGAAGCCACACCGCTTGAACAGGCCGGTATGTCCACGCCGGACGAATTACAGGAAACTCCATTAGACGCGTGTTTGGAACACTCAATACCGAGGCGCTGTAAGCGGCAGAGTCCTTCTCCAACTTACGTAAATACAGCGTGGCCGATACGGCTGCAGCCGATACCGTGCTTTGCCAGAGAAACTTCAGTTCATTAGCCACGCTTTGCCGACCAATGTTCAGTTGCGGGTAAGCCCGTACGGGCGAATAGCTCACCATTGCGCGCTGGCCATATTGGCTGATAGCCACTTTCAGTGCCAAATCAATTGCCCGGGCTTGAATGCTTAATTGCGTATAGTGAGGGCTTTGCTTGGCACCGCTCTTTACCGAACGGGCCAGCTCGTGCAGGTTTTGCAACGCTGCATAGACGTGACGTGTTGCCGGCGACGTGCTCGATAGGTCGTGTTCGTCATTGTTGGCCTGGTCGCGAATCGCATTCATGGCGATGGTCGCCTGTTTGGCTGCTGCTTTTGAAAGCCAGCCTTGGTCGGCCATGTGCATTAGATTGCGCAATACGCTACCGAGCGATATGTTGGTAGCAAGTATATTTGCCATGTTTGACTCAAAGGCATGGGCTTCATCAATGACTAAGTGCTGCCAGGCTGGCAAAATGCCCACGTCCTTATCCATGGTCAGCGCTGCCAACTCTTTGATCTCCTGTTCAATCGCTGAGCTCATCAATTCCTTGCGCTCTTCGGGCGCCAAGCCTTCGATGTTCTTAGGCTGGGAAAACGCCCAGATATCCTCTTTGATCTGTTGGCCAAGCTCAGACTGTCTGGCCCAAGTGCGCCGCTTGCGAATGTCAATGGCCAGCATGGCGTGGGTACAGTAAATGATTTCGCTGGTTGGTTCTTCAGCGATCTCACGCTCAAACTGACTTTCATAGGCTTTGGTTCCTGGATCATCCTGGTCGCTATCTGTGCCAAGACGCACACGGTATTTGTCAAACAAGATG
>NZ_NIQA01000026.1 GCF_002236805.1 Pusillimonas sp. T2 | reverse complement strand
TGGGGTTGGCCACACGCTTACTGTCATCCTGCTCGTAGTCTTCGACATCGTAGCTAAAGTTGGCTACATCAATGGGGGCGGTGCTCAAGATCTGGTCCACGCGCCCACATTCGCTGGTCACAATGACCACGCGTGGCGCCTGTAGTAACTCTGGATAAGCCTGGCGCAAGGTTGCCAAAATCTGCTCCTGAGGCATTGTCGACAGCAGTGAGCGCACCTCCTGAGCGATCATGTCTGAAGTGTGATACTGAGGCCGCATAGATTTTTGAGCCAGGTTCTCCACCGATTGCGCATCTTCGAGCATGCCCGCGTATCCAATTAGCTCATCCACAATCGGCCAACGAACAGGCACAGCCGGGGCTTTGATTGAAATCGCTTCAATGATTCCTGATGCTTCTCGCAGAATTTGCGTCAAGCCGACCGGTATCTGGTGGCGCTGATGCAAATTGCTTGGTGATAACGCCCTGGGTCCTGCGCCCGATGTGATGTTATTGCTCATTGCGACTCTCTCCTATTCAATCGATCAGGCAACGCGTGGGTCGCGGCGCCCTTGCCACACGCGTGGCTTCACAGAACAAGTGTGCGTGAACGCGCTGACAGAATCCAGAATTGGGAACGCTTTATTTTTGAGCGCGAATTGTTTGGTTTCTCCTTCTTCACCGATAGACTGGTTTCAGATTAGAGCAATGGAGCAACCCATGATTTCTGAAATTCTCGCCTATGCAGGACCTTATCGCCTGACAAACATCAAAACCACAACCACGGACGACGGTCTGGCCTGGAGCGCCCAATTGTATTTGTCGGGACAACCGATAGGTGAGGTTGAGGATCGGGGCGATGGCGGCCCGACTCAGGTGTTTGTCAATGCGCAGGAGCAACAAGCCTTGAAAACGTTCTCTGAACAGAGAACCGGGGAAGACATTGAGCCTGAGGCAGTCTTTCTCGCGATGCTGGCCAGCTATACGGAGCGAATCGACAAGCTCATGGCGATCAATGCGGCAACCCCTGTCATCTTTTCCCCCGACAGTGCGGTTGACGTTTTTGGAGTACCCACAAAACACGCCATTGCGCGATGTGCCAACACAGAGCAGAACCTGAGGGCCATTCGCAATCGTTATCCCGATCACCGTTTGCTTAGCGACGAGATTGTATTTTGGACGGCGTCGTCTCAAGGGCTTGGCGAACCAGTTCCGAAAGTGGAGCGCCCCCAAACATAGTTTCGGTTTTTTCCATTGGCTCGGTAGACTGGATTCAAGAGTTAAGGAGCCTCTGAACAAGTCCTCACGCCGTCTGGATCTGTCGATTCGGGCGTTCTGCGGCGTTGCAACTCCTCGCGATAGCTACGGCTATCACTGCGGTTTGCGCCTTGCAGCCCATCCCGAACGACAGTGCATACTTGCCGTTCGACTTATTCAGAGGCTCCTTAACACTAAGTAAAGGAAGAAATCTCATGCCGACCAGACAAAGCACTGTGCAAGTTCACGTTAATACCCTTTCGGGCGTAGCTCTTGATTGGGCGGTCGCTAAGTGTTTGGGCGTGCACGTTGTAGTTGGGATTAACGCTCAATGCCTTTGGCATGTTCGGGGTTCGGACGAGCCGTGGGGTGCTCAGATCACCTACCTTAACTGGGCAAAAGGCGGACCGATCATTGATGGCATCCAGGGATTCGAGCTGAAATGCTGGCTGGAATCAAAGCCAGAATCGCGTTGTGAAGCGCATATCCACAACCATGCGGGCGACTGGATCGCATTTGGCCCCTTGCCTCTGGTCGCAGCTCTTCGTGTTTATGTGGCCAGCACGCTTGGTGAGGTCGTAGAAATCCCTGTGGAGCTGGTGGCTTGACATCTGGCCAGCGCAATGCGGCAAACAACGGCTGCCAAAATTATCGCGCCCAAAACCTTGGAATCAAAGTCTCGTTTCTTTATTCTCAAAATCCTGTTTCCCCAAATTCCAAATTGACTCGCTACCCTAAGTAGGCGAGCTCTTATACGCCAGAGATCTCCTATGACAAATCTTCTTGATGCGAACGTGAAGTGCCGACTATGCGGCTGCAGGCTCAACGAATCTGAAGACGATGATTTTTCTACGAGCGTGTGTTGCTCTTGCTCCACTCGCCCTGAGGCCAAGCGGCTAGATGTGGGCACATTGCCACAAAGTGAATTGCGCAAAGACATTGGTAATCAAGCGCCAGCGCGTGGATTTACGCCCGCAGAAAAAGCGTTGATCCGCAAGGTGCATGGCTATATGCCAACCGCGCAACTTCTTTCCATCTTGAACGAGCGTTTGATCTGTGATCTTGGCCCTGACGCAGGGTTGTATACCCTCGATCAGCTTACCGCCGAGATTGGCGATTTGACCCCGGTCACACCAGCTGGTGGACATGATTGGGGAAGTTTGCGAAAGCTACTGGCCAAGGCCAGGCGCGATGGGCTGCTTGAGCTTATCAGTGAGCAAACCATAAACGATTTCGCCGTAGTTTTCTCCCTCAATGCCAAACAGGTGTTGAATCTGAAAGACATCGTTCTACCTGCCAAGGAAATGTAATGAGCCGATCTGTTGTTCGACGCAATGAAATGATGGGAGCCACCCTTGATCTTGGGGGCGCGCCCATTGAGTTAGCCGAGTACGCCACCACGGGGCTGTTGGCCATCGCTATCGGTCCACGCGGCAATGGAAAGACGAATGCTGGCCTATTGATGGCCGAGCAGCTTTCGCGCCAGGGCTGGGTCAGCGTGTTGGTTGATCCGGAGGGCGAGCTGGAGTCGTTATATGGGAAAGCCGTCTCGGACGCACAAGCGCTCGCGCGACGACTTGAGAAACGCGATAAGCCCATTGTTGTGGTCGCTGCCGGCGATGCGACAGAGTTCATTGCTTACGGGCGGGCACTGCTGGAAGCTGCCGATGTCCATCGCAAGCCAATTTTCTTAATGATTGACGAAGGCCAGGTGTTTAGCTCAACCAAAAAACGCAAAGATGATGTGGGCGAGGCAGTTGATATCATCAATCAGTTTGCCGAACGCGGCCGCAAGCGGGCGCTGGATCTGTTCGTAACTGCACATCGTTACACAGGCTCTATTCACCGATCCCTATTCGCCAATAAGAACCTCACCCTCATCGGCTGCCAGGAAGATCCTACGGCATGGGCCGCGCTGGCTCCCCAGTTTCGAGCCTCAAAGATTGAGTTCAACGACTTAAATGCCCTTGCCCCTGGTGAGTTCTTTTGTTTCAGCCGTCGCGGTGTTGAGAAGATGAGGATGCCCATGGCTGATGCGCTCGGGCACGTCGCTCCCAAAGCCAAAGCCGTTAAACGTGCGCTACCTAGCACATTTAGTCAATGGAACAGGGCCATGATGGAAATCTCGGACGATCGCCTTGCCGCCCTTTCGGACCGCGTAGTCTCCTTCCTGGGGGCGGTCGCTGGTTTGGCGCCACAGCAGATGCTCTCAGGTGTTCGCGCCCTTCAGGATGAACGTGAGGCTCGGCAATGACGACTCTTGAACGCGACACACAGATCGACTCCTGGCAACGATTTGTTTTAGAGAATGGTTGGCGCGCAAGCGGATATGACCTGGCACACGTATTGGGGCGCTCAGTTCGGCAGATCGACCAGGTGCGCAAAACGGCGGCTATGCGAAAACTGACCAAGTCCAAGACGTTCAATGAACTCTTTACCCTATGGCACGGGAGGTCACCTGCAGACGCTGATTGGCCCGTGCCGCGCAAGCTTGGCAATCGGACTGCCTACGAGTGGCAAGCCCCGGAGCTCGCCTTACTGGCCAGTCTCGTGGGCCAACTTGGCGTGAAAGAGATTGCTTTAACCCTGACCGAGCGACTTCGCCAGATCACTAACGATCGGCTCGCGAACCGTACTGCCGTCGCAGTACAGAATCAGATCACACGCCTGGGCTTGCAAACGAGCGATGTTATGGGCGGCATTACAATCCCTTCAGCCGGCAAAGAGGTAGGATCGATTGCAATTGTTCAGCACGCCATTCGGACTGGGCACCTTCGGGCGAATCGGGTTGGCCGGCTTTGGGTTATTCCCTATGATGCCTGGGGTCGCTGGAAGTCCACCCGGGTGTTTGCGCCTGAGGGCTACGTCCAGCTAAGCACGCTAAAACAGGCGTTGGCTATTCGTAGTGACAAGCTCTCTGAGTTTGCCAGGATGGGATATATCCCGGGGACGATTCGTACAACCCCATTTGGCGCGTCAGTGGCAACAACCCAACATGGCACCTGGTACATAGATGCAAATGTGGCAAAGAAACTGCTCGCAGATCGAAAAGCAGGTAGGCCTATGCCCTGGCACGGCAAGCCACTGCTCGACAACTTGCGCGTTACCTATAAACTTTGGTGTGAGCGCAAACATCCAACGAATTGCTCCACATGTCAGGAGATCTGGGGCAATAAGGGGGCGCCAGCAACATTTGACGAGTATGTTGAGCGCTACCCGCCTCTGGCCCATGGTGCCAAGCGCCATTTGACGCGGATTTGGACACCCGGCTTAACACCCGAAGAAGTTGCCAAGCAATTCAAAGTGGATATCGCCGGCGTGCAGCTGGCCATGGCCAATGGAATGTTGGTTAGCCAGGTAATTGGCGGCACCAGATACGTTACTCAAAGCGAAGCCACACGCTGGCGAGCCCGTCGCTATCCGACAGGGGAAAACGCCAAATCCTGGATCTCATTACCGACTGCGGCATGTCAGTATCTGTTTACCATCAGCGAACTGCGATCCTTCGTTGCGAAAAAGACGCTGTTATCGCGAACAGGGACGCACGGGGCCGCTCGTGGAACCCTGTATGTTTCAAAACATCAATGCGCTCAACTAAGGGCTAACCTGGGATTCTCGCTTGAAGAGGCAGCCAGACGTGCAGGCATATCCGTTGAGCGTTTTAGCCGGCTTCTCGATGGTGTCAATTGGCGGGCATCAGACCACACGAGTTCGACAGTTAAAAGCG
>NZ_NIQA01000025.1:1915-5352 GCF_002236805.1 Pusillimonas sp. T2 | reverse complement strand
GCCTGGCGATGTCCTACTCTCACAGGGGGAGATCCCCCAACTACCATCGGCGCTGAAGAGCTTAACTTCCGTGTTCGGCATGGGAACGGGTGTGACCTCTTCGCCATAATCACCAGACGAATATTCAATTGAAGGGTTTGTTCCCTCAAAACTAGATAAAGGATTGATGTCAAGAATACCGGTATTGCCGTGTTGTTCATTTAAAAATGACTCTTTGTGGTTAAGTCCTCGATCGATTAGTATCAGTCAGCTCCACATGTCGCCATGCTTCCACCTCTGACCTATCTACCTGGTCATCTTCCAGGGATCTTACTCACATAAAGTGATGGGAAATCTCATCTCGAGGGGGGCTTCATGCTTAGATGCTTTCAGCACTTATCCCTTCCGCACATAGCTACCCAGCGATGCCTTTGGCAAGACAACTGGTACACCAGCGGTGCGTCCATCCCGGTCCTCTCGTACTAAGGACAGCTCCTCTCAAATTTCCTGCGCCCACGACGGATAGGGACCGAACTGTCTCACGACGTTCTGAACCCAGCTCGCGTACCGCTTTAATGGGCGAACAGCCCAACCCTTGGGACCGACTACAGCCCCAGGATGCGATGAGCCGACATCGAGGTGCCAAACCTCCCCGTCGATGTGGACTCTTGGGGGAGATAAGCCTGTTATCCCCGGGGTAGCTTTTATCCGTTGAGCGATGGCCCTTCCATGCGGAACCACCGGATCACTAAGCCCGACTTTCGTCCCTGCTCGACTTGTAGGTCTCGCAGTCAAGCTCCCTTGTGCCTTTACACTCTGCGAATGATTTCCAACCATTCTGAGGGAACCTTTGGGCGCCTCCGTTACTCTTTAGGAGGCGACCGCCCCAGTCAAACTGCCCACCTGACACTGTCTCCCACCCCGATAAGGGGCGCGGGTTAGAATTTCAATACAGCCAGGGTAGTATCCCACCAACGCCTCCACCGAAGCTGGCGCTCCGGTTTCCAAGGCTCCTACCTATCCTGTACAAGCTGTACCAAAATTCAATATCAGGCTACAGTAAAGCTCCACGGGGTCTTTCCGTCCTGTCGCGGGTAACCTGCATCTTCACAGGTACTATAATTTCACCGAGTCTCTCGTTGAGACAGTGCCCAGATCGTTACGCCTTTCGTGCGGGTCGGAACTTACCCGACAAGGAATTTCGCTACCTTAGGACCGTTATAGTTACGGCCGCCGTTTACTGGGGCTTCGATTCGCACCTTCGCTTGCGCTAAGCACTCCTCTTAACCTTCCAGCACCGGGCAGGCGTCAGCCCCTATACTTCGCCTTACGGCTTCGCAGAGACCTGTGTTTTTGCTAAACAGTCGCCTGGGCCTATTCACTGCGGCTCTTCGAGGCTATGCACCCCAAAGAGCACCCCTTCTCCCGAAGTTACGGGGTCATTTTGCCGAGTTCCTTAACGAGAGTTCTCTCGCTCACCTTAGGATTCTCTCCTCGCCTACCTGTGTCGGTTTGCGGTACGGGCACCTTTTTCCTCGCTAGAGGCTTTTCTTGGCAGTGTGGAATCAGGAACTTCGCTACTATAATTCGCTCGCTGTCACAGCTCAGCCTTCACGATGACGGGATTTTCCTCATCATCAGCCTAACTGCTTAGACGCACATATCCAGCAGTGCGCTTACCCTATCCTCCTGCGTCCCCCCATTGCTCAAACGGAAAAGAGGTGGTACAGGAATATCAACCTGTTGTCCATCGTCTACGCCTATCGGCCTCGACTTAGGTCCCGACTAACCCTGAGCGGACGAGCCTTCCTCAGGAAACCTTAGGCATTCGGTGGATGGGATTCTCACCCATCTTTCGCTACTCATACCGGCATTCTCACTTCTAAGCACTCCACCAGTCCTTACGGTCTGACTTCACTGTCCTTAGAACGCTCTCCTACCACTGACACCAGAGGTGTCAATCCACAGCTTCGGTGATACGTTTAGCCCCGGTACATTTTCGGCGCAGAGTCACTCGACCAGTGAGCTATTACGCACTCTTTAAATGGTGGCTGCTTCTAAGCCAACATCCTGGTTGTCTAAGCAACTCCACATCCTTTTCCACTTAACGTATACTTTGGGACCTTAGCTGGTGGTCTGGGCTGTTTCCCTTTCGACTACGGATCTTATCACTCGCAGTCTGACTCCCATGGATAAGTCTTTGGCATTCGGAGTTTGTCTGAATTCGGTAACCCGATGAGGGCCCCTAGTCCAAACAGTGCTCTACCTCCAAGACTCTTACACATGAGGCTAGCCCTAAAGCTATTTCGGAGAGAACCAGCTATCTCCAAGTTCGATTGGAATTTCTCCGCTACCCACACCTCATCCCCGCACTTTTCAACGTGCGTGGGTTCGGACCTCCATCCAGTGTTACCTGGACTTCATCCTGGACATGGGTAGATCACCTGGTTTCGGGTCTACGACCACATACTCATTCGCCCTGTTCAGACTCGCTTTCGCTGCGGCTCCGTCTCATCGACTTAACCTTGCATGGGATCGTAACTCGCCGGTTCATTCTACAAAAGGCACGCCATCACCCGTTAACGGGCTCTGACTACTTGTAGGCACACGGTTTCAGGTTCTATTTCACTCCCCTCCCGGGGTGCTTTTCACCTTTCCCTCACGGTACTGGTTCACTATCGGTCACTAGGTAGTATTTAGCCTTGGGAGATGGTCCTCCCAGCTTCCGACGGGATTTCACGTGTCCCGCCGTACTCAGGATCCACTCAAGAGGGAACGAAGTTTCAACTACAGGGTTGTTACCTTCTTTGACGAGCCTTTCCAGACTTCTTCGTCTACTCCGTTCCTTTGTAACTCCGTATAGAGTGTCCTACAACCCCAAGAGGCAAGCCTCTTGGTTTGGGCTACATCCCGTTTCGCTCGCCGCTACTCAGGGAATCGCATTTGCTTTCTCTTCCTCCAGGTACTTAGATGTTTCAGTTCCCTGGGTCTGCCTTCCATACTCTATGTATTCAAGTATGGATACTGTTCCATTACGAACAATGGGTTCCCCCATTCGGAAATCTCCGGATCAAAGCTCACTTACAGCTCCCCGAAGCATATCGGTGTTAGTCCCGTCCTTCATCGGCTCCTAGTGCCAAGGCATCCACCGTGCGCCCTTCATAACTTAACCTAAATTTTGCTTTATCAGCTTCGAATCTCTTCGTCAGCTTCAGTCGTTCACATCCTCACGCACGACTAAGTGCGCTCCGGTGTTCGCTCCTTCGCTTCCTCGACCTTCTCGCTGCTAAATCAAAATTTGATTCACTTACTTACTAAGTTAGGATTAAACCTAAAATGGCGATACTCGGTAATTTCTTGACTATCAATTAACACTTTATCTAGTTTTCAAAGAACAAATCCATTTCGTCTCGTAAGAGACAAAAAGTTTTGATGGTTGAACCATCAAAACTGAACAA
>NZ_NIQA01000024.1 GCF_002236805.1 Pusillimonas sp. T2 | reverse complement strand
AACTAGTGTGACAGAGGGGGCACAGCATCTATCGGGAAATCCGGGCTGATCTGGCGAAGCGATGAAGCCAAATAGGGCAATTCAAAGGGGGCATCCTCATTCAGGGCGGGGGCGCCTTGGGCAAGCCACTGGCGGATGGGGGCCGGATCCAGCAACTCGGTGCCACTTTGCAAAATAGCCTCGAGCTCCTGGGTGTTGATGAACTCGTTGCGGCCCATCACGCACCGCGCCTCGGGCATGGGCCTTGCTTGCTCAAGGGCGCGATGTTCAGCGGCAAACTGGCGAATGAGCTGAATTGACGGCACAGCCACAACGACCCGGCAAAACGACGACTGACTGATGAGTTCACTGCAGGCGGCCACAATGCCCAGCGTTTTACCAACACCTGTGGCCGCCTCAATCAGGCCGATGTTTTTGCTTTGCAGGCTCGACAACACAGATTGCGCGAAAAGCACCTGTTGGGGGCGGCGACTCAGCCCTCGAGCACTCGTATACCCATCCAAAAAAGAAGCGTTGGGCTTTTTGAGCGTTTGGGCATCACCACGCGAGAGGGCTGCGTATAGATACTTCAATGCGGCATCGCCCTCGCGGATCATCTGTTGCTTAGCTAGCTGTCGAATAGCACGACTGTGATTGGCTTCGAACGTGATGTTCATGCTGACGCCCGGTTCGCTAGTTACGGGCAATGCTGCTGGATTCAGTCCGTCCTCTATCGCGGTCTGAATCATCGACTTAACCGCTTGACGGATTGATTTTAGAGTCAGTGCGTTCTTAGGATCGTTTTCGTAATCGGATTCAATCTGTTGGCAGACCGAGGCAGAAATCTTTATTGTGGCCATAGTTTAACCCTCGCTGATCACCCTCATGATTTATGAGCATGTCGGTTTTATCAATTCACTCGTAAACACGGTAAATCATTTGTGAATTTTTTTATAGTCGTTATACTATCCTAAATCGTGACTTTATAGGAATGCCAATGAGACAATCGCTACTGCGCTTCAAGCTGCCTGAAACACAGCGGCTGACGACAAGTAAGTTCAAAGATCTGGTTACCAAGGCGTGCTCAGCCAATTCCGTCGTGCCAGAGTCCTTCTTTCATTACGCCAATGGCCGCCCTATTCCCGACAGTCAACCCGACTTCCGTTTTGTCGGCGGACGTCGATGGGTTGGCATTCTCTCCACCAGCGGAAACACCCAAGCGCTGTTGGCGGTCTCAGGCACGGTCTCAATGGCGCTTTCTAAAGAACTGGCCACAGCCATTCCAATGGATTTGCAAAAGCCTGAATTTGGTCTGGAAGAATCTGTTTTCCCCTATCGGTACTACTTTCGTGATCTGGTTTATCGCAAAGGCAACACCTGGAAAGGTACTAATGAGGAATTGGTCACGCGCCTGGTCATTAACGTGCTGCAACGCGAGCGCGATCAGCGCGGCATGGATTTTCCGGGGCTGGAGGTCGGCGCCGTCGAGCCCAGGCAGTACGCCAGCGCCGACGCGCAGTTCCTGAAGGAGCGTTTGGCCATCACCGTGCACGACTGCGATGAGTTGGGATTGCGTCTGACCTTCGCTGACGGCCAGACAAATCGCTACGCCCGCCTGCTGCGCGGCTCTTTTTCCATGAACGCCAAGCTCTCTGGCATTTGGCAAGCTGGCAACCTACAAAGCCGCGGATATGGCCGGCTGATTAGGATCGTTGGAGGTGTTCATGATGCAGCTTAGTGCTACCGAACTTGTACTTGCCGCAACCGGACTGAAGCCGGAAGGTTCGGACGTGTGTGATGAGCGCCATACAGGCATGTCTTGCGCCGTCTGCGGCGTCAGCCTGCGAGCTGGTGATCCCGTCGATGATCTGGTGCTTCCCCCCTCGTTCACCAATCACAATGCCTTGGCCCACCCGGGTAACCCGTGGCGCTGTGGCGCATGTACCGCTGTCATGACGCGCAGCGTCTTTCAGATGGGCGCTTCCAGCGTGTTGATTTGCCGTGATGGAATTTTCCCGATCATGAAAAAAGAACACCGTGCCTGGGCGCTGCAAACCCCACCCGATACGCCCTTTGCCTTGTGCGTGCAGAACGCTAAACAACAGCATGTGGTCTGGCGCACCCCGGTTACCTTGTCAAAAGAACAGATTCTGATTCGCGTAGGCGAGCAAGTGGTCAGGTTGCGCCGTTCGTTGCTACTGAAAGCGGCTGATGAAGCGCGTTACCTTGCCCAACTTAAATCGGAAAAGGGCCGGCCCGTGAAAGATGCCATCGAAAGCCCCTTTGTTGCTGATTGGAAGTTTCAGTCCAGCGACGGCGGGCGCCTGAAATGGTTTGTCTACAAATTGCTTGAACAAGAACAGATCACGACCGACAACATTTCGTCACTGCTACAACTTAACGCGGGTGAGGCCTGGGCTCTGGGGGCGTTTCTTCATGAAAGGCCCATCGCCCCAGAGTCCATTACCCCGTCAATTCTCTAATTACCGACAGGAGCACACCATGACAAGCATCGACGTTACCCTTACCCTGGCCTCGCCCTTGTATGTCGCCTACCCCGGCAACTACGACGACACAAAGAAAATTAGCTATACGACCAAGCTGCCCGTGATGATTGATGGCCAGCTTCAGTACATTCCCTATTACCCAGCCAACGGCTTTCGGGGGGCGCTGCGGCGCAAGGCGATGGGGCGTTTACTCAAGCACTTCACTGAAACCGAAGGCCCGTTGCCAGGCGATTTGTACCTTGGTTTGAGCTGCGGCGCTTCGTCTGGTTCGCCAGATTCCACCGCCCGTTCAGTTGAAGAGCTTTTGCGTGCTCGTGCCAACGTCTACATGGGTCTGTTTGGCGGGGGGGCTCGCCTGCACCCGTCCAGCTATCGTGTCAGCGACATGCTGCCGATCATAGCCAGCACCATCAAAACGGGCATGGTGCCCTCGCGGTTTGCCGAATACGTCAAATCCCGCACCTCCGAGAGCGGCGAAAAATATTATGTGCAGTCTAAGCAGCTTGTGAGTTTGCGGAACTCGATTCGCGTGGATGATCTTTTTCGAGTCATGAATCCAGGGCAAATCCTGAGCAGTGTAGCTGACCCTCAAGCCACGGTGGCCAAATACCAATCAGCTGTGCTCGGCAATCGTGCCGATCGAAAAGCTGAGGATGAATCGAAAAAATCCGAGCCCAGCAATCGTGCGAGACGAAAAGCCGATGATGAATTGAGAAAATCCGATGTGTCCCACATGCTGACTATCGAAACCATCGCCCCAGGCGTGCCGTTCCATTTTCGGATTGACCTGGATGACTCTGTGGTAGATGACGCCAAGATTGGTCTGATCCTGTTGTCGTTGTCAGATCTTTTCGTGGCCAATCAGTTCGGCGGCTGGGGGCGCTGCGGCTTCGGGAAGGTACGGGTCGAATCGATCCTGATCAACGGGGATGGTGATTCGCTGAGCTTGGGTGATTTTTACAGCACCAATGACACCTTCTCTTTGCCTGGGACGACGCAGCCCTTTGTCGATGCTGCCAATGAGGCTATTGGTACGCTGAGCATTGCAGACATGAAAGGCTTCTTTGAAGACTTTTCGGCCGACGCCAAAGCGCAGAAAGCGGCTGAGGCTAAGGCCAAGAAGGCGGCAAAAGAGGCAGCGAAAGAGGCGGTCTGACATGACACTTGAACCCTTGAAAATCACATTTACTGTCGCGGGAGGGTGGGCCGCGCCCGCCTTGCCTTTGCATCTTGACGCGGTTCTTGCGTACTGCGTAACTCAGCGAGGCCTTGAGGATATTGAAGAAGACCCTTCGGTGCAAGCCCTTCGCGCATTGGCTGATGATTTGCCTTTGGCTCGCCATGAGCAAGAGGGCGATTGGGTTTGGAAAGCCAGCGCTATTGTGCCGGCCGTTGCCGTAGTGAATGACACTGGGTTTTATACGCAGCGTCGTGATGAGGGTGTCTATGCTGCCGGCGTTGGCTCTGGTCAGATTCAGCATGGTCGCTATCGCCCTGGCGCAACTCTGGAGCCGTATCAGCTCAAACTCGATACATTACGAGGGGTGTACCGAAACCTGCTGGGTTTTTATCCCACGCAACGGCCTTTTGACGGTGGGTTGCTGATGCTACAGGCCTGGTGCATCGGGTATCGAGATTTGATCGATGAGCTGCTAAACGACGATAGGCGCCCGACACACCTTGGGGCACGGCGCCGAGCTGGCCTTGGGCGTATTACTTCGGTGGCTGTGGAGCCCGATTCGAGCGCTACCGAGCATTGGACACTGCGGGTCAAACCTTGGCCGTTGAGAGCGGATGATGTGGCGATTCAGGCGGCATGCAAACCGCCTTATTGGGCCGCTGAAAACCGCATGTCAGCATTTATCCCTGCGGGTCTGTGATCGTGCACCCTTTGTTGATCTTCTTTTTGTGCTCCTGGATTTCCCTCTCAACATTCTCAACCATCTTTCTCTCCTGCTAATTGGATAACCAAATGATCTGCCCTATTAACTTTCACAAAGGAGAGAAAATCATTTTGAGTCAAAGAGTTAACGACAAGAGTTTTTCCCGCGTTAGCGGGGGTTGAAGTTTCTGCATCTTCGGTAAAGAAGGTCACAAATGGTTTTTCCCGCGACAGCGGGGGGTTGAAGGATATGAGTAGACCAAACTATCGGCGACTCTTTGTTTTCCCCGCGAGGGCGGGGGTTGGGTGAGCTGTTGTCTGCTCTCCTCTAATGCTCCAAACGGTATGGGCTTTGCCTATAGTCAGGGCAACCGCCCGCGGTCTGTTGCTAAGCCATCTGAGGAATCAATAATGAGCAAAATTGAACAAATTTTACAAAGAGAAGATGGGTCCGAAGTCAAAATAGTGGCTGAGGAGTTTTTTGGGATGGGCCTGACCCGTTCGATCGACGTGTATGTGCTTGCACGGGATAACACTAACGCGAACTGGAGATTGGCCAAGAAGGATGCGAATCCAAACTGGGCTGACATGTCCGTACAGGACCATGAGAAGGTCGGCCGATCAGAAATGCTTGAACTCGTCTCTCGTGCTGAAATCCAACAGGCGCTTCAAATTCTTGAAGAAGTGGCAGCGCAATCTGTGACGAACGACATGTCCGACTACGAAGCGCCCCGATCGCCTGCCAGGCAGACAATGAAAGGCTAGAGTGCGATGATCAAGAGCGCCATCATCAGCGATTGCGAGCAATATCGCTATCGACTGACCAGGCAGGAACAAAGTCTGATAGGAAACAAACCCCCTATTGCCTTTCTCATGCTCAATCCAAGCACGGCTGATGCAACAGAGGATGATCCCACTATTCGGCGTTTGATTGGATTTGCCAGAACCTGGGGGCACTCAGGTGTTGTCGTGGCCAATCTGTATGCATTGCGATCGCCGAATCCAACCGCGCTATGGTCGCACACCGATCCGGTCGGGCCCGACAATGACCGGCACCTGTTGAAATTGGCTAAATCTCATTCCGATATCGTCTGCGCATGGGGTAATAATGCTCGCGCTGATCGGGTTGGTCACGTGGTCCAATTGCTCAAAAACCAGGGCGCTACACTCTGGTGTTTGGGTCAAACCAATTCGGGGGCGCCGCGGCATCCTCTCTACGTCAAATCTGATCAGGAACTGCTTGAATGGGAACTCAAGTCGTAAAACCATCCAGGGGCAGCGCCCCCGCCATACAGCGTTTTTCCCGCGTTAGTGGGGGTTGAAGGGCAAACTGGGCAGGAAGAACACATGGCCGGCGGTTTTTCCCGCGTTAGCGGGGGTTGAAGGTGTTTGTGGTCAAGCATCGTCTCAATGTCCTCGTTTTTCCCGCGTTAGCGGGGGTTAAAGGAGTACTTTGCTACCAAGCGGAATGTTTTCGGCGTTTTTCCCGCGTTAGCGGGGGTTGAAGGACTCCTGGGGTTGCTGTTCCTCGGTTAAGAACGTTTTTCCCGCGTTAGCGGGGGTTAAGAGCAGATAAGATCGAACACCGATGAATAGCAAACAATCAAGCGCAAAATCTGCAGAAGAAGCGCAACAGAGCGTGAGAACGTTTCATGCTCCCAATCAGGGTCCGATTATGCGTTTAAACGATCCTCTGATTGTTGCCCAAAACAACGAGCTTGGCTTGCGCTTGGAGGCCATTGGTCAGCACCGTTATAAGCCGGCAGATTTTGATGGCATTAGCCTCGTAACTTTTACAAAGGAGAGAAAATCATTT
>NZ_NIQA01000023.1 GCF_002236805.1 Pusillimonas sp. T2 | reverse complement strand
AGTTCTTCAGACCTTCCCTAAGTTTTCCAGGCCATTGCGCAGGACACGCGCGATGGTGCCCTCACAATTGGTGAATGACGATAATCTCTTGCAAGCCAAATCGCAACCAGAAAAATATTTGGAAGTTATTCATTCAGCCCGCACAGCAGACAGACAAAAGAAGGGTATTGGTGTTTGGATAACAGGTTTTGTGATAGCCGCGGCGGCCACGCTTGGGGCTTTGGATCGAGCTAGCGGTGACTACAGCCTGTCTCCTTTCTTTCACGAGCATCCATCAGCGGCCAATATTTTTGAGACATACGATTACTACGAACAGGCTTACACAAGAGCTCGACTTCAGTTGCCCAGGGATCAGATGGATAAGGCTCAGGATCAACGAAAACATGTTGCGCTAATCAATGAGGCGATTCTACAAGCCCAGCGGGCACCAAAGCCAACTTATTCCAGCTCAACATTGACTGAACAGCTCAACGAACGATTGACCAGTGCGTTATCTGTAGCACTAACTCAAGAGCAATATGAAGCGTTAGCACAAATTGTGAAGCGCGATGGTATCACCCGCTTTCTTGGTTCCGAGCTTATGGCCAGCCTAAACGACGCGGATTATATGGGCGCGTATCTAGCTTTGACTGGGGATCCTGATCTTCAAAAAGTGTTCGGGCTGGGTTTAGAGCCTGAGAAAATGGAGTCGTTGGTTGACGCTTATAAGACAATGGGCAGCAGTTCTGTCCAGGCGGCTCAGCTCAAGGCGCAAGTAGGACAGTTTGCCCAAACGGCAAACATGAGCAAACCACAGGATATTGCACGTATGGGTGAACTTCTGCTTCAGTATAGTTGGAGTATGGAGCAAGCGCGACAGAGCCAACAAATAGTGATGCAAGGTTACAAGGGTGTAATTCGAGAGCTTGGTCAACAAATAACGACCAATCCAAGTGAAGCGAAGAAGTCGCAGATTCAGTTTTTGAGCAATAGCCACGAACGCGTGCAGGCGAACTATGAAATAGTTAAGCACAAAGACCTCTATACACATATTTTTGCTGACGACTTGATTCACCTATCGGAAGGGCTAAGCGCTATGAGTGATCCATCAACTGCTCAGCAAGGCAAAGCACAAGCGCAAAGCTACCTATTCGACATAGTGCACGAGATCTCTGTTGCCGATGCCGGCGCTACGCACAAAAATGTCATGAGCATGGAGGGCATCAAGCAACTTAACGAGGTCCTAGGCATGCAGCATGATTCTCTGTATCAAGAAATGCCTCTTGTTCAAACAATTTCCGCAGCGTCTAAGGTAACCTATGGCTGAACCTCGCTATTTGCCTTTCTCGATACATTTCGTCGGTCAGCAAAGGCAAGCCCTGTTGACGGTATATGCGCCTCAAGCATTTTGGTTGTTTGATCGACCACAGATTGAGATGTTAGGTCCGGACGGTGCGGAAGCTTTTAGCGGATGCCTTTTGCATACTATCAACGATGATGGAGCGCACTGGGTAGTAGGCGCACCCGACGATCTCTTGCCTTTAGAAATCTTGAACCAACCGTATTTGACGGTTTTGATTGGTGATGAAAAAGGCACGATCCGTCATTCTCAAGCCATTGAAATGGATCCCTCGCTGGTACAAAACCATTAATCCAGATCTGATCTAGCGCGAGCTGGTAATCAGCAAGCGCTTCGCTTTGGCATAAAGATAGGACAGCTCATCCTCTCCGAGTTGAGCGAACAAATTGAGCAATTCACGTTCGGTTTCGGACATTGTCGCTGTGGCCGGGGCAGAGGCGATGAACATCGGCCCTTTGCCATAAAGAATCCACGTCGCACTGAATCCGAATTCAAGTTGCAACATTAGTGCTGCTTGCTTCGATACGCCGCGTACCTCCCAATTATGTATGTTTTGAGGGGCAACGTTCAGAAGTCGGGCTAAGGAGGACTGCTCTTTGGCTGGATCGAGAAGCGACCTGGCTCGCGCTGCCTTGTAGAGCCGGTTGGCAGTCTGATGCCGTTCACACATTAGGTCTCCGTGAGCTGACGGGTTGCGCTGGTGGTGCCAGTACATTCTACCGAATACCAGCTCACTGAAATGCTAGTCGATCAAGCCCATTTAGTCTAGAAAAGCGCCAGCTGCGAATCAAGCTTCTGGGCCCAATGCTCAAGGCTTGAGGCAGAAATGAGCGCAGGCAGTTTGCGCGAAAAACCTTCTTCGCGGGCGACTTTGAGTAAGGCTACCCCGACCTCGTCGGCATCCCCCATCTCAAAACAAGTATCCAATTGACGCTCACCCAGGCCGTGGTAACCACGGTCCCACAGGTGGTGATGGCGGATTTCGTCCACCAAATCGTGCTTGAGCGCCAGTCGCATGAACTCGATACGGGCTTTGAGCCCCTGGCTCGTTGGACGGTAAATGGTGTGGCGCAATTCGTAGATCTGGCGAATGATCGCGGCTTGGCAGTGCATGGTGACCCCCGTGGTTTCGATGTGTATGAAACCATGGTAGCGACCGGGGCCAAAAAAGCTAAATGCGCCGTTAAGCTTTCCGATCCCCTACGAATAACAACTTCTGACTCCGAAGCCCGATAACGACAGCCCGAATGTGCTCTGCTTTACCCAGCCCTTTTGGGGCCCGGATCTGCCTGGGCACATTAATATGCAGCCCAACACCTTGAGCTGCCAGCGTTGAATTGAGGTTGATGCTGGCCATGAAGTGCAAAAAGCTAGGATCGTAATAACTCATGAAAACCTCTGGTTAAAGCAAGGGTGAGGGGTGGGCCCTTTAAGGCACGGTGCGCTGCATCGCTTCACGAAGCTTTTCCATGTTGCCAAAGTCCAGGGGCTCGCCCAATGAGCCGTCTTCATTAAGCAAGTAATGCTGGTCGGCGTCTTTGGTAATGAAAATAACCTTGCCGTATTCCTTGGGCGTGTGCTTGGCCTTGCGCCGGGCGTCCTTCAAGTCGTGCTTGGTTTCAATCAAACGCGGTACTGGCTCGGCGCCGTCCACGTGATAGATACAAACGACAAAATCTGGATAGAAGTAGTTCTGATGCTCGCCGCGCACCAGACGCACGGAATAGGGCTTGCGGTCGGGATTGCGAAACCACCAGGCCACAAAGGGGGCGCGATCCAGTGCCTGGGCCAAACGGGTTTCATACGAGTTCAGGGAAAACGTTTGGTCGAACTTGCCACTGATAAAGGGCGGCTCATCGTTTTTGGACCCGGCAAAGTGCCAGTGACGATCGTCCAGAAATTGACGATCTTCCAGAGCCAGCGTTTCTTCGACGCTGGCCAGTTGTTCCTGCGAAGGCGGGTGCACCCCGTACAGATTTTTGCTTGAAATCTTAAGGGCAATATCGGTCGGAAACAGCATGGCATCGGGCAATGGCGAGGCCTCAACGGTAAGTGCCTGTTGCGCGAGCTCCAGGTGAAGCGCCTCCTCGATGTCCTGCAGGTGCGCGGTAACGAGCCAACACGCTGCCGTACGAAGCATGCGTTCGATTTCATCCTCGGGCGGCGTGGCATCGCTTTCGGCAAATGCAGTGTCAAACCGCGCACGTAATCGATTGGCCAGCGTGCGCACCAGAATGCGATGATCGGCTTCCTCGAGCTGGGGCAGCTTGCGCATGGCAGCCTTGGCTTGTGCGGCAATCCGGTTGCGATCAATCACGATGGCGACCTTGTCCTCATGCACCTCGCGACGAATCAGATCCGTGCGAACCTCTGTTTCTTTGAGGCGATTGCGTGCGGCCATCACGGCATCGTGCACATGATTCTCACGCAATATCAAGCGTGTGGCCACACGTTCAGTGATTTGAGCCATCTGCAGGCTTTGGGGGCGATCTTCGCGGCGCAAGCGCTTAGGCACGGCCGGCAGTTCGGTGCGAAGCCGATAGTGCGAGATCCCTCGATCAAGAAGGCGCTGGCTCCATTGCTGTGCGTTCTGCGCTTCTTGAGGGGAGGGTTTGGGCGGTACCGAGTCTGGTTGAGCCTCTACTTCGTCAACGCCGTCACCTTGCAAAGGATCGAAAAGCATTGCCTGACCCGTAAGCTGCTGGCCCTGATTCTCAGGATCAGCATTTGGTTCTTCGCGCTCAGAGGCCCGGGAGCTTTGGTCGCTTTGTTCTGGCCAGCCAGAGGCATCGCGCTGGTTTTCCGGCAAAGGCAGTCGCGGCGAAATAGGGCGTTGAGGCGTGGGCTTGTTGCCTAGCCAAATCGCCCCCGATCGTGTCCTGCGCTGCGTGAGCATTTCGGTCTGACCCTGTAGCTCCGTGCGAACGGCTTCAATGAGCTGCACCGCCTGTTGGTAACCTTGTTGCGCTTGCGCATCGGCCAGGTACACATACGCGGTATTAAGCGCTTCCGGAATGGCCCGATAGTCACTGTACTTGGCCCGGATCTGGCGTGAGACCCGCATCACTCGTCCGATGAACTGCATGGCGAAGTCCGCGTCGTTGACCGCCTTGGTCGAGGCCAACACGAAAGCACGCGGTGCATCAAAACCGGTGCCGGCCGATTGCTTGAAGATGAGCACCTCGATGCTGGCGTCGTTGGCAATGGAGCTCATCAAGGCTGGATCGGGGGCGTCAGCCGAGTGCTTTCCGACAGCCCCAGGATGCACGCCGCAAAGCTGAACAAGATCCTGCTCTGCCTGAGCAATGGAGTCTGGCCCATCCTCAACCTGGACCAGCAAAAGAGGCGTCATGTCGACGCCAGCATTTGCCAGCTCGCGTTTGATTTGTTGGTTACGCAGCCAGGCCTGGCGAAGTACCGTGCGCTTAAGGTCGGCCACGCCAGCCTGAGTATGCTCGAGCTGATAAATAATTGCCTCGATGTACGCTTTGTTCAGGCGACACTTGACCACATCGTCGCGACTGACGCTGAACACTTCTTTACTGCTCATCTGGGCGCTGGCCAAAAACTGCTCAATGCGCTGGTCTTTGGGTGTGGCCGTGGCCAATGCAAGATACGTGGGATTGAGCCAGCGCACGAATTGACCAAACTCAGTGGCCTCATCAAGCGCGATGTGTGCCTCATCGACAATCACGCCAAGCTGCAGGTTGCTGGCCCGGGCCAAGGCTACAAACTCGGCCGGCGTTCGCGTCAGTTCGCCTCCGCCGGCGTTGTACTCTTGTTTGCGCCAGACAGATCGGGCAACGTGGGCCACGGTAGACACCAAAACGACGCCCGCCCCCGGATNGGCCGGCGTTCGCGTCAGTTCGCCTCCGCCGGCGTTGTACTCTTGTTTGCGCCAGACAGATCGGGCAACGTGGGCCACGGTAGACACCAAAACGACGCCCGCCCCCGGATCCTGATTGACTCCGTCGGCAAACAACAAGGGGGTTAAATCGCCGGCATCCGAGATCAACGCGTCAATGGTTTGGTTAACCAGGGTTGTGTATGGAACGAACCAGAACCACAGCACAGAGCGCGTGTCGCTGATGTTGCCCATCGTTTTGCTCAACACAAACGTTTTGCCCGAGCCGGTTGGCGCACGAAGCAAACACGGCGGTGGATCGTTTGTCAGCAGCTGAGCGGTCATTGAGCTGATGAGCCTGCTTTGGAACTCCTCAGGAACAACGGCATGTCGTTGTCCAACGGCGATAGGCAGAGGCAAATTATTGGCGGTTGGGATGGGTGTGCGACTCATGCCTTTTCCTCGTGCTCGGCGTCCTGGTTGATCAGGGAGTTGCTCTGAGCACTTTCGTGCACGGTTGCGCGGGCAGGCTGCGCCCACCGCAGGGCGGTCTCCAAGCTGAAGGCCTGCAGCGGGATATGGCCATGGCCGGTTTGCTCCCATTGGTCCACTAGGCTGTCGGGTCGATCAATGTAGACTACCAGGCGAGAGGCACCCAGGGCGGCCAACTGAGACACGAGGTCATCAGTCAATTGAGGGCACACCAGCGTTGCCGCCCCCTCATGAATGTCAACAGGCCAAATGATGGATTTTTCTGGAGCCGCGCGCGCTACGCCCGTTTCGCGCAAGCACAACAAGGCATAGGCATGCTCGGCTTGTGCGTCAAACATCAGATCAGCTTCTTCGATCAAATCCAGCCGCATGTAGGCAAAGTCGCCCCCCAGCCCCGGAGTTTTCCCATAGCCCGTGATGACACGCTGCACCCTCTGGGCGCACACGTCCCGACACAAGTTTTTCTCAGGTTCCTTGGCGGTAGCTTCGGTGCTGGAACAAAGAATGAAGTTTCGATTGCCGCCGTCCTCGGCGTTTAACGCCAGAACAGCGTGCGCTGTAGTGCCCGAGCCAGAAAAGAAATCCAATACGATGTCATTGGCGTGCGTTGCCTGCTTTAACAACCCCGTGATCAGCGAAGCAGGTTTTGCGTAGTTGAACACACGGTCGCCAAAGATAGCGGAAACTTGGCGCGCGCCTTCTTGATTGGTCGCTGATGTGAGGTTGTTATCTATCTCGTATGTGCCTTCCTCGAAGTTAGGCACAATCCAACTCGATAGCGGTTGAGTCTGGTTACGAAGATCTGCTTTGTAACGTTTAAACTGCGGGCGACCAAAACCTATAGGCTTTCCAACCCATTGCTCAAGATTTGGTAAGTCACGACGTAAGATCGGAGTTTTTCCGCTCTTTGGGACATCTCCACTATCAATGGCAGCTAATAGGTCATCAATTGTGTCCCATGTTTCAACACGCTGATCTGCTGGAAAGATGATTTGCCCAAGGCGTGCGAATTCCTCCATGCTTTTTGCTTGTAGCGTAGCCCCAGGCTTCAGGCGCGCTTCGCTGGCATAAACCCATATGCGATCAGGATTGGGAGGGTAATGAATCCCAGTTTTCTCATCCACAAGGGGGTAGTAAAGGTTCGGACGCTCCTTATACGAAAAGCCCAAAGTCAGATCGCTTACCCGCCAATCACCACGCGGATCGTTATCCGGATTGCTATACATGTCGTAGGTCTTTTCAAAACCAGCGAAAGCAAATCCAGGGTTTCCGTAAACTAAGATATGCTCATGATCGACCGATAGGAAACAGCCCTGATCTGCATTGGATCCTTGCCGAGTTCGCCACACCATAGAACCTAAGCGCCGTCCGGGCATGACTTCATCCATGAGCAACTCAAGCCGCGACCGGTTCTCATCGTTGATCGAGATCAGCATAACCCCGTCAGTAGTCAGAAGGTCGCGAGCCAGACATAAGCGCTGGTACATAAACTCTAGCCAGGTAGAGTGCTTCCAGCGATCGTCTTTCTTCACATAATCGTCGTTATAAACCCAGTCTCGGTTACCCGTGTTGTACGGCGGGTCGATGTAGATCACACGGATCTTTCCTGCATGCGTGGCCTTCAACAAACGCAAGGCATCAAAATTGTCACCCTCAATGATCAGATTGGTACTGCACTCCTGTTCGTTGAGCTCAGACGCTGATTTGTCGATTTTTGGCAGCACCAGGTTGCCATTTAACGCACGATCGCGCTCAATCTGATCGGTCTCCCAAACCAGTCCCAGCTTTTTGCGGGTAAGTTCTTGCACCAAATAGCGCTTGAGCTCTTGCGTCGTCATTGTGTCGAGGCGAGCCAGGAGCTTGGCGGCTGCTTCCTTGGTTGCTGGGCGTTGCGTCATCACTATGCCTTGTTAAATTTGTTTCAGTCTGAACTTTAAGCCAAAAAAGCGAAAAAGCTTAGTCACGCGACCAGGGCGTTGGAAGGCTGCTCAGATTTTTTGTCTCATTAGCTAGCGCAAAGCTCGTTCATCATCGCCGCTAAAAAATAGGCTTTACTTAGATCCCAAATAAGGCAGACCTTGGCAAAGTATCTCGAGCGGTATGATAGATTTCGGGACGGCTTTAAAAAATTCTGGTTCCCGTTTGATGTGGTCTCGAAGCTTCACGGCTTCGTTGCTTGTTCGCACGAGTACGGCCAGAGGTTTGGACGGTAACTTAAAGCTCCCTTTGTAGCGCCACTCCCGCTCGTGAACCCAATTTATTCCGGTTCCATCAACGGCCTCAAGCCGTACAACGCGCCATAGCTCGCTCTCGGGAATCCCTAATACCTTTAGCTCATCGTCTGATAGGTAGATCACCGGTCTGCACCCATCTTTATAAGCCCGGCGCTTGGTCACGATGATGCCAAACGGTTCATAGCGTGGCCTGTCTGGATCGGTATTAGCTTCATTAAGAACGTATTTAAGCGAACTTAACGGTACATCCATGAAGCAGACTGCGGGAGACTTCCCTTTGATAAAACCAGAAGCCGTTGTGCTTCCAAATATTTCGCCAGTACCAAGCATACTTAAAAGATTATCGTAGGCTGTAAATTTATCAGTCTTCACCGTGTTCTTGGTAAGGTGAACCAAAAACGGTGAAAGATCTGGACGTTCGAAAAACGGAAGATTGCTGCCGTTAGAGGTTGCCATGATTGCTCCAGGTAGAACTGACAATAACCGACGGGATTGAGCGTCGATGGTACTTCAAAGTGCTAGGCCACGACGGTGCAATGGGGCGTCGATTTAAAGATCCGCATCCTTCCGGCGTCTGATGCGTTATGTCAATGATTCAAGTCTTCACTTAAGACGGTTCTCTAAGGAAGGTCTGAAGAACTCGAT
>NZ_NIQA01000022.1 GCF_002236805.1 Pusillimonas sp. T2 | reverse complement strand
TGATAAAACAGGCACGCTGACTGAAGGCCGACCAACGTTTGATCGAGCCATAGGCACACAAGACTATGAGCCCCGGGAGCTTTTGCGACTGGCCGCGAGCCTGGATCAAGGCAGCGAACACCCCTTGGCGGCCGCTATCGTAGCCGCCGCAAAGGAAAGCGGTATCGCCCTGGCGGCGGTTGACGACTTCAGCTCTGACAGCGGCATTGGTGTGCAAGGCATGGTGGAGGGTCATACGCTACTGCTTGGCAACACCGCACTGATGCAGACAAAGGACATCGACACGGCGATTCTGGAGACCCAGGCCAACGAGTTGCGAGCCGGCGGGGCCAGCGTCATGTTCCTGGCTGTCGATAGTCATCTGGCCGGCATTCTGAGCGTCTCGGATCCCATAAAAGCCAGCACACCAGAAGCCGTGAAAAGTCTTCAAGACATGGGCATTGAAATCATCATGGCAACCGGCGACGGCCTGACCACAGCGAAATCCGTTGCACGACAACTGGGAATCCGTGAAGTGCATGGTGAAGTCAAACCACAAGACAAGCTTGATCTGGTGGCGCTTCTACAGAAAAAGGGACACGTGGTGGCCATGGCAGGAGATGGCATTAACGATGCACCCGCCTTGGCTAAGGCCGATGTTGGCATTGCGATGGGCACAGGTACCGACGTGGCGATGAACTCTGCCCAGGTAACGCTAGTGAAAGGCGATCTTCGTGGTATTGCCATTGCGCGCAAGCTCTCGACGAAAACCATCGTCAACATGAAGCAGAACCTAGGTTTTGCCTTCATCTACAACGCTCTGGGCGTTCCTGTGGCTGCCGGGCTGCTGTATCCGGTGAGCGGATTGCTGCTGTCACCGATGATTGCCGCGCTGGCCATGAGCCTGAGCTCGGCATCGGTGGTGTTCAATGCACTGCGTTTACGTAAACAAGTCTGAACGAACTTCACCAAAAGTCAGTTCACGTTCACCTTGCCCACCATGCCTGCCTCCATGTGCCCGGGAATCAGGCAGGCAAAATCCACTGTACCTGCCTGGTCAAATGTCCACACCAGACCGCCACGCTGGCCGCCTTTCAGGGTGATCATGTTGGGCTCGGCATGCTGCATACCAGGCATTTTTTTCATTTCCTCTGCATGCGCCTTCAAATCGGCAAGTGATCCAATCACCATTTCATGAGGGATTTTTCCTGAGTTTTTGATGAAGAATCGAATGGTTTCGCCCGCCTTGACATCAATCTGCGCAGGGGTGAACCGCATCGCGTCATCCATCACCACCTCGACGGTTCGACTCACCTTGGCCGGATCACCCGGCTTGCCCACATTGGACATACTGTGCCCTCCCATGCTGTGGCCTCCCATGGAATGCCCACCCATGCTGTGGCCTCCTGAATGCTCGCCGACAGCAAAGGCCAATGCAGGAGCACATGCAAGAACCAGAATCGATACAAATTTCTTCATGCTGTTTACCCTTAAAAATAAACGAATTTAGAACCAGAAACTCAACCCCGCCACGAAACGGGTTTCCTGTCGTGCCGAACCGGCGTCGCGTGCCATGTCGGCTGTTTTACCGAACTTGCTATCCCACTCCACTCCAATGTAGGGCACAAGCTGACGGTTAACTTCGTACTTCAAACGCAGGCCTACCTTGCCATCCGACAACCCCCGCCCAATGTCACGCTCGGGGTCATCTTTCCCATAGAAATTCACTTCTAGGGCTGGCTGCAAATACAGTTTTTGCGTCAGCAGCAAGTCATATTCGGCGCTGAACCGCAAGGCGGTGCGGCCACCAGACCCGACATAGGCCGTGGCATCAAGTTCGAACCAATAAGGGGCCAGCCCTTGTAAACCGGCCGCCAGCCACTGACGCGAGGGTTCCCCGCGACCGTAATCGAAACGCGCACCCAACTGGGTGTCCCAGAACGGGCTGACGGCATGGCCCCAGAGCACCTCGGTGCGCGACTCATGCATCTTGCCATCCGCAAACTCCCCTTCGCCCTTGAGCACCAGGCGGTTGAACGTGCTGCCGAACCAGGCCTGGCCCTCATAGGCGCCCCATTCGTCGCCTTTGGCCCGAACATATTCCAACTTGTCCATGCGCAAACTGGCAAACAGATGCTCGTCGGACATACGCAGACGGTGGCGCGGATCCAGCGCGAACTGTCCTTCGTTACGCGTGAACCCCCCGGAATAGGCGTCCGGGTCGCGAGCATCGGCGGGGGCAGAGCCACCCTGCATCTGCATATTTCCATGATCCATAGGTGCCTGATCGGCAGACGAAGACGCAGCGCCCTGGCTAACGCTAGGTGGAGCGCCATGACCGGCATGGGCATCGTGAGACTGGGCCCGCACGCCAAACGGCAAAAGCCCTGCGGTGAAAAGAACAAGCGCTGTACGCTTTGTGAGAGAGGTCATGATTCCGATATCCTTTGTCATGTCAGTTGTCGTCATGCAATCACCACTTCACGGAACATACCCATATCCATGTGGAACATCAGATGGCAGTGCCAGGCCCAGCGCCCTAGGGCGTCGGCGGTGACCAGAAAGCTGATGCGCTGTGCCGGCTGCACCGGAATCGTGTGCAATCGCGCCTGGAAGGCCCCATCGGGTGTTTCCAGTTCGCTCCAGACACCGTGCAGGTGCATCGGGTGGGTCATCATGGTGTCGTTGTGCAGAATCACCCGAACACGCTCGCCATAGCGCAAATGCACCGGTGTAGACTGCCCGAACTCCACACCGTCAAACGACCAGCTGTAACGCTCCATGTGGCCTGTCAGGTGCAGCTCAATCTCGCGCTCTGCGCCGCGCGGGTCCATTGGACCGCCCAAGGTGTGCAGATCGGCCAAGGTCAACACCCGACGGCCATTGTTACGTAGACCGATGCCGGGATCATCCAGGTTAGTTCGCGGTGTGTCCACACGCATGTCTACACTGGGCCCGTACTCGGTGCGCGCATGCCGCACAGTTTTGCCTGGCCCCAACGGGGCCGACGAACCGTGCCCCATGGCTGCGTGATCAATACCGTCATGACTCATGGCAGCTGCGCCTGCAGCGCCGTGGTTCATCGCACCATGATCCATGCCGCCCATGTCCCCCATCATGTCGGTCATGGTCAGCCACTCCACCGGGTCCAAAGGGGGAACGGGTGCGGTCAGCCCCTCGCGCACCGCCAGAGTGCCGCGAGCGTAGCCCGTACGATCCATCGACTGCGCGAACACCGTGTAAGCATCATCCTTGGGTTGCACCACAACGTCATAGGTTTGCCCGGGTCCAAAGCGGAATTCATCGACGGTCACCGGTTCCACGTTCTGGCCGTCGGCCTGCACCACCGTCATCTTCAGGCCGGGAATGCGCACGTCGTAGAAGGTATTGGCAGCGCCATTCACGAACCGCAGCCGGACACGTTCGCCAGGCCGGAACAGCCCGGTCCAGTTGCCGGCAGGCGTTGTGCCGTTCATCAGGTAGGTGAGCACATCGGCGGAAAGATCGGCCAGGTCTGTCGGGCTCATGCGCATCTCGTTCCACATCTGGCGCTTCTCGAGCGCCGCGCTCATCCCCATTTTGGACACATCGCGATAAAAGTCGACGACGGTGGGCTTGTTGTAGTTGTAGTAATCGCCCTGTGCTTTCAGCTTGGACAACACCCGCATCGGGTGTTCGTCCGTCCAGTCGGAAAGTTGAATGATGTGATCACGGTTCACACGTATAGGGTCGGCATCGCGCGGCTCAACGATAATGGCACCATACATGCCCTGCGCTTCCTGCATGCCCGAATGTGAGTGGTACCAATACGTACCGCTTTGCTCCAGCTTGAACTGGTATACAAAGGTTTCGCCAGGAGGAATACCCGGGAAGCTGATGCCCGGCACCCCGTCCATCTGATACGGCAGAATAATGCCGTGCCAATGAATCGATGTGTCTTCCTTCAGCGTGTTCTTTACCCTTATTGTTACCGTATCACCCTCGCGCCAACGCAAAGTGGGGGCAGGTACCGACCCGTTGATGGTAAACGCCATGCGCGGGTTGCCGGTAAAGTTCACCGGCGACTGCCCCACTTCCAGGTTGAAATCAGTACCCGTCAGCACGGGCGCGGTACCTGTGCGGGCTTGCGAAGACACAATTCCGGCCGCATGGGCAAACGGTGACAACCCCAGCATAACGCCGCCTGCAGCCAACCCTTGCACGAAGCGGCGACGGGGCATATAGGGGGAAAGACCTCTGCCTGAATGTCTCACGTGAAATAAATCCTTTAAAAATTGGCCTGAACCGTTACGCAAAAGGGAAAGATTCAGTACTTTTTTGACCGGACTACACTGTAGCGAGCGCGGGCTGTCAGCGGGATGACGCCTGCATTACATTTTTGTCATTCACGGGCAATGGTTGCGTCATGTTGACCGCGTTACATTGGGCACTTGAATCAAATCGTTTGCTTAATCACTCATCACTCTCGATTGCCAGGACACGCGCCTATGAAACTACTCATTGTTGAGGATGAGGTCAAAACCGGGGATTATCTTCGGCAAGGCCTTACCGAGGCGGGCTTTCAGGTGGACTGGGTACAAACAGGCCTCGACGGCCATCATCGGGCGCTTACCGAGCCTTACGACCTGATCATTCTGGACGTCATGCTTCCCGACGTGGACGGCTGGCGCATCGTACAGGCGCTACGCGACGCGCAGTCCGCCACGCCCGTGTTGTTTCTTACCGCGCGCGACAGCGTAGAGGACCGCGTAAAAGGTCTGGAGCTCGGCGCCGACGACTACCTGGTCAAGCCGTTTGCTTTTTCCGAACTGCTGGCGCGGGTCCGCACATTACTAAGACGGGGCGCCATGGCTGTCATGAGCGAACAAATACAAGTAGCCAACTTGGTGCTGGACATTCCACGTCGCCGCGCCATGCGGGGTAACGTACGTATCACCCTGACCAACAAAGAGTTCGCTTTGCTTGAATTGCTCGTTCGCCGACAAGGCGAGGTGCTTCCGCGGTCGCTTATTGCATCCCAGGTGTGGGACATGAATTTCGACAGTGACACGAACGTGATTGATGTGGCTGTTCGCCGGCTGCGCGCCAAAATCGACGAACCCTTCGAGCCGAAGTTAATCCACACAGTGCGCGGCATGGGCTACATGCTCGACGTTCCCGAAACCATTTGAACATGCGTGCACTGCTCAGATCACCACCATCGCTGGCCCTGCGACTGACGCTGTCCATTGGGGCGGGAATTATCGCCTTGCTGTTGTGTTTTGGTTGGCTGGTCGGGCGCTCGATCAATGCCCACTTCGTGGCCCAAGACATCCATGAGCTGAATGCCGCCAAAACTTCAATTCAAGCCAAATTACAGCAACTTGACAACAAAACAGCCGGCAACGCATTAAAGGCGCATTTCAACGCCACGTTGTCGGGCCACCACAACGCAGAATTCCTGATAGCTGACGGCAATGGACGCCTGCTCTACAGCACCCTGGGCACAAGTCTGGAAGCTGCGCTTGCACAACTGCGCCACGTAGAGGTCATCAACGAAAAAACCGTCTCGTCTTGGCAGCATCAAGGTAAAACATTCCGCAGCGCGCTGGTACGCCTGGCCGTTGGCACTAGCCAGGGGGATGAGCCATTTTCCGTCGTTTTGGCCACCAACATCGACTTTCATTTACATTTTCTGGACAGCTTTCACCGGTACCTATGGTGGCTGACGGCAGTGGCCTGCCTGATCGCCATTGCCGCCACCTGGCTGGCGGTGCACCAGGGCCATGCGCCCATACGACGCATCAGTCAGCAAATAAGCCAGGTTAACTCAGAGCAACTGCATCTTCGACTGGACGAAACTGGCGTTCCGGCAGAGCTTGCGCCCATGGCCACGGCCTTTAACGAAATGATCGATAGACTGGAGGACGGCTTCAGGCGGCTATCGAATTTTTCAGGAGACATCGCCCACGAACTGCGCACCCCCATTACGAACCTGACCACTCAAACGCAGGTTGCATTATCCCGGGCACGAACTGCCCAGGAATACCGCGAAATACTCTATTCCAACCTAGAAGAGTACGAGCGCATGACCAAGATGATTGGCGACATGCTTTTTTTGGCTAAAGCCGACAATGGCCTTATTGTCCCGGAGCATTCAGCGGTACCGCTGATGGCCGAGCTGCGCGAGCTGGCCGACTTCTTCGAGGCATGGTGTGAAGAACGCAAAGTAGCGATTGTCGTTTCCGGCGACGAAAAAGTAACAGCTACCGCAGACCGGGCAATGCTGCGCAGGGCACTATCCAATCTACTGTCGAACGCCATCCGGTACACCCCGGAAGGCGGTACCGTAAAGGCCAGCGTGCATGAAGACAACGACGCCGTCAAAATCCGCATCACAAACCCTGGACCCACCATTCCAGCTGAACACATCGCGCACCTGTTCGAACGCTTTTATCGACCGGATGTCTCGCGGCATCGCAATGGTGAAGGCGCCGGGCTTGGGCTGGCCATAGTGAAATCTATCGTGCAGGCACACGGCGGTCAAGTAGGCGCAAAGTCAGGCGAGGGTGAAACAGCTTTCGAAATTTGCCTGAGAACGATATGAGCACAAAATCTTTGAAACCGACTCGGGGCTGAGCGCATCCAGTAGACAAGCTGTAAAGATGCCCTCTACATCTGCAGATAGCCATGCGCATCTGACTGTGATACTGGGGCGTCGGCACCAATAATTTCTCCGGGAGCTGCGCGACTCTTCTTGGTCTTGCCCCACGCCACTGGCACCTTAACTTCTCAAACGACTTGGCCTACCGGGTTTACTGGATAAGCTGTATGAAGCGCCCCGGCTTTCGTGGAGGCCGCCTAGTCGAGGCGATGGAAAAAGTTCAAAGTGGTGCCCACCAAAAGTAGTGGGGATCACAATGTCTACAAGTGAAGTACGGCCCTCCAATCGTAAGGGGCGGCCGCCTGAGCAAGCCAACGAGCGTAACGGCGCGAGCAGCAAGACGATCATTACGGATCGCGGCCCCATTCGCGTAGATCTTCCCCGGGATCGCGACGGCAGCTTCGAGCCCATTCTGATCCCTAAGCACGAGCGCCGTTTTACCGTAAGCGTCCGCCCATGACCGTTTTGCGTTACAGCTGAATCTCCATCAGCCGTCGGTTGGTATCTTCCAGATCGAAGTGGGCAGCATCGAATGGGCGGCCACACCACTGCACCATGTTTTCATGCTCCGGATGCGTGGGATCAGAGATAGCTGCCAGGAAGTCTTCATAGCCAGCAATACCGCCCACATCTTCGGGTGGGCACACATTGGCACCATCCAGGCACCATGGCAAATCTAAGGGACCTTGGAATTGGGTCCGCTCCAGAACGGTAAACTACACCTATTCCCTTTGCACGACACAGCCCCATGAGCCAACTGAGTTTTCCGAAGCGGAATTTGCCAGCAAAACGCAGCGAAAACAGCAAAAGAACAGGCAAATAACCAAAAGATTGCACCCATAAAAAGAGGTGCATGAAATAATGTTCGCCAAAAAAAGGGACTGTCCGGTCAAGTCGGCGCTACTACAGTTATATAACAAAGCCGCCAGACCAGCCTACCCTAAACTGCTTATGCGTGACCTCCCGCCACACCACAACGCTCGGCAACTCGCCCTCACATAGAACCAGGAGGTTGCCAAATAACGAGGAACTTTCACGCGTGAAAGTTTCTACACTGCACCCTGGGTCAGGGAAAGCTCCAAGTTTCAGGCATGAAACCGACTATGGAGCTCTATTGGTAGCCGCATAGCCCGATGCCATTTGCCCTGACTACCTATCCATCGTAATCATCATACAAAGGCATAGAACCAAATTTACCGTTCTCTCTGACAATACTCACCGATCTACTGGCATCGTTTGGGTCTGCCCGCCCAACGGACTCATGATCAGGATAAATTTTAGGATTGGAACTAGGGAACGGGCTGGCGAGCTTAGTGCCTAACGATAAGGCCGGACTTCGAGACATTCTGATATTCGATTGAATGTCATTTTCATAAACTGCCAGCCAACCTTTGCCGTCGCACTGCGGGCAGGTAGGTAAATTGCCGCCGTCACAACGCGCACAAATCTCAGTACCCAAATACGCACCACGATTGTCACCCTCCTGCGCAGACGCCATACTTTGCATGCCCTGAACTAACGACTGGAAGTTACGCGACGATGAGATTCGCCCCTCATTCTCGGAGGGTTGCGACACATTAGCGGCTATTAGCGCGCTTCCTTCATATAGGGTTCCTGATGGGCGTCGAGGTTTGACAAAAGCAGTACGAGTTAGCTTCTTTTTGCGTACTTTCTGAGCTACCTTTACGTGCTCGTGCGTTATGTTTAAGACCGCTATATGCGCCTTACCCTGGGTATACAGATAATTCACTTCGGGCCAATCATCTTCAATGACGGGTCTTAAATGAAGATGATTTACCAAACAGCTCGATCCTGAAGACACGAACTGCATTGATACTGGATACCAACCCATAAGCCGATGACCATCTCTCAAACTTGCAATCCAAGCCAAACGCTTACTCGAGAAGGTTGTCCGCACAGCAGGATCGATGTGCGTAAAAAAAACCTTGTGCAGCGTCGACCCGGTGATGATTGTATGCGCTTCAGAGTCGTCCCCTTTAAATTTAGTCCACTTGAGGCGACCCAAATACACCAAGTTGTCTGTACTTGCTGCTATATCGACTTTTCTTCTTTGCAAGTAATGAAGCAACCCCTTAGGCTCAGGAGGAATCCAACCAAAATCGCCCTGCGCGACAGCTTCTTGGTGCCTTACCGCAAGACTAAGTTCAACTTCCGGCAAATCACTCTTTGTCGGTTTGGTTCTTAAATGGCGAGCGTTTTGCCGTCGGTGTCCTGATGGAGCCTTCAAAGCTTTAAGCAAAAGCTCGCGCAGCTCTTTGAGATCAGAAGGTCTGAATACGCTGGAAGTCTCGCTAACCATAGAGCCCATGTTACGAGTGCTGTGATGTAACTGTCAATTACGAAAACGCGCCTGACGTCCTCCCGCGCTTAGGAAAAGCTTTGAACAACGATACCGAACGAGTCAGAATATAAGTTGTTGAAATCAACCCGATCCGAGTGTTTGATGTGGTGCTGGGCCGCTCGGAGGCGAGTTTGCGCAGCTATTTAAAGCGTCTTCCCGGGCGTGAGAATGTGCGGGTCATTGTGATGGATCTGTCCGAGACGTATCGCCGGATAATGGGGTAGAGCCAATGCGTGTCCCCCGATAATGGGGTAGAG
>NZ_NIQA01000021.1 GCF_002236805.1 Pusillimonas sp. T2 | reverse complement strand
GACTTGTTCAGAGGTTCCTTAACCGTTCGACGTTCCGGATATCGTGGTACAGCAGCATTGGCATGCACGTCACAATGATGGTGCAGGACATCGCTGGTTGCGTTCTGCGGTCTTCAACACGCTTCAATCCGATGATGCTAGTGATCACAAAATTCGAACTAAATAAAAAAAATGCCATCTTCAAATGGCGCTGGATGTCTTCTAAAGTGACAGCAAGCAAACATCACTTAAAAGAATAATCCAGCATTCATAGATCAAGATTTCTTGATGCTGGGTTCATCAGGAGACAGCTATGAAAGTAGGCTTTGTTGGCCTCGGCATTCAAGGCAAGGGGCTGGCGAAGAATCTCGTTGAGGCGGGATTTGATGCAACAGTGTACGACCCAAGACCAGAGCCTTGTGAAGAGTTGGCTAAAATGGGAGCCAAAGTCGCCCGTTCTAATGCAGAACTTGCTAAAGATAAAAATGTTATCCAGATCTGCGTTCTTGATGACGCACAGTTAGAGGCTGTATGTCTTGGCAAGGACGGTGTGTTCGACGCTGCGAGTGAAGGCACGATTGTTGCTATTCACAGTACGGTCCGGCCAAAAACCATTCTTTCACTTCGTGAGAAAGCCAAGCCCAAAGGGGTCATCGTCATTGATGCTCCCGTCAGTGGTGGCGCTGCGGGTGCTGCCGGCAAACGTATGTCTTACATGGTTGGTGCTGATAAGACCCATCTGGAAATTTGCCGTCCCGTTTTCGAGGCCTCGGGAAAAAATATTACGCATACCGGGGACGTCGGCAGCGGCATACGCGCCAAGCTGGCCCATCAACTCATTATTTCAGTGAACATGCTTGCGGCCTACGAAGGCATGAAGCTGGGCGTAGCTGCGGGGTTATCGACAGACATCCTTGAGAAAGTGGTTAGGGAAGGGGTGGCGCAGAGTTTTGTTGCAAACCAATGGTCGAAATTGGCGCTGGGCCCGTTTGCTCCAGCGGTTTTCTATAAGGATCTGCAACTGTGTATTGAGCTTGCCCACGAGCTCGGCTTTGGTGTTCCTGGTGCTGCGCTGGCCCAGCAAATGATTGACATCATTCTCGAAGATCATCGCGTAATTAAGGAGATCGCTAATGACTGACATTAATAAATCAGCTTCTGGTGATTTGTTTGATCCCCAGAGCAAGGAACGAAATCTGAATTATTCAGCCCGTTCTTTGGTTGATATTGAAAACGGGGAGATTTCCAGATACATCTTTTCTGACGAACAGGTCTATAAAGACGAAATCGAAAGAATTTTTAAAAAGTCATGGCTTTATGTCGGGCACGAAAGCCAGATCAAGAATCCAGGTGATTATGTTTTATCGCGAATGGGTGATGAGTCTGTCATTCTGAATCGTGATAACGACGGGAAAATTCACGTATTTCTGAATACCTGTACCCATCGCGGCATGAAAGTGTGTCGTTACGACGAGGGCAATACCAGAAACTTCGTTTGTCCTTACCATGGGTGGTCATTCAGAAATAACGGTGATTTGGCCATTGTTCCTCAGTTCGAGGATACCTATAAAAACCACCCATTTGACAAGAAAGAATGGGGTCTGGTTGAGGTTGCGCAGATCAGCACACTCCGTGGCACCGTCTGGGCCACCTGGGCGGAAGATGCGCCGCCATTGAAAGAGTATCTCGGTGAGGCATTTTTCGGGCTTGATCGGGCCTTATCCCCGTGGGATGGCAGTGATGATGAAATTGAGCTTTTAGGCAGCCCTCAGAAATGGATCATCCCCTCGAACTGGAAAATCGTCGCTGAAAACTTTTCAGGTGATTTGGCACACAACATCAGCCACGCTTCTGTTGATAAGGTCGGTATTGGTACTGACAGTAAAGAGGGGCGTCGTGATGATCCAGGTGAATTCATATTAAGCGGTTACCCAGAAGGGCACGGCATTATTTTTGGTTTGAAACCACCAGGCCAAGAGCCGAATGATTATCAAACTTCTCCGATAACAACGGCGTACTACCTTGAAAACTGGCGTCGTCGCCAGGAGCGGCAAGGCGAAAGTGGTCGCGTCAATCCTGTCGTGGGCACCATCTTCCCGAATATGTCATTCCATGGTCAGCAACCGCGAACGATTCTGGTTGCCCACCCCAATGGGCCTGGTCAGACAGAGATGTGGCGAGTTTATTTTGTTGACAAGAAAGCCCCTCCGGAAGTGAAGGCCTTCTTGCGTCGATATTACACACGCTATTCCGGTCCGGCAGGTATGACCGAGCAAGATGACATGGAAAACTGGAACTACGCTACCTCAAGTTGTCTGGGAAGCGTGGCTCGTAATTTCCCTTTCAATTACAAGGCAGGCCTCGGTGCGACCCAATCGCATCCGCTCATTCCCGGTGCTGTAACAATGAATCCTGCGTTGCATACCGAGGAGAACGTACGCCGGTTGTATAAAAGATGGGCTGATGTCATGGATTCAAGTAATTGGCAAGAAATCAAAGCTAAATCGAAGGGAGGCAAATGATGACTGTCGAGAGTATGAATAATGTGAAGTACTTGAGCCTCATCAAGTCCGTTGAAGATTTTCTGTACTTTGAGGCAGATTTGCTCGACGAGAGAAGGTACGAAGAATGGCTAAAACTCTTGAGTGACGACATTCGATATCGCATTCCCCTGAGAAAGAACCTGCGGTTTTCGCAAAGCCATCGTGATATCAGCGATGAGAATGATATGTCCTGGATGGACGATGACAAGGAAACGCTGGTAAAGAGGGTCACTCAGATCATGACAGGCGTGCATTGGGCCGAGGAGCCCATGTCACGAGCATCGCATCTGGTCACGAATATTCGCATCGAGAATGTGGCTGAGGCTCTGGAGGGTGCGAGTGAGCTCTTCATATCGAGCAGGGCACTGGTACACAGAAGTCGTCTTGATACTGAAGTCGATTTTTTCATCGGTAGGCGTAAGGATATTTTGCGCGTGGTGCCCGGTGGTTACCAGTTGGCTTCTCGGACAGTCATTCTTGACCAATCGACGTTGCTTGCGAAAAATTTGACGATTTTCCTTTGACTCATAAAGGCTCATAGCGTCAACCAGGGTGTATTGGTTTTCCCATTAGAACCCTGGGTGCTGCAGTCAACATCAGAATATTAATCATGAGTATTACGAAAACTGTCGTTGTTCATAGCATCAAGCAAGAGGCTAAAGATGTGATCAGCCTTGACTTGCGTCCGTGCAACGAAGACAGCCTGCCCTCCTTCAATGCGGGGGCACATATTGACTTGCACCTCTCTAATGGCATGATCCGGAGCTACTCTCTGGCGAATTCGCCAAAGGAGCACAACAGGTACTTGATAGGTGTGCTCCGTGATCCTTCCAGTCGAGGGGGTTCTCTTCATGTTCATGACACCGTGCGCGAGGGGGATACGCTTGAGATTGGTCTTCCCCGCAACAACTTCCCTCTGGTTGAAGATGCACCGCATACGGTTTTTGTTGTCGGTGGTATTGGAGTGACGCCTCTGCTGTCGATGATGCATCGCTTGCGCCAGTTAGAACGATCATTTGAGGTAATGTATTTCTGCCGGTCTCGTGAAAGTGCAGCATTCCTTGATAAAATCCGGCAGTTTCAGGTCAAGACGCATCTTCATTTTGATGACGAGGCAAAGGGTCCTCCTGACTTGAAGCGCTTGCTTGGTGAGTGTGCCGGTGGGCCATCGAATCACTATTACGCATGTGGTCCGGCACCGATGCTGGATGCTTTCGTAGAGGTTTGCCGTGATCTGGGCTATGCCAATGCCCATATCGAGCGCTTTGCTGCAGTCAAGTCTGATGCGCCGGATTTGGCGGAGCAACAGACCTATAAGGTTGATTTGCTTCGATCAGGGCAAACACTGACAGTTGATGCTGGCCGTAAGTTAATCGACGTGCTGGTCGAGGCCAAGGTGGATATCGGGTTCAGCTGTAAAGAAGGTGTGTGCGGCGCATGCGAAGTCGAGGTGCTCGAGGGCACTCCCGACCATCGCGACTCGATTTATAGCCCTGACGAACATGCAGCAAACCGGACGATGATGGTGTGTGTTTCCGGGTGTAAGTCACCTCGGCTCGTTTTGAATTTATAGGGGTGTTGATGAAGTGGGCGGCTGCATCAAAGCGCTGCTGGTGTTTAAAAATATTTGGACATTTTCCTTCGAGGAAGGTGTTCCACCTTGCTGTGAAATACCTCGATAGAGGTTCATATAAATAACGGAGACAAGCATCATGAAAAAAATGTTGTTGAAAGCGGTGGGTTGTATTGGATTAAGTGCAGGCTTGATCGGAGGCGTACATGCTCAGGAAGTTTTCAAGATAGGCTTAGTTTTGCCTTTGACTGGGCCATTCTCTTCAATTGGCAAGCAGGCCGAGCTGGGTGCACGGTTGTATTTGTCAGAGCATGCTGACAAAGTGGCTGGCAAGAAAGTTGAAGTTATCCTGAAAGACGATACCAGTGTGACGGATGTCAGCCGACGCCTTACACAAGACTTGGTGGTCAATGACAAAGTCGATGCGCTGGCGGGTTTTTTGGTTACCCCAGCGGCACTGGCTGCTGCGGCAGTCGCTACAAAGGCAAAAGTGCCTATGGTAACCATGAATGGTGCGAGCTCAAGCGTGACTCGCGCTTCTCCTTTTGTCCTGCGCAGTAGCTTCACGGTAGCGCAAGCTGCGGTAGGTGTGGCTGAGTGGGCGCCGAAAAACGGCATCACCAAAGTCGTGACCCTTGTTTCAGACTATGCCCCGGGCGCTGACGCAGAAAAATATTTTTCAGAGCGCTTCACGGCCGCTGGTGGGCAAGTCCTGGAAAAGTTGAGAGTTCCGTTGCAAAGCCCGGACTTTGCACCTTTTTTGCAAAAGGCCCGAGATTTAAAACCTGATGCGCTTTTCGTGTTTGTGCCTGCCGGTGCTAACGCAGCTTTGATGAAGCAGTTTGTAGAGCGCGGTATGGACAAAGCGGGCATTCGTCTTATCGGAACGGGTGACATCACGGATGACGATATTGTGAATAGCATGGGTGACGTGGCTTTGGGTGTTATCACCTCACACCATTACTCTGTCGCGCATGATTCGCCAGAAAATCGCAAATTTGTCGAAGCTTTCAAGAAAGCCAATAACGGCTTACGTCCTAATTTCATGGCGCTCCAAGGCTATGACGGGATGCGTATGATTTTTGAAGGCGCCGAAGTTTCTAAAGGTCAAGGGGGCGAGGCTTTGCTTAAAGCCATGAAAAGCCTGACATTCGAGAGTCCTCGTGGACCCTTCAAAATCGATACCGACACGCGCGAGCTGATCCAGAACATCTACATCCGAAAAGTCGAAAAAGTTGATGGTGAGCTTTACAACATCGAGTTCGAGACGATCAAAGACGTCAAAGATCCTGTAGTGGCTAAGTAGTAGTCACTGATGATCAGTGAACGCAAGGGTGACGACAGCCGAGCTTTTGCGTTCACGCCTGCCACTACATAAAAACAACCTTCGTCGGCCGAGCGTTTCATTCTTATGTTTACATTATTATTTGATGGTATTGCCTATGGCATGCTGCTTTTCATCATGGCCGTAGGTCTGGTAGTCACCATGGGATTGATGAATTTCATCAATCTCGCACACGGTGCGTTTGCGATGGCTGGCGGGTACATCACGGTAGCCCTGATGCAGAATTATGGCGTTCCGTTCCTTTGGTGTTTATTGATTGCTTTTGTATCAGTTGCCCTGATCGGTGTGATTTGCGAACGTTTCATTTACCGTCCGGTTTACAACAAACCCCATTTACAGCAAGTTTTGTTCTCGATTGGTCTGACGTTCATGGCGATTGCCGGCACAGACTTTTTTATGGGTTCACAGCATCAGATCGTCCAGCTCCCTGAGTGGCTGCGTGGTCGAACTGAGTTATTTGGCGGTGCCCTGGGGATGGGGCATTACCGGCTTTTCATTATTTTGGTCTGCGCCATTCTGGCGATTAGTCTTCAGTACTTTTTGTCGAAGACCAGATTTGGAAGTCGCCTGCGTGCTGCCGTCGATGATCCGAGAGTTGCTGGGGGATTGGGGCTGAATACCAGTGCGATATTTGCCGTGACTTTCGCAGTAGGTAGTGGACTGGCTGGCTTGGGAGGCGCACTTGGTGCGGAGATTCTGGGTCTTGATCCAGCCTTCCCACTCAAGTTCATTGTGTACTTTCTGATTGTGGTTGCAGTCGGGGGAACCTCTTCTGTCACTGGCCCTCTTCTGGCCGCATTGCTGCTGGGTGTTGCCGATGTGATGGGCAAATATTACGTCCCTAAGCTTAGTGCATTCGTCGTCTATGTTTTGATGATTCTCATGTTGATCTGGCGACCTCAAGGCCTGTTTGTTCGAAAGGGAAAATAAATGAATATCGCTAAAGAGCTGTTAATAAAGCCTGCTCGATGGAACAAAGCGGAACTAGCATTCTGGATCATTGTTTTGTCTTTGCCATTCTTCGTGAGCCAGTATGCGTTGCTTATCAATGAGATTGCGGTCGTAGCGCTTTTTGCATTGTCCCTGGACTTGATTCTGGGCTTCACAGGCATTGTGTCTTTGGGGCATGCGGCCTTTCTGGGCTTTGGCGCCTATGTTGCGGGACTATTTGCAAAGCATGTATTCCCAGATCCGATTGTCGGTTTGTTGGTAGCTTCATTATCTACAGCATTGCTCGGGTTGATCTGTTCTTTCACCATTATCCGTGGAAGTGATCTAACACGGCTTATGGTGACTTTGGCGATGTCGCTGATTTTGTTTGAGATGGCGAACAAGTTTGATGGATTGACGGGTGGTGCTGATGGTTTGCAGGGCATAACTATTGGCCCACTCATGGGAATTTTCGATTTCGATCTTCAGGGTAAAACCGCGGCAGTCTATTCGCTGGTTGCGCTGACCATTTTGTTTTACATTTATAAGCGGTTAGTCAACTCGCCTTTTGGCGCCAGTTTAAAAGCGATTCGAGATAACCCCATCCGGGCAAAGGCAATTGGTATTCCCGTCACTGCCTTTTTGGCAATATCTTATACGCTGTCTGCTGCCGTTGCCGGGGTGGCTGGCGCGCTTCTCACGCAATCCAGCAGTTTTGTCTCGCTCGATGTGTTTTCGCTGGAGCGTTCCGCTGATGTTCTGTTGATTTTGGTGATTGGCGGGGTGGGCTGGCTTTACGGTGGCATTATTGGTGCCGTGATATTCAAGATTCTGCACAGTGTCATTTCCGACATCACGCCCCAATACTGGATTTTCTGGGCCGGTCTTTTCCTGGTTCTGCTGGTTCTTGTAGATCGCGGGCGCTTGGTAGCGCCGTTGGCATGGTTGCGGCAAAAAGGTGGGGCAACATGAGCAACGAAAATATTGTTCTTGAAACTAAAGGCCTTGTTAAAAAGTTTGGTGGTATCACGGCAACGAATGATGTCAATCTGGTGGTGCGTGCAGGCGCGCGCCATGCGCTGATTGGTCCTAATGGTGCAGGTAAAACGACCCTAATCAATCTGATTACCGGTCTGTTTCCGCCGACGACAGGTCATATTCTTCTTAATGGAAATGACATCACCACCCTGGCCCCCCACAAGCGTGTCGGAAGAGGGATGGTACGAACGTTCCAGATCAATCAGCTGTTCAATACGATGACCCCTTTGGAAACGCTGGCGATGGTTGTTTCAAGACAAATGGGGCTTGGTGACAGTTGGTGGCGACCACTTGGTCATCATTCCGGCGTTGTCGAGCGCTGCGAGCAGTTGCTTGAGCAGTTCAAGCTGACGGATGTTATCAGCAAGACGACGTCCCAGCTGCCCTACGGTAAGCGTCGCCTGATGGAAATTGCGGTGGCTTTGGCATGTCAGCCAAGGTTACTTTTGCTGGATGAGCCCGTTGCGGGTGTCCCCGAAGGTGAGCGTGAAGAATTGTTGCAGACGGTTTCTGATTTGCCTGCAGATGTTTCAGTGCTTCTTATTGAGCACGACATGGATCTGGTCTTCAATTTTTCGACCCATCTGACCGTCCTGGTCAATGGCGCGATTTTGACAGAAGGTACGCCGGGAGAAATCGCAAATGATCCGCAAGTCAAGTCGGTTTACTTGGGAAAAAGTCTTGAGGGAGGTGTATGACCGAGTTACTGAGTATCCAGGGTTTGTCGGCAGGTTACGACGAGGCCGTTATCTTGACTGACGTGGCGTTGCGTCTTGAAGAGGGGCAGACGTTAGCCTTGCTTGGTCGCAACGGTACAGGAAAAACGACGTTGATCAACACCATTGCAGGGGTGACGCGTTTGCATGCCGGAAGTATTCATCTTTCGGGTGAGCCGCTTCATCTCATGCCGTCGCATCGTCGTGCTGCAGCCGGCGTTGGTTGGGTGCCACAAGAGCGCAATATATTCAAGTCGCTGACAGTTCACGAAAATCTGACAGCAGTGGAGCGGTTGCCTAAGCACAAGACGGCTCACCGGGCCTGGAGGGCCGAGCGTGTTTACGAGATGTTTCCACGGCTTGCTGAAAGACGCTCAAACCTTGGATCCCAGTTGTCTGGGGGCGAGCAACAGATGCTGGCCATAGGGCGTGCACTGACTTTGAATCCACGGTTATTGCTTCTGGATGAGCCATTTGAAGGGTTAGCACCGATTATTGTTGAGGAGCTTGTGGATGCCATCGTCACGATCACCAAGGCGGAAGGCCTTTCAGCCATTATTGTCGAGCAGCAACCCGAGGTAATCTTGAATATCAGCGATTGCGCCATTGTCCTGGATCACGGCAGCGTTGTTTGTGCCAGTGACGCGAACGTGCTTTTGGATCGCCCTGACTTGCTCGAGCAAATGCTCGGGGTGGCAAAGCCGATGAGAGCCTAGCAAGGAAGCCGTGTGAAGATTAATCAATTGCGAGATGTGATCGCAGTCGCCAATAAAGGCAGCTTTCGGGCGGCTGCCCGTTATTTGAACATGACGCAGTCTGCGATCTCCAGAAGCATTAATGAGCTTGAGCGTGATCTCGGTACGGTGCTGTTTGACCGGCATGCACGCGGTGTTTTGTTAACCCCCATGGGAGAGCGTTTCGTTCAAAGGGCCAGTTTGGCGCTGAATGAGTTGCAGAGAGCGCGCGACGAATTGCAGCAGCTGCAGGGCAGCTACGTCGGGAAAGTATCGGTCTGTCTGTCCAGTGGAGCACTCGCCAAGCTTTTGCCGGGTGCCTTGCGATCGTTTCACAAAAAATTCCCTGACGTCACTTTAGAGCTGATAGAAGGGCAGTACTTCATTGCCGAGACAGGTTTAAAAGAGGGGTCCATTGACTTTTATATTGGCCCTGAGCCTCAGGGTGGGGTTGATGGGGATCTGGTTGTCGAGCACTTCTACGAAAACACGCTAGTTATTCTGGCTCGTCCCGGTCATCCGATGCTTGGGGCCCAGTCTTTACATGACCTTCAGGCGGCGCGATGGCTTAGCGCAGCCACGGCTCAGACGGATGAGGTCAGTCAGTTATTCATGGCGCATGGCTTACCCTCGCCGCATGTATCCATGTTCTGTAAAACGATACATACCATCATTCTGGCGGTTCAGCATTCCGATTTGGTTGCGCTTGTGCCCAAGCCCTTAGCTCAGTTCGGCATTTCGTTGGGCCTGAGCACGATTGATATTGATTGCTCTGTCAATAGTCCGCGCAGTGTCTTTATTCGCCGACTTGGCATGCCCTTGACGCCTGCAGCCGAGTATTTCAGCGAACGGTTGCGTATCGAAAATTAGATGGGTCATTACGGTGTCAAGTTTTGATGTCTTGTTTTTATGGTGAGTGTTTCCGTGGACATGCGGGACTCAGCTTGTTTTTGTGTTGGATGTAATCGGAGTGTTGATATGAAATTAGTACGGTACGGTCAGAAAGGAAGTGAAAAGCCGGGGGCAATTGACGCGCAAGGGAATCTTCGCGACTTATCTTTATTGGTTGATGATTTTTCTCCAGAGTGGTTGACGCCAGGAAAATTGCAGGCACTGAAGGCAATTGACCTTGAGCAGATGCCCTTGGTCAGTGAGCCAGTCCGCTTCGGTGTGCCGATTGCTGGTGTGCGACAGTTTGTTGCGATTGGTTTGAACTACAAGAAGCACGCCGAAGAGTCTGGATTGCCCATACCAGAAGAGCCCGTTGTGTTCACGAAAGCGATCACGTCGCTCAGCGGTGCAAATGATGACATTGTCATGCCTGAAAATGCGCAAGAGCTGGATTGGGAAATCGAGTTAGGCATTGTCATGGGATCGGTAGCGAACAAGATCGACGAGGCCAGCGCGCTGGATTTTGTTGCGGGCTATTGTTTGGCGAATGACGTTTCTGAGCGTCATTGGCAAATCAAGCGTAACGGGCAGTGGGGAAAAGGGAAAAGTTTTGAAACTTTCGGCCCGCTCGGGCCCTGGCTGGTCACAAAGGATGAGGTGCCAAACCCGCATGCACTTGAAATGACACTTAAAGTCAACGGTGAAATCCGTCAACAAAGTAATACGGCTGACATGATTTTTCCTGTTGCCACGATTGTGTCTTACTTAAGCCAGTTCATGACGTTGTTACCTGGCGATGTCGTTATTACTGGCACGCCGCAGGGTGTCGGTTTAGGCATGAAACCTCCCCGGTTTTTAGCGCGAGGTGACGTTATGACCTTGAGTATCGACAAGTTGGGGACCCAAACTCAAAGGGTCATTTAATTCGGGCTTGTTGTTTTATTTCAAGCGGCATGTTCCGTACATGTATCGGCTCATGTCGCTGTAAGCGCTCAGAACAATAGATGCGCACGAAAGAATCAGGAGACATGTTCATGAGAAGTTTTCCAGTGCAGACCCGCAGGCCTGGTGTTTTAGCCGTACATTCTGTTGACGAATTCGTTTACAGCGTTCCTCAACTTGAGGAAGCCAAACGCTTCTATACGGCGTTTGGTTTGGACGTTAAAGATGAAAATGGCTGGCTTGGTCTATACACCGACAATAACCCCCACCGCTGGGCGCGTATTTATCAGTCAGGTCAGAACAAGCGATTACAGTGGTTGACCTGGGGTATTTACCACGATGATTGGACAGCTTTCGAGGCCCATCTAAAGGCGAAGGGTGTCCGATTGATTGAGGCGCCGGCGATGGCTCAAGCAATCAACGATTCTGATGGGCTTTGGTTTGAAGGGCCGGATGGATTGGCTCAGCGACTGCGTGTTGCCGCGAAATGTTCACCCAGCGTGAAATCCAGAAGTCATTTTCCGGTGCAACACTGTAATAAAGGCAGGGCACCTCAACGTAGCCAGGTCACACAAGTTCGACCACGCCATCTGTCGCACATTCTGACCTTTACTGCGGATGTTGAGCGCAGCATGGCGTTTTATCTTGATGTACTAGGGTTACGCTTGTCGGACCGCTCTGATTTTGCGATTGCATTTTTGCATACGCCCCATGGCAGCGATCATCATTTGCTAGCGTTGGCAGTATCAGAAGGTTACGGTCTTCATCATAGCAGTTGGGATGTTTCATCGTTCGATGATGTGGGTCTGGGCATGCAGCAAATGATTCAAGCTGGCTACGATCGTGGCTGGGGGATGGGTAGGCATGTACTTGGATCGAATTATTTCCGGTATGTCCGCGATCCTTGGGGTAGCTATGCGGAATACTCTTTCGACATTGATCACATTCCTAGTACCTTCGATTGGCCCTCAGGTAATTTTCTGCCTGAGGACTCCATCTATGTGTGGGGTCCTGATATTCCAGAAGACTTTATTCAAAACTTTGAAACGGTTTAGTGGCTGCTGTTCATGTTTTCTGGGCGAGCAGCCCCGCAGGGGCCATTCCAGATGCCACAGCCCGATATCCCGGCAGCGTCCTGAGGTGACATAGTGCGCTGCAAATGCTGCTGAAAATTATCCGGCTGCTGAGAAATCTATCCTAGATTGACCTTGCGGTAGCTTGGGCAGTCAATGTCGATCACTTCTACACTCAGTTGCACGCCAGAGTTCGACAGTTTGCCGCCTTCGGGCGGTTTTTCTTTGCCTGTTTTCTTTAAAAATCAATGACCTTGAAACTCTGAATAACTCTATTTGTACTGGCAATTTCCATGTTTAATGTATTGGCACATAGTGGTGTTTATGCTAAAATCTCGCCATGTACATCAAAATCACCCGCTCAGGCGACAAGAGCTACGTTCAGCTGGCTGAGTCTTACCGCAACGAACAGGGCAAACCGCGTCAGCGTGTTGTCGCCAACCTGGGTCCGGTGTTTGTCAACAATGATGTCCGTTTTCTTCATGCGGCGCGGCTGAGTTTGTGATCGTCGGCGGCACTTTCTTTCGGCGGGTTTAACCACACCTCGCCAATTGGGTTCCAGTCACGCGTGTGGCGGCCCTTCCAACGCTGAGGCATGGATTGTTTGGCCGCTTCGTAGACGCAGCGGCGGCGTTCAAGAATGGCGTGCTCCAGCCCATAATGTCGCTGCTCGGGTGTCACGAACTTGATGCCGCTGTGGCGGTGCTCCGTGTTGTACCAAGTCACGAAGCGCAGCACCCATTGGCGTGCCTGCTCGATCGAAGCAAACGGCTTCTTCGGATAGGCTGGGGTGTATTTCAGCGTTCTGAACAGGGCTTCAGAGTAGGCGTTGTCGTCACTCACCGCCGGCCGGCTGAACGACGGCACAATGCCCAGACGCTGCAAGGTCGCCAACATGGTGGCGCCTTTCATGGGCGAGCCGTTGTCGGCATGTAGCACCAGCGCGTCTTGGCGCACTCGGTGACGCAGGCATGCTTTGGTGATGAGCATGGCAGCATGTTCTGCGCGTTCGTCCTCGTGGATTTCCCAGCCCACAATCATGCGGCTGTACACATCCATCACCATGTACAGGCGGTAGAACTGGCCACGAACAGCGGTGGGCAAGAACGTGATGTCCCAGCTCCAGGTTTTCAGCGGCGCACTTGCCAACCATGCATGCGGCTTGGGGACTGTTCTGGGCGGTTGGGCACGACCGCGCCGATTAGCTTGCCCATGCTCGCGCAAGACCCGATAAAACGTCGATTCGCTTGCCAGGTAAAGCCCCTTGTCGGCCAAGCGGGGCACAATCTGTGAAGGCGGCAGGCTCTGGTATTCGGGGCTGTTGCAGGTGGCAAGAATTTCTTCCTTTTCAGCCACACCGAGAGCATGGTAGCAAGGCCTGCGCAGCGCGCCTTTGCGACGATCAATCAGGCTTTCGGCTGCACGCCAACGACGCAACGTCCTGCACGTCAGCCCCAGCACCGCGCAGGCTTTGGATTGACGTGCACCGGCCTGGACAGCTTCATTGATCAAGACCATGGCCATCTGTTTCATCTCCAGAGGAATCAGTCGTCCTCGTTCGTGCCCCAGATGGCCTGGGCTTTTTTTGATAAGGTCAGCAGCGCCGCCGCTTCGGCCAACGCTTTCTCCTTTCTGCGAAGCTCCTTTTCCAGCGCACGGCTTTTCTTGCGCTCGGCCGCCAAGTCCGATTTGCTCGATGGTGCGGCCTCTCCCGGCTCGGACGCTTCAAAAGCAGCCTTCCACGCATCGATCTGTTCAGGATACAGCCCATGCTTGCGGCAATACTCCGAGCGCTCGGCCTCGTTCATGGCCGCCGTCTGAATCACCGCCGCGAGCTTCGCTTTGGCATCCCACTGATCGGCTATCGTGGATTTCTTGGGCACGACATATCCTTTGGCACGAAACTGCTTCTTCCAGTTGTACAAAGTCGCCTCTGAGACCCCGATTTCCTGGCTTAGGCTGGCTACCGTCCGATTATGCGGCGGCATCAATTTCCTGACTGTCTGTTCTTTGAATTCTGGGCTGTAGCTGGGCACTTCTTCACTCCGACCGCCCCCTCAAATACTAATGTTAAACGAGCGGACATCTATTGTGACTGAGGGGGGGTCGGCTGGACGAATCCTCCAGTCAGGCTAACGCCATCCTCGCCGCCCTGCTCAAGGCATCCGGGCAACCCGCAGGCAATGCCGCCAGCCTGCTATCCACTGTCCAGTTTGAAGCGGCT
>NZ_NIQA01000020.1 GCF_002236805.1 Pusillimonas sp. T2 | reverse complement strand
TCAAACTTACCTTTTGCCATGTCTTATCCTATGAGTATTCAAGGAAACAAAAAATTTATCCTGCCCACAACATGTGGGCAGGGACTGCATTACTTGCTGCGCGCGCTAACGACTTCGTCAGCAACGTTCTTTGGAGCTTCAGCGTAGTGCTTGAACTCCATCGTGTAGGTTGCGCGACCCTGGGTTTGCGAACGCAAACTGGTTGCATAACCAAACATCTCGGCCAGGGGTACTTCAGCCTTGATAATCTTGCCACCGCCGACCATGTCGTCCATGCCCTGAACCATACCGCGGCGTGAGGACAAGTCGCCCATTACCGTACCAGCATAGTCTTCGGGTGTTTCGACTTCGACAGCCATCATGGGCTCGAGCAGCACTGGGCTGGCCTTGCGCATACCGTCTTTGAACGCCATCGACGCTGCCATACGGAAAGCGTTTTCGTTCGAGTCAACGTCGTGGTACGAACCGAAGAACAACGTGACTTTGACGTCGACGACCGGGTAACCCGCGATAACACCTGCAGGCAGGGTTTCTTGAATACCGCGATCGACTGCGGGGATGTATTCGCGAGGAACCACACCGCCCTTGATGGCGTCGACGAACTCGTAACCACCGCCAGGAGGCAGGGGCTCGAGCTTGAGGACAACGTGACCGTACTGACCACGACCACCCGACTGCTTGACGAATTTACCTTCGATTTCGTCGCAGGTTTTGCGAATCGTTTCGCGGTAGGCCACCTGAGGCTTACCAACGTTGGCTTCAACACCAAACTCGCGCTTGAGGCGGTCGACGATGATGTCGAGGTGCAGCTCGCCCATACCCGAAATAATGGTTTGACCCGATTCTTCGTCTGTGCGAACACGGAACGAAGGATCTTCTTGGGCCAGACGCGACAGGGCCAGACCCATTTTTTCCTGGTCGGCTTTGGTTTTGGGTTCGACGGCCTGCGAAATAACGGGCTCTGGGAACTCCATGCGCTCGAGAACGACATGATTGTCGATATCGCACAAGGTTTCGCCAGTAGTAACGTCTTTCAGACCTACGACCGCAGCGATGTCGCCTGCAACCACTTCTTTGATTTCAGAACGGTTGTTGGAGTGCATCTGCAAGATACGACCGATACGCTCTTTTTTGCCTTTAACCGAGTTGAATACGGTGTCACCCGAGTTAAGGATCCCCGAGTACACACGGATAAAGGTCAGCTGACCAACGAACGGATCGGTCATGAGCTTGAACGCCAAGGCGGACATCGGGGCCTTGTCGTCGGCAGGACGGGTGACGGCATTACCGTCGTCGTCTTGACCTTCGACCGGAGGAATGTCGACAGGCGATGGCAGGTAATCAATAACAGCGTCGAGCATGCGCTGAACGCCTTTGTTTTTGAAGGCCGTACCGCACAACATGGGCTGGATTTCGCAAGCGATAGTACGCAGACGCAAACCTTTCTGAATCTCTTCTTCGGTCAGCTCACCGGTTTCGAGATACTTGTTCATCAGGTCTTCGTTGGCTTCAGCAGCCGACTCAACCAGCTTCTCGCGCCACTCGTTGGAGATTTCAACGAGATCGGCGGGAATGTCGATGTACTCGAACTTCATGCCCTGGCTGGCCTCATCCCAGATGATGCCCTTCATTTTGATCAGGTCAACAACACCCTTGAACTCGTCTTCGGCGCCAATAGGTACCACGATAGGCACGGGATTAGCTTTCAGACGTGTTTTGAGGTGGTCGTAAACCTTGAAGAAGTTTGCGCCGGTGCGGTCCATTTTGTTGACGAAGGCAAGACGGGGTACACCGTACTTGTTAGCCTGACGCCATACCGTTTCGGACTGAGGCTGAACGCCGCCCACCGCGCAATACACCATGCAGGCGCCGTCGAGCACACGCATGGAACGTTCTACTTCAATAGTGAAGTCAACGTGGCCCGGGGTGTCGATAACGTTAATACGGTGCTCGGGGTAGTTGTTGCCCATACCACTCCAGAAGGCCGTTGTTGCGGCCGAGGTAATGGTAATACCGCGTTCCTGCTCTTGCTCCATCCAGTCCATCGTTGCGGCGCCGTCGTGCACCTCGCCGATTTTGTGGCTGACGCCTGTATAGAACAGAATGCGTTCGCTGGTAGTGGTTTTACCAGCGTCGATGTGTGCAGAGATACCGATGTTACGGTAGCGCTGGATTGGGGTTTTACGGGCCATTTGTGTGTCCTTTGATTACCAACGGAAATGGCTAAAGGCTTTGTTAGCCTCGGCCATTTTGTGCGTGTCTTCGCGTTTCTTCATTGCGGCGCCACGACCTTCGGAAGCGTCGAGCAATTCGCCGGCCAGGCGCAGATCCATCGATTTTTCACCACGCTTTTTGGCTGCTTCACGCAACCAGCGCATGGCCAGTGCCAGGCGGCGCACAGGGCGCACTTCAACTGGAACCTGATAGTTCGCGCCACCGACACGGCGGCTTTTTACTTCGACGATAGGCTTGATGTTGTTGATGGCGGTATTGAAGACCTCGATAGGCTCTTTGCCAGTTTTGGCCTGAATCTGGTCAAGCGCGCCGTAAATAATACGTTCGGCGACGGCTTTTTTACCGGACAACATAACAACGTTCATGAACTTGGCGAGCTCTACGCTACCGAATTTAGGATCGGGCAGAATCTCACGTTTGGGTACTTCGCGACGACGAGGCATTTTAATATTTCCTTGTGACAGTTCAGTTGTACCGTGCCTTTGCACGGCCCTGGCCATTTATTCAAAATGACCACTTACATGCCATGGCATGGTTGCCACAGCTGCACTGAGTGGGCCAACGATGTGGCCAATAATTTACTTACCAGCTTTGGGGCGCTTGGCGCCGTATTTCGAGCGAGCCTGCTTGCGGTCTTTAACGCCTTGCAGGTCGAGCGAACCACGGACGATGTGGTAACGCACACCAGGCAAGTCTTTTACACGACCACCACGCACCAGAACGACCGAGTGTTCTTGCAGGTTGTGACCTTCACCGCCGATATACGAAATGACTTCGAAACCGTTGGTAAGACGTACCTTGGCGACTTTACGCAAAGCCGAGTTAGGTTTTTTAGGGGTTGTGGTGTACACACGAGTGCACACGCCACGGCGCTGGGGGCAGTTTTCAAGAGCAGGGCTCTTGCTCTTGGCGCGAGTGGCTTCGCGCGGTTTACGCACGAGTTGGCTAATGGTTGGCATGACCTTAACGCGTCCTTTTGATGTACTTGCGTACGATTTACGTTGTGAATCTCAAAGCGGCAGGCCGCTTTGATGCGATATTTGGCAGCGCCCAAAAAATCAAGGGCGGTTTATACAAAACCGCCCCAACGCATACACAAACGTAAAAGAGCGGGTCTTGCAGTACCCGGACTGCCGATGCACAGGCCTTGACAAATAAAATATTACTGGCGCGCCAAGGCTAGGCAAATTTTCCGGATAGCTTGCCACTGTAGCACAAGCTTAGGGAAAACGTCAATATGCACAGGTATGGCTTACGTGCGCGCAAACAACGTAAACAACTCTTTTGAATCAACGACGTTACCGAACTGCTGAACGATGTTTTCAAGGGCACTTCGGTGCTCTTCGTCGGACAATGAAGCGCAACAATCGGACAACATGACGACCTTGAAGTCGAGCATCATGGCGTCTCGTGCTGTTGATTCGCAGCACACGTTGGTTTTGGTGCCTGCAATCAGAATTGTGTCAATGCCACGACTGCGCAAAACACGCTCTAGTGACGACGAGCCCGGAATAAGTGCGCTGTATCGATTCTTGACGATCGTAATGTCGCCTTCTTTGGTTTGAAGCTCGGTGTACACGGCCTGATTCGTAGGTGCATTGGCCTGCAGCGTACGCTCACGAATGTCACCGGCAACAATATGGTTGTAAAACATATCCCAGTCGGAATATTCGCCATACGATTCGTTGGCATGCAACACCCAGATCACAGGCACACCAAGCTCACGCAATTTTGGCGTTAACGCGTTCAAATTGGGAACAATACCCCGCGACGCCGCAACTTCCGCCGGGCTACCTTCGGCGCAAAAAGTGTTTTGCATATCGATAACGACCAGCGCGGTTTTAGCTGGGTCGATGCTTGGATGCATGTGAATGCGGCCGCGTCTTTTCATGACGCGTTCGATAATTTCGGGGCGAATATCAATTTGATGCACGAGCTTGTCTCCTTGTGAAAAAAACCCTACCGGCTTGCGCCGGCAGGGTTAGGTAGTTTACTTGCCGGGGTACACGACCCCGGCTTGCAACGGCAACTTATTCTTCGTTACCGTCTTGCACTTCGTTGTTGTCGACGCTGTCAGCTTCAGGAGCGGACTCTACCGTGACCGGTGCATCTTCAAACGGGTTGGCCATCACACGAGCGGCCTGGCGTTCAGCCTCTTCGTGCTTCTCTTTGGCTTTACGCGCCATGTGGTAGGACATGCCGGTACCGGCAGGAATCAGACGACCCACAATGACGTTTTCTTTCAGGCCACGCAGCTCGTCGCGCTTGCCCATAATGGCAGCCTCGGTAAGCACGCGGGTGGTTTCCTGGAAGGACGCCGCAGAAATGAACGAATCGGTCGACAGCGAGGCCTTGGTAATACCCAGCAATACGTTGTCGTATGTCGCGGGGATCTTGCCGTCGGCTTCCATGCGATCGTTTTCGTTAAGCAGTTCGGAACGCTCGACCTGTTCGCCGTTGATGAAGCTGGTATCGCCTGAGTCAACGATGTTCACACGACGCAACATCTGGCGAACAATCACTTCGATGTGCTTGTCGTTGATCTTTACGCCCTGCAAACGGTAAACGTCCTGCACTTCGTTCACGATGTATGTGGCCAAACGCTCGATGCCTTGCAGACGCAGAATGTCGTGCGGATCGGACGGACCATCAACAATCATTTCGCCTTTGTTAACGACCTGGCCGTCGTGCACCAGCACCTGTTTTTCTTTTGGAATCAGGAACTCGTGGCTGACGCCGTCCATGTCGGTAATGACCAGACGTTGCTTGCCCTTGGTGTCTTTACCGAACGAGACCGTACCAGTGATGTCGGCCAACATACCAGCATCTTTGGGTGAACGGGCTTCGAACAGTTCAGCCACACGGGGCAGACCACCGGTAATGTCGCGGGTCTTCTGCGATTCTTGGGGAATACGCGCAAGAACTTCACCCACACTAACCTGCTGGCCATCGCGAACCGTGATCAGAGCGCCGACCGGGAACGAAATATTGACCGAATGATCGGTACCTGCGATTTTGATTTCGTCGCCGGCTTCGTTCAGCAGCTTGATCTGCGGACGCATCATGGTCTTGCCGCCACGCGTTTTCGGCGTGATGACAACCAGCGTCGACAAGCCCGTGACTTCGTCTACCTGCTTGGCAACCGTAGCACCTTCTTCGATATTCTCGAAGCGCACCGAACCGGCGTACTCGGAGATGATCGGACGGGTCAGCGGATCCCAGGTGGCCAGACGCTCGCCAGCCTTGACTTCGGCACCGTCGGCAACCACCAGCGTAGCGCCATAAGGAATCTTGTGACGTTCGCGCTCACGACGGTTGTCGTCAAAAATCAGGATTTCGCCCGAACGGGAAATCGCGACACGTTCGCCTTTGGCGTTGGTGACGTAGCGCATTGACACGCCAAACGAGACCGTACCGGCGGCTTTGGTCTCGACCGAGCTGGCCATGGCTGCGCGCGATGCCGCACCACCAATGTGGAAGGTACGCATCGTCAGCTGTGTACCGGGTTCACCGATAGACTGCGCTGCAATAACACCGACGGCTTCGCCGCGGTTGACCAAGCTGCCGCGACCCAAGTCTCGACCATAGCAGTGTGCGCAAAGGCCGCGACGAGTTTCGCAGGTTAGCGGTGTACGAATCTTGACTTCGTCGACACCCAGGCTGTCGATCATTTCGACCAGGTCTTCGTCGAGCAAGGTACCGGCAGGAATCGCCGTTTCTTGGGTGTCGGGGTTGACAATATCGGCAGCCGCAACACGACCCAGAATACGCTCGCGCAGGGGTTCAATAACCTCACCACCCTCGACCAAAGCCTTCATGGTGTAACCACTGGTGGTACCGCAATCGGTTTCTGTGATGACCAGATCTTGGGTCACGTCGACCAGACGGCGGGTCAGGTAACCCGAGTTAGCGGTTTTAAGCGCTGTGTCGGCCAGACCTTTACGTGCACCGTGCGTTGAAATGAAATACTGCAGTACGTTCAGGCCTTCGCGGAAGTTGGCTGTAATCGGCGTTTCGATAATCGAACCGTCGGGCTTGGCCATCAGGCCACGCATACCGGCCAACTGACGAATCTGGGCTGCGGAACCCCGCGCACCGGAGTCAGCCATCATGTAGATGGAGTTGAACGATTCCTGGCGCACTTCGTTACCGTGACGGTCGATGACCGGCTCGGTTGCGAGCTGTTCCATCATGGCTTTGCCGACCTTGTCGCCGGCCTTGCCCCAGATGTCGACCACGTTGTTGTAACGCTCTTGCGCGGTCACTAGACCCGACGAGTACTGCTTATCGATGTCTTTGACTTCAGAGCTGGCCTGCGCCAGGATCTCTTCTTTGACGGTCGGGATGACCATGTCGTTCATGGCGATAGAAATACCGCCACGGGTTGCCAGGCGGAAGCCGGACTGCATGAGTTTGTCGGCAAAAATTACCGTAGCACGCAAGCCGCAACGACGGAACGACTGGTTAATGAGACGCGAAATCTCTTTCTTCTTCAGCGCGCGGTTCAGGGAGGTGAACGGCAGGCCTTTCGGGAGAATTTCAGACAACAAGGCGCGTCCCACGGTGGTTTCGTGGCGCTTCAGCACGGGCGTGAACTCACCTGTGGCATCTTTTTCGTATTCGTAAAGACGCACGGTAATACGCGTTTGAAGCTCGACCTCACCATTGTCGTAAGCACGTTGCACTTCGCTGACATCGGCGAAGAACATGCCTTCGCCCTTGCCATTGATACGTTCACGCGTCGTGTAATACAGACCCAACACGATATCTTGCGACGGTACGATGGACGGCTCGCCGTTGGCAGGGAACAATACGTTGTTCGAGGCCAGCATGAGTGTACGGGCTTCGAGCTGAGCTTCGAGCGACAGCGGCACGTGAACGGCCATCTGGTCACCGTCGAAGTCGGCGTTGAACGCCGCGCAAACCAGCGGGTGCAACTGAATGGCCTTACCTTCAATCAGTACAGGCTCGAACGCCTGAATACCCAAACGGTGCAGCGTAGGCGCACGGTTGAGCATGACGGGGTGTTCACGAATGACTTCTTCGAGAATATCCCATACGACAGGTTCCTGGCTTTCGACCAGCTTCTTCGCCGCCTTGATGGTTGTTGCCAAACCCATCATTTCGAGGCGATTGAAAATGAAAGGCTTAAACAGCTCGAGCGCCATCAGCTTGGGCAAACCACACTGATGCAGCTTGAGTTGCGGGCCCACCACAATCACCGAACGACCCGAGTAGTCGACACGCTTACCGAGCAAGTTCTGACGGAAACGACCGCTCTTGCCTTTGATCATGTCGGCCAGCGACTTGAGCTGACGCTTGTTGGCGCCAGTCATGGCTTTACCGCGACGGCCGTTATCGAGCAGCGAGTCGACAGACTCTTGCAGCATACGTTTTTCGTTGCGCAAAATGATGTCGGGCGCTTTCAGTTCGAGCAGGCGCTTGAGGCGGTTGTTACGGTTGATGACGCGACGATAAAGATCGTTCAGGTCGGAGGTCGCGAAGCGACCGCCGTCGAGCGGCACCAGCGGGCGCAAATCGGGCGGCAATACCGGCAGCACTTCCATGATCATCCAGTCGGGTTTGATCCCCGATTTCTGGAAACCTTCGATCACTTTAAGGCGCTTCGAGATTTTTTTGATTTTGGCATCGGAACTGGTTGCTTTCAGTTCGGCACGCAAGGTATCGACCTCACGATCGATGTCGATAGTGCGAAGTAATTCGCGAACAGCTTCAGCACCCATCAGGGCATGGAAGTCGTCGCCGTACTCTTCTGTTTTAGCCAGGTAGTCGTCGTCGGACATGATCTGACCGCGCTTGAGCGGTGTCATGCCGGGTTCGATAACGCACCATGCTTCGAAGTACAACACACGTTCGATATCGCGCAGGGTCATGTCGAGGACCATGCCCAAACGCGACGGCAGGCTCTTCAGGAACCAGATGTGCGCAACCGGGCTGGCCAGTTCGATGTGGCCCATGCGCTCGCGACGCACTTTGGCGACGGTGACTTCGACGCCGCACTTTTCGCAAATGACGCCGCGATGCTTCAGGCGTTTGTATTTACCGCACAAGCATTCGTAGTCTTTGATGGGACCAAAAATCTTGGCGCAGAACAAACCGTCACGCTCGGGCTTGAACGTCCGGTAGTTGATGGTTTCGGGTTTACGGACTTCGCCGTAAGACCACGAACGCACCTTCTCGGGCGATGCAATGCCGATTTTGATGGCGTCGAATTGCTCGTCTTGCGAGACTTGTTTAAATAGGTCGAGTAGCGCTTTCATTAGTTACGCTCCAAATCCATGTCCAGCGACAAAGATCGAATTTCTTTGACCAGAACGTTGAACGACTCTGGCATGCCTGCGTCGATGACGTGATCACCCTTGACGATGTTCTCGTAGACCTTAGTACGGCCTGTGATGTCATCGGACTTGACGGTGAGCATTTCTTGCAGCGTGTACGAGGCGCCATAAGCTTCAAGCGCCCAGACCTCCATCTCACCGAAACGCTGACCACCGAACTGGGCTTTACCGCCCAACGGCTGTTGCGTGACCAGAGAGTACGGGCCGGTAGAACGTGCGTGCATCTTGTCGTCAACCAAGTGGTGCAGCTTGAGATAGTGCATGTACCCAACAGTGACAGGACGTTCGAATTGTTCGCCGGTGCGGCCGTCGGTCAGCCAGGCTTGCGTACGGTTAGACGCCAGCTTCAGGTTCTCGGCGATATCGTCCGGATAGGCCAGTTCGAGCATCTTGGCGATTTCTTCTTCGGTGGCACCGTCGAATACCGGTGTTGCCAACGGCACACCATTCTTCAGGTTACGCGCCATTTCGACGATTTCGTCATCGGTCAGCTCATCGAGGTTAGCCGATGCGCCTGTCGAGTTGTAGACCTTTTCGAGGAACGCGCGGATATCTTTAGCTTGAGCGGATTTCTCGGCATCGAGCATTTCGGCAATACGATGTCCAAGACCTTTCGCCGCCCAACCCAAGTGAACCTCAAGCACCTGACCCACGTTCATACGCGAAGGTACGCCCAGCGGGTTCAGCACGATGTCTGCGGGGGTGCCGTCGGCCATGTGCGGCATGTCTTCGACGGGGGTGATGCGCGAGACAACACCTTTGTTACCGTGACGACCGGCCATCTTGTCGCCAGGCTGCAGGCGACGTTTGACGGCAAGGTAAACCTTGATCATCTTCAGTACACCGGGTGGCAGCTCGTCGCCTTGCGTAAGTTTTTTACGCTTTTCTTCAAAGGCCAGGTCGAATTGGTGACGCTTCTGCTCGAGCGACTCTTTAGCTTGTTCGAGGACAACCGCGTCGGACTCATCGGCCAGACGGATGTCGAACCACTGCCAACGATCGAGATCATGCAGGTATTCTGCAGTAAGCACCGTGCCTTTGGCCAGCTTGCGCGGACCGCCGTTGACGGTTTTGCCAACCAAGAATTTCTCGATACGGTCGAACGTGTCTTTTTCGACAATACGCAGCTGGTCATTCAGGTCTTGACGATAGCGGCGCAATTCGTCGTCGATAATCGACTGGGCGCGCTTGTCGCGCTCGATGCCTTCACGCGTGAATACCTGGACGTCGATAACCGTACCGACCATACCCGAGGGCACACGCAACGAGGTGTCTTTAACATCGGACGCTTTCTCGCCGAAAATGGCGCGCAGCAGTTTTTCTTCAGGCGTGAGTTGGGTTTCGCCTTTAGGCGTGACCTTACCCACCAGCACGTCATCGGCGCGAACTTCGGCACCAATGTGAACAATGCCCGAATCGTCAAGACGATTCAATTGAATTTCGGGCAAGTTGCTGATGTCGCGTGTGATTTCTTCAGCACCCAGCTTGGTATCGCGTGCGACAACGGTCAGCTCTTCGATGTGAATCGATGTGTAGCGATCGTCAGCAACCACTTTTTCGGAGATCAGAATCGAGTCTTCGAAGTTGTAGCCGTTCCAGGGCATGAACGCGATCAGCATGTTCTGACCCAAGGCCAATTCGCCCAGGTCGGTAGATGCGCCGTCGGCCAGAACGTCACCACGCGCAACGAGATCGCCTTGCTTGACGATAGGGCGCTGGTTGATGTTGGTGTTCTGGTTAGAACGGGTGTACTTGATGAGGTTGTAGATGTCGACACCTACTTCACCGGCGACGTTTTCGTCGTCGTTGACGCGAATAACGACACGCTCAGCATCGACGTGATCAACGATACCGCCACGCAGGGCCTGTACGGTTGTACCCGAGTCGACGGCAACCGTGCGCTCGATACCGGTACCGACCAACGTTTTTTCAGGACGCAGGCAGGGGACGGCCTGACGCTGCATGTTGGCGCCCATCAGTGCGCGGTTGGCGTCGTCGTGCTCGAGGAACGGAATAAGCGACGCGGCGACCGACACGATCTGCGAAGGCGCAACGTCCATGTAGTGAACGTTGTCGGGTGACGTCAGCATGGTTTCGCCGGCCTGACGGCAAGCGACCAGATCGCTGACGAAGCGGCCTTCGGGGTCGAGTTCGGCGTTAGCCTGCGCAATGACGTAGTTGCTTTCTTCGATAGCCGACAAGTAGTCGATTTGATCGGAGACCTTGCCATCGATAATTTTGCGATAGGGCGTTTCGAGGAAGCCGTATTCGTTAAGGCGGGCGTACAACGCCATCGAGTTGATCAGACCGATGTTCGGGCCTTCAGGTGTCTCGATGGGGCACACGCGACCATAGTGCGTGGGGTGCACGTCGCGCACTTCAAAGCCGGCGCGTTCGCGTGTAAGACCGCCGGGGCCCAATGCCGAAACACGACGCTTGTGCGTGATTTCGGACAAGGGGTTGGTTTGGTCCATGAACTGCGACAGCTGGCTGGAGCCGAAGAACTCTTTGATAGCCGCAGAAATAGGCTTCGAGTTGATCAGGTCGTGCGGCATGAGGTTTTCTGTCTCGGCCTGGCCCAGACGCTCTTTGACCGCACGCTCGACACGTACCAAACCGGCACGGAACTGGTTTTCGGCCAGTTCGCCCACACAACGCACACGACGATTACCCAAGTGATCGATGTCATCGATCTGCCCACGGCCGTTACGCAGCTCGACCAACACCTTGATAGTTTCAAGGATGTCTTCGTTGGTCAGGGTGAGCGGACCGGTGTTGTCGTCGCCACGACCCAGTCGGCTGTTGACCTTCATACGGCCAACACGCGACAAGTCGTAGGTTTCTTCGCTATAGAACAAGCGCTGGAACAAGGCTTCGACAGCTTCTTCGGTTGGCGGCTCGCCAGGACGCATCATGCGGTAGATGGCGACGCGCGCAGCCATTTGATCGGCGGTGTCGTCAGTGCGCAGGGTTTGCGAAATGTACGGACCACGGTCAAGGTCGTTGATGTACAGCGTTTCGATTTCGCTGATACCCGCGGCACGCAAGTCGGCCATGATGGTTTCAGTGATTTCGTCGTTGGCTTTAGCAATGACTTCGCCTGTATCGGGGCTGATGACGTTCTTGGCCAGAACACGGCCGTAGAAGAAGTCTTCGGGTACCGAAACGTGCTCGACGTTAGCCGCCTGCAATTCGCGCAGGTGCTTGACGTTGATGCGTTTGTCTTTCTCGACAATGACCTTGCCACTACGGTCTGTGATATCGAAACGAGCAACTTCGCCTTTCCAGCGCTCGGGAACGAAATCGAGCAAACCGCCTTCGCTCTTGACAGTGAAACGGTCGAAGTCGAAGAAATAAGCCAGGATGTCTTCGGCTGTCATGCCAATGGCTTTCAGCAAGATAGACACGGGCATCTTGCGACGACGGTCGACGCGGAAGAACAGAACGTCTTTGGGGTCGAATTCGAAGTCGAGCCAGGAACCACGGTAAGGAATGACCCGTGCCGAGAACAGCAACTTGCCAGAACTATGGGTTTTACCGCGATCGTGCTCGAAGAACACGCCGGGCGAACGGTGCAGCTGCGAAACGATGACACGCTCGGTGCCATTGATCACAAACGAACCCGTGTCGGTCATGAGCGGAATTTCGCCCATGTAGACTTCTTGTTCTTTGACTTCTTTGATCGTCGGCTTGCTGACTTCGCGGTCCATCAGGACCAGACGTACTTTGGCGCGCAGGGGCGACGCATAGGTCAGGCCACGCAGCTGGCACTCTTTAACGTCGAAGACGGGTTCGCCCAGCACATAGCTGACGAACTCGAGGCGTGCCATTTGATTGTGGCTGACGATGGGGAAAATGGAGGTAAAGGCGGCCTGAAGGCCTTCATCTTTGCGCTGGGATGAGGGGGTATCCGCTTGCAAAAATGTTAAGAATGATTGCAGTTGAGTCGCCAGAAGGTAGGGAACGTCTTGAACGTCCTCACGTTTGGCGAAGCTCTTACGTATGCGCTTTTTTTCGGTATACGAATAAGGCATGAGCACTCCGACTCGAGGGGGTTACATGGGCCGTCAACCACGGCCTGGTTTACGACTCTAGAGAACCCTACTTAAGAGCAATTACGGCGCTCAAATAAGGGTTTTCTGGAAACGCAAAAGCCCGGGAAGGCCAAAACCTACCCGGGCAAGAGCAGCAAGTATTACTTGAGCTCGACCTTAGCACCAGCTTCTTCAAGCTTGGCTTTGGCGGCGTCAGCGTCAGCCTTGGCTGCAGCTTCTTTAACTGTCTTAGGAGCGCCGTCAACCAGATCTTTGGCTTCTTTCAGGCCCAGACCGGTGATTTCGCGGACAGCTTTAATAACTGCAACTTTGTTCGCGCCAACGTCAGCAAGGACGACGTCGAACTCAGTTTTTTCTTCAGCGGCGGCAGCGCCACCAGCTGCAGGTGCAGCAACAGCGACAGCAGCTGCAGCAGCCGATACGCCGAATTTTTCTTCCATTTCCTTGATCAGCTCGGACAGTTCGAGCACGGTCAGGTTAGCAACCGCGTCAAGGATTTCTGTTTTGCTCAATGCCATTTTTAGAACTCCAAATTTAAATATATGCCAGGGTTGGGTATCGCTGTGTCTTTCGACGAAATTCCAAAAAGCTTACGCAGCTTCTTTTTGATCGCGAACGGCCGCCAGGCCGCGTACGAATTTGGTTGGAACTTCGTTGAGCGTACGCACAAATTGCGTGACAGGGGCTTGCATGGTACCCATAAGTTTCGCCAACAGCTCGTCGCGGGACGGCAGTGTGGCCAAGGCCATAACGCCATCGACGCTCAGGACGTTATCGGGCAGCGAACCACCTTTGATAACGAGCTTGTCGTTGGTTTTAGCGAAACTGGCGAGTACTTTTGCAGCCGCGACTGGATCTGTACTGATACCGTAAATAAGGGGACCAGTAAGACCTGCCGACATGCCTTCGAAAGGCGTACCGGCGACGGCGCGGCGAACCAGCGTGTTTTTGAGAACACGCAGATACACACCCGACTCACGCGCTTGTTTGCGCAATACGGTGACGGCAGCGACGTCCAGACCACGGTACTCTGCTGTAACAATCGATTGAGCTTTGGCTACTTGAGCCGCGACTTCTTCGATTACTACCGCTTTCTCTTTACGATTGAGACTCACGGTTTGAACACTCCATCTAATGACACCTGGGACGGTCCCGGGCGTCTACCGAATGCGGCGCTCCTGGTCGAGTTCTTAAACAACAAGAATTCTTCCATGGGCGCCGTCTGCGCTGGATACAAACCGGACGAACCAGTTTGCGATTAAGCCCTTAGCGATTACAACGTGCCGTGGGCTCCAGCGGTCTTTGACAGCAACACCCGGGGAAACCGGGTGCAGCCCAAAGTTCTGTTTTGCTGTCGGCGCTTAAGCCGCCAGCGAGGCGATTTCGACGCGAGCACCGCCGCCCATCGTGGACGAGACGGCAACTTTGCGAAGATAAATGCCTTTAGCTGCTGCAGGACGTGCTTTGTTCAGAGCGTCGATCAGTGCAGCCAAGTTGGTTTGCAGCTGCTCGACTTCGAAGGAAGCGCGACCAATTGTTGCGTGGATGATACCGGCTTTGTCGGTACGGTACTGTACCTGACCTGCTTTGGCGTTTTTAACAGCTTGAGCAACGTCGGGCGTAACTGTGCCAACTTTAGGGTTAGGCATCAGGCCGCGAGGACCGAGCACTTGACCCAAGGCACCAACGATACGCATCGTGTCGGGCGAAGCAATAACAACGTCAAAGTCGATGTTACCGGCTTTGATCGAGTCTGCGAGGTCTTCCATACCGACGATGTCGGCGCCGGCTGCTTTTGCAGCTTCGGCTTTTTCGCCTTGGGCGAAAACGGCGACGCGCATTGTTTTACCAGTGCCGGCGGGCAGAACTACCGAGCCACGGACGAGCTGGTCGGATTTCTTAGGATCGATACCGAGTTGGACGGCGACGTCGATTGACTCGTTGAACTTGGCGGTGGCTGTTTCTTTGACGAGTGCCAGAGCTTCGTTAACGGCATAAAGCTTAGTGCGATCGATTTTTGCCTTGATCGCGGCGGCGCGTTTACCAAGTTTGGCCATGGTTATACCCCTTCAACCGTAATGCCCATACTGCGGGCGCTACCTGCGATAGTACGAACAGCGGCGTCGAGATCGGCTGCTGTCAGGTCAGGCATTTTGGTTTTTGCAATTTCTTCAGCCTGTTCGCGCGTCAGTTTGCCTACTTTGTCGGCGTTAGGACGTGCGGAACCTTTTTGAACGCCAGAAGCTTTCTTGATGAGGACGGCCGCAGGCGGCGTCTTCATGATGAATGTAAAGCTCTTGTCGGCGTAGGCAGTAATTACGACGGGGATAGGCAGGCCGGGTTCAAGGTTCTGCGTTTGCGCATTAAACGCTTTGCAGAATTCCATGATGTTCAGGCCGCGCTGACCCAGTGCGGGACCGACTGGGGGTGAGGGGTTAGCCTTACCAGCTGGGATTTGCAGCTTGATAAAGCCGACGATTTTTTTCGCCATGCTAAGCTCCTTGCGGGTACATACGCCGTTGTTGCATAAACAGACGGCTCCCCGGGGTTAAAAACTCAGGTCTTTTCGACCTGACCAAAATCGAGTTCGACAGGTGTTGCACGCCCGAAAATAGTGACGGACACACGTACCTTACTTTTCTCGTAGTTAACTTCTTCGACGTTGCCGTTAAAGTCGGCAAACGGACCTTCTTTGACGCGGACCATTTCGCCCACTTCAAACAGAATTTTTGGTTTTGGCTTCTCGACGCCTTCTTCCATTTGTGAAAGAATTTTCTCGACTTCGCGCTCGGAGATAGGTGCAGGGCGGTTACCTGAACCACCTAAAAAGCCGGTGACACGATTGGTGTTTTTCACCAAGTGCCAAGTGTCATCTGTGAGCTCCATTTCGACCAGGACATAGCCTGGGAAAATACGACGCTCGGTGATGGACTTTTTACCGCCTTTGACCTCGAGAACTTCTTCGGAGGGAACGAGAATGCGACCAAACTTGTCTTCAAGACCTGCGCGCTCGATGCGTTCAACGAGCGCACGATGGACGCTTTTTTCCATGCCCGAATAGACATGGACGACATACCAGCGTTTACTCACGTTTTACCTCCAGCCCAGCAGCAGGCCGTAAATGGCCCAGCCCAGGATCTTGTCGGTAACCCACAGCATGATGCCCATGACAGTGACAAAGGCGAACACAATGCCCGTCATTTGCATGGCTTCTTTGCGGGTTGGCCAAATTACGCGCTTGAGCTCGCCGTAGGAGTCGCGACCAAAGCTGATGGTGCGACGGCCGGGCTCGGACGACCATGCTACAAAAGCAGCGATGACCAGGCTGGCGATAAAGATGGCGACACGAACTACCGTGGGTTGGTTGTCAAGTACCGAAAACGCAACAATCCCGGCAACAATGATAAGTACTGACAGGGTTAGTTTGACCCGGTCCAGTGTGCTGCTTACGGTTTCTACGTTGGTATTTGACATATTAGTTTGTGGCGTTTGGCAGGGGCAGTAGGAATCGAACCTACAACCTTCGGTTTTGGAGACCGACGCTCTGCCAATTGAGCTATACCCCTAAACCCTGTCAAACGTGCGGGCCAATGCCCGCAGCGCTTAAACGATACTGGCAGCAGGCATGACCCGACTGCCAAAATACTACTACTAAAATTTAGGCAATAATTTTAGCAACAACACCGGCGCCGACGGTACGG
>NZ_NIQA01000002.1 GCF_002236805.1 Pusillimonas sp. T2 | reverse complement strand
AATCAGGCCACAGAGGGTATGGCTATGCCCACAGGGTGGAACTGGCTGAAGTACGACCAGAGGAATATTCGGAACATAGCAAAAGCGCATGGCGGTGCTCGTATCGCTACATATCCCTCAATCGGGACGCTGCAGTACATATGGGCGACCTACGTTCAAGGAATTAAATGGGCGTCAATATTGGATCTAATGAGCTTCAACAAGGCCGCGGCCATGAGCTCATTAGTGGATCGTTACGGCTATAAACCCTACCCCTACAAACACTACGAGTCAGTTTTTACAAGGTTCTACCAGGGCTATCTCCTACCCCAAAAGTTCGGAGTCGATAAGCGGCGCTTACATTTGTCGACGCTTATTATCTCTGGGCAGATGACGAGGCAAGCGGCCGAGGAGGATTTGCGAAGTATTCCTTACCCGTCGACTCAGGATCTTCATGAGGATACCGAGTATTTCCTGAAGAAAATGGGATGGACTGCAGCTCAACTTAAGAACTACTTGGATAGGCCCGAGCAGCCCCATGCAAACTATGCCAGCGAGCAATGGTTATGGGACGCGTTGAAGGACGCTTATTTGACTTTTCGTTCCCACATGCGGAAAGCTTAGAGCTATGCCAAGTACAGCTTTCTTATTGTTCAGCGGCTCAAAATTTGGTGGTATGGAGAGGCGCTATGCTCGTTTGGTCGAATTTTTATGTCATAAGGGTACAGACGTTACGTTGTTGTGTACTTGTGATGCTTTAGAAGGAATGCGTGCTCTGGGCATTGACCTTCCGCAGTCACGCGTGCGGCTCATAGATGTTGACAGGGTCAACAGCGGCGGATTTTCAGGCAAAATCAACCGGCTATACGGTTTGTCTAGAGCTTTTTGGTTGATTGCTACCGGTGGATATCAGCAGGTACATGTCGTTGCTAATCCTGGGTTAATAGTTTTGCTCTTCGCTGGGCTGAGTAGGTTCTTGCCACCCTTTTCCTTTTCAGTTGTCGACTCCCGCTTAAACTTCGACTCGTGGGTGGTTGACCGTTCGGTGCGTCGAGCACGTGCGGTGGACTGCCTTTCTGAAACTATAGGGGAATACGTTCGTGAGCAATGCCGGAGACCTTCGGATATGTCAAAAATCCGCATCGCTCCTTGCAGTTTCATAGATGTATCGGACGCCAGAGTTGGGGATAGGCGGGATATCGATGTAATTATGATGGCGCGCTTCTCTCCAGAGAAGGGGTATGGGCTTTTTTTGGAGTCGCTGCCCAATCTCCCTCAACATTTGGAGATTCACTTATGTGGCTTTGGGCCACAACCTCCAAAAACATCACGCGCGAAAGTTTATGAGAGCAGCGACCCGTTAAAAGTATTGTCTAGAGCCAAGATTTTTCTCTCATTGCAACGCGTCGAGAACTATCCTTCGCAGGCTTTGTTGGAGGCTATGGCGTCGGGATGCGCCATCATAGCTACGGATGTCGGTGAAACAAGGAGGTTACTGGATGAGTCTTGCGCTTTATTGATACCTCCAAACCCAGAGTTCTTAGCTGCGGCAATTAACCGATTAATCAATGATTCGTTTTTGCGTCAACGGCTTGGGTTGGCCGCACGGGAGAGAGTACTTCGAGAGCACACGCTGGAACGCTATGCTGCCTATTTTAGGTCGACAATTTTGGGAGGGTTCGAACGAGCAGAAACCTCTAGTACAAAAAAGGGATGGTAGCTAATGTGCGGCTTTGCCGGTTTTTTATGTTCAACTCCTGCGGCCATGGCTGTTTCAGAAGATGTGCTGCGCAACATGGGAAATGCAATAGCGCATCGCGGTCCTGATGATCAAGGGGAGTGGCAAGATCGGATGGCAGGTTTTGGAGTGTCGCATCGACGTCTTTCGATTGCAGATTTATCTCAAGCCGGGCATCAACCCATGGTATCAAACTATGGTCGTTACGTACTCGCGTTCAATGGTGAAATTTATAACCACAAGCAGTTACGCGCCAGCTTAGAGGAAGAGCGGCCTGCTCTATCTTGGCGGGGGCGTTCGGATACTGAGGTGCTGCTTGCTTGCGTGGAGTCGTGGGGCTTCGAGCGAACGCTGAGTTTGGTAGTTGGTATGTTTGCATTTGCGTTGTGGGACCGGCAGCATCGCACATTGATAATGGCCCGAGACAGGATGGGTGAGAAGCCTTTGTATTGGGGGTGGCAGGGCGATACGCTTTTGTTCGGGTCCGAGCTTAAAGCCTTAAAGACGCATCCAAAATTTCAGGGTGAAATTGACCGGAATAGCTTGGCTTTGCTCTTACGTCACAATTATATTCCGTCGCCATACTCAATCTACAAGGGTATCTATAAGCTCCTGCCGGGCCACTATATTGAGATTTCCTCTGAAGGGAAAGAGTTCGTGTCAAAGCCTTATTGGGATTATTCCGAAGTGGTAAGGAAGGGCATGTCTTTCCCGTTCGATGGCATCGATGCGTTGGCTGTGGATCAGCTGGAGTCTTTGTTGGCCTCCAGCGTCGCGAGTCAGATGATTGCGGATGTCCCTTTAGGGGCCTTTCTGAGTGGGGGTGTCGACAGCAGTGTAGTGGTGGCTCTTATGCAGCGGCAGTCAACACTTCGTGTGCGTACCTATTCTATTGGTTTCAAAAATAAGGCCCTTGACGAGGCGGTGCATGCTCGCGCCGTTGCGCGTCATCTCGGAACAGATCATTCTGAACTTTATATTGATGAAAGTGATGCGTTGGCTGTAATACCTAAGCTTCCGGGGGTTTACTGTGAGCCCTTTGCTGACAGCTCCCAGATTCCAACATTTCTGGTTAGCAGCATGGCACGCCAGCACGTTACCGTGGCGTTGAGCGGCGACGGAGGGGATGAACTGTTTGGTGGCTACACACCGTACCAATTCATGCCTAAAATTTGGCGCATTTTGCAGTTTATGCCCCTTGTCTTGCGTAAATCTATGGCTGCTATGTTGTCTGCCTTACCGCTACCCCAGCGCATGAATAAATTGTGCGCAATCATGGGCGCCCGAGATCGTGAGGATTTGTACTTGAGGCTTCGCAGTCATTGGTTGAGGCCGGATACTGTGGTGCTCGACTCACATGAGCCGGAGTCTTTGCTAAGTGGCCCATCAGTCTGGCGTTTTGTCGATTCATTCGAGCGCTGGATGATGGCAATGGACACCGTTGGGTATATGCCGGACGATATCTTGGTGAAGGTCGATAGGGCCGCAATGGCCAATAGCCTGGAAACCCGAGTCCCAATGCTTGATCATCGTGTGGTAGAGTTTGCCGCCCGCTTGCCTCTGCACATGAAAATTCGAGATGGAGAGGGAAAATGGGTTTTACGGGAGTTGTTGTATCGGTACGTGCCGCGTAAGCTTGTTGATCGTCCAAAGGCTGGTTTTATGGTGCCTTTAGGCGCATGGTTGCGCGGTCCTCTGCGAGAATGGGCAGAAGAGTTGTTAGCTGAGTCGTCTATGCGGCAACAGGGCTATTTTGATGAGAAGAAAGTACGGGCGGTCTGGCTTGAGCACCTAGCTGGCAGGGCAGACCGTTCGGGTTGTTTGTGGAGTGTGTTGATGTTTCAGGCATGGTTGGTGGCGCGATGAGGCATCCGACGGCTAGGCCAATCCTTTTCGTGACGACAACTCTCGGGACAGGCGGTGCCGAGAGAATGCTCCTGAAAATTTTACAGCGGTTGGACCGCGAACGATTCGAACCCGTGGTGGTGTCGCTGCTGGATGAGGGGACGACTGGCCAGCAAATAAGCACTCTAGGTATTCGCGTGGTGTGCCTGCGTATGGATGGCCCGTCTCGTATTGCCGCCGCGCCTTTCGTGCTGGCTCGATTGATTCGTCGATATGACTTCGCTCTCATTCAGGGTTGGATGTACCACGGCAATTTGCTGGCTTGGATGGGTAAATTTCTCGCTTTGAGTGATGCGCCTCTCAGTTTTGGTATCCGCCAAAGTCTATATGGGTTGGCTCGGGAGCGCGTAAACACTCGGTGGGTGATTCGAGCTAATGCTTGGCTTTCTGGCCGTGCTCAAGGGTGTGTTTTTAATAGTCGGTTCAGTCTGGAAACGCATAGAGAATTTGGGTTTCGCGGACGAAATATGCAAGTCATCCCCAACGGTTTCGACCTGGAGGCTTTTGCGCCACGTCCTAGGGAGGGGGCGGTACTGCGTGCCAATTTGGCGTCAGGATCGAGGCACGTTATTGGGATGATCGCAAGATTTCACCCGGTGAAAGGCCATAGCGACTTTCTGAAGGCGGCGGTCATGGTCCTAAAAAGGTTTCCAGATGCAAAGTTTTTGCTGGCAGGTACCGGCGTCACATATGAAAATACTCAACTTGTCAGATGGATTGAGGAGTTGGGGTTGGGCCAATCGGTCTCCCTATTGGGTGAACGCAGCGACGTGGCTGAGTTGAATAGCGCTTTCGATATTTCCTGTTTGCCGTCTCTGGCCGAGGCTTTCCCGAATGTCGTTGGGGAGGCCATGGCGTGTGAAACTCCTTGTGTGGTCACTGACGTTGGGGATTGCGCGGAGATTGTTGGAAATGCCGGGCGAGTCGCGCATCCGGGTGATCCAGAGTCATTGGCAATGTCTATGCTGGGGCTTTTGGAGAGTACGCCTTCTGAGCGTGCGGCCTTGGGCAGGGCTGCTCGGCACCGTGTCGTCGACCATTTTGACATGACCTTTATTGCGCGACGATACCAGGAATATTTTTCAGTTCTGACTGAAGCTGATGAGACTAAGAAGGAAATCGAGCAGTGAAAGAGCATAGTGCAGTTGCGAGGGGCCATTTGAGTCGGCATGCATTCCATATGAGAGTTTTAGCTGCAACGGATATTGTTTCTGGAGTTGCGCTGGCGCTGATACTGCAGACCGGATTGCGGTTGTCTACTTTGGGGATTGGCGTAGGGGAGATTTTGCTAGCGATCACCACGTTGATTGGCTTGCTGCTCACGGTCAGGATGTGGGGTGATGCGGAACGCTCATTCTTGAGAGGTGTACGGCATTGGGGTGTACTTCTTATCGTAGGGTATTTGGTTGTAGTGCTTTTGCCGCTTACGATGTACTACACATCTTTGGGCCTGAACGGTAGTTCTTTGCGTGACTGGATTGCGTATCTGTTTAGTGGTCTTTTCCTGAGCAGTTTAGCTTTGAGGCCGACGCATTACCGTCGCATGAGTGCGGCTTTGGCTGTTAGTTTGATTCTTGTGTGGGCTGCAAGTTTGCTTTTTGGCTCAGACGATATTTGGTACTACGGTCGGTTTAGAGGCGAAGCATTAAACCCTAATCAGGTGGCTTTGTATGCTTTGTGTGGTTTGCTGTTGTTCTTGGCTTATTTGCGTCATGCTCCCTTAATAATTGCTGCTTTCTTAGTACTGATGGCTGTTGGCTATCTAGCGAAGTCCGACGCTTTAACTATTGCTATTATCGTTTTTGGGATGGCAATGCTTTTTGCTGTATTGGTTCCGTTTGCTAAGCTTAGGGCTCGGTTACCCTGGGTTGTGCTCCTCGCGGTCGTGTTGTTTATATTTTTTCACGATGGCTTGTATGCAAGACTTATGACAATTTGGGAGGCGGCCGATTATAAGAATGCTAGGCTTTCTCTTTATTCTCATGGGGTTGAGGCGTGGTTGTCATCTATTGCCGGTATTTTTTTTGGTTATGGAGCTGGCAGTTATTCTGGGATGACTGCTCCATTTCAGGGGTCAGAGGCACACAATACTGTTATTGATGCATTAACTGTCGGCGGTTTTCCAATGTTATGCGCAGTGTATTTGTTTCCAGTTGCTGCGTTAGTGCTAGCTTACCGACAGGGTCGTATTTTGTTATTCGGTGCCCTATCGTCATTGATTGTTTTTTCATTCTTTCATCACGTTGCCCNTTCGGTGCCCTATCGTCATTGATTGTTTTTTCATTCTTTCATCACGTTGCCCGCCAGCCAATATATTGGCTGGCTAGTTACGGCGCTTTTATTTACTTGCTTTCTTCTACTACAGTTTTCCTTCCCTCGACGCTGCCATCGCATAATTCAATGTCTAAAAATAGTATGAGAATTTTATTTCTTAGCTATTTTTTCCCACCGTATAACGCAATTGGGGCCGTCCGTACAGGTAAGTTAGTAAAACTGTTGTTGCAAGAAGGGCATGATGTGCGTGTGATCTCTGCAACGCGTCAGGGCTTGCCTCAAAATTTAGATATGGATATTTCTAAGAGCTTGGTTAGTTATACAGACTGGGTAGACGTAGACATGTTCCTAGCTCGGGCTTTGGGGAAAAGGGCCATAACTAAAATTAAATCAACCAGTGCAGCGCCAAACGGCAGGGTAGGGTCTTTGAGGCGCCTACTTGGTATGGCTAGTCAGCTTTATGTGTCATGGATGCATGTGCCGGATCGTTATATAGGTTGGTACCCCTTTGCGCGTCGAGCTAGCATGCAATTGATAGATAATGGCTGGCGACCCGACGTAATCTATGCTTCAGCCACGCCATATACTGCTTTAATGGTTGCCGCAAGTATCGGCAAAAAATACGGAATTCCTTGGGTGGGCGAGCTAAGAGATCTTTGGACAGATAACCCCTATGCGCGACATCGGGCTTTGTCGAAATGGTTGGAGCAGAGAACCTTGCGTTCCGCGGCAGCCCTTGTAACCGTTTCGGAGCCATTGGCTAACGTACTAAGAGGAAAGTACAAATGTCCTTGTGGGGTAGTGATGAATGGTTTCGACGCAGAGGATTTTCCTGCCTCGACTGGTCATGTTGACGTTGAGTCTGGTTCAGATCGTCGCTTGCGTATTGTCTACACCGGGCAACTTTATGCTGGTCGCAGAGATCCAACTGTACTTTTTGATGCAATAAATAGAAGTCCCGGGCTTAAATCCAAAGTTCAGATTGATTTTTATGGACGTAACCTCGAGTGGGTTAGTGCCAGAGCGTACGAATATGGTGTTGAGCATCTGGTAAAAGTGCATGATCCGGTAAGCCGGCGAGAAGCTATAAATATTCAACGACAGGCCGATATACTCTTGCTTCTAACGTGGAATGATCCACGGGAGCGAGGTGTGCTAACGGGTAAGTTGTTTGAATATATCGGATCTAGTAGGCCTATACTGGTTCTGGGACACGTTGAGGGGGACGCTGCAAATTTGGTGAGGGATGAGGGGTTCGGCATTGCTTCCAATGACTTGGCGGATATTGCCAATTTTATTCATACCTTGATGTCAGATCCGTCAGTCGGCTCTAGTTATAACAACGTATTTCGTGCCCGAGCAGGCAAGTATGAGCGAAGGCAGCAGTTAATTAAATTGCTTGATGTATTTAACACGGTGTCTGCAACTCCTCAGAAGGGAGGTCGGGAATGAGGTTCACTTCTGTTGTCCTTGGGTTGGGGCTCGTGCTGTCGACAATGACGCAATTGCGTTTTCCTGGGATCCCCTTGGGGCCCGGGGAGATACTCCTGGTGCTTTATGTGTTGGCTGTTTTGCCTTTTGGTTTACTCAAGTGGAGAACGGTTGACTGTGGATCCTTTTTCTCTATGCGTAAGAAACTTGTTTTTTCTTATTTGGTGTTATTCCTTTTATTATTGATTGGGGCTTGGCTGGGCTATAGATCTGGCGTAAATCAATATGAGGACTCGATTCGAGATTTGCTAGCGTATGCGCTTTGTTTTTGCGTCTCTTTGGGTATAGTCGTCAGTCACGATAGTCCGCAGGCTGCTTTTGGTTCTCTGAGATATTTATTATGGACGTCTGTGGTGATAACGGCGGTTGTCTGGTTAATTGCTTTTTTGCTGGGAGAGATTGGTCCTTTCAACTTTTGGTATGGCGGGTATGGCGTGCGATTTGTGAGCCTAGCAATGAACCCAAACCAAAACGCACTTTTGTTGATTAGTCTGCCATTTTTGTTGTTGTTCGTTCTTCGGGTGTTCGGGGTTTCTCGTAACTTTAAATTGGCTGGTATTGTGCTGGCGGCAATTGGTTTAGCGGCAGGTTGGGGGACGGGAAGTGCGGCATTGCGTTTGTCGTGGCTTATTTTGCTGCCTCTGGTCATACTCACCCCAATTCTTATTCGTGATGGAAAGAGGCTTCTTACGGCGGAGAAGGCCTTCTTGGCATCTCTTTTTCTCGGGGCGTTGTTGGTATTTCTATCGTCAGCTGGAATTGTTTTGGCCGTGTTGGAAGTTGTATTACCTGCCTCAACTCTGGCAACGCTTCTTGATGTGTTTGCCCCCGCAGTCCATGGTGTCATGCCGGCTATTGGTACGTCTCATGCCGACCGTCTCCTGCTTTCTGGAGGTGCGGAATGGACGGACCGTTTCGTTCTCTGGAGGAACGCTTGGCTGGTTATTAAGGACTCGTTTTTGTTTGGATATGGGCCAGGGCCTTTGTCAGGGCTTCAGGGGCCGTTCGGCGGATCTGAAGCGCACAATAGTTTGTTGGATTGGAGTATGGCGACGGGCGTTATTGGTGGACTTGTTTTGTCCGCGTTGGCCTTGTATGTTGCATGGCATTGTCTGAGCGCGAGGTGTACAGATCTGTTTTTTGCACTTCTTGCGTTGTCAATGTTTGGTATGGCGCATCAGGTTTTGCGTCACCCGCTCGTTTGGGCAATGTTGACCCTATTCGCGATCGCTGTAAGTGGAAGATTGATTTTTAGGCTGGAACCTAATGCTGTAAAGCAGGAAATTGGGTAGACTTGGCATGTGTGGAATAGTGGGCATCTGGCAGCCGGAAGCTGCAATTGGTATTGAAGCGGCTGCGGGCCGCATGGTGCGTACTTTGACGCATCGTGGCCCTGACGATGACGGAGTCTGGGTTGACCCTGCCGTGCCGCTTGCTTTGGCTCACCGTCGTCTTTCCATTTTGGACTTGTCTGCGGCAGGGCGCCAGCCGATGCTATCGTCCTGTGGACGGTACGTCTTAGTTTACAACGGCGAAATTTACAATCATCTCGACTTGCGGGCTGAACTGGATGCAACTCAATGGAGGGGGCATTCGGACACCGAGACTTTGCTGGCTTGTGTCCAGGCTTGGGGGTTGCGGCGTACGCTAGAGCGTGCTGTGGGGATGTTTGCGCTCGCGCTTTGGGACAGGGACTCTGGGGTTCTCTCCTTGGCTCGTGATCGTGTGGGTGAGAAGCCCTTGTTTTGGGGTTGGCAGGCGAATACATTGCTCTTCGGTTCAGAGTTGAAAGCGTTACTCGCCTATCCAGGCTTTCGGGCTGGGGTGGATCGCGGTTGCTTGGCGTTGTTTCTAAGGCATGGCTACGTACCGGCTCCCTGGTCTATCTACGAAGGCGTGTCTAAACTTCTGCCTGGTCATTGCGTGGATATTTGCTTGCGTCAGGGCTCTGCTTTGGCAAAGTCTGCACTTCCCTATCCTTATTGGAGTTTTAACAATACGGTAACTGAGGGGCTGTCCAATCCCTTCGATGGTGGCGATGTTGAAGCCATCCGCGCCTTGGAGTCGCGCCTTTCAGAAACAATCGGTAGTCAGATGCTGGCTGATGTCCCTGTCGGGGCGTTCTTTAGCGGGGGGATCGACAGCTCGACGGTTGTGTCACTGATGCAAAAGCAGAGTTCAAGGCCCGTGCGCACATTTACTATTGGTTTCGATGGTAGTGAGTATGACGAGGCCAAACACGCCGAGAGCGTGGCGAGGCATTTGGGGACTGCCCACACACCTTTAATCGTCAGGCCCGAAGACGCTCTGGATGTTATTCCCCTTCTGCCGAGTATGTATTGCGAGCCACTGAGTGCTGACTCGCAAGTACCGCTTTATCTTATCAGTAAGCTAGCTCGTCAACATGTGACGGTCGCTCTAAGCGGAGACGGTGGCGACGAGCTGTTCGGGGGGTATAACCGCTACCTGGGTGCGCGTAGAGTATGGTTGCGAATGCAGTCGCTACCTGCACCATTGCGCCATGCGTTCGCCGCCTTTTTGCGCAGCATGTCGCCAGAGGGGTGGGACCGTGTTTTTTCTTGGCTCAAGCCAATACTACCCGAACGTTTCCGCCTGGCTATACCCGGAACGAAGGCGCAAAAATTGGCTGATGTCCTTGAGCTTGATACCGAACAGGATTATTTCAGGAGGTTGACCAGCCATTGGCAGGATCCAGCTAGCGTGGTACTGGGAGCACGCGAGCCCCAGACGCTAATGACCAATATGGCAGCCTGGCCCAAAACAGACAGCTTCGAACATTGGATGATGGCGATGGACGCTCAGACATTCTTGCCAGATGAGGTAATGGCGAAAGTGGATCGCGCTGCAATGGCCGCCAGTCTGGAAACGCGTGCACCACTGCTGGATCATCGGGTTGTTGAGCTCGCATGGCGCATGCCGCTGCGCATGAAAATACGGGATGGACAGGGTAAATGGTTGCTCAGGCAAGTGTTGTATCGCCATGTGCCTCGGGAACTGGTTGAGCGACCTAAAAAAGGTTTCGGCATGCCAATAGATGATTGGTTGCGTGGGCCTTTACGTGACTGGGCAGACAATCTTTTGTCTGAAGAAAGGTTGCGTGCCGAGGGGTACTTTGATCCGGCACCGATTCGTCAACTATGGCACCAACATTTGAAGGGCGGCTATAACTGGCAATATCGTTTGTGGCCCATTCTGATGTTTCAGGCCTGGATATCAAGTGCGGAGGACGAGCTGTGAAATTGCTGCTTGTTGGGGGTTACGCGGATTCTTTGCTTAACTTTAGGGGGCCATTGATCGATGATCTGCTAAAGGCGGGGGTAGAGGTGCACGTTGCGGCGCCCGGCCTTAACGATAGCTGTATGAGTGATGCATTGCGTGCACGTGGTGTGACGCCGCATAGTCTTAACCTGCAGCGTACAGGTATGAACCCTCTTGCAGATTTAGGCTCTTTGTATGGTTTGTGGAGCTTGATGCGACGGTTACGGCCTAACGTATTTCTAGGCTACACGATAAAGCCGGTAATCTACGGATCGCTTGCGGCATGGTTGGCTGGTGTAGGTGGGCGTTATGCATTGATTACGGGTTTAGGCTATGCCTTTCAAGATAGACCCCACACAGCTAAAGCGCGTCTGGTGGCGGGCTTGGCTCGTCGGTTGTATCGGTACGCTTTAAGTCGGGCGACAAAGGTGTTTTTTCAGAACCCTGATGACGAGGCTTTGTTTCGTACGTTGAATATATTAAATCCTAGGACGCCGTCCATAGTAGTTAACGGCTCAGGGGTTGATATACAGGAATTCGATCAGTTTGAGCCGCCTCAAGATCCTATTGTTTTTTTAATGATCGCCCGTTTGCTTGTGGCCAAGGGCGTGCGCGAGTATGTTCAGGCGGCCAAGCAATTGCGTGCCGAGTTCCCATCAGTGCAGTTTTTACTGGCGGGCTGGCTGGACGAAGGGCCCGATTCGGTCGAGGCGCAAGAGCTGGCAGCGTGGGAGGATGAGGGCGTCGTGGAATACCTAGGTCGATTGACAGATGTAAGGCCAGCTTTGCGCCGTTGTAGTGTTTATGTCTTGCCTTCATATCGAGAGGGGACGCCCCGGACTGTACTTGAGGCGATGGCCGTAGGGCGTGCAATCATTACAACAGATGCGCCGGGCTGTCGAGAAACAGTAACTAATGGGCACAACGGATATTTGGTACCTGTTCGCTCAGTTGAGTCACTGGGCAATGCGATGAGGTGTTTGCTTGATTCTCCCAACGACATTCAACGCTTTGGTTACGCTTCGAGACGGCTTGCAGAGGAGAAATATGATGTCAAGAAGGTTAACGCTGTGATGTTGCGTGAAATGGGGGTTAAGTCGTGAAGCGCCTCATGGACATCTGTGGCGCGGTGCTGTGCCTTGCGTTGTTGTCGCCTGTAATTTTGTGCCTTGTCGTTCTTATTCGCTACAAGTTGGGTGCGCCTGTGCTGTTTCGCCAGAGTCGTCCGGGGTTGAATGGTCGGCCGTTTAATATGATCAAGTTCCGGACCATGCTCGATGCATATGGGCCTGATGGCCAGCCGCTTGCAGACGAGTTTCGATTGACGGCTTTTGGCCAGTTTTTGCGATCTACTAGCTTGGATGAACTGCCAGAATTATGGAATGTCTTGAAAGGGGAAATGAGCCTCGTGGGGCCACGTCCACTGTTGATGGAATATCTTCCTCTTTATTCGCCTGAGCAGGCTCGACGCCACGAGGTGCGGCCCGGCATTACTGGTTGGGCGCAAATTAATGGCCGCAATGCTATTGATTGGGATGAGAAGTTTAAGCTAGACGTTTGGTACGTGGACCATCGGACGTTATGGCTGGATTTGTACGTTTTATGTATGACTTTGAAGAAGGTGCTTAGGCGTGAGGGCGTTAGTCAGGTAGGACAGGCAACTATGTCGAAGTTTACCGGCGTTAAATAATTTGGTTCGCCGTTGTATGCTACTGCCGTTTTTATCGCGCAAGCCCTCCAGCGACGCCTTCGTTGACTTTTATTATCTAATGAATAAATAAAACATGCGTTCAGCAGTATTAAAGTATCGTCCTGAAATTGATGGGTTGCGGGCAATAGCTGTCTTATCGGTAATTTTATTTCATGCCGGTATGCCGGGGCTTTCTGGCGGATTTGTAGGTGTGGATGTTTTTTTTGTTATTAGTGGGTATCTGATAACTGGTATTTTGCTGCGGGAGCTTGCGTCGGGCGAGTTTTCTATAGCGAAATTTTACGAACGACGTATACGCAGAATATTTCCTGCGCTTTTTTTTGTTCTCTTGGTGTGTCTACCTTTTGGGTGGTTTCTGATGGATCCATACGCGCTCTGGCGTTTGGGTCAGGGGATGGTGAGTGTAACCCTGTTTGTTTCTAATATTTTGTATTGGCAGACCACAAACTATTTTACAGCGGCGCTCGAAAGTCCCTTGCTGCACACATGGAGTTTGGGCGTCGAGGAACAGTTTTATATTTTTTTCCCCTTTTTCCTGGGTTTTGTTTGGCGTTATGCCCGTCCGTGGTTATTGGGTGCAATAATTTTTGTGGCGTTAATTTCTTTGGGGATTAGCCAGTGGGGAGTTCAAACTGGCAGGGTTGTAGCGGCGTTTTATTTGCTCCCCTCTCGCGCTTTCGAGTTGTTGCTAGGCGCCTTGGTTGCTGTAATAGCTGCCAATGTTCAGCCATCGAAGACGCCGTCTTTGGTGGCTGAACTAATGTCGTGGGTTGGCATGGGGGCGATTGCTTGGGCGATTGTACTATTTGATCAGGCTACCCCGTTCCCCGGTTGGCGTGCGTTAATCCCGTCCGTAGGTGCAGCGCTATTGCTGGCGTTCTTGCGGTCAGAAGGTGTTTTGGGTCGCATGCTGTCGTTTCGGGGACTGGTGGGCATAGGGTTGATTTCTTATAGCGCTTACTTATGGCATCAGCCATTGTTTGCCTATGCTCATATCATTGGTGGGCAGTTGGGGCATATATCCTCTTTTTTACTCGTTCTGGGTAGTCTGGGATTAGCGGCGTTAAGTTGGAAATATGTAGAGCTCCCTTTCAGAAACCCAGGGTTTCTTACTCGCAGTGCTGTCTTTAGCTTAGCTGCGTTGTCGTCTGCTGTGGCGCTTAGTGTCGGTGGGGCGCTTGTTTTGACACAAGGGGTGTCGAGTCGGTTTACTGATGAAGAATTAAGATGGTGGCGTTTCGCCGATATAGGATTGCAGTCAAACTATGTATCGAGTCGATTTGGGGGATTGCAGCAAGGGTTTGTGTCAGACTCGCGTCGTAAAGTTTTAATCCTAGGCGATAGTTTCGCAGAGGATTTTGTTAATGTTATCTACGAATCTGGTCGTTGGGAGGATGCTCAAATTCGTACCGTTTACATACCTGCGGTATGTCAGATAGTAGATGTTGAGCAGAGTGTCATCCAGTACATTGCTGTTGTTGATCGGCCTGCCTGCGCCAGGAACCCAACTGTTCGCTCTTCGAAAGCGTTGGTCGAGCAGGCCGACATCGTAATTTTGGCCGCCAGTTGGAGTAAATGGGCTGCTGAGTTATTGCCTGAAACGATTGAAAAGATGAGTTTGGAGTCTGACCAACGTCTTTTTGTGATTGGTCCTAAGAGTTTTGGCACTGTCAATATCGCCGAACTCTTGGCCCTTGGGGAAGTTAGTCGAGGCTCAATCCGTCATCAACCGTCGGCTGAGATTTTAGAAGTGAATCGTATTCTTGGTGAAGGGGTTAGACCAGAGAGTTTTGTTGACCAGATAGCTACTATTTGTGGAGACGACTTTAAGTGTCCAGTAGTGACGCCGGACGACGAGCTGATTTCCTATGACGGGAGCCATCTAACGAAAGAAGGCGCGAAATATATCGGTCGGAGGTTGTTCGACGCCTCCGTATTGGCTACGGCTAACTGAAATGAAGGCTTGTTTCTTCCTCTTGTGTTACGCAATTGCGATTTCCAACCTCCGAGCGATATGTTGCGCTTGGTCGTCGGTAAGATAAGGGTGCATAGGCAGGCTCAGTACTTCATCTGCTGCTTGGTCGCCGACAGGTAGCCAAGCCGCTGAGTCGACTACTGCGGGTTGACGGTTTAAAGGAGTAGGGTAATGGATTGCCGTAGGAATGCCCGCTTGACGTAACAGGTTCTGTACAGCCTCGCGATTGGGGATGCGTATAGTATATTGAGCCCAAGCGCTGATGTTGTGTTTCTCTATATGGGGTGTGATTACGCCAAGGGGCGCTAGTAAAGCATCGTACCGTTTGGCCACTTTTTGTCTCGCATCGATTTCTTCGGCCAGAATATCCAGCTTAGGTAAAAGAATGGCAGCTTGTATGGTGTCTAAGCGGCTGTTCATTCCGACGCGGATATGGTGATAGCGGCGGTCTTGGCCATGGCGAGCTATTTGTCGGATGACGGTGGCTAACTGATCGTCGTTGGTGAAAAGTGCTCCGCCGTCACCGTAGCAGCCAAGTGGCTTGCTGGGGAAAAAGCTGGTGCAGGCGATGGTACTGAGATTTCCCGAATGGCGTCCTTTGTAAGTGGCGCCAAAACTTTGGGCAGCGTCTTCGATCACCGGAATGTTGTGGCGTGAGGCTATGGTGTTAATAGCATCCATATCGGCACATTGACCATACAAGGCCACAGGCACGATGGCCCGTGTGCGCGGTGTAATTGCGGCTTCTAGAAGCGCCGGGTCTAAGTTGTAGGTTTTTGGGTCTACGTCCACGTATATCGGCTTTGCCCCCAGTATGGCAACCGTCTCTGCCGTGGCAATATAGGTAAACCCCGGTGTGATGACCTCATCGCCGGGACCAATACCTAAAGCCATTTGCGCAATCTGCAAAGCATCGGTGCCGTTTGCACAACTAATGCAATGCTTGGCACCCACATAGCTAGCTAATCGTGACTCAAGCTCTGCCACTTCGGGCCCCAATATGTACTGTCCGTGAGATAGAACGTTTGCAATATTGGCGTCGATCTTTGCCTTGATGCGTGCCTGTTGAGTTTTTAGGTCGATAAATTCAATCACGGTGTGGCCGAAAAAATAAGTTATGTAAAGGAAGTTAAAGCGCGATTCTTATTCGGCCATTTCCTTACTTTGGGCGATAATTTAACGCATTATGGACGAGTACTGGCGTTGTTTTCAATGAGATCTTTAGCTATTTTAGGTGCGAGCGGACATGGCAAAGTTGTAGCCGAGGCTGCCCTTCTTGCCGGATGGGGCGATGTAAGCTTTTTTGATGATGCATGGCCCGATAAACGCCGGATTGGAAGGTGGGGCGTGACAGGTGATACAGCCGCTTTGCTTAACGCTGTTGATCGTTTCGACGGTGTGATCGTAGCAATAGGTGACAATACTATTAGGCTAGCGAAGCTCAGGGCGCTTCAAAGTGTCGGTGCGCATATTGCAACAATCATTCACCCTGCCGCTGTGGTCAGTAGTTCGGTTCGGTTAGGCGAGGGTACAGTTGTCATGGCAGGGGTAGTCATTAACTCCGATACCATAATCGGCGAGGGCGGTATCCTGAATACCGCCTGTAGTGTTGACCACGATTGTTTGTTGGGTGATGCGGTGCATATTAGTCCCGGAGCCCATCTCGCGGGGAGTGTACGAGTTGGTGAGCTGGCTTGGGTTGGTATTGGTGCAGCGGTTAGGCAAGGCCTAAACATTGGCAGATTGGTTCGTGTTGGCGCTGGCGCTGCCGTTATAAATGATATTGCAGATGGGCGCACTGTTGTCGGTGTCCCCGCAAAAATTTTGGTTTCTTGATTATTAAGCAATAAAACTTGGTGCGTTATGTTGAATACTACTTTCTCTCCTTGGCCTTCTTTCACCGAGGAAGAGGCTAAAGCTGTACATGATGTCGTTTTGTCCAATCGCGTTAATTACTGGACGGGGCGAGAGTGTAGAGAGTTCGAAACAGAGTTTGCCGTATGGACAGGCACGGCGCATGCGATTGCTTTAGCAAATGGTACTGTCGCATTAGATTTGGCCTTGATTGGCTTGGGGGTGGGCGCTGGTGACGAGGTCGTCGTGACACCTCGAACCTTTTTAGCCTCGGTGTCTTGTGTCGTAAATGCTGGCGCTAAACCCGTTTTTGCGGATGTTGATCCGGACAGCCAATGTATTACTGCCGAGTCGATTCGGGCAGTCCTGACCTCTCGCACGCGTGCCGTTATTTGCGTGCACTTGGCCGGCTGGCCTTGTGATATGGATCCAATTATGGAGTTGGCAGAGCGGCATGGGTTTCACGTCATTGAGGACTGCGCGCAGGCTCACGGTGCATCCTATAAAGGGCGACGCGTGGGGTCTATAGGTCATGTTGGCGCCTGGTCATTTTGCCAAGACAAAATCATGACAACGGGTGGGGAGGGAGGAATGGTTACAACCAATGATCCCCTGTTATGGAAGCGAATGTGGGCTTATAAAGACCATGGAAAATCTTGGGATGCCGTATATGAGCGCCAGCATCCGCCCGGCTATCGCTGGCTTCACGAGTCTTTTGGGACAAATTGGCGCATGCTTGAAATGCAAGCCGCAATTGGGCGAATTCAATTGCGACGGATGCAGGATTGGCATCGCTCCCGCTTGGCGCATGCTAATCGCATATGGGAGACTGCGCGTGGTTTGCCAGGGTTACGAGTCCCCTTCATTCCGCAGGGGGTTGAACACGCGGCTTATAAGTGCTACGTCTTCTTGCGTCTTGAGGCGCTATCTCCAGGTTGGTCTCGAGAGCGAATCATGGGTGCAATTCAGGCCAAGGGCGTGCCGGTTTACGAGGGCTCGTGCTCCGAGGTCTACATGGAAAAGGCGTTTGAGGCGACAGGCTTACGCCCAACGGAGCGCCTGCCTGTCGCGCGAGAGTTGGGGGAAACCAGCCTCATGTTCCTGGTGCATCCAACATTGACAGAGAAGGAAATCGATCAAACCTGTACATCCTTAGCCTTGGTAATGCATGAGGCAACACAATCACTTGCTTAGGTATAGGCTGCATGCCTAGATGTTAATCGGCCTTGCGCAAATTGGTCGCTAAAGTTGTTACCGCTACAGGTCTACTCAAGATTTCGATCAGAACCATGGCTCTGCGCTCACTATCTGTCATTTGATAGATCGCCTCTAGGCCTGCGAACGGGTCTAGAGTTAGGTACACACGCTGTCCCGGTTTGAATAAGCGCTGTGGTTCGCTTTGTGCGGCTTCGTGCGTTTGCAGAGATGCAATAAATTGATCATCTACTTGGGCAGGTTTGGTCCCAAAGCAGACAAGACGGTTAACGCCTTTTGTTGAGCGAATGGGAGACCAACTTTTAGCTGGGTTTCCTTGGGCTAGTTTGATAAAAAGATAGCGAGGGAAAAGAGGTTCGCAGGAGATTACTACGTTCCTATGTCGAAGTTTCTCGACTTGTATAGATGGCAGGTAACATTCGTACCCTTGCCTCCGAAGGTTGTCCAGGGCAATCTTCTCTTGTTTTGGTTTGGTGTGAACAAGGTGCCAGCACATCTCTGACTATGATCGATGTTGTTGCGGTTGATATTCGGGGATCCACTTGTTCAGCATATGCTTTACGGCTTCATCAGGCATTTGAACTGAGGCGCTGGAGGTGGCGAGGTTTTGAATAAACTCAAAAAACGCTTCATCCACAGGACGCGCCTTGGCGATTCTAAGTTTTTCGTGGTGTGTCGGAAGCGTGTGCTCGTCGTCCGCCAAGAGTTCTTCGTATAGCTTTTCGCCAGGCCTTAGGCCTGTGTAGCTAATTTGAATTTCTTCCTCTGCAAACCCCGAGAGTCGAATCATGTTTTTAGCAAGATCGACTATTTTTACCGGTTCTCCCATATCCAGTACGAAAATCTTTCCGCCTTGCCCCATTGCGGCGGCTTGCAATACAAGTTGCGCAGCCTCTGGTATCGACATGAAATAGCGCGTGATCTCTGGGTGTGTAACTGTTACTGGGCCACCTTGTAAAATTTGCTCGCGAAACTTTGGTATGACGCTGCCAGTGCTGCCAAGTACATTCCCAAAGCGAACCATTTGAAAGCATGTTGTGTTATCGGGTTCGTTATAGAGCGCTTCACAAATCATTTCTGCCATTCGTTTTGTCGCGCCCATTACGTTTGTTGGGTTAACAGCCTTGTCCGTTGAAATCAGTACAAATCGTTCTGCCTTTATCCGTGAGGCTTGTTTACCAACAGTTAAAGTTCCGATGGCGTTGTTACGCATTGCTTGCCAAGCATTGTGAACCTCCATGAGCGGAACATGTTTGTAGGCGGCGGCATGAAACACTACTTCGGGTTGCCAATCGTCAAAAATTTGTTTTATACGGACTTCGTCTTTAATGTCGGCGGCAAGAGGAAGTATGGCGGTGGCAGGTAGATTCGATTTAAACCATTGCTCTATTGAGTACAGGGCTAGCTCGCTTGAGTCTAAGAGCACTATAACTGCGGGTTCGAATCGCGCTAGCTGACGGCATAGCTCGCTGCCTATTGATCCGCCGGCCCCTGTGACTAATAACCGCTTTCCTTGCAGCATCTGGGCGATACCGCTAGTGTCAATGTTGACTGATTCTCGCCCTAAAAGGTCTTCAATCTTTACGGGGCGAACGGAGTTTATCTCTACACGTCCACTCATTAGTTCGCTTAGGCCTGGGACGGTAAAGAGTTGTGCATTTGATAGCGCTGCAAGTTGCGTGACTTGTTGTAGCGTCGATGATTTTGCAGATGGCATTGCGACAATAGCGTGCCGGGCTTCCCAGCGTGTTAGGACTTCGGCTAATTGGTCCGTGCCCCCCTCGACACGGCACCCGGAAATTTCAAGGCCCCACTTGTTTTGATCGTCGTCTACCAAGGCGACGACGCTCCAGTCTGGGCTACGCTCCAGTTCGCGAACAAGCATTGCGCCTGCGGTACCTGCTCCGATCACAACAACAGGTCTGCCTAAGCCTTTCTTGGGGTGGTAAAGACGATGCTCTTTCCACATGCGCCATGCGAGGCGTCCGCCGCCCATAAATACCAATAAAAGGAGGGGGTACAGTACAACAATAGATCGTGGAATTATTATGTCTTGCGGACTGAGTGAAGCCATAACCAGTAATACTATGGCCGAGGTGAGAACGGCTTTAAAAACGCGACGCAAATCCGGAATGCTCGCAAATATCCACATGCCTCGATAAAGTCCCGCCCAGCGACACGCGATACCTTGCGCAAATAGCAAAGGAAGTAGTCCGATCCACAGTGTCTTTTCGTAGCCTGTTGGCCACTCGAAATTAAAGCGAAGTAGAAACGCGAGCAGCCACGCCAGAGCGACACAGCATAGGTCAAAGAGTAAGACAAGAGTGGAGCGAACAGACTTCATGGTGCCTTTTTTGCGAACGGGCAGGTTTTGTTACTCGACAGGCTTTGGATATAGCGAGGCGGATAGCTATTTTTTTAATTGGCTCAACCAGTATGTTGTTGAGTTGTCGGGCTTATTAGTAATATTATCTCCAGAAAGACTAGTGAAGATATTCGATGCTAGTGTCTTTCCATATTCCACTCCCCACTGGTCAAACGGGTTAATGTTCCAGCACACCGCCTGGGTAAATACTTTGTGTTCGTAAAGGGCTAGTAGTGCACCCAGGGTATAGGGTGAAAGTTGTGGCAGCACAATCAGGTTAGACGGCCGCCCGCCCGGGTGGGTGCAGTGTTTGGCTAGGGACTGGGCATGTTCCGCCGTTAGGCCACGAGCCAAGCCCTCTTCGAAGGCTTGCTCTAGGGTTTTGCCGTTTAGCAGGGCTTCGCGTTGGGCCAGGCAGTTGGCTAGCAGGCGGGTGTGGTGCTCGGGCCAGACGTGGTCGGCGTGCTGGCACACAATAAAGTCAGCCGGGGCGCCGTCGCTGCCTTGGTGCAGCCACTGAAAAAACGTGTGTTGGGCGTCGGTACCGGGCATGCCCCACACGGCGGGGCCGGTGGCCATGGCCACGGGGTTGCCGTTAAGGTCTACCGACTTACCTAGCGACTCCATTTCTAGTTGCTGCAAATAGGGTACCAAGTAGCCCAGTCTGAAGTCGTAGGGGGCAATGTTTAACGACCCGTACCCTAGAATGCTGCGGTTAATAACGCCGGCCAGTGCCATTTGCACGGGGGCGTTGCTGGCAAACGGGGCGTGGGCAAAATGGTGGTCCATCGCGGCGGCACCGGCGTGCAGGCCGGCTACGGTTTCTACGCCTACGGCCAGGGCAATGGTTAGCCCTACCGAAGACCACAACGAAAACCGCCCGCCGACCCAGTCCCACAGTTTAAAGATGCGGTTCGGGTGTGCGCCCCAGGCTAGGGCCACATCGGGCTTGGCGGTAATGGCCACAATGTGCTGATACGGGTCGGCAATGCCGACGCCTTTTAACCATTCGATGGCGCGCTGGGCGTTTTGCAGGGTTTCGCTGGTGGTAAACGATTTGGACGCGATCACAACCAGGGTGTCGTGCGGGTCTAGCCCGGCCATGGCGCCGGCCATGGCATGGCCGTCGATATTGGCGGCAAAGCGTACGTTGCGCCATGTGCCTGCATAACCAAAAGCACCTACGGCCAGGCGTACGCCCCAGTCACTGCCGCCAATGCCAATGTGTATGACATTGCGCCAACGGCGCTCGGCGTCGGCCAGGCGTACAAAGTCGGTAACGCGCCGGCGCTCGTCGGCGACTTCGCGAACGGGGGCTGCGGCCCGCAGGGCGGTGTGCCATGCAGCGCGGCCCTCGGTGGGGTTGGCAATGCCGCCGTTTAGCAAAGCGTTGCGTCGTTCGGTAAATTGGTGGTGCTCTAACAGGGCCTGCGCAGCAACGGCTATGTCTTCCGACCAGCGCTGTGCGCTGACGTCCAGCGTTATTCCAGCGGCCGGAATTAAGCGCAAAGTATCTTTTGACAGCTGCGTTTGCTGAACGGCGCGTTCCAGGTTTTGCCAGAGGATGGTGTGCATAGGTGTGTGGCTTTCAGGCGGCTGCGGCAACAAGGGTTGGGGAGCGCTCCAGCACGGCCATACAGGCAGCTTCGACGCTTTCGATAGACACCGATTGTATGTCGATTGTGCCCTGGGGTGGCGTTACGGCGCAGGTATTCGGGCGCTGCCAAAACCATTCTGGGTTGGGTTCGTTAAACAGGCCTACGTAGGGGGGGCCGGCGTTTTGCGCAATATGCGATGGCCCGCAGTCGTTGGCCACAACAAGCCTGGCATTCAGACACACGTCGGCAATGTCGGCCAGGGGGCGGTTAACCATCAGGCGGAAATTAGCGGCGTTGCTTTGCTGTAGTTGGGCCAGTTCGCTAGTTTCGGCGGGGCCCAAAATACAGGTAAAGGTGGTGTTTGGCCCCAGGTGGTGACGCAGGCGCTGGGCTAGCGCGGTGTAGTTGGCAATACCCCATCGCTTGAAGGCACCTGCGCCGCCGCCCACCATAAAGACCACGTCGGTGTGTTCGACAGGCGCGGCTTTTTGGCTGGCCAGCCATTGCATGCTGCCGCGCGCGGCCTGGACGGGGTCAAACGGGTGTAGTTGGCCCAGTAGTTGTAGGTTGGCCAGGCCAATATATTGGTTAATGTCTTTGGGCAGGCGGTGCGTCCATAAGAAGTCGGTGGCGCGTTTGTTTTTAAAGCCTAGCCGCACGGGTATGCGTTTGATGGCCCCCAGCAGGCTGTACAGTTCGCTGCTGTGATGCAGGGCAATGAATATTTCAGTGTCTTTGGCAATGCAGCGGTACTTTTGTACGGCCGTGGTCGCGTGCACAAACTGATGTACCCACGGCAGTTGGGTGTAATAGTTGCCCACCGGGTCGTGGGCGACCACGGTTACCCGATGGTTGGGGTATTGCTGGTGCAACTGGTACAGCAAGGGGTAGCCTACCAACTGGTCACCCAGAGCGTGCATGCTTCGAATAAAAACTACGATGCTGGCCATGGTGTTTACGCGTGTTGCAGATGCAAAATGTAGTTGCCAGCGGTGCCTGTGGGCAGCGGCAACGGGTTGTTTTGGGTGCTTTGAGGCTTGGGCATGGGTAGGTCGTCATCTTGCACCGGCAATGGTGCGTAAGGCGATGTTACAAAGTATTTGCGTGATTATAGCGGGGCAGTTTTGCGTGGTAGGCGCTGGCTATAATGGCGCAGCCACTTTTTTGGCTGCTCATGCTGGTGTTTGTTGAAGCGGACGCTTCAGTCCCATAAATCACCATGACAACACCCGAAATTTACCCAAAAGCAATTAGGAACTAGGAAGAAACGATGAAGTCGCGCATCATGACGCGGGGAGCCCTGGCGGCGTACGCGGCCAGAAAGCCGTGGGCCAGTGCTTGGCTAGTGCCGCTTGTGTTGGCGTTGTCGGCATGCGCGGGGCCAATTACCGATGATGACATGACTCCCGCGGGCACCGTCGAAACCATTGCCGACGCCGCTAAACGCCCTGCCACAGCCTCCGAACAGCAGGCCGTTTTAAAAGCCTTATCGTCAGTGCCAGGGGCGGTATCAGTTCATATAGACTCGTTGCAGGTGCAAGACAGCAGTGGCTCGGTACGCGCGTTTTGCGCGCGGGCCAGTGGCTTGGGCGAGCGCGCCCAGGTAAAGGCGCCGACGGGTCTTTTTTCAGGCTTAAATCAGCCAGCAACGCCGCCAGCCAACGTGTCGGGCATGTTTAAAACGGTTGAGGGTAAAGTGTTGGTCTTTGATTTTAGGTTTGGCACGTTTGCCGCCGAGCGGTGTAAGGCTATGGAGTTTTTCTCATCATGATTCTCGTTACCGGCGGGGCCGGCTTTATTGGCAGTAACTTTGTTCTCGACTGGTTGGCGGTTAACGACGAACCTGTTATTAACCTCGATAAGCTGACGTACGCCGGCAACTTGGCTAACCTTGCCTCGCTGCATTCTGACCCGCGTCATCTTTTTGTGCATGGCGATATTGCCGATACGGCGCTGGTGCAGCGGTTGCTGGCCACGCACCAGCCGCGTGCGGTGGTGCATTTTGCGGCCGAGTCGCATGTTGACCGCTCTATTGCCGGGCCCGAGGCTTTTGTGCAAACCAATGTGGTCGGTACGTTTCAGTTGCTGGAGGCCGTACGCGCTTACTGGCAGGGTTTAAGCGCGGCCGAGCAGGCGGCATTCCGGTTTCTGCATGTGTCTACCGACGAGGTGTACGGCACGTTGTCGCCCGCCGAGCCGGCGTTTACCGAAGACCACCCCCACGCACCCAATAGCCCGTATGCGGCCAGCAAGGCCGGGTCCGACCACCTGGTTCGGGCCTGGCACCATACCTATGGTTTGCCGGTGGTGACCACCAATTGCTCTAACAATTATGGGCCATATCAGTACCCCGAAAAGCTCATTCCGCTGTGTATTCAGCGGGCGTTGGCGGGGCAGCCGTTGCCCATATACGGCGATGGGCAACAGGTGCGCGATTGGTTGTTTGTGTCTGACCACTGCGCGGCCGTGCGGCGTGTGTTGGAAGCGGGCGAGCTGGGTCGGGTGTACAACGTGGGTGGCTGGAATGAAAAGGCGAACTTGTCGGTGGTGAATACGCTGTGCGCCGTGCTGGACGAACTGCAGCCCCGCGTCGACGGCGTGTCGTACGCGGCGCAAATTGCCTTCGTTACCGACCGCCCTGGCCACGACCGTCGCTACGCCATAGACGCCACCCGCATCGAACGCGAACTGGGCTGGCGACCGGCCGAAACCTTCGAAACCGGCATCCGCAAAACGGTGCAATGGTACCTGGACAACACCGCCTGGGTTGCCGAGCTGGCGGGCCGGGCGTGATGTTATTGTCGTGGTGTTTGCGTTAATGTCGTTGCTGGGCTACCTGCTGGCCGGGAGCGGGAAATGGCCGTCAACCAAAAAATGCGTTAGTGGGTACGTGTACAGGTCTGGCTCGTCAAGCCGCTTGAAAGCCGTATGTGTGGCGGTAACCTCGCAAAACCAGGCCTCTTTGTACAAGGGCTGCGTTTTGCCAAAAGCCTGTGGCGTGAAAAGCGCAATGCAAGTTCCGCCTTCAGGGTCTCGGGCCGACATGTATTCAAAGGCTTCGACACCGGGCAATCGCATGTTGGCGCCGAGTTGCTGGCATTCTTCGTAGCGCGTGGGGTGGGTAAGTGCGCCAGCATGTTGCTTGAAGGGTGGGTGCTGTAGCCTAACCCCCTGCTGTGTTTTGTAGCTGGCGCCAAACATTGTGTGTTGTGACTGCAGCTTGGGGCTGGGTGGCGCTGCATCGATGGAGTGCCAGAATACAAACCGGTAGTATGCTGCTTCGGCCAGGGTGGTTTGGACACGGGCTGCGCCGTAGAACAGACTAGGTTCGTGGCGCTGACCAAAACGTGAGCCCCACGGCAAGGGTGGGTAGCGAAACGGCGTTCGCAACAAATAATGCAAGGCCTGGCTGCCCTGGGGGTAGGGCGGCTTGGTCTTTTCCAGAAGGTCTTCCAAAATAGCCTGCTCTTCAAGCGTGTCGACGTAATTGCGCGTGGCAATTTGCTCTTGGCTTTCGACCAGGCGGTGCAAGGTGCCGTGTATTGGGCCAATGTGTGTGGCGCCGTTGCATTGCGCCCAGATCATTAGACTTTACCCCTGATACTGTCGACAAATTGCAAAACCGTAACCAGACCCTGAACCGTTTTGATCTGTTGGGCGGGTATGCCGCCGGTTACCCGGTTTGGGGACGTCATGAAATGATGTGCCCAGGCTGAGTCGCCGCCGGTAAGGGCATACAAGGCCCTGGCTAACCGGACAAGTAATAATGCCAGTTCACCCTGTTTTGATTCGGGGTCGAGTTCCCCGTTGCCCTTTAAGCGACTGACGGCTGTGCGATGCATGCCAATGACATCGGCCAGATGCGACTGGTTAAGGCCCAGTTGTTGAGCGGCGTTGATGACCGCCTTGGCTAAAACGGTGTCAGGGGTAACTTGCGGTTGGCGATGTGCAGACATAACAACCCTTTGGTTGTGATATTTGCACTTAGTCTATATTAATTGTGCATATGGCACAATTGGCGCAGCCCGTCTGTTAGCGCACGGGCGGGTGCTTGGGCAGCCGACGGACCAGGATGTTTTCGGTGACGACCTTGTCCCATGCGCGGTGAACCGGGTCGAGCAGGTTGGCGGGGCGGGCAACGGGCTGGTTGGCGGGGGCGAGCTCGGCCGCAGGGTCGCAGGCCCAGACGGGGTTGGGCGTTAACGCCCACAAGCGGAAGATATCTTGTTCGACAAAGCCTTCCCAGTGGTCGGCGCTTGTCCAGACCGGGTATTGCGTTTTAACCAGGTTGTGACAGGCTGCGTTGGTAACAAAATACCCGCGCGATTGACGCACCGTGCCGTAGGGCCGCATCATTTTGAAGGGTGTATTGCCAATGTCGCGGCGTTGGCTGCGGTAGGCCTGGGCCACGTGGGTAAGCTGCACCACAACGGGCTCGTACGAGCCGAACATGTTCTCGAGGCATTCGGCCGATTTTGTGTCGAGCAACTGCACCAGGGTTTCGGCGACATCGGCGTCTTCTTCAAGAATGACGGCACCGGGCAGGTGGTGGTTAAGAATATGCCGGTAAACATTTAAATGGCTAAGCGCCACCGTGACGTTGTCGGGCGTTAAAACGTCGCCGTATTCGGATTTGTTTTTGTGCGCGTTGATATACGACCCCAGGTTACGATCGGTGATGTTGTCGCGTTCGACCATGGGGAAAAATGTAACACGCAGACCCTTGGCTTCGAGGCGAGCGCGTATGGGCTCGCGGTGTGGGGCCTGGTCGGAAGAGCACAGAACGAAGCAGGGGAGCTGGTGCGACATGGTGTCGGGTGCCCGTTGGGTTTTGTTACGGTTTACTGGGTATTGTAATCCTTTGTTCGTGATTGTCGCAGAAAGTTCCCTGTAAATCGCCCGGTCAGATGGCCTGTGGGCGTCTAGCCGACAGCTAAAAAATTTTTCTGGCTGCTTTTATTGTTCTTTTTTATGGTTTTTTGTCTGACGCGCGCGATTATCTTATATAGATAAATATGTCTATAAGTGTTTTCATATTGTCATAATTACAATAATGGTCATAATGCGCGTAGTTTGTCACACCAGTGACGAGCAAATCCACTTAAGGACACCATAGATGAATAAAGAAAAGAAGCTGTGGCGGTGCGGGGGTTTGGTTGTTGGGGCGGGCGCTGTGATGTTGCAGGCGGCCTTTGGCGCACAAATGGCATGGGGGCAAATGCAGTCGGCATCTGCCCCCGTTTTTTTCCCCGACGGGGTGTGGGAAATTCAGGCCGCCGACTATGTCAGTGCGGCCGATTTCCTTATTGGTGATGCAGCGTTGCTTGATGTGGCCGATGGCGCGCGGGTCACACTAAGCGGGCGCATTGCCAATGCGCCGGGTTCGCTCGACGGCCTGATCAAATTGGGCGGCGGCACACTAACGCTAACCGGCGACAGCAGCTACCGTGGGGTAACGCGTGTGTTGCAGGGCGGGGTGGTGGTAGGCGGCAATAGGGCGGTGGGGCCGGGCGTTCAGGTCAATACTGGCACTACGCTAACCTACGTACCGGGGGTAACCGTGGCCAGCAACGTGCAGTTCGATGCTATCGACATGACGACGCAGCCGGTGCCTCCTGGGTATCGGGTGAACGACCCGGGTCGCAGCGCGGCGGTGGGTTGGCATGTTGACAGTGGCCAGGCCACGCATGACGGCATTGTCTCGGGTGCGGCTGCGTTCGAGAAGACCGGTGGCGGCCGTCTGGTGCTGGCTAAAGATGCTTTGGGCTATACGGGCGCTGCAGTCGTGCGGGCTGGCACCCTGGCCGTTAATGACTGGTTTGGCGGGTCGGTGCAGGTCGCCAGCGGCGCGAGGCTGGAAGGCACGGGGTCGATCGCGTCGGTTTGGGTGCGTGATGGCGCCACGCTGGCGCCGGGGGCCAGTATTGGTGTGCTGCGTGTGCCTGGTGATGTCCGCTTCGACGACGGGTCAACGTTGTCTATCGAAGTTGAGGCCGATGGGCGGCACGATGTGCTGGCTGTCGGCGGCAAAGCGCTGTTAGACGGTAACGTGCAGGCGCTGGCGGGGGCGGGCGACTGGCAGCCGTCAACCTCGTACCGGTTCTTGACGGCAGCAGGTGGTTTTGACGATACCCGGTTCGATGGCGTTAACAGTAATCTGGCGTTTCTGACGCCCACCCTGGTTTACGACGCAACGTCGGTGTCTTTGACGTTGGCGCGAAACGATGTTCCGATCGATGCCCCGGCCGTGACGGACGACGAAAATGCCGTGGCCGATATTATCGATACGCCGTCAGGGGGCGTGCCTGGGGTAAAAGACTTGCCCCAGGTTTACGACGCCATTGTGGTGTTGGACCGCGATGGGGCGCGTAGTGCCTATCGGCAATTGGCGGGAGCGTGGCCGGCTACTGTACGTGCCGGTGCGCTGGATGACAGCCGCTTTGTGCGCGAAGCGGTAATGAGCAGCCGGTCGTGGGGTTGCGACGCTTTGTCGGCTGCGGGCAACCTTGCTGCGGCGTCGGGCGCGAAGTGCGAGGGTACCAAAGTATGGTCTAGCGCGTATGGTGCGCAGGGCAAAGGGCGGGCCGCGGGTAGTGTGGGCGATTTTCAGCGCTCGTTGCGGGGCTTTACGGTGGGTGTTCGGCATTTGGTTAGTCATTTGACCGAAGTGGGCGTGTTTGCCGGGGCAGATACACGCCATATGCGGCAAATGGCAGCGCCCGATGGCACGCTGGCTTTTGGTGCCTTTCAGGGCGTGGGCGATTCGGGCGGTGGCGCCGACACGCGCATTCATGGTTTGCATTTGGGGGCCGATGTCGGTGCCGTGCGCGGCCCGGTACAGATGGATGCCGGGCTTTCTGTTGCTTGGCACACGTTTAAAACGTCGCGTTCCCTTGAAATTGGCCGTTGGCGCGACACATTGCGCAGCGTTTCTAACAGCCGCAGCATGCAGGTCTTTGGTCGACTGGCCTTGCTTGCGGGCTTGTCGCCTTTTGCGGGGCTCTCGCCTTTTATAGAGCTGGCGGTGGTGCACAGCTCGACAGGCGCGCACACCGAGCAAGGCGGTGCAGGGGCGTTGAACTACGCGCGTGCCAACGACTGGGCGGCGTTCAGCGTATTGGGGTTGACGGCGTCACACGCCTTTAAAACGGTGGGTGGCTTGGGTATGTTGCAGGCCGAACTGGCTTGGCGTTATGCCCATGCCGACCGCCAATTCGAATCTCGGCAGTCGTTTCGCGATAGTTCGCGCGGCACGATGTTTACGTCGCATGGTCATGGCATTGCAGCGCATGCCCTGAAAGCCGCGTTTACGGTGTCGACCCCGGTGGGTAAACACAGTGTGCTGCAGGCCGGTTATTCGGGGCTGCTGTCACCCGGCCGGCACGATCATGGTTTTAACCTGAAATTTCGGCATTATTTTTGAGTGCTCTGCGTTCCAGTCGTGTATAGCCCGACGCCCAAGGCACGAAACCCGGAATCCGAAATCTGGAACCCGGCGTGTGTTTAGCACATTCTGCCCCGGCTTTTGCCGGGGTTTTGCTATGATGGAAGCCGTTTTCGAATTTGCCGAGTGCCCGTCATGCATACCGCCGCCGCCCCACAAGACTTGACCTGGACCGATGCCTTTTTGGTGGGTTATGACCCCATGGACGTTACCCATCGCGAATTCGTGGATATTCTTGGGGCCTTGTTAAAGGCCGACGACGAGCAGATGCTGGCGCATTTGCAGGCGCTCATCGAGCACAGCGAACGCCATTTTTCGCAAGAAGAGCATTACATGAATAGCACCGCGTTCCCCGCACGCGAGTGCCATACGAATGAACATAATGCGGTGCTTGGGTCAATGCGAGACGTTGCGGCGTACCTGCAAAACGGGGGCGACCCGTCTGAGGCGCGGCGCCTGGCAGCCGAATTGGCGCGCTGGTTTCCCAGTCACACCGATTACCTCGATGCTTCGTTGGCGCAGTGGGTCGCTAAAAAGCAGTTGGGCGCAGTACCCATCGTGGTGCGCCGGGGTATGGCCAACCACGAGGCCGATTAACGCTTTGGGTTGCTAGAACAAAGACACATGCCCGGGCTGAATAAGCTGTATCCACCGGTCGCGCAGCATGTCCATATAGCTTTCGGGGGCTAGCGTACCCGGGTAAAAACCCAAGGCCCACGCGTCGTTCATTGTCACCAACGCGGTCTTGCCGTTTTCTAAAATGCCCACGTCAAGAGCGTACGAAATGGGGGCATCGAACGCCAGGTCTGACACCATTTGCGCAACCGTACTGCGCTCGGGCGCTGGGGCAGACTCTAGCCCTTTGTCGTAGCGTGCGGCACCTTTGATCAGCCCGCGGTGCACATAAAACCGCCATTCGCTTTGCCATGACACTGGCGGTGCATACCACACCGGGAAATCGTTAGGCAGGTTGCGTAGCAGCTCGACATCGTTGCGGGCCGCCAGTTCGGTGGGCGGCGCGTTGTAGTTTTGTGTGGTCAAGCGGTCAATTTGTCTGACATCTTCCATGTCGTAGACCCCACCCCGAAATGCCTTCGTAGATACGGCGGGCTTCACAAACCATTCGCCTTCAGAAGGCAGGTCGCCCTTGCGGCTTGCCTTAATGTCGCGGTGCAGCCATTTTTGCAAACGTTTGGGGTAGTTAAGTGCCGCCGGCACCTTGATGCCGGTCACCATCATGGCATACCGCATGAATTCGACTGAACCTACGGGTGTTGCCCCTTGCTTAAGGGCTGCGGCCGCACTGTCGAGCTGCTCGAGCGTTGCCCGAGCATGCGGCCAGTTACGCGTCATGCACGTTGAAATGCAGGTAAGGACTTCAACGGAACTGGGGTTATCGGGCGTGGCCTGAACGACAAATCTGCGAAGCATGTTGGTAATAGGAGGCGTAGGTTGAGCAAAGAGCACCCCGGGCGCCGGGATTGGGTAACTGCCGAGTTTACCGTGGATTACATCTAGTCGATTGGCTGCAATACGGGGGCAAAGCCGTGTCAATTAGGGGCATTGCCGGCAGGTACGGTATTGTCGTTCGTCTATCGCAGCTTGATTTTGTTGGTAAGTAATGCAGGCTGTATCGCGTAGATAGTTTTGACCTGCGTGGCATTGCTGAGTATGCTCCGCCACGCGTACGCTGTTCGTTGATGAAATCACTTGCTTGTATCTAGTATAGATGCAAGATACAATTATGATAAAAAGCTTCCGCCACAAAGGTATTCAATTATTTTTTGAAACGGGCTCTAAAGCAAAAATTCAGGCGACTCATGCAGCAAAGCTTCAGCGGCAGCTTATGGCGTTGAATCGAGCAATATGCCCAGAGGATATGGATGTGCCGGGTTGGCGGTTGCATCCATTGCGAGGGCTTGAGTTTCAAGGCCAATGGTCGATTTGGGTAAATGGCAATTGGCGACTTGTGTTTATGTTCGATGGGCAAGACGCCATTGTGGTTGATTACTGTGACTATCATTAACGTATCGGGTAAATATTGTGCAGATGCATAAGCCACCTCATCCGGGCAGTATTCTTAAAGACGATGTACTGCCCGAGCTAGGCCTTACGGTGACACAGGCCGCCGCCCAGCTTGGCGTGTCGCGTGTTCAGTTTTCGCGCTTTATCAATGGGCGCGCTGGGGTAACCCCCGACTTGGCGTTGCGGCTATCGAAATGGATCTCGGCGCCCAGCGCCATTATGTGGTTGCAAATGCAGGCCGATTACGACCTGTGGCAAGCCGAACACTCGGGCCGAACATTTGACGTCCAGCCCGCACGCACGGGCTTGTAACGCCTACCTTTTTCCTGTTTGCTTTGCTATGGTTACACCCTGAACAAAACAACAATCGAAACTGAAGGGTGGGAGATGGATTCACGTAAGGCAATTGATACCAGCGCCGTTGGCATCATGACGGTGCTGTGCATGATTTGGGCGTTTCAGCAAATTGCCATCAAGGCGGCGGGGCCCGATATTGCGCCTATCCTTCAAATTGCCTTTCGCTCGGGCATTGCCATTGTGCTGGTGGGCCTGCTTATGCTTTGGCAGCGCGTGCCGGTGTCGTTCAGCGACGGTACTTGGCGCCCAGGGTTGTTGGTGGGCTTGTTGTTTGCCCTCGAGTTCTTGCTAATGGGCGAAGGTCTGCGTTACACCACGGCGTCGCACATGACGGTGTTCTTGTATACCGCCCCGTTCTTTGCCGCCATCGGCTTGCATTGGCGCTTGCCCGAAGAGCGACTGGCGCCCGCCCAGTGGGTCGGCATTTTGGTCGCTTTTGTTGGCGTGGCTGTGGCGTTTTTTGGCCCTGACAACAGCGACAACGCACGTCAGGCGGCCGACATGTTGTGGGGTGATTTTCTAGGTTTGCTGGCCGGCGCTGCTTGGGGGGCGACCACCGTAGTAATCCGCTGTTCAAAACTATCGAATACGCCGGCCACCATCACACTGATGTACCAACTGATTGGGGCATTTGTGTTGTTGCTTTTGGCTGCTGTCGTCTCGGGCCAGGCTAGTGTCAACCCGACGCCAATTGCCATTGGCAGCGTCCTGTTCCAGGGCATTGTGGTCTCGTTCATTACCTTCCTGACCTGGTTCTGGCTGCTACGAAAATACCTTGCTTCTCGCCTTGGCGTCTTCTCGTTCATGACCCCGATGTTCGGCGTTATTTTTGGCGTGTGGCTGCTGAATGAACCCCTGGACACCAGCTTCCTTATTGGCGCGCTGCTCGTGGGTATTGGTATCGTCACCGTCAGCGGCTACGGCTGGTTTGTGCAAGTGCTTAAAAAGCGACGGAATTCACAGTGATTTACGTCGCTGCATTGTTTGTTGCGTACTTGATTTCACGATAGTCCATAGCGTGCTGGCCAGTGGTGCCAGTGTTTTGTTTTTTTGCCGTGCGAGCATGACGCGACGGTGTCTGATTGGCCTGGGACAAATGACCGCTAATCCGGGCAGCCCGGTTTCGGGGACAGCCAGGCTGGGCACAACATTTATGCCCAAACCGGCGCGAACCATCTCGAAGCCGGTTGTCACATGACCAACTTCTTGTACCACTTGGTGTCGGACGTCCTGCCGATTGAGCACTTCGTCGATCAGGCGGCGGCTGCCCGAGGCTCGGTCTAGCAAAATAAGATCTGAGCCAGATAAGTCGGACCATGCGGGCGTCTTGTGACGGCCATTTTTAGGGCGAACCAGGGGGTGGTTTTCAGGGCAAACGACTACAAAGGGGTCGGTTAGAAGGATTTCGCAATCGAGCTCTCGCATGGTCGCCGAGTCGGGCTCAACGATAATGCCGAAATCGACCTCACCCGTCAGGATGCTGTTCAGGACATTTTCTTGAATGCGATCGAGCAATATCACGTGCAGCCCGGGTTCTTGTTGGGCACAAAGTGCAAGGCAGTGTGGCATGAGTGCCGCCGACAATGTGGGGCTGCTGGCTAGTCGAACTTTGCCTACGCGGTTGTGTGCCCAGCTATGCAGTTCATTCAGGGTATTTTCAAGCTCATCGATCCAGCGAGGCAGGCGTTGGGCCAAAATTTGCCCCGCTTGGGTCAGTTGCACATCGCGGGTGGTGCGATCGAACAGGCGCAGGTCTAGTTGGTATTCGAGTTCGTTGATGGCGCGACTAACTGCCGGCTGTGTTAACCCAACGAGTTCGCCGGCTCTGCTGAAGTTGCGTTCGGCCGCCACAGCGCGGAAAACCTGCAACTGCTTGAGACTAATGTTCATCCATGCTCAGTATTAATTTATGCAAAAAGATTATAAATAGATCAGATAAATTAATTTCATTATTTTTTGAAAGTGGCGTTCAATAGCGTCATGAAACGCGCTCCCTTTCTTCCCGATAATTACACGTTATTGTTGGCTGCAACCGTGGTGTTGGCCAGTTTGCTGCCGGCGTCCGGATTGTTTGCAATCGTCCTGAAATACGTCACAACAGCAGCAATTGCACTGTTGTTTTTTTTGCATGGCGCTAAATTGCCGCGTCAGGCAATTATTGATGGGCTGACACACTGGCGTTTGCACGCATTGATTTTGAGTTGTACGTTTGTTTTTTTCCCCTTGATGGGGTTCATTCTGCGCCCGGTGCTATTGCCGTTGGTCGGTTCAGAGCTTTATTTGGGTGTGTTGTATCTGTGCATGCTGCCGGCAACGGTCCAGTCAGCGGTCGCACTGACCGGTATTGCGGGGGGTAATGTGCCCGCCGCTGTCTGTAGTGCCTCGGTCTCGACGCTGCTGGGTATCGTGATTACGCCGTTTTTAGTTAATGGTCTGATTACGCCAACGACCGGTGTCGGTTCGCCGATAGACTCCGTTATCGATATCTTCTTGCAGCTCATGTTGCCTTTCTTGGCCGGGCATTTTTTGCGTCCATATTTTGACGGTGCCTTTCGCAAGGCAGGAAAGGTGTTGTCTTTTGTTGATCGTGGCTCGATTTTGCTGGTCATTTACAGCGCATTCAGTGCGGCTGTGGTCGGGGGGATCTGGCAGCAGGTTTCCTTTGCCATGGTGGCGAGTCTGGTTGCAATAAGCCTGATTTTTCTAGTCTTGGCCATGCTGTTTGTGTTTGGGCTAGCAAAGGCTTGTGGGTTTAGCCACGAAGATCAGGTCACTGCATTGTTTGGGGGCGCCCAGAAAAGTCTGGCCAGTGGCGTGCCGATGTCGCAGGTTTTGTTTGTTCCGTCGGTGGCTGGGGTCATGGTTTTACCGTTGATGATCTTTCATCTGCTGCAGCTAGTGGTTAGCTCGGCTTTAGCCCAACGCTGGCATCGCCAGCGCAAAGGGCTATAGCGCACAAGATGTTAATTTCAACTTTTTTGGGGGTGCCATGACGGCCGACTGGAAGCAGCTAAGTGTTGCCGAGATCGAGCGGCACTACGACCAAGGGCTATATGCCGCCAATACGCGCGAGGTAAATCAGTGGTACACACAGCAAAGTAGAACTGTGCATGCCGCAGTGCCAAGCGAGCGCTTTGCCTATGGTTTGAGGGCCTCTGACTACGGGTACTGGTTTAAAGCCAGAACTCCCGGTCGTCCGGTGGTGGTGTTCATTCACGGTGGCGCGTGGCGAGTTGGTGCGGCAGAAGACTATCTTTTCCCCGCTCAGTGGCTTACCCAGCAGCTGGATGTTAACTATGTTTGCCTGAATTTCGATAATGCGCCCGCAACTGGCGGAAGACTTTTCCCCATGTTGAATCAAGTGGTGAATGGCGTTTCGTGGGTAGCCCGAAATATGACTCAATACCAAACGGCTCCCGAGGTTCATTTGGTTAGTCACTCTTCGGGCTCCCATTTGGCCGCCTGTATGGCCGGGCTTGATTGGGCGACTCTGTTACCTCAGTCGCCTGGGCTAATTAACAGCGTCTTGTTGTGCAGTGGTATTTACGACCTTGAGCCGGTCGTTCATTCCAAACGTCGCGAGTATTTAGAGCTTTCACCTGCCGAAGTTTTTGCCCTGAGTCCCATGAGGCATAGTACAAATGGCACCCTAAGATTTTTAGTGCTGCGCGGTGAACTCGAGTCTCCCGAGTTTATCCGGCAGCACGATGCTTATGTCGCGAAGCTTCAACGAGAGGGAGTTAAGTTGCAAGATGGCGTAGGCCGCGGCTTGAACCATTTCGAGGTTTTGCAAACTTTCGGCGAGGCCAGTGGTTATATGGCGCAGTGTTTTAGTCGCCTGATTGAAGATTGCGCTAAGCCGCTGCGCTGATCAGACGTAAGTGTGAAGGGCCCTAAGCGGGGCTTGGGCGTCGTTTCGTATTTGCCTTTATTTTATTTCTTGTATTGAATCAATACGCTTAAAATTAAATAATATTTATTTTTGGAGTGATTTTATTTTTTTTCATCGATTGATTTTATATGCTTCCCATTAAATTATGCTAGGGATATCCCTATAAATCATCAGCATTAAGGGTATTTACTGATGGCCTTGTGGGGTGATGAAAAGCCGATTCGATTGACATTAATTCCGTGTCAACACAAAATGATATTTATTATTAATTCTGGGCTCAAGTTATTTTGGGTAGGTAAATAAATGGAAATGTTCAGTGAGCGAGTTGTTCCAGCTCCGCCAGCGGCAGTGTGGGAAGCGTTAAACGATATCGATAGGCTGAGAGGGTGCATTGCAGGCTGCGATCGTCTTGAGCTGTTAGAGCCTGATGTGTACGACGTGGCCGTCGCGGTAAAAATTGGCCCTGTAAATGCAAAGTTCAAAGGGAAGATGTCGTTGCTCGATATTGAGGCCCCAACCGCCTACACCATTCGGTTTGAAGGGCAGGGCGGGGTCGCGGGGCACGCCAAGGGGACGGCTAAAGTGTCATTGAGGCCTCACGACGACCTGCATCAAACGCTGCTTTGTTATGACGCGTCCGCCCAAATAGGTGGGAAATTGGCGCAGCTGGGGTCGCGCCTTATTGATAGTGCGGCCAAGAAAATGGCTGACGATTTTTTCGAAAAATTCGTGGCGTCTTTTTCTAAAGACACCGAGCAAGCATAGTACGAGCCGGTTGTAAGGCAAGCGAGGTTATTGGCTTGCGATAAGAGTTTGAGATGGAGGTTGTGCAAAATGAAAGCCCCAGATTTCGCCTACTGTTGTCCGGACAACGTTGATGACGTTTGCGAGCTTATGGCTGAGTACGGGTCTGACGCCCGGGTTCTGGCCGGAGGGCAAAGCCTTGTTCCTGCGATGAATCTTCGGTTGTCTTCGGCAGAGCTGTTAATTGATATTAATCGGGTGTCGGCGCTCGAGGGTATTAAGCTGACCGATGATGGCCAGGGGGTGAGCGTGGGGGCCTTGGCACGCCATGCGCAGGTTGCTGCCTCACCGCTCATTCGACAACATGTTTCGCTGGTGGGCAAGGCCATGGCGTATGTGGCGCATCCCGCGGTACGAAACAGGGGCACCACATGCGGTAGCTTGGCGTTGGCAGACCCATCTGCCGAGATGCCGGCCTGTGCCGTTGCGTTGAATGCAAGCTTGGTGCTGCAAAGTAAAAAAGAGGGTGTCAGACGTGTATCTGCCCGGGAATTTTTTTTCGGGCTTTACGACACTGCGCGCCGGGACGATGAACTATTGACTAACGTGATTTGGCCGGTCGACCAGCCAGGTTATTACACTGGGTTCACCGAGCTGAGTCGGCGTCACGGCGACTTTGCAATAGCCGGGGTAGCGGTGCGCTGCGCGATTAATAACGGCATTGTCCGCGACCTTGATATGGTCACATTTGGGGTCGGGCCAACGCCGGTCTTGTCTGCCGAAGCTCGCGACCTGGCCGAAGCGCAAGAGGCTAATGCGGCGCTGGCTAGTTCTGTAGCCGATAAAGTTTCGAATCAGCTCGAGATCGATTCTATCGAGCACGAGCAGGTTAGACGCGAGCAAGTTCGGGCGCTGATACATCGGGTTTTGTTAGGGGTGTTCCAGGAGGCGGCTTGTGGAAACAGTTAAAGAAGCGTGCATTACCGTAAATGTCAACGGTCAAACGATGACGCGGGTTGTGCCTGTTCGTCGCAATCTGGTCGATTTTCTTCGTCATGATCTTGGCCTGACGGGTACGCATGTGGGGTGTGAGTCGGGCATTTGTGGCGCATGCAATGTTCGCGTAGACGGTGTGGTTGTCAGGGGGTGTTTGATGTTTGCAGCCCAGCTCGATGGCCGCTCTGTTCAGACCATTGAAGGCGTGAGCCAATCGGGTGAAGCCGCTCGCCTGCAGAGGGCATTTGTTGAGCACAATGCTTTGCAATGTGGCTACTGTACGCCGGGCATGTTGCTGACTGGGCTCGAGCTCGTTGAGTCGGGGCGCGAGGTCGATCGCACTCAAATTCGAGAAGAAATTTCCGGCAATTTTTGTCGTTGCACCGGTTATCACGCCATTGTTGATGCCATCGAAGAAGTGATTTTGGAGCGCAATCGCAATGAATAAGCTGCATGAGTTCACAAATGGACTGGTGGGGACTTCGCAAAAACGCAGTAAGGCGAATTTGCTGGTTGCCGGTCGTGGGACATATCTCGACGACCTGAGGTTGGGGCAGCATTACCATATTGCCTTCTATCGAAGTCCTTTCGCCCGGGCGCGGTTTGCTTTGGGTGACAACTCGCACGTAGAGGCATTGCCGGGCGTTTACAAAGTCATCAGTGGTCGCGATTTGTTGTCTGTTTGCGGTGCATGGGTGACCAGCCTTGCCTTGCTGCCGCAGCATGTTTCAGCGCCTCAGCATCCTTTGGCGATCGACGAGGTGTTTTGGCAAGGCGAGCCGGTGGTGGCTATCGTTGCCGATACCCGCGCCCAGGCCGAAGATGCTCTGGATGCGATTGACATCGATTGGGAAGAGCTTGATCCGGTTGTTGATGCCGAATTGGCGTTAATGCCGTCAGCGCCCTTGGCGCATCCCGCGATTGAAAGCAATCTTGCTCTAGAGCGCACGGTTTCGAATGGAGACGTTGATGGCGTGTTCGAGAATGCGCCTTTCGTAGTCTCGCACCAGTTCTCTTTTGGGCGGCAAACGGGTGTGCCATTAGAGTCGCGCGGTGTTGTTGCGCAGTTCGATGCCCGAAATAATTCGTTGGTTGTTTATCAGTCGCATCAGTCGCCCTTTCAAATGCAGGAGATTTATTCCCGGCAATTGGGCGTTCCCTTGTCAAGTGTCAGAGTCATATGCCCTGACGTTGGTGGGGCGTTTGGCATAAAGCTGCATGCTTATCCAGATGAAATGGCAGCTGTGGCAATTGCAAAGTTGTTGGGTATAACGGTCAAGTATCAGGCCGACCGCCTCGAATCTTTCGTCAGCGATGCGCATGCTCGCGATGCAAAGGCTACGGCATCGCTGGCTGTCGACGAAGAAGGGACTATCCTGGGGTTGCGATTCGATGTCCTGTTTACGTTTGGGGCGGTCTCGCTATACCCAAGAAGCAGTGTGGGCGAGGCACTCCAGGTTTTGGAAATGTGCGGGTCGGCCTATCGCATTCCTGCGCGACAAGGTCGCGTTAGGGGTGCGTTCGTAAACAAGGTGCCCACCGGGGCTTATCGCGCAGTGGGTCAGCCGCTGGCCGCCGCCATTATCGAGCAGCTGCTCGATAATGCTGCTGCAGCTGCTGGTATTGACCGATTGCAGATTCGGCGTAAAAACTATGTAAGTGCTAGCGACTTTGAGGCAGTGCCGAATGAGCAGTTAAGTAACCTGTCTTTGCAACAGTGTCTAGACACGCTGGCACAAGACACCGGCTTCCAGTCCTATATTCAAAGGCAAAAAGCAGCAGATAACGACACGGCTTATGTTGGTGTTGGGTTGTGCACCTTCATCGAGCAGACCGGTGTGGGTGCGGGCCTGTATGGGCGTAATGGTGTCAGGGTTGCGGGCAAAGAAAGTGTGCGATTGCAGTTGCAGGCTGATGGCAGCTTTTACTGCGCGACCAGCGCATCCGAAAATGGGCAAGGTGCCCATACAGGTTTGGCGCAAATTATTGCAGATACCATGGGTTGCGCCTTGAGCGAGGTCGTTGTTTGCAGTGGTGATACCCAAAATGATCCGCTTGGCGGTGGCACCTGGGCTTCCCGAGGCATTGCGCTTGGCGGCGAGGCTGCTTTGCGGGCTTCTCAAACACTTAAAGCCAATTTGCTTGCTATTGCTGCGGCCTGGAAAGGTTTTGATCCGAAGCATTTGCAGCTTCAGGGGTCGGCGGTTATTGATGCGTCGGGAGAGGTCGTTTGTACGCTTGCCGAGCTGGCGTATACCGCACACTACGACTCAACACAGGTACCTTTGCGCGACTTGCCGCCATTAGCCGTTGAGCGTAGTTTTGCGCCTTCCGATAAACCTTATTTTCTGGCCAATGGCATTCAGGCGGCGGCGGTCAAGGTTGACATTGAAACAGGAGAGGTCAAAGTGCTTGACTTCTGGGTGGTGGAAGACTGTGGTCGTGTGATTAACCCGATGCTTGTCGATGAGCAAGTCCGAGGGGGGGTAGTTCAGGGAATTGGTGCTGCTCTTTACGAAAACTGCACCTACAGTGAAACAGGGCAAATGACCAATGCGTCGTTGGCCGACTATTTGGTACCCATGGCCTCTGAAATGCCTGACATTAAAGTATTGCACGTGTCTACACCCGAGCGCGAAACACTGTTGGGCGCAAAAGGGGTTGGGGAGGCTGGCACAGTGGGAGCAATCGGGGCCATCTGGTCTGGCGTTAATGATGCTTTAAGGCCTGTCGGTGTGGCTGTTGAAAAACAACCCTTTACGCCAGAGCATATCTTGTCGTCGGTGTTGCGGGCGCGGCACCAGTGAATACCGCCCGACACATGCCGGCTATTAGTTTTGCCGGCATGTGGCGGTGTTGTGCAATTTCAGTTTTTTTTGGTAATTGTCCAGATATGCTCTGAGACATCGAAAACGACGCCGAACGGATCTTTATATTTTGACTCAGCGTCGACGCCGGGGTAGTTGTCCGGAAGTTTCAGGAAAAATTTACCCCCTTCCGCCTCAATTTTTTTGGCGGTTTCTTCTTCGTTATCTACAACAAAACCGATGTGGTGGATGCCTGCCCAATCGGGTCCATTGACCTGACCGCCTTTCCCGTCGGGGAAGTTGAGCAATGTCAGGTTCATCGTACCGTCGGTTAGCATGACGGCATTGCCGATGGGCGATTCTGCCTCTGCCACGCGCTCCATTTCTAATGCATTAACGTAAAAGGCTGCAGCGCGCTCAAGGTCGGGTACCTGAATCGCGACGTGTCGAAGTTTTGCCATGCTGTTCTCCTGGTAGGAAGTGTGCTGTCGGTGTTTGGATCAAGAAAGTATCGAGCTAAAAATGCTTTTTAGGCCAGCAGTGTGTTCTAGTCCGGTGCCGGGGATGTCTCCGAGTCGCAATTGGCCGTCGACAATGCTGCTCCCCTCGGGGAATTGGCCAAATATGGGGTGATCAGGCGCCGTTTCGTGCCCGCCCAACCCAAGCCCGGCCGCTGCGTGCGCAGATAGTAGGTGCCCCGCATGTGGAATGCAGGCGCTGCGCGACCAGCCGCATGCGGCCAATAAATCAAGAATACGCCCGTATTCGACCAAGCCGTAGCTTAAAGAGATGTCCATATTAAGCAGGTCTTTGTTTGGCCGCATACCGCCATAGCGCAGAAGGTTCCTGGTGTCGGCAAAAGAAAACAAATTTTCACCCGTGCTGATTGCGCCTGGGTAGGCATGACACAGTTCGGCCAAAAGTTGGTAATTTAGCGGGTCAACGGGCTCTTCGACCCAGGCGAGCTGACGGCCCTTGACTGCATTTAGCCAATCGTGGGCATTTGCTTCGGTAAGCCCTGCATTGAAATCAAGAGACAGGTTTTCCGCACCACCGGCAGCGTCAATAGCCATTTCGATGCGTACCAAGTCTTGCTCGATAGGCAGACCCCCAGCTTTGATTTTGAAACGAGTAAACCCACGCTGACAGTATCGGGAGATCTCTTGTTTAGGCCCGTCAAGCCCCTCGTTGGGGCGGTAATGGCCGCCGCTGGCGTAAATTGCAGTTTGGTTCGGCGTAGACGCGCCTGGAAATTTCTCGTTTAGCAAGGCCCAAAGCGGTTTGTCTTCGATTTTTGCCTGGAGGTCCCAGGCTGCTGCGTCGATCAGCCCGACTGCGCCGGCACGCTCGCCGTGACCACCAGCCTTTTCGTTTGCCATGACCACTGACCAGAGTCTGTGTGGACAAATACCAGGGCCATGAGGGTTGGCATATGTTGAGGGGGGGGCATTTAGCAGCCGAGGTATAAAGCGCTCTTGGAGCAAGGCTCCGTGCCCATATCGACCGATAGAGTCGAAGGCTACGCCCACCAGCGGCCTGCCGTTACGCATGACATCTGACACCATGACAACCGCGCTGGCGGTCATCGTGTCAAAGTTGATGTCGGCGTTACGCATGCCGGAGGCAAGGCTAATGGTTTTTTCTATGAAGTTGACAATGCGGGTCATTATTGAGTTACCCCGTGTCGACTAGAGCAGGCTCATGAATGCGGTATGCAGCCCATCGCAGTCGGTCAGCTCGATGCGTTTGGAGGCAATTTTCATCCCTTCGGGCGTGTTGCGCAACACATGGGTGCATAAGCCGGAAAACAGTCTACGTTGCTCGTCTCGAAACTCGTGGACCATCAGTGACGAGTGGACGACGAGGTCGTGCTGACCCGGGTCTTCGACAAGAATATTGCCAACGATGTGAGTGGTGTAGGGGCGTGGCGCCGACTGGTATGTCCGTTCGTCGGCAAGACGACGCACCCGCATCTTAAGCAAATCTGTGTTTTCGTAGATGATGGAGGGTACGTTGAGCGGGTCTGTTTGCCCGCGAACTGCGGGGATCCAGTACGTACCGCCGTCGGCGAACAGAGAAAGCCAATCGTCGTAGAGCAACTGGTCAAGCAGCCTGGCTTCGCGATAAAGAAATTGCTGAATTGTGCTGTAGTCGATCGACGCGCCGACAGTGTTGGAAGGGTGGGTCATGATTGGTCTCCGGCAGTCATGTAGTCAAGCCAGGCATGAAATTGTGAGCGGATAGGGGCTTCGGTAGCGGCGCTGATTGTGCTGCCGTTTGGCAAGGGGCGTTCCAGGCCGACCCCTCGCTGCATGTCTACCCAGGTGTCTTCACCACTGCTGCGCAGGCCAACGTTGCAGCGTTCGAAAATAGTGGCGTCGTCACCATAAATCATTGATGCGGGCGAACCAAGGTTAGTTAAAAATCGAATCGCGCGGTGGAAGATTTCGTCGGGAGCGCCGACAAGCTTGAAGCAGTGCGATATCACCAAGGTGCGGTCTGGCGCCACAGGATGAACGATGCGAAGTTGGTGGTACTGGGCGTTGATGTTGATATTGGGGTAGATCAGGTTGTTGAAACGGTCGAGGTCAAGAATGCTGCGCGTGCGTTCAATGCCATAAGCCTTGATCATCGCATCTTCGTAGGCGTCTCGAACCGGGTCGACTTCTTTGCGGGCGAGCAGGCCATTACGGTAGATGCCGTCCATATAGCTGTGCCCACCTGGTACGGCGACTTGCTCGATGCCTTCCCATTCTTTTTTGCTAAAGCCGTTACCTTGCAGCATTTCACGTGTTTGTCCAAAGTCGAAGCTTGTGCTTTCTGGACCGTGCTGACGTGCGGTTTGTACCGATGAGTTGTGGACAACGCCTGGATGAATGGTGTCGTTTGCATTTTCATGATGCATTTTCCAGTTGCCTTTGTACTCAAGACGAAAAGCGGTCTGGACGAGTTCGATTTTGCCAACCGGTGATCGATCAACAAGGTTGTCTATTGCAACCAGCATCGGGCCAAGAAAGGTTTCGAGGTCTGGCCCAGTGGCGCTAAGGCTGGCAAAAATGAAGCCACGATACTCTGCAACCCGGGGGGCTTTCTTTAATGCATATTGTTCTGACTCTGGCACAAAGGTATCGGGGTAGCTTTGGCGATGAGGCAGGCCTCGCAGCGTTCCCCCCAGGTCGAACATCCATTGGTGGTAACCACAGACGAAACGTTTGGTGTTGCCGTGTGGTTCGTGACATACCGTTGCGCCGCGGTGTGTGCAGCGGTTTTGAATAACGTTGATTTCGCCTTGTTCACCGCGGGTGGCAATGTAGTCTTGGGTGCCGATACGCGCACGCACAAAGTCGCCAGGGTTTCGTAGTTGGCTTTCGTGCGCAACGAAGATCCAGGTTTTATTGAAGATTCGCTCGATTTCAAGGTCGAAAATGGATTGATCGGTATAAACACGCTTGTGAACAGCGTGTGGCTGCACAAGGGCTTTTATTTCCTCGACAGTAATGGTCATGATCTTTAGCCTCAAAAATAAATATGATTCTATTTTTAGCTATCGGTGATGGCCTGTCAACGGTATTTGGCCTGGCTTAGTGTAAATACTAGGGATCAAGGGTTAGAATAGGTGTTCACTTTCCGTCAAATGCTTAATATTTATGGTTCAAGTCAAGAAAAACGACATGCGTGAAGCCATTCTGGTTTCGGCTTTTGATTTGTTTTCAAGAAAGGGGTACACGGCGACAACAATGGCCGAAATTGCCCGGCAAGCCGAAATGAACGTGGGGACGTTGTATGTGTACTTCGACTCAAAAATTTCGCTGCTCTACGAGGTCTATCGGCCATGGCAAATACAAGAGCTAGACAAGCTTGCAACGGCGGTTAGAAAGCTCCGATCGCCATCAATGCAGCTAAGGCGGTTGTTGGTTGGCTTGTGGGGAGATCTGCCTGCAACCGATCACTCGTTTGCCAACACGCTCATCGAGGCGCTGGCGTCTGCCCCCCCGGAAATGGGAAAGCCGAATAATCTTTTGGCGTATGTCGAGCAGTATTTGTCTGATTTATTGGCCGAAATTTTGCCGGAAGATCGTCAGCATTTGCTAAAAGAGGGTTTGCTTTCGCATTTAATCTGGATGGCTTTCGACGGGTTTTCCATTAACCAACGGCTTCGCGACACAAGAGACGTCACTGCGATGGCCGACCTGGTGGCAGGCCTGATTCTCAACGATAAAAAGACCTCTGATTAGCGGCTCCTGAAGCCGCGCCAAAAGTAAGTTTGTATTTGTTTTTGGCGCGGCCTTTGATAGGCTAAGGTCTAGCTTTTTGGGGCTGATGCTTACTTAAGAATGGCCGAAGGCAGCCAAAGCGCAACAGCAGGAAACGCCACGATGATCAGCATGAAAACGAGCTGTATCAAAATGAATGGCGTTACCGAGCCATAGATTTGTCGCAGACTGGTACCCCGCGGTGCGACCCCTTGCATGACAAACAGCAGTAATCCAAAGGGCGGGGTGCATAAACTGATTTCAAGTACGACCAGCATCAGTACGGCGAACCAAACCTCGTTAAGGCCTGCCGCGGTGATGAGTGGCATGAACAGTGGCAAGGTTAGCATCATCATGCTGACCTGATCCATGAAGCACCCCAATACAAGCAGCAGCAAGAGCATAGCCAGCAGCAGCACTACTGGAGACAGATCCATGCCGGTGATCAGCGCAGATATGCTTTGTGTTGCCCCTGAATATGCCAGAATTTGCGAAAACGTTGATGAGGCGCAGACGACAAACAAGATCATCGCTGAAAACGTGAGCGTTTCTTTAAGTGAGCGAGCGAGGTTCTTGAGGTTTACGGCGCGATAGCAGGCCGCTACCGCGATACTTGCCAAAGAGCCCAGCGCCGCTGATTCGGTGGGGGTGGCAATACCGCCGACCATGCTACCCACAACCGCGATAAAAATTATCAGCAACGGCAAGACATAGATAAATAGTGGCTTTATGCGTTCGCCCCAGGAGCGTTGATCAATTTCATAACTGGGAGCCAAAGACGGGTTAATTGTGCAGCGGATACCTATATAGGCGAAAAAGGCTGCGGCCATAAGCAATGCGGGGATGATGCCTGCGATTAGCACATGATTTACTGATATCTCGGCCAGGCTTGCTAACAGTACGGCTAGCCCTGATGGCGGGATCAGCATTGCCACTCCGCCGATTGCCATGATGGGCCCCATCGAAATTGTTGGCGCATAACCTTTTGCCAGCATTTGTGGCAGCAGTGTTTTGCCGAGTACGGCCGTATTTGCGATGGTCGACCCAGACAGCGAAGAGAAGATTGTGCCACCCACAACTGCAATCATGGATAGCCGGCCAGGCACCCGGGTAAATAGCTTGTCGATGGCGTCGATTGCACGAGAAGCGATCCCTGTATGCAGCATTATCTCGCCCATGAACACAAACAGCACGACGGGAACCAATGAGTAGCTTGCAACCGCGCTTTGCATATTCCGAATCATCTGCAGCAAACCTACCTCGCCGCCCAAAACGAATACTGCGCCAATAATATTGACCAACAGGAAAGAGAACACGATGGGAATACCAAGCAATAGTGCCAGTATGACGCCCCCAAACATTACGCTAATGACGGTGATCCAATCCACGGTTATTCTCCGGTGTTGCTTGATTTAAGAGGTTCGGTGTCGTCATCGTCCAGCCAAGAGGCTCCTTGGGGTTGGTAGCTGCAATTTGGCCAGAACAGGCGTTGCAGGAGTTCGATGCACATGAGTAGCATGGCCAAGGGTATTTGCCATTGCATCCACCAGTCAGGAATTTCTATTTCGCGAAAGACAATTTCCTGACGTTCCCAGGACTCTATAAGCACTATCGCGCCATAGTAAAGAATGGTCGCCGCGATAATAAGCAGGATGAGGTTGATCAGTTGTTCTACGCGATGTCGCGAGGCCGGCTTTAGCTGGGCAAGAACGATGTCAACCCGAATGTGCTGATTTTGGTTCAATAACCATGGCGCGGCCAGGATGGCGATCAGGAATAGCGAGTACTCCGAGTAGTCGATGATGCCAGGGACATAACCAAGATCTAGTGACCGCATGATGGCTTCTGCGCCGATGGCAACAATAAGGAAGGCAACACAAAAACCAGCGAATGTCGCCAGGATTCGTATGACGTAATAGTGGAGCATCATCAGGTGGTGCATGTTTGATTCCGAAGGCAGACGGGCCCATAACGATCGAGTGTCGAGATTGGGCCCGGGATGCTGTGTAGCGTTGTTTGGTTACTAAGTAAGTTTATTTCTGGAAAAGAGGCTGAAGGGCCTGTGCTTCTTTAGGGCTGTTCTTCAGTACATCCTCCCACATGGCGTCGCGTGCCAGCTTCAGGTATTCGGGGCCAAGGTTAACGGCTTTAATACCGGCAGCCTTTTGCGCTTCAAAACTTTTAAGCGTGGTCTCTTTATCGTACTGAACCATGTAGTCCTCAAACCACACGACGGCATCGTCAATCACCTTGCGTTGCTCAGGCGTAAGCTGTTCGAGCTTTTTGTTGTTCATCATGATATTGACGACCACCGAATAGAAACCCGGCTCGACACGCACTTTGAGCATTTTGTCCCAGCCCAGGTCTTCGATACCCCAGCCAGGGTAGCCGAGACCGTCGACAACGCCGCGCTCAAGTGCAGTGTAGGTTTCGGGAATGGCCACCATGGTTTGGCTGGCGCCCAGTGCGCGCAAGAAAGGCGCGTAATTGGGTTGTGAGCGTATCCGGAGACCTTTGAAATCTTCAATGCTTTTGACTTTGTCTTGGGTGAGGTATAGGTAAAAGGGCACTCCGTTACCATATGCGGTAAGGGAAACGGCATTCAGTTTCTTCTTGAGGGATTCGTTCATTGCGGCTTGCCCGCCCGAGGCGCGCTGTTCAGCCTGGGTCATGTTCGAGAGGTCTTGCACGTGCGCTTCGGGTACGGCAGATTTGTACATGCTGGGCGGATTGGCGATCATGTCTACGAGCCCACTGCGCAGCGCATTAGGTTGTTCCATCCCGGGAATTGCTTCGGGCCCTACAGCCGAAATCTGTATGACGCCTTTCCCTGTTTCGTTGACGCGATCGATGAATGCCTTGAACGGTCTACCGAATGCTGTGTTGAATGGAATAAACGACGCCGCTTTGAGTTGAACTTCAGCCGCAGCAGCAGATGCGGGGAATGCGGCCAGACAGGCAATGCTAAAGGCGGAGATGCCAACTGCGCGGCCTAACTTAGTCAGGATGTTGAGTCTTGCTACCATGGGTGCCCTCTTTCTGGTTGGGGTGAAGGAATGTGCTGAAAATTGCCATGAGCCAACTTTAAAAACGAATGTCATTCTGGATGTAAACAACACGTTAACGCAAGACAGGGATAACACTGATGTAGTGCTCTATGCCTACAGGCTATTGCCGGGCAGCCTTTGCCAGCGATGCAAATTTATGTTGACGGCACGACCGTACTAAAACAGAATTTGGTTTATTTTTAATAGGCTGATGTACTGAATTTAATAGTTCGTTCTATGGCGCTTTAAAGGGCATGACTGCGTTTGCTTATGCAGACTCAGCGCACGCAAACATTCTGACTTCTGACAGCATCCAGACAGGGGATCTATGGTGACCAATCACAACATCTTCGCCATCTCATCCGATGGCGAGCAAAACAACGTAAATGTTGCAAGTACGTGGGGTGATTCCCCTATGTACCGATTTGATAAAAGCTTTGAAGAGAATGCCGCGTTGGGGCCTAGCTTCGATGGCCCGTTTCCGCATGTTCCAAAAGTCCCCCAAAAGTCGCTTCTCGGGTTAGCGGTTAATTCGCGCTTTGGCGTTGCGGCAGGGCCAGGAATCAACTCTAAGTGGCTGTCAACATACAGTAAATTAGGGTTCGACATTCTGACTTATAAAACTGTTCGCCTATACGAGCGAATTGCGCACCCTGTACCTAACTTTGCTTTTATCGATCCGCATTCAAATGTTTATGAGGACGATTCGACCGCAAATACTTTGGCTGCCCCGACCTTGCCGCTGGATGTTGCACCAACCGGAGGATCAATCGGCATGCCGTCGCTCCCTCCCGAGTTTTGGCAGCGCGATATTGAAGTGACAAAACACGCTTTACTTGATGGTCAGGTGCTGATTGCTTCTATTGTGGGTACAACTCAGCCCGGCATGGCGCAAAGCGATTTTGTGCAAGAGTTTGAAACGCTTGCGCAAATGGTGGTGGATGCGGGTGCTGATATTGTTGAAGCGAATCTGTCGTGTCCGAACGTTAATGTGGCAGAGGGGGCGGTCTATAAAGACTTGGCGCTTTCACGCGATATTGCGTTAGCCGTGCGTCGGGGTGCCAGGGGGCGTCCAGTGCTGCTTAAAGTTGGGCATTTAGGTCATTCGCTTGATGGCTTTTTGCGCACGGTAGCCGGTGCAGCCGACGGCGTAGTCATGATGAATGCGCTTGCACGCAAAGTTGAAGATCCTGATGGCCGTCCGTACTTTGGGGCTTCACGCCATATGGCAGGCGTGCATGGTGGGGCAATTTATCAGTTGTCTCTTGATGCCGTCAAAAAGGCGACGCAGTTGATACGCGCTGAGCAGCTTGATTTACGCATTATTGGCGTTGGCGGTGCCAGCACACCAGAGCGTGCCGCGGCGTTTGTAGAGGCGGGGGCAGATGCGGCTTTGGTTGCGTCATCGGCACTCGTTCTACCTTTTATGGCGTGTGCCTTGAAAGCGCAGCGGCCTGATGTGTGATGTTCGCCACGACCACTTTGCAGCGCTTCAAGCAAGCGCTGCGCACGGTCAAGAAGTTACTCGGTAGCTTCGGCGTTTTCGGCGTCGGCGCTGAGTGGTTTCATGCGGCTGGCCACCAGCAGGCCTACTTCAAACAGCAGGCATAAGGGTACGGCCAGCATGAACTGGCTAATGACGTCGGGCGGTGTGACGACGGCGGCAATAACGAAGGCGCCTACAATGACGTAGCCGCGGGCATTGCGCAGTTTTTCGGCGGTGGTCATGCCTGTTTTAACCAGCAGCACCACAGCAATGGGCACTTCGAAGGTCAGGCCAAAGGCCATGAACATGGTAATGACAAAGCTGACGTAGGCTTCGATGTCGGGCGCGGGGGTGACCGATTCGGGCGCGAAACCGGCAATAAATTCGAAGACGGTTTTGAACACGACAAAATAGCAGAACGCCATGCCCAGCAAGAACAGCAAGGTGCTGGACAAAATAAGCGGCAGGGCTAGGCGTTGTTCGTGTTTGTAAAGCCCGGGGGCGACAAACGCCCACGCCTGGTAAAGCACCACGGGCAGCGCAATAACAAAAGCGGCGAGTAATGTGACTTTGATCGGCACCATAAAGGGCGTGATCACACCGGTGGCTATCATGTTGGTGCCGGTGGGTAACGACGCCAGCATGGGTTGAGCCAGGGCGTCGTAAATGGCCGATGCGCCGGGGTACAAGAACAGCGCAATAAACACGAGCAGAATCGCGCCTACGGCGCGAATCAGACGCGTACGTAATTCGATAAGGTGCGAAACAAAGGTGTCGGCGCTGCTGTCTTCAGTGGTCACGGCGTTGTTCCGGTGTTGCTGTTGGATGAGGCGGCGGGCGCTGCAGCTGCACGCTTGGCGTCTTCCGGCGCACTGGTGCTTTCCGGTGCATTGTGCAAGGCATTGGCGCTGTCTTGAGCTTGCGGCGTCTGTGCTTGGCCTGAGGCGCCGCTATTGCCATTGGCATTGTTTGCTGGCGATGTATTGTCGGCAAGCGCTTCATTTTGGGCTTCTTTGGCCGCTGCATCCGGCTCGTAGCCGTCAAAGTCAACCAACGAGCTTTGCAACGACTTGCCGGCGTTTTCGACGGCGTCGCGGGCGGCTTTCATGGGGTCTTCGATGGTGCGCGAGGCATCTTCAATAGACGCTTTTACCGACGAGGCCGCTTCGGTAAACTGGTTTTTGACGTCGTTCAGGTCGCCCGCGTCCATCTCGCGCTTGATGTCGGTTTTGACATCGTTGACGTAACGCTGGGCACGCCCAAGCAAGTGGCCCAATGTGCGAGCCACTTTGGGTAGACGTTCGGGGCCGATGACGACCAGGGCAACAATGCCGATGATCATCAGTTCGGTAAAACTGATATCAAACATGACGGTTAACCGTTAGGGGTTGGGGAACACCGCAGACCCTGAAGATTAGGCGTCTTTCTTTTCTTTGGCCTGAACGTCGATGGTGTCGCCATCGATGGATTTTTGTGTAACTGATTCGGTCTTTTTGCCTTCTTCAGTGGCGTCGGCCATGCCTTTCTTGAACCCTTTGACGGCGCCGCCAAGGTCTTCACCCATGTTGCGCAGTTTTTTGGTGCCAAAAACCAGGGCGACGATGACCAAAACGATAAGCCAGTGCCAAATGCTGAAACTACCCATGTTGCTCTCCGTGCGGTGCGAACCGCGAATGTGTGTGGTGTAAGTGTGTTGTAGTTATACGTGTACGTTTTGTGGGCTATGCGGCAGGTGCAACGCGTTGCGCCCTGGGGCGCGGGCCCCCAATAATATGAAAGTGCAAGTGCCCGACTTCTTGGCCGCCGTCGGCGCCGCTGTTGGCCACCACGCGGAAACCGCCGTCGGGTCCAGGCCGGCAACCGTTGTCGGCTGCAATTTTTGGGATGGCCGCCATCATTCTACCCAACCAGCCAGCATCGGCTTCGGTGATGTCTTGCATAGATGTGACATGGTGCTTTGGGATAACCAGCAAATGCACCGGGGCCGCAGGGTTGATGTCGTGAAACACGAGCATTTCTTCGTTTTCGAAGACCTTTTTGGAAGGAATTTCGCCGGCGGCGATTTTGCAAAACAGGCAGGTGCTCATGAATGTTGCTGAAAAATCTATTTTAAAACCCGGGGTGGGCATACGTTAAAGCCAAGGGCCATGTTGACGCCAGGTTAACGTGCCGCCCGCCAAAACTTGAGTGTATACGATTGCTCTTTTTACCACAGCTAGGGTATGCGATAGGGGGGCTTATTCGCTCCGCGCGGCTTTTTCGGCAATGCCTGAAGTGCCTTCGCGCCGGGCCAGCTCATTCAAAACATCTTCGGGCCGCAGGCCATAGTGTGCCAGTGCAACCATGCTGTGAAACCAGAGGTCGGCAGTTTCGTAGACGATTTTTTCGCGCGATTCGTCTTTGGCGGCCATGACCAGTTCGGTGGCTTCTTCGCCAATTTTTTTCAGGAAGGCGTCGGGGCCCTTGGAAAGCAGTCGGGCGCTGTATGACGACGCCGGGTCACCCCCGTTCTTGGGCAGGCGGCTTTCCAGTGTGTCGGCCAGACGGGCCAAAATATCGTTTGCAGTATTCATGATGAATCACTTTAGCAGTGGGTCGAGCCGTTCGTGCGCCAATAGTTATTTGTAAATATGTTCAGGGTCTTTCAGGACGGGTTCGATGCTGTTCCAGACGGCGTCGTTGGGGGCGTTGTTGGGCGTTGCTAGTTGACCTGCCGCTGCGGCCGGCGCCGATAATACGTTGTCGACACCAATTGCCAGGCCCTGGTGGTCGTCAAGCCGCCGGTAAAAGCAGCTTTCGCGACCGGTGTGGCAGGCAATGCCGCCGTCTTGTTTTACCTTTAACAACAACACGTCGGCGTCGCAGTCTAGGCGGATTTCGCGCAGGTGTTGAACGTGGCCCGACTCTTCGCCTTTACGCCACAAGCGCCCGCGTGAACGCGACCAGTACACCGCGCGGCCCGTGCGAGCCGTTTCGGCAAGTGACTCGGCGTTCATCCAGGCCACCATCAAAATAACGCCGGTGTCAGCGTCTTGTGCAATGGCGGGAATCAAGCCTTTTTCGTCAAATTTGACGTCGGAAATCCAGGAGTTCATGTCAGTAAGATTCTGCTTGATTAATGCTGCGCAAAGGGCCGCGACTATAACCGTACCGGAATACCGTGTTGCGCCATCAGGGCTTTGGCTTCGCGCACGGTGTGGTCGCCAAAGTGGAAAATACTGGCTGCGAGAACGGCGCTGGCACGACCGGCGGTGACGCCGTCGACTAGATGCTGCAGGTTGCCGACACCGCCCGACGCAATGACCGGCACAGGTACCGCGTCGGATACCGCACGGGTCAGCTCAAGGTCGAAGCCCGATTTTGTGCCGTCGCGATCCATACTGGTAAGCAGGATTTCGCCGGCCCCGTAGGCCGCCATTTTTTCGGCCCATTGCACGGCGTCGATGCCGGTGGCTTTGCGGCCCCCGTGCGTAAAAATTTCCCAGCGTGGGGGCTCGCCTTCGGCCGACACACGGCGTGCGTCGATAGCGACCACAATGCATTGCGAGCCGTGATAGTTGGCCGCTTCACGGACCAGTTCGGGGTTGCTGACGGCGGCGCTGTTGATAGACACCTTGTCGGCGCCGGCATTGAGCAGGCGCTGGATATCGGCCACCTGGCGCACCCCGCCACCGACGGTAAGCGGGATGAACACTTGCGATGCGACGGCCTCGATAATGGGCAGAATCAGGTCGCGGTTGTCGCTGGTGGCCGTAATGTCTAAAAAGGTCAGTTCGTCGGCGCCCTGTTCGTTGTAGCGACGTGCAATTTCGACCGGGTCGCCGGCGTCGACCAAGCCTACGAAGTTGACGCCTTTAACCACGCGGCCGGCGGTCACGTCGAGGCAGGGGATAATGCGGCGGGTCAGGCCGCTATCGGCCGGTGTGCCTGTTGTTGCCTGTGCGTTGTTGCCGGTCCCGATGCGGGCCGACTCGACGGGTTCTGACATGGCGGTCATTCTGTCTCGCCGTTCAGTTCGTCGGCCAAGGCTTGTGCCGCGCCGAAGTCGAGCGTGCCTTCGTAGATGCTGCGGCCCAGAATAGCGCCTTCAACGCCCTCTTCTTCGACGGCGCACAGGGCTTCGATGTCCTTCAGGTCGGTCACGCCGCCCGAGGCAATAATAGGAATACTGACGGCCTGGGCCAGCTTGACGGTGGCTTCAATGTTAACGCCCGACAGCATGCCGTCACGACCAATATCGGTGTAGATAATGGATTCGCAGCCGTAGTCTTCGAATTTTCGGGCAATGTCGTAAACGTCATGGCGGGTCAGTTTGCTCCAGCCGTCGGTGGCGACTTTGCCGTCGCGCGCGTCAAGACCCACAATAATGCTGCCCGGGAAGGCGCTGCAAGCATCGCGCAAAAAGCCCGGGTCTTTGACTGCGGCCGTACCGATAATGACATACGTAATGCCAATGTCTAGATAGCTTTCGATGGTGTTCAGGTCGCGAATGCCACCGCCGATCTGCACGGGGATCTCGTCATCCATGGCGCGCAAAATAGACTTGATCGCGGTCAGGTTTTTCGGGGTACCCGCCACAGCGCCGTTCAGGTCGACCAGGTGCAGGCGTCGTGCCCCCTGGTCGAGCCATTCGGTAGCCATAGCGGCTGGGTCTTCCGAGAAGATGGTTGCGTCGGCGAGGTCACCTTGGCGCAAGCGTACGCAATGTCCGTCTTTAAGGTCGATAGCGGGGATGAGAAGCATGATCTGAGTCAGTCAATCAAAAGAAGTGTGGGAGGTTGGCGTAACCGCTTAAGGGTTCCAGTCGACAAAATTGCGATAAAGGCGCAGACCCGGGTCGGCGCTTTTTTCGGGATGAAACTGCACAGCAAAAATGTTATCGGCAGCAACGGCGCAGGTAAAGGTCAAACCGTAGTGCGTTTGGCCTACGGTAAGGGCCGGGTCGGCCGGTTGCGCGTAGTAGCTGTGCACGAAATAAAAGTGGGTGCCGTCCTCAATGCCTTGCCACAGCGGGTGGGAGCGGGTGTGTTGTACCCGGTTCCAGCCCATGTGGGGTACCTTGAGCAGCTCGTGGGCCTGGTCGCCGTGCTGGCGCGATGAAGCAAACTGCGGGCCCTGAAATTTTTTGACTTGGCCGGCGAACAGACCCAGGCATGGTGTATTGCCTTCTTCGCTGGTGTCGAACAGCATTTGCTCGCCAACACACACGCCCAGCAGGGGCTTTGATCGGGCGGCTTGCAATACCGCATCGCGCAAGCCCGATTCGCTCAGGGTGCGCATGCAGTCGGGCATGGCGCCCTGCCCGGGGAACACAACGCGTGACGCGGCGGCGATGTCGGCGGCGTTACGGCAGATGCGCACGTCGGCATCGGGCGCGGCTGCTTGCAGGGCGCGGGCAACCGAGTGGAAGTTGCCCATGCCGTAATCAACAATGGCGATGGTATTCACGATGCTTACAGAACGCCCTTGGTGGATGGAATGACGTCGGTGGCGCGCGGGTCGATTTCAGTCGCCATGCGCAGGGCGCGGCCGAACGCCTTGAAGACGGTTTCGCACTGGTGGTGCGAATTGGTGCCGCGCAGGTTGTCGATGTGTAGCGTGACCAGGGCGTGATTGACGAAACCCTGGAAAAACTCTTGTGTCAGGTCGACGTCGAATTGCCCAATGTGCGAGCGCGTGAAGGGTACATGGAGTTCGAGCCCGGGGCGACCGGAAAAGTCGATGACGACGCGCGATAGGGCTTCGTCGAGCGGTACGTAGGCGTGGCCGTAGCGGCGCAGGCCCTTTTTGTCGCCGACCGCGGCGGCAAAGGCTTGCCCCAGGGCAATGCCTACGTCTTCGACACTGTGGTGGTCGTCGATGTGCGTGTCGCCGTCGCAATGGATATCGAGGTCGATCAGGCCATGGCGGGCGATCTGGTCGAGCATGTGGTCGAGGAAAGGCACACCGGTGTTGATGCTCTGGCGGCCGGTGCCGTCGAGGTTGATGGACACGCGGATGCGGGTCTCGTTGGTGTTGCGGGTGATTTCGGCGGTACGCATAATAATCTGTATAACTGGGGCTTGCGCCCCAAAAAGCTAGGTGTTGGCGGCGTCAAGCCGGTATTCGGCGCTAGCGGCGTGGGCTTGCAGACCTTCGCCGTAGGCCAGCGTGGCGGCAATTTTGCCCAGTGTTTGCGCACCTTGGTGCGAAACCTGGATAAGGCTGCTGCGTTTCTGGAAATCATACACCCCCAGCGGCGATGAGAACCGTGCCGTGCGGGATGTGGGTAGAACGTGGTTGGGGCCGGCGCAATAGTCGCCTAGCGATTCGGAGCTGAAACGGCCCATGAAGATAGCGCCGGCATGCCGGATGTTTTCGGCGACGGCGTGGGCATTTTCGGTAGAGATTTCGAGGTGTTCGGGTGCGATGTCGTTGGCTATGGCACAGGCTTCGTCGATGTCTTTGACCAGGATAAGCGCGCCGCGGTTAGTCAGGCTGGTACGAATGATGTCGGCGCGCGGCATGGAGGGCAACAGACGATTGATTTCGCGTTCGACCTCATCCAGGTACTGGGCGTCGGGGCACAGCAGAATCGATTGCGCCAGTTCGTCGTGCTCGGCTTGCGAGAATAAGTCCATCGCCACCCAGTGTGCGGGTGTAGTGCCGTCGGCGATGATTAAGATTTCGCTGGGGCCGGCAATCATGTCGATACCCACGGTACCGAAAACACGGCGCTTTGCCGCCGCCACATAGGCGTTGCCCGGGCCGACGATTTTGTCGACAGCGGCGATGCTTTGCGTGCCGTAAGCCAGTGCGCCTACGGCCTGAGCGCCGCCAATGGCCCAGGCGCGGTCGACCCCGGCAATGGCGGCTGCCGCCAGCACAATGGGGTTGCGTACGCCGCCGGGCGTGGGGGTCACCATGACGACCTCGGCTACGCCGGCAACTTTGGCCGGAATGGCGTTCATGAGCACGGAAGACGGGTACGCTGCCTTACCGCCGGGTACGTACAGCCCGACACGGTCGAGAGGCGTTATTTTTTGGCCCAGTACGGTGCCGTCGGCTTCGGTGTACGACCAGCTTTGGCTGCGTTGGTGCTCGTGGTAGGTGCGTACGCGCTCGGCGGCCGCTTCAAGGGCGGCGCGTTGGTCGGCCGGCAGGCTGTCAAGCGCGGCTTGCCATTCAGATTTGGGGATTTCGAGTGCGGCGACCGATTCGGCCTGAACACGGTCGAACCGATGGGTGTAGTCGAGTAGGGCTGCGTCGCCATGTTCTTGTACCTGACGCAGGATGTCGGCCGTGGCGCTTTCGATGGACTCGTCTTGTGAGGCATCGAAGGCCAACAACTGGCGCAACGTGGCAGCGAAATTTTCTGAGGCAGAACTAAGGCGTTTGATGGACAGCATGGTGACCCTGACAGCAAGAATTAAGCTAATACTATGACAAAAAAGGAGAATGGGGTCAAAGCGGCGGGTTGCAAGCGCACCCGCCGGGAGGGGAAAGCGTGGTTTATTTGTCGGCCGAGGCCCGTGCGAAGGCGTCGAGCAGCGGTTGCAGGGCGGCCGCGCGAGTTTTAAGCGAGGCCTGGTTGACGATCAGGCGTGAAGAAATATCGACGATTTCTTCGACTTCGACCAGGTTGTTGGCTTTTAAGGTGCCGCCGGTAGACACCAGGTCGACAATGGCATCGGCCAGCCCGACCAGTGGGGCCAGTTCCATCGAGCCGTACAGTTTGATCAGGTCGACATAAACGCCTTTGCGCGCAAAGTGTTCGCGGGCGGCTTGTACGTACTTGGTGGCCACTCGCAGGCGCGAGCCCTGTGAAACCGCGGCCTGGTAATCGAAGCCTTGGCGCACGGCCACACACAGGCGGCATTTGGCGATGTTCAGGTCGATAGGTTGATACAGCCCGCCCGGGTGTTGTGCGGCATGCTCGAACAAGACGTCTTTGCCGGCAATGCCAAAGTCAGCCGCGCCGTACTGTACATAGGTGGGCACGTCGGACGCACGCACAATAATGAGACGCAGCCCCGGGTCGCTTGTTGGCAAAATGAGCTTGCGTGACGATTCGGGGCTTTCGGTAACATGAACGCCGGCCGCCTCGAGCAAAGGCAGGGTTTCTTCAAAAATTCGGCCTTTAGACAGGGCCAGCGTCAAGGGGGCGGTGGCAGAGGCGGGGCTCATGCGGGTTCCTGTTTGATGCGTTGGATGTCGGCGCCGATAAGGCGCAGCTTTTCTTCCATGTGTTCGTAGCCGCGGTCAAGGTGATAGATGCGTTCTACGGTGGTTTGGCCGCTGGCAGCCAGGCCGGCGATGACCAGGCTGGCCGACGCACGCAGGTCGGTGGCCATGACGGTGGCGCCCGACAATTCGGGCACGCCGGTAACGACGGCAGTGTGGCCGTCGATGTCGATTTGCGCACCCATGCGGCGCAGTTCTTGCACGTGCATGAAGCGGTTTTCGAAGATGTTTTCGGCGATGACGGCGGTGCCTTCGGCCATGGTGTTCAGGGCCATAAGCTGGGCCTGCATGTCGGTGGGGAAGGCTGGGTATTCGTAGGTGCGGAAACTGACCGCTTTAGGCCGTTTGTCCATTTGGCCGCGAATCCAGTCGGGACCGCATTCGATGCTTAACCCGGCCTCGCGTAGCTTGTCTAGGACGGCGCCAAGCGTGTCGGGAGCCGCATGGCGCAAGGTGATGTCGCCGCCAGTGGCGCCCACGGCGCACAAGAACGTGCCGGCTTCGATGCGGTCGGCCACGATGGTGTGTTCGGCGCCATGCAGCCGTTCGACGCCCTCGATGGTGATGCGGTCGGTGCCGTGGCCCTGAATGCGTGCGCCCATTTTGATGAGCAACTCGGCCAAGTCGGTGATTTCGGGTTCGCGGGCGGCGTTTTCAAGAATGGTGCGGCCTTCGGCCAGCACAGCCGCCATCATCAGGTTTTCGGTGCCGGTCACCGTTACCATGTCGGTGCGGATGGTGGCGCCCTTTAAACGCTTGGCTTTCGCAATAACAAACCCGTGTTCGATACGGATCTCGGCGCCCATGGCTGTTAAGCCTTTAATGTGCTGGTCGACTGGACGCTGGCCAATGGCACAGCCGCCGGGCAGACTGACTTTGGCTTCGCCAAAGCGAGCCAGCAACGGGCCGAGCACCAGAATGGAGGCGCGCATGGTTTTGACCAGCTCGTAGGGCGCTTCGAGGCTGGTGACGTTACCGGCATTCAGCGTAAGCTGGGCCGGGCCGTCCCAGTGGTGTTGTACGCCCATTTGCTGCAGCAGTCGCAAGGTGGTGCTGATGTCTTTGAGGGACGGCACATTGCGTAGCTGAACCGGGTCGGCCGTGAGCAGGCTGGCGCACAGAATAGGCAGGGCGGCGTTTTTGGCGCCCGAGATGACGACTTCGCCGTGCAGGCGATTGCCGCCTGTGATTAAAAGCTTATCCATTCGGGTTTGCGTTGTATTCGGCAGGTGTCAGGGTACGCATCGACAGTGCGTGGATTTCGCTTTTCATGCGGTCGCCCAGGGCTTTATAGACCAGCTGGTGGCGTGCAATCAGGCGTTTGCCTTCGAATTCGGGGCTGACAATAATGGCTTCGAAGTGCGAGCCGTCGCCCTGAACGTCGATGAATTCGCAGTTCAGGTTGTCGTTGATATATTGGCGTACTTCTTGTGGGGTAGGCAACATAAGGGTTAGTTCCGCAGTTTGTAGCCCGCGGCCAGCAGGCGCAGTGTATATACGGCCAGCACGGCAAATACACCGGCTACAACGGCCAGGCTGGTCCAGGGCGAGACGTCGGATACAGAGAAGAACCCGTATCGGAAACCGTCGATCGTGTAGAAAATAGGATTGTAGTGCGAGACGGCCTGCCAGAAAGGCGGCAGGCTATGAATGGAGTAGAACACACCCGACAAGAACGTGGCGGGCAAAATCAGGAAGTTCTGAAATGCGGCGAGCTGGTCGAATTTTTCGGACCACAGGCCGGCAATAATGCCCAGCGTGCCCATAATGCCGCAAGACATCACGGCAAACACCAACACCCAAAGCAGGTTGGCCGGAGCCAGGGGCACGAAGAACATGGCGACCAGCCACACGCACAGCCCGACAGCCAGGCCACGGAAGATGGCAGCAATGAGGTAGGCCGTGAAGAATTCGCGGTGTGAAATGGGTGGCAGCAGCACAAAGACCAGGTTACCCGTAATACGGCTTTGAATTAGCGACGAAGACGGGTTGGCAAAGGCGTTTTGCAACATGCTCATCATCATGAGCCCGGGGATAAGAAACGCGGTGTAGGGCAGGCTGTCGTACACCTTGACACGGTCTTCGAGCACGTGGGCGAAAACCAGCAGGTACAGCAGGGCGGTCAATACCGGCGCAGCAATGGTCTGGAAGGCCACCTTCCAGAAGCGCATGATTTCTTTCCAGAGCAGGGTCGGAAAGCCCGAGCCCAGATCGCTGCGGGGCTTGAGTATGGGTGTGGTCATAACACCCCCAGTGCGTCTTCGCTGTTCATGATGCGTACAAAGGCGTCTTCGAGGTCGGTGCCGCCAAAGCGGGCAAGCAGGGCCTGGGTGGTGTCGAGCGCCACGATGCGCCCGCGTTTCAGCATGGCAATGCGTCCGCACAAGGCTTCGGCTTCTTCCAGGTAATGCGTGGTCAGCAAAATGGTGTGACCTTCTTTATTAAGCCGCGAGATGAATTCCCACAGGGTGCGGCGCAGGTCGACGTCGACGCCGGCGGTGGGTTCGTCGAGGATGATGACCGGCGGGCGGTGTACCAGCGCTTGCGCCACCAGAACGCGGCGTTTCATGCCGCCCGATAGCGCGCGCATATTGGTGTTGGCTTTGTCTGACAACCCCAGGTTATGCAAGATTTCGTCGATCCAGTCGTCGTTTTTGTGCAGACCAAAGTAACCCGACTGCAGGCGCAGGGTTTCGCGTACGGTAAAGAACGGGTCGTAGACAAGCTCTTGCGGGACGACGCCCAACGAACGGCGCGCTTCTTTGTAGTCGGTGATGACGTCGTGCCCACACACGCTGGCGCTGCCGGAAGTGGCGCGAGCCAGACCGGACAAAATGGAAATGAGGGTGGTTTTGCCGGCGCCGTTTGGGCCCAGCAGGCCGAAGAACTCGCCCGGTTCGATAGACAGGCTGACGTCGTTGAGCGCTTGGAACCCGGGCTTGCTACCTGCGCCCAGGCGCAGCAGCCCGCGCAACCCGCCGCTGCGGGGTGGGTAGATTTTGGAAACGTGTTCGAGAGAAAGAGCGGACATAGACAGAAAAAAGTGATGGGGGCCCAAGGGCCCCCGAAGCTTACCGCGTTTTAGCGCTGGTTGCGCTGATTGAGCGCCTTGATAAGCCCGTCGATACCATTTTGCGCAATTTGTTGCGCGAACTGGTTGCGGTAGTTCTGGATCAGCCAGATGCCTTCGACGTTCAGGTCGTAAATGCGCCAGCCTTCTGCCGCCTTTTCAAGGCGGTAGTCGACGCCGATGACTGGGCCATTGCTTTGCGACATGGTGGTACGAACCACGACATCGTCGGCGTTGGGGTCGCCCCGGAAGGGCAGTGGCGTAATGGACGAGACGTTGTCGGCCTGCTGCAAGGCGCCGCTGTAGGTACGGATAAGCGTGCCTTTAAAAGCGTTGACCAGTTCGGTTTGTTGTTGCGGCGTAGCCTGGCGCCAGTAGCGACCTGCCGCCAGTCGGGTGGTCTTTTCGAAATTGACGTACGGCAGAATGTACTGGTTGACCAGTTCATTGAGGCGGGCGATGTTGCCGTTTTTGGCTTCGGGCTCTTTTTTAAGGGCCTGAAGGGCGTTGTCGGCCACGGTTTGAACGAAGTCGTTGGGCGGCGCCTTGGCGTTAACAGGCTGCTGAGCGGCTACCGAGGTGTTGGCGATGGCCAGGCCCAGACCCAGCAGGCCGATGCCCGCCAGGCGGTTGATGCGGTTAAACAAAGTGTGCAACAGGTTAGACATAAAACGTTTCCTTACTGGCTTGCAGGTGTTTTGGCTGCCGGTGCAGGTGCGTCATCGTCGTCGATGCTGTAGTCGGGCACGGCCAGGCCTTGTTCGTCTTTGGGCAGGCCACGACGCGTGGTGTGGTCTGCGTCGGCGTAACGGCCTTCGACCAAAGCTTTGCGGCGCTGAATGTAGGCATCGCGAATGAAGCTGTAGCGGTCGAGCGCGATTTCGTCGACCAGACGGTCGGCTGGCAGCAGGCTGGCGCGCAGGTCGATAACGGCCAATGCCAAGATGCTGTTACGCAACGGGATGTTGTCGATTTCGAAAATAGGCGAATAGGGCGGAGAGATGTCGATAGCAAACCAGGCGGCGGTGCTGATGCCGTCGCGTACCGAGCTGGAGCCCAGGAATGGCAGTACCAGATATGGGCCGGACTGGAAGCCCCAGACGCCCAGGGTAACGCCGAAGTCGTTGACGATACGACGCGAGCCATTCATGGAGGCGACGTCGATACAGCCACCCAGACCCATAGTCGAGTTGAACAGGACGCGGCCGAACATGTTGATGCCGTCGTGTGCGCGACCCTGCAGGAAGCTGTTGATGGACGACCAGACGTCTTGCAGGTTGTTGAAAATGCCGTTGACACAGGTACGGGCTGGTTTGGGTACGACGGTTTCGTAGCCGGTGGCAATAGGCTTGAGCAATGCGCGGTCGACCGTGTCGTTGAATGCGAACATGCTGCGGTTGTAGCTTTCCCAAGGGTCGTCGGGGGTGGGGTTGGCTACGTGGGCACAGCCCGAAATGACGGCGCTAAGGGCTAGCACGGAAGCCACTTTACCGATGCGTCGGCCGGCGATTTTTTCGAAGATCTTGTTCATTATGGGTTCTTTCGGTTGGATTGCAGGCGTGGAGCGCCGTTGGGTCAGTTGGCCGGCTGGGCGGATTCGCTGTCGCTGCCTTTGTCACTGGCTGAACTATACAAAAATTTACTGATTAATTCTTCTAGAACAACCGCGCTTTGGGTGTACTGGATGGTGTTGCCCTGGGCGAGCATTTTTTCTTCGCCGCCGGGGGTAAGACCAACGTACTGTTCGCCCAGCAGGCCCGACGTCAGGATGGACGCGGACGAGTCGGTGGGGAACTCGAATTGCGACTCGATGTCGAGGGTGACGACGGCTTGATAGCGCTGGTTGTCGAACGACAGGGCGGCCACGCGGCCAACCACGACACCACTGCTTTTTACGGGGGCGCGCACTTTAAGGCCGCCCAGGTTGTCGAAGTAGGCTTGTACTTTGTAAGTGGGCGCAAACGAGAATGAACTAAGGTTGCCGGCGCGCAGCGCCAGAAATACCAAGGCAATAATGCCAAGCAGAACAAAAAGGCCAACCCAGAAATCGGTTTTTTCACGCGTCATGATGGATCCGTTAATTGCTGAACATGAGGGCGGTAAGCAGGAAGTCGAGGCCCAGGACGACCAGGGCACCGCTGACGACGGTACGGGTGGTGGCGCGAGCAACCCCTTCGGGGGTGGCTTTCGCTGTCCAGCCTTCGTAAAGTGCGATCAGGGTAACGGCTACGCCGAAAATAAGGCTTTTGATGACGCCATTGGCGACATCTTTGAAGACATCTACGCCGTCTTGCATTTGCGACCAGAAGGCGCCGGCGTCGATGCCAATAAGCAGTACGCCCACTACCCAGCCGCCAATGATGCCCACCATAGAAAACACGGCGGCCAGAACGGGCATGGCAATGACGCCGCCCCAGAAGCGTGGCACCAGAACGCGGCGGATGGGGTCGACGGCCATGACTTCCATGGCAGCCAGTTGTTCGCCGGCTTTCATGAGGCCGATTTCGGCGGTTAGCGAGGTGCCAGCGCGGCCGGCAAACAGCAGTGCGGTAATGACCGGGCCAAGCTCGCGGGTAAGCGACAGCGCCACCAGCAGGCCTAGGGCTTCTTCGGAACCGTAGCGGTTAAGGGTGTAGTAGCCCTGTAGACCCAGTACGAAGCCGACGAACAGGCCCGAAACGGCAATAATGAGTAGCGAATAATTGCCAATGAAATGGACTTGTTGCGAGACCAGGCCAAAGCGCTTGAGGGCGCTGCCGCTGCGGGCCAGAATAGCCAGGAACAAGCGGCTGAAGGCCCCCAGCGCGACGATGGATTCGCGGACGTGGCGACCAATGCTGCTGGCGAAGGCGGTAAGACTCATGAGCGCCCCTGTTTGTCGAGCCAGTGCTTGAACGCCGGCGTTTCGGGGTAATGAAAAGCGATGGGGCCGTCGGGCTGGCCTTTAAGGAACTGCACAATGTACGGGTCGGTAGATTGTTCCATTTGCTGGGGTGTGCCGTTGGCCAGCAGTTTGCCCTGCCCCACAATGTAAACCTGGTCGGCAATGGCGAACGAGTCGGCCACGTCGTGCGTGATAAGAATAGACGCACAATTGAGGCGGTCGGTTAGGTCGCGGATAAGGCGGGCGGTAATGCCCAGCGAAATGGGGTCGAGCCCGGCGAAGGGTTCGTCGTACAGGATGAGTTCGGGTTCGAGGACGATGGCGCGGGCCAGGGCCACGCGCCGGGCCATGCCGCCCGAAATCTCGGAAATTTTAAGATGCGCGGCGGCGCGTAGCCCGACGGCGTTGAGCTTGTCGAGCACCTTTTCGGTGACTTCTTTTTCGGACAGTTGCAGGTGTTCGCGCAGCGGAAACGCTACGTTTTCGAAAACGTTGAGGTCGGTGAACAATGCGCCTTGCTGGAACAAAACCCCCATACGCTGACGCAACTGCTGAAGCTGCTCGAGGGTGGTGTCGGCCAGGTTTTGCCCAAAGGCATGAATGGTGCCTTTTTGTGCAAAAATTTGCCCAGTGGCGGCGCGAAGTAGGGTGGTTTTGCCCGAGCCCGAACCGCCCATCATGGCCACGACCTGCCCTCGACCCACTGAGATGTCGATTTCTTTGAGAACGGTGAAGTCGCCATAACCCAGGGCGACATTGTCGAACCGCAAGAGTTCGCCAGAGGGCGCAACGTTAGAAGCCATAGACCCGATCAAAAAAGTTGAACTACGGATTGTAGCTGATGAAGCGCCATCGGCTACGCCGAAAGACGTAGCCGATGGTGGTTTGACCCGCGTAATACGCTGTTAACGGGGCAGTGTGGTGACGCCCATGAGGTATTCGTCGACGGCGCGAGCGCATTGACGGCCTTCGCGAATGGCCCAGACGACCAGTGATTGCCCGCGACGCATGTCGCCGGCGGCAAAGACCTTGTCGACGCTGGTGACGTAGTTTTCGGTATTGGCTTTGGCGTTGCCGCGGTTGTCGATGTCGACGCCAAAGGCTTTGAGCATGCCTTGAACGGGCGAGACAAAGCCCATGGCCAGCAAAACCAGGTCGGCCTGAAGCTCGAACTGCGAGCCTTCGACTTCGCGCATTTTCATTTGGCCGGTGGCTTTGTCTTTAAACCATTCGACGCGCACAGCGACCAGTTTTTCGACCTTGCCGCCTTTGCCTTCGAAGGTTTTTGTGGACACGGCCCAGTCGCGCTCGCAACCCTCTTCTTGGGACGAAGAGGTGCGCAGCTTGAGCGGCCAGTAGGGCCACACGACGGCTTTGTCTTCGGACTCGGGCGGTTTGGGCATGAGCTCGAACTGGGTGACGGAAGCAGCGCCCTGGCGGTTGCTGGTGCCGACGCAGTCGGAGCCGGTGTCGCCGCCACCGATAACGATGACGTGTTTGCCCTTGGCCGAAAGCTGCTTGGCAATGCGGTCGCCCGCGTTGGCCTTGTTCTGCTGAGTCAGGAACTCCATGGCGAAATGGATGCCCTTCAGGTCGCGGCCGGGGATGGGCAGGTCGCGTGGAGTTTCAGCACCGCCGGAAAGCACGATGGCGTCGAACTCTTCTTTGAGCGATTCGGGCGTGCGAACGGTGACGCCGTCTTCAGCGTCGGTCTCGGCGCCAATATAAGTAGACGTCATGAACTCGACGCCTTCGGCTTCGAGTTGGGCGACGCGACGATCGATATTGGATTTTTCGAGCTTGAAGTCGGGGATGCCGTAGCGCAGCAGGCCGCCGACGCGGTTGTTTTTTTCGAATACCGTGACTGAATGGCCGGCGCGCGCCAGTTGCTGGGCACAGGCCAGGCCGGCTGGACCAGAGCCGACAACCGCGACTTTTTTACCGGTTTTACGGGTGGGCGGTTGTGGGGTTACCCAGCCTTCGTGCCAACCTTTGTCGATGATGGCGTGCTCGATGGACTTGATGCCGACCGGGTCGTTGTTGATGTTCAGGGTGCAGGCGGCCTCGCAGGGGGCGGGGCAGATGCGGCCGGTGAACTCGGGGAAGTTGTTGGTCGAGTGCAGGACATCGAGCGCCTTTTCCCAGTGCTGGCGGTACACCAGATCGTTCCAGTCGGGGATGATGTTGTTGACCGGACAGCCGTTGTTGCAAAACGGGATGCCGCAGTCCATGCAGCGCGCACCCTGTTGTTTGGCTTCGTCGTCGGTAAGGGTAACGACGAACTCTTTCCAGTGTTTCAGGCGCTCGACGGGGGCCTCGTAAGACTCGTCGACGCGTGCAAATTCAAGAAAACCAGTAATTTTGCCCATTGTCTTTTCCTCAGGCAGCGATTTGTTCGGGGTTGGCGGCTTGCCACAGTTCTTTCAGCGCGCGGCGGTACTCTTTTGGCATGACCTTGACGAAGTTGCCGCGGGCGCGGGGCCAGTCGCTGAGCAAATCGCGCGACAGGAAACTGCCGGTGTAGCGGTAGTGGTTTTCGATCAGGCGACGCAAGATTGTGTCGTCGGTTTCGCGTTCGCCGCCGCGGGTTTGGCTGTGCCAGACTTCGATCTGGCCGGCTTCGGCTTGCTGTGCATGTGCCAGCACGGGTTCGAGGTCGACCATGGCCATATTGCAGCGTTTGGCAAAGCTGTGATCAGGGTCGTAGACGTAAGCCACGCCGCCCGACATGCCGGCGCCGAAGTTGCGGCCGGTTTCGCCCAGCACCACGACCGTACCGCCAGTCATGTATTCGCAGCCGTGGTCGCCTGTGCCTTCGACAACTGCTGTGGCGCCCGAGTTACGTACTGCGAAACGTTCGCCAGCCACGCCGTTAAAGTAGGCTTCGCCGGCCAGTGCGCCGTACAGCACGGTGTTGCCCGCAATGATGTGGTCGGGGCCCATGCCGCGGAAGTCGTTGGGCGAGCGCACGATGATGCGGCCGCCCGACAAGCCCTTGCCGACGTAGTCGTTGCCTTCGCCAACCAGGTCGAGCGTAATGCCATGGGCCAGGAAGGCGCCAAAGCTTTGGCCGGCCGTGCCATTGCACTGGATGTGAATGGTGTCGTCGGGCAGGCCGTCGTGGCCGTATTTGGCAGCCACCATACCGGACAGCATGGCGCCGACGGTACGGTTGCGGTTGCGCACCGGGGTAATGAACGAGACCTTTTCGCCTTTTTCGATGGCGGGTTTGGCCCGTTCGATGAGCGTGTGGTCGAGCGCCTTGTCGAGGCCGTGATCTTGCGATTCGGTGTGGAACAAGGGGTGGGTGGATGGCACCTGATGGAAAACTTTGGAGAAGTCGAGCCCTTTGGCTTTCCAGTGCTCGATGGCCGAGCTCATGTTGAGCAAGTCGGCGCGGCCGACCAGTTCGTCGAACGTGCGAACGCCCAGTTGCGCCATGATTTCGCGGACTTCTTCAGCAACAAAGAAGAAGTAGTTGACGACGTGTTCTGGTTTGCCGGAGAACTTCTTGCGCAAGACGGGGTCTTGGGTGGCGACGCCGACAGGGCAGGTGTTGAGGTGGCATTTACGCATCATGATGCAGCCTTCAACCACCAGCGGTGCTGTGGCAAAGCCGAACTCGTCGGCACCTAGCAGCGCGCCAATGACGACGTCGCGACCGGTTTTCATTTGGCCGTCGGCCTGAACGCGAATGCGTGAACGCAGGTTGTTGAGCACCAGGGTTTGCTGGGTTTCGGCCAGGCCCAGTTCCCAGGGCGAGCCGGCATGCTTGATGGACGACAGCGGCGACGCGCCAGTGCCGCCGTCGTGGCCGGCGATAACGACGTGGTCGGCCTTGGCTTTTGAAACGCCTGTGGCAACGGTGCCCACACCGACTTCGGAGACCAGCTTGACCGAAATGGAGGCCGTAGGATTGACGTTTTTAAGGTCGTGAATCAGCTGGGCCAGGTCTTCGATGGAGTAGATGTCGTGGTGCGGCGGTGGCGAAATCAGGCCCACACCAGGTACCGAAAAACGCAGCTTGGCGATGTATTCGGACACTTTGTGGCCGGGCAACTGACCGCCTTCGCCAGGCTTGGCGCCTTGCGCCATTTTGATCTGGATTTGATCGGCGCTGGTGAGGTATTCGGCGGTGACACCGAACCGGCCTGACGCGACCTGCTTGATGCGCGAGCGCAGGGAGTCGCCCGCCATCAGGGGGATGTCGGCTTCGATCAGGTCTTTGCCCAGGAACGAGGCCAGGGTGTCGCCCTTTTTAATGGGGCTTTTGCCGGTGGACATTTCGGCGCGATAACGCAATTGGTCTTCGCCGCCTTCGCCGGTATTTGACTTGCCGCCGATGCGGTTCATGGCAATGGCCAGTACCGAGTGGGCTTCGGTAGAGATGGAGCCCAGCGACATGGCGCCGGTGGCAAAGCGCTTGACGATTTCTTTGGCAGGTTCGACTTCGGACAAAGCAATGGCTTTGGCCGGATCGACCTTGAATTCGAACAGGCCGCGCAGGGTCATGTGACGACGGGATTGGTCGTTGATGAGCTGTGCGTATTCTTTGTACGTGTTGTAGTTGTTGGTGCGGGTGGAGTGCTGGAGCTTGGCGATGGAGTCCGGGTTCCAGAGGTGCTCTTCGCCGCGGATGCGGTAGGCGTAATCGCCGCCCGCGTCGAGGTCGTGGGCCAGGACGGGGTCGTCGCTAAAGGCCGCTTTGTGCAGGCGCAGCGCCTCTTCGGCGACTTCGAAAATGCCGATGCCTTCGATGTTGCTGGGCGTGCCGAAGAAGTACTTGTTGACCAGTGCAGAGCTGAGGCCGACAGCTTCGAAGATTTGGGCGCCGCAGTACGACATATAGGTGGAGATGCCCATTTTGGACATGACCTTGTTCAGCCCTTTGCCGATGGCCTTGATGTAATTCTTGGTGACCGTGTCGGGGTCGCCCAGGGTAGCCAGGGTTTCGAGCGCCAGGTACGGGTGAACGGCCTCGGCGCCGTAGCCTGCCAGCAATGCAAAGTGGTGTACTTCGCGTACCGAGCCGCTTTCGACGACCAGGCCGGTGTTGGTGCGCAGACCTTCGCGAATAAGGTGCTGGTGCACGGCTGATGTGGCCAGCAATGCGGGGATGGCGACGTGGTCGGCGTCGACCTTGCGGTCGGTGATGATGAGTACGTTGTAGCCGCTGCGTACGGCGTCGGCTGCGTTGGCGCACAGCGCGGCCACACAGGCTTCGACGCCTTCTGCACCCCATTCAACCGGGTAGGTGATGTTCAGTTCGTGGCTGCGGAACTTGCCCGACGTGATCTTCTCGATGTTGCGGATTTGTTCGATGGCCGCGAAGTCGAGCACGGGCTGTGCCACTTCGAGGCGCAGCGGTGGGTTGACGTTGTTGATGTCGAGCAGATTGGGCTTGGGCCCGATAAACGACACCAGCGACATGACGAGCTGTTCGCGGATGGGGTCGATGGGCGGGTTGGTGACCTGGGCGAACAGCTGGCGGAAATAGTTGTAGAACGCTTTGGGGCGGTTGGACAATACGGCCAGAGGCGCGTCGTTACCCATCGAGCCGGTACCTTCTTCGCCGTTTTCGGCCATGGGTTGCAGCACAAACTTGACGTCTTCTTGTGTCCAGCCAAAGGCTTGCTGGCGGTCGAGCAAGGAGGTGGCGGAAGGTTCGGCCGAGCTGAATTTAGGCGCGGGGAGCGATTCGAGTTTGACGCGCAGGCGTTCGATCCATTGACGGTAGGGGCGCGAGTTGGCCAGACGCGATTTGATTTCGTCGTCGCCGATGATGCGGCCCTGTTCAAGGTCGATGAGGAACATTTTGCCGGGCTGCAGGCGCCATTTCTTGACGATGCGGTGCTCGGGGATGGTGAGCGTGCCGGCTTCGGAGGCCATGACGACGAGGTCGTCGTCGGTGACAAGGTAGCGGGCGGGGCGCAAGCCGTTGCGGTCGAGCAGGGCGCCGATTTGACGGCCATCGGTGAAGGCCATGGCGGCTGGGCCGTCCCAGGGTTCCATCATGGCGGCATGGTATTCGTAGAAGGCGCGGCGGCTTTCGTCCATGTCGGCGTGCTGTTCCCAGGCTTCGGGGATCATCATCATCATGGCGTGGGCCAGAGAGTAGCCCGACATGACCAGCAGTTCGAGGCAGTTGTCGAAAGTGGCGGTGTCGGACTGGCCTTCGTAAACGATGGGGTACAGTTTTTTGAGGTCGTCGCCCAGCACAGCCGATTGCATGACGCCTTCGCGGGCGCGCAGCCAGTTGAAGTTGCCCTTTACCGTATTGATTTCGCCGTTGTGGGCGATCATGCGGTAGGGGTGGGCCAGCGGCCAGGCCGGGAAAGTATTGGTAGAGAAACGTTGGTGAACCAGCGACAGGGCCGAAACCGCGCGGGTGTCGGCCAGGTCGCGGTAATAGATGCCGACTTGGTTGGCCAGCAACAGGCCTTTGTACACCACGGTGCGTACCGAAATAGAGGGTACGAAATACTCTTGCCCGTGCGCCAGCTTCATGCGGTTGATGGCGTGGCTGGCTGTTTTACGAATGACGTACAGTTTGCGCTCGAGGGCGTCGGGCACCATGATGTCGGGGCCGCGGCCAATGAACAATTGGCGGATGACCGGTTCGACGGCGCGCACGGTGGGTGACATGGGCATGTCGGTGTCGATGGGAACGTCGCGCCAGCCCAGTACGACCTGGCCTTCGTCGCGCACAGCGCGTTCGAGCTCGGTTTGGCAGGCCAGGCGCGAGGCGGTTTCTTTGGGCAGGAACACCATGGCGACGCCGTATTCGCCGGGCGGCGGCAGGGTAATGCCTTGGGTTGCCAATTCTTCACGGTAAAGCGCGTCGGGAATTTGAATAAGAATGCCGGCACCGTCGCCCATGAGTTCGTCGGCGCCGACGGCGCCGCGGTGGTCGAGGTTTTCAAGGATTTTCAGGCCTTGTTGAATAATGGCGTGGCTTTTCTTGCCTTTGATGTGGGCGACAAAGCCCACGCCACAGGCGTCGTGTTCGTTTTGTGGGTTGTACAGGCCTTGTGCGGCGGGCAGGCCGATGCGTGAGGCATCGATGGCCACTTCCCGGGCAACCGGTTGGGCAGGGTGTTGTGACATGGTTGGGCTCCTAGAGGGCTGCGCACCTGGTGTTGTGTACGGGTTTACGCGCAATATTCCCGTGATGGCGTATAAATTAATGGGTTTGGCTTGTGCTGACAAGCGCTAATAATTGGGGTCTGTCCCTAATTATTATGCATGTTTGCTGGTTAAAAGATAATTGGGGACGGTCTTAATTAATTGTTGTGCATAGCTAAATTTTCGCTCTTCGGTAAGCATGGGTTGGGGGTGGTGCTTCGGTTTGCACAAAAGCAGTGCAAAAAAACGCCCCGTTTTGGGGCGTTTTTAGGGGCATATTTAGGCTGCGCTATAGGCGTTTTACGACAGTGAAGTGCTGTTGCGGTGCAAACAAACGCAGGCGCATTGGAGGGGGCGCGAGCCGTGCTCGTGGTGTCACACGCTGCTATCTTGCGGCATCACGTGTTTTTTGGGGCGTCCGCGTGGTGCGGGGGTAGCGCGACGCGAAGCGTTCAGCGATTGCAAAAAAGTTTCGTGGCCCAGCGCCCACTGGCCGAACAGGGCGGACTCGATTTGCTCGCGCTGTGTGGTGCTTAGGCCATTAGCCAACAGTTTTCGAAAATGTGCCTGACGCTCAAAGGGCGTGTTGCCTAATTGCCAGTAGTCGGGGTGGTCGGTCGCCCAGGTGTGGGGTTTTAGGTTAAGCCCTGTGTGGTGCACGGCCGACGACCAGGGCCAGAATTCGGCTTGGTCAACGTAGCCCAGTCGAACCGGTAAGGTGTCTAGCCACACCATGACGGGCAAAATCCATTCACCGGGTTGTATCAGTGCGCTGCGGTAACGGCCGTCAAACACCCGGCCCAGTGCCAGTCGCGTGGCAAAACGCCGCCCAATTGATTGCACTAGCCGCGAGAGACCCCGCTGTGAAGTTGGTGTGGCCAGCAAGGCCAGGCGGTCGTTCAGCAAGGCCCAGCCATGTACTGTGACGCGTTGTTCGTGGGCGCATTCACGCAGCCAGGCCGCCAACTGCCCCAAGGGCTCGACCGGGGTTGGGTCGGCGGGGGCGGCCAGTGGTTGCGCAAAATGTACTTGCAGCAGTTGGGGGATGCCGGGGGCGTAAAGCCGCGCCAGTCTTGCCATAACCTGAAATGTATAGGGGTGTTGTTTTTGACGTCGCAAGCTTATTGCATAATACGGGCAGGGGCAATGCCGCTGCACGCAGGGCAATCCCAAAAATCAAATTATTTTCGTCCCACGCTTTATTTTGTAGTGTTTACTACATAAAATGGCGTGACGTTGTCAGATTTTTTATTCAAACAGGGAAGGCATGGTGGTTCGTGCCAGGCATCCCGCCATCATCAGGAGTCAGTATGAAGACAAGAGCAGCCGTGGCCTGGAAAGCAGGTTCGCCGTTAACCATTGAAACCGTAGACCTGGCTGGCCCGAAAGAGGGCGAGGTTTTAGTCGAGATCAAGGCAACGGGCATTTGCCACACCGACTACTACACACTGTCTGGCGCCGACCCCGAAGGCCTGTTCCCCGCAATTTTGGGCCACGAAGGCGCTGGCGTGGTGGTTGATGTCGGCCCGGGCGTAAAGTCGCTCAAAGCTGGCGACCACGTTGTGCCGCTGTACACCCCCGAGTGCCGCCAGTGCAAATCGTGTTTGTCGCGCAAAACCAATCTGTGCACGGCGATTCGCGCCACACAAGGTAAAGGCGTGATGCCCGATGGCACATCGCGCTTCACCATCGACGGCAAGCCTGTGCACCACTACATGGGCACGTCTACGTTTGCCAACCACATTGTCGTGCCCGAAATCGCGCTGGCCAAAATTCGCGAAGACGCGCCCTTCGACAAGGTTTGCTACATTGGTTGCGGTGTGACCACAGGTATTGGCGCTGTACTGTTCACCGCCAAGGTCGAAGCCGGCGCCAACGTTGTGGTGTTCGGACTGGGCGGTATTGGTCTTAACGTCATTCAGGGTGCCAAAATGGTTGGGGCCGACAAAATCATTGGTGTCGACCTGAACCCCGAGCGTGAAGCCATGGCCCGCAAGTTCGGCATGACCCATTTCGTTAACCCCAACGATGTCGAAAACGTGGTTGACCACATTATTCAACTGACCGACGGCGGCGCCGATTACTCGTTCGAATGTATTGGTAATACCAAAGTCATGCGTCAGGCGCTCGAATGCTGCCATCGCGGCTGGGGTCAGTCGATCATTATTGGTGTGGCCGAAGCCGGTGCCGAAATCTCCACACGCCCGTTCCAATTGGTAACCGGCCGTGAATGGAAAGGTTCGGCATTTGGTGGCGCACGCGGTCGTACCGATGTCCCCAAAATTGTCGACTGGTACATGGACGGCAAGATCAACATCGACGACCTCATTACACACAAGCTTAGCCTCGAGCAGATCAACGATGGCTTCGACCTGATGAAAAAAGGCGAGTCGATTCGTTCGGTCGTGGTGTACTAAGCGACTGGCGACATCTGTCGGTGCGGCGCAGGTCAGTGTTGAAGGCTGTGTCGCATGTAGGTAGTTAAAGCCGGGCCCAATGGGCCCGGTTCGTTAAAAGGGTAAAGAATGTCTGTCGAACTTGAACTGGTCAGCGAGCACCGCTGTTTTGGCGGTGTGCAACGCTTTTACAAGCATGCATCCAGCGCTATTGGTTTGCCCATGCGCTTTTCGGTATTTGTGCCGTCGCAGGCCGAATCGGGCAAAGTGCCCGTATTGTTTTACCTGGCTGGCTTAACCTGCACCGAAGAAACCTTCATGATTAAAGGTGGCGCCCAGCGTTTGGCGGCCAAGCACGGCATTATGCTGGTCACTTGTGATACCAGCCCACGTGGTGCGGGCGTGCCAGGCGAAGACGACGGCTGGGATTTCGGTACGGGTGCAGGCTTTTACCTGAACGCCACTCAAGAACCCTGGGCAAAGCATTACCGCATGGAAAGCTACGTGGTTGACGAGTTGTTCAACATTGCCACCACGCAATTGCCGGGCGACGCAAGCCGCGCCGGTATTTTTGGGCACTCTATGGGTGGTCATGGTGCCCTGGTGCTGGCGCAGCGCCATCACCCCAAGTTCAAGTCGGTGTCGGCTTTTGCACCTATCGCTTCACCAACAAAATGCCCCTGGGGCCATAAGGCTTTTGGCGGGTATTTGGGTAGCGATCGGGCGGCATGGGCGCAGTACGATGCGTCGTTGCTGATGGAAAAGTCGTCGTGCCCGTTCCCGAAAGGCATTTTGGTCGACCAAGGCCTGGCCGACAACTTCCTGGCCGAGCAGCTTTACCCCGAAGCCTTCGAAGCCGCTTGCGCCAAGGCGGGTCAGCCGTTAACGCTGCGCCGCCACGAAGGTTACGACCATGGCTACTACTTTATTTCTACCTTCATGGAAGACCACATGGCGTTTCACGCCGAGCGGTTGTAAAGTTGTGGCAGCGCCGCCCGGCAGGCTTGCCGGGCGGGTGTTGGTAACCTGTCTTGCAAAAGGCCACCTTCGCGGTGGCTTTTTTTATTTGCTTATTACCTATAATACGTTAGTAATTTATTAACTAAACGTTAAGATTATAAAGACTCAAATCTTAACGAGGTCCTATCATGCGCTCCTTACGCTCTCTGGCTCTGGCAGCTTTGTTGCCCGCCTTCCTGACCAGCCCGGCCACGGCCGCCGAACCCATCAATATCGGTTTCTTTTCCCACTTGTCGGGTAACTTTGCCGAATACGGCACCAGTTTCAAAAACGCCATCGAGCTGTATCTGGATCAGGTCAAGGCCCAGGGCGGTATCGAGGGGCGCCCCGTTAACCTGATCATCGAAGATGACCGCAACTCACCTCAAGAAGCTGCGACCGTAGCGCGCAAGATTGCCAATACCCCTGATGTGGTGCTGGCCATTGGTTCCTGGTCGACAACGGCATCGCTGGCTGCGGCCCCTATCTTTACCGAAGCCAAAATCCCGCAAATCAGCCCAACGTCTTCGCATCCTGACTTTAGCAAGCAAAGCCCCTACCAGTTCCGGCAAAACAACACCGACGATGTGCTGGCCCAATATAACGCCGACACCATTCAAAAGCAGTTGAAGGCCAATACCGTCGTTATTCCTTATTCGCAAGATGATTGGGGCGTGTATACCGGCAAGGCGACTGCTGCGGCTATTGAAAAGGCTGGCGGCAAAGTGTTGTTGCTTGAAAGCGTTCAGCCGGGTTCGCGTGATTTCCGTCCTTTCATCAGCAAGATCAAGGCCTTGAACCCTGAAGGCGTTTTCTTGGCTTTGCCTTATCAAGAAGCCTCGATTTTTATTCAGCAATTGCGCCAGGCGGGCATCGACGTCCCGGTGGGCGGCGGTATTCCGCTGACTTCGCCCAAATTTATCGAGCTGGCGGGTAAGGCGGCCGAGGGTGTTGTGCTTCACTCTATTTTCTTTGCCGGCGACCCTGCCCAAAAAGAGTTTGTTGATGCTTACAAAGCTAAATATGGCCGTAATCCTGACCAGTTCGCCGCGTTGGCGTACGACGCCATCGGCGTAGGTCTTGAAGCTGTGCGTAGTGTGATCCGCTCCGGCAAGCCGCTGACCGGCGAAGCCGTGCGCGAGGCACTGGCTAATGGACCGGAGTACAAAGGGGTAACCGGCGTGACCAAATACGATGAATTCGGCAATGTGAAAAAGGCGCCGACATTCATTGTTGTGCGCGATGGTCAATTCCAGTTGTTCTAAGGCATTACATCTTTCGGGCCGGGGCAGACTCTTTTCGGGGCTGCCCTGGCTCTTTTCATGGCGCACGACATGATCGAACTGTTTTTTAGTCAAATACTTAACGGCCTGGCCATTGGTCAGGTTTATGCGCTTATTGCATTGGGCTTCAGCCTGGTGTTTGGCGTGTCGAACCTGATCAATTTCGCGCAGGGCGCCCTGTTCATGTTGGGCGCATTTTTTGCGTTTACCGGGGTGGTTTGGTTAGGGTTGCCTTTGCCGGTGGCTGCCGTAGCCTCGGTGTTGCTGGTGACCGTGTTGGGTATGCTGCTTGAGCGGGTAGCCTTGCGCCCACTTGAAAACGGCCCATTTATTGCGCCGGTGCTGTCAACACTGGCGATCAGCATCATCATCGACCAGTTGGCCGAGATTATCTGGTCGCCCGAGGGCCAGGCTTTTCCGGTGCCCTATGAAGAATTCACGTTGTTTATCGGCGGTGCGTACATCACCAGCACCGATATTCTGATTTTTGTATTTGGCGGTCTGGCGGCTTTGGCCCTGACATGGTTTTTGCGCGCCTCCTGGATGGGGCGCACTTTGCGCGCTACTGCGCAAGACCGCGATGCTGCCGCCCAGTTAGGCGTGCGTACGGGCGATGTCCGACGCTTGGCCTTCGGGCTGGCGGGCGCGTTGGGCGCCTTAAGCGGGATCCTCGTCGCCCTGTACTTTAAAAGCGTGTTCCCGGCCATGGGCTTGCCGTTTGGCCTGAAGGGTTTTGCGGCGGCCTTGCTGGGTGGGTTGACCAGTATTCCAGGTGCGGTGCTGGGCGGTTTGATGCTGGGGGTGGTCGAGACGTTGGCCAGCGCCTATATCGGCGAGGGGTTCCGCGATCTGGTTGCGTTTTCGCTATTGCTGGTGTTCTTGTTGTTTCGTCCGCAAGGGTTGTTGGGTGATCGTCGCCTCGATGCCCTGGGCGGTGCCGGCGGCGCGTCGGGCGCCATGCCAAGTACCAGTTTGCTGGCGTCGTCTTCCAGTCAGCGCGCGGCCTATCGTGTCCGAGACATTCCCCCGTGGGGGTTTCTGGCGGTGGGTGCGGGGCTGTGTTTGCTGCCCTTCGTCATAGACAGCAGTTATATCTTGCAGGCCGTGGTATACGCCATGATTCTGGCGTTGCTCGCGGGCAGCGTCACGCTGGTGTCGGGTTCGATGGGGGTATTGTCTATTGGTCATGCGGCGTTTTATGGCGTAGGGGCCTATACCGTCGCGGTTCTGGGGCATACCTATGGCTTGCCCACCGAAGTCGCATTGCCCGCCGCGATCGTCATCACCGCGATCGTGTCGGCGCTGGCGTCGTTGCCGCTGTACAAGCTTAGCGGTCACACGGCTGCCTTGGGGACGCTGGCTATTGGTCAAATCGGTTTTCTGGTGTTCATGACGTGGTTGCCGGTCACGCGCGGCCCCATGGGGTTCCTGAATATTCCTGCACCGACATTCGAGCTGCTGGGCGGGTTACGCCTGTCGGCTATTGGGCAGAAGTTCTGGTTGGTGGCGCTGGTGGTCGCGGTGTTGCTGTTTGTGGGGCAACGGATACTGAACAGTGATATTGGCCGGGTATGGCGCGGCATTCGCGAAGACCGTCTGGCGGCGCATGCCGCAGGCCTGCCGGTAAGGCGCTACCTGATGCTGGGCTTTGCGGTGTCGGGCGCCATGGCCGGCGCGGCGGGTGGTTTGTTTGCTTACGTGCAAAGTGTCATTACGCCCGACAGCTTCAACGTGCAGGTCTCGATGCTGCTGTTGACCATGGCGGTGCTTGGGGGGCTGGGCAACCTGACGGGGGCGGCATTGGCCGGTTTTGTTCTGACGCTGATTCCCGAGCTGTTGCGCCCGTTTGCCGAGTGGCGAATGATTGTTTATGGGGTGATTTTGCTGGCGGCCCTGCGCTGGCGTCCTCATGGTTTGTTAGGAGCACGCTGATGGCACCTAATCGCGGATTACATCTCGATCGTGTGTCTCGCCATTTCAGTGGCGTGCGCGCGGTCACCGAGGTCAGCTTTACGTTGGCCCCGGGCGAAACGCTGGCCCTGGTGGGCCCAAACGGCGCGGGCAAATCAACGCTCATCCAGCTGATCAGCGGAGTCGATCGTTTATCGTCGGGGCGCATTTCCCTGAACGGCCGGCGCATCGACAATTTGCCTCCTGAACGGATCGCCCGCTTGGGTGTGGGTCGTAGTTTCCAGACATCGCGCGTCTTTCCGGCGTTGTCGGTATGGGATAGCGTCATGCTGGGTACCCAGGCACCGATGCTGCGCAGGCCGAGCGGGCGGTTGACCGACCCGGTTACCGAGCTGTTGGCTACGCTGTTCGATACGCCGGCCTGGCGTGAGCGCCGCCGCGCACAAGAAGAGCTTGCGCGTGAAACGCTTCAAATGTTTGGTGATCGTCTTTGGCCGCGTCGCGACCAACCGGCGTTCAGCTTGTCGTATGCGAATCGGCGTCGCCTTGAAATTGCCCGTGTTTTGGTGGCGCAGCCCGATTTCATCTTGTTGGATGAGCCTGCGGCGGGTATGAACCCCACAGAAACCGCAGCACTGACTGAGCTTTTGCTGACCTTGCGTGAGCTGCGACCCGAGTTGGGGCTGCTGGTTGTTGAGCACAAGCTGTCGCTGGTACGTAAAGTGGCCGACCGGGTCATTGTGCTCAATCAGGGCGAGGTCCTGGCCGAGGGCGATCCTGATCACGTGCTAGATCACCCGGAAGTGGTTGAAGCTTATCTGGGGCGCCAGCGGCGCGCCAATTCATCGGATGCACATCTTGGTTGAACAAAATTCTTCTTCGATTTCGCCTTTCTTGGTGGTGGATGACGTGGATGTCCACTACGGCGCTGTGCAGGCGCTGTTCGGCGTCAGTTTGCAGGTCGGGCGCGGCGAAGTGGTGTCTGTACTTGGCGGCAACGCGTCGGGCAAGTCCACGACGCTTAAAACCGTGCTGGGCCTGGTTTCGCCATCGCGTGGCCGTGTGGTGCTCGAAGGTCGCGAAATTCAGGGCTTGTCGTCACCTGAAGTTATTGACTTAGGGGTCGCCAGTGTGCCCGAGGGGCGGCGTGTCTTTCCTGAAATGTCGGTGTACGAAAACCTCCTGATGGGGGCGTATCCACGTCGGCAAGAAAAAGACGCGATCCGTAGCGATCTTGCCGAGGTGTTTGACACCTTTCCCCGTTTGGCCGAGCGTCGGCGACAGGCCGCAGGCACGTTATCGGGCGGCGAGCAGCAAATGCTGGCGCTGGGCCGCGCCTGGCTGCGTCGCGGCAAATTGATTTGTATCGACGAGCCCTCAATGGGCTTGTCGCCAAAGTTCGTGGATATGGTCTACGAGGTTTTGTTTCGCTGGAAAGCGGCGGGACAAACCATTTTGCTGGTTGAACAAAATGCGCGTATTGCCCTTGAGCTGGCTGATCGTGCTTATGTTCTGCAGCACGGCCATGTCGTTCTGACCGGGGCTGCTGCCGATCTTTCGGCCGACCCCATGGTTCAAAAAGCATATTTGGGGGCAGCATGAGTTCAGCACAAATCAGACATATTGATACCGACGTACTCATCGTTGGTGCCGGGGGCGCCGGGATGAGTGCCGCCATTTCTGCAGCGCAGGCCGGGCAGCATGTCATGCTGGTCGATCGTAGCCTGATTGGTCGCGGTGGCGCGACCATCATGGCGCAAATGACGGTAGCAGTCGCTCTGGGCGAACAGGTGCCCGATGACTGGCGTTATCACTATGCCGATACGCTTAAAGCTGGGCGCGGCTTGTGTAGCGAGCCACTGGCGCGCTTGCTGTGCGAGAAAGGTGTTGATGCCATCCGTTTGATGGACGATTGGGGCACGGGTTGGGCGCGTGCCGACGGGCATATGGTGCAGGCGCATGCGCCTGGCCACGATCGCCCCCGATGTGTTTACGTCGATTACCTCAATACCGGCCCGGCGGTGGCCAAGACATTGCGCACCCAGGTGGCCCAGAACGAAGCGATTGAGCGCCTGGGTGACATTCTGGTGGTCGATTTGCTGGTACATGCCGGGCGCGTGGTGGGCGCAGTGGCCTTGCACCTGACGACGGGTGACGTGTTGGTCATACGTGCCGGCGCAGTCATTGTCGCTACCGGCGGGTTGACCCGGCTGTACAAGCGCAACAGTGCGTCTTTGAACATGGGGGGCGATGGTTACGCCCTGGCCGCACGAGCCGGCGCGCAACTTATCGACATGGAATTCGTTCAGTTTTTCCCGATTGGCCATTTGGCGCCCCGCCTGGTGGGCTTCGACCCCATTATGTGGGACCCGTTCCGATACAAGCTGGGCGGCCGGCTCTTGAACGGGCTGGGCGAGGAGTTTGTTGAAAAATACGGGCATCAGGCCGAGAAAGAGGGTTATACCGTCACGCGCGATGCAGCCACCTACGCCATTCTTAAAGAGGTTGAGGCGGGGCGCGGGTCGCCCGCCGGTGGTGCGTACTTAAGCTTCGAGCACGTGCCCGAGGCAGAGCTGCGCAAGGCTTTCGGCCCAATCATTGACAAGCTCGCCGCCAACGGCATTGACCTGACCAAAGGGCCCATCGAAGTGGCGCCTATCGCTCACTATCACATGGGCGGCGTCAAGGTCGATGTCGATATGCAAACCGACGTGCCCGGGCTGCTGGCCGCTGGTGAGGCTGTTGGGGGCGCTAACGGCGCCAATCGGTTGTCGGGCAATGCCATTACCGAGGCCATTACGTTTGGTTTGCAGGCGGGCCGCACGGCAGCAGCCTACAACGCGACCCAAGACAGGGTCGGTGCCGACGTTGTCGATGCTTTGGCGCAACCCGTTGTTAAAGCATTGCTGACACCGTCTGAGGCCACGTCATCGGGCGCAGGAAGCGCCACGACGACGCGCCCCAACGTTGCGGCGCAAATTGCCCGTTTGCAAGCCATTATGCAAAGTGATGTCGGGCCGTTTCGTACAAAGCAGGGCCTTGAGCGAGCCCTGCAGGCGTTGGCACAAATGCGTGCCGAAGTGGGCGACGCGGTTGCGGGGGGCGATGGCCCGCAAGACCCCGTGCAGATCGACGCGCTTGATCTGCGCAATATGCTGATGGTCGCAGAAGCCGTAACGCAATGTGCGTTGGCGCGTACCGAAAGCCGTGGCGCGCATCAGCGTGAAGACTTCCCGGCGATGGACGATGCCTGGGTGCTGAACCAGATGCTGGTCTGGCGTGAGGGCCGCTGGGTGCTGACGCAGCGCCCGATCGAACGCCTGGATGATACGCACGCCGTAACGGCTCCGGCAGGCGTGGCGGGATAAGTGAATAGATGCGCGACGTATGGGCAGATGGCGTCAACAGTGATGCGTCCATGATGTTGCCAATGATTAATTGCATAGCGAGATAACCATGACGGAAGCCCTTAAACAATCGGTGTTTTTGAATATTCAACGCGGTGTGGGCGGCGGTGAGTCGCGCGTTGAGCGTTTCGAGTTGCCCGAGGGTGCGACGGGTTCGTTGCTTGACGGCCTGCGTTGGGTGCGTGAGCATTTGGACGATACGCTGGCGTTTCGGTATTCCTGTATTAACGCCAACGCCTGCAAAGAGTGCATGATGGAATTGGATGGTAAGGTCGTGTACGCCTGCTTGGCTCGCATGGAACCCGGTTCGGAGCACGACGTAGCGCCGTTGCACAATAAGGCGCGTATTCGCGACCTGGTGTCCGAGATTGCACCTGTAAAAGAGCGGCTGGAGGCGGCCGATGAATGACGGGCGAGCACGCGTTCCGACGTCTGCGTTGCGTATTCTGTCTTCTGCGCATTTGGCCGAAGGGCCGCATGCATCATTGTCCGAATTTGAGTTCGGCCTGATCGTTTGCCACAACGCGTTTTCGCGCTGGGTGGTGCGTTGCATGCGCGCCGCCGGCGGGCACGACCTGGCCGTCACCGATGTATTGGTGCTGCACCATGTTTATCATCGTCAACGCGCCAAGCGGCTGGCTGATATTTGTTTTACGTTGAACTACGAAGACACTTACGTGATTACCTATTCGTTGAAAAAATTGCAGAACGCCGGCCTGGTAGCCGGCGAGAAGGTAGGCAAAGAAATGTTCTACACCGTGACAGACGACGGGGCGGCCATGCTGGACCGGTTCCGCGATGTACGCGCCGGCTGCTTGTTGCCGGCCGTCGAGGGCGAGCTGGCCGATGCCGATCAGTTGTCGCGCATGGCCGAGCGCTTGCGCGCTTTGTCAGGTCTTTACGATCAGGCTGCCCGTGCAGCCTCGTCGCTATGAGCGCCCAAGGGCCGACCCCGGCCGACAAGGGGCGCTGGCAGTTCTGGATTGATCGTGGCGGTACGTTTACCGATGTGGTGGCGCGACGCCCCGACGGCGAACTGATCACCGCCAAGTTGTTGTCCGAAAACCCTGAGCAATACGACGATGCGGCTGTTGAAGGGATTCGGCGTTTGCTTGGCGTGCCGCCTGGCGAGCCGGTTCCGGCTGACCGCATTGATGTGGTGAAAATGGGCACCACGGTGGCCACCAACGCTTTGTTGGAACGCAAGGGCGAGCGGGTGGCGCTGGTAGTGACGCGCGGGTTTCGTGATTCCCTGCGCATTGCTTATCAAAATCGTCCGCGCCTGTTTGATCGTGAAATCATTCTGCCCGAATTGTTGTACGAATCAGTTATTGAAGTTGACGAGCGTCTGGATGCTTCTGGTGAGGTGGTTACGCCGCTTGATGATGATCAGGCCGAGCAATTTTTGCGCAAGGTGTACAACCAGGGCGTACGTGCGGTGGCGATTGCATTGATGCATGGGTACAAGAACCCCATGCACGAGACGCGTCTGGCTGAATTGGCCCGCACTATCGGGTTTACGCAGGTGTCCGTGTCCCACGAAGTGTCTCCGCTGATCCGTTATGTCGCGCGGGGCGACACCACGGTTGTCGACGCCTATTTGTCGCCGGTGTTGCGTCGTTATGTTGACCGCGTCGCGGCTGCTTTGCCTGGGGTGCGCCTGCAGTTCATGCAGTCTAGCGGCGGTCTTACCGATGCCCACGCGTTTCAAGGTAAAGATTCTGTATTGTCGGGCCCGGCCGGCGGTATTGTGGGTATGGCCGGTATATCGCATGCGGCGGGTTTTGATCGTGTCATCGGATTCGACATGGGGGGCACCTCGACCGATGTCTCGCATTATGCAGGCGAGTACGAGCGGGCTTTCGATACGCTGGTGGCGGGCGTTCGCATCCGTGCGCCCATGATGAGCATTCACACCGTGGCAGCGGGCGGCGGGTCGATTCTGCATTTCGATGGCGCCCGCTTGCGAGTGGGTCCCGAGTCGGCCGGCGCCAATCCAGGGCCGGCATGCTATCGGCGCGGCGGCCCTTTAACGGTCACAGACGCCAACGTCATGTTGGGGCGTATACAGCCGCGACATTTTCCGGCGGTGTTTGGCCCCAATGCCAATCAGCCGCTCGACGTCGACGTGGTGCGTCGCAAGTTTGCTGCAATGGCGGCCGAAGTCTCTGCAAAAACGGGTGCTGCGACCTCACCCGAGCAATTGGCCGAAGGCTTCCTGAACATCGCCGTGTCGAACATGGCCAATGCCATCAAGCAAATTTCGGTGCAACGCGGCTATGACATTACGCGTTATACCTTGACGACCTTTGGCGGTGCGGGTGGACAGCATGCCTGCCGCGTGGCCGATGCGCTGGCTATGCCACGGGTGCTGGTACACCCGCTGGCCGGTGTGCTGTCGGCCTATGGCATGGGGCTGGCTGCGGCCAACGCCATCCGTGAGCGCTCTGTAGAAAAGATCTGGGATGAAGCCGGCGAGGATGATGCGCGTTTGGTGTTGAATGAGCTAGCGGCTGCAGCGCGCGACGACTTGCTGGCGCAAGGGGTGGCGTCTGATTGCATCCGTATCGAGCGCCGCCTGTATTTACGCTACGAGGGCACCGATACGGCGCTGCCGGTAACGCTCGACAGTACGCAGGCCATGAAGCAGGCTTTTGAGCGGGCATACTCGCTGCGCTTCTCGTTCCTGATGCCCGACCGCCGTCTGGTAATTGAGTCGGCGGTGGCCGAGGCCATTGGCGATGAATCCGACAAGGCGTCCGGGGTGTTTGCCCGCGAGCCGCGCGCGACCGAAACGCCACTGACGCCTTTCGATACCGTTCAAATTCATGTTGAAGATGCCCTGCACGATTGTCCCTTGTATCGCAGTGAAGACTTGCGTGTGGGCGATGTGCTGAATGGGCCGGTAATCATTACTGATGCTAATGCCACCACCTTGGTCGACCCCGGCTGGCAAGCCAGCTTGACGACGCGCGGCGACATTGTGCTTGAGCGTGTGGTGCCGCGCCCTAAACGTTATGCTATTGGCACGCAGGCCGACCCGGTTATGCTGGAGATCTTCAATAATCTGTTTATGTCGATTGCCGAGCAGATGGGCTACCGCTTGCAGAACACGGCTTACTCGGTGAACATCAAAGAGCGATTGGATTTTTCGTGCGCGATTTTCGATGCCCGGGGTGATCTGGTGGCTAATGCGCCGCATATTCCGGTGCATTTGGGCTCGATGAGCGCCAGCATCCGGGCCGTCATGCAGGCCAATGAAGGGCAGTTGCGCCCCGGCGATGTCTACGTCTTGAATAACCCTTATGCGGGCGGTACGCACTTGCCCGATGTAACGGTGGTGACCCCTGTTTTTGATGCCGAAGGCCGGGATATTCTCTTCTACGTTGGTTCGCGTGGGCACCATGCCGATATCGGCGGCCTGACGCCGGGCTCCATGCCGGCCAACTCCACCACCATTGAAGAAGAAGGTGTGCTCATCACCAATTTCCGTCTGGTCGAAGGGGGGCGCTTGCGCGAGACGGAGTTCCGTGAGCTTTTGGCGGGCGCACGTTACCCCGCTCGCAACATCGACCAGAACCTGGCAGATTTGCGCGCACAGATTGCGGCCAACGAAAAAGGGCGCGAAGAGCTGTTGAAGATGGTTGATGCGTTTGGCCTTGATGTTGTGCATGCTTACATGCAGCACGTTCAAGATAACGCCGAGGCTTCTGTACGCCGCGCCATTGCGCGCTTGCGCGACGGCGAGTTTACGCAGCAGCTCGATAACGGCGCCGTCATTCATGTCAAGCTGACCATCGACCACTCGACAAACAGCGCTATAGTTGACTTTACCGGTACGTCGCCGCAGTTGCCCAATAACTTCAACGCACCGCAAGCAGTGACCACCGCAGCGGTGCTGTATGTGTTCCGCACCATGATCGACGAAGACATCCCCATTAACGCGGGTGGGCTGAAGCCGCTCACGTTGGTGGTGCCGGCCAATTCCATGCTTAACCCGGGGTATCCGGCAGCGGTAGTGGCGGGTAACGTCGAGACCTCGACCTGCGTGACTAACGCGTTGTATGGCGTGTTGGGCGTGAATGCCGGTAGCCAGCCCACCATGAACAACGTGACGTTTGGCAACGATCGCTACCAGTACTACGAAACGGTGTCGGGTGGCTCGGGCGCTGGCGGGCGCTTTGACGAGGCCGGGCGCCTCGTGGACGGCTTTAATGGCACCTCGGTCGTGCAGACGCAAATGACCAACTCGCGCATGACTGACCCGGAAGTGCTTGAACTGCGGTTCCCGGTTCGTCTCGAACGTTACGAAATCCGGCGTGGTTCGGGCGGGCAGGGGCGCTGGCACGGGGGCGATGGCGGCTTGCGTACATTGCGCTTCCTTGAGCCCATGACGGTGTCATTACTGGCGAACGGCTGGGCGTATCCGGCGTTCGGGGCCCAAGGCGGCGCGCCGGGGGCTTGCGGTGAAAGCCGGGTAATCCGTGCCAACGGCCAGGTCGAAACTTTGCGTCATGCCGACAGCGCCCAGTTGAATGCGGGCGATTGTTTCGAAATCGCGACCCCCGGTGGCGGCGGTTTCGGGGCTGTGTCTTAAGGGGTATGCCGGCGCTGCTGCATTACCATTCTGGTCAGCGCCGCGCCAACCAGCAGCACGGGGGCAATAGCGGCCAGGTTCAGGTTGCGCCAGCCTAGCGCGCTTAAAAAGGTGGCTGCGCCCAGGCAGCCTATGGTCACCAGAATGAACATAGCCTGGTCGTTGATACCTTGTACTTTGCCGCGCTCGGCCGCGTTGTGCGTGGTCGACAGCAAGACGGCGCCGCCTACAAACAAAAAGTTCCAGCCCAGGCCCAGCGCCAGGCGCGAGGCGATATAGCCCGGCAGTGCCGCATCGCTGAATGCGCCTATAAGCCCGGCGAGCGTCATCAATACAACGCCACTGAACAGAATGCGGTTTAAGCCGATGCGCGCGATCAGGGCCCCCGTAATGAATGACGGGCCGAACATCGCCAGCACCTGGGTTTGTGTCACGACGGCGATATCGGTCATGCTGAAACCCAGGTCTTTCATGGCCAGCGGTGTGACGGTGATGTACAGCGCCATGAACGAAAAACAAATGCTACTGCAAAGCACGGCCGGAATAAAACCTGGGTGCGTGGCGATGACACGCAGGGGGCGCGCTGCGGCAGGCGGCGCAGCGTTCGCCTGTAGATCGGGTTCGGGCATGTCGATCTGGTTGACCAGGAAAGCGGCCAGCAACGACAGCGCCAGTATCACCAAAAATGGGCCGCCATAAGGTACTGCAGGCACCCAGTCGAGTGTGAGACGGGCATTGATAGGGCCCAGAACCGCTGCGATGACCCCACCCGTCATGACATAAGACACGGCCCGGCTGCGGAATTCGGCCGTGGTGACGTCGGCCGCCGCAAAGCGGTAGTACATGGCAAAGCTCTGGTACAAGCCAATAAAGAAGTTGCCCAGACAGAACAAGGCGAATGATGCCGTGGCGACACCCAGAAAACAAACCAGACCGCCAATGACGCCATTGATGGCGCCCATGATAAAGCCACGTCGCCGCCCGATGCGCTTCATGAGCAAGGACGCCGGCAACGTCGTCAACACCGTCGCGAACATCATCATGGCCGCCGGCAATGTCGCCAACTCTGGCCATGGCGCAAGCTGTCGACCAATGACGCTGCTGAGCGTCATGATGGTGATGGTGACGATAGTGAACAGGCCCTGGCCTCCGGCCAGCAGCAGGACATTGGCTTTTTGACGCTTGGTGATACTCATGTTTTTTGGCGCTTTAATGCGCTATTGCAAGGGGCCATGGCCCGACGCTCAACCGCATAAAAAAATCGGCTGCCCCCATGGGAGCAGCCGAGTTGACGTCATCCGACCCGCAGGCCGACAGACGTTGTCTGCATTACTTCACAAGACGCCATTCGCCATCTTTAACGGTGATCAGCTCACGGCCGCGCTCGTCAAAGCCGCTGTGGTCTTCGGCGGTCATGGTGTAGACGCCCTGTGTAGCCACCAGCTCTTTCGTTTGCTCAAGTGCATCGCGCAGGGCAACACGGAACTCGGGTGTGCCGGGTTTGGCTTTGGCCGCTGCTACAGGCACTGCCTTTTCCAGCAACAGGCCGGCATCGTACACGTTGGCGCCAAAAGTCGCTGGCTTTTGACCGTGCATGGCTTCGTAGCGTTTGATGTAGTCTTCGGCAATGGCCTTGGAGGGGTGTGTCGCCGGGATTTCGTCCAGTACGAGCATCAGGCTGGCGGCCAGAATCGTATCTTCGACTTCTTTGCCGCCCAGTTTCAGGAAGGCGGGCAACGCGGCACCGTGTGTTTGGTAGAACTGGCCTTTGTAGCCTTGTTTAACCAATGTGGTTTGCGGCAGTACAGCGGCTGCGCCTGTGCCGGCGATCAGGACGGCATCGGGTTTGGCAGCGTAAATTTTAAGTGCCTGACCAGTGACCGAGCTGTCATTACGCTGGTAGCGTTCGGTGGCGACCAGTTTGATGCCCTTGTCTTGGGCCATTTTGCCAAATACGGTCAGCCAGTCTTCGCCATAAGCGTCGTTAAGGCCCATGAAACCAACGGTTTTGACGCCGGTTTTAACCATGTGGTCGACCAGGGCGCTGGCAATAATGTCGGTGTTTTGGGTGGTTTTGAAGACCCATTTCTTTTCAGGGGTCATGGGCAAGACCACCGATGCCGTGCCTACCGGTGCCAGCATGGGCGTTTGCGCTTCGGCTGCAAACTGGATCACGCTCATGGCATTGGGCGAACCCGAGGGTCCGATCAGTGCGTCGACTTTTTCTTCGGTAATGAGCTTTTTGAAGTTGGTGACCGATTGGGTTGGGTCACTGGCGTCGTCCAGCGAAATGTACTCAACGGTCAGGTCGCCCATTTTGGTGGGCAACAGGGGGACAGAATTCTTTTGCGAGATGCCGATCAGGGCCGTCGGGCCTGTGGACGACGAGACAACGCCGATCTTGACCTGCGCGAATGCGGGGGCAGTGCCCATGGCGGCCAGAACGGCCAGTGCTACCAGTTTCTTGATCATCATAGTTTTTTATTCTCCGTGAAACGGTTTGTCCGGAAGGGACGTGGGCCTAGGCCCGTTAAATGGTGATCGAGCTGACGCTCGCGCCACCGCAAACATAAAGTGTCTGGCCGGTTATAAAGCTGTTGGCCGGATCGGAAAAGAACATGACGGCGCGCGCGACGTCGTCTGCGCGGCCCAGGCGTTGGACGGGGATGCCTTTAGCAATATTGGCTTCGCGTTCGCTTCCCGCTTCGACGACATCGTAGAACATATCGGTTTGAATGGGGCCGGGGGCAACGACGTTGGCGGTGATCCCTTTGGCGGCGAGCTCTAGCGCCCAGGTGCGTGTCATGCCGACCATGCCTGCCTTGGTAGCCGAGTAGGCGGTGCGGGTGGGCAGGCCCAAGGCGCCTCGCGACGACATCATGACAATGCGCCCGAATTTGATCGATTCCATGTGTGGCAGGCAAGCCTGCACCAGCGCAATGGCCGCACCCAGGTGGATTTGCGTCAGACCATGGAGTTCGTCTTGCGTGACATCGGGCAGCAAGTTGGGCCAGATGACGCCCGCATTATGGATGACATGTGTCACGCCATGCGCCTTGGCAATTTCATTGCTGGCCTGAATGGTGGCGTTGGCGTCAAGCAGGTCGACCTTGACGGTTTTCAGCTTGGGATGAGATAGCTCGGGCTCGCGACGTGCCATCGAAATGACTTCGTAGCCGGCGTCGAGCATCTGGCGAACGATTTCCAGGCCGATACCAGCGCTGCCGCCGGTGACGACGGCGGTGTATTGCGTACTCATGGGGTGTGCTCCGTAGTTATCGTTATGTGTTGGGTGTTAGGGCCAAGACCCGCAAGGGGCTACCCGAACCGCTGCGGATTTTAAGCGGGGCGGAGAAAATCAGTGCGCCTTTTGCGGGGAGCTGATCAAGATTGGTCAGACATTGCAGCCCATAGCGGTTATTGCCGTGCATGTAGTAGTGGCAAGGGTAGGGTGGGTCGAGATGGGCGGCTTGGCCGGCATCGGTGCCCACAGATTCGGTGCCGAAACCATGCACATTGCGTTCTTTGATCAGCCACGGGACAACCTGGGCGTCGGGGCCAGGCGAGTGGCCGCCGTCGTCTTGCATGTTCAGGTAGTCGGTGGGCTTGTCGCGTTTCGACCAATCGGTACGCATCAATACCCATGCACGCTCGGGGATGCGCCCGTGTTGCTTTTCCCACTGCTCGACGAAGTCGATGGTGAGCAGGAAGTCGGGATCTTGCGCGGCCTGGGCCGAACAGTCGATGACGCAGGCCTCGGCAATGAAGGCGTCGAGCGGGATGGTGTCGACGCAGTTGTTGGGCTGGTCTTTACCGCTGACCCAATGCACCGGTGCATCGAAGTGCGTGCCGGTGTGCTCGGACATTGAGAAGTTGTTCCAGTACCAGGCCGGCCCGCGCTCGTCGTAGCGCGAGATTTCTTCAATGCGAAACGGCCAGGCCTGACCGAATTCGGGCGGCAGCTGAATCGTGGGGAAGTCCGGGGTCAGGGTTTCGGTCAGATCAACCATCTTGATCTTGCCACTTAGCAGTTCACCCAAAAATTGCGTCAGTACATTTGTGCTCATGGTGTTTCCTTGTGATGCACGTTCGGGCCCCTGGCTTAGCGGCCGCCCAGTTCGCGTTCCAACCCTTTGGGGTTTTCTTGCAGCAGCTCGATGACCTCTTTGGCAACGTCGCCTACGACGGTGTCTTCGGTGCCGTCTTTAAGCGCCTGAACCACGGCCTTGGCAATGGCTGACGGTGCCACGCGCGGCGGCGGGGTCAGTTGCTCCCATTCGTGGTCGACCGGGCCGGTAAAGATGTTGACGACGCGTACGCCCGACGGGCGGAACTCGTTGCGCAGACACTGGCTGACCGACAGTGCAGCGGCCTGCGAGGCCGACCACAGCCCGCGCGAGGGCAGGTTGATGTGGGCATATACCGACAGCACATTGACCCAGGCGACGGCATTGGCAACACCATCGGCCGCCCGCGACGACATCGCTGGACCGAAGTGCTGCGCTAAACGTACCAAGCCCATGCAGTTGGTGTTCAGCGTGTCGTAGGCCTTCATGATGTCGCGATTGAACAGCACGCCGCCATCGCGTTCGTAATTGGCGGTATTGACCAGAATTTCGACCTTGCCGCCGATGGACTTGGCCACGCGTTCGATGGCGTCGGTGTTGCTGACATTGAGGTCTTGTACCTGAACTCGGGGGTCGGCACACAGCGCATCGAATGCAGCGTCTTTTTTCCAGATTTCTGGGTCGCCCACGAATACGGTGGTGGCGCCGGCGTCGAGCAGGGCTTTGACAACCGCCCGGCCTACGGCGGTTTTGCCGTCTGTGACCAGGGCGCGACGGAATTTGGGGTCGCAGGCAGTTTCTCGGAGCACGGGGTCGTCTTCCATGTGGGGCGTCGGTTTTTGGGGCAAGGCAATCAGGACAGCCTGGCCGCTGCGATCGAGCTTGAGCGTCAGGCGCACGGTATCGCCGTCGTTGCAGTCGCCGTGCACGTGCGCGACCACGGAGGGGCCGGCTTCCATGGCGACAGTACCCACGCGCCAGGGCAGGCGCTCGCGGAAATACGCATCGTTGCTGTGGTCGAGTGTGGTCGTGGCCAGCAGCTTGCCTTTGGGGTTAACGGCCTGCCATTTCAGGTCGGCCGAAAGGCATTGGTGACAAACCTCGCGCGGCGGATACTGAACGGCTGCGCATTCTTGGCAGACCTGCATGTCGAAGCGCCCGGCAGCTGCCGCGGCGGTCAGACCCAGTGCGCGACGGGAGCGCATACCGGGCGGCAACGCGGGTTGCCGTGTGCGCGCAACCGGATTCTTGCGCGTGGGCTTTTGTAATGGCGTGGTCATGCGTCACTCCGGGCCAGAAGCGCCGCCGCCGTACACAGGCCGCGGTCGTAGTTAATCATGCCAAAGCCGCTGACCAGCCCGATGCGGGCGTTGGCCACCTGACATTTGCCGGCGGTGTCGGTGAGTTGACGGATGGTTTCCACCATCCCCAGGTAGCCGCCTGCCGCACCCGCTTGCCCGGTAGATAACTGACCGCCATTGGTATTGAATGGAAAGCTGCCGTCGGTGGTAAAGGTATGGTCGCGCACAAACTGAGGCGCTTCGCCTTTATTGCAAAATCCGAGGTCTTCGATTTGCATGAAGTTGATGACCGGGTAGTCATCGTATGCCTGCATGACATCGACATCTTTTGGCGCGACGCCCGCATGGGCGTAGAAGTCGTCACAATCAACTGTCCAGCCGCCGCGATACTGAATAGCATCGGCGGTCCAGGCGTTATGGCGTTCGATGGTCGACAAAATGCGTACATACGGCAACCCCAGGTCTTGCGCCCGGCTTTCGTGCATGACCAGGAAAGCGTCGGCGCCGGCACACGGCATGACGCAGTCGAACAGATGGATGGGGTCGGTAATGACGCGGGCGTCCATGTATTGCTGCAGCGTCATGGGTTTTTTCATGAGCGCATTGGGGTTGCCCAGGGCGTTGGTGCGCTGGTCGACGCACAGCTTGCCAAAGTCTTCGCGCGTGGCCCCATAGGTATTCATATAGTGGCGGGTCAGCAAGGCGAAGCTGGCGTTCGGCCCGCCCGCGCCGTAGGGGTACGTGCCGTCTTGTGCAAATCGCGAAAACTGACTGACGGTGTTGCGAAACGAGTCGACGTGGTTGGCGTCGCCGGCCAGGCACGCGACAACGTCGGCATCACCGGCCTGTACGGCGCGTGCTGCCCTGCGCAGGCCCACCACGCCACTGGCGCCGCCCATAGGGATATGGTCCAGCCAGCGCGGGCTCATGCCTAGGTGCTGCGTTAAGCCGACGGCGGTGTCGGGCGCCAGGGTGAAGCTCGACACGCACATGCCGTCGATACTGTCTTTGGCTATGCCTGATGTTTTGATGAGATCGCGCAGGGCCTGACCCAACCACCAATGGGCGGATTGGGTGGCATAGCGCACGTAAGGAACTGTAATGGGCGTGGTGATGACCACGCCCTCGTAGCCTTGGCGCCGGGTCGTCATGCGGAAATTTCCTGGCGTTTTTTCAGGTGGTTGGTGTCTACGCACTGCTCAGTACCCACCAGGGTTGGTGCCAGCTTTTTAAGTTCGCCCCGTTGAATCTTGTTGGTGGGTGTGAGCGGCAAGGCATCGACAAAGGCCACAAAACCCGGCACTTTGTAGTACGCCAACTGCGTCAGCGACCATTTCACAATGTCGTGCGCGAGTGCTTCGCGTGCGGCTGCGTCGGCCGGCGCGTCGTTGCATACCAGACAAGCCAGAACCTCGTCGCCACGCACCGCGTCGGGTACTGCGGCAACTGCAGCCGCTTTAATGGCCGGGTGGCGAAGCAGCACGCTTTCAACCTCGACGGCGGCAATATTTTCACCGCTGCGGCGAATCACATTCTTTTTGCGGTCGATAAAGTGTAAATAGCCGTCGGCATCGCGGCAGACAATGTCGCCGGTATGAAACCAGCCGCCTTCCCAGGCTTCGTTGGTTGCGGCTTCGTCTTTCAGGTAGCCTGCAAAAAAACCAAAGCGGGGGTTGTCGCCGGCATGGCGTACCAGCAGTTCGCCGTTTTCGTTGACGGCGGCGTCTTTGCCGGCATCATTGACCAGTCGCACTTCGACGACGGGCTCTTCTTTACCGAAGCAGCTGGTGCCAATATGACGGGGCTCGTGGTTGGCAATGACGACTGCGCCCGAACCTGTTTCGGTCATGGCCCAGGCTTCGAGCAGCGGGAAGCCGAAGCGTTTTTCAAAGGGCTCGTGCAGGCTGCGATCGATGCCGGCGCCAAAACCAAAACGCACGCTGTGCCGGGTGTCTTCTGGTGCAGGTGCGGCCTTCATGAGAATGGCCGGCATGACGCCCAGATAGTGAATGACGGTGGCGCGCGATTCGCGCACGGTGCTCCACCAGGTTTTGGGGTGGAAGCGATCGATGGCGATCAGACAGCCGCCGGTGGTGACCATGGCCATGGTCGAGCACGCCATGGCGTTCATGTGAACGAGCGGAAGCGGCGTCAGCATGCGCTCGACGCCTTTGTGCAGAGTAGCCAGGCCGCCGATATTGGCGTACCACTGACCGCAGTACAAATAATATTCGTTAGGCAGCATGCAGCCCTTGGGGCGCCCTGTCGTGCCCGAGGTATACATCAGGCCGCATTCGGTGTGGGTGCCGATGGGCTGGCCTGCCAGCGGCGCGGGGCGGTTGGCAGGGGGGATGCTGTCGTCCGGCCCCATCAGGGCCAGTGTCGCATTGGCGTCGAGTGCGGCTGCGGCTAGCGACTCGTGACGGCCGGGCAAAGCCACGGCCATGCAGATTTCGGAGTGGCCGATCAGGTAGGACAGTTCGGCAGCGCGCATATCGGCATTGATAGGTACGACCGAAACACCTAGCGCATTCAGTGCAAACCAATGCATGAAAAACGCGGGTCGGTTTTCGAGCAACAGCCCGACACGATGGCCATGACCGTAACCGGCTTTGGCATAGGCTTCTTTCAGGGTGTCGATACGTTGCAGGGCGGCGCCATATGAGATTTCGCCGGGAGCGATGTCGTAAATGTCGGCAGTTTCGGGCATGACGCACAGAAACGGGTTGCCGGGAAACTGCGCCGCAGTTTCGGTAAACGCTTGATAAACGGTATTGGCCACGGCCGCGTCCTTACATGAAGAGTTGAATGTTGCTCAATGCCGATTCACGGTTCAGTAGATCGACACGCTTGCGACGAATACGCAGGCGGCCCTCTTCAACACGCAGCTCGTGGGTTACCCAGCCGGCATAAATGTTTTGTTCGTCGCCGCGTACTTCGGTGTAATGAAAGGCGGTGCGAACCACATACTGGCCCTGTTCGGGTTGATGCCAGGGGTGGGTGGTATCGATTTCGGGGCGCTGCAGCAAGTGGTGGCACCGACTGCGCGGCTGTTGCGAAAACGTGCGCTGACCTTTCAGGCGCTCGACCCGTACGCGCAGCAGCAGCTTGTCCTCGTCCATCAGCGATGTGTGCAGACGTGGGTCTTCCTGAGCGTAAGCCAGCGGCATCCAGTAATGACAGTCTTCGGTGAACAGATCGAGCCAGTCTTCAAATTGCAGTGCATCGAGAATACGGGCTTCGCTGTAAACGAATTCGATAATGTCCTGATCAGTGAACTGGCTCATGTGGATTCCTTCATGGTGGCTGTCATGTAACGCGCCCAGGCCCGATACTGATTGCGCATTTGCCATTCGTTGGTGCCGTTGGTGACTTCGTTCTTGCGGTCTTCTTCGCCGGGCTCGTAGAGGCGTGCAACGTTGACCCAGTCGCGGCCGCGCGATACCAGCCCGCGCTGCGCGCGTTCGTACATTTCGAGGTCGTCGTGGCCCACTACTGACGTTGGCGCGTTAATGAGGCGGTTGTACATGACGGTGCGTTCGAGCAGTTTGTCGGGCGCACCTACCAGGCGGAATGTCCAGGACTCGACCAGCGTTTTATTGGCCGCAATAGGCTTGAAAATACGCAGGGTTTGAATGGGGCCTTTGACCATGATGTTAGGGAAGAACGTGGTGTTGTGGCGCACGTCGTCCAAAATAGCCTTGGCGCGCTCTTCGCCGTAGGCGGCCGTCATGGCTTCGAAGTAGCCAGGTACGGCTGAATAAGCGGCGTGAATGGAGTTGGACACACCGGTATGGCCGTGACCGTTTTCCCAGACGCGTATGCCCATGCCCTCGAAGAATTCGTAGGGCGACATGAAGGGGGCGAACTGTTCGACGGCCATGGGTTTGGGTGTGCCTTCGGGGGCTTGTTCCCATACCTTGACGGCGGTACCCGCCGACGACTCGTGCGCCACCATGGGGTGACACGTATCGCTTTGGTTGTCGACCAGCATCTTCCAGTTGCAGTTGTGCATGTAGCGCAGCACCCCGCCGGCGACTTCAAGTTTGCCCTCGGGCGAGCGGTCAATCATGTTGTCGATTGTTGACAATGATTGACCAAAGAAGTCTTCGAAGCTTTGCCCTTCGGGGTTAAGGCGGCAGAAAATGAAGTCGCGATAGTTCTTGACGTTCTCGACCTTGGCCATGCCTTGGGCGGCTTCGCATTCTTTGAAAGTGTCGGGATCGTAGCCGCGCTTGAGCGGCAGCGCCAGCAGGTCGCCGTTTAGCTTGAACGACCATGCGTGGTAAGGGCAGCGGAAGAAGCGGCCCGCGTTGCCGCAGGTGTCGTTGACCAGCATGACACCTTTATGCGGACAGCGGTTGTACAGCACTTTGACGCTGTTGTCGGCGTCGCGCACCATCAGGACGTCATCCGTCCCGACGGTGGTGGTGAAGTAATCGCCCGGGTTGGGCACCTGACTTGCATGGCCTACATACACCCAGGTATTGGCAAACAAGTGTTCCATTTCCAGTTCAAAGAGCTCTTCGTCTATGAAGAGATCTTTGTGGACCTCTGTGGGGCGAACTAATGCTTTGATCGCCTCCGGGTTGTTTTTGTAGGTCATGACAAGTCTCCGGTAGTCATTTTATTGACCAAAAAGTCAGGCGGCTGCAGCGTCTCCCTGTGCAAGCAGCTTGTTCAGTTGTGTGCCTTTGTCGTCGGCCAGCGCGGCATCGCGTAGCTGCTTCAGGCGTAGCGCGGCATCGGGTTTACCGATGAGGTTGCGTGCCGCCTGAACGAGCTTTTGATACTTGCTGGTGCCACGGGCGTGCGTGTCGCTGTAGCCCTTGACCAACCGACGGCAGTTGACGATTTCAACGGCCAGTTCGTAGTTGCCCGGTGCCACTTGGGTAATGAGGTTGAGCCACTCGTGGAACCCGCGCATTTCGATCTTGTGACGCAAGGTGCTGCGACGAAAACGACGCATGCCGGCCAAACCGTAAAGCATTAAAAAGCCGGTCAGTGTGCCGCTTTGCAAGAAACGCCCTTTACGGAACATGGGTTCGAGCCACTTGCAAAGTTTGGGCGAGTTTTCGATGGCCTGCCCCAGAAACGACGGCATGGTGCCGCAGATTTCTTCAAGCCGCGGGTGCATGTATTCGGTTGTGTAGACCAGTTGGTCGGGCTTGGCGAGTACTTCTTCGCGTACGCGTTCGAAGCGGGCTTCGCGGGTTTTCAGGTCGGCAACCCGAATGACGTCGTCGTAGGCCATAGCGACGGCAACGTAGCGGGCTGCAGCGCTGGTCAGCGCCCACTGCTTGGCATCGCCGCCGTATTGCTTGTCGAGGGCGTGAATGCCGCGCATGTGCTCAAGGTACTCTTTGCCATAGGCCAGGTCTTGAAACTCGAGCGTGCGGCGCAGGCCGGCCACCAGCATGGGTTGTGCGGCAGGTGCAAAGTTTGTGCGAATGTCGTCGAGCAATTGCTTGACACGCGGGTTGGTCGCCGTTTGCGGTACGGCAGGTACCGGACGAGTCGTATCGATGAAGTCGGGGAAGTCGGGTGCGCCCTGGGCAGCATCGAAACCCAGCGCGAAAGCTTTAAGACTGGGCTTAACCCCTTTGCCGCTGCGTTCGATGGTGGCTTCGTAGTCGGCGCGGCTGAAGGGCAGCGTGCCGCTGCCGGCGATGGCGCCGAACAGGCTGGCGCTGATCACACTGCCGGCTTGTTCGGCCAGCGATTGCAGGTCGAAGCACATGAAGCGCTTGGCGGCTGTGCGGCCGGCTTCAATGACCTTGTTCGGGTCGGCGATGCCGTTGCCGGGGGCAGATTTTTCGCCAATGGCGTAGCTGCGGTGTGACGAGGCAATAAGGGTGCTGCGGTCGGGGGTGACCAGACCGCGCTGGATGGCGCGGCCGCCTTCCATCAGTTCGGAGGCGACGATCAGGTCGACATCGCCCGGAGTGGGCATCAGCGCCAGTGCGGGCTGACGACCTGCCACCTTGACGGCCTCTTCGGGCAAGAGCTCGAGGTAGTAAATGGTGGCGCCGGTACGTTGTGCAACGCCAGGTACCGAAGTGGTCTGAGCCCACCAGCCGGCGTGCTCGGCCATGTCGACAATCCAGTCGGCCAGCACGCCGCCGCCCTGGCCACCCATGGCCAGGATTGCGATCTTGATGGGGGTTACGTCGTGCAATTGTGTTGTTGTCATGGTTGGGGCTTACAAAGAGTATTGGGCAAGGCGCTGGTTACGTCGGGCTTGCAGGAAGCCGATGACGCGTTGACGGACTTTGGCTTTGAACAAGTCCCACTGGGTGGGGTTGTGCACAATGTCGGCCCGATAGAACGAAGGGCACAGTACGGCGGCGTGCGACACTTCGCCGCAGTTACCGCAACCGACGCAGCTGTTGTCGATGTAAGCGACTGGATCTTCTTTCAGTGGGTCACCGCTGTCTTTGATGGTGAGCGACGGGCAGCCCGACAAGCGGATGCAGGCGTGGTCGCCGGTGCAGACGTCGGAATCGACACCAAAGCGCTCTTTGACCATGCGCTTGCCTTCTTTGACGGCCTTGTTGAACTGCGGCTTGATGCGGCGTTGCTTGTTCAGCATGCACTCGGACTGCAGAATAAGTACTTTGGGGCCGGTGACTTCGGTGGTAAGCGCTTCTTCGAGCGTGTCGCGAACGCGCGCTACGTCGTAGGTGCGCTCAATGACCTTGACCCATTTGACGCCGACGCCCTTGACGGCTTCGATGATGGGGTTGTTGGTGGCACGGTTGGGGTTTTCGGCGCGTGACGACAAGATGTCTTGCCCGCCGGTCGCGGCCGAGTAGTAGTTGTCGATCAGGATGATGACGCCGTCGTATTTGTTGAATACGGCGTTACCAATACCCGATGACAAGCCGTTATGCCAGAAGCCGCCGTCGCCCATCATCGAGATGGAACGTTTGGAGGACTTGACGTTGAACGCCGCGGTACTGGCCGTACCCAGCCCGTAACCCATCGTGGTAGAGCCCAGGTTGAAAGGCGGCAAAATCGAGAACAGGTGACAGCCGATGTCACAGGCGATGTGGTGTTCGCCGAGTTTTTCTTGCGTGAGCGACAGCGCGGCAAAAATCGGGCGCTCGGGACAGCCGGTACAGAAGCCGGCGGGCCTTAGCGGCACGATCTCGGCCATGTCTTTCGACATACGTTGGAACGAGATGGGCTGCTCTTTGATCACAGGTTTCGGGCGCGTGACTTCGGCCACTTCCATGGCGGCATTGCCGTTAGCGGCTGCTGCGGGTGCCTGGGTGGGCTCGACGTCGATGACAGGCAGCAGTTCGGGGCGCTGGGCGGCCAGAAACTTTTGCAGGCCGTCGCGCATGACCGCAGTGGTGTATTCGCCGGCCAGTTGCAGTACGTCTTTACCCGACAAAATGGTGTCGATGCCCGCATGGCGCAAGATCATGTTCATGCCTTGCTCGATGTAGTTGGGCTGGCCTTCTTCAAACAGCAAGACGGCTTTTTTGTCTTTACAGAATTCGGTGACTTCGTCGTCGATCATGGGGTACGTGACGTTCATCACGTACAGCGGGATGCGGCTGTTGCCGAAGTTGTCGGCCAGGCCCAGCAGTTGCAGGGCGCGAATGACGCCGTTGTACAGGCCGCCCTGCAAAATAATGCCCAGGTCTTCGATGTCGCCGTCGAAGTGTTCGTTCAGTTTGTTTTCTTTAATGAACTTGACCGCCGCTGGCCAGCGCTGTTTGATTTTTTCGTGTTCGTGTACGTACGCTGCGGGGGGCAACACAATGCGCGACAGGTCGCGTTTTGGGTTGGCCAATGCTTCGGCCAGTGTAAATTTGGGACGTTGGTTGTCTTTGGCAATAAAGCGGCCGTGTACGTGGCAGCCGCGAATGCGTAACTGCAAAATAACGGGAGTGTTGCTGGCTTCCGACAATTGGAACCCGTGCTCGACAAAGTTGACCATGCTGTCGAGGTTGGGACGAGGGTCGAGCAACCAAAGTTGCGACTTCATGGCAAACGCGTGGGTGCGCTCTTGCATGATCGAAGAGCCTTCGCCGTAGTCTTCACCCACAATGACCAGAGCGCCACCGGTGACACCGCCCGAGGCCAGGTTGGCCAGCGCGTCGGAGGCGACGTTGGTACCAACTGTCGATTTCCAGGTGACCGCACCCCGGATGGGGTAGTTGACCGAGGCGGCCAGCGTTGCAGCGGCGGTGGCTTCAGAGGCACTGGTTTCAAAGTGCACGCCCAACTCTTCCAGAATGTCTTGCGCGTCGGCAAGCACATCCATAAGGTGGGAAATAGGCGAGCCCTGGTAACCGCCGACGTACCCTACGCCCGATTGCAACAGGCCTTTGGTCACGGCCAAAATGCCTTCGCCGCGGAATTCTTCGCCAGCGCCGATGCGAAGCTGCTGGACTTCTTTCTTGAATGAACGTTCTGCCATGGTGGTGTCCTTTACTTGAAGACGGTTGCGCGGATGCGACGTGCCTTCAAAAAAACATGAAAATTCATGTATTGGCAATATTTAATAAAAAAATCAGTCGTTTGAGTATCAGGGTAAACCATTAGTCGTCTTGACGTAGGGGTTTCGCTGGCATACGATTTTCCCCTTTTTCCGGATTGTTGTCTCTTATGAATAAAGGTGCTCAGGTGGCTGATGTCAACGCCCCAAAGGCCGGGCCTAAAGAGCCTGTGCGTTTTGTGCACCGATATCTGGCTTCGGTGCTGGCGTTGGCCAGCCATAATATTTCTGCCGAATTTCATGTTGAAGTGCGTAAAGCCGGGCTGACGGTAACCGAATGGCGCATATTGGGTAGTTTGTTTGAGGCCGAAGGCGAAACGGTGGGCGATTTGGCCCGTTTGGCCATTACCAAGCAACCTACGCTTAGCAAGGTGCTGCCTCGCCTGGAAGCCCAGGGGCTGGTAACCCTCGAAACGTCGCGTGTCGACCGCCGCCAGACGGTGGTGCGCATCACCCCCAAGGGTACGCTACTTATCAGTAGTTTGTGCGATAAAGCCATGGCGCATCAGCAGCGCGTGCTGGCCAAGCTGGGCCCCGATTACGCTGACCGGATGGTCGGTTTGCTGCGGGCCATTATTACCGACTAGGTATATTGAGGCGATGCGGGCCGCTGTAGCGGTGCCGCGCGCGAGGCTACAGGCTCAGCCCTGCTTTCTGGGCGAATGCCGCAGACCAATTCACTTTGAAATCGGTGGGCGTCCGCTCAACGAATAACGCAGCCAGCCCGTATTCTTGGGCCATTGTTGGCCCTGCGTCTGGCCCTAGGCAAAGCAGTGCGGTTGCCCAGGCGTCGGCCAATACGCATTGTTTGTGTATGACGGTGACGGCGGCCAGCGTGTGTTGCAAGGGTTGGCCCGTGCGCGCGTCCAGCGTGTGGGCGTAACGTTTGCCCTCGTGTTCAAAGTGGCGCCTGTAGTCGCCCGACGTGGCTACCGCCTCGTTGCTCAGTACAAGCGGCAAGTGTATTTCGTCGATACCGACTTGCCAGGGCTTGCCGTCGGGGTTGGTGCCGCGCGCCTTCAGTTCGCCGCCCAGTTCGACCAGGTAGTGGGTATAACCGTGTTCGTCCAGCGTGCGCGCCATGGCGTCTACACCGTAGCCTTTGGCAATAGACGACAGGTCAAACTGCAACCCGCCGGGCTGCCAGACGCCGCGGTGCTCGGGGTTCAGTGCAGTTTTGCGCCAGCCGCTGCGCAGCAGGGCATCGCGCAGCGCTGCCGGCGTCGGGGGCCGGGTACAGGGGCCGGCCGGTCCAAAGCCCCACAGGTTTACCAGCTCATTCAGGGTGGGGTCGTAGGCGCCTTGCGTGGCTTGCGCCACCTGCAGGGCGGCTTCCATCACTGTGTAGAACTCGGGTTCTATCTGATACCAGCCGGGCTCGGCACGGTTCAGCCGGCTGATGGTGCTGCAGGTGTCCCAGGTGCTCATTTGGTCGACGATGTTGTCGAGCGCGGCTTGCAAGGCGGCTTGTATCGCGTTAGACAAAGCCGGAGCCGGGTGTCTTTCGACGAGGCTTGCGCCTGCGGGGCGCAACGCGGGGCGGTGCGGACCGATGTCCACCGCCCACGTCGTCCCCATGCTGTTACCTTGCAGGCGGATCCAGTCGCTCATAGGCGTTACTGGGGCAAGACTTCGAGTGTGGCGGTGTAAGACAAGTTGCGTGTTTTCGCTTGTTTTACGCTGGTTTTGTCATCGCTGTGCTCGATGTGCAACCAGTATTGGCCGGCTTGCGGCCAGGTCAATTCGATTTCGCCGTCTGCATTTGTCTTGACGATGATTTCTTCAACCTGGTTGCGGTAACGCTGGGCGCCACGGACGACCTCGACATCGATGTTCTTGGCAGGTTGGCCGTCGAGCAAGACGACGAAGCTTGCCTTTTCGCCCGCGTACAGATCGTTCGGGTGGGTCAGTGGGCGCAGGCTCAGGCCCTGATCATCGGCTTTAATGGTCGTGGGTTTGTCGCGAGTGACAAAGGTTTCGATGCGACCATGGCGCTGCGTGACACGCAGATCTTCGGCGTTCTGGGGGACTTCGGTTGCAAACTTCTCGGGCGTGCCCATCCAGCGCTTGTTCTTGCCATCTTCTTTCCAGAAGGCGACCAGGCCTGCGTTGACAATGGCCAGCTGATACGTGCCGGGTTCGGTCAGTTCTACGTCAAAGCCGCTGCGCATCTGGCCCGTAAAGGTGTTCTGGGCCTGTACAGGCTTGCCGCTGGGGCTGGTGATGTCCAGGTTGCTGAGCTGCAATGGGCGGTAGTTGACATGAAATTTGTCGTTGCTGACGGCGGCGTCGACGGTAACCCACGCCTTGTCGCCCGACAGTACGGTAGACGAAGGCAACAGCCAGAAGTCGTGGGCGTTGGCGGCAGGGGCTGTCAGGGTGGCCGCCAGCAGCGACAGAGCAAGCAATTTCTTCATAAGACGGTCTCTTCTAAAGTGTGAAATGCAGTTAGGGGTTGGCGTGTAAAGTGACAGCGCCCAGTTCGTGTTTGCCTTCAGTGGCCTGGTGCTGCGTTGCTGTGGGCGGCCACGCTAGCGGCAGGCGAACCAGCTCGCGCCCGCCCTTTTCGCGTGAAGCTTCGACAACGATGTCGTACTGGCCGGCGGGCAGGTCTTTGAGTGCAGCGGCGCTGGCGGGTACGTTGATCTTGTGATCGCCGACGGGGCGTGTTGCCCCTGTCACGGCGTCGTCAGGTTCGCCTTGGGTACGGCCGCTGACACGCCACCATTGGCGCAGGTCTTTAAGCCATTTCTTGCCTTCACCGTCGGCTTTCTTGTTTTCGTACCACACCGCAATGTCGCGCACGACTTTGCGATTTTCGCCCTCTAGCCAAACCGCTACGTAGGGTCGGTGGTATTCGGCGGTGTCAATTTTTGGCAGGTTGATGTTCAGTGCCAGGTCGGCCGCCACGCTGTGCCCGCCCATCAGCGAAGTCAGCAAAATAGCGGTGGTGGCGGCGGTTTTAACTGGAAGGGCCATGGTTACGGTCTCTGGTTCAGGGTCTATGGGTTTGCGTTGAGTCGGTTACGACGGCGTTGATGGTTTTAAGTTGTGGGGTGCACGACGCACTCGCGGGCTCGTCGTCAGTGAACCAGCAGCAGCATCAGCAGCGCGGGAATCACCACGCCGGCACTGGTAATGGGCCAGGTCATGGGGCGGTTCTTGCCGTGGATCTTCAGCAGCACCAGGCCGGTAATGGCGAAGACCAGGCAGGCAACGGCCAGGATGTCAATAAACCAGCGCCAGGCGACTCCGCTATGACGTCCTTTGTGCAAGTCGTTCAGATAGGCGATCGCGCCGCGATGTATGCGTTCGTATTCAAGTTCGCCGGAGGCCAGGTCAATGGCCAGCCAGGCATCGCCGCCAGGCTCGGGCAGCGATACATACACTTCGTCAGCAGACACTTCGGCCGGTCGCCCCGCAATACGAATGCCCAGGGCCTGGTCAAGCCAGTTCTCGAGGTTGGCGGGCAACACAGGGGGGCTGGCGCGCTGCGTTTTGGACTCTGATGCGTCGCCGTTAGCGACGGTATTGGCCCACGACTGAATATTGACGTGGATGTCGTTGGGTAGTGCAAGTTGGCGTTGGGTCGTTTCGGCGTTGCCCTCGAACAGCGAAGTGTTGTTCAGCGTGACCCCGGTAATCGAAAACAGGATCAGGCCCGCCAGGCTGATGGCGGCGCTTACCCAATGCCACTGATGCATTGTTTTCATCCAGGTGTTCTTGCTGCGAGGCTTGCTGCGGGCGACGGCGTTCATTTAATTCAAAACAGGCGCTTGGGGCGTAATGGGTGGGTTCGGGTGGCCAAATGCGATTGCGTCAATGCAAGGCGAGACCCTGCGTTTGAGCTGTTACATCGACTGGCGCCGATTATATCTTAAATAAGAATGGTTATCATCATTATTATTGTTATTGAGTCTGGTAGTTTGAGGTGCAGATTGTGGGGCGGGGCCGATCCATACTGGGGCGTTTGAGCGCTCAGGGCGCGGTACCCGGCGTTCAGCTGCAGTCTGCACCCTCTGGGGCTGTTGCGGTCTGTGATGTGGCACAGATATTGCTTTATGTCTTTCACGAAGTCTTCAAACTTCGTGTGTAGTATGGCTAATGAGAGAGAGCCTCGCGCTCACACAGCCGCTTCGGCGTGCTGTGTGAGCGCTTTTTTTGAACTTTCTGCCCTGACCGGCGGTCATATTGGTAACCCTCTTAGCACTCGGCCGCACAGAGTGCTAATATAAAAGTTACCTATTCCAAGGATCAGGACTGCACACGAAAATGACGAACCCATCGCAATCTTTGGCACTGTCTAACACAGCGTTGACAGCGGCCATCTCGAACCCCGGTGCACTAGGCACTATCGAGGCCTATATTGCAGCGGTTAATCGTTTGCCCGTGCTTTCTGCCGAGCAAGAAACTGAACTGGGCAAGCGTTTGCGCGACGCCGCCGATCTCGACGCCGCTCGCGAACTTATCTTGTCGCATCTGCGTCTGGTCGTATCGGTTTCGCGCCAGTACCTGGGCTATGGTCTGGCGCATGCCGACCTCATCCAAGAAGGCAATATCGGCCTCATGAAGGCCGTCAAGCGCTTCGACCCCGACCGCGGTGTGCGGCTGGTGTCGTTTGCAGTGCACTGGATCAAAGCCGAAATCCACGAATACATCGTGCGTAACTGGCGTATGGTCAAAATCGCCACCACCAAAGCCCAGCGCAAGCTGTTCTTTAATTTGCGCAGAATGCGCCCCGACGGCCAAACGCTTGACCCGGCGCAGGTCGATGCCATTGCGCGTGAACTCAACGTGCGTCCCGAAGACGTCAGCGAGATGGAAGTCCGCCTGACGGGTCGCGAACTGGCTCTCGAGGCGCCGCAAGACGACGAAGATGCTTTTGCTCCTGTTTCGTATTTGTCTGACGACGGCATGCAAGAGCCTTCTAACGTGCTCGAGCGCCGCGCTAGCGATGCGCTGCAAGGCCCCGGGCTGGGCAAGGCCCTGGAAATGCTCGACGCCCGCTCCCGACGTATTGTCGAGGCTCGTTGGTTGCAAGACGAGGGTGGCGCCACCTTGCACGAGCTGGCTGCCGAATACGGCGTATCGGCCGAGCGCATTCGCCAGATCGAGGCGGCAGCCTTCAAAAAAATGCGCGCAGCGCTCACGGTTTAAGCTAACTGGCGGGTGCTTTCAAGTGTCAGGCGTCGCGTCGGCCCAGATCACGCTTAATTGATCGCCCTGGCGTTGGCAGCAGGGCAGATACAAAAAAATACATTTTCATCAGGTATTTGACTGAACCAAATGCCGGTCGTAAGGCCTAAACCTTATAAGACATCGTTGACATTCACCTCGTTGTGTCCGGTGTCTTGTGACCGCTTCTGCTTCTCTCAATCCCCTCCCTTCTGAAGCGGGTTTTTTAGTGGGACGCCAACCTCGGCGTCCCCTTTTTTATTTCACCATGACTCCAGTGCCGCATTTCGCTGGACTGCGCCAAAGCCCGATACAGCAGGTTTATCAATAGCTTAGGTGAGTTCACCATATGCCGGTGCTTTCCGAAATCTGACCCGACTTCCCCGCTGAAGGCTCCTATGAGGCTCCCGGGAACCGGGACGTTCCGAGGAGTCATTATGGCAAAACTCAAGCTCACCAAGTCGGCAGTCGATGCGGCGCAACCCCAGGCGCAGGCCGTCGAACTCCGGGATACGCTGGTGCCCGGCTTCTTGTGCAAGATTACCCCAGCAGGCCGCAAGGTGTTCATGCTCCAGTACCGCACGAATGCGGGCGCGCGCCGCAAGCCTGCTTTGGGTCTGTACGGGGAATTGACCGTCGAACAAGCCCGTGCACTGGCTCAGGAATGGATGGCCGAAGTACGCCGGGGCGGTGATCCTAGCGCAGCCAAGGCCGCAGCCCGTTCCGCTCCCACAGTCAAGGAACTGTGCGGCACGTTCATGGAGGACTATTCCAAGCAGCGTAACAAGCCCAGCACGCAGGAAGGCTATCAGGGCGTCATCGACCGCAACATCATTCCTTTGCTGGGTCGTATGAAGGTGCAGGACGTGAAACGTTCGGACGTCGCCGCAGCAATGAAGAAGATGGCGCACAAACCGGCTGATGCGAACCGGACGTTCAGCGTCATGCGCCGCATGTTCAACCTGGCCGAAGTATGGGGGCATCGGCCCGATGGCACCAATCCGTGCCGCCATGTCCCGATGTTTCCCAGCGGCAAGGCTACCCATCTCATCAGTGACGAGGACATGGGCAAGTTGTTTCGGCAACTCGACAAGATCGAAGCCGAGGGCTTGGAAAACTACGTCATCCCTTTGGCGATTCGCCTGCAATTCGAGTTTGCTGGCCGACGTGGCGAAATTGTCACGCTTCAATGGGATTGGGTCGATCTGGAAAACCGGCGAGTTGTCTGGCCGGACAGCAAGACAGGTGGCATGTCCAAGCCCATGAGCGAGGAAGCCTATAGGCTGCTTTCGACGGCACCACGCCGAAAGAATTTTCCTTACGTTCTGCCGTCTCCGCGCCACCCCGACCGGCACTTGACCACGGGCGAGTATTACAACGGCTGGAGTCGTGCCCTCAAGGCAGCCGGTGCGGCACATGTCGGTACGCACGGCATCCGTCATCGCTCCGCAACGGATATTGCCAATTCGGGCATCCCGGTCAAGGTCGGTATGGCGCTGACGGCGCACAAGACCGTGGCGATGTTCATGCGCTATGTCCACACCGAGGATGACCCGGTGCGCAAGGCTGTCGAGTTGGTCGCCAAGCGCCGTATAGCGGTGGTTTCGGGCAAAACAGCCAGTAACACGAGTGGTGCTTCTAGCAAGGCTGAGTTCAGTCAGAAGGGGTCCTAGGCAGCACGCAATGCAACTAGTTATGCCACTTCCAATGTTCGAGTGGCACCTTGGTCACCTCATCGCCTGTCGCGTGGGCAGGTGATCTCCCTAAAAACATTGAAGAGATGGTACATAAACTGGTACAATTAAAAAATTGTATGTACCAAATAAAAAATTCAGAGTTAAGATATGGTTCAAGTAGACGAGAATGATTTATCACTTCTGTTCCAACAGGGCATCCAAGGTAATGCTGCCAGCTTCGTCTTGCTAGCGAGGCGGCTAGTCAGTCGATTGAAGAAAAGTGACCCTGCCACCGCCACCCTTCTCGCCGAAACCCTCTCCTCAATGTCTTCGCCCACACGCTCAGTAACCCAACCCGTGGATGCCGACAGTCGCCGTGGCTTGCTTAAGGAGGAAATGGCCGTTGTTCTAGACCATGAGCCAATCTGGTCACCGGATATTGCATTAAAACTCGGTCGTGTGATTGATGAGCGTCGGCTTGCCACGAAGCTGCGCCTATCTGGCCTTGAGCCCATGAAAGCTTTGCTGTTCAAGGGGCCACCTGGCGTTGGCAAAACGATGGCTTGCCGGTGGCTCGCCCGCGAACTGGGTCTTCCTCTTTTGACGTTGGATCTAGCCACCGTGATGAGCAGCTTACTTGGCAAGACAGGAACGAACGTACGAGCGGTTGTTGATTACGGACGGGGATTCCCGTGTGTTCTTTTGCTCGACGAGTTTGATTCTATTGCCAAGCGCCGGGACGATGAACGCGATGTAGGGGAGCTTAAGCGCTTGGTCACAGTGTTACTGCAGGCTATTGACGAATGGCCTTCAACTTCGTTGTTGGTGGCGGCAACTAATCACCCTGAACTTCTTGACCCAGCAGTTTGGCGGCGCTTCGATCTTGAACTCGACTTCGAAAATCCATCTGAACCGGCCATTGTGCAATTCCTGCGAGCCGAAGGTATTTCGGTCACGGTAGCAACGGAGCTTGCGGCCATCTACGCAGGGTCATCGTACGCAGACCTTCGTCGTTCTGCGCAAAGTGCAAAAAAAGCGGCAGTCCTCTCCGATCGCTCCTTTGAAGAGGTTTTGGCTGAAGAGGGGTTGACCTCGATGGCTGCGCTTCAAGAATCAACATTCCTTCGCGACGTAAAGATCAAGAGGCTAGCCGCCGAGGGGATATCTCACCGAGATATAGCTCAGCAACTTGGTATATCCCACCCAACAGTGGGAAGGGTACTCAAAAAGACAAAGGGGAACTAAGCTATGGCGACCAAAAACCTACTCCTTGGCGGTGGCGAGAGAATTGCTGGGCGGGCAACCATCGTGCGTGGCGGTGGCCCAAAGAAGAGGCCTTACACTCTTGCCGAGGTACGGGACAGACTGCTCGCACCGGTACACGATATTGCAACTGCTTTACGTAACACTCCTACGGGTGCAAAACCGCGGGGAGAGGGAGTGTTTGAAATGACACTGCATCCCTCATTCCTTGCCAGAAGCTACTACCCTTCAAAGTTGCTATCTGCTACTGGACTCCGAGACGTTGGCAGCAAAGAGAGAACGATAACGCCGAGGAAAGCTTCGGAAGACCGGCTTGAGGGCAAACCCCACGCGACAGCTTCGATTCTTGTGGCCGGAAGGGAGGATGGAATTAACAGACTCGCTTCGTTTCTCACTGATGAGGGAGTGCCGGAATACATCGGCCAACAACTCACCGAAATAGAGTCTATCCAATGGCTTGGCTCGGAAGATAAATTGCGTGGCGAGCTTCCAGCGGACGATGCTCATCACTCATTTGAGGTTGCATTACATGCCGGTGCCAACGAGGATGACATCGTAATAGGCTTTCAGCGATTTGCAATGCAGTTGGGAGCAGATGTTGATCTAAAACGAAGGATCAGAGTTGGCGGCCTTACTTTTCTTCCGGTGACTGCGACATCATCACAACTGCTGGCGCTTTCGCAATTCACTTTCTTACGAGTTGCCCGCCCGATGCCGGCGTTGCGAATTGCTGTGCCAAACATGGTGCGCCAGACTATGAATGCGATTCCTTTTGCATTGCCTGTTGGTGGACCGCTTCATCCAAAAGAGCGGGTTGCCATTTTTGATGGAGGACTAGGAACCGCAGATCTTTCGGCGTGGGCCACTGAGTACACATTTCCGGAGACATCCGATACTTCTGGCATGTTACTCATGCACGGTAGCGAAGTGACATCGACCTTTCTATTCGGGCGCCCCCAAATAGGAACTCCAATCAAACGACCGTTCATGGGCGTTGATCACTTTAGGGTTCTAGCACCGACATCTGGGCGAGATCCCGACCTGTTTGACGTACTGCTTCGGATCAAAAGTGTCCTGGAAGCTGGTCGGCATCGGTTTGCGAATCTCAGTCTTGGCCCTCGCATGCCAATCTATGACGACGAGGTGCATGTTTGGACTGCGACACTCGATCAGCTGTGCGCTAACTATGACATTCTGTTGACCGTCGCCGTCGGCAACGACGGAGAAGCAACAGGTGCTGATCGTATCCAACCTCCCGGGGATATGGTTAATGCCATTGCTGTTGGTGCATCCAACTCCGCAGGAAAAAAATGGAAGCGAGCTCCATATAGCTGTATTGGACCGGGGAGAAGTCCAGGCTATGTTAAGCCTGATGGCGTGGCGTTCGGCGGCAGCGAAAAAGAATTGTTCGAGGTTTTCAATCCACTTATCGGAAGCGTGGTCGGTGTAGCTGGAACAAGCTATTCCTCACCGTTGACGCTTCGTACGGCTGCTGGTGTTGCCGCGACAACGAGTTACGAACTCTCGTCTATCGCTCTCAAAGCCTTATTGATCCATCATTCCGAGCACTCGGCCCGACTGCCTCGTGCTGAGGTGGGGTGGGGGCGATTTCGCGAAGACAGCCTAGCTCTGCTTGAATGTGCGCCCGATTCTGCGACAGTTGTATTCCAAGCTTCTTTGGCCAAAGGAGAGTTCCGACGCTGCCCCATTCCATTCCCTGACATCTTGATCTCTGGGAAGGTGACAATCAAGGCAACATTCTGCATTTGCGCACATACAGACCCAGAGCATGCTATCAATTACACGCGTTCCGGGATGGGAGTTACTTTTAGACCTTTGTTGGGCATCGGCGACGACACTTCTACTGAATTTTTTGGTATCAGGTCACAGTACAAGGCCACAGAACGCGAAATGCGAGATGCTGGTCACAAGTGGGAGACAGTCCTTCATCGCAGCAGAGACTTCACAGAGGGTACGTCACTATCCGCCCCAGTCTTCGACGTGGAGTATCACGCACGTGAAGCCAGCAGATCAGTTCCGCCAACATCGGCTCCCGACGTATCTTTTGCACTTGTTGTAACGGTGCAAGCTCCTGGGGTGGCCAACCTATACGATTTGATCAGGCAGAAGTATCCGGTCCTGCTGCCTGTTGAACTTCGCGCCGACGTCGTGATTGACACGTAACAAAAGAGATTCCGCACCTGTTTTGCGCACGCTTACATGCGCGAAACAGGCGCGGCAGCATTCCAAACCCTTGCCAGCAGGAAGCAGAGTCGCTGGAATCGCCACAGCACGCTATGAAGCCGTCTTCATGCCTTGAAACGTCTCTCCGATTTGGCATTGCGTGTGCATTCGCACCGTACACTAAGCTGTATTCGGCACAGCCATTACACGGCAGACAGCTACCGATGCCGCGCTGCCGCCTCACTGAATTCGCGTGCTGCGGAGCTTGGAGCGGCGGAAGGCAAGACAAAAGGGGGCGGCACCTGTCCGCCCGTAAAGCCAGTCTGCACGTGGGGGGAGCGCGGCACGTCACCTGGATGGCATCGTGCCGTTGAACTGCGCCAAGCCGCGTGAATGCTGACCTGACCGCGTGCCATCTATGCCGCAACGCGCTCTGCTACGCCTGAGCAGCAGCACAACGAAATCGGCAAGGAAGTCAGTGGGGCGAGTCTGAAGCGTCCGAAATGACCTGCTCGATGAAGCGAGACAGAGGTTCAGAAGGAGCTGTATCGGCCCGCAGAAGATAAGTTGTCAGAACCGGGGAGATGCCCGCCAGCGGGCGGCTGGTCACATCTGGCGAACGACAGGCGGTAATCTGCGAAGCCCCGACCAGGGCCAAGGCATAGCCGGCAGAAACCAAGGTCAACATCAAGTCGAGCGAGGCGGTCTCCTCGGCAACCAACGGCTCGATTTCCACGGTCCGCAGTACCCGAGAAATCTGTCGGCAGTAGCCTTCACAGATATGTGGATCACCCATTACCAAGGGATAGCGCAGGACTTCCTTCAGCGGGATACGTTTATAGGCCAGCAGAGGATGTTTGGCAGGCATCGCCACCACCAGCGGATCGTTCCAAGCAGGCACCGCCAGCAGGCCATCGTCCACGTCGTCGGATTGCGCAAAGCCCGCGTCGTAGAGGTCTTCACGCAATCCAGTGATTTGCTGCGATAACGGTATCTCGGTCAGATGAATTCCGACTTCGGGATCATCGTCCCGGCACTTCGCCAGAAAGGCACTCAGGCGTGGCGGCGTGATGCCGTCTGACAGCGCGATGCGCAGTTGACTATCGTAGCCAGCGGCAACCGCTTTGGCTCCTTCGCACGCCTGTTGTAAGGCAGTGAAAATACGCGGTACATGTTCCTTGAATACTTCTCCCGCCCGCGAAAGGCGGGTACTGCGCGTGGTGCGGATGAATAACCGAACGCCAAGGGTTTCCTCAAGCTCCTTGATCGTCCGAGACAGTGGTGACTGCTCAATATGCAATTTCTCGGCTGCGCGGGCGAAGTGGAGTTCTTCGGCTACGGCTAGAAAACACCTCAGATGCCGTAATTCCATATCCTACAGTGTCTGACCATTTTCCGCGCGCAAAACTTGTCCGGTTACAGACTCGGCTTTGAGCAACATCAGTACAAGATCTGCAATATCTTCGGGAGTCGATATGCGCTGCAATGGCAAATGCCCAGACAATGCACGCATTTTTTCTTCATTGCCTTGCCACCAGCGTGTGGCAACTGCGCCGGGTGCAACGCAATTGACTCGAACGGCTGGAGCTAATGCCCGAGCAAGAGAACGGGTCATTCCGTGTACGGCCGATTTCGAAACCGCATAAGGCAACGACGAGCCATAACCCGTCTCTCCAGCGATACTCCCAATATTGACGATTGCTGAACCAGTTTGTTCTTTAAGATAGGGGGCTGCCGCTTGGCAGCAATGAAATGTGCCTTTGACATTGACATCAAACAGCGCGTCCCAAATGTCATCGTCTATGGCATCCAAATCATTGAAATTCAATTGTTTCGTGATACCTGCGTTATTCACCAAATAGTCGATGCGGCCAAAGGATTGACGTACTGTTTCAATCGTTTTCCGTACCATGAGAGCATCTGCGATATCTGCTTGAAAGGCAATTGCCTTGCCACCCTCTTCGGTAATAGTTGACACCGTATCTTGAGCATCACTGTCACTATTCGAATAGAAAATTGCAACGGTTGCGCCTTGCCTTGCCAATAAGGTACTTACAGCACGGCCGATACCTGTCCCCCCTCCTGTAACAATGGCTGTTTTGTTCAAAAGTGGGAATTTGAGTTGCTTCATATCCAATGCTCTTTGCTTAGTTAAATAGGAAACGATCGCTACCTATTTGGTTAAAAAATTATTTGAGAAAACGCATAGCCTGCTCGACTACGACACCAAGCTCTTCACCTTTGACTCCCGCCTTCCCGGCAACGCGTATGCCCATGAGCGTGCACCATAACAACTTGGCTGCTGCAATTGGGTCAATATCCTCACGAAATGCCCCATCAGCAACCCCTTGTTCAATAAGGGAAACCAGGGTTGATTCATTCCGTTGTAATGCTTCGCGAACTTTGGATGCCACGTTTACTTCGAGCAAGTCGAGTGCCGAGACGCTTCCTACGATGAGGCAGCCCAATTGTCCCTCTGCACCCGTGGATGACTGTACGTAATAAGTAAGCGCTGCCTGCAGTTTGGCGGCACTATGACTTTCCCTTGCCAAAACACCGGAAAGTTCATCTTGCCGACGAGCACAATAGCGATCGAAAACTGCAATAAATAGCGCCTCTTTTCCCGCAAAAGCCTTATAGAGACTACCTTCCGTTAATCCCGTAGCCTTGCTCAGTTCACTGATCGAAGCTGCGTGATATCCACGTTTTCGAAAAACGCTGGTTGCCTTATCAAGCACCCCGCCCATATCGAATTCTCGAGGGCGCCCTGGTGCTCGTGATATGCGGATAAGTTTAGATTTCGATTTCATCACGCCACAATTATAGAACGATCATTTCCTAATAACAACCACCATTTTCTTCTTAGCTTATAAGGCAGCCTTCCAGCAACCATTGCTTCCGATCAGTGGCTTCAATCAATTCCAAAGCCCAATCTTCTAGGACACGCGCCCCAACCGCTGCCCCATGCCATCATCCAGCATCGCATCCATTGGCGAGCATGACACTACGCCGGTAAATACCTGTCATGAGCTGCCCATGTCGCTCAGCCAGTACCATGTTTGTTGGACTGCGCCAAACTTGGTTTGCGCATTGCTCCTAGATGACCCCTGAAGCGCTCACGGGTCGCAATACCCAACGGCTAGATTTGAGCTCAACCTGCTGTCTTTCCTAAGGTTTTTCTTGCATTACTGATGCCGAAAAAACTTGACATCAGCCATTTTTTATGTGCGCAGCCTGCGATAGTCAGGCGCTTGTTAATGGCGCTTAAGCCGAATAAATTACGCGCGCCAAGCCCTAGAGACGGTCCTGTCCTCGTAAACCACATAGTTATTTCGGCCGTTGTGCTTTGCGGCATACAACGCCTGGTCTGCGCGTCTCAGCAGATCGTCGGCGTCGATGGGATCGCTGCCGTCAAAGTACGCCACCCCAATACTTGCCGATACGGTGACAGTCGCATGGCCCAGGGTAACGGGTGCGCGGAGGGATTCTAAAATCTTGTCGAAGATGGTCGTGTTGCCAGAGCGTCGCAATATCAGTGTGAACTCGTCCCCGCCAAGACGGGCGACGGTGTCTTCGGCGCGGACCAGTGACTGCAGCCGATTAGCTATTTCGATCAACAAGTGGTCGCCAGCGTCGTGGCCATGATGGTCGTTGACGGGCTTGAACCCATCAAGATCAAGCATGCATACGGCCAGTGTTTCGTTGGTACGTCGTGCCTGGGCCACGGCTTGATGCAGTCTGTCGACCAGCAGCCGACGGTTCGGGATGCCGGTTAATGCATCATAAAAACCCATGCGCTCCAGCTCTTGCTCGTGATGCTTGAGCACGGTGATGTCCTGGATATAGCCATGCCATGTAATGCTGCCATCGTCGTGTCGCGTGGGGGTCGAGCTGCCCTTTACCCAAATTTCGCCCTTGGTGGGGTGGTTGTACCGATAGGTTGCCGTCCATGTGTTCAGCGTAAGGGCCGAGGTTTCAATGGACTGCGTCAACTGCGGATAGTCGTCAGGGTGAACACGGCTATAGACCATGTTGGCATCTTCTGACAATTCGGCGTAGGTGTAGCCGTACACATCGGAAATCTGGCGTGAGGCATAGGTAAATCGGCTAGCGCCGTCGGCGTCCAGTCGGAACTGATACAACGCGCCGGGTACGTTCTCGGCCAGCTCGCCCAGCCGTTGCCACAGGGCGCTGCGCTCTTGCTCGGCCAAAATGCGCTGGGCGTTAAGATGTTGTTCGGCTGCGCGGGCCGACAGTAGCTGGCGGTGCAACCACGCCAGGCGTGTCGCCAGTAAGGCCAGGGCAATCAGTACCGCACTTAGCGTACCGACCAGCAGAAGGTTCTGCTGAATGAACTCAAAGGGTGTCACCGACGGCGCCTGGTCGAAGGGGGGCAGCCGCAGCGTGACCATGGCGTCTTCGACGGCGCTGTAGTCCCGCGGGATGGTGAAGCCATAAATACCGGCCTTGACTGCGACCGGGTCACCGGGTTCGATAGCCAGCAAGGCCGCCAACACACGCCGACTCGTGTCGCGGTCGATGTGCGGTAACGCCGCAATGGCCCATTCTGGGTAAAGCGTCGTTGAGGTGACAAAAGGGAAGTTGGGCCATTTGATGGGCTCCAGGACTTCAAGTTGTGCAACGTCGGTGCGCCCTTCGGCTTGCATGGCCTCGAGTATGCCGGTACGAATAAAGCCGGCATCGGCGCGCTTGTCGAGTACGGCATCGACCACTTTGTCGTGCGGGTTGCCCAGTGCCATAAACTGGATGCGGTCCAGGTCGATACCCTTCTTGCGCAGATGTGCTGCTTGTGCCGTGTAGCCGCCCAGGTACTGGCGGCCCAGAATGGCGACCTTTTTTCCTTCAAGGTCTGAAAGGGTCTTGATGTTGTCGTTGTCTTTGCGTTTGATAATGACGCCGCCCAGCTGCGACACCGGCTGCCCGGCGTGCAGGGTAACCTGGGTGGCAATGGCCCCAGTCAGCAGGTTCGAACTACGCAGGCGGATGTAATGCGCCGGGTTGGTAAACACGATGTCCAGCAGCGCGTTATCGACGGCGGTGGCCATTTCGTCTTGTTCAAGAAAGTGCAGTCTGACGGCGTGGCCAGGCAGGATTTTTTGGAGATATTCGGCTAAAGGCACCCACATCGGCCGCAAGATGTGTTCGGGGCGATAGTTGAAAATGCCGATTTCCAGCGTGCGCGCTGGTTGGGAAATGTCGGGGGCGGTATTAGCGGCGTGTGCTGGCCGCGTAGTTAATGCCAGGCCTATTAAGCAAACAACAAATAGCAGTCTTGTTAGCCCAGCCAACATCAAATATGGCGGGCATGTAGGGCGTGCCAACCCAGGGGGCCCAACAGTATTGACACGGCATTTGCGCAAGATAGCCCCGATGGTGATTGGCACAATCGCCACCTATCTTAAGCGCATTGGAGCAGTAATTACAACAGTGCTTTGATGTCGGCGGCGAGTTGATCGGCTGGCGCTGTGGCGTTGACCAGCACACGAGCTTGGCCGTTCTTGTCAAACAAATAGAACGATGCCGTGTGGTCCATCGAGTAGGTGTCGTTGCTGCGGTCGGGCACCTTGGCATAAAACGCCTTGAATGACCGTGCAGTTTCTTTCAGTTGATCTGGCGTGCCTGTCAGCCCGGCAAAGTCGGGGTTAAAGGCTTTGACATAGTTGGCCAGCACTTCGGGGGTGTCGCGCTCGGGGTCGACGCTGATCATCATGACTTGAACGTCTTTTGCTTGATCTCCCAGCAAAGACAACGATTGCGAGATATGCGCCAGGGCGGTGGGGCAGACGTCTGGGCAATGCGTAAACCCGAAGAAGACCACCAGGGCTTTGCCTTTGTAGTCGGCCAGGGTACGGGGCTGGCCCGTATGGTCGATCATGTTCAGGCCGCTGCCCAGGCCCGTGCCCGAGATATCAGACCCATGAAATTGAGGCTTCGGGTCGGGGCCGCAGGCCGCCAGCAATGCGGTCAGCCCTACGGCGCCAGCCAGCTTAAGTAACGAGCGTCGATTAAACGTGGTGGTAGTCATTAAAGCAGCAGTATCCAGTGGTCGATAAGCAGCGCCAGGAACAGCAGTGACAAGTACAGAATCGAGAAACGGAACAGTTTGCGCGACAGGGTGTCGGAATAGTTACGATACAGCTGCCACGAGTACCAGACAAACAGCCCGCTAAGTACGGCAGCGCAGCCCAGGTAAATGAAGCCGCTCATGCGGATCATGAAGGGCAGCATGGTGGCGGCGAACAACACCAGGCTGTACAAGAAAATGTGCAGCAACGTAAATTGCTGGCCGTGAGTGACCGGCAGCATGGGCAGGCCCGATTCGGCGTAGTCGGTGTTTCGGTAAAGCGCCAGCGCCCAGAAGTGCGGCGGGGTCCAGATAAAAATAATGAGCACCAGCACCCAGGCCTCGGCCGGTACCGAGTTGGCCACGGCAGCCCAGCCTAGCGCCGGCGGCATGGCGCCAGACAACCCACCAATGACGATGTTTTGCGGTGTCAGTGGCTTGAGGATAATGGTGTAGATGATGGCGTAGCCCACAAAAGTGGCGAAGGTCAGCCACATTGTCAGCGGGTTGACCCAGTGGTAAAGCACCAGCATGCCAACACCACCCAAAATGCCCGACAGCACCAATACCTGCAGGTTGGTAATGGTGCCCTGTGCCGTTGCCCGACGCGCCGTACGCTGCATTTTGGCGTCGACTTCTTGTTCGATAAGACAGTTGATCGCAAAGGCGGCGGCGGCCAGCAGCCAGATACCGATGGTTGCGGCGACAACGGGTTGCCAGGGCGGCAAGCCCGGGCTGGCCAGGAACATACCGATAATGGCGCAAAATACGGCCAGTTGCGTAACACGGGGTTTGGTTAATACCCAGTATTGTCGCCACAGCCCGGACGAAGGAAGGGATGATGCAGTACTCATGGCGCTATTGTAGTCTGACGGGTGGCCGCCAAGCGAACCAGCAGGGTGGTGCTGAACAGAACCAGTCCCGCAGCACCGCCGTTATGCAAGACGGCAATCAGCAAGGGCCATTCGAAGAAAATGGTGGTCAGGCCGGTGAACAGTTGTGCCAGCAACAACAGCAAAATGGCGGTGGCGGGGGTGCGCAGGCCAGGCTCTTGGCGCAATTTAAGCGCCAGCAAGCCCATATACACAAACACGACAAAAGCAAAGTTACGGTGTACCCAGTGAATGGCGGTAAGCGCGTGCTGCGAAATCATTTCGCCCGAAGGCAGCTCACCCAAAGCGCGGATGAGTGAGAAGCCGCCGTGCAAGTCCATAGGCGGTATCCACTGCCCATTGCAGGTTGGGAAATCCATGCACGCCAACGCGGCATAGTTGGTGCTGACCCAGCCGCCTAACGCGATCTGCGCGAATATCAGAATGAACCCGACCACCATCCAGGGGTGCCAGCGCGCCGCGGTCGACGGTATTGGTGGATGGGACTTCTCGCGCGCGGCGAGCCAGGTCATCAGGGCTAAAAGGGTCATGCCGCCCAACAAATGAATCGTGACAATAATGGGCATGAGTTTGAGCGTGACTGTCCATGCGCCGAAAGCACCTTGTACGCACACGGCAATCAGTGTGACGATGGCCAGGCGGGGCGTGTTCCCCAGCACCTTGCGGTGTCGCCACGCCATGATGACGATACAGATGATCAGCAGGCCTAACAGCGCGCCCACGTAGCGGTGGATCATTTCGATCCAGGCTTTGGGGAAGCTGACTGGGCCATAAGGCATGGCCTCGACGGCAGCCCGAATATGGTCTGACGCGCCGATGGGCGTGACTTTGCCGTAGCAGCCGGGCCAGTCGGGGCAACCCAGGCCAGAGTCAGTCAGGCGCACGAAGGCGCCAAACATGATCAGGTCAAGCGTAAGAAACCAGGTGAAGAAAACCAGCTTGCGGTAGCGGGCTTTGATGGCGTCGATCATGATTAACCAATACGCGAGTTGTAGATCAGTTTGCTGATGTCTTTACGTACACGGGGGCCACGTTCTTCCGGGGCGGTGCCGTCGTCGGGGGGGAACTCGAGCATGAGATTGCCCAGTGGGTCGATCACCCACATGGGTTGTGCCAAATTTTCGGCTGCCGATGCGCTCGGTGACGTGACGGTGTTGCTGGGCAGGTAAGTGGCCAGCTTTTCGGGGTTTGCGCGAACGAATACGGTGCCGATGTAGGCGTCTTGCACAATTTGCGGCACTTCGGCATCGTCGGTAATGAACCAGATGCGGGCGACGCGATCGACGTTCTTACCCTGGCTGGCATGAGAATTACGCAAGATAAAGAGTTTTTCGACGCATGACTCGGGGCAGGCACCTTGGTCGGCTGTGGCCAGCACCCACTTGCCGTGCAGGCTAGCCAGATCGAAGGGTTTGCCGTCGAGCGTCGTCAGCCCGAGCTGCTCGGCCGGGGGTGTGGGGCGCTGGGGGTTAACCAGTTGCCCGTAATTACTGGTCTCGCCGGGCCGCAAGCCCAGTGCTGGTACGTAGTAAGCCAGCAGCGCAAACATAATGGGGGCCATGCACAATACAACGATCCAGATCAGGGGCTGGATGGAGCGCTTGGGCGCAGCCTTGGGTGACGTTTCGGGGGTAGTGCTAACCACGGGGTAATCCTTTTGTCATGCGTTAGGGCAGCGTTATACGTGCCGGCGCCACGCGCGCAAAGTACGCCAGGCGATAACCAGCCAGGCGCCAAGTGCGATAGCGGCAAATGCAAACCATTGAACGGCGTAACCCCGGTTCTTGTCGGCATCGACCGACGGGGTGGGCCAGTTCTGAATAAGAGGGGTGCCGTCTTCAAGTGAAGCGGCAGAGGTTTGTTGCAGTACAGCCGGCACTAATTTTAAGCCAGTTACGGATTCGACGTTGGCCAGGTCCAGATTCTGGACTTCTGGCGGGTAGGCCGGCCCCGAGGCGCCTGATGACAATACGGCCAGGGCGTTGTCGTCGGTGCCGGACAATTCGAACATGCGGGGCACGCGGTCGCGCAGACTACCGGTAATTGTCTGAATGCCCGTAGGGGCATCGAGCGCAGGCAGGGTGCTGCCTGCGCCCAAGGGGCGAGGAATCCAGCCGCGCAGCACCAGCAGCGCCTGTCTGCCAACGGCAGGCTGAGTGGCGTCCTCAGCGATTTGCATTGGGGTGGCGACCCAATAACCGGGCCGCCCATCGTGGTTCCGGTTGGCCAGCAGTATGGTGTAGCGGTTCAGCCACTGCCCCGTTGCCGTGGCAGGGCGCCAGTTGGTCATTTGCGTTGCCGGCGTGTTGGCTTTCAGTGTAAGAGGCGGTTGCGCCTGACCCGCGGTAATGTCAGCCAACAGGGCTTCGCGTTCGGCAGCACGGCCTAGTTGCCAACGGCCCAGCGAGCCGCACACAACAGCAACTACCGCCAGTGCAACTAGGGCGGAAACGATACGAAAAGAAAAGGGGGATTGGGCCATGTCTGCGATAATTATAGTTTCTTCAAAGGGGGCAGCGCATGCGCATTATTGTGATTCTGGCGTTTCTGGGCATTATTGCCAGCTTGGCGTCGGCCTTTTTGTATCTTATGCGTGACAAAGGCGGCAGCAATCGTACGGTTAATGCCCTTACCATACGCATCGGGTTGTCTATTGCTTTGTTTTTGTTTGTTTTATTTGCCAACTATATGGGCTGGATTCAAAGCACGGGCTTTGGTCTGCAGCCGCAATAAAAAAACGGTACGTTGGGGTGGGGGCGTTTTTGCGCTGTCTGCGCGTAGGCGTATAGCGAAGGCATGGTCTAAATTGGCGGTTAAAAAAAACCGGCGCACTGCAAAGCAGGCGGCCGGTTTTTTTGTGCCCGGGCGTTGAGCCCGGGATATGGTAGAACTTAGAACCAGTATACGAACAGGTACAAGCCCAACCATACAACGTCAACAAAGTGCCAGTACCAAGCTGCGCCTTCGAAACCGAAGTGCTGATCAGCGGTAAAGTGACCTTTCAGGACGCGGAAGAAAATAACCAACAGCATCGTGGCGCCCAGAATAACGTGGAAGCCGTGGAAGCCGGTGAGCATGTAGAACAACGAGCCGTAGGCACCCGAGTCGAAGCGCAGGTTAAGGTCGTTGTAGGCGTGCATGTATTCGTAAGCCTGAACGCATACGAAGACAAAGCCCATGATGATGGTGGTGGCCAGCCAGAACGCTGTTTTACCGCGATGATTGGCGCGGATCGCGTGGTGGGCGATAGTCAGGGTAAGGCCGGAAGTCAGCAGAAGCGCCGTGTTAATGGTAGGCAGCCAGAAGGGGCCAACGGTTTGGAAGGCTTCTACAACACCTGCTGGGCCCAGGTTGGGCCAGGCGGCCGAAAAGTTGGGCCACAACATGTTTTGGTGGTCGATGTTGGCCAGCCAAGGCGTAGTGACTTCGCGCGTGTACCAAAGCGCACCAAAAAACGCGCCAAAAAACATGACCTCGGAGAAAATGAACCAGGCCATGCTCCAGCGGTACGAGTTATCGACGCGCTGGCTGTTCAGGCCGTCTTCGGACTCGCGAATAGCGTCGCCGAACCAGCCCCACAAAACAACAAACAGCATTAACAGGCCTGCGCCAACCAAAAAGGGTGCGAAGGAAATGCTGTTGACCCACAACGCCGCACCGATCAGGACGATCAGCAGGGCGACACTGGCACGCACCGGGTGTGCGGAATCGGCAGGCACGTAGTAGTAAGGCGCCTTGTTGCCGGTTGCCGAGTGACTTGCACTCATGGTGTTCTCCTACGAATTATTGAATTTTGTACAAATACGTTAAACGGCCTGAGCGACGAACCATTGTGCCACCATAACCAAGCCCACCACAAACAAAACTGTGCCGATAACGGCCGCAATAATGAGGTGGACCGGGTTGAGTTTGGCGATGTCTTCGGTGTAACCCTTGCCCTTCCGTACGCCCAGGAACCCCCAAAGTACGGCTTTGAGGGTTTGGAAAAAATTAAGCTTGCGTTGCGAAAGTTCGCGGATGTCGTTGGTCATGCCGATACCTTAGTCGAAATGTTAGCCAATGCCGCCGCGGACAATAACCCAGCCCATGATCGCGAAGACGATGGCGGCTAGGATCAGCCCGGTAATACGGTTGCGGCGGCGTTGTTCTGGTGTCATTTCGAACCTTTGATTACTTGACGACAGGCGGTGTTTCGAAGGTGTGGAACGGTGCTGGCGAAGGCACTGTCCATTCAAGACCTTCGGCACCATCCCAGGGCTTGGCGGGGGCTACTTCGCCGCGGCCAGAGTAAGCCTTAAGCACGACGTATACGAAGATCAGCTGCGACAGACCGAACCAGAAGGCGCCGATGGTGGCGATTTGGTGGAAGTCGGTGAACTGCGCGGCGTAGTCGGCATAGCGACGGGGCATACCGGCCAGACCCAGGAAGTGCATGGGGAAGAAGGTGACGTTGAAGGAAATCATTGTCATCCAGAAGTGCCATTTACCCAGGCGCTCGTCGTACATGCGGCCTGTCCATTTGGGCAGCCAGTAGTAGGCGCCGCCAAACAAGGCAAACAGCGAGCCGGCAACCAGCACGTAGTGGAAGTGAGCCACAACGTAGTAGGTGTCGTGTACGGCGATGTCGATAGGTGCTACGGCCAGAATCAGCCCAGTGAAGCCGCCCAGCGTAAACACGAAGATGAAGCCCACCGAGAACAGCATGGGGGTTTCGAAGGTCATGGAGCCGCGCCACATGGTGGCTACCCAGTTGAAGATTTTGACGCCGGTGGGCACCGAAATAAGCATGGTGGCGTACATGAAGTACAGCTGGCCAGTGACGGGCATGCCGGTGGTGAACATGTGGTGAGCCCAGACCAGGAACGACAGGATCGCGATGGCGGCCGTGGCGTAAACCATGGAGGCATAACCGAACAGCGGCTTACGGGCAAAGGCGGGCACAATGGCCGACACAATACCGAACGCCGGCAGAATCATGATGTAGACCTCGGGGTGACCGAAGAACCAGAACACGTGCTGGTACAGAACGGGGTCACCACCTGCGGCGGCGTTGAAGAACGCGGTGCCGAAGTGACGGTCGGTCAGCAGCATGGTAACGGCAGCAGCCAGTACAGGCATAACAGCGATAAGCAGGTAAGCCGTGATCAGCCATGTCCAGCAAAACAGCGGCATTTTCATCAGGGTCATGCCGGGTGCGCGCATGTTCAGGATGGTAACCACAATGTTGATGGCGCCCATGATGGACGACGCACCCAGAATGTGGACGCCGAAAATGGCCAGATCCATACCCATACCCATTTGCAGGGTCAGCGGTGCGTACATTGTCCAGCCGGCCGCCATTGCGCCGCCAGGCACGAAGAACGATGCAGTGAACAAAATAGCGCCGACCGGCAACAGCCAGAAGCTGAAGTTGTTCATGCGGGCGAAAGCCATGTCGGATGCGCCGATTTGCAGCGGGATCATCCAGTTGGCGAAGCCTACGAACGCCGGCATGATGGCGCCAAACACCATGATGATGCCGTGCATGGTGGTGAACTGATTGAACAGTTCGGGCTGGAAGAACTGCAGGCCGGGCGAGAACAATTCGGTACGCAGCAACAGGGCCAGCGTGCCGCCCTCGAGCAGCATGATGAACGAGAAGATGAGGTACATCGTCCCGATGTCTTTGTGGTTGGTGGCGAACAGCCAGCGACGCCACCCGTGCGGGGCGCCGTGGGCGTGGTCATCGTGCCCGTGGGCGTGATCGGCAGTAACACTGCTCATGATGGACTCCTTCCTACTTTTCCCGGGGCAGCGCGGCCACCCCGGCAGAAAAACTTGTGAACTTGATTACACGTGCCAACAAGGGTTAGCGCAATGCCGTAACTTGTGAAGGCTGGACGATAGGGTCTTGGCCTTTACCCGCGTTGCCCCAGGCGTTGCGGATGTAGGTGCTGACTGCAGCGATTTCTACGTCGTTGAACTGGTCGCGGAAGGCGGCCATGGCCGTGCCGTTGACACCGTTCAGTACTCGAAGAATTTGCTCTTTAGCTGGGCCCATGACAATGGCGCTGCCGTCGAGGGCAGGGAATGCCGGAGGGTTACCCTTGCCTGTAGCCTGGTGACATGCTACGCAAGCTGCGGTGTAGACTTTTTCGCCACGTGCGATGAGCTCTTCTTTGGTCCATTCTTTGGTTGGGTCGTCGGCAGCGCTGGCCAGTGCTTTTTGCTGCTCGGCAGCCCATTTGTCGAAGTCTTCTTGCGAAACGACGTTGACAACGATAGGCATGTAAGCGTGATCTTTACCGCACAGCTCGGCGCATTGGCCACGGTATGTGCCGACTTGGTTGGCACGGAACCAGGTGTCACGCAGGAAGCCGGGGATCGCATCTTGCTTGACGCCCAGTTCAGGCACCATCCAGGAGTGAATAACGTCGCCGGCGGTCAGCACGATACGTACTTTTTTGCCTACGGGTACTACCAGTGGGTTATCAACTTCCATCAGGTAGAACTCGCCGGGGGGTTCTTTGCCCATGCGCTGAGCCATGGGAGTCGTGAGGTTCGACATGAACTCTACGCCTTGGGCCGCGCCGTCGAGGTATTCGTAGCCCCACTTCCATTGGTAGCCCGTTACCTTGACGGTGAGGTCGGAGCTGGAAGTGTCTTTCATGGCCACAACGGTACGTGTTGCAGGCAGGGCCATGCCGATAACGATGAGGAACGGGACGACTGTCCAGGCCACTTCGACGCCCACGTGTTCGTGGAATTTGGCCGGCACAGCGCCACGCGACTTGCGGTGCTTGAAAACGGAGTAGAACATGACCCCGAAAACACCAATGAAAATGACTGTACAGATGATAAGCATCATCCAGTGCAGCCATGCAATGTCGTTGGCGATTTGTGTGACCCCAGGGGTGAGGTTAAGTTGATTAACCTTTGGCCCCCCGGGCATATCTACTACCTGTGCACCAGCAGTGCCTGCGAACAGCAAAGCCCCGGCGCCCAGTACCCCTCTCAACTTCATCATGCTGACCTCGAAATACGGTGTGCGTTCGCCCGTTGGCAACTTTAATTAATAGGCCGTTAATTAATTGGCCTGCGGCGAGTGCACAATTATCAGATGGCAGGCGCGTAGAACCACGGCCTATGAAAACACCTGCCCCATTGAATTGCTCTTAAACCGCGGAATTATAACGAACCTGCGCAAGTCGTGGGGCAATTGCGCCTGCTTACACTACAATCGCGTCATGAATCTTACTCCGTCATCGTCATTTCTAGCAGCCCTGACGACCCGGTTTCAGGCCCTGCAGCAACGCATACAGCAGCTTCCCCCTGCAGGCGCTCGGCCGCTTACTGTGGCCGGTCGGGTGTCGGGCTGGGTTACGGCCCGTGCAACCCTGGCGTTGGCGGGCTTGCCCGGCGTGGCCATTACGTCCGAGGCCGTGCATATACATGCCTTGCTTGCGCGGGGTTTACCCCTGAATCAGGTGCTCGAAACCGTCGCGCACACGTTAAAAAATGCGGGTTGTTTGCGGGGTTGGCGCAACGAGCTGCTCGATGTGGTGGGCGAAGGCCAGGTGCTGGGCGTCATCGAGCGCGCCGCATTGCGTCCGCTAGGCATGCTGACACGCGCCGTTCACCTTAACGCCTGGACGCCCGACGGCCGGTTATGGGTCGCGCGCCGGTCGGCTACTAAAACGACAGACCCCGACATGCTTGACACGCTGGTTGGCGGGTTGGCTGGCGCCGGAGAGTCGCTCGATACGGCCTTGCTGCGCGAAAGCTATGAAGAGGCCGGCCTAGCGCCTCAGGTGTTGGGCGGGCGTACGCCGGTTCGCGTCATTACTCGTATGCACCGTCATTTGCCCGAGGGGTATCAGGTCGAAGACGCGCTGGTCAGCGAGTGCGTGCTTGATGCTGAGGTCAGACCGGTCAATCAAGATGGCGAGGTGAGTGAAATCATGGCGCTTGATATCGAAGACGTATGGGCTCGCATTTTGGCCGACGAGTTCACCCTTGAGGCTGAGCTGGTGGTGCTCGATAGCCTGATGGCGCGGTTGCGCGTCTAACTGCTGACAGGGCCCGCGATTGCTTATGGCCGCCGTGTGTTGTTATGCATTGTGCCATTCTTGCCCTTCAGGGCGGCATTCTGCGTAAAATGGTTTTACTTAAGGCGCCCTAGGCGCTGTTTTACCGGGTTTCATTCACGGGTCTTACTACTTACCGCAGGGGGCATCATGACGAACACCAATCCTTTTGTATTGCCGGGCTTTGGGCAATCGGGCGACATGGCGCAAAACCCCATGATGGCCAGTATGGAAATGATGCGACAGGCTTGGCAAAACCTGGCAGGCGCCGGCGCCGGTGCGTTGGGTGCCGGTGCAGTTGCCGCCCCGCCAATGAGTCTCGAAGAGCTGGACCGTCGCATCACTGAATTGCGCACGGTCGAAAATTGGCTGCGTATGAACTTGTCGATGCTGGGCAGCACCATTCAGGGGTTGGAAGTGCAACGGGCAACCATCGCCACCTTGAAGTCATTTGTGTCGCCGATGGCCACCGGTAACGACGACGCGCCATCGGCCCTCGAAGTTGCGCTAGGGCTTAAGCCTTCAGGGCAAGCCAAAATCAAGCCGGCGTCCGAGTCCGCGCGTGCCGACACGGCCGGCGCCGCATCGGCCGATCCGTCAAGTGGTGGGTCGGGCGATGGCTGGTGGAATATGCTTCAACAGCAGTTCGATACCCTGGCCTCGGCAACGGCGGCCAGCATGAAAAGTGCCGAAAGTGCGGTGACCGCCGCAACTCAGGTGGCCACCGACGCGGCGAAGGCCTCGACCTCGTCCAGCGTTTCATCTGGGCTGGCGGCCATGGCGGCGGCCTCGCCTGCTGCGGCCACGCCTAAACCGCGCGCCGCTCGTAAATCTGCGGCATCTACCCAAAAAACCGCCTCTGGTCGTGCTGCACCGCGTAAGCGCGCGGCACGTACCAAGGCTTCATCCTGATCTCTCTAACTTCTAACGTTACATGCTGAATATTGTTATTTTGGCGGCCGGTCTGGGCAAGCGCATGCAGTCCAGCCTGCCTAAAGTACTGCATCCTATTGCCGGTAAGCCGATGTTGGCCCATGTGCTGGGCCAAGCCCGGTTGTTGGGCCCCAAACGCATTATTGTGGTTGTTGGGCATGGCGCAGACGCGGTCAAAGCAGCGTTTGCCGACCAGGCCGACCTTGATTTTGTTTTGCAAAGCCCGCAACAGGGCACGGGTCATGCCGTGATGCAGGCTATGCCGTTACTCGACGATGATCCCCAAAGCGCTACTCTGGTGCTCTACGGCGACGTGCCGCTGGTGCAGGCTGATACCCTGCGCACGCTGCTGGCCGCGCGCGGGCAAGGTATGGCGGTGCTGACAGAAAACCTGCCCGACCCCTCGGGCTATGGCCGTATTGTGCGCGACGCTGCCGGTCATGTGCAGCGTATCGTCGAGCACAAAGATGCCTCGCCCCAAGAGCTTGCCATCACCGAGGTCAATACTGGTATTTTGGTGGCGCCTACGGTGCAACTTAAAGCCTGGTTGTCGCAGCTACGAAACGACAACGCCCAAGGCGAATACTACTTAACCGATATCGTGGGCTTTTCGGTGGCTGACAATGTTCCGGTAGGTGCTGCCCATCCGTCGGTATCCTGGGAAACCCTCGGCGTCAACAGCCGCGTGCAGCAGGCCCAGCTCGAGCGTATCTGGCAGGCAGAGCAGGCCCGTCGCCTGCTCGAGCAAGGCGTGACCTTGGCCGATCCGGCGCGCTTCGATTTGCGGGGCACGCTTCAATGTGGTCGCGATGTCTTTATTGACGTCGGCTGCGTGTTCGAGGGCGACGTTGTCCTTGAAGATGGGGTGCATGTTGGTCCGCATTGCGTTGTGCGCCAAGCCCATATAGCCGCAGGGTCGCGTATCGATGCGTTCAGTCACATCGACGACGCGCGCATCGGCAGCCAGGCCCGCGTGGGGCCATACGCGCGACTGCGTCCGGGCGCGGATATCGGCAACGAAGCGCATGTGGGTAATTTCGTCGAAATCAAGAAAAGCCGCCTGGGCCAAGGCTCGAAAGCCAATCATCTGGCCTATATTGGCGACGCTCAAGTGGGTGATCGGGTAAATATCGGTGCCGGTACCATTACCTGCAATTACGATGGCGTCAACAAATTTCAAACCATCATCGAAGACGATGCCTTTATCGGGTCTGACACGCAGTTAGTGGCGCCGGTGCGGGTGGGCAAGGGCGCCACATTGGGCGCAGGGACGACGCTAACTAAAGACGCGCCGGCCGGGCAGCTGACATTGTCACGTAGCAAGCAGGCGTCTGTGCCAGGGTGGCAGCGCCCCGTCAAAAAAACCTGAGGTCCGATTGCCCGTAACCCATTCGGTCGAAACTTCGGCATCGCCCGCAGCAACCCCCGACGGTCTTCCCATGCCGCGCCGGTTGTGGGCGATTGCGACACTGATGGTGAGCCTGGCCATTGCGTCGCTCGATGTCACCATGGCCAATGTGGCCTTGCCGGCTATTGCCGCCGACTTGGGCGTTGCGCCGGGTCTGGTGGTATGGGTGATGATTGCTTATAGCGTCACAATCCTTGTCACGTTACTGCCGCTGTCGGCGCTGGCTGAGCGCGTGGGGTTTCGGCGGATGTTTGTGGTGGGTATTACCCTGTTCATGTTTTGGGCTGTGGCCGTTGCGTTCTCTAGTTCGTTCGTCATGCTGCTTACGGCGCGGGTCATTCAGGCGATTGGTACGTCGATGTTGATGTGCCTGTTCGGTGGGTTGGTACGCAATATTTACCCTAGCCATCAGTTGGGCTTTGGCGTGAGTCTGAATGCGATGATGGTGTCGGTTATGGCGGTGCTTGGGCCAACCATCGGTGCGTTCGTCATCGAATGGTCTTCGTGGCACTGGATGTTCTTAATGTATGTGCCGTTGTGTCTGGCTACCTATTTCGGCGTTCGGTTTTTGCCCGATGTGCCGCGCACGGTGCGCCCGTTTGACTGGCTGGCTTGCGTGCTCAGTGCGCTGGCGTTTGGCTTGTTCGTCATTGGGCTCGACATGTTGGTGTCCTCTGCGTTGTGGGCTGTCATTCTTATTCTTGTGGCAGGGCTTTCGGCCTGGTTGTTGTACCGACATTCGCGTGAGCAAGAGGCCCCTGTCGTGCCGCTGGATTTGTTGCGCATTAAGCCCGTAGCCTTTGCTGTAGGCGCCTCGGCCACGTTGTTTGCTGCCCATATGGCGGCGTTTGTGGCCTTGCCGTTTTATCTGATCAACATTATGCAATACAGCTATGCGCATGTCGGTGTGCTAATGGGGGGCTGGGCCATCGGGTCGGCCATTATGGCGCCGGTTGCCGGGTATTTGTCCGATCGTTTTCAGGTCGCTGTACTGTGCATTGTCGGGGCGGGGCTGGCGGCCGTCGGTATGTTCTGGATCGTGCTTTTGCCGTCGGGTACCAGCCTGTTCTGGGGCTGGGTGCCAATGCTGGTCGGCGGGTTGGGCTTCGGTTTCTTTCAGTCGCCTAATAATCGGGCCCTGTTGTCCGGGGCGCCACACCGCCGCAGCGGGGCAGCGGGTGGGTTGCAGGCCACCACACGTGTGTTTGGTCAAAGCGTTGGTACGGCCCTGGCCGCGCTGTCGTTTCATTTTGGCGGGCCGGTGGGGGCCACCGTGGCACTGGTTGTTGGCGTGCTGCTGGCGCTGGGTGCTGTGGGTATTAATGTGGCGCGTTATTTCAGTCGTGCGCCCGACTTGTCTTTGTAGCGGTTCGGGTTGTCATGCGTATTTTGTTGCTGAACTTCGAGCGAGGCTGGCGCGGCGGCGAGCGTCAGACACTGTATTGTCTGCAGCAGTTGCGGTTGTTGGGGCACGATGTACAGTTGCTGGCTCGTGATGGCGAGCCCTTGGCTCAGGCCGCTCGCCAGGGTGGTTTTGTAGTGCATGGCGTAGGTTCGGTGCCGGCATTGTTGGCTTTTCTGCTGGTGCGCGGCCGGCAGTTCGATGTGCTTCATGCGCAGACCGCCAATACGCTGACCTGGTTGGCCGTGTTAAAGCCGGTATTGCGTGGTCGTATTGTCTTTACGCGGCGTACGGCGTTTCCGGTGTCGTTGTCAAAGTTGCGTAAAACGCTCTGGAAGTGGCGCCGCGTTGATGGGTTCGCGGCCATTAGCGAAGCGGCCGCCGCTGAGCCCCGGCGGTTGGGGCTTGACGTGACTATTGTTCGAAGCGCCGCAGAGCCCGCAGTTGCCGACTTGGAACGCATTGAAGCGCTACGCAAACAGTATGGTTTGCACGGTCGTCGTGTGGTGGGTACCACGGCAGCGCTAACGCGTGAAAAAGATCCGTTGACACTGATTCGGGCGGCGCATCATTTGCGTAAAACGCACCCCGACGTCATGTTTGTTCATTTTGGAGCCGATGGGGACGTCTCTTTTGCGGCCCGTCAGTTGGTTACCGAGCTGAGTCTGGGTTCGCATTATGTCTTTGCCGGGTTTGTGTCCGGCGTTGAGTCGCTTTATGGCTTATTTGAAGTTTTTGCGTTGTCCTCAACGCACGAGGCGCTGGGCAGTAGCGTGCTTGACGCTTTTTATCAGCGCGTGCCCGTGGTGGCCACGCGGGCAGGCGGGCTGAAAGAGGTGTTGGCAGAGGGCCGGGGTGTGCTGTGCGACGTCGCTGACTACCGCGCCATGGCTTCGGGTATTGCGCAACTGCTTGACGATACCGCGTTACGCGCCCGTGTCACCCAGTGTGCCTACGATTATGTTTGGGCCGAACACGACGTGGGCCAAATGGCGCAACGCTACGCGACCCTGTACGAGCGGGTATGTGCGCTGGGTGAGGCGCGCAACCCGTCTTCGGGTGTCGGGTAAGGTTTAAGTCCGACGAACTTCGGGTTCGGGTAGCAGTGCCCGGGTGTCGAATTTGGCCCGGTGTGTAGCAAAAAATGTGCGGACGTTTCGAACATTGCGTTGCGACGTAAACACCCGATGCGCCAGTGCATGGTAGGCCGGCATGTCGGCGACCTGCGCCACCACCACAAAATCTGGCCCGGGCGATACCCTGTAGCACTGTAATACGGCTTCCTCCTGAATGGCGAGGGCTTCAAAGGCTGCATAGTGGTCAGCGGTTTGTCTGTCGAGCGTGATTTCGCAAATTGCGGTCAGGCCGATGCCTAGCGCTTCAGTGTTCAGAATGGCGACTTGCTTTTCAATGATGCCCGCGGCCGTCAGGCGCCTGACCCGGCGCAGGCAGGTTGGCGGTGATGCGTGTACGCGCTCGGCCAATGTCTGGTTGGTTAGTCCGGCGTCTGATTGCAGCGCGTTCAATATGCGCAGATCCAAGTCGTCGAGCTCGGGGCGTATTGTCGACATATTTTGTACCTATTTTGTGAAATTAAATTTCATGTCTTTGTATTGTTGAAATTTAATTTCACATGTTTTGTTAATAAGAAATTTAATTTCTTGTTGTATTGCGCACAATAGCACTATCTCATTAAGGAGTTCAGCTTATGTGCGGTATTGTCGGCGCTGTTGCGCAACGTGATGTCACCCCTGTCCTGGTTGAAGGTTTAAAGCGGCTTGAGTACCGCGGGTACGACTCGTGTGGGGTTGCGGTACATGCCGATGGTCAGTTGCGTCGCGCGCGCAGCACCTCGCGTGTGGCCGAGCTCGAACGTGAAATTGCCGCTGACCACTTGCAAGGCTTTACCGGTATTGCCCATACCCGCTGGGCAACGCATGGCGCACCCGCCACACATAACGCGCACCCGCACTTTTCCGGGCAAAGCCGCGGCAACGCCCGTATTGCTTTGGTGCATAACGGCATTATTGAAAACCACGACGAACTACGCGCAGAGCTTGAGGCGGTTGGCTACGTATTTGAAAGCCAGACCGATACCGAGGTTATTGCCCACTTGGTCGATCACCTTTACACCGACGACCTGTTCGACGCCGTCCAGCAAGCGACGCGGCGTCTTGAGGGGGCGTATGCCATCGCTGTGTTCTGCCAAGACGAACCCCACCGTGTTGTGGGTGCCCGTCAGGGTTCGCCTCTGGTGGTCGGCGTGGGCCAAAACGAAAATTTTCTGGCATCAGACGCCCTGGCGCTGGCCGGCACTACCGACCAGATCATTTACCTGGAAGACGGCGATGTGGTCGATTTGCAGTTGTCGCGCGTGTGGATTATTGACGCGCAGGGCCAACCGGTCGATCGTGCCGTGCACACTGTGCACATTCACACCGGCGCGGCCGAGCTTGGCCCTTACCGCCACTACATGCAAAAAGAAATCTTCGAACAGCCCCGCGCGGTTGGCGATACTTTGCAAGATATTCAGACCATCACGCCCGAACTGTTTGGCGACGGCGCGTATAAGGTCTTTAACGACATCGACAACGTATTGATTTTGGCGTGTGGTACCAGTTACTACGCGGGCCTGACGGCGCGCTACTGGATCGAGTCCATTGCGAAAATTCCGGTCAACGTCGAAATTGCCAGCGAATACCGCTACCGCGACAGCGTGCCGAACCCGCGCACATTGGTTGTGACCATTACCCAGTCGGGCGAAACCGCCGACACCCTGGCGGCCCTGAAGCATGCCCAGCGGCTGGGCATGACGCACACCCTGACCATTTGCAACGTGTCGACCAGTGCCATGGTACGAGAGTGCAAGCTGGCTTACATTACCCGCGCTGGTGTCGAAATCGGTGTGGCGTCGACCAAAGCGTTTACCACCCAGTTGGCCGGTTTGTTCTTGTTGACGCTGGCGCTGGCTCAGGTAAAAGGCCGCCTGACCGACGCACAAGAAGCCGATTACCTGAAAGCCCTGCGTCACCTGCCCGTGGCCATTTCGGCGGTATTGGCCCTAGAACCTCAAATCATGGCGTGGGCCGACCGTTTCGCCAGTAAAGAAAACGCGCTGTTTTTGGGGCGTGGCATGCATTACCCCATTGCCCTTGAAGGCGCGCTGAAACTGAAAGAAATCAGTTACATCCACGCCGAGGCCTACCCCGCTGGCGAACTCAAGCATGGCCCGCTGGCGCTGGTAACCGATCAGATCCCCGTGGTAACCATCGCCCCGCGCGACGAGCTGCTTGAAAAACTGAAGTCGAACATGCAAGAAGTGCGCGCCCGAGGCGGCGAGTTGTATGTCTTTGCCGATGCCGACACCAAAATTGTCGGCAGCCCTGGCATGCATGTGATTCGTATGCCGGAAAACTACGGGAAGCTGTCACCGATTTTGCACACAATACCGCTGCAGTTGCTGGCGTATCACACGGCGTGTGCACGGGGCACCGACGTAGACAAGCCCCGGAATCTGGCGAAGAGTGTGACGGTGGAGTGAGGGGCTTGAGTCGGCTGGGCGCGTTAAATAACAGCGTCCAGCCCTTTTCTTTCCAGTAGGCTCAGCAGTTTTAGCGAAGGACCGCTGGGCTTTTTATCCCCTATTTCCCATTTTCTGATCGTAGACGGGCTGGTGTTAAGTACGGAAGCCAACACGGCCTGGCTCAGATTGAGGCTTTGGCGTAATGCTTTGATCTGTTGACTGTCGTACTCAGGAACGGGCTCCAGACAAAGCGCATCAAATTTTTGTTGTTTTCGTTTGTCTATAAACCCTAGGCGCGCCAAGTCCGCCGCTGTGGTGTGTACGGCCTCAAGAATTTGGCTTTTTGCTTTTTGGGGGCGTTCTGATCTAGTGGTCATGACAAATTTCTTCTAGGGCGATACGTTTCTTTATGACGTTATGACCTAAATCGGCATCAATTAAACCGACAGTCATCTGTGTAATTGCGCTGCAAAGCATATCGTCCAATAGTTCTGTTTTGCGCATCCATCGAGCGAAATGACGCGTTTTAAACACGCGCTCATGGCTCATATCATGCCACCAAGTGACATGGATTTCAATTTGGCTGGATATCGCCATGGCAAATTTCGGGGGCGAGTCGACGGTTTTGCGATGGGCTTTTGCATTGGGGCCAGAGTGTTTTTCAATAATCACACTCTATCTGTCTGACATCGGCACAGGTATTCGCAAAAGTACGCCTTGTGGCCAGGCCCAGAATACAGACAGACGACGCTTGCCGGCGGGCAACGCGCTAAAATGCTCACCCCTTCATTTCTCATTTCCCCATCATGAAACGCCTGGAAAAGTCTTTTGAACACCTTCTGTTTACCAGCCGCTGGGTTATGGGGCCGGTTTACCTTGGCTTGGCGTTGGCGCTGGTCATTTTGTTGTTCAAGTTCGCCAAAGAAATCTGGGTGCTGTTCGCCGACATCATGACGGCGACGGGGGGCGAATTGATTATTGGCGTGCTGTCGCTGGTAGACATCGCGCTCATCATGAATTTGCTGATCATCATCATGTTCAGCGGTTACGAAAACTTCGTCTCGAAGATGGATGACCTACACAGCCACCAGGATCGCCCAGAGTGGATGGGCCATATCGGGTTTTCCGACCTGAAATTAAAGCTCATTGGCTCAATCGTTGCGATTTCGGGTATCGAGCTGCTGAAGGCCTTCATGAATGTCGACAACTTGTCTGACCGGCATCTGGCCTGGATGGTGGGCATCCACGTCACATTCTTGTTTTCGGGGTTGTTTTACGCCGGCATGGATCGTCTGGCTGGCAAAGGGCACTAGTTTAAAACCGCGTCTGTCTTGACAGAACCTGCTTCCGAGGCAATAGTGGCTTGGCGCGCTCGATTCACGAGCGCCATGTCATATTCAGGAGGCAAGCGTGTCACGTAAACTTATTAACCCCCCCGAACTTCACCCTGCGCCCGGGTTCAGCCATATCACGGTTGCCGAGCCGGGTCGTGTTGCTTATATTGCCGGCCAAGTGGCTTTGGCTCCCGATTTTTCAATCGTCGGGGGCGACGACTTAGGTGCGCAAACTCAGGCGGCCATGCGAAACATCGAAGTTGCCTTGAAGGCGGTTAATGCCAGCTGGAACGATGTGGTTCGGCGCACTATTTATACCCTGCACCCTACGCAGTACGAAGTCATTACCGCGGCTATTGAAGCCGTGCAGGGCAGCACCGAGCACCCCGCACAGACCATTATCGGCGTCACGGGGCTTGCTGTACCGGGGTTGTTAATTGAGATTGAAGTGACGGTTCGCCTGCCTGCCTAAGACGGCCGCCGTGTATTGGGCGTTGGCTTTATCTCAGGGCGTTCAGGCCTCGGCACTATCGTCCACGTAAGGCAAAATCAGGGCCTTGAAATCCTCCGGGATTTCTACCGAACTGATCTTGCCCAAGCTGGCAAAAACAACCGTCAAGCGGCCTTCGACACGTACATCGTTGTCGGGGCCGCAAATACGCACCAACATTTGCATCGAACTGCGGCCTAGTTTTTTTACGACCAGCCGGCTGTCGAGTATGTCGCCCAGCCGGCTGGGAATACGAAAATCGACCTGCAAATTGACCATGGGGATACCCATGTTGCGTGTGGTGTGCAGGTAGTTAAAGCCTATTTTCAGCCCATGATTGAACCAATGCTCAACGGTATCGTGCAGCATTTCGGCGTAGCGCGGGTAAAACACAATACCGGCGGGGTCGCAGTGCTTGAAGCCGATTTCGATGGGCATGTGGTGAATGTTGGGCATTACAGGGTCCTGTAGGGTTAAGCAGTGCCCGCCATTCTAACGCCCGTTCAGTGTTGACGATTCAGGCGTGCATCAGCCGCGTCATTAGCAGCCAAAGGCTGCAGGCCTTGGCGTTTCTTTTGCAGGGTGTCGTGCGGGGCTTCGCCAAAACGTTGTCGGTAGGCGGCGGCGAAGCGGCCAAGGTGGGCATAGCCCCAACGCAAGGCAATTTCCGAGACGGAGTTATCGGCCGTAGCATCGATGAGAGCTTGCCTGATTTGGTCAAGGCGCAGGTCCCGCACCAGTTGCATTGGGCTGACGCCATATTGCAGGCGGCACATGCGTGTGAGTGTGCGCGGGCTGGTGTTGCTGTACCGTGCAATATCTTCCAGTGTCATGTCGTCGGCCACGTGCGCCTGTATATAGGCGCGGGCGCGCTGCAAACGCTGCGGCACCTGAACGCTGTCGTCCCCTAAAAAGTGATCGTGTAGTGCGGCCGATTGCGCGCATAGCAAGTGGCGTATTAGGGCTTCTTCAGCCGTTTTAACCTTAAGCCAACTGAGCGCATGGGGCTGCGCAACCTGCTCGCAAAAATAGCGCAACAAGGCGCTCCATTGTTCGCCGTCGGTAGCATCAAGCGCGATTTCGCGGTTGAAACGCAAGGGGCCGAGTGTCGTGGTTCCCGTCAGGCCGCGGTATTGCTCGTGCAGACGTTGCAGCGGCACTTTCAGAATGATCTGCGCAGCGCCGGCTTCCCAGGATAATTGGTGCGGAACATTAGAGGGCATGATCAATCCGGAGCCGGGTCTGACCGACCATTGTCCCTCGTCGCACTGAACGGTGACAGTGCCCGTAAGCGGTAATTGAACGATAAGGAACTCGCCGCCGGGTCGGGTTTCTTTGACCGAGACGGCCTCGCCGTATTCCAGACGCCAAAGGCTGAGGGTGTCGGCTTGCACACCATGCAGCCTGGCCGCAAGAGCGCCGCCGCCGGGTTCCAGAATGTGGTCGTTCAGCAGCGCGGCGACTCGTGAGCGCACTTCTTCGGCGTCGTGTGACGCCAACAGCATGTGATTACCCAGTAAGGTCTGGGTCCAACTTGTCATGTTCGTGGGCATCTGCACCTCCGACGCCGTCTGGGGACCTTGCCTCAGTATAGCGCCAGGCGGGGTGCTCTGCCCGCAGCGGGAGCGCGGCTGCGGGCGCATGGGGGCAGACGAAACGCTCAGGTCGTTAAGGGCTGATGTCCGCTGTTGTCCGCCAGGGCTTCCTCACGGTAAAAGCCCATGCTCTGGATTGCCGGCAAGTCGTTGAAACAGAACAGGCAGGCGTCGTCGGTTTGCGATGTATTGACATGCTCGTGCCAGGCCCACGAGGGGACGCAGAAAACGTCATGTTCTTGCCAGTCGAAGCGTTGGCCGTTGATGATGGAGTAGCCGCTGCCTTTGGCAACCTGATACAAGAAACTACCGGTATGCCGATGTGCTTTGCCGACAAAACCAGGCCTGAGCAACTGCATGCTGGCTCCCATGGTGGCCATGACTGGTCCCCCGGTTGACGGGTTGGTGTAGTTCATGAGGTGGCCGTCGAACGGGCTGCCGTCGGCTGCCTTGCTGTACCGCACCAGCGCCTCATAGGTCGGTTCCCATTGGTATTTAAACAGCGGCGAATAGTTCTGATTCCATTTCACCCCCTGTGGCGTAAGCCCCGGTGCGCCCCAGATGCTGACGGCATCGTCGACCGGGTACCCAATGGCTTGATGCAAGTCGGGGTGAACGCCGTAAAAGCCTGCTTCCATGGCATTGGCCAACGGGATATCGAGCCCGTCTTGCCAAATGCAAGGCAGGCCGCCTTCTTCTACGCCATGTTCGTGCCAGCATCCATTTGGGGTAATGACGAAGTCGTTGGCGCCGAGTGTCATTTTGTGACCGTTTACAATGGTGTAGGCGCCACGACCTTCCATAATGAAGCGTAGTGCTGAAGAAGAGTGCCAGTGGGCCGAGGCGTTTTCGCCGGGGTGCATGACTTGTAGGCCTGAATACAGCCAGCCTACGGCGGCGGCCTCTTCTTTACGGCCGGGGTTTTCGAAGTAGATGACGCGCCGGCCAGCCTGCTCCGGCGTTACCAGGTCTACCGACTTGAGAACATGTTCGCGTAGGTCGCGGTAGCGCCAAAGCATCGGGACTGACGCCGATTTTGGTTCCCAGGGCTCGATTTTGTTGGCCACGGTCCAAAGTGCTGCGGTGCCCAGCCGTTCAAGGTCTTTGTAGTACGACACCAGTTCGGGGGTATCCCGAACGTTGGAGCGGCCTATAACGTCTTCGCGAAATGCGTCGTAAACAACAGTGTTCATCATAGTCTCCCTGGGTAGTGCGGTAACGGGTTGGGCAAGTGATGTGATCTGGTGCAGTGCTTGCCGTCTTGTACATACAGTACCGGGCGGGTATGGGCTGCTTCTATCCGGTTTCAGACAACTGATGTCCAAGCCGGGCCAAATTGGGCAAAACATGGTGACGCCGGGCGAAGCCGTATTAATGACAAGACATGCCGTTTAACAAGAGTGGAAAAATGCGAAGTTTTTTATTGGCAGCAATGTGCGTGGTTCAGCTCGGCGGGGGGGCAGCCGTGGCTCAGGCGCCGCTTGACCCTGCGTTGCCCGAGCTGACGCTGGGCGACTGGTCTGCGTTGAGTAAAACGGCTGTGGCCATTACCGGCGACGTGTCTTTGCAAGGCAATGTGCTGGTGTTTGATGGTACGACACGTTACCGGGTCGAGCCCACGCAAGAGGTGGGGCAGCCGGGTGGTAGCCTTGAAATTACCGGTTTACCTTTTTACCGCCTGCGTTTGATCGATCACAAACGCGTCCCGGCGTCTCGTTTGAAACGGCCGGTATATTTGCGTAACGGCAACCCCTTGTGTGGCGACGACAACACGTATTTATACGTGCAGTTTCAAACCCACGATGTTCGCGACGTCAACAACGCAGTGCTGTCCATTCATATTTTCGAGCCGCCAAAATCGGGGGCAAAACAAAGGCCGCACTATTGTGCGGCCTATAACTACCTCAGGGAAGTGCCGGACGACAATACGCCGGCAACTTGAGGACAGCAGGGTTAGTTGGGTTCGGCCAGCGCCCGGCTTGGCCGCGTTAGCACTTCAGGCCGCAGCAGGTTGTCGAGCGTGGCGTCGTCCAGCAACCCCTGAGCCTTTACCAACGCACGTACGGGTGTGCCTGTTTTGACCGCTGCGCGCGCAATTTCTGTCGCTTTGCGGTAGCCGAGCACTGGGTTCAGCGCGGTTGCCAAACCGGCGGAGCATTCGACCATGGCGACAAGCCTTTCGCGGTTTGCTGTAATGCCGGCAACACAGTTGTCGGCCAGCGTTTTGCAACCGGCCTCAAGGTGGGCGATGCTTTTGAACAGGCTCCAGGCGATGACGGGCTCGAAGGCGTTCAGTTGCAGTTGCCCGCCCTCTGAGGCCATGGTGATCGTAATGTCGTTGCCAATCACTTCAAATGCAATCTGATTCACGACCTCGGGGATAATCGGGTTGACCTTGCCGGGCATGATGGAGCTGCCTGCGGCGCGCTCCGGCAGGCAGATTTCAGAGAGTCCTGACTGTGGGCCCGATGACAACAGCCGCAGATCATTGCAGATTTTTGACAGTTTGCTGGCAAAACGCTTGAGCACGCCCGAAAGCTGCACAAAGTCGCCCGTATCCTGGGTGGCTGCGATGAGGTCTGGCGCCAGGGCAATGGGCAGCCCGGAGATTTCCGACAAGTGCCTGACCGCAATCACCGCGTAACCGGGGTCAGTGTTGATGCCGGTGCCAATGGCCGTTCCCCCCAGGTTGACAACATGCATCAGTTTTACGGCATGGCGGATTTGAACCAGGTCTTCGCGCAGCATGACGGCGTACGTTCGGAACTCTTGGCCCAAAGTCATGGGAACGGCATCTTGCAGCTGGGTGCGGCCCATTTTAAGAAGGTCGTCGAATTCAACAGCTTTGCGCTCAAACGTCTGTTGAAGATGTTGCATGGCGCTTTCTAAACCGCGCGCTGCAAAGCAAATGGCTATTCTCAGGGCCGAGGGGTAGACGTCGTTGGTGCTTTGCGATGCGTTGACGTCTTCAATAGGGTGCAACTGATCGTAGTCGCCTTTGGCTTTGCCCATGATTTCCAGCGCACGGTTCGCAATGACCTCGTTGGCATTCATGTTTGTTGATGTTCCGGCGCCGCCTTGCATTACATCGACAATGAACTGGTCGTGCAAATTGCCATTGATAATGTCTTGGCACGCCTGTTCGATAAAGGCGGCTTTCTCGGGGGCGATGATGCCCAGTTGCTGGTTGGCCCGAGCGGTGGCTTGCTTGACGTAAGCCAGGGCGCGGATTAGGTCGGGGTAGGCCCCGATGGGGGTGCCGGTGATGGGGAAGTTCTCTTTTGCGCGCAGGGTGTGAATGCCCCAATAAGCGTCGGCGGGTACGTGACGGTCGCCGATGAGGTCGTGTTCGACGCGTGCAATGGTTTCGGGCAGTAGATTAGGCATGATTTCAATATAAAGTTAGGTGACTTTTCTGGGCCGGTCATACCCAGTCGCATGGCTCTGTGACCCGCAACTTGCAGGTAATGGCGACGTGCATTTGCCTAATGCGCGGGATGCCGCGCAAAACGCGTTGCTGACTTTTCTGTTTTGGGTAGTGGTGGCGAAGATGGGTGAGTGCGAAGCACGTATGTGCCCAGCTGTTTTGCGCATTTTACCGCGTCGGACCCGTCACCTGCCAGCCGGCATCGCCCTGCATGTTGCGGGGCACTTGCCGGCTTGGCTGTTTACTGTGGCGTTGCCTGAGCACGTACAGTGCCCACGGCGGTGTGCAGGGTCAGTGTGTCGGGCGCGTCGAGTGAGAAGCGTTCGAGTTTGCTTAAGTGCTGCAACAACACATCCTCTGTGGCCATATCGCTTGGGGCGCAAGCCATGCGTGTGCTGCCCATGCCCTTTACGGTTAATGATTCGCCAGTAAGCGTGTAGCTGCCAAAGAACCGATTACAACCGCTGTTGCCGGCGAGCTGGCTATTTGGCAAAAAGATGATTTCGGCCGATGACGCTGTGTTGATGGGGGCGTCGTTGATGTGGGTGATGCGCCAGGTGGTGCCCTGCAACAGGCGTTCGGGGTCGCCGCCACAGCCGGTGTAGGTTTGACCGCCCTGGCTAAAGGCGACGGTTTGCGGGTGGGGCATACCGGTCATGCTGTCCGTGCATATCGCGTCTGAGGCGCGAATTTCCCAGGCGTCAGGCCCCTGGCCGGCTTGAAGTGTCTGCCCGCGTTCGGTGGTTTCCGAGACTTGCGCATCGCGGGTTTGATCGGGGTGGCCGGGTCGTGCCAGCGTAGCTTGCCAGCCGTTATAGGTGATGGCCCAAAATGGTTCGTTACCCGATGCCCGGAACGGCGGAATAATGGCGCCGGCCGGGGCGCATAGCGGCAGGGTTTGCCCCGACCACGTGACGGTGGCAAAGGGGCCCTTTCCCCACAACTCGGTGGTGTCGTCGTTCGGGGCGACATAGCGAGCCCCCGACGCCGACAGCGCTTGAACCAGCAGACGGCTTTCGTTGTTGACGATCACTTCAGCCAAATTGCCAAAGAAGCGCACTTGCAGCGGTTGGCGTGCGCAGTGCAGCGTGGTGAATGGGTGAGTGGCGGTGTTGATCTCGGTGACTTTGATGCGACCGGTTTCGGTTGCGCCAGCAACCCCGCTGGCCGCCAGCACGCCAATCAGTGCCAGGGTTGAGATTTTGGCCGTCAAGACCTGAGTGAATGGGATACGTGTTTTGACGCTGCCAGCGCGGGAGTCGAGCATTTGGATGTTTCCGTTAGGGTAAGCAGGACGCCGGACGGGCGCCTGCCAGGCGCTTCTAGATTGCCTTAAGGCTTCAATTGCCCGTCTTTGTCGTAGTCGTAACGATCAAAGTCGCGCATAACGTGCTCAATGAACTCGTCTAGTGTAATGGCACCGTCTTTGTTGGCATCGACTGCGGCAAATTGCTCGGCAGTCAGTACGCCGCTGGTTTCGGCCGGTGTCAGTCGTTGGTCACCGTTTTTGTCCATTTTTTGAAACGATTCACGCATGAATACTTCGTATTCTTCTTTGCTGACGCCGCCGCTTTTGTTGCGATCAAGAGCAGCGAAGTGTTCCGGGGTCAGGGGCGACTGCTGAACCGTGTTTTGCGCCTGGGCTGAGCCCAGCGCCAGCAGGCCGGTCATCAGTAATATTGCCGGCTTAAGTGTGAGAGTTTTCATTATTTGCACCCCATTTGGTTGCCAACATAGCCACCGGCGCCAATGCCAACGGCGGTAGCGGCAGTACGGCCGCGGCCCCCGCCAATGGTGCTGCCCAACAGGCCGCCGATGACGGCGCCACCGACAGTACCGGCAATGCAGTTGAATTCGGAATTGCCGCCGCGGCTTTGTGAGCCCGACGGGCTTTGGCATGCCGCTAGTGCGCCCAGGCTGACCAGGGCAATGAGCAAGGTAGTTTTGCGCATCATGGTTGTCTCGATCTGGAGTTGACCTACCCGGCACCGGACGGTGCGCGGGACCGTTCGTGTACCGTTATAGGCGACAGCACGCGAACGGTTGGATTATGTCACGGCAAGTTGCTTTTGCCCATGGTGTCGGGCTGGTTGGGCCAAGTATCTGACCCGTTGTTAGCCCGAATTTCGCAGCCCGGCGGCGATACCGTTGATCGTCATATGGATGGCGCGTTGGCTGCTGTCTTCTTTACCATCTTTGGCAGGCCGACGACGACGTTGCCGGTGGCGACGTAAGAGCTCGACTTGAAGGTGGTTGAGCGGGTCGATGTAGGCAAACCGTTCGCTTAATGCGTCACGCAGTATTTCATCGTTGGCCAGCAGTTCGTGACCACAAACTTGGGTAAAGCGTTCGCAGGTCAGCTTGAATTCGGCGGCGATGCGCTCAAAGACCGTGTCGCGAAGCTGAGTGTCAGGAACCAGCGTTGCGTAATGCCGGGCGATCTCCAGATCGGTCTTGGCCAGGACTTGCTCCATGTTCGATAGCAGCGTCTTGAAGAAGGGCCAGTCACGCGCCATGTCTTGCAATATGGCCAAACGGGCAGATGCATTTTTTGGGCTGCCCTCGCAACCTTGGTCGATGTATGTCGACAAGGCCGAGCCAAACCCGAACCAGCCGGTAATCATCAGCCTGCATTGCGCCCACGAGAAACCCCACGGAATGGCTCTCAGGTCCTGGATGGCTTGCGTTGTTTTGCGTGAGGCCGGGCGGGAGCCGATATTGAGACCAGCGATTTCCAGTATGGGGGTCGAGGCAAAAAAGTAGGTGTCGAACCCCGGTGTTTGGTAGACCAAGCTGCGATAAGTATGCTCGGCTACATCGGACATGAACTGCAGGACGTGACCGAAGCGTGCCATGTTCTGGTCTTCGACCTGGGCTGCCGAGGTGGCTGGCGTCAGGCTGGATTCGAGTGTCGCCGCTACGAAGTTTTCAAGGTGCCAGCGGCCGACGTTGGCGTCTTTGTACTTGACCTGAATGACTTCGCCCTGTTCTGTCAGGCGGATTTGGCCGTTGACGGTACCGGGAGGTTGGGCCAGGATAGCTTCGTAACTTGAGCCCCCGCCACGGCCTACCGAGCCACCCCGGCCATGGAACAGGCGCAGCCTGACCTTACGTTTTTTGAATACCTGCACCAGTTGGCGCTCCGCGCAATACAGTGACCAGTTAGAGGTTAGGTAGCCCCCGTCTTTGTTGCTGTCTGAATAGCCCAGCATGACTTCTTGAATGCCCTCGTGTGCGCCGTCTACGCGGGCTCGAACCTCGGGTAGATCGAGCCATTGGGCCATGATTTCGGGCGCCATCTGCAAGTCGGGGATGGTTTCAAACAGCGGTGTAACCATGAGGCCGTCGTGCTTGGGCGCAGGTTGATTTGGCACCGGCGGCGTAATTAGTCCCGTTTCTTGTTGCAGCACCAATACCTCCAGCAAGTCGCTTAACGATTCGGTGTGCGAGATGATGGCTTGCTGAATGGCGCCGGCCCCATATTTTTTGCGGCACACAGCAGCCATGCGTAAGATGGCCAGCTCTTTTTCGGTTTCTTCAGTGTAGGTGACCCAAGGCGAGACCAGCGGACGGGTTTGCGCCAGCTCGGCTCGAAGTAACGCGCGTTTGTCAGTTTCATCGAGTTGCGAGTAATTGACGGGCTGCCCGTTCCACTGAACCCCCGCCGCTGTAAACAGTTCTGTTAACACGCGCTCATGCACGTCTGAGCTTTGACGCAAGTCGAGCGTGGCCAGATGAAAGCCAAACACGCTGATAGCCTGGATGAGGCCTGAAAGTCGCAAGGTTGCAATAACGTGACCGTGGTGTTTGTCGAGAGAGTCGGCGATAAGGGTCAGGTCGGCCTGCAAGGCCTGTGGGTTTTCGTAGGCCTCGGCCGGGTAGGTTGGCCGCTGGGCTTGCTGTCGTCCGGTCAGGGCGACCGAGGTGGCAGCCAGGCGTGCATAGATATGAATTAGTGCTCGACGGTAGGGCTCGTCCAGGCGGTGTTCGGAAGTGTCCTGGCTGGCATTGGCCAGTGCCATCAGGGCCGGGTCGGCGCTACCCAATGATGTCGAAATAGAGAGTTCTTTCCCCAGGCTGTGCACTTCTTGCAGGTAGTGGCGCAAAATAATGGCCGATTGGCGCAGCAATGCTTGCTCCAGCGTTTCGGCATTCACGTTGGGGTTACCATCGCGGTCGCCGCCTATCCAGCTCCCCATTTTTAAGAATGGGGGCAGCGTTGGGAACCGGGCATTGAACGCCGACTTTCCGGGTGGGTTCAGGCGCAGGTTCAGCTCGTGATAAAGCTCGGGAATAGCGGTTAAGAAGCTGCTGTTGTAGTAGCTGAGTGCGTTGTCTATTTCGTCAATTACCGTCAGTTTTTGCCAGCGCAGCATGCGGGTTTGCCATAACGTGGCGACCAGCCCCAGCAATTGTTGCTCGGTCACCTGACGTTCAATGGTCGACAGATTGCCGTCATCTGTGGCCAGCAGGCGAGCAATTTCGCGGTGCAGGTCCAGGGTGCTTTTGCGTTGCACCTCGGTGGGGTGGGCGGTAAGTACAGGCACAATGCAGGTTTGGTGCAAGAATTTTTCAAGCCGCTGTCGTCCAACCCCGCGTGCCTGCAGGGTTTGCAGTGCATGCTGCAAGCTGCCGCGCACAGCCGTTTCGGGAGCAAGAACCGCTAGGCGGTGGCGTCTGTTCTGGTCGCGGTCTTCGGCAATGTTCGACAGCTGCAAGAAATAGCTGAACGCGCGGGCGACGGATGACGCCTCTTTGGGGCTGAGCTTGCCGATGGCCTGGGTGAGGGCGCGGCTGTCGGCCGCGCTGCCTTCCCGTCTGAACGTAACGGCCGATCGGCGCAACTTTTCGACAACGTTGTAGATCGCGACGCCGTCCGATTCGCGAATTACGTCGCCCAGGGTTTTACCCAACTTGCGGATGTCTTGTCTAAGGGCGCTGCCTTTGGGCTTGTTGTCGTGTTTTGCGTCGGGCATATTTGTCGGGCTCCCAGGTTTTGTGTGTTTTTCGTTAGTGTAGCGATGCTTTCGGGCTTTATTTCTTGTTATTTTCGAGAAGGCTCGCCAGGTGAGTTACAGTTGGCGAAAGTTTATAGGTTGCCATTATGTTGTTGGATATTTTTCGGCGCGAGTGGGCGCTTTTTAATGATTTCGCCGGACCGGGCGTTCCCGAGCGTGTCGAGCGCATCGTTACGCAGCAGGCCGACAGCCTCGCCAGTCAGTTCTATGACACCATGCTGAAGGATCCGCAGGCGCAGCAGTTCCTTGATCACGAGCAAGTCAGAACGCGATTGCGCGCATCACTGATACTGTGGTTGACGCGTCTTTTCGGGCCTGTGAGCGCTGAAGCCGCCGACGATTTATATGCCGATCAGCACAAAATCGGCGAGGTGCATGCGCGGGTCGATATTCCTGTTGCGCTTGTTTTAAGGGGCGCGCGCTCTCTGAAGCGGGCATTCAATGCCTATCTTGATCGTGTTGCGCCTGACGACGATGCATTCAAGTTATCGGCGTGTCGCTTTTTTGGGGCAAAGATCGATTTGGCGATGGAGGTCATGAGTCAGGCCTACGCCAGCTCGAGCGCGCGAAAGGCGCGGTCAAGCGAGGCTTACCGACTGTTTTCCATTACTGAAAACTTGGCGACAGAGAAAGAGCGCCAAAAGGCTGCGCTTCTCGATTGGGAAAGCCAGGTCATGTATGAAACTGTACTGGGTAATGCCTCAACCCGCTTGGTGCGCGTTCGAGAGTCCGAGTTTGGCTTGTGGTTCAGGCATAAAGGCATACATGCATTTCAGGGCGTTCCCGAGGCCGATGTCATCGCTCAGAGCATTGATGCGATTGATAATGTTTGTTTGGTGGCGCTCGAAACTGAAGGTGCGGTCGATGCACAGGGGCGCAGTGATGTCGTCCGTGAAATCCGCAATCATGCGCGAAATATTCAACTGCACCTTGGCAGCTTGTTTGCCCGTAGCCTTGAACTGGAATCGGGCAAAGATGTCTTGACGCGTTTGCTTAACCGCAAGTTTTTGCCGACGGTGCTGGCCCGCGAAATCGAGCATAGCCGTAAGTCTGGGAGTGGCTTTGCGGTGGCGTTAATCGATATTGATCATTTCAAACGGATTAACGATAACTATGGTCACGAAGCGGGTGACCAGGTTATTCAGCAGGTCGCTGCCGTGCTAAGCGAGCATTGTCGCGGTGGCGACTTTTTATTCCGGATGGGCGGCGAAGAGTTTTTACTGGTACTGGTCGACCTGGATATCCAGCAGGCCGGCTTATTGTGCGACCGTGTCCGTCAAGCCGTACAAAAGCATCCGTTTCTTATTCCCGATGGCACGGTGCTTGCCGTTACGGTGAGCATCGGGTTGGCTTCGCATACCGGGCACCCCGACTATCATTACTTGTTACGGCAAGCCGATGAAGCGGTCTATGAGGCGAAAGCCAACGGGCGCAACCGGGTGGCTACGCATGCAGGTGGTTCTGGCGTGGCCTGATGTGGCCTGGGTTCTGGTTAGTGGGGCGATTGAACTGCGCTATACGGGGTGACCATGTTGAGATTTTTGTATTCGATGAAGGTGCGCTTCGCATTGATGCTGGGCATGTTGTCTGCGGGCGTGGCCCATGCGGCTTTGCCTGCGGGTTTTGTCTATCTCGAGGACACCATCCCCGAAATACGTATTGATTTGCGATACTCGGGCAGTAATAATTTTCTTGGGCGTCCCGTTGCGGGCTATGACAATGCGCGGGCGGTAGTTTCAACGCCGGCTGCGCAGGCGTTGGCGCGTGTTCAGGCCGACCTGAAGCCCTTTGGGTTGGGGTTGTTGGTGTTCGATGCGTATCGTCCTCAACGGGCGGTAGATGACTTTGTCCAATGGGCCGAAGATTTGTCAGACGTTAGAACCAAACCGGCTTTTTATCCGAATGTCGACAAACAGAATTTGTTCAAAGAAGATTACATTGCCCTGCGTTCGGGGCACAGCCGCGGAAGTACGGTCGACCTGACGCTGGTTGCGCGCGACAGCGGGCAGGCCTTGGATATGGGGTCGGCGTTTGATTTCTTTGGTGTCGAGTCTTGGCCCGAGCACCCGGGGCTTACGCCTCAGCAGCGAGCCAACCGCCTGCTTTTGCAGGCGTTAATGGTAAAGCATGGCTTCAAACCTTACCCCAAAGAGTGGTGGCACTTTACGCTTGAAAGGGAGCCTTTCCCTGATCAGTATTTTGATTTTTTACCGCGCTAGTCGACCCGTCGCTCGCTGCGCCGGGTCGAATCCTGCTCACTCCGGAGATCATTATGAAAATCCTGCAAGTCGACTTTCCTACCCCTGGCCCGTTTGGCGCCGAAATGAGTGAGATGCTTAAGGGCTTGGCCGAGAGTATCGCCAACGAGCCGGGCCTGGTCTGGAAACTTTGGACCGAAAATGCCGAAACTGGCGAAGCCGGCGGCATTTACTGTTTCGAGAATCTTGAAACCCTGAACGCCTACAAAGATATGCATGCCGCGCGTTTGGCTGCGATGGGCGTGACGGGCCTGCGCTTCAAGATTTTTGACCCGAATATCCCGCTGTCAAAAATTGACCGCTTTCCCGGCTTATAACGGGTGGGCTGATTGTGACGACAAATGGTCTAGCCGCCGCCGTGACTTAACGGCGGTGGCGGGGCTTTACATACAGGGCAAAAATTGCCGCATGGTGGTGTCGCGGGGGAGTTCGCCGAAGCGTTCGCGGTAGTAGGCCGAGAACCGGCCCAGGTGACCGAAGCCGTGGTCGAGAGCGATATTGGTGACGTTGGCGCCAGGGCTGCTTTGTAGCTTTTGCCGCACGGCGTCTAGGCGCATATTGCGCAGCAACACCATGGGCGAGACGCCATGATATCGGTGGCACAGTGCGTTTAACGACCTTGGGCTTAAACCCGCTGCGTTAGCCAGGTCAACCAATGATATGGGGGCGCACAGCCGCTGGCGGATATAGGCCTCCATGCGTTCGAGCGGGGCCAGGCTGTTGTTTTTACAGGTGCCAGCCGATGCCGGCGCATACTGACCGACTTCAGGTTTGCCTGCTTCGGCGGTTTGATGCGTGAGCAAAAAAAGGGCAATGGTTTGCTCGAAGTGTTCGAGCCATACATTGCTAAGCCCCAAATTGCTGTTCGGCAGGTCGATGGCCTGCTGAACCAACGAATGCCAGATCAGATTAAGGCTGTCGTCGAGCTTGAACGCGGGTGATGCAAACGTTGTGCCTGCGCCGTTGGCGGGGGTTTGGGATGCCGTGTTGAAGCGTCGGCTGATAAGGTGATGCGGCACTTTGAGAATGAGCTGCTCGCTGCCTTCTTGCCAGTGAATGCCCAGATCGTGCTGCGGTGACAGAACCGCGACGTCGCCCTGGCCAAACGTTTTGCGTCGTCCGGCGATTTCGACCTCGAAGGAGCCGCGCAGGGGCGTTTGCACCAACGAAAACCCTTTGAACGGGCTGGCCTTGACGTTGACCTCGGCACCGTAGGTGAGTTTCATGACGCTGATGTCGTTGAGACGACGCTGAAAAAGCGTGGTGTCGACTTTGCCTTCGCCCAGCGTTAGGTCGTGTTCGCTAAGAATGCTGCCCAGCGTACTACGCACTTCAGACGGGCAGTCGGAGTGGAATACGAGGTGGTCGTGTAGCCTGGAAAGGTTAAGATTCGCCAAGTGTTGCACGGTTTTGCCCGGTGGTTTGAGACGGCTGAGAAAGAGTGGCGCCACTCTGCCACACGAAACACTTTAAACGTAAAGTATCTTTTGGGCTATCAGGGACTTCCCGCGGTTTTGATACGCTATATCCCTGATATTAAAAGGGTTATTTGGCGTTATTCGTCAGGTTGCCTGACAAATGTTTGGGCGGCGGGGTGTTGTCACCATTGCCGCCCTATGGGGTTACATATCCAGCACCAGCTTGCTGCCTTTGCATCGTGACACGCAGGTGTGCATGATGTTGCCGGCTTCTTTCTCGCGGGCTGTCAGGATGTAGTCGCGATGGTCGATGTCGCCTGACAGGACGTCGGTGGCGCACACGCCGCATTCGCCGCGCTTGCAGTCGTAAAGCGGGTCGAAGCCTTCATCAATAAGAACGTCAAGAATGCTCTTGTCGGCGGGGATGGTTAGTGTTTTGCCGCTTTGGGCAAGCTCGACCTCAAACGGGTGGTCGCCCTCTTCGGCGGGGGGGGCGCTGAACAGTTCGAAGTGAATCTGGTTGCGCGGCCAACCTTGCTTTTCGGCCGTGGCGAGGATGGCCTCAATCATGGGCGTGGGGCCACAGAAATAAACGTGATCTTCGGCTTGCAGGCGGGCAAAAATACCCGCGATATCCAGCGGCTTGCCCTGCTCGTCGTCGGCGTGAACATGCAGATCGGGGCCTGCCAGCTCGGTAAGTGCTGTCAGATAGGCCATCAGGCTGCGACTGCGTCCTGCGTAATAAACGCTAATGGGGCGGCCAATGTCGCGGCAATGTGCGGCCATGCTGGCGATAGGCGTGACACCAATGCCACCGGCAATTAAAACAGCGCGCGACGTGTTCGCAGTTTCCATCGGAAACTGGTTGCGGGGCGCGCGTACATTGAGCACGTCGCCCACATTGATGTTGGTGTGTACAAAATGCGAGCCGCCGCGCCCGTTGGCTTCGCGGCGAACAGCGATCTGGTAGCCGACGGGGGCCCGGGCCGCCTCGTCGTTAAGGGCGACCAGCGAGTACTCGCGCCAGTCGGTCTTGCCGTCTGGCAATGCTACTTCTAGTGCGATGTGTGCGCCTGCGGTAAAGGCGGGCAGCGCCTGCCCGTCGACCGCAGGTTCAAGGTACAACTGGCGAATATCGGCAGTGAGCATGTCCGCAGAGGACACGCGTAACTTCAGTACTTCGGTGGTTGTGGACATGCTCATTGCAGAAAATTCCTTCAAGTTACTTCATGGGGCACTGGTTGGCGAACGGGTCGCGGTGGTTGTCCAGGACCTTGCTGACCAGTTTGTTCTGGACATTGCCCTGGGCGTCTTCTACGACCTGACGCATGTAGATGTCATGGATGGGGTATTGATTGTTGTTGAAGCGGAACTTGCCGCGTACCGAGTCGAACTTGGCGTCTTTAAGTGCTTTCAGGAAGGCCTTGTGGTCTTCGATCTTGCCGTTGACCTGACGAACGGCACCGTCGATCAGCATGGCAGCGTCGTAACCTTGCGACGAGTACATGCTGGGCAGACGACCATACTCTTTCTGGTAGGCTTCTACGAACTTCTTGTTGGCTTCGTTAGGCAGGTCGTGGGCCCACTGCGACGAGTTGTACGTACCCACCAGGTCTTTGCCCAGTGCGGCAATGTTCTCGGTGTCGGCGGTAAAGCCGGGGGTCAGCAATGGGGCATCTTTTTGCAGGCCCGACGCGTTGTATTGTTTGACAAAGTTGATGCCCATGCCACCGGGAAGGAAGTAAAACACGGCATCAGGCTTTGCTGTTTTCAGGTTGGCGATTTCGGCCGAGTAGTCGAGTTGGCCCATTTTGGTGTAGACCTCGTCGACGATTTCGCCGGTGTACTTGCGCTTGAAGCCTTGCAGCGATTCGCGGCCGCCGGGGTAATTGGGGGCGATCATGGCGACGCGTTTGTAGCCTTTAGACGAGGCGAATGCGCCCATTGCCTGGGGCACGTCTTCGTTCTGCCACGATACGGCAAAGAAGTTGGGGTCACATTTTTCGCCGGCATAGTCGGCTGGGCCGGTGTTGGTGCTCAGGAAAACCGTATCGTTCTGCAAAATGGTGGGCAGAATCGGCAGGACAACGCTGGAGAATACGGGGCCGGTGATCACGTCGACCTTGTCGCGCTTGATGTAGCGCTCGACAGTTTGACGTGCGGCGACCGGGTTGTTTTGGTCGTCGGTGACGCTGATGTTAACGGGTAAACCGCCTAATTTGCCGCCGTTCATCTTAATGGCCAGCAGGAAGGCGTCGCGGATGTCTTGGCCTGTGCCGGCGCCGGGGCCGGACAATGTGGTCAAGAAGCCGATTTTGATTTCGTCGGCAGCCTGGGCGCCGGCAGCGGCCAGCAAGGCTGCGGAAAACACCATTGCTCGAGCGATAGCTGATTTTTTCATGATTTTCCTTGCGCGTTGAGTGGTTGAAGCGCTTCAAGTCTAGGCAAAGCAGGCACGGCGCAATATCCACAATCGGCAGACGCCTCTGTTGCGCTATCCGTTTTTAGCAGTGCCATTTTTGGCTGTCTCGGGCTCTTTTTCCGGATAGTGCCCCATGATTCAAGGCGCTAGACTGGGTTTCATCACAATTGATCTCTCGACCTATTGGGGAAAACCATGAATGAACGAACCGCAGTATTGGCCTTGCATTACCAGAACGAAGTGCTGCATCCGGACGGCAAGATCCGGGTAGGCGTAAACGATGAAAAAGTGCGCGAGCGTCTGATTAATGGCGCCACGCGCTTACTGGCGTTTGCCCGCGACCAGCAATTGCCGGTGGTGCACGTGCGTATTGCTTTTCGTCCCGACTATGCGGACTGCCCCCGTAATACGCCTATTTTCCAGAAAACCATCGAGCTTGGCGCCGTGAAGGACGGCGAGTGGGGTGCCGAATTCATGGCGCCTCTGCAACCGTTGAACAACGCGCGCGAGTTTGTGGTCACTCATCAGCGCATCAGCTCGTTTGCCGGAACGTGCCTGGACAATATTTTGCGCATGCTTGATGTGCAGCATTTGATTGTGGGGGGCGTGGCGACGCATTCAGTCGTTGAGCATACCGTGCGTGACGCTACCGATCGGGGCTACGAAGTCACCATTGCGGCTGACGCCTGCGCTGCCGGGTCACCTGAGTTTCATGATGCGGCGCTGCGCAGCCTAGCGTTTGTGGCGAAAGTGTCTAGCGTTACTGAGTTGAGCGAAGGTGCCGCGTAGGGGGGCGTTTTATAAATTTGCGCCGTCCGGCAGTGTTGCGGGACGGCGCAGTGTGAACGTTTAACCCTTGTGGTTAAACGCCCATATAGCGCACCCACAGGCTGCGGTCGGCGTCCAGTTCGGCGGACGAGCCTGTCCAGACGATTTTTCCGCGCTCCAGAATAATATGGCGGTCGGCCAGCCCGACCAGCTTATCGACATATTTGTCGACCACCAGTGTGGTTTGGCCTTCGCGTTTCAGCAAGTCAAGGCAGCGCCAGATTTCTTCGCGAATCAAGGGGGCGAGGCCTTCGGTGGCTTCGTCAAGAATCAGCAAGCGCGGATTGGTGGACAATGCCCTGCCAATGGCCAGCATTTGCTGTTCGCCGCCCGACAATTGCCCGCCCATATGCTGGCTGCGTTCGGCCAAGCGCGGGAAAAGATCGTAAATGCGTTCCAGTGTCCATTGGTTGGCGCTGCCATTGCGGTTGCCGGCAAACGCCACCAGGTGTTCGCGCACGGTCAGGTTTGGGTAGCACTGCCTGCCCTCGGGCACAATGGCGATGCCCAGGCGGGCAATGGCGTCGGGCGCCATAGTGTTCAGTGCCTTGCCTTCCCACCAAATTTCGCCCTGTGTGGGTTTAAGCAAGCCAACAATATTTTTGAGTGTGGTGCTTTTACCCATGCCGTTGCGGCCCAGCAGCCCGATGACCTCACCTTCGTCGATGGTGAAATCCATGCCGAACAAGACCTGGCTGGCGCCGTAGCCTGCGTGCAGGTTTTTACAGGTTAACAAGTGTTTGTCAGCCATGGGCGACGGTCTCCGAGCCTAAATAAACTTCTTGAACCTTCGGGTCGTTGCGGATTTGATCGACCGTCCCCGAGGTAATGACTTTGCCGTAAACCAGCACCGAAATGCGGTCGGCCAGTTGAAACACGGCTTCCATATCGTGTTCGATCAGCAAAATTGCCATGTGCTGGCGCAGGCCTTTGATGAGTTCGACCACACGTGCCGATTCGTCGGGGCCCATGCCCGCCATAGGCTCATCAAGCAACAACACCTTGGGGTTGGCCGCCAGCGCCAGGGCAATGTCCAGTTGGCGCTGTGCGCCGTGAGGCAGGCTGCCGGCCATGCTGTTCAGGACAGCCTCGCCTTCGATGCCCACTTTGGCGCCCAGGGCTCGAGCTTTTTCGTTCAGTACGGCCTCGTTGTTACGCACGCCAAATACTTTGAAATTGTTGCCTTCGTGGGCCTGAATAGCGAGCCGCAGGTTGTCGATGACGCTGATTTCTTTGAAGAGATTGGTGACTTGAAAACAGCGTGACAAACCCGCGTGTACACGTTCGTGGGCCTTCAGGCGGGTGATGTCTTGTCCGTCCAGCGTGATGCGCCCGGCATCGACGGGCAGCAACCCCGAGATAAGGTTGACCAAGGTGCTTTTGCCTGCCCCGTTGGGGCCGATAAGCGCGTGGACCTCATTGGCGTTGACTGAAATGTCGACGTTGTCGGTGGCCCGCAAACTATGGAAACTTTTGACCAGGCCGGTCGCAGAAAAAAGACTCATGCCTGCCTCCGGATAAATTTAAACAGCCCGCCGTTTTGGTGACCTTGTTCGCGGCTGAACAGTGCCCACAGGCCATTGGGTGCATACAAAATGATGAGGATGACCAGCAAGCCCATGGGCCAGTGCCAGTACTCGGTGAACTGTGGCAAGAACTCTTTCAAGATGCCCCACAAGCCTGCGCCCAGAATGGCGCCCCATTTGTAGCCCATGCCACCCAGGGCAACAATCACCATCAGCTCGGCCGAGTGTGTCCAGTGAATTGTGGTGGGGCTGATAAAGCCGTTCTGCGTCATCATCATGGCGCCGCCCAAGCCGGCAACGGCCGAACCAATGACGAAGGCCTGTAGTTGCAGCTTGAACGTGGGGTAACCCAGGGCCTGCATGCGTACTGGGTTGTCGCGAATACCCATAATGGCTTTGCCGAAGCGCGAGTCGACCATGCGATTGAAGAATGCAAAGGTCAACACGAACATGACCAATACCACGGCGTACAAGGTGTTGGTGTCCATCGGATCAAAGCCCAGGCCAAAGCTGAGCGGGGTCGACAAGATATAGCCGTCGTCGCCGCCGTACTGGCGCAGTGACACCGCGATGTAGTAAACCATTTCGGCAAAGGCCAGGGTGATCATCAGAAAGTAGATGCCGCGGGTGCGCAAAACGATAAGACCGATCAGCGCCGCCCAGATCGCGGTGATGACGGTGGCGCCGAACCACAGCAGCCAGACTGACGTAATGCCGGCTTCGATCAGCGCGACCATAGCGTAAGAGCCAACGCCAATAAACCCGGCATGCCCTAAGGCGACCATGCCGCCGTAGCCGAGCAAGAAGTTCAGGCTGGTCACGATGATCATCGAGATGAGCAGGCGCATGACAAAGCCGGTGTAGTAGTCAAGCCCCAGGTATTGCGAGAAAACAGGGAAGGCTGCCAGCAAAACGATGCCGAGCAGCGGCACCCAGGCGGACGACTTTGAGGTGTTGTGACTGGGCATGAATTATCCTCGTGCGGGGAAAAGTCCGGATGGTTTGCAGCCAAGCACAACAATCATCAGGATATACATCAGAACGCTGGCCAGGGCGGGGCCCACGTCGGCGGCAACAACCGGCGACGCAACCATGCTGATAAGACCAGGTATGAAGGCGCGGCCGGCTGTGTCGACAATGCCAACCAGCAAGGCGGCTATGAATGCGCCGCGTATCGACCCGATGCCGCCAATGACAATAACGACCAGTGCGGGGATCATGAACGAGTCGCCCATGCCAACCTGTACGGCGGTGACGGGGCCGACCATGGCGCCGCCAATACCCGCCAGGGCTGCGCCCAGAATGAAAATCAGCGAGAAGACGCGTCGCACCGGTACACCCATGAGCTGGGTCATGGTGCGATTCGATGCGCCGGCACGCACCAGCATGCCCAGCCGTGTATGCGTCATCATGAAGTAAAGCGCCAGGGCGGCTACGATACCGACGGCGATGATCAGCAAGCGGAAGGCCGGGTACTCAAGCCCGCCGATCAGCTCGACAGAGCCGGCGAGCGAGGGCGGTGTGGCGGCCATGATAGGGGCCGGCCCCCAAACGTACTTGACCAAGTCATTGCAAATAAGAATGACGCCGAACGTGGCCACGACCTGATTCATGTGGTTGCGGGTGTATAGACGGCGGATCAGGCTGGTTTCCAGCAGCAGCCCGACCAGCATGGTCAGGGCGACTGCAATAAGGACGGACAGCGTGAATGAATCGGTGACGCCATAGGCTGTTGCGGCAAAATAGGCGCCAAACATGAATAGCGAGCCGTGGGCCAGATTCATGGTGTCCATCACGCCGAACACAATGGTCAGGCCCGCTGCCATCATGAATAGAATCAGCCCCAGGCCGATGCCATTCATGAGTTGTTCAATAATGGATAGGGTGCTCATGTGTGCATGTGCTCATGTTGAGGGGTTGTTGCTGCAGGCGCAACTGCGCTGCAAGGTAAAGCTGCAAGGTGGCCATTCTTGTTGAATTCGCCGGGTGTCACTATCCGAAATAGGCATCAGCCCCGAATGGTTTATCCGAATCATGCAAAAAACAGGGTTAATCCCGGTATGGTCAGGCTACGCTGCCATAAGCGGACAACCGCTGCAAGTAACGGCTATTGCGCATTTTCGCTGCGTAATAAATTGCCTCCTACGGAATGACTCTTGAACCGTTTGGAGGACAACATGAGCATCAGCAACGAGGAAATTGCGGGTCTGGTTCGTTCAGACAGCGTACATAAACGGGTATACACCGATCCCGAGCTTTTCCAGCTGGAAATGGACCGCATTTATGGTCAGGCCTGGATTTACGTTGGTCATGAAAGCCAGGTGAAAAACCCAGGCGACTACCACACCACGCGTATCGGTGACCAAGACGTGATCATGACACGGGGCACGGATGGCAAGATCAATGTGCTTTATAACCGCTGCCCGCACAAAGGGGCGCAACTGGTTGCCCAGGGCGATGGCTGTGCAGGGAAGTTTTTCCGCTGCCCCTACCACGCCTGGACATTCAAGCTTGACGGTTCGTTGCTGTCGGTACCGTTGCGCAATGGCATGGAAGGTACGACCTTCGACAAGTCTCACCCCGATTTCTCCATGCGTCCCCTGGCGCGTGTCGACTCGTATCGCGGCTTTGTGTTTGCCAGCCAGTCGGCTGAAGGCCCTGATCTGGTGACCTTCCTTGACGGTGCCGCGTCCTCTATCGATAACCTGTGCGACCGTTCGCCCGAAGGCGAGGTCGAGGTCGTTGGTGGTGTATTCCAGGTGATGCAGTTGTCCAACTGGAAGGTCTTCTACGAGAACCTTCACGACACCATGCATGCGCCCATTACGCATGAATCGTCCTTCATGGCGGCGCGCGATGAAGCCCAACATCTGGGTGAAATGCCGTTCGAGCTGCTGATTATGGACGGCAACGGTGAGCCTTACGAATTCTGGGAAAAGCTTGAGCTGCGTGCCTACAAGAATGGCCACGGCTACATGGAAGCCATTTTTGACCCCGCCGCGGCCACCCGCGACCCGGTCTCGCGCGCGCACTTCGAGTCGTTGGCGGCTGTGCATGGCGAAGAAAAGGCGCGTGCCATTTTGGGTATGAACCGCCACAACACCGTTATCTACGGCAGCGGCTCGCCTCATACGGTGTTCCAGCAGTTCCGCGTTATTCGCCCCATCAGCGTCAATCGCACGCTTATCGAAATCCAGACGTTCCGCCTGAAAGGCGCGCCTGACTCGGTATTTGACCGCGCCTTGACGTACACCAACGTCATTAACTCGCCATCGTCCAACGTCATGCCAGACGATGTCGAACTTTATCGCCGTTGCCAAGAGGGCAATATGACCCGTGGCGGCGAGTGGGTCAGTCATCACCGTTATGCCGGCACCGATAAAGAAACCCCCGAAGGCACCGTGTCGGTCAATGGCACCAGCGAGCTGCCCATGCGTAACCAGTTTGCGGCCTGGAAGCAGTACATGCTGTCCGGTAACAGCGCACAGTCACAGGAGTAATCACCATGCTGCTTGATCGTACTTTTGACTTTTCCGTTGAACCCGTTTCCAGCCTTTCTCCTTCGCTGGAGACTTACCACAGCATCCAGCAGTTTCTGTTCCACGAAGCGCGTTTGCTTGATGATCGCAAGCTTGATGACTGGCTGAAACTCTGGACGCCGGAAGGCCGTTACTGGGCGCCTCGCAAACAGGGGCAAGAAAACCCGTTCGACCATGTGTCGCTGTTCTGGGAAGATGCGATGCTGCGCGAGGTGCGTGTGCGCCGTGTTAACCACGCCCGCAACTGGTCGCAGCATCCGCCGACTTACGGTAGCCGCCTCGTAGGCAATGTCATGATCGATGGCGCCGATGCTGAAGGCCGCATTATTGTGCGCTCCAGCCTGCAGCTTACCGAGTACCGCAACGAGCCGCGCCAGTTGGGCGCGACGGTGTATCACAAGCTGGCCGCCACCGAGTCCGGCGGTTGGGCGATTCACCTGAAGCGCGTCAATCTGACCAACTGTGAAGGCGTCTTCGGCATGCTTGACATGCATATGTAAATTGACTGGGCCAAGCCTTGTTGGAAGATCAACGTCAGGAGAAAACATTGACACAAGCACAAACACTGCAGTTGCCCTTGGGCGGTAAGGTTGCCATTGTTACCGGAGCCTCTCAGGGCCTGGGCGCCGATATTGCCAAGGTGTTGGCCGACGATGGCGCCCATGTGGTGCTGGTCGGCCGCGGCGCCGAGGCAGGTAATAAAGTGGCCGCCGGTATCGGTGAGCGTGCTGTTTTCTTCGAAACCGACGTGACTTCCGACGAGGCGATCGATCGGTGCATAGCGTTTGCGGTCAAGCGGTTCGGGCGCATCGATATGCTGGTCAATAATGCCTGCAGTTATGCCGATCAGGGGTTGGCGTCTTCGCGTGAGCAGTGGTTTCAAACCCTGAACGTCAACCTGATTTCAGCGGCCATTTTTACGCAAAAGGCTGTGCCGCACATGGCACCAGGGTCGGTGGTCATCAATCTGGGCAGTACGGGGGGTAAATTTGGCGCGGCGGGCCGTGCCATTTACCCGGCGTCAAAGGCCGCTATTTTGCAAATTACACGCAATTTTGCCGTCGATCTTGCACCCAAAGGCATTCGGGTTTTGTCGGTGTCGCCGGCCTGGACGTGGTCGCCTTCGACCGAGTCGATGAGTGGTGGTTCTATCGAAACTGCCGACGCTGTTGGCGCCCACTTTCACCCTTTGGGGCGAGTTGGGCGCGGCGAGGAAATTGGCCATGTCGTATCGTTCTTGGCTACCGACAAGGCCTCGTGGATGACCGGAGCCGACGTGCCCGTCGACGGTGGCTTTTCGATGCTTGGCCCCGACCGCGGCATTTCGCCACGCGCCTGGTTTGCGCAACTGGCGCCTGGGCAAGATACCGCTACTTAAGCCACGTTAGGCCGTCATTGTGTCTAGCGCGCCGTCGTTGTCGGGCGTGGCTTAGCGCGTATGGGGTTGCGCTTCTAGCGAAGCCGTTTGGGAAATAGTGTCCAGCAAATAAGGGCCGAAACGACGCTGCTGGTTGTCATTAACAGCACCATGCCGGTTGCGCCCAAGCCGGCCAGCGCACCTGAAAGCGCCGTCATGACGGCCCCCGCACCGAACTGCATGGCGCCTAGCAATGCAGATGCCGTTCCGGCCAATTGCCGTTGTTCCATTAAGGCTAACGTACTGCCTGTTGGCATAATGAACCCCATCATGGCCAAAGCGAAAAACAGGCCTGTCGACAAGATAATGACGTTCGTCCCCCCGGCTGCCAGATACAGCAGCAGTAGGGCCATAAGTCCAAAGTAAGTGGTGTTGGCAAAACGGTAGGTTGCTACAGGGCCGAAGCGTGCATGCAGCTTTGGGTTGCTGATTGACGCGGCGACCAGACCTAGCGCATTTAGCGCAAACAACAGGCTGAACTGTGTGGGCGAAAAATTGAATTGACTGATGAATACACTGGCTGACCCGGCGATATAGGTAAAAAAGCCGGCTTGGGCAATGCATAATGCCAAGGCATAAGGCAGGAACGCGCGATCGATCAGAATTTTTTTGTAGTTTTGAAGTGTCTGACCAACCAAGGTGGCCTTGCGTTCGGCATGGCCCCTCGTTTCGGGTAACAAGATTGCCGCCCCTGCGCCTAGTATTAGCCCATACATCATGAGTGTCCAGAATATGGCACGCCATGAGTCCAGTTGGGCAACCAGGTTGCCCAACATGGGCGCAAGAATGGGGCACAAACCCAGCGCGGCCAATATCAGCGACATCATGCTGCCCAGTGCCTGGCCCTTGAAAAGGTCTTTGGCAATCGCAAAGGCAATGACCATGCCAATCGAAGCGCCAATGCCCTGAACGAAGCGCAACCATTGGAATGCCACGATATTGTCGGCTAAAGCGCAGCCGATCGAGCCGAGTGTGAAAATGCCCAGGCCCAGATAAATGAGGGGCTTACGGCCGAATTTATCGGAAAGAGGGCCATACGCCAATTGACCCAGCATTAGGCCGATGAAGAACGTCATCAGGCTAAGCTGAACGGCGCCTTCGGTCGTATCTAATGCCTTGGCCATGTCGGGAATGACAGGCAAGTACATGTCGATACCCAGGGGGCCGATGGCCGTCAGGGCAATTAGAATAATCGGAAGTGAGATGCCTTGACGAGGAGCGTCGGCGTGTGATGGTGTCATTTGGGCTTGGCCGGTAACAAGATTGCTATACCTGCCAGTTCTGCGAGAGTAAAAGGGTGTATATTATGAAACCAATGGGTTTCCTAAGTCAAGATCAGTTTTAGACAATGACCTCGAAAGTGTCCTCACCGCGCCTTGGGCGCCCACCCGTCATGTCTACACAAGAGCGCATCAAGATTATTTTTGATGCGGCCGAACGGCTATTCGGCGAGCGTGGATATGAGCGCGTCACTATGGCCGACATAGCCGCCGAGGCGGGCATGTCGAAGAAATCGCTTTACGTATGTTTTACCGACAAGCGAGCCTTGTTGACGGCCTTGGTCAGTGCATCAGATATCTGGGCAAATGCTATCGAAAAAGCAGATGGCGAAGATCCTGTCCAATTGCTGGCAATGCGCTTAAAACTGGTGGCTGATCATGTGTTGTCTGAGCGGCACATACGCTTGTGTCGCGTGGCCATCAGCGAAAATGCCGGCTTGGGGGTTGCCAGCGGCATTTTCTATGAAATGGCCTTCATGGCGGGGCGACAGTCACTTATAGAGGCCGTGCGTCAAGTTCCTGCGTCTCAACGCGGGACCAAACTGCCCGACGACCAGTTGGCTGACGTGCTGTTCGGCGGCACGTTGGGACGCTGTTTGCTCGAAGCGCTGGTGACAGGAAAGCAGGCCGATTTGGCCGAAGCGCATCAGTTGGTTGACCAACTGGTTCAGGCTTTATTTCTCTCTGAAGCAAGCTCATGAAACCTTGATCAGGCTTGTCCCAGGCCAACTTTGACGGCTTCCTCTGCTTCAAAATGTAAAATGCTCAGGTGTTTTAAACCGGAGACCCCAAATGCAATTACTGCTCTCGGCGGGTTTGATTTTGCTTTTTGTTGTCTGGGGCGTCGTCGCGCCCGATTCGTTAGGCAGCGTATTCAATTATTTGCTTGGCACCATAAGCGTCAACTTTGGCTGGCTTTACTTATGGGTCGTGTTGGGCCTGGTGGTCGTTGCCGCTGTGCTGGTGTTCAGTCGCTATGGCGACCTGAAACTTGGCAGTGAAGACGACGAGCCAGAGTTCTCTCTGGTGAGTTGGTTTGCTATGCTTTTTGCGGCCGGCATGGGTATTGGCCTGGTTTTCTGGGGTGTGGCCGAGCCCATTTCACACTATGGCGCGCCGCCGCCGGGTATTGCTCCACAAACGCCTGAAGCGGCCAATGCCGCCATGCGCTACAGCTTCTTTCATTGGGGCTTGCATCCTTGGGCGGTGTACAGCGTGGTTGCGTTAGCCATTGCGTTCTTCTCATTTCGTCGAGGTAAGCCGGCCTTGGTTAGTGCAGCGACCGACGCCTTGCCCTGGTCTTGGGCGCCTCGGTTGTCGGCTTTGGTTAACGTGCTGGCAGTGATTGCCACCGCTTTTGGTGTGGCGGCTTCATTGGGCATCGGGGCGCTGCAAATCAACAGCGGGCTTAATGCTGTGTTTGGTTTGCAGATCAGTGCGGGCACTCAGGTCGCCATCATTGCCGTTACCACCGTGTTGTTCCTGACGTCGGCAGTGACGGGCGTGTCGCGCGGCATTAAATGGTTATCCAACATCAACCTGGTACTGGCTTTGCTGCTCATGCTGGCAGTGTTCGTGCTGGGGCCGACTGTAGCCATTATCGATACTTTCACCACAACGCTTGGCGCTTACGCCAGCGAATTTGTGCGTATGAGTCTGCGAACGACGCCGTTTCGCGAGAGCGGTTGGGTCAGCGGCTGGACAGTCTTTTACTGGGCGTGGTGGATTTCCTGGTCGCCTTTCGTGGGTCTGTTTATTGCCCGGGTTTCCAAGGGGCGAACTATTCGCGAGTTTATTCTGGGCACTGTATTTGCGCCTACGTTGGCGGGCTTCGTGTGGTTCTCCGTGTTCGGGGGGACGGCCTTGCACATGGAGATCTGGGCTTCGGTGCCTTTGGCCGAGGCGGTTAAAGCTGACGTATCGACTGCCTTGTTTACGATGTTCGAGGCCCTGCCTTTTGGCCTGCTGATGTCGGTGGTGGCGACCATTTTGGTTCTGGTGTTCTTCGTCACGTCGGGTGACTCGGCGACCTTGGTGTTGGGCATCATGAGCACTGGTGGTACTAAAGACCCCAGCACACAGGTAAAAATTCTTTGGGGGCTGCTGATTGCGGGTATTGCAGCCAGCCTATTGCTGGCCGGTGGCGTGCAAGCGGTACAAACGGCCACTATCGTTTTTGCACTACCGTTTGCTGTGGTGATTGTTCTGACGGTGTATTCGTTGTGGCGTGCCATTCGGGCCGAGTGGCGTGAAGAGCAGCGCAAGGAGCGTGAGCTTCGCCGCCGTCTTCGCGCGCTGGCCGACAAGCCTTAGGCGATGACAGGGGGAAACATGAGCCGACTACTTTTTAATAATGGCGCGGTTTGTCACGCCCATGAGCAGGCTCGCCCTAAGGCAGCTGTGGCCGTTTGCATGGTGCTGAGCCTTACCGCCGGGATGGCCGCCGCCCAAACCGACGTGTTGGGTGCCAGTGCGCAGGTCTATGGGTCGGTGCGTATGCAGGCTGAAGCGGTTCGACCTCACGATCGAGGCGCTATGGACGACTACGTCGGACTGCGCGACGCGTATTCCCGCTTGGGGGTTAAGGCGGGCTACCGCTTCAGTGAAAATTTTGCGGTGTTTGGCCAGGTCGAAGTCCCGTTTGATACCGCCAACCTGCGGTTTCGGGACCCTTACGATCAAGGTGGGGCGGGACGCGACAAGGGGGCGCGTCTGCGACTGGCCCAGGTTGGTCTGGATACGCGCCTGGGCAAGCTAACGTACGGCCAGCAATGGATGCCTTACTACAACGCCATTGCGGCGCCGTTGGATCAGTTCAACAGCTATTACAGTGGGTTTGCTACCTATACATCGTCGCGGGTGGCCGATACCGTGTCCTACTACAGCCCCGAAATTCTCGGTCTTTCGTTTGCGGGCTCGTATTCGGCGCCGTCTGGCAACCGACGGTCTGCGGCACGTATCGACGATAGGCGGGTTCAGGTCACTGCATCGTATGCGCCATTTGCGGGTACCCTTATTTCGGCTGGCATGGACGACCGCGGCCAGGCCGGATTTGGCCGCAATCGTATTTACGGCCTGTCGGCCTCGCACACCGAAGGCCCCTGGTATTTTGCGGCCAAATACGAATGGTTTGATTCGGGCAACCAAACGCCGGGTAGTTTTTCGCGCGATGGTAACCAGGCGGTGAATGTCATGGCTGCTTACACATTTGGCGCTAATACAGTGCGGGCTATGTTGGCCAATGTGCAAGATTACGGTGATACGATTGTGCACCTTGGGTTCGATCATCAATACAACGACCAGTTGAAGCTTTTTGCCGAGATCTATTACGAACGCAATACGGCGGCTATTACGGCCAAGCGTGGCGGTCTGGCCGAGTCGGTGTCGGGCATTAACGGTGGCCGTGTGTTTTTGGTGGGCGCCCGCTACGATTTTTAAAGAGGTAGTGCAATGTCGGTACAAGACTTATTGAAACAGGTGTTGCAGTCAGGTCAAGGCCTGGGTCAGTCGGCTGGCGGTGCGTTGGGCGATATGGCCAAAAGCAAGGGCATGGGCGGCTTTGGCGGTGGCGCCGTGGCTGGCGGTGTGCTGGGTTTGCTGCTGGGTAATAAAAAATTCCGAAAAATGGGTGGCAAGGTGGCCACTTATGGCGCGGCCGCAGCATTGGGGGCAGTGGCGTTAAAAGCCTACCAAGACTGGCAGTCGGGAAAGCAGGCGCCTGCAGGGCAAGCGCCGGCGCAGCCCGCGCCTGCTCAAGGTTATGGGGCTGTGCCCGCAGCGGCGGCACCTGCGGCCCTGGGCTGGTCTGCCTCTGATGCCGAGCAACACAGTCGTGTAGTGCTGGCGGCCATGATTGCTGCCGCCAAGGCCGACGGTCATATCGGCCCGCAAGAGCGTGAGCTGATTGAAGGCGAGGTGTTGCGTGTGGCTAGTAGCCCGGCCGATCGCGCATGGTTCGATGCCGAACTGCAAAAGCCGGCCGATCCGGCGGCTGTGGCGTCCATGGCGACCACCCCCGAAATGGCCGCCGAGGTTTATTTGGCCAGTTTGCTGGTGGTCGACGAAGAAAGCTTTATGGAGCGCGCCTACCTCGATGAGCTGGCCCGTCAACTCAGGCTTGACCCGTCGCTTAAAGGCCGCCTTGAGGCCCAGCTTAAAGCCTTGTAATTTTACTCAGCCTGTAGGGGCTTAACTCAAAGCCGGGCGTTGGAGCCAGTATCCATGCGCCCGGCCATACTCTGGCGTTTACATGTCGTCTCAAGCTTCTTCGTCACGTCTTTTCAACAAAGACCTGGTCCTGCTGATTATCTGCCAGGGCCTTTTTTTCACCAATAACGTGACCTTCATCGCCATTAATGGTTTGGTGGGGCTCGACCTAACACCCGTCCCCTGGATGGCGACCTTGCCGATCATGGGGTACGTGGTCGGCGGCGCCTTGTCGACTGCGCCGGTGGCGCGCACGCAAAGCAGATTTGGTCGAAAAAAGTCGTTTCAGCTTGGGTTGTTGGTGGCCGTGGTGTCGGCCTTGCTGTGTGCGCTGGCAGTATTTACCAAACAGTTCTGGTTATTGGTAGCGGCTACGGTGGTTGCGGGTTACTACAGTGCTAATGGGCAGTTGTACCGTTTTGCAGCCGCCGAGGTGGTGTCTTTGACCCTGCGCGACAAGGCGATTTCTTGGGTTTTGGCGGGCGGCTTGATTGGCGCCATTATTGGTCCCAATCTGGCACGCTACACCAAAGATGTGGCGGCATACCCCTTTATGGGGGCGTATCTGGCGCTGGCTGTTTTGGCTGTGTTGGCCATGGTGCTCATGCGCTTTATCCGTTTCCCCGATGACAAGCGCACCCAGGCGCCCAAAGAAACAGGGAGAGCACTATCGGAAATTGTTCGCCAGCCCATTTTTATTGTTGCTGCGCTGGGAGCGGCGTTTGGCTACGGCATCATGAACCTGTTAATGGCCGCGACCCCGCTGGCCATGGCAGTTGACGGTTTTGCGTTTGCCGACACAGCCATGGTATTGCAATGGCATGTTATTGGCATGTTTGCCCCCGGTTTCTTTACCGGAGCGCTCATCAAGCGCTATGGCGCCCTCGAGATCATGGCGGCCGGCGTTGTGCTGAACTTTGCATGTATTTTTATTGCATTGTCCGGCGTCAGCTTCGAGCACTATCTGGTGTCATTGTTCTTGCTGGGGGTAGGCTGGAACTTTCTGTTCACTGGGTCGACCAGCCTGGCCACCCGCGCCCATACGCCCGAAGAACGCGATAAGGCGCAAGGGGCCATTAATTTTTCTGTGTTTATTGTGATGGCGCTTTCGTCGTTTAGTTCGGGCGCGCTGGTGACTACACAGGGGTGGTATTGGTTGAATATCGGCTCATTGGTGCCTGCAGCGATGGTTGGGTTTGCGCTGTTGGCCCTGTTTGTGCGCCGGGCTCGCGCGGCCTCATGATGCTTTGTCGGTGGCGGGCTCTTGCACAATAGGTAACACCATGACGCTGGATGTGGCCGACGCCAGCAACTTGTTATTGGCGTCGACCAATTTTGCTTCTGTAAAAATCATCCGTCGCCCGCCACTCACCACCGATCCTATCGCTCTGATAGGGCCGGTGTCTTTGGTTACGGCGCGGTGATACGAGATTTTGATTTCTACTGTGGCAATGGTGTAGCCCGGGTCTACTTTGCTTAGCGCAACATAGCCGCATGCAAAATCAAGCATGCTGGCAATAAAACCGCCGTGTACGACCGCATTGGGGTTGTACAGGTGCACGTCGGGTGTGCCTTCAAAAACGACTCGGCCATCATGAGCCTCGGTCATCTTGATGTCCAGTGTTTCTCCTAGGCCGCAACGAATGTCTCGTTCGGCCATGGTTTTCAGTTGTTCCAGCCCTGTCAGGTGGGTGCCCAGTTCCGCCATCTGGCTCATGATTTTTTCCTTGCTGCAAAAATAAGTAGGGCTGGCTAGTCGTGCGGCCTAGGTTTTTACCTAGGCCGTATAGCCGATTCATTTGTAAAAAAATCTAAATTTCGGCGCATTTCTGCCGTTACCCCAAAGTTACGTCATAGTTTACGACACGTACTGTCACCGGCGCCGGCGCGCGCCACGGAGAAATAAATTGAGTAAGTTAAAAATCGGAACCCGGCTGTCGCTGGCGTTTCTGGTGATGCTTTTGTTGATTGCGGTTTTAGCGGTGGTGGGGGTGTTGCGCATGCAGGCGGCTACCGAAACGGCTGACAACATTATTAATGTTCGTGTAAATAACGAGCGATTGACGCGAGACTGGAACCGAATAATCGAGTTGAACACGGTCCGCACTGCGGCCTTGTCCTTGATTGTTGAACCTGATCAATACACGGCGTTTACCAAAGAGATTGAAAGTCTGACCGCACGCTCTGAAGAGATTCAGGCCGAGTTACGTAAAGCATTGGTGAATGAAGAGGCTATTCGCCTTTTCGAGGCCGCTCAGCAGCGTCGCGCCGAATATCGCGAGGCCCGTGCAAAGGCGCTGAAGGCTCAGCAAGAGGGGCGTTTCGACGAAGCGAATCAATTCTTCCAGAAAGATATGGACGTTTTGCGCGACCACTACATGAATGCCGTTGATGCCTTGCAGGCCAACCAGCAGAACCAAATTCAGAAGGATGGCGAACGTCTTAACAGGGACAACGAGTTCGGCATTGTTTTGATTATCGTGGTGGGTGTCGGTGCGGTGGTGCTGGGCATTTTGCTGGCGTTCTTCATTACGCGCTCTATCGTTGTGCCGCTGCGCCGTGCCGTGGGTTTTGCCGAAACTGTGGCCAAACGCGATCTGACCAGTCATGTCGAAATCCGTGGTGACGATGAGGTCGCTACCTTGTTGCGTGCGCTCAAGCGCATGAATGACAACTTGCTGGGTGTAGTGGCCGACGTCCGATCGGGGGCTGAATCGATTGCCACAGCGGCCGGCCAGGTTGCTGCGGGTAACATTGACTTGTCGGCCCGCACCGAAGAGCAGGCGTCGTCTCTGGCAGAAACCGCCGCCACGATGGAAGAGTTGACTACCACGGTGAAACAGAACGCCGATAACGCCAATGAAGCCAATCGTTTGTCTGGCACAGCCGCCCGTGTGGCCGAGCAAAGCGGCGACCGGGTGTCTCAGGTGGTGGGCGTGATGGGCTCGATCAATGCATCAGCCAAGCAAATTGTCGACATCATCAGTGTGATCGACGGCATTGCTTTTCAGACCAATATTCTGGCGCTGAATGCCGCTGTTGAAGCGGCCCGCGCCGGCGAGCAAGGCAAAGGCTTTGCCGTGGTGGCGGCCGAGGTGCGTTCGTTGGCCCAGCGCAGTGCGCAGGCCGCCAAGGAAATCAAAGGTCTGATTGATTCGGCCGTATCGATTACCGAAGAGGGCAATCGCCTGGTGGCTGAAGCCGGCACCAGCATGGAAGAAACCGTCAACAGTATCAAGCGGGTGGCTGACATCATTGCCGAAATTTCGTCGTCCAGTCACGAGCAAAGTACCGGCATTAGCCAAGTGAATGACGCCGTGGCTCAAATGGATCAAGTGACGCAACAGAATGCGGCCCTGGTTGAAGAGGCTTCCGCAGCTTCTGACAGCATGCGTGAGCAAGCGGGTACGTTGGCTCAGTTGGTGGCTACGTTCAAGATTGATCTTGACGCTATTGTCGTCGTCGACGAAGAACGGCGTCGGGCCTTGCCTCGCGCTCGTCCGGCGTTGTCGGCGTAAGCTGTCTCTGTCGTGTAATGCATGCCCCGGGCCGGTGTTATTGCCGGCCCGATTTTTTACAGGAAGTGGTCGAGCAGGCGGCGGCTATGCCGATCGAGGGATGACAGCGACTTCAACAAGAACTGCACCCCATGGCTATCGGTGATCAGCAGGGTCGACGCGTTCAGGCGTCGGATGTCTTCTTCACCTTTGAGGGTCAGGCGAGTGGGGCCGCGGTCGGTCTCGATGTCCCAGGTGCTGGGTGTCGCGCGGCTTGATATTCGCGCAATACGCAAGATGGCTGGCGTGAACTCGCGCTGGGTCAAGTCCGACTCAATCAGGGCGCGGGTCGCCGCGTCCAGACCTTCCAGGTTGGCCACTTGCGCTAGCTCCTTACCTTCGGGGCTGACCAGTGAAATGGCTTCGGCCGGGGCAGTAATGGGGAAGTTGCGAACCGCCGATACCCGACAGGTTTGACCGTCGTGGCGCAGTTGCAAATGGCCCATGGCATCGCGGATCAAATCAAGATTAGTCGTCGTTGTCATGGCGTTCGCTGCCGGCCGATGCCGGTTGAAGATCGTTGAGTTGTGATTGCGCGTGATACAGGCGGGCGTAGGCGCCGTTTTTGGCCAGCAAGTCGTCGTGACGGCCAGTTTCTACGACCTGTCCCTTGTCCATGACGACCAGGCGATCGGCCTTGCGCAACGTGCTGAGGCGATGGGCGATAGAAATGGTTGTGCGGCCTTTGACCAGGTTGTCCAGGGCTGTCTGGATTTCTTTCTCAGTGCTCGTGTCGACCGACGACGTGGCTTCGTCAAGAATGAGGATGCGCGGATCAATAAGCAACGCGCGCGCGATGGAAATACGCTGGCGTTCGCCGCCGGAGAGTGCCTGACCACGCTCGCCGACCAGCGAGTCGTAGCCATGGGGCAGTCGCAAAATGAACTCGTGAGCATGTGCCGCCTTGGCTGCAGCAATGATGTCCTCGCGCGAGGCCTCGGGCTTGCCATAGGCAATGTTCTCGGCAATGGTGCCAAAAAACAGGAAGGGCTCTTGCAGGACCAGACCAATGTGGCGCCGGTACTCGGCGATGGGCAGGTCGCGGATGTCGACCCCGTCGATGCGGACACTGCCTTCTGTCACGTCGTAGAAGCGACAGATCAGGTTGACCAGCGTACTTTTGCCTGAACCGCTATGACCGACCAGGCCAATCATTTCGCCGGGCCGAATATCTAGGCTGAGATTATGAATGACTTGTCGGCTGCCGTAACGAAAGCCGATGCGGTTCAGTTGCAACCCGCCCTCGACGCGGGCGAGGTGCTTGGGTTTGATGGGCTCTGGGACGCTTGAAACATGATCGAGAATGTCGAAAATACGCTTGGCGCCTGCTGCAGCGCGCTGGGTGTGCGACACGATCCGGCTCATGGCATCGAGCCGGATATAGAACCGGCTGATATAGGTCAGGAAGGCGGTCAGTACCCCCACCGTGATTTCTTCAACCGAAACCAGCCATATGCCAAAGCCCCACACGACCAACAAACCGATTTCGGTCAGGAAAGTGACGGTGGGTGAGAACAGCGCCCATAAACGGTTGACCCGATCGTTAATGACCAGGTTGCGGTCGTTGGCATCGCGAAACCGTTGCACTTCGCGTTTTTCTTGGGCGAAGGCCTTGACCACGCGAATGCCGGGAATGGTATCGGTCAGTACGTTGGTCAGTTCTGACCAGACCCGGTCGGCACGTTCGAAACCATGGCGCAGCCGGTCGCGTACCAGATGAATCAGCCAGGCAATGAAGGGCAGCGGAATCAGCGTGACCACCGCCAGCCAAGGGTTGATCGAGAACAAAATGATGGCCGTCATGACGATCATCAGGACGTCGGTTAAAAAATCGAGCAGGTGCAGCGACAGAAAAACGCAGAGCCGGTCAGACTCTGAACCGATGCGGGAAATCAGGTCGCCTGTCCGTTTGCCGCCAAAGTATTGCAGCGACAGGGTTTGCAAGTGTTGATAGGCGGTGGTGCGCAGGTCGGCGCCGATGCGTTCGCTGACTTTGGCCAGCAGGTAGGTGCGGCCCCAGCCCAGTACCCAGGCAAGCAACGACGCCAGCAGCAGACCCCCAAGGTAGTATTTGACCAGGGTCCAGTCGATAGGTACGCCATTCTGGAAAGGGATGAGCACCTTGTCCATCAGCGGCATGGTCAGATAGGGGGGGACCAACGCGGCGGCTGTTGAAGTGATAGTCAGCACAAACCCGATGAATAAAGGCCATTGGTAGGGCCGGGCAAAGCGCCACAGCCGGAACAGCGCCCAGGTTGAAGGCGGGCTGACGAGGTTAGCGGGTGCGGTCACCTCGGGTTGGGCTGTCGCAGTGTCTGCGACGGGGTGGCCGTGCTTGAAGGCTGCAAACTGGTCAAGCAAATGCCTTGCCGCCGGCCCCTGGCTTAGCGTGTAGTGCCACCGGCCTGTGGTGGCCTTGCCATTGTGTAGGTTGATATGACCTACGCCGTGCTGGTCGACATGGTCGAGCTGGCTTTCGGATGACAGCGTGTGTGCGTCCCAATCGGCCTGTTCCGCGTGTCGTGAGAGCAGGCGTTGATTGGTCAGCACCAAGATGCCGGCCCGGAATGCCATGTCTGTGTCCAGATCAAGGGCCATCCAGCCGATCAGGCGTTCATCAGCCAGGAGTTTCGTCTGGATCTGGTCGAGCCATTCGCGCGTGTACTGCCCGGCAACGGGCAAGGTTATAGAGGTGGGAGCAGTCATGAAAGGAGCGTGAGGCGGCGAAGACCAGAGCAAAGGGCGGGTTTATGCAGATTTGCGACATTATCGCGTCAGACGTGATCTGGCGCGAGTATTTTGTTGCACAGTTGCTGCGGCAGGAGTCTAATTTGTGCACCAGAATTCTCTGGGTTCCAGCGTATCTCTTTTGCCGTCCTCCGGCTTTTTCTCATGTCCAGAAAACAGATCAATATCCTTCGGATGTTTTCTTTGCGCGGCCCCAGTATCTGGGCGTATAGACCTTTGCTTGAAGTTTGGGTCGATATCGGCGAGCTCGAAGATTACCCCTCCAACCTCTTACCTGGCTTTAACGACCGTCTGGCGACATGGTTGCCCGGGCTGGTTGAGCACCGTTGCAGTGTCGGTGAACGTGGTGGTTTTTTACAACGGTTACGCGATGGTACGTGGCCGGCGCACATCCTTGAGCATGTGGCGCTCGAGTTGCAAACGTTGGCGGGTTTCCCGGGTGGCCTGGGCCGCGCGCGCGAAACCTCGGTGCGGGGCGTTTACAAGGTAGTGGTTCGCGCTTGGTGCGAGCCCCTGACCCGCGAAGCCGTATTGGCCGCGCGTGACCTGGTTATGGCGGCCATCGAAGACCACCCCTACGATGTCGATGCTGTTGTCGAGAAATTGCGCGACATTGCGGCCGATTTGCGGTTGGGGCCAAGTACCGAGGCCATCGTCAATGCCGCCGATGATCGCGACATTCCCATGATTCGCTTAAGCGACGAGCACAACCTGGTACAGCTGGGTTACGGTGCCGCGCAACGTCGTATCTGGACAGCAGAAACCGACCAGACCAGCGCGATTGCAGAGGGCGTTGCAGGTAATAAAGATCTCACGCGCAAAATTTTGGGTCGTTGCGGTGTCCCGGTGCCCGAGGGGCAAGAAGTCGACACCGTGGATCAGGCCTGGGAGGTGGCGACGGATCTGGGGTTGCCGGTGGTGGTCAAGCCGACCGACGGCAATCACGGCCGTGGTGTTTTTACCAACCTGACCACGCGCGAGGAAATTGAAACGGCATACGCCGTAGCGGTTGATGAAGGTAGCGGCGTGCTGGTCGAGCGCTTTATTCCTGGCGATGAGCACCGTCTACTGGTTGTGGGCGACCAGATGGTGGCTGCCGCCCGTGGTGACGCGGTAAGCGTGGTAGGTGATGGCGTCAATACCATCGAGGCTTTAATTGAGCTTCAGATCAATGCTGACCCGCGTCGTGGTCGTGATGAAACTCAGCCCCTGAATATCGTACGCCTCGACTCGGCGGCACGTCTTGAAATTGGTCGTCAGGGGTATAACGCCCAGTCGGTGCCTGCCGCAGGCAAGCGTGTCCTCATTCAACGCAATGGCAATGTCTCGATTGACGTTACCGACAAGGTACACCCCACAACCCGTGATTTGGTTGTGCTTGCCGCGCGGGCGGTGGGGTTGGACATCGCCGGTATTGATCTGGTCGTCAGCGATATTGCGCTGCCTTTGTCTGGGCAGGGCGGCGCCATTGTCGAAGTCAATGCGGGGCCGGGGTTGTTGATGCACCTTAAGCCTTCTGCCGGCGAGGCCCAGCCCGTTGGCGAGGCCATTATCAACCATCTGTTTCCAGGCGACGCCAATGGCCAGATTCCAGTGGTGGGGATCACCGGCAGCCGCGGTAAAACGACGGTGTCGCGCATCTTGACGCATTTGCTGCGTTTGCAGGGTTATTACGTCGGGCTTGCGTGTAGCGATGGCTTGGTATTTGATCGCCGCCTGGTTAGCGCAGACGACTGTGATGGTTGGGATTGCGCGCGCCGGATTTTGCTGAACCCGGCTGTTCAGGCAGCTGTCGTAGAAAATGGCGCCCGAACCATTCTGACCGAGGGGCTGGCCTACGAACGTTGCCGGGTAGGCGTGGTAACTGGCATCGAAGCAGGCGAAACCTTACCTGATTTGTATATTGAAGATGCCGACCAATTGTTCAAGGTGTATCGCACCCAGATCGATGTGGTGCAGAAGCATGGCGTGGCGGTGCTGAATGCCGATGATCCGGCTGTTCTTGAAATGGCCGATCTGTGCGATGGCAGCGTTGTGCTGTTTGGCATGTCGGCGGGCAGTGAGGCTATTGTTGCGCACCGCGCCAACAGCGGTCGGGCAGTAGTCGCAAAAGACGGTTGGATCCTCATGCTGGATGGCGCCGAGCAGTCTGTGTTGACCGAGCTGGCGATGGTGCCTGTGATCGATGGGGCAACTTCGCCGGTATTGACGCAGTCCGTACTGGCAGCAGTGGCCGCAGCGTGGTCGTTAGGCGTACAAACCGAGGTCATTCGTGCTGGTATTCAAACCTATGGGCATGCCGCTTCCGAAGGCATGGTTCAAAGCGGATCGGCTGTTTCGCCGTCCGTTCATCCTTGACGGGGTAAGTGGTCGATGGAAATTACACGTATCAGGGCATTGCGCGGCCCAAATCTCTGGGGTCGGCAGACCTCTGTCGAGGCGGTGGTCGCTTGCGATTCGCAAGAGCAGGATATCGAAGCCTTGGATGGTTTCGAAGTGCGCATTCGCGCCCGCTTCCCGGAGATCGATCTGCTGAAGCCGGCGGGGCAAGAGCAGCCGTTATCGATGGCGCATGTTCTGGCCAGTGCGGCATTGCGATTGCAGGCGTTAGCCGGGTGTCCGGTTTCTTTTTGCCGGGTTGCCCCCACCTTCGAACCAGGTGTTTATCAGGTCATTGTCGAGTACACCGAGGAAGAGGTCGGTCGTCAGGCGCTCGATGACGCGCGTGATTTGTGCAACGCTGCGTTGGCCGACAAACCGTTCGATCTGGCGCTGGTGTTGGCGCGCTTGCGCGAAATGGACGAGGATGTACGCTTGGGCCCCAGTACTGGGGCCATTGTTCAGGCCGCACAACGCCGCGGCATTCCGTATCATCGCCTCACCCAAGGTAGTCTTGTGCAGTTCGGCTGGGGGCGTCGCCAGCGGCGTATTCAGGCGGCTGAAACCGACCGCACCAGTGCCATTGCTGAGGCTATCGCACAAGACAAGGCGCTGACGAAACGACTTTTGGCGTCGGCAGGTATTTCGGTACCCGAGGGTCGTATCGTTCAAGATGCGGACCAGGCCTGGGCGGCGGCACAGAGTGTAGGCTTGCCTGTGGTCGTCAAGCCGCGCGACGGTAATCAGGGCAAGGGGGTTGCGGTTAATTTGCAAACCCAGGAAGCCGTTTTGCAGGCCTTTCACGTTGCGGTCGACATTTGCAATGATGTCATTGTTGAGCGCTATTTCCCCGGGCACGACTTCCGGTTGTTGGTCGTCGGCAATCAGTTGGTGGCTGCGGCCCGACGCGACCCGCCGCAAGTGATTGGCGATGGCGTGCGCAGCATTGCCGAGCTGGTTGAAGCCGTCAATGCCGATCCAGCGCGTGGCGAAGGCCATGGTACGTCTTTAACGCGTATTCGCCTGGGTGATGAAATCGCTCTTTCAACCATGGCCCGGCAAGGCTATACACCCGATTCAATTCCCGAAAACGGCGTCTTGGTTACCTTGCGTAATAACGCCAACCTTAGCACCGGTGGCAGTGCCACCGATGTCACCGACCAGGTGCACCCCGAGCTGGCCGAGGTGGCCGTCGCGGCTGCCCGTATGGTAGGTCTTGATATCTGCGGCATTGATCTGGTGGCGCAAAACGTTTTCGAACCCCTGACACAAGAGAACGGCTGTATTGTCGAAGTTAATGCAGCGCCGGGTTTACGCATGCATCTGGCGCCCTCGTTTGGCAAGCCCCGTCCTGTGGGCGAATCGATTATTGATGCGATGTTCGCCGAGGGTGAAACAGGTCGCGTCCCGGTAACCGCCGTGGCTGGCACCAATGGTAAAACGACGACGACCCGTTTAATCGCCCATTTGTTGGGGGTTACCGGCAAGTGTGTCGGTATGACCAACTCTGACGGCGTTTATGTCGGCAACCAGTGTATTGATACGGGCGATTGCAGCGGGCCGCGTAGTGCACGGCATGTGTTGCTGCATCCTTACGTAGATGCCGCAGTGTTCGAAACAGCACGCGGGGGGATTTTGCGTGAAGGATTGGCCTTCGATCGATGCGACGTCGCCGTGGTGACCAACATCGGCGTGGGCGATCATCTGGGGCTCAATTACATCACTACGGTCGAAGACTTGGCCGCCGTGAAGCGTGTGGTGGTCGAGAATGTCGCACCCACCGGAACCGCGGTGTTGAACGCGGCCGACCCGATCGTCGCAGCGATGGCCGCCACTTGCCCCGGCCAAGTGATCTTTTTTTCAACCGATCCGTCTCACCCTGTGCTGGCCACGCATCGCGCGCAAGGTCAGCGGGTGGTATTCGTCGAGCCTGGGCGCATTATTCTGGCCGAGGGTGCTTCAGAGCAAAGTTTCGCGTTGTCAGGCATTCCGCTGACCCAGAATGGGCGTATTGGCTTTCAGGTTGAAAACGCCATGGCTGCGATGGCGGCGGCCTGGGCGTTGGGCTTGTCCTTCGAAGATATGCAAAAAGGTCTGGCGTCGTTCGTCAACGATGCGCAAACCGCGCCTGGTCGATTCAACATGTTCAGCTATAACGGCGCGACCGTGATTGCCGATTATGGGCACAACCCCGATGCAATGCTGGCCCTGGTGCAGGCTGTTGACCAGTTGCCTGCAACGCATCGCAGTGTCGTCATCAGTGGCGCTGGCGATCGGCGCGACGAAGACATTACCCGTCAAACCGAGATTTTGGGTGATGCCTTTGACGAGGTTATTCTTTACGAGGACATGTGTCAGCGTGGCCGCGCCGAAGGTGAAGTGGTCGCCTTGTTGCGTCAGGGGTTGGCGGGTGCCAAGCGTGCGCAAAAGGTTGATGAAATTCACGGCGAATTCGTCGCTATCGATCTGGCTTTGGAGCGTTTGAAGGCGGGTGACTTGTGTCTGATACTGATTGATCAGGTTGAAGAAGCATTGGCACATATTGCCCGCAGGGTGGCTGAGGCGGCCTGATCGTTATACAACGACAAGGGAAACGTTTTGAAAGCTGCCTGGTATACGCAAAATGGTGCGGCCGCCGATGTATTGTCGGTGGGTGATTTGCCCCAACCCGAGGCCGGGCCCGGAGAGGTCCGGGTTCGGGTGCATACGTCTGGGGTCAATCCGTCCGACGTCAAGTTTCGTCAACGTCGCCCGCTCGATTTTGAGCGCATCGTGCCGCATAGCGATGGTGCGGGCGTGATCGACCAGGTTGGGGCGGGCGTTGATCCGGCGCGTCTCGGGCAGCGGGTTTGGGTCTGGAATGCGCAGTGGGCCCGCGCCTGGGGGACAGCCGCCGAGTATGTCGTGCTGCCCGATGCGCAAGCGGTATTGTTGCCCGATACGGTCGACTTCGCATCTGCGGCCGGCTTCGGCATTCCGTTGCTGACTGCGGTTCAGGCGATTCGGTTGGCCGGTAACTTGGCCGGGCAAACTGTGTTGGTGACCGGTGCAGGCAATGCTGTGGGTCATTACGTAACGCAGTTGGCTGTGCAAGCGGGTGCACAGGTGCTGGGCACGGCAGGTTCGCCCGAAAAGGCCGGACACGCACAACAGGCCGGTGCGCACGCAATTATCAATTACAAAACCGAGGCTGTCGGCGCGCGAGTGCTCGCGCTTACCAAAGGGCATGGGGTCGACGTCATCATCGACATGGACTTTTCGTCTACCGCAGCGTTGCTGTCTGAAAATGTTTTAAAGCCTCACGGCCGCTATGTTTGTTATGGGTCGAACACTACAGGCGTGTTGCCCATCGATTTACGCACGTTGCTGTGGCACTCGAACAGCCTGCATTGCTTTTTGGTCTACGATCTGCCGGCTGCCGATCGTGCAGCGTGCCTGGACACGGTCGCGGGGTTGTTGCAGTACGGGGCGCTGCGTCATGCGGTAGCTGGTCGGTTTGCGCTTGAAGACATCGTCAACGCGCATCAAATGGTCGAGTCGGGTAAGAAGCTGGGAACGGTTGTTGTAGACATCGCACACGATTAAATCGGCGGGCTGGGGGTGTGCCTACTGCTCGTGCGACATCAGCCTGACCGAAATTTCACGTGCCGCCTGCGATAACTGGGCCAGGTGCTTTTTCACCATTTGTTCAACCGTGGCCACTTTGTGCATCCAGGTCAGGTTGACCACCGCCACGACCTCTTCCCCTGCCCAAACCGGCACTGCAATCGAATCGCGCCCGTCGTTGAATTCGCGCCGGGTTTTGTCATAGTGCCCGCCAAAGTCTTCAGTCCGAATGCCATAGCCGCGATTGCGGGTCTCTTCGAGAAGGGCGATCACCGTTTCGGGGCGTTGCGCCAGATAGTTGCCGGGCTCGTTGCTGGTGCGTAAGCGTTGCAGCACCGCCGCGCGTTCTGCTTCGCTGCAAAACGCCAGATACGCGCGGCCGGTGGCCGAGCGCAGCATATTGACGCGAAACCCGATGGGACCCAGCGGAATATGCGAGAAATAGGAGCGAGGGCTGTTGGTTTCAATGACTTCCATGTGGTCCAGCCGGGGCACAGCCAGAATGGACGGCCAATTTACCTTTTGGCAAAGCCGCTCAAGAATAGGGGAGGCTACTTCGACCAGAAAGTTCTCGTCGTTGACTTGCGGCGGCCTAGGCTGGTAAGTGTGGCTGGCCATGAAGGCGCCGTCGGCCAGCCGTTGCCAGATCAGCCCGCGAGCCTCTAGCGTTGCAATTACCCGCGTTAACGTGGCCTTGGGTAGCCCGGTGGCCAAGTGCAGGTCGTGCAGGCTGGCGTTGCGCGAACGGTGCAGATAGTCCAGCACCTCTAGCCCTCTATCGAGTGCTCGAATGGTTTTTACTTTGTATTCGCGCATGGCGACGCTTTTCACCTGTTGAAAACTTGCTTGGTGATGCTAGCACCTTGCGTCGGGCTTGGGCAACATTGAAAAAAATACAAAACGCTTGGAGACACGCTTGACACAAGGATCTTAAGGGTTTTTACCTAGGTTCTTGTGCTGTGCTGGTGCTGTGGCACTTTGCCAGCAGGTCATGGTTTTTGAAAACCTTATATCGTTCTCCGGGTGGGTCAGATTCTAACCGGCACGTAGTGCCAACGGAGTATCGGTCATGAGCTTTACGCACGACGACGTGCAACGCATTATTCAGTTGCTCAACACCTCGCATTTCGATGAGCTCCATCTCGAAGCTGATGGCATCAAACTCGATTTGCGTCGCAACGGCGCGGGTGCTGCACCGCTGGCGGCATCGGTCAGCCCTGCGCCGACCCGGTCTGTCGATGTTGCTGCACCTGCACCTGCGCCTGCCGCCGCACCGTCCGCTAGCCCTGCGGCTTCCGGCGTAGGCGCGTCTTCAGCGGCTGGGTTGCTCGACGTGCGCGCGCCCATGCTGGGTGTTTTCTACAGGGCGCCCAAGCCGGGTGCCGACCCGTTCGTCGCAGCGGGCGTCAAGGTCAAGCCCGACACCGTCATCGGCATTATCGAAGTCATGAAGCTTATGAACTCGGTCGCCGCAGAGGTAAGCGGCGAGGTTGTTGAGGTGCTGGCCAAAGATGGCGATTTGGTCGAGTACGACCAGGTCTTGATGCGCGTTCGCGCAACCCAGGGTTAAGTCATGGTGCAGGCAGATCAAGCCGCCGTTCAGGGGCCGATTCGTCGGGTACTGGTGGCCAACCGGGGCGAGATCGCCGTGCGCGTTCTGCGCACGCTCAAGCGTTTGGGGCTCGAAAGTGTATTGGTGGTATCAACCGCAGATCGCGACAGTATGGGCGCCCAGTTGGCTGATCGCACCGTATGTATTGGCCCCGGCCGCGCAACCGATAGCTATCTGAAGATCGACACGATCGTTCAGGCGGCCTTGTCCACTGGCGCCCAGGCCATTCATCCGGGTTATGGCTTTTTGTCCGAGCGTGCCGAGTTTGCGCAGGCATGCGAAGACAACCATCTGGTCTTCATTGGGCCTACGGCTGAACAAATCGAGCGTGTCGGCAACAAGCTTGAAGCTCGACTGATTGCCGAAAAGGCCAACGTGCCCATTACACCGGGCGGGCCCGTGGCTTCGCTTGACGAAGCGCTGGCGGTTGCTGATTCAATTGGCTACCCTGTGTTGATCAAAGCGGTTGGCGGCGGCGGTGGGCGTGGGCTAAAGCGTGCCGACGACCGCGATGCCCTGATCCGTTTGTTCGAATTGGCCAGTGCCGAGGCGTTGGCTGCGTTTGGCGATGGCCGGGTCTACATTGAGTGCTTTGTGACCCAGGGGCGTCACGTTGAAGTGCAGGTGTTGGGCGATGGCCAATCGGTGATTCACCTGGGCGATCGCGATTGCTCCGTCCAGCGTCGTTACCAAAAGCTGGTCGAGGAAGCCCCAGCCCCCAATTTGCCCGATGCCATGCGTGCCGATTTGCATGCAGCGGCCGTGCGCTTTGCCCAATACATCGGTTACCGCAGTGCTGGCACTATCGAATTTTTGGTCGACGTGCAGCGCGACCAGTTTTATTTTCTCGAAATGAACGCCCGTATCCAGGTTGAACACCCCGTCACCGAACTGGTCACGGGAATTGATCTGGTGCAAGCACAGCTGGCCGTGGCGCAGGGGCATGCACTGCCCTGGGCGCAGTCCGATGTTCGCGTCACGGGTCACGCCATCGAGTGCCGTGTCAACGCCGAAGACAGCGACCGCGATTTTCAGCCCTCACCGGGGCGGGTCAACGCCGCACAGTTTCCGCTGCGTTCCGGTATTCGCATCGATACTCATATGCAGGCGGGCGCGACGATCCCGCCGTTTTACGATTCGATGATCGCTAAGGTGATTGCCTATGGCGGTACGCGCGACGAAGCGCGACGTGCGTTGGCCGAGGCCCTGAACGATACGGTGATTTCCGGCGTCAAAACCAATATTGCCTTGCACCTCGATGTTCTGAATACGCCCGAATTTACCGAGGGCGGGGTCGATACCGGCTTTTTGGGCCGTTATCTGGCCGATCGGACGGCGATGGCACACGAAGGTTAAACACCATGAAACAAGACAAAGTCCAGTTTATTGACACCACCCTGCGCGACGGCAATCAAAGCCTTTGGGGGGCGACCGGCCTGACAACCGGCATGATGCTGCAAATCGCCCCTGTGCTCGATCGTGTCGGCTATCACGCCCTCGATTTCAGTACCAGTACGCACATGGCGGTCACCGTGCGTTTTCATAAAGAAGACCCCTGGGAACGTCTGCGTTTGCTCAAGTCACGTCTGAAGCGCACGCCGCTGACGTTTTTATCGACGGGCATGCGGTTTATTTCGTGGGAAACAGCACACCCCGAGGTTATGGCCTTGTCGTACCAGCTATTGGTTAATAACGGCATAGAAAGGTTCATGGTGATGGACCCGATGAACACCACGCAGGCCGTCATCGATAACTGCCAAGCCATTGCCAAGGCGGGGGCCTCTGAAATTGTGGGGGCGTTGGTATACACAGTCAGCCCCATTCACGACGACGCTTTTTTTGCGAACATGGCGGCGCAACTGGCGGCGCAGCCGTTTATCGACCGGGTGTATCTTAAAGACCCCAGCGGCTTGCTGACGCCGGAACGTGCCCGTACGCTGTTGCCGGCCATCAAGACTGCGCTGGGTAACAAGCCCTTCGAGTTGCACTCGCATTGCACCATTGGTCTGGCGCCATTTACTTACCCCGAAGCGCCGTCGCTAGGGGTCGATACCTTGCATACGGCGGCACGCCCGGCGGCTAATGGTACTAGCCAGCCCGCGGTAGAAAACGTCGTGAACAACCTGCAGGCGCGCGGCGTGTCACATGATCTCGACCTCGATGCCATGGCCGAAGTCAGTGAGTATTTTTCGCGCCTGACCAAGGCCGAAGGCCTGCCTGTCGGGGTGCCGCAAGAGTACGATGAACGTTATTTTTCCCACCAGTTGCCCGGCGGCATGATAGGCACCATGCGCCGTCAGTTGCGCGAAATCCGTCAAGAGCATCGCCTGCCCGAAGTTTACGAAGAGGTGGTGCGCGTGCGGGCCGAGCTGGGTTATCCCATCATGGTGACGCCGTTTTCCCAGGTGGTGGGCACGATGGCGGTCATGAACGTACTGGCACCCGAACGTTATGCCAACGTTCCCGACGAAGTCATCCGCTATGTGGTGGGGCGCTTTGGTACGCCGCCCGGCGAGGTCGATCCCAATGTGCGCGATCGTATCGAAAATATGCCGCGAGCCAAAGAGCTGTTGTCCCAACCGCCCATGCCCGGTGTCGCCGAGCTGCGCCAACGTTTTGGTAAACACCTGTCCGACGAAGAGTTTTTGTTGCGCGCCGTCATGCCGGCCGACCAGGTCGATGCCATGGTTGCGGCCGGCCCCTGCAGGCAAACGTACAATCCTTCGGTAACCCCGGTCGAAAAACTGTTGGCCGAATTAGCCAAAAGGCCGGACGTTACTCATGCCCGCATCGAACGAGAGGGCTTCCTGATGGAATTGCGCAGCCACGGGGTTGCAGGAGACAAGACATGACGCAGTCGTTGTCACACGACTTGAACGCAGTAGAAGGTTTTATTTTTGATATTGACGGCACGTTGGCATTGGCCGATCGCATGTTGTCGGGCTATCAACCTTTGCCTGGGGCCATCGAGTTAATTAATTTGCTGAACCAACGTCAAACACCCTACGTGGCGTTTACCAACGGTTCAACCAAAACGCCCGCACAGTTGGCTCAGGCCTTGTCAAAAGCCGGTATTCTGGTTCAGCCCGAACGCACACTGACGCCGCCGGCCGTCGCCGTGTCTTTGTTTAAAAGCCGGCAATACAAGCGGTTGCTGGTGCTGGGTGTCGAGGGGGTATGGCGTCCGTTCGAGGAAGCTGGGTTCGATATCGTGGTTTCGCCTGAGCGCGCCGACGATGCCGATGCGGTGCTGGTAGGTTGGCACCCCGAGTTCCGTCTTGACGACCTTGATGCGGCTTGCCGCGCAATCTGGGCCGGAGCCAATTTATACACAGTTTCCACGGCCCCCTATCTGGCCAGTCGTGAAGGCCGTACCCTGGGTATTTCGGGTGCGCTCACCGCCGCCATTAGCAGTGTGACGGGCAAAGAGGCCGTCATTGTGGGTAAGCCCGCGTCAACGGCTTTCGACGTGGCCCGCAGTATTCTGGGTGTCGAGGCCTCCCGAATCGCCATTGTCGGAGATGACCTTTCGCTCGAAAACGCCATGGCCCAGCAGGGCGGTGCAGTCTCTGTGGCCGTGCATACCGGGTTGGCTACCCCCGAAGATATCGATCGCCTGCCCCCAGGGCAGCAACCGCATTTGTCCATTACCGGCGTTAATGCTTTGCTGGAGATGATTCGATGACTGAAACCGTACAAGTACCCAAGCTGCTTTGGCAGCCCACTCAAGCGCAAATTCAGGCCTCGCGTCTTGATCACTACCAATCGTGGGTCGAACAGGCCTTTGGTGTACCCAAGGGCGATTACGAGGCGCTGTGGCAGTGGTCCGTCGACCATCTTGACGACTTCTGGCTGTCGATCTGGCAGTATTTTGATGTTCAGGCCGACGGGGCCGTGCAGCCCGTCCTGGGCGATCGCGCCATGCCGGGCGCGCAATGGTTTCCCAATACATCGCTAAATTACGCCGAACATGTGTTTCGTCGCGCCACCGACCAACGGCCGGCGTTAATTTCGCGTCGAGAAGAAACGGGCGTCGAAGAGGTCAGCTGGGCGCAACTGACGCGCGACGTCGGCGCGCTGGCAGCCAGTTTGCGCGGCCTGGGTATTGGCAAGGGCGACCGTGTGGTGTCGTACATGCCCAATCGTCCTGAAACAGTCATTGCGTTTCTGGCGTGTGCCAGCATTGGCGCTGTGTGGTCCAGCTGCGCACCCGATATGGGCGTTCGGGTCGTGACCGACCGCTTCCAGCAAATTGAGCCCAAGCTGATTTTTGTCATCGACAGCTACAGCTACAACGGCAAACAGCACGACCGCGCGGCGCTGGTGTCTGAGCTGCTCGAATCGTTGCCGACCGTCAAGCATGTTGTGCATGTGCCTGGCCCCATGGCCGACCGCGAAGGCGGTGTTGCTTGGGCCGGTCGCATTCGCTGGGCCGATATGGTCGCTCAGCAGGCCCCTTTGCAGTTCGAACGCGTGCCTTTCTCCCATCCTTTATGGATCGTGTATTCGTCGGGCACAACGGGTTTGCCCAAAGCCATTGTGCATAGCCATGGCGGCATTGTCCTTACCCACCATAAAACCATGGCGCTGCAGCACGACTTGCGCGAAGGCGACCGCTTGCTGTTTTTGGGCGGTACTGGCTGGATTGTCTGGAATTTGCAGGTGGGTGGTTTGCTGGTGGGCGCGACCGTGATTTTGTATGACGGCAACCCGGCATGGCCCGACAATCAGTCGTTGTGGAAATTTATTGACGACCACGGCGTTACTTTGTTTGGTTGTGGTGCGGCGTATTTGATCAACTGCATGAAAGATAACCTGCAGCCCAACACGTTTGCCGGTCTTGCGGCCCTGCGGTCAATTAACGCTACCGGTTCGCCGTTGCCCACCGATGCGTTCGAGTGGGCTTATGCCAACATCAAGTCCGACCTATGGCTGGCGTCCATCAGCGGCGGTACCGATATTGCGTCGGGCTTTGTGGCTTGCGCACCGACCTTGCCGGTGTACTCGGGCGAAATTCAATGCCGTGAACTTGGTGTGGCTGCTTACGCCTTTAACGAGCAGGGCGAACCGGTTGTCGACGAGGTCGGAGAGCTGGTGATTACCCAACCCATGCCATCGATGCCGGTGTACTTCTGGAATGATCCGGGCAATACCCGCTACCTCGACAGTTACTTCGACGTATTTCCCGGCAAGTGGCGACACGGCGATTGGATCCTTTTTACACCGCGCGGCACCAGCATTATTTACGGTCGGTCCGATTCCACCATCAACCGGTTTGGCATCCGTATGGGGACGGCCGAAATTTACCGTGTGGTCGAGGCGGTTCCCGAAGTACGCGACAGCCTTGTCGTCGACCTTGAATACCTGGGGCGTCCGTCATTCATGCCGCTGTTTGTCGTGCTGCACGACGGCCAAACCCTGACCGATGAATTGAGTGCGCGCATTGCTGATCAGATTCGTACCAAAGCGTCGCCGCGGCACGTGCCCAACAAAATTTATCAGGTCAGCGATATCCCGCGCACCTTGACGGGCAAGAAAATGGAAGTTCCGGTACGCCGCTTGCTGCTGGGGTCGCCGGCCGAAAAAGTGGCGCATCCCGACGCCATGGCCAACCCGCAAAGCATGGGGTTCTTTACTGAGTTAGCCAAAACTTTAAATACGGAATAGTTCAAACAAACGTGGCGGCCCAAGAGCGAAAAAACAGCCAGGGCAGCCATTCAGGTAAATGTGGAACAGGAGACAACGATGACCACGAAACCCAAAGTCCTTTTGATCGCTACCCTCGACACCAAGGCGACCGAGGCGCAATTTGTACGTCAAACACTCGAGTCGCAGGGTGTTGACGTCATTCATCTCGATGCCAGTATTCGCCGTTCGGTTACGCCGGGGGCCGAAATCACGCCGGAAGAGGTGGCTGGCGCGGCTGGCAAAACCATTCAGGAAGTCCGAGACCTGAAGCATGAAGGTAAATGTCAGGCGGTGATGATCGAGGGGGCGATTAAATCTACGCTCGCGCTGCATGCGACAACGCCCATAAGCGGGGTCATCGCCATTGGCGGCTCCATGGGTTCGACGCTGGGCAGTGCCGTCATGCAGGCACTACCTTACGGTTTGCCCAAAGTGCTGGTGTCCACCATGGCCTCGGGCTTTACGCAGCCTTTTGTGGGCGCTATGGACATCAATATGTTCAACCCGGTGTGTGATATTGCTGGGCTCAACAGCATCACCCGTGAAGTCTTCCGTAATGCGGCCGTTTCGGTAGCCGCCATGGCCAAGGCTTACGAACCTAAAGCAGTGTCAGACAAACCTGTGGTGCTCATGGGGACATTGGGTACCATTGACCGCTGCACGGTGCGTGTTCGCAAACTGCTCGAGGAAAAGGGCTACGAAGTTTTGGTGTTTCATACGCTGGGCACCGGCGGGCAGGCGCTCGACAAACTGGCCGCCGAGCGTGACATCGTGGCCGTACTTGAAACGTCTGTGGTCGAACATAACGACTTCCTGAACAATGGCTTGTGCAGCGCCGGCCCGGAACGCTCTAAAGCAGGGTTGCGCAAGGGGGTGCCTGTAGTTTTTGCCCCTGGCAATGCCGATTTCATGGTGTCCGGCCCCATTGATATGGCCGAGCGCCAGTTTCCGGGCAAGCGCTATCACATTCATAACCGCGCACTGACTGCAGTGCGAACCGAAGCCGAAGAGTTGCAAAAGCTGGCCAATCATTTGGCCGGCCTGGTCAAGACCGAGGCGAAAGGCCCCGTGTCGGTACTGGTGCCTTTACAGGGTTTTTCCCATCATGACAGCCCCGAGGGACACCTGCATGATGCCTCTTTATGTCCTGTCTTTTATGACGCGGTCAAAGCGGCTATGCCGTCTGGCGTCACCGTCGAAAAATTCGACTGCCATCTGAACGACGAGCAGTTTGCCGATGCGGTGGTCAATGAGGTCTTGCGGCTTGTCGGTCAGCGCCATACGGCAGCCGCCTAAGCTTTGTGGTTTCAACGCCTGGGCCAGCCAGGGGCAGCGCCAGGCGTCAGGTTACAACTATGCCCACAACCCGGAGACAACAATGACAGTAAAAAAATGGACAACCCGGTTGGCCCTCGCGGCCAGCCTCTCAATGATCGGTATGGCGACACCGTCATTCGCCGATGAAGCGCCCAAATCCATTCGTATCGGGTATTCGCTGGCCAAGAGCGGCCCCAATGCCCCGGGCGGCGACACCACCGTGCGTCCCAACTACGAAATGTGGGTTAAAGAAGTTAACGCCAATGGCGGCATTATGCTCAGCGCCTATGGCAAAAAGGTGCCCATCGAAGTCGTCGAGTACGATGACCGCTCCAGCACCGAAGAAGCGGTTCGTGCCATCGAGCGCTTAATTACCCAAGACAAGGTCGACTTGTTGTTGCCCCCGTGGGGCACGGCCGTCAACCTGGCTGTTGCGCCTTTGTTCGATAAGCACGGCTACCCGCAGGTGGGTACCACCAACCTTACCGACAAGGCTGATCAGTTTGCGAAGCGCTGGCCCGGCCACTTCTTCCTGTTGGGTTCCGCCAGCATGTACGCCGACGGGCTCCTCGACGTTCTGGCCAATGCCAGCAAAGAAGGCAAAATCGGCAAGAAAATCGCCATGGTCAGCGTTGCTGACGGCTTTGGTGTCGATTCGGCGGCCGCCGCTCGCAAGGCTGCAGCCAAACACGGTTTCGAAATCGTGCTCGATAAAACTTACCCGGTCGGTAGCTCCGACCTGTCGTCGCTCTTGAACGAGGTCAAGTCTACCGGCGCCGATACGTTTATTGCATATTCGTACCCACCCGACACCGTCCTGATCAGCGATCAGGCTCGCGTCGTGGGTCTTAACCCCAAAGTGTTCTACACCGGTGTAGGCACTCAGTTCCCGTTCTTCAAGGGTAAGTATGGTGCCGAAGCCATCGAGGGCCAAATGAGCCTGGGCGGCATCAACGGCGAATCGAAAGCCGTCATGGATTACCGTGCCCGTCATAAAGAAATGCAAGGTAAAGACCCCGATTACTGGGGTAGCCAGGTGACTTACGCCAGCTTGCAGATGTTGCAGCAAGCCATCGAGCGTACTGGCAAGATCGACCGCGCGGCCATCCAGAACGAGCTCAAGAACGGCACGTTCGAGACTATCCTCGGCCCCATCAAACTTGAAAACAACCAGTTGCGTGGCATCTTCACCGTGGGCCAGTGGCAAAACGGTGTTTTCCAGGGCGTAGGTCCTGCAAACTTGCCAGGCGCCAAGCCGGTCATCATTCCCAAACCCGAATGGAAGAAGTAATCGGGTAGTGCGGTCATAGGCATCGGGCTTGGCCCGGTGCCTTGTTTCCTGTTATTCCATAAAAACGGTGGGGCCGGCCCGGCTCGGCGGTTTTACAGGTGAACCCTATGTTGTTTGTTGAAATTGTTCTCACATCGCTGATGCTGGGCGGGCTGTATGCGCTCATCGCGATGGGGTTGACGCTGCAGTACGGCGTTGCGCGCATCATGAACTTGTCGCATGGCGAGTTCATGATCGGCGCTGCGTTTCTGGCTTACTGGTTTGTGACCAGCCTGGGCGTCAATCCGTTATACGCACTTGCCATGGTGGTCCCGGTTGGTTTCGTGGTGCAGTGGCTGGTGTACCAAATTTTGCTGACGCCGCTGGTCAAGCGGGCACCCAACGCCGATGCGCTTGAAGTCGACAGTATTTTGGCGACGTTTGGCATTTTGTTCGTGGTGCAGGGCATTGTGCTCATTCTTTTCGGCGGCAGCTATTACAGCTACGAGTATCTGGCCATGCCGGTCAACGTACTGGGTACGGCGGTGGCGGCCAACCGTTTGCTGGCAGCGTGCGCCGCAGTGGTTATTGGGTTGCTGGTGTACACCGTGCTGGTGCGGTCGCGCTGGGGTACGGCGTTGCGCGCTATGGCCAATGCGCCAAGGTTCGCGCATTTGGTGGGTATCAATCCTCGTGCCATGGCGGCGTTTGCGTTTGCGTTGGGTGGCGCCCTAGTGGTCGGGGCCGGCGTTTTGGTCAGTATGTTCTTGCCTTTCAGTGCCTCGATGGGTGTTGCCTTTACCATGAAGGCACTGGTCATTGTCATTATGGGCGGCGTTGGCAATTTGCTGGGCTGCTTGCTGGCTGGCTTTTTGCTGGGGTTCGTCGAGACTCTGGTTTCTCGGTTTGTCGATCCGGGGCTGACCATGGCCGCGACCTTTGGCATTTTCCTGTTGGTGCTGTTGCTGCGTCCCCAGGGTATTTTCGGGAGGGCCGGTAAATGAGTCGCGCAACCACAGTCTTTTCGCCCGGGTTTGTCGCGGTGGCACTGGTTTTGCTGGTGGTCGCGGCATTACCGCTATTTGTAGAAAGCGGTTATTTCTTGTCGTACACCATTAACGTGCTGCAGTACGGTGCATTGGCCACGGCCTGGACGCTGTTCTCGGGCCCCACTCGTTATATTTCACTGGCCACCACCGCCTTTTTTGGTATTGGTGCTTATACCGTTGCCGTGTTGTCCGAAGTATTGCCCTGGGGCGGCGTCTTGCTGGTGGCGGCGCTGGTGGGGGTTGTGCTGGCCCTGATCGTTGGCCTGTCTACCTTGCGGCTGTCGGGTGTGCACTTTGTGATTTTCACCTTTGGCTTGTCCGAGCTGATCCGCCAGTTGGTTACCTGGTACGAAGTCAATATCACGAAGTCTATCGGCCGGTATATCTTTCTCGACATCACCCAGCAGCAAATTTACTGGCAGTTGCTGGCGTTGCTGTCGCTGGCCTTGTTTGCCGGCTGGCTAATTCGCCGTTCGCGCCTGGGCCTGGCCTTGCGGGTTATTGGCGAAGACGAGCACGTCGCACGCCATCTGGGCATCAACACTACGCGGGCAAAGGTGTTGCTGTTTGTCATTAGCGCTACCTTCATGACCCTCGTCGGTGCGGTCATGTCACCACGCTGGACATACATCGATCCCGCCATTGTGTTTAATCCTATCGTGTCGTTCCAGGTGCTCATCATGTCGTTGCTCGGTGGCGTTGGGCATTTGCTTGGTCCGTTGGCGGGGGTCATTCCTTTGACGGCTCTCTTCGAGGTTTTGTCTGCCAACTTCCCCAATCACTTTGCCGTTCTGTTGGGGGTTACTTTCCTCGTCATTGTTTATCTGGTGCCCAACGGCGTACTTGAACTGATCCGCGGCTGGTTGCGTTCGTCGCGCCAGGGCGGGAAAGGAGGGCAAGCATGACCTTGCTGAAAATTCGTGATTTACGAAAATCATTCGGCGGGCTGAAAGCCGTCGACGGCTTGAGCTTTGACGTTCAACAAGGCGAGGTTCTGGGCTTGCTTGGCCCTAACGGGTCGGGTAAAACCACTGCCATGAACCTCATCTCCGGCGCGCTTCGCGCCGATTCCGGCAGTATATTGCTGGGTTCCGACGAGTTGGTCGGGATGGCGTCATATCAAATCGCCCGGTTGGGTGTGGCACGTACCTTTCAGCTTGTGCGGGTGCTGGGTGGCATGAGTTGCCGCGAGAACGTCGAGGCTGGCATGGCGTTCCGGCCCGACCACAAGTTTGGGGCCGCAGCCTACGACGAGGCCATGGCGTTGCTAGACACCGTGGGCCTGCGCGAGTTTGCCGAAACGCCTGCGGGCGACCTGACTTACATCGACCAGAAGCGGCTTGAGCTGGCGCGTGCGTTGGCCCTCAAACCCCGGTTGTTGTTGCTTGACGAATGGCTGGCAGGCTTGAACCCCACCGAACTTCAGGTAGGCATTCAGCTTATCCGCGACCTGCGCGCCAAGGGTCTCACCATTATTCTGGTCGAGCACGTGATGGATGCCGTTCGTGCCCTGTGCGATCGCTGTGTTGTTATGTTCGCCGGCAGCAAGCTGGCCGAAGGCGAAACGGCAACCGTGCTTGCGCAAGAAGAAGTCATTACCGCCTACCTCGGAGCGCCTCATGTTTGAAGTCAGTCAGTTGTCGGTGCGTTACGGCAAGCATCAGGCTCTCGATAACGCCGCCATTACGGTCAACGCCGGCGAGCTGGTGGTTATTCTGGGCGCCAATGGTGCCGGCAAATCTTCTATGTTGCGGGCCCTGGGCGGGATGCTCAAGCCCTTGCCCGGCGCCAGCGCCAAGCTCGACGGCACCGAGCTGCTGTCGGTTCCCGCGCATCATATTGTCGAACACGGCTTGGCCCTTGTGCCCGAAGGGCGCGGTGTTTTTGTCGACCTGACCGTTCGCGAAAACCTGCAGCTTGGGGCGCTGACGCGGCGGGCCCGGTCGGCCGAGGCCCAGAATTTGCAACGTGTGCTCGAATTGTTTCCGCGCCTGGCCGAGCGCCTGTCGCAGCGCGTGGGCACCATGAGCGGCGGCGAGCAGCAAATGGTGGCCGTGGGGCGGGCGCTCATGTCTGCGCCAAAGGTATTGTTGCTCGACGAGCCTTCGTTGGGTTTGTCACCACTCATGTGCCAAGAGCTCTTCCGGGCTATCGACCGCGTTCGAGAGCTGGGTGTAGGTATTCTGATGGTCGAGCAAAATGCCAAACTCAGTCTAGAAATTGCCGACCGGGGTTACCTGATCGAAACCGGTCGTATCGTAGGCGAGGGCACAGCCGAACAGCTGCGCGATGACCCGGCGGTGCAACGGGCATACCTGGGGTCGCACTAGCAAGCGCGACATCGGGCAAGGTTTGTTCCACCCAGGTCTGCCATCGTTGCTTTTGCGTCGGCAGGCTGCACCCGCTTGCATATCCAAACTTGTAAAATCGGGGCTTCGGTGTAATAGCCCCGGTTTTACTGTTCAGGTGTGCCATGTCAAATCCCGTTCGTCTTACCCAATACAGCCATGGCGCTGGTTGTGGTTGCAAAATTTCGCCCAAAGTGCTCGACGTCATTCTGGCCGGTAGTGGTGCGCAAAACCTCGACCCGCGCCTGTGGGTGGGTAATGCATCGCGCGATGATGCTGCTGTTTATGGCATAAACGACGAACAGGGGGTGGTGTCGACGACCGATTTTTTCATGCCCATCGTCGATGACCCGTTCGACTTTGGCCGCGTTGCGGCCACCAATGCCATCAGCGATATTTACGCCATGGGTGGTAAGCCCATCATGGCCATTGCCATTTTGGGTTGGCCGGTTAATGTGCTGCCGCCCGAAGTAGCGCGCGAAGTGGTGCGTGGCGGGCGCGCGGTTTGCGATGACGCGGGTATCCCGCTGGCGGGTGGTCACTCTATCGATGCACCCGAACCGATATTCGGGCTCGCGGTGACCGGGCTGGTCAACAAGCGTCAGCTCAAGCGTAACGACACGGCCACCGAAGGTTGTCTGCTTTACCTGACCAAACCGTTGGGTATTGGCATTTTGACCACGGCCGAAAAACAAGGCAAGTTGCGCCCTCAAGACGTGGGTCGTGCGCGCGACCTGATGTGTACCTTGAACAGCGCCGGCTACCATTTTGGCGGGCTCGATGGCGTCAAGGCAATGACCGATGTGACGGGTTTCGGGCTATTGGGGCACCTGCTTGAAATGGCCGATGGCAGCGGTTTGACGGCAGAAATCGATGCCGCCTGCGTACCTCGTATCGAGGGGATTGATCATTATCTTGGTCAGGGCTGCGTGCCAGGCGGCACGTTGCGCAACTTCGACAGCTACGGCCATGGTGTGGCTGCGCTTACCGACGACCAGAAGCATTTGCTGTGCGATCCGCAAACGAGTGGTGGGCTGCTGGTGGCGGTGTCGCCAGACGCCAATACGGCCTTTCTGGAAGCTGCCGCCGCGCTGGGTTTGTCGCTTTCCCCCTTGGGCCGCTTTGTCGCGCGCACAAGTCATGGGGTGGTGCTTAAGTGACCCGCAACAATACCGATGACTTCCGGACGTTGTTTTTAAGCGGCGTACCCCTGATGGATGTGCGTGCACCGGTGGAGTTTGGGCGGGGTGCCTTCCCTGGGGCCGTTAACCTGCCGCTCATGAACGACATTGAGCGCCAGAAAGTGGGCACTTGCTACAAGCTTAAAGGTCAAGATGCGGCTATCACGCTAGGCCATCAACTGGTGTCCGGCAAGGTTAAGGCGCAGCGCATTGAACAATGGGCGGCATTTGCCATGGCCAACCCCAATGGTTATTTGTACTGTTTCCGGGGCGGTTTGCGTTCCCGTATCAGCCAAGAGTGGCTGGCAACCGAGGCCGGGATTAATTACCCCCGCGTTGTGGGCGGTTACAAGGCCATGCGCACCTATCTTATGGGTGTGCTGGAACAGGCTATTGCGCAGTGTCGCTTTGTTGTGGTGGGCGGCATGACGGGTTCGGGTAAAACCGATGTTCTCTGTCAGCTGGATAACGCGGTCGACCTTGAAGGCCTGGCCAATCATCGGGGGTCGAGCTTCGGCAAGCGGGTGGCGCCGCAACCGGCGCAAATCAGTTTCGAAAATGCCTTGTCAATTGACCTGTTAAAGCGTCAGGCGCACGGGCAGCATACGTTTGTACTAGAAGACGAGAGCCGGCTGATTGGTAGTTGTGCGTTGCCGTTGCCGTTGCATCAGGCCATGCAGGGGTTTCCGGTGGTGTGGCTCGAAGATACTTTCGAGTCGCGGGTTGAGCGTATTTTGCGCGATTACGTAGAAAGCCTGGCCGAAGAGTTTGTTGCCGTGCATGGCCCCGAGCAAGGGTTTGACGCGTTTGCACAGCGCATGCGTCAAAGTCTGGGCAATATCGTCAAGCGTCTTGGCCACGAGCGCTATCGGCGGCTGGCCGGGCAAATGGATGAGGCCCTTGCTGCCCAGCACGACCGGGGCACGATTGACTTGCACCGGGTCTGGATCGCCGGTTTGCTGCACGACTATTACGACCCCATGTATGCCTCGCAGCGTGAGCGCAAAGGGGAACGTATTGTGTTCAGTGGTCGGCAGGCCGATGTGGTCGAGTATTTGCGCCGGCATTACGCCTAACCATGTGGCCCGCTGCACTTATTTTTATCCTGACGCTGGTATTGGTCATATGGCAACCACGCGGGCTGGGCATCGGTTGGGGGGCAAGCTTCGGGGCGGTACTGGCGCTGCTCGCCGGGGTGGTGTCGCTTAACGACATCGCTACCGTCTGGGCCATTGTCTGGAACGCTACCGGCAGCTTCATTGCTGTGGTCATTATCAGCCTGTTGCTCGACGCCGCAGGGTTCTTCGAATGGGCCGCATTGCACATGGCGCGCCGGGGGCGCGGCAACGGTCGATACCTTTTTGTCTTGATGGTGTTGCTGGGCGCCGTCGTGACGGCCTTTTTCAATAATGACGGCGCGGCCTTGATTCTTACGCCCATCGTCGTGGCCATGCTGATGGCGTTGGGGTTTTCGCCTGCTGCAACGCTGGCGTACGTCATGGCGGCGGGCTTTATTGCCGATGCCGCCAGTTTGCCCTTGGTGGTCTCGAATCTGGTCAATATTGTTTCAGCCGATTATTTCAATATCGGGTTCGGGCGCTATGCGTCTGTCATGGTGCCAGTCAACGTAGTGTCGGTCACGGCATCTCTGATTGTTCTGATGTTGGTGTTTCGTAAAGATATTCCCCGGCAGTACGATTTGGCGCATCTGCAGCCTCCGGCCTCGGTGGTGCGCGACCGGCCAGTGTTCATGGCCGGGTGGCTTGTGCTGGCGTTGCTGCTGGTGGGTTTTTTCTGGCTTGAGCCCCTTGGGGTACCGGTCAGCGCAGTGGCTGCCGTAGGAGCTTGCCTGTTATTGCTGGTGGCGGGACGTAGCCCTGTCATTAGCACTCGCCATGTGTTGCGCACCGCCCCATGGCACATCGTAGTGTTTTCCATGGGAATGTATCTGGTGGTCTATGGGCTGCGTAATGCCGGCCTGACGCAATGGCTAACTGACGCCCTTAATATGCTTGCCGGGCAAGGGCTGTGGGCGGCCACACTGGGCACCGGGTTATTGAGTGCGGTTTTGTCAGCCCTGATGAACAACCTGCCTACGGTTTTGATTGGTGCCTTGTCTATCGACGCCAGTCAGGCACAGGGCGCGATTCGCGAGGCCATGGTGTTTGCCAATGTGGTGGGAAGTGACCTGGGGCCAAAAATGACACCGATTGGCAGCCTGGCCACGCTGCTGTGGTTGCACGTATTGGCGCGTCGCGGCGTGTTGATCAGCTGGGGCTATTACTTCAGGGTGGGCGTCGTGTTGACAGCGCCGGTACTACTGGTCACGTTGGCGGCATTGGCGCTGCGGCTTTCGATCTAAAAGACTTCGTTGCTTGTGTTCGCAGCGCTCGCCGGAGCAAGCCACCTTTTTAATCAAAGGTGGTGCTGCGGCGATGGGTGGGCGAGTAGCGTGCTTCTGGTGCAGCGGTTATTTAAGCCGTTGATCGAGCCAGGCCAGGGCCTGTTGCCAGCCATCTTTGGCAGGAGCCTCGCGGTAGCTGGGGCGGTAGTCGGCATGAAACGCGTGCGGGGCATCCGGGTACACAATAAATTTCGACGCTTTAGCTGCGGCGTCGCCCTGGGCAAGGGCGGCTTTCATGGCTTCTACGGTGTCCAGTGGAATACCGGCATCTGCACCACCGTATAACCCAAGCACCGGGCCGTTAAGTTTGGCCGCCACGTCGGTGGGGTGGCTGGGCGTCAGGTCGGTTTTGTCACCTACCAGGCGACCATACCAAGCTACGCCGGCTTTAACTGATGGGTTGTGTGCGCTGTACAGCCACACAATACGGCCACCCCAGCAAAAGCCGGTAATGCCTAGCGCTTGTGTGTTCCCGCCGTTTTTACCGGCCCACGCCGTTGTGGCGTCGAGGTCGCTCATCACCTGGGCATCAGGGACTCTGCTGACAATTTCGGCAAACAGTTTGGGGACTTCGGTGTACGTTGAGGGATCGCCCTGGCGGGCGTACAGTTCTGGCGCAATGGCCATGTAGCCCGCTTTGGCCAGCCTGCGGCAAACATCTTTGATGTATTCGTGAACCCCGAAAATTTCCTGGATCACCAGAATGACTGGAGCATTTTGTGCATTGGCCGGCATCGCACGGTAAGCGGGCATGTTGCCGTCACTGACGGGAATGCTGATTTCGCCTGCTGTCAGGCCGTTGGTGTCGGTGGAAATGGCGGTGTTGGCCATAATCGGGCCGGCGGCCAAGGTAAAGCCTGTGGCCAGAGCGGTGGCGATAAAACCGCGACGGTTGAGCGTCAGCGGCGGCAACAGGCTGTTTAGGTCGGCGTCTGGGATACGGTTCATGCAAATCTCCGCTAGGAAAGGGTCTATGAAGCACGTCAAACAGCTTTGAATAATAAAGGTGTTTGTAAGCTTTACCCCGTTAAAAAGCGTGACAACATCAATGTCGCCTGCGCCGCTCAATCGCTGGGGTCAAGGCAAAACGGTGTGCGCTTGTCGTGGCTGATCTGAACCACTTTGGTCGGGCGACCTGCGTCGTCGAAGCGGACATAACCAATACCGGCCTGGTTGAGCAAGCGCTCACCGTGCGATGCTGTCTTGGGCTTGAAGGGCGAAACCTTCATGCGGCGGCGTTTGGTAAACCAGTTCAATGGCGATCTGGGCGAATACAGCCAGCGGCTCAGGCGATCGAGGGTGTCCAGTAGCTTGCGCGGGAACTCGTTCTTGATGCCGCTGCTGGTCACTTGCCACAAATGGGGTTCGCCGCTTTGTGAACGAAGCTTTACGCCATATACGAATGAATAGTGCACGTCACCCGACAAAATTACAAAGTTGGCGGGTGTGCGGGTGTGTCCGAAAATATTCAGAATCGCGTTCGCGGTGCCCCGATGGGCCATCCAGTTTTCGGCGTCGACCAGCAAGGGCTTGCGAATCCAGGTGAATACTTTTTGTATGACTTCGATCAGCTTGACGCCAAATACGGGGGCCGGCGATACCATCACGACGGCGTCGTGGTGAAGCAGTTCGTTTTGCAGCTCTGACAATGCCTCCCAACCCATTAAGCCCGAAGGCCGGCGCAGGTCGCGTTCCGAGCGCCAGCGTCGCGTGCGAGTGTCCATCACGACAAGCTTGGGGCTAGTGGGCAAGGTGTAGTCCCAGCGATGCAAGTGCAAAAGATGGTCGATCAGCGCATCTTGTTGCGCGGCTTCGGGTGTTGCAGACCATTGTTTGACGCGCTTTAGCGTCAGGCCCTCGAAGGCGTCGGGGTTGTTGCCCCAGCCCTGACATAGCAAGTAGCCGATCAGGGCATTGCCAATAATGCGCTTTGAAAATGGGTGCCCGTAAGCCGTTTGTTCCCAGTCGGCAGTCAGGTTCCAGTCATCGGTAATGTCGTGATCGTCAAAGATCATGAGCGTAGGGACGTGCGCCAACAGACGCCTGACTTTGGGCAGCCCCGCTACGAACCTGACCAGCGGTTCGCGTTCACGTTGGTAGCGTTCGGCTTCTTCTGGCGTCAGCGTTTCGGGTGCGCCATGCGCCAACGGTTTCCAGGTTTCAGGCGACCACACCAGCAAATACATGGCAATAACTTCAGCCAGGGTGACCAAGTGGTTATCAGCGTTGCTGGTGGTAAACACCGGCTTTCTTGCGCCTTCAAAAAAGCGTTTTTGAAGCGGCTCGTTGCTGCGTACGTCGGGGAGCAGGTCGTTGCGGTGGTAATAGTTGTACTGGCTGGCAAACAAAGCTTTGCTATCAGAAACCAGCGCGCCTTCAATGGTTTCGTCAAAAAGCCCCAGTGTTTCTATGAGCTGATGGATGGCAGTCAACATCGGGCCGGCAACGTCGTCTACATACACCTGGTCGCCGGTCATCATGAGCGCGGCGGGCCAGCGCTGCGGCGTGTCGTTGCGTTCGCTTAGCCAGTTTTCGGCCGCCAGAAGCCCATCGTCTACGGGGTGATGCGGCTTGCGGCACGACCCGTGCAAAATGCGGTCCAGTCGGCTGCGCAGCACAAATTTCGGCAAAGGCTCCCCCGGCATACAAAGCTCTGGGTCTTCAGCGGCGGTGCTGTGCCAGCCATCATCTTCGGCCCTGCGCCATTCAATGTCGTAGGCAATGAATTCGTCTTCTGGAAGTGGCGTATCGAGTTCAATATCCAGCAGCTGTATGAAGCAATGGGTGCCTACCTGCACTTCGTGCTGTTGGCGTTGTAGGTCGAGGGTTAGCGTCTGTTTTTGGGCGTCGTGCAGTTGCAGGCGTAGCTGGCACGATGACAGGGTGGCCATCCAGAAAACAATGCGTTGCTTCTCCAGACGCCGTAAGATCGGGCCTGCCAGTACCTGTTGGGTGGAAATGCTCATGAGTATTGTGTGTTTGCGGTGTTATGCCTTTACCTTATAGGCTGTTTTACCTACAATGAGTTCCAAATACCATTAAAGGATACCGGTTATGGATCTGTCTGTTGAAGCCGTTGTGAATACCGCATTGGCGCTTGAAGGCGCTACAGTCCAGCAAAATCAACAGATGCTGCTGTTGCGTAAAACCCTGGAATCGCAGGCGCAGGTCATGCAACAACTTATGGCGCCGCTCGAGCCCAAGCTGGCGACGTCGGGTGCTGTGGGTACGCGCTTGCACGCGGTTGCTTAAGCGCTATTTGGCAGCTGCGTTGTACGTAAAGGCGTTGCCTGGCTTGTAGGCTTCTGGCGCAGGTAACACCAAACTTTTACGCCCCAAAACAGGTTAAACCGCCTGTTTTGGGGCGTAATGCATTTGATCTGACTTTTAACGCTGTCTTGGTGCGTATCTTGTAAAGGCCCATCAGAATATTGTAACGGGCAACCGATTTTGTCTTAAGTTTTTGCGGTTCATTCCGTAAACAAGTTATTTGCCTCTGCACTTATGCGGGGCATCTACCCAAGCGCAGGTCCCATGCTCGTAAGTAGCTATAACTTTTCATTAGTGCTCTGGTCGCTGTTTGTTGCCGTGCTGGCGGCTTACACCGCGCTCGACATGGCCGCGCGGGTCGCCTCTGCGCGTGGCGCGCAGGCGGGGGGCTGGCTGATGGGTGGCGCATTGGCCATGGGTCTGGGCATTTGGGCCATGCATTTTGTGGGTATGCTGGCGTGCAGTTTGCCTATTCCGGTGGGGTACGACCCTGTACTTACAGCCGTGTCGTTACTGTTGGCCATTGTGGCGTCGGGTCTTGCGCTCTGGATTGTCTGCCGTCCCTCGCTACCGCTGCTGCGCTTGCTGGTTGGGGGGCTGTTCTTGGCGGCGGGCATTGCTGGCATGCACTACCTGGGCATGGCGGCCATGCACATGAGCCCGGCCATTCAGTACCACATGGGCTGGTTTGTTACCTCATTGCTGATTGCCTATGGCGCTTCAGTCGCCGCGTTGTGGGCTGCGTTCAAGCTGCGCGCTGAAGGTCGGCATGTCTGGCTGCAACGTGTTGGAGCGTCCGCGATCATGGGTATGGCTATTGCAGGTATGCACTATGTGGGCATGGCTGCGGCGCAGTTTCCTGCGCATGCCCAGTCTGCCGCAGGGATGTCGGACTTCAATGCTCAAGGTCTGGCCGGCATGACAATTGTCATCACGATCGTCGTGTTGGGCGGGGCCTTGCTCGTGTCTTTGTTCGACATGCGCGCGCAGTCTCAAACGCACTCCCTTAGCCAGGCCACGCGCGAACTTAAGTATCTGGCGCTACACGACAGCCTTACCGGCTTGCCCAACCGCACCTTGCTCGAAGATCGAATAGACCGTGCGCTAGTCAACGTGCGGCGCGACGGCGGGCGCTTTGCCCTGCTCATGATGGACCTGGATGGTTTCAGGGTGGTGAATGACGCTTATGGCCATCATGTGGGCGACCGTTTACTGCTTGAGGTCGCGCGCCGGGTGCAGTCGCACATTCGGGGCCAAGACACTTTGGCCCGCCTGGCCGGCGACGAGTTCGTTTTGCTGATGGATATCGTCGAGCCCGCCGATGCTGCCACTCAGGCGCACAAGGTGCTGTCTTTCATTAAAAAGCCGTTTCATGTGGCCGGCCAAGAAATTCATGTATCAGCCAGCGTGGGTATTACCTTGTGCCCCGATGACGGCAATGAGCGTCACGACCTGCTCGCCCAGGCTGATGCTGCGCGCCATCATGCCAAGAACGCCGGGCGTAATACCTACAGCTTCTTCGAAACGTCCATGCATGCCAATGTGCAGCAGCAGCTCAGCCTGTTGCAAGACTTTCGAAAAGCCCTTGAGAACAACGAACTTAGCCTGGCTTATCAGCCCAAGTTTCATGTGGCGTCTGGAAAAATATCCGGGGCAGAGGCCTTGCTGCGCTGGTGGCACGATGAACACGGCCAGGTGGCCCCTGACCGTTTCATTCCGTTGGCCGAACGCACTGGCCTGATTGTGCCGATTGGCGAATGGGTGCTCGACCGCGCCTGCCGTCAAGTGCGCCAATGGCAGGACGATGGATGGCTCGAGGCTGCGGTGGCGGTCAACTTGTCCCCCATGCAGTTTCGTCACAGTGGACTGGTCACAACGGTTCGTACCTTGTTGAATCGTTACGGGCTCAAGCCGCAGTCGCTCACCCTCGAGATCACCGAGTCTACGGCTATGCACGATACCGAATCCAGTATTGTGATTTTGCAGCGCTTGTGCGATTTGGGCGTTCGAATTGCGATCGACGATTTCGGCACGGGCTATTCCAGCTTGTTGTACTTAAAGCGTTTGCCTGTTGATGAACTTAAAATCGACCGAGGGTTTGTGCGCGACCTGGCCCCTGAAACCGAAGACCGCGCCATTGTGGGGGCGGTTGCGGCCTTGGCTCAAACCCTGGGGCTCGAAGTAGTAGCCGAAGGGGTCGAAACTCAAACCCAGTTCGAGGTTTTGTCGCAGTTAGGGTGTGATTATCTTCAGGGCTACTTGCTTGGGCGGCCCATGGCCCCCGATGCGCTCCTTGATCGGGTAATGAAACCGTCGGATTTTTCCGACATGTACGCTTAGGGTAAGCCCGGAAACAGGTGTGTAACCTCTACTTACACCCCGTTTTTTCTTGTTGTGCATGCTACGATTGACCGCTGAAATTTGTGGCCGTGCTCCCGCCGGTTTTCCGTTTTTATTTATGCTTTCAAGGATAGCTCATGCGTAAATTTGTGCGCCGTGGTGCAAAAGCCCTGCTGGCCGGGGTTGCTGCTTCTGTATTGTGTTCGCCAGCGTTGGCCGAGCCAATGTCGGGTAATGGTATTAGCGTGCGTGCTGGTGCGGGCAATCATTATCAGCGGTACGAAATGGCCTGGGAGTCTCCCTCGTTTTATACCTATCAGTTCGAAGGCAATAATAGTCGTCTAGATCTGTTGGCCGAAGTAAGTGGCTCTTTATGGCGCGCCAGTGGTTCACGCGAGCCTTCAAGCATGTGGCAGTTGGGCGCCGCGCCGTTTGTGCGTTGGAGCGTCAACAATGCGTTTTACTTCGAAGCTGGCTTAAGCGCCAACGTATTTTCGCGCAGCCGTTTTGCCGATAAAGACATGTCAACCAAGTTCCAATTTGGCGAACACCTTGGGTTTGGCGCTTATTTGGGCGATGACACACGCCTGGGGCTGCGCTACTCGCACTTCTCAAACGCAGGCATTAAACGTCCCAATCCCGGCCTAGATGTCTTCCAGGTATTGTTAAGCCATCAGTTTTAAGCTGTTTTAATGCTGCGCTTAGCCAGTCAATAAACCCCCGGGCACGCTCCGGGGGTTTTTATATGGTCTTCGACAGCAGACATTTGCTACCTTTGCATAGCTGCGGCAGGCACCCAATGTTGTGTTGTTTGACGTGCATCACATCGGGGTGATTTGATCGATTGTTTTGTCTGCGCACCTTGCGCCATACTACGCGCTAACACATGGGGAAACGTATATGGCGCTTCGAGGTTTGCACAACAAATTGTGGGCGTGGGTGATGGCCGCTCTGCTCGTAGCAGGCGCTGGCGCGTATTATTGGCGATCCCTTCAAGCAGCGGGCTATGGCGAGTCATTTGTTAGTGGCAATGGCCGGATCGAGGCCACTGAGGTCGACGTTGCCACCCGGCAGCCTGGCCGCGTGGTCGATATTTTAGTGAACGAAGGCAGTTTTGTGCGGGCGGGGGATGCGTTGGCCCACATGCAAACCGATACGCTGTTGGCTCAACGTGCCGAAGCGCAAGCCATCTACGATCAGGCCGTCAATAATGTTCAAACGGCGCAGGCCCAGGTGGCTGCTCGCGAAAGCGACCGCACGGCAGCACTGGCGCTAGTGGCCCAACGCGAAAGCGAGCTTCGCCTTGCCAGACAAAGCTTGGCGCGTACCGAACAATTGGTGGCCGGTGGCGCCACGTCGCGTCAAACTCTCGACGAACATCGCGCCGCCGTTGTGGGCGCGCAGGCCGTTCTCGAAGCCGCGCGAGCTCAGGTCGCGGCGGCCCAAGCGGCGGTGCATGCGGCGCAGTCTCAGGTCATCAGCTCGGGTTCGTCGGTTGCCGCGGCGCAAGCCACTATTGAACGCATCCAGGCCGATATCGATGATACGGTCTTGAAAGCGCCTCGCGATGGTCGCGTTCAGTACCGCATTGCCCAGCCCGGCGAAGTGTTGGCGGCCGGGGGCAAAGTGCTCAACCTTGTTGACCTTGCCGATGTTTACATGACGTTTTTTCTGCCCGAAACCGTTGCGGGTCGCGTGGCGTTGGGTGCCGATGTTCGTCTGGTGCTCGATGCGGCTCCCGGCTATGTCATTCCGGCCAAAGTGTCTTATGTGTCCAGTGTGGCGCAGTTCACTCCGAAAACGGTGGAGACGGCCAGTGAGCGCCAAAAGCTGATGTTCCGGGTCAAGGCCCAGATCGACCCCGACCTGTTGCGTCGTCATCTCGAACAGGTCAAGACGGGGCTGCCGGGTGTTGCATGGCTCAAGATAGATGATCAGGCCTCGTGGCCTCAGGCGCTGACGGTTAACGTTCAGTAGGGTTAGGTCATGACAATGGTGGCCCGCCTTGACGCTGTCTCTTTGTATTACGGCAAGGTGGCGGCGCTGGACAATATTCGGCTCGATATCCCCGCTGGCAAAATGGTGGGGCTGATCGGCCCAGACGGCGTGGGTAAGTCCAGCTTGCTGGCTCTTTTGGCTGGTGCCCGTCGTGTTCAGGTCGGTAACGTGTTTGTATTGGGCGGCAGTATGGCCGAATCCGCCCATCGCGATCAGGTGTGTCCGCGCATTGCTTATATGCCGCAAGGCTTGGGCAAAAATCTGTATCCCACTTTGTCGGTCGAAGAAAATCTGCAATGCTTTGGTCGTCTTTTTGGCCACGACGCGGCCGAGCGTCGTCGCCGTATCGATGCGCTCACGCGCGACACGGGGCTGTTTCCGTTCTTGACGCGCCCAGCCGGCAAGTTGTCGGGCGGCATGAAGCAAAAGTTAGGGTTGTGCTGTGCCCTGATCCACGATCCCGACTTACTGATTCTTGACGAACCCACTACCGGCGTAGACCCGTTGGCGCGACGCCAATTTTGGGACTTGATCGACCGCATTCGTCGCGATCGCCCCGGCATGAGTGTAGTTGTAGCGACGGCCTATATGGAAGAGGCCGAGCGTTTTGATTGGCTGGTGGCGATGGATGCTGGAGCTATCCTGGCAACGGGTACGCCGGCCGAGGTCAAAAAAATGACGTCGACCGATGCGCTTGAGGCTGCATTTGTTGCGTTGCTGCCCGACGATCGCCGTCGCGGTTATGCCCCTGTTGTATTGCGACCACCCGCGCAGGGTATGGCGGCCGAGGTTGCCATCGAAGCGCGTGATCTGACCATGAAATTTGGCGACTTCGTTGCGGTTGATCATGTCAGTTTCAGTATTCGCCGGGGTGAGATTTTCGGGTTTCTGGGGTCAAATGGCTGCGGCAAGTCGACCACCATGAAAATGCTGACGGGGTTGTTGCCTGCCACCGAAGGTCAGGCCTGGTTGTTTGGGCGTGAAATCGACTCTCACGATGTCGCTACCCGTCGTCGGGTGGGGTATATGTCGCAGTCGTTTTCGCTATACAGCGAACTGACGGTTGCCCAGAACCTGGTGCTGCATGCGCGCTTGTTCAGTGTTCCCGAGGCCGAAATACCCGGCCGTATGCAGGCCATGGCCGACCGATTCGGGCTTAACGATGTGCTGCATGCATTGCCGACGTCGTTGCCCCTGGGGGTGCGTCAGCGCTTGTCGTTGGCCGTTGCAGTGGTGCATGGCCCCGAATTGCTGATTCTTGACGAGCCCACTTCGGGCGTCGATCCCATCGCCCGCGACATGTTCTGGCAACTCATGATCGACCTGGCCAGGGACGACGGCGTCACATTATTTATTTCGACACACTTCATGAATGAGGCGGTGCGTTGCGATCGTATTTCGTTCATGCATGCCGGGAAAGTGCTGGTCAGCGACACTCCGGCAGCGCTAGTTGAAAGCAGCGGCACGGCGTCTCTGGAAGGGGCGTTTATTCATTACCTTGAAGCTGCGGTTCGGGCCGAAGCGGCAGCAACGAAGCCGGTGCCTGAGCCGTCTGTTATGCCCGCAACGTGCGATGAGCCTTCGTTTAAGAAGTCTGCTGTGCCTTTGACTGGGACGGACTCGGCCACTCAGGTCACTATTGGCAGCGCCGCGGCAAATCAGCCGCCGCAGTCGCTAGACAAAGCCCGGGCACCGGGCTTCAGTATGTCGCGCCTGCTCACGTATGCGCACCTCGAGTCATTGCAATTGCAGCGTGACCCCGTGCGGCGGCTATTGGCGCTGGCGGGTACGTTGATACTGATGCTGATCATGGGTTATGGCATCAGTATGGATGTCGAAGACCTGACCTTTGCGGTGCTTGACCGCGATCAGACGACATTAAGCCGTGACTATCACCTGAATATGGCCGGGTCGCGCTATTTTATTGAGCGGCCATCTATCACCGATTATGACGACCTTGACCGTCGCATGCGCAGTGGTGAGTTGGCGCTGGCTGTTGAAATTCCCGCCGGCTTTGCACGGGACCTGAAGCGCGGTCAGATGGTGGATATTGGTGCCTGGGTTGATGGCGCCAACCCTCAACGGGCGGAAACGGTACGCGGCTATGTCCAGGGGTTGCATCAGGGGTGGTTGGTTGAGCAGGCCCGTCAGCAAATGGGACAAAGCGCTGCGGCCTTGACACCGTTTTCCATCGAAACCCGCTTTCGTTACAACCCCGATGTTAAAAGCTTGCCGGCCATGGTGCCGGCCATTATTCCGCTCTTGCTGTTGATGATCCCGGCCATGCTGACGGCATTGGCCGTAGTACGTGAAAAAGAGCTGGGCTCGATGATTAATTTTTATGTCACGCCCGTTCGGCGCAGTGAGTTTCTTCTAGGGAAGCAACTGCCGTACATTGTTTTGGGGATGTTTAATTTTTTGCTTATGGCAGCGTTGGCAGTCACCCTGTTTAACGTGCCAGTAACCGGTAGTTTCTGGGTGCTGGCCCTGGCGGCGCTGGTGTATGTCACGTTTGCAACCGGATTCGGGTTGTTTGCCTCCAGCTTTACGCGGTCGCAAATCGCCGCCATGTTTCTGACCATGATCGGCACCATTTTGCCTGCCATTCAGTTTTCCGGGTTGCTGAACCCAGTGTCTTCACTCGAGGGGCCCGGTGCCCTGATTGGGCAGATCTACCCGGCCACTCATTTTCTATTGGTCAGTCGGGGAATTTTTAGCAAGGGGCTCGGGCTGGGCGACGTGTGGCATGCCTTATGGCCATTGGCGTTGTCGGTACCGGTTATTCTGTTGCTGGCTATCGCTTTGTTGCGCAAGCAGGAACGTTGACATGGGGCACCACGATTCGGGGCTATTCGCCTGTAAAAGGTCCCAGGCATGAGCGGCATCAAGACCATCTATCGGTTGGGCGTTAAAGAGTTGTGGAGTCTTTGGCGAGACCCGGTCATGTTGATTCTGATCGTTTATACGTTTACTTTTTCTATTTACACCGCCGCTACGGCCATGCCCGACACCTTGCACAATGCGCCTATTGCCATTGTCGATGAAGACCAGTCGCCGTTGTCGGGGCGGCTCTTTGCTGCGTTTTACCCCCCGCAGTTTGCTACGCCCCAGCGGATTGATATCAATGAAGTTGATCCGGGGCTTGACGCGGGCCGCTATACCTTTGTGTTGAATATTCCGCCCGATTTCCAACGCGATGTTTTGGCCGGACGTCAGCCGGTGGTGCAGCTGAATGTCGACGCGACCCGCATGTCACAGGCGTTTGCCGGCAGCGGGTATATCCAGCAAATTCTGTCTGATGAGGTCAATGCATTCGTTCAGCGTTATCGCACCGTATCGGCGTTGCCTGTTGAGCTGGCCTTGCGCATGCGGTTCAACCCCACGCTGGAGCGGGCATGGTTTGGCGCTCTGAACGAGATCATCAACATTATTACGATGTTGTCAATTATTCTGACAGGTGCGGCGCTCATACGAGAGCGCGAACACGGCACTATTGAGCACTTGCTTGTCATGCCGGTGACACCCGCGCAGATTATGCTGTCCAAAATATGGTCTATGGGCTTGGTTGTGCTGGTGGCGTCGGCGCTGTCGCTGGTGTTCGTGGTGCAAGGGGCGCTGCGGGTGCCGATTGGCGGCTCGGTTGGCCTGTTTTTGGCGGGTTCGGCATTGCACCTCTTTGCCATGACGTCGATGGGTATTTTTATGGCGACATTGGCCCGCAGCATGCCGCAGTTTGGCCTGTTGTTTGTCCTGGTGTTGTTGCCGCTCGAAATGCTGTCGGGCGGGACGACGCCGCGCGAAAGCATGCCGGTATTGGTTCAAGACGTCATGTTGGCCGCGCCCACCACTCATTTTGTGCAGTTGGGTCAGGCCATTCTGTTTCGTGGTGCCGGGCTCGAGGTCGTTTGGCCGCAATTCTTGGCGCTCGCCGTCATTGGTACACTGTTCTTTGTCATTGCCCTGGGCCGATTCCGGCGTACCCTAAGCCAGATGGCATGACATCACCACTCGCCCACAAGGCCGGAGATCCGTTCATATGTTAGCCAACGACCTGTTCCAGCAAGCCACCGACTACTTTACCGACGCCTGGCAGCGCTCGGTGTTATACGCCGACGTCATGCGCCGGCGCGGCAACCAGTATCGCGCGCACATGCAAGAGAAAACACCGCATGTGCTGAGCGTACCTTTCGAATTCGTGATGAACGGGCGAGACTTGCCCGACCCGGTCAATTATGGCTTGTGCCGCATTTTGCCCGAGCCCGGCATGGTCATTGATCCCAAGAAAAGGCCGTTCGTGGTGGTCGACCCACGCGCCGGGCATGGCCCGGGCATTGGGGGTTTCAAGGCCGAAAGCGAAATTGGCGTGGCCATGCGGGCCGGGCATCCGTGCTACTTCATTGGTTTTTTACCCGATCCGGTGCCGGGTCAAACCGTGTTCGATGTGGTGCGCGCCGAAGCAGCTTTTTTACGCAAAGTTATCGAGTTGCAACCCGAGGCCGAGGGCAAGCCAGTGGTTATTGGCAATTGTCAGGCAGGCTGGCAGATACTCATGACCGCAGCGCTGTACCCCGAGCTTTTTGGTCCCATTATTGTGGCTGGCGCACCCGTGTCTTACTGGGCGGGTTGGCGCGGGAAAAACCCAATGCGCTACACCGGCGGCATGCTGGGCGGCACGTGGCCGGCTGCCTTAACAAGTGATTTGGGTGCAGGCAGGTTCGACGGGGCCTGGCTGGTGCAAAACTTCGAGAACCTGAACCCGGCCAATACGTTGTGGACGAAGCAGCATCATTTGTATGCCAATATCGATACCGAAGTCGATCGTTACCTTGGCTTTGAAAAGTACTGGGGCGGTTACGTTTATCTAACCGAGGAAGAGATCCAGTTTATTGTCGACAACTTGTTCGTGGGCAACCGGCTGGCGACGGCCGGCATCGTGACCGACGAAGGGGTGCGGGTTGATTTACGCAATATTCGCTCGCCGATTGTGGTGTTTTGTTCCCGAGGCGACAACATAACGCCGCCACCGCAAGCGTTGGGTTGGATTCCCGACCTGTATCAGGCCGACGAAGAAATTTACGCACACAACCAGACCATTGTCTATGCCGTGCATGACAGCATTGGGCATTTGGGTATTTTTGTATCGGGTAAGGTAGCCGCCAAAGAGCATCAAGAGTTTGCCGCCAATGTCGACCTCATCGACATCTTGCCGTCGGGCATTTACGAAGCGGTCATTCATGACAAAGACGACACCACGCTGAACCCCGACCTTGCTTTTGGCGATTATGTGTTGTCGTTTCAGCGCCGCCGTCTTGATGATGTTCGCCGCATCGTCGACAACAAACCCGAAGATGACTGGAAATTTGCGGCGGTCGATAACGTGTCGCGACTGAACCTGGGCTTGTATCGCAGCTTTGTGCAGCCCTGGGTCAAGGCCTGGGCGACGCCGGCGCGCGCTGGTGCGCTGGCCGCACGCCACCCTTTGCGGGTCTCCTACGAAATGTCCTCCGACGACAACCCTTGGGCGCGGGATGTCGCGCGTCAAGCCGAAAGGGTGCGCGCAGAACGCAAGCCTGTGTCTGCCGATAACGTGTTTTGGCAGTGGCAAGAGGCTGCATCCGAAGCTATTGAGTCAACCCTCGATGCCTGGCGCGATATGCGAGATCAGGCCACAGAACAAACTTTTATGCAGGTATATGGTTCGCCCTGGATGCAAGCTGTGTTTGGCCAGGGTGTAGCGCGTGATGCCCACCCGCGGCCGCATCCGGGTACCTCGGCCGAGCATCGGCGCATGGTGCGCGAACAGGTCGAGTCCTTGTGCAGGCAAATGTCTGAGGGTGGCGTCAACGAGGCCATTGTGCGATCGATTATTTACGTCAGTCGTCACGTGGGTAGTTTCGATGAACGTAGTTTCAATATGGCGCGTCGCTTGCGTAGTACGCATGCGTTGTCCGACATGCCGTTGCCAGATTTCAAACGTATGGTGCGTAAGCAAGGTTTTCTGATGCTCATCGACAAGCAGCAAGCGCTGGACACCTTGCCCGACTTGTTGGCGGGCGTAGGTCATGCCGAGCGGCAGAATGCTTTTGAGTTTATCCAGTCATTTATCAGGGCCGCTATCCAGGTTCAAGATGATGTGGCTGAAAGTATGCAGGTGATTGCCGAGCGGTTCGGCGTCGCGGCTACCAAACTTCAAGGAGCGGATGGTGTCGCTTAAAAAGTTGGGGGGCGGCGCCCTTGTCGTTGCCTTACTGGTGCTGGCGGCCGTATGGGCCTATGGCGTATGGTTCAAGCCTGCGTCGGCTGCTTACATCGACCCGTCTGACGGCGCCATGGTCGAGGTGGGCCGACGGGTTTACCATGCGCAATGCGCTGCCTGTCACGGTACACAACTCGAAGGCCAGCCCAATTGGCGCACCCGTCTGGCCAATGGCCGCTTGCCTGCACCACCGCACGATATCTCAGGGCATACCTGGCATCACCCCGACGCTGTTTTATTTGATATTGTCAAAAATGGTCTGGTGCCCGGTGTCACGGCACCGCCAGGCTACGAAAGCGATATGCCTGCTTATGCCAGCGTTTTGTCCGACGATGAAATCCGTGCCAGTCTGGCGTACATCAAAACATACTGGACCAAGCAAGCGCTCGACGTTCAGCGCAAGCTGACGCTGCAACCGCAATAAAGGGGCGCTGTTTGACCACCATGTTCCGCTGCATCACTCATGACTAAACACACCCCAGCCCCCGAAAAAGCACCGTCGCGCTCACATCTGGCCCCGCAGTTCGAGGGCTATGAAGACGGGTTTCGTCACCGGCTGTTTGTGGTCATTTTCGAGGCTGATACTCGCCTCGGGCGTTGGTTCGATTTCCTGCTGATTGCCGCGATTTTGTTAAGTGTTGCCGTGGTCATGCTCGACAGCATCGAAGCCGTCCGGCTGAAGTATGGCGGGGCGCTGACAACGATCGAGTGGGTTTTTACAGCGTTGTTTACGGTCGAATATGTGGCGCGCCTGGCTTGCGTCAAACAGCCGTTGCGGTACGCGCGCAGCTTTTATGGTGTGGTCGACTTGCTGGCCATTTTGCCCAGTTATGCCGCCGTTTTCGTGCCCGAACTGCACGCCTTGTTCGACCTGCGCCTGCTCCGGCTGTTACGCATTTTCCGGCTTTTGAAACTGGCGTCTTATGTGCGCGAGTATTCGCTGTTGGGTCAGGCGCTATTGGCCAGCCGCCGGAAAATCATCATTTTCTTGTCGGTGGTGGCCATTGTTGTTACCGTGAACGGGACGTTGTTGTACGTTATCGAGGGCGGCCCCGGTACACCCTTCAGCAGCATTCCCACTTCAATCTACTTTGCCATTACAACCCTGACAACCGTCGGGTTTGGCGACATCACGCCGCAAACCGATGTGGGCCGCGCTATTACGTCGTTTACCATGCTTATTGGCTGGAGCATTCTGGCCGTGCCCACCGGCATCATTTCATCCGAACTGACCGCGCAGCGTTTCTGGCCTCACGTTAATACGCGTACCTGCCCCGAGTGCCTGGCCAGCGGGCTCGATGCTGACGCAAAGTTTTGCAAAAGCTGCGGTCATGCGTTGCCCGACTACGAAACCGACGATGCGCTGCGTTAGTTCGGGGAGGTCGCGCGCGGGTGGCGCCAGGGCTGCGTCGTGTACAATTTTTGCTCTGCATAATCTCCAGCGACGTCGTCTACCCATGTAACGCACGATCCCGCCGTATTTTTACGGCGCCCTTCTTTTTGCTTCAGGCCCCCGGTTTTGGCGGGGGCAATCCCTTTTTGGTTTCTTTGCCGACCGCATGACGTGTTTACGCATCGGCGCGCTGCTTATTTTCAGGTTGTTTCTAATGTCGTTTGAAAGAATGCGAGACGAATGGTTCTCGAACATTCGTGGTGATGTGCTGTCCGGGCTGGTCGTTGCGCTGGCGCTGATTCCCGAGGCCATTGCGTTTTCTATTATTGCCGGTGTCGACCCCAAGGTGGGTTTGTATGCTTCTTTCTGTATTGCGGTGGTTATCGCATTTGCCGGTGGTCGCCCGGGCATGATCTCTGCCGCAACCGGTGCGATGGCGTTGGTGATGGTGACGTTGGTCAAGTCACACGGGCTGGAGTACCTGTTGGCGGCCACGCTATTGACCGGCGTGTTACAGATTTTTGCTGGGTGGCTGCGGCTTGGGGCGCTTATGCGCTTTGTGTCGAAGTCGGTGGTGACGGGCTTTGTGAACGCGTTGGCCATACTGATTTTTATGGCGCAGTTGCCGGAATTGATCAATGTGAACTGGATGGTCTACCCCATGGTAGCGGTTGGTCTGGCCATTATTTATCTTTTCCCACGGTTGACGCGGGCGGTGCCGTCGCCTTTGGTGTGCATCGTGCTGCTGACGGCGGTGTCAATGTATTTCGGCTTCGATATTCGAACGGTGGGCGATATGGGCGAGTTGCCTGATAGCCTGCCGGTATTCCTACTGCCCGATGTGCCGTTAACGTTGGAAACCTTGCAGATCATTTTTCCGTATGCAGCGACGCTGGCTGTTGTCGGGTTGCTTGAGTCAATGATGACGGCGTCGATTGTTGATGAGCTGACTGATACACCCAGCAACAAGAATCGTGAGTGTACGGGTCAGGGCTTGGCCAATATTGCGTCAGGCTTGATGGGCGGGATGGCCGGTTGCGCCATGATCGGTCAGTCGGTAATTAACGTAAAGTCAGGCGGGCGCGGGCGTCTGTCGGCGTTTGTGGCGGGCGTTGTCCTGCTGATTCTGGTGGTGTTTCTGGATGAATGGGTCAGCCAGATTCCTATGGCGGCGTTGGTTGCCGTGATGATCATGGTCTCCATCGGTACCTTCAAGTGGTCGTCTTTGCGCGAACTGTTTACGCATCCGAAAACGTCCAGTATCGTGATGGTGGCTACCGTTGCTGTGGTTGTGGCAACGCACGACCTGGCCAAAGGCGTTTTTGTCGGGGTCTTGCTCAGCGGCATATTCTTTGCACATAAAGTGGGCCGTGTTCTACGAGTCGAATCCCGCGCCGAAAACGAAGGTCGTATCCGTGTTTATCAGGTGGTTGGACAGGTGTTTTTTGCGTCTGCCGACACCTTTGGCCAGTCGTTCGACTTTAAAGAGGCCATTGAACGTGTGCGTATTGATGTCAGTCGGGCCTGTTTCTGGGACATCACCGCTGTCGGTGCTCTCGATGCTGTGGTCCTTAAGTTTCGCCGCGAAGGGGCCGAGGTCGAGGTGATTGGTTTGGATGCCGCTTCGGCGACGTTGGTCGACCAATTTGCCATTCACGATAAACCCGGCGCCATTGATCGCCTGATGGGGCACTAAGGAGAATTCCATGAATAAAGTTGTCGCGTGTATTGATGATTCGACCCGCGCAGCGGTGGTTTGCGATTTTGCCATCTGGGCCGCTCGCTTGCTGGACGTCAAGCTTGAGTTCCTGCATGTGCTCGACCGTCACCCAGAGCGCGCCAGTATTAGTGATTACAGCGGTGCTATTGGCATTGATAGCCACGAGAGTCTGCTGGAGCAACTGAGCGCACTTGACGAAGAGCGCAGCAAACTTGCGCAAGAGCATGGTCGCCAGATTTTGCAGGCGGCGCGTCAGCGCGCCGAGGCGGGCGGTGTGTCGGCCGTGGATACCGTGCAGCGCCATGGTGCGTTGGCAGAAACCTTGCTCGACATCGAACCTGACACCCGTTTGGTTGTTATGGGGCAGCACGAGCAGGCGGGGTCATCGCGTTGGTACCTCGACCAGAATGCCGAGCGGGTGGTGCGCAGCCTGCAACGTCCGGTGATGGTCGTCAATGGCGCATACAAGGCGCCGGAGCGCTTTGTGATTGCTTTCGATGGAAGCGATACGGCCATGAAAATGGTGCAAATGGTGGCGGCCAGCCCGTTGCTTAAAGGACTCGACTGCCATTTGCTGGTAGCGGGCGATCCGAGCGCTTCGGTGCGCGAAAGTCTTGCCCAGGCCCACGAAAGCCTCGAAAGCGAAGGCTTTGCGGTGAGCGATGTCGTGCGGGTAGGCGAGGCCGAGCAGGTCATTCGTGATTATGTGCTCGAGTGTCAGGCCGATGTGCTGGTCATGGGCGCCTATGGCCATTCGCGCATTCGTCACCTGATTATGGGGAGCACTACGTCTACGTTGCTGCGCACCAGCCCGGTGTCTATGTTGGTGCTGCGCTAGCGTCCGTTGTTCTACCAGGACTTTTTGTCAGGTCGTAAAACTCTTGCAATCTACGCTGGTTAGTATCAAGCCCGTTTTGGTTCAAAGGCAAACGAGCTTTCTATGCGTTGGTTTCGAGGTTGGCGCGTTGGCGTCAAGTTAATTTTGGGTTTCCTGGCTGTAGCGGCTATCGCTGCGCTTATCGGTGCGCTGGGTTTGCAGGCCACTAGCCAGGTCAATCAAATGGCCCGGCTCATGTACTCGCAAGAGGTGGCGGGCATTCGTCACGCATCGCAAACACAGTTGCGTCTGGTGGCGGCAGGTAGCGCAGCGCGGGCGGCGCTGCTGGCATCTGACAAGGGCACCAGCATTGGCCAGGTGTATGCCATGCGCGATCATCTCCAGGGGGCTTCTGCAGAAATCGAAAAGCTTGCTGCGCTATCGCAAACGCCTGACGAGCAGGCCACAGTGGCTGATGCCGCGAAGGCTGTCATGGGCTATGCCGAAGCACTTGAAGCGTTTGCCAGCCAGCTTGAGGCGGCAGAAATGGACGTGTCGTCTGTTGCGGCCTATGAGGCCGCCTTGGCGAACGCCGTGATGCAAGGTGAAATGGCCGAAATGATGGTCAATATGGTGGTCATGAACAAGCAGAACACGTCTGCCGCCCTGGCCGACCAAACGACGGCTGTTTACGACGACGCCGTCATCCGGCTTGGTGCGTTGACGGCTTTCGGCGCTTTGCTAGCCATTGTTCTGGGAACGTTTCTGACGCGTGGTCTGGTTCGTCAGTTAGGTGGAGAGCCGGCTGACGTCGTGCGTGTCGTTAATGCCGTGGCGCATGGCGACCTGGCGACCGAAGTCGATGTACGACGGGCACGGTCGGGTAGCGTAATGCTGGCCATGGAGCGGATGCGTTTGGCGCTGAGTGCTGCTGTTGGGCAAGTGCACGCCAGCAGCAACAGCATTGCTGAAGGGGCACACCAGATTGCCGGAGGGAATACTGATTTGGCGCGCCGCACTGACGAACAGGTGGCCAGCCTGACCCAAGCTGCCGCTGCCATGGAGCAATTGGCAGGCACCGTATCCAGCAATGCGGGTGTGGCCCAGCAGGCCGCCAATATGGCGCTGACGGCACGACATTCGGCACAGCATGGTGGTGAAGTGGTTAATGCGGTGGTGCAGACCATGAGCGATATTAGCCAGGCCTCACGTCGGGTAGTCGACATTATTGGGGTGATCGACACCATCGCGTTTCAGACGAATATTCTGGCTTTGAATGCAGCGGTTGAGGCCGCCCGTGCCGGCGAGCAGGGGCGTGGTTTTGCCGTTGTCGCCAGCGAGGTGCGTGGGCTGGCCCAGAAAAGCGCCGCGGCTGCCCGTGATATCAAGCAACTGATTCTGAACAGTACGCAAAAAGTCGACGAAGGTAGTCATATGGTTGAACAAGCCGGGCGTGCCATGTCTGATATTGTTCACGAGGTCAGTCAGGTGGCTGACCTGATTCAGGAAATCAGTCGGGCGACGCAAGAGCAAACCGACGGTATCGCGCAGGTCAATGTCGCCGTGGCCGGCTTGACGCAGCTGACGCAACAAAATGCCACACTGGTCGAGGCGTCTGCGGCTGCCGCCGGTGGGTTAAGTCATCAGGCGGGGCATTTGCTGGATGTGATGGGGGTGTTTAACCTGGGCGGGCGTCAAGCACCTGCAATGGTTACATATCAACCCGTGTAACACTCGTGACAGCGTGCGGTCTTTTGTTATCATCGGTGCCACAACATTGCCTGCTTAAGGAAGGCCCGCGCCCATGACCGTACGTCCCTGTTCTGCCTGCCGAGATGGCCAGCCTCTAGACTTCGAGTTCAGTTACGCTTATCAGCCCATCCTCGACGTTGGCAAGCAAGACGTTTTTGCACACGAAGCCCTGGTGCGCGGTGCAGCGGGCGAGTCTGCGTTCTCGGTGTTATCAAAGGTCAACGAAGATAACCGTTATCAGTTTGACCAGGCCTGCCGGGTAAAAGCCATTAAAACGGCCGCCAGTATCGGCTTGCCGTCAAAGCTGTCTATCAATTTCATGCCCAACGCCATCTACAAGCCCGAATTGTGCATACGCACTACGCTCGAGGCCGCGCGGCAGTTCAACTTCCCCATCGACCGTATTATTTTCGAAACGGTAGAGGGTGAGCAGGTGAACGATGGCAAGTGGCTGGCCAAGGTGTTGTCCGAATACCAGCGCATTGGCTTTAAAACGGCAATTGATGACTTTGGTGCGGGTTATGCGGGGCTGAACTTGTTGGCCGATTTTCATCCCGATATCATCAAGCTCGACATGGGCCTGGTGCGTAATATTCACGAAAGCAAATCGCGCCGCGCCATTGTGCGAGGCATTGCCGATATTGCCACTGAACTGGATATTGCTTTGGTGGCCGAAGGCGTTGAGGTCGTTGACGAGTACAAATGCTTGCGCGACCTGGGCATAAGTCTGATGCAGGGGTATTTGTTCAGCAAGCCCTTGTTCGAGTCTTGCGCCCAGCCCAACGGGGTTCAGTGGCCCGCTGTTTAATCTGGCGGGTTAGCCTGGCTTATGGGCCGCGTTGCCCAGTCTTGACTCATCTGACGCAATGTTTCCGTCAATCAGCGTAATCGTTCGGTCACAGACGGCCGATAACCGTGGGTCGTGCGTTACGATCAGTACCGCGCACCCATAGGTTTCATTAAATTCTCTGAAGACGTCAAACACGCCAGCCGCGGTTTGGGTATCAAGGTTGCCGGTCGGCTCGTCGGCCAAAATCAAATTGGGGCGTGTCATCAAGGCGCGCGCAATCGCTACGCGTTGTTGCTGTCCGCCCGATAAGTCCCCCGGTTTCCGGTCGGTAAACCGGTTCAGTCCGACCTGATCCAGCAACTGCAACGCGCGGTCGCGCATTTCGGCGTTGGGTCGACCCTGCCGGATCATCATGGGCATCAGCACATTGTCCAGCACATTAAAGGCTGGTATCAAATGATGAAACTGAAAGACAAACCCGATATGGCGGCTACGCATGGTGGTCAGGGTTTCGTCGTCCATGGTGCGTGTGGGTTGGCCCATCAGGTAAAGCTCGCCGGCGGTAGGTTGGTCGAGCAGGCCCAACAGGTTGAGCAGCGTGCTTTTACCCGACCCTGACGGGCCGACAAGCGCCGTAAATTCGCCGCGCCTGAGGGTCAAGTCGATGCCGTGCAGCACCTCAAGTTCGTTGGGTTTGCCTATGTTGTACGATTTTTTCAGGGCCTCCAGGGCCAATACTGGCTGGGCGACGTCAGACATATCTTATCGCCTCGACGGGGTCTAGTCGTGCGGCTCGCCACGCGGGCACCATGGCCGCCAGTACACCGGTAACCATGGCAGCTAGCATGGTGGTTGGAATCAAGCTGGGCATGAGCGGGATATAAAACAGCTTGGGGCCAAAGGTGTTGAACGACCATACCAGCGCGTAGCCCACAGCCGACCCGGCGGCCGAGCCCGCCAGCCCCAGCACGGCCCCTTGTACCAGAAATACCTGCAGCATCTGGCCGCGCTGCATGCCCATGGCCCGCAAAATGCCGATTTCGCGGGTGCGCTGCGTCACGCTGATCGCCAGAACGCTGGCAATGCCGAACGCGACCGACATGGCCACAAAGAAGCTGATCATGGTGGTGGACAGCCGTTGCGAGCTTAATGCGTTCATGAGCTGGGCGTTGGTTTCGATCCAGCTTTCAGCCTTTAGTCCTGTCAGACGTCCGATGCGCGCGGCAATTTGGTCGGCCTGAAACAAGTCATTGACGGTCACGTCGATAACGGTGACGGCGCCGGGCAGGTCGAGCAGTGATTGAGCTTGTTTGAGGTCGAGATAGATATAACGTAAATCGAGTTCGCGCACGCCTAGCTCGAAGATGCCCGCAATGGTGACGGTTGCTGTGCGGCCGTCGCCTGATTCGATTCGTAATTTGCTGCCGGTTCGCATGCCCAGGTCGCGGGCGAGCAAGGCACCAATGACGGCATCACCGGCGCCAACCCGGAACTGTCCCTCGATGATGTCCTCTTGCACCGGAATAATCTTTTGATAACGCTGCGGGTCGATGCCGACCAGTGATACCGACTTCAGCACGTTGCCACGTCGTGCAAAGGCAGGCCCCGAAATGACAGGAGAAACAGCGGTGACTTCGGGCAGGGTATCGAGCGTTTGCTGGACGGCTTGCCAGTTGTTGACAGAGCGCAGCCGTTGGGCGCGGGGGTCCTCAAGTAGCAGACGGCGTGTGTTGCTGGCAAGGGGGGCGATCAGGTTGCGTTCGTCGGGGGGCTCGACCCGAATATGCGATTGGGTGCCTAGCGTGCGATCGATGATGTTTGCCTGCAGGCCATTGATCAGGGTGGTGATGAACACAATGACCGAGACCCCAACGGCAATGCCTACCAGGATCAGTAGGGTCTGGGTCATGTTCTGACGCAGGAATTTGAGCGCGACAGTGGTTTCCAGCCAATGCATGGTGGCCGTACCTAGTTGAACTTCATGGGGGTCTCGCCAGCAGTAGACGCAGGCCGTGTCGACGCCGAGTCGGGCATGGGCACAACGTTCAGGCGCACGCGCTGGTCGGGCTCAAAGGCAGCGCCGGCACGGGCTATCAGGTCTTCTGCTGACAGCCCTTCGGTCACTTCGGTCAACGATTGCCCCCGCAAACCTGTTTTGACCTCGGTAGATATCAGCTTGCCGTGTTCGTAACGCCAAACTGCTGTTGCGCCATTGGCCAAACGGAACAATGCATCGTTGGGTACGACGATGGCAGTATCACGTTCGCCTGTTGTGATGGTGACAGTGATGGTCAGGTCTTGGCGCAGGAAGTCGGGCTCTGGCGTCGCCAATAGGCGTACATCGACGGTACCGCGCTCGGGGTCGATGGCGGGGGCAATGGAGCTGATATACGCGGGGAATGGGCGCTCGGGGTATGCATCGGCAATGACGACGGCTGGTTGGCCGACCTTGAGTACGCCCAGGTTGCGTTCGTCGATGGGGATCAGCAACTCTGCGTTGGCGTCGGTACTGATTTCCAGCAGTGTTTTGCCCGGCTGAACCAGGTCGCCGGGTTCGACGTTGCGTGTCAGCACCGTGCCGTCGAATTGGGCGCGTACCGTAGTTTTATCCAGATCGGCCTCGGCGGCTCGCAGGCGCTCTTGCAAGATCGACTCTTGTACGCCATCGGGTGCAAGCGCCTGGGCATCGATGCGTGCCTGGCGAGCGGCCGCCAACGCAATGGCCACGGCATTCTCGGCCTGTTCTACATCTTCTTTGGGCACCGCGCGCGTATCGAGCAGTTTTTTGCGTCGGTCGAGTTCGCGCTTTGCTTGTGCAAGTTGTGATTCGGTGCGCGCCAACGTTGCCTGGGCCTGAGGGCGCTGTGCGGTGCGCAGTAAGTCGAGCGCAGCACGGGCCTCTTCGACGCGAGCTTTCAGGGCATCGGCGCGTAGCACCAGCAAAACGTCACCGCGCTTCACGCTGTCGCCTTCGCGCACCCGGCGTTCGGTGACAACCGCGGTGATTTCGCTGCCCACCTGGGCGCGCGAGTTAGCGACGACCCGCCCTGTGGCGACAACCTGTTGGACCAACGGGGTTGTTTCGACTCTATAACCAATAACGACAGGGCCTTGCCACGTTCGCCAGCCCCACAGCCCAAGGATAACGACCAGACCAAGCCCCAGGAATAGCTTCCAGCGTGAAGGATGTTTAGTCACCGTGCGAAACCCATGTTAAATCAGTTTGACAGTATATCGGGCCGGCCTGGGTCTTGGGCCCGCCAACGATGTATTTGCACAGGTATGTGCTCCAGATCGGACAGCAACTGTACGCCAGGGACCCCACGACGGTGCAAGATGGGGTGCGGGCTGCCGGCCCACAGCTCGATGTTGGGGGGCAGCATGGCGCGTAGTTCGGTTAGCCCGTCGGTGGCATGTCCGGGATTGCTGGCGGCTGAAAAGCTGACGGCGATGATGTCTGCCCGGTGCGCGCGTGCTGCGTTGACCAGGTCGTGCAGTGGGGTTTGCGCGCCCAGGCTCATGCAGGCGCACCCCTCGACCTGGAAAATGGCTTCGGCCATCAGTAACCCCAGGCTATGACTTTCGCCTGGAAAGGTGGACAGCAAAACACGAGGCCGGCTGTGCTGGTTGGCTTCGGGGGCCGAAGCCATCGCCGTACGCAAGCTTGTTTCAAGCATTTCGCTGCAAAGGTGTTCTTCAAAAATATGCAACTCGCCGCTAGCCCAGGCTTCCCCGATTTCATGCATAAGGGGGATCGCTACCTTAAGCACAAATTGCGATAGACCGGTCCGCATGATGATTTGCGAGAACCGGCGCCGGATCTGTGCCGGGTTATGCGACTTGAGCAGGGTGATGATGTCCTGTATTTCGTTTTGCTGCTCGGGGGCGACGTTGGCCGCGGCCGGCTTTGCAACATCGCTTTCCCGTAGTTCTTCGCCCAGGCGGTGCAAATCTTCAAGCGTTAACGAAACGATACGCCCGGGGCGATGGCCGGCGTCGAGCAGGCGTTTGATGACGCGCAATTTTTCAACCTGATCGGGTGGATACAGCCGTTCGCCATTGATATCGCGTTTAGGGGTGGGGAAGCCATAACGCTTTTCCCAGACCCGTAGCGCGTCTTTCCCAATACGGGTGTCTCGCTCGACGGCGGTGATGTTAAGCATCAACTGATTGGCGTTTTCGGGATTGCTCATGGTGGACTCGGGTCGTTGCGCGGGTTTGTCTTGGACATATATGATATCAATTAATGTTGTCTTGGACAAAATGTTGTTAAATGCGAATTTAATCGTTAATATAGTGAAAGTATTTAATTTTGACTAGGACATTCATTGTTTTGTCCAGGGACAGGAGTCTTGTATGAAGCATGTTGCCGTCATTGGTTCAGGCATATCCGGCCTCAGTGCCGCCTGGTCGCTTGCCCAGGCTAACGAGGGGGCTCGCGTCACCCTGTTTGAAGCCGCCGATTATGCGGGTGGGCATACTCATACTGTCGATGTCACGCTTAACGATGCAAACGGCAACCCGGTCACCCACGGGGTCGACACCGGGTTCCTGGTCTTTAATCATCGGACGTATCCGCAGCTTGTCGAGCTTTTCAGAACGCTCGATGTGCCAACAGCGCCTTCCGATATGTCGTTCTCGGTGCAGGCAGAGCAAGGTAGGTTGGAGTGGTGCGGAACCGACCTTAATGGGGTGTTCGCTCAACGAAGCAATATTTTCAAGCCGTCGTTTTGGTTCATGCTGCGCGAAATTCTGCGCTTTAATAAAGAAGCGACGCGGCTTGCCGAAACGGGCACCGAGGTTGAACTCACCCAGAGCATCGGGCACTTTCTGGACAGCAGGGGTTACACCGAATCGTTCCGTCGTTGGTATTTGTTGCCCATGATCAGCAGCATCTGGTCGTGCCCGGCGGGGCAAATGCTGCAATTTCCTGTGTCTACCCTGATTCGCTTTTGCCACAATCACGGCTTGCTGCAGGTTAACGATCGTCCGCAGTGGTACACCGTTAGCGGCGGCGCGCGTCAGTATGTGCAGCGCATGCTGAAGGCGATTCCAGATGTTCGCCTGAATACGCCGGTGACGGCAGTGCGTCGCAATGGCCCGGGCGCAGGGGTTACGGTATTCAGCCCTTCACACGCCGAGCACTTCGACGACGTTGTTTTTGCCTGCCATTCTGACCAGACCCTGCGTATTTTGGGTCAAGACGCGCGTCCTGCAGAACAAGCGATTTTGTCTGCGATTCCGTATCAAGATAACCATGCGGTGCTTCATACTGATACGGCCTTGCTGCCCAAGCGACGTTTGGCGTGGGCCGCCTGGAATTATGAGCATCGTGATGCGCAAGATGATCAGGGCCAAGGTGGTGTGTGCTTGCACTACTTGCTCAACCGACTGCAGCCCTTGCCATTTGCCCAAGACGTCATTGTGTCGCTCAATCCTATCCGCCAGCCTGACCCGGGCAAGGTTATCGCGAACATCAACTATGCGCACCCAGCCTTCGATCTGGCCGCCCGAGACGCGCAAGAAAAATTGCCTAGTATCCAGGGCGAAAACCATACGTGGTTCTGCGGCGCCTGGACCGGTTATGGCTTTCACGAAGACGGATTGAAATCCGGGTTGGCCGTGGCGCATGCGTTGCAAGCGCGCTGGCGCGCTACCGCCAACTTGCCGCAAGCGGCTTAGTATCATGCGCACTGCAAGTCTTCCCCCTCAATCGAAGCTTCCCGAATCGACCCCGCTTGCGACAAGCACTGCGCGGGCAGTCGCAAAAATTGGTAAAGGCGTGGTGCGCCACACCCGTTTGCGGCCGGCCCGCAATGCCTTTGCCTATAAAACATGGTTTTTGATGTTGCCTATGCGCAGTTGGCGTCATGCCCCGGTGCCAGGGTTAAAGCGCAATCAGCGGGGCTGGGTCAGCTTTTACGATGCAGACCATGGTGACGGCGGCCCCGATGCCTTGGCTTGGCTGGAGAATGTGCTTCTGCAGGCAGGTGTGAAGGCCGATGGCGAAGTCTGGTTACATACTTATCCCAGGGTGCTGGGCTATGTGTTTAACCCGGTCAGTTTCTGGTACGCCCACGACGCCGATGGCACCCTTAAGGCCATCGTTGCCGAGGTCAACAATACGTTCGGGCAGCGGCATTGCTACTTGCTGGCTGGCCCCGACTTGCGCTGGGGGCAAGAGCTCCGCGCTGAAAAAACCTTTCATGTGTCGCCGTTTTGTCAGGTCAATGGCGGCTACCGCTTTCGCTTTATGCAAACTGCTGGTGGCCCGTCACAAGCGCCCCGCACTGTGGTGCGTATAGATTACGACGATGACGTCGGCCCTTTATTGCAAACGAGCGTCAGCGGCGCATTGACGCCGCTGACGCCAAACAGCTTGTGGCGCACGGTCATGTCCATGCCGTTGCTGACCTTGGCCATCATTGCCCGAATTCATTGGCAGGCGGTCAAGCTATTTTGGAAACGTGTGCCGTTCTCGACCAAACCTCTGAAGAGTGCCCCTCATGACTGACACCCTGAACCCCCGTACGCCTGGTTTGTCGCAAGCCCCTGTGCATAAAACACGCCCGCCTGCGGCTGCTCGCACTATTTTGCGCATGCTCGACAACTTGGCCTATGGCACCCTGGAACTGACCCTGCCCGATGGCACTTTGCGACGCTTTGGTAGCGGTCAGCAGCCCCATGCAGCCGTCAGGCTGAACAATTGGGCGGTGTTTCCTGCTGCGCTCAAGTCGGGTGATATCGGCTTTGCCGAAACGTTCATCAATGGCGACTGGAGCACTCATGACCTTCCCGGCCTTATCCGTTTGTTCATCCTGAATCGCGACCACATGGAACGCGTCCTGTACGGATCGTGGTGGGGTAGCTTGCTGTACCGGTTTCGCCATCTGTTCAACCGCAATAGTCGTAGCGGTAGCCGTCGCAATATTCATGCGCATTACGACCTGGGCAACGCTTTTTACTGCCATTGGCTTGATGACACGATGAACTATTCGTCGGCCTGGTTCAACGGCAACACTCAGCAGTCGTTGGCCGATGCTCAGCGCGCTAAGATTCGTCGTGCCCTGGACGAGGTGCGTGTGCAGCCCGGTCAGCGCGTACTGGAAATTGGCTGTGGCTGGGGGGCTGTTGCTGAAACCGTGGCCGCCGAGCGTCGCGCCAGCCTTACCGGGGTGACGTTGTCGACCGAACAACTGGTATTTGGACAGCAGCGCTTACGCGATGCCGGGTTGGCGCAATTGACCGATTTGCGCCTTCAAGATTATCGCGACATAAAAGACGGCCCCTATGACGCGATTGTGTCGATCGAGATGTTTGAGGCCGTGGGGCAGGCCTACTGGCCCGAGTATTTCAACGTACTGGCCCGCAACCTCAAGCCTGGCGGTCGCGCCTGTATTCAAAGCATCACGATTCGCGACGACCTCTTCGAGCGCTACAGCCGATCTACCGATTTTATTCAGCAGTACATCTTTCCCGGGGGCATGTTGCCCAGCCGCGAGGTATTCATTCAGCAGGCGCAGGCCGCCGGCTTGAAAGTAGAGCGTTCGCTGGCCTTCGGGCCCGACTACGCTGAAACCTTGCGCCGTTGGCGCACGCCGTTTCAGGCCAACGAGCAAGCTATCCGGGCATTGGGTTTTGATACCCGTTTTATGCGCACCTGGGACTTCTATCTGTCTTATTGCGAAGCGGCGTTCGATACGGGTAATACCGACGTCATTCAGTTTACGCTGTATAAGCCGGAGCAATAAATCATGGCACAGGTTACGGTCTTTCGTCGTGTTGTGTCGGGCTGGTCTTTGGGGCTGGTCTTGACGATCGGCGGTTCAATGGTCGCCCAAGCTCAGCCCAACGGGGGGCTGGCTTCCTCGGTATCGTCAAGCCGTCTGCAAGAAACACCTGTGCAGCCCACAGCGTCGGAGTCGTCTGCTCCCGACGCAGCGGCTGCAGTCAAAGCACCGCCCGAAGTCGTTGCCGCACTAGGTCAGCCGCGGCTGCAGGGGCAAAAGCGGTTTCGTTGGTTTGCTTTCTCGGTGTATGACATTCGCCTTTGGTTGTCGCCGGGCGCAACGCCACAGGCGCTATACAACGCGCCGTTTGCACTCGAGCTTGATTACGCGCGCAGCCTGAAGGGTGAGGCGATTGCCCAGCGCTCAATCGAAGAAATGAGCAATCTGGATACCATCAGCTCGAGCGAGCAAGCCGATTGGCTGGCGTTGATGACGCGCGCCTTTCCCGACGTTGCCGCAGGCGACCGGTTGACGGGCGTGTGGCGACCTGACGGTACGGTGCAGTTTTTCTTCAATGGGAAAGAAACGGCGTCAGTACAAGATGCCAGGTTTGGGCGTCTTTTCTTCGGGATCTGGTTGTCCGAGAAGACCTCTGAGCCGACGATGCGCGCTGCCTTGCTGGGGCAACTGTAATGACGGCCCGCGAGGTGCACCCCGCGCCCGCGGCGGGCTTTTACTATGGCGCCCTGGGGTTGCCTTTGGCGTTCGTCGCGTTGCCGCTTTACGTGTACATGCCGGCCTATTATGCCGAACAGTTCGGGACCTCATTGGCGGCATTGGGGGCGGTGCTGTTGTTTGTCCGTATCTTCGACGCTGTCACCGACCCGGTGATGGGCTATGTGGCCGATCGCCTCTTTTCAGTCTCCAGGCGCGCGTTGCAGCTTTCCCTAGGTGTGGGGTGCTTGGTATTGCTGGCGGGCTTTACTGGGTTGTTTTTCCCACCACTGGCCTTGCATGAACCACACACGGCGTTGCTGGCATGGTGTGCGCTCATGCTGATGTTGACTTACCTGGCCTACAGTGCGCTCACCATTACCCATCAGGCGTGGGCTGCGCGCCTTAAGGGCGGCGACGAGGTACAAAGCCGTTGGGTGTCGTGGCGCGAAGCCGCCACCCTGGTCGGTGTGATGCTCGCCAGCGTCTTGCCTACCGTGGTTGGTATGTCGGCGACTGCTGTGGTCTTGGGGGTAGCGCTGTGGCTGGGCTGGTTGGCGTTGGGACGCGCGCCTGCTCCTGTAGCGCTCGACATCAGTCGCGCCGGGGCTGCTCAAGGCGCTGTCACTCATAAGCTGTCCTTGCATTATTTTGCGTTGCCCTGGCATGGCCCTGCGTTTCGTGGGCTGATAGGCGTGTTTCTGGTCAATGGCATTGCCAGTGCTATTCCTGCGACTTTGTTGCTGTTCTTTGTCAACGACCGTTTGCAGGCGGCAGGTTGGGAAGGGGCGTTTCTGGCCATTTACTTTGCCTGTGCGGCGGCGTCGCTGCCGGTTTGGGTCAAAGTGGTTTCCCGTGTTGGCCTGGGGGCAAGCTGGGCGGCGGGCATGACCTTGGCCGTTGTCAGCTTTTTCGGGGCGGCGTTTCTGGGAGCCGGGGACACGACATTGTTTTTATTGATTTGTGCGGCCAGCGGCTTTGCGCTGGGCGCCGACCTTGCGTTGCCGACGCCGTTGCTGGCTCGCGTTATTCGTACTGAGGCAATGAGCGCCGACGCCGAAGGTGCGTACTTTGGCTGGTGGAACAGTGCGTCGAAATTGAATCTGGCCCTGGCGGCAGGGCTGGTGTTGCCGATGTTGCAGTGGCTGGGGTATACGCCTGGCCAAACCGACGAACAGGGGTTGCGTTCGCTAAGTCTGGCGTACGCAGTCCTGCCTTGTTGTTTGAAACTGGTGGCGCTTTATACGTTATGGCTATGGCGTCGCCGTTGGGATAAGGAGCATTGATATGCCTGTATTTACTGCCTGGAAACGGGGCGTGCGTTGGGCCACGCTATCGGTCGCTTGTATGGGGCTGATCGCCTGCGCATCGCCCAAGCCTGCCGATTATGCAGCCGAGCGGCCCGTGCTTGATTTGCGCGAATATTTTGTGGGTGACATTGATGCCTACGGCTTGTTTACCGACCGCAGCGGCAAGGTGGTCAAACGCTTTACTGTCAAAATCAAGGCCAGTTGGGAAGGCAATAAAGGGGTGCTGGAAGAGGACTTTATTTACAGCGACGGCGAGAAGCAACGCCGTGTCTGGTACCTGACTTATCAGGGCGACGGGCGTTATACGGGCACCGCCGAAGATGTGGTTGGCGAAGCGTCCGGCGAGGTAGCGGGTAATGCGTTTCAGTGGCGTTATGTGTTGCGGTTGCCCGTTGGCGAACGCACCTACGACGTTTCGTTCAACGACTGGATGTACCTGATGGATGACAAGGTCATGTTGAATAAGGCGGTCATGAGCAAATTCGGCATCCGTCTGGGCGATGTCACGCTGTCGTTTCATAAACGTTAAAGGTAACGTATGGCACTGAATCCCCGCTTCGATTATTCGGCTGATCAGGTCGTTTGGGTCGTCGGTGCCTCAACGGGCATCGGCCGTGCCGTTGCAGAAAGGTTGGCCTCAAAGGGCGTCAAGGTAGTGGTGTCGGCCCGTAATGCTTCGGCGCTCCACACCTTCGAGGCCCGATTCAACGGTTGTCTGGCGCTCGCACTCGATGTTACCGATGTCGCGGCAGTGCGTTCTGCGTGTAACGCCATTGTGCATCGATACGGGCGTTTAGACCGCGTCTTGTACTGCGCTGGCGTTTATCAGGCGATGCGCGCCCAGCAATTCGACCTCAGTCAAATGGTGCAGCATCAGCAGGTCAACTACATTGGGGCCCTGAATGTGCTGGCACCGGTCATACCGTTATTCTTGCAGCAAGGCAGCGGGCATATCAGCCTGGTGTCCAGTGTGGCTGGCTTTGGCGGGCTGCCGCAAGGTCTGGCGTATGGCCCCACTAAGGCCGCGCTGACGCATTTGGCCGAAACACTTTTTCTGGATTTGCGACCTCTGGGTATTGGGGTGTCGGTGGTTCATCCCGGGTTTGTCGAAACCCCTTTGACCCGTCAAAACGAATTCCCCATGCCGTTTTTGCAAACTCCTGAGCAGGCAGCTGATGCCATTGAAAAGGGTTGGTTGCGTGGCAGTTTCGAGATCGACTTTCCCAAACGCTTTTCTTTGATTCTTAAAGCCTTGCGTTGGCTACCCTATAGCCTTTACTTCAAGCTGGTTCATAAAGGAACTGGACTATGACGCAGACCTCGTCGCCCGGCACTGACGGGCAAACGCATTTGGTGGGGCCGGCTCGGCACATGGCCGAATTGGCGGCCTACTACGAGCAGTTGTCCCTGGGCAACCTAGAGCGCTTAGGACGTTTTTACGCTGAGCAGGCCCGCTTCAAAGACCCGTTTAATGATGTCGTGGGCGTGGATGCCATTCAATCTATTTTCCGCCATATGTTCGATACCGTGCAGCAGCCGCGTTTTGTGGTGCACGACACTATTGTTCAGGGCGACAAGGGGTTTTTGGTTTGGTCATTTCACTTTTATTCGACCGGCGGTCGTACCGCCCGGGCGTGGGAAATAAAAGGGGGCAGTCATGTGCAGTGGGGTAGCGACGGCCGAATTGTGTTGCATCGCGACTACTGGGACGCAGCCGAAGAGCTTTACGAAAAGCTGCCCGTACTGGGCGGGTTGATGCGGTATTTAAAGCGCAAGCTTGCTGTGCCGGTAGTCCGATAGCTGGTGTTGTTGCCTAAAACCCAATAAAAAACGCCCCTTTCGGGGCGTTTTTAGCTTAAGACACGGTAAACGTGTGCTTAGGCGGCCTGGATGTTTTTAGCTTGGGGGCCTTTGGGGCTGTCGGCTGTTTCGAACGAAACGCGTTGGTTTTCGTTCAGCGATTTGTAGCCTGTACCAACGATGTCGGTGTGGTGTGCGAACAGGTCTTTACCGCCAGCATCGGGAGTGATGAAGCCGAAGCCTTTTTCGTTGTTGAACCATTTAACAATACCGGTTTGCGTAGTCATGTGACAATTCCTTAAAAAAATATGGGCCAATATGCCCTAGGCAAGACTTATTCAAGGAACGGCGACTCGAGCAAAAAGACGTACTGTTTGAACTTAAATACAACGAACTTGAAAAATCTTTGAATGAATGTAGTCGTATTTTTGCGCGTTGTCTACTACTGAATGTATTCGGGCCGACACTGTTGTGTCGGCCCGTCGTTTTTGTTGCTTAAAACCAGTGCGCGGCTATGCCAGCAACTGACGCGACTCGCCGATGGCTTGGACGTTGCGTGGGGTGACGTCGATTTCTCGGTTATTGCTGTCGACCCGGAAGGTCGAGACCAGCTTGGCCAGGGTGCCGGCCTGGTCTTGCAGGCTGTCGGAGGCGGCCGAGGCCTCTTGAACGAGGGCGGCGTTTTGCTGCGTGACCTGATCCATTTGCGAAACGGCCTGGTTTACCTGGTCAATGCCGATGCTTTGCTCTTGGCTGGCGGCGGTGATTTCGCCCATGATGTCGGTGACGCGTTTAATGCTGGCAACGGTTTCCTGCATGGTGGTACCGGCTTCGGCGACCAAGCGGTTGCCGGTTTGTGTGATGCTGACCGACTTGTCGATGAGGTCTTTGATTTCTTTGGCGGCCTGGGCGCTGCGCTGGGCCAGTGAACGTACTTCAGAGGCCACGACCGCAAAGCCTTTGCCCTGTTCGCCGGCGCGTGCCGCTTCGACCGCCGCGTTCAAGGCCAGAATATTGGTCTGGAAGGCGATAGAGTCGATGACGCTGATGATGTCGACCACTTGCTTGGACGACTCGTTGATGGCGCCCATGGTGTCCACCACCTGAGCGACGACTTGACCGCTTTTGGTGGCCACGCTGGCGGCCGACTCGGCCAGTCCGTTGGCCTGACGGGCGTTGTCGGCATTTTGTTTGACGGTGGTCGTGAGCTCCTCCATGGTGGCTGCAGTTTCGGCCAGCGAGCTGGCCTGTTGCTCGGTACGTGAAGACAAGTCCATATTGCCCGCGGCGATTTGCCCTGCGGCGGTGGCAATCGAGTCGGCGCCGTCTTTGACTTCGCGTACGACGTTAAGCAGGTTGGCGTTCATGCGCTGCAGAGCGGTCATGAGGGCGGCCAGTTCGTCGCTGCCCTTGACGTTGATACGGCTGGTCAGGTCGCGGTTAGAGACTTTTTCGGCAAAGTTGACGGCATTGGTGAGTGGGCGGGTGATAGAGCGCGTGATGGAGATGGCCAGCAGCAGCCCGATAAGCAAAGACACAGCCGTCAACCCGACAAGCAGGTTCAGTGCCAGTGTGTTGTTGTCGTGGAGTGTGTGGGCGTTACTATCGATGAGGCTTTGTTGGAACTTGAGCAGGTCTGTAATGCTGCCGTTGTAGCGATCAAGCAGGCCTTCGAGTTCGTTGTCGTAAAAATTTTGTGCGGCCTGCAGGTTGCCCTGGCGGCGTTGTTCAAGCGCATCGTTACGTTTGCCAACGTATTCATTACGACGCTGCTGGATAACGTCGTAAAGCCGTAGGGCTTCGGGGTTGGTGAGCTTTTCTTTCAGCGCAGTCTGGATCTTGCTGATCTCGGCGCTGGTGACCTTCATCTGGTCCTCGAAGTGCTTGATGGTGGCGGTGTCGGTCAGTCGGGCATTTGCGAGGGTGCGTGTGGCATTAAGTGCGGTCAGCTTGCTCCATTCGGTGATCATGCGTTCGCTGGCCAAACGGGTTTCGGTCAGGTCAGAGGCCATGGCGTCGGAGCCCTGGACCCGCCAAATGCCGATACTTGCCAGCACGGCGATGAAGAGAAGCATGACGGCAAAGCTTACAATGAGGCGGGTGCCGATTTTGAGATTGTTCATGGTGGAAACCTGAGGGCTGGCGCAGCGGGAGCAGCCTGCGCGGTAAACGTAAAAGTGCTTTTGTAACAAATGCCTACGGCTATTCTTGCAAAACGCTTCACGCATTTTATTGAGGCTTGTCGAAGTCTAAAGGTCTGAAATGAAGGTTTGTATTGTGGGACTTGGCGCTTTTGGCCAAAAGCACCTGGATGCCATCGCCGCCATCGATGGCGTGGCCGTCAGCTCGGTGGTTGGGGGGCGCAGTTTGGCGCAGGCGCAGGCCGTTGCCGCGCGTTTTGGGGTGCCGCACGTCACGCTCGACCTGAACGAAAGCCTGGCGCGCAATGATGTTGATGCGGTTATTTTGTGCAGCCCAACCCAGGTTCATGCCGCGCAGGCCATTGCGTGTTTAAACGCAAAAAAGCCGGTTCAAATTGAAATCCCTATGGCCGATAACTTGCACGATGCACGTAAAATAGTCGCATTACAGCAACAAGTCGGGGTGGTGGCCATGGCGGGCCACACGCGGCGTTACAACCCGGGGCACCAATGGATCCGGCGCCGCATTTTGTCGGGCGAGCTCACGTTGCAGCATCTTGATGTGCAAACGTTCTTTTTTCGCCGCAGCAATATCAATGCGGCCGGTGAGCCCCGTAGCTGGACAGACCATCTGCTCTGGCACCATGCCTGTCATACCGTTGACCTGTTTCAGTACCAAACCGGCCAGACTGCGTCGCGCGTACATGCCATGCAGGGGCCGCCGCACCCCGATTTGGGCATTGCCATGGATATGTCGATCCAGTTGCAGGTGCCCTCGGGGGCGCTCTGCTCACTCACGCTTTCGTTCAATAATGATGGTCCGCAGGGTACCTTTTTCCGGTACATCTGCGACAACGGCACGTACATTGCGCGCTACGATGAGCTGGTCGATGGGCATGGCCGCCCGGTCGACTTATCGGGTGTCGACGTGTCCATGAACGGCATTGAGCTGCAAGATCGCGAGTTTTTCGAGGCCATCCAGGCGGGGCGCGAACCGCGATCGGGCGTGGCCGGGGTGCTGTCGGCCTACGAAACCCTTGATCGCCTTGAACGCAGCTTGGCCTGACCCAAACGCCTTGGTCCCTTCAATGAAGAACAATAATGCCCAGTCACAAACTTACTCCTGAACAACTTTCTGCGTTAAAGCAAAATCTCATCGATAGTCCCTCGTACCGCGTGGCCTATAAAGACGCCGACTTCATGGAGGCCGAAGACCTGCGGCCGGTACGCTTGCAGCTTGAGCTGCTCAAGCCCGAGTATTACCTACGCAAAAACCATATCGAATCGACCATTGTGGTTTTTGGCAGCGCGCGTATCTTGCCGGCTGAACAGGCCCAGCATGTGCTGAGTCAAGCCACCGAAAACGCTGCGCGTCATCCCGAAGATCCCCAGGCCCAACAGGCACTAGCCAAAGCCGCGAAGCAGGTGCATTACTCTCGATATTACGAAGAGGCACGGCGGTTTGCGCATATCGTGTCCAAGCGTTTTCAGGTCAACAGCCCGTGCCAGTTTGTGGTGGTAACCGGCGGCGGCCCCGGCATCATGGAGGCCGGTAACCGCGGCGCTTTCGAAGCCGATGCCTTGAGCGTGGGGCTAAATATCACTTTGCCCCATGAACAAGAGCCCAATCCGTATATCAGCCCGACGGTGTGTTTTCACTTCAATTATTTTGCGTTGCGCAAAATGCATTTCATGATGCGGGCGCGCGCATTGGTGGCGTTCCCGGGTGGGTTCGGCACGCTCGACGAACTCTTCGAGGCGCTAACGCTGGTGCAAACCGAGAAAATGGCGCGCATGCCTATCGTGTTGGTCGGCAAGTCATTCTGGTCTCGCTTGGTCGACTTGGACTTCCTGGTCGAGGAAGGCATGATTTCACCGCAAGATCGCGATCTGGTCAGTGTGGTCGAAACGGCCGACGAAGTCGTGGCCATTCTTGAACGATTTTATCCAGACTGCGACGATTGTCGCCTTCCACCCAAAGGGGTTATATGAGTCAGCATGCAGGGTCGGGGCAGCAAGCCTCGTGGGGGGAATTGCTTTCGGGGCGCAACGGTTTGCGTTCGCTGGCCGTGGCCGGTGGCGTGGCACTGCACGCCGTCAATGTTTATATCGCCACGACCATATTGCCTTCTGTGGTGCGTGACATCGGCGGCCTCGAGTATTACGCCTGGAACATGACGTTGTTCGTCGCAGCGTCAATCATGGCATCGGCGCTGTCGGCCAAGGCCTTCGATACCTTGGGGTTGAAGAAGGCGTTTTTGGTGGCCATTGTGGTGTTTTCCGTGGGCACGACGCTTTGTGCGCTGGCGCCCTCTATGGCGCTTATGCTGTTTGGTCGCACGATTCAGGGCCTGGGAGGCGGTTTGCTCCTGGGGTTGTGTTATTCGTCCATTCGTGTGGTTTTCGAAGAGCGACTCTGGACGCGCGCCATGGGTTTGACGTCGAGCATGTGGGGGGTGGCGACGCTCAGCGGCCCTGCTATTGGCGGCATGTTTGCCCAGTCGGGTCATTGGCGGTGGGCTTTTGGCGCCATCTTGCCGGTAGCGGCCGGTTTGGCGTGGCTGGTCATCCGCGAAATCAACGAAAACACCGTCAGTAATGCCGATGCGCCCCGTCAGCGCGTGAATGTGCCCGTGGGAAAGGTCGCGCTCATTGTGTTGTCGGTGCTGGCTGTTTCAGCGGGTAGCTTGTCGACGGCAGTCACCTGGAATGCATTGGGCATTTTGGCGGGGGTGCTTATTGCCATTTACGTGGTCCGACTAGAGCAACGCCCAGGCACCGTTCGCTGGTTGCCCGAGGGCTCCTATTCATTACGCGAACCCATGGGCAGTATCTACGCATGCGTCGCGCTCATGAGTGCTGCAATTACCGTCGAAATCTTTGTGCCGTATTTCTTACAAACCATTCATGACCTCGAACCCCTGGCGGCAGGCTACATGACGGCGATCATGTCCATGGGCTGGACGATTGGCTCTATTTCCAGCTCGGGCCGGGGGCCGGCGGTCGCCCGCTTTTTAATGCGTAGCGGCCCCGCGGTGACGGCGTTGTCTTTGTTGGCGCTGTTGGTACTGGTGCCATGGCTCGATGCTTTTGACACTGGCTGGGTATGGGTGCTTAGTCTGGCTTTGCTTGGTGTGGGTCTGGGTATTGGCATGTGCTGGCCGCACTTGCTGGCTCAGGTTTTCCGCAGCGCACCGTCGGGGCAAGAAAGCATTGCGTCATCTGGCATGATTACCGTTCAGTTGTATGCGTTGGCGCTGGGGTCGACGTTGGGCGGCATGGTCGTTAACGCGGCCGGCATGACCGACCCGGGGGGCGTGGTGGGCGCCGTGCAGGCGTCGCAAGCCTTGTTCTTGTTGTTTGCGCTGGCGCCCGCGCTTGCGTTTTGGGCCATGGCGCGGGTGGTGACCGCCAAACGTCAAAGCGATCAGGCGCGTCGGCAGCAGGCTGCCTGAACCCAGAAGCCCCGGGCGGCCGCCCGGGGTATTGGCCGTGGCCGTCGTCAGCCGGCCTTGGGTAGCCTGAATCGCTCTGGGTCGGGCCCATGGCGGGCCTCTGCATCATGCAACGCCGCAATTTCGACCATGTCTTGTTCGTCGAGGCTAAAGTCGAAAAGCGCCAGGTTTTCGCGCATGCGTTCGGGGTTGACCGATTTCGGGATCACCATGCAGTCTAGTTGCAAGTGCCAGCGCAGCACCACCTGGGCTAACGAGCGCTTGTGCTTTTGGGCAATTTGGGTCAATACGGGGTTGTCCCATAGCAAACCATGACCCAAGGGGCTCCATGATTCGGTCACTATGTTGTGCTGTGCATGAAACTCACGCAATTCGGGCTGCTGAAAGCGGGGGTTCAGTTCGATTTGATTCACCACCGGCAGCACTCCGGTTTCATCAAGCAGCGTCTCGAGGTGGTTCTTGTTAAAGTTCGACACCCCGATTGATTTGATCCGACCTTCGTCACGCAGTTGTATCAGGGCCTTCCAAGACTTAACATACAGACCAATTTTCGGCGCGGGCCAATGAATCAGGTACAGGTCGACGTAGTCCAGGTCAAGCTTGTCCATGCTTTCGTTGAACGCGGCCATGGTTTCGTCGTAGCCATGGCGATCGTTCCAGAGTTTGGTGGTAATGAACAGGTCTTTGCGGTCAAGCCCACAGGTTTTAATGGCACGGCCGACGCCTTCTTCGTTACCGTAAATGGCCGCAGTGTCGATCAGGCGGTAGCCCGATTCAATGGCTGTCTGTACTGCTGGCGTGACCACGTCGTTTTCAATTTGCCACACACCAAAACCTACGCGGGGCGCTGTGTTACCGTCGTGGAACTTGACGCTATTTACAATAGAGGACATGCGTATCTCCGTAAAGCTTGAAACAGGGTATGCCCCTTTTTTGAACCTACGGCCAATAATGCGCAGTCATCCAGGAGCACTCTGTGAGTATACATACCGAGGTTAAGCGGCTTACCGTTCCGCAGTTAATGGCCTACAAGGGCCAAAAGAAGATTGCGTCCCTGACGGCGTACATTGCGCCTATTGCGCGCTTGCTCGACGACAGTCAGGACATGATCTTGATCGGCGACTCTACCGCGATGGTGGGTTACGCGCTGCCCGACACCTTGTCCATCACTGTCGACCAAATGGCCGCGCATGCGGCGGCTGTCGTGCGCGCCACCCGTCGGGCCTGCATTATTGTCGACATGCCTTTTGGCAGCTATCAAGAATCCCCCGAGCAGGCTTTTCGTAGTGCAGCTCGCATGATGTCGCTGAGCGGCGTGGCGGGGGTCAAGCTTGAAGGCGGTGCCGTGATGGCGCCCACGACCCAGTTTCTGGTCGAACGGGGCGTGCCTGTGCTGGCGCACGTCGGCCTGATGCCGCAGCACGTCAATACGATGGGGGGCTTCAAGGCGCAAGGGCTTAACGACGTTGCAGCCGAACGTATTTTCCAGGACGCCCTGGCACACGAAAAAGCCGGCGCCTTTGGGGTCGTGCTTGAGGGCGTGGCCGAAGGGCTGGCGCGTCGCATTACCGAGGCCTTGTCTATTCCAACCATTGGCATAGGCGCGTCGCCGGCATGTGATGGCCAAATTTTGGTGACCGAAGACATTCTGGGTTTAAGTGGCGATCGCATCCCCAAATTTGCAAAGCAGTTTGGTGATGCGGCTACGCTGATTCGCGACGCGGCGGCGCAGTATGCCGACAGCGTACGCGATGGCACCTTCCCCACGCTGGACCACTGCTTCGGCGTCAAGAAGAATGTCAGCTAAGGCGTCGCTCCATTTGGGCGACGATCAGGTTATGCAAACGAAAAGTGAAGGTAAACGGTGAATTTCCAGGGAAACGAAATCGCGCTTGTGGGTTGGGTGCTGGCCGGCGTGCTGTTGGGTGTGCTCGTGTCGGCGCTCTACTTCCGGGGGGTGTTGGCGGCGGTGCGCAGGCAGGCCGAGCTTGACCGCCAACAGGCCGATTTTCGTTTGTCCGAGTCCGAAGGGCGAGCCCGCCAGCTTGACGCGCGGCTGGCCGAGGCCGACACGCAACGTCAGCAGCAAACCTTGCGCCTGGCCGAGCTTGACGACGACAAGCAGCAGCTCGATCGTAAAGTGGCCGGGCTCGAATCCGAAACCCGTAATTTGCGCGAACGCCTCGATGAGGCCCGCGACAACGTTGTCGATAAAGAACGTGAGCTGACATCTTTACAAGGCCGGTTTGCTGATATCGACAGGCAGCTCACCCGGCTTCAGGCCGAGTACGACGAAAAGCAGGCCAGTTTCGATACCTTGCGCCAATCGTTCGATCAGTCGCGTGAACAGCTTAAGAACGAATTCCAGAATCTGGCCAACCAGATACTGGAAGAGAAGGGTAAGACGTTTGCGCAAAACAGCCAGTCGTCGCTCGACAGCTTGCTTAAACCGTTTCGCGAGCAAATTTCCGCATTTCAGCAGCGCATTAATCAGGTGCACGATGCGTCGGTGCGAGGTCAAGCATCGTTGGGGGCTGAAATCAAGCAAGTGCTGGAAGTCGGTTTGCGCATGAGTAGCGAGGCCAATAGCCTGGCGCTGGCGCTTAAGGGTGATAAGAAAACCACGGGTAATTGGGGCGAGATCCAGCTTGAGCGTACGCTTGAGCTGGCCGGGCTGGTCAAAGGGGACCACTACGATGCGCAATTGCGCTTCCAGGATACTGAAGGCCAGTACCGTCACCCCGACTTCGTCATCAAGCTGCCCGATGACAAGCATATGGTGATCGACAGTAAAGTGTCGCTGGTGGATTACGACCGGGCGCTGTCGGCGGCTACCGATGCCGAGCGCGACGCCGCGCTGGAGGCTCATGTCAAGGCCGTACGCAATCACATCGATGACTTGTCACGCAAAGACTACAGCAACCTTATCGGCATGCGTAGTCCCAGTTTCGTGCTGATGTTCATGCCGATCGAGTCGGCTTACATCGAAGCCCTAAAATTCAATAAAGACCTGTTCAACTATGGCTATCAGCGCAATGTGGTTATGGTCTCGCACACCACGCTGATGCCCATACTTAAGACGGTGGCGAACCTCTGGATGGTGTCGCGCAGCAATGCACAGGCGCAAGAGCTCAGCGCCCGAGCCGGCGAAATCTATAACCAAGTGGTTGTGGTAGCCGAAAACCTTAAAAAACTGGGCGACACGTTGGGTACCGCAAATAACCACTACAACCGCGCTGTTACATCGTTGGCGGGCCGGCAGGGGTTGTACGGCAAGGTCTCACGCTTTAACGAGCTGTCTGCTAAAGCCAATAAAACCATGCCGGCTATCGAGCCCCTGCATACTGACATTGATATTGAAAAGCTTGAACTGTTGGTAGCCCAACCCGAGCCCGATAAAACTGCCGATGCTTGATGGGGCGCGGCGTTTTTAAGGTTGGGGCGGCTCGCCCGCCCAGGCTCTCTGCAGCAGGCCGCGCAGGCTGTTGGCTTCAAGGGGGCGGGGGTTCCAGTAGGGGTTTTTCAGGGCGATGTCCAGCGCTTTTTCGATGTCTGCCTGGGCCATGCCGATGTCTTTGAGCGCCATGGGCGCATTAATGTTTTTAGCCAACTGCCAAAGCCCCTGACCAGCGTCGTCGGTACCGAGCGCCCGTGCGGCGCGCGACATGGCCTCGCCCGCGTTTGGCGTGTTATAGGCAGCGGTGTGCGGCAGCATAATGGCGTGGGTTTCGGCGTGTGGCAAGTCAAATGACCCCCCCAGTACATGGCACAGCTTGTGATGCAGTGCCATGCCGGCCGACCCTAGGCAAATCCCGCACAGCCACGCGCCGTACTGGGCTTGTAGTCGGGCTTCTTTGTCTTGCGGCGATTGAGCAATAATGGGCAGCGCATACGCCATGGCCCGGATGCCGTCTTCGGCGATCAGCGAAATAATAGGGTTGCGGTCTTGGGCGTAAAGGCCTTCGACGGCATGCGCCATAGCGTTTAGCCCACTGGTGGCCGACATGCCTACAGGCAGTGTCAGTGTGAGGTTAACGTCGTAAATTACGGCTTTGGGTTGTATGACCGGCTGGCGTATGGTGGTTTTTATGCCGTTTTCGGTTTGCCCCAGAATGGGCGTCATTTCTGAGCCGGCGTAGGTGGTGGGTACGGCGATTTGCGGCAACCCGGTACGCACGGCAATGGCTTTGGCCAGGCCAATGGTAGATCCGCCGCCCAGGGCAACGAGGCAGTCGGCGCCGCTGGCTTTGACGTGCTCCATGGCCGTTAACGTGACGCTTACCGGTGTATGCATGGCAGCGCCTGCAAAGACGCCGGCGCTGGCCGCGCCCAGACTTTCAGAAATTTGCTGTGCCCAGGCTTCTTGCTGCGGGGTCGACAGTACCAATGCGCGCTTTGCACCCAGTCGTTCTATTTCTGGCAGTAATTGGTCGAGTTTGCCTTCGCCAAAAACCACGCGGGTGGGCAGGGCTTCGTAGATAAAGTCGGTTTGCATGTGTTGGAGTCCCCGGCAAGTTTGCTTTTTAAACGTTGTAACCCAGTATTTGCGCCAGAGCCTTGCCGGCGCGGTCGACACTGCTGCCACGCCATGCCACGATCTGGTCGGGCCGGATCAGGGCAAAGTCGGCGTCATACAGGGCGCGGGCTTGTGGCGCGTGCACAATTTTAAGATCAAGACCGCGCTTTTGCGCATGTTGCTCGATGTCCTGTGTGCTGGCTTGGTCCGGGCTCATGCACAGCAAGGTCCATTCAAATCCGAAGGTATCGTACAGCGAGGTGGTTTCGGAAAGCCAGCAATGGGGCGGGCGGCCGCCGGGGCAGGCTGTGGCCGTGTATTCGTTGGCGGCGTCGGGTGGTGGTTGCGTGCCGTCGGACACAATCGCCGCCGATCCGTCGTAACGGCCGCCAAAAGTGATGCCGGGGATATTGAATTCGGCCCGGCCGTGTCCGGCAAGATAAGCACCGGCGGCATCGCGCGCCTTTTGGCCGGCTTCGCTGTCGTCTTCAATTTCCGGGACAGGTGTGTAGAGCCCTAATGAGTCGGCGAATGTCCGGGCGTAACCCGTGTTGCGCACAGCCAGTGGCCGGCGTTCGGTTTCATAGGTCTCAAGCAAGGCGGGTGAGGCCAGCCCTTTGAGAACGGCCGCTAGTTTCCACGCCAGGTTAACGGCGTCTTCAACAGCCGTGTTGTAGCCCAGTCCGCCCGTCGGGGTGAACAGGTGTGCTGCATCGCCGCCGATAAAAACACGGCCCTTTTGCATGTGGTCGGCCACCAGCGCATGGCCTGCCGTCCAGGCACCGTGCGACAAAATTTCGACTTCAACAGGTTTGCCGACGGCCATTTGGAACATGCGCCGCGCGTCGGCTTCTGTGATGTTGTCTTCGGATTCGTGCGGCTTGAGTTGGGTGTGGAAGGCAAACTCGCCCTTGCCGTCGACAGCCGCCATAAAAGCGCGACGCTCGCCGTTGAAGCAGACGTTCATCCAGGCCGGGGGGTGTGGGACTTCGTCGTAAAAGGCGGGGCAACGTGCGTAAATGGCATACATACGTCCGCCCATGAAGTCGCGCACAACGCCCGTTTCGCCGCTGTAGCGATAGCCCAGGGTTTCGCGGGTTTTGCTGCGGGGGCCGTCGGCGCCCAGCATGTAGTCGGCGGTAATGGTTTGTTGCTTGCCATCGGCCACGCACTCAACGTCTACCTCGACATGGTCGCCCAAGTCGCGAAACGCCAGCATGCGCCAGCCAAAATTAATAGATATGCCCGGCAGTTTCTCGGCGTGTTTGTGCAGTACCTGTTCAACGTATTTTTGCGAGATACGGTGAGGTAGTTCGGCCGCGCTCCACGACCCAGATAAAGAATGGATCTTCTTCTTGGCTTCGGCAGCCGAGGGTAGCTGAAAGCGCGCCAACTCGTGGGTGGCGTAACGCGTGAAGTAAGCAATGTCGGTGGGGAAATCAGAGGGCAAGCCCAAGTCGCGGATTTCGTGTGCGAAACCCAGTCGCCGATAGTGCTCCATTGTGCGCGCCTGGGTGGCGTTGGCCTGGGGGTTGAAAGCCGTACTGGCTTTCTCGTCGATCAGTACCGCACTGACGCCACGCCGGCCCAGCTCGTTGGCCAGCATCAGGCCGCATGGGCCACCGCCCACAATCATGACAGAAGTTATGCTGGGTAAAGTCATATCGGGTTCACCAGTAGGTCGTTGGGTTATTTGTGTGCCATCGAAATCGGCATTGGCACGGCTATGCGACATAGTAAGTTTGCCTTACTAATTTGTCAACAGGCAGGACTGATGATCTTGTGTCGTTGTGTCAGTGAGGTGCGCGAAAGGCAGCGCGAATCAGCGGCCCTGGTTGTACCGACTTAAGGCCTTGCGTAATTGCGCAAATGAGGCGGCTCCAATTTCTTGGGCCATTTCTTGCTCGGCGATTTCAAGGGCATGCTTGAAGGCAGTCAACCAGGCCAGCCCCGCGGGCGTAAAGCAAACAATTTTTGCCCGGCGGTCTTCGGGGTCGGGCAGGCGCTCGACCAAGCCCAGTGTTTCTAGTTGGGCAATCAGTTCGCCGGCCGATTGCTTGGTGATGTCGGCGCGACGGGCCAGCTCGGTGGCTCGTGTGCCGGTCAGGTCGAGGTTCCGGGTAATGGTGATGTGGCTGAGCGAAAGGCCGCCGTGGCCGGCCTTTCGCATTTCGTCCAGTACGCGGTGTTCAAGCCGGGTAATGGCGTTGTTCAGCAGGCGACCTACATTTTGATGACGCCACAGGTCGTTGTGCAAATCGCCTTCAGACATAGTTACTTGGCGGCTGCAGCAGCGGCCTTGCCAGGGTCTTTAAGCTGTTCGACTACGTCGAATTCGACGTTTTGAAGCTTGCCGTCGACCTTTTTAACTTCGCGAATGTAAATGTTTTGAATAATGTCGCGTGTTTCGGGGTCGATGGTGATTGGGCCGCGCGGGCTTTCCCAGCTCATGCCTTTGGCAGCTGCGACAAACGCGTCACCGCTTGCGTCGCCTTTGGTTTTTTCAAGCACGCTGTAAATCAGCTTCATGCCGTCGTAACCGGCAACCGACATGAAGTTAGGGCGTTTGTTAGGGTTGGCCTTGTAATAGTCTTGCGTGTACTTGCGGTTCAAGTCAGAGTCGTGGGCTTCGGCGTACTGCATCGAGGTGATTGCGCCGATGGATTCGTCGCCCATGGCGTCGAGGACGTCTTCGTCGGTCAGGTCGCCCGGGGCAATAAGTTTGATGCCGGCCTTGTCGAGGCCACGTTGTTTGTAGCCCTTAAGGAAAGACACGCCCTGTTCGCCGGCGGGCACAAACAGGAAGACCGCATCAGCACCGCTGTCTTTGACGCGTGCCAGGAAGGGGGAAAAGTCGGGGTTCGCCAATGGTGTGCGGACCTGACCGACGATTTCGCCGCCGTTTTCGGTGAAGGTTTTGGTGAACTGCTTTTCAGCATCGTGACCCGGGCCGAAGTCAGCCACCACCGTGTAGACCTTTTTGATGCCGTTCTTGGCGGCCCACTGGGCCATAGGCGCCGTGGTTTGCGGCAGGGTCATCGAGGTGCGAACAATATAGGGGGAACGTTCTGTAATGGACGAAGTGGCGGCATTGAGAACGATCATCGGTGTTTTGGACTGGCTTGCGATGGGCGCCACGGCAAATGCCGACGGGGTCAGGCCGAAGCCGGCCAGAATGTCGACCTTGTCTTGCACAACGAATTCTTGAGCGGCGCGTTTGCTGACTTCGGGCGCGACGCCAGTGTCGTCTTTGACTTCGATGACGACTTTACGGCCGGCGACGGTGTCGCCGTGCTGTGCCATATACACTTTGGCGCCGTTAAGAATTTGTTGGCCATAAGAAGAGAAGGGGCCGGACATAGGCAGGATGAAGCCGATTTTCAGGTCTTCAGCGGCGTGCGCCACAGTGCCCATCGAGGCGATGGACAGCGCAACGAGACTGCGTTTAAGGAATTTAGTCATCTGCATGGAGTGCCTCCGGTGGTTGTGTTTTTGTGTGCACTGATAGTAAATATGCCTTACTAAGGTGTCAAGTTTATGGCCAGTATGCGCTGTCGCGAAATGGTAATAAAATGGCCCGGTCTATTTACTGACCACGATTATTTGAGGGCATTGGTGTGCCCTGTTTTCCCGGAGACCTTGGCTTATGAGCGCTGCTACCGACGGCAAACTTACTACTGACATCAACGCCCCCGAATGGGTGCGCCACGAGCGCCTGAAAGCATGGGTTGCTGAAGTCGCAGCACTGACTCAACCCGATCGCATCGAATGGTGCGATGGCTCGCAAGAAGAGTACGACCGTCTGTGCAACATGATGGTCGAGGGCGGCACCTTGCGGCGCCTCAACCCCGAAAAGCGCCCCAATTCGTATTTGGCCTGGTCCGATCCGTCCGACGTGGCCCGTGTCGAAGACCGTACGTTTATTTGTTCGCAAAAGCAAGAAGACGCTGGCCCCACCAACAACTGGATGGACCCGGCCCAAATGCGGCAAACGCTTAACGGCCTCTTCGAGGGTTGCATGCGTGGCCGCACCATGTATGTCATTCCCTTTTCCATGGGGCCGTTGGGTTCGCCCATTGCCCATATTGGTGTCGAGCTCTCCGACTCGCCTTACGTTGTTGTCAACATGCGCATCATGACCCGTATGGGCCGTAAGGTTTACGACGTTCTGGGCACCGATGGCAGTTACGTGCCCTGTGTGCATTCGGTGGGCATGCCGCTGGCCCAGGGGCAGGCTGATGTCGCTTGGCCCTGCAACAGCACAAAGTACATTGTTCATTACCCCGAAACCCGCGAAATCTGGTCGTTTGGTTCGGGCTACGGCGGTAACGCGCTACTGGGTAAAAAATGCCTGGCCTTGCGTATTGCATCGGCCATGGGCAACGACCAGGGCTGGATGGCCGAGCACATGCTGATTCTGGGCGTTACGTCGCCCGAAGGCAAAAAAATGCACGTCGCGGCCGCGTTCCCGTCGGCATGCGGTAAAACCAATTTCGCCATGCTGATCCCGCCCGCGGCACTGCCCGGCTGGAAGGTCACCACCATTGGCGACGACATTGCCTGGATCAAACCCGGTGCCGATGGCCGCTTGTATGCCATCAACCCCGAGGCCGGCTATTTTGGTGTTGCGCCCGGCACCAACGAAAAAACCAACTACAACTGTATGGCCACGCTGCGCGAAAACGTGCTGTTCACCAACGTCGCGTTAACAGACGACGGCGATGTCTGGTGGGAGGGCATGGGCCCGGCACCTAGCCACCTGGTTGACTGGCAGGGCAAAGATTGGACGCCCGACTGCGGTCGCAAGGCAGCCCACCCTAACGCCCGCTTTACGGTGGCCGCCGACCAAAACCCGGTTATCGACCCCGACTGGGACAACCCTGCCGGTGTGCCTATCGATGCCTTTATCTTTGGTGGCCGTCGCTCCGACACAGTGCCTTTGGTTACCGAGGCGCGTAATTGGCTCGAAGGTGTTTACATGGCGGCTACGCTGGGTTCCGAAACTACTGCAGCCGCTGTCGGGCAACAGGGCGTCGTGCGCCGAGACCCGTTCGCCATGTTGCCGTTCTGCGGTTACAACATGAGCGCCTACTTCGAGCACTGGCTAAATATGGGCGAGCGCCTCGAGCAAGCCAATGCAACCTTGCCTCGTATTTTCTGCGTCAACTGGTTCCAGACCGACGACAACGGCAAGTTCATCTGGCCAGGTTTCGGTGAGAACATGCGTGTTCTTAAATGGATGCTCGAACGTATCCAGGGCCAGGCCGACGGGCAAGAGCACTTGCTGGGCATTACCCCCCGCTACGATGACCTTAATTGGGAAGGCCTTGAGTTTACGGTCGACCTGTTCGAGCGGATTACGGCTGTCGATCATGCTGCCTGGAAAAAAGAGCTTGAACTACATGCCGAGCTCTTCGAAAAGCTGAGTCACGGTTTGCCCGAAGCACTGCCCCGGCACCACAGTCAACTGACGATTCGTCTGCAGGCTTAAGCAGCGTCAATGGGCATGCTTCGTCGCTTCTGGGCAGGTCTGGTTGCCTTGCCCGTGGCGTCACAGCGCCGTTTGCAAGGCTATCGCTGGTTGTCCCAACAGCCTGCGATGCTGGTATGGGCCATGGTGGCCGGTGTCCTTGGGGCGCTGGCCACCATGGCTTTCTACGAAGGCATTCACATTTTTCAGCGTACGTTCTTCGGCCAACAGGGGGCTGTCGAAGATGTAATCCACGCCTTGCCGTGGTGGGGTCGCTTGCTGGCCCCCGTGTTTGGCGGTCTGGTTGCCGGTATTTTGCTGGTCTGTGCCGGTCGTTACGGCAATAACAAACCTTCCGACTACATGGAGTCTGTCGCAATTGGCGATGGGCAGCTGTCCGTACGTGAAGGGTTGCTGCGTTCTGTCTCATCCCTGTTTTCGGTGGCTTCCGGCGGCTCGATTGGTCGTGAAGGGGCAATGGTGCACTTGGGGGCGATGGGTGCTTCCATTCTGGGCCGGTTCTTTTCTTTCAACCGCTCTCGTCTGCGTCTTATCGTGGCTTGCGGCGCAGCCGCAGGGGTGGCTGCGGCCTACGGTGCGCCCATTGCTGGCGCGCTTTTTGTGGCTGAAATTGTTTTGGGCACCATGGCTATCCAAACGGTTGGCCCGTTGCTGATTGCTGCCGGGGTGTCTAGCCTGACGGTGTCTACGTTGGCCAATCACAAAGTCAGCTATACGGTGCCCGATTTGCCCATGGTCGATGCCGTGACGGTCTTACCCCTGTTGTTGCTGGGTGTGCTGTCGGGGGTTGCGGCACCTTATTTTTTAAAAGGCCTCGATTTTTCGCGCTCGCTGTTTAAGCGCACCGGCCTGGCTTTACCGTTGCGCCTAGCCCTGGGCGGCGCCTTGCTGGGGATGTTGCTGGTGTTTTTGCCCGCGGTATCGGGCAACGGCTACAGTGTTGTGTCATCGCTGCTAAACACGCCTTGGCCCTGGTATGCGGTGTTGTTTATCATCGTGTTCAAGTTGTTGGCCACTGCTTTTACGGTGGGCTCAGGCGCTGTCGGCGGGGTTTTTACGCCTACCATTTTTGTGGGCGCCGCTGTCGGCACTTTGTTTGGCCAAGTATTGGCTTGGGTAGCCCCGTCGTTGGCATTGTCGCCTTATCTATATACGGCGGTAGGCATGGGGGCGTTCTTGTCGGCAGGTACTGGGGCGCCGCTCATGGCCGTCCTGATGATCTTCGAAATGACGCATAGCTTTACGCTGGTGTTGCCGCTGATGCTGGCCAGTGTGGTGGCCTATTTTGTTGCGCGTGCCATTGCCGAAGTCGCCATTTACGAAGTGACCCTGACGCGTGAGCGTGACGTGTTGCTGCGCAACCGTCTACGTAATACGTTGTTGGGTGATTTGGTCAAGCCGGCGGTGACGGTGGTGTCCACGCCCACGCCGGTATCGGTTGCCCTGCAAATGTTTAACGACTACCCGGTGCGTTATGTTTATGTGGTTGACGAAGACAGCGTGTTTCAGGGGGTTATTGCCCAGCAAGACCTGACCAATTTGCTACGCACTCAGAGTGACGTCAGCGAGACGACGGCTGGCGATGTGCTGCGCCTGGATTTCGTCAAACCAGCGCACCCCGACATGAGCCTGGATGAGGCGCAGGAACTGTTCGTGAATTTTTTGGGGGAGCGCTTGCCGGTGGTCACCCGGGGCGACCAGCCCAAGTTGTTGGGTGTTGTGTACAAGTCGTCGGTGCTCGAAACCTACTTTGCCATGAAGCGTTCGCTGGACAGTGGCGGCGACAGCATTTATTTTTAAGCCGATGACTGGCGCCCGACGTAGCAAAATGCATCGTGGGCACTTAAAAAAATCAGCCCGTCCAACCGTTGCCCGAGTGTCGTCCCTTGCAGGCGATCCATTACCGGCCCTTTGACTTCGGCCAGCATAAATTTAATGTCTTTTGCCTGAAGGCTGCTTTGCAATTGGGTTAACGCCTCGAGAGCGGTAGAGTCTATTTGGTTGACAGCCGGGCACAGCAGCAAAACGAATCGGATCTTCGGGTCGCGGGCGACGAGTGCTTCTATTTTGCTTTGCACCAGCGCAGCATTGGCAAAGAACAGGCTTTCGTCGACGCGTAACGCCAGCAAATTAGGCAAAGTATCTACTTTGTGGCGCTCGATGTTGCGGAAGTGTTCGGTGCCCGGCACACGGCCAACGACGGCAATATGGGGGTGGCTGCTGCGCCATACCAAGGCCGCCAGCGATAACGCCACGCCCAGAATGACGCCGGCTTCTACGCCCAGCAACACCACACCCAGTAAAGTAGCTAATAAAGAGAGTGCGTCGGCGCGGTCGTAGTGCCAGGTTTCTTTGAGTGTGCTGACATCGATAAGCGAGGTGACAGCCACAATAATGGTGGCTGACAATACCGCTTGCGGCAGGTTGTAGAACAGTTCGGTAAATGCCGCAATCACGACGGCCATTAACAGCGCCGAAACAATGCCGGCCAGTGGGGTGTTTGCACCCGCCGCGAAATTGACGACCGATCGAGCGAAGCCGCCGGTTACCGGGTAGCCACCCGACAACGCACTGGCGACGTTTGCAGCGCCCAGCCCCAGCAACTCGCGGTCGGGCACGATTTTTTGCTGGCGTTTAAGCGCGAGCGACTGCGCGACAGATACGCTTTCGACGAAGCCGACTAAAGAAATCAGCAAGGCGGGTAGCCATAGCGCGGCCATGCCTTCCGATGTGGGCAAAACTAATTGCAGGGCAGGCAGGCCCTGCGGTACGTTGCCCACAATACGCACACCAGCGTCCTGGGCGAGGTTAAGGCTGCTGACCATGGCTGTCGAGACAATCACGGCTGCCATGGGGGCTAGCCGCCCCAAGAGCCCGGCCAGCTGGGCCGACACCCCGAGCTTTTGCAGCCATAGTGACAGCCATTTTCGGGCCACCACCAGAAACGCCAGGGTACCCAGCCCAATGACGGTGGTTACCGGGTTGGCTTGATGCAAATGGGTAATTACGTCGTGCAAGATGCCCAAAACATCGGGCGACGCGCTGTTGATGCCAAACAGGTGCTTGATTTGACTGATGGTGATGAGGATGGCCGAGCCCGAGATAAACCCGCTGATGACCGGGTGGCTAAGGAAGTAGGCCAGAAAGCCCAGGCGCAGCGCGCCAAAGGCTAGCAGCATGACCCCGGACAGTAACGACAGTTGCGCTGCCAGAGCAACATACTGGGCGCTGCCCGGTGCGGCCAGGGGAGCAAGTGCGCTGGCCGTCATGAGAGAGGCAACGGCAACAGGCCCCACCGCGAGCGTCATGCTGCTGCCAAGCAAGGCATAAGCAATGAGCGGCAACACGCTGGCGTACAGACCGATTTCGGGCGGCAGGCCCGCCAGCATGGCATAAGCCAGGCTTTGCGGGATCAGCATGACCGTGACAATCAGTCCGGCGGTCAGGTCGCCCGAAAGCTTGTCGGCCCGGTAGTGTTTCAGCCAGTCGGGTAGCAGTCGTTTCATGGTTTGGGTGTTGGCCGTTTATTTGGCCCTGCGGTTGATAAGCTCGAAAAGTCCCATGCCTGCCAGCATGGCTGCTACAAAAATAAAGGCCTTGATTTCGCCGGAGCCCAGTGAGACCAGTGCAGGACCGGGGCAAAAACCCGCAAGGCCCCAGCCTGCGCCAAAGGCAAGGCTGCCCAAAACCAAGCGCTTGTCGATATCTTTTGCGGTGGGTAATTTAAGTGCGCCGCCCAGAAATGTCTGGGTCCGTTTGCGGGCGACCTGGAATGCAACCAGGCCCACCATGATGGCGCCTCCCATTACAAAGGCCAAGGAGGGGTCCCAGGTGCCAGTTAGGTCAAGAAAGCCCAGCACCTTGGCCGGGTTGCTCATGCCCGACAGTATCAGACCCAGCCCAAAAACCAGGCCGATTGCAAATTCGAAAATACGTAACATGATGGTGTCCTTCAAGTTAGCCGCCTTAGCCCACGACATGGCGCACGATATAAACGGTAATAAAGCCTGCGGCCATGAAACTTAGCGTAGCCACCAGCGAGCGTGGCGACAGCCGCGACAGGCCGCAAACACCGTGGCCGCTGGTGCATCCCGAGCCGAACCGGGTGCCCAGGCCCACCAGCAGCCCCGCAATAATCAGCGTTGGGGTATTGGCCTCGATCGCGATGTTGACCGGGTCGGCCAGCAGCAGCCAGAGCCACGGGGCGGCAAAAATGCCCAGAATGAAGGCAACGCGCCAGCCGAAATCGCCGGCGCCAGGGCGTAACAGCCCGCCGACAATGCCGCTGATGCCCAGCACCCGGCCAAAAAACAAAATGAACAGCGCGGCCGACAAGCCGATAAGCAGGCCACCCGACAGGGATGTCCATGGGGTGAAGTTTGTCCAGTCAATGCTCATGGTGTGGCTCCGGATCGTGACAGAATTGCTCGTACAGGACTTGCATGATGGCCAACGTTTGCGGGCTGGCAATTTGGTAGTAAATGTTTTTGCCGACACGGCGGGTGGTGACCAGGCCCTCGGTGCGCAGTACGCCCAACTGCTGCGACAGTGTCGGTTGGGCGATGCCTACCAGGTCTTCCAGTTCGCTCACGCAGCGTTCTCCCTCGGTAAGCTGGCACAGCAGCAGCAGGCGATCGGGATTCGATAATATTTTCATGAGGCGGCAGGCCTCGTTGGCCGCCGAACGTATGGCTTGTAAATCTAGTGTGGCTTGTTCCATGATGTGTTGACGGTGATCAAACCAGAATGTTGTGAACTCCGATATATTATATTTACACATATTATATAAATCAATATAATGACTGCATTCTCTTCCGCTTATGCATACAAGGTGTCTCATGAACCCCATTGTTAAAGGATTCTTCGACCCGGCAACCTGGACGGTGACCTATGTGGTCTACGAAAAGCCAGGCTCAGAATGCGCCATCATTGATTCGGTCCTCGATTACGACCCAAAGTCCGGTCGCACGCGCACGCATTCGGCTGACCAGGTAATTGCGTTTGTTAAACAGCACAATTTGCGTGTGCAATGGATCCTCGAAACCCATGCCCACGCCGATCACCTTTCGGCTGCACCTTACTTGCGCAAACAACTGGGCGGGAAAATCGCGATCGGCGCCAATATCACTCAGGTCCAGGGTGTATTCAAAAAAATCTTCAATCTCGAACCCGACTTCCAGCTTGATGGCAGCCAGTTCGATGCTCTCATCCACGAAGGCGTGCCTTTCAGTATTGGTGGCTTGGTGGGCGAGGCCTTATATGTGCCAGGCCATACGCCGGCCTGCATGGCCTACAAGATCGGTAATGCGGTGTTTGTGGGCGATACGCTGTTTATGCCCGACGTCGGCACGGCGCGTTGCGACTTCCCCGGCGGTGATGCCCACGCCTTATATCGTTCGGTGCGCAAGTTGCTTAGCTTGCCGCCCGAAACACGTATGTTCATGTGCCACGATTACCCGCCCGAGGGTCGCGATGTGCAGTTCGAAACCACGGTGGCGGCGCAGCGGGCCCATAATATTCACATCCACGATGGCATTTCTGAAGACGCATTCGTGGCCATGCGCACGCAGCGTGACGCCACACTCGATATGCCGACGCTTATTTTGCCGTCGGTACAGGTCAATATCCGGGCCGGCCATATGCCGCCCACAGAAGACAACGGGGTTAGCTATCTGAAGATCCCGGTCAATATGTTGTAGGCGAAGCTGTTTTACTTACTTAAAACGAGGTGAGCTATGAAGAACGTCGGCGGAATTGATCGCGCATTGCGCATTATTGTTGGCCTGGCACTGATTGTGGCCACGTTAATGGGTTATATCGGGGTTTGGGGCTGGATCGGTGTCGTACCCTTGGCCACCGGTTTGTTGGGGTCGTGCCCGGCTTATAAGTTGTTTGGCTTTTCCAGTTGCCCGGTAAAAAAATAGAAATTTCCGGCATAAGGGCGTGCTGCGATGGCGCTCTGCTCTTTTATTTGGGGGAGTCATGAAAAGGCGGCATTTTTTGCAGTCTGCCGGTGCACTTGCGTTTTTAAGCGCGGCGGGGGTTAAGCCTTTGCAAGCACAGGCGGGTAAGGGCGCGCGTATTGTTATTGCCGGGGCAGGAGCTGCGGGTCTTAACCTGGCCTCGCGGCTGTCGCGTGCCATCGATAATGCTCACATTGTTTTGGTCGATGCTAAACGACAGCATGTTTTTCAGCCGGGTCTGACGCTGATTGGGGCGGGTCTTTGGCCGGCAAATAAAGTCATCGACGAAAATGCCCGCTACGTGCCGGCAGGGGTTGAATGGGTTCAGCAGGCAATTGCCGAATTTGACCCCGAGGCCAACCGTGTGATCACAGCCGATGGCAAGTCTATCGCTTACGATTACCTGTTCGTGGCTACCGGTCTTACCCTCGATTACAACGCGATCGAAGGCATGAGCACTGATCTTATAGGTAAAAAAGGTATTGCGAGCGTCTATGCGGGCCCCCAGGCTGCCGAAGCATCGGCCAAGGTAATCGATGCCTACATCGACGGTGGTGGCGTTGGGTTGTTTGGTCGGCCCAGCACTGAAATTAAGTGCGCTGGGGCACCCCTGAAAATGACCTTTCTTACTGACGACAAGGCGCGTCGACAAGGGCGCCGTCAGGCGCTCGATATCGTTTACAACGCTCACAACACTACGGTTTTTTCGGTTGCGCCGGTCAATGACAAGGTTAAAGCCTTGTTCGCCGAGCGCGACGTTAAAGTGAACTACGGCCATGTGCTGTCTGCTATCGACCCAGACCGCAAAACGGCGCGCTTTAAAACAGCGCAGGGCGATGTCTGGCAAGATTACGACTTCATCCATGTCATTCCACCCATGCGTGCTCCAGATGCCGTTAAAAGCAGCCCACTGCCCTGGCAAAATGGCCCGTTTGCTGCCGATGGCTGGGTGCAGGCCGACAAGACTACGTTACGTCACCCCCGGTATGCCAATGTGTTTTCGGTTGGCGACGTCGCGGGTGTACCCCGTGGCAAGACGGCGGCCAGCGTCAAGTGGCAGGTGCCTGTGGTTATCGAGCACCTGCTGGCCGATATATCAGGCAAGACATCGTCGGCCGCATATAACGGCTATACGTCGTGCCCGATGATTACGCGCTATGGTAAAGCCATGCTTATCGAGTTCGACTACGATGGCAAACTGGTGCCATCGTTTCCGTTTATCAACCCTCTTGAAGAACTCTGGGTGTCTTGGTTGATCGACGAAAAGGCCCTGTTGGGTACATATCGAGCCATGTTAATGGGCCGCGCCTAGGAGACCACAATGAGTGACTTCAATCCACTGTCGTTGTTCTACATTGTTTCGGAAATATTTTCGGTGTGGTTTTGGCCGTTGCTGATCATTACGCTGTTGCTTTTGTGGGGTGTTGTCAGCAGCTTTAAAAAGTTACGCAGGCGCGGGCTGTCGGCCGGCGGCGCCTTGTTTGCAGGGTTGCTCGCTGGCTTTATCGCAACCGTGCTGGCGACGTGGTTGTTGCCGTACAGCAGCCACGCTGACCTTTCCGCATTCACTGCGTTTGTCGACTTTCTTGCGGTATTGGCTATGGCATTGGTTGCTGGTTTGGGGGCGTTTGCGTTGGTATTTACTGTAATGGCAAGGCGGCGCATTGCCAGCGCTCGTTCATAAGGTGCAGCTATTTGTCGCTAGGTAATCTTGTACTGCAGGCACTTCGCTAGGCCGATGCCGTATACAGCTTGAAGCCGTTGCGGCTTTCGTGTTTTACGGCATACATGGCCATGTCGGCATGGTGCATCAGTGCTTTGGCGTCTTTGGCGTGTAGTGGGTAAACCGCAGCGCCAATGCTGGCGGTTAGCTGGATAGTCTCCCCGTTGTCCAGTGCCAGTTGTGCCGTCAGGGCATTCAGCAGTCGGTGCCCCAGCGTTTCTGTATCATCCGGGCGGTTGATGTTGGGCATCACAATGGCGAATTCATCGCCGCCCAAGCGCACTAGTACGTCGCCTTCGCGTAATAACGATTTCATCCGGCGGGCCAGTTCAACCAGTGCCTTGTCGCCAGTGGCATGGCCGTATTTGTCGTTAACTGGCTTGAAATGATCCATGTCGATCAACAGCATACCGACATATGCATCAACGACCAGCGATTGCTCGAGGGCTCGGTTCAGCATGTTTCGGTTGCCCAGGCCGGTTAGCGGGTCGGTGAGTGTCTGGTGCTCCAGCGTAATATAGTCAGTCAGTTCGAGCGTGATTTTTCGCAACTGGTCGGCCGCTTCGAGGTCGACCTGCGACCAAGGTTTTGCCTGCCCTCGCGCTTGTTCTACCCATGCTGCAAAAGACGTGCGCGGCGATAGCCCGGCATGGGTGTCAGCACTGACGTCGTCGGCGGGTGACCCGGCCCATTCGAGCGTTTCGCGGATTTCTTTGCGCAAGAGCACAATGAAGTCTTGGTCGGAAACTTCGATATACAACACACCCGATGCCAATTTGACCAAGTTGTCGTTGGCGCTGAGTGCGTCGGTGATTTGGTTGCATGAAAAAATGGGACCGGCTTGCTGGCTGACTAGCCAGTCGAGCAGCGCGCGTCGGTCGGCAGCTGACGGTACATCGCCGTCGGAGTAATGCTCGTGCCGGTAACTGACCCAGACTCCGTCCGCCTCGAATATCCGACGCGCTTCGGCTATTTGGCGCTGAATCAGGCCAGTTGTGACACCATTGGCCAAAATATCTTGTTTAAGCTGTCGACGCATCAGCAAGTGCTCGTGTCGCTCGTTGGCTCGGCACAAGCGTTTAAGTCCGCTCATGTGAAGGCCGGTAGCGCTGGCCAGGTGTTCACAAAGCTGGCGGTCGGCAAACGATAGCCCTTTAGGCTCAAGGTTGTGACACGTGACCAGCCCCCACAACTCACCCCCGACAATAATCGACACACTGAACGCCGAGCGAATACCCATATTGTGCATGTACTGGATATGCGCGGGGTGTACGGCGCGCAATTCGGCAAATGTCAGGTCGATGGGGTCGGACTGGGCAGAAAGAATATCTGCAGCCGTAGCTTGTGCGTCGGCAATAAGACGCTGCAGCTTTTTGCGGTAAAGCATGCGCGCGTTCTCGGGAATATCGTTGGCTGGGAAGTGTTGATGCAAATACCCCTGTATGCCCGGTTTGGTAATTTGGGCGGTGACTTTGCCGTGCCAGTCGGGCATGAACTGCAACAGCATGACGCGGTCGTAGCCGGTAACCAGCGCAATAAACTGCAGCAGGCTTTCGGCCGCTTGTTGTTCGGTCTCGACGCGTGTCAGCTGACTGAAGCAGGCAGCCAGTATGGCGCCCCGATCGCTGCTGATCAACTCGGTGTCGGACGGGTTCTCGAATTCGATAATGACTTGGTTGCGCGCACGGTGTCGCGCCATGACCAGACGTCGCCCACGAATAGCGACCGTGTGCAGATGGACGCTGGACACCCCGTGCAGGGGCGAGTTGGCCAGACTGGACGGTGGGTGAAGTTCGGGAAACAGGGCCATCCAGGGGCGACCCAATAGGTCGTGCGTGGTCAGCCCCAGCCAGTCTGAAACGTTGGATGATGCCGCAACAATGACATCATTTTGGTCGGCAATTAACAGCGCGCCATGAGTTTGGATCTTTCCCATGGATTGCAACTGCGCAGTCAGGCAATCGTCGAAGACCGGCCGGTTCATCGTCATGTCGCGGTGCTATAGAAGGTGTTGATGAATATCTTGAATCCGAGTGTAGCCCCTGCCAGTAGTTCGGCGTCATCTATGTCGGTGCTCTGATCGTTAATGATGTCGCACAGGCAAGACCAGGCGTTTGAGTTGTTGGCCAAAGTGGCCCAGTAACTGTCGGGTCCGACGCGTAGCCCAGGGTTGTGCTGTTGCAGGCTTCGTTGAATAAAGCGACTGCCTTGTGTCGCTCCTTCCAGCACGTAACGCAGGCCCAGGTAGCGCGACTGCTGTTGTGACGAGATGATGGCTTCTAGGGCGTGGCGCTTGTCAGCAGGGGATACAAACGTGTGTGTTGGCGCCAATGCTGTACCGACATGGGCGGGGGTTACTGTTGTCCCGTCGTTATTGTGCCGGGCTATTTCCAGGGAAATCAGTGTCAGGCGAGACGCATAAGCCGGCAGCGCGGGTGGCCGTGCGCTGTCAAGCGCCAACAGCTCAGGCTCGACCTGGGCGTGGGCCGTATACATGGCCGCCATAACGCGTTGGTACGCCACTGACGTCAGGCCGGGTTGTAAAAGGGCACGTAACGGCGCCGACGAGTCAAGTCGGGCATGCAGTGCCTGAGTGTGGTTGCGAAGCCATGCCTGGCGACCGGCATGGCGCGCTTCATGTGCAGCGTTCATTGTCGTGTTGGCGTATGCGGGCCGGCGCCAAGGGCCTCGCGGATTTTGCGGGCTAATTGTTCGCGGTTATAGGGCTTTTCGAGCAACCAGCTGTCAAGGCCGTCGTAGTTTTCGGTGGTGAGTTGTTCGGGGTAGCCCGACGTAAACAGCACCGGCAGTTCGGGGTAGATCAGGCGGGCCTCGCGGGCCAGTTCGGGCCCCGACATGCCGCCGGGCATGGTCACATCGGTGAAAAGCAAGTCGATATCGTTATGCGCCATAAGTAATTGCAATGCCTGGGCACCGCTTCCTGCACACAACAGATCGTACCCCAAAGATTTCAGCAAGCGACCGACATGGTCTTTTACTAGCGGTTCATCCTCGACCAACAGGATTTTTTCTTTGCCGGTGGGTAATGAGGCGCTTTGAATGTGGGTTGAGGTGGTGTCGATACTTGAAGCGCGTGGCAGGTAAAGCGTGATGGTTGTGCCCTTACCGAGGGTGGACTCTATCCCGACAGACCCATTCGATTGCCGTGCAAACCCTTGCACCATGGGCAACCCCAGGCCGCTGCCTTTGCCCACGTCTTTGGTGGTAAAGAAGGGGTCGAAAACGCGTTTAAGCGTGTTTTTGTCCATGCCGACACCGGTATCGCGTACCGAAATGGCGACGTAATCGCCTTTGGCCAGCGCATCGCCCTGCTTGACCATATCGGGGGTGACATGAAGATTGCTGGTGCTAATAGTAATGGTGCCGCCGTCGGGCATGGCGTCGCGGCCGTTTATACATAAGTTAATTAGGGCGTCTTGCAGCCGGCCTTCGTCGGCAAGGGCAGGCCAGACATCGGGAGCATGCTGGCAGCGGATACGCACGCCGTTGCCTACAGCGGTGTCCAGCAAGTGTTTCATGTTGTCTAGCAGCACGGGGATATTGATGGGGCTGGGGTTAAGCTGTTGGCGGCGCGCGTAAGACAACAGTTGTGACACCAGCTTGGCGCCGCGCTCGGCGGCTTTCAGCGAGGTGTCGGCCATACCTCGCAGGGTTTTGTCGTGCTGAACGTACTCGGCGATTAGTTCGGTGTTGCCAATGATGACGGTAAGCAAATTGTTGAAGTCGTGAGCCACGCCACCGGTGAGTTTCCCCAGGGTGTCCATGCGTTGGGCCTCGTGCTTTTGCTCCTCGCGAACTTTCTTGGCGGTGATGTCTTGAAGATAGACGGTCAGCCCATCGAGGCCGGGGTAAGCCCTGACATTGAACCAGGTGCGGGTTGGCGCATAGTACTGTTCGAAGTCAGCCATTGTGTGGTGCTGTATAGCGTGCTCGAACTCCGCTTTGGTTTGTGTTTCACGCAGCGCCGGGAAAGCATCCCATAACAGCTTGCCTTTGATGTCTTCGGTGCTTTGCCCGAAGAGCTGTTCGGCCTGACGGTTTAAGAAGGTGAACCGCCATGCTTTGTCAATGCGGTACACCGCATCGGAAATCGACCGGAAAATACGGTCGGTTTCTTCTTGTGCCTGCTGCCTGGCGGCGTCGGCTGCATAGTTCTTGCGAATTTGCCGGTAGAGCAAATAGGAAAATGCCATCACCATGGCGCCCAGCAAAATGCCGAGCGATCCGTCCAGAATGGCCCTGCGCTTCCAGAGGCTCAGTGCTTCGGTGACGGACACGCCGGCATAAACCATGAGGGGAAAGTGTTTGATTTGCCCATAAGCCACTACACGGTCATTGCCGTCGATCGGTGAAGTACGCCGGTAGTCCCCCTGCAATGTTTGCAAAATAACCTGGTCTGAGCCCTCGGCATTGAAGACCTGACGCCCGATGCTGGACGCCGCAAACGGGCTGCGCGCCAGCAGCACGCCGTCGTCGCGCACTAGGCCGATGATGTCTTGGGTCGTGTGGCGCATGTCATCGTATACCTGCGACATGTCTTCGAGCGACAGGGTGGCGATTGCCACGCCGCTGAAGTTACCGTCGTTGTCAAACACGGGGCGGGTCAGGTCAACCACCCATTTACCGCTAATGACGTCGTGCTGACCAATATACGGCGTTGAAATACGTAGTTGCCGATGTTGGTCATCGCGATGCTCGGCAAAGAAATCGCGGTGCCCCAGGTAGTCAAGCCGCGGGCGTGTTGTTGCAATGACGGTGCCATTGCGATCAGTGATTTGCAGCACCTCGACATAGGGCAGATCGTTGCGTCGGACCAGTAGATATTGGTTCAGAATGTCGGGCCCGTCGGCCACGATAACCACGGCGTGTTCGACAATGTTCGACAAGGCTTGGTCGATCATCGTGAACGTTTGCGTGCTGTGGGCCATAATCGCGTTGCGTGTGCGCGTAGCGCGAGCGTAGGTACCGTCAAGGGCGTTGTAATACGCGCCCGCCATTTCGTAAACGATGCCGGCAATAATGGCAACGGCAATGATGGCTTGGGCGACAAGCAAGCGCCTGATATGTGTGACTTGTTGCACGCGGTGCCTCGAGAAGGGTGTGGTGTGTCTGCGGGGCATTATCGTTTTTATATTACAGGTCTTCGGCCCATTAACAGAAGCGAAATGACCCGGCCTTCGGGTTATTCATAGTCTTTGTGTGCCAGCCCACGCAGGTTGCCCAATACCGTTGCTTTTGCTAATTTTTCAGACTCTATGCCTTGTCAGGAATTAAAACGTGCTCCAAACCAATCTTTATAGTGTTCTGCGTACCGGGTTTGCCCATGACTTGTCCCGCGTGGCTATCGAATCGCCTCTGCGGACCTATTCGTTTCAAGATCTGGAGGCTGGGTCAGCGCGGGTGGCAAATTACCTGACTTCGTTGCAATTGCCACCGGGAGCGCGTGTTGCGGTTCAGGTCGAAAAATCGCCCGAAGCTTTGATGCTGTATTTGGGTACGCTGCGTGCCGGTCTGGTGTATTTGCCCTTGAATACGGCGTATCGCGAAACAGAAGTGGCCTATTTCCTGGGCGATGCCGAACCGTCGGTCGTGGTGTGTTCGGCCAAGAACCGCAGTTGGGTCGCGCCACTGGCAGAGCAACAAGACGGATGCCGTGTACTCACGCTCGAGGAAGACGGCTCGGGTAGCCTGTCCGAAGCCATCGCCGGGTTGTCTGCAACGTTCGAAACAGTACAGTGTTCGCCCGATACGTTGGCCGTCATTTTGTACACCTCGGGCACAACGGGGCGCAGCAAGGGGGCGATGCTATCGCACAAAAACATGATTGCCAATGCTAGGGTGCTCGACACTTACTGGGGCTGGCAATCCGACGATGTATTGCTGCACATGCTGCCTATATTCCATGTGCATGGTTTGTTTGTGGCGGCTCATGGCGCCTTGTTGGCCGGCGCCCGTACGATCTGGCTACCTAAGTTCGATCTTGAGCAGGCGCTGCATTATTTGCCGCGCTCAACCGTCATGATGGGTGTACCTACGTTTTATGTGCGCTTGTTGGCCGACGCCCGCCTCAATCGCGACATATGTCAGTCCATGCGGCTGTTTATCTCCGGCTCGGCGCCTTTGCTGACAGATACCTTCGAGTCGTTTCAAACACGAACGGGGCACACCATTCTCGAGCGTTACGGCATGAGTGAAACTGTCATGCTGACTTCTAATCCTTATCTCGCGACCGAGGGGCCGCGCTTGGGTGGCACTGTTGGCAAGCCCTTGCCTGGCGTGTCGGTGCGCGTGGTAAATGACCAGCTGCAGCCGGTAACTGGGGGCGACATTGGTCATATCCAGGTCCGTGGCGACAACGTCTTTTCTGGTTATTGGCGTATGCCCGAAAAAACCAAAGAAGAGTTCACCCGCGACGGCTGGTTTCGAACCGGCGATATGGGGCGCTGGGACGAACGCGGTTATTTGGTGATTGTGGGGCGCAGCAAAGATCTGATTATTTCGGGTGGTTTTAATATTTATCCCAAAGAAATCGAAAGCATTATCGACGATATGCCTGGTGTGGCCGAATCGGCCGTCGTAGGGGTGCCTCACGCTGATTTTGGTGAGGCGGTTGTGGCTATTGTGGTGCCCCGCGAGGGCGTGGCTCTCGATGCCGACCAGATTCAGGCCGCCCTGAAGGCGGGTATTGCCAATTTTAAAGTCCCTAAAAAGGTGCATGTGGTTAGTGAGCTGCCGCGCAACACCATGGGTAAGGTGCAAAAGAACGTATTGCGCGAACAGTTCCAGGCGTTGTAGCCGCGCTGCGGCACGGCCCGCAGTGGCCGCTGGGCCTGATTCAGCTTTCCAGCAGTCGGGTTAGCTCGGCCACGGCAGCTTGCGGGCTTTGGCGAGGGATGCACGCCATCACATAGCGGTCGGGCCGAACCAGTAGCCACACATCGTGTGCATTGGTGTGTTTTTCGAAATCGCCGTACACGTCGCGTACGGTGGTGGCAGCGCTTGGCGCGGCAGGAAATGCGTTGTAATAGCGCGGGGTGATGCAGATTCGTTTTAGTCCCAGCTTTTTTTCAAACGGCAGCGGCGGCAGGGCCTCAAACGCTGTTTCGGGTGTTTCCGTGAGTGCAATCAATGTAAAGCCGTGGCCCAGAATGTCGTCAAGTCGGTGTGTTTTGCGGTCGTGCTCGGTTTCAACCCAAGGCTGTGGCAGCATGCGGCCCACGCGTGTTTTCTTGAGGTCGGCTCCATCGCGCACAAAAAAGCCTTTCGAGAACCTGGGCTTGGGCTTGTAGCGCATTTGGGTGATGTATTCGTGGGCCGGGGGGATGAGTTGCAGCGCCCGAAACCCCGCTTCAAGCAGGTGTGCCTTGAGCATGGTTTCGGGCATCATGATGCGCCCCAGCTTGATCGCCATTTCAATCAATTGCCAGGCATGCTCGGGGCGTTCTTGTTGATAGCTTTCAAGCACGGCAGGCGTCATCTGGCCATTTAATACCGCAGCCAGTTTCCAGGACAAGTTAGCGGCGTCGCGCAGGCCGCTGTTCAGGCCCTGGCCGGCGAAGGGCGGGGTCAGGTGGGCGGCATCGCCCAGCAAGAAAACACTGCCCTTTTTCCAGTCGGTGGCCATACGGGCATGAAAGGTGTAAACCTGCTTGCGTACAATTTCAATGCCTTCGTCGGGGCCGTGGTCGCGTAACAGTTTGCTGATGAAGTCGGGGTGGGTGACTTGTTCATCGGTCTCGCCTTCAAGCAGCATAAATTCAAACCGTCGGGTGCGGTTTGGGCCGGGCAGGTTGATGCCGGGTCTGCGCGGGTCGCAGTAAACCCGTGTTTCGCGAAAGTTGTCGCGCGTGCCTTTCAGGTCGATAATCAGCCACTTTTTTTCGTAGGTGTAGCCTTGCATGCCGACGTCAATCATGTGGCGCAGCGGGCTGCGGCCGCCGTCGCACGCGGCTACATAACGGCTGGCATGTACGTAGGTGCTGCCATCACTTCGTTTAACCTCAAGCGTTACGTGGCCGTCGTGCTGGGTCAGGCCCACCACTTCCTGTTCGAACCGGACTTCGGCACGGGCAAACCGCTTGAGGCCTTCGGCCAATAGAGCTTCAAGCTCGGGTTGGGCGAAGGCGCTGCGGCGGGGGTGTCCGTACTCGGCCGATGTAGGCGAGACACGCGCAAATGGGCGACGACCTGGGCCAAGATAAACCGAGCCGTAATCCATGGCGCATCGCGCCTTTAGTGTATCGGCCAGGCCCGCTATTTGTAGGGCGCGCAGAGACTCGTCGTCTATAGAGACCGCGCGGGGCGCCTGAACCGTGGTGGCGTTTTTTTCAATGACCACAACGGGTATGTTGTAGGCGCTGAGTAGGTTGGCCAGCATCAGGCCAACAGGGCCGGCGCCAACAATCGTAACGGGAGTCATGGTTTCTGTGGTCATAGCGTGTGGCCAGGTAAAAATCAGTTTGGCAGGGCCAGGCGTTCAGAGATAAGGGACGCAGCGGCGACAATACTCATGGTCAGACGATCTTCGCGGGCGGCATCGGTGCGGGTGTCGAGCACAACAATGCTCAGGCTGTGTCTGACTTGCCCATCGGGGCTGAAGATCGGTGCGGCTATTCCGACGCGGCCTGGGTCAACCTCGCCATGAGACACGCAGTAACCTTTCTTCCTGATCTCGCGCAGCCCGGCGCTGAAAGACTTCCAGTCGTGGCCCATGTCGGCTTCAGCAATAGCGGCTGTATTGTTCTCGTATTCGCGCTTTTGCTGGCGCCATGGCAAGTGCGCCAGGATTACTTTTGATGTGGCGCCACGATAAAAGGGCATGGGTCGCCCGCGCTCGTAGCTCGTGCCGGCGCTGGCTTTGCCAATGTTTTCGTGGTGAATACACATGACATTTTTACGATACACCTGACAGATGATCAGGTCGGTGCCGTCATCCAGCGCGCTAGCCAGGCCCGCCAGTACCGGACCCGCCACTCTCGCCAGCGGGTCGGTAACGCGTATGGTACGGTCGAACGCAATGAAGGCTGGGCCCAGGCAATAGCCCTGGCCGGGCACCTCATCCAGATATTCAAATTTGAGCAAGCTTTGAAAGTACCGGTAGGCGCTGCTGATAGAAATCTGCAATTTGTCGGCAACTTCTTCGACCGTCCATAGCGGCTTTTCGTCGGTGAAAAGCCGGGGTATGGAAAGCAGTCGATCGACCGAACTTTGGCGTTCTGATGGCATGTGTCGCGCAGAAAAGTCAGGCCAGATCTTGCGCAATCGGGTTGCGCAGCAGGCCAACCTTGGTGATTTCGATTTCGCAAATGTCACCGGGTTTCATGTAAACCTGTGGCTCGCGCTTGAAGCCGACGCCGCCCGGGGTGCCTGTGGCAATGACGTCGCCCGGCTCTAGGGGCGTAAACGACGATACATATTCAATAATCTGGCCAATTGAAAAAATCATGTCGGAAATTTTGGCCTGCTGCATGATCTCGCCGTTCAGGCGGGTGGTCAGCGTTTGGGCTTCGATGTCGGAGATTTCGTCTGCCGTGACCATGTATGGGCCGAAGGCGCCTGTGCCGACAAAATTCTTGCCGGGCGTGAATTGATGCGAATGGCGCTGCCAGTCGCGGATGGAGCCGTCGTTGTAGCAGGCGTAACCGGCGACATGGTCGAAGGCGTTTTCTGCTTTGATGTATCGGCCCGGACGGCCAATGACCAGAGCCAATTCGCCTTCATAGTCAAGTGCAGTAGACACGCGCGGCACCAGAATCGGGTCGCCTGCGGCGATCTGACTGGCGGCGAAACGGGTAAAGATCGAGGGGTGCTGCTCTACCGGGCGACCGGTTTCTTTACGATGGGTTTCGTAGTTCAGGCCGACACAAATGATTTTGTCGGGGTTGGGAATCACCGGCAGTAGTTTGATTTCATGAATGGAAAGCACTGGGGCAATGGCAAGAGCCGCCTTGGCTTCGGCAAGGCCGTTGCCACCCAGCAGTGCACGCAGATCGGCGTAGCGATGACCCAGGATGGCGCCAAGGTTGGCGACGTGGGTATCGTCAATTTGGGCGCCATAGCCCGATTGGCCGTTGCGGCCGACAAAAGATAACAGACGCATATGGATTCCTTGAGTAAATGAAAGCGAAGGGTTAGCTGCGCAAGTATGCCTTGCCCCAACTGTTCAGGGTTTTTTCACGGTGTTGCCAGCTTCCGGTGGGGCGCGAAGCATCGCAAAGTTCAAGTTCGGCTGAAATTTCCAGCCAATTGGTGTCCGGGTCGCGAATCATGAAAAACAGGTTGTTGCCGGGGCCGTGCCGCCCGGGTCCCCAGTCCAGCAAAATGTCTTGTTCCGACAGCAAGTCGGCCCAGTCGCGAATCAGGTTCCATTCGCCGGCCTCGTAGCAATGATGGTCGAAACTGCATTGGGGCGCGACAAAGATAGCCAAAATGTGGTGTTCGGTGCCGGCACGCAAAAAAGAGGAACGCAGGCTGCCATCGTCGGCGTAAACGTTATCGCTGACGGACATACCTAGCACCCTGGTGTAGAAATCGAGCATGGGCTGGATATGCGTAGTGCCAAAAGCATGGTGCTGCAATCGCGCTGGCAAACCCGTGGGGGTTGTGCGGTCGGCGGGGTCGTGACCCAACACCAGCAAATTTCCGTCGGGGTCGTGTACTGCAAAAGCTGTTTCGTCAAAAAAAGGCGAGGGCGATGCAGCAATGGCAAGGCCTGCCGCAACCACCTTGCTGCGGGCGGCCTCAAGGGCTTCGGGGCTGGGTAAGTTCCAGGCAAAGTAGCGCAGTGCTTTGGCTGTGCCTGGGCAAAAAACCATGCGTCGTTCGCGGCCCTCGCAGGCATAGCTGCCGTCCACTTGCGGCAGTACAGCCATTTGCATGGCTTGGCTATAAAAGGTCGCCAAGGCCTGCGGGTTGGCCGACTCAACGCATAAGTGATCTAGGTGGGCGGTAAACGTAGACATTGTGGGCTCCGGCAAATAAAGGCGGGTAGCGAGGGCTGAGAAAGGCAGATAGCAGCTGTGCTACGAACGGTTTTTTTGCTAATTAGTAAATTTGTATTTTTATTATTTCATAATTATCAGATATTGGGAATTAAGAAATAAAAAACCACCCCGACGAGGTCGGGATGGTTAAGAAAATGACTGCGATTTAGCGCAGACGAGTCGTGGTCTTTATGCGGGGCCTACTGCCATCCCTCGACCTCGGCAACTCTTTCAAGCGCGTTTTCAAGCATGGCACGGGCGTGCCCAGCGGTGCGTTGAAGGTCGCGGTGCAAACCGGCGTCCTCCGGGCTGCGGGTCACGCATTCGGCGCTGTAGGCCTCAAAGCTGTTCAAGCTCAGTATCAACTCTACCAAATGGCGTGGGCACTCACAGTAGGGGTTGTTGGCAGAAGCCAGGAAGGCCGACAGCTGTTCATCGTTAAAGCGTTGGCGTGGCGGTGTTTCGTTATTGACGGGCAAGCGTGTTGCGATGTCTGGGTTCGCCGGGCTTTGAAGCAAGGTCTGACACAGTGTGGCGATTTCGCGCGGGTCGGAACTGGCACGGGCCACCTTAAACCCCGATTGACGCAAGCGACGGATGACTTTGCCAGGCGCAAATCGGTAAAGAACAATGGCTTGGCGCGCATCGCACGACTTCTGGATGGTCGTGATCAGTGTGGCGGTTGCTTCGGTCAGTGTAGGCAGTTCGACGATTACGGCATCAACATGCGCATCTTCAAAAATATCGGCGGCCTGCTGCGGCATCATGCTGTGGCACACCACCTCCAAAGGACCGCTTTTCAGTGCATCAATAACGGTCGGGCTGGCCATGAAGGTGCCTGCTACGCCTACCTTGAAGCTGCGGCTGGGCGGCTCGGAAGGTGTGCGCATGTCTTGCAGGGTGGCCGTCGGCAGCCGGGCAACCGACCCAATCGGGTAGCCCGCATCGACCAGTTGCTTGATGAGTGTCAAGCGCTGTATGTCATCGCTGGAGTACAACCGTTGTCCACGTTCGCTCATCCGGGGCCCGATGACGCTGTAGCGCCGCTCCCAGACACGCAGGGTTTCAACAGGTACGCCTGTCAGCCGGGCAGCGGTGCCGCTGCGGTACCCGGATGGCGCGGCTTGTGGGGTAAGTGTGTGTGTAGTCATGACCAGGAACTGACCCTTTAAGTTGGTTGATTTCCGAGTCATCATATTAATCCATTCTGTCTTAGACAAGCCTGATATTTTATGTTTCGGGTCAAGCGGGCATTAATTTTTGTCTTGACCCGGCTGTTTTTCCCTATGAAGCCATACTTATTCATGCTTGACCCGGTATTTGACGTGGGGTTGTCCAGGTGCGACAGAGTTCAATTTAAACTATGTTTGTCCTAGACATTGGTGAAACAATAGTAATGTCTGCAACGTGCATGATGACGTTGAAGGCCAGACGCAGCGTGGTCAGGCCTTTGCTTCTTCTCTCTTTCAAAAGCTCAAATCAATGACACCTTCTTCCGATTTATTGACAACGCAATATCGTCAGGCGGACCGCATCATGTTGCCTGTGCTGTGGCTGTTGTTCGTGATGGCGCTGGGGCTCGCCCCTTGGTACGACACTTGGGGGATGGCCGTAGGGGTTGGCTTGCCATTAGCGGCCTTGCCAACGGCCTTCATTTTTCTCATGCCTGGTTCGCGCCTGACGCGCGTGGTGGTTGCGGCGGCTGTCATGATGTTCTGCGCGCTGCACATCCAACAGTCGCTGGGTGTTGCCGAGCTTCACTTTGGGATTTTTGTGCTGCTGGCCATTTTGCTTTGCTATCGCGACTGGCTGGTAATTGTCGTAGCTGCGGCGGTAATTGCTATTCACCACTTAAGCTTCAATTATTTTCAAGAGTTGGGCTTTGGTGTGTTGTGTTTTACCGAGCCTGGCTTTGGCCGCGTGATAGCCCATGCTGCGTATGTTTTGGCCGAATCGATCGCCTTGTGCATTATTGCGGTGTGGTTGCGTCGCGATGCCTTGCAGGCTGCCGAGTTGCGTCATATGGTCGACCGGCTGGCTCAGGGTGGCCAAGGTATCGATCTGACGTTGCCTGCCGAAAAGCCACAAAGTCCGGCAGCAGGAGCGCTTTGGGCGGCGTTGTCTTCAGTGGCCGGTGCCGTCGGTCAGGTGCGTACCGGGGCAATATCCATTCATGGCGCCGTCGATGCCATTGCCTCCGGTAACCGCGATGTACAAGCCGGTGCGCATTTACAGGCCCAAGCGGTCGAGCAGGCCGTGGCGACTATTCAGTCTATTGGCGACACGGTCAAGCACGATCGCCAGCAGGCGCTAGAAGCAGAAAAGAAGGTCGATCACGTCATGGCCCTGGCCGAGCAGGGTAGTGATGCAATGCAAGCGTCCGTTAAAACGATGCAAGGCATCAGTCAAACATCGGCAAAAATTGCCGACATCACATCAGTCATCGACAGCATTGCTTTCCAGACAAATATTCTGGCCTTGAATGCTGCAGTTGAGGCTGCGCGGGCAGGCCCGGAAGGTAGGGGGTTTGCCGTGGTAGCCGGCGAGGTACGCAGTCTGGCCCAACGTAGCGCCGACGCTGCCCGAGAAATTCGAGGGCTTATCGAAGCGTCGGTCAATCAGGTGTCCGAGGGGACAACGCGTATCGAAAGCACGGGTAATGTCATGAGCGATTTGTCTGAAGGCATCGTCAATGTTGCAAAAACCTTCAAAGAAATCATGGACGCAAACGAGGCCCAGGGCCAACGTATTCTTGAAGTGGGTCAGGCCATCGGGCAAATCAACGGCATTGTTCACGAGAACATGGCGTTGGTCGGTAAAACCGATCTATCGGTCAGGCGTCTGGAACACGAGTCGGACATGCTTGCCGAGGTGATGGCCGTGTTTACGGTTGATGCACGTGATGCGCAGCGTGCCGACGCCTACGGTCAGGAGGCTCAGCCAGGGGCGCTGACAGGCGGGCTCAGCCGATTGGCGTTACAGTAAAGCCTTGTATTCAACGTAACGCTAATGCCATGTCCAGCACATATTCCACCTCGTCGTCGGCGCCCGTTAAAGCGGGCGACGCCGATGCGCATTTGACTGAAACTACCCTTCAAAGTACCACGGTATACGAAGGAAGCTTCCTGAAGGCGCGTCGTGATGTGGTCAGGCTGCCTAATGGCAATACCGCTAGTCGCGAGTACATCATTCACCCCGGCGCGGTAGTCATTATTCCGCTGCTCGAAGACGATCAGGTCTTGCTTGAACGGCAATATCGTTATCCAGTGGGCAAAGTCATGACCGAGTTCCCCGCCGGCAAGCTCGACCCTCACGAAACCCCTTTAGCGTGCGCTCAGCGTGAGCTGCTTGAAGAAACGGGCTACACCGCCGGGCAATGGGCTTATGCCGGGGTGCTTGACCTGGCGATTGCCTACTCAACCGAGGTCATTCATATCTTTTTCGCCAAAGATTTGCGCCCCGGTCAGGCACAGTTAGATCACGACGAATTTCTTGAAGTGAAAATCGCGCGGGTCGATGATGTGCTTGCTGCGTGCGGCGCCGGTGGCATCACCGACGCCAAAACACTGACTTGCATGTTGTGGCTGCAAAACGTACGTAACGGGGCCTGGACGCTGGATTGGCAGCCTGCCTAGATATTAACGTCGGCTTTTGCAGCCCGTCATGGTGCTCAGTACACCGTCGCGCCGTACCAGTTTGTGGTGCAGGGCGGCCGCAATGTGTGCAATAACCAGGGCAATAAACAGCCACGCCACTATGCCGTGAATTTCGCGCAGCAGCCCGTAGGTCTTGAGCCCTTCGGGTACTAAGGCGGGTAGTACCGTACCCCAAGGCAACACCACGGGGGTGCCTGCGGCGCTTTGCATGGCCCAGCCCGACAGCGGCATGGCCAGCATGGCGCCATACAGCAAAACATGGGCGCCTTTGGCGCCGGCTTTTTGCAAGGCTGACAAGTCTTCAGGCAAGTCCGGCGTTGGCAGGCGTAAGCGCAAAATCAAACGAAGCACGACCAATACCAAGGCAGTCAGCCCCAGTAGCTTATGAATTTGCAGTGCGGTGTTTTGCCAAGGGGCCAGGCTGTCGACCATCGACACGCCTAAAAATAGCAACGACAAAATAATGGCGGCCATGGCCCAGTGCATCAAGCGCATGGCGAGCGGGTAAACAAGTGGCGTATTCATTTAATTCGATTCCAGCAAGGTTTCGCGGGCGCGGCGACGGTACGACTCGGCATAGGCGGCGCTGCGGGCGCGCAAGATCGGGTCGCCCGAAGGCGCGATGCCGCGGGGCAACACCAGCGGGTCGAAGTTGATGGCATTGCAATTGCCGGTGGATTGGTCTTCGGCGCGGGTAATGTTGATGGTGCCGGCCGTAATCTGCTTGCGCTCGCCAGCCCAAGGAATAGCCCCGTTATCAATGACATCGGAATCGTTGGCGAATGTGAACACCAGGTCGTATTGCACGGGCCCGTTTTGCAGCCTTTTTATCAGCTCTTCTTGCAATGCATTCGGGTTGTCGCGGTCAAGCGTTGCTTCTGTGTTGGTAGAGCGCGGCACCGCGGCCCAGCGTACGGCATGCTGTTTACCGTTGCGGTCGACCAGGTAGAACGCATTAATCCCGTGAAACTGCTCTGATGCAAAGCTGGCGGTAGGTGTGTACGTCTTTTGCCATGCCAGGAAGGCTGCGCTCTCGGGGTGCGCCTGGAAGAACGCCATGATCTTGCTGCGGTCCGGCTTGCCGGTGGCGGGGTCAGGTTGCAAAGACTGCAATTGCTCAAAAAAATCGACGGGGTTGCCGACTGCAAGCACTGGCGGCGTATTCATCGCGGTACGCCATTGCTCGCCGTTGGCCTGTGCAAGGCTGAGCGCCAGGCTGCGCACAGGGGATGCGAGATCAGGCGCCGTGGGATTGCCGCCGCCAATCGAGTAGCGACCGGTAAAAGGCGTGCTGCCTTGTTCAAACAACTGAGCTGCCGAGTACGTCGCCAGATTTCCGTTCGAGACGAATTCGCCCGAAATGCACAGGCCCTTGGCGTGTGCGCGACGGAAGCCCGCGTGAGGCTTTGCCCCTTGTTGCAAGTTGACAAAGTCAGGCGCGTTAAGTGTGTCGCGCCCGAAAATGCCGCCGGCCCAGGAAAAGGCCAGTGCCAAGCCAGCGGCGATCAAGCCGACGGCGAGCGTGCCTTTAATGTGAGAGTTCATGGTGAGAAAGAAAGATTTGTTTTGTGATGATATTCAGTTCAATGAACCCGCATGTTGCAGATCCAAGACGTCTGTTTACCCAGAATCTTCATTAGAACCATGGACGCCTGACAGGTTGCTGATTTTCCTCTATTTGCTGCAATAAAACCGGGTCATAAGCAGAATGCATAAGCCATGTCGAGAATTGCACGCCATATAGGGAGTTGCGTGAATTGCAAAGCGGCGCCGATGTCGGTAATGTAAGGAACCCGTATTTCAGTGCACTGAACCGCGGTCTATAACGAATCGAAAACGACGGAGACTACTCGTATGGTTAATTTCAACCTGAACGGCGCGCCCGTGTCGGCAGATGTAGCAGACGACACCCCCCTTTTATGGGTTCTGCGCGAGCAATTTGAGCTCACTGGCACAAAGTTTGGCTGTGGTATGGCGCAATGCGGCGCCTGTACGGTACACATCGATGGCGAACCCATGCGGTCCTGTGTCATGCCGGTCGCGGCGGTCAAGGGTAAAAACATCACAACCATCGAAGGTTTCATGCAAACCGATGCGGGCAAAGCGCTTGAAAAGGCCTGGATCGACGAGCAGGTCGCCCAGTGCGGCTATTGTCAGTCGGGTCAAATCATGTCGGCCGCTGGCGTGCTTAAAAAGGCAAAGGGACCACTGTCTCGCGAGGAAGTCCTGACCGAAATGTCAGGCAACCTTTGCCGCTGCGGTACCTATAACCAAGTCGCTGCCGCAGTCATCAACGCCCAGAAAGCTTTGTCATAAGGGGGAACGACATGACTATTCAATCTATTTCGCGTCGTTCATTCCTCGTGGGCAGTGGTTCGGCCGCGGTCGGTATCATGCTGGGGGGCGGTAGCCTTAGCGCGCTGGCTCAAGCGGCACAAGACGCCAACAAATCCGGTGGCTTCAGCCCGGTGGCGTGGGTCAGTATTGCACCCGACAACAGCACACTTATTTACTCGCCAGGCTCCGAAATGGGGCAGGGCACGATGACTTCCATTCCCGCCATTTTGGCCGAAGACATGGAGCTCGACTGGTCGACCGTACGGGTCGAAAAATCGCCCAGCATTGCCAAGCTGTTCGGTAACCCTAAGTTCGGCGGCGGTATGGTTACCGGCTCGTCGCGCACCGTGGTGGGCTACTACGACGTCATGCGTTTGGCCGGCCTGCAAGCCAAACTGGCTTTGGTCAACGTCGCAGCGCAGGTATGGGGTGTACCGGCCGATCAAATCGTGGCCGAGAAAAGCGTTCTTAAGCATGCGGCCAGTAACCGTCAAATGACGTACGGCGAAGCCGCCGCGCAGGTTAAGGGCGACATCGAAGCGCCCAAGGTCGATAAGGCCATGCTTAAGCCGATGTCTCAATTCAAAATCATCGGTACCGATCTGCCTCGCGTCGATCTACCGGCCAAGTCTAACGGTACGGCGCAATACGGTATCGATTTCCGCTTGCCCGACATGGTCTGGGCATCGGTCTTGTACACACCGGTTCAGGGCGAAAAGCCGGAAACCGTAGACGACAAGGCGGCTTTGGCCGTTAAGGGCGTCAAACAAGTCGTCATGCTGCCTTATGGTGTGGCAGTGGTGGCCGACTCGTTCGCTACGGCGCGTAAAGCTCGCAATCTGCTCAAGGTAACGTGGTCCGACACATCACCTGCTCGCAAGTACGACAGCGCAACAGCGCTTAAAGAGTTCGTCGCCCGTGCCGAGCAAGTTGCTGACGCCGGCGCCGTATGGCACAAAGAAGGCGATGCCGCGGCCGTACTCAAAGGTGCCGCCCGTACTTTTGCTGCGACCTACACGACCGACCACGTGGCCCAGTGCACCATGGAGCCCATGAACTGTACGGCGCGCGTCGATGGCGAAAAAATCGAGTTCTGGGTCCCCGCGCAGGCGGCCAGTATTGTGACGGGTACAGCTGCCGCTGTTGGTAAATTCAAGCCCGAAAACATTACCGTTAATGTCACCCTGTTGGGCGGCGGTTATGGCCGTCGCGTCGAGGCCGATTACGCGGTTGACGCTTTGCTTGTGGCCAAGGCCATGCCGGGTGTGCCGGTGCACGTCATCTGGACACGCGAAGACGACTTCCAGCGTTCACGCGGCCGTCCGCTAACCGCACAGCACTTGGTGGCCGGGCTCGATGCGCAGGGCAAGGTTGTGGGTTTGCATCACCGCGTGGTCTCCGAAGGCATTTACGCGCGCGTCAATCCTAAAGCGTATCAATCGGCGGGCAACAAAGACGCTCCCGTCATGGAAGCGGCCGACAGCATCTACGAGATTCCTGGACAATTGGTCGAACATTGCCTTGAAAAGCGTGGCATCGATGTGTCATTTTGGCGTGCCGTAGGGGCGGGCTACACCAAGTTTGCCCTCGAGTCGTTGCTGGATGAAATTGCCGAAAGCACGAAAAAAGACCCGTTAGAACTGCGTCTTGAGCTTCTGCAGAACAAGCCGCGTGCTCAGGCTGTGCTTAAAGAAGTTGCCGCTATGGCCGGCTGGGGCAAGCCCCGTGCCGAAGGTCGTGCGTTGGGTCTGGCCTTCTCTGATGCCTGGACAACCAATATTGCCATGATCGCCGAAGTGTCCATGAAAGACGGCCGTCCTCATATTCACCAGCTATGGGCTGCTGTCGATTGTGGTCATGCCATTTCGCCGCGCAATATTCGCAGTCAGGTCGAAGGCGCTGCTGTTTTCGGGATTTCGGCCATGATGGACGAGCGTCTGGTCTACAAGGGCGGTCAGGTACAGGAAACTAACTTCGACAAGTATCAGTTGTTGCGCGCCAATAAAACGCCACCTATCGAGGTCAAGGTTATCCCAACCGACAACCCGCCCGGCGGGATGGGTGAAGTGGGCTTGCCCCCTGTAGCCCCTGCGGTGGCTGCAGCGGTGTTCAAGCTAACCGGCAAGCGCGTTCGCGAGCTACCGTTCCCCAAAACTATTTAATCAGCCTTAGCGTTCTGCTTGATCTCATCGCGTGTTCAAGCAGTTTATACGGCCCCGAAAGGGGCCGTTTTTTGTTGGTGGCAACTGATTGTTTACGACAGCAATAGACAGGTCCCGCCTATGGTTGGGGCTTCGGCTTATTGCATCAAGTAAACCAGCCCTAAAGAAATAGAAGGAAACAAGACTAGGATGATTAGGCGCAGAATGTCGACGCCAATGAACGGAATCAGGCCTTTGAAGATGGCAGGAAATGACACATTGGGCAAGGTGGCTTTGATGACGAAGACGTTCATGCCGATAGGCGGGGTGATCAGAGCGATTTCGGTGGCGACTACAACCAAAATGCCAAACCAGACCAGGTCGAACCCGTTGGCCACCACAATGGGTACAAACAGCGGTACGCAGATAAGAATGATGGCCAAAGAGTCAAGCACGCAGCCCAACAGCAAGAACACCAGCAAAATTGCAAAAATTAACCCGTAAGACGATAGCCCGGCCGATTGCACCCAGCCCAGCAGCCCTTCGCCCAGGCCCGAGAAAGAAATGAGCTTCGCGAACAGCATGGCGCCGAACAGTACGCAATACAGCATGACCGAAATAAACGCCGATTCGAGAAAAATTTCCCGAAACCCTTCTTTGCTGATGCGCTTTTGAAAAAGTGCAATCAGCAGCGCAAAGCCTGCACCCATGCCAGCTGCTTCGGTTGCTGTAAATATCTTTGCGTAAATGCCGCCGATAATCAGTAAAAACAATAAACAGAACGGCCATATGCCTTTTAATGATGTCAGCTTTTCATTGATGTCGGTTTTTGAGCCGCGTGGCGCACTGTGTGGTTTAAGCAAGGCGACAACATAGATGGCCGCCATATAAAGCGCCAGCCCCAGCAAGCCAGGTATGACACCAGCAATAAACAAATGGCCGATATTAGTTTGGGTCAGAATGCCGTAAATCATCAAAATGATGGACGGCGGAATTAGAATGCCCAGCGTGCCGCCGGCAGCTATCGATGCGGCGGCCAGGCCGTCGGAATACCCGTACTTTTTCATGCTGGGGTAGGCTACTTTGGCCATGGTGGCCGCAGTGGCCAGACTCGACCCGCATACCGCGCTAAACCCGGCACATGTCACCATGGTTGACAGGGCCAGCCCGCCTTTGACATGACCAAACCAGGCGTTGGCGGCCCGAAACAGGTCGGCCGATATACCCGAGCGGGACAGAATGTTGCCCATGAGGATAAACAGCGGCACCACTGCCAGCTCGTAAGAAAATACGGCTTCTGATATGGTCATTGATGTCATGGTCAGGGCAGTATCAAAACCCATGTCGATACCAATAGCCACTATAGATACCGTCAACAAAGAAAACGCCAGAGGTACCCGCAGAAATGTCAGCAGCAACACTGCGACCAGCGCAGAGAATCCCACAATCATTATGTGTTTTCCTTTGTGACGATGTTATTTGAGTGGGGTGGAGGTAACAGTGCAGCAATAGCGCTAATAAAGCAGCTTGCGCTGATCAGGCCGTAAAAGTAACTGCGCGGGATAAGCAGTTCCTGACTGATCTCGCGAATAAGGTGGGCATCGAGTGCAGCCAGTACAAACTGGTAGCCAATAAGCAGCAATACGGCCGAGACCAGCACGGCAATGACGCCGCGCCACCAGCGCATGGCGTCGGTCATCAGGTAACGGTCGAACAGGTCGACAACCAGATGCCCCCTGGCCGCGGTTAGCAGCGGCAGACCGGTAAAGACAATTAGCGCCATCAGGTGCTCGGTCAGGTCGTGAGCGCCGTAAATGGGCGCGCTGAAAAAACGCCGGCCAGTGACGTCGGCAAAAGTCAGCCCTACCATGGCCAGTAGCGCAGCGATCAGCAGCGTCTCGATAGCTTTGCGCAGTTTTTGAAAAAGCATGGGCATGAAGCGTCTCTTCAAAGGGGGGGGGCTGTACGGCGCACCTACCTCAGGGGCAGGTGCGCGCAGGGCGATTGAAGCGCGTGTATATGAACACGCGCGCGAGCCGGCTTAGTCTGTCTTCAGCGCCTTATACCGCTCGCGGTAGAACTTGACCATCTCCTCCGGGTTTTCAACACCGTACTCTGCCTTGTCGGCGACCCAGTCGGTATAAATGCCATCGCTGACTTGCTTGATCTTGGCCATTAGCTCGGGCGACGGCGTGTTGAATTTATGGCCATTTTCTTTCAGGGTGACCAGTGCAGCCCGAGTTTGCTCGTCGTAGACTTTGCCCCATAACCGCGAGAAGTGTTCGCCTGAAACCGTCATGATTGCCTTGCGGTCGGCTTCTGACAGCTTATTCCATTTGCTTTCGTTGATGGCCAGGAAGAACGTTGCATCGTAGAACCCTTCGGGCACCAGCGTGTGGTGTTTGAGCAGATCGGCAGCGCGGAAGTTGATGACTGATTCAATCGGGTTTAACGAACCGTCGACTACACCGCTTTGCAATAAGTCGTATACCTGCGGCCCGGGGGCGGCAATGGGGATCGCGCCCATCTCTTCCAGCAGGCGTTTTTGAATAGGCCCACCCATACGGATTTTCTGGTTGTTCAGATCTTCGGGCGAAACGATATCTTTTTTGCCGTGATGGATGGCGCCACCGCCAAACAAGCCGACCCCCAGCAACTTGACGCCCTGGAACGTAGGCTTGTCGCTCAGGAATTTCTCGTAGGTGTCCCACAGCGCAACGGACTGCGCCTCACCGTTGTCGCCGTTCAGGGGAAATTCGGCAAACCACAGGGCTTTGAAACGGTCGGGCTCGTAGGTGAAGTTACCCCAGGTGACGTCGGCCACTCCTTTGCGTGCCAGCTCCCAATGTTGCGGGGGGCTGCCGACAGGCTTGGGCAGCATGCGAACTTTTACTCGCCCTTCAGTGGCTTTCTCGACGTTGGCTGCCCAGACCTGAAGGACATCGGTGGTCAGGAAGTGGGTGGGCGGTACCCAGTTGGACAAGGTAAGCGTTGTGGCATTGACGCCGACGGCGCAGGTGGCTAAGGCCGTGGCGGCCAGTAATTTAAGCGCGTTAAAGGTTTGTCTCATTTTCATTTTTTGGTTTTCCTTTGGGTGGGTCAGCCCCGGGTGGCCGGGGGTTGGGTAAAGAACATGCGGGTCAGGTTCAGCCAGAAGGCACCGCCGTAGGGTAGGCATTCGTCGTTGAAGTCGTAGTGCGGGTTGTGCACGCTGCAGGGGCCCAAGCGTTGGCCCTCGGCGTGACCGTTATCGCCGTTACCGATAATCAGATAGCACCCCGGGACTTCTTGCAGCATGTAGGCAAAGTCTTCGCTGTTGGCCAGGGGCAGGGCCTCGGCGTTGACGTTATCGGCGCCAAAGGTTTCGCGTGCCGCTTGTTCCACAAGGCGCGACTGCGCGTCGTCGTTGACCAATACGGGGTAGCCAAAAACGTAGTCAAGCGTGGCCGTGCAACCATACGCTTGCGCCTGGTGTTTGGCCAGTTCAGAAATGCGCGAACACAGTGTTTCGCGAGTTTCGGGGTGTAGTGCACGTACGCTCAACTCGATCTCGGCTTCGTTCGGAATAATGTTGTAACTTGTGCCGGCCGTCACGCGCCCGACACTGATCACGCCCGAGTCGAAGGGGCTAAGGTTGCGCCCCACAATGCTTTGCAAGCCCAGCAATGTCGCGGCCATGGGCACGGTTGGGTCCAGCGCCAGGTCGGGCATCGCCCCGTGCCCGCTTTTGCCATGAAACTTGATGGTGACTTTGTCTGACGAACACATAAAGGCGCCGGGCCGGAAAAAGCACTGGCCGACCGGGGTACCGGGTAAATTGTGCAGGGCAAATATGGCGTCGCATGGAAACTGTTTGAACAAACCGTCTTCTATCATGCGTTGTGCGCCGCCCCCGCCCCCCACTTCTTCGGCGGGTTGGAAAATAATGTGCAGCGTGCCGTTGCCCAGTTCGGTGCCGGCCGCGTTTATTTTGGCTAGCGCCTGCGCAGCGCCCAGCATAATGGCTGTATGCCCGTCGTGGCCGCAGGCGTGCATTTTCCCGTTAATGGTGCTTTGCCAGGGCAGGCCGGTGGCTTCGTGGATAGGCAGGGCGTCCATTTCGGCGCGTAAACCCAGTCGCGGCCCCCGGCCGTTGCCGATCACCAGCGTCCCGACGACGCCGGTGTCGGCCAGCCCCGTGTGTACGTCGTAACCCCAATCGGTCAGGCACTGTGCCACCAGGGCGCTGGTGCGCTGTTCTTCAAAGCCAAGCTCCGGGTGTTGGTGTATGGCGTGACGCCAGGTCTTCATGGCGTGCAGGTCCAGCATCGTCGATGCCATTTGTCTCCTCCGGGTAATTTTTATTTCACTTTTTTCTATTCTTGAGTGTTTTGGTGATAATTTAAAGACGTTAATTTCGTATACATGACCACTTTTTGATGTCACCCCATGAAACATCAACATATCAAAGCGTTTGTGCAGGTTGCCGATAGCGGCTCTATTCGTGCGGCAGCCCGTGCCTTACGCATCAGCCAGAGCGCGCTGACGCGTTCGATGAAAGAGCTTGAAGAAGATGTGGGCGCCGAGTTACTGAACCGAAGCTATCGCGGCGTGACGTTTTCCGACGCGGGCAAGGCCCTGTTGGGCCGGGCACGGCATATTCTTGCCACGATGGACCGCGCTCGCGATGAGGTCAGGCAAATTAGCGGCGGGGCAGGTGCAAAGATTGCCATTGGCATTACGCCCGTGGTGGCCACGACGGTGTTTCCCGATATCTACCGGCGTTTCGCCCACGAGTTTCCCGATGCCCAGTTGACGCTTAAAGAAGGGTTTATGACTGAAATTGTGCCCGGCTTACTGGAAGGCCAGCTGGATTTCGGCGTGGCCATTTCAACGCGCGATACCTTACCCACCGAGCTTTCATTCAAACCGCTCACCCAAACCCGTCTACTGATTTCGGGGCGGGCCGGGCACCCGCTGGCCAACGTGACCGATTGGCAGGTACTGTCGAAGGCGCGCTGGATTCTGAACATGACCAATGGCAGCACCGGACATCATCTATTGCATTGGCTAGCCGAGGCCGGTTTGCCGCGCCCAACCCATGTCGTGCACTGCACGTCACCGACGCTGATGATGGAAATGCTGCGCAGAACGGATCTGGTGGGCATCGGGCCAGACCGGCTCATGGTCGACCCGTTATCCAGTTGCGGCGTTGTACCGTTCAGTGTGCAGCCGCATCCCCCAGATGCCACATTGGGGTTGTTCAGCGTGCGAGGTGTACCGTTTACGCCCGCCGCAGACCGGTTGCGCATCTGGTTCGAGCGCGCCATTTTGGCGGCCGATCAGCACACCACCTGATTCCGTCCTTGTTTCTTGGCTTGATACAGCGCCGCGTCGGCTTGCGAATAAGCTTGTTCAAACGGCGTGCCTGGCGTGCTCCAGCTAATGCCAAAGCTTGCTGTTACTGGGTGTTGCGGCAAACAGTCAAACGCTTGGTTGGCCACACTGGCCCGTATGCGTTCTGCAATGTGCGCTGCGGCTTGCAAGGCTGTGTCAGGTAACAGTATGGTGAATTCTTCGCCGCCCACACGGCCAATATGCCCTGCGTCGCCCAGTACAGCGCGTAGCCGTTCTACCAGCTCCCGAATCACGGCATCCCCTGCGGGGTGGCCGTAGGTGTCGTTGATGCGCTTAAAGAAATCAATGTCTAGCATAATCAGCGACAGCGGCGTCTGGGTTAGATAACGTCGGGCCAGCTCAAAAACGGCACCACGGTTCAGGCTGCCTGTCAGGGTATCGTGGCGGGCTTTGTAGTCCAGCTCTTCGCTCAGCTGTTGCAGCTTTGTGTTGGCGGTGCTAAGTTCGGCTTCGGTACGATCACCATGCCGAATCAACCGATGGGTTTCCCGCATCAGTCTGTGATAGTGCGCGGTCAGGTCTTCCAGTGCTTCGCGTAACTGAGCACAGCTCGACCCGCAAGCCAGTGCCGCGTTGGCCCGCGCAAGCGCGGCCATTTCGGCCTCAAACAATGCCTTGTCCACAGTCAGCCTTGCAACGCGTGGTCTCTAAAGGTCAGGCTATCGAAATCTTCGCACAACTCCTGGCCAAACTCATAAATAGTGTCATCGTCTTCGTCGTGGTACCAGTTCAGCAGTACTGGCGTGCCGCTCGCCGCCAGTTCATTTAACGCATCAAAGAGCGAAAACAGCATTTTTGTACTTGAGCTGTTGAAGTAGGTCAGCGCAACGTCGACGATGACCGGGGCGCGGCTGTCATTCTGGTCAATGAATGCTTTGACGTTCCCAATCAATTCGCCCCAGAACAGGGCGGCATTCTCGGGGTACGCCTCGCCTTTGATGCACAGAACCCGTTCGTCGAACTTAAAGTCGATTTCTGGCGTACTGGCTGTGGCGGCAGTGAAAATATTGTTCATGGTCTTTACAGATAAGGGCAGCAAGGTAAAAGGCGCAGGGCTTGCATGCGTCAGATCGTCGCTTTAAGGCAGAAAAACTTGTTTTGGCTACCCTCAATGGGGACGAAGTCAAATTCCAGTGGTTCGCTTGCGTCGCGTGCGACGGTTAGCAGGCCCAGCCCGGCGCCTTTGCTGTCCTCAGCGGTCTCGGCGCGCAGGCTTTCCTTGTACTCGCGCTTGATATCGTCAATGGTCAAGCCGCGAAGGTGTGCCAGTTTGCCTTGCAATTGCCCGGCTACGTTGGCGTCGACAGGGTTTGCGCAATGCAGGTAGTAGCGCCCTGCTGCTGCCGAGATGCAGATCGAGCCGTGCCTGATCTCATTATTGAAGTGCTCACCGTTGCGCGTGTTGTAGGCGTCGACCGAGTAGTGAATGATGTTTTGTGTCATTTCAATGAACGACGAGAACAGCTTGCGTCGCGTCGTGTTGGCCGCGCCAACGTGTTCGGTGCGCAGTTTTACCGCGTCGGCCACGGCGGCAATAATGGTTTGCGAAAAATAGCCTTCGTAATAGAAGATGATTTCGCGTGCTTCGGCGCACTGGCAAAACAGACGCCAGTGCAAGCTATGGTTCTTCGTGGTGGGTAACGCTTGGGCGTTCATCATGGTTGATTGCTTGGAAAACGAAAGCCGAAAAGTGTGAGGTCGTCGCGACGCAATTGGGCACCCTGATAGCTGCGTAGCTCTTTCATCAGTATGTCGAAAAGTGCTGTCAGGTCTTGCGATCGATGTTTTTGCAGCGCTTGCCGTAGGCGTCGTTTACCGAATGCAATATTTTTCGGGCCGCCAATCTGGTCAATCAGGCCATCGGTGCACGCAAATAAAAGGGTGCCAGGCCGCAGTAAAGTGGTGTGGTTCGTCCAGTTGGCGTCGGCGGGTGTGTCGGGGTAACCCAGGCCGCGGCGTTCGCCGTCAACGGCAACCACATCGTCCTGGTCTGCAGCCAACACAAACAACGGCATTTTGGCGTGGGCGCTGGTTAACGTATTAAGACTGGCATCAAACCACATAAAGATGGCGTCCATACCGTCATTCGACGCGGTCTCGGCGCTGCCTGGTGCATGTTGGCCCAGCGCTTGCTTCATTCCCTTGCTGACCTCCGACATCAGGAACGCCGGATTTTGCGGTCCATGTTGGTTTAGTGCGTGTCGCAGCGAAGACGACGCGATCAGTGTAAGGAAGGCGCCCGGTACACCGTGCCCCGTGCAGTCGGCCAGCGCGGCGAACCAGCCGTTGGCAAACATTTCAAAGTGGTAGAAGTCGCCGCCCACAACGTCGCGAGGCTCCCAGACAATCGCAACATCTTGCTGCGTGGCCTGCATGGCATTCAACGACTCGCCCAGCATGGCGCGTTGAATCGTGCTGGCATAGTCAATGCTTTGCATGACTTGCCGGTTTTTTTCGATTTGAAGCTCGACCAGTGCATGCATCAGGTCAAGGCCGACGCCTATGCCGGCAAACCGATTGCCTTCTATAAACATGAACCCGTCGGCTAGCGTCTTGTCGCCGGAGGCGACCGCTTTGGCCGCCAGCGTTTCTATGGGTGTGTCAATGTCCACGATCAGGGGTGACTTGTCCATAAACGCAATGCAGCTTTTCTTTTCGTATAGCTCGCGGTAGTAGGGCTTGGACATCTGCGACATGAAGATGTTGCGGCTGATCAGGCCAATCGGCTGGTCATCCTCAAGCACAGGCAAGCTGACCAAGTCGCGATGTTCGCCCAGAATGTGCAGCACATCGGCGTTGGTCATGTCAGACGTGATGGTTGGGACGTCGATGGCAAGCCGCCGGGCAGTCGCGCGATGATTCGCTAGAGGTACCGCCGAGTGGGTGCTGAATTTGGATGTCACTGTCGCCGTCTCTGTACGCATGCATTACGTAAACAACGTAGCGTCGAATTTGTGTTGACTCGACGCTACTGCGTGAATGATAGACGCGGCATATGACGGCGGCGTGACAAGGTTAAGAACAGTGTCCGCGCCGCCTTGCAGGGTGGCGGTTCGGTTCTTCAGGTGCCTATGATGCCACCGTCATCTTTTGTGATGATTACTGTTGCAGAGCGAGGTATGGCGTTGCCGCCATTCGGCCAGTTGCTGTTGCCTGTTTCGCCTGGGTGCTGAACATTGACGAACAGGGTGCGGTGGTCCGGCGTAAATGTTAGGCCGGTAATTTCGCATTCTTTTGGGCCCACCAAGAAGCGCCTGATTTCTCCGCTGGCCGGGTTGGCACACAGCATCTGGTTGTTGCCTTGGCCTTCGTAGTCACCCGAGTTGCTGTATTTGCCGTCAGTTTGAATCCATAGGCGCCCGAATGCGTCGAAGGCCAAACCGTCAGGGCTGTTAAACATATTGTCGGGGGTGATGTTGTCTGACCCCGAGCGTAAATCTTTGCGGTCTGTGTGTTTGACAGGGTTGCCCGCCAACACAAAGATATCCCATTCAAATGCCGTCGCGCCTGCATCACCGCCTGCTTCGCACCAGCGCACGATCTGGCCATAGATATTGTCCGCGCGAGGATTCGCCGGACCGGCCTTCTGGCGCTTGTTGTTATTGGTCAGCGTGACGTAGACCTCTCCGGTCTGCGGGTGAACGCTGACCCACTCGGGGCGATCCATTGGTGTTGCGCCAACGGCGTCGGCCGCCAAGCGCGTATAAATCAGCACCTCGGCTTGGTCGGCAAACCCGGGGTGCGCGGCCAGAATCGGGTTCTTGGATTTATCCAGTAGCAGCCACTCGCCATCGCCGGCGAAGTCCTTCGAGGGGTTATCGGCATTGAACCTTGCAACGTAGAGCTGCCCATGGTCAAGCAACTGGCTATTGTCACCACCGGCGATGTACCTGTCTCGTGATACGAACTTGTACAGGTAGTCGTCGCGATGATCATCACCCATGTAAATAACGATGCGGCCGTCTTTGGTAAAAGTGTGCGCCGCGTTTTCGTGCGCGAAGCGTCCTAGCGCTGTTCTTTTCTTGGGGGCTGAGGCGGGGTTAAAGGGGTCGATTTCAACGATCCAACCGAATCGATTGGGTTCATTGGGTTCTTTGGCGTAGTTAAAGCGGGGGTTGAAGTCATCCCAACGGAAATAGCTTCGGTCGGTGGGCAACCCATAGCGTTGTTGGGCGGTGGTAGGTGTGCTGGTCGGTGGTGTGCTGCCAAAATAAAAGTTGAAGTTTTCTTCGCACGCGAGATAGGTGCCCCAGGGTGTCCACCCATTCCCGCAGTTGTTGAAGGTACCCAGAACCCGGGTGCCCGACGGGTCGGCCGAGGTTTTAAGCAGGCTATTGCCTGCGGCCGGGCCGGTTAACGCCATTGGCGTGCTTGCGGTAATTCTGCGGTTGTAAGACGACTCCTGAACGATTTCCCATTGTCCCTCGGCGAGGCGTTTGATATGCATGACTGAAACGCCGTGCGCGTTCATCGCCTTAAGTGCTTTGTCTGCCGTCCAGGGCAGTGTGCCGCCGCGTCCGAACAGCCATTGATAATCGACTTTGGTTAATGTTGAGTATTCGTGGTTGATGACCAGTAGGCCTTCGTCATGGCTACCTTTCAAGGCAAAAAAATGCATGCCGTCGTGGTTGTCGCCAACTTGGGTTGCCTGGGCTGCGGCATCGTCGGTTGCGTCAGGCTTCCAGGGCGGGGCGTTGTCCAGTAGGGGGGTGCCCCAGGGGGCAAATATTTGTGCGCTATAACCGTGGGGCAAATGCAATGCGTCGTCGATAGACGTCGGAATGCTTTTGAAGCCTAGCAGCGGTGAAGCGGTTGCAGTGGATGCACGCGCTGCTTTGAGCGCTGCCGGCCCGCCTAAAAAGATAGCGGCCGACATGCCCAGGCCCATTTTCAGAAAACCTCGCCGGCTACAGGATTGGTCGACAATGGTCTGAAAACGCGGGGCGGTCGATGGATTGCACGGCGAGTCGCCGTCATCGCCGAACAGGTCGGTACGCACGATGAATTCCTTTGTCAAAGCAAAAAGCCAAAGTATTCATCGTGCATATTTCCGTAGTATGACGGTATGGCTATCCGGTCGTGTCTTACTCGACGATGGCTTCAAGCGCGATGTCGAGAGTGACTTCGTCACCCACGGCGGGCGCATATTTGCCTGCACCAAAGTCGCTGCGCTTGATGACTGTCGTCGCGTTTGCGCCCACGGCTTCTTTTTTCAGCATGGGGTGAGGGCCATTGAAGAATGACGTGACCGTCAAGGTGACGGGCTTGGTGATGCCCTTGATGGTCAGGTCACCTTCGATGCTGACAGGTTTGTCGCCTTCAAAGACGACTTTGTTCGATTTGAATGTAGCGGTGGGAAACTTGGCTGTGTCAAGGAAGTCGGCGCCCTGGATGTGGCCGTCAAAGGCTTCGAAACCGGTGTCGATGCTGGTGGTGTCAATGGTGACATCGACCTTGGCGTCTTTAGCTGCCTTGTCCAGTACAACCGTGCCAGTAGTTTTGTTAAAGCGCAAAATTTGCTTCGACATGCCCATGTGGTTGTAAGAAAACCGTGGGAATGTGTGGCTGGAGTCAATGACGTAAGTTTGCGGTGCGGCCAAGGCCTGGCCAGCAAAGAAGGTGGCAAACGCGGCGGCAATCAGGGTTTTTTTCATGATGATTCCTTGGAGAGGTGCAGGTTGATGGATAACGTTGGAGACGCTGTGCGTATTAACTTATAAAAAGGTTGCGGCGCGGTGACAATCCGCAAAGTGGCTATGGCGTAGTCACAATATGGAACTTGACCTGAATGTCGTTGGCCACAATGCTGAAGTCAGCCCATTCGCCTTCGCCGATTTTGAAGTCACCCCGCTTGAACGTAAATTGGCCTTCAAACTCGCCCTTGCCGTCTTTTTCGGTAAAGGTGACAGGTACGGCGATATCCTGGGAGTGACCTTTAATTGATAAGGTGCCAGCCACTTCAAACTGGTTATTGCCCAGGGCCTTGACCGAACTTGATGTAAAGGTCGCCAACGGGTGGGCCGCCAAGTTCAGCCATTCGGCCTTTTCCAGTTCTGTATTGGCTTCGGCATAGCCGGCATCAACACTGGCCAGCTTGATATCAAGCGTTACTTTGGCCGCCTCGGGTTTGGCAGGGTCGAACTGCAGTTCTTTGGCCGAAATTTCGCCAAAGCTGCCATCCATCTTGACGTTCATCTGGCTGTAGCCAAACGTGATGTGGCTGGCCGCCGGATCAAGGGTTGTGTAGGTGGCGGCCGTTGCCGGGGCGACGGTGCCAAAGCTCATTGCAAATGCCAGCGCGAGGGCAGGTAAGGTTGTCAGTTTCATCTTGGTTCCTCTGGTATGGGTTTGTTTTCACATGCGTTCATCACGCCTGACCTGTGGCCTTGGCGGTATGTCACGTACGAACGTTCTATGCTTTTGCGTCAAAGCTCGGCAGCATGCGGGACAGCAGGCCGTCTTTTTTGATGTGTTGGTGGTAAAGCGCGGCAACAACGTGGCCAATTACCGAGGCCAGTAGGGTGTAGTTCAGTACGACATGCACGGTTTGAAGCACATCGCCCAGCGCTTTGTCTTTGGGTATCAGGTCGGGCAGGGGCACGACGCCAAACCACACCACTGGGAACCCCTGCGCAGAGCTCATTAACCAGCCGCTAAGAGGGATAAGCAGCATAAGTACGTACAGCAGCAGATGCCCGGCATGGGCGGCCAGCTTGGCAAGGGGGCCTGTCGATGCCGGGAGTTCGGGAGGTTGGTGCGACAGGCGCCACGCCACGCGAACGACGATGATGGCAAACAGCGTCATACCGGCCCATTTGTGCCACGAATACAGCTTGAGCTTGTTGGGCGACAGTGGCAGGTCTTCCATGTAGAAACCCAGCGCAAACGTACCCACCAGGCCCAGGGCGACGAGCCAGTGCAAGAAAATTGCTGTGCGGGAGTAGCGTTGCTTCATCTTGGTTCCGAAAACAGAGTTGGTCTGATGCCCGGGTAGAAAGGTTCCTATTGGCATTAAGCATTTCATTGTATTGAAAACAAAAATGGATAAAAATGGGCTTTAATGGTTTTAATATTCCCAAAAACGGGACAATAGCCCAAGCTGATGACCATGAACCTGTACGCAAACGACCTGATTCTGTTCGCACACATCGTCGACGCCGGCAGCTTTACGCGTGCGTCTGACCTGACGGGTTTGCCCAAATCTACCTTGTCGCGGCGGTTGGCAGAGCTGGAAAACGTGTTTGGTGAGCGCCTGATGCAGCGCAGTACCAGGCGTCTGGTGCTGACCGAATTTGGCGAGCGCATGCTCGAATACGCGCGTCGTCTGGTCGATGATACCGAAGCAGCGACCGCGCTGGCTTTGCATCGGCAAGTGACGCCGCAGGGCATTTTGCGCGTCTCTTTTCCCCCCGAATATCACGAACTGTCTTTGGTGCAGATTTTGTCAGCATTCTCGCGCCGTCACCCCGACGTCCGGCTCGATATCGACTTGTCTTCGCGTCGTGTCGATTTGGTCGCCGAGCGCTTCGATGTTGCGGTGCGTGTTGCCGCTCAGTTACCTGACGACAACGCGCTGGTCGCGCGGCGCATTATCACCTTGCATAACGGCTTGTACGCGTCGCCGGCGTATTTGGCGCTGCACGGTACGCCCCAAAACCCATCGCAGCTTCAAGGCCACACCGGGCTCGTTCTGGTCACCAGCGCCGGAGATCAGCAAATATGGCGTTTGAGCCGCAGCAACACCGACCACTGGGAAGGCTTGCCTTTGCGCACGTTGTCTGCCAACTCGGTGGGCCTGCAGCAGGCCTTGGCCGTTCAGGGACTGGGTATTGTTGGCTTGTCCGAAAGCTTCGCACGCCCGCATGTCGATCGCGGCGAACTGTTGCGGGTATTGCCGCAATGGCATTTGCCGAAAATGAATGTGTGGTGCGTGACCCCGGGACGAAAACTGCTGCCCCAGCGAACCCTGGCCTTTATAGAAACGCTTAAAGAAGTGTTGGGGTAGGGGCAGGTGTGTTGGGTCTTTGTGCCGCGCAGCCAGCGCATACAATGGCGTCTTGTCGTTTAGCCAGCTGCTGCATATTTCATGGATACCGTAATGAGTGAATTGCCCCCTTGCCCCCGATGCCAATCGGTGTACACCTACGAAGACGGGCTTGTCTATGTATGTCCGGAGTGCGCGCACGAATGGAGCCCGCAGGACACAGCGACCGAGGTGTTGCAAGACAAGGTGTATCGCGACGCAGCCGGTAACGTGCTGGTCGATGGCGACACGGTAACCGTAGTCAAAGACCTGAAACTCAAAGGGTCGGGCGGGGTAATCAAGGTTGGCACCAAGGTCAAGAGCATCCGTTTGGTTGACGGTGATCATGATATTGACTGCAAGATCGACGGGTTCGGTGCCATGCAATTGAAATCCGAATTTGTCAGGAAAGTACTGTAATTACAGGGTGTGAAGATGGTTTCATTGCAAGAGCAGTTTTTGAAGGCCGGTCTGGTTGACCAGAAAAAAATAAAAAAAGTCCATCAGGATAAAAGTCAGCAGAAAAAGGTCGCTCGTCGTACCGGTGAGCCGCTTGTCGACGAAGCCCGACAGGCTGCGCTTGACGAGCTGCAAAAACAGCGCGATGCCGTGCGTGAGCTCAATGCAAAACGCGATGCAGAAGCCAGAGCAAAGGCCATTCAGGCGCAGATTGTGCAGATGGTGCAACAAAGTCGCCAGGGCACGGGTGGTGGTGATATTGCCTACAACTTTACGTTTGGAACGAAGATCGAGCGCATCTATGTGTCCGCGACCGTGCGGTCGCAGTTGGCAGCAGGCCAACTGGTGATCATTCGATTGGGGGACGCTACCGAACTAGTACCTAAGGTTGTGGCCGATAAAATTGCCGAGCGTGATCCGTCAGTTGTCGTTCGCGTGAAAAAGCCAGAGGCCAGACTCGACGAGGATGACCCCTATGCCGATTACAAAATTCCTGATGATTTGATGTGGTGATCTGTGAGCCTGACGATCAGAGCGCAGGCTTTTCTGAGCAAGGCGGCCGACCTCATCGACGTCCAGCATTCGCGCATTCTTAAACCAGTGAGTTTTTCGCCGATTCAATAAAAGAACACGCTTTCCGCGTAAGCCAGCCTGGCGACGCGGGGGGCGATGTAGCACCCGAAAAGCAAAAAGCCCGAACGCGTGATGCATTCGGGCTTTTTTAAATTTTGGTGGCCTGGGGCGGAATCGAACCACCGACACGCGGATTTTCAATCCGCTGCTCTACCAACTGAGCTACCAGGCCATCTGGTGAAGGCAGAATAATACACCAAAAATAAATTGTGTGCTTTGGGCAACGCTTTTTATTTTAAATAAATTGTCTTTATCCTTAAACGTAACTCGGGGATCAGGGTTTTCCCCTTGCCCGGGTATAATGACTGGTTGTGTCGGTTTGCTGTTTTTGACAGCCTAATTATGTCAGTAGACGTTATTACCTTCGGTCTAAATCACGTCTCGGCGCCGGTATCGGTGCGCGAACGTGTCTCTATGCCGCTTGAGGTTCTCAAGCCGGCTATCGACGGTTTGCGCTCGGCGTTTGGCGCTTCGGTCAAAGAAGCCGCCATTTTGTCTACCTGTAACCGCACCGAAATTTACTGCGCCGCCGAGCCGCATGTGTCGGCGGGTCTGGCCGACTGGCTGGCCGAATTTAACAAGCTCGAATCGCGTAGTCTGCAGCCGCATCTATACCAGTACCAGCAAAACGAAGCTGTGCGCCACGCGTTTCGTGTGGCCAGCGGGCTCGACTCCATGGTTTTGGGCGAACCCCAAATTTTGGGCCAGATGAAAGATGCCGTGCGCGCCGCCGAGCAGGCCGGCTCGCTGGGTACCTTGTTACATCAGTTATTTCAGCGCACCTTTTCTGTGGCCAAAGAGGTTCGGTCGCAAACGGCAATTGGTGCGCACTCGGTGTCTATGGCGGCTGCCGCGGTTCGCCTTGCCGAACGTGTGTTTGGCGATCTGTCGCAAACCCGTGTGTTGTTTATTGGCGCGGGCGAAATGATCGAGCTCTGTGCGACCCACTTCGCAGCGCTCGAACCGGCGCAAATGACGGTTGCCAATCGCACGGCCGAGCGCGCCGAGGCCTTGGCATCGCGTTTCATGGCTAAAACCATGAAACTGTCCGACCTGCCTGCCTCGTTGGCCGAGTTCGATATTGTTGTCTCATGTACGGCAAGCTCCTTGCCCATTTTGGGCCTGGGCATGGTCGAGCGCGCCACCCGCATTCGTCGTCACAAGCCCATGGTCATGGTTGACCTGGCAGTGCCTCGCGATATCGAAACCGAAGTCGGGCGCCTTGATGACGTATACCTGTATTCGGTCGATGACCTGGGCCGTATGGTGCAAAGCGGTACCGATGCCCGTCGTGCAGCGGTTGTGCAGGCCGAAGCCATTATCGAGACACGCGTTCAAAACTTTATGCATTGGTTGCACAACCGCGAAATTGTGCCCACCATCGTCGATATCCATCAAAAAGCCGAAGCGCTCAAAGATGCCGAGCTGCAACGCGCTCGCCGTTTGCTGGCCAAAGGCCAATCTCCCGAAGCCGTGCTCGAGCAACTCGCACACAGCCTTACTCAAAAATATATCCACGGGTCGCTTGCCGCCCTGAACCGTAGCGAAGACACCGAGCGTCAGCAATTGCTCGACTTGCTGCCCCGTCTGCTGCCCGACGCCGAACGCCGCCGTTAGCGACCTTCCTGGTCCTTTGCTGCGCCGCGCCTTCCAACTCTTCTTTTTCGTTTCCCTATGAAAGACTCCATGCGCGATCGACTCGAGCAGTTTGCTCGTCGACTCAAAGAAATTGATGCCATGCTTGCCGAGCCCGAGATTGCCGGCAATATGGACAAGTTTCGCCGCTTGTCACGTGAGCGTGCAGAGCTTGAGCCTGTGGTGCGCGAATTCGAAATTTACGTTTCTGTCGAAGGCGACATGCAGGCTGCTGCCGACATGTTGGCTGATCCCGACATGCGTGACATGGCCGAAGAAGAGATGAAGCTGGGCAAGGCGCGTATTGCCGCCCTGGAAGACAGCCTGCAGGTGTTGTTGCTGCCCAAAGACCCTGACGATGGTCGCAGCGTGTTTCTGGAAATTCGGGCAGGTACGGGGGGCGACGAAAGTGCGCTGTTTGCCGGTGACCTGTTGCGCATGTATACCCGTTACGCCGAATCCAAAGGTTGGAAGGTTGAATTCATGTCTGAAAGCCCGTCAGAAGTGGGGGGCTACAAAGAGGTCATCGTGCGCCTGGATGGCGATGGCGTTTACGGCCAGTTGAAGTTTGAGTCCGGCGCTCATCGTGTCCAACGTGTACCCGCGACCGAAACCCAAGGGCGTATTCATACCTCGGCGTGTACGGTGGCTGTATTGCCCGAAGCCGACGAGGTCTCCGATATCGTGATTAACCCGTCAGACTTGCGCATAGATACCTTCCGCGCCAGTGGGGCGGGCGGGCAGCACATCAATAAAACCGATTCGGCTGTGCGCATCACTCACTTGCCCACGGGTCTGGTGGTCGAATGTCAAGACGACCGGTCACAGCACCGCAATAAAGACAAAGCGATGCAGGTTCTGGCCGCGCGCCTGAAAGACCAGCAGGTCCAAGCGCAGCAAAGCAAAGAAGCGGCAGAGCGTAAAAGCCTGGTGGGTTCGGGTGACCGATCCGAGCGTATTCGTACCTACAACTACCCGCAAGGGCGGGTGACCGATCACCGCATTAACCTGACGCTGTATAAGTTGGGTGCCATTATGGAAGGCGATCTGGACGAATTGACCAATACCTTGCTGGCTGAACACCAGGCCAATTTGCTGGCTGCCATGAGCGAGGCCTGAGCGGCATGAGTTGTGCGCGCGATCTGCTTCGCGACTCACCTTTGCCGCGCCTTGAAACGCAGATGTTGTTGCAACAGGTGCTGGGCGTTTCGCGTGCCTGGCTGGTAGCTCACGACACCGACCCTTTGGCAGACGACACCGTCGCCACGATTCGTGCGTTGATGGCCCGACGTGAGGCGGGCGAACCCATGGCTTACATTCTGGGCACCCGCGAATTTATGGGCCACGATTTTCAGGTATCGCCGGCCGTGCTCATACCGCGCCCCGACACCGAGGTCCTGGTTGAAACGGCACTCGAAATGCTGCAAAGCTTGTCTTTGGTACGGCCTCGCGTGCTTGACCTGGGGACGGGAAGCGGGGCGATTGCCGTATCTATCGCTTTAGCTTGCCCACAGGCCTGCGTTACCGCAACAGATTCAAGCCCAGAGGCGCTGCATGTCGCCCAGGCTAATGCAAGGCAACTGGGGGCTGTAGTGCAGTTTTTCGAAGGTAATTGGTACCAGGCGCTGCCGGCCGCGACCACCCCTTTCGATTTAATTGTTTCAAATCCGCCGTATATCCGGTCCGACGATACGCACTTGGCCCAAGGCGATTTGCGCTTCGAGCCGCGCGGCGCCTTGACAGATGATGCTAACGGTTTGCAGGCCCTTGTCAGAATCATCGAATGTGCGCCGACCTGGCTGGCGCCAGGTGGGGCACTCTGGCTCGAGCATGGCTGGGATCAGGCTGCCGATGTTAGGCAATTATTGGTTCAACGCGGCTTTCAACGGGTCGAAAGTCGTTGTGATCTGGCCGGTATCGAGCGGATTTCCGGCGGCTATTTATAATAGACACAATTCCACTGTTTAGAGGGCACCATGAGCGAAGTTCAAGATTTCATCCGGGAAACGGTTACCAGTAATCCCGTTGTGTTGTTCATGAAGGGTACGGCGCAATTTCCGCAGTGCGGGTTCTCCGGGCGTGCCATTCAAATTCTGAAGGCGTCGGGCGTGACCAAGCTGGTTACCGTCAACGTGCTCGAAGACGAAGAGGTTCGCCAGGGCATTAAAGAGTATTCGAACTGGCCGACCATCCCCCAGTTGTATGTTGCTGGCGAGTTCATCGGCGGCTCCGACATTTTGGCCGAAATGCACGAGTCCGGCGAACTGGTCACTGCACTGAAAGAAGCAGGCGCACTTGGCTAACAAGCGTCGTCTGGTTATTGGCATTACCGGGGCTACGGGCTCCATTTATGCCGTGCGCATGCTGCAAACGCTGCGCGAAAAGGCGCCCGATATCGAAACCCATCTGGTTGTTTCGCCATCGGGCGTGCTGAACATCAAGTACGAGCTTGATCTTGATCGAAAGGCTGTGCACGCGCTGGCCGATCGCGTCTACAGCTTCCGCGACGTCGGCGCTACGCTGGCTAGTGGTGGGTTTGATACGGCCGGCATGGTCGTGGTGCCCTGTTCCATGCGTACACTGGCCGCTGTGGCGCACGGGTTTTCCGATAACCTCATTACCCGCGCTGCCGACGTCACCCTCAAAGAGCGCCGTCGGTTAGTGCTTATGGTTCGCGAAACGCCGCTGAATCTGGCGCACTTGCGCAACATGACGTCTGTCACCGAAATGGGGGGCGTTATTTTTCCGCCGCTACCGGCGTTTTATCATCACCCCAAATCTATCGAAGAGATGGTCGATCACACTGTGGCGCGCGTGCTCGAACTGGTGGGCATCGACGTACAGGGCCCCCGCTGGGAAGGCACCTGACGCCATAGGCATTTAGCCCAGCTTTTGCAGGTCGCCCACTACGTTTAGCGGGATAACCTTATGACTATGGTTTGCAGGCACTTCGGTGTCGGTATCGCTATCGTCGTCACTGAACGCGGCTAAAGCATCGCTGAAGTCTTCGGTGTCAAACGCCTTGTCGCCCTCGTCATCTGCCGTGCCATCGGCTTTCAGGCCGGCAAAGTCAAAGATGCGACTATCCATTAAGTGCGACGGCACGACATGGGCAAGTGCGGCAAATACATTCCACGACCGGCCGGGCAACTTGCGATCCCATTCGGCGATCATGCGGTTGATCTCCTGGCGTTTCAGGTTTTCTTGAGAGCCACACAAGGTGCACGGGATGATCGGGAATTCTTTGAGTTTGGCGTAAGCGATCAGGTCTTTTTCGGGCACATAAGCCAAAGGCCGGATCACAATGTGCTCGCCATTGTCCGATTTAAGTTTGGCGGGCATGCCTTTCATGCGCCCACCGTAAAACAGATTTAAAAAGAAAGTGGCCAAGATGTCGTCGCGGTGGTGGCCCAGCGCAATTTTTGTGGCGCCCAGCTCTTTGGCGACGCGGTACAAAATACCCCGGCGCATGCGCGAGCACAGCGAGCACATGGTTTTACCCTCGGGGATCACACGGGTCACCACTGAATAGGTGTCCTGGTTCTCTATATGGAAGGGTACGCCGATACGGGTCAGGTATTCAGGTAGAACGTGCTCGGGGAAGCCGGGCTGTTTCTGGTCGAGGTTGACCGCCACAATATCGAATTTGAACGGTGCGCGAGACTGATGGATAAGCAACAGGTCGAGCAGGCCGTACGAGTCTTTGCCGCCGGAAAGGCAAACCATGACTTTGTCGCCGGCTTCGATCATATTGAAATCGATGATGGCGCGGCCTGTTTCGCGGATCAGACGCTTGGTCAGCTTGTTTTCGCTGACGCTCATCTTGCGCGGGTCGCGGGGCGCGTCGACCGCGGTGGTGTCTGGGGTGGCTGTAGTGTTCATGGTGTTCAGGCCTGGCGGCTTCGTTCGACTGCGATGCCTACGGCAGCGCAGTCGGAAAACGCATTGGGTTTGCTGATACGCAGCTTGATATGCTTGATTTCCGGGAAGTCGCGAAGCAGGCGCTCGGTCACTTGCTCAACCAGGGTCTCGATAAGGTGCACATGAGCCTGGGTGCACTCTTGCACGATGGCAGCACGCACCAGGCGGTAATCAAGCACCGTCTGGATATTCATGTCGTCGACAGGCTGGTGAATGTCGACGTCCAGCTCTACGTCGATGTGAAGGGGCTGGGTGGCGCGCAATTCGTGTTCCAGAATGCCAATATGAGCATCGAGGGCGAGCTGCGAAAAGTAGATCCGGCGGGTAAGCATGGGTAGTGGCATAGAGGTTGGCGGCGGCATGTTGCTGCGGCCAACGCAGGTTGGCGTAAGAAGACAGATTATAAGCAGCTAAAGTCGCGCTGCAGGCCAAGCAGGTGCTGACCGCCGTCGACCACGATAGACGTCCCCGTCATGCTGGGCGTTTCGGCCGCAAATAAAATCGCTCGGGCAATGTCTTCCGGGCTGCTGGCTTTGCCCAGCGGAGACAGTGCGTGTGTGCGTTCGAAATCGGCTTCGGATTGCATGTGGCTGGGCAGTGTCAGGCCCGGTGCGACACCTACGACGCGCAAACGGGGAGCGAAGGCTTGGGCCAGCATGGTGGTTGCGGCCTGAAGTGCGGCCTTGGTCAGAGTGTACGAAAAAAAGTCGGGGTTGTAGCTCCAGAGTTTTTGATCGAGCAAGTTGATAACAACGCCCTGGGCGTTGCTGCGGGTTTCGATATGCGCGGCCAGTTGTTGCGCCAGCAGTAGCGGGGCGGCCAGATTCGGCATGACGTGCGCCTGTAGCGACGCTACCGAGAACGTTTTTGGGTCATCGAATTCAAACAGCGAGGCGTTGTTGACGATGGCGTCGACCTGACCCAGGACATCAATGGTTTGTTTGAACACCGCCAGTGGGGCCTCAGGGTCGGCCAGGTCGCCGCCAACGGTAGTGCAGCGCACGCCTATCTGTTGTAGTTCGGCCAGCGTACGCTCGGCATCTACGCCCGAGCGGTGGTAATGAATGGCAACGTCCCAACCCGATCGGGCAAACTTGAGGGCGACTTCGCGGCCCAGGCGCTTGGCGGCGCCGGTAATCAGGACAACTTTTTGGGCTTCGGAACGATCAGTCATGGCGTGAATGCTATTTATTTACGCTTTAGTGCCCAACCTGCAGCGGCTGGGCTAAGGCATACGTTAAAGGTACGAAGTTCATCGCGGCGAAAGACGTGCACGACAACAGTGTCGTTGGCGTTGTAGGCGCGTAAAAGGCGATCGACGTCGCCGGCGTCGGCGACACGCAACCCGCCAATGGCGACCAACTGGTCGCCCGCCGACAGCCCGCCCTGGTGTGCGGCGCCACCGTTGATGACGCTGGCCAGTTCGATGCGCCCATGGCTTGCGCGTGTGCGCACGTCGAGTGAAGGCGAGCTGGGGGGCGTTGTGCGTTCGAGCAAAATGCCGGCGTCGGCCAGTAGTGCTTGCAGCGGTACATCTTCGCAGTTGTCAACATAACGCGCCAGAAAGTCGGAAACATCGACGCCGCAGGCCTCGTGTATTAATGAGGCCATGTCATCTTCATCAATACCTTCTTGGGTGCCTGTGTAAAAGTGCCGTCCGTAACGGCTCCATAGCAAGCGCATGACATCGTCAAGCGAAGTCTGTCCGTCGGAAGTATGTCGTATAAAAAGGTCGAGGCCCAGGGCAATAAGCGACCCTTTGCTGTAGTAGCTGACCAATGCGTTGGGCGCGTTCTCGTCTTGTTTGTAGAATCGTGTCCAGGCGTCGAAGGAGCTGTCGGCAACCGACTGCCTCAGGCGACCGGGTGCCTTGGTGACGGTGTCGATAGTTTTGGCGAGCAGCTCGAAATACTTGGCTTCGTCGATAAGGCCTGCGCGCAGCAGCATCAAGTCGTCGTAGTACGACGTAAAGCCTTCGGATACCCAAAGCAGGCGACTGTGGTTTTCGCGGTCGAGCTGGTAGGGCACGAAGGCCGCGGGTTTGATGCGCTTGACGTTCCAGGTGTGGAAATATTCGTGGCTGACCAAGCCCAAGAAGTTAGTGTAGCCATCGGGAGGGTTGGTTTGCCCGGCAACGGGGAGGTCGTTGCGCGAAGTCATCAGCGCAGTCGAAGCGCGATGTTCGAGGCCGCCATACCCATCGCCAGTGACCATGGTCATGAATACATAACGGTTGCTGCTGTCCAGAAAAGGCGCCGCATGAGTCTCGGGCTCAAAAAAGCTGATCTGGGTCTCACATATTTTCTGGACATCTGCGGTGATGCGATCCAAGTCCAGGTTTGGGGCGATGCCGCTGAATACGAGTTCGTGTTCGGCGCCATGGGCTTTGAATTGGGCGACTTTCGGCGTACCCATTTCAACGGGGTGGTCAATTAGGGCGTCGTAGTCGGGGGCGCAATACAGCCCAAAGTCGTGCCGCTTGGCGGCATTTGGGTAATGCGCGGCATCTGCTTCCGGCAAACTGGTATAGACCTTCCAGTCGGATCGGTGGGCGGGGGCTTGCAGGTCGACCAGGCAGTGAAGGTGTGTGTGGCCTTCGGGCGCCAGAAAAACGCTGGTGCCATTAAAAAAGGCATGCGTCTCGTCGAAGTGCGCGCCGCGAACGGATAGGTCCCAAGCGTAAACAGTGTACTGAACCGTTAGTGGGCCTTTGCAGGGCGCGCAGCGCCAACTGTGGTTGGTTGTTTTTTGGATGTCTACACGGCGGCCATTAACACTGGCTGCGATATGCACAATGTGTCGCGAAAAGTCGCGGATGAGGTAGCTGCCTGGAATCCACGCGGGCAGACTGAATACTTGTCCGTCGGGGTTCGGGTTGTGCAAGGTCAGTTCGACCGAAAAATAATGACCGGCTGGGTCGGCGGGAATTAAGCGGTAAAGTAATGGTTTTGCATTCATAACGCATATATTACTTTGCAAGGAGTCAGCATGAGTGAGCCATTGGTCAAGGTCGAGACACGCGGCCGGGTCGGTCTTTTGACACTGAATCGCCCCAAAGTCCTTAACGCCCTGAGCAACGAGGTCATTGATGAGGTGGCCAATGCCATGAAGGCGTTTGATGCGGATGACGGTATTGGCGCCATTGTTATTACGGGCAGCGAAAAAGCTTTTGCTGCTGGTGCTGATATTGCCGCCATGAAAGACTGGTCTTACACCGACGTCTACAAGCAAGACTATCTGGGCCATCAGTGGGAGTACCTGCGTCGCGTGCGCAAGCCTATTATTGCGGCCGTATCCGGGTTTGCTTTGGGTGGCGGGTGCGAACTGGCCATGCAGTGTGACTTCATTATTGCTGGCGAAAATGCAAAATTCGGTCAGCCTGAAATCAAGCTTGGCATTATTCCGGGCTTTGGGGGTACCCAGCGTTTGCCGCGCGCGGTGGGCAAAGCCAAGGCCATGGATATGATTCTGACGGCGCGCATGATGGATGCGGCCGAGGCGGAGCGTGCGGGTCTGGTGTCGCGTGTTGTGCCGGCCGACCGAGTTCTCGATGAGGCGCTTGAGGCCGCTGCAGCCATTGCCTCGATGTCACTCCCTTCGGTCATGATGGCCAAAGAGGCGATTAACCGCGCCTACGAGGCGCCGCTCAATGAGGGTCTTCTCTCCGAGCGTCGCAATTTTCATGCGTTGTTTTCCACCCACGATCAAAAAGAGGGCATGAACGCCTTCATCGAAAAGCGTCAGCCCCAGTTCAAACACGAATAGTGGGCAAAGGCCCGTCAGCTGTCATAGGCGGGCCACCTTACGATTTGCTTACGCTTAAAAAATAAAGTTATACTCTGCGGGTTTGACGCTTAACAAACAACGGCGGGAATGCGCGGGCAGGTTTGCGGTTACCCCAATAAGGTTTACCCCAACGTGTCATCCGCTAATCAGGTAAAATCCCCGGGCTCTGGTGCTGCAGTGCAGCTAACCGAAGCACAAAAAGCCAGCTTGCAGGCAAAGGCCAAAAAAGGTCTGCTTCGGGCCCTGGTTGCACAGGCAATCATGGCGCTTGTTGCAGTTGCAATATGCTGGCTGGTTGCGGGGGTGTACGCAGGCGCTTCGGCTTTATTGGGCGCTGCGGCTTACTTGGTGCCTAACGCGTTGTTTGCGTTGCGCTTGCTGGTCGGCCTGGTTATGGGTCGTCCTGCTAACCCGGCAGGGTTTCTGCTCGGCGAGCTCATCAAGCTAGGGGCTGCCGTTGCGTTGCTGGTGCTGGGTGTATATCTGGCTCAGGCGTGGCTAGTTTGGCCGGCGCTTATTTTTGGGCTGGTCATGGTACTTAAGGGCTACGTCCTTTTGCTAATGTTTAGCAAGTTGCCGTAGTGTGGTGCAAAAATTCATGTGCGATGTCGTCTCAAGCGGCATCGTGCTCGTTATATAGTCAACAGGGTAAGGGTTCAAATGGCTGCTGCTAGTGATATTTCGCCACAGTCCTATTATATTCAGCACCACTTAGTGCATTTGAATGGCCTCGGCGAGAAGCAATCGACAATCGCCGATTTCTCGGTCATCAACTACGACTCGTTGTTCTGGTCCATTCTTATGGGTCTTATTGTCGTGCTGGCCATGTGGTCGGCGGCGCGCCGCGCCAGTGCCGGCGTTCCAGGTCGCTTCCAGACCGCCGTCGAAATGCTTGTCGACATGGTCGCCCAAGAATCCAAAAGCATTATCCCTAGCGAATCAACGCGCCGCTTTGTTGCGCCGCTCGCGCTTACGATTTTCTTGTGGGTCATTCTCATGAATGCCCTCGATCTGGTGCCCGTCGATTTGCTGGCCTGGATCTTCAAATCGACTGGTGTTGGTGCCGAGCACGGCGACCCACTTTATTACCACCGTATTCTGCCAACAGCCGACCTTAACGTGCCTATGGGTATGTCCCTGGGTGTGTTGCTGCTTACTATTTACTACGGCATCAAGATCAAGAGCGGTGGCGGCTTCGTAAAAAGTCTGTTCACAGCTCCCTTCCATGCCCATGGCTTTGTTGGTCTGCTCCTCGTTCCGTTCAACGTTCTGTTGAACCTGATGGAATACGCCGCCAAAACCGTGTCGCTCGGAATGCGGTTGTTCGGCAACATGTTTGCCGGCGAATTGCTCTTCATGCTTATCGCTCTGCTGGGTGGTGCGTGGACAGGCTTTAATGGTGCAAGTATAGGTTTGGGTATTGGTCACATTCTGGCCGGTTCCGTGTGGGCAATCTTCCACATCCTTATCGTCATACTGCAGGCTTACATTTTCATGATGTTGGCACTTGTATATGTCGGTTTGGCTCACGAAGACCATTAATAAATTTCCGGCGCGGTTGCTCTCACCCGGGGGCAGCCGTTCGGGGCGCAAGGTTTTCTTGCAAAGCAGTTTTCTTTTGGCTTTTTGATTACACAAGGTTTTTTAACCAAGGAGTTGTTATGACCAACGTTGCTTTCGTTGCTCTGGCTTGCGGTCTTATTGTTGGCCTGGGTGCTTTTGGCGCCTCGATCGGTATCGCTTTGATGGGTGGTAAATATCTTGAAGCTTCGGCTCGTCAACCCGAGCTCATGAACGCTTTGCAAACCAAAATGTTCCTGTTGGCTGGTCTTATCGACGCTGCGTTCCTGATCGGTGTTGGTATCGCCATGTTGTTTGCTTTCGCCAACCCCTTCGTCGGCTAAGCAACAATACGCCCGCCAATACGGGTGGGCTAAGTAGTCGTAGGCAGTGCCGTAGGGCGCTGCTCGCGACTTGGACATTGGGTGTTTTGCAGCATCGCTGCGGGCACTTGTGGTATTAAAGGGACACGACCGTGAATTTAAACGCGACTCTCTTTTTTCAGATGATCGTGTTTTTTGTTTTGGGTTGGTTTACGATGAAATTCGTATGGCCGCCTTTGACAAAAGCAATCGAAGATCGCCGTCAGAAAATTGCCGATGGTCTTGCAGCTGCCGACAAGGGTAAGGCCGATTTGGCCCAGGCCCAGGCACGTATCAGTCTGATCGAGGCCTCTGCCAAATCCGAGAATCACGCCCGCATGCTCGAAGCTGAAAAGCAAGCCGCGGCCATCATCGACGAAGCTCGTCGTGAAGCCGAAGCTGAAAAAGCTCGAATCATTGCGCAGGCCAAGCAAGACGCCGAACAAGAAGTTCAGCGTGCGCGCGACGGGCTCCGTGCCGACGTTGCAAACTTGGCTGTTAAGGGTGCAGAACAGATTCTCAAACGAGAAGTCAATGCACAGGCACACGCCGAGCTGTTAAATCAGCTCAAGGCACAACTCTAATATTAGGGCAAGGCCATGGCTGAATTATCGACTATTGCCCGACCCTACGCCGAAGCGCTTTTCGCTACGGCCAAGGGCAACCAGGACGCCTTGGCATCCTGGTCGGGTTTGGTTAACGAGCTTGCCGAAGTGGCAAGCCTTGACGACGTGCGCGAAGCACTGACTGATCCGCGCCTCAGCAACGATCAGCGCATCGAACTGTTCACAGGGTTGATCAAATCACCCCTGTCAGATGCGGCACGTAATTTCATCGAACTGCTGGTCAAGAACGGGCGCATTTTGTTGTTGCCCCAAATTGCCCAGCAATTCGATCTGTTGAAAAACCAGTTCGAGGGCACCGCACTTGCCGAAATCACCAGCGCATTCGAGCTGAGCGATTCGCAGGTTCAAGAGCTTTTAACCGGTCTCGAGAAAAAGTTTGGCCTCAAGCTCAAGCCATCTGTCACCGTCGACTCCGCCCTTATCGGTGGTGTCCGCGTGATCGTTGGCGACCAGGTACTCGATACTTCTGTGCAGGCCCAGTTGGCCCGCATGCGCGACACGCTGGCCGCCTAAGCGAGCCATATAACAGGATTCAGGAGTCTGAACATGCAACTTAACCCGTCAGAGATCAGCGAGCTGTTGAAAAGCCGCATCGAAGGCTTGGGCGCGTCTACCGACGTACGTACGCAAGGCACGGTCGTTTCCGTGACCGACGGTATCACCCGCATTCACGGCTTGTCCGACGTAATGCAGGGCGAAATGCTCGAATTCCCCAATAACGTCTTCGGCCTGGCGCTCAACCTCGAGCGCGATTCCGTGGGTGCCGTTATTTTGGGTGACTACACAGGCGTTTCCGAAGGTGATCCGGTTAAAACAACCGGCCGCATTCTCGAAGTGCCCGTTGGCCCCGAATTGCGTGGTCGCGTGGTAGACGCCCTGGGCGCTCCCATCGACGGCAAAGGCCCCATCAACGCCAAGCACACCGACATCATCGAAAAGGTTGCGCCCGGCGTTATTGCACGTCAATCAGTCGACCAGCCGCTGCAAACCGGTATCAAGGCGATTGACTCCATGGTGCCAATCGGCCGTGGCCAGCGCGAGCTGATCATTGGCGACCGCCAAACTGGTAAAACCGCCGTTGCTATCGACACGATCATCAGTCAAAAAGGCAAAAACGTTACTTGCGTTTATGTGGCTATCGGTCAAAAAGCGTCGACCATCAATAACGTAGTTCGCAAGCTCGAAGAGCACGGCGCAATGGAATACACCATTGTTGTTGCTGCCTCGGCTTCTGACTCGGCCGCCATGCAATACCTGGCAGCTTACTCGGGTTGCACTATGGGCGAATTCTTCCGCGATCGCGGCGAAGATGCCCTTATCGTGTACGACGACCTGACCAAGCAAGCCTGGGCTTACCGTCAAGTTTCGCTGTTGCTGCGTCGTCCTCCTGGTCGCGAAGCTTACCCCGGCGACGTGTTCTACCTGCACTCCCGTCTGCTCGAGCGTGCTGCTCGCGTTAACGCCGACTACGTCGAAGCGTTCACCAAAGGCGAAGTCAAAGGTAAAACAGGTTCGCTTACAGCGCTGCCTATCATCGAAACTCAGGCAGGCGACGTTTCGGCGTTCGTTCCTACCAACGTAATTTCGATTACCGACGGTCAGATCTTCCTTGAAACCGACCTGTTCAACGCCGGTATCCGTCCTGCTATTAACGCGGGTATTTCGGTATCGCGTGTGGGTGGTGCGGCACAAACCAAGGTCGTTAAAAAGCTGGCAGGTGGTATTCGTACCGACTTGGCGCAGTACCGCGAACTGGCTGCGTTTGCGCAGTTTGCATCCGACCTCGACGACGCAACCCGTCGCCAGCTCGAGCGCGGTAAGCGTGTGGTTGAATTGCTCAAGCAGCCTCAGTACCAGCCGCTGCAAGTCTGGGAACTGGCCGTTTCGTTGTTCGCCGTTACCAAAGGCTACCTCGACGATCTCGAAGTCGATCAGATTCTGCCTTTCGAAAAAGCACTCAAAGAGTCGCTCAAGTCCAAGAACGCTGCGCTGGTTCAGCGTATCGAAGACAAGAAAGAACTGTCCAAAGAAGACGAAGCAGAGCTGGTTGCCGCAATTGAAGAGTTCAAAAAGCACGGTGCTTTTTAATTTGACTGGCGAGGGTGGCAAAGCAATTAGCTTGGCCGCCCGTAGGACTACAGGAGCAGGCGTTGCCTGCTCCGCCATAACGCCCTGACAGGAATTGCGATGGCCGGAATTAAGGAAATTCGAACCAAGATCAAAAGCGTGCAAAACACGCGGAAGATCACCAAAGCCATGGAGATGGTGGCTGCATCCAAAATGCGCAAGGCGCAAGACCGGATGCGTGCTGGTCGTCCCTATGCAACCAAGGTGCGCGACATTGCCTCGCACCTGATGCAAGCGCATCCCGACTACACACATTCTTTCATGGTCGAACGTTCCGACGTGAAAGGCGTAGGCATTGTGCTTGTCACTACCGACAAAGGCCTGTGTGGTGGCCTGAATACCAACGTTACCCGTCTGGTCCTGAACCGTATCAAAGAGTTCGACCAAAAAGGTATCAAGGTTCAGGCAACCGCATTGGGTAACAAAGGTCTTGGCTTCTTGACACGTATCGGCACCAATTTGGTGTCCCAAGAAGTTCAGTTGGGCGACAAACCCAACCTCGAACGTCTTATTGGTGCGCTCAAGGTACAAATCGACGATTTCGTCGATGGCAAAATCGATGCCGTTTATCTGGCCACCAACCGCTTCGTCAACACCATGAAGCAAGAGCCGGTATTCGTGCGTTTGTTGCCCCTGCCTAGTGGCTTGTCCGATCCGTTCCAAACCGAGGGCACGTTCCAGGAGAAATCCGAAGACGCGGTCCTGAACACAAAGTATGGTTGGGACTACATCTACGAGCCAGACTCGAAGTCGGTCATCGACGACCTGCTGCAGCGTTACGTTGAAGGTCTGGTGTATCAGGCAGTTGCCGAAAACATGGCATCCGAGCAATCTGCTCGTATGGTGGCCATGAAGGCAGCGTCCGATAACGCCAAGAAAATCATCGGCGATCTCGAACTGGTTTACAACAAAACCCGTCAGGCTGCCATTACCAAAGAAATTTCAGAAATCGTCGGGGGCGCTGCCGCTGTTTAACCAAACAGAAGGGCATCCCGTCAAAGATATTTAGCAAGGACTAAACATGAGCAACGGTACCATCGTTCAGTGCATCGGCGCCGTGGTGGATATTCAGTTCCCCCGCGACAGCATTCCAAAAATTTACGACGCGCTTAAACTCGCAGACGACAGCTCCAAGTTTGCCGAAGCTGGTCTGACATTCGAAGTTCAGCAACAGCTGGGCGACGGCGTCGTTCGCACCATCGCCATGGGTTCATCCGACGGCCTGCGCCGCGGTATGGCTGTGGCTAACACCGGTGCACCTATTTCGGTGCCAGTCGGTCAGGGCACACTGGGTCGCATTATGGACGTTCTGGGTCGCCCCATCGACGAGCGTGGCCCTATCTTGTCCGAAGAGACACGCGCCATTCACCAAGACGCACCCAAGTTCGACGAGCTCTCGCCTTCGGTAGAGCTGCTCGAAACAGGCATCAAGGTTATTGACTTGGTCTGCCCCTTTGCAAAAGGCGGTAAGGTCGGTCTGTTCGGTGGTGCTGGTGTAGGTAAAACCGTTAACATGCTCGAGCTCATCAACAACATCGCCAAGGCACACAGTGGTTTGTCGGTGTTTGCAGGTGTGGGCGAGCGTACCCGTGAAGGTAACGACTTCTACCACGAAATGGCTGAAGCCGGCGTTATCAAGATGGACAACCTGTCCGAGTCGAAGGTAGCGATGGTGTTTGGTCAGATGAACGAGCCTCCAGGCAACCGTCTGCGCGTTGCGTTGTCGGGTCTGACCATGGCCGAGAAGTTCCGTGACGAAGGCCGTGACATTCTCTTCTTCGTCGACAACATCTACCGTTACACCCTGGCCGGTACCGAAGTGTCCGCGCTGCTGGGTCGTATGCCTTCGGCGGTGGGTTATCAGCCTACGCTGGCCGAAGAAATGGGTAAATTGCAAGAGCGTATTACCTCGACTAAAACAGGTTCGATTACATCGATTCAGGCCGTTTACGTTCCTGCCGACGACTTGACCGACCCGTCGCCTGCAACAACCTTCTTGCACCTTGACTCGACTGTGGTTCTGTCGCGTGACATCGCTGCGCTGGGTATTTACCCCGCCGTTGATCCTCTCGACTCCACCAGCCGTCAGCTCGACCCGCAAGTGGTTGGCGAAGAGCACTACGCCATTGCTCGTGGTGTTCAGCAAACACTGCAGCGCTACAAAGAATTGCGCGACATTATCGCGATTCTGGGTATGGACGAACTCTCGCCCGAAGACAAGCAGGCCGTTGCTCGTGCGCGTAAAATTCAGCGCTTCCTGTCGCAGCCGTTCCACGTCGCCGAAGTCTTTACCGGCTCGCCCGGCAAATACGTTCCGCTGTCCGAAACGCTGCGTGGCTTCAAGATGATTGTTGAAGGCGAGTGCGACTCGATCCCCGAGCAGGCCTTCTACATGGTTGGTTCCATCGACGAAGCCCTCGAGAAAGCCAAAGCACTGTAAAAGGGACTCTTATGGCCACATTACACGTAGACGTCGTCAGTGCAGAAGAATCGATTTTCTCCGGTGAGGCGAAATTCGTGGTTCTGCCCGGCGAGTCCGGCGAACTGGGCATCATGCCTGGTCACACGCCGCTCATCTCGCGCATTCGCCCGGGTACGGTAAAGATTGTTCTCGCCGATGGTAGTGGTGAAACCAATGTTTTCGTGGCCGGCGGCATTCTCGAAGTCCAACCCGGTGGTGTAACGGTGCTTTCCGATACAGCTATCCGTGCAGAAGACCTCGACGAAGCCAAGGCACTCGAAGCACGCAAGCGTGCCGAAGAGGCCCTTCGCAATGCCAAAGACAAGGCCGACATTGCTGTCGTCGAAGCCGAGCTGGCCATGTTGGCTGCTCAGGCAGCGGCTGCTCAGAAGCTGCGTAACGCTCGCTCTTCGCGTCACTAAGCTGTCGTCTGTCTTAAAAAAGCGGCCTTCGGGCCGCTTTTTTTTGCCCGTCAAGCGCTCATGCGCGTAGTGTCCGAATGCTGATATTTCCGAATAGTCCCGCTTGAAACTCGTCCTTAAGATGCCTGCAGGGCCTGATCACAGGCCCGTAATATCAAGGGGAGAGTCATGAGAGAACGTATAGATTGCGCTGTACTGCTCGAACCGCATGATGGCTTGTGGTCCGCACTGGCCGCCGGTGAGTATCTGGGCGGCAGGCTTATCATGCATCATGTGGGTGGCGATTTGTCTGCTGGCGATTTCGACATGGGTTCGTACTTGCGCGACAACGAAGTCATGCTGCGTCGATATGACGTTTGCATTGTGGGTGTTACGGCTTCTAATTTGCCATGGACGCGTCGTTTGTTGTCCGCTCGCGAAGGCGGCTGCGGCCAAACGCCTGTGCTTGCGGTCATCAGCGGCTTGAAAGCCGCAGCAATCGACGATCTGTTGTCGCTGGGTTTGGCCGACTTTATTCGCTTACCCTTGTGCTACGACGAGCTGCGCGCGCGCATTCAGCAGTTGCTGGTTAATCGGGGAGGGGCGCGTTATGGGATGCAACAGGCACGGGCAAGGGCCGTCATGCAGCTTAACGATGTTGGTCCGCCGCGCGCTGGTGGGGCAGCTGTGCTGTCTGGCCGCGCAGCGCAGTCGGCGGGGCCAGGCACGTCGCTGGCATTGACTGTCGGCTCCGTTTTGCCGTCTATTGACCAAAGGCAGCCCTTGCTCAGCGAAGACGACCTATGCGATACCATACTGCAGCGCACAGGTCTGGAACTCGACGCTTACGCGGTAGCTGCCGCTACGCGTACTGCGACCAATAAAGAATCGTTCCGGGCGGCGAAGGGCAAAGTCATCGAGCGATTCGAGCGCGCTTATATTGCGGCTGCACTGGGGTCTTGTGCCGGCAATATCGCCTTGGCTGCGCGCGGCGCTCAAAAGCATCGTCGTGCGTTCTGGGCACTCATGCGCAAGTACCAAATCGATGCCAGTGTGTATCGCCCCGACCCATCAAACAATTTTTCCCCAGACGGTTAAAATCGTCATGCTTAACTTTCAAGGATTGCCGTGTCTTTTCCAAGCTTAAAAAACGACGTTTTCCTGCGCGCTCTGCTGCGTCAGCCCGTACCTTATACGCCGCTGTGGCTTATGCGCCAGGCAGGCCGCTATTTGCCCGAGTACAACCAAACACGTGCAAAGGCAGGGTCGTTTCTTGGTCTGGCTCAAAATCCTGATTACGCCTGTGAGGTCACGTTGCAGCCGCTCGAGCGCTACGACCTTGATGCGGCTATTCTGTTTTCCGACATTCTGACGATTCCCCATGCCATGGGTTTGGGGCTTGATTTCGTTGCGGGCGAAGGCCCGCAGTTCGCGCACCCCGTGCGTACCGAAGCCGATGTCGCTAAATTGCAGGCGCCTGATTTGTCTAACTTGCAGTATGTGTTCGACGCCGTCTCGCTCATCCGTAAAGAGCTCGATGGCAAAGTGCCGCTTATCGGCTTTGCGGGCAGCCCCTGGACGGTTGCCTGTTATATGGTCGAAGGTCAGGGGTCTGACGATTACCGCCTGATCAAGAGCATGCTGTACAGCCGCCCCGATCTCTTGCACCGTATTCTCGAAGTCAACGTGCAGGCCACAACGGCGTACCTTAACGCCCAAATTCAGGCGGGTGCGCAAGCAGTTATGGTATTTGACAGTTGGGGCGGGGTGCTGGCCGACAGCCTGTTCCAGCAGTTTTCGCTGGCTTACACTCGCAAGGTTGTCGATGGCCTGATCCGTGAGCAAGGGGGGCAGCAGGTTCCTGTTATTGTCTTTACCAAGGGTGGCGGTATGTGGCTCGAAGACATCGCCGCATGTGGCTGCGATGCCATGGGCGTTGACTGGACAGTCAATCTAGCGCAGGCACGTCGCCGTATTAACGACAAGGTTGCGCTGCAAGGTAACCTCGACCCAATGACCCTGTTCGGCACCGAGGCTGCCATTCGTGCCGAAGCGCGCCGCGTCATCGATGATTTCGGCCCGGTGGGTGCAGGTGGGCATGTGTTTAATCTGGGTCATGGTATCAATCGTTTTACCCCGCCCGAAGCGGTCAGTATTTTGGTTGACGAAGTCCACAGCCATAGCCGCGCAAAGCACTGATTCAACGCACATTTGGTTGCAGTGCAATGTATCGGTTTGCCGTCTGAAATTCACCCATCAAGCCCGAGTCATCGGGCTTTTTATCTAAGTTGTGCACAAATATTTTCGCGCCGCACAATTAGCGCGGTCTTCTTAGATACAATTTAATTAATATAAATAAGCAATTGATTTTTATATTATTTTTTTGAATTACAAAAATATTTCGGTAAATTAAGTACTAACTTTAATTGACTTTCCCCAGGGTTATCAATTGCATTTTCCCCAAAGTTATCCACAGGCTTGTTGAAAACACCAGAAGGGCTTGTGTTGTCTGGCTTGGCTGCGAAAATTCTAGAAATTGCTTTAACTTTAAACAAGGCCGGATGTGATCAATGCTGACGTTGTGCCGACGCAAGAACCGACCGAAGCCACGCGATATTGGCTTGGGGTAGCGCTCGACGTCCCCCTCGCCGGGCTGTTCGACTACTACGCATTGATTCCGGTTAATGCAGGTACTCGGGTTATTGTTTCTTTCGGTCGCCGTCAAATGGTCGGCCTGGTGGCGCAGGTGAAAGCAGCCCCCGACATCGCTCCTGGCAGTGTCAAGGCGATTGAAGCTGTGCTCGACGACATCCCCCCCATGTCCGACGATTGGATGCGCCTGGTGTCGTTTGCTGCTCGGTATTACCAGCGCCCGTTGGGCGAGGTAATGCTACCAGCGCTACCTGTGGCATTGCGCAAGGTCGCTAGTTATACGGGTAAAGGGGCGCGTGGCGGGCCAGTGGCCCGGGCCGACAAGTCAAAGCGTAAGGCTGCCGCAGTTTGCGTGGGTGATGCGCCGCCGCTACAGCTCAACCCCGAGCAAACACAGGCTGTACAAGCTGTCACTGCAGCGCAGGGGCATCAAACCTTCTTGCTGCATGGCGTTACAGGCAGCGGCAAAACCGAAGTGTATATGCATGCCGCGAAGCAGGTCTTGGCCCAAGGCCGTCAGGTGTTGTTCATGGTGCCTGAAATCAACCTGACGCCTCAATTCGAGCAGTCGCTGAGGGCGCGGCTGGGCCAGGTCGATAATCCCGATTTATTGGCAGTGCTTCATAGCGGGCTGGCCGATGGCGAACGGTTGCGTGCCTGGTTACGCATCGCGCGGGGGCAAGCCCGCGTGTTGTTGGGTACGCGCTTGTCCATCATGACACCCATGCCCGACCTGGGTCTCATTATCGTTGATGAAGAGCACGACACGTCGTATAAGCAACAAGACGGCTTGCGCTATTCGGCTCGTGATCTGGCCGTCTGGCGAGGTCATGACCTGCAGGTGCCGGTGGTATTAGGGTCGGCTACGCCGTCCCTCGAAACTTGGCATAACGCCCAGCGCGGTCATTATCAATTGTTAAGCCTGACACAGCGCGCCCGCGCCGTGCAACTGCCGCAGGTACGTCTTGTCGATACCCGGCGCCTTGCGCTCGAGCATGGGTTTTCGCCGCAGTTGCTTGACGCAATCAAAGCGCGCTTGGCTCAAAATGAGCAGGTGCTTATTTTTCTTAACCGCCGGGGCTATGCGCCGGTTGTCAGTTGCAACTCGTGTGGCTGGGTCAGCCAGTGTCCGCGCTGCACGGCCTACACCATTTTGCATCGCACTCAGGGTGGACGTACGCATAATCATCTGCAATGTCACCATTGCGGGTATCACGCCTCAGTTCCTCGCCGCTGCCCAGACTGCGGCGACCAAGATTTGCGCCCCATGGGCCGAGGCACGCAGCGCCTCGAAGAGCATTTGGCCGAATGGTTCCCTCAAGCGCGTATTTCACGCATTGACGCCGACAGCACACGTCTTAAGGGTAGCGCCGAAGCCTTGTTTGCGCAGGTGCACGCCGGTGAAGTCGATATTCTGGTCGGCACACAAATGGTGGCGAAAGGTCACGATTTTGCCAAGTTGGGACTGGTGGGCGTGCTCAACGCCGATGCCATGTTGTTTGCACAAGATTTTCGTGCGCCCGAGCGCTTGTTTGCACAATTGATGCAGGTGGCCGGCCGCGCTGGGCGTCACGCTGGCTCCGGCGAGGTCATCATTCAAACCGATTACCCTGAGCAGCCGGTCTACCAGGCATTGTTAAAGCACGATTACCAGGGCTTTGCGCGTTACAGCCTCGAAGAACGCAAGGCCGTCGGCTTGCCGCCTTTTGCCTATCAGGCGTTGCTGACCGCCGAGGCCCGAGCACTCAAGACTGCGGTTGCGTTCTTGTCCGAAGCGGCGACTCTGCCCGATACGGCGCCTGAGCTTTATCCTACATCCGAGGCCGTGACTCGCTACGACCCGGTGCCGTTGCGGGTGGTCAGGGTAGCCAATACCGAGCGGGCTCAACTTCTGGTCGAGAGCGATAGCCGGCCGGCGTTGCAGACTTTTCTGGCGACCTGGTCGGCGGATGTGGCGGCGCTGGCCACACGCCACCGTGTGCGTTGCCACCTTGAAGTTGACCCCCTGGAGATCTGATGACAACGTTTACGCACAATGCATCAATGCCAGTGGGCTACACGCTGCCTGTTGATTTGAATCCGGCGCAGCGTGAGGCAGTTTTGTATCTGAACGGGCCGTGCTTGGTGCTGGCGGGCGCCGGCAGTGGCAAGACCCGAGTCATTACTCAGAAAATTGCTTATTTGCTGCGAGAGTGCGGCTACGCGGGCAGGCAAGTTGTCGCGCTGACCTTTACCAACAAGGCCGCTCGTGAAATGGGTGAGCGCATCAAGAATCTGGTCGATCGCAAGGTTTCCAAGGGGCTGACCGTCAGCACGTTCCACTCTCTGGGTGTCAGGTTCTTGCGTGAAGAGGCCCAGCATGTGGGTCTGAAGTCGCAGTTCTCGATTTTCGACTCTACTGATGCGCTGGCCATCATCCAGGAGTTGTTGGCCACCACCGACAAGGCCCGACTAAAAGCCGTTCAGCAAACCATTTCATTATGGAAGAACGCCTTGGTCGAGCCAGACCAGGCCGAGAAAATTGCGACAACGCCTAGTGATATCGAGGCTGTGCGTGTGTACCGCAGCTATAACGCGACCCTCGAAGCGTATCAGGCGGTTGACTTTGACGACCTGATACGGCTGCCGGCCAGGCTGCTAGAGTCGAACGCCGAGGTGAGGCAGCGCTGGCAGGCCCGGGTACAGTACTTGCTCGTCGACGAGTACCAGGACACCAACGAATGTCAGTATCGCTTGGTGCGCATGCTGACAGGAGACCGCGCCATGTTTACTGCGGTGGGCGATGATGATCAGGCTATCTATGCCTGGCGAGGGGCCACCGTTCAAAACTTGGCCAAGCTGACGACCGACTACCCAGGTTTGAAGCTGATCAAGCTCGAACAAAACTACAGATCGGTACAGCGTGTGCTGGCTGCGGCCAACCAGGTCATCAGCCATAACCCGAATTTGTTTGATAAAAAACTGTGGTCGGACTTAGGCGTTGGCGACCCCATTCAGGTCAAAGCAATGGATTCTGAAGAAATCGAAGCCGAATCTGTTGCTTTTCGTATTTCTTCTGAGCGGGTCGAGCGTCAGGCCAACTGGCGCGATTTTGCTATTTTGTACCGTAGCAATCAGCAGGCTCGAGTGCTGGAACAGGCCCTGCGTAACTTGCGTATTCCCTATACGGTGTCGGGCGGGCAGAGTTTCTTCGACAAGGCAGAAATCCGCGACATTTTGTCGTACCTGCGCCTTATTGCCAACGATGCCGACGATCCATCTTTTATTCGTGCGGTGACCACGCCCCGCCGTGGGATTGGTCAGGCCACCCTGCAGGCGTTGGGTGAGTACGCCTCTGCGCAGCAGTTGTCGTTGTTTGACGCCATTTTTTCAATCGGCACGACCGAACGCCTGTCGGCGCGTCAGCTCGAACCGTTGCAAACGTTTGGCGAGTTCATCCAGCGTATTCAAACGCGTGCCGCCAAGGAAAGTGCTGAAGCGGCTGGTGATATTCTGGATGAGCTGCTGGCCGCCATTCAGTATGAGCGTTATTTGTACGACACCCTTGACGAAAAGCCGGCCCAGACTCGCTGGCAAAATGTGCTCGAACTTGTAGGGTGGTTAAAGCGTAAAGCCGTAGAAGACGATTTGGGCGTCATGGCATTAGTGCAGCATATTGCGCTGGTCACCATGCTTGAACGCAGTGATGACGAGGCGCCTGATGCCGTTAAACTGTCCACGTTGCATGCGTCCAAGGGTTTAGAATACCCCCACGTGTTTTTGGTGGGAGTCGAAGAGGGTTTGCTTCCGCACTTGGGTCGCGATGACGACGACACGGGCTCTGCATCCGGCGAAGATACGCTGGCCCTGCGTATTCAGGAAGAGCGTCGTCTGATGTACGTGGGCATTACGCGCGCGCAACGGACTCTGAATTTAAGCTGGTGCAAGCGTCGTCGCCGTGCGCGCGAAGACGTTGTGCGCGAGCCCTCCCGCTTTATTGCCGAAATGGGTTTGCAGGCCGGTAATGCGGCAGGTGTCGATACGGCGGCCGGGTTAAGCCCTAAAGAACGCCTGGGCATGCTTAAACAGTTACTGAACAAATCGTAGTTTTTATTTTCGATGACCGTGGCCACGGCTGCGCGTCAGGAGACGGAGTGATATGAAAGAAATCAACACCATTGGTATTGTCGGTGCAGGTGCTATGGGGCGTGGTATCGCCCAGATTGCGGCGCAGGCGGGTATTGTCGTCAAGTTGTTCGACCTGAACGCCGCAGCGGTCTTGGCTGCGCGCGAATCATTGCAGCAAACCTGGGACAAGTTGTCGGCCAAGGGCAAGTTGTCCGCCGAAGATGCGACTGCATCACTCGAACGTGTTCATGCGTGCGCCGACTTGTCTGATATGGCGTCAGCCGATCTGGTCATCGAGGCTGTTATCGAGCGCCTAGATGTCAAACGCGATCTATTCAAGCAACTTGAAGGCATTGTTTCGGCCGATTGCATTCTGGCGTCCAATACGTCGTCGTTGGCTATCACGGCTATTGCTGCGGCATGTGACAAACCAGGCCGTGTTGCCGGCTTCCACTTCTTCAACCCTGTGCCGCTCATGAAAGTGGTCGAGATCATCGACGGCCTGCGCTCTGATCGTGAAACCGGTGATGCCCTGATGGCGTTGGCACGCAAAATGGGCCACAAGCCCGTGCGCGCCAAAGACATGCCGGGTTTCATTGTGAACCATGCCGGCCGAGGCCTGAACATCGAAGGTCTGCGCACGGCACAAGAGTCGGTCGCGCCGTTCTACCAAATCGACGCCATCATGCGCGAACAAGCCGGCTTCCGTATGGGCCCGTTCGAGCTGCTCGACTTGACCGCGCTTGATGTCTCGCATCCGGTCATGGAATCAATCTATCAGCAGTTCTATGACGAGCCGCGCTTTCGTCCTTCGCCAATTACTGCGGTGCGATTTGCCGGCGGTTTGTTGGGGCGTAAAACCGGCGAGGGCTTCTATAAGTATCCCGACGGCCAAAAGCAAGTGCCCGCCGAACCTGCGGTTCCAGCGCTGCCCGCCGATCTGAAAGTATGGGTGGCGCCTTATCACTCGGTTGGTCATAAGCGGGCGCTGGGTTTACTTAAATCGTTGGGTGTTACGGTGGTCTCATCCGAGCAGCCGCCTGCCGATGCGCTGTTGGTGGTGACTCCCTATGGCGAAGACACAGCATCGGTGGTCAGTGCATATCAGCTTGATGGCGAACGTACCGTTGCACTGGATACGTTCTTTGGTCTTGAGCAGGGCAAACGCCGTGTTGTCATGTGTTCGCTGGCGACGTTGCCGCAATGGCGCGATGCGGCCCATGCCCTGTTTGCATCCGACAATACGCCCGTGTCGGTAATTGACGACTCGGCCGGGTTTGTGGGCCAGCGTCTGGTTGCGGCTATTGTCAACGTAGCTTGCGACATCGCGCAGCAAACGATTGCATCACCCGAAGATATCGACCTGGCTGTGTCTCTAGGCCTTGGTTACCCCATGGGTGGTCCGCTAAGCATGGGCGACACCCTGGGTGCTGCGCATATTCTTGAAATTTTGCGTGCGATGCACCGGACTACTGGCGACATGCGTTACCGTGCCAGCTTGTGGCTGCAGCGGCGTGTTCAGTTGGGCGTATCGTTACGTACCGAACCAGCCTGCATGTCGGTTTAAGTCGATAAACAGAAATAAAAAAAGCAGCCTACGGGCTGCTTTTTTATGAAGAACGGCTTGTTGGTTGGGGCGGCGTTTGCTTGAAGCGTACGCTTTGAGCCCCCTGCCGTACTTTGATTACTGCGACTTCGAAACCATGTACTGAACGGCTGCGCGGATTTCGTCGTCGGAGGCTTGTGTGCCGCCCCGAGGAGGCATGGCGCCTTTACCTTTGATGGCGATGGCAACCATGGTGTCCATGCCAGTAGCAATAAGGGGTGCCCAGGCGGCTTTATCGCCCAATTTGGGGGCGCCGGCCAAGCCCATGTCGTGGCACGAGAAGCACATGGATTTGTAGAGTTTTTCGCCGGCAGGGTCAACCGATGCGGGGGCTGCAGCAGCAGTCTGGGCGGCGGGAGCTTCTGCTTTAGGGGCTTCGGCAGGTGCAGCAGCAGGTGCGGCCGCCACAGGAGCAACCGGCGCAGCTGCGGCAGCGGGTGCGGCTTCAGCGGGCTTTTCTTCGGCGGCGGGCTCTTTGGGTTCTTCAAACGAAGCGCCCGACTGGTTGGCCATGTAGACCACAGCGCGGTGAATTTCGAAGTCGTCGAGGGTGGGGTTGCCGCCTTTGGCAGGCATGGCATTTTTACCTTTGATGGCGTTGGTAACCAGCGTGTCTTCGCCCGAAGCGACCAGCGGCGCCCAAGCGGCCTTGTCACCCATTTTGGGTGCGCCGGCAACGCCGGCGTTGTGACACGACGCACAGGTGGTTTCGTAAACCTGCAGGCCGGTTTTGAAAACTTTGGGTGCGTTGGCATCGACCAGTGCGAAACCGGCAACCGGTTTGATGCGCTGGGCAATGGCCTCGGGGGTTTGGGCGTCGGAGCCGGCGCCGATCAGATCGCTGGAGACCACTAGGCGAATCAGCAGGAAAATGATGATGACGGGAACGATAAACGACAGGACAACCGTGACAATAAGTTGTTTGGGTGTCTTGATGGGGCCTTCGTGCCCTTCGTGGTTATCTTCGTTGTGGTGTTCTGTGTTGTTCATACTCGAGTCCTGCGTATACGGGAACAAAGGCGCTTGCCTGGATCGGTAAATCAAACTAAGTTAGCGATTATAACGGGTGTGTCGCCCAATTGCAGGGCGCGGTGCTGCGTATCGAAAAAACTTTGCCGTAAACGCGCTACAATAGCGGGCTGACGCGCCCGTAGTTCAATGGATAGAATTAGAGTTTCCGAAGCTCTCGATACAGGTTCGATTCCTGTCGGGCGCGCCAATCAGACCAACCGCACCAACTGAAACCCCGGCAGTATCTTTGCAGCCCGTTCTGGGTCTTCCATGGCAAAGTCCAGGTTCTGGCGTGCGATTTCTACGTGTTCTTCGCCCAACGCCTGGGCGCGACTTCCCTGGTGCTTTTCAATGGCTTGCACAATTGCGTGATGGGTGCGGTGCGCCTGCTTCATCCATTCGTGGCCCTCTTCCATTGACGACTGCATGGGCAGGGTGGCACTGGCGGCGGCAAAGGCCTGGCTATTTAGCGTTTCCATGGTGCGTGCCAGCGTTTTATTGGCGCAGCCGTCGATAATGGCCTGGTGAAAACGGTCGTTCATTTGGGCGTAACGCGCGTAGTCGTCAAGGTCCATGCCGGCTTTGAATACCACGGCATCACCTTCCTCCAGGCAGTCTTTCAGAATTTTCATGGTGCGCCGCGATGCGCCGTTTTCGGCCAACAGTCGGGCTGCAAAGCCTTCAATCACCCCGCGCATCCTGATTGCGTCTGACACATCTTGCATGGTGAAGCTGCGCATGTGGTAGCCGCCGCCTGGCGAGGCTTCGATGAGCCCTTCGTGCTCGAGCGAGACGAGGGCCTGACGAACGGGTGTGCGCGAAGTGTTCAGGCGTTCGGACAGTGGAATTTCGGCTAGACGCTCGCCCGGCGCAAAGGTGCCGTTGAGGATAAGGCCGCGTAACTGTACGAGAACTCGAGATTGTTGGGAGGTCATGTTGTTTGGATTTTGATGGATATTGCCATTGTATACAGGCCATTTGTGGTGCGCGGAAATGCGTGTTTTTGTGTGCGCCTTTTGCCGTGGGTGCTGGCGCTAATGGTCCTGAATAATTGTATGCAATGGAGTCTTTTCTAGTGATTTAAAAGCGATGTTATTAGGGGTTTTCACCAATAAAAACTCTCTTTTTATGCGTTGTTTTATTGTATAAGCAATTGATAAATATCTATTTGTTGACTTGTTTTCTTTGTTTTTTGGTGGTTCGCTGAAATTGCGATAAAAATGGCTTGTTGTATACAATTGTATTCATCATTTATTGCTATTGTTTCAGGGGGCTATATGCTTAGTGCACAACAAAACGATTTCATTACCCGTGTCGGGCCTGGTGCGCCTGCCGGCCAACTGCTGCGCCGCTACTGGCAACCGGTTGCTCTGGTCGACGAACTCGAAGGGCCGCGCCCCGTGCGCCCCGTAAGGCTCATGGGCCAAGAGTTTGTTTTGTTTCGTGACGAAGCCGGCGAGCTGGGTTTCATTGATCGCGACTGCCCGCACCGTGGTGCCGACCTGGCCTACGGCCGTATCGAAGACGGTGGCCTGCGTTGCCCGTTTCATGGCTGGCTATTCAATGTCAAGGGCGATTGCCTCGAAACACCGGCTGAGCCCGAAGGCAGCAAGCTGCACACGCGCATCAAGCAGCGCGCTTATCCGGTGGTGCAGCGCAGTGGCATTATTTTTGCCTATATCGGCGAAGGCGAACCGCCTGCATTCCCCGAATTTGACTGTTTTGTCGCGCCCGACACGCATACGTTTGCCTTTAAAGGCCTGATCGAATGCAACTGGTTGCAAGCGCTTGAAGTCGGTATGGATCCTGCGCATGCCTCGTACTTGCATCGTTTCTTCGAAGACGAAGATACCTCTGAAAGTTACGGCAAACAGTTTCGCGGTGCATCGGCTGATTCTGATATGCCGATTACACGTGTGCTGCGCGAATACGACCGCCCCGACATTTCGGTCGACCCTACTGCGTATGGTTTCCGTTTAACAGCATTGCGCAAGCTGCCTCAAGCGCAAACCCACGTACGTGTAACCAATGTCGTGTTCCCTCAGGCGTTCGTGATCCCCATGAGTGCCGAAATGACGATTTCACAATGGCACGTGCCGGTCGATGACACCCATTGCTACTGGTATGCAATTTTCACCAGCTTTACTGGCCCGGTCGATAAAAAACGTATGCGCGAGCAGCGTCTGGAACTTTATGAATTGCCCGATTATGTGTCGCGCAAAAACAAGCGCAACAACTACGGCTACAACATCGACGAACAAAACACCCAAACCTACACGGGTATGGGTTTTGACATCAACGTGCATGACCAGTGGGCGATTGAATCGCAGGGTCCTATTCAAGATCGTACCCGCGAGCACCTGGGAACGACCGACAAGGGTATTGTGGCGTTCCGTCGTCAGTTGGTGCGAGCCATTGAAAGCACCCTGGAAGGGGGGGGGGCACCCATGCTCATCTCGGCCGATCAGGCGTCGGGGTTTAGCGGGCCGCCTTCTATCGACGGCATCGAAAAAGCGGGCGTTGACCCGGTGCAGTATTGGCAAGAGGCAGACCTGGCACGCCGTAAGGCCTGCGACTGGGCGGCTGCCCGCCTGACCGCACACGCCGGAGAATAAGCATGGCCTCTTTTGTCGAGCGCCACGGCTTGTGGGGTGATGACCAGCGCGCCTGCGCGGCCGAACTTATCGCCCGCATTGACGCCGGCGAAATCGAAACCTTGCGGTTTGCGTTTCCCGATCAGCATGGCATTTTGCGCGGCAAGACACTCGTTGCCGCTGAAGCGAAAGGTGCGCTGTCTGAAGGCGTAAACCTGACGACAACGCTATTGCTGAAAGACACGTCGCATAAAACGGTGTTTCCGGTATTCAATAGCGGGGGGTATCAGATCCCCGGTATGCAGGGGGCGTCAGACTTCACCATTGTTGCCGACCCGGCAACATTTCGAATTTTGCCCTGGACCAACAAAGCGGGCTGGGTGCTTTGCGATGCCTACAGCACTGACGGTCAACCGTCTCCGGTGTCGTCGCGTCAGATCATGACGCGGGCCGTTAAAGAACTCGATGATTTGGGCTACGAGTTTATTGCTGGCCTTGAGGTCGAATTTCATGTGTTCCGGTTGGATGACCCCAATATGGCGTTGACCGATTCCGGTCAGCCCGGCACACCGCCGACGGTATCGCTGTTGTCGCATGGCGCGCAATATCTGACTGAAATGCGATATGACCGCGTGGACGACGTTATGGAGTTGCTGCGCGTGCAGCTGCAAGCGTTGGGGTTGCCGCTGCGCTCGCTTGAGGTTGAATTCGGCCCCAGCCAGTTCGAACTGACCTTCAGCCCTACGGTGGGGCTGGCGCCGGCTGATCTGATGATTCTCGTGCGTAGTGCCATCAAGCAAATCTGCTACAGGGCCGGCTATCACGCGACGTTTATGTGTCGTCCGCGCATTCCTAATGTCATGTCCAGCGGGTGGCATTTGCATCAGTCATTGCGCAGCAAGGCTACCGGTCAGAATGCGTTTGTGCCAGAAGTTGAAGGGACCGACTTAAGCCCGTTGGGTATGCAGTATTTGGCAGGGCTTAAAGCGCATGCGTGCGGTGCGGCGGCCCTGGCCAGCCCCACCATTAATGGATATCGGCGCTATCGGCCGTTTTCGTTGGCACCCGATCGTGCTGTTTGGGCGCGCGATAATCGCGCGGCCATGTTGCGTGTGCTGGGCGGTGTGGGCCAGTCGGCAACACGCATTGAAAATCGCGTGGGCGAGCCGACCGCAAATCCTTATCTGTATATGGCGTCACAGTTATACGCCGGCCTTGACGGTATTGCGCGTCAACTCGACCCGGGGCCATCGGCCGACGTACCCTACGAAGCTCAGGCCGAATTGCTGCCGCGGTCTTTGGGCGAGGCACTGCAGTGCCTGCGTAACGACGCTTGTCTGGTGGAGAAACTGGGCCCGGGCTTTGTCGATTATTTTTGCCATATTAAAGAAGCGGAAATTGCGCGCTTCAATCTTGACGTATCCGAGTGGGAACACCGCGAATACTTTGATTTGTTCTAGGACGATTTATGACGGTTATTCATTACATTCTTCGCGATGGCACCGACCGTGCCGTTGATGCTAAAGACGGTGCCAGCTTGATGGAAAACGCCATCATGAACAATGTGCGCGGCATTGAAGCTGAGTGCGGCGGTTGCTGCTCCTGTGCGACTTGTCACGTGTATGTCGACGAGAAGTTTGCGGCGTTGCTGCCGGCCCCGGACGACATGGAAAACGAGTTGCTAGACGGTGTTGCCGCCGAGCGCAAGCCAACCAGCCGCTTAAGTTGCCAGATCAGCGTAGGGCCTGAGCTGGACGGCTTGATTGTGCATATCCCCGAGGCGCAGTATTAGTCAACGCGCTTTGCCTGAACATTAATAACGGGTTGCGAAACAGAACAGATCAGGCATACCCGAAAATCATAAAGGAGCAATTGTGGGTTTGTGGAAGAAAGCAGGGTTTTTGGGTGTTGTTGTTTCGGGGGCGTTATTGGTTGCGGGCCAGGCCACGGCACAAGATGTGATCAAGGTGGGCATGATTGCCGAAATGACAGGGCCGTTTGCCGAGTTTGGTCGCCAGATGAAAGCCGGTATCGAGGCTTATCAGAACCAGCATGGTGCGACTGTAGACGGCCGTCGAATTGAAGTGATTTACAAAGACGTTGGGGGGCCGCAGCCGGAAGTGGCCAAGCGTCTGGCGCAAGAGCTTATTGTGCAAGACAAGGTCGACATTCTGGCAGGCTTCGGGTTTACGCCCAACGCACTGGCGGTTGCGCCTGTAGCGACACAAGCCAAGGTGCCCATGGTGGTCATGAATGCGGCATCGGCAAACCTGACATCGCGCTCGCCTTACATGGTGCGCACCTCGTTTGGTTACGATACGATGGTGCCGCCCATTGCCCAATGGGCGCTTGAGCAAGGCCAGAAAAAGGCTTATATGATCGTGGCTGATTATGCACCAGGGCACGATGCCGAGAAAGCCTTCAAGCAGGCCTACGAGCAGGGCGGCGGCGAAATTATTGGTAGTGTTCGCGTGCCGCTCATGACTGTTGATTTCGCGCCGTATTTGCAGCGTGTCAAAGATTCGAAGCCCGATGTTTTGTTTGCATTCGTCAACGCTGGCAACGTGGCGCCCGCGCTGTTTAAAGACTTTAAAACCAAAGGCCTGGCAGATGACGGCATCAAGCTGATTGGTACCGGTGACATTGTGTACGAATCGATTCTTGACGTGATTGGTGATAACGGGCTGGGTGCAACGACAGTCTATCCCTACTCCATGCAGCATCCGTCCGAGCTGAACCGTACCTATATTCAACAGTTTCAGGCGGCGCTTGGCGCCAAAGAGCGGCCCACGATCATGAGCGTTTCTGCTTACGATGGCATGGCCCTGATTTACGGTGGTCTGAAAAAGGCTGGTGCCAATGCCGACGGACAGGCCTTGCTTGAGGCGTTCAAGGGGTTGTCCTTTGAAAGCCCGCGTGGTCCCATTGCTATCGACCCCGAAACGCGAGATGTTGTCCAGAATCAGTACATTCGTCGCCTTGAGCGTGTCGATGGAGCGCTGATGAATGTGGAGTTCAAGACGTATGAAGCCGGTCGTTGAGGGCAGGGGTGCAACAGGGCAGGGCGCGGCAGCACCGGCGTCCAGCCTGGCAGTTGGCACAGCGCCAGTCACCGAAAAGTCGGTAACGCCTGCCCGCAGCCTTGCGATGATGGTCGGGCAGTTTCGCAGGGGTGAACTGTCCCCGGTCACGGTCATGCAACAGGTGCTTGACGACATCCAGGCCGACACGGCGGGTATTAATGCGTTTTGTCTGCTCGACCCCGATCAGGCCATGGCGCAAGCTCAGGCCGCCCAGGCACGCTACCTTGCGCGGGCACCGTTGGGTCTACTCGACGGTGTTCCGGTTTCGGTTAAAGATCTGGTGGCGGTCAAGGGTTGGCCCACACGGCGCGGCTCGTTATCGTCATTGGCCGACCCGGTGGCTGCGCAAGATGCGCCAGCCGTAACGCTGCTTCGCAACGCGGGCAGCGTCATCTTCGGGAAAACAACCACGACCGAATTCGGCTGGACGATCGGGTCAACCAATCCGCATACTGGCGTGACCCGCAACCCCCGGTCGCTTGAGCATTCGGCCGGTGGCTCCAGCAGTGGCGCCGCGGCCCAGGTGGCGGCAGGGTGGGGGCCCGTTGCGTTAGGTAGTGATGCCGGCGGGTCGGTGCGCATTCCCGCATCTTGGTGCGGCGTCGTCGGTTTCAAACCCACCTTCGGCGCCATCCCTTTGGCACCGCAAAGCGCCTTTGCCGAATTCGCGCATTTAGGGCTAATTACGCCTAGCGTGGCCGATTGCACTTGGGCGTATTCGGCTATGGCGGGTGCGCATCCGCTTGACCCTTCCTCACTTTTTACTCGTGCTGGAGGTTCGTTGCCGGGGCAATGCTTGCGCATTGGCTGGGCAACGCAAATCCATGCCGACGAAGCGCTCGATCCGACCATTGACACTGCATTCAGGCAATTTGTGTCGAGGCTGGGTGGACAGGGCTACGATGTAAAGCCGGTAAATTTGCGTACCGAAGGCCTTGCAGAAGACATGTGGCGTGTCTGGCAGTCGCGCATATACGAATCGTTTGTCGACTGGTCTCCCGACAAACTGGCTTTACTCGACCCGCGTTTGAGTGGGGTGTATGAAGCAGGGGCCAGGCTGGACCACGCTGAGCTGACCCGCAGCCGGGCACGTTTACGCACGTTTGCAACACGTATTGCTACCTTGTTCAGCGAGATCGACGTATTGCTGACACCGGCGACGTCGCAGGTCGCGCCGCGCCTCGATGCCCCTGTTGCGACGTCCCCGGATGCCGAGAACTGGTTTGCCGACAATGGCTTTGCATTTCCGTTCAATATTACGCAAATGCCGGCTATTGCCATGCCGCTGGGGGTTAACGCTGCGGGTTTACCGTTTGGTTTGCAGGTGGTTGGCCGTCGCTACGAAGACGAACAAGTGTTAAGGTTTGCCGCAGAACTTGAACTTCATCTTCAACGCACTGCATGAAACCTGTCGCCATATTCCAGCATTCCGATATCGGCCGTCCCGGTTCGGTCATCGACATTATCAACGCCCTGGGTCTTTCGTATTCGATCATTGAAACGTATCGGGGCGAGCCGGTGCCCCGGCACGCCGACGATTTCAGCGGGTTGATCTTCATGGGCGGGCCCATGGGGGTGAATGATAATGACGAGTGGCTGGAGCACGAGCGGGACTTGATACGTCGGGCCGATGCGCAGGATATTCCGGTAGCTGGCCATTGCCTGGGAGCGCAGCAGTTGGCCAAGGCGTTAGGAGCGACGGTGCAGCGCAATGTGCGACCCGAGATCGGCTGGCAGCCCATTGCTGTCGAGTCCGACCCGCTGGCGTTAAGGTGGTGGGGCGTGTTGCAGCCAGATAGTCTGTTAACGTTTCAATGGCATAGCGACACCTTCGAACTACCCGACCGCGCGCACCGGATTGCTACCGGCATCCATTGTGCCAATCAGGCCTTTGTGGTGCGCGACTTGCATATTGGCATGCAATCGCATTTCGAAATGACGCCTGCTCTGGTTCACGACTACTATCAGCGCAACGGCGCTTTTTTGCGACGCGAGCATGCCGCAGGTAACCCTGCCGTGACGTCGGTTGAGGACACGCTGAGCCAGCTTGATGAGCGTACCGATGGCATGAAAGCAGTACTCCAGCGGGTATATACCCGCTGGGCACTGGGACTTAAAGCATAAGGCTTTATTTCAGAAGATTGCGCAGCACATACTGCATGATGCCGCCATGGCGGTAGTAGTCGGCCTCGCTGGGGGTGTCGATTCGAACGATGGCATCAAAGCTGATGTTGCCGGCGCTGACCTTGACTGTTGCCGGCACTTTGCCCTGATTCAAGGTCTCAATGCCGGTAATTGAAAATACCTCTTCACCCGTCAAGCCCAGTGACTGCACCGATTGGCCGGCCGGAAATTGCAGGGGGAGTACGCCCATGCCCAGCAGGTTGGAGCGGTGAATTCGCTCGTAGGACTCGGCGATGACGGCGCGTACGCCCAGCAGGACTGTACCTTTGGCCGCCCAGTCGCGAGACGACCCCGAGCCGTATTCTTTGCCCGCCAGAATTACCAGCGGCGTGCCGGCTTTGATGTACTGGGTGGATGCGTCGTAAATGCTGGTAACCGGCGCATCGGGCTGAGAAAAGTCGCGTGTATAGCCGCCCTCGGTGCCCGGCGCCAACTGGTTACGCAGCCGTACGTTGGCAAACGTACCCCGAATCATGACCTCGTGGTTGCCACGCCGTGAACCGTAAGAGTTGAAGTCGGCGGGCGTGATGTTGTGGCTGGTCAGGTACGCTGCGGCGGGCGAGCTTTTTGCAATTGAGCCTGCCGGGCTGATGTGGTCGGTGGTAACCGAGTCGCCTAGAAGCGCCAGGACGCGCGCGTTACGGATGTCGGTAACCGGCTCGGGTTGGCGCGGCATGTTGGCAAAATAGGGCGGTTTGCGCACATACGTAGAGCTGTCATCCCACTGGAACAGTTGCCCTTTGGGTGTAGGCAACTTTTGCCAGCGCGCGTCGCCCGCAAACACATTGGCGTAGCCGCCGGCAAACATGTCGGCTGCAATCGTGCTGTCGATAACTGCCTGAACTTCGGCCGTGGTAGGCCAGATGTCTTTCAGGTATACGTCTTGCCCGTCTGTGCCTTTGCCTAGCGGCTCGGCGTACATATCGATGTCCATTGTGCCGGCCAGTGCGTAGGCGACGACCAGCGGCGGCGACATCAGATAGTTCATCTTGACTTCGGGGTGGATTCGGCCTTCGAAGTTGCGGTTACCCGATAAAACTGACACGACCGACAAATCATGTTCGTTGATGGCATTACTGACTTCGGGAATGAGTGGCCCGGAGTTGCCGATGCAGGTGGTGCATCCGTAACCCACCAGGTTAAAGCCCAGTTTATCCATGTAGGGCGTCAGCCCGGCACGTTCGTAGTAGTCGGTGACCACGCGAGACCCGGGCGCAAGGCTGGTCTTGACCCAGGGTTTGCGTGTCAACCCTTTTTCGACGGCCTTTTTGGCCAGCAAGGCCGCCGTTAGCATGACGGCCGGGTTGGAGGTGTTGGTACACGACGTGATGGCGGCGATAACGACCGAACCATGGTCGAGTTGGCCTGTGCTGCCATCGGCCAGTTTGATGGGGACGGCCGCATGGCGACGCGTGCCGGTGGCCGCTTCGGTGTGATCGGTAGGGGCGGGGGATTGGGCTGCTTTTTCGTCGTGCGATGGCGGGTCGGAGGCCGGGAAGGATTCGGCCACGGCCTTGTCGTACCCTTTGGGCTTTTGGTCGGGAGCGTTGATGTAAGACGAGAGCGCCCCTTGGAAAGAGGGCTTAGCGTCGGTCAGTGCGATCCGGTCTTGGGGGCGTTTTGGCCCGGCGATAGAAGGTACGACGGTCGAGAGGTCGAGCTCGAGCCGTTCAGAGTAGCGCGGTTCTGCTGCGGGGTTGTGCCACAAGCCTTGCGTTTTGGCGTAGGCCTCGACCAGGTCGATTTGTGCTTGCGGGCGACCCGTAAGCGCCATATAGCGCAGGGTTTCGTCGTCAATGGGAAAGATAGCAACCGTTGAGCCGTATTCGGGGCTCATGTTGCCGATGGTGGCCCTGTTGGCCAGGGGTACTGCCGACACCCCTGGCCCGTAAAACTCAACAAACTTGCCAACAACGCCATGCTTGCGCAGCATTTCGGTAATCGTCAGGACCAGGTCGGTTGCGGTGGTGCCTTCGGGCAACGAGCCGGTAAGCTTGAACCCAACAACGCGCGGGATCAGCATGGAAATGGGTTGGCCCAGCATGGCCGCTTCGGCTTCGATGCCGCCGACCCCCCACGCTACGATGCCCAGCCCATTAACCATAGGTGTGTGCGAATCGGTACCGACGCAGGTGTCGGGGTAGGCCTGCTTGTTCACGCCGTTGTCTTTGGTAAAGACGACGCGTGACAAATGCTCCAAATTCACTTGGTGGACAATGCCGGTGCCCGGCGGGACGACCTTGAAGTTCTGGAAGGCCTCTTGACCCCAGCGCAAAAATTGGTAGCGCTCTAGGTTGCGTTGGTATTCGATATCAACATTTTGTTCGAACGCCGTTTTTTGCCCGAACACGTCGACAATGACGGAGTGATCGATGACCAGTTCGACGGGCGCCAGTGGGTTGATCTTAGTGGGGTCGCCGCCCAGTTCTTTGACCGCTTCACGCATGGTGGCCAGATCGACGACAGCCGGTACGCCGGTAAAGTCTTGCAACACGACCCGCGCAGGTGTGAAAGCAATTTCTTTGTCGGGTTCGGCTGCGGGGTTCCAGCCTGCCAGCGCACGGATGTCTTGCGCCGTGACGTCTGATCCGTTTTCGGTGCGTAGCAGGTTTTCGAGCAGGATCTTCAGGCTGTAGGGCAGGCTGGCCACATCGAGCCCGTTGCCTTTGACGGCATCGAGCCGGTAGATTTCGTAGGATTCGCCGCCGACATCAAGCTGTTGTCGGGCGCCAAAACTATTGGTGTTGCTCATGACGCATCTCCCGGTTGGTAAAAGGGCGTGCCGCAGGGCAGCTACCCTTTTATCTTAACCCCCGGGGAGCGACCTTGCTATTGGGTTGCGGCCCAGGACGGCACGGGCGCATGAAGTGCCGCGTGATATTTGGCGACGTAAGTGTCGAAAGACTCGGTGTCGCTGTTTTCGATGGCAACTTGTTCGGCCAGCGATTCGGTCGCGGTGCGCTCTAGGTTGGCTACTGTTTCGGGCGCCAGTGGTGTGGCGGTCAGGGTTTGATGGTGGGCCAGGCTTTGCGCGAGCGTGTAGTCGTGGAAGGTGCGACCACTGGCGCGCAGGTCGGCCAGCAGACGCGCGGACGGTGTTTCTTCGACGTGATTGACCTTTTGTGCCTGCACTTGCAAAGCCTGCGCATGCAAGGTGGTGTTATTTGCAGTGTCGAGCAATTCGGCGTAGGGCCCAATGCGTTCAATCAGTTCTCGGCCCCATTCTTGTAAGCCAATGGGTTGGTTCTGACGGACCAGTTTCAGGCCGGGTTCGCGGCCGCGTTTGGAAACAACGCCGAAGTTATCGTTGCTGTCGCGGCAAAAGCCGTTATTTGGGAAAAACGGGCTGTCTTCGACTGCGCAAAACAGCAGGAAGGCGTCCATGAAGGCGCTGGTGGTATCTGGAATGCCTACCGGACAGAACGGATCGATGTCGAGGCACCGTACTTCGATGTATTGGACTCCGCGCGCAGCCAGTGCTGTTGACGGGCGTTCACCGCGCTCTACAGAGCGCTTGGGCCGGATGCTGGAGTAGTACTCGTTTTCAATTTGCAGCAGATTGGTGTTCAGCTGGATCCATTCGCCGTTGCGATGGGTGCCGATGGCTTCGTAGGCAGGCCAGGGCGTGGTGACGGCATCGTGCAAACGCTTCAGAAAGGTTTCGATGTCGTTGTAGCACAGCTGAAGTTCGGACTGTGCCTTGTTGTTGTAGCCCAGGTCGCTCATGCGCAGGCTGGTGGCGTAGGGTAGGTACAGCGTGTCGTCGTCGAAGCGTTCGAGCTGATGCGGCTGGCCTTTGACAAAACTGGTCGAAATGGCCGGCGACGCACCGAACAGATACATGAGCAGCCAAGAATAGCGCGTAAAGTTGCGAATCAGCGCCAGATAGCCTTTTGAGCGCTGTTCTTCGATGCTGTTGCCTTCGGTGCCCAACAGAGCCCAGATGTCGTCGGGCAATGAAAAGTTGTAATGAACGCCGGCAATACATTGCATGGCTTTGCCGTAGCGTTCGGCCAGGCCGCGCCGATACACATGCTTTAGCATGCCCGTGTTCGATGTGCCATACCAGCCGATGGGGATGTCGGCCTCGCCGGGCAGCAGGGCAGGCATGGATTGGTTCCAGATCAGTTCGCCCCGCAGCTTGCCCGCGACAAACCGGTGAATGTCTTCAAGCTCGCCCAGTAGCGACTCGATCGACCCGTGTACGCCGGTAATCAGTTCGAGCAGGGCTTCGGAGTAGTCGGTGGTGATTTTAGGATTGGTTAGCGCGCTGCCCAGCTGCTGTGGGTGAGGCGTACGGGCCAGGGCGCCGCTCAGGTCTACCCGCAGCCCTTCTTTTTCGATACCCCGCATAATGCCTCGCAAGACGGAGGCCTTGGGGTGCAGCAGCGTGTGTCGTTCGGCGCGTTGGTTCATTCGGTGTATCTTCTTGATATGGGCGTATGGCAGCGGATTTTACCCGAGCCCCTACAATGTACGCCTGTGAATGTTTTTTTGCTGTATTTCCAGCAAATTCCAAAGGGGATTTGAGGTGTTTCGTTCGGTCTTGATGGCGCTGCGCGCCTTGGTTGTAGTGGCGTTTGCCGGTTTTTTGGTGGGGTGCTCCCCCGACTACAACTGGCGCGAAGTCACGCTGGCCGACGGCCTGGTCATGGCTGCGTTTCCTGATAAACCCCGGGTACAAAAAAAGACGCTGCCCTTCGAGGGGCACGCGCTTGAATTTTCGTTGACAGGCACGGTGTTGAACGATGCCGTGTTTGCTGTCGGCCATGCGCCGCTGCCACCGGTTATCGGGCAAGACGCCGGCATGCGCGAGCGCCTGTATCAGCAGACGTTGCTGTCGTTTTACGGGAATTTCGGGGAGCAACCCCCCAATCCGTTGCCCCGCCAGGGCCAGCCATTTGAGATTGCCGGGAAAGGCCCTGGCGGGCCGTTGCGCCTTCAGGGGGTGGTGTGGGTGCATTCGTCGTCGATCACCGAAGCGTTGGTCATGGCCCCTGCCGATCGGTTTCCCACCGAGCCGGCCGGGCAGTTCTTGAACGCGGTCAAAGCGCCGGGGAGCTGACTAGGCCGCGCTTAGCGTCTGGAGGTTTGTTGCTTTTAATCGTTGCGTGCGGCGCTTCAAGCAGCAACCCGCTCAAGCGTGTCCAGATAGCCGGCGCGTAAAGCATGTGTAATGGCCGCCTGCCGGTTGCAGACATCCAGCTTGGTGCAAGCATTTTTAATATGGAAGTTGGCGGTGCGCTCGGTCAGGCCCAAGATGGCGCCTATTTCGGCGCTGGTTTTACCAATGGCCGCCCATCGCAGGCACTCGACTTCGCGGGGTGTAAGGTGGGGGCCTTGGATGGTTGCAGTGTCGTGGGCCGTGCCTATCATTTTTGTTATCCTTTTTTGTATGCCGCCACCATTGTGGTGGCCTTATCTATTGGTGAATTGAAAGAATTTGTTATTAATGTATCAATTTTGCGAACAATATCAAAGTCAGGGTGGCTAAAAACTGCGTGGCCGAGGTGTTAGAATTTCGATTAACTTAATGTACGGCGCCGATTTGCTTGATCTGCTTGCGGGCGCCTCATAAATCCAGCTAAAGAGGTCCTTCTATGGCCCAATCACCTCATACAGTCACCAATCAGCCCCCCGAAACCGCGATTCCCTCAGGTTCCGTCGGTATTGTTTCCCCCGAATTCATCAGTTTCGACGAGCCGCTGCACCTGGTCAGCGGGCAGGTCTTACCGCGCTACGAGCTGGCCATAGAAACCTACGGCACGCTTAACGCCGACCGTAGTAATGCAGTGCTGGTTTGTCATGCGCTAAATGCCTCGCATCATGTGGCCGGCTTGTCGGCAGACAATGTCAAAGACGTGGGTTGGTGGGACAACATGGTAGGCCCTGGCAAGGCGCTGGATACCGACCGCTTTTTTGTGATCGGTGTCAATAATATCGGGTCTTGTTTTGGTTCGACAGGCCCGGCCAGTATCAACCCCGATACGGGCAAGCCCTGGGGGGCCTCGTTCCCCATGCTTACAGTACAAGACTGGGTACATGCACAAGCCCGTCTGGCTGATTACCTGGGCATTAAAAAGTTTGCCGCCGTCATGGGCGGGTCGTTGGGGGGGATGCAAGCTCTGGGGTGGTCAATGATCTGCCCCGACCGCGTCGGTCATTGCATTGTCATTGCCAGTACGCCGCGCTTATCGGCCCAAAATATTGGCTTCAACGAAGTCGCGCGCCGGGCCATTATTACCGACCCCGACTTTCATGGCGGCGACTATTACGCCCATAACACGGTGCCGCGCCGCGGTCTGTCGCTGGCCCGAATGGTGGGCCATATTACGTATTTGTCAGACGACGACATGGCTACTAAGTTTGGTCGCACACAACGGGCGCCGGCCGAGGGTGGCGATTTCCATTACGGTTACGATGTCGAGTTCGAAGTAGAGTCTTATTTGCGCTACCAGGGCGAAAAGTTCTCAACCTATTTCGACGCCAATACCTATTTGCTGATTACGCGTGCGCTCGATTACTTCGATCCGGCGCGCCGGTACGAGGGTAGTCTGGCCCGGGCGCTGAACCACGTTAAAGCCGGCTTTTTGCTGGTGTCGTTTACGACCGACTGGCGCTTTCCACCCGAGCGTTCCCGCGAGATTGTTGAGGCCCTGCTCGAGAACAAGTTGCCGGTTACCTATGCCGAAATCGACGCGCCGCACGGCCACGACGCCTTCTTGCTCGACGATCGTCGCTACCATGCTGTTGTGCAGGGCTATTACGACCAGATTGCCCGCGAACTGGGTTTGCCCGAGCGCACTAAAACGACGGGAGTATTGGCATGACGACCCCCACAAAACACGATACTGCGGCCATCCGCCCCGACCTTGTCCGTATTGCAGGCTGGATCGAGCCAGGCAGCCGAGTACTGGATTTAGGTTGCGGCGACGGCACGTTGCTGGCTTATCTGCGCGATCATAAAAAGGTCGATGGCGCAGGGGTTGAGTTTGACGACGAGCGAGTCATTGCTTCAGTTCGGCGCGGGGTCAGGGTCATTCAGCAAAACCTTGAAGACGGTCTTGCCTTGTTTCGCGATCAGCAGTTCGATTCAGTCGTGCTGTCGCAAACCTTGCAGTCCATGCACCATACTGAACACATTTTGCGCGAAATGGCCCGTGTGGCGCGTTTTGGCATTGTGTCGTTTCCCAACTTTGGTTACTGGCCGCACGGGTTATCCATTTTAAAAGGGCGTATGCCGGTCACTGGTCAAATGCCCTACGAGTGGTACAACACGCCCAATATTCATTTGTGCACCATGAAAGATTTCGAAGATCTGGCGCAACAATTGGGGCTTAAAGTGACGCATGTCGCTACCTTTAACCGCGATAAAGAAATCAACTTTTTGCGTGGTTGGCGCAGCACACTGGCGGTGTACCGTTTCGAGTCTCCCAACGCCGCATCCTGAAGGAGGCTGACATATCTTCGTTCAGCAGTGTTTATGCAAGCCCGCGGGTCTATCCTCTGCTGGTCTTGGGCTTTGCCAGTGGCCTGCCCCTGGCGCTGGTTACGGGTACGTTGCAGGCCTGGGCCACCGTATCCGGTGTTTCGCTGCAAAATATTGGCTTTCTCACGCTAGTAGGTACGGCCTACACCCTCAAATTTTTGTGGGCACCGCTGGTTGATCGCTATGCACCCGATTTTCTAGGACGTCGTCGTAGCTGGATGTTTTTCAGCCAGTTGCTGCTGGGCATATTTATTATTGCCATGGGCATGTTGTCGCCCTCGTCGCATTTGGGTTTGTTGGCGGCAGTGGCCGTTATTGTGGCGTTTCTGTCGGCCACACAAGACATCGCTTTCGACGCCTATAGTACCGACGTCTTGCGCGACAACGAGCGCGCCGCAGGTGCCGCCCTGAAAGTATTAGGGTACAGGTTGGCCATGATCGTTTCCGGGGGGCTGGCGCTGGTCCTGGCCGGGTCGTGGCTGGGTTGGCAGTACACCTATGCGCTCATGGGTGTGTTCATGATGTTGTGCGCCTTGGCCACGGTGTTGGCGCCCGAACCCGAAGTCATTGCGGCGGCGCCTCGCACGTTGGGTGTGGCCGTTGTTGCGCCCTTGTCCGAGTTTTTTAGTCGGCGTGGCGCAGTACTGATTTTGTTGCTGATTGTGCTGTACAAGCTGGGCGATGCCTTTGCCGGGGCCTTGTCCACCACTTTTCTTATCCGCGGTGCTGGTTTCAGCACCGAAGAGGTGGGGGCGGTTAATAAAATATTTGGCCTAGTAGCCACCATTATCGGTGCGCTGGCCGGTGGCAGCATTATGGCCCGTATGGGGCTGTATCGCTCGTTATTGCTGTTTGGCATTTTGCAGGCCGTGTCCAATTTTGGGTATTGGGTGTTGGCGGTAACGCCGCCACATCTTTACACCATGGGCATGGTGGTCGCTATCGAAAACGTGTGCGGCGGGCTGGGTACGGCCGCATTCGTGGCCCTGCTTATGGCGCTGTGCAACCAGCAGTTCTCGGCAACCCAGTTTGCATTGTTGTCTGCTTTGTCGGCCGTTGGTCGCACTTATCTGGCGGGGCCATTTACGCCGCCTTTGGTAGAGGCCTTCGGCTGGCCGCAGTTTTTTGTATTTACGGTATTGATAGCCTTGCCAGGTTTGGCGCTGCTTTGGTTCAAGCGCGATGAAATCAGGCAGCTTGACAGCACCGACCGACATTAAAAGATTCCGCTTATGCTCCGTGTTATTTCTGCCAACCTTAACGGTATCCGCTCGGCGGCAAATAAAGGTTTTTTTACCTGGTTGCCCGAGCAAAACGCCGACTTTATCTGCCTGCAAGAATTAAAAGCCCAGGCCGATAATCTGACCGACGAAATGCGCAGTCCGTCGGGCTACATGGGCTATTTTCATTACGCCGAGAAAAAAGGCTACAGCGGTGTGGGTATTTACGCCCGTAAGGTGCCCGATCAGGTTATTGAAGGCCTGGGCGTACCTGAAATCGACGCTGAAGGCCGCTATATCGAGCTGGTTTACGACGGGTTTTCGGTTATCTCTGTTTACTTGCCTTCGGGCTCAAGCGGAGACCACCGTCAGGCGGCAAAGTACAGTTTTATGGATGTCTTTTACGGCCATTTGCAGCAGTTGGCGCAAGCCGGCCGCAGGGTTATCTTGTGTGGCGACTGGAACATCGCCCATAAAGAAATCGACCTGAAAAACTGGAAAGGCAATCTGAAGAACAGTGGTTTTTTGCCAGAAGAGCGCGCCTGGTTGACCCGTGTGTTTGATGAGCTTTCGTGGGTGGATGTGTATCGTCGGTTATATCCAGAGGCCACCGGTGACGCCTACACATGGTGGAGCAATCGGGGTCAGGCACGGGCCAATAATGTCGGGTGGCGTATCGATTATCAAATTGCCACGCCCGATATTGCGGCGACCGCAACGCAGGCGTCCATTTATAAAGAACAGTGGTTCAGCGACCATGCGCCGCTGATCATTGATTACGATACCCAGGTGTAATCCTCGGGTTGTTTGGCTAAAGGAAGCGTGATGCAAGGGATCAAACGCAAGGTGGTGTATGTGTCGTTATACGAGGCTATCGCTATTGCACTGACCACGACAGTGTTTTATTTGCTGGGCTACAGCATGACAGACGCGGGTATCGCCTCTGTCGTGGCGTCAGTTATCGCTGTGCTCTGGAATTTGGTCTGGAATACCGGCTTCGAGTTCTGGGAGTCACGCCAAATTCGCAAAGGGCGCAGCATTGCGCGGCGCATTGCCCACGCCATCGGCTTTGAGGGCGGGTTAGTGGTGTTTCTGGTGCCGTTTTTTGCCTGGTGGTTGCAGGTGTCGTGGTGGGAGGCCTTGGTGCTGGACGCCGGTCTGATCGTTTTCTTTCTGGTGTACACCTTTGTATTCAGTTGGGTGTTCGACCGCGTCTTTGGCTTGCCCGCATCGGCTATGCCCCAGCCGGTTGCGCAGGGTCAGTCAGCGCAGTAAGCCCGCTTGCGCTGCGCCGCTTCCGGGGCTGGAGCGGCCTATTTGTTTCGGGGGCTTGTTGGTCAACGGTTAAAGGCGTTTTAATGGGCATCTGACTTTCCGGTTGGTACACACCTGTCCCAGGAGCCCTGATATGCCCATTTTGCGCCGAAATTTTTTGGTAACCGTCGGGCTTTCCGCCGCCTTGGCAGTGCCGTTCAGCGCACGTAGTGCGTCACCGCATATCAATGTGGGGCTATTTCCCGGTCTCGACCAGGTCGCGCTTGCCCCCAATGGTATGACGCAGGCGTTGGCCGAATTGCCGGCCATTGTGCAGAATATTATCGACCGTAGCCAGGTGCCGGGCGTAGCCGTAGCGGTGGTCCACAATGGCGACACCGTGTTTGCACAGGGTTTTGGTGTACGTCAGTTGGGTAAGCCAGAGCCCGTTACCCCCGAGACGGTCTTTCTTATAGCGTCTTTGTCAAAGTCGTTGACCGGCGCGTTGATTGCCACACAAGTCAGTGCGGGCAAAGTGCAGTGGCACGATCCGGTTGTCAAGTATTTGCCGGGCTTCAGGCTGGCCAACACTTACGTTAGTCAAACAGCAACTATCGGCGACTTCATGGCCCATCGTTCTGGTTTGCCTAGTGCGGCCGGAGACGATCTCGAAGACCTTGGCTACTCGCGCGAGCAAATTCTTTCGCGTCTGCACTTGTTGCCGCTCGACGACTTTCGCACTTCTTACCACTACGCCAACTTTGGCACGACGACTGCCGCCGAGGCCGTTGCAACGGCGGTGGGCAAGCCATGGGAGTCGTTGATTCAGGCGGCTTTGTTTGACCCGCTGGACATGGCTTCAAGCAGTGCACGTCATCAAGACTTTATGAGGCGCCAGAATCGGGCGGCGCAACATGCGTTTGAGGATGGTCGGTTTCAGGCGCTTTACGATCGTAATGCCGATGCGCAGTCGCCGGCTGGGGGCGTGTCGTCCAACGTGCTCGATATGGCGAACTGGATGAAATTCATGCTGGCATCGGGTCGGTACAAGGGTCGGCAATTGGCCACCGCCGAAGCGCTTTTACAGGCGACCCAACCCCAGGCGTTCAGTGGGCCGATGGCCACAGCTGAGTCCCGCCCGGGTTTTTATGGTTATGGCTTCAACGTGGGTATCGAACCGAACGGCCGTGTGCTGGTCAGTCATTCGGGGGCGTTCTTGCTGGGCACGGGTACGCACTATCGTCTGCTGCCCTCGGCCAATGTTGGTATTGTGGTGCTCACCAACGGTAGTCCGGTGGGGGTCGCCGAAAGCATTGCCGCCGAATTTACCGATCGCGTTCAGTACGGCAAGCCTTTGCGTGACTGGTTTAGTGCTTATCAACCCTTGTTTCAGGGCTTGCTCGAGCCGGTTGGTGATCTGGTGGGCCAGCTACCCCCGGCAACGGTTCGGCCGGCGGGCGACCCGACCGGGTATGTGGGCACTTATCACAACGAGTATTACGGCCCGGCTACCATTACAGCGCGGGGGCCGTCGTTGTATCTGGCCTTGGGCCCCGGGGGGCTCAATGCAGAGCTCAAGCCTTGGGATGGCGACACCTTCGCTATTGCGCCAGTGTCCGAGAATGAAGCCAAGGGGTCGCTGTCGTCAGTTCAGTTTGAGCGAATGCCGGGCAGTAAAGTCGCCCAAGGCTTTGTCGTTGAGTATCTAAACGGGAATGGGCTGGGCCAGTGGCAGCGCACAAGCGCCGCCCACTAGCCGAACCGGAAACTGGATGCGGTAATGTTTGCGAATGCGGTGACCTCGTGGTGTACACAGGTCGCGGCTTCGTTTTCGGCTGCGCCTACTGCGACCATCAGGGGAAGCAGGTGGTCTTCGCGTGGGTGCGCGCGTCGCGCTGCGGGTGCCGATTCCCACTGTTTAAGGGCATTGCTGCGCTCTGCCACCGGGCCTTCGACCACGACCTGCTGCAGCCAGGCATCGAATTGAGCCGAGGGTTCAGACCCAATCGTGCGGATTTCACGCAGATTGTGATAGCTCAGACCACTACCAATGATCAAAATGTCTTCGTTACGCAGCGGGGCAAGGGCACGCCCTAACGCCAGGTGTAGCTCTGGGTCGAAATGCGTTTCTAGGGAGACCTGTACCACCGGGATATCGGCGTCTGGATACATGATTGCCAAAGGTACAAAAGTACCGTGGTCAAAACCGCGCTCAGAATCGATGGCGCAGGGCAGGCCGGCGCGGTCGAGTAGCGTGGCGATCTGCTTGACGAGTTCTGGCGAGCCCGGTGCAGGGTACTGTACTTCGTAGGTGTGTGGCGGGAAGTTGTAATAGTCGTAATACATGGGCGGCTTCGGATTGCCCATAATTAAGAAGCCGCCGTCGGCTTCCCAGTGCGCTGAGACCATGACAATGGCTTTGGGTTTGCGCGGCAACTGGTTCGGGATGTCTTGTAGTGCAGCTGTCAGAATAGCGTAGCGTTCTGCAGCTTCAGGCATCCAAGGCCAGGGGCCGCCGCCGTGCGAAATATAGTAAACAGGCATTGTCATGGTGGTTCTCGTGCAGTTTGGGGTGGGCCCCGCCGTGTCAGGCTGTCTTTCTTAAGCCGTCGACACTCCAGGCGCCTGGCCCGGCAAAAATAATATAAAAGAAAACAAAGCAGAACAGCGTGGCTGCTTCGCCACCGTTAAGTATAGGCAATAGCAAGTCGCCCTTGGGTGCGACGTGGCCGATGAAGTAAGCCGCTGCGGCAAAGCCCGAGGCAATGAATGCGGAAAATCGCGTAAACAGGCCGATAAACAGCAAAATGCCAAATACAATTTCAATAATGCCGGCCAGGCCGTAAATTGAAAAAAGCTGCAGGTTATCGAACATGGCGATATGGGGTATGCCCAACAGCTTGGCCGAGCCGTGCCAGAACAGCAGGTAGCCGCTGACGATACGTAAGATGCCCAGAACGCGGGGCGCCCAGAGTGTGCAGGTGTTATCCATGGTTTTCCTTTATAAGAAAAAGAGCAACTGCGAACAGCAAACCGTGAAGCAAAGAGAAAAAATTATTCTGCTACCTGTGATGCTGGCCTGTTCAGCGTCGAATCACGTGCCCAGTTTATAAGAAGGCAAAGGGTTCGTGGCGCAAGGTAGGCCACTTATGCACGATAATGTTTCTTTTCCCGTTTATTTTCCAGGTCCATCATGTCTGTAAACACCACACGTACCGACTTTGTGCGGTTCTCGCTCGAGCAAGGCGTTTTGCGTTTTGGCGAGTTCAAGGTCAAGTCCGGCCGACTCAGCCCTTATTTTTTTAATGCCGGCTTGTTCAACTCCGGCTTGTCGGTAGGGCGTCTGGCGCAGTTTTATGCACAGGCGCTGGTCGACTCGGGCATTGAATTCGACATGTTGTTCGGGCCGGCTTATAAGGGCATCCCGTTGGCTACCGCCACGTCGGTGGCATTGGCTCAGCATCCGACCATGCAAGGGCGCGATATCCCGTTTGCGTTTAACCGTAAAGAAGCCAAAGATCACGGTGAGGGTGGTGTATTGGTGGGCGCGCCGCTAAAGGGTAAGGTTGTCATTATCGACGACGTGATCACGGCCGGTACGTCGGTGGGCGAGTCGGTGCAAATTATTAAGGCGGCAGGCGCCGAACCGGCAGCAGTGCTTATTGCGCTCGATCGCATGGAGCGGGCGGGGCCTGACGATGCCTTGTCACCGCATTCGGCCGTGCAAGAGGTCTCGAACCGTTACGGCATGCCGGTGGTCAGTATTGCATCACTCGCCGATATCATGGCGCTTATCGAGCACAGCACTGAGCTTGCGGTACACCGCGACGCTGTCGCGGCCTACCGCAAGAAATACGGCGTTTAACCCAGCTTTTCTTTCAGCAGGTCATTGACCTGCTGCGGGTTGGCCTTGCCTTTGGCGGCCTTCATGATCTGGCCAACCAGCGAATTGAAGGCTTTTTGTTTGCCCGCCCGGTATTCTTCGACGATGGCGGGATGGGCAGCCAGAACGTCGTCGACCATTTTGCTGATGGCGCCGGTATCGCTGATTTGCTTCAGGCCTTTAGCTTCGATGATGGCATCGGCATTGCCGTTGTGCTCGCCGGCCCACATTGCGGTAAACACATCACGAGCAATTTTGTTAGACACCGTGCCATCGATGATGCGTTTGATCAGGCCGGCCAGGGCATCGGCTGAAACAGGAATGGCTTCAATCCCGATTTCGTCGCGATTCAGTGCTGCCGAAACTTCGCCCAGGACCCAGTTGGCGGCCAGCTTGGCCTGGCCTTCTGGCAGTTGTTTTGCTGTGGCTTCGAAGTAGTCTGCAAAGGCGCGGTCCAGCGTTAGCTGTGCTGCGTCGTAGCCGGTCAGGCCCAGGTCAGACTCGAATCGTTTGCGCTTGGCACTCGGCAGCTCGGGCATACCGGCCTTGACGCGCTCAACCCATTCGGGCGCAATAACCAGCGGTGGCAAGTCGGGATCGGGGAAGTAACGATAGTCGTCAGAGTCTTCCTTGCTTCGCATGCTGCGGGTTTCGTCTTTGTCGGCATCGTACAGGCGGGTTTCCTGGCGCACTTTGCCGCCGTCTTCGATCAGCTCGATCTGGCGTTGGGCCTCGTACACGATGGCGCGCTCAAGGAAGCGGAACGAGTTCAGGTTTTTGATTTCGCAGCGCGTGCCGAACTCGGCTTGCCCCTTCGGGCGCACCGAAACGTTGGCGTCGCAGCGGAAAGAGCCTTCTTGCATATTGCCGTCGCAAATGCCCAACCAAACGACCAGGCTATGCAGTGTGCGGGCATAGGCGACAGCCTCGGCCGCCGAACGCATCTCGGGTTCGGATACGATTTCGAGCAATGGCGTACCGGCGCGATTCAGGTCAATGCCGGTAGATGATTCGCCGTGCGGGCCGGTAAAGTTTTCGTGCAACGATTTACCCGCGTCTTCTTCGAGGTGGGCACGGGTCAGGCGCACCGTCTTTTCGGTGTCGCCCACAAAGAAGCGGATCTCGCCGCCTTGGACTACCGGAATCTCGAATTGGCTGATTTGGTAGTTTTTGGGCAGGTCGGGATAAAAATAGTTTTTGCGCGCAAAAATTGAGCGCGGCGCCACGTGTGCCCCCACCGCCAGGCCGAATGCAATCGCGCGTTCGACAGCGCCGCAGTTGAGCACCGGCAGGCTGCCGGGTAGCGCCATGTCGATCTCGTTGGCCTGGGTGTTGGGCAACGCCCCGTATTTGGTGCTGCTGCTTGAAAATATCTTGGAGGCCGTCGATAGCTGGGCGTGTGTTTCAAGCCCGATGACAATTTCCCATTCCATTATTTTTGTTCCGGTTTACGTTGGTGCCAGTCGGTGACCTGTTGGAAGCGGTCGGCAATGGCCAGAATCTGGCCTTCGCGGAAGTAGTTGCCAATGATTTGTAAGCCGACGGGCAGTTTGCCTTCGGTACCGCCAAACCCGCAAGGGATAGACATTGCCGGTAACCCCGCCAAGCTGACGCCCAGGGTGTAGATATCGGCCAGCCAGTCGGCGGTCGGGTCGTCGCGGTTGTCGCCAATACGTTTGGCGACCGTCGGCGTGACGGGCCCCATGATGACGTCGCACTGGTTGGCAAAGGCTTGCTGGAAGTCGTTGGCAATCATGCGGCGCACCCGTTGAGCCTGCAGATAGTAGGCGTCGTAGTAGCCATGGCACAGTACATAAGTGCCCACCATGATGCGTCGAATCACTTCAGGGCCGAACCCTTCAGCGCGACTGCGGCTGGTCATGTCGGCCAGGTCACCGTATTGGCTGGTGCGATGGCCGTAACGGACACCATCGTAGCGCGACAGGTTGCTGGATGCCTCGGCCGGTGCAATGACGTAATACGCCGGAATGGACAGTTTGGTGCGTGGCAACGAGATGTTGACGCGTGTGGCGCCCAATGCTTCGTATTGTTGTAGTGCGGCCTCGATAGCTGCCGCGACGTCTGCGCTTAGGCCATCACCGAAAAATTCGTCGGGCACGCCAATGCGCAAGCCTTGCAGGGGCTTGGCGTCGTTGGCGTCGAACTGAGCGGCGTGCTGTGTAAATTCGTTGCGCATACGGCCGGGCGCATTGGCGATACCATCGCAATACTCAAGGCTGGTCGAGTCGCGTTCGTCGAAGCCGCTCATGGTGTCGAGTAGCTCGAGGAGGTCTTTAGCGTGGCGTGCCACTGGTCCGGCCTGGTCGAGGCTGGACCCGAAGGCAATCATGCCAAAGCGCGACACCGTACCGTAGGTGGGCTTGATGCCGCTGACGCCGCAAAGGGCGGCCGGTTGGCGCACTGAGCCGCCGGTATCGGTGCCGGTAGTTGCAGGCACAATACCTGCGGCAACGGCGGCAGCCGATCCGCCCGACGAGCCACCGGGCACGTGTCGGGTGTCCCACGGGTTGCGCGTGGGGCCAAATGCCGAGTTTTCGTTGCCCGAACCCATGGCGAATTCGTCGCAATTGAGTTTACCCACCGATACGGCGCCTGCCAGCGCCAGTTTGCTAACGACCGTGGCGTCGAATGGACTGGTGTAGTTGGCCAGCATTTTGCTTGCTGCCGTTGTGCGCCAGCCTTGCGTGACAAATACATCTTTGTGCGCGATGGGGACGCCAGTCAGTGGATGAGCTCGCCCTTCGGCCAGCATCTGGTCGGCGGCGCGCGCCTGAGCCAAGGTGAGTTCAGGGTCGACGTGCAAAAAGGCATTCAGCCCTGTCTGGGCTTGGGCAGCCTGGAGCGCAGCGTTGGCAAGCTCGGCCGCGCTGACTTTGCGCGCTGTTAAGGCCTGACGCAAGGCTTCGATGCTGTCGAATTCTTGAAGTGTGGACATGGGTAACATTTAGTAAGAGTTTATTCGATGACCGTGGGCACCAGGAACAGGCCTTCGGTGTTTGCCGGGGCGTTCGACATGAGTGCATCGCGACCCTCCGCCGAATGCGCGGGGGCGGGGATGTCTTCGCGCAGCCGAAGGGCAATGTCTTGGTGAGCAGAAAGCGGATGCGCCATAGGTTCGATACCCGAGGTGTCGACGGCTTGCAGTTGTTCGATCAGGCCCAAAATGCCATTGAGTTCGGTTTGCATGGTTTGGCTGTCTGGTTCTGACAGTGCAATGCGCGCAAGACGCGCGACGCGGGTAACGTCGTCTTGGGTAATGGCCATGGAAATTGTCCGGTAGAGGGATCGGTTACTAAAAATTAATGGGCCAATAATCTGGCCCTATCTAAAATGAATTATAAGTTATCATTTACGGCTAATTCTGTTAATTGGGCCCGTGGGGCGCGTGCTAAGCTTCAAAACCGCGATGGCTGATTAATTCGCTTTAATAAACTATCTACGACTAAGCGCACATGTTCGGATTTCTCCGCAGTTATTTCTCCAGCGATATGGCCATCGACCTTGGTACGGCCAACACGTTAATTTACGTTCGCGGCAAGGGCATTGTGCTCGACGAACCCTCGGTCGTCGCCATCCGCCACGACGGCAGCCCAAATGGTAAAAAAATCATCCAGGCAGTCGGTCGCGAGGCCAAGCAAATGCTGGGTCGGGTGCCGGGCAACATCGAGGCCATTCGGCCCATGAAAGACGGCGTGATTGCCGACTTTACCGTGACCGAACAAATGCTCAAGCAGTTTATTCGTATGGTGCATCCGGGCAGCATGTTTGCGCCTAGCCCCCGAATCATTGTTTGCGTACCTTGCGGTTCCACCCAGGTCGAGCGTCGCGCCATTCGCGAGTCGGCCCTTGGTGCGGGCGCCAGTCAGGTTTACCTCATCGAAGAGCCCATGGCCGCTGCCATTGGTGCCGGGTTAGGCGTGTCCGACGCCAGCGGCTCCATGGTTGTCGACATCGGTGGCGGTACCACCGAAGTTGCGGTGATCTCCCTGGGCGGCATGGTGTACAAGGGCTCGGTACGTGTAGGCGGCGACAAATTCGACGAAGCTATCATCAACTACATCCGTCGCAACTACGGCATGCTCATTGGCGAGCCCACCGCCGAATACATCAAGAAAGAAATTGGTTCTGCGTTTCCGGGTGCCGAAATTCGCGAAATCGAAGTCAAGGGCCGCAATTTGTCAGAGGGCGTGCCGCGAAGCTTTACGGTGTCGTCCAACGAAATTCTCGAGTCCCTTACCGATCCGCTCAACCAGATCGTGTCCGCGGTAAAAACCGCGCTCGAACAGACACCGCCAGAACTGGGCTCTGACATTACCGAAAAGGGTATCGCCCTTACTGGTGGTGGGGCACTTCTGCGCGACCTCGATCGCTTGCTGCAAGAGGAAACCGGTCTGCCCGTTATCGTCGCCGAAGACCCGCTAACCTGCGTGGTTCGTGGCTGCGGTGAGGCGCTCGAGCACCTTGAACGTCTGGGCACGGTGTTCATCTACGATTAACACCGACGGTGCGGCCTTGATCAATGCAGCAAAACGCAACTCTCCGGTTATTCAAGCGCGGGCCAACGCCTGAGTTTCGTCTGCTGGTTGTGGTTTTGCTTAGTTTGGTTTTGTTGTTTGTCGATGCGCGCTGGTCGGTGCTCGATCCCGTCCGACGCGTGGTGTCAGTGGCCATTTATCCTTTTCAAAGGCTGGCTATGGCGCCGCGCGATGTTATTGAGCTTGTCGATAACTGGATGAACGCGGCCACGCTGGCACGTACCGAAAAAGAAGCGCTTCAGCGTCAACGCATTGAGTTGGCCCAACTGTCCAGCCACGCGGCACAGTTGGCCACCGAAAATTTGCAGTTGCGTCGTTTGCTTAGTGTGACCGAACTGGGCCAGCAGCAGTCGATTGCCGTAGAAGTGCTCTACGAGCCGGCCAACGCGTTTAATCATCATCTTATTTTTAATAAAGGCACGACCAGCGGTATAGCGCCGGGTATGCCTGTTATCGATGAGGGCGGTGTGGTCGGTCAGGTCATTCGGGTTACGCCGTTTACTTCCGAAGCTGCGCTGCTCACCGACGATAAGGTGTCGGTGCCCGTTCAGGTCGTGCGTAACGGGCTGCGGCTTATTGCTTTTGGCGGCAACCCCGAAGGTAAGGTTGAAGTCCGTTATTTAACGGCCAATGCCGATATTCAGCCGGGCGATACGCTGGTGACCAGCGGTATTGGCGGGCTTTTCCCGGCAGGTCTGGCGGTAGGTCGCGTCGACGAAGTCAGACATGATACGGTCAGCGGTTTTGCCGTCGCGCTTGTTACACCGTCGTCGCACCCTGAGCGTTATCGGCATTTTCTTGTTTTAAGCACCGAGGCAGCCCGTGCTGCGGCCAATGCCGAGGGTGACAATGCGCCCTAGCAATACAACGCCTCGTTCGTTAAGCTCTCTGCAGCCACTCGATACCCGTTCGTTCGGGGGGCCAGCCAGTATATGGCTGGTGTGGACCTCAATTCTGCTGGTCTGGGTCGTTTCGCTGTTGTCATGGCGCCTGTGGCTGCCCGCGCCCGACTTACTTCTGCTGGTTATTGCATTCTGGTGTCTCTACGAACCACGGCGTGTTGGTCTGTTTACCGCATTCGTATTTGGCCTGCTCATGGACGTCCATGATGCTGGCCCATTGGGCGGGCAGGCACTGGTGTATGGTTTGGTTGCATACGGAACCGTGGTGTTAAGCCGCCGGTTGGCCCGTTTTAATGCGGTTGTGCAGGCCTTGCATTTGTTACCTGTTTTTGTGGTGTCCGAGGCGGTATACGCCTTGATCAGCGCCTGGCTGGCGGGGCAGTGGGTAGGTTGGTCATGGTTCTGGTCGGCCCTGTTTACGGTTGCGCTTTGGCCCATTGCCTACATTTTGCTGCACTACCTGCCCAATCGATTGCACGATGAAGTCGAGTCGGGGACGGCCTGAGGCCGTCTTTGCACGCATCACATGTTTGAATTCAAAATAACCTCGCAAGCCCAAAAACGCCGTTTATTGCTGCGTCTTTGTGTCGCTGCCGCGCTGGTGCTGGTGTGTTTCGGCTTGTTGGTCGCGCGCCTGTGGCATTTGCAGGTCGAACGCTACGAAGGGTTGGCTGCCCGTGCCGATGCAAACCGTATCGCAGTCGTACCTATTCCGCCACGTCGTGGCGAAATTCTCGACCGAAACGGTGTCGTGCTGGCGCGCAATTACCGCGATTACACACTTGTAGTAACGCCGGCCCAGGTTAAAGACCTTGATCAGTTGCTCGATAACCTGTCTGCGTTGGTGTATATCAGCCCCTCGCAGCGTAAAAGATTTTTCCAGCTAGTGCAGCAAAGCAGTCGGTACGCGCAAGTTCCAGTACGCAATAATCTGAACGAAACCGAGGCCGCGTGGTTTGCTGCACACGCCTACAAGTTTGATGGTGTTGAATTAAGCGCGCGTTGGGTGCGGGAGTACCCGCATGGGCAAACTGCCGCCCATGTCTTAGGTTACGTAGGGCGTATTTCTGAAGCCGATCTCGAACACCTAGAAGAGACCGACCAACTGGGTAATTATCGCGGCACGCAGAACATTGGCAAGAAGGGGATAGAAAAAACCTGGGAATCGGTGTTGCATGGCCGGACGGGGCTTGAAGAAGTCGAGGTGACGGCGACAGGCCGCCCCGTGCGCACCTTACATCGTGATGATCCGGTTCCGGGGGCCGATCTGGTGTTGTCGCTCGACATTGGTTTGCAGCAGCTGATTGAAGAAGAGTACAAGGGCAAACGCGGCGCCTTTGTGGCTATCGAGCCCCAGACGGGCGAGGTTCTGGCTTTTGTGTCGGCGCCTTCGTTTGATCCCAATCTGTTCATCGACGGCATTGATGTCGATAACTGGCGTGAACTCAACGAATCACCCGACCACCCACTCATCAATCGCCCGCTCTACAGTACTTACCCCATTGGCTCGACTTACAAACCTTTCGTCGCACTGGCTGCACTCGAGATGGGCCTGCGTACGCCAACGCAACGCATTTCAGACCCGGGTTATTTCGAATTTGGTGGTCAGCGCTTTCGCAATGCGGGGTCTGTGGCCTATGGGCCGACTGATATTCATCGCGCATTGGTGGTCTCTTCCGATACGTACTTTTATTCACTGGGCCCCGAAATGGGTGTTAATGCCTTACACGATTTCAGTCGGCAATTCGGCTTTGGTCAGATGACGGGTATAGACCTTGATGGCGAGAAAAAGGGCATCTTGCCGTCGACCGATTGGAAACGGCAGGCATTTCGCAAACCCGAGCAACAGCGCTGGTATGCGGGCGAGACGGTATCTGTAGCGGTCGGGCAAGGGTACAACTCGTTTACCTTGTTGCAACTGGCGCAGGCAACAGCTGTGCTGGCCAATGGCGGGGTTTACATGAAGCCTCACCTGGTCAATCTTGTTCGTAATGCGCAGACAGGGTTGCTTGAAAAAACCGTAACAGAACCATCGCATAAAGTGCCGCTTAAACCCGAAAATCTGGCGGTTATTACTAAGGCGCTGGCGGGCGTAGTCAACGAAGGCACGGCTCGTCGCGCGTTTGCCGGGGCGCCCTATCAGGCGGCCGGGAAGACGGGGACGGCCCAAGTTTACAGTTTGCGCGGTGCCAAGTACAACGCCGAGGCCATTGACGAACGCCTGCGCGACCATGCGTTGTTCATGGCCTATGCGCCGGCCGAAAACCCGAAAATTGCCATCGGGCTCATTGTCGAGAACGGCGGGTGGGGGTCAACCGTGGCCGCACCTATCGCGCGCAAAGCTTTCGATTACTGGTTGCGCGATTACGTCAAGCCCGTATCGCCTGATGAGAATGCACGATCCGATCGTCGCGGTGTAACAGCGGGGGTAGGGCAATGAAACGTCTAGGCAAATGGGTGTTGCGCCTCGTTCTAGCTTTCGACTGGCCCTTGTTGTGCATTTTGGTGCTCATGGGGGTGCTTGGGTTGGTGATCATGCACTCGGCAGTCGGTGGCACCGACTGGCGCTTTGCCGATCAGGCCCGAAATTTTGCCTTGGCTTTTTTTGCCATGTGGGTAGTGGCCTTGACTCCTCCAAGGTTCTTGATGCGTTTGACCCCGTTGCTTTACGTGTTCGGCGTGGTGTTATTACTTGGGGTTGAGTTTTTTGGTGAAACCAGCAAGGGGGCGACTCGCTGGCTTGATCTGGGTATTGTGCGTATTCAGCCTTCCGAAATGCTGAAAATTACTGTGCCCATGATGTTGGCTTGGTATTTTCATCGTAAAGAAGGCAAGTTCGGTTTTCTCGACTTCATCGTGGCCGGCATTTTGCTGGCGATCCCTTTCGTGCTTATCGTCAAGCAACCCGACCTGGGCACGGCGCTGCTGGTGTTAATGTCGGGCTTTTTCGTTATGTACTTTGCAGGCTTGTCATTCAAGCTGCTGGTGCCGGCAGGTATTGCGTTGGTTGTGGGGCTGTCGGCGCTAATTTACTTCGAGCACGATATTTGTCAGCCGGGCCTTGATTGGGTGGTGCTGCACGAATACCAGAAGAATCGGGTATGCACCTTGCTCGACCCCAGCACAGACCCCTTAGGCAAAGGGTTTCATACGATCCAGTCTATGATTGCGATCGGCTCAGGCGGCGTGTACGGGAAAGGCTACATGGAAGGTACTCAGACGCACCTGGATTTCATTCCCGAACGCACCACCGATTTTATCTTTGCTGTTTATGCCGAAGAGTTTGGCCTGTATGGCGGTATTTTGATGCTGGTGCTGTATTTCCTGTTGATTGGACGCGGCTTGTTTATTTCGGCCTGGGCCACAACACAGTTCGGCAGGTTGCTGGCGGGCGCTATGGCCATGATGTTCTTTGTTTATGTGTTTGTGAACATTGGCATGGTAACGGGCATCTTACCCGTTGTAGGTGTGCCGCTGCCCTTCATGAGTTACGGGGGGACGGCCTTGCTGACGCTTGGTGTTGCCAGCGGCTTGTTGATGAGTATCAGCCGACATCGGGCGCAACTGGCGCGCTAATTAAAGACGGTTGTGCCAGCCCTGCAAGTATTTTTTTAACCGGGGCCGGTAAAGCTAGCGCTGGCCAATGTTGCAGGTCGAACCATTGTCTTTGTGGTTCGGGTTCGTTGGCGGTGGTGCTTGTGGTATTTACCTGCCAGGGCGTGATGTCGAGCTTGAAATGCGTAAAGACATGCTGTAACCCACCCATGCGCTGAGGGGCCGCGGCAACGCCACGCTGCACGCAGTACGAGGCAAGTGCAGTCGGGCTGTCAAATTCAGGCAGGCTCCATAAGCCGCCCCAAATCCCCGAGTCTGGCCGCTGTTCTAGTAAAACGGTGTCATTGCTCAGCAAGATCAGCATGTGACACGACCTGACGGGAACCTCGGCCCGCGGCTTTGGTGTCGGTAATTGATTTTGAAGCCCGTGCACGCGGGCGTGGCAGCTTTGCGTAAGCGGGCATTGTTCGCAGGAAGGGTTCCGGCGGGCGCACGGGCCCGAGCCAAGGTCCATAAGGCCTTGCGTGTAGGCTGCGATATCCAGGGTGGCCGGGGCTGCATCAAGAGCATTATGTGCCAGGGCCCACAATGTCTTTTCTATCTTGGCATTGCCCGGATAGCCAGCTATACCAAAATAGCGGGTGAATACGCGTTTAACGTTGCCATCCATGATGGGTGTGCGCACGCCATAGGCAAACGCAGCGATGGCGCCTGCGGTAGAGCGCCCAATGCCCGGCAAGGTAGCGATCACCTCTGGGTCTTCAGGAAAGCTTCCGCCATGGTCCGCTTGCAACGCTTGCGCACATTTATGCAGGTTACGCGCGCGCGCGTAATAACCCAGCCCCGCCCAGTAGGGCATGACCTGCGCCTGATCGGCTTGGGCGAGATCCTGCAACGTCGGAAATCGTTCAAGAAAACGCTGGTAATAGTCAATAACCGTTGACACCTGGGTTTGTTGCAGCATGATTTCGGACAGCCAGATGCGGTAGGCGTCGCGCGTTTGCTGCCAGGGTAGGTGATGGCGCCCATGCTGCTTTTGCCACTGGATGATAGTGGTGACGAATGCCGACAAATTTTGCGCGGGGTACGGCTGAGTGCAAGACGACATTTAGAACCGGGTGTTTCGGGTCACAGACCAGCGCGCCGACAATGCAGCTAAAACGGCGACACCGACGATAGAACCCGATAGCCAGAGACCATCGGGGAGTTGAAGTCGGATCTGAGTGCCGTAACTGTTGGCCAGGTTGGCGATGGCCTGATTAAGTGGGTGCAGCGCGAGCGAGGCAATGCCAATGGCGCAAACGCCGGCCAGGGCCCCCGTAAGTGCACCCAAATATAAAAAGGGGCGCCGCACGAATGACTCGGTGGCACCCACCAGGCGGGCCACTGCAATTTCTTCGCGCTGGGTAAGCGCCTGCATGCGGACGGTATTAAAGACGGTAGCCAGTACAACCAAGGCGACACCGGCGGCCAGCATGCCTAAGCCAATGCGAACAAAGTCGAGAATGGCCGCCAAGCGCTGTACCCAGTTGGCATCGTGTTGCACGCTGTGTACGCCGGGTAGGGCTTTCCAGGCGGCGGTCAGAGTGGTGGTTTTCGCCGCCAGGTCGTCGGTGTTTTTCAGGGTGACGATAATGGCGTCGGGTAAGGGGTTGCCTGGCAACACGGCCAGTGCGTCTGCCCAGTTCGGATTGCGTTTCAGGGTAGCTAAAGCTTGTTCGCGAGGCACCAGACGTGTGGCTTCGATATGCTCTTTGTAGTCGTCGGCGAGCGTTTTGGCGACGGACTCGGAGGCCCCGCGTTGGGCGTCGGGAGCCATAAACAGGGTGATTTCGGGCGAGATGGACACCTGCTTGACGACGGGCTGCGCCGCGGCCAAAAAGCTTGCGCCCAAGATGGGTAACGCCAGTGTGAGCGCAATAACCAGCAGGTTGGCCACTGAAGAGAATGGATGCAGCCAAAGCCGCCTGATGGCGACAGCCAACGCGTAACGATGTTGCCTTAACCAGCGCTTCATACCATTACCCCTTTGAAGTCAGCAAAGCGGCCAGCGGTAATTTGCAGGGTGCGGTTGGCGTAAGTGGCCATCAGGGCCGTATCGTGGGATGCGATCAGGGTGGTGACGCCTACCCGGTTGAAGTCGCGGAAAACGTCCATAATGCGCGTTGCACTGTCGTGGTCGAGATTGGCGGTGGGTTCGTCGGCAATAAGGATGGCGGGGCGGTTGACGATAGCCCGAGCGATGGCCAGGCGTTGTTGTTCGCCGCCCGACATTTCAATGGGGTTCAGGTCTTCTTTGCCAGATAGTCCGACTTTTTCGAGGGCGGCGCGGGCGCGGGCGACCGCTTGAGACTGTTCTAACCCCACGACCGTAAGCGGCAGGAGCACATTGGCCATGACCGAGCGGTCAAACAATAAGTGGGTGTCTTGCAAAATAACGCCAACCGCTCGCCGTAGATAGGGTCTGGCCCGGCTGGGCATTTTGTCGATACGGTGGTTATTGACGGTGATGCTGCCGCGGCTTGGGGGTTCGAGCCCGCCAATGAGCTTGAGCAGGGTAGATTTGCCTGCGCCCGATGGCCCCGAGACGAAAACAAATTCGCCCGCATCAACGCGGAAATTGATGTCGGCAAGGATGTTCCGGCTGCGACCGTAAGACTTGAAAACGTGCTGAAACTCAATCATGGTGAACAGCGATGGGTAACCTGTTGATTAGACCCGTTGGGTAATCCGGGTATTCTAAGTGAATATGATATTGTGCCCATCGGCAATTTCCTAATCGGTGCTGATTTTTAATGGCTGTGTCGTCTTTTCGGTTCAATTCGCTCAAAGGCTTTGTGTCCTGGCATAACGTCCGGTTTCGTGCGTTGGTCTATCAGGTGCTGCTGGTGGCCGGTCTGGCGTTGGCCTGCGCCTATCTGGTTGTCACGACGCTAAATAATCTTGAGGCCCGCAATGTGGCGACGGGGTTCGGTTTTTTGGACCACGAGGCGGGCTTTGCCATTAGCGAGTCTCTGTTGGCCTATCGCCCTGCCGATACCTACGCGCGCGCCATTTGGGTGGGTTTGGCGAATACGCTGAAGGTTGCCGCCATCGGTGCAGTGTTGGCCACGATATTAGGCCTGCTTGTTGGGTTGGCGCGCCTGGCTGTCAACCCGTTGCTGTCGTGGCTGGCACGCACCTACATCGAGGTCATGCGCAATGTGCCGCTGCTGCTGCAGCTGTTCTTCTGGTACGCCCTGATTACCGAGGCGGCGCCCGGCCCGCGTCAGGCAATTGCCGTGCTGCCGGGCATGTTTCTGTCGAACCGGGGGCTGGTATTGCCAAGCTTCGACTTTAACACCCTGAGTTTCAGTGTTCCGGCTTTGCAGGGGTTCAATTTTGTCGGGGGTATTACCGTCAGCCCCGAATTCCTGGCGTTGCTGCTGGGGCTGGTGTTGTATACCTCGGCCTTTGTGGCCGAAATTGTGCGTTCGGGTATACAGGCGGTGGGCAAAGGGCAGTGGGCCGCAGGACGGGCTTTGGGGTTGTCTGAGCGTCAAGTGTTAAGGCAGGTGGTGCTGCCTCAGGCCTTGCGCATTATGGTGCCCCCCATGACCAGCCAGTATCTGAACTTAACCAAAAACAGCTCGCTGGCCGTGGCGATTGGCTATCCGGATATCGTTTCGATTGTTAACACCACTATCAACCAAACGGGACAGGCCATTGAGGGGGTATTGATCATCATGGCCGCCTATCTTAGCGTCAGTGTGTCGATCTCCGTTCTGATGAATATGTACAACCGCCGTCTGGCGCGCGTGGCGGGCCGATGAGCCGGCTGCACCTGCTTGTCGCCACCCCGTTCAATACCTTGCTGACGGTGTTGTGCGCAGGTTTGTTGTTGGCACTCGTGCCTCCCGCGCTCGATTGGCTGTGGTTAAGCGCCAGTTTTAACGCAACCGACGCCCAAGGATGTCGCCAGGCCGGCGGGGCGTGCTGGTCGTTTATTGCACATAAATATCGCCTGATTTTGTTTGGTGTGTATCCATATGACGAGCAATGGCGGCCTTTGCTGGCCAGTGTGTTGCTGGTCGCTTTGGTCGCGTTCAGCTGCGTGCGCGCGTTCTGGCGCAAATGGTTGGCGTTGGTGTGGCTGGTTGTCTTGGTGCTGGTCGGCGTCTTGATGTGGGGTGGAGTGTTCGGCCTGAGCTGGGTCGAGAATCGGTTATGGGGTGGCTTGCCATTAACGCTTGTTTTGGCGGTTTTGGGCGTCGGGCTGGCGTTTCCGTTAGGTGTGTTGCTGGCACTTGGCCGCACTAGCGACATGCCGGCGGTACGCGTATTGTGCATTACCTACATCGAGCTGATTCGAGGCGTGCCGTTGATCAGCTTGTTGTTCATGGCTTCGGTGATGTTGCCCTTGTTTCTGCCTGAAGGCGTCAGTATCGACAAGCTGTTACGCGCGCAACTGGCCATCGTGCTGTTTGTTGCGGCTTATATTGCCGAGACCGTGCGCGGGGGCTTACAGGCGGTGTCACCCGGGCAATACGCTGCGGCCGATTCTCTGGGGATGAGTTATTGGCAAAAAATGAACAACATCATCCTGCCTCAGGCGCTTGGCACCGTTGTCGGGCCGTTGGTAGGCATTTTCATTTCTTTGTTCAAAGATACATCGCTGGTGGTCGTGATTGGTGTTTTCGACCTGACTCAGGCCGCCAAGACTGCGTTGGCCGATGCTCAGTGGCAAGGTTTCAGTACAGAGGCCTACCTGTTTATCGCGGCAATCTATTTTGTGTTCTGTTATGCCATGTCGCGTTATAGCCGGACGCTTGAAAGACGCTGGCAAACCTGAGAATAAAATTGTAACAACGTCATTGCCTGAGCCTTGGTAGTATGAACAACGATCAGGGCGGGTTCGTCCTGTCAAAAAGGAGAACAATATGAACGTGTCTATGCGATTGAATCGTGTGATTGCAGGGGTGGGTATTGCCGCGTTGCTGACGGGCTGCGCTGCGGTAAACGACACCATGGGAGGCATGAGTCAGGGCGGCCGTACGGCGACTGGCGTAGGCGCTGGTGCTGCCGTTGGTGCAGGGCTGGGTGCGATTATCGGCGATAGCAGCAAAGCGGCGCTGATTGGCGCCGGTATCGGTGCGGTAGCTGGCGCTATTGCTGGCTATAACTGGACGGGCATCAAGAACGATGTGCAGCAGTCGGGTGCCACGAGCCTGGGCGTCGACGTCGTCGAAATGCCCGATGGCACGCTCAAGGTGCTTATCCCCAGCCATGTGTCGTTCGACACCGGTAAATATGCACTCAAGCCCGAATTGCTGCCGGTGCTCGACAGCGTTGCCCGTGCACTTACGCAGCACCCTGAATTACGGGCTAAGGCAATTGGCTACACCGATAGCACGGGCACGGCGCAGGTTAACCAAACGTTGTCTGTGAATCGGGCGCGTGCGGTGACCGACTACATCGCCGCACGGGGCATTTCGGGTACGCGTCTGATGTCTGAAGGCCGTGGCCCTAGCAACCCTATTGCCGACAACAGTACGCCTGAAGGCCGTGCTATGAACCGGCGTGTCGAACTTTTCTTGTACGCAGTGCGCTAGCCTGGCGGGTAGCCTTTTTTCAAAAAAACTGCCCCGCGTATTGCGGGGCAGTTTGCTTTTGTACAGGTTAGGAAGGTTTAAAACGGGTAGTGGCGTGGGGTGGTTTGCATAGACACCCAACGCAACTCGGTGAAAGCCTCGATACCTGCTTTACCGCCGAAGCGGCCGATGCCGCTGTCTTTGACGCCACCGAATGGCATTTGGGCTTCGTCATGAACAGTGGGGCCATTAATGTGACAAATGCCCGACTGAATGCGTGCGGCAACTTGCCAGGCACGGGCGATGTCTTTGCCAAACACGGCTGACGACAACCCATATTCGCTGTCGTTGGCCACGCGGATGGCTTCTTCAACGCCATTGACCCGGACGATCCCCTTGACTGGGCCGAAAGACTCTTCGCTGTAGATCTTCATGTCGGGGGTGACATTGTCGATGAGTGTGGCGGGGATGAGTGTATCGGTGGCTTTGCCGCCGCACAGCAGTTTGCCGCCCTTGGCCAGCGCATCGTCAATCATGGCGTTACAACGTTCGACCGTCGACATGTCGACAACCGAGCCCAAGACGACGGGGCCTTTGCGCGGGTCACCCAATGGCAGGTTGCGGGCTTTTTCCGTGAGCTTGGCAACAAATTCGTCGGCGATTTTTTGGTCGACAATAATGCGCTCGGTCGACATGCAAATTTGCCCCGAGTTGGCAAAAGCACCGAAGGCGGCGCCATTGACTGCATCTTCGATGTCGGCGTCGTCGAGGATGACCAGAGGCGCTTTGCCGCCTAGTTCGAGGATGACAGGTTTAAGGTGCTTGGCGCATGCCATTGCAATGATTCGGCCGACACGCGTCGAACCGGTGAAGTTGACACGGCGAACGGCCGGATGCGCGATCATGGCTTCGACGATGGGGCCGGCGTCGGCGGGGGCGTTGGTGACAAAGTTGACGACGCCTTCGGGCAGGCCGGCCTCTTGAAGCGCTTCGATGATGAGCCCGTGCGTGGCGGGGCAAAGCTCAGAGCCCTTCATGACGACGGTGTTACCGCAAGCCAATGGTACGGCAATGGCTCGGGTACCCAAAATGATGGGTGCGTTCCAGGGCGCCATGCCCAACACGACGCCCGCTGGCTGGCGCACGGCCATGGCCAAGTTGCCGGGTACGTCTGACGGGATAACCTCTCCGCTGATCTGGGTGGTGAGCGACGCAGCTTCGATGAGCATGTTGGCGGCTAAATGAACATTGAAACCTGCCCACATGGCTGAGGCGCCAGTTTCTTCGGCGACAGCTTTGATGAAGTCGTCGGTACGGGCCTCGAGGGCCTTTGCTGCCTTGAGCAACAGACCCCGACGCTCGCCGGGGCCCATGGCGGCCCACGCCGGAAACGCGCGCGATGCGGCTTCTACTGCGGCAATGGCATCGTCGACGGTTGCTGCCGGGGCAGTGGTTGCTACGCTGCCATCGAGCGGGTTTTTGCGCTCGAAGGTAGCGCCGTTGCTTGCCGCCTGTTTCTTGCCATTGATTAACAGTGAGATGGTGGTCATAAGGGGACTCCGTAATGGGTGGTATGGGCGCGAAGCGAAGGGCCGCACACCGTGGGGCCGGCTCATCATGTTTCGCGACCTCCCAAGTGTAACTCTTCAATGTTGATTGCTGGTTTGGCAATTGCCCCGAGGTCTCTATAATCGGTACAGCCCATTTTCGGATGTACACATGCACTTTCTGACATCGTTGCTGAATCGTTGGGGCGGGTTTGCCGGGGTGACTGCAACCGTTGCTCTATGCTTTGCAACCAGCTCGCTGCCTACGCCGCTTTACCCTTTGTACGAGCGTGCCTGGGATATTCCGCCCAGTCAACTGAGCTATGTCTTCAGCGCTTATATGGCGTGTGTACTTGCTAGTTTGTTGTGTTTTGGCCGGGTGTCGGATACATTTGGACGCTTTCCTATTGTCGTCACGGCGCTGGTCACGCTTATTGTCGGGTTGGTCATGTCGATGCTGGCGCCCGGGGTACCCACGCTGTTGGCGGCCAGGGTGCTGATTGGCATAGGCAATGGCATGCTAATGACTACAGCTGCGCTGGCCATGGGCGAGTCGCATCCCGATCGCGACAAACGCAAAGCTGCCGTTGTTAATTCCACGGCAGTAACGGTCAGTTTTGGGTTGGGGCCGGTGCTGGGCGGCGTGATTGGCCAGTTCAATGTGTATCCGCTAGTGTTGCCCTACGTATTTGTGCTGGTGCTCGCTGTGGTAACGCTTTTCGTTGTGTTGCGCTCGCGCCATCAGTTGGCTGGGCCTGTGGGCGCGCGCCCGCCGTTGTCGGTGCTGCCCAAAGTGGCGTTACCGGGCGCCGGGCGGCGTATTCCATTTTTACAGGGGTGTGTCGGCGGGTTTTTTACGTTCGCCGTGGGGTGCATGTTTGCGTCGCTGGTGCCGTCTTTATTGCCCGCTCTCGAGCTCGAATGGCAAGGGCCGCTAGTGGTTGGCGTAGCGTTTTTGTTTATGTCGGTGGCATCGCTGGTCGTTCAAATGACGCAAACCAGGCACGCGCCTTTTGTGGGTCAGGCCCTGGGTATGTTTGCGTTTGCGCTAAGTGTGCTGGCCCTTATGGCTGGCATGACCTCGCATAATGTGTGGGTGCTGATTTTCAGCATGGTCACGTTTGGTGTCGGGCAAGGATTTGGTTTTATGTATTCGGCCATGATTGTCGGGCTGTACGCCGACGAACATCGGCGTTCTGCCAATATATCGACGTTTTTCTTGTTTACCTACATCGGTGCATCGGTGCCTGTCGTGGCCTTAGGCTTGCTGGCCGACCGCATTGGGCTGGCGTCGGCCATTTTTTCGTATAGCGCGGTAACGGCGGTGTTGTTGGTGTTTCTGACAGCATCTGCGATGGTGCTGCATCGGCGGGCCTAGCTGCGGCTGACTTTTCTTCGCTCGTGAAACTTTCTTTTGTCTTCGTACATAATGCGATCGGCTTCGCGCAACGCGGCTTCGATGCGTTCGCCTTTTTGACATAGCGCCCAGCCAATCGCCATTTGCAGAGGTGGTCCGGAATAAAACTGATTGTTCAGTTCAATCAGTTTCTCAATGCTTTCAAGCAACAGCTCGCGTTCTTCTTCGGTGGCGCCTGGCATGACAATCGAGAACTCGTCGCCGCCGATACGCATGGCATGAAAGTTTTTGCCGGCAGCCTGCGCCAATACCTCGCCCGCCCGACGCAAAAGCGCGTCGCCGGCAGCGTGACCGTGGGTATCGTTAGCCTCTTTCAGGTTGTTCAGGTCGATCATGATCACAGTCGCTGGAAACGGCCCTTTACGTTCGACCCGGTTAAGTTCGTCGACAAAGAACGCCCGGTTCTTGAGCTTGGTCAGGACGTCGTGCTTGCCCAGGTACTCGAGATAGGCTTCGGCTTTCTTACGCGCTGTAATGTCAGTTAACGCCAGTAAAACCAGGTCCCACGAGGCTTCGTGCCCGGCAAATACCGAAAGCTGCAGGTGGATATTAAGCGGGCTGCCGTCAAGCGCGAAATTAAGTACTTCGCGCTGCATAAACAGTTTGCCTTCCCAAAGGTCGATGAGCTGTTCGCGAAAGTGGGGCAGCATTTCATCGCGGAATACATCGGGCAAATGAGCCAGCAAGTTTGACTTGCTGCCTGCCTTGAACATATCCAGGGTGTACTGGTTGACGTCGAGTACGCGTATTTCGGTCATGCATTGTTCGACGAAATCGGGATGGACGTCGGTAAAGGTGCGAAAGTCGGTAATCCCGCGTCCGCGGACTTCGTCGAGCAGTGTCTTGATGCGCGAAAAGTCTTCTACCCACAGCGATACCGGCGCGTACTCGAAAATGCCGGTGGCATAACGCTCTTGTTGGGCGACTTGCGCGTGGGCGATTTCGAGTGCGGTGATATTGTCCAGCGACACCAGGACGCGGTCCCAGCGCTTTTGGTGGTCGGGCAGTACAACGGCTTTGATCAGCACATCGAGACGTTCGCCTTCGAGTGTGTAATTGACGCTCTTGCTTTCGAATTGCTCGTTACCCACCCAAAGCTGCTCGAGTTCGTCGATATGTGCCTCGAGCATGTCGTCGCGCAGCACTTCGCCAAGCCTGCTGGCCAGCTCGTCGAATGAAGACGCCTTGAACATATCGAGCGTTTTCTGGTTGACCAGCAAAACCTTGATGCAGGCGGAGCAGGCCGCGACGCGACTGACGTCGGCCTCGAGGTAGGCACGCAGGTCAGACACGCCAGTTGCCCGCCATTGGGCGAAAAGTTCGAACAGCTGGCTGTAATCTTCGAGCCACAGCGAGTTGGGCATGATCTCGAAAAAGGCGGGCAGCGTAGTGCCCCAGGTGTCGGCTTGGCTGTTTTGTGTATTGCCTGGCTGCATGACGAATTCCGGAGTTGTGCTGGACAGCATGGTAACCAAAAAAAACAGGCCCCGTGAAGGGCCTGCTGTTAAAGAGTTAGAACATAGGGTGCTTAGACGCCAGGATCTTTGAACTCTTTGATGACGTCGAATTCGACGTTGTAGATTTGGCCATCGGCCTGACGCTCGGAACGACGGATGTAAATGTCTTGCACGACATCACGCGTTTCGGGGTCGATTTGCATTGGGCCGCGCGGGCTGACCCATTTCATGCCTTTCATGGCAGCCAGAAGCTGATCGCCATTGGCGTTGGGGCCGGCTTTTTTCAGGGCTTCGTAGATGAGGTGCATGCCATCGTAGCCACCCACCGACATGAAGTTGGGGCGCATGCTGTTGTTGGTCAGCTTGCGGAAAGATTCGACATAGGCCTTGTTTTCTGGCGAATCGTGCGCAGTGGAGTAGTGCTGCGAAGTGATGATGCCCAAGGCTTCATCGCCCATGGCTGGCAGCAGGTCGTCGTCGAGGACGTCACCCGTACCAATCAGCTTGATGCCCTGACCGGCCAGGTTGCGCTCGGTAAACTGCTTCATGAGGGTGGAACCCTGACCTGAAGGGACGAAAATGAAAAGAGCGTCGGGTTTCAGGTCGCGCACACGTTGCAAGAACGGTGAGAAGTCGGGGTTTTGCATGGGCACGCGAAGCGACTCGAGTACCTTGCCACCGGCGTCGGTGAAGTTCTTGACGAAAGCTTTTTCGGCGTCGTGACCTGGGCCGTAGTCGGCGATGAGCGTCACGGCCGATTTAATGCCGCCTTCCTTGGCTGCCCATTGGCCCATAGGTGCGGTCACCTGGGGCAGCGTCATTGAAGTGCGCACAATATAGGGCGACTTCTGGACGATGGACGATGTGCCGGCGGCCATGACGACCATAGGCGTTTTGGATTGCGTTGCGATGGGGGCGGTTGCAAAGGCCAACGGTGTCAGGCCAAAGCCGGCCAGAACGCCAACCTTGTCTTGTACGACCAGTTCTTGGGCAATACGCTTGGTGGCCTCGGGCTGAACACCACCGTCGTCTTTGACGATAAGTTCGATTTTGCGGCCGGCAACTTCGTCGCCGTGTTGCTGCATGTAAAGACGGGCGGCGGCTTCGATTTGTTTGCCAGTAGAGGCAAACGGACCGGTCATGGGGATAATGAGGCCAATTTTGAACGGCTCAGCTGCTTGGCTGACTGCTGCGGTCATCAGGCAGGTGGCAGCTAGCGCCACCTTGACGAATTTTTTCATTGTCTGCTCCTGGAGAGGATGGTTATAGCTTTAAAAACCAAGGTATTGCCAAAGTATGTAACCACAAAACACGCGAGGATACTACTAGCGTAAGTCCGTACGACAGACAGTATGTGGTTGAGTGTACTGAATGTCTGCACAACGGGATTGTTACTTATTTGGGAAGAGTGTGCAAGCGGTTCGGCCGTTCGCCGAACCGCTAAATTGGACAGCCGTGTTAACTGGTTGCCGGCACTGTATTTTTTTGTTGTTTGATTTGAAACCAGTGAAACGCAACCAAAAGAATCATCATGATCAAACCGATGACGTCTGTCCAGCCAGCGCCTGGGTAGGCGTCTGCCGGAATAAGCATAAGCAAGCCTGCCGCCATATAAAGCACCCGCTGCAAGGCACCGACGGCGACAATGAAATAGCCGACAACGGCAATCGAGCCGGCCAGCACGCCCAATGACGCGGTAATGACGGCCCAGATGATTGTGCTTGCCGAGCCCTCCATCAGCAGCGCGGGAGAGAAGGCAAACAAGAAGGGCACGACGTAGGAGCACCAACCCACGCGTGTTGCCGTCCAGCCCACCTTCGAGCCGTCGCAACCCGCAATATTGGCTGCCGCAAAAGCGGCAATGGCCACAGGCGGTGTAATCATGGACATCATGCCAAAATACATGACGAACATGTGCGATGCCATAGGCGATAGGCCGGCTTGGATAAGGGCTGGAGCAATAAGCGTAGCCAGCAAAATATAGACACCAACGGTGGGCATGCCCATGCCAAGAATAATCGCCACGACCGACGTCATTAGCAACAGAACGACGGTGCTGTCGCCGCTCAGGGCGAGCAGTTGCAGCGTCAGGCCAAACGCCAGCCCTGTCAGGTTGAGCGTACCAATAACCAGCCCTGCAGCCGCGGCAATGACCAGCAAGTCGATTGAAGCTTTGGCGGTACTAATGGCCGCGAGCAGCAGTTCGCGTAGGGGAGTGCGTTCGCCTTTGTAGCCGAAGATGAGGTTGAATATGACTAGCAGCGCCGCGGCTTGCAAGGCGGCGTATTCTGCGGCCACATTGAAAAACACCAAACCGACAACCAGAACAACAAAGGGGATGGGGAAATACCAGCCATGGCGCATGACTTCTTTGATGGCGGGCAGGCGATCCATAGGTTCGCCTTTGATGCCATGCTTGGCGGCGTCGAGGTCGACCTGGATGAAGAGCGCCAGGTAATACAAAAAGGCTGGAATGAGCGCTGCAATCAATACCGAGGCATATGAGGTTTCAAGTAGTTCAGCCATCAGGAACGCGGCTGCGCCCATGACCGGCGGCGCCAGCTGGCCGCCTGTGGAACCTACCGCTTCGATGGCTGCAGCGACGTGCTTGGGGAAGCCGGAGCGCTTCATCATGGGGATGGTAATGACGCCCACAGCAGCCACGTTAGAGACCGCGCTGCCGGAAATCATGCCGAACAGGGCCGACCCGGCAACAGAAATTTTTGCCGAACCCCCACGATATTTGCCCATGACGGCCATAGCCAGGTCGCCAAAGAAATGTGAGCCGCCCGTGCGGGCCAGAATTTGGCCCATGAGAGTAAAGGGCACCACCACAATAATGGCAATGGCCAAGGTTTGGCCCAGCACCGCATTGGTGTCCATACCCAGATAGACCAGCAGGCGCGTAAAGTCGATGGGTCGGCTGACGAATTCGTCGGGCAATAAGTGGCCCAGCATGGCGTAGGCGACCAGCACCAGTACCACGATGACCAGAGTCATACCGGCGGTGCGCCTGACGGCCTCGAGGATGAGCCCCACAATAATGGCGCTGATGACAATGGCGTCGAGGGGCCGGTAAATGACTTCGTTAACCAGCGTGGGGTAGCGGATGGCGATATAAAAGCAGGCGATCATGCCGACCAGGCCGGCTATGGCGTCACCCCAAGGCGTGGGCGTGTCTTCGGGCGAAGGGCGCGCCCGGACAAGCAGAAACGCCAGACCAAGGGCCATACCTAAAATGGCCGCTAAAAATTGTTCGTTGTACAGACTAAGCTGCAAATATAGTGGCAGCTTGAGTACCCAGGCGATGACTGTGACCGTCATCAGGGTTTGCAGGGTTAAAGAAAGCGTGTTGCGAAGCTTTGAGGGGAGTCCCCCTGCCTGCAGCCCGGATGCGATCTGATTCATGGTCACCGCCTTTGGGATAACTTACCTGTTTACTTGACGAGGCCAGCTTCTTTGTAGAAGCGCAATGCACCAGGATGGAATTCGCCAGGCATGTCGGGCTTGTACATCAGCTTGACGTCAAAGCCGCGAAACGGTGCAAACGAAGCCGCGAGTTCTGGCTGGCTTTCGTAGATGGTTTTCATGGCTTTGTAAACCACATCGTCTTTGGTATTGGTGCTGGTCAGCAGCAGGTTGTCATACGCCAAAGCAGCGGTTGGTTCGCTAACGCCAGCCAGACCGGGGCGTGGGTTCTCGACAAACGGATAGCCATACGGGAAGACTTTGTGCATGGCGTCAAGGGCTGCGGCGTCGGTGCTAATAGGCAGCATGCGCAGGCCACCGACCGAGGCGTCGATTTCGGTGACTTTGGCGGCACCTACGGCAAAGAAGAAGCCGTCGACGTTGCCTGACGCCAGTTCGTCGGCGCCACGGGCTACGTTGGGAACCAGGACCTGACGAATGTCTTTTGGTGTCAGGCCACCGGTAGCCAGCAGTGCATCAAGAATCGTGTTGATTGAACCCATGGCGGTAAAGCCGTAGGTCAGGCGCTTACCTTTAAGATCGGCTACGGTTTTGATGTCGGAATCGGCGCGAACGAATACCGCGGTTTTAAGTGGAAAGAGTACCGAGGCGACTCGTAGGTTCTTGGCGGGGCGGCCTTTGAATACGCGCTCGCCGTGCACGGCTTCGGCACTTTCAATGACGTTGGCAATGCCGAAGTCCAGTTCGCCGGTGTCGAGCAGGGGGATCAGGACGCTTTCGCCGCTGTTAGGCTGAACACGGGCTTGCATGCCGCCTTTTTCGGTAAGGACTTTGGCCAGTGCTGAACCACTTGAATAGCTCATGGTGCCCTGGCTCATGGTGCCGACGCCAACGTTTTGTGCGACGGCTGTTGCGCTGCAGGCAGCGGCGACAACAAGCCCGGCTAGAAATTTAAATTTCATGGTTTGTCTCCTCGGGGTTGGGGGGTAAAGCAATATTATTTTTTGCAAATCTTAGTCGATTTGGGCAGCGCGACGTACGCTGTTAATCATCGAAGAATTCATCAGAAAAGCGCGGTGCTTTTCTGGGTCGGCCGCGGTATCGCGCATCTCTTGCAGGCGCTCAGCCCTGATCTGCGGATCACGCTCTTCGAGCATTTTCTTATTGCGAATTGTGATGGCTTGCACATACTCGATATTGGTCAAGCGGCGCTGGCGATCGTACTGGTCAAGCAGGGCTTCGGGGGCGTCGTCCAGCATAATCCGGGCAAGTTTGTCGGCCAGATTCATGGCGTCGTGAATACCGCTGTTCAGGCCCATGCCGCCCAAGGGGTTATTGACGTGTGCGGCGTCGCCGGCCAGCGCAATGCGGCCTTTACGAAATGATTGGGCGACGCGTTGATGGACACGATAGACGCTGCGGTATGGGATTTCGTAGGTTTGGTCGGGCGACAGAAACCCCTGGATGCGGCTTTGTACATAGTCGTCTGACAGCACCTCGGCCTCGTCCTGCTCTGGCTTGATGGGGAAGGCGATGCGGTAAATGCCTGGGGGGCCATCGTGCGGCTGTACAAAAATGGCGGCCCATTCGTCGGGGTCGGCAATGTAGGCGTTGCCGGTAAACCCATGTTTTTTCAGGTCGAAGGTAGTGGCAAATACAAGAAAGCGTTCGGGCCACGTAAAACCCTCAAACTCAATGTCGGCGGTTTTACGCACAATACTGCGAACGCCGTCGCAGCCCAACAAGTAGCTGCCGCGCAGCTCGACCGCTTTACCATCGGCGCCTTCGGCCTGCACGGTGACGCCATCTTCATCTTGCGTGTAGCTGCTGCACGTATGGCCAAACATGACGCGTGCATTGGGGTATTTTTGCAGTGCCTTGAAAGCCAGATGCGACAATTTATGTTGTTCGCAATGCAGACGGAAGGGGTAAGGGGTTTCGTCTGCAATCAGGTTCAGGTCGAATTGGGCCACCAGGCCCTGCTTGCGGTCCCTGATTTGCCACTCGGGTACTTTGATCCCCATATTCAGCAATTCTTGACCAATAGATAAGGTGTCCAGCATTTCCACTGTGGGCGGGTGGAATGTTCCAGCGCGCAAGTCGGTGGGGATTTCTGGGCTGGTCTCCAGGATAATGACGTCAAGTCCTTTTTCGGCCAGCGACAGTGCTGCGACGAGCCCGACGGGCCCGCCGCCAGAAATAATGATGGGGTGATTGCTCATGTGTGTTACCTAGTTTATGCTCGACCCGAAGTTGTTTAATTCTGAACATGCTCATTTTTGAGCGTGTTCCATTCTATGGGTGTATTTTGTCGTTGGTCAACTCAGGTAAAACGCGAAGTCCGCCTTTTTGCCCGGGTTAATCAAGAAGACGTATAAAAACTAGAGAGCAACGACGTATGGTTAAAAAAAACCAGGCAGTAGCGGCGCAGGCCGACGATGCCGCGACATTAGGTTTGCGAGAGCGCGGAAAACTGGAAAAAAGGCGTCGTATCAAGGCGGCCGCGCGCCAGGCGTTTACTGAAAGAGGCTACGATGCGGCCACCACGCGCGATATTGCGGGATTGGCTGAAATTGGTATTGGCACTTTGTTTACCTACGCCAAAGACAAGCGCGAGTTGCTGCTCATGATCATTAATGATGATCTGGATGCGTTGGCGGGGACAGCAGTTCGGTCGGTTGACCCGAGCGCGCCTTTGGTTGACCAACTGGCGGCTTTTTTTGAGTCGCGCTACCGGTATTGGGCCGGTCAGCCTGCGTTGGGCAGGCCTGCGGTGCGCGAGACGCTCGACTTCCTGGGCGGCGTTGCGCCGCAAGGGCCGGAAGCTATCAGGTTTTATGCGCGGCGCCCTCGCATGCTGGCGTTGTTGACCGACATTGTACGAAGCTGGCGACAGCGCGGACTTGTAGCGGCCGACGTTCCCGTTGAACTGGCTGCTTCGTTGTTCATTACTATTTACCTGACCGAAGTACGCCGCTGGCTGATGGAACCTGCGCCAGATGCTGATGAGGGTTTGCGTCGTTTTCGTGAACTGGCGGCCCTGGCCATTCGAGGCGTCGCCCCAGGGCCTGGCTTGAGTGGGGCTCCGGATACTGGGTCAGACAGGTTGTCTGGCGCTTAATTTCACTGACCTTGGGGTAAATCGGTATCGAAAAATGGTTGAAATCTAAACCAAGTCGTGCAAAATAGCGGATGCAAGATAATTTAGGTTTCAACTAAGGAGATACCATGAGCACCGCCGCCAATACCCTGGAACAACTGGCCGCCGGCAATTTCAAGGTCGTAGACCTGACCCACACATTGTCGCCCGACTTTCCCCCCCTGCAGTTGCCGCCGCAGTTTGGTCAGGTAGCTGCCTTCAAGATGGAAACCATCTCCGAGTACAACGACGCCGGCCCCGCCTGGTACTGGAATAACTTCACCTGTGGCGAACACACTGGCACGCACTTCGACGCGCCTGCACACTGGGTTACAGGTAAAGACCATCCCCAAAATACAGTCGACACTATCGACCCCAAAAACTTCATTGCGCCTGCTGTTGTGGTCGATGCCACTGCCGAAGTCGCTGCCAACGAAGACTGGATCATGAGCGTCGATTTCCTGCAAAAGTGGGAAGAAAAGAACGGTCGTATCCCCAAAGGCAGCTGGGTGCTTCTGCGAACTGGCTGGGCAGCTCGCCTGTTCAAAGACCCCGCTTCTTACGTTAACGTTCGCGAAGACGGTGCACACACCCCCGGCCCCTCACAAGAGGCTGTCGAGTGGCTCATTAAAGAGCGCGATGTTCATGGCTTTGGTGTAGAAACCATCAACACCGATGCTGGCCAGTCGTACGCATGGCCCATGCCTTACCCTTGTCATACGCTAATGCACGGTGCCAACAAATTCGGCTTGCAGTGCCTTAACAATCTCGACCAGTTGCCTACAACCGGCGCGATCATTGTTGCAGCCCCCTTGAAGATCCAGCGCGGTTCGGGCAGCCCTCTGCGCGTTCTGGCACTGGTTCCCTAAGGAGGCATAATGACCCACCAGGCCCAGGTTATTATTATCGGTAGTGGCATGAACTCGCTGGCTTGTGCCGCGTTGTTGGCCAAGCGAGGCAAGTCTGTTCTGGTACTCGAGCGTAACGACCGGGCCGGTGGTTGCATCCGTACCGAAACGCTGTTTCCCGGTTTCACCCACGAAGTCTTGTCGTCGTGGTATCCGTTGTTCATGGGTGGCGGCGCTTACGCCGAACTCAAAGACGATTTGGCCAGTGTTGGTGTCGAGTTCGTCGCCAATGACTACACCACGGGTATCGTCACCCCCGACGGTCAGTTACTGGCACTGAAGCAAGACATCGAAGACAGCGTCAAGCGCATTAACGCCATCGCCCCGGGCGATGGCGATGCGTTCGGTGCCATGGCCGGGCAATTGTTCGGTCAAGATGCGGCGCTCACTTTTGGCCTGTTGGGCAATTCGCCTTATAGCGGCAAAGTGTTGCGTTTGTTGTTCTCCGAGTGGCGCAAGCGCGGCCTCAATGGCTTGCTGCAGTTTGGCGCCGACTCTATCGAATCTTTCCGGCGCTGGTCCGAACGCGAGCTCAAGTCTGACCTGACCCGCGCCATGATCAGCCCGTGGGTGTTGCACACGGGCCTTGGGCCTGACGAAGCGTGCTCCGCCCTGATCGGCAAGTTAACGTTTGCGGCTGTTGTGGCCGGTGGCATGCCGGTTGTTAAAGGCGGTGGCCAGCGTCTGGTCGAAGGCCTGCAAACCTTTATCGAGCAGCGCGGCGGTAAAGTGCTGACCGGTGTCGATGTCGAATCGATCACACTCAACGGCTCGCGCGCTACGGGTGTCGTGGCCAATGGCCAGGCCTACCAGGCTTCCGAAGCCGTGGTGTGCAACGTAACCCCGCCACAGTTGTATGGTCGTTTGCTGCCCCGCGCGCCCGAACCCGTTCGCAAGCAGGCACAAGGTTATCGCTTTGGCCGCGGTTGCATGCAAATTCACTTTGCGCTTAATGGCCCTGCGCCTTGGGCTGACCCCGAAATGCTTAAAGTGCCTTTGGTTCACCTGACCGAAAGCATGGAAAACGTGGCTTTGGCTGTTTGCGAAGCCAACAATGGGCTGATTCCGCGTCGTCCCACAGTGGCTATTGGCCAACCGGTTGCGGTCGATCCGACCCGCGCGCCCGAGGGTAAATGGATACTTTGGCTGCAGTTGCAAGAAATGCCTTCGCAGTTGCGGGGCGATGCGGCCGGCGAGATCGACGTTCCTGCCGATGGCCGCTGGAACGAGGCCGTGCGCGAAGCCGTGGCCGACCGTGTGCAAAAGCGCATCGAAACCGTTTTGCCCGGCTTGTCCGACCTGATTATTGGCCGCAAGGCCTATTCGCCTGGCGACCTCGAGGCCATGAATTGCAACCTGGTGGGCGGCGATCCTTATTCAGGGGTGTGTTCGCCAGACCAGTTTTTCTGGTTCCGTCCGTTTGCCAGCAATTCGGGCGCGAAGGCGCATCGTACGCCTTATAAAAATGTCTACCAAATCGGCGCTTCAACGCACCCTGGCCCAGGTCTGGGCGGCGGTTCGGGGCAAATTGTGGCCGATATGCTGACTAAACGCTAATTCAGCCGTTTAGGTCTTTAAGCAGGCGGCGGTGTTGTCTTACCTCAGACAGCACCGCGCCAAATGTCTCCAGCCCGCGTGCCTTCAACGCTGGTATCACCTTAAGTAAAGCATCTGCGGTGGCAATGGCATCGCCAATTGCAGTATGGCGCGCTTCTTCGGGTATGGTGATGCCCAGTCGGTGCGCCAATGCATCAAGGCTATGGCTTTCGGCCTCGCCGTACACGACTGCCGAGAGCAATACCGTGTCGAGAATGGGGTGGTCGAAACGGCAACCCGCAGCGTTTTCGTGCCGGCGTATAAACGCCATATCGAAGGGCGCGTTGTGCGCGACCAGCACGGCGCCTTCGGCAAATTTATGAAAACGTTGTACTGCTGTTGCAGTGTCGGGCGCGTCGGCGACCATGTCGTTGGTAATGCCATGCACCTGTGTGCTGGCTGCCGGGATGCTGCGGCCCGGGTTGACCAGCGTATCGAAAACCTCGGTTTTGACGCGTTTGCCGTTGATGATGCGAACAGCGGCAATTTGCACAATCTCGTCCCCTTGGTCTGGGTACAGACCGGTGGTTTCGGTGTCGAACACGACATAAGTAAGTTCGTCTAATGGGGTGCACGACACCTCGGCGTTGCCCGCTTTGGACAGCAACTTGAAATCGTAGACCACAGCACGCGGTATGGCAGGGGGGCGCCGTTGAGCCAGCCTGGCCTCGCGGATATGCAGGCACAGTTTGGGGTGCAGCCGACTACTGTTGTCGGTGACCAGCGTGGCGCCATGAATGGACAGCACGCCTTGTACGGTCATGTCGGTCAAGCCGACATCGAGCGGTGCGCTCAGGAGTTGTGCCAGCGCGTCGTCAGATAGACTTAGGCCTTCCCATGACAATTCGGCCATTGCGCCAGCGCCGTCGCTGCGGATCTTCAGGTGCAGCGCGCCGTGCGGCAACGGCAACCGGTTGATCAGGGCGGTAATGAGCGCCACCAATTGAAACCCGTCGCATCGCAGGATCAGGTCGGTGGTTTCGGTTGTTAGCGTCACGCCTTTGCTGCGTAATGTGGCTTGCAGCGTCGAGGCCAGGTCGCTGGCCCGTATCATCGCCAAAGGCCAGTCGCCGGGGCGATCGATATCAGGGCGGATACTGTGCGTGGCCAGGTCGCCTGTGATGTCTCGTAAGGTCAGAACATAGCCGATGTCTGCGGGGTTGTCGTTGTTAGCTCCGGGGTGATTCCCCAGCAGGCGCATGCGTGCGGCCAGTACCCGGCCTTCGCTTTGCGTCGAGCACAGGATGTCTGATGCGGCGTCGGGGTCGTCGGCTTCGAGTAACCGTGCATATGCATGCTCGATGGGTGCGGGATGCAGATAGTCGAACACCCGCCGGTTCAGGCCGGGGGCGACATCGGCATTGACCCCGCCCAGCAGACTGACGACTTGACCGTTGTAGAACACCAGTTGGTGTTCTGCCGAGCACAACATTAACCCCACAGGCACATCAGACAACAGTCGCTCAAGTCTGTCTTTCTCTAGCGCAAGCGTTTCAGTTTCGCGGGCAACAGCCTGATCAAGCGCGACGCGGGTATCAAGCAATTGTTGGGCCATTTCGCGCGCTGCGGGGACGAGGTCGGACAAATAGGTTGTGCGTTCGTGGGCGGGGATAGCTGTAGCCTTGCCATGAGTTAGCGTGCGCAGATTGCCGGCCAGGCGCTGGACAGGTCGGGCGATATGTTCGTCGATGACCAACCAGGCCCATGCGGTTAGCCCAAAAATGGCAAACCCGGCAATGGCGCCACCAATGATTAGTGCGTGGACGATGTCTGGATCGTTGGCTTTGTGATACCCAAAATAAAGCCCGCCCGCCAACGCGAGCAGGCAGCCCGTGCACAAGGCGGCAAAAACCCGAAAGATTCTCAGGCGGGTGCGGCTGTGTGCGGCCATGATGTGTGGGTTATGGACGGCACACGGCACTAAGTAAGGCCGCGTCGTCGTTTGCCGGCTGCCATTGTGCGCCGGTCAGGGTGCCGTCAGGGCTTAAGCTGGCGGCGCCGCCAAGGTCGGCGCGCAGTTGTTGCTTGCAATCGAAGGCTACCGTGACTGTGCGCGTAGGCTGCCAGCGTTCGATCAGGTAGATCTCGGTGCGGGCCAGTTCGGGACGGGTTTCAGACCTTGCAATGGCTTGAGTGTCGACGGCAACGAACCGTGTGGTGACCGGCGCCAGGTATGTCCAGGGGGCCCATGGGGCGCTGCGTTCGCCAGTGCCCACAACGACAATATGGTTGGGCAGTGCGGACTCAAGTCTGGAAAACCAGGTGTATTCGTTCCAGACAGCGTAAGCAATGACCGAGGCCCCGATAGCTGCAGGCATGATCCAGCGTTCCATCTGACGCCCTGAACGGCGCATGAAGCGCCCGATAATGAATACGATGCATGCCACCAAGGCTGCAATGGCCAGCATTGCGATGAAATCAGCCCACATGAATTGTTGTCCCTTGTTGTTGTAATTGAAGTAGCTTAAACCGGAACGCGCCGGCCGTGGCCGACGGCCGATTGCATGGTCCGCACGACGACAAAGGCGTCGCGCAGGTGGTTGCGCTCGAAGTCGGGCAAGTCGGCAGGCGTCAGGAAATTGTCGGGCTTTTCGCCTGCCCGAATAAGCTTGACCTGGTTGTCGAGGCGTAAAGTGGCGATCAGATCGTAAGCCGCAATGAGTTCGTCGGCGCCGCTGCTCGAAATAATGCCGGCGTGGCCTGCTGCCTGCAGACGTGCGCGCGTGTTGATGTCGGTCAGTTGCCCCATCAGGGCGTAAACCCGGCCCAGGTCGGTTACGGGTATTACACCATTGTGTTTCAGGTCTATTTGGTGGCGGTTGCGGGCGGTACGTACGGTAGAAAACCCGCGGATCAGGCCTAAGGGCGGGGTGTGTTTCAGGCTGTTGGCCACCATGTGTGCCATAAAAATTGTGTTTTTCGACGCTGCCAGTAATGTCTCGGCCTGCAGGTCGTGGTAAAGCGGCAGATGACCGCCAATAGGGCGCAGGTCGAACATGACGGAAGCCAGCATGTGCGACTCGGGGGCATGGCGCGTCATCCAGGTCCGGAAGTATTCGCGCCATACGCTGACTGGTTGGCACCAGCGCGGATTGATGGCCATCATGTCGCCTGGGCAATACACGTAGCCGCATGCGTTCAGGCCGTCGCACACAAAGCGTGCCAGCTGGGCAAAGTAAGGCATATCGTCGGGGCGTACGCTGTCGTCCAGAAACAGGCAGTTGTCTTGGTCCGACACACCGGTCTGCTCTTGTCGCCCCTGACTTCCGCAGGCCAGCCACAAGTACGGTACGGGCGGTTGCCCTAATCGCAATTCGGCCATGGTCAGCAGCCGCTGCGTGATGGCGTCGGTAATGTCGGTGACGTGGCGGGTAACGACCTCGTGCCGTTGTTGCCCCGCTACCAGTTGCACCAGCAGGCGCGGCAGTGTCTGCGCCAGCTTGACGAGTTGCTCGATGTTCTGGGCCTGACTGATATCGTGGATAAGCAGGGCGCTGCTAACGGCCTGAAACCGTGTGATGTCGGTTTGGGTGATGATGCCGTAAAAATGCCCGTAATGAACAATTGGCAAGTGACCAATATTGTTTTCCATCATGGTACGCAGCACGTCAGCACCCAAAGCGTTGGGGGGCAGTGTAGGCGGGTTGGGCGTCATGACCAGGCCAACTGGGGTGCGCGGGTCAAGGCCCTCGGCAAGTACCCGGTTTGTCAGGTCGCGCACTGTAATAATACCTACCAGTTGCTGGGTGTCGGCCTGCAGTACGCCTAGGCACGAAATGCTCTCGTCGCGCATGATTTGCGCGGCGCGCACCACGGGTGTGTCGGGAGAGCAGGCAATGGCCTTGCGGGTAATCAGGTCTTCGACCTTTAACGAATTGATGTCGGTAGGCCGGTTTTTAGTGCGGCTGCCGTAATAAAAATAGTGGTCGAACGCAGGTGAGTGGCGAATCAGCCGACGGAATTCGGGGGCGGGGATGAGCAGCGTTTCGGTGTCGGACCGGGCCTGTGCCGTGGTCGAGGCCAAGCCGTTGCCACTGCGCATAAGGCCGCGTTCGCCAAAGCTTTGCCGCCGCGATAGTTGCGATACCGTTGCGCCGTTGCGGTCGGTGATGTCGACGTCACCTGAGACAACAACGTATACGCCGTCCAGGGGTTCGTCGATATGGTAGATGTAGTCGCCGCTGCGGTAATGCCGCAGGCTGACCGTTCGGGCCAGTTGGGCGAGCTGTTCGCCCGGCAAGCTGTTGTAAGGGGCCAGGGTTTCAAGAAAGTCGCCAATATCAATCGGTGATGTTGTCATGACCAGGCCTTTAAACGGTCAGGGTGCCCTGCGGCACCCTGAGTGTTGATCAATGAGGTGCCGGGCGGGCTTGCGCCGCCCGGGTCGATGGGTTAGTGGTGGGTGGCTGTGCCAGCGCCTTTAGGGATGCGGATGGACTCGACCAGATCTTGAACGTGTTGCGGCGGTGCTGCGGTAACCGAAGACACCAGGTATGCCACGATGAAGTTCAGTAGTGCGCCGACGGCACCGATAGACAGCGGCGAGATCCCGAAGACGTAGTTGGCTGCAGTGTCGGGCAGGTTGTTGGTGCCCGGAATAAAGAACCAGCCTTTGTAGACGAAGATATAAACCGCAGTAAAGATCAGGCCAATCAGCATGCCTGCAATAGCACCTTCTTTATTGATACGCTTCCAGAAGATGCCCATCATGAGCGCCGGGAAGATGGTTGCCGCCGCCAGGCCGAAGGCCAGCGCCACAACCTGTGCCGCAAAACCCGGAGGGTTAAGCCCCAGCCATGTCGCCACGACAATGGCAAATGTCATGGAAATGCGTGCGGCTGTCAGCTCGCCCTTCTCGGAGATATCGGGTTTGATAGACCCTTTGATAAGGTCGTGCGAAATAGCCGACGAAATGGCCAGCAACAAACCTGCCGCAGTAGACAACGCTGCTGCCAGCGCACCTGCTGCAACCAGTGCGATTACCCAGCCTGGCAGGGCTGCGATTTCGGGGTTGGCCAACACCATGATGTCGTTGTCGACTTTGGTCAGCTCGTTACCCTTCCAGCCTTTTTCTTCGGCCATTTTCATGATGGGCGAATCGGCAGGTGCTTTGTCGTTGTAGTACTGGATCAGGCCGTCACCGTTTTTGTCTTCGATGGCCAGCAGGCCGGTTTTCTCCCAGTTACGGATCCAGGAGAGTTCGGGTTTGCTGTCGATATCGGCACGCGAAATGGCAGGGCCGCTGGTGGCTGTGCTGGTGATAGCTGCCGGCCACATGGTGGTGGTCAGGTTAAGGCGGGCCATGGAGCCAACGGCAGGCGCTACGGTGTACAGCAAGGCAATAAACACCAGCGCCCAACCTGCTGAAGAACGGGCGTCGGCCACTTTCGGCACCGTGAAGAAGCGGATGATGACGTGTGGCAAGCCGGCGGTACCGATCATGAGCGACATGGTGAACAAGAACATGTTCAACCGATTGGGAGTGTCGGCCGTGTAGGCAGTAAAGCCCAGTTCGGTAACGACCTGGTTGAGCTTGGTCAGCAGGCTGATTTCGCCACCCGACGGGGCATAGCTACCAACTAACCCCAGTTGCGGCAGAATGTCGCCGGTAAGGTTGAGCGAGATGAACAGGGCGGGCACGGTGTAAGCAATGATAAGCACCACGTATTGCGCCACCTGGGTGTAGGTAATGCCCTTCATGCCGCCAAACACCGCGTACACAAACACAATGGCTGCGCCAATGTACAGGCCCATGTCGGTAGACACTTCGAGGAAGCGGCTAAAGGTAACGCCTACACCGCGCATCTGGCCAATCACGTAGGTGATTGAAATGATGATAAGGCAGATAACGGCCAGCAGGCGTGCCCCCCCCGAATAGAAGCGGTCGCCGATGAATTCGGGCACGGTGAATTTGCCGAATTTGCGAAGGTATGGCGCCAGCAACAGCGCCAGAAGTACATAGCCGCCTGTCCAGCCCATTAAGAAGGCTGACTGTGTATAGCCGCCTGTCGGTGCCAGCGCAATAATGCCGGCCATGGAAATGAACGATGCGGCAGACATCCAGTCGGCACCAGTAGCCATGCCGTTAAGCACGGGATGGACCCCCTGCCCAGCGGCATAGAATTCGGAGGTGGTGCCGGCCCGGGCCCAGAACGCAATGCCAATGTATATGGCAAACGTAAAACCTACAAAAATTAGATTAAGTACGAATTGATCCATGAATGTGCTCCTTATTCTTCTACGCCGTGTTCACGGTCGAGCTTGTTCATCATTTTTGCGTACACAAAAATAAGAACAATGAACACATAAATGGAACCGTTTTGGGCCATCCAGAAGCCTAGATCGGCACCGCCAACTGAAATGCCCATAAGTGCAGGGCGCAAAATAATGCCCATGCCGAACGAACATATAAACCAGATGACCAGCGATATCAGGATGATGCGGACGTTTGCCTTCCAGTAGGCGTCCGACGACGATTTGTCTACCATGCAAAGTACTCCTTGTCGTTATTGTCTTAAGCCGGGCAAACCTACACGCCCGGCCCCTCCTGCCAGGTTCGCCTTGGGGCGACGCCAAGCCGGCAAGGTAAAGGCTGGTAAACAGGCTTTACCTTGTCGTATCGGCGGTGCTGCAAGCAGCCTGTGGCTTTGGCCACACGCTGACGCATACAAAACAACCCCGCAGCTAGGCGGGGTTGAATAGTTATGATTGCTGTAGGGTTTTTTACGCCGAAGCCGACGCGTAGAACGAATGGGAGAACCAGGCCGCCGATGGGCCCGAACGATGCAATGGACGGATGGAACAGCCGCAATACGGAATGCTTCCTGCCTGCCATATAGGCACCCCCTTTTGGTGGTAACCCGCTTTTTGCGGGTTGCTTCGGTGTAGCCCGAAGTGTTTGTCTCGTGCTTGCCAGTAATTATTGGTCTGGCTTTTTTTCCGATTCTATACCCATCGGTTTTGTTTGTGTAAGGTTTATTGATATGAATCCGGGAAACCCATGAGGGCCTCAAACAACAGTCATGAGGGCTTCATGCAACAGGTTTCCCGGGTTATGCTTTCGGTCTTAAACGGCCTGTGGTCAGGCCATACAGGTGTCCGATGATTTCTCTTTCTGCCATAGAAACGCTGCTGGCGTGTTGTTTTGTCCTGGTGGCCGGCCGTGTCCTTACCAGTCGTGTCGGTGTGCTCGCGCGCTACAGCATTCCAGACCCGGTAGTGGGCGGTATTTTGTTTGCCGTATTAGTCTTTTTGCTGGCCGACTTTTCCGGGGTCACGGTGGCGCTCGAAGCTAATATCCGCCCCACACTGATGCTGATATTCTTCGGCTGTGTGGGCCTGACGGCTAACCTTAAACTGCTTGCTGCGGGCGGGCCCCGGTTGATTGCGTTTCTGCTGGTGCTGATTCCGTTTGTGGTCTTGCAAAACGTCATTGGCCTGGGTATGGCCTGGCTGCTTGATTTGCATCCCCTTATGGGGCTGATTGCGGGTTCTATTACCCTGGTAGGCGGGCATGGCACTGGCGCGGCCTATGCGGGCAGTTTTGCCGACGTCAACAATATCCAGAACATCATGACGCTGGCTATGACGTCGGCAACCATTGGTTTGGTGCTTGGCGGGTTGATTGGCGGTCCGGTGGCCGAGCGGTTGCTCAAACGGCACAAACTGAAGGGCAGCTTGGATCGTGCCGATACGGATCTTGAGGGCGGTAATGATGTCGCCGGCATGGCCGACAGCAACCGTCAGGCACCGCCCGATTCAAGCACTTACATCGTGTCGCTGACCGCGGCGTTTGTCTGTCTGGCTGGCGGTATTGCTTTGGCCGATATGGCACAAGACTGGCCGGTCAATATTCCCAATTTTTTGTGGTGCATGCTTATCGGTATTGTCATTCGCAACTTGGGTGGCTGGTTAGGGTTAAAGCTTGACGATCGGGCAACCGAAATGATTGGTACGCTTGCCCTGTCTATTTTTCTGGGCCTGACCATGATGACCCTGGATGTAGGCAGCGTGCTGGCCTTGGCCGGCCCGTTGGCTATTATCTTGCTTGTGCAGGCAATATTTGCTGCTGTCTACGCAAGCCTGGTCGTGTTCAGGGCGCTTAAAAAAGACTACGAGGCGGCCGTTATTTCCGCCGCATTCTGCGGGTTTTCTATGGGGGCCACCGCGACTGCCATTGCCAATATGCAAGCCCTGGTAAGGCGGCACGGTCCGGCACCCGAGTCCTTTATTGTGGTGCCGGTCACAGGCGCCTTTCTGGTCGACATCATTAACGTCACTGTGTTAACGACGTTCTTGTCGTTGCCTTTTGTCGGGGGGCTCTAACATGCTCAAACGACTGCTTCTGGCTGCGTGTTGTCTTGTGCTTGCCGCGTGCGGCCGGCAACCCGACGTCAGCACCTTGCGTACCGATATTGGCCAACGACTCGAAGCTACCTATGGCGAAGGGGTCTTTAAAATTGTTGAGCTCGACCGAAAAGGTTCGGCCACCGATAGTACGGCCCCAGAAGGCGAGGATCGCCGCGTGGTGTACTACGACATCGCGCTCGAATTTGATAAAGACTTCACTCTCGATGCCTGGGATCGCCCTGGCGTGGCTTCGCTAGTCACGTTGTTGGGTGCTGGGCCGCGTAGTATTTCAGGCGTGAAGTCTGGCGGAAACCTGGCTGGCGATCAGATCATCGCGCATGCCAGCGCCGTTTATGCCAAGAATGCTGATGGGCAATGGGTTTTGTCGACGCCACCCGGAGTCAGCAATGCCCAGGCGCCCGCTATCGATACTGGCGAGCCGCAGCCGGTCTCCCGGCGCTTGCTCGCCACGCTCGACGACATTTCTCGTTCTGTGGTGCGCAGCAACTCCAGCGCCGGTGAGCGCATTGTGCAGCAAGAGCTGCAACGCTCTGTGGCGCGTATTAATGGCCGTCTTAGCCGCATGCAGCAAGGGTACCCGCTTGCGGGAGGCCCCGACCGAGGCGAGTATGTGGCTTTCGCCAGAGCGTTGGCCGCTTTGACACACGACGGCCAAACAAAAATTACACCGTTAATTACTGGAGGCAGTGTCGACAATATCGAAATGCTGCGATCTGGCGATGCTGTCATCGCGCTTGCGCAGGCCGATGCGGCTGACATGGCATACGAGGGCAACGGCCCGTTCTATTCAAAAGGGGCGTTTACGAACTTGCGCGCCTTGGGCGGCTTGTACCCCGAACTGGTTCATATTGTGGTTCGCGATGACCCGGCCTACCGCGGGGTACGCAGCCTGAAGGGCAAAAAGGTGGCGTTGGGCCCGGCAGGTTCTGCGGTTCGCACCACGCTCGAACATGTACTCGAGGCACACGGTCTTCAGGCCGGCAAAGATTACACCGTGGTCGATATGCCGTTTACGGCCTCGTTGCCGGCGCTCACCGCCGGTGTTATCGATGCAACGGTGCATGTTATTGGTATCCCGGCTACACCCCTGCGCGATGCCTTGGCCAAAGCGCCATTAAAACTGTTGCCCCTCGATGCGAAAGCCATTGAGGCTTTAATCGAAGATGAGCCGGCACTCATGGCGTTGAATATTGCCCAGGGCGTATACCCGGGGCAGGCTCAACCTGTGGCCACGGTAGGTATGGCGGCGTTGTTGCTGACGACCACAGAGTTAACCCGCGATGAAGCTATCGAACTGACGAATCGCGTGTTTCAGGCTGGGTATGACTTGTTGGGTTATGGGTCGGCGCAGGGGGCGCAGGTGTCGGCCGCCAGCGCACGCATGGGCGTAACTGTGCCGTTGCACGACGGCGCCGACGAGGCATTATCGGCATTGGGTAATCGGCCCTAAATATAAAATATTTTAATCAAAATTATTAAATTCATTATATTGATTTAGCTTTCGGCCTGGCCGAGAATCTCTTCAACTAAAGTTTTAATCACTTTTTGAAGAGATTCTCGATATGAAGTTATGCCGGTTCTTTCCCGATCGTCTGGGTTTGGTCGAAGGCCAGACGGTTTACGATGTGACCCCCGCCTTGGCCTGCGTGCCGCAAGCGACCTACCCGTATCCGTTGGGTGATCAGCTCATTGCCCATTTGCCTGCGGTCATGGCCGAAGTTCAGCGCCTGAAGGCAACCGCGCCGGTGCTCAATTTAAGCGATCTGGCATTGCTCTTGCCTTTTGCCAACCCGGGCAAAATTATCGCGGCGCCAGTCAATTACAAGAAGCACCTGCAAGAAGTGCTCGATGACCCTAACCTGCATCACAACAACCAGATCAATCATATCGAGCGGGCCGGCTTGTTTTTGAAGGCGCAAAGTTCGCTGGTTGATCCCAGTGTAGGTATTACTCAGGCTTTGCCCGATCGTCGTACCGATCATGAGGTCGAGCTGGTGGTAGTGATTGGCAAAACCGCACGCAATGTGTCGCGCGAAAAGGCGCTTGATTATGTGGCTGGCTATTGTGTGGGGCTCGACATCACAATTCGCGGCCCTGAAGAGCGCAGCATGCGTAAATCGCCCGATACCTATACCACCTTGGGGCCTTGGCTGACGACAGCCGATGAATTGCCAGATGCCGGTCATCTTGACCTGAAGCTGTCTGTCGACGACGAGCCTCGTCAATCGTCGAACACTTCGGAGCTGATTCTGGGTGTCGCCGCCCTGATCGAGTTTGGGTCGAAGTTTTACACCTTACACCCAGGCGATGTGATTTTTACCGGAACCCCAGAGGGCGTTGGCCCCGTGCACAGTGGTCAGACCATCAAAGCCAGTGTTCAACAACTGGGCGAACTGGTCGTAAAAGTGCACTAATTACTTGACCAAGGCAACCGATTTCACCTGGGCCCATACAGACTGACCCGGTTGCAATTGCAGCATGGCTTGGGCGCGTTGCGTGATACGGGCGGTGAGGGTGATGTTGTCGCAACGCAATTGCACGCGCAGTTGTGATGGGTGGGTGTCAGGCGCTATTGAAACGACTTGGCACGGCAGGTGGTTCTGAATGCTGGTGTGTTCGGGCTTTTCTTGTGTGATGCTGACGTCGCGTGCCATTACAAGCAGCCGTACGTCTTGGCCAATGGCAAGATTGTTTTGTGATACCCAGAAATCGGCGGGACCGAGGGTGATGCGGGCCATTTGCCATTCGGAGTGCAGGTCGCTTACCCGCCCAATCAGCACGCTGCCGGCGTCATCGCCCGCAATTATCGGGTGCTCGGCATTGCCAAGTATGTCGTGTATTGGGCCGGAAGCCACCACTCTGCCTTGTTCCAGCGCGACCACATGATCAGCAAGCCTTTGCAGCTCGTTGGCTGAATGGGTGACGTAGAGCATGGGTAGCTTCAGCTGGTCGCGTAGTTTTTCAAGCCAGGGCATGACCTCGTCTCGACGGGCCTGATCCAGCGCGGACATGGGCTCGTCGAGCAGCAAGATCTGCGGGCCGCACGCGAGCGCCCGCGCAATCGCAACGCGCTGGCGCTCGCCGCCCGACAACCCGGCAGGTTGTCGGTGCAGCAGATGGCCAATGCCTAAAAGTGAGATTGCAGTGTCGAGCAGGCTTGACGACTGGGGTGTGTGCCGTTGCTTTAGCCCAAACTGCAGGTTGTCGCGAACATTCAGGTGTTCGAAAAGGCTGGCTTCTTGGAAGACATAACCTAGCAAGCGCTTGTGTGTCGGTACGAAAAGGCGTTGATCGCTGTCTTGCCAGACCTCGTTCCCAATGACTATTTTGGCGCGCTCCGGACGCTCGAGGCCCGCAACGCACCGCAACAGGCTGGTTTTGCCTGAGCCCGACACGCCATAAAGGACGGTAATGCCTTGCGCGGGTAGTACGAGATCGACCTGCAGCCGGAACCCTTTTCTGGGAAGTTCGATATTGACAAGCAGCGAGGAAGAAGGATCTGGCGTCATGATGATGAGTCTATTCAGGGCAGTACACGGGCGTTATTCTTGCGCAGAGCGGCCAGTGCAAGTAGCACAATAAAAGAGAACACCAACATGCCGCCCGCCAGCCAATGCGCCTGGGTGTATTCCATGGCCTCGACATGGCCGTAAATTTGGGTGGATACAACCCGCGTTTGCCCCGGAATATTGCCGCCGATCATCAGCACTACGCCGAACTCTCCGACGGTATGCGCAAAGCTAAGAATTGCGGCAGTAAGCAAACCGCTGCGTGCTTGTGGAAGGGCAACGGTAAGGAAGGCGTTGAGCGGGCTTGCGCCCAATGTGGCGGCCACTTCCATGGGGCGACGGCCCATGGCTTCGAAGGCGTTCTGGATAGGTTGAACGGCGAAGGGCAGTGAGAAAATAATAGAGCCGATTAACAAACCGGTGAAGGTGAAGGACAGTACACCCCAACCCATGGCCTGTGTGAACTGGCCCAGTGGGCCGTTGGGCCCCATGGCGACCAGCAAATAGAAACCCAATACAGAAGGCGGCAGCACCAGCGGCAAGGTAACCAGCGCATGAATAGGGGCGCGCAACCCCGATGATGTGCGTGTCAGCCACCAGGCCAGGGGCGTAGCGACAATCAGTAAGACCAGGGTCGTCAGTGCCGAAAGTTCAATGGTAAGCCAAATGGCTTGCCGGGCCGCTTCATCAAACATCATGGCGTCGAAGATATGTCATGTCAGGGGTTCGTATGCAAACCATAACCATAACTGCGAATCACGTCGTGGGCTGCCTGGGTTTGCAGAAACTTTATCAACGAGGATGCGGCAGGGTTGTCTTTGCCCCGTGCCAGTACAACGGCATTTTGGCGAATCGGGTCGTAGAGTGCTTGAGGGACAATCCAGCTTGATCCGGCTTGTTTTTGGTCTGCAGCGTTAACTTGCGATAGGGCAACAAAGCCCATTAAGGCGTTTTCGGTGGCAACAAACTGGTAAGTCTGACCAATGCTTTCACCCACGACCAGGTTGGGCTGGAGTTGTGCGTACACCCCTAGGGCTTGAAGGGTTTGTTGCGCCGCAAGGCCGTAGGGCGCAAGTTTTGGGTCGGCAATCGCAATTTTTCCGGGTTGTGCTTGTTTTAATACATGGCCCCGGTCGTCAACGACCGACGGGTTCCGGCTGTACAACACCAGTTTGCCTATGGCGTAAGTCATTTGCGTCGGCGCCAGTGCCAGCGCCTCTTCAACAAGTTTTGCGGGCGTCTTGTCGTCGGCGGCCAGCAGCACATCGAACGGCGCGCCGTTCTTTATCTGCGCGTAGAACCGCCCGGTCGACCCAAAAGACAGTGCAGCCTTGTGGCCGGTTTCAGCCTCGAAAAGCGCCGCTATTTTTTGCATGGGGGCGGTAAAGTTTGCCGCAACGGCAACCGAAACAGTGTCTGCCATGGCGGTTTGGGTGGCAAAAACACCAATTAAGGCGGGGATGATGACCTTACAGATATGATTCAGCATGCGCATTCTCGCTATTCCTATATTGAATAGCGAGAATGCTAGCACGATTTTTTGTCGTTGTTCTAAGTATGAATAGCGAATATGATTTCAACAAACCCTGCACTCGGAGTAAACGCTGTTCGATGGTTATGTCTTCTTTACCCCTGAATACGTTGCTTGGCTACGAAGCCAGCGACAAGCGACTCGACATACTTCGGCGTATTTCTCATACGGGGTCTATTTCTGAAGCGGCACGTTCTGCCGGCGTAAGCTATAAAGCGGCGTGGCAAGCCATCGAGACCCTAACAAATCTGGCCGGCACGCCTTTAGTTGAAAAGGCCGTTGGCGGTAGTGGCGGGGGTGGGGCCATTGTTACAGCGGCGGGGCATCGATTGCTCGCTGCGGCCGATCGATTCATGCTGGCCAGACGGCAGGTCGCGGATCAAATTGCACAAGAGTATGCGGGCGATGGCGCCTCGCTTGTCAGTGGCGCGCTCGCGTTGGGCATGCGCACCAGTATGCGCAACCAACTGATGTGCCTGATTTCCGACATAAAGCGGGCAGGTGGGGCGGTTCGCGTTTATTTGTCGCTCGACGATGGTTCGACCCTTGTTTCCCGCATTACCAAAGAAAGCGCCCAGTTGCTTGGTCTTGAGTCGGGTCGACAAGTAATGGCCATGTTCAAGGCAACGGCCGTTGAAGTGGCTTCTGCTTCAAATGAATGCGTGCATGCATCTTCCGAAAATCATCTTGACGGTCTATTGGTAAACACCGTGCGCGCAGGCAAGGTGAGCGAGGCAACAGTCACCTTGACATCGGGGGCTCAGGTGATTGGCTTTATGCAGACCGATACCACAGTCAAGAAAGGATCATTGGTGACGTTATGTGTTGATGAGGCAGCGGTCGTGATTGCGTCGCTGACATAAGATGCGCTTTGGTGGTCCGCGTTAATATGCGATCTGCCATCAAGGCAACAATTCGTCGTGGGTATCTTTAATAAACACAAAGGGGAAAGTCATGACATATGGCAAACTGATACGTTCTACTGCTGCTGTGTTGGCGCTTGGGTTTGTGCTTGCCGGCTGCCAAGAAAAAGAAGGTCCGGCCGAACGTGCGGGTAAAGAACTCGACAAGGCAGCAGCATCGGTGGGCTCGGCCATTGAAAATGCTGGCCAAAAAATGCAAGACGCCGCTAAGTAGCTTGCGGCAGTCTGGCGCGGCACAGGCCGAAAAAAAAGCCTGCCGGGTTTTAGCCCGGCAGGCTTTTTTTGGGATATCCAGGGGAAGATATCCTTTCATCAACGTGGGGTACGCGCGTATTACTTGGGCATGATGACGGCGTCGATGACGTGAATCACGCCGTTGTCGGTGTTGATGTCGGTCTGGACCACATTGGCGCCATCAACCATGACTTTGCCGTCTTTCACCGACACGGTCAGCGGGCTGCCTTGTACCGTGGGCACTTGACCGGGCTTGACGTCGGCTGCCATAACCTTGCCGGATACAACGTGGTAGGTTAATACCTTGGTCAGGCCTGCTTTGTCTTTAAGCAAGGCATCCAGCTGGTCTTTGGGGATTTTGGCAAAGGCTTCGTCGGTGGGGGCAAACACCGTAAATGGGCCTGGCCCTTTGAGCGTGTCGACCAAGTCAGCCGCCTGAACAGCGGTGACCAGGGTATTGAAAGAACCAGCGGACTTGGCGGTGTCGACAATGTCTGCTGCATGTGCGGAACCCAGGGCAAGGGCCAGTGAGGCACCAATCAGAAAGCGTTTCATCGTTCACTCCTTGTTCGTTGCGAGACGGCGGGGCCGGTTTACTGAGGCCGCTGCCGTCGCTGCGGGTTGCGTCCGTTTCGTATGAACTGGACAGGTCTTTAATTTAAGGTCCCATTCAGTTGCTGTCCATAGTTTGTGCTAGACAAGGCTAAACAAAGCGGTTCAATAGCTGTTCAATATCTCTTAAAAATCAAACAAGTGAAACAAGATGATTGCACGCGTCCTGATGTAACGCCGTGCCCAGGCAACCTGGGCTTGCGCTAACATTCGCGCAAGCCACTGAGATTTTTCTACATGCAGACACTAAAACTTTCCGATTTGATTGCCCTGGGCTTCATGACGTTTGCGCTCTTTCTGGGCGCGGGCAATATTATTTTTCCGCCTCTGGTTGGCATGCTGGCGGGCGATGACATGGGTATGGCGTCGCTGGGCTTCCTGCTGACGGGTGTGGGGCTGCCGTTATTAACGATTGTGGCGCTGGCGCGCGTGGGTGGCGGTATTGCTGCGCTCACAGCGCCGATCGGGCGCGTGGCGGGCACAATGTTTGGCGTTTTGGTGTATTTGGCAATCGGGCCTTTTTTTGCATCACCGCGCACGGCCACGGTGTCGTTCGAAATCGGATTCTCGCGCTTCTTCGACGCCAGCGCGGGGCCATTGCTGGTGTATTCCGTTATTTACTTCGCCGTAGTGATGTTGATTGCGTTGTACCCAAACCGGCTCATCGACACTGTGGGCAAGTTCATCACGCCCGTGCTTATCGGGGCACTGGTCTTACTTGGTGCTGCTGCGCTGTATGCACCGGCCGGCGACATTGGCAGTAGCCGCGGCGCTTATCAGAGCGCGCCTTTAGTACAAGGTTTTTTGCACGGCTACCAAACCATGGACGCTTTGGGGGCGCTGGTTTTTGGGATAGTCATTGTTAACGCCATAAGGGGGCGTAACGTTACCGACAGACGCTTGCAAACCTATTACGCCATATGGGCCGCTATTATCGCGGCTATTGGGTTGGCACTGGTGTATGTGTCGCTTATTTACCTTGGCGCAACCAGCGCGGGGTTGCACCCCGATGCCACTACCGGTGTCCCTATTTTGGCTGGCTTCACGCAACAAACATTTGGCCATTTTGGCAGTATTTTGTTGGCGGTTGTCATCGTATTTGCTTGCCTGACGACGGCGGTAGGGTTGATTACCGCCTGCGGCGAATACTTCAGCGCCTTGCTGGGGGTTTCGTATCGCAAGGTCGTGGTCGTATTTTGCCTGTGCAGCATGGGCGTAGCCAATCTGGGTCTAACTCAACTGATTGCAGTTTCTGTTCCGGTTCTGGTTGGTATGTACCCTGTGGCCATCACGCTCGTGATGTTAAGCCTGATGGGGCGCTTCTGGCGATCAGCGCCTCGAGTATTTGTGCCTGCGCTGGCCGTCGCGGCTGTTTTTGGCGTTGCCGATGGCCTGAACGCTGCAGGTTTCGGTGCATGGCTACCCGAGTGGGTGAGTGCGTTGCCCGCCGCGTCTTTGGGGCTGGCCTGGTTGGTGCCGGTTTTTGTGGCTGTGGTGGTAGGTGTCTTGTTCGACCGCCTGGCGCCGGCACCCTAAGTGTTTTCCATAAGATTGACCCGTTTTATGCCCCGATAGCTTTGCCGTTTGCTATGATTTGTTCGACTTTTGTAACAAATTAACAGGACTCGGGCGTCTGGTATTTGCGCCCTCTCGAGGGATGTATGCGGCAAGGTATTTCGGTAGTTGATTCGGGCGTTGTGGCCTCGGGAAGAGCGGTCGCGCCAGCAGAATACGTGCTAAGGCCCAACGAAACCATCATTTCGAAAACCGACTTAAAAGGCAACATCACCTACGCGAACGACAACTTTGTTCGCATTAGTGGATACACCCGCGACGAGCTTATTGGTGCACCGCAAAGCATCGAACGCCATCCGTACATGCCCAAACAGGTGTTTGCCGATTTATGGTCAACCCTGCAAGACGGCAAGGCTTGGGGCGGGATGATTAAAAACCGCTGCAAGAACGGTGACGAGTATTGGGTGCTTGCTTTCGTGGCACCTATTGTAAAAAACGGTGAAGTCACCGGTTATACCTCTATTCGTGTCAAGCCGGCCGAGCAGGCCCTGGCCGCGACCATTGCGCTTTACGAGCGCCTGAATCAAGGCGACGACTCGACGGTACTGCACAATGGCGTGCCGACATCCATGTCGTTTTGGGCGCGCACCCGACGCCTGTTCCAGTTCTCGCTAAAAACCAAATTTAATTTAATGGCCTTGTTGGTCACGTTGGTGTTGGGGGGCAGCGGCGTCAACGCGGTGCTTAACGGTCGCATCAACGAACTTTATCTTCTCGTTCCCGAACTGGCCATTATTTTGGTGGGGTTGTATGCCCTGCGCCGTTCGCTTATTTCGCCGTTAACCGACGCCACTAAAATGCTGGTGTCTCTAAGCAGCGGTAACCTTTACGACCGCATTCCCGCACGCGGAGACGACGAGCTTGGCCAAATTAGCCAATGGCTGCGCATTCTGCAGGTCAATATCAAGTTGTTGGTGGGGCAAATTCAAGAAACCACCCATTTGGTCAACCAAAGCTCAGCAGGTATTGCCAGCGGTAACGCAGAGCTTGCCGAACGCACCGAAGCGCAATCGTCCAGCCTGCAAGAAACTGCGGCCGCCATGGAAGAAATCACCTCGACGGTCAAAAGCAATGCCGACAATGCCAACTCGGCCAGCGATCTGGTTCACAAAACCTCCGAGGTCGCGCGGGACGGGCGAACGTCGGTTGGGCAGGTTACGGCAGTCATGGACGAAATTTACGATGGCTCGCGCAAAATTAACGACATCATTACGGTGATTGACGGCATTGCATTCCAGACCAATATTCTTGCGCTGAATGCCTCGGTCGAGGCGGCCCGGGCAGGCGAGCAGGGCCGAGGGTTTGCGGTAGTGGCGGGCGAAGTACGTGCGTTGGCTCAACGCAGCGCAACGGCGGCCAAAGAAATTCGCGAACTGATCGTGACGTCGTCTGGCAATGTCGAGCGCGCCCACGCGTCGGTGCGTGACGCCGAAAAAACGATGGGCGAAATTCTGTCATCGGCCGACAAGGCTGCGCAGCTCATGATCGATATTGCCAACGCCAGCCGCGAGCAAAGCGTAGGGGTCTCGCAGGTCAGCGAGGCCATCGCCCATCTTGATCAGCTCAATGTCCAGAATGAAGCGCAAGTTGATGCGGTTGCCGGGGCGTCCCAACAAATGCGGCGGCAGGCCCAGTCGTTGTCCGAGCTGGTCAGCGAGTTCAAGATCGTAGCGCCCAGTCGCTAGGGTGCGTGCGCTTTAATGCGGGTGCGTGAGGTGCCCGCAGATTTCCTGGCGTCGTATATTGCCGCGTCTATCGCGGCAATACTGCCTTATGTCGACGTATAGCCACGCAAGCTGGCTAATTCAATACTGGCCGATACGCTGCCAGGTCACGTCGAGCTGATTTCTTCCTTTTCAAGCGCGTGTAGTACCCGCCGAGCATCATGAGCACGTTTCGAACGCCGCCTGCTAGTCGGCATTGAGCTCATGGACGGCTTTTGCCCATTAGTGGTTGTTTCATTTTGTTGCGATTTTAGGGGTAAAAACGGGGGGGATGCTGGGGAGAACCCACATTGCGCATGGCCGCCATTTCACTTAGTATTTTTTATGTCTTTAGTACTCACTACAATTTTTTTCGGTGTTTGCTACATTTTGAAGACAGGTTTCGAGTTTGTGGCCTCAATGCCAGGTGTTCGCAACAGGCCATTGGTAATTGCTGTATTACGTGCCTAACCGGCTCATCAGAGTTTTCGGGAGAAAAGTAATGAAGTTGTTAAAACAAATCACTGTTGCTGCAGCAATGGCAATGGGGCTCAGTGCCTTTTCGGGGTCGGCATTTTCAGCCGGCGACAAGATCCTGATCGGCGAGATCAATAGTTACAAAGCGTTGCCGGCCAACCTTGAGCCCTACAAAAAGGGGTGGTTGTTGGCCCAAGAGCAGGTCAATGCCAAGGGTGGTGTGCTGGGCAAGCAGCTTGAAACCATCTTTCGTGATGACAACGCCAACGCAGGCGATGCCGTTCGTATTGCCGAAGAACTGATTTCGCGCGAGCAAGTTGATATTTTGACGGGTGTGACGCTGTCGCACGTCGGGTTGGCTGTCACAGACTTTGCCAAGCAGCGCAAGCGTTTCTTCCTGGCATCCGGCCCGTTAAGCGACAAGGTGGTCTGGGACAATGGCAACCGTTATACCTATCGCTTGCGCGCGGGTACGCATGCACTGTCTGCATCCGTAGCGCCCGCCGCCGCAGCACTGAACAAAAAGCGCTGGGCCCTGATTTACCCCAACTACGAGTACGGTCAGGCCGCCGTTGCGTCGTTTAAGTCCGAATTGAAGCGTTTGCAGCCCGATGTAGAGTTTGTGGCCGAACAAGCGCCGCCGTTTGGCCGTCTGGATGCCGGCCCAGCCGTGCAAGCGCTTGAAGACGCCAAGCCCGACGCCATTTTCAACGTTTTGTTTGGGCCAGACCTGACCAAGTTTGCACGTGAAGGTAAAACCCGTGGTCTGTTCGAAGGCCGCGAAGTGGTCAGCTTGCTGACCGGCGAGCCCGAGTACCTGGACCCATTGCGTGGCGACGCACCTGAGGGCTGGATTGTTACTGGCTATCCTTACAAGACCATTGATACGGCAGAGCATCGTGCGTTTATCGACGCCTATCAGAAGAAATATGACGATTACCCACGCCTGAATTCCATCATTGGTTATGCCACGGTCATGGCATTGGCCGCAGGTATCGAAAAGGCAGGCTCTACCGATACCGAAGCGTTAATCAAGGCATTCAAAGGGCTCGAGTTCAACACGCCGTTTGGACCTACGTATTTCCGCGAGCTCGATAACCAGTCGATGATGGGCATTTACGTAGGCCGCCTGGCTGTAGAAAACCGTAAGGGCGTCATGCCGACCGGTGAGTACATCCCCGGTGAGAAGCTTCAGCCTTCAGACGATTATGTGAAGTCACTTCGCAAGGCCGATTGAAGTCATCCAGAAGAGCCGCCACGCACGCTAACTGATTAGTCAGGCGTATTCAGTAAAAGGCGGCCTTACCGGGTAACGCGCTCTTTATCGGCGCGTTACCCGCCACTAAAAATTACCTGCTGCGAGTTGTTATGGATTTCTCAGGGTTTATTGTGCAGTTGCTGAACGGCCTGGCCGGCGCATCGTCGCTGTTCCTGGTGGCCGCAGGGCTGTCGCTCATATTCGGCGTTACGCGCATCGTCAACTTTGCGCATGGCTCGTTCTACATGGTGGGCATCTACGTTGCCTATTCTTTGGTCATGACCTTTGAAAGCGCATTGGGCTTTTGGGTGTCTGTTGTCGCCGCGGCGCTTTTGGTGGGGGTGTTTGGCGCCCTGATCGAAATATTTCTGTTGCGTCGCATCTATCACGCGCCTGAGCTGTTCCAGCTGCTGGCCACCTTTGCGGTGGCGCTCATGGTGCGAGACGCTGTGCTGTGGTACTGGGGGCCCGAAGAGCTATTGGGACCACGTGTGCCGGGGCTGGAAGGGTCCATTGAAATTCTGGGTCGCAACTTCCCGCAGTACGATATTTTCCTGATTCTTATTGGCCCGATTGTGCTTGGCTTGCTTTGGTTGTTGTTGACCAAAACCCACTGGGGGACGTTGGTGCGCGCGGCCACACAAGACCGCGGCATGGTCAGCGCCCTGGGTATTAATCAGGCCTGGCTGTTTACGGCAGTGTTCGCCCTCGGAGCTGCGCTTGCCGCATTAGGTGGGGCCCTGCAGTTGCCTCGTGAACCGGCCAACCTTGAAATGGACATCCACATTATTGGTGCGGCGTTCGTGATCGTCGTGGTGGGGGGTATGGGGTCGATTACCGGCGCCTATGTTGCCGCGTTGCTTATCGCCGAACTGAAAGCGATCTGTATGTGGCTTGGCTTGGTCGAAATATTCGGTTTGACGATTTCGTTCTCGAAGCTGACGCTGGTGGTTGAGTTCTTGGTCATGGCCGTGGTGCTTGTTTTACGGCCCTGGGGTTTGTTTGGCCGACCGCAAGCGGCGGGTCATAAAAACAACGATGGCGAAATGCCTTTGTTGCCGGGCTCGAAAATCTTCAAGATCGGTATTGGCATTGTCCTGCTGTTCCTGGTCGCTACCCCCGGGATTTTTTCCAGTGCGCCTTACATCACCGTTTTGATGATCGACATTCTCATCGCAGCGTTGTTTGCCACCAGTTTGCACTTCATCATGGGCCCTGGGGGGATGCACTCATTCGGTCACGCTGCTTACTTTGGTCTTGGGGCTTACGGTGCGGCGTTGCTGGTACAGGCCGCAGGTCTGCCCATGGAGATGGCGCTGATTGTCGGTCCGGTCATTGCTGGTCTGGGGGCATTCTTCTACGGCTGGTTCTGTGTGCGGTTGTCTGGCGTGTATTTGGCCATGCTGACGTTGGCTGTGGCGCAAATTACCTGGGCCATCTGCTTCCAGTGGGACGACTTCACCGGCGGCAGTAACGGCTTGACCGGTATCTGGCCTTCCGAGTGGTTGTCGAATAAAACGGTCTACTACTACCTGGTCCTGACGCTGGTTGTGCTGGGCATTATGTGGCTGCGCCGCGTATTGTTTTCACCCTTTGGGTATGCCATGCGGGCAGGGCGTGACTCATTCCTTCGAGCCGACGCCATTGGTATCGACGTCAAGAAAATCCATTGGTATGGCTTTGTCCTGGCAGGTGTCGTTGCAGGTTTGGCCGGCGCATTGTTTGCTTTCTCGAAGGGCAGTATTGCCCCCGAAACCCTGCACGTGAACCGGTCTATTGACGGCCTGGTCATGGTATTGCTGGGCGGCATGCAAAACCTGATGGGGCCGGTCGTGGGTGCGGTGTCCTTTACCTGGTTGCACGACACGGTCGCGCGCAATACAGAGTTCTGGCGCGCCATGTTGGGCGGCATCATCCTGATTCTTGTGTTGCTGTTCCCGCAGGGTATTGCCGGTACGCTCAAGCAACTGGTGTCAAATATTCAAAACCGTGGTGTCAAGCCTGCGGTAGGTCTTGAAGGAGCACGGTCATGAGTTTGCTTACAGTAAACGGCCTGGGTAAGTCGTTCGGCGGCGTCAAGGCGGTCGATGGCATTAACTTTAATTTGCACGCCGGCGAGCTGCTGGCGCTTATTGGCCCGAATGGGGCGGGCAAGTCCACGACCTTCAACATGGTCAATGGCCAATTGAAAGCCGATCGTGGCTCCATCAAGCTAGATGGTCACGAGCTCATTGGTAAGCCGCCGCGCGATATTTGGCGGCTGGGCGTTGGCCGAACCTTCCAGATTGCGGAAACGTTTTCGTCTTTTACCGTCGTCGAAAACGTGCAAATGGCGCTGTTATCGGCCGATAACCGGCTGCTGTCTACTTGGCGCCGCGCTGCGGGGCACAAGCGTACCGAGGCGCTTGAGTTGCTTGACCAGGTGGGCATGGCGGCCCAGGCCGACAGAGCCTGCAGCGAACTGGCTTACGGCGACGTCAAGCGCGTTGAGCTGGCTGTGGCCATTGCCAATAGCCCCAAGTTACTGCTGATGGACGAACCCACAGCGGGCATGGCGCCCAAAGAACGTAACGACCTGATGGCGCTGACCAAACGCTTGGTGGTTGAGCGTGGCATGGCCGTGCTGTTTACCGAACACAGCATGGACGTTGTCTTTGCGTATGCCGATCGCATGATTGTTTTGGCGCGCGGGCGGCTGATTGCCGAAGGTAAACCATTGGAGATCAGGGACCACCCCAAGGTACAAGAAGTGTATTTCGGGACGGGTAAAACCTTTGAAAAAGAAGTGCAAGCGCAGGAGCCGGCATGAGTAAGTCTGAAGTTCTTCTTGAAGCACGCGGGCTGGTGGCCTGGTATGGGGCCGCACAAATTTTGTATGACCTCGACCTTGAAGTCAGGCGGGGTGAGGTCGTTGCGCTAATGGGGCGTAATGGCGCGGGCAAATCTACGACCCTTAAAGCGATTATGGGCATGCTAGAAAAACGTCGTGGCCAGATCTCGTTTATGGGCAGCGATATTTCTCGTACCGAACCCTATCATGCAGCACGTATGGGCTTGGCCTTTGTACCCGAAGACCGCCGCGTCTTTACCGATTTAACGGTCATGGAGAACCTCGCGGTGGGCCGCCAGGCGCCGCGTGCATGGCCCGATGGCGTCGCCGCACCCGAGTGGACGCCGGAGCGTTTGTTCAAACTGTTTCCTAACCTGGGTGAGATGCCGCAGCGTCCGGGCGGCCGCATGAGCGGGGGTGAGCAACAAATGTTGACGGTGTCTCGGGCGCTGATGGGTAACCCGTTTCTGGTATTGCTTGACGAGCCTTCCGAAGGCGTGGCGCCGGTAATTGTCGAGCAAATGGCGCACATGATTCTTGAGCTTAAGAAGCAAGGGGTCAGTATTTTGCTGTCCGAGCAAAATATGCACTTTGCAGAACTGGTGTCTGACCGGGCCTATGTGCTTGAAAAAGGCCAGATTGTTTATCAAGACACTATCGAGGCGCTCGCTGCCAACGAAAATGTGCGCCGTACCTATCTGACTGTTTAATCCTCCTGGTGGCTGTGTTTAGCCGGGGCGCCGTAAGGTGCTCCGGCTTTTTTCATGCCAAACCGTTACTATCGGGGCGGTCGCGTTGCCGTCATCTGTGCGTTCGGCAGGTGCGTCGCAGTGCGTCTCAATTCATTGCCCATTTTGTTTTTAGTCAGTCTATGCCTGATCCGCTTTCATTTGATGTTGCCATTATTGGTGCCGGCCCGGCAGGGCTTATGGCGGCCGAAGTTATTTCAGCTGCGGGTTTGTCGGTAGCAGTATTCGAGGCCAAGCCATCGCTAGGGCGCAAGTTTTTGCGGGCCGGAGTGGGCGGGCTGAACATCACACATGCCGAGGCGTACGAACAGTTTTGCTCACGTTACGGTGATCGGCAGCCTTGGCTCCAGCCTATGCTCGACGCGTTTACGCCAACAGATGTTCGGCGTTGGGCGCAAGGCCTGGGCATTGAGACCTTTGAGGGCTCCTCCGGCAAAGTGTTTCCAGTTCAGATGAAGGCTGCGCCGCTAATGCGGGCTTGGTTGCAGCGCTTGCACGACAAGGGCGTCACGTTCAAGTTGCGGCATCGATGGCAAGGATGGGTGGACGATGACCTTTGTTTTACGACGCCTTCGGGTGAGCTGCGTGTGAAGGCCAGGGCAACGCTGTTGGCCCTTGGGGGCGCGAGTTGGCCGCAACTGGGCGCCGACGCGGCCTGGGTCCCCTTGTTGCAAGAAAAGGGTGTAAACATTGCCCCGTTGCAAAGCGCCAATTGCGGGTTCAACGTGAGCTGGACGCCGCATTTGCGTGCCAAATTTGCCGGCGCGCAGCTTAAAGCCGTGGCGCTTACCTTTACCGACACGTTGGGTACAACGCATACCCGGCGTGGGGAGTTCGTGGTGACCGAAACCGGCGTCGAGGGCAATCTGATTTATGCCCTTTCGGCGCCATTGCGTGACGTGATCTTGCAAGAAGGTGCGATTACGGTTTACGCAGATTTGGCGCCCGACCGGTCGATTGATGCATTGTTCAACGAGCTGGCACGTCCGCGCGGATCCAGGTCGTTATCCAGCCATCTGCAAAGTCGGGTTGGGATCACTGGGGTCAAGTCGGCCCTGCTTTACGAAGTGCTCGACAAAACGTCGTTGGCCGACCCCATGCAACTGGCGCAGGCTATCAAGGCGCTGCCCATCAAATTGTTATCGCCCAGGCCGATGGCCGAGGCGATCAGCACGGCCGGTGGTGTTGCGGCTGATGCGGTAGACGACGCCTTAATGCTGAAAGCCATGCCAGGCGTTTTTGTCGCCGGGGAGATGCTTGATTGGGAGGCGCCGACCGGCGGTTATTTGCTCACGGCCTGCCTGGCCCAGGGGGTGTGGGCCGGCAATGGCCTGTGCGCCTGGCTGAAGGCAAGGTGACCGGCGTAAAACGGCTGAGGTGCACCCTTGTTGCGGCCTCCCCAGCACATAGCAGCTTTTAAAGTCAAAAATTTAGGCGGCTCTGAAGATCGCGCTGATCATGCGTCGCAGCCACGAGTGCGCCGGGTCGCGTTGCATGCGTTCGTGCCAGTGTTGGCGCACATGGTAAGAGGGTAGGCTGACCGGAGGCGGCATGACCTGTACCCCATAAGCCTTACCCAGTTCGGCCGCAGCGCGGCGGGGTAAGGTGGCGATCATGTCGCTGTTGCCCACAACTGTACCCAACCCTAAAAAGTTGGGGATCCGCACACCGACTTTGCGATCGATACCCAGGCGTTTCAGGCTGCGTTCGATAATCAGGTGGCCGGTGCCCGATGTAGTCACTATGACGTGGTCTTCTCGCGCGTAGTCGTCCGGTGTCATGGTTTGATTGATACGGGGGTGCCCTTGGCGCACCAAGCAGGCAAACCCTTCTTCGAACAAGCTTTCTTGCACGAACCGCCCGTCCATATCGGGGATAAAGCCAAGCGCGATATCGATTTCGCCATGTTGCAGTTGCTCGGGCAAGGCGTGTGTAATGGTTTGCACGTCTAGCTGAATATTGGGTGCAACGTCGCGCAGCGTGTTCAAAATGGCCGGCAGAACAACAATTTGGCCGATGTCCGTCATGGCAATCCGAAACTCGCGATGGTCGTTTTGCGGATTGAAGTGCGGCTGGTAACTCAGCGTCGCTTCAAGCAATGCAATGGCGTTGGCCACCATGTCTTGAAGCTGGTCGGCTGTGGGTGTGGGCGTCATGCTGCCGCCTACGCGTACAAACAGCGGATCGTCAAAATGTTTGCGCAGACGGCCCAGCGCCAGGCTAACCGCCGGCTGGGTCAAGTCCAGCATTTCTGCTGCTCTGGACAAGTTCTTGGTCTGATAGATCGCATCGAACAGCTGCAGCAACCGCAGGTCGATATTGGCCAGCTTTTCCATAATTAAAATTAATTGAAATTATTAAAGTCATTATATTGAGTAAGAGTTTGGTCTGAAAGACAATGCATCAGAAAGGAGATGCATTCATGAGTTCTGCAGTTCGACAAGATCACGACACAGTGTTGGTCGTGGGGGGCGGTATCGGGGGCTGTGCTGTTGCACTGATGCTGGCCCGTAAAGGGCGGCGCGTACTTTTGCTCGAACAGGCCGACGCCCTGCGCGAGATTGGCGCGGGCATACAGCTTGGGCCGAACGCCTTTCGCATGTTCGACAAACTCGGCATTACGGCTGAGGTCGCAAAGACGGTCGTCTATCCCGACCACCTCGTCATGATGGATGGTCTGACGGGCGAGCAGGTGACCAGCATGCGCATGGGCCAGCCTTTTGTCGATCGGTTCGGCAAGCCCTATGGCGTTATTTACAGAGCTGACCTGCACATGGCGCTGGTCAAGGCCTGTGAGGCGCAGGCGGGCATTGAAATGCATACGGGTTGCAAGGTCGACCGCTACGAGGCGCATGGCGATAAGGTCACTGTTTATGCCGAGTCAGGGGTGTCTTACACCGGCGATGCATTGATTGGATGCGATGGCTTGTGGTCGCGGATTCGCGCACAAATGCTGCAAGACGGTCCGCCTCGCGTGTCGGGGCACATTGCCTACCGTGCCGTGTTGCCCACCGAAGAAGTCCCAGCCCATTTGCGTCGCAATGACATGGTGTTATGGGCCGGGCCCAAAAATCACTTGGTGCAGTATCCGCTGCGTTGCGGCGAGCTTTACAACCTAGTGGCGGTTTTTCATAGTGACCGTTATGTCGAAGGTTGGGACGCGTCTGCCGACCCCGAAGAACTGCACCGCCGGTTTGCCGCAAATTGCGAGCCTGTGCGTCAGATGCTTTCAAAAATTGAAACCTGGCGTATGTGGGTGTTGTGCGACCGCGAGCCAGTCAAGACCTGGACGCAAGGGCGGGTGGCCTTGTTGGGTGACGCGGCACACCCCATGCTGCAGTATCTGGCGCAGGGCGCCGCCATGGCCATGGAAGATGCGGTGTGTTTGGCCGATGCTTTGGACAGTGGCGATGATGTTCCCGCTGCGCTGCTGAGTTACCAAAATAAACGTTATTTGCGCACTGGGCGTGTTCAGCTGACGGCACGACTGTATGGCGAGGTTTATCACGCCGATGGCGTCAAACGTGAGTTGCGCAACCTGATGCTTCAGTCACGAAACGACGAGCAGGGCTACGAAAGCCTGTCGTGGTTGTACGACGCCGCTGGCGTGCCCTGACAGGGGGTGGTAGACAAAGCAGTATCTATATAAAAACCAAAGGAGACAAAAATGCAATTAAAAAAATGGCTGGTCGCTACGGCGCTGGCAGGCGTACCTTTCGTGCAGGCACAGTCGGCTGAAGAGCTGCGTATCGGGGTTGTCACGTCAATGACCGGCGTATATGCCGTCGGCGGTCAGCAGTTGCAGGCGGGTATCAACGCCTACATGAAAGTACACGGCGACGAAGTGGCCGGCAAAAAAATCAAGGTTATTTATCGTGATACGGCGGGGCCCAACCCCGAGGTGGCCAAACGTGCGGCGCAAGAGCTGATTACCGCCGACAAGGTGAATGTGCTGGCCGGTTTCGACTTTACGCCTAGTGCGCTGGCCGTGGCGCCATTGGCGACACAGGCCAAAGTACCCATGGTTGTCATGAATGCCGCCACGTCGATTATTACGGCGCGCTCGCCTTACATTGTGCGTACTTCGTTCACGACAGCCCAAACGTCTTACCCCATGGGTGAATGGGCTGCCAAGCAAGGCCTGAAAAATGTTTACATTAGTGTGGCCGATTTTGCGCCTGGCCACGAAGCGGCAAAGTGGTTCAAGAAAGCGTTTACCGAAGCTGGTGGCAATATCGTCGGTGAAGTCGCGCTACCTATCACCAGCTTCGATTATGGCCCTTTCATGCAGCGCATTAAAGACCAAAAGCCAGATGCGGTCTTTTCGTTTCTTCCGGTGGGTGAGCCCGTTATCCTGTACTACAAGTCTTGGGCGGAAAAGGGCCTGAGCGATGCCGGCATCAAGCTGATTTCTCCCGAAGGGTGGGTTGATCCTGACGTCCTTCGCGCGGCGGGCAATGCCTCGGTAGGCGCCATCTCGGGCGGCTTCTACACACCGTCCAATCAGACGCCTCAGAATCAGGCCTTTTTGAAGGCTTACAAAGAGGTCGCAGGTGATAAAACATTGCCTAATTATCTGGCTGTCGGCGCCTACGATGGCATGGCGGTTATTTACGAAGCGCTCAAGAAAACCGGTGGCGATGTCGACGGCACCCGTCTGGTTGACGCCATGAAGGGACTGGCGCTGCCAAGCCCCCGAGGCACAATTGCCATCGACCCAGACACACGCGACGTGATCAATACCGTTTATGTGCGCAAAGTTGAAATGGTCGATGGCCAGCCCGTCGCGATTGATTTCGACAAGTTCGACGCCGTCAAAGACATGGGTAAGGAGTAACCATGAATTGGTTGAAGAATGTTTGGTACGTGGCGGGTTTTACGCACGAGCTCGATCAGGCGCCTTTTGTTGCCCGTACCTTTCTGGGTCAACCGGTGGTTATGTTTCGTACGTCAGATGGGCAGGTCAGCGCGCTGCGCGATCTGTGCCCGCACCGGCTGATGCCCTTGTCCAAAGGGCGCCGAGTGGGCGACGAACTGCAGTGTGGCTATCACGGCATGCGGTTTAATGCTCAGGGGGCGTGCACCGACATTCCCGGGCAGACACAGATTCCGGCCAAGGCGTGCGCGCAAACACACCCGCTGCGAGTTAGGCACGGTTTGTTATGGATCTGGATGGGTGATGCCGCGTTGGCCAGCGACGACCTGATCCCTGATGTGCACTGGAACGATGACCCCATGTGGACCCCTTCGATCGGCTATCACCGTCTGGCTTGTGACTTCAGGTTGGTCAACGACAACCTGCTTGATTTAAGCCATGAAAGTTATGTGCACTTGCGCACGATAGGCAACGATGAAGAGGAGTCGATTGCCAATTACCCGCTTAAAGTCACCATCGAGGGCGAGCGATTGGTGCGAGCGCATCGCGACATGCCAAATATTGATCCGCCACCCTTTTTCGCTATGGTGCTTAAACACAATGGGCCTATTCATCGGTGGCAAACCGCCATCAATATGCTGCCGGGCATCAATATGACCGATGTGGGCGTCTATCCGGTTGAAAAGACCAAAGACGAGGCCCATATGATGCACGTCATGCATTTGCTGACACCAGAAACAGAAACCAGCACGCATTACTTCTGGACGGTGGCGCGTAATTTCGATCTGGATGATGAGGCATTGACTGGCAAGATTCAGGCCGCGATTTCGGCAACGTTTGACGAAGACCAGGTCGTGCTCGAGATACAGCAAAAGCAGCTTGAAGCGTATGGCAGCGCGGTACCCAATGTGGCGATTCGACTGGACGAAGCCGCTGTCCGGGCAAGACGCTTGCTTGAGCAGCAGGTGCAACGCGAGGAGCAGGTGCCGCAAACGGTACTGGCACCATTGCCTTTGTTATAAAAACTACGGGCCCCGAAGGGCCCGTAGTTTTTGGCATGCCTTTGGCCTGGCGGCAACAAGGCTTAGTCGTTGCGTTCGGTGACTTCGAGCAGGTGGTAGCCAAATTGTGTTTTAACGGGGCCTTGTACAACGCCAACCGGTGCACTGAAGACGACGGCGTCGAATTCGGGGACCATGGCGCCACGGCCAAAGCTGCCCAGCTCGCCGCCTTGCGCCGACGACGGGCACAAAGAGTTTTCTTTGGCGACTTGCGCGAAATCGGCGCCATTTTCGATAGCGGTTTTCAGTTGGTTGGCGGTGTCTTCAGACTGCACCAAAATATGACGTGCGGATGCGGTTTGCATGAGTAATCCTTAAAGCGATTTAATGGGTTGGCCTGACAGGATAACGCAAAAGTTGGGTGTTACGCCCAAAGCACCGAGGCATCAATTGCGTCGATACGGGGCCGACCGCTCAGCAGCATGGCCATTTCAAGTTCGGTGCGCAGTATGTGTAAAACGTGGGCCACACCTGCGGCGCCAGCGGCCGCCAGGCCGTATATCTGGGGCCGTCCTATCAGCACAGCACGCGCGCCCAGGGCCAAGGCTTTCAAAATGTCGGTGCCGCGGCGTATGCCACCGTCCATCAGTACGGGAACTTGGGGCCCTACGGCTTGTACAACACCAGGTAGCAGGTCGATGGCGGCGGGCAGGGTGTCGAGCACACGGCCGCCATGGTTCGACACAATAATGCCGGCACACCCGGCGTCTATGGCTCGGCGCGCATCTGCGCCATGCGCAATGCCCTTGGCCACTACAGGTAGGCGGGTGTGCGCCACCAGGCGGGCGAGGTCGTCAAAAGTAGACGTTGGGGTGCATAGCGGCCCCGCCAAGGCCTGACCAGCAACCGCCTGTGCGGTACCCGCCCGCGCGGTCGGTGGTAGATTAACGGCCGCAATATGGGGCGGCAATACAAAGGCGGCCCTTTGCTCTTCGTTACGCAGCCCGCTAATGGGTGCGTCGACGGTGACCACAATTGCGCGATAGCCCGCCGATTCGGCCCGGCGCACTAGCGTCAGCGTGTCTTCGAATACGGGTTGCATGTATAGCTGAAACCACAAGGGGGTTTGGGCACGTGCAGCAATGTCTTCCAGGCTGACACTGGCCTGGGTGCTGACCACCATGCCGGCCCGCACGGCTGACGCACCCAGTACTGTGGCCAGCTCACCGTCAGGGTGAGCCAGCTTTTGGTAAGCGACGGGCGCCAGCAGTATCGGGTAGGGGAAAGCGGTGCCGAAGAGTTCGATGGCGGTTGATGCGTTGGCGCTTGACTGCAGGGCGTTGGGCAATAGCTTGAGTCGTTGCAGGGCATCGATATTGTCTTGCGCTGTTAGGCCGTCTCCTGCAGCTGCTGTTAGATAGGCCCAGGCGGCAGGCGTGACCCGTTCGCGTGCGTAGTCAATATAGTCGGTAACCGAGGCGATGGTTGGCGGTATTGTGGCTAGCGTTGGCAGCAGGGAAGCTGATGTCATGGCGTCGACCACTCGCGAATGAGGTTGTGATACACCCCCGTCAATCGCGCAATTTCTGCGGGCTCTGCGTTTTGCAGTGTCAGACTCTGAATGGACTGATCCAGGTCCCATAGTAGACGCCGACGATGATCTTCGCGCACGAGGCTTTGCACCCAGAAGAAAGCCGCTAGCCGAGCACCTTGCGTGACAGCGTTGACGCGGTGCAGGCTGCTGCTGGGGTACACCACCATGTGCCCTGCGGGCAGTTTCAGGTGCTGCGTGCCAAAGGTGTCCTCAATGACCAGTTCACCGCCTTCGTAGTCGGCCGGGTCACTAAAGAACAAAGTCGCGGAGATATCGCTGCGTAAGCGCTGACTGGTGCCCGGCACCGCAAAAATGGCATTGTCGATATGGTTGCCGTAAGCGCCGCCGCCTGCATAGCGGTTAAACCGTGGCGGCAGAATGCGAGCCGGCAATGTGGCCGCAACGAACGTGGGGTGAACAGACAGTGCTTGCAAAATCAGTTCGCCCAGTTGCCGCGCCACCGGGTGATCTAAGGGCAACTGCTCGTTGCTTTTGACCGTGGCAGCCAGGTGACCGGCCGTTGCCAAACCGCTCTCCCAATGGGCCGAAGCAAGCGCCTGGCGACAGGTCGCGATCTGTTCCGGGGTGAGGATATCGGGAATCGTAATGATCATAATGACAAGCCGGGTCGCCCGTTTTAGAGGCGACCCGGACCAGGGCCTTAAAGAAAAGCAGTTTATGACAAGTCAGTGTCGCAAGGCGCTTAGTAGCGCATGTTGGCACTCAAGATGAACTGACGACCTGGGCCAAAGTCGGCATGATGAACACCGTTAGTGCGAATGTAGTATTCCTTGTCGGTCAGATTCAGCGCATTCAACTGTATATTCAGATGCTTGTTGACCTGGTAGGACGCCATTGCATCGAATCGCCAGTAGGCAGGCATATACACTTTGTTGGTGCCGCCACCAGCGCCGTTCTGGTTGCCGCCAAAGGTTTTGCCTACGTAATAGGCACCGCCGCCCAGGGTAAAGTCGGGGGTGACGTCATAGGTCGACCACAGGCTCAAGCTGTGTTTGGGCGTATTTGCCAGCGGGTCGCCTTCGTTAACGCTGTTGTAGCTGCCTTTAAGCAATTCGCTGTCCATGTAGGTGTAGCCACCAAAGACACTCCATTCTCGGGTAATTTGACCCGAGATCCCCAGTTCCAGTCCGCGAACCCGTGTTTTGCCGGCCTGAGCTGTGGTGTTGGCGTCGATATTAATTTGGGCATCTTTACGCTCGTTCTGGAAGATCGCCGCCGTCAGGCTTAGTTTGTTGTCGAGTACGTCCCACTTTGTCCCCAGCTCGATGGTGTTGCTGCGTTCAGGTTTCAGGCTCGATGTGTCTGCGCCAAGGCTTTCCTGGTCGCCGCCAGAAATGGTGGGCGGCGTCGATGCTGTGGCATACGAAACATAAATACTGCCGTTTGAGGCCGGCTTGTAGACCAGGCCGACCTGGTAGTTGAACATGGTCCACTCGCCGTCTGCAGAACCCGTCACGGCGGGGCGGCCCGCCGTGTAATCGCCCGAGAGACGATAGTTGTCTACGCGTAAGCCTGCATTCAACTGAAAGCGCTCGTTCAGGTCGATAGTGTCGAGCAGATAGGCCGAGCGCGTGGTGGATGTCAGGTCTTGGCTTAGCGCATTGCGGGTGATGGTGCCTGTCCATGGGTCGTTGGGGTTAGGGGACAGCAACGGCGTGCAATCACGGTCGCCAACGCCAAACCCTGCAGTCACTGGGCATGTGGTGCCCGACAGCGTGGCGACGTTATAGGTGGCGTTTTCATTGGTTTCTCGGCTGAGTTCAACGCCGGCATTAAATCGGTGCTTCAGGCTGCCAGTTTCAAATTCGCCATACAGTTCGCTGATGTTTGTCAGCATGGTGGATTCTTGCCAGCGCGATTTTGTGCCGCGTTTCATCCAGTAGGTATTGGTGGTTGGGTCAAGCTTTACTGTGCCATCGCCGGGGTTGGTGACCACGTAGTCGTTCAGGGTTTTGCCATAGCGTGTTGCGTTGCGAAAGGTAAGTTTGTCTGAAAGGTCGTGTTCGATTTCCACCGTACCGATGTCGGCTTTGGTTTTTTGATAGTCACGCGCATATAGGCCATAGAAAGCGTCTCGGCTTACATCCAGAATGCCGCTGCCGTTGCCCAGGGCAGGTGCTTTGCTGGCCAGTGGCACCCCATAGTCGGGCATACCGTCGGTTTCCAGGTGGTAATAGCTTAGGGTAACGCGGGTTGGCGTACCCAGCCCGAACGACAGCGATGGCGCGATGCCTTTCTTTTTGTAGTCAACGGCTTCGCGCCCGGCAACGTCGCCTTTGGCGCCCAGTACGCTCAGGCGGAATGCCGAGGTTTCATTGAACTGCCAGTTGCCGTCGGCGGTGCCGCGCAAGTAGTGATCGGTACCAAAGCCTAACGACCCTTCTGCAGAATTGCCCAGACGGGCGCGTTTGCTGGCCAGATTGATGCTGCCGCCACCTGAGCCGCGTCCGCCATATGCCGAATCTGCGCCTTTAATGACTTCGACCGACTCCAGATTGAAAATCTCGCGGGTTTGGCCGCCTGGGTCGCGGATGCCATCAACATAAACGTTGTTACCCGAAGACATGCCGCGAATAAAAGGGCGGTCTGCCAGGGGTTGACCGCCTTCGCCTGCACCAAAAGTAATGCCGGGCACATTACGCAACACATCTTCCAGCGACGAAGCAGCGCTATCTTGAATGACCGCCTGGGGAATGACTTGCACTGTTTTGGGTGTGTCGAGCAACGGCGCAGTGAACTTGGGCTGCGACGCTACGGGGGTCTGGTAGCTGCCTTGTTCGCGCTCGCCCGTTACTTTAACGGGGGCCAGTACCGGGGTGTTGTCGGCGGCTTGGCCGAACACATGTGTTGGAACAAACACGGCGGACGAAGCCAGCGCCAGCGCTAGCGATGGCACCGCGCGTAAAGACGTTTTGGATGGTTTCGCAATGGATGACTGCATTTATTTTCCCTACCCTTATTAATTGATAATGCGAATGATTCTCAGGTGCAGGAATTCTAAACCAAGCCAATTGTTTTTTATGCGACTTTTACAACATTGAAAATTGGCTGAATAAAAATTGAAATTCAGCTTAAATTTTGTTTAAAGAAAGCTGAATTTTTTATACTTAAAAAGTAGATATTCAGGTCCGGCACAGGACGCCTGATACGCGTTAACCTTAAGGCTGCCAGGTAAATTTCACGTTATTCAATACAGGCGTCATGGTGTTTCGTTGGTTGGGTGGGCGTGGGGCCCGTCAAAAAGAAATTGATTTTCAAATGGCACGGCTCACGCCAGCGTGCTGGCAACGTGCGCTGGCCGCGCATTCTTTTTTGCGTGGCTTATCGGCTCAAGAAGAGGCAGCGCTTAAGCAAAGAACCGCCTGGGTGCTGGCCAGCAAGTCGTTCTGCGGCGCGCACGGGTTAGCGCTTTCGTTCGAGATGCAGCTATCAATTGCGTTGCAGGCCGCTTTGCCGGTCATGCAGCTTGATCCTCGCCTTTACGAGGGCTGGACAGAAATCATCGTGTATCCGGCCGGCTTTCTGGTACCCCGGACTGAGGTCGATGAGGCAGGTGTCGTGCATGAATATATTGAAGAAGCCTCAGGCGAGGCTTGGGAAGGCGGTCCGCTCGTGCTGTCTTGGCACGATGTTCAGCCGGGCCACGGCGACGAGGTCAATGTTGTTATTCATGAGTTCGTGCACAAGCTTGACTTGCAGTGCGGCGACGCTGATGGTGTGCCCAGCCTTGCATCGCATACCGAAATTTCGCCGGCACGGTGGGCCGACGTGCTGCACGATACCTGGTCACATTTCGAACACATGTTGACTGACGCCGAGGACAGTATTCCGCGCGACGTCGACCCAGAATCGGAAGCTGCCATGATTTACTTCAGCCATTTGCCGCTGGACCCCTACGCGGCCACCGATACGGCCGAGTTCTTCGCGGTAAGTGCCGAAGCGTTTTTTCTAAGCCCGCAGGGCTTGGCGCACTGGTATCCCGACTGGTATGCGCTGTTGTCGACTTACTTTCGGCAAGACCCGTTGCAGCGGTTAGGCTGAACGGGCCTGCCGTCCGTAAGTTATTGGCCACTTTTAATCAAAGTGGGCAAAGGCGGCTTCCATATCGCTTTTGTTCATACCGCAGGCCAGGCAAAGTGTTAGCAGCAGGCGTGCTTTTTGGGGCGATAGCCAGCCGGCTGGAATCAATCCGCGACGACTGATCAAGTCGATTTCCGACCCGGGAAAGCCATAGGTGTTTTTGTAAACGGGGCCGCCAGGCACTCTGGAAGCCAGCACCACCGGGATATCTTTGACCACCTTGTCAATTGCCTCCAGGACTTGTTGCGGCACATGACCCACCCCCATGGCCTCAATGACCACGCCGCTATAACCCAAAGCGGGCAGGGCGTTCAGCAAGGCGGGGTTCTCGTCCAGGCATGGCTTGATGATACAAACCGACGGAAAAGCCGAAGGTTGGCGTTTGAGGGTCGAGCGACGAACAGGCTTGCGCAGCAGCCGCACGCGGTTCTCGAGGAAGTACGCCAGGGGGCCGCCATCTGGCGACTGAAATGATGACACCAGGCCTTTGTGCATTTTTTCGACCGAAGCTGCAGCGTGCAGCTCTTCGTTTAACGCGACCAGGCACCCCATGCCTCGGGTTTCGGGGCTGGCGGCAGCGCTGATAGCGGCATACAGGTTACCGGGGCCGTCAGCGCTTAGCGCGCTGGCGCCGCGCATGGCGCCAGTCACGATAACGCCGGCATCACCTGCATAAAGCAAGTCGATCAGAAAGCTGGTTTCGTCAATGGTGTCAGTACCTTGCACGACCACAATGCCGGCGATGCCGTTGGCGTCATCTTGTGCAAAGCCTTTTGCCAACCCCGCAATGTCTTCAAAGGTCAGCGATGCGCCAGGCTTCAGGAAGGGTGTCGAGACCTCAAGCTGCGCGACATCTTTGAGCGATGGAATTTGCGCGAGCAGGTCGTCGCCGGTAAGGGTGGGGGTGATGCCGGGTGCAGCGCTGGGCGCCATGGTAATTGTGCCGCCAAGTACAACGACTTTAACGCGTGGCAATGTCATCAGTAAGGCTCCTTGGAAGGTGGGGCAACTTTTAAAAAGCGGGTCAAAAGGTTGGGGGCGTGTTGATCCAGACAACGCGGGTTACGACTTCGCCTGGGTTGCGGTAACTGTGGGGCAGGTCTGAATGAAAGAAAAACGAGTCGCCGGCTTCAACCAGGTACATCTTTCCGTTCACCACAATTTCCAGCGTGCCCTCAACGACATAGCCGACCTCCTCGCCTTCGTGTTCGAGCGTGCCATCGCTGTAGCCGCCAGGCTGAACCACATGCATGTGGCCCTGCAACAAATTGCCTGGTAGGGCAGGGATGAGTCGTTCCAGCGTAATGCCAATGCCATTGTGCATCTGGTCGGTCGCCAGAACAGGTCGTTCGTGTGCGCGCACGACTACCGTGTCACGGTCTTCCGGCGATGCAAATAGCGCGGCGATGTTGGTGCCCAATGCGCGGCAAATTTTATGCAGCATGGGGATGGATGGATTGGCTTTTCGGTTTTCAACTTTTGACAGCAGGCTGGTCGAGCAATCGACCATGGTCGCGAGTTGTTGCAGGGTAAGCCCACGCGAAATTCGTGCGTGCCTGATACGCGCACCAACCAGCGTTTCTGACAGCGCAACATCTTCGTTGTCGTCATTTTCAAGGTGTTTGGCCGAATCCGTCATTGCGGATCTCCTTGTTTGTGCAGTATTCACTTTGTTACGTTTTGAATTGGGCGGGAATGTTCACTGGGCGCATTCCGGGTCAATCGAGAGTTTTCAACAGGCATTAGTATAAACACCAATTTTTCAAGTCATTCAAATTAGTTGAATATACGGCAATGGATTTTATTATGAAGATAAATCTGTTGAACGTGCATCAGGAGAAACGCGAATGGCTGGAGAATTAACACCCCCGATCCGTGCGCCTTACAGCGCCATTGTCGATCGTCCCAAACTGTCTTTGCCTAACGGCAAGAAGATGGCGGTTTGGGTCATTGTTAACGTCGAGCACTGGCACCATGCCAACGCCATGCCGCGGGCCGTGCTGCCGCCGCCCATGGGCCAGCCTTTGTTGCCTGACGTTCCCAATTGGGCATGGCACGAATACGGCATGCGTGTCGGGTTCTGGCGTTTTGTCGAAGTGCTCAAGCGCTACAACATTACACCGACACTGGCCATTAATGGTTCGGTATGCACCGCCTATCCGCGTATTGCCCAGGCAGCGCACGATATGGGTTGGGAGTTCATGGGGCACGGGTTCTTACAGGGCCCCATGCACAAAGTGCCCGATCAAAAAACAGCGATTCGCGACACCATCGAGGCGATCCGTCAGGTTACGGGCAAGCCGCCTCGCGGCTGGGAGAGCCCCGGTCTGACAGAAACCGAAGTCACCCTCGATTTGCTGGCCGAGGCCGGAATTGAGTACGTGGCCGACTGGGTGCTGGACGACCAGCCGGTGCACCTCAAAACGGCACATGGCCCAATCACCTCGGTGCCCTACACGGTCGAGATCAACGACGTCGTCATGAGCGCTGTGCAATTGCATGCTTCCGACGAACTATTCAAGCGCGGCAAATTGCAGTTTGACCAGTTGTATGCCGAAAGCGCTGACTCTGCCCGTGTCATGGCAATCAGCATCCACCCGTACCTGACCGGAGTGCCGCATCGTATTGGCGCACTCGACGCGCTGTGCAAATACATCGCTGGTCATGAAGACGTTGCCTTTCACACCGGCGAGCAAATTCATGACTGGTTTCAAACCCAACGTAAACCCGAGTTTTAAAGCACCTGCGGCAATCCGTACGTTTGCCGCAGCGTGATGACTTTGACCATGCGCCCCTGGCGCTCAGGAGACCCCTTCAATGGAACAAAAACTGATTAACGAAGTGCTCGATCGCAAAGAGCCACACTACAAACCTTACGGTTGGCACCAATGGCCCGACTATCCCTGGATGTCTTATCAGTTTCGCCGTGCTTTGGGCGAAACCCAGGAAGGCGGCGGCGCCATTAGTGAAATTTTCCAGGCTGGCGCACGTATCGATCCTTCCGATTCCGAGTCCTGGTACCGCGAGTGGCTTCACATTGGTGATCGCAATCATGAGCGTGGCGATGCGGCAAATGCCAAAGGTCATGTCGTCACTGCGCAAAACTGCTGGTTGCGTGCTGTCGATTATTACCGCGAAGCCGAGTTCTGGCTGGAGGGTGAAGATCCGCGTCGTCTGCAGGTTTTCGACAAGTTGGAAGCGTGCACAGAAAAATGGGGGCAGTACCTGAACCCCAAATTGGAAAAAGTCCAGGTGCCTTATCTGGATGGCAAATTCTTGTATGCCTATTTCCTACGCTCACCCGTCAACCCTTCGCCTCGCCAGCCTGTACTCATGTGCTTTGGCGGCCTTGATTCGTTCAAAGACGAAATGTGGTTCATGGTGGCTCATGGCGCCATTCAGCGTGGGATGTCGGTACTCATGGTTGACGGCCCAGGCCAGGGCGGCACGATCCGCCGCCACAAAATTGTGAATCGCTACGACTACGAGGTGCCTGTAGGCAAATGCATCGATTACCTCGAAACCCGCGATGACGTCGACACGTCGCGCATTGCCATGAGTGGTTCTAGCTTGGGTGGGTACTACGCCGCGCGGGCCGCTTCGTTTGAGCACCGTCTGGCCGCCGTGGTGTCGCATGGCGCCATCTGGAGCGTCAACGAACTGTGGGGCTCTGCCGATGACAGCCATGGTTTGGCTGGCCACATCCGCTGGGTATTTGGCGCCAAGTCCATGAAAGAGGCCTTCGAGAAGGGCAAAGATTTTGTACTGGAAGGCGTTATCGACAAGATCAAGTGCCCGTACCTCATTTTGCACGGCGGCTACGACGTGCTGGGTGTCGATCAGGCCAAGAAGGTCTACGACTACGCCAAGCAACATGGTGTCGATGTCACGTTGGATCTGGTCGGCGAAGAAGAAACCGGCGCAGAACATTGTCAGCACGACAACCCCACTCTGGGTCAGGAGCGCATCAATGACTGGCTGACCGACGTCCTGGGCATTGACCAGCGCGCATTGCTTAAAGGTTGATCATCGTTAACCCCTTTCCCCCGGGGGAGCCGGGGGAGTCCACGCCCATTGCGGCGATCAAGGAGCTTAGACATGAAACAAAACGCACGACTCCGTCTGAAAGCAGGCAAAGCAGTTCTGGCCCTGTCTATTGCAGCACTCATGGGCTCGGCTGCCCACGCAGCCAACCCAGTCATGAAAATCGGTCACGTTGCCCCTAAGGGCGACCCGCGCGATCTGGCCTCTAACCATGTGGCTCAGATGATGAAAGACTCTAAAACCTGCCCCATGGATGCGCAGGTGTTTCCGGCGGGGCAGTTGGGCGCGACAACCGACTTGATCGAAGGTATGCAAATTGGCTCGATCGAGGCCGTTGTATTGCCGGCTTCGTTCCTCGTTGGTTTCCAACCCCTGATGGGTATTTTCGATTTCCCGTTCATGTGGCCCAGCGACTTGAACAAATTGCTGGCGGTGCAGAACTCGCCTGCTGTGCGCACTCTGCTCGACACCACAAACAAGCAGGGTATTTACTCGGTCAAGGTCTGGCACACCGGCTACAAGCAATGGACGGGTAACCAGCCGCTTCGCTCAACCGCCGACTTCCGTGGCAAGCGCGCCCGTGTCATGCCCTCAGCTGTGCTTATCGAGCAGCAAAAGGCTTTGGGTCTGACCCCTGTCGACATGCCGTTCCCCGAGACTTACAACGCACTGCAAAGCGGGGCGATTGTTGCCCAAGAGAACCCAGTGTCCACCAGCTACCTGATGGGCCTGCACGAAGTTCAAAAAGCCTTGACCATGACGTATCACGGCAACCTTGATCAGATCTTCATGGTGTCCAAGGCCTGGTTCGACGCACTGCCCGAAGGGTGTCGTACCGAGCTGACAAAGGCCATTGATAGTGGTGCTGCCGTCGTTGTTGAAGAAACCAAGAAAGCCGAGGCCAAAGCTATGGCAGGCATGAAAGCTGCAGGCGTCGAGATTGTTGAGCTGACACCCGAACAGCGTAATGGCTTGCGTGATGCGACGTTGCCCGAGGTGCGTGCGTTCTTTATCCGCCAGAACGGCGACAACGGTCGTCAGATTCTGGAAAACATCGAAGCTGAAATCAACAAGGGGTAATCCTTCATGAGAGTTCTGGACAGTCTTCTTCGCGGTTGTGATGCGGTCGTCAGCTTTATGGCAGGCATTTCTTTGCTCGTTATCACTGGGGCACTTTTTGCCAACGCGGTGGCTCGTTATTTTGCTGATTTTGTTGTCATCGGCAGCGAGGAGCTGTCCAGATACCTTTTGGTTTGGATGACGTTTCTTGGGTCATATCTATTGGTCCGGGTCCAGCGCCACATCACGGTTGATGTGTTCGTCCGGATTGTGCCGTCGCCAGTTGTCCGGCTGGTACAGATTCTGTGCGCAATTGTTGGCGCCATTACCTTGGGTTATGTCGCGTTTCTGGGTTGGGAGCTTGCGAGCTTCATCATGGGCACCGGCCAGATGAGTAGTAGTTTGCCGATTCGGCGCGGCTGGATCTACATGGCAATACCGGTTGGCTGCGGTTTGATGGCACTGGCTTACGTGTTTGAGCTGCTTGTGACTTTATTTGGTGGGGGCACTTTACCCAGGGCTGCAGATTACGGCCTGCCTGATGATGTGCCCGATGTTGATACCCAAGATCAATCTGCCATTCCAACCAAAGCCTGAGAGTCAATTATGCCAACCACCGTTTTAGTTGCCGTTGCGTTCTTACTGGTTATCGTTGCGTTTCCGATATATCTGGCCATTCTCGCGGGCACTGTGCTGTCTTTTGAGTGGCTCGGTCCAGCCATGCCCGCCCGTGTTCTGCCTCAGCGTTTGGTTGAGGGCATCAATATTTTCGCGTTGCTGGCCGTACCTTTGTTTATCTTTGCTGCCGACATCGTCGGCCGCGGGCAAATTGGTGCCAAGCTTGTCGCTTTGATGGAAGGGCTTGTCGGCCACCTGCGCGGGGGCCTTGCCATCGCGACGGTGCTGGCGTGCGCCATGTTCGGCGCCATTTCCGGGATTGGTGCGGCGGCGGTAGTCAGCATCGGGCCCATTGTCTATCCCGCGTTGCTCAAGCAAGGCTATGGTCGTGGCTTTGCCGTGGGGCTTATTTTGTCGGCATCCACGCTGGCCATGGTGATTCCACCAGGCGTGGCCATGATTCTCTATTCAGTGCAAACGTCTACCTCGGTAGCCCGCGTATTCTTGGGTGGCTTGGCCGCAGGTGGTTGGTTTGTCATCTTCTTAAGCGTTTATTGCTGGTGGTATGCCGTACGCACAAAGGTCAACACCTCTGATCGCATCGGTTGGCGTCAAAATCTGACACGCGCCAAAGAAGCCATCTGGGCTATCGGTCTACCCGTTGTGATTTTCGGCGGCATCTACAGTGGCGTGTTCACCCCCACTGAAGCAGCTGCAGCCGCTTGCGTATACGCCGCCGTGGTCGAAACTCTGGTTTACCGACAGCTTTCGTTCAAAGAGTTGTTCAAGCTTTCGCAAACCTCGGCCATCATGATTTCAACATTGATGGTGGTGATTTCGGTCGGCAGTCTGATGACATGGTTCATGACATTGGAGCGCGTGCCCGTGGCCATCACGGCCTTGCTCAACGACGTTCCGGCTGCGGCAGTGCTCGCTGTTATTAATGGGTTGTTCTTGATTGCCGGCATGTTTATCGACCCGAACTCAGCGGTCATCATCATGGCGCCCCTAATTTCCCCGGCTGCCACGGCTATCGGCATCGACCCTGTTCATCTGGGCACGGTATTGGTCTTTAACCTGGCCATAGGCATGGTGACCCCGCCTTTTGGTTTGAATATTTTCATAGGTATTGCCACCTTCCGGTTGCCCTATGTGGAAGTGGTCAAGTCAACAATCCCTTTCATTCTGTTGTCGTTGTTGACCCTCTTGCTGATTACCTACGTGCCCAGTGCGCTGCTGTGGCTTCCCAACTTGGTGCACGGTGTTTAACCGTGGCCCCCTTGAACCTGTCCAGGAGTATTCAATGAATTTAGGCGTAGATGTTGTTCGTCCGGCAGTAATTGCCATCGATTTGCACCGCGGTCACCTCGACCCTGAAGTGGCCACCATGCCATTGCCGGCCGACCAGTCAAAAGCGGTGATTCAAACCAACAAGCGGTTTTTCGACAACTGCCGCAACGCGGGTATCCCGGTCATTCATCTGTTGACCTTGTACCGCAGCGTTGAGGAAATTCGGACCAACCCTTACTGGCGCACCCGTGCCGAAGACCCGACCGCCACGCGCAAGAATGTGCTCAAGCATAACTTGTGGGGCATGCCGGGTACCGAGGTGATCCCCGAGTTGCTCGACGAGCGTGACTGGGTGGTCAATACCAAGCGTCGTTATGACTGCTTCATCGGCAGCGACCTCGAATTCACACTCAAGAACAACGGCATCAACACCTTGCTGATCACGGGCGTAAACACGAACTCATGCGTGCTGTCGACAACCGTTGCCGCCTGCGTACGCGACTTTGCCGCCATTGTGATTGAAGAGTGTGTCGACACCATGGACGGCCCCGAAGCCCATGCCGCCGCACTGAAGTGTGTTCGCGCGGCCTTTGGCTGGGTCATGTCTGGCGATGAAGCGATTGCCGCTGTACGTTCTTAAGCGAGGAAGAAATGGCTGTAAAACACTGGAAAATGCTGATTGGCGGGCAAGAAGTCGATGCGCCCGGCGCCGAGCCTATCCCTGTTGAAAACCCGGCTAATGGGCAGGTTATTGCCACCGTGCCGGCGGGTGATGCGTCGCATGTCGATGCTGCCGTGGCGGCCGCACACAAGGCGCAACGCGAGTGGGGCGCACGTACGCCCACCGAGCGCGCTATCGTGCTTGAAAAGTTTGCGCGTTTGTTGCGTGAGCGCCTGCCCGAATTTATTGATTGCGAAGTAGAGCAGATTGGGCGGCCCATCCGCGAAATGCGTGCACAGGTGTCGCGCCTGCCCGAGTGGTACGAATACTTTTCGGCCGTTGCGCGTACACACGAAGGGCGCGTTCACCCATTTGGCGGGCCTTACGTTAACTACACCCGTCGTCAGCCCTTAGGGGTAGTGGGGTTGATTACACCCTGGAATCACCCCATGCTGATTCTGACCAAGAAGCTGGCGCCAGCGCTTGCAGCGGGTAACGCCGTGGTCGTCAAACCCAGCGAATTGGCGCCCATTACGCCTTTGATGTTGGCCGATGTCTTTCGCGAAGCCGGTTTGCCCGAAGGCGTTTACAACGTCATTACAGGTTACGGCGCGGCGGCGGGTAAGGCCTTGTCCGAACACCCCGACATTCAGAAGATCGATGTGACGGGTGGTACCGAGACCGGTCGCCATATTGGTGCAGCGGCCGGGCGCAACCTGGCTGGCTTTGCTGCAGAGTTGGGCGGCAAGGCTTCGGTGCTGGTGTTTGACGACACCGACATTGATCGCGCCGTCAGCGGCGCCTTGTTTGCGTCGTTTATTGCGGCGGGCCAAACCTGCGTGCAGGGCGCTCGTTTGCTGGTGCAAGAGTCTATCTATGATCAGGTGGTCAGCCGTCTGGTCGAGCGCACCCGGAACCTGCGCTTGGGTGATCCGGCTGACATCAACACTGAAATCGGGCCGGTGGTGTGCCAGCGTCAACTCGATCGCGTTATGGACTACATCAATATTGGTCGCTCTGAAGGCGCAACCGTGGCTGTAGGCGGCGAACGACCCGGCGGCGCGTTGGCCGATGGGTACTTCTTGCAGCCTACTGTATTTACCAACGTGAAGTTGGGGATGCGGGTCGAGCAAGAGGAAATCTTTGGTCCGGTAGTCTGCGCTATGCCGTTCCGCGACGAAGCGCACGCCATTGAGTTGGCCAACGCCACGAACTTCGGGCTTGCCGGTAGCGTCTGGACACGCGATATCGCTCGCGCGCATCGTGTTGCGCATTCGCTTGAAATGGGCATAGTCTGGATCAACGATCACCATCGTATCGACCCCTCGTCGCCGTGGGGTGGCTTTAAAGAAAGCGGTGTTGGCAAAGAGAACGGTATTGTTACTTACGAGGCCTATACCAGAACACAAAGTGTGGTGGTGAATCTTTCCGATGAGCCGTTCGATTGGTTCGACGAAAACAAGGCGGTAGAAAAGCGGTATAGCTGAGACTGGGCAACGGCGCGTGTCGGTCTGTCCGCACTCTGAATGCGCGGGCGCCGGCATGCGGCGTGTTGAACTTGGGTAAAGTACAGGTTGTGATTCAAACTTTCTGTATCGGTGCGGGCTGGCTTGCATATCGCCACCCCTGTGCCGCCAACGGGTTTTCTGGAACTTTGCCGTGCTTGCGTCGTTAATCCCCTACTTTCCTGCCTGGAGCCATGAGTGGCTGGGCTCGTTGTTCTTGACCTTCCAGGTGCTGGTGATTTTGCTGGTTGCCTGGTTTTTGCAACGAGGTCTGAGACGGATTTTGCTGCGCGCCAGCGAACGCTACGATTTACCCATGCACTTGATTCAGCCCACCGCCACCATTGTGCGCTGGGTCATCATGATTGCGGCCGGTTTGCTTGTGCTGGGTCGCCTTGGTGTTTCGGGCACGGTGCTCTGGACAGCCTTTACCGGCTTTGCAGCGGTTGCCGCTGTGGCGTTTTTCGCGGCCTGGAGCGTGCTCTCTAACATTTTTTGCGCCATTCTTATTTTTACCGCGCGCCCATTTCGCTTGGGTGACTACGTCGAAATTCTCGATACCGCCGAGAAGCCCGGCGCCAAAGGAGAGGTCGTTGACATCAGTTTGTTGTACGTCACCTTGCGCGACGCTACAGAAGAGAATGCCGGGGCCTTGTTGCAAATACCTAATGCGTTAGTGTTTCAGCGCGTGGTACGCCGATGGAAGGGCGGGCCGCCGCCGTTGGGCACTAGCGCTAAGTTGCCTTAAATAGCGTAAAGGCCTGCGTTGCGGCCCAACCGCCGTCGTGCGGATGCCCTGGCTAAGGTTTGCTGCGCGCCGGCCGACCTTTGTTTTTTGTGGTGCTCGGGGCAGTAGGCTCGAAGCGCTCTGCCGGTGTCTCGGCCAAAAACTTTGCAAAATCGCGGCCGCCGCCGTCGATATGCTTGCGCATTTCCTCTACTGCGGTCTCGGCGTCGCCGGCCTCGATCGCGGCCACAACACGTCCATGTTCCTCGTGCGATCGTGCAATGCGGGCAATGTTCTCGAAAACGTTTTGCCGATATACCTGCGTGCGCTTGCGAATCAGCGCGACTTGCGACTTTAAAAACGGGTTATGGCAGCCTTCGTAAATCAGGGCATGGAAGCGGGCGTTTGCCGCACCGTACGCCGCGGGGTCTTTGCTATTGCGGCTAAGCGCGGCATCTTCGTGTGCAGCGCGTAGCGTAGCGACTTCCGATCGGCTCATGCGAAGCGCGGCAAATTTGGCGCAAATACCTTCAAGTTCGGCCAATAGTTCGTACATGGCAAACAGTTCGGGCAATGACAGGCGCGCCACGTATATGCCCGACCTGGGCACAATCGTAATAAGGCCCTGCACCGATAGCTGCAAAAGAGCCTCGCGAACCGGTGTTCTGGAAACATTGAACCGTTCGCAAAGGCGTGCTTCGTCCAGGGCATCTCCGGGCAACAGACTGCCATTGTGAATGTCTGATTCGATAGCTTCTTTGACATGGTCGGTCATGCTGGCCGACCGATTTGATGGTTTGCGGGAATCTGTCATGTCACCTTGCGCGTGTCGGCCTGCGGGTTGCGGCATGCGTATTGTGTTGGAATTAAAGGGTCGAGTTTACAGGGGCCCTGCAAGTTAAGGTTTGGGGTTAACCCCCTATGAAAAACCACCCTTGAAGTTTATGATAAACGCATTAGATATATCAAATTGATTTAATAATATATCTGTTTTATGCCGCCAACTCATTCTACAAGGCAAACCATGAGTCACTTATCCAACGCTACGTCAGGCTGTAATTGCAACTCCTGCAACGCTTTTCGCGCGATTGACATCCATGCGCACTACTACTCGCAAGCCTATATCGATCTGGTCAAAAGCCAGGGGGGGGCAGCAGGGGCCGAAGCCGTTGACCTGGGGGGAGTGCAGGCGCTCAAGGTAGGCCCGTTGTTTACTGGCCCTATTGCCAATAAATTCATCGACCTTGATCTGCGTCTGGCCGATATGGAAGAAACAGGCGTCACGCAACAGATTTTGTCGCTGACACAGCCCATGGTGTATTGGGCCGACGCCGATTTGGCCGACCGGTTAAGTCAGGTGTTCAACGACTCGCTGGCGCAGGCGCACGAAAAGGCGCCCGGTAAGTTGTTTGGCTTTGCCACATTGCCCATGCAGTTTCCCGAGCGCGCTATTGCCGAGGCAAAGCGGGTGTCGAAAATAAAAGGCATCAAAGGGGTTTATTTGGGTACGGCCATCAACGACACCAATTTATCCGACCCGAAATTTTGGCCAGTGTACGAAGTCCTTGAGGAACTTGGCCTGCCCATCTTCCTGCATCCGCTCAAGGTGGTTGGCATGCAAGATCGGCTCAGCCAGTACTTCTTGGCAAACTTGCTGGGTAACCCGTTCGACACCGCCATTGCCGCGGCACATCTGGTGTTCTCGGGTGTCATGGATCAGTTCCCCAAACTTGAAGTGGCCCTGCCGCATGGCGGCGGCGCCTTGCCCTTTTTGTTGGGCCGTATTGCGCATGGCTGGTCGGTTCGCCCCGAGTGCGTTGCGCTCAAGCGCAGCCCGCGCGAGTATGCGGGTCGCTTTTACTACGACACCATTACGCACGACGCAGCCGCACTCGATTTTCTGATCAAGCAGGTGGGGGCAGAGCGCGTCATGCTGGGTAGCGACTATTGCTTCGATATGGGTGTGGCTGCACCGCGTACCCCGGTGGAAACACTGGCATCGCTCAGCGGAACGCAGAAAGACCAAATTCTTGCCGGTAACGCGCAGCGCTTGCTTAGTCTCTGATACGGCATCGGGAGCTCGATAATGCTCAATGAAGGTGTTCTGGCACGAGGCAAGCCGGCACTAATTTCCGGGTTTTGCGCCCCGGGGTTTAGGCATGTGCTTGATGCTTTTCGCGAAAACTTCGAGGCGCGGCGTGAAATAGGCGCGGCCGTCACGGTGTTTCATCAAGGCATAAAAGTCGTTGATTTATGGGGTGGGTTTCGCGACCTCGATCGTCAAGCGCCATGGGAAGAAGACAGTATGTCTGTTTTATTCTCGGTATCCAAAGCCATGAGCGCGTTGTGCATACACATGCTGGCCGATCAAGGCTTGCTTAGCCTTGATGACCCAGTGGCCCGCTATTGGCCTGGGTTTGCAGATGCCGACCCGGGCAAAGAAAAGGTCTTGATCAGGCATGTGCTGTCGCATCAGTGCGGGATGTGTTTTAACGACAGCGCTCAGACCGACGACGTGTTTGATTTCGAGGCCATGCGTCGCGCGCTGACCGAACAAAAGCTGCCGTGGCCCCCTGGTACCCAGCCGGCCTATAACACCACCAACATCGGCTATTTGTTTGCAACTATCATTTTGAACGTCAGCGGGCGTTCGGTGGTCGAATTTTTAAAAGCCGAGGTCTGCGGGCCTTTGGGGGTCGCGTTTTATCTTGGGGTGCCGCCGGGGTTGTTGGATAAGGTAGCAACGCTGTATCCGGCCGATACGGTCAACGAGCAATACCAACGCGGCCAGACACCGGGGTCCAATATCTATCGGGCCTGGAACGCAATGCCCAAGCCTTGGAACGTCGACGTGATTAATTCAGCAAAGGTGCGAACCGCATTTTTGCCCTCGTTTGGCGGTCACGGCACGGCGCGTGGGCAAGCTACTGTTTATGCCTTGCTGGCTAATTATGGCGAACTCAACGGTGTCCGGTTGTTGTCCGATGCGGCGGTGGCTCAAGCACAGACCCTGCAATGGGAGGCTGAAGATGCCATCCTCAATCGCCCGTTGCGTATGGCTTTGGGTTTTTTCAAAAACAAGCCGGGATGGGTACCCATGGGGCCTAACCCCGATGCCTTTGGTCATTTTGGTTCGGGCGGCACGCTGGCATTTGCCGATTGCGACGCCAACCTTTCGTTTGCCTGCCAGTCAAACTTTCAGTGCGGCGGCCAAAGTGTCGGTGATCGCACCGAGGCGCTGGTCGAAGCCGTGTACAAGAGCCCGCCGGTAATAGGTTGACCCGCCAGCATGGGTGCGCGGCAACCCCTTGTATTGGCGTTATGGTCAGGTACTATGCCTAAAAAGTTAGGTCTCTGCCATGACACAAATCGCTACCGCTCACATCCAGCTTGTTGAAAAGAAATTTGCAAAGCCCATCGGGGGTTCCGGGGTCACGGGCGTTGACATTATTGTCGCGACCTTGCGCGATACCGATGGCGCAACAGGGCTGGGGTTTTCGTATGTGATCGGGGGAGGGGGCGGTGTCGTCGCGCAGCTTGCCCAGGCGCAGGCCAACCGCTTTTTGCAATGGGCGGTATTAAAAACGCCGCCCGAGCATTGGGCCGACATAAAAAAGAGCTTTAACAGAACTGGCGATGGCCCCAACATGTTGGCTCTTGCTGCGCTGGACGTCGCCTTATGGGATTTGACTGCAAGGCGTCAAAACCGGCCATTGGCTCAGGCGCTGGGCGGCGGCATGGCCCCTGTGCCGGTATATGCCAGCGGCGGGTTCGGCCCTAAAGACGACCCTCAAGCCGTCGCCGAGTTGGCGGCGCAATATATGGCAGCCGGCTATGCCGGCGTTAAGCCGCGGGTCAATGCCGATGCCGGCGACGAAGTCGTCTTAAGCGCCGTGCGTGATGCTATCGGCCCGCAAGCTCGGCTAATGGCCGATGCCAATGAAAAAGGCAATGCCCAAAGCGCAGCAAAGCTGCTGGCATTGGCTGCCGAGTACAAGCTAAGCTTTGTTGAAGAACCTTTACCTGCCGATGACGTGTTGGGGTATCGCCGTCTTTCTGCTCAAAATACGGGTGCGATCATTGCCATAGGCGAACACCTTCAGGGGTTGGATCGTTTTTCGGTATGCATAGAAGACGGTATTGCTGGCGTCATTCAGCCCGACCTGGCCATGGCGGGGGGCTTGACCCCCTGTCTGGAGGTGGCCCGAATGGCAGCATCGAAGGGCATACTAGTTGCCCCGCACTTTTTGCCTGGGCTGTTCGTGCATTTTTCGGGTGCATTTCACGGCCAGTTGTTACTTGAAGCCTTTCCGATTGTTGAAGATGCCTTCGAGGGGTGGCCTGAGCGCAGCGCCGATGGCATGCTGCAACCTCAAGACACCCCAGGCCATGGTTTGTCTTTAAAGACGTAGCGGGACAGCAGGTCAAAAGGTGTAGCTTGCCGATATTCAGCTTGGAGCGATCAATGACAAAACTGTCTATAACCCGGCGCCTTTTGGTGGGTGCTGCGTTGACCGCAGCCGTATGGGCCGCGCCCGTTACCTTGGTTAACGCGCAAGACAAGGCTGTGCAGGTTTTGCCCAGCCAACTGGGTCAACTGAACTTGACTGAAGTGACCCGTAATCTTGACCGCCCCTGGGCAATGGCGTTCTTACCTGGCAATGAAGGTATTCTCATTACCGAAAAGCCCGGCAATCTGCGTTTGTGGCGCGCTGAAGTGGGGCTGTCTGAACCCATAAAAGGCGTGCCGGCAGTTTACGAGCGTGGGCAAGGGGGCTTGCTTGACGTCGCACTGGCACCCGACTTTGAGCAGTCGCGTCGTGTTTATCTGACCTACGCTGAAGAGGGCGAAGGCAATGGCAGCACGGCTGCCGGCTACGGCGTACTGTCGGACGACGGCACAGCACTGAATGATTTCAAGGTCATCTTCAGGCAGATGCCGCGTTTATCGAGCGGTGTGCACTTTGGGTCGCGCCTGGCGTTTGACCAAAAGGGCTATCTTTATATTGCCCTGGGCGACAACAACCAGCGCCCCACTGCTCAAGATCTGGACAAGCTTCAAGGCAAAGTAGTTCGGTTGCACCCAGATGGCCGCATTCCGGATGACAACCCTTTCGTTAACCAAGCGGGTGCTCGCCCGGAGATCTGGTCGTACGGCCATCGAAACCAGCAAGGCGCGGCGTTTAACCCCTGGACGGGTGAATTGTGGACACATGAGCACGGGCCGCGTGGTGGTGATGAAATCAACATCCCCAAACCCGGTAAAAATTACGGCTGGCCACTGGCCACCTACGGCATCAATTATTCTGGCTTTGACATCCCCGAAGCGCAGGGGACGACCGTAGAGGGAACCGAGCAGCCCATTCACTACTGGAAGGTATCGCCGGCCATTTCGGGCATGGCGTTTTACGATGCCGACCAGTTTCCGGCCTGGAAAGGGTCGTTGTTTATCGGCGCACTGCGCGGGCAGGCGTTACTTCGCCTGACGCTAGAGGGCAACAAGGTTACGGGCGAAGAGCGCTTGCTGGAGTCATTGAGTGAGCGAATTCGTGACGTGCGCGTTGGCCCGGACGGTTATGTTTATGTGCTCACCGATAGTGGCAATGGTCGATTATTGAAACTGGGTTTGTAAGGTTTTCAACTAGAATGTGCGCTGCCGCTCTGTCGCTGACGGGGCGCGTCACACGGACCCTTCATGAAAAAAACTGATCTCGAAAAAAACAAAGCCCTGAAAATCATGGGCAAACTTAATGCCAGCTTGCCTCCTGGGCGTTTTGCGGGTGCCGCTGCTGTACCCGACCGGCGTGAGCAACGGCGGCTGGACCAAGCTGCGGGTCTTGTTTCGTTCCCCGTTAAACTTCAACAGTCCGTCATTACGGCCCTGAATGCCAAGGCGCAAGCCGATGGTGTGGCCGTCAACGACCTTATCAATAGCCTGCTGGCCGACGCCCTGAAGGCTTAACGCATGCAAATTTGGGTTGACGCCGATGCCTGCCCCGTCGTCGTCAAAGATATTCTCTATCGGGCGGCGCAGCGTTGGCAGCGTTCGACAACGCTTGTGGCGAATCAAATGTTGCGCACGCCGCCGTCACCGTTTATTCGGGCGGTGCAGGTGCCACGCGGTTTCGACGTGGCAGACGATTACATTGTTCAAAAAGCTTGTGCGGGCGATTTAGTGATTACCGGCGATATCCCTTTGGCCAGCCTTGTATTGGCCAAAGGCGCTTTTGCGCTTAACCCGCGAGGCGAGCATTACACGATTGAGACGATAGGCGAACGGCTGGCTATGCGCGACATGATGGACGAGTTGCGTAGCCAGGGCGTTGATACGGGCGGGCCCGCAACGTTCAGTCAGTCAGACAGACGCGCATTCGGTAATGCGCTAGATAAGCTGATGATGACTTGGTCCAGAAAGGGAAACTGAGCAAAAAACGTGGTGAGTGTTTGCCTGCTAACGGGATAACCACTCGCTTCGGGGCGTTGTCATGTCACCCATGACAAATGCCAGGTTGGCCGCAGCAATTAATGACGCGGTTTGGGCGTCGGCGTAGGCCTGTTGCGCGGTCAATAATTGTGATGTGGCTTCGATGGCTATCGTCACCGTGCTAACACCCTCTTGGTAAGAAGATAGTGCGGCATCGTAGGTTGTTTGCGCCGCATCGACCAGCTCACGGGCCGTTTTTGTGCTTTGCAATGCGGTCTGCAACATTGTCTCGGCCGCGATAATTTCTCGGACGGCATTACGCTGTTGATTTTCCAATAGGGTTTGGGCGTCGTCGGCGCGCAGGCGCGCCTCATGTACGCGTGCCCTGCGCAGGCCGCCATCAAAAATCGGTAAGGTCACACCTAAAAGCACGCCGTGCGATGTCGAGGTCTGGCTGAGCCCGGGTAGGCCAACAACGTCAAACGAAGTACGGTTATGTGCGGCGACTGCACCCAGGTATACCTTGGGCAGGAAGTCGGCCTCTGTCGCTGTGATTCCGGCCTGTGCGGCCTTCACCGCCGAATAGGCGGCCACAAGATCGGGGCGCTGCGTGAGTGCATTCTGGATGATGTCGGCGGTCAGTGGGTCAATGGTGTCAGGAAGTGAGCGTTGCTCGGGCTCGGCGACCTTCAGCTTGACTGTGGGCGAAACGCCCACGGCATTCAACAAGCCCAGATACGTGTTGCGTTCAGCGCCTTGTCTTTCAACGACACGCAGCTTTGCCTGCGCAACGGCTTGGCGCGCCAGCGCTAGCTCAACCGTTGTCGCCAGCCCTGCTTTTTGTCGCTGTGTGACGGCGGCCAGTACTTTCTGTTGGTTGACTAGCATCGACGCCGAGAGTGCGCGGTGCGTGCGTGCGGTGTTGTATTGGTAAAACTGGTCGGTGACGTCGCGTATGATTTTTTGGTGTGCAGCATTAAACAGAACGTTCTGTGCAAACGATAACTCTGACGCCGCGTCGTATAGCGCCTTGCGCTGGCCAAAGTCGAATAGCAACCACCCCAGGGTCAGTGCGGGGACGACTCCGCTTAATTCAGTCTTGATGTCTCGGATGCCGGTAATATTTTCAGGCAGTGGGTAGCGGGTCCGCTGGTACCCGCCTACAACGTTTGCCGATAGCATGGGCAAGAAGGTCGCTTCGACCATGCCAACGGCCAGCGCAGCCTGACGTGCACGATTCCAGGCCAGACGCGTATCGGGATGCCCGCGTTGCGCAATATCGATCAATTCGGGCAGTGAATGCGTTTTTTCTAGATCAATATCAATGCCGGTGGCTAGCTGACCTAGCGCGGCAACAGGGGGAACGCTGAAGCCTTCGTTGCGACCCGTCGGCCCTAAGGTCTCGCTCGTGTTGCTCGGCTGGGCAGCGCTATCGGCTTGCCAGGCGGTATTGGGTGAACGCGGCGCACGATCGATGGCGTTGCTGGCGCAAGCGGTTAGAAGCAGGGTCATCGCAGCGGCGCCTGCGCCGCGACCATAGCTGCCCAGGCGGACCGATGGTCCGATTAAAAACAGTCGCTTTTTCGTTTGGGTTGGGGTCATGACGTTGGGCGTGACAATATGGGTGTGGCAAGCGAGGTGTGCAACGGCGCTTCGGTGGCCGGTGGGGTCGCCCACTGCGGGTCTAGCGCAGCGGAAATGCAGCGCAGTTCATAGTCGTTCAGGGTTTGCTGCAATTGGGTGGCTTCGTGAGGGTCGGTATGCAGTGTGCGCGGCTCGAACCGCCGCATTACCAGTTGCTCACGAACACCGCCCAGCGCGCCCAACAGGTTTGCCGCCTGGGAAGGCGCAAGCGTCTGCAACTTTTGCGCGTTCTTGCCGTAAACCTGCAATTTTTCGCGGACTTCGGCCAGGCCTGCACGTGCCATTTCAAGGCTGCTGATTGGCCAGATTCTTGTAAAAATCAGGTACAGCAGTGCATTGCCCAACAAAATACCAGCCACACGGTCTGTCGCGACAGAAATCTCCACATCGGGGCCAAACCCTTGCAGGACAGTCAGCAAAAAGGCAAGGCCGATTTGCACGCCCGCATAGGCAATGCGCTCTGAGCCGCTGGAGACCCAGCCCGCCACCAAAATGCCGGCAAACACCAGAAGCATCAGTTCCCCGATCGAGGTCATGTAGGGAATCAGGAACAAAATGGACGCTATGCCCATGGCTGCACCAATTAGGCAGCCCACAATGCGCAGGGTCAGTTTGTGTAAGGTTTCGCCGGTCGAGCCCAGTGCTGCCACATAGCAGGTCACCATAGCCGTGTGGATGTCCTGCCAGTCCAGCGCGGTATAGGTGATGTAGGCCAGGCTCGCCGCCAGGGTGGTTTTCAGGGCAAACCGGTAGTGCTCAGGGTTGCTGAGCGCATCGGCGCGAAAAAAACCTGAATGCGGCTCTGGCGGGCCCTGGGGCACAGGGGCATCCAGTTGGTTCAGGCCTGTCTGAATCTCACGCCGCACTGCCGCCGCCTGCGTCGTATCGGAAAGCGCCGTTGCGTCGTCTGTCGGGTCGGGGAGTCGCGTGGCCAGCATTAATAGCTGCAGCATATGCTCATGGCGCGTTCGAAGACGATGTATTTCGGTGGTTGGTAGTAAATGAAAAATGCTGATGAACTGCAGGTAACTGGCAACCGGCGCGCCGCCTTCGTGCAGGGCTTGCCGTGCCGATGCAGGCGGTTGGGTACCTGCAAGAATATCTTCTGCCAGGCGAATGCGGCGAGCCAGTTCGGCAGTTAGCAGCGACGGTGCCGATCTGCCAAAAGCCATGTTGCAGGCAATCAGCAGCCCCATAGGAATCAGCGTCATCAGCCAGGCGTACAAAATACCGCGGGTGGCGACTTCACCAAACGGCGCACTGCCCAGCAGCGTCATGATGAAAGCGATGACCAGGGCAATAATGTTGCCGGCCGGACCCAGCTTTGACGCGGAGGCCAGGTACATAAAAATGAATGAGGCGCTGGCCAGTACAAATAGTCGTAAGGCTGGGATATCGATGGACAGCTGGGTGAGCCAAACCAGCAGGGCAACGACCGTCGATACGAGGATGCAGATGCCGATGGCCATCAAGGTGCTTTCACCTGGATCGGGCTTCATGACAAACAGCACCAAGTAGCATCCAATGGCGGCTAACGGGATTTGCCATGTCATAAAGGCCAGCGTCGCTAGCGAACAAATTACGCTGATGCGCCAGGCCGTCCCCAAACGCCCATCGAAGGGCGCCAGCTCACGGCCGACCTCGTGCCACAAAGCTCGATTCATTGACTTTGCGCCCTTAGCATTGCGCGTCGGTGCGAATCACAACAGAGGCCGACCCACCCGCGCGCATCAGCTCTGGGGGAGGATTTTCGAGCAAAAGCCTGACTGGGAAGCGTTGTGCGACGCGAACCCAGTTCAATGATTTCTGCACGTAGGGCAGGGCGCGCGGCAGACTAATTAAGTCTTCGGTAGCAACCCCCCAGCCAATGGAAACGATGCGGCCTGGAATATGACGTGAAGGGTCGGCCAGTGCGAACGCCTGACCGCATTGCCCGACGCGCAAACTCGCCAAGTCCGTTTCCCGGAATAGGGCGGTGGCATACCATTGATCGGTGTTGATCAGGGTAAAGACGCTTTGGTCTGGCCCCAGGTGTTCGCCGCTGGATACCTTGAGCCCGACGACCAGACCGTTGTGGGGCGCGGTGACGGTAGTATCGGCAAGTGCTTTTTGTGCCAGGCCTAGGCCGGCGGTTGCAGCCAACACGGCAGCCTGGGCGGCTTCGATCTCGCCAATCAGTTCTTTGGCGGCCTCGGATTGTGCCTGTGCCTGCGTCAGGGATACCTGAGCGTCGCGCATTGCGGTTCGGGCAGTGTCAAGCTCTTGTTGGGGGACATACCCTTTGCGTGCCAGGGGTTCGAGGCGATGCACCGTACTGCGCGCCAATTCAAGATTGGCTTCGGCGCGTTTGATTTGCTGGTTGGCAATGGATGCGTTGGCCGTTTCGGCGCGAATTTGTCGTTCGCGCGAGGCTAATGTTGCTTTAGTCATGGCAACTTCTGCCTGGGCCTGGGCGACTCGCAACTCGTAGGCTTGCGGATCAAGCTTGAACAGAAGGTCGCCACGTGCGACGCGGTCGCCTTCGCGTACAGCGAGTTCGATGATCTTTCCCGGCACTGGCGTGCTGATATGGACAACGTCTGCTTCCAGGATGGCGTCTTCAGATAGCAGGTTAACGTCGATGTATCGCCACCAGGCTAATGCCGCCAGTACCGTAGCGGCAATAATGCCAAAAGCAAGCCAGCGGGCGTAGCGACCATGCGCTGCATTTTGTTCGTGTGACATGAGTCTTATTGGGGCGAAAATATGTAAGTGAAGGCCAGCGTCAGCAGTACGCAAAGGCAGACATAGACCAGCAGCCGCACAGGCAGCGCGTCGTCAAGACCGCTACGGATCAAGCCCTGACGGATAACAACGGTTAGCGGAATACTGATTGCGAGACCCACCAGCCAGGCTGGGAAATAGCTGCCCATGATCATGAACGAGGGGGCTCGCCCCTGACTGCAGCCCGACAGGGCAAGCAGGCACGTTAGCAGGCCAAGCCTGGCCGCGACGGCCAAAGCGGGTCGAAAGATGTGCAGGGCGCGCATTACAGTTGATCTTTATAGATACGACCGTCTTTCATGATGAGTTTCAAGTTCGTGTCGGGGTCGCCAAGGAAGTCGAGATTGACGGTCGGGTCGCCATCGGCAATAAGCAGGTCGGCAAAGGCGCCTGGCTCGATCACCCCCAATTTGCCCTGGTAAGGACTGCGGTTACCAGCCAGGCCAAGCAGTTCGCCGTTGCTGGCTGTGGCTATCTTTAATAGTGCCATTGGGTCGTAAAAGCGGGTAAGTTTAGCCAATTGCCGGCCATGAGATTTTAGGTTCTGAGGTGTGAACAGAATATCTGTGCCCCAGGCTGTTTTAATTTTCATGTCTATGGCCATTTGGTAGGCTCGTACGGTGCCTTCAGCCACCTCGAGCTGCTTGGCTTTTGCCCCCGGGTCGGCTTTGATGTTGGCGTCGTCGTCGGCCAAAAATGGTTGCAGGCTCCACCATACGCCTTCGTCGGCCATCAGGCGGGCGGCTTGTTCATCGGCCAACTGGCCATGCTCGATAGACCGAACCCCAGCCCGAATGGCGCGCTGTATGCCGCGCGACGTATAGACGTGCACCATGACGTAGGTGCCCCAGTCTTCGGCGGCCCCAACGGCAGCACGTAACTCTGCCTCGGAATATTGTGTGGTGTCGAGCGGGTCGTATAACGACGTGACCCCGCCACCGGCCATCAGTTTGATCTGGCTGGCCCCCAGCATAAGCTGCTCGCGCACGCGCCGCAGTACGTTGTCGGCGCCGTCGGCAATCATGGCCGCGCCCATACGCTCGGCTATGCTGAGCGGGTCGCTGTCGTTGCGTGGCACTTCGTGACGCATGCGAAAGTCACCGTGACCTGAGGTCTGCGAAATCATTGCGCCAGACGGGAAAATACGGGGGCCAACCACAATACCTTCATCGATGGCCCGTTTGAGTGCAAAACTTGGGCCACCTGCGTCGCGTACACTGGTAAAGCCGCGCAGTAGGGTGTGCTCGGCTTCGCGGGCCGCGACCAAATACACGTAGCCTATGTCGGCGGTCATGGCGGCCATTTCGGTAATGCCGCAGAACATTGAGTGCCAGTGCGCATCGATCAGGCCCGGCATGGCCAGCCGCCCGCCGCAGTCGACGATCTTGGCGTTTTCGACGGGCTCACCGACGGGGGGCAGCGCTGCGACTCGATTGCCCTCGACAAGGATGTTGACCCCGGTTCGCACGGTGTTGCTGATGCCGTCAAACAAGCGTAAGTTGGTAAACAGAACGGGGCGGTCGGGTGGCGCGGGTTGCTGCGCAATTGCTTTGCTGGTTTGAAACCCGATGAACGGGACGATGGCCGCAGCAGCGCCCCCCAAAAACATTCTGCGCGTCATGGCGGCGGTTGCGCGGTTGTGCAGTGCAAGGGCGGCTTTACCGCCGCAGGTACACACATGGGGTTGGCTTTGGCCTAGGTATGCACCATTAGCCGCAGTGTTGTCGCTATGCGTTGTAGGAACGCAGGGAGCGTTGGCCAAGGTCGAGAATTTTGGGGAGGCAGCAATGCGCATAGTAAAAGTTTCCTGCAACGCGATAATGGTTTTTAACAGCAATTGGCTAAAGACGGTGTGACGCGGGCTGGGCCCACTACGCAATCTTATGGCGCTGTTTATAGCCTATTCAGTGGTCAAAATGGCTATTTTGGTTCGCTTTGATTAAGTTTGTTTTATTTTTTTGGTTGCCATGGCCTGCTGGCCGTTGAACGCAAAGAATCTCGGTTCAATATGATCACTTCCCGATTTCCCGTCTTGCAAGACGAAATGATTTTTAGCGCTATCCGTGCGCAGGGTGCGGGTGGCCAAAACGTCAACAAAGTCTCAAGCGCAATCCATTTGCGCTATTCCATACCGCAATCTTCTTTGCCCGACGACGTAAAAGCGCGTTTGCTTGCCTTGCGCGATTCGCGCATTACCGACGAAGGCGTGATCGTCATTAAAGCGCAGAGTAGTCGCAGTCAAGAGAAGAACAAACTAGAAGCTATTGCACGTTTGCAGGCCTTGGTCGATAGCGCGTCCAAACCACCCTTGGCGCGTAAAGCGACCCGGCCCACGTTGGCCTCAAAACGGCGAAGGCTGGAAGGAAAGCTGGTTCGTGGGCAAGTTAAGCGCGGCCGAGGACGAGTGTTTGTCGAGGGCTAGCGATTTAGTCCGGATTCAGGGGCTGGGCGAGGGTAAATCAAAAATAAGATTTCTTAGCCACTGATTGGCCCCGTCACGGTTATAGCGCGCATGCCAGAAAACATTTACCGAAAATGTGGGTAAGTCCAGTGGGTGTGGCTGGAAGTCCAGATCAAATTGCGCCTGGTGCGCGAGCGCGATAATTCGGGGTACGGTCGCGATAAGGTCGGTAGAACGCAAGATATACGGTATGGCCCCGAAGTGCGATACGACGGCTTTTATTTTGCGCTGAACAGCCATTTTTTTTAGTACCGTTTCAATCATGTAGTGTCCCGGGTCGGGGGACTCGACCACCAAATGATCGGCCTCCTGGAACTTGTCGGCGTCAAGTTTCATACCGGCCCAGGGGTGGGAACGTCTGTATAGGCAAACGTAGTCATGCTGAAACAGGCGGCGCTGATAGTAGCCGGCCTCAAGGTTAGGCAGTAGTCCGATGGCCAGATCGATTTCGCCTTTTTCCATTTGGGCTTTCAGCGTATCTGGCATGTAACGCACCGAACGTACGCAAATTCCAGGTGCGACGCCTTTTATTTGTTCCAAGATACGGGGCAGCAGATACGCCTCGCCAAAGTCAGTCGTCGCCAGGGTAAACGTGCCCGTCCAACTGGCGCTATCGAATGAACCCCTTTGATTCAATGCTTCCTTCAGGCTGCTTAAGGCATATGCAACCGGATCTGCCAGTTGTTCTGCGAATGGCGTCGGTTCCATGCCTGTGGACGTTCGCTGAAACAGGTCGTCGTTGAGGGTAGCCCTTAAGCGGCTGAGGGCCTGACTGACGGTGGGTTGTGCCAGGGCGAGGTTTTCGGCAGCTTTGGATACGCTGCGTTCCCGCATGATTTCGTGAAAGGTCAGCAGAAGGTTGAGGTCCAGCTCGTTCAGTTCCATTTTCGACCTTTATTCATAAACCCAATACTGGGTATTGGTGCTGGGTTCTTGCGCGCCTGCGGCAATATCTTGATTATATAAACATCCGAAAAAACGGTTTTAGGTATTTTAAATCGACCGACTGATGGACGACTGTTAATCAGAGCGGCGATGTCAAGAGAGGAGAAGTGTGATGCAAGACCAAATGCAAGAGCGCCATTGGCCCACAGACGACTACACGCGTACGCCGTACTGGGTATTTACCGAGCAGGACGTTTTCGATCGCGAGATGGAGGTTTTGTTTCGTGGTCCTAACTGGAACTACCTGGCCTTAGAGTGCGAAATCGCGACGCCAGGTGATTTTGTGACGCGTTTCGTCGGCACAACGCCGGTTGTTGTGCAGCGTGCTCCCGATGGGTCGATCAGTGCGTTCGTAAATCGCTGCTCGCATAAGGGCATGCAGGTTGTGCGAGAACTGAGCGGGAATCGGCGCAGCCATATTTGTCCTTATCACCAGTGGTGCTATACGTCCGAAGGTCGGCTGGCCAGTGTCCCTTTGCAGAAGGGGGATAGTGGGCATGGGGGCATGCCTGACGACTTCGACAAGGCACAGCATGGTATGCGTCCACTCAAAGTGGACACCATTAATGGCGTCATATTTGGAACCTTGGATCTGCAGGCGCCTGCTTTACGCGACTACCTTGGTGAAAAAGTCGTGACGCGTTTGCAGCACACCTTGCGCAAGCCTTTACGAGTCAGTGGGTACCACCGCCACACTTTGAAGGCGAACTGGAAACTGTTTGCTGAAAACTCTCGGGATGCCTATCACGCGCCGATGTTGCACCCCTTCTTGCCGACTTTCGGATTCATGAATCCTTCGGATCGTGGTGCGTGCGAAATCAGCGAAAGTGGCGTCCATTCAATTATCAGCGTTTTCAACGATGCTGAAGATTCAAAAACGGTTCGCGGGCAGCAGTCGCATCGTGGACCGCAATTGGACGATCCGACGCTGATGAACGGTTTTAAAGAAAACGATCTGGGTTTGAGTTTGAACATTGTGTCTATTTTCCCGAGCACCTTGTTCACCTGTGTGGGTAATACGCTGTCTGTTCGACAAATCCGCCCCAAAGCCGTGGGCGTCGTAGAGCTGCTGTATACGCATTTCGGATTCGAGGACGATACGCCAGAGCAGCGGTCGATGCGTCGCAAGCAATCTAATTTGTTTGGGCCTGCGGGCTATGTCGCCATTGAGGACGTCGAGGCACTGGAGCTGACACAGTCGGCCATCGCCAAGGGCGAAGATCGGGGGCACTCGATTATTGAAATGGGGGGGCGAGGTGTTGATGACCAGTCGCATGTGGTCACCGAACTGCCGATTCGAGGGTTCTGGAAAGGTTACAGCACCCTGATGGGATACACCCCGAAACTCAATGGCCAGTCAGCTTAAGGAGCGCCTCATGCATACGTCAGATATTGCGATTGATCAGATTGAGCAAGAGATTACCCGGTTGAACTATCGGTGTGCACGAATACTCGATGACGATCGGCTGGAGGAGTGGCCGGGCCTGTTTGTCGACGATTGCAAGTACGCCATTCACCCCAGAGATAACTATGTTGCGGGCCTTGAGGGGTATTGGCTGTACCTCGACAACCATGCCATGTTGCGCGATCGGGTCAAGTCGCTGCGCGAGGCCAACCTTTACAACATTCATCAAGATCGTCGCATTGTGACGGGGGTGATGTTCGATGGCGAGCAAGACGGGGTATTTCACGCTCGGTCTTCATTCTTGATTTTGCAGTCCGATGTAGAGGGGCGGGGGCGATTCTTTTGTACAGGGGAGTATCTGGACAAGATGGTTTTCTCTGGTGGCGTCCTCAAGTTCAAAGAGCGCATTGTTGTTCCCGATAGTTTCAACATGCACGGGCTGGTGGCTGTTCCTCTGTAGACATTGGGTCGGTATTGGTCATCGTGTTGCAGATGGATGGAGTGTTGTACAGATGTAAAACCATATATGCGCGATTATTCGCGCCAGGAGAAATCATGTTGTCATGTGCAAAATTGTTCCGTAAAGGGTTGGCTGCTTTGGTGATGGTGTCGGGGTTGCTATCGGTTGCCGGGGCGGCAACGGCAGCGCCGCTGCGGGTGCAGATCATGCCCGGGAATATCGCCAGCTTGTACGTTTATTTGGGGACCAGTCTCGGCTTTTATGAGCGAGAGGGGCTGGATGTTGAGGTGGTTCATATTGCCAATGGCCCGCAAGCCAATTCGGCACTCGTGTCCAAAAGTGTCGATGTCATCATGAACATGCCAGACAACATGATTCTCTTGAAGCATCGAGGTATTGATACTGTCGCGGTGGTGGGCAATGCCGTGCAGTACCCGTTCTTTTTAATTCAACGCAAAGGGCTGGGCTTGCCTACGGGCCAAGATTACCGGTCGGTCATGAGCCGTATCAAAGGAAAGACAATTGGTGTCTACGGTTTGGGCTCCTCGACCGACCGGTTTGTACGTCAGTTGGCTAAAAGCGCAAACGTGAACGATGCCGATTTGAAGCGGGCAGCTATGGGCGGTCCGGCCGCCTCTGTGTCGGGTTTGGTCGCAGGCAACCTGGATGTTTCCGTCGATGTCTTGTCCAGCGGGATTCTGGTCGAGCACATGGGGATTGGGGAGTTCGTCCTCGACTGTTCAGATCCGGTGGCACAGTGTCCGCCGCTTATTACCGAAGGCGGTAAAACCTCGCTCGCCTACTTTACGACAAGCGATTTTCTGGCGGCTAACCCCGATGCGATGAAAAAGTTCGTACGCACGCATCGCAAGATCCATGCCTGGATTAAAGACCCTTCAAATCGCGTCGCTTTCGTTAACGAGTTAAAGAAAATTTTGCCGGCACCCGCCTTGGATAATCCCGACGCTTACTACGCCGATGTGGCCGATCGGGCTGCTGCATTTTTTGGCACACGGGTCAGGTTGTCGGCGCTGGACGCCATTCAACAGAGTTTGGTCGAGAGCGGAGAGATCAAGTCAGCGAAACCTTTGGATGACATGGTTTGGTCGGCTGTCATCGATTGACGAGCCAGCGTCAGGGGTGAGTGGGTGGTTTAACGATACGCTGCAGGACAACGTCGATGTTGTCCTGCAGCGAACTTTTTAGGTGGTGGATATGGATCAGTTGCAGGAAGCACACATTAAATCTTGTTGTGAATCAGTCATTTTGAAGTTTGCGCTGTTAAATGACTCACGACAGTATGAAGCCTTGTCGAAACTGTTTGCTGACGATGGGGTGTTTTTGCGCCCGCTGTCGCCAGACACCCCAATTCGGGGGCGGGATGCCATCACGGCCGATTTAAGTCGCAAGCCGCCAGAGATGCGCTCAGTACATGTGTGTACAAATATTCTTGTCGATGTCATCGACCCAAGATCGGCGAAGGCAAGTAGCTATTTCACCGTCTATTTGCAACATGAGGGCGCTGCAGGCAATGCCGTTGTCCGATTCAACGGGACTATTTATGTCGGCTGCTACGAAGATACGTTTGTGCTAGAAAACGGGGCTTGGCTGATTGAGCGTCGGCAGGGGCGAAATTGGTTTGAATTGCCCATGGGGTGATCAAAGCAGCTCGGGGTTTTTTGCCTTGGTTTTGGCGTCAAGGGCGCGACTTTACGTCAGAGGGTCGCTGATGTCCGGGGACGAAGTATCATAGCGTCGTCTTCCCTGGTGTCTCAAGAGCCCTTCCGTGATGGAAAATAAAATAAAACTCGCGCTGAAACAGCAGTCTCGCCTGCCATTGTCGTTGAAAATGAAATACATGCTCAGAGCCCGTCTGGAGCGTGGGGAGTGGCCCGTAGGAACGCAGATACCTACCTTACTCGAGTTGGTAAGCGAGTACGGGGTATCGCGCGCGACGATTCGTGCGGCGCTCGACGAGCTTGAACAAGAGGGGCTGATCGAGCGCACCCGAGGAAAAGGCACTTACGTTATTGGCGACGTATTGAAAGAGCATTGGATGATGCTGCCGACAGATTGGGTCACCCTGATCGGCCACATCGATCGCTTGAACGTTGACTTTATTGTTCTCGAGAACAGGGTCGGGCGCTTGCCGGCCGATCTTGTCGGCGGTGGGGAAGCAGTGCCTGATGACTACTGGCACACCACACGCGTGAACCTGATCAAAGGGGTGCCCTACAGCATGAGTTCGGCTTATGTGGCCCATGCCCTTTATACCCAACAGAAAAAAGCGTTCGAACAAGAGCCTGTGCTGCTGGTTCTCGATCGGGCCTATAAGCCGTTGTTGGTTTCAGCCCGGCAGACGTTGACAGTGCGTGCCGCCGACGCAACGGCATCCCGCCACCTGAAAGTTGAAATAGGCAGCCCGGTGGTTCGTGTTGTCCGGGTTGTGCGTGATGCGCAAGACAGCGTTGTCTATTGTGCCGAGGTGCTTTACCCGGCACGACACCTGTACATCGAGAACGACCTGCGCCCCTGATTTTCCCTTGTGCGCGCTGTAGCTGCCTAGTTGTGAAAGGTAAGTTCGGGTGCCTGATTCAGGGTAATTACTAGCCTCAGATTCGTTGACACGATAGCCTCTATTTTATAAAGTACTTAAAACCGTACTTTCGAATATTAGGAAGTGCGCAGGGTCATCATCAAATCTTGAGGTTGAATATGTCGATTGGAACTGCCCTTAAGGGCAAGGTATGTGTTGTCACAGGGGGCGCCAATGGCTTAGGTGCCGCGATAGCCAAGGGGTTTGTTTCAGAAGGCGCCTGCGTTGTCATCGCTGACCTTGATGCTACGGGACTAGAGCGGGTTGTTCAGTCGGTCGATACCTTGCTGCCCGGGCATATTGCAGCCTGCCGTGCAGACATCACAAAAGATCAAGACGCAGAGCAGATCGTCGCAACGGCAATGAAAGTATTCGGCGGGCTTGATGTTGTCGTCAACAATGCCGGCACCGGGGCGCAGATCATCCGGCCCGATTTTATCTCCAGGCCTTTGAACGTCTGGGAGATCCCCCCTGAAAAATGGCGCCGGATCATGGACGTGAACGCGATTGGGCCCTTTTTGCTGTCGCGGGCGGCCATTCCCCTGATGTTGCAGCGTGGCGGCGGGCGCTTGATCAATGTCTCCACAACATGGGAGACCATGCTGCGTCCCGGGTTTGCATCTTATGGGCCCTCGAAAGCGGCCTTGGAATCAATGTCGGCCGCGATGGCAACCGAACTCAAGTCGCACGGTATTACCGTAAACACTGTCATTCCTGGCGGGCCAGTAGATACCGCCCAGGTGCCCGAGGATATCGGCGTCCCGCGCGAAAAACTGCTGCAGCCCGACGTGATGGTGCCGGTCATGAACTGGCTAGCCAGCGATGACTCATCGCATGTCACCTCGACGCGCTTGACCGCCGCCTATTGGCACGCCAATCGCTCTGTTCAAGAAAACATGGACGAGGCTGCAGAGCCCGTGGCCTGGCCCCAGTTGGTGAAGACGATCGTGATGTCGGAGCGAGGGAATCTGTCTTAGTCAGGGCGACCCATTGTCTCGAATTCAAACATTAAATCAGCTTAGCAGGAAGGAAATACCGTGAGTCACTCAGTTTTGATCAATGCCCATGATGCAGGTACGTTTTCGGCTTACGTGGCCGTACCCCCTAAAGGCGTTGGCCCCGGTCTGGTGCTTTTGCAATACATCTTCGGCGTCAACAAAGTAATGCGAGATCTGGCCGACCACTATGCCAGTCTCGGCTACTTCGTCGTTGTCCCTGACTTGTTCTGGCGCCAAGAGGCCGATGTGCGTTTGGCCGACGATCCGGCAACGGCCACGCCCGAAGAAGTAAGCAAGGCGATGGCGTTGAATGACGCGTTCAATGATGACAAAGCATTGTCCGATTTGTCTGCAACGTATGACTTCGTAAAAAGCCATCCGGGCTGCAATGGCAAGGTCGGCGTTCTTGGGTTCTGTCTTGGTGGCCGACTGAGCTATCGCATGGCTGCACACGTACCGGTTGACTGCGCAGTGGCTTACTACGGCGTTCATCTAGAGCGTCATCTTGACGAGGCCGCTCGCATTGCCACGCCGATTCTGATGCATATGGCCGGCAGTGATTTTCTTGTCCCCGAGCCCTTGCGGCAACAGATTGTGCAGGCGTTAAGCCCAAACCCCAACGTACGTATAGAAACTTACGAAGGGGTCAATCATGCGTTTGCCTTGAAAGGCGGCGCGAACTACAACGCTGCGGCGGCCGACCTGGCCAACGCGCGCTCAGAGCAATTTTTGCGGCAGCATCTGATCGGCGACCGCGCTGATGTGTGAGTGATCGCTTTTTGCTACGAACGATTAAATGAACTAGAGGAGATAACAGTGGCGCAAGAAGGGATCAGTTTCAAGCATGTCAGGCAGTATTTCATGCTCAAAGATCGTGGCAAGGTGCAGGCGGTCGAAGCGCTGGGTGGTGTTTCACTTGAAATAAAGAAAACCCAATTCATCGCTTTGGTGGGACCCAGCGGCTGCGGAAAAACGACGCTATTGAATATTGCAGCGGGTTTGGTAACGCCCCAGTCTGGGGTCGCGCTGCTCAATGGCAAACCTCCGGCGGCGGGCCGTCCCGATGTGGCATACATGTTGGCACGCGATGCCATGTTGCCCTGGAGAACCGCGATTGGCAATGTCGAGTACGGCCTGGAGTTGCGCGGAGAGGGGCGGGCTGCCCGGCGCGAGCGTGCACGTGAGTTGCTCAATGCCGTGGGTTTGGGGCGCTACGAGAATGCTTACCGATCCGAGCTGTCGCATGGCATGCGGCAACGGGTGGCGCTTGCCCGAACCTTCGCGCTCAAGTCTGAAATCTTGCTGATGGATGAGCCCTATGGGGCGTTGGATATTCATCTGAAGATTCAGTTGGGTGAGCTGTTGCTGCAACTTTGGGACAAAGACCGTCGCACCATTATGTTTGTGACGCACGATCTGCATGAGGCCATTTCCCTGGCCGATCGGGTCATTGTCATGTGTCCTAACCCTGGTCGAGTTATTGCTGACGTTGAAGTCCCGCTTGAGCGGCCACGGTCGCTAAGCGAGTTGCAGACAGATAACCGATATCACGAACTGTATAGCCGCATCTGGAGCTTGATGAGTCATGAATACAAACACTAGTCACGGGGCGGCCCAATTGGCCCCCGAAATTGATAAGCAAAGCTGGGCCGAACAAGAGGCGGCGCGCATGGTTGCCGCTAAGCAGCGCTACCTGGTCTCGTTGTGGTTCTGGCGACTGGTTGTAATTGCCGCGTTGCTTGGCATTTGGCAGGTTGCCGCAGATACGGGCTTGGTGAACAAGTTTTTCATCAGCAGCCCCCAGGACATCGGGCGGTTTTTGGTCGATAACCTGGGCGATACCAAGTTCTGGGAAGACGCCTGGATCACGGTTCAAGAAACACTGTGGGGCTTTGGCATTGCAGGCATTTTGGGCGTTGTCGTTGCTTTTGTACTGGTGCAAAGCAGGATGCTGCGCGAAGTGCTGGACCCCATTCTAAGTTTTCTGAACAGCCTGCCGCGCGTTGCGTTCGCTCCTTTGTTCGTCGCGTTCTTCGGGCTGGGGATGATGTCAAAAATCGTTCTGGCGTTCAGCCTTTGCTTTTTTATTGTGCTTAATGGCGCCTTGACCGGCCTGGGCAGTATCGATCCTGACCTTCGCCTGCTGACGCGTCAGTTGGGTGCAAGCCGCCTCGAGTACTTCACGAAGTTGGTGATCCCGAACGCCTTACCCAGTATTTTCGCTGCGCTGCGCCTGTCATTGATTTACGGCTTCCTGGCAGTGGTCGTAGGGGAAATGATCGGGTCCAACCGGGGGCTTGGCCAGCAAATTGCTTACTACTCGGGCGTATTGCGCACTGATGCCGTGTTTGCCTTGCTGTTCGTGCTGGGTTTGATTGCGACATTTGCAGTCGAGTTGTTGAGAAAAATTGAAAACTATTTGCTGCGCTGGCAGTAGTGCGTCGATGGCGTAGCGTCAAGGAGAACAGGAATGAAAGGGCTATTCAAAAAACTCGGTACAGGTATGGTGATGGGGCTGGCCTTATTGGCGAGTCAGGGCGCATCAGCGCAAACGGCATTCAAAGTGCAGGTTTATCCAGGCAATATCACCAGCCTGTTTGCCTACATGGGCGTTGAGCTGGGCTACTACAAAAAGCACGGTCTTGATGTTGAACTCGTCAATATCAGTACGGGGCCTCAGGCTAACGCGGCGCTCGCTGGCGGCAGTGTCGATGTCATCATGACCACGCCCGACAATATGTTGTTGTTCAAGTCCAGGGGCTTTGATCCTGTTGCGGTAATGGGTAATGCCAAAGAGCCCGTCATGCGTTTGGTGGGCCACCCCGCTAAAACTACGGTCGCACCCGGTGCCGATTACAAAACAGCCATGCAGTCGCTCAAGGGCAAAACGGTGGGTGTGTATGGGCTGGGTTCGGCAGCGCACCGTTACGTGCAATTGCTGGCACGTGATGCGGGCCTGAAACCCGATGAGCTGAAGTACACCGGTGTCAGCGGTGGCGGGCAGTCATTGGCGGGCTTGCAGACAGGCAGCATGGATGCCGTTACCGAGGTCTTTGCCTCGGTCATCATGATTGAGCAACTGGGGCAGGGCAAGCTTTTGCTTGACTGCGCTACCCAGGAATGCCCTGCCTGGGCGACAGAAACGGGTCGCATGAGCCAGGCCTGGTGGACCACACGTTCGTTCCTCGAGAAGAACCCGGCAGCCATGCAAGCGTACATCAAGGCGCATCGCGAGATTGACCAATGGATTCGCGATCCCGCGAACCGGGATGCGCTGGTCGCCGCCCTGAAGAAAATTTACCCCGTACCCCAGGGGCTAGAGGCCGACACATACTTCAAGGCGGTTGCCGAGAAAGTACCCGGCTACTTCACCGTGGCGACTTATCCGAAGGCCATCGCCGATACCCAGGCCATCATGCTAGAGACCGGTGAGCTGAAAACGCCTGTAGATACGGCGGCAATGGTATGGGATCAGGCCGCAGCTGATTGAGGCGAAAAATGAAACGAATTGAAGTTCCTGTTCTGATCGTTGGCGGTGGCGTTGCGGGTTTGACGTGTTCGATGCTGCTGGCGCGGTTGGGTGTAGAGGCTCGCTTGGTGACTTACTTTCCCGGAACGTCGCCACAGCCCAAGGCCCATATCATCAATCAACGGACCATGGAAATTTTCACCGAGCTTGGGGTGGCAGACGCAATTTATAAAGTGTCTACGCCGCCGCAGGCCATGAAATACGCAGGCTGGTATGCCGGTGTTGGGGGCAGTAGCCCTTATCATGGTCGCGAAATTGGTCGGGTAGAAGCCTGGGGCGCCGGTGGCGAGGATCCTGATTACCTGGCCGCCAGCCCATGCTTGCCCGCCAATTACCCCCAGATGTATCTCGAACCTATTCTCAAGGCCCATGCCGAAACGCTGGCGCCTGACGGTTTGTTTTTTTACCAGGAATTGGTCGAGTTCTCGCAAGATGAAGACGGTGTCACCGCCGTAATACGCAACCGCGCTGACGACGAGTGCTACGAAGTGCGTTGCCGCTATCTGTTGGCCGCCGATGCAGGTAAGACGGTTGGGCCGCGTCTGGGTATCGAGATGCAGTCCAGTGGCCAGTCTATGCGGATGAGTTCCGTGCATTTCTCTGCCGACCTGAGCACGCGGATGGGTGGCTCTGATGTGTTGACCCGTTTCTTGATCAACCCGGATTTTGGCGGGTCGTGGGCCAGTGGTGTTCTTTTGCCCGAAGGGCCGACCCGTTGGGGTAACATGGCTGAAGAATGGGTTTATCACTCGCGTTGTTTGTTCGGAGATGATGCGCCGTTAGATGCAGAGCGGGTGTTGGCCCGTATGTACGAGGTCCTTGGTATCTCGCCCGATGAGGCTCATGTCCATCATGTCAGCGAGTGGGTGATGGGCGGCTTCCTTGCAAGTCGCTACCAGGATGGCCGTATTTTTTTGGTGGGTGATGCGTGCAAGAAGCATCCGCCCACGGGCGGCCTGGGCCTGAATAGCGCCGTACAAGACGCCTACAACCTGTGCTGGAAGGTTGCGCATGTGCTTCAAGGGCGCGCCTCCGAGGCCCTTCTGGAATCTTATGAGCTTGAGCGCCGGCCCGTAGCGCAACGCAATGTATCGGTTGCCTTGGGCAATGCCATGCAGCACTTTCTGATCGACGCCGCCATAGGGTTGTCGGAAGAGAACAGCAAAGAAGAAAATTGGCGACGTCTGAAGCAGGTATGGGACACCTCGCCTGAGACCGAACCCGTCCGTGTCGCTGTTGCCAATGCCATTGCCAAGCAGCGCATCGGTTTTCGTCATCACAATATCGAATTCGGCTACACCTACGACCAAGGGGCGCTCGTCAGCGATGCGAGCCCTGCCGTGCAAAGCCCTGATCCGGTCTTGCTTTACCAGCCCAGCACCCGCCCAGGTCATCCGCTGCCTCATGCGTGGCTGAGTCGCTTGGGGCAGGTTGTTCCCATTGCGTCGTTCGTCGAGGGTGGGCATTTTGTGGTGTTGGCCGGAGAGGAAGGGCAGCCGTGGGTTCGGGCCGCAGAGGCCGTTGGCGCCCGGTTGGGGCTTTCCATTCGTGCCATTCGCGTAGGGCTTTACGACGGAGACTATCTGGACTTGCGCGGCTCGTGGGCGCGGCATCGCGGCATCGGGCCTGAAGGGGTCATTTTGGTTAGGCCCGATCGTTACGTCGCGTATCGGCAACCGGTTGCGGTTGATGATCCAGAACAGTGCCTAGAACACGTTTTGCGGCAAATTTTGTCCACACATTAATCTGGCAACAGGAGTCATTCCAGTGGATCATGTGACATGTATTGTTGTTGGTGCCGGCGTTGTTGGGCTGGCCATTGCGCGCGAACTGGCAATGACCGGGCGCGAGGTTGTGATTGTTGAAGTGAATAATCGCATGGGCGAGGAGACCAGCTCGCGAAGCAACGAAGTGATTCACGCGGGCTTTTTGTATCCCCCAGACTCAATCAAAGAGCGGTTGTGCATCCGCGGTCGGGACTTGATGTATCGGTATTGCGAGACACATGGCGTGGGTCACCGTCAGGTCGGCAAGTTGCTGCCGGCGCTTGATGATCGCGAGGTCGGCATACTCGAGCGTCTGACCGAGCGCGCCAATGTATTGCAAGTACCTGGCGTCGAGCTGCTAAGTGCAGCCGAGGCCCGTCGCCTCGAGCCAAACCTGAATTGCCAGGCGGCGATTTACTCTCCGGTATCCGGCATTGTCGACTCCCATGGGCTGATGATTTCATTATTGGCCGATGCGGAAGCGCACGGGGCAATGCTGGCGTTGGGGACATCGGTCGATGCCGTACATATTGAGCCGTCCGGACGGTTTCGCGTCGACTTCACCGCCGACAATGTACCGGGCACCATGACGGCTGATTATCTGATCAACGCGTCTGGGCTGGGCGCGCGTCCGTTGGCGCAACGCATCGAGGGTTACCCGCAGGCGCTGGTGCCCAATGTGCACTTTGCCAAAGGTTCATTCTTTAGCTGTCAGGGGAAAACACCTTTCTCGCGTCTGATCATGCCGGTTGGGGACACCCTATGGCGTGGTGGTGCATTTACGCTTGATATGGCGGGGCAGGGGCGTTTTGGTCCGAATCTCGAATGGGTGACGACCAGAGACTACTCAGTCAACCCCGATGACGTTGGTGCGTTTGTCGAAAACATCAGCCGCTACTGGCCCGACGTCAATGCGGAACGTTTGCAAGTTAGCTACGCGGGTATTCGCCCTCGCTTAACAGGCCCAGGCGAACCGGTCAGCGATTGGGCAATTCATGGGCCCCAGGTTCACGGCATTGCCAATTTGGTGAACTTGTACGCCGTTGAAACCCCGGGTCTGACGGCATGTCTGGCGACGGCCGAGCATGTTGTTCATGAAAGTGGACTGTTGTCATGAGCTTCCATCTTTCGGGTTTGACGACAGAAATGACCGAGGGCGTTAACTCGACCCTGCGAGAGCAGTCGCGTTTGCCCTTGTCTTTGAAGGTGAAATACACCTTGCGCGGGCGCCTCGAACGAGGCGAATGGCCGGTTGGAACCTGTATCCCCCGCCTGGAAGACCTCGCGACCGAATACGGCGTTTCTCGCGCTACCGTTCGTGCTGCGCTAGACGAGCTTGAACGCGAAGGGTTGATTGAGCGGATCCGAGGCAAAGGTACATTCGTGATCGGTGATGCGGCCAAAGGGCACTGGCTGATGTTGCCGACCGACTGGGATACCTGGATCAACCACATCGAAACGCTGAATGCCGTATTTACCTCGCTGGGTTCGGGCGTTGCTTCCCTGCCTGCCGGACTCGTTCCCAACGAGACGACGACGGGCAATTACTGGTGGACCACCCGAGTCAACTGGTCTGATGGGCGCCCCTACAGCATCAGTACGGTGCATGTGTGCGAACGGTTCTGGCAGCAGCAACGCGATGATTTCGAATCATCCCCGGTGTTGTTGGTACTGAAACGCCAGTTTTCTAACGAGCTGGACCACGCAGAGCAGATGCTGACCGTACGCATTGCCGACGCGGTGATGGCACGGCAACTGCAAATTGAAATCGGCATGCCTGTCGCGCGGGTTGTGCGCCTGATTCGTAATCAGGCGGGTGAAATTGTTTATGCCGCAAGGGTCTTGTACCCGGCAAATTACTTATACATACGCAATGACTTTGGCTTGAGGTCAAGGTAAACGTCGATTTGATCCGGAGGAAATATCTTTCAAAAAACCGGCCTTAAAAGTATTTAAAAACGAATTTAATGATTTTTTAGAAAACCTTTACTACCTTCAAATTTATTACAGAGAGCTGCCATGAAAATCACTTTGCTTGGAACCGCCGCCGCACTGCCGGACCCAGACCGTAACCAGTCCGCCATTCTTGTGACCCTCGATAACGGGAAAAATTATTTATTCGATTGCGGCGAAGGCGCCACGCGTCAGATGGTCAAAGCCAATATCAACCCGGCCGATGTGCCTTGGGTGTTTGTCAGCCATTTGCATTACGACCACGTATGCGGCTTGCCCTTCTTTGTGCTGTCGAGCTGGGTGTTCAACCGCGAGGGTGATCTGCAAGTATTTGGGCCGCGCGGTATTCAAGACTTTGTCGATCACTCATTCGAAAAAGGCGCATTCAAAATCGATATTCAGGCGCGCGCCAGCTACCCTGCACGCCAAAAGAACATCCGCGCCGTCCGACCCGTTGTCACGGAAGTGGCGCCCGGCCTGATGTACGAAGATGAAGACGTCAAAGTCTATATTGACCTGGTAGAGCATATTCCAACGGAAATTACCGACTGCTTCGGCATCCGTTTCGAAGCAGAAGGCAAAGTGGTTGCGTTCAGCGGCGACACCGCACCGTGCGAAGCCATGATCCGCTTGGCCAAAGACGCCGACCTGCTTATCCACGAGTGCACCTTCCCCGAATCGTTCCTCGAACATCGTGCCCGCTCGGGTGTAGGTACCTATGCGCACACCAGCCCGCTGCAACTTGGTGAATTGGCAGTCAAGGCCAACGTCAAGAGCCTGGTGGCCACCCACTTCGGGCACTTTGACTCGCTGAGCCCCGTTATCAAGCGCGCCGCCGGCAACCACTTGCCGGTTGACTTGATGGGCCCCGAACGCCTGGACGAAGTCGCCCGCGACATTCGCAAGAGCTACCGTGGCGAGCTTCGCCTGGCACAAGACCTGATGCGCATTGATTTGTAAGAGGTAAGTTAACGAGTCAAGGTGCTAAAAGCAGACTAGTTAAGCGTCAGGTAAACGAAAGGCCGTCTTTGGAAAACAGAGACGGCCTTTTGGTTTTGGGACTGGGGGCGGGTTGGCTGGTGCGTCTTGTGATGGGGGGGCCTTCGTATTGAGTTCTTCGGGCGTGCAGATGCGACGTCGCTCACTCCTGGGGTTATGCATGGAAATGCCAAGGGCTTCGAGAACGGCCTCGCGTTCGACGAATGCATACCTAGTAAGTGCTCTGAACACAGCGAAATGATCGGGTGGCAACCCGTTTCTACAAGCCAGCTTAAGGCCTCTTGCTCAAGTTGGTCCTCTGTCATCCGCTTATCCTTGGAGTATCTGATTCAGGGCCAGATTGATGTAATAGTTGCTACGCCCAATTTTGTTCTTTTGCAAAAAGCCGCCTGCTGCTAATGCATCGAGATATTTGCTCGCCGTCAGGCGCGAGACGTTTAAATCTCGTTCGATGAACTCAATCTTGCTATACGGATGCATGAATAAGCTGTTAATCAGGTCTTGGCTGTAGAACTTGTACTTTTCGCGGATGCGATGCTTATAGTCAAACAGCGCCTCTTTAATTGCCAAAACAGTTTGAATCGTTTGACCTGCGGTCTTTTCCACGGCTTCCAGCATGTACAGCACCCATTCCTCCCAAGCCCCCGCATCGCGCACGGCTTGGAGTAGGTGGTAATACTCTGTCTTGGTACGCACAATGTGGCGGGAAAGATAAAGCACCGGGACGTCGAGCAAGCCTTCTTTTACCAAGTACAGCACATTCAAAATACGCCCTGTGCGTCCATTGCCATCGTAGAAGGGGTGAATGCTTTCAAATTGATGATGAATCAGTGCCATGCGGATCAGCGGGTCGACGTCGAATTCTGATCCATCGTTGACGAAGCGTTCTAACTCGCCCATTAGCGCAATGATGTCTGTGGGGTCTTGGGGCGGGGTATAGACCGTCACACCCGTTCCTGTCTTGAGCGCTGTTCCGGGAAGTTTGCGAAACCCGGCATTGTTACGTTCTAGTTCAGCTTGAATCTGAATGATGTGATTGGTCGTGATAAGTCCTGTTTCACGCACGAGCCGATAGCCAAGATGCAGCGCTTGTCGGTAGCGCAGCACCTCTTTAGCAGCAGGGTTGGTGAAGGTGGCGGGGAGCACATCGTCTTTGAACAGCTCGTCGTGAGTGGTGACGATGTTTTCAATTTCAGAGCTATCTTTGGCTTCCTGTAGCCCCAGGGCATTGATGAGGATGCCTTGGTTCGGGATAGAAGCGGCGACACCTTTCAGCTCCGCCAGCGCCCGACTGGCCGCCGCGAGTCGTTTAAGGATCGGTGCGGTATCGAAACGACTAGGGTCGAGGGTGTTTAAGGAGGAGAGTGTCGGCATCGCAAGTTAGGCCACCCACCATGTATAGGAAAGGTCTTTTTCTATGCGGGTTGGGTTTGATATGTATAAAAAATCAAGATTTCTATACATATAACCCAGGATGTGAATAGAAACCACCGTTTTCTGCTTATTTGGAAAGAGGTGGTGGTTAGGTCAAGTAGATAGATGCCAGAATTTTCGCAGGTTGTGTTTGTCGATAAGAGTCACACAGCCGCATTGATGGCTTCTTCCGCATCGGGATTCATGTCGCGCAGATTTAATGTTTGTAACAGCTGATAGCAGTAAGTGATCGGCAGAGTGATTTGGACGTAGAAGACTGTGTCAATTGGGAAGAACGGCTCTCCCAATACAGACCGCCGACTGTTCCTTTTCGGCCAACAATAATGGATGGGGTTTCAACGAGCGCCGTATCATGCCACCCCTTCGGCATCAACTCCAATGCCGACTCCTCAAATGAGTACGAAATGTACTTGACGAAGATCAGACCCAGAACCAAGTGTTTGTATTCTGCGGCGTCCATATTGGCACGCAGCTTGTCAGCAGCGGCTCATAAGGTTTTTTTGATGTTTTGGATCATGCGTGGCTTACAAGTCAGTGAAAGTTAATGAAACTGAATCGAAGCTAGCATAAAAATTTCTATGCGGTGTTTACGCTTTCTGGTGAAAATGTCCGATTTTGTAGCTGGTGCTAGGGTTCCCGTCTTCAGCTTTCTGCAGTATGCCGCGTTGCAATAACTCTGTCGTACCACGTAAAGCTTTGTCTTGCGAGCATTTGGCCATCTCTGCCCATTTGTTGACCTGGCTCTAAAAACAAAAGGCCGTCTCTGCAAAACAGAGACGGCCTTTAAAATTTGGTGCGGGGCCGGAATCGAGCCGGCACGCCTTGCGGCGGGGGATTTTGAGTTGGCGTGCGAAGGTGTTTGTGTAGGGGAGTGCGGCGAAGGTGAGCGTAGGGTAAAGTAGGTAAAAGTAATTGCTAATCAGTGAGTTAGCGCATTTTAGCGAAAACCAGTGGAACTGATGAATGTACCTGTACTGTACCGATTTTCGGTACAGTACTTTTGCCACCAATTGTTAATCTAAGTTCTTCGAATGCGATTTAATGCTTGCAGGCCTATCATGCGCTCTAAGCTCTCTACAAAATCAGGCTCAATTGAATAGGCAAATGCAATCCATCCGCGAAGCTTACCAAGTTCGTCGGGGTTTAATTTTCCAGTGGTGTAGGCGTGAGTCATGGCTCGAATAAGACGCTTCCTGTCTCTTCCCAAAGAGACCTTGCCATCACTCGAAAGTGTTAATCCAGTTAAATGTCTATTATGTTTTTTGGAAGTAAAAACAGTTTTTCCAGGGTTTATTTTTAAGCTAGGATATTTGGAGCTATCGCATAATTCTAAAATATGCTCATATATTGCTGATAGTGCGTCTTTTTGATTGGTTGAAATTGCAAGGTCATCTGCATATCTCGTGTAAGTAGCGTCATAGTCGCTGCATTTTTTTTGTATTTTTTCATCCATTTCAAACATTATGGAATTTGAAATGAAAGGAGAGCTTGGGGCGCCGATGGAAAGTCGCAAGCCTCCCACTGGTTTCCCTTTCCAGCAGAACAGTTTCATTAGAAGTGACAGATCTTCGCTTGGCGCACCAAGGTGCTTAGCGAGATGGCGGCGCACGTCTATGCCTTTAATTGAAGGGAAAAAATCTTTGAAATCTAGTTTCAATAAATAAGAATTTTTCACGTGCGCAGCGGCATGCTGGCGAATTCCTGAATCGCTAATGTAAGCCTTCGCAGTAGGATGAACCGGAAGCTGATCGCGATACTGATTTATCGCCCAGCGTTGAAGTAATTTAATTTCAGCGGTCGGTTGCGCAATTTGCCGCAATCCTCGACCTTTTCGTTTCTCAATATAATGTACTTTGTATCGTGAAGGTGCGCTATTCAATAGCTCACGGATTTCGCGCTCACTAAAAGGAAGTTCATCTACTAGTAGGGAGATGAGGCTTTTCATGTTCATCTCCCTTGCTCAATAGCTTTACGTCGTTTTTGATCTTTTTGAATAGCAGCTTGCACTAACGCTTTAAATCCAAGCCGTGAAAAGTTTTTTTGTTCGGCTGGTGCGGTGTAGTCAAGGAGTTGATGGTCTTTTCGCTTGAACGCAACAAAATAGACTTTCCCATAAACTTGAATCTCTTGAATTAGCTCGAATAGTTTTAGTTGCCAAATCATTTGATTAAGGCGGCGCTTCTCTATGTGGATACCAAAAAACTCTAATAGAAATTGTATTTCTGTTATGAGAAGGGCGCGGAATAGATCGATAAGATCCGCAATTAATAGAAACCTGTCTCGTTCCTGGTCCTTAATAAATTTTGGTTTGTTGGTTTCCTTTTCTAGTTTTTCTTTTAAAACATCAAGTATATGGGTAACTTCATCTTCAAATTTTTCTGGTTGTTCAATGAAGTCCACTGCGCAGACGGAGTAATCCTCATTGTCTCTCTTTATTAATTTTACAGGGCCGTTGAATATAAAAGAATTTGCAGCATGGACATATTTTTGATTTATTACGATCAAAAGCCGTTTTCGTAGAGTAGGGTCCATGCAGAATGAGCCAAGCTCTGCAATAGAGCCAGCCGTCTCTACGATTAAAACAATAGCCCTAGCTAAATACCCAGCATCAAGCTCGAACTCTACGAGATTATGATAGCCGTCAGCTAAATTCCACTCAGGGTAACTTTCGGGGATAATGAAGCTGTTGGCCAAAGGATGGCCTAGGGTGGTCGCTTTGTTAATAAATACGTGCCGGCATGAAGCGTCTGCTTTAAAAGAATCTCCGACGCCAGCTAGCCCCCCAAATATTAAGATATGTTGAGGGTACCGGTAAATTGTTGTCTGTTCCGGCGCAATAGCACCTGTGAAATGTGCCACAAGAGCCGCGTACGGCATTTCAATTACCTTGATAGAGGCAAAACCGGCTTGGCCGGAGAGCCGAGTGTCGAGGCTCTCCGGCCAAGCCGGTTTTGCCTCGTAAAATATATCCACTGCAATACAGTCTGGCGAATCGCCCGACATTGATAGCCCTGTAGTTGAGGCTACCTACGCGTAATTGAGTAATTATTATCTTATATTTCTTGTTGTTACGCAACGAAGTTTGGGCTTGGGGTTTACCCTCTTAGCAGCATAATCAATGTGACTGTTGAAGATAAAACACGGTTGAACGGCTGTGGCTCCTTGCTTGGTGGGAGAGGGAAATTACGATATCCCAAGGTAACTCATATTGGGCTTGTACTGTTGAATTGAAATCATCAGTGGTAGGAATGTCTTTCATCATGTGTATTTAATATCTTGCTATATACGTATCCCATGGCAAACTCTTGCCGGTCCACGATGCTGTTAGTAGGCCACTCCGTTAGTTCGAAGTAGCATGGTCACCATCATTGGACTTCGCACGCAACGCCTCATATAGTTGAGCAGGCCCTAGAAGAATATCGCGCAACCCGTCACGCACTTTCTCTGACCCAAGCGCTTGCGAGCTCATGATTTGATGCGCGTCCAAAGCATCCATGATGGCATTCAATAGTGCATCCTTCAGGTCAGGTGAGTTTGCGAATTGCTCCTTGCTGTTGCTCGCTGCCTGTTGCATCAGCGTTTCGTTTTCGAGCAGCTTCCCCTTCAGTACACCATTGACGTAAACGAGTTGGTCACCATCACTTAAGTCACCTTCGAAAAGGCCATTGACCTTCTGGATGATCTCCACCAGATAGGCACGCTGCTTCTCCTGCACTGAGCCGCTGCCCACAGCCTCCATAGGTGCTAGTTTGTAGGTGCCGTCGTGGTTCAGCCCCAAGGGCTGTTTGCCGTGATTTTTCAACGTGTGGTGGGTAAGTACCACTTTGCTTAGGTCTACCGTATCGCGTTCTCGCCCGAACTCCAGCAACGGCAGTAGGCGCTTGAAGAACAGGAAGCGCTTTTCGATATCTGTATTGCCGTAGTCAAAAATTTGGCTCAGGAACGCATACAAGCGAATGTAGGCACCCATGTCGCCTTTGAATAGCAGCAGGGCATCCAGCACTTCCTTTGCAGCCTTGGCAGCTTTGTCGTCACCTTGCTCTTCAGCAAAATTTTTGTCTTGTTGCGCTGCTTTAAAGCGCTTGAGTAAGCGATCGGCAACCGGTGCGATGGCGGCATCAAGCTGCTTTTGCGTACCGTTGGGGTCCAAATCGACCTGGGCGACCCGGTCCACCTCGAAATCGTCATAATGGCCGGAGGCATCTAGCTTGGCTCGCAAGTCGTAGACGAGGTGAGGGTCCGTTGTCGCCTCCAGCTCGGCCGTTTCGTAATAAGTCTTGAACGCTTTTAGGATTTCAGCCGGTTCGTTGACGAAGTCGAGGACATACGTCTCGTCTTTCCCCGGATAAGCTCGGTTCAAGCGTGACAATGTTTGGACGGCCTGAATACCGCCTAGCATCTTGTCTACGTACATGCCGCATAGCAAGGGCTGGTCAAAGCCGGTTTGGAATTTATTAGCCACGAGCAGCAGGTGATAGTCCGGCTCCTTGAATGCTTCACGGATGTCGCGCCCTTTAAGGCCTGGGTTTAGATCCTTGCTGTTTTCGGTCACAGCTTCCGGGAAACTCTCAGGGTCGTCCACTTCACCTGAGAACGCGACCAGTACGCCCAATGGGTAGTTCTGCTTAGCGATATACGCTCGAATCGCTTTCTGCCAGCGTACGGCTTCCTTGCGACTGCCCACAACGACCATCGCCTTGGCGCGCCCCTGCAGCAGTGGTTGAACATTTTCGCGGTAGTGCTCTACGACGATCTGCACTTTGCTGGCAATGTTGTATGGATGCAGCCGTACCCATTGCATGATGCCTTTCATGGCTGTGCTGCGTTCGACCTGGGTATCGTCGTACTCGTGGCCGTCATGCGCCAGCTTGAAGGCTAGTTTGTAGCTCGTGTAGTTCTTCAATACGTCGAGAATGAAACCCTCTTCGATGGCTTGGCGCATCGAATACACGTGAAAGGGCTCCGGTAACCCATTCGGTCCTGGGCGGCCGAATAGCTCTAGCGTTTTACCCTTTGGTGTCGCGGTGAAGGCTACATACGTCAGGCCTTTCACATTGGCGCGGGCTTCCATCTGTGCGGCCAGCAAAGCTTCGGTGTCGACCTCACCTCCATCTTGCAGATCCGCCCACTCTTCGGCAGATAACAACTGTTTGAGCTTAGAAGCAGCTTCGCCCGTTTGCGAGCTGTGTGCTTCATCCGCAATCACCGCGAATCGCTTGCCATCAGTGGCTGCCAGCTCTTGCACCGCTTGCAGTGCAAACGGGAACGTCTGGATGGTACAGACAATGATTTTCTTGCCATCTTTTAGGGCTTGGCCAAGTTGTGCGCTTTTACTGCCATGTTCATTCGTGATGCTGGCGACCACGCCCGTGGTGCGCTCAAAATCGAAAATCGCCTCTTGGAGTTGTGCATCGAGCACGTTGCGGTCGCTCACCACCAACACGCTATCAAACACTTTTTTGTGTTCGGCATCGTGCAAATCGGCGAGGAAGTGTGCCGTCCACGCAATCGAGTTCGTTTTGCCGGAACCGGCTGAGTGTTGAATCAGATAGCGCTGGCCCGCGCCATTGTCCAAGACGTCAGCGACCAGCCGACGTGTGGCATCCAGCTGATGATACCGAGGGAAAATAACGGCGCTGAGTTGCTTCTTATCGTCACGTTTTCCAATCAGGTAGCGATGCAGGATGTTTAACCAGCTTTCGCGGGCCCACACCTCTTCCCAAAGATAGGCGGTCGCATACCCGTTGGGATTCGGCGCATTGCCTGCCCCGCCTTCGTTGCCTCGGTTAAATGGCAAAAACGTCGTGGCTGGCCCAGCCAGCTTGGTCGTCATCATCACTTCTGACTGGCTCACTGCAAAATGCACCAGAGCGCCACCCGGAAAGCTAAGCAGCGGTTCGGTGACGCCACCTTTGGGCTGCGGGTGTCGGTCGAAACGATATTGGTCTACGGCATCCTGCACGCTCTGAGTGAAATTCGATTTCAGTTCTGCCGTGGCGACGGCAATCCCGTTGAGAAACAACACCAAGTCGAGCTCGGCTTTTGGATTGTTCGGTGAGTGACAAACCTGACGAACCACGCGCAACCGGTTGGCTGCGTAACGTGCTTGCGTCTCGGGGTTGATGGCTAACGCAGGTTTGAACTGTGCCAGCATCAGTGGCTCTTTCAGACCCAGCATTTCAACACCGCGTCGGAGTACATCCAGCGTGCCGCGTTCATTCAGGCTCTTGCGAATGCGGTCAGCGAGAATACTCGTCAGTGCAGCGCCATGCGTCTTGCTGAGACGTTGATAGCTGTCTGGTTGTGTGGTTTCTACCCATGTCAGCAGGTCTGGCATGAAGAGCCCATGGGCACGATCAAATAGCGCCGCATCACCCTCTTGATAGAACCAGCCATGTGCGGCCAGATGCTGGCAGATGGCTGATTCGAAATGGTGCTCTTGATGAAAATTCTGCTGACTCATTGTCCCTCCAGGCTATTTGCTTTATGTGGTGCTGACCGATCTGTCGAGACGTCTCAGTTTTCCGAATAACTGCGGTTTAGCAGCGGCTTGGCGCGTTCCAAGTCTGCAAAGCTGCGCAGGCAAAGTTCGGTGTCGCCTGTGCCCCAATGACCGACTTGGCTCACATCACGACTGAAACCTTCCTCTAATGCCACCGTGGTGGGGTCAAGCTTCAGAGTGATGAGCATTCGGCTAGGAGACACGATGACGCAGGCAAAATTCTTTAATCGACGGAAGGCGGTATAGAGCTTGAGGGGTTTTTCTTGAACGTCTTCGCCCAATCCAAGCAGGTAAGATTTTGTCTGCGCGTAGAGGTGCTGGATGTCTGGCGTCGCAAGAGCCAACTGCTCAGCTAGGGATTTGTCCTTGCCGGCTGATTTCGCAGTGGGTGATCCGGTTGAGAGGTCGGCAGGGGTCGATGTTTTCGCAACTGTTGCGTCTGGCACAGCTTGCGCATTCACCAGCTCAAGCAGTAGCAAGTCCTCACCGAAGAGCTTATAGCGAACCAATTCGATATTGCGCGGGATTTGCTGCACGGCGTATTGGTCGTAGCGAGTGAAGTCTGCCGCGATACACAACAGCCGAGTGCCTGCCCACTCTATGTTTTCTGCTGCTTCCTTGCCTAGTTTTTCCATGACTAACCAGCGAAACTCTGCCTGATGGTCCATCAACCAGTCAAGGTAGAACAACCCTTGGTTAATGACGTTCTCATTGCTGTGACGCTTGTACTCAATGATGACAGGACAGCCGTTTTCATCCAACCCCAGAGAATCAATGCGACCTCGGTGAGTCTTACCTGTTTGGTACTCGCTGGCGAGAAATTGCACGCCTAGAAAGGTGCTCATCTGGCTGTCGATGAGGGTTTGCAAAGACTTTTCTAACGGCGCGAGGGCGCCGGTCAGTTCGGTAGCATTGCCTGCGGTTAGGCGGAATAGCTGGATGTCACTCATATAGCCTCCGTCTTTTCTTCAACGCCAATCTTAGCTGCTGAGTCGCGTACGTCGATTTGGCCCGTAACGGCAGCAGTAATGAGGGCGTTACGTCGTTCCTTAAGCAGCTGGATCGCGTACGTCGAATCATCAGCTATCCGATCGAATATTTCCAACTCACAATTTAGGGCCTCTAAAATTTGATTCTGTTCTGAAGGGGGAGGGAGAGGAATAGGAAGGTTTTCGAAGCCCTGTTGGTTTACGTAGGCAAGAGTTGCCGCTGTACCGATTAGTTCAAAGTAGGGTTGCGAGATTAGTACAACATATCGAAGGTACTCGGGGTTGATGGCGGCGCTCGGTATAAAAGCTTGTAATTGCTGATTAATGATAACGTCTACCGTGTTAATGGTTGCAACGTTAAAGTTGCCAACGCAACTAGCTATGACCGCTCCTGCCGCGAGAACTCGTGAGCCAGCATTTACGCGTGCATTCTCGCTCACCCAGCAGCTTGTGGCCGTTAAGAACGCTTGTTTTACATTCTCCATGGTCGCCCAGCAAATACCGTTTCCGACCTCGTTAATTTCAGGCTTATTTCTTTGGGGTACAAAAACAGTCGCTATTCGCTTCGCTGCAAGTACCTTCCAGTGCGCCGGTACCTTCCCCAGCCACGCGACGCCAGAATCCTTCATCGGTACATCAGGATTAAGGCCACGAGTGACGACATGGGAAATGGTGGCTTGGCGCTTTTCGGCTAGCAGGGCGATGAGCTTTTCCTGCTCGGCAATCAAAGCGTCGATTTTGGCGGTTTCGCGGTCGAGAAAGGTGGCAATGATTGCTTGCTCAGCAATCGGAGGTGTGGGTAAAGCTATCGAGCTGACAAAGTCCCAGCTCGCTCTCGGCATTTTTGAACCGAAGGTGGAGCCGTCCACAATTTCGATAAAGCTCTGGTTCAACATGCTGTACTGCGCAAATTTGGACTGAAACGTGATGTTTGGGCGCATAACGAGGAAGTCGCCAACGGCTTCTCCTGCCGCAGAGGTTACTAATACTTTGGCTAAGTAGGGACGTAACTTTCCAAATAAGATGTCATTGCGCTCAAATGCTATGCCTTCCCCTTGGAACTCGCTCTCGGTAGCTACAAAACGTCCTGACCAACTTTCGATATTTTCTAAAGCCACCGGATTGATACGGCGGTCAGTTTTTGCGGTTAGCAGTCGCAAATTGTGTTTAAGAGGTTTGACCTCCCAATGTGCTGGTACCCGTCCTAGCCACGAGACACGACTGTCTTTGTATTCGGAGTATGTTGGCAAGCTCATTCCGCCAACTCCTGTAGCATCTTCATGATGTTGGTCGTCACTGTTTTCAGCTCTTCATCAATAACCTGAAGGCTGCGCGGCGGTTCGAACACGTAGAAGTGGCGGTTAAACGGAATTTCGTAGCCGATCTTGCTTTTTTCCGTGTCTATCCAGGCATCTGGCGCGTGTGGCAAGACTTCACGTTGGAAGTAGGCGTCTATGTCTTCGCCTAATGGCACATTCTCGGTGTCTCGTAATGCGGTATTGGGCTGTGGCTTGCCCTTCTGCTTGCCTTTGACACCCAGCATCACTTGACCGTTGTCGTCCAGCAGCGGGCGCTCGACCGTGATGGTGGTATAGCCAAACGCTTCATTCTTGAAAATGCGTGAGATCGGTACACGTTTGAGACGACCGCCGTCCGGAGCTGTAGGTAACGAATCCATCGTGGTGACAAGTTGTGGTTCACCTATGGTTTGACCACTGGCGTCTAGCACGGAGATCATTTCGGCTTCAGTGAACTGTCCAAATAGACGTGTCACCATGTCGATGTGAGCGTCGCTCATCTCCTTGCGCTTGGAGCCTAAACTTTTACGCATTTTTTGCCAGAAGCTGCTGGCGTCTATCAGCTGTACGTAGCCCTTGCGTTCGGCAGGTTTCTTGTTCGACAAGATCCAAACGTAGGTGGCAATCCCGGTGTTGTAGAACATATCCGTGGGCAGGCCAACAATCGCCTCAACCAAGTCGTTCTCCAGCACGTAGCGGCGAATTTCACTCTCACCACTGCCTGCTCCACCGGTGAACAGCGGTGAGCCGTTCAGCACAATTCCAAAGCGACTGCCACCATCTTGGGCGGGACGCATTTTGCTGACAAGGTGGAGCAAGAACAGCATGGAGCCATCGGACACGCGGGGCAGGCCAGGACCAAAGCGCCCGTCGAAGCCTTTCTGTTCGTGCTCTTGGCGGATGGCCTTTTCTACTTTTTTCCATTCCACACCGAAAGGCGGGTTGGAAAGCATGTAGTCAAATTTACGGGTGGCATGGCCATCGTCGCTGAGCGTGTTGCCAGCGACGATATTGCCTACGTCCTGGCCCTTGATGAGCATGTCGGCTTTACAAATGGCGTAGGACTCGTCGTTGAGCTCTTGGCCATACATGGTAAGTCGTGCTTGCGGGTTGTGCTCCCGAAGGTACTCGCCTGCTACGGACAGCATGCCGCCAGTTCCCGCGGTTGGGTCATAAATGGTGCGTACTACGGCATTACCGGGGGTGAGCACATCATCGTCTTCGATGAACAGCAGGTTGACCATCAGGCGAATCACTTCGCGTGGGGTGAAGTGTTCTCCAGCGGTCTCGTTGGATATTTCAGCGAATTTACGAATGAGCTCTTCAAAAACCAGGCCCATCTGCATGTTGTCGACCGATTGTGGATGCAGGTCGATATTGGCGAATTTTTCAGTCACCAGATACAGTAGGTTGGCTTTGGCAAGACGCTCGACCTGGGTATGGAAGTCGAACCGTTCGAAAATGTCGCGTGCGGCTGGCGAGAAGGCCTGAACGTAAGCGTACAGGTTCTGGCGAATGTGGTCCTGGTCACCAAGCAGTGTGCCAAGGTCCAGTGGTGAGGTGTTGTAGAAACTCTGGCCAGCCTTACGCAATAGGAAGGGATCAGGATTCAGGCCCGCTTTGGTTTTAGCGTCGAATTCAGCGAGGACGGCAGGTTTAGTTGTGGCCAGTACGCAATCCAAGCGGCGCAGTATGGTGAAGGGCAGAATGACGCGACCGTACTCGGATTGCTTATAGTCGCCGCGCAGCAGGTCGGCAACAGACCAAATAAAGGATGATAGTGCTTGGTGATTCATAGTATTTCTATACTCTTTATAGGTTGTCGCTGAGCTTGATGGCATAGCTCGTGCTACGCCCTCCCGCGTCATTTTTTTGAAGGATGCCGTGTTGCAGCAGCTCTGTGATGTCGCGCAAGGCCGTGTCGCTTGAGCATTTGGCGAGTGCGGCCCATTTACCAGTGGTCAACTTGCCGTCAAACCCATCCAACAGCCGATTCAGCACCTTGATTTGCCGCTCATTCATCGGAATGGTCGCGGCGTGCTGCCAGAATTTCGCTTTGGTGAACACCTGATCGAGGACGCCATGAGCATGTTCGATGGCTTTCAATAGGGTTGCGAGGAACCACGCTAGCCATTGCGTCACGTCCATGTCGCCCTTTTGCGTGCGTTCAAGGATGTCGTAATAGGCTTTGCGCTCTCGTTGGATCTGGGCTGATAAGCTGTAAAAACGTTGTGGGCTGCCGTCGGCACGGGTCAGCAGCAGATCGCCAATAGCACGTGCAATGCGGCCGTTGCCGTCGTCGAAGGGGTGCAGGGTGACAAACCAGAGGTGTCCTAGGCCAGCGCGAACGAGGGCGGGCTCTTTTTGTGATGAGTCATTGAGCCAGGCCAAAAAGCGTGCCATTTCTGCCGCGAGCCGGTTGGCAGGCGGTGCCTCAAAGTGCACCTTTTCCCGTCCGATAGAGCCTGAAACGACTTGCATAGGGCCGTTGCTGTCGTTCCGCCAGTGGCCGACTTTGATCGCACTGATGCCAGAGTAGCCAGTTGGGAATAGCGCCGCGTGCCAGCCGAATAGGCGTTCGGTAGTGAGGGGAGCCATCGCTTTGCTGGTTGCGTCTAGGATCATGTCAACGATGCCGTCGACATGACGATCTGTGGGTGCCAAAGCCCCGATGTCGACGCCTAAGCGGCGTGCGACGGAGGACCGGACCGAGGCGACGTTGAGCGTTTCGCCTTCAATCGCGCTGGTTTGAACGACGTCTTCGGTCAGCGCTGCCAAGCGGGCTTCGTCACGCAGTGCCATTCCCACGTCTGCCAGGCGGCCAAGCAAAAGACCCTGAGCACGACTGACAGCCGCCAGGGGTTCCGCCAGGGCGGCCAGGTCGTAGCGCCAGTCAGGCCAGTGCGGCGATTGCCAGATATATTCGCCGTATTTCATGCGGTGATTGTGACGGCGTTTTAGGTTTTCGTCAAACCCTGATACACCGTCGCGGGGTTTATGCGGATGGCTCGGTCACGCTGAGTTTCGGCATCTGCTGGTGAGCCGGGGCCTCGGCTACTTTTTCTCCGGGCCGAAGTTCGAATAGTTCTCGTACATTAATCGTAGTCAGGAGGCTTGGTGGCTCAAATACCGGTACACGCGATGGTGTTACCAGCGCCGAACGTGAACGCGTCAAGGCGCTCGGACGTGAGGTCAAAATTACCGCCTGCGTGTCTTGGCCCAGTGCGGTTGGAACGGTGTGATTAACCGTGTCTAGTGAATGCGTATCCCCCGATAATGGGGTAGAGCCCGATAATGGGGAAGAGCCAGACCCCAAAAACAAAAGACCGTCTCTGCAAAACAGAGACGGTCTTTAAAATTTGGTGCCCGGGGCCGGAATCGAANGGTGGCTCAAATACCGGTACACGCGATGGTGTTACCAGCGCCGAACGTGAACGCGTCAAGGCGCTCGGACGTGAGGTCAAAATTACCGCCTGCGTGTCTTGGCCCAGTGCGGTTGGAACGGTGTGATTAACCGTGTCTAGTGAATGCGTATCCCCCGATAATGGGGTAGAGCCCGATAATGGGGAAGAGCCAGACCCCAAAAACAAAAGACCGTCTCTGCAAAACAGAGACGGTCTTTAAAATTTGGTGCCCGGGGCCGGAATCGAACCGGCACGCCTTGCGGCGGGGGATTTTGAGTCCCCTGCGTCTACCAATTTCACCACCCGGGCATTCGGACTGGGTCGGTGGCTAGAAGGGCCACCGGGCAGAAGGGCACGATTATACGCTGAATTTAAATGTTTTGCAGAAGTCCGTTTAGTACCGCAAATTCAAATACAGCGAAGCCGTGTTTTGGGTGTTGCCGCCGCCGAACTGGCCGCTGTAGTTCAAGCCAATTTGGGTGGATTTGTTTACGTCTACTTCGCCGTTCAAGGCCAGTTGCAGCGCGTTGCGCGCTACTGGGGCGCCTTTGACGCTAAAGCCCACATCAGTTGCGTTGGCAAAGGCCATATGGCGTGTGGCGGTGGTGTCGCCATGGGTGTGTTGCCAACTTAGCTCGCCGTTAATCCGTGCAGTGGTGGCGGGTGTTAGCGCCAATTCACTATAGGCACGCAGGCCCAGGTTCAGGGTGCCTTGTCGGTCTGTCGCAGCGCCAGATTGCAGCGCTGCCTGGCCGCCGTTTTCACGCATCGACGACGTCTGCAGTTGGGTCCATCCCAGGCGCGCGTAGGGCTCCAGTACCAGGTTTTGGTTTGCCGCAAAGGCATATCCCAGTTCGGTAAACGCTTGTACCTGGTGGGCGTGGTAGTCGGCCTTTAGGGTCTGGCTACCGCCAACGTCCAGTTGGCGGCGGGTGTTCAGGTCGTGGTAGGTATAGGCGGTTGAAGCACGCCAGTTCAGGGCGGTGTTCTCACTAGTCGGCCAATGCTTTGCGCCGTATAGGGCGGCCGTGTAGCTGTGCGCATCGGCGCGGCTGCGTCGTTCGCCGACGTCAATGCGTGTGTCGTGAGCCCCTAGGGCCGCGCCGGCGTGCCACCCGTTGCGTAGCGCGGTGTCTGCGCCCAGGAAAAGGCCGTTGGCGTAGCTGCGGGTAGCGGCCGAGCCATTCGCGCCATTCAGGTCACTCCATTGGCGTTGTACCGTAACCCATAGGGGGCGGCGCTGGTTAATGTCGGGGCGCGTCAGCACTTGGTTTAACCGTCGCGTTGCAGACGCCGTCCATAACTGACTTTGGCTGAATAAACTAGACGCAACGCTGGCGTGAATTTCGCCGCTCAGGGCGTCCATGAGCCCAGGCAAGGTTCTGGCGGTGGCATTCAAGACGTCGTCGTACACGCTCGACAGCGCGGTTGGCGGGTTGGCCGAGAAAGGGTCGAGCGCGGCGGCTACGTTGCGCTGGTTGGCGGTGTGGGTATACGCGGCAAAGGCTTGCGCGTTGCGGGCCACCGACAGCGAAATGCCCGTTCCCGAAACACTAAGGCTTGGGCTTAGAAAGAGCAAAGAGGTGTCGATTTGCGCAAAGTTGCCTGTTAAACCACCGCCGCCAGCCACCGACAAAAAGTTGTAGTTCACGCCTTGGCGAAATGGCCCGCCGCGCAATGCCAGTGTGCCGTCCAGTGCGGCGTTGCCTTCTACAACCAGTTGGTCAAAGCCGTTATTGCCGTCAACTTCAATTTCTAGCACCGATGTTGCCGTCTGGGTGTAGTTACCTTTTACGGTCAAGGTGCCGACCGAGTTGCCGGGGGCGACGGTGCCTTCGTTGACCAAGATGCCGACATTGCCGCGGCCACCCAAAATGCCGTTAAGTTTGACGGTCGTGGTGCTGGTGGTTGCCAGGTTACCGTTGACCACCATTTTGCCGCCATTGACGGTATTGGCGGTCGAGTTCAATTGGCCGCTGCGGTCTACGGTCAGGTTACCCCCATTAATAATGGTGTCGCCCGTGTTGTTGGTGCCGGCAACAATAAGGGTGCCGCCTTCAACGGTTGTTGTGCCCGTATAGTTGTTGGTGCCGGCCAAGGTCAGCGTACCGGCACCGCGTTTGATTAACGACCCGGCGCCCAGCCCTTCGCCCGACAGGTCCCCAATATTGTTAGAAAACGTCGCGCTGTACCCTTTGGTGTCTACATCAAAAACAGATACAAACGCCGACGGGCCCAGAACGGCTTTGCCGACGTTTAACAAGCCCCAGCCGAAGATGTCGTCGTAGCGTTTGTTATCCGATGGTGTCAGGTCGGTTGCGGTGGTTAGCAGGGTCTGCTGCAATTGGTAGGCGTTAAAAAACGGGAAGGCCTCTTTGACCAGGGCCGCTGCGCCGGTGACGTGGGGTGCGGCCATCGAGGTGCCGGGCAGGGAGACGTAAAGTCCGTCCTTGTTAACAGACCAAATGCCTTGCCAGGTGCTCGAGTCGTTGGCGTCGGGGGTCGATCGGCTGCCCGGAGCGGCCAGACACCACGCTTTGGCATCACCACATTTGTTGGCGTAGGTGGCTACAACCGGGTTGTTGAAGTCGATATCCACGTTAACGGCGGTGACGGCCAGCCAGTTGGGGGCGAGTTCGGGGTACAGCACAGGCATGCCGGCCAGTATGTCGGGTTGCGGCTGGGACTCGTTGCCTGTGGCAAACACCATTAGTGTGCCGGCATCTTTTAACCGATGCATCGCCAAAATGGTCTCGCCAAACAGTTCGTCGACCTTGAAATTGCCGGTGTAGCCGGTGTCGGTGCTTAAACCAAAATCTTTAACGTTGCAGGGTTCGGTTGCGGTGCCAGATGCGCCAGGTGCGCAACTATTCAGTCCCAGGCTATTGTTTATGACCGTCAGCCCCTGGCGCGCCATGTAGTTCCAGGCGGAGCTCAAGACGGGGTCAAACGCCTGGGCTTTTTCAAGAAATGTGATGCCGCTACCGATGTCGAAATCGTCGATTCCGTTGTCGTCATCATCATCGTCGTCGTTATCGTCAGCCCCGTAACGGGTGGAAAATATCTTCGAGTTGAAAGCGACGCCATGCATGCCCACGCCGTCGCGTCGGGCCGCCATAATGCCGCTCACGTGCGAGCCATGTCCATCGGTGTCGATGCCGCTGGATTGGCTGACTGCCTGACTCAATCTGAAGTCATAGCCGCCCACAATTTGTCCGGCAAACTCTGGGTGCCAGGCCGCAATGCCCGAGTCAACCACGCCGATAGTGACCCCCTGTCCGGTAAAGCCCAGGCGGTAAGCGTCCCCGGCCTTGATCAAGTCAAGGCCGGTTTGGTTACGATATTCTTCGGTGTTGTAGTCTTGGGTGTGCCCCGCAGAATGGAAAGCGGTGACGGCAGCGAGTAAAGAGATAGTGATTAAACGGCGCATGACATGACAGGAGGTGATGCAATCCGGCGAAACCTTAGCACTATTTAATGGCAATTGCCCAGCATTCATGCGGCATTGGTTCCGCTGTCCCGAGCGTTTTGTTGCATAGAAGCAAGCTGGGCCCTTGAAAACGGGCAGACAGCCCCCAAATATGCCGAGTTCGCCGCCTGTGGCGGCTGCTACCGTTTTTAACCGCATTTATGGAGTGCGCTGACATGAGCCAATCCGAAACCGCAATGGCCTCTGAAACCCTGGGTTTCCAGGCCGAAGTCAAACAGTTGCTGCACCTGATGATTCATTCGTTGTACAGCAATAAAGAAATTTTCTTGCGCGAACTGGTGTCGAATGCGTCAGACGCCTGCGACAAGTTGCGTTTCGAAGCCATCGACAAACCCGAGCTAATGCAGGGTGATGCCGATTTGCGCATCCGTGTTGAATACGATGCCGATAAGCGCACTATTACGATTTCAGACAACGGTATTGGTTTGTCGCGTGACGAAGCCATTGCCAACTTGGGCACCATTGCCCGTTCTGGTACCAAAGAATTCTTTTCGCAACTGACAGGCGACAAGCAAAAAGACGCGCATCTTATCGGTCAGTTTGGTGTGGGCTTTTATTCGTCGTTTATCGTCGCTGACAAAGTTTCGGTGTTAAGCCGTCGTGCCGGCGCCGATGCAACCGAAGCCGTGCTTTGGGAATCTGACGGCCAGGGCGAGTTTTCCATCATGACGGTCGAGAAGGCGGACCGCGGCACCGCGGTAACCCTGCACTTGCGTGCCGACGAAGACGAGTTTTTAAGCGGCTGGAAACTGCGCGAAATTTTGCGTCGCTATTCCGACCATATTTCGTTGCCCGTGCAGATGCTGAAAGAAGAGTGGGACAGCGAAGCATCGAAGCAGGTCAAGACGACTGAATGGGAAACCGTCAACCAGGCCAATGCCTTGTGGACACGCGCCAAGTCTGACGTGACCGACGAGCAGTACAAAGAATTCTACAAACACGTTTCACACGACTTCGAAGACCCGCTGGCCTGGACCCATAACCGGGTAGAAGGCCGCAGCGAGTACACCCAACTGCTCTACGTGCCCAAGCGGGCGCCGTTCGACCTGTGGGACCGCGATGCGCGCCGTGGGGTCAAGCTTTACGTCAAGCGTGTGTTCATCATGGACGACGCCGAACAGCTGCTGCCGGCTTACTTGCGGTTTGTGCGTGGCGTGATTGATTCGGCCGATTTGCCGCTGAACGTTTCGCGCGAAATCTTGCAAGAAAGCCGTGATGTTCGCGCTATTCGCGAGGGTTCGACCAAGCGCATTTTGTCGGTGCTTGAAGACATGGCCGAGAACAATGCCGAGCAGTACGCCGAGTTTTGGGGGCAGTTTGGCCAGGTCCTGAAAGAAGGTATGGGCGAAGACGCGGCCAACAAAGAGCGCATTGCCAAGTTGCTGCGTTTTGCCTCGACCCAGGCCAACAGCGCTACCCAAAATGTGTCGCTGGCCGATTATGTGTCGCGCATGAAAGAGGGCCAGGACAAGATTTACTACGTTACGGGTGAATCTTATGCGGCAGCCAGCAATAGCCCGCACCTCGAGATCTTCCGCAAGAAGGGTCTTGAAGTGTTGTTGCTGTCCGATCGCGTTGACGAATGGATGCTGTCCTTCATGCAAGAATTTGAAGGCAAGTCGTTGGTGTCGATTGCCAAGGGCGGGCTCGACCTCGACGCTTTGGCCGACGAAGACGAGAAAAAGCGTCAGGAAGAAGTCGCCGAAAACTTCAAGCCGCTGGTCGAGCGCCTGAAAACGTCATTGGGCGACAAAGTAAAAGACGTGCGCGTCACCGTTCGTCTGGTCGATTCGCCGTCGTGCGTGGTGGTCGATGCTAATGAGCTGAGCCCGCACTTGCTGCGTATGTTGCAAGCAGCGGGCCAGGCGGCGCCCGAGGTCAAGCCTATTCTTGAAATCAACCCCGAGCACCCGCTGATTGGTCGTGTGCAAGACGCCAACGAAGCCGATTTTGCCGAGTGGGCGCTGTTGTTGCTGGACCAGGCTATGTTGGCTGAAGGCGCGCAACTGAAAGATTCAGCCTCTTTCGTGAAGCGGCTGAACAAGTTGTTGTTGCAAGGTGCATAGTCGTTAACGGCTATTGCGCATAAAACAAAGGCACGCCTATGCGTGCCTTTGTTTTATTGGGGGGGCGTTGTGGCGCTTTAAGGCAATGGCTTATTCGTACATCACGCCAGTGGCGGCAGTTGCCGCAAAAGCCAGCGGGCCTCGCGGCCATAGCGACGCCAGTTAAAGTGGGGCCCCGGATCGGTTTTTCGGCCTGGCGCAATGTGTTCGTGGCCGCGCACGGCCGTTAAGGTATGCCGAGCCTGCAGCGCGGTCGTCAGCCGTTTTAAGGCGTGGTATTGCTCGTCGGTAAACGGCTCGGTGTCAGTGCCTTCCAGCTCGATACCGATTGAAAAGTCGTTGCAGTTGTCGCGTTGGTTAAAGCGCGAAACCCCGGCATGCCAGGCGCGATGCAGGGTCGAAACAAACTGCACGACATCGCCGTCGCGACGAATTAAAAAATGGGCCGATACTTTTACCCCCCTGATGTTCTCAAACCAGGGGTGACTGTCGCAATCCAGCTTATTCTGAAAAAAATCGCAAATGGCGTTGCCGCTGAACTGCCCCGGGGGCAGGCTGATGTTATGCAGCACCAGCAGCGTGGGCTCGACCCCTTTGGGGCGTTTGTCGAAATTCGGGGAAGGCAGGCGTTGTACCTTGCCGTGCGGTTTAAGCCAGCCTTGTCTGTCGAGCATCAGCCCGATCATTGGCTGACCCCAAGCTTGGCGTGTTCGGCGCTGCACCAAGTGTCGCCGCCCGAAAGCACCGCTTCAGAGCGTGGCATATGTATGCCGCAGTGGGCGCAGCGCACCATAGATTCGGCGTTTGCAGTGCTGCCGGCAACCGATTTGCCGCCGGGTTTGTTGCGCGCTGTTGTGGTTGTTGTGCCGTTGTCGGCTGCGTTTTTATTGCGGTTGTGTATAGCCAGCAGGCGTACGGCCACCAGCGCCGCAATAACAACAATGATCCAGAAAAGCAGTTTTCCCACATTAGCCCCGTTGAAGAATGACGTCGATGACGAACCGGCTGCCTGTGTAGGCCAGTAGCACAAATGCAAAGCCGGTGAGTGTCCAGCGCAAGGCCAGACGACCGCGCCAGCCGCGGACATAGCGCCCCGCCAGCAACACGGCAAAGGTAAGCCACGACAGCAGCGTGAAAATGGTTTTGTGGTCTATCGGAAACGCCGGGCCGGCCAGGTTAAGCGACACCAGCGAGCCAGTAATAAGCGTGAGCGTCAGGGCAATGAAGCTGATCCAGATCAGCCGGAACAGCAAGCGCTCTTGTACCAGCAACGGCGGCATGACATCGAGCGCGTGGGTAAACCAGGGGGCGTGTTGTGATTGCTCGGCCGGGCGGTGCAGATAGCGATCGAGCGCAGCCATTAAAATGCTTTGTAGGGCAGCGACAGTGACCAGGCCATAGGCCATAAGCGCAATGAGCAGGTGAAGCCGCAGAAGTTCGTTGTGGGCGTGCGCAACCAGGTGCCCTGTGGGAAAGAGGGCGGCCAGTGCGCTGACCAGGGCGCTGCCGGGGAGTAAAATAAGCAGCAAGCCGTTAAGACTGAGCACCAGGCTTTCAAGCCAGAAAATCAGCATGCCCAGCCATATGGCGGCCGATAGTGCCAGCGCCCAGCCCAAGTAAAGCCCGGTGGCGGGCAATACGGCTTGGTAAAGCGCAACGCCGTGCAGTACCAGTGCGCCCAGCAGGCAACCTTTGGCGGTTGCGCTGGTGTTGGTAGGTATCCGGCCGTGCCGCAGGGGGCGCCAAACTAATAGGGCTAAAGCGGCGTAGGCCAGTGCGGCCAAGGTGTGAAATACAATGCCTTCAGACATACATCCTGCGTTGTTCGTTGATGGCCTGGGGCATAATGCCCCAAAGCCATCATTTTAGACGGTATCCCACGATACTAAACCAGTTTCAGCGAATCCATCGTCATGCTAGAAAATCTTACCCAGCGTCTTTCCCGTGTTGTTAAAACCATCAAGGGCGAAGCGCGTTTAACCGAAGCCAACACGCAAGATATGCTGCGCGAAGTGCGCATGGCCTTGCTCGAGGCCGACGTTGCTCTGCCTGTTGTGCGCGATTTCATCGCCCGCGTCAAAGAACAGGCGCTGGGCACCGAGGTAGCCGACAGCCTTAACCCAGGCCAGGCCCTGGTCGGGGTGGTGCATAAAGAACTCACCGGCTTGATGGGGGGGGCCGATGGCGAATTCGCCAGCGAGTTGTCGCTGGCGACCCAGCCGCCCGCCGTCATCCTTATGGCCGGTTTGCAGGGTGCGGGTAAAACAACCACCACGGGTAAGTTGGCCAAGTGGCTGTCCGAAGGCGGGCATACGGCCAAGGGTAAGAAATCGGGCAAAAAGAAAACGCTGGTCGTCAGTGCCGACGTCTATCGTCCCGCGGCTATCGATCAATTGAAAACCGTGGCCGCCCAGGTCGGGGTCGACTTTTTCCCGTCCGATGGCTCGCAAAAGCCCGAAGACATTGCGCGTGCGGCGCTCGATCACGCCAAGCGTCATTATTACGACATACTTATTGTTGATACGGCCGGTCGCCTGGGTATCGACGAAGACATGATGCGCGAAATCCGCGCGCTCTACGATTTGCTCAACCCTATCGAAACCCTGTTTGTGGTCGACGCCATGCAGGGTCAAGATGCGGTTAATGTGGCCAAGGCGTTTGGCGATGCCCTGCCGCTTACCGGGGTGGTGCTTACCAAACTCGACGGTGACGCGCGCGGCGGTGCGGCGTTGTCGGTACGTCATGTCACAGGCAAGCCGCTGAAGTTTGTAGGGGTGTCCGAAAAGCTTGACGGCCTTGAACCCTTCCACCCCGAACGCATGGCTCAACGCGTCCTGGGCATGGGCGATATCGTTTCGCTGGTAGAGCAAGCGCAAAAAAATATCGATATTGCCGAAGCCCAGAAGCTGGCCACTAAACTTAAGTCGGGCGACAAATTCGATCTGAACGATTTTCGCGACCAGCTGCAGCAGGTCAAGAAAATGGGCGATATGGGGTCGATGCTAGAAAAACTGCCCGCTCAGTTTGCGCAGGCGGCCAGTCAGTTGCAAAGTGGTCAGGCCGAAAAGCAACTGCGCCGTACCGAGGGCATTCTTAATTCCATGACGCCAGCCGAACGCGCCAAGCCCGAATTACTCAAGGCATCGCGCAAGCGCCGCATTGCGGCGGGCTCGGGTGTGTCGGTGCAAGAGGTCAACCGACTGCTGGCCCAGTTTGACCAAATGCAGGGCATGATGAAGCAAATGAAGAAGGGTGGCATGGCCAAAATGATGCGGGCCATGGGCGGCCTGAAGGGCCTGGGCAAGGGCGGTTTCCCGTTCCGTTAAGCTTTTGACCTTCAGGGTGTGGGGCGGGGGTTAGCCGCCGCCTACAGCCACCACAATTTCAATTTCATCACCCTCGGCCAGCGCTTGCTGGCCGTGTTGGCTTTTGGGCACGATGTCACCGTTGCGTTCTACGGCAATACGTTTGCCTTCGTAACCCAGATAACGAATCAGGTCGGCCACAGTCGCCACCTGGTCCAGCGCTTTGGGCTGGCCGTTCAGTGTGATGTTCATGACGGTTTGCGTGTAAAGATCAAGTCCCAGACGCCGTGGCCTAAACGCAGGCCACGGGTTTCGAATTTGGTTTGCGGGCGGTAATCGGGCCGGGGCGCGTAGTCTGTGCAGGTGTTTTGCAGCAAGGGCTCGCCGCTCAAGACCTCGAGCATTTGTTCGGCGTAGTTTTCCCAGTCGGTTGCACAGTGAAAATAGCCGCCCGGCGCAATGCGGCTGGCCAGCAGTTGTACAAACGGCGGCTGAAGCAAGCGGCGTTTATGGTGCCGCTTTTTGGGCCACGGGTCGGGAAAGTAAACATGCACGCCAGCCAAGCTGTCGGGAGCGATCATGTCGCGTACGACCTCGACGGCATCGTGTTGAATAATGCGAATATTTTGCAGCCCGTTTTCATCAATACGCTTTAACAGCGCGCCAACTCCGGCGTTAAAAACTTCAACGCCCAGAAAGTTGTCATCGGGCCGTGCCGCTGCAATTTTTGCAGTGGTTTCGCCCATGCCAAAGCCAATTTCTAAAATAACGGGCCCGGGGCGCCCAAACGTCTGTTCGACATTTAACAGCGTGTTCTTATAGGGCAATGACCACTTGGGCATCAGCACATCGATAGCCGCCTGCTGGCTGGGCGTAATGTGGCTGCGGCGATGCACGAAGCTTCGGATATGGCCAGTGCGCAGCGCTTCGGTATCGGCGCTATCGGAGGCAGGGCTATTGGGGGTGTCGGACATGAGGTTGGGATTAGGCGTGCTGGTCATGCGCGCCATTATACTTGGCGCTATAATGCGTGCGCCGCGGGTGTAGTTTAATGGTAAAACTGAAGCTTCCCAAGCTTCCGTCGTGGGTTCGATTCCCATCACCCGCTCCAGAATTTTTCGAAGCCTTTCTTGGTTTCGCACAAAAAAGCCAACCGTTTTAAGGGTTGGCTTTTTTGCTTTACAGCCCGCCCATCGCCATATATTTAAGCTCCAGGTATTCGTCCAGCCCGTGGCGCGAGCCTTCGCGGCCCAGGCCAGAATGCTTGATGCCGCCAAACGGGGCGACTTCGGATGAAATGGCGCCGGTGTTGATGCCCACCATGCCGTACTCAAGCGCTTCGCCCACTCGCCAGACTCGACCGATGTCGCGCGTGTAAAAATACGCGGCCAGGCCGTATTCGGTATCGTTGGCCATGGCGATGGCCTGCTCTTCGGTATCGAAGCGGAATACGGCAGAAACCGGGCCAAAGATTTCTTGGCGGGCAATGTCCATGTCTGGCGTCAGGTTGGCAAGCACGGTGGGCTCGAACCATAGGGTGTCGGAACTGCGACGTTTGCCCCCAGTGTGGATTTGAGCGCCTTTATGGGTGGCGTCTGCAATAAGTCGTTCGACTTTTTGCACAGCGGCATCGTTGATTAGTGGGCCTTGAACGACGTCTTCTTCCAGACCGTTGCCCACTTTGAGCGTTTGGGTGGCTGCGGTCAGCTTTTCGACGAAGCGCTCGTAAATGCCCGACTGCACCAGAAAGCGATTGACGCAGATGCAGGTTTGGCCGGTATTACGGTATTTGGCAGCCATGGCGCCTTTGACGGCAGCGTCGATGTCGGCGTCGTCGAAGACAATGAACGGTGCGTTGCCGCCCAGTTCAAGCGACAATTTTTTAAGCGTGGGGGCGCACTGCTCCATCAGCAGTTTGCCGACCGGGGTAGAGCCCGTAAACGATAGTTTTCGCACAATAGGGTTGCGACAGAGTTCTGCGCCAATGGCTTTGGCGTCGCCGGTCACAATATTGAACACCCCTGCTGGGATGCCGGCGCGTTCGGCCAGTTCGGCCAAAGCCAGGGCCGATAAGGGGGTGAGTTCGGCCGGCTTCAATACCAGTGTGCATCCTGCGGCCAATGCCGGCGCGGCCTTGCGCGTAATCATGGCCGATGGAAAGTTCCAGGGGGTAATGGCGGCGCACACGCCGACCGGCTGCTTGACCACCACGTAGCGTGCGTTGGGTGCTGGCGCTGGAATAACCTCGCCATAAGCACGTTTGCCTTCTTCGGCAAACCACTCAATAAACGAGGCCGCATACCCGATTTCGCCGATGGCCTCGGCTAGCGGCTTGCCTTGCTCCAGCGTCATGATGCGCGCCAGATCGGCCTTGTGCTCTAGCATCAGTTCGTACCAGCGTCGCAGATATCGTGCGCGTTCGGCTGCTGTCAGGGCGCGCCAGGCAGGCAAGGCGTTTTGGGCGGCGTCTATCGCCTGCCGGGTTTCGTCGGTGCCGGCCTCGGGAACGTGCGCAAGTACTTGGCCATTAGCTGGGTTAATGACAGCCAGCGTTTTGCCATTGTTTGCATCGCGCCACTGACCATCGACATAACATTGGGTGTGCAACAGGGTGGGGTCTTGCAACTGGAATGTGGCGGCAGTGGTCATGAGCAGCTCCGTTCAGGAAGGTGGGTTAGGGGTAGCCTGGGCGCGGGTGGTGATGTCGACCGGGTCGAAGTGTGTCATGACATCGAGTACGGGCTCGTTCTCGATGACTCGACGACGCGCCTCGACGGCGATGTCGTGGCCTTGGGCGATAGTAAGCGTCGCATCCATTTCAAGGTCGACTTCTACCCAGATCATGTCACCCAGTTTTCGGGTTTTCAGGTCGTGAATACCTTGTACGCCGGGCGTGGACAACAGGTGTGTTCGGATACGGTCTTCGGTATCGTTGTCGACGGCGCGGTCCATCAGGTCGCTGAAGGCATTATGAAAAAACCGCCAACCCATGCGCCCGACCATAAGCCCGACGATAAGCGCCGCAAGGGGGTCTGCCATAGGGAAGCCCAACATGTTGGCGCCAATGCCCACGACAACCACCAGCGACGAGGCTGCATCGGAGCGGGCATGCCAGGCGTTGGCAATCAACATACTGGAGCGCACGCGTTCGCCCACCCTGAGCAAATAGCGGAACAGCCACTCTTTGCAGGCCAGCGTCAGAACGCCTGCGACTAGCGCAGCCCAATGAACTTGCGGGATGAGTGTCGGGTCTTGCAGCTTGCTAAATGCTGCCCAGAGCATACCAATGCCGACGATCAGGAGCAGTACGCCAAGTATTAAAGACGCGGCGGTCTCGAAGCGCAGATGGCCGTAGTGGTGGTCGGCGTCAGGCGCTTTTTGCCCCTGTTTGTTGGCCACCAGTACAACAAAGTCAGACAGCAGGTCGGACAGCGAGTGCACGGCGTCGGCCACCAGCGCTTGCGACTGGGCAAAGACGCCGATGACGGCTTGCGCAATGGTTAAAACAACATTGACCACCACACTGACCCAGGTGCTGAATTGCCCCTGGGCATATCGTGACGCGTGTGGTGTGTCGTCTGTATGTTTATCCATTAACTGATGCGCATGCCGGGTTCTGCGCCGGCAACGGGTTCAAGAATATAAATACCGGGGTTTGTGCCTTCGTCGGCGTGACTGGCTGCCAGCACCATACCTTCAGACACGCCGAACCGCATTTTGCGCGGGGCCAGGTTGGCCACGACAACGGTGAGCTTGCCGACCAGGTCCTCTGGTTTGTAGGCGGCCTTGATGCCAGAGAAAATCTGGCGGTGGCGGCCTTCGCCAACGTCGAGCATGAGCCGCAGTAGTTTGTCCGAACCGTCGACTTCAGTGCATTCGACAATACGGGCAATACGCAGGTCGATTTTTGCGAAATCTTTGAAGTCGATGGTGTCTGCAATGGCTTCGCCGCCGGGTTTGGGGGCTTCTACGACTGGGGGCTCAAACAGGTCTTCGAGCATCTGGGGCTCGACGCGCTGCATGAGGTGTTTGAAGGCATTGATTTTGGACGGCAGCTGGGTGGCGTCGGCCCACTGGTAGTGGTCGGCATCGGCAAACAGCTCTTGGGCCACACGCGCGGTAAGTACCGGCAAAATGGGGCTTAACATAACCGACAAGGCTTTGAAGCCGGCCAAAGCACGCGAGCAGATGTCTTGCAGCTGTGCTTTTTGTTCGTCCGACGCTTGGGCAATGCCCTTGGCCAACACCCAAGGTTGGGCGGTATCGAAGGCCTGGTTCAGGCGATCGGCATAAGCCATGGCAGTGCGCACGGCACGGCCGTATTCCCGGGCTTCAAGGTCGGCCTGAACGGCGGTGACCACTTCGGTGATGTCGTTCGTCAGGCCCGAGGTATCGCCCACGTAGCCCAATTGCCCATCAAAATATTTGCTGATGAAATTGGCGGCGCGGCTGGCAATATTGACGTATTTGCCGACCAGGTCGCTGTTGACCCGTGCGATAAAGTCATCAGGGTTGAAGTCGAGGTCTTCGACACGCGCGTTCAGTTTGGCCGCGATGTAATAGCGCATCCATTCGGCGTTCATACCCAATTCGAGGTAACGCAGGGGCGAAATGCCGGTGCCGCGGCTTTTTGACATTTTTTCGCCGCTGACGGTAATGAAACCGTGTACGTGTAATTGGTCGGGCACCTTGCGCCCTGAAAATTTCAGGGTGGCAGGCCAGAACAGCGCGTGGAAGTAAACGATGTCTTTACCAATGAAGTGAACCTGCTCGGTGGCGCTGTCGGGTGCGACAAGCGCATCGTAGTCAAGGCCCTGCTTGGCACAATAGGCTTTCAGCGACGCCAGGTAACCAATGGGCGCGTCGAGCCAGACATAGAAGTACTTGCCCGGTGCGTCGGGAATTTCAATACCAAAATAGGGCGCATCGCGGGAAATATCCCAGTCGGCCAGGTTGGCTTCGCTGTCGGCCTCGCCAGAACCCAGCCATTCGCGGGTTTTGGCCAGAATTTCGCTTTGCAGGCGTTTTTGGCCGCGCGTGTTGGTGCCGGTCGTCCACTCTTGCAAAAACGCGACGCAGCGCGGGTCGGACAAATTAAAGAAATAGTGCTCGGAGCTTTTGAGTACGGGCGTGGCTTTGGTAAGCGTTGAATAAGGCTTGATCAGGTCGGTGGGCGCATACACTGCCCCGCACGATTCGCATGAATCGCCGTATTGGTCGGCGGCGTGACATTTGGGGCATTCGCCCTTGATGTAGCGGTCGGGCAGGAACATGCCCTTGACCGGGTCATAAAACTGTTCGATTTGGCGGGTGCTGATCAGGCCCTGGGCTTTAAGCGCTTTGTAAATGCTTTGCGACAGTTCGACGTTTTCGGGCGAATCGGTTGAGTGCCAGTGGTCGAACTGGATATGAAAGCCATTCAGGTATTGAGGGCGCTCGTTCGCGTAACGCTGCACCAACGCCTGCGGCGTAATGCCTTCGGCCTGGGCCTTGAGCATGATGGGCGCGCCGTGGGCATCGTCGGCCCCGACAAAGTGTACGGTGTGACCCGCCATTCGCATGGTGCGCACCCAAATGTCGGCCTGGATATACTCCATGATGTGGCCGATATGGAATGAGCCGTTGGCGTAGGGAAGTGCTGTGGTAACGAATAGGGTGCGCGACATGGGCAGGCGTATTTATCAACAATAGAAACGAAGTCTCTATTGTAATGAATCGTCTGCCGCGGTGTTCGGGGTATACCCCCCAGCGCCGGCTATCGCCGGCCTGATTAGGGTAACTAGCGGATTTCGCGCATTTCGACGTCGACGACGTCGGTTTTGTTAAAGCGCGAAGCCTGTTTGGCCGCACCGGGCCGATACCGGCCGGCACTGGCGGCGGCCGCACGCTGGCGTGCCTCCCAGTAGGCGCGGGCGCCAAAAGGCCTGCCTTTGATTTTGGCCACAATGTACAAAATGCCAACGGCAATGGCGGTAGACACCATGAAAATAAACGCCATGGCCATGCCAAAAATGGCAAGTACGAAAAACAGCAGGCCGCGAAGAATTTGAGTGAATGTATTCATATGATCAAGTATGACATTTTTGCGGGGAAAAGTTCCAGTCCCCAAGAATCACGGCAATCCGCTATGCTTTGACTTTAGCTGAAAACAATACCTGCAAGGCCACACCATGAGCTTTACCGTAGAGCAAATCCAGACCCTATTGTCTGACGTTGTTGACCCGAACACGCAAAAAAAACTGGGCCCAATCGTAAAAAAAAGTGAGATCGTCATCGACGGCTCGGTTCTTAAGCTTAATCTGGCGTTAGGCTACCCGGTTTTCAATGGGGTCGATGCACTTCGGCAATCAATTGAAACCGTTTTGACCGGGGCCGGGTTGTCGCTCGAGCGCCTCGATTGCACGCTGGCGGTCGAAACCCACGCTGTGCAGCGCGGCCTTAAACCCTTGCCTAATGTGCGCAATATTATTGCCGTGGCTTCGGGTAAAGGGGGCGTAGGCAAAAGCACGACGTCGGTCAACCTGGCGTTGGCCTTGCGTGCGCAAGGGGCCAAGGTAGGCTTGCTCGACGCCGATATCTACGGCCCTAGTGTCCCCATTATGCTGGGATTGTCGGGCAAGCCCGAAAGTCGCGACAACAAAACCATGGAGCCGCTGGTAGGGCATGGCATCGAGGCCAATTCCATCGGGTTTCTTATCGACCCTGACGCACCTGCTATTTGGCGCGGTCCAATGGTCAGTCAGGCCCTTGAGCAGTTGTTGCGTCAAACTAATTGGGGCGACCTCGATTACCTGATTATCGACATGCCGCCGGGTACCGGCGATATCGCGCTGACCTTGTCCCAAAAAGTGCCGCTCACCGCGGCGGTTATCGTCACTACGCCGCAAGACCTGGCACTGGCTGATGCTCGCAAAGGGTTACAAATGTTTCGTAAAGTCGACGTTCCCGTTTTGGGCATCGTCGAAAATATGGCTATGCATATTTGTTCAAACTGCGGTCACGCCGAACCGATTTTCGGCGAGCACGGCGGTCAGCATCTGGCGGCCGAGTTTAATTTGCCCTGGTTAGGGTCTTTGCCTTTGGCCATGAGTATCCGGTCTCAAACCGATGCGGGTACGCCTACCGTTGTGGCCGACCCGCAAAGCGACGCCGCGGCCGAGTATCAGCGTATTGCGCACAGGGTGGCGATGCTGGTGGCAGCGTTGCCCAAAGATATGGCGGCCAAGATGCCGTCTGTCGTCGTCCAGAACTAAGTTACCCATGTCGTTGCGGGTGTTTTACGCGGGTAATCGGGGTTCGAATCGGTCGGGCCTGGCTCGGGCAAAGTCCGGTGGGGTGGTTATGTCGGCCCGACGCCTGCTGCTTGCATTGGGCCTGGCAGGTACGCAACTGGCGTGGGCCGCCAAACCCGAAGTTATTATCGACCCTGGCGTGGTGCCGCCCGAAGCGTTGCAATCGATTATGGGGGCTATCGACGCCATCACGCGTCTGGCCGAAGACCAAGATGGCGGCGAGGTCTCGCGGTTGCGTCGTCGCGCACGCGACGCGACGCTGTCGGCACTCGAGACTCAGGGCTATTTTGCGTCCAAGGTCGATCTGGTTGTCGGGCAAGACTACGCCGGTGAAACCTGGGAAATCACAATAGACCCAGGGCCACGCGCCCAGGTTGGGCAGGTCGATATTCGCTTTTCCGGCAAAATCGCCGAGCCCGAGTTCGCGGGTCGTGTGCGTTTACTGGAAGAAGAGTGGCCGCTCGACGAGGGGATGCCGTTTATCAACGAGTCGTGGAGCAAGGCCAAGTCTGACCTGATTACCGAAGTAAGCCGCAAAGACTTTTTGCTGGCCCGCATGGTTCGGTCTCAAGCCACTGTTTTGGCGGAAGAGGCTCGGGCCGATCTCGATGTTGAGGTCGATAGCGGCCCGCGTGTGCGGATGGGCGAGTTGACGTTAATCGGCCTGAAGCGTGTGCCGCCCAAGCTTATCGACCGTTATGTCCGTTATTCCCCGGGTGATGCCTACGATCAGGACAAACTCGACGACTGGCAGCAGGCCTTGCAGTCAACTGCTTTTTTTCGTGGCGCTTTTGTCGTTATGGACACCAGCGCCGACCAGCGTATCCAGCTTCCCGATGGCGACGTAGAAATGCCGGTAGTTGTTCGGGTGACCGAGGCGCCGCCGCGCGTGTATACGGCATCACTGGGTTTTGATACCGATAACGGTGCCCGTGTCGAAGGCCTGTATCGCCAGAATGTGGTGTTCGGTCAGCCGGTTTGGATTGAAACCGGGCTGGGCGTCGATAAAAACCGTCAGCGTTTATTTTTCGATGTGCATTTGCCACCCGACACGCGCGGTTATACCGACAGTTTTGGTGTGCTGGCGAGTCATTCCGACATCGAAGGCCTGGACACCTCTCGTTATGGTCTGGGGTGGCGGCGTAATCAAACGCGTAAAGCGGCCGGTAATAGTCGAGTCGAGTACGAAACGCAATGGAGCTTGGTGGCCGCCCAAGACGAAACCAAAATTGCGGGGGCCGAATCGTATCGCGTCCCAACAATGGTGGCAGGCTGGCAATGGCTGCGCCGCGACGTCAACGACAAGTACGACCCGCGCGACGGCAATCTGATTGATCTTAGCTTGGGTGCCGGCGTAACGCTCGATCGTGGCGAACCGTTCTATAAAACCAGTCTGCGCGGTCAGCAATGGTGGCCGGTTGGGCGTCGCGACGTGTTTACCGTGCGTGCCGAAGTGGGTAAGGTCTGGTCACAAACCGAACGTTTGCCTGAAGATTTCGGGTTTCGCACCGGCGGGGCGCGAACTATTCGTGGTTATGGGTACAACAGTATTGGTATCCCGCGGGGCGATGCCATTATTGGCGCGCCCGCCTTGGCTTGGGCCAGTATTGAGTACATGCATTTCTTTACCGAGCAGTGGGGTATGCGGGCATTTTTTGATGCGGGCGATGCAGCGCCATCGTTCCGCGACATGAATATGTACTATGGCTATGGTTTGGGTGCGGTATTGCGCACGCCTGCTGGGCCATTTGCGATCGACTTGGCCTATGGTCAGCGCGATCGCCGCCTGAAACTGCATTTTTCCCTGAGCGTGGCATTTTGAGCGGGCCAATGCGTCGACTTCGTCGTTTTCTGTTCTGGCTGGGGCCGGTTCTGGTTTTGCTTGTCGCCATTTTGGCGGCGTTCGTTTATTGGGTCGTGGCCTCGTCGCCAGGGTCGCGTTGGGCGCTCGAAACAGGCGTCGGTCTGGCCGGCGGCCGGGTTGCGCAAGTCGACGGCACCATTTGGGCAGGTCTTCGCGTCGGCGAACTCCAGGTCGATACGCCAGCGGTAAAAATCGGGCTGGCCGACGTCAACCTGGTCGTTGATTGGCCGGCATTGCGTGATCGCCGTCTACATGCGCAAAATATTTCTGCCGGGAAGTTGTCGCTCGATGTACTTGAAAGCGACGAGCCGCCGCCCGAAGACCAACCGTTTGCGTTACCGGCGATTCCTGTCACTCTGGCGCTTGATCGCATTGCGCTGGGCGAACTGAATGTATCGCTCAATGGCGAGCCTGTGCTGGCCCGCGTTAAAAATCTCGAAGCCTCGCTGGCGCTGAACGCGCAAGATGCGCAGTTGGTGTTTCGTCGGGTGTTGTTGGGCCAGCAAGATATCGACGCCGATGTTACTGGCGAGTTTAGGTTGTTGGCGCTGGCCGACCCGTGGCCTTTCTCGTTGGCCATAGAAACCAATGCTAAAAGCAGCGTGCCCGATTCCTTGTTGTGCGCGCGCCGTTTTTTGCCGGGGTTACCGCAGTCAGCCGAAACGGCAGCGGCAGCGCCGTCCAGCGGCGAGCCGGCGACCGAGCTGGATGCCATCAGTACCTTTTGTGCAGTAGACCTGAAAGCGACTGCAGAAGGCTCCCTTGACGCAGTGTCTGTCAAGCTGGAAGGTAGCGGTCAGGACATGACACTTGACGCAGCCGCGCAGTTGGCGCCACGCGAGCCGTTCCCGCTGCGCACCGCCAGACTACAACTAGGTTTGAGCGATGGTGCTTCGGTCAACGCCGACCTTGACTGGAAAAGTGGTGGCGATGCCGATCAGGTAAACGGGCAACTGACTGTCCGTCAATTGAACCTGACGGGTCTGGCAGGGGCAGGGTTGCCCGAGGCGCTGTTGTCATCCAGCCTGACGTTTGCGGCGACGCTTAAAGAGAAAACCCAGTTGCAGGCCGCCGACCTGACATGGAAGGTTAACGAGGGTTCGCGGTGGAACGGTCAGCCTCTGCAGGCCGACGTGGCTTTGGCAATAAGGCACACCGCGCCTGTAGCGCCCGACGACCCGGGGTTTCGGGCCGACAATCTGCAACTCGATGTCCGGCTCGGGTCGCATCAGCTCAAAGGCAGCGGGCGCCTGGGGTGGTCCGACACTCAAATGCAGTTGGCACTCAGTGCGTCACGATTGGCCGATTTCTGGCCTGGGCTGCCAGGCGGACTTTCTGTCGAGACCCGTCTTTCGGGGGCGATGGCTGCTCACAATCTCACCGTTAAAGGGCAGTACGATTTAAACCAGCCCGGCGGCAATACTCTGGGAGAAGCGCCCGTTGTGCTCGATGCCCAGGTCGAGGGTGGCTATACCGCGAGGCCCGATTTGCCGTCAGCATGGTCGGGCCGTGTCACCCGGCTCGATATCGGGCACGCCGGCGTCAAGGTCGATGCGCGCTCACCGGTACCGCTGCAAGTTGTGCCGACTGCTCAGGCGCCGGCTTGGCTGCTCGACGTTGGCGCAACGAAAATCGAACTGGCCCTGCCGTCGCGTAATAGTGTGGTCATCGATCACGCGCGTACTTTGTTTTCGCCGGGCCGTTGGTCCACCCGGGGTGATATCAATCGCCTGACGCTCTCGAAGCGGATCATTGATGAGGTGACGGCAATGATCGACGCGGCAAGCCCCGCAGGCGGGGACGACCGCGGACGCGTCATTCTCGATGTCGACGATCGTAATGACCTGGTCGAAATCACCTACGCGCTTAATTGGGATTTTGCTTTCGAAGGGGCGCTTTCGGGCGCTGCGCAGGTGCGACGTCTGGGCGGCGACATGATCGTGCCGGGCGACCCGCCGTTTCCGCTGGGTTTGCGTACTTTGCAGGCCGACGTGCGCGCTCGGCCTAACGGAAACGGGTCCAGTCGGATCGACGTAGACATTAATGTCGACACCGTGAAAATGGGGCGTGCTCAGATTCAGGCCAATACGTTGCTGCGAACGACGCCCGAGGGCGGCTTTTATGTCAGTTCCAGCGACGCAACAACGGTCAATGTCAGCGCCGACGTAGCCGACTTGAGCTGGTTAAGCCTGTTTGTTGGCGATGCCACCGACATCGGCGGCCGTTTGACCGCCGATGTGCAGGCCCGCAGCCGCCCCGATGGCAGTTGGCAGACGAGTGGCACGGTAAGCGGCAGTGATATTCGCTTTGTGCGTATTGATGACGGTGTCAGGCTTGTCGAGGGCACATTGCAAGCCCATATGGAAGGCGACCGTTTTGTGCTCGACAGTCTTGAGTTCCCCGCACGGCGTCGCGCCATTCCCAAAGAGTGGCGGACCGAAGAGTGGACCCGCGCAAACCCGGACGCGCAGGGGGGCAAACTGACGTTGACGGGTTACTGGGACTTAAGCGACCAGGGCGGCAAAATCGAGGTCGACCTCTATCGTTATCCCATATTGCAGCGTTCGGATCGCTTTGCCATGGTGACGGGCAAGATCGGTGTCGATGCCCCCTCTGAGCGGCTGGATATCAATGGTGAGATTACGGTTGACGCGGGCTGGGTAGATCTGGACATGCTCAGCAGCGTGCCCACCCTTGATAGCGACGTTGTGGTTGTGCGGGCCGGGAAACCGCCGCCTAAGGCCGCACCCATGAATATCGGGATGAATATTTCGGTAGATCTTGGGCCGCGTTTTTACATTACTGGTTATGGTGTCGACTCCGGTTTGGTCGGAGAAATGCGCATCATCATGGACGATGGCAGGCTCTCGGCCTATGGCGCCCTACGCACGCGGGGCGGCGCCATAGAGGCTTATGGCCAGCGGTTGCAGTTGCGTCGCGGTACCATCACGTTCCAGGGTGATATCGCTAGCCCTGTCCTGAACATCGAAGCCTTGCGTACTGGCGTGGCCGTTGAGGCTGGCGTGCGGGTCAGCGGCACGGCGCGGCGCCCGCGCATCGATCTGATTTCTTATCCCGAAGTCGCCGATGTCCAGAAATTGTCTTGGCTGTTGCTGGGGCGCGGCCCCGATGATTCGGGCGGCGATGCGGCATTGTTGTTCTCTGTCGGGACGTCGTTTCTGGGGGATGGTGAGCCGTTCTACAGAAAATTTGGCATAGACGAGGTCAGTATGCGTTCTGGCGAATTGGGTAGTGTGGGTAGCATCTTGCCTGCCGAGTCGGTGGTGCGCGGGCTCGATAGCGGCACCAGCGATATCGAACGTCAGTTCATGGTGGCCGCCAAGCATTTGGCCAGTGGCTTCACTGTCAGCCTCGAGCAGGCCTTGTCCGATACGGGTACAGTGGGCCGGGTCAGCTACCGTCTTGCGCGGGGGCTTTCTGCCCAATTAAGTGCCGGTACAGTCAATGGCTTGGCGCTTATTTACCGTTACGTCGCCCGTGATTGATTCATTTGTCTGTTTGCCCGCGCATTTGTCATGGGCTGGCTATAAAATAGACGCCCATTAAACAAGGGATCCCTATGTCGATTAAAAGTGACCGCTGGATTCGTCGTGTTGCGCAAGAGCACCACATGATCGAACCCTTTGAGCCCGGCCAGGTGCGTAGTGTTAATGGCGGGAAAATCGTCAGCTATGGCACCAGCAGCTACGGCTACGACGTGCGCTGCGCCGACGAATTCAAGATATTTACCAATATCAACTCAACTATTGTCGACCCGAAAGCGTTCGACGAGAAATCGTTCGTCGATTTCAAAGGCGATGTCTGCATTATTCCGCCCAATTCATTCGCGTTGGCGCGCACGGTCGAATACTTTCGTATTCCCCGCAGCGTGCTGACGGTTTGCCTGGGCAAAAGCACGTATGCGCGTTGCGGCATTATCGTCAACGTGACTCCGCTCGAACCCGAGTGGGAGGGGCACGTTACACTCGAATTTTCCAACACAACGCCTTTGCCGGCCAAAATTTACGCGGGCGAAGGTTGTGCACAAATGTTGTTTTTTGAAAGCGACGAGGTTTGCGAAACCTCGTACCGTGACCGTGGTGGCAAGTACCAGGGTCAGCAGGGCGTGACATTGCCACGCACATAGGAGCAGGCGCATGAAATTCCGTTTTCCCATCGTCATCATCGACGAGGATTACCGTTCCGAAAATGCTTCGGGTCTGGGTATTCGCGCGCTAGCCGCTGCAATCGAGGCTGAAGGGGTCGAAGTACTTGGGGTGACCAGCTACGGCGACCTCAGCTCGTTCGCTCAGCAGCAAAGCCGGGCCAGTGCATTTATTTTGTCGATTGACGATGAGGAATTCGACGTTGATTCTCCGGAAGACGTCGCCAACGCCATCAAGAACTTGCGTTCTTTTATTGGCGAGCTGCGGTTTCGCAACGAAGATATCCCTATCTACTTGTACGGTGAAACCCGCACATCGCAGCATATTCCCAACGATATCCTGCGCGAACTGCACGGTTTCATTCACATGTTCGAAGACACCCCCGAATTCGTGGCGCGTCACATCATTCGCGAAGCGCGTGCCTACCTCGACGGCCTGGCGCCGCCGTTTTTCCGCGAGCTGGTCAAGTATGCATCTGACGGGTCGTATTCGTGGCACTGCCCGGGGCACTCGGGCGGGGTGGCGTTTCTGAAAAGCCCCGTCGGGCAAATGTTTCACCAGTTTTTTGGCGAGAACATGCTGCGTGCCGACGTGTGTAATGCCGTCGACGAACTGGGCCAGCTGCTCGACCATACCGGGCCGGTCGCCGAGTCCGAACGCAACGCGGCGCGTATTTTTAACGCCGACCACTGCTTTTTCGTGACCAACGGCACATCTACGTCGAACAAAATTGTGTGGCATGCCAACGTGGCCAACGACGACATCGTTGTGGTCGACCGCAATTGCCATAAATCAATTTTGCACGCCATCACCATGACGGGCGCCATCCCGGTGTTTTTGCGGCCAACCCGCAATCACCTGGGCATTATTGGCCCCATTCCACTCGAAGAATTCGAGCCCGAGTCCATCCGGGCCAAAATCGAAGCCAACCCTTTTGCGCGCGGCGTTAAAAACCAGCGTCCGCGCATCATGACCATCACGCAAAGTACTTACGACGGTGTCAGCTACAACGTCGAGATGATCAAAGAAAAGCTGGGTTCCGAAGTCGATACCCTGCACTTTGACGAGGCCTGGATCCCGCACGCGGCGTTCCACGAGTACTACAAAGACATGCACGCCATTGGTAAAGATCGGCCGCGCAGCAAAGATGCCATGGTGTTTGCCACGCACTCTATTCACAAGCTGCTGGCGGGTTTGTCGCAGGCTTCGCAAATTACAGTGCAAGAGCCCGAGAACCGTAAACTCGACCGCAACGTGTTCAACGAGGCGTACCTCATGCACACGTCGACCTCGCCGCAATACGCCATTATTGCGTCGTGCGACGTCGCCGCCGCCATGATGGAGCCCCCTGGCGGTACTGCCATGGTCGAAGAGTCCATCAAAGAGGCGCTCGATTTTCGTCGCGCCATGCGCAAGGTCGAATCCGAATTCGGCAAAAACGATTGGTGGTTCAAAGTGTGGGGCCCCAAACGCCTCGTGCCCGACGGCATTGGTAGCCGCGAAGACTGGATGCTTGAAGCCGACGACGAGTGGCATGGCTTTGGCCCGCTGGCCAAGGGCTTCAATATGCTTGACCCGATCAAGGCCACTATTGTTACGCCCGGCCTCGATATTTCAGGCACGTTCGCGCCAACGGGCATTCCGGCTGCGCTGGTGTCCAAGTACCTGGCCGAGCACGGCGTGGTCATCGAAAAGACCGGCCTTTATTCGTTCTTCATCATGTTTACCATCGGCATTACCAAAGGCCGCTGGAACACATTGCTGACTGCGCTGCAGCAGTTTAAAGATGACTACGACCGCAATCATCCGCTGTGGCGCATCTTGCCCGACTTCTGCAAAGAAAATCGCCGCTACGAGCGCATGGGCTTGCGCGATTTGTGTCAGCAAATTCATGAAGCCTATCGTGATCACGACGTCGCGCGCCTGACGACTGAAATGTATCTCAGCGACATGGTGCCGGCCATGAAGCCGTCTGACGCCTACGCCAAAATGGCCCACCGCGAGGTCGAGCGCGTTTCGATCGACGAGCTTGAAGGCCGCGTAACGGGCGTGTTGCTGACGCCTTATCCTCCCGGCATTCCATTGCTCATTCCGGGCGAACGGTTCAATTCGCGCATTGTTCATTATTTGCAGTTTGTCCGCGAATTTAACTCCCGTTTCCCGGGCTTCGAAACTTATGTGCATGGTTTGGCCGAAGATGTCGGCCCCGACGGTCAGCCTCGCTACTACGTTGACTGCTTGCGCGAAGACTAAGCGTGTCGCGCGCTGACTTCGACGTTGCCATTGTGGGGGCCGGTGCGGCCGGCATGATGGCAGCGTCTGTTGCCGGTCAAGGCGGTTTGCGCGTGGTGCTCATTGATCACGCGGCTCGTCTGGCCGAGAAAATCCGTATTTCGGGCGGGGGGCGGTGTAATTTCACCAATATTGGCACGACTCCTGCCAATTTCATTTCACAAAATCCGCACTTTTGCCGTTCGGCGCTTGCCGGTTATACCCCGGAAGACTTCCTCAAACTGGTCCGTAGCCACCGTATTGCCTGGCACGAAAAGCACCGGGGTCAGCTTTTTTGCGATGACTCCAGTGAGTCCATTATTGATATGTTGCGTGCCGAGTGCGACACGGGGCGCGTGGCTTGGCGCATGCCGTGCACGGTGCACGACATTGGTCAAGATACAGCGGGCTTTGTGTTGTCCACCGACAGTGGAACCATCCGGGCCGGGCAGTTGGTCATGGCCACCGGAGGCATGGCTATCCCGCAATTGGGGTCGACCGACTTTTCTTTGAAAATAGCGCGCCAGTTTGGGCTGAAAGTCGTTGAGCCCAGGCCTGCGCTGGTACCCCTGTTGTTCGATCCCGATCACTGGAAACCGTTTGCCGACCTCAGCGGTGTGGCGCTCGAAGTTAAAGTGAGCTGTGGCCAGACCGGGCGAAAAGGGGACGGCGGCCAGTTCGTCGAAGATTTGTTGTTCACTCATCGTGGTTTGTCGGGCCCCGCTATTTTGCAAATTTCCAGCTATTGGCAACCCGGACAGTCCATTCATATCGATCTTGCCCCCGGTCAGTCAATCGAGCAGCTTTTGCTCGACGCACGGCCGGGGAACAAGCAGCAACTATCAACGGTGCTGGCCGGGTTGTGGCCCCGCCGCCTGGCCGAGCAGTGGTTGGCCGATATGCCAGGGTACGAAGGTCAGGCAGGCACCATACGTTTGGCCGATGCGTCAAACCGCTTTTTGCGCGACCTTTCCCAGCGCGTGCATCAATGGGTGCTTGCTCCCACCGGCACGGCTGGTTATAAAAAGGCAGAGGTCATGAAGGGCGGTGTCGACACGCAGGGCCTGAATCAAAAGTCCATGCAGGCCAAGGCGGTGCCCGGGCTTTATTTCGTTGGCGAGGCCGTCGATGTCACCGGCTGGCTTGGCGGCTATAACTTTCAATGGGCGTGGTCGTCGGCAGTGGCGTGCGCCAGGGCGCTTATTGCAACGGCGCGCCCGGTATAGGTTTGAGCGGGGTGGTATGACAAACGTTTTAAAACAAACGGCGCTGTACAACGCTCACCTGAGCGCGGGTGCGCGCATGGTCGATTTCGCAGGATGGTCGATGCCGCTGACTTATGGGTCGCAGCTTGAAGAGCATCACGCGGTACGTCGTGCTTGCGGTATGTTCGATGTCTCGCATATGCGGGCGGTCGACATCCAGGGTGATGGCAGTTTGCCGTTTTTGCGTCGGTTGTTGGCTAACGATGCCGCTCGGGTCCAGCGTCCGGGGCAGGCCATGTACAGCTGCATGCTTAACCCTGAGGGCGGCGTCATCGATGACCTGATCGTTTATCGCCATGCCGAGGGCTCGTGGCGCACGGTGTTAAACGCGGCCACAGCCGACGCCGATCTTGACTGGATGCGTCGCGTTGCCCACGAAGAGCACTTCAACGTGCAGGTTATCCCGCGATCCGATTTGTCCATGCTGGCTTTGCAGGGTCCCGATGCGCGGTCGATGCTGCACCGGGCGTGGCCCCAATGGGCTGACGTTCTTTCGGTTGTGCCGTCTTTTGGCTCAACCGTTTTGCCCGACGACGTCCTGGTGGCGCGAACAGGCTATACCGGCGAAGACGGCTATGAGGTTACCGGCCCGTTGGCCATGATTGTCCAGTTGTGGGCAACGCTACTCGACGCCGGGGTAAAGCCATGTGGGCTAGGCGCGCGCGATACCTTGCGCCTAGAGGCCGCGCTTAATTTGTACGGGCAAGACATGGATGAAAGCGTCAACCCTTACGAGTGCGGTCTGGGTTGGACGGTATCTTTGCTTGATCCGGACCGCGAATTCGTGGGTCGAGATGCGCTCGATATTGCCCCGAGAGATCGCGTTCGCGTCGGCCTTGAGCTGCTCGAACGTGGCGTAATGCGGGCGGGGATGGCCGTTCAAACACCGCTGGGCGATGGCGAAATCACCAGCGGCTCCATGTCGCCGACGCTGGGGCATTCGATCGCGTTGGCCCGGGTGCCGGCGGGCGTTTCTGTCGGTCAGGCCGTCAACGTCGAAATGCGCGATAAGTGGTTGTCTGCGCGGGTTGTCCAACTCCCGTTTGTCCGCTCGCGGGCGTAAAAACGCCAGCTACGCAGTTGGCCCGGCTTACGCTATGCTTGTCATTATTTTCCAGAACACAGTTTTCCAGAACAAAGAGGTTTGAATGAATTTGCCAAACGATCGTAAATACACCGCGTCGCACGAATGGGTTAAAGCCGATGGCGATGTTCTGGCGGTCGGTATTACCGACAATGCCCAAGACCAGTTGGGCGACCTGGTGTTCGTCGGCGACTTCAAGGTGGGCAATACACTGAAGGCCGGAGACACTGCAGGCGTTGTCGAATCCGTCAAAGCGGCGTCCGACATTTACGCGCCGGTAGCCGGTGAAATTGTCGAGTTCAATACTGCGCTTGAAGGGCAGCCCGAACTTATCAACGCGTCGGCCTACGAGGCCTGGATATTCAAGATTCGCCCCGCCAATCCGGCCGATCTCGACGGCCTTCTCGACGCCGAAGCTTATCGGCAGGCCCACGAGTAAATAGCCTATGCACCGCGGCGCCCAAAACCTCAACCCTTTTGCGGCCCGTCATATTGGGCCTTCTGCGCCCGAACAGGTGCATATGCTTTCGGTAGTTGGGGCAGAGAGCCTTAACGATCTCATCGAAAAAGTCGTACCCCAGGGCATTCGCGACTACGGTTTGTCGTTGCCCGAGCCGCTGACCGAAGCGGCTGCCTTGCGACAGGTAGCTGAACTGGCCAAGCAAAACACATTGTTTCGCAGCTATATCGGTCAGGGGTATTACGGTACGCATACGCCACCCGTCATACAACGCAACGTCCTCGAGAGCCCGGCATGGTACACGGCATACACGCCTTACCAGCCCGAAATTTCTCAGGGGCGCCTCGAAGCGCTGCTTAACTTTCAGACCATGGTGGCCGACCTTACCGCCATGGACATCGCCAATGCCTCGTTGCTTGATGAAGCAACAGCGGCAGCCGAAGCCATGGGTATGGCCCTGCGCAATGCCACCGGCCCCAGCCGTTGTTTCTTCGCGTCGGTGCATTGTCATCCGCAAACGCTGGCGGTGCTTCATACGCGAGCGCAGGCTATGGGTATCGAGCTCACTGTGGGTGACGAGGCCGAGGGCCTGCCCGAGTGCTTTGGTGTTTTATTGCAATATCCGCACTCTTTGGGCGGGGTCGTCGATTACGCCGGGTTGGTTAACCAGGCGCATCAGGCGGGCGCCACGGTGGCGGTTGCCACCGACTTATTGGCGCTGGTGTTGCTGGCACCGCCAGGGCAGTGGGGCGCCGACATCGTTGTCGGCTCGGCGCAGCGCTTCGGTGTGCCTATGGCGTATGGCGGGCCGCACGCCGCCTTCATGGCCTGTCGCGAAGCCTTGCGCCGGCATTTGCCGGGGCGTCTGGTTGGGGTGTCTGTCGATTCGCAAGGCAATCCGGCATTGCGTCTGGCGCTTCAAACGCGCGAACAACACATCCGGCGCGAGAAGGCCACGTCAAATATTTGTACGGCCCAGGTGCTGTTGGCCGTGATGGCGGGCATGTATGCCTTATGGCATGGCCCTGACGGCCTTCGGTCGATCGCCACGCACGTCGCGGCCAGTACGACATTATTGCGGCGCACACTCGAGGCCTTGGGGTGGCGCGTGGTTAATGCGAGCCAGTTCGATACACTGCACATTGCCACAGGTCGCCAAACTTCGGCCTTAGTGCAGTCGGCGCAAGCCCGGCATATTAACTTCAGGCAACCGAGCCCCGACAGCCTTGCCATTTCGCTCGACGAAACTGTCGAGTTGACTGACGTGCAAGATATTTTGGCGGTCTTTGCCGAGGTCTCGGCCGAACCCGCGCAGGCTCATGAAACGATCTCTGACTTTCTGGGGTCGTTCAAGCCTCAGACCGTCGGTGTGCTGTTGCCGCAGTTATTCCCAGCAACGTTGCAGCGTACCCGACCGGTGCTTGCCCATCCGGTGTTTTCGTCCATCAAGTCCGAAACCGACATGTTGCGCTACTTGCGCGCCTTGGCCGACAAAGACCTGGCGCTCGATCGCACGATGATCCCGCTGGGTTCGTGCACCATGAAGCTGAACGCGACGGCCGAAATGCTCCCCATTACCTGGACGGCCTTTTCACAGCTGCACCCGTTTGTACCGCTCGAGCAGGCTCAAGGTTATCAGCAATTAATTGAACGGCTGTCGGCCTGGCTATGTGAACTCACCGGTTACGACGCCATCAGCCTGCAGCCCAATTCGGGCGCCCAGGGCGAGTACGCGGGCTTGCTGGCCATCCGGGCCTGGCATCGCGCGCGTGGCCAGGGGCACCGGAATATTTGCCTTATTCCCTCATCCGCTCATGGCACCAATCCGGCCTCGGCGCAAATGGCAGGCTTCGAGGTACGTGTCGTGCAGGCCGACGAATATGGCAATATCGATATGCACGATCTTGAGCAAAAGGTGGCGCAGGCCGCCGATGCCCTGGCGGCAGTCATGATTACGTACCCGTCAACACACGGCGTATTCGAAGAGTCAGTCGTGCAACTTTGCAATATTGTGCATGGGGCAGGCGGGCAGGTTTACCTCGACGGGGCCAACATGAACGCCATGGTGGGTGTGGCCAAGCCGGGTCTGTTTGGCGCCGACGTATCGCACCTGAACTTGCACAAAACGTTTTGTATTCCGCATGGCGGTGGTGGCCCGGGTGTTGGGCCCGTAGCAGTCAAGGCCCACCTTGCCCCTTACTTGCCCGGTGTTTCCGGCGCTCGGGGTATTGTGCCCACCGACCCTTGCGGGCCAGTGTCGGCAGCGCCGTACGGGTCGGCCGGCATTTTGCCCATACCGTATTTGTACATTGCCATGATGGGCGCGCAGGGTCTGCGTGAGGCCACGGCCGTGGCCATACTAAATGCCAATTACATTGCCGCGCGTTTGCGCGACTATTATCCAATTCTGTACTCGGGGCGAGGCGGCTGGGTCGCCCACGAATGCATTATCGATTTGCGCCCGTTCAAAGACAGCGCAGGCATTCAGGTCGAAGACGTGGCCAAGCGGCTCGTCGATTACGGCTTTCATGCGCCGACCATGAGTTTCCCGGTGCCGGGCACGCTAATGATCGAACCCACCGAATCAGAAGGGCTGGCCGAGCTTGACCGCTTTATCGATGCCATGATCGCCATTCGCGCGGAAATTGCCCGTATCGAATCGGGGGAGTTCGACGCCGAAAACAATATGCTTAAGAACGCGCCTCACACCGCGCAGATGCTGCTGTCAGATACCTGGAGCGCACCATATTCTCGCGAGCAGGCCGCGTATCCGCTGGCAACGCTTAAGCAGTCCAAATACTGGCCTCCCGTCGCGCGAGTCGACAACGTTTACGGGGACCGCAATCTGTTTTGTGCCTGCCCACCCTGGCAGGCTGGGCAATAGCGCTACTTGGCGTGCCAGGAAGGCTCGACCTGTAAGCGTTAGCGGGTGGGCTCTACCCGCAGGTAGGTCACAAAGTCGTAGGTGTAGCCGTTTTCAGGGGGCTGCAGTAATCGCTCGGTTTCTTGCCATTGCCCCGAAGGCAGCTCTGGAAAGTAAACATCGCCTTCGATATCGGCATGCACTTCTGTGGCAATGATTTCGTCGATGTAGGGCAGGGCATCGGTAAATATTTGTGCGCCGCCAATGATGCAAATTTCGGCTTCGTGGCTGCAGGCCGCCAGCGCGAGTTCTAGCGAGGTAAAAACTTCGGCGCCCGGCGCGTTAAAGGCTGCATCGCGGCTGATGACAATATTGCGTCGCTTGGGTAGCGGTCGGCCCAACGATTGCCAGGTTTTGCGCCCCATGATAATGGGCTGGCCCAGCGTATTCTTTTTAAAGTGTTGCAGGTCGGCCGGCAAATGCCAGGGCAGGGTATTGTCTTTGCCAATAACGCGGTTGCGCGAATACGCAACTACGCACTTGATACGGGGTAATTGGGGCATGTCGGCCAATGTCATAAACGTGTTGCGAACCTGCCGTCAGACGGCAACCGGCGCCTTGATGTGCGGGTGGTGCTGGTAGTCAAGCACTTCGAAGTCTTCATAGGCGTAGTCAAACAAGGTCGCCGGCCGACGTTTGATATTGAGCTTGGGGTACGGAAACGGCTCGCGCGAAAGCTGGGTTTCGACTTGCTCGAAGTGGTTGCTGTACAGGTGGCAGTCGCCGCCTGTCCAGACGAAGTCGCCCACTTCAAGGTCGCACTGCTGCGCCACCATATGGGTGAGTAGGGCGTAGCTGGCAATATTAAAGGGCACGCCCAGAAAAATATCGGCGCTGCGTTGGTAAAGCTGACATGACAGCTTGCCGTCGGCCACATAAAACTGGAAGAACGCATGACATGGCGGGAGCGCCATGTTGGGGATGTCGCTGACGTTCCAGGCCGACACAATCAGCCGGCGCGAATCGGGGGTGCTTTTGATTTGCTCGACAACCTGGCTGATTTGGTCGATATGGCCGCCATCGGGGGTGGGCCAGGATCGCCATTGCACGCCGTAAACGGGGCCCAGGTCGCCGTCTTCGCGTGCCCACTCGTCCCAAATGCTAACGCCGCGCTCTTTTAGCCAATTCACGTTACGCCCACCCTGCAAAAACCAAAGCAGTTCAATAAAAATACTTTTGGTGTGCAGCTTTTTTGTCGTAACCAGCGGGAAACCTTCGGCCAGATTGAAGCGCATCTGGTAGCCGAAGACCGATCGGGTACCCGTGCCTGTGCGGTCGGTTTTTTGTACCCCGTGCGTATACACGTGGTGCATGAAGGTTTCGTACTGGTTCATTGGGCGCTCAGGTATTGACGACGGTAATGGTGTGGGTGATTTCGGCCGTTTTGGCCAGCATGGCTGTCGCCGAACAGTACTTCTCGTGCGACAGTTTTACGGCGCGCTCGACGGCGGCTTCGGGCAGGTTGGCACCCGTGACGGTAAAGGCAAAGTTGATGCGCGTGAAGACTTTCGGGTCGGTGTCGGCGCGTTCGGCAGTCAGCTTGACCTGACAACCGCTTACCGCGTGTCTGCCGCGCTTTAATATGAGCACCACGTCGTACGCGGCGCAGCCGCCAGCACCGGTCAACATCATTTCCATAGGTCGCGGAGCCAGGTTGTTGCCGCCGCCTTCAGGCGCGCCGTCCATCGCGGTTACGTGCCCGCTACCGGTACGGGCAACAAAAAGCATGCCTTCGGGGCCACCCCAGTCAATTGTGCATTCCATGGCAAAAATCCAGCGTCGAAGAAAAGCTTCAATATTATCATCGCCGTTTGCCGTGCCCCGCGCTGGGCGGGTATTTTGTAGAATTCAGGTATGCCAGCCGGCCGGGCCTTTGCGACGCCTCAAGCCGCCATGTTGTCTTTAAAGGATGTTCGTATGACTGCTGTTAAACCCATGCAACGCCAGTTCAGTCCGGTCGATCAATGTCTGGCCGAGGCCGGGCGAGCGCTTGAGGTTCTGGCCGGCGCCGTTCACGCTTCAAGGCCCAATCCGGCTGGTCGGCCTACCGCAGTAGATCGCGCGCTATCCGAAACCGAACAAAAGCATGCAGCAGGCTTGATGCGAGTCAACCACGTTGGCGAGGTATGTGCGCAGGCGTTGTATCGTGGCCAGGCGCTTTTTTGTCGCGATGCTGCAACGCGAAATATGCTTTACGACGCGGCCAGCGAAGAGGTCGACCATCTGGCGTGGTGCGCCGACCGGCTTAAAGAGCTCCATAGTCGACCCAGCCATCTGAATCCGCTCTGGTATGCCGGGTCTTTTGCACTAGGGGTGGTTGCCGGCCGTGCCGGCATAGGCCATAACCTGGGGTTTATGGCCGAAACCGAAACCCAGGTCGAGCACCACCTTGAAAGTCATTTGTCGATGCTGCCCGATAACGATGTGCGTTCGCGCAAAATTGTCGAGCAAATGCGTGACGACGAAATCAGTCATCGCCAAACGGCCGAAAAAAACGGGGCAGTGCCGTTGCCGGGCCCGCTTAAAGCAGGCATGAAATTCATGGCCAAAATAATGACCACCACGGCATACCGTGTGTAGTGTCTCGCACGTATACGCCTTTTTTGTAACAAAACAAAAAGCTGCAAAAAAGCTATTGACCTAGGGTTTGCCCTAGTCTACAATTTGCTTAATGTTTGAAGCTTAAACGTATTTGAACAGGCCGCAGCAAGTTAAAGTGGCTGTTGTAAAAATGCAGGAAAATAAAATTTTTCTTGCAACGCAACAAAAGTTTAAATACAATGCTTCTATCGGATGTCGAAACGCAGCGCAAGGGGGTTAACCCTAGTTTTAGCGCAGTGTGGCTCAGGCAAGTGCCTTCGTAGCCCGACATGCCCAGGTTGTCTCCTCCACCCTCCTCCTTTGGTGGATTTAGCCCGAGATCTCTCGATCTCGGGCTTTTTTTTGCCCAGGTGTTCCATTTTTAAATACGGTAACAATTTTCAGTAGCATCTTATTGCATGCAAGTGGCACCATTGTTACAGATCCACTGCATAATTAGCGTTTATCTGAATTGCGTTGTAGGTAATTTGTGAATTCTCCTCAAACCTGGGACACCCTGACGTGGCTCTACATCTGTATCGTCGCCTTCATGGTGGGCGGTCTTATTGTGGCGTCCGAGCGCTGGCACGGCAAGCTGACGGGCGATTCCGACCTGAGCAAGCCTCAGGCTTCGCATTCGCGGGCTACGCCGCGCGTGGGCGGGCTTGCTGTCGTTGCGGGTAGTTTGGCGGGGTTGCTGGTATTGGGCCCCAGCAATATGACGCTTACCTGGCTTTGGCCGGTGTTGTTTATCGCAGCCATGCCAGTGTTCGTCGCGGGCCTCCTTGAAGACATCACCAAAGATATCGGCGCCAGCAAGCGTCTGTTAGCAGCCTTTTTGTCGGCTGCCATTGCCTGGTGGCTTATTGGTGGGGTTTCACGGGTCGGGTTCTCCAGCGTCGACTGGCTATTAGCGTATTGGCCTGTTTCGCTGTTGTTCACCATGGTGGCGGTGGGCGGCTGTACGCATGCGCTCAATATTGTCGATGGCATGAACGGCCTGGCTGGCATGGTGGCGACGCTCATGGCTGTATCCATCGGTTTGGTGGCGTTGCAAGTCCAAGACATTCCCATTTTTCTTATTGCCGCGGCGCTGGCGTCCGCTACGCTGGGTTTCCTTGTCTGGAACTTCCCGTTCGGGCGCGTATTTTTGGGTGACGGCGGGGCGTATTTTCTGGGTTTTATGCTGGCCGAGCTGGCGGTCCAGCTGGTGGTCCGTAACCCCGGGGTGTCGCCGTTTTATGCCCTGGCGGTTTTGTTTTACCCCGTATTCGAAACCCTCTTCTCAATTTGGCGTCGTCGCTTCAAGCGCGGTACGCCTATCGACCAACCCGACGCCTTGCATTTGCATCAACTGGTCTTTCGTCGGCTGGTACGCGTTACGTTCAGTCGCGATGGCCGTCACGCGGTCCCCGCGTTGTGCAATGCCATGACATCCCCTTATTTGTGGGTGCTGACGCTTATTGGGCTGGTGCCGGCCACTATCTGGTGGGACAACACCCTGATCCTGTGCATCAGCCTTGTTGTGTTTGCGTCGGTCTACATCTGGATTTACTCGCGCCTGGTGTCTTGGCGTCGCCCCTCTTGGTTACTGTTGCCGTCTATCGGTCGTCACACTAAATAATTTTCTGGAGATCAATTTTGCAACTTCAAGACGTAAAACTTGCTGTGGTTGGCCTGGGCTATGTGGGCCTGCCTCTGGCCGTCGAATTCGGTAAAAAGCGTTCTGTTATTGGCTTTGATATCAATGCGCGGCGTATTGCCGAACTGAAAACGGGTAAAGATCACACGCTCGAAGTTGAAGAATCTGAACTTGCCGAAGCCAGTGGGTTGATATTCAGTCACGAAGCTTCCCAGTTGGGTCAGGCTAATGTCTTTATTGTGACGGTGCCCACACCCATCGACGACTACAAGCAACCCGACCTGACACCGCTGATTCGTGCCAGCGAAACCATTGGTAAAGTGCTTAAGCGCGGCGATATTGTTATTTACGAGTCTACGGTTTACCCGGGGGCCACCGAAGAAGACTGCGTGCCTGTGCTCGAGCGGGTTTCGGGTTTGAAATTCAACGTCGATTTTTACGCGGGTTACAGCCCCGAGCGTATCAACCCGGGCGACAAGCAGCACCGCGTGTCCACCATCAAAAAGGTGACATCCGGCTCGACCCCCGAAGTGGCTGACCTTGTCGATGCCCTCTACGGTGAAATCATTGTGGCCGGTACGCACAAAGCGCCGTCCATCCGCGTCGCCGAGGCCGCCAAAGTTATCGAGAACACCCAGCGCGACGTCAATATCGCGCTTATCAACGAACTGGCCCTGATTTTCAACAAAATGGGCATCGACACGCAGGCTGTACTCGAAGCAGCAGGCACCAAATGGAACTTCCTGCCGTTCCGCCCGGGTTTGGTGGGTGGGCATTGCATTGGCGTTGATCCTTACTACCTTACCCACAAGGCGCAGGCTATCGGCTATCACCCCGAAATCATTCTGGCGGGCCGACGCCTTAACGACGCCATGGGCAGCTATGTCGTTTCTCAGCTGGTCAAGGCCATGACCAAAAAGCGCATTCAGGTGCAGGGTTCGCGTGTGCTCGTGATGGGTCTTACCTTCAAAGAGAACTGCCCCGATCTACGTAATACCCGCGTGGTCGATATCGTTCGTGAACTTGGCGAATACAACATTGAGGTCGATGTTTACGACCCATGGGTGTCGGCAGAAGAGGCTGTGCACGAATACGGCATTACGCCTGTACCATCGGCCGTCAATGGCAAGTACGACGCTATCATTCTCGCGGTCTCGCACCATCAGTTTGTCGAAATGGGCGCGCAGGCCATTCGCGCTTTGGGTAAGCCCGATCATGTGCTTTACGACCTGAAGTATGTGTTGTCGGCCGACGAAGCCGATCTGCGTCTGTAAGGGGCGGGCATGACGACACGTTATTCAGAAGTCCTCGATAACCTGCGTGCCCAGCCGAAACGTTGGCTGGTCACCGGGTGTGCCGGGTTTATCGGTTCCAACCTCGTCGAAGTCTTGCTTGAGCAGGGCCAGACCGTGGTCGGGCTGGATAATTTCGCTACGGGTCACCAGCGCAACCTCGACGAGGTCAGCAAAAACGTGGGTCAGCAAGCCTGGGCACGATTCAGTTTTATCGAAGGCGATATCCGTAATCTTGACGCCTGCCGTCAGGCCGTGCAGGGCGCAGACTACGTTTTACATCAGGCCGCACTGGGGTCGGTTCCTCGCTCGCTAAACGACCCCATCACCAGCAACGAGGTGAATGTTTCCGGTTTTTTGAATATGCTGGTCGCAGCCCGCGATGCGCAGGTCAGCTCGTTTGTTTATGCGGCCTCTAGTTCTACTTACGGCGACCACGAGGCCTTGCCTAAGGTCGAAGAACGTATTGGTCGCCCGCTGTCGCCATACGCCGTCACAAAGTACGTTAACGAACTTTATGCCGACGTATTCGCGCGTTCGTACGGGTTCAATACCATTGGTCTGCGCTACTTTAATGTGTTTGGCCGTCGGCAAGACCCCAATGGCGCCTATGCCGCAGTCATCCCGAAATGGGTGGCCGCCATGATCAAAAATCAAGACGTCACCATTAATGGCGACGGCGAAACCAGCCGAGACTTCTGCTTCATCGAAAATGTCATTCAGGCCAATATATTGTCGGCCGTCGCAACGGGTGAAGCTGTTAATCAGGTTTATAACGTTGCCTTCAATGCGCGTACCAGCCTGAACCAGTTGTTCGGGTATCTGGCGCAAACATTGTCCGAGAACGGCATCCAGTATGCAAAGTCTCCTGTTTACGGCAATTTCCGTGCCGGCGACGTTCGCCATTCTCAAGCCGACATTGGCAAGGCTGGACGCTTGCTGGGTTATGCCCCGGCTTACGATATTGTCAACGGCTTGAAAAAGGCCATGCCTTGGTACGTTCAATTCCTGGGTTGATTTGAGTTTCCTGTCCCAAAAACTTGCCCGGCTGGGTCACGATCACCAGCGCATCGCCAAAGCAGCACTGCGGGTCGCGATGTTTTTGTTGCTGGGCAAGTTTGCGGGGGCGGCCAAAGAAATGGCCGTGGCCTACCGTTATGGCGTGTCCGATGCGGTCGATGCCTATCAGTTCACCTTGACGCTGGTCAGTTGGCTGCCCGTCACGTTAGTGGGTGTCCTGTCGGTTGTTCTCATCCCTGTATTGGTTCGCACGCGGCGCGAACCCGAGCAGGCGCGTAACCGGTTCTTGTCCGAACTTCAGGCCTGGTCCATTGCGCTGGGCACGGTATTGGCCGTATTGATTTACTTGGCGTGGCCTTGGGTACTCCAGATTGCTGGGCAAGGGTTAAGCCCTCAAACCCGTGCCATGAGTTTGCAGCTGACCTGGGCGTTTGCGCCAGCGGCACTGCTGACCCTGGTTGCAGGGATTAGTGCTGCCCGTTTGCGTGCCCACGAGCGGCATCTGAATACGTTGCTTGATAGTGTGCCGGCAGTGGTTATTTTGATCTGGGTCTTGCTGGCCGGAGTCGTCGACAACGTGGGGCCGCTGTTGTGGGGTACGCTGGTCGGGTACTTTTTGCAGTCGGTACTGTTGCTCTGGTTGGCGGGGCGGGCTGATAAAACATTGGCCATGCCGCGATTCGGGTTTGGGTCTTCGCACTGGCCCGAATTGGTCAAGGCGGCAGGCGTCATGCTTATCGGGCAGGTGGCCATGAGTTTCGTCGGCCCCATCGATCAATACACAGCGGCGTCGCTGGGCGACAACACCAACGCCACGCTTGGCTATGCTACGCGCTTGTTGGCCTTAGTGCTTGGCGTGGGTGCGGCGTCGGTTGGGCGGGCGGCTTTGCCCGTGTTGGCCGATATTCATAGCCGGGGCGACGCTCTTTACGGAAGGCGCGTTGCGCTTAAGTGGTCGGTGGTCATGCTGGCCGCGGGTGTCGTCGCGACGGCAGCCGGCTGGTGGCTGTCGCCCTATGGGGTCGCGCTGTTGTTCGAGCGTGGTGCTTTTAGCGCCGACGATACGCAGCGCGTAACCGAAGTATTGCGATGGGGGCTGTTGCAGTTGCCCTTCTATTTCGGGGTGTTGATTCTGGTGCAGTTGCTGGCCAGTCAAAATCGTTATCGTGTCATGGCGGCCATTGCAGTGGCAAACTTTGCCGTAAAGGCGGCCATGAACGCGGTTCTGGCGCCAGTGTATGGCGCGCAGGGCATCATGTTGGCCACCGCCTTCATGTATGCGTCGTCCTATGTATGCTATGCGGTTGCGGCCTTGCGGTACCGGCCTTAAACCGTATGGTTTTCAATGTATTTTTGGGTTGTGTTGGGTTGTGTCTAAAAAGAAGTCTGCGCCGCATTTGATGATTGTGATTCACTCCCTGAGTGGGGGTGGGGCCGAGCGCGTCACAGCCGACCTGGGGGCCTATTGGTACCACCAGGGCTATCGGGTCACCGTGGTTACCCAGGCCGATGCGTCGTCCGATGCCTATCCACTGCAAGCGGGCATTAGCCGTATTGTGCTGGGTACAGCCGGGGCCAGCCGGGGGCGGGTCAGTGCGTTGTTGGCCAACATGCGTCGTGTGATGAAATTACGCCGCGTGATCCGGCGTGTGCGGCCTACGCTCGTGCTGGGCATGATGACGACGTCATCGGTCTTGGCTGTGGCCGCTGCGCGGGGGTTGCCGTGTCGGGTCATTGCCACCGAACACACGCACCCGCCATCGCAAGAGCTGTCAACCTTCTGGTTGCGCATGCGTCGCTGGGCCTATCCTCGCGCTGCACGGGTGGTCGCGCTTACATCGGGCACGGCGCAATGGTTGTCGCAGCATGTGCCGGGCTCGAAGGTTTGCGTCATCCCCAATGCGGTACGCTGGCCGCTTGATGCGACCGATCCGTGCGTCGAACCGCCCGAGCGGCACGGTCGCAAGCGTTTACTTGCGGTTGGCCGTCTGCACCCGCACAAAGGGTTCGATCTTCTATTGACCGCGTTCGCCGCCATTGCAAAGTATTTGCCCGATTGGGACTTGACCTTGTTGGGCGAGGGGCCCGAGCGCGAAAACCTACAAGCGCAAATCGAAGCGCTGGGTCTGGCCGACAGGGTTACGATGCCAGGTCGCGTCGGTAACGTCGGCCACTGGTACGAGCAGTCCGATCTTTACGTCCTCAGCTCGAGGGTCGAAGGGTTGTCGAATACTTTGCTAGAGGCCATGGCCAGTGGGTTGGCCGCTGTAGCTTTCGATTGTGAAACAGGCCCGCGGGAAATCGTCCGTGACGGTATTGATGGTGTTTTGGTCAGCCCGTCTGAAGATGTCGAGGCCTTGGCAGCCCATTTGTCCGACCTGATGTCCCGCGCGCAAAAGCGCGAGGCCATGGCCAGGCGCGCCATCGATGTGCGCGACCGCTTTTCGTCGGCCCGGGTCATGGCGCTGTGGCGTCAGGTGTTTGTCGACGCTGCCGATCCGGGTAAAACAGCCTGAAAAAAGGGTAATTATGTGTGGAATTGTTGGGGCCTGGGGCCCGCTGAATGACCGGCAGAATGTTCTGGCCAACAGCCGCAAGGTGATGAAGCATCGTGGGCCGGACAGTCAGGGTTATTGGGAGGACGCCGACGCCAATATTGGTCTGGGCCATGTGCGGCTGGCCATCATTGATTTGTCCGAAGCCGGTCATCAGCCCATGGTGTCGGCTTGCGGTCGTTATGTGGTTGTGCTTAACGGCGAAATTTACAATCATCTGGCGCTGCGCGAGTTGTTGCAGGTGCAAAGTCAGGCGCCCGACTGGCGGGGCCACTCCGACACCGAAACCCTGCTCGCAGCCATTGCCGCCTGGGGGCTCGAAACCACATTGCGGTCGTTGGTGGGCATGTTTGCTTTTGCGGTCTGGGATCGCGATGCCCGAACACTCTCGTTGGCACGCGACCGCATGGGCGAAAAGCCGCTGTATTGGGGCCATGCCGGCGAAGCGCTGGTTTTCGCTTCCGAACTTAAGGCGCTGCGCGGTATGCCCGGTTTCAATACCGCGCTCGACAAAACCGCACTGACGCTGATGATGCGTCACAACTATATTCCGGCGCCATTCAGCGTTTACGAAGACATTAAAAAGCTGCCGCCCGGACACTACATTACGCTGACCGTCGAAGACTGCCGGCAGCGCAATTTGCCGCCGGCCTCGGCGTATTGGTCGGCGCGACAGGTGGCCGAAGAAAGCAAGTCGCAGGCGCTGAGTTTTTCTCGCGAAGAGGATGCCGTCGACGCTCTTGAAGAAGTGTTGATGACGGCGATTCGCGGTCAAATGATGGCCGACGTGCCTTTGGGTGCCTTTTTGTCCGGTGGTGTCGACTCGTCGCTGGTTGTAGCCCTGATGCAAGCGCTGAGCGCCAACGCCGTCAATACATACGCCATTGGTTTCGACGAGCCCGCGTTCAACGAGGCCGAATATGCGCGTGAGGTGGCTGCGCACCTGGGAACACGGCACACCGAATTGTATGTGTCGGCACAAGATGCCCTGGATGTCGTTCCGCGGCTGCCTGACATTTACGACGAACCTTTTGCCGACTCTTCCCAGATTCCCACCGTGTTGCTGATGCAAATGGCCAGTCAGCACGTGACGGTCGCTTTGTCGGGCGATGGGGGCGATGAACTTTTCGGCGGTTATTCGCGTTATCAGCGTGCGCAGCGCTGGTGGGACAAGCGCAGCAGCATGCCGGGTTTGATGCGCAAGCCATTTGGCTCGCTGGCACAAACGTTCGGTCGCGCTTGGCCTGGCAACGGTGCCGGGCAGCTCGATAAATTCGGTCGTCTGATGCACGCTGAGGGCTCGGGGCCGTTTTATCGTCAGTTTGTGTCGTACTGGGAAGACCCCTCGGCCGTAATTAACGGTGGACGCCTGGCGCCCACAGTATTCGATCAACCCAGTGGCCTGCCGTTTTCCGATCACATGATGCTGTTGGATACGCTGACCTATCTACCTGATGATATCCTCGTTAAAGTCGACCGGGCTGCCATGGCGGCCAGCCTGGAAACACGCGTGCCTTTACTGGATCACCGTGTGTATGCGTTTTCGCAGCGCCTGACACCGCAATACAAGTTTCGCGACGGGCAGGGCAAATGGTTGCTGCGGCAAGTGCTTTATCGCCATGTGCCCGAAGTGCTCATTGACCGGCCCAAGAAGGGGTTTGGCGTACCTGTCGGGCAGTGGCTGCGTGGTCCATTAAAAGACTGGGCGCAAAGTCTGCTCGACCCAGCGCATCTTGCGCGCCATGGTGTGTTCAATGCCGAGCCTGTCATGAAAAAATGGCAGTCGCATTTGGCGGGTCATCACGATTGGAGCGCCCACTTGTGGGGGGTGTTAATGACGCAGGCCTGGCTTGACGCGAAATCGAACGAAGGCCTCTCGGCATGAAAATCGCGCTCCTGGTCAGCTCGATGAATGCAGGCGGTGCCGAACGTGTTGCGGCAACGCTGTGCAACGCCTGGGCGTCGCAGGGTCATCACGTGCTGCTCATGCCGACCTATCCCGTTAAGGGACATAGTTTTTATCCGCTGGCATCAAATGTGCAGGTCGAATGGCTTGCTGATCGGTTAGGTGCCGGCGCTCATTCGTGGCGTTCGCCGTTTTTAAAGTTACGCCAGATGCGTCGGTTTGTGTCCGACGCGCAGCCCGATGTTGTTGTTTCTTTCCTGACCAATGTCAATGTCATGACGTTATTGGCCACTTGGGGGCTGACCGTGCCTGTCGTGGTATGCGAGCGTACTAATCCGGCGTTCAGCGACAGCAGCGGGCGGGTATTGTCGATGCTGCGCCGATGGCTGTACCGACGCGCAACGGCGGTTTGTGTTCAAACCCAGGCAACGGCCAGCGCTTTTGCGCAGATGGTGCCGAACATGCCCAGCCTCGACGTATTGCCCAATCCGATGCCACCGGAGCTCGACGACATGGCGCTTTCGTCGCTTATGCCCGATGACAGCGGTCGTTTCCGTCTTGTCGCCATGGGCCGGTTTATGCCCAACAAGCAATTCGACCGTTTGATAGACATGTTTTCGCGCATTCACACCAATTTCCCGCAGTGGGATCTTTATATTTTTGGCGACGGCCCCATGCGTGAAGGGCTCGAATTAAAGGTTCAGCAAATGGGGCTTTCGGGTAGGGTGCTTATGCCGGGGCGTACGACGTCGCCGTGGATCGAGCTGCAAAAGGCAAGTGCGTTTGTCATGACGTCCTCTGTAGAGGGTTTTCCCAATGTATTGCTCGAGGCGATGGCGCTTGGGCTGCCCGCTGTTGTGTACGACTGCCCCAGTGGTCCGCGCGAGCTGACCGAAGACGGTCAACATGCTGTGTTGGTGCCGTTAGGCGACGAAGACAAGTTTGTCGCGGGTTTGCGCGCCTTGTTGGGCGATGCCGATCAACGGCAACAACTGGGTAAAGGGGCAGCGCAGTCTGTGCGGGCCCGATTCAGCCTGTCTGCTGTGGTTAAGCAATGGGGCGGGGTTCTTTCCAGGGTAACAAAGCACAATGACTGATACGACCGTTCTGCACATCGTTCATATCATTTCGGGGCTGGGGCACGGTGGGGCCGAAACCGTGTTGCACCGTTTGTTGACGGCACCCGAACAAAAAGATCGTCATACCGTCATTTCCATGACCGACGCTGGCGTGTTTGGTCCCCGATTGCGTGAGGCCGGCGTTAATGTGCTGACGCTTGACATGCCCTCTGGCAGGCTGACCTGGTCTGGTCTGCGCGAAATGTATCGCCTGTTGCGCCAGTTGTCGCCCGATGTCGTACAAACCTGGATGTACCACGCCGATCTGGTGGGCGGCGTGGTTGCACGCCTCGCTGGTATTCGGGCGGTGTCCTGGGGTATTCGCAACTCGGGCGCCAACTTGCACAAGGCCAGCCGAGTCAGTCGGGCCATTGCGTGGCTGTGCGCTCGTACTTCAGGCGTTATTCCTGCGGGCATTGTGGCTTGCGCCGATAACGCCGCCCACCGTCATAAGTCGTGGGGGTACCGGGCCAACCTTTTTCGCGTTATCCCCAACGGATACGACCTGTCGCGTTGGAAACCTGACCCTGAGGTGCGTTTGCGCATGCGGTCGCAGCTTCATGTGTCGCTCGATACACCTTTGTTGGGGTGTATTGCGCGCTGGAACCCACTGAAAGACCACGCCAATTTATTGGCTGCCGTTGCGCGTAGTGCGCAAACGCACCCCAAACTAAAGTTGGTGCTGGTCGGCCATCAGGTTGACGAAAACAATACACAGCTCATGTCGCTTATTGAACGGCATGGCCTGCGCGACAGGGTATTGCTGCTAGGGCGACGCGACGATGTGCCCGACATCATGAAAGCGCTTGATATTCATGTATTGTCCAGTTGCGCTGAAGGGTTTCCCAATGTGGTGGCCGAAGCCATGGCCGTGGGCGTTGCCAATGTGGTAACCGATGTCGGCGATGCGTCGCGCATTGTCAGTACCTTGGGTTGGGTTGCGCCTGCGCAAAACAGCGAGGCCTTGTCCGACGCGCTAAATCAGGCCTTAGCGCAATTGGGCAAGCCCGATATGGCAACCCGCCTTCAAAAAGGGCGTGAGCGTGTGGCGCGATTCTTTAGTTTGTCGGCGATGGTCGAAGCCTACCGTGCGCATTGGCACGAATTGGCCGGTCGCCGTCGCCTGATGTTTGCGATCAATAACCCCGCCTTTTTCCTGTCGCACCGCTTGCCCTTGGCGCTAGCCGCGCGCGAGGCTGGGTTCGACGTGCATGTGGCGACCATGGATGGCCCGACCGTGCCACAAATCCAGGCCTTGGGTTTCCGCCACCATGTCATCCCCATGTCACGCAGTGGGCGCAACCCGTTTCGCGAGCTTCTGACCATGTTGGCGTTTCGCCGCTTGTTTATTCAGCAGCGTCCCGCCATCGTTCATGCCGTCACCATCAAGCCTTTGTTATACGGCGGGATAGCGGCGCGCCTGGCTAAAGTGCCGGCCTTTATCGGGGCAGTGTCCGGGCTGGGCTTTGTGTTTACCGGGGGCGACCCTAAACGCAACCTTATTCGTTGGGCGGCAACACGTTTGTACCGATTGGCGCTCGGCCATCCCCACAGTCGGGTCATATTCCAGAACGGTGGTGACCGCGATATGTTGCAGGCAGCCGGAGCGTTACGGCCGGGGCAGGTGGTCATGATTCGCGGGTCGGGGGTCGATCTGAACGAGTTTCCTGCATTGCCTGAGCCCGGTGGCGCGCCGGTGGCCATTATGGTGTCGCGCTTGTTGCACGACAAAGGCGTCAACGAGTTTGTCGAGGCAGCGCGTCTCACGCGTGGGCATCCGTCGGGCTTACGTTGGGTACTGGTCGGTAGCCCTGACGTGATCAACCCAGCCAGCGTAAACGAAGAGACACTGAAAGCGTGGCAACAAGAGGGTGTGGTCGAGTGTTTGGGCGAGCGCACGGATATTGCCGAGCTGTACCAGTCGTCGCATATCGCCGTACTGCCCTCGTATCGCGAGGGTCTGCCCAAGTCGCTGATTGAAGCGGCGGCTAGCGGCCGCGCGGTAGTGACAACCGACGTACCGGGTTGCCGCGATGCCATTGAGCCTGGCGAAACCGGGGTGCTGGTGCCTGCGCGTGACGCGCAGGCCCTGGCTGACGCAGTGGTGCGCTTGGCCGAAAACCCTGAACTACGTCAACAAATGGGCAGGGCCGGCCGACAACTGGCCGAACGCGTGTTTGATATTCGGCTAGTGCAGCAGGCCCATTTGCAGTTGTACGAGTCGTTGTTAAAACGGTAACCGTGCCTGAGGTGCCAAGGCCGACAGCGCTTGACGGAACTCGGCCTGGATGCGTTCCAACGCTTGCGCATTGTCGCCCTCAAAGCGCAGCACCACAACCGGGGTAGTGTTCGAGGCACGAGCCAACCCGAAACCATCGCTATATTCGGCGCGAACGCCGTCGATGGTGTTTATTTCGGTTGCCGTTGCGAATCGCCCCTCGGCTTGAAGCCGCGCGATCAGTGCGTGCGGCTCACCTTCATTCATCTCAATCTTCAGCTCGGGTGTTGATACGCCCTGAGGCAGCGCCTCTAGTAGCGCGGATGCGTCGGCCTGACGAGACACGATTTCGAGCAGCCGGGCACCGGTGTACAAGCCGTCGTCGAAGCCAAACCAGCGCTCTTTGAAGAAGGTATGGCCGCTCATTTCGCCGGCCAGTGGCGCGCCGGTTTCGGCCAGTTTGGCCTTGATCATCGAATGGCCGGTTTGCCACATAAGTGGTTGCCCGCCGGCGGCACGAATAGACTGGGCAACGTGGCGGCTGCATTTTACATCGAAAATAATGGTGGCGCCGGGCTCGCGTTGCAGTACGTCTTGTGCATACAAAATGAGTTGACGGTCAGGCCAGATGATTTGCCCCGACTTGGTGACCACACCCAGGCGGTCGGCGTCACCGTCGAAGGCCAGGCCCAGTTCGCAGTCGGTAGTTTTAACCGTTTGGATCAAGTCCTCGAGGTTGTGCGGGTCGGCCGGGTCGGGGTGGTGATTGGGGAAATTGCCGTCCACTTCACAGAACAGTTCGGTGACCTCGCAACCCAGTGCGCGGAACAGGGCAGGTGCGACTGCGCCGCCTACGCCGTTGCCGCAGTCAATGGCGATTTTCATGGGCCGCGTGAGCTTGATGTCGCCAACAATGCGTTGAATATAGTCAGTGATGGGGGCGTAATGTGTGCCTTTGCCAGGCGTCGCAGCGACCGGCATATTGCCTTGATTCATGCTGGCTTTCAGGGTTTGCACACCCGCGCCATATAGCGTTTTTCCGGCCATCATCATTTTGAAGCCGTTGTAATTGGGCGGGTTGTGGCTACCCGTAATTGCCACGCCCGAGCCGGTTTTTTTAGTGTGTGCAGCAAAGTAAACCAGTGGTGTAGGTACGCAACCCAGGTCCAGCGTGTTGACGCCGCCTGCCTGAATGCCCCCTTGCAGCGCTTGCGACAACGCAGGGCTGCTCAGACGACCGTCGTAACCCACGACCAGCGTATCAACGCCTTCGCTGATGGCTTGCTTAGCCAGCGCCAGACCCAGGTGATGGGCAAAGTCGGGGTTAATCTGTTCGGGGACTGTGCCACGAATGTCGTAGGCTTTAAAAACAGCGTCGGGAAAGGAAGAGGTCGTCACAATAGATCCTGATGAACCGTGGGGTTAAAAGCGATCCAATTATGGCATAGGCTTAAAATGAAAAATGTATGTCTACGAGGTAAGCCATGACCCAGCTCGATGAACTTGTGCGCCTGCTTGGCGCACCCAATGTCCTGACCGGCGCCGATGCCGAAAGTTATTTAACCGACTGGCGAGGCCGTTATACCGGCGCGGCGCTGGCCGTCGTTCGGCCGGGCTCGGCTCAAGAGGTCGCGGCCGTTATGCAATGGTGCAATCACCATAACGTGCCCGTGGTGCCGCAAGGGGGTAACACAGGCTTGTGCGGCGGGGCCACCCCCGACAACTCCGGTCGCGCCTTGGTCTTGTCGCTGGGTAGGCTCAATCGCATCCGCAGTATCGACGTCGACAACGACACCATGGTCGTCGAGGCGGGGTGTATCTTGCAGACGGTGCAGCAGGCGGCCCGCGATGCCGATCGCCTGTTTCCCCTGTCGCTGGCTGCCGAGGGCAGCTGCACTATTGGCGGTAATCTGGCCACTAACGCCGGGGGTACGCAGGTGTTGCGTTACGGCAATGCGCGCGACCTGGTGCTGGGGCTTGAAGTCGTTACGGCCGATGGCCAGATTTGGCAGGGCTTACGTGGCCTGCGCAAAGACAACACCGGCTACGATCTTCGCGACCTGTTCATCGGCAGTGAAGGCACGTTGGGTGTCATTACGGCAGCAACGCTCAAGCTTTACCCTTTACCTGTCGCGCAATGCACGGCGTTGGTGGGGGTTAACAGCGTGCAAGACGCGGTGGCTCTGCTGTCGGTGGCCCGTAAGGGTTTTGGGCCCGCCCTGACCGGATTCGAACTGATCGCCGGTAATTGCCTCAAAGCCGTCAACGATTGCTTCCCGCAACAGCGGTTGCCGTTCGAAGGGGCGTCGGCACAACTGCCCTGGTATGCCTTGCTCGAGCTTTCAGACGCCGAAAGTGCGGATCACGCCCGCGAACGTTTCGAGACCATTATCGGCAGTGCCATCGAGTCCGGTCTGGTCATCGACGCTGTCATTGCCGAAAACATTGCCCAAAGCAAGGCCCTATGGCACTTGCGTGAAAGCATTCCGCTGGCCGAAAAAATGCAGGGTAAAAGCATCAAGCACGACGTATCGGTACCTGTGTCGCTAATGGCCGAGTTCATCGAAACGACAAACCAGGCCGTGCAGGCTCGTTTTCCAGGGTTGGGGCACGTTATTTTTGGTCATCTGGGCGACGGCAATCTGCACTACAACATTACGCGTGGTAGCAAGCTATCAGAAGATGATTTGCTTGCGTTGCAAGACCAGGTTTACGAACTGGTGCACAACAGCGTGTATCGGTTAGGCGGTTCGATCAGTGCCGAGCATGGCGTGGGTCAGCTCAAGCGCGATGTCTTGCCCCAGTATAAAGACCCGGTCGAAATGGCGCTGATGCACCGTATCAAGGCGGTGTTCGACCCCAAAGGGATCATGAATCCGGGCAAGGTGCTGATGTAGCTTGCCAACCGCTAGTCTGCACTTCTTGGGCTGCAGCGTCGCTATCAACGGCGCTGGCAGTTTGGGCAATAGTAGGTGGCGCGTTGCCCTTGCACAATGCGTTTAATGGGTGTCTGACATACGCGGCAAGGTTGGCCGGCGCGGTCGTATACGGCCGCGTGTATCTCGAAATAACTGCCTGGCGTACCCGTGGCATTAACGTAGTCGCGAAGCGTGCTGCCGCCCGAGGTCAGCGCGTCTGATAATGTCGACTTGATGCTTGCCCACAGGCGTTCGGCCCGCGCCAGCGAAAGGCTGCCGGCCTTGATGCGCGGGTTGATGCGGGCCCTGAATAAGGCTTCAGAGGCGTAAATATTACCCACCCCCACCACAATGTCGCCACTTAGCAAGGCCTGCTTGATGTTTTGTGTGCGACCGCGCAACCCGTTAAATAAATATTGGGGCGTAAAGGCGTCGTCAAAGGGCTCAATGCCCAGCTTGGCCAGCAAAGGGTGCATCAGCACGGGCCCATCGGCCAGGTCGTGCCACAGTACTGCGCCAAACCGACGAGGGTCGTGCAGTAAAAACCGGGCATCGTCAAACAGCCATTCGATATGGTCGTGCTTTTTTGCCGGCTCGTCGGGCAGGGCCCGGCGCAACGACCCAGACATCCCTAAATGGACGATCATTACGCCATGATCAAACGCAATCAGCAGGTACTTTCCGCGTCTTTCGCACGCCCGTACGACCTGGTTTTTGACCCGGTCTGGTAAGTCGGAGGGAACCGGCCAGCGTAAACGCGGCTCAAAGACATTAAGGGCTCTGAGCGCTTGTCCGGGCATGACCGTCGCAATTCCGCGACGGGTAGTTTCAACTTCTGGTAATTCGGGCATATTGGGGGGCTACGGTCTATGCGGCTTTATGTTATTTTGCCATCAGGCGCAGTATTATCGGCGCAATTGTGACGGTTCTTGTTAATGAAACTTTCGATTTCCCTGCTGTCCTCTGTTGTGGCGGCGGCATTGCTGCAGTTTTCTGCTGCGGCGCACGCGGCGCCCGGCGATGCGCCTTCCACACCTGTCGAGCAAATCCATTTGCGGCCTAATGCGTTGCCCACGGTCACGCTAACGCCCGAACTGCTATACCGCCTGATGGTGGCCGAATTTGCGGTTCAGCGTGGCGACCTTACCCTGGGTAGCGAATTGCTGCTCGGCGCGGCGCGCGATACCTCCGATCCGCGTTTGGCCAAACGTGCGTTCCAGTTTGCCATGGTTAGTCGCAATTTTGGGCTGGCCGATCAGGCTGCTCAGTTGTGGTCTTTAATGGCGCCCAACGATCCCGAAGCCGTTGCCAGCGCACTGGCCTTGTCCGCATCTAACGGGAAAACCGAAGGGTTGGCCGCCGCACTCTGGACGCGCATCGAAAAGGCCGACGATAAAGACGCTGCAGTGGGTCAGGCGGCGGCTATTGTCAGCAAGCTGGCCGACAAGCGCGCAGCCTATCAAGTGCTCGACGCCGCTTTGCGCGAGCCGGTTCGCAAACTGCCTATTACCTATCTGGCGCTGGCCGATGCCGCGTGGGCGGGGGGCGATACGCAGCGCGCGCTAGGCGATGCCCGTCGTGCACTCGAACTCGATCCCTCGTCCGAGCAGGCTGCCCAGCGCATCCTCGAATACGGTCTTAAGGTCGACCCGCAGGCGGCCATTGCGGCTACCCAAGCCTTTATTGCTCGCAACCCGCAAAGTGGGCGGCTTGGCCTGATGCTGGTGTCGCGGCTTGCCGAGCGCGGCGATTATGCCGCCGCGTTGCGGCAAGTCCAGCAAATGCGCCGAAGCAGCCCCGAAAATTTCGACTTGCTCTACACCGAAGCCGAAGTTAATTTCAGGGCCGGTAATAACAGTGCGGCCAAGGCTTTACTTAACGAGTACATCAATGTGCAAACCCAGCGGCGCCAGTCGCTCGACGACAAGGCCAGTAATGCCATCGCCGATACGTCCGACGCCCGGCTGATGCTCGTGCGCATTGCCGAGCAAGAAAACAACTTGCCCGAAGCTATTGCGCAGTTGCGCAAAATCGATGAGCCTGCGCTTGAGTTTCAGGTGCGCGTGCATGAAGCCGTGCTTTATGGCCGCATGGGCAATCTGACTGCAGCTCGTAAAACCATCGACGCCATTTCGCCCCAAAGCGAAAATGAGCGTGCCGTGCTGGCCATGTCGATGGCGTCCATATATCGTGACGGCGGTCGCACCGACCTGGCCATCGACACCTTGGCCAAGGCCAACGCGGCGGTGCCTAATAGCGCCGAAATCAAATACGATCTGGCCATGCTTTACGAACGCCAGGGCAATTTCGAGGCGTTCGAGCGCCTCATGCGTGAAGTCATGGTGCTTGAGCCCGACGATGCCAATGCCTTTAATTCGTTGGGGTACACCTTTGCCGACCAGAATATCCGTCTGGACGAGGCGCAGGCCTTGCTCGAAAGGGCGCTTCAGCTAGAGCCCAATAATCCCTATATTCTGGATAGCGTTGGTTGGTACTTGTATCGTACGGGCGATTACGCCGCGGCGGTGCAATACCTCGAGCGTTCATTCCGCGCCTTGCCCGCCGCCGACGTTGCAGCGCATCTGGGCGAGGTCTATTGGGCCATGGGGCGCAAAGACGATGCCCTGAAAATCTGGGAGCAAGGTCGCGAAAAAGACCCGAATAACGACACCTTGCTGAAAACGCTTAGTCGTTTCGGGGTGAAGTAATTGGCTGTCGGCACGGGTTTGTCATCGCGCCTTGGGCGTTACCGTCTTTGGTTTCGCAGTATTCTGGTCGTCTGGGTTGCCGCCATTTTGGCGGCGTGCGCTACGCCCGCGGCCATTCAGGTGCAGTCCGCCGATCCGGCTTTTCAGCGTAGCGGCCGGTTCGCTGTGTCGGTTGAAGAGGTCGGCGTCGATCCGCAGGCCGTGCAGGGTGGTTTCGCCTGGTACGACGCGGGCCACCGTTTGTTGCTCGACCTGGCCAACCCGCTGGGCAGCACCTTGGCTCGGGTTGAAGTATTGCCTGGGCAGGCCGTGTTAACGCGCAGCAATGGCACAACGCAAACGGCGCCTAACGCCGATGCCCTGGTGCAAGAAGTCGTCGGCGTGGCTATTCCGGTTGCGGGTCTGCGCGACTGGCTTAGGGGGCGTACGGGGCAGGGGTTGGTGCAGTCGCGCGAAACTGATGCTGAAGGCCGCCTGACGCGTTTTGTGCAAGACGGTTGGTCGGTGACGTTGTCGCGTTACGACAACCTGGGGCCAGGCTTGTTGCAGCTTAAACGTACCGAAGGCCAAAGGTCGATCAGCGTACGCCTGGTTGTCGACGCTTCTTAAGGCTGTCATGGTGTTGCAAGCCCCCGCGCCTGGTGTCACAGCGTTATACGACGTACCGGCCCCCGCTAAGTTAAACCTCTTTCTGCATGTGGTGGGGCGTCGTCCCGACGGCTATCATCTTCTGCAAACCGTCTTTCGTTTTATCGGTCTGTACGATTACCTCGATTTCGATCTGCGTACCGATGGTCGCATCGTATGTGAAACCACCTTTCCGGGCATTGCGCCCGAAGATGATCTGGTGGTTAAGGCCGCGATGGCTTTGCAAAAGGCATCGGGTACTTCATTTGGTGCACAGATCAGCTACAGAAAAAATATTCCGTCAGGGGGCGGTTTGGGCGGGGGCTCTAGCGACGCGGCAAGTACGCTCATTGCGCTTAACCGGTTGTGGGGTACCGGCTTGACCCGTCACCAACTCATGCAGCTTGCGTTGCCCCTGGGGGCCGACGTGCCTGTTTTTATTTTTGGGCAGCCAGCGTTTGCCGAAGGCATAGGCGAAGTTCTTAGCCCGGTGCCCATGCCTGACCGGGCTTATGTTGTTGTGCAACCGACGCAGTCTGTGCCCACCGCAGGAATTTTTTCGTCGCCCGATTTGACAAGGAATACAAATTACGTCAAAATAACGGTCTTTACTGATTGGCAAGAATCGGTTGAGCAAAAAAAGAAGGTTGGCAGTAATGCAAACAACGCTTTATTTGGTCGAAACGATTTGCAGCCCGTTGTTTTTGGAAAGTACCCGGCGGTACAAAATGCCAGCCGCTTTATCGAAAGCCTTGGGGTAACACCACGAATGACAGGATCAGGCGCTTGTCTTTTTGTCGAGTTTGTAACATTAAGCCAGGCCGAAGCCTTTCAGAAAAAAATTGTCGGTAAAATAGCGTGCTATGAAAACGGCAGCACAGCGGCAGTGAATAGTACTTGGGTATGCCCCGGGTTAGCTAATCACCCGTTGTACAACTGGTAAAACAGTCAGGTGGGGAATCGCCAAGCTGGTTAAGGCACTGGATTTTGATTCCAGCATGCGAAGGTTCGAATCCTTCTTCCCCAGCCAAAAATTTGGTGTAAAGCCTTTCAAAGGCTTGCAGTTAATACAAGCTGTTGAGTCGGCCCCATAAAAAAGGGTGTGCGGGTCAACAGCTTTTGTTATTTAACGCTTCGCAACTACCTCCCATCCATCATGGCACAAGACAGATTCATGATTTTTACCGGCACGGCTAATCCTCGCCTTGCCGTCGACGTCGTCAACCACCTCGACATGTCCCTCGGGAAAATGACAGTAGGCCGGTTCTCCGACGGCGAAGTCATGGTTGAAATCAATGAAAATGTCCGGGGTAAAGATGTTTTCGTGTTGCAGCCTACGTGCGCACCCACGAACGACAACCTCATGGAAATCATGGTCATGGTCGATGCTCTGCGTCGTGCTTCCGCCGGCCGTATTACGGCAGCGCTGCCGTATTTTGGTTATGCGCGCCAAGACCGCCGCCCGCGCTCTGCGCGTGTGTCAATTTCGGCCAAGGTCGTAGCTAACATGCTTCAGGTTGTGGGTGTCGATCGCGTCATGACCATGGATCTGCACGCCGACCAAATTCAGGGTTTTTTCGATATCCCCGTCGACAACGTCTACGCCGGCCCCATTTTGTTGGGCGATATCTGGCGTCGTAACTATAAAGATGTCGTTGTTGTTTCGCCCGATATTGGTGGCGTGGTGCGTGCTCGTGCACTGGCCAAGCAACTCGAGGCCGACCTTGCCATTATTGACAAGCGTCGTCCGCGTGCCAATGTGTCCGAAGTCATGAACATCATTGGCGAAATCGAAGGCCGTACCTGCATCATCATGGACGACATGGTTGATACCGCCGGTACGCTTTGCAAAGCAGCGCAAGCGCTTAAAGAGCGTGGTGCGTTGGGCGTATATGCTTACTGTACCCACCCGGTTTTGTCCGGTCAGGCCGTCGAGCGCATCACGTCGTCCGATCTCGACGAACTTGTCGTCACCGACACCATCCCGCTGTCTGAAGCCGCCCGCAATTGCGGCAAAATCCGTCAGCTGTCGTGCGCGTCGTTGCTGGGCGAAACCATTCTGCGTATTTCAAACGCCGAATCGGTCAGTTCGTTGTTTGTCGATTAAATTTTTTACTGCGGGTTTGCTGGTCGCGGCAGCCCGCAGGTAACTGCAGCCTTCATGGCTGTTTTTTAACGGGGCGTAGTGCCCTTTATTCCGGAGCTTTATCCATGAAATTTAATGCCACTTTGCGTAGCGTCCAAGGTACGAGTGCGAGCCGCCGCCTGCGCAACGCCGGTCGTGTTCCAGCCATTGTTTACGGCGGCCCCGAGGCCCCTATCAACATCGAGCTCGATCACAACGAAATCTATCACGCACTTCGTAAAGAAGAATTCCACGCGTCGATTCTCGAAATGGACCTCGAAGGCAAATCGCAAAAAGTTTTGCTGCGTGCTGTGCAATGGCACCCCTTCAAGCAGTTGGTCCTGCACGTCGACTTCCAGCGCGTCGATGCCAGCCACATCATCCACACTAAAGTGCCTCTGCACTTCATCAACGGCGATGCATCGCCTGCGGTCAAACTGGGTGGTGCGCTCATCAGCCAAGTCATGAACGAGCTCGAAATCAGCTGCCTGCCAGGCAACCTGCCCCAGTTCATCGAAGTTGACCTGGGCAAAATGATTGCCGGCGAAACTGTTCACCTGGCCGACATTACACTGCCTAAAGGTGTAACGTTTGTTGCTCACGGTGGCGATGCCAACCCCGCTTTGGCTGTTGCCATGGTCAAGGGTGGTGCAGCTGGCGAAGCTGCAGCCGAGTAATCGCTTGCACTGTTGTGTCGTACCCGTGTGCGTAGTCACCGGGTGCAAAAAAACCCCTGACGGTTGTCCGCCAGGGGTTTTGTTTTACGATAGCCCCTTTATACTTTTTGTTGGCAGCAATGAAGCCTCCGATTCGCCTGATTATCGGCCTGGGTAACCCCGGAGCCGAATACGAGAAAACGCGTCATAACGCCGGTTTCTGGTTGGCCGACCAACTGGCCGATGATTTTCGTGCCAGTTTTACACTCGAGAAAGCTTTCTTTGCCTGGGTGGCCAAGGCGAGGGTGGCGGGTGAGCAGGTTATCGTAGCCAAGCCAACCACCTTCATGAACCGCTCCGGGCAGGCTGCCGGTGCACTTATGCGGTTTTATAAACTTACTCCTCCCGAAGTGCTGGTCTTGCACGACGAGCTCGATCTGATGCCGGGCAGTGTCAAGCTTAAGCAGGGTGGTGGGCATGCCGGCCATAATGGCCTGCGCGATATCCAGGCTGTCTTTGGTAGTGCCGATTTCTGGCGCTTGCGTATTGGTATCGGTCACCCGCGCACATTGGGTTTGGCGCAGCAGGTCGCGGCGTTTGTGCTTAATGCGCCGCGTCGCGAAGAGCTCGATCAAATCGAGCAATCGCTAGAACGTTGTCGTGCCGTCATGCCGGCGCTCCTCGAAGGTCGATATCCGCAAGCCATGAACCAATTGCACGAGGCCAACAGTGGCTAGGCCATCTGTCGCAGACGGTTGGCCTGATTTCGGCACCGAATTCCGTGACTTTGTGCGTTTTGTGCGCCGTCCCGATTTCGGTCGACTGCCTGGGCGTCACGCCCGTGACGGCTGGGTCGAAGACTGGTTTCCAAGTTTGCGTATCGGACGACTGTTTCAGTGGGCCGGTTTGTTGTGGTTGTTAAACATGTTGGTGCTCGGGCCAATTGCCGTCGCTGCCGCTGGTTTAGGGGGTGCCGAGCACCGTCTTCGGCTCGACAGCATTCCGTGGCTTCAAGCCGTGTTGTGGGCACCCCTGGTCGAAGAGCTGGTGTTTCGTTACGGGCTGCGCCGCCTTTGGCAGTTGTGGTGGCTATTGCCCGCCGCATTGTGTGCCTTGTTTGTCGGGCCGCAAGCGTTAACCATCGCCTTGGTTGCACTGGTGTTGCTGGCCGCTTGGTGGCCGGTTAACGCGCGTGCCACAGCCCGGTTTTCAGCCGGGATGTGGCATCGTCGAAAAAAGTATCGCGCTGTATTTTTCTGGGTTATTCATTTGTCTTGCCTGGCATTTGCCGCGATTCATCTGGGTAATTTTTCGTACAACGCAACACCCTTATGGGTCATGCCCATGTTGGTTTTGCCACAGTGGCTGACCGGCCTGGTTTTGGCCTGGATCCGCGTACGCCGTGGGTTTGGGGCAGCGGTTGCGCTACATGCCATATTCAATGCAGGTCCGCTCCTCGTGATATGGCTGATCTTGTCGTCGGTCTCGGGGCAGCCAAGTTAAAATAGCCCTTTTATTGTTCAAATTTCAGGATACTCATGGCTTTGCAATGTGGCATCGTTGGTTTGCCCAACGTTGGTAAATCTACTCTTTTCAATGCGCTCACCAAAGCAGGCATTGCCGCCGAGAACTACCCGTTCTGCACCATCGAGCCCAACGTCGGCGTGGTCGAAGTGCCCGATCCACGTCTCGATGCTTTGGCCGAAATCGTCAAGCCCGAACGCGTGTTGCCGGCTGTCGTCGAGTTCGTAGACATTGCGGGTTTGGTGGCCGGGGCATCTAAGGGCGAGGGGTTGGGTAATCAGTTCTTGGCCAACATCCGCGAAACCGATGCCATTGTGCACGTCGTGCGCTGTTTCGAAGACGAAAACGTCATTCACGTTGCAGGGCGCGTCGACCCAATTTCCGACATCGAAGTCATCAACACTGAATTGGCGCTTGCCGACCTGACGGCTGCCGAAAAGGCGTTGCTGCGTCACCAGAAAACGGCGCGTGCAGGCGACAAAGAAGCCATCAAAATGGTGGCCCTGCTTGAAAAGGTTATTCCGGCGCTTAACGAAGCCCGACCCATCCGGTCTTTGGGTCTCGATGCCGACGACCTGGCTTTGCTTAAGCCTCTGTGTTTTATTACGGCCAAGCCCAGCATGTACGTTGCCAACGTTATCGAAAGCGGGTTCGAAAACAACCCGCACCTGGCAGCCGTGCAAGAGTACGCCAAGGCCGAAAACGCGCCCGTTGTGGCCGTATGTGCTGCTGTCGAAGCCGAAATCGCCGACCTCGACGATGAAGACCGCAACGTGTTTTTGGCCGACATGGGTATGGACGAGCCCGGCCTGAACCGCGTGATTCGCGCCGGTTTCCGGTTGCTGGGTTTGCAAACTTACTTCACCGCCGGTGTCAAAGAAGTCCGCGCCTGGACGATCCATATTGGCGATACCGCGCCGCAAGCCGCCGGTGTCATTCACACTGACTTCGAGCGCGGCTTTATTCGTGCCCAAACCATTGCCTATGAAGACTATATCGCCCACAAGGGCGAGCAAGGCGCCAAAGAAGCCGGCAAAATGCGGGCCGAAGGCAAAGAGTATGTGGTCAAAGACGGGGATGTGTTGAACTTCTTGTTCAACGTCTGAACCGGAGTTAAATTTTCACGAATTTGCTTAGATAAGCATAGTCCCGTAAGAGTAAGATCTTACGGGACTTTTTTTCTGATATTACGCATGGGTGGGCCTACGCTATGCAGCGATGACACATTCATCCTGTATCCTGTCAGGTCATACTTCACCCGGGATAAACCACCCGGTATACCTTCCTGAGCACCCGTCTTGAGTGAAAAAATCCAGCACGTACTTATTTCCGGCCTGTTGCGGCTGCTAGCCAGCCTGCCCTACCGATGGGTCGCAAGAACGGGGCACGCTCTGGGCTCCCTGCTTTACCGCCTCCCCGGAAAACGCAAACGCATCCTGCAAACCAATCTTCGGCTGTGCTTTCCGGAAAAAAGCGAACAGGAACTGGATACTTTGGGAAGGGCGACTTTCCAGCACGTGATTCGCAGCTACCTTGAGCGCGGCGTGCAATGGTATGGCAGGGGACAGACGCTGCTTGACCTGAGCACACTGGAAAGCGCCATTGAACTGGCGGACAGTTACGAACAACCCACAATTTTTCTGGGCTTTCATTTTGCCGCGATTGAAGCCGGCTGTATGTATTACTCCATCTTGCACGGCGTGGCTTCGCTGTACACGCCTATGTCAAACAAGGCGATGGAAACAATTGCCTATACGCAACGATCGCGGTTTGGAACTGTGATGCTACCCCGCAGTGCCAGTGCCCGCCAAACCCTGAGCGTTTTGAAAACAGGCAAGCCTATTATGCTTGCCGCCGATATGGATTTTGGCCTGCGAGACTCGGTATTTGTTCCCTTCTTTGGCATTCAAACCTGCACCCTGACGGCGGTTTCCCGTCTGGCCAAGATCAGCGGTGCCCGCGTGGTCCCGTTTGTGACCGAGGTGCGGCCCGATTACCAGGGCTATGCACTGAAAATCTTTGAACCCTTGCAAAACTACCCCAGCGGGGACGACAAAGCCGACGCGATAACCACCAATCAGTTTCTTGAAGAACAAATCAGACGGATACCAGAACAATACTATTGGGTGCATCGCAGGTTTAAGCGACGCCCTGACGCTGAGCCTTCCGTTTACTTGTAAGCACTAGAAGCTTCGGCCTCGGTTGCTAACTTGTTCATTCATGTTCTCAAGAAATGTTGCGGCGTCAGCTAGTTCAGATTCGAATGCAGCTGGCAAGCGCTGCATTTTCGCTTGGTGCTTGATCAAAATCCGGTAGGTGTCGCGGTCAAAGCCTGGTCGGCCGTTGCTCAGGCAGGCCCGTAGTTCTTCGTCAGAGCGGGCTGTGCCTAAATGACACCAGCCGTCAATGACATGAACCGCATTGCCTTCCCGCAAAATGGCAGGCCCTTCAAAGGGCCAGGACTTAACCCGCAAGCCAGCCAGGGCATCCAATAGCCGCACATAATGCTGCGAGGCCGACTCTTCGCCGCAACACGCGCCGCGGCAGCGCTTTAGCTGTCGGGCAAAGCAGGGTTTGCCTTCAGCGCCTTTTTCAAGGCCCAGCACCACGGGGCACAGGCCGGCTTCTTTAACAATAGCGTTCAATGTTTTTTTTGCTTCGGCGCCCGAGTTGAACAGTCCGAATAAGTTGGGCTGGTGCCCTCGGTCAAGATCTCGGCCGTACACCAGGCGGGGCGCGTGCTGATCAAAGCTTTCGGCGGGTACCAGCCACGAGCATAGTTCCCGGTTGCGTCGCAATTGCCGGTTGAGTGTAGGTTGTAGCGTTTTGACCAGCCGTGCTTCGGTAATGAGGGCATCAATCTCGCCAGCGCATTCCTGCCATTCAATATGGCGGGCTTGCTGCGACAAGGTCAGCTCTTTGGCGATGGCATGGTCGGCGGAAAAGTGCGACAACACACGCTGACGTAGCCGGTTGGCCTTGCCCACGTAAATGGGCAAGTCGTTTTCGCCATAGAACAGGTAAACGCCATGACGGTCGGGAGTGCTGTCGATCAGATCGGGGTCGATATGACTGGGTAGTGCCGGACGAGACAGCAAGGCTTTGCGCACAGACTCCAGGTGGTCAGTCGCAAACTGTGCTTCGGTCAGGCGCCAGAAATCAAAAATGGCTTGTGCATCGCCCAAGGCACGGTGGCGCTGGCTAACTTTAAGTCCATGACGTTCGATGAGGACGTCGAGACTGTGTTTGTGGTGCTCTGGGAACAGGCGACGCGAATACTTTACTGTGCAAAGCACCGGGGCCCGAAAATCAATGCCGACGCGGCGAAATTCGTTTTTTAAAAATGCGTAGTCAAAGCGTGCATTGTGAGCAATGAAAACGTGGCCTTGTAGTCGGGCCGCCAGGTCGTGGGCGATGTCTGCAAAACGCGGTGCGTCGCCAACCATGAGGTTGTCGATGCCCGTTATCGACGTGATTAAATCCGGAATACGGGTTTCGGGGTTGACCAGTTGCGACCATGTAGTGGTGTCAACACCGTCCCATGTAATCACGGCAACCTCTGTTACCCGATCTCGGGTTGCAGTTGCACCGGTTGTTTCAATGTCGACAAAAGCAAGGGGGCGGTCAGGGGCAGGCATATCACTCGCAGTCAGTGTGCACACATGATAGCGGGTGATGTTGCCACAAACGGTATTTTTGCCCGAATTTAACGTGACAATGTTTTGCAACAAGACAGTCCGCCTGACTTTTCACTTCATGGGGCAACCCCTAGTGTTCATTTGTCCCGCAGTGTGCAAGACTTGAGAAAACACTCAAAGTCGTCAAGACACAGGAGACAACCATGAAGCTACTCAACAAGCTTGCGGCCGCTTTGGCTGTAGGTATGCTGTTCAGCGCGGCCCCTGCCGCGGCTCAAGAAGTCACGCTACGCGCGGTTACTGCATTCCAGCCCGGGTCTACCGTGGCGCGACCCTTCGAACGCTTCGTTGAGAAAGTCAATGCCGAGGGTAAAGGCCTCGTAAAAATTAACCTTATTGGTGGGCCTTCCGCTATTCCACCCTTTGAAATCGGCAACGCGGTTTCTGCCGGTGTGGTCGATATGGCGTTCGTGACGACTGCGTTTTATTCCAACCTTCTGCCCGAGGGCGATGCCCTCAAGTTGTCAGACTACACCATGCAAGAGCTGCGTAAAAACGGCGGTTGGGAACTGATCAACGAGCTGCACAATAAAAAAATGAATACCTGGTACCTAGCGCGTACCGGCGACGGTGTTCCGTTCCATTTGTATGTCAACAAGCCCGTCACCAAGGCAGATCTGTCTGGCTTAACGCTGCGGGTTACGCCGGTTTACCGCGCCTTCTTCGAGGCGCTTAATGGCAACAGTATCCAAACCCCACCCTCCGAGGTCTACACAACGCTTGAACGTGGTGTGGCCGATGGCTACGGCTGGCCTATCCAGGGCATTCTCGACCTGGGTTGGCACGAAGTTACCAAAGCGCGCGTCGACCCGGGCTTTTATAACGTCGACGTCAACGTTCTGCTTAATCTCGACAAATGGAAGAGCTTGAACGACGAGCAGCGTGCCTTTCTCAACAAGATGGCCGAATGGCTCGAGTCGACCAACGCCGAAAACGCGGCTATTAACGCCGAAGAGGTCAAGAAGCAGGCCGCTGCAGGCATGAAGGTTTACACGCTTGAAGGCGCCGAGCGCGAGAAGTGGCTGAACACTGCCCGCGAAGCCGGGTGGGCGCAGGTGACAAAGGTTGCCCCTGACTCCGCCGCGCGCCTGCGCGAAAAGCTCAGTAAAAACTAATCGCGTTTCAACGTAAAAAACAAAACCTATATGTCGTCTCAGCACATTGTTGGCCAGGCCTATAACGCAGTGGTTACAGGTCTGGCCATTATTTCGGGTGCCATTTTTGGTTTGATGGCGGTGTTTATTGGCGCCGATGTCTTAATGCGCAACGTCACCGGTGCCGGCCTGGCTTGGGTCATCGAACTCATGGAATATGCCATCTATGTGGCTACGGTGTTTGCTGCGCCCTGGGTGTTACGCGAAGGGGCGCACGTCAGTGTCGACATTATCACTTCGACCTTGCCCAGAGGCGCGGCGCGTTGGGTGGGGGTGGTTGCGGCGCTACTGGGCAGTGTCATTTGTTTTATTGTTTTCTACTACAGTGCACTGGCGACCTGGCGTGCCTTCGAGCGCGGTAGCCTGGTGTACAAATCGTTCACGGTACCCGAGTGGCTCGTGACCTTTTTCGTGCCTTTTGGCATGTTCTTCATGGTCATCGAGTTTTTATTGTTGGTCAAAGCCCGGCTTGGCCGGAATGCTGTCACCGATTCCCGCTAACCGGACTGCACTATGGATTGGACCTCTGCTTTAGCTTTGCTTGTCGGTGCGCTGGCGTTTTTTCTGTTGTTGGGCTTGCCGGTTGCCGTAACCTTTTTTGGTGTCAACGTTATTGGCGCCATTGTGTTTTTAAATGGTGAAATTGGCTTGGTGCAAATGACACGCAATGTCGTCACAGCCATTACCAATTACAACCTCGCGCCCATTCCTTTGTTCATTTTAATGGGCGAAATTCTCCTGCATTCGGGTATGGCGTTCAAGGCCATCGACGCCATCGAGCGCCTGATCACGCGCGTGCCAGGTCGCATGGCTGTGGTGTCTGTTGTGGCGGGTACAGTGTTTTCCACGTTGTCGGGCTCTACCATTGCGAACACCGCCATGCTGGGGCGTTCGTTGATGCCCGAAATGCTGCGGCGCGGCTATCACCCCACGCTTTCTATGGGGCCGATTATGGCCACGGGTGCTATAGCCATGCTTATTCCACCGTCGGCACTGGCCGTACTGGTGGGTAGTCTGGCGGGCATATCTATTTCGCGATTGCTCATGGCCGGCATCATTCCTGCCCTGATCATGGCCGTTTTGTTCTTTGGCTATATCGTCGTGCGCGCCAAAATGCGGCCGCAAGATGCCCCCGCCGACGAACCGGTGCAACGCACCATGGCCGAGCGATGGATGCCGTTCCTTATTCACGTTGTACCGCTGTCGGGTATTTTGGTGGTTGTGGTGGGCTCGCTGCTGGCCGGTATTGCTACACCAACCGAGTCAGCAGCGCTGGGTGTAATAGCTTCGTTTGTGGCCGCGGCCTGCTATCGCTGCCTTAACCTTAAGGTCATCAAAGACACCCTGTCTGAAACGGCTAAAACCAGCACCATGATTCTGTTCATCATCATGGCGTCAACCACGTTCAGTCAAATTTTGGCGTTTTCGGGGGCCACCAGTGGCATGGTCAGCCTGATTACCAGTGCCGGGGCCGACCCGTTCACTGTCGTGCTCATGATGATGCTGATTTTGCTGGTGTTGGGGTGCTTCATTGATCAGGTCAGCATGGTCATGATTACCGTACCTCTGTTCATCCCGGTAGCTAACGCGTTGGGTATCGACCTGGTCTGGTTAGGGGTTATTTATCTCATCACCATGGAGATGGGCTTTTTAACGCCGCCGTTTGGCCTGTTGTTGTTCGTCATGAAGGGCATTGCGCCGCCCGAAGTAGGTATTACAACGGTGTACAAGGCCGCCATGCCTTTTATCATCATCGAAATGGGCGTATTGCTGGCGGTCTTGTTTTTCCCCGAAATTGGGCTTTGGTTGCCCAGCTTAATACAAAAAGGCTAGGCAACCCGGCTGGGTTTTAACGGTACAGGCTTTCGACATAGTCGGCACCAATGCCGACTTTCTCGTAGTGGGCCTTACACATCGCAATGTAGTCGTGCACGTCAAAGTGCCCGGTCGAATTGCCTTCTTCATCCAGCCAAATCAGTGGCCCTTTCACAATAAAGAACACACGCATTGGGTCTTCGTGTTCGTGAGCAACCAGGGTATGGCTTTCGCCGGGGGTTTCGTATACAAAGTCGCCGGCACGGGCCACCCAGTCATGCTCCAGGTAGCTCCATTGCCCCGAAATGGTGTAGGCAAACACTTCGTGCGGATGGTAATGGCGGTTAATCAGCCCCGGTGCGTCGGCACGTAATATATCTGCCCACTTGTTTTCCGAGGGTGAAATCCAGAGCGGGCGCGAAGACACTGTTTCGCTGAACGGGACGTAATAGCGCATGTCGTCTGTCGGGGCGTTCTGGATGTACGCTTCGGGTTTTGCATCTGGCTTGAAAACGTCTTTGATGGGGGGGATGGAACGCCAGAATTCGTTGCCGCCGAGTTTGCTCATAAAAGTCTCCTGTGTTGTAAGTTATGGATGAGGGTCCAAAGACATTCTAGCCATGGGTGTCCCGCTTTGGCTTTCGTCATTGCGACGAGGTGTTTTCTTGTACCGGACAACAAGGTATGCTGATGTCCAGTTCGCGATATTTTTTCAGGCAGATGCCATGGATACCGCTTTTGTTCCTGTTTCTCATGCCAGTACCGAAGCCGTTCCGCTCGATCAACGCATTGAGTACTGGGAAGCCCACAACGCGGCCGAGTTAGTGGGGTTGCGTTGCTCCGACTACAGCCCGGCGGGCTTGTTTGTGGGCGAACGCAATTTCGATTTGGGCGTCTTGCGCCTTAGTGATATTCGTGGCGCCGAGCACGTCATCGAGCGCCCGCGTCAAATGATTAAAACGCATCCTAAAGATGCCCTGTTTGCCAGTGTATTGCTCGATGGCGCCGCATTCTTTTATCAGTCGGGCGCCTGTATTACGTTAAAGCCGGGCGATGTCGTGGTGTATCCCACGGTTAGTCCGTATTTGTTCGGGTTTTCGCAGCCTGGTACACGGCAAATTCTGGTCGATATCAGCTTCGATGAAGGTGGCGCAGCTGGGCTGTTTAAACGCCCCGCCGAGCCGCTCAAAATCGACGCGCAACGTTCGCGATTGTCCGGGGTCAGTCAGTCATTGCGCACGACCCTGGCGGGTTTTGTGCAGCAGCCCTTGGCCGGGCAGGCGCAGCAAGTGGCGCAACGCATTCAGTTCTTGTTGGGCCAGTTAATGGGGGTGCCGCCGTGCGATGCGCAGGTTGATTCATCCGCAGCGCGTTTCCACAAAGCCGAAGCCTTCATATTGCAGAATCTATGTGATCCGCAACTGGATGCGGCAGCGGTTGCCGCACATTTGCATATGTCGGTGCGTACACTCAACCGCGTTTTTTTGGCGCACGACACTACCGTTGCCCAATTGATCTGGTCGTTACGGTTGCAACTGGCGTGTACGCAATTGCAGGCTAATCCGGCCGCCGGCATTGGGCAGGTGGCGTTGGGCTGCGGGTTCAGCACCCAGGCGCATTTCGCCAGCAGCTTTAAGTCGGCATTTGGCATGACGCCCTCCGAGTATCGGCGTCAGTTTTCGGTTGAATCGTAATTTTTAAACGGCGAGGGCCTTTTGTATGCGTGTCTTGGTGACTGGGGGTACAGGTTTCATTGGGCAGCATCTGGTGGCGCGGCTGGTTGCCGAAGGTCACGAGGTCGTTGTCCCCACGCGTCGTTATGCGCATGGCCGTGACTTACTGCCCATGCCAACCGTCAATGTGCTGCAGGCCGACATCTACGATGATGCCGTCCTGGGGCGTCTGGTGTCTGGTTGCGACGCTGCGGTTAATTTGGTGGGTATCTTGCACAGCCGCCGCGGTCAGCCTTATGGCCCCGACTTTCGTCGTGCGCATGTCGATTTGCCTGAAAAAATTGCAAAGGCTTGCATGGCCGCTCGCGTGCGCCATTTTGTGCACGTCAGCGCGCTCGGAGCCAGTTCCTCTGGCACCAGCGGGTACGCCCGCTCGAAAGCAGATGGCGAAAAGGTCATCCGTGACGCTTATACAGGTCAGTCTGATCTTTATTTCAGTATCTTGCAGCCTTCGGTCGTGTTTGGTCCCGAAGACCAGTTCATGAATTTGTTTGCACGGTTGGCGCGTTGTATGCCGGTGTTGGCATTGGCTGGGGCGCATGCCAGGCTTCAACCGGTGTATGTCGGTGATGTCGTCAAAGCGGTTTTGGCTTGCCTTACCCACCCCAAGTGTCGTAACAATACATACGAGCTGGGTGGGCCGCAGGCCTACACCCTGGCCGAACTGGTGGGTTTTGCCGCGCGTTGGTCGGGGCATCCCAGGCCGGTGGTTTCGCTGCCTTGGGCTGTGGGCTATTTGCAGGCAAGTCTGTTCGAGTGTTTGCCCGGGCAGCCCATCATGTCGCGCGACAACCTCGATTCGCTTAAAGCCGACAATGTACTTCGGGCGCCATTGGCGCCCGAGCTGGGGGTTGTGCCTACGCCGCTCGAAGCTGTGGTGCCCGGTTACCTGGGCACACAGCGGCGACGTTGGGCGTAACGGGTTTAGGCCTTGCTGGCGTCAAGGGCCTGAGCAATGTCGGCCAAAATGTCGTCGATGTGTTCGATACCAATCGACAACCTGATCATGTCGGTGCTGACGCCCGCCGACTTCAGCTCTTGCTCGTTCAATTGACGATGCGTTGTCGAGGCCGGGTGGCACGCCAACGATTTGGCGTCGCCAATGTTGACCAAGCGCAGCACCAGTTTAAGGGCGTCAATAAACCGCGCGCCAGCTTCGCTGCCGCCCTTGATGCCAAACGACATAATGCTGGCGGGTTTGCCGCCAAAATATTTTTTGGCCAGGTCGTGCTCGGGGTGGTCGGGCAGGCCGCCGTACTGCACCCAAGATACCTGCGGATGATTTTTCAAGAACTCCGCAACCTTCTGGGCGTTCTCGACGTGGCGCTCCATGCGCAACGTTAGTGTTTCGATGCCTTGCAGAATCAGGAAGGCGTTAAAGGGCGAGAGCGCTGCGCCGGTGTTTCGTAGAGGCACAACCCGGCAGCGGCCAATAAACGCGGCGGGGCCGAAGGCTTCGGTGTAAACCACGCCGTGATACGACGGATCTGGCTCGTTCAGCATCGGGAAGCGGTCTTTGTGCTCGGCCCAGGGGAACTTGCCCGAGTCGACAACGCACCCTGCAATGGTGGTGCCGTGCCCACCCATGTATTTGGTTAGCGCATGGACAACAATGTCGGCGCCGTACTCGATAGGCCGGCATAGCGCCGGCGAGGCCACTGTATTGTCAACAATAAGCGGCACGCCGTGGCGGTGCGCCGCATCGGCTAAAGCCTGAAGGTCGACGATGTTACCAGCGGGGTTACCGATGGTTTCACAAAATACCGCCTTGGTCTTATCGTCGATTAATGCTTCGAGTGCGGCAATATCGTTGTGCGGCGCAAACTTTACCGTAATGCCCTGGCGCGGGAATGTATGCGCAAACAGGTTGTATGTACCGCCATACAGCTTGCTGACCGAAACGATGTTGTCGCCTGCTTGGGCAATGGTTTGTATGGCATAGGTTACCGCGGCCATACCCGACGCCAGCGCCAAGGCAGCGACGCCGCCTTCCATGGCCGCAACGCGCTCTTCGAGGACCGCGTTGGTGGGATTCATGATGCGGGTGTAAATGTTGCCGGGCACCTTCAGGTCGAACAGGTCGGCACCGTGTTGGGTGCTGTCAAAGGCGTAAGACGTGGTCTGATAGATAGGGACGGCGACCGATTTTGTGGTTGGGTCGGGGCTGTAGCCAGCGTGAATGGCCAGAGTTTCAAGTTTCATGTGTGCTTGTCTCGTGGTTGGATGTTGAAAATAGTTCTTTTAGACGGCCAAGCATATCAAAACATTGGTAATGCTTGGGCCTACGCGGCAAAATTCCGCCATTGAGCTGGCCTAGCGTGAAATACGGTTGGACTTGGGTTAGCATTGAGCGTATTTGTCTATTTGCAGTGTCGGGCCATGCCCGGGTTCCGAAGGCCTTAAATGAAAGTCTGGTTCAAACGTATTGTGGTTGGCGCTGTGGCAGTGTTTATTCTGGCACTGTTAGGGCTGGCTATTTTCCTGCTCACGTTCGACCCCAACGCATACAAAAGCAAAGTTCAGGAACTGGTCTCAGAGCGCTACCAACGCACGCTCGTGATCAATGGCGACATTTCTTTGTCGTTGTTTCCGCGTATTGGGCTCACCGTTCAAGACGTTTCGGTATCCGACCGCAATAGCACCACCGTTTTCGCCTCGGTTCAGCAGGCCCGCGTTGCCGTCGCTATCTGGCCGTTGTTGTCCAATAATCTCGTGGTCGACCACATCACCGTCGAGGGTTTTCGTGCCTGGGTAACGCGCTCGCCGCAGGGCATATTTAATTTTCAGGATCTTATCGACGGGGTCGACAACGCCGCCCCGGCTCTGGCAGTGGTGCCCGCCGTGGCCACCGTCGGGGTGTCGACGCCCTCGGCGACCGACGGCCGTAAAGTTGCCCTCGACCCCCGACTCACGCCCGAAAGTGCGCAATTGCAAATCGATATTGCCGGGCTCGACCTGAAAGACGGCGAAGTCCATTTCAATGATGCCCAAAAAGGCTATATGGGTCGGTTGTTAGGTGTTCAACTCAGCACCGGTCGGGTCACGTTCGATCAACCCTTCGATGTTACGTTGCGCGGGAAACTGGTCGGTGACAATCCGGTCGCCGATGCCAATATTCAGGGTCAGGCATTGCTGCGCCTCGATCCATTAAAAAAACAATATTCGGCACAGAAGCTTAATGTTCAAGTGACGGGCTTACTTGCCAAGCTCCAGGCCCAGTCTATTACATTGCAGGGTAATGTGGCCTACAGTGCCGTCAACAAGCATTTCGACGCCACGGGTTTGTCGGTGGCGTTGCAGGGCAAAGTGCAAGGCCTGACCCCCGAACAGCCTGCGGTCGACGGGTTGCAGGTGTCTCTGACAGCACCGCAACTAAGAGTTGATCCCAGCCGTTCGTTATTGCAGGTTCAACGTCTTGCGGTCAGGGCTTCTGGCAAAATGCCAGCCGAATCCTTCGAAGTTGCTTTCGACGCGCCCGATCTGTCTGTTTCGCCCGAAGCCGCAACCGGCGAGACCGTTGCGGGCACATTAAAGTTGTCCGGCGAATCCGTGGCAGGGCTGGCCTTCGAGATGTCGGGTTTAGGCGGCAACTCGCAAGACCTCAATCTAAAAGAGCTGAAAGTCGACGGCACGGTCAAAAAGGCCGACCGCCTGATTCGCGTCAATTTGTCGTCGCCTGTGCGGTGGCGCGCTGCCGAGCAACTGCTGGGGCTCACAGCCATCAAGGGTGATGTGAAAATCAATGCCGAGGCGTTGGGTGCGGCCGGTTTCGAGTTCCCGCTTATTGGCAGCCTTCAGGCCAATCTTCAGAAGCAAGAGATCAACAGCGACCTGAATGCTGTCTTGAACGGTAACCCGCTAAGTTTTTCGACGCGTGTGGCGGGTTTCGACGCTCCTTCGGTACGACTCAATCTGCAGGCTGACGAACTCGATTTCGACAAGCTTTTCCCTGTGGTGCAGGCCGCGCCAAAAGCAGCCCCAGATGCGGCTGAAACGACAGAGAAGCCGGCATCTGATACGGCAGCGTCACCTGCGGCCGATGCGGCCGCACCGGCCGCTTCCCCCAAGTTGGACTTAAGCGTGCTCGACGCGATCGATCTTGTGGCCAATGCCAAAGTGGGTAAGTTGGTAGGGCGCGGCATCGAAGCCGACGATGTTGTCCTCGATGCCAAAGCACAAAAAGGTCGTCTCGACATCAGCCAGATGTCGGCCAATTTATATGGCGGCACCGCCACCGGCAAATTCAGCGTGACATCAAAAAATGTGTTTGGCGCGCAGCTGAATCTGGCTGGGGTGTCGGTAGGGCCATTGGTGGCGGCTGCCACGGGCCAAGATCGCCTGACCGGCACAGGCACGCTTAAACTCAACCTGACAACCCGCGGCGATACCGTCGATGACTTGCCAGCCGGCCTGGGGGGCTCGGTGCAACTGGCGTTACGCGATGGCGCCGTCAAGGGCTTTAACGTTCAGCAAACACTGGTGCAAATTTCCGAGGCATTAAGCCGTATCAGCAGTGGTCAAATCCCCGATTTAGGTGCGCAGTACGATCTTTCTCGTGAAACTCAGTTCACTTCGCTTGAAGCTAACCTTAATTTTGATAAAGGGGTGGGTACGCTGCGTAAACTGGCCGTCGAGGCCCCGTTGTTGCGCGTTTCGCAAGGGTCGCCTGCGACCATCAACCTAGTTACAAAAACGCTTGATGTCGTCTCGAACGTACGGGTGGTCAACACCGCGCGTGGGCAGGGTGGGCCTGATCTCAGTCAATTGCAGGGGGTCACCGTTCCCGTGCGTGTTCATGGGCCGTTTACCGACATGAAATACGCGGTCGAATGGAAAGAAATTGGTGGCCGCGTTGCCAAGCAATTGCTCGAACGCGGGCTAATGAATCTGCTCGATAAAAAAGCACCGGCCCCGTCAGGGGGCGCTGCGGCGTCATCGGCGCCCAAGCCAGCCGATACGGTCAAAGATCTGGGGAACACACTGAAGGGGTTGTTGGGCCGATGAGCACCATCAATGAATATTATCCGGTGGCCGGATGCGCGCCACTGAACGATGTCGATGCCGCTCCGTATCATTTACGGTGGGCAATTACCGATGATGCCGGCCAAATTTTGCTGGCTGACCAGTGCAAGCTGCTGACCGACATTTCGGTCACGCTCAGTTTCGGATACCTGGTAATGCGCGCGCCCGGCATGCTACGTATGGATATCCCGCTCGATGTCATTGAAGATGACGACAGTGTTGTTCGTCAGGCCCATTTAGGGCAACAGCCAGTCAAGGTTGTCGACGAGGGCGATCTGGCCGCAGCCTGGGTATCTAATTTTTTGGGGCAAAAATCGCGTTTGGTGAAAATTCACCCCGATGCGCTTGCATTGCGCTGGCCCGAATAAGCGTACGTACCCGGTAATTTCTGTATTGAACGACCTGAATCTGGTCAGGCCGGGTCGGCGCTACCCGTCAGTAAACGATAACGGGCCATCAGCTCGTCGTGCGTTTCGTTTTTTTCGGGGTGGATTTCAATGCATTCAACCGGGCACACCACCACGCATTGCGGCTCATCGAAGTGACCGACACATTCGGTGCACTTCGATGGGTCGATTTCGTAGATGTGCTCGCCCATGTAAATGGCCTGGTTAGGGCACTGGGGTTCGCACACATCGCAATTGATGCATTCGTCGGTGATATGCAATGCCATAGCTGCGGCGCTTGGTTGCTGGCTTAAGCCTGTTTTTGTTGTTCGAGTTGCGCTGCGGCTTGTGCCGCTTCGCGATGAGCCGCCGCTTTGGTATGCAGCCAGCGCTCGACAGACGGAAACACAAATTTGCTGACGTCACCGCCCAAAATGGCAATTTCACGCACAATCGTGCCCGAAATAAACTGGTATTGGTCTGAAGGCGTCATGAACAGCGTCTCGACTTCGGGCAGCAAGTGACGATTCATCCCGGCCATCTGAAATTCGTACTCGAAGTCTGAAACGGCGCGTAAGCCCCGCACAATAACTCGGGCATTTTGTTCGCGAACAAAATCTTTGAGCAGACCAGCAAAGCTTTTGACTTCGACGTTTGGATAGTGTCCAAGTACTTCCTGGGCAATTTCAAGGCGTTCGTCGATAGTAAAGAACGGTTTTTTTGCCTGGCTGTGGGCAACGCCAACAACCAGATGGTCGAACAGGCTGGCAGCACGCCGGACCAGATCCTCGTGACCGCGGGTCAGTGGGTCGAATGTTCCGGGGTAGACGGCAGTAATCATAGGGTTCCCGAGAGAGTCAGAAGCGTAGTTTTTAAATGACTGCGACGGTTATTGTATGCATGGCGGGCCGCGATAAGGCCCGATGTCCGGGTTAGTTTAACTCAGTGGTTGTGGTTTTTCTTGCGCCGCAACAATTTTAAGTAGCAGGTAGTGTACAAGGCCGGCCTTTCCTTCGCGCAGTACTGCAAAGGCGGGCGGTGGGGTAACGGGGCCCTCGGCCTCGACATAGACATAACCGTCGGGTGATAGCACTAAAGGAAGCAGCGGCCAGATTTTTTCAAGCCAGCCCTGGTTAAACGGTGGATCGAGTAAAACCAGATCGAATGGGTTGGCCGTGCGCTCGAGTACATGCATGGCATCGCCCGGAAAGACGCGTACGCAGTCGGCTTTGAGTTTGGTGCGCAGGGCGCGAAGGGCGGCAACCGCCTTGGGGTTTTGCTCAACCATTTGCACGTGAGCGGCGCCCCGAGATGCGGCCTCGAAGCCCAGGGCGCCTGTGCCGGCAAAAAGGTCTAGTACGTTTTTGTCTGTGAACTGGCCGGCCCACAAGTGGGTAAGCCAATTAAAAAGCGTTTCGCGAACACGGTCAGGGGTGGGGCGAAGGCCGGGGGCGTCGATGACGGGGATTGGAGTCCGCCGGTATTCACCGCCTACAATACGGACATTGTGTTTTTTCATACTGTGCTGTTTGCTGTTGGCCAGCGCTCGTCTGGCAATTGATATAGGTTAGTGTAAAGCGTATGTTCAGTTTCTTTAAACGAAAAAAATCATCCGACGCCGTAGATCAGGTGACGGCCCCCGAGGCTACTGACGTCGCCGGGCAGACGGGTACGCCCGAGGCAGAGCAGGCGCAGCAAGAGACACGCTTGGTAAGCACCGAGCAGGCGTTGGCCGACGGCGATGCGTTGGCGTCATCATCCCCGACGACTGATGCAACGTCTCAAAGCCTCGGGGCCAGTTCTGACTCATCAAGCGCGAACCCAGCGTCTCAGGCCGGCGTAGAAACGATCGCGGCCCAGCCGGTTACGCTTGAATCAGCCGATGCCCCAAGTCCTGCGTCCCCGCCTGCGGCACCCGCGGCACCCGCCAAAATGTCCTGGATGGCCCGTCTCAAGCAGGGATTGTCGAAAACAGGGCAATCGTTGGGCGGGTTGTTTGTGGGTGTCAAGGTTGATGAGAACCTTTTCGAAGAGCTTGAAACCGCGCTTATTATGGCCGACGCGGGTGTCGAGGCCACTAACAAGTTGTTGACTGCATTGCGCGCCAAAGTGCGAAAAGACCGCTTGACCGATGCCGAGCAGGTTAAAACCGCGTTGCGCGATATATTGGCCGATCATTTGCGCCCGCTCGAAAAGCATTTTCCAATCGATGCCGCCAAGCCTTTGGTGGTGATGATTGCCGGCGTCAATGGCGCGGGTAAAACAACGTCGATTGGCAAGTTGGCGAATACCTTTCAACAACAGGGCAAGAGTGTTTTGCTGGCGGCCGGAGATACCTTTCGCGCGGCCGCACGCGAGCAACTGATTGCCTGGGGTGCGCGCAATAATGTGACTGTCATTTCGCAAGAGGGGGGCGACCCTGCTGCTGTAGCTTTTGATGCCGTCAATGCCGGTCGCGCCCGAGGTGTAGACGTGGTGATGGTCGATACGGCTGGCCGTTTGCCCACCCAATTGCATTTAATGGAAGAGCTCAAGAAGATTCGTCGCGTTATCGGCAAGGCCGATGGCAATGCGCCGCACGAGGTATTGTTGGTGGTTGATGGCAACACGGGTCAAAATGCGATTGCGCAAATTCGTGCCTTTGACGCGGCCGTTAACCTCACAGGCCTGGTCGTGACCAAGCTTGATGGCACCGCCAAGGGCGGCACCTTGGCGGCGGTAGCCGCTGGCAGTCAGGGCGTGCGCCCGGTCCCTGTTTACTGGATTGGGGTTGGCGAAGGGATTGAAGATTTGCAGCCCTTCGTGGCCGCAGAGTTTGCCGCGGCGCTACTCGACTAGCAACGGGCCGATGGGCCCAGACGGGCCTGCTTGCATTTTCGCTAGAGCCGCTGGCCCAGACGGCCTGGCCTTAGCGGGTTTTAATCGCGCCGGCTTTGGCCAACTGTTTGAATAGGGCCTGGGCGAGCAAACGTTTTTGTGCTTGCGCGCCCCGCAGCCAACCGATGGCAAACCACGCCTGGGGCTGTTTTTCTGTCATGGGCTCGTAAAAAATTTCGGCGGTGTATAGGTCGTTCAGGTCACCCAGTTCTTCTTGTACGAGTTCCAGCAGCTTGCGCAGGCCGCTTACATTGCTTTTTGCAAGCAGGTCATTCGAAAAATCCAGGCAATAGCGCAGGCTTTTAACTTCTTTACGCAGGTCGTGCTGGGCTTCTATGGGCAGGTCATTAAATTTACTGCCTTTTTTGCCTATTTTCTTCAGCCATTCATTGAGCCGCTTGACCAACATGGGCCTGATGGGTTGAGTGGCTGATTCGAGGTTGGCTTTTTGCCATTGGTCGCCCAGTTGCACCACATGACTCATCAGGTCGATCAGGGTGGTCTGAAGCTCGGGGTTGGCGGCAACAACCGATGGCTTGGGCCCGCGTGCAGATTGCCGCGGCATGCGTAAGTCGGGCAGGCCGGCCAGCTTTAACTGGGGGTGAACAACAAGGGCAACAACATCACCGTCGCGTGCCATGCCTAACTGGTCGAATGCGGCCCTTAGCACTTTAAGGTTGGCTTCCGGCAATGGGGGTAGCCAGTCGTTGAACAGTTTCAGGCACGACCGAAGCCGGCGTATGCCCACCCGTAACTGATGGGTGTATTCGATGTGCAACCCCTGATTGGCATGCTGGGTATCAACGCCCGCAGCAAACGCGGTGTTCTGGATAATTTGTGCCAGACATTCGTTAATGCACGCCAGATAAGCCTGGGTGGCGTCGACTTTGGGCTTGAGTGTTACCGCACCGGCTTTGCGGGCCCGGAACAACTGCCCTGCATTGGGATTGGCGACGGTTGACACGACGGTTTGACCGCTGGCATCGGTGGTGGTAGTGAGAGCCAGGCCAGCCAGGGCGTCGCCCCGTTCGGCCTTGGACCTGATATCGAGAATCAGGTTGTGCTTTTCGGCCCATTCGCGCGCGAGCAAGAACATGTGCTGGATGTCCCCTGATACATGCTCAAACTCGACTTCGCTGATGGGCAGTTCGAGTTCGCCGGCAAAAAGTGCGCCCTGGTCGTACGCGATTTCGACGCTGCCGATCGGCCCTTCTTGCAGCAATACGAGCCGCGTGACGCGCGTTTCGTAGCGCAGACACAGCGGGCTTTGCAAGTTGGCGAACAGGGTTTCGAGTGCTGTCCCGGTATACAGTGAAAGGTCTAGCTCGGGTGCGCTGCGCAGATGATTCAGCTCGATGCGCGACAGTGGGTCTGCACCGGGTGCCTTGATGGTTTGAACCCAGCGACGGCCCTCTTTGCGTAATCGAAGGGCGATGCCTGCGCCGGCCAGTTCGCGCGATGGCGTGTCGAAATAACGGGCCTGCAAAGTCACCCGTTTCGCTTTTGCGGTGCGTAGTTGACGTGCAATGCCTGCCTTGGCCTGATCAGGAACATGCAATTTGATTTCGCGTTCAGTCATGATGGGGTGAGGGCAGCCGTTATTTCATTTAAACGTCGATCATACCTGCCGTATGCGCTTGTTTGTATGACAAGAATCAACAAAGCGACCGTTCTGCTGCACTGCACGATCGAATCGCGCGCGCGTACGCGCTAAAATGGGCGTCAACTACAACTGAGCATGATGTCATGACCGAAACGATTTCAGCCGGCCAAACCCTCCAGCCGGCCGGTATTTCCCCTGTTACAGAAATCATCGCCGAATTGCGCGAAGGCCGTATGGTCATTCTGGTCGATGAAGAAGATCGCGAAAACGAAGGCGACCTCGTACTTGCGGCCGACTTCGTCACTCCCGAAGCCATTAATTTCATGGTTACGCATGCGCGCGGGCTCGTATGCCTGACGCTTACCGAAGAGCGTTGCCGGCAACTCGATCTGCCGCTTATGGCGTCCCGAAACGGGGCGCGATTTGGCACGAATTTCACCATGTCCATCGAAGCCGCTGAAGGCGTCGAAACGGGTATTTCGGCAGCCGATCGTGCGCGCACCATTCAGGTGGCTGTTGCCAAAGATGCCCGCCCGTCTGACGTTGTGCAGCCCGGCCATATCTTCCCGGTGCAGGCAGTGCGTGGGGGCGTGCTGGTGCGTGCGGGGCACACCGAAGCGGGTTGCGACCTGACCGCGCTGGCCGGTTTAACCCCGGCTGCGGTCATCTGCGAAATCCTCAAACCCGATGGCACCATGGCGCGTTTGCCCGACCTGCAAATTTTTGCCGCGCAACACAATCTTAAAATCGGCACCATCGAAGACCTCATTCAGTATCGTTCCGAGCACGAATCCATGATCGAGCGCGTGGGCGAACGCAACATGAGCACGCCTTGGGGCGAATTCCATGCGGTGGCGTACCGCGACAAGGCCTCGGGTGCCGCGCACCTGGCGTTAACTCATGGCACGATTTCCCACGACATCGAAACGCTGGTGCGCGTCCACGAACCCACCACGCTCATCGATATCTTGTCCGAAGATGCGTCTGCTCACAGCTGGACAGTCGCTCGCGCCCTGCGCACCATTCAGTCGGCACCCAGCGGGGTCATGGTGTTTTTAAATTGCGAAGGCTCGGTCAACCATCTTTTCGAACAGGCGCAGGCCTGGGGCAAGCCGCCAGCGCCACGTAAAAGTGCCGAGGGCAGTCGCTTCGATCTGCTCACGTATGGCATTGGCGCGCAAATTTTGCGCGACCTCAACGTGGGTAAAGCCAAATTGTTGGCCCGGCCCCGAAAAATGCCCAGCATGGCGGGCTTTTCCTTGACCATTACCGGTTACCATACCGAACCCGATTCCAACGCCTGAAAGGATCCTGCACATGACTCCCTACACACTGTTTCCCGATATGAACGGGGAAGGTTTACACATTGGTATCGTCCGAGCCCGCTTTAACGAAAACATCGGTATGACCGAGCTCGACGCCTGCCTGGCCGAACTGGCCGAACTGGGCGTTGACGAGCGCGACGTCATGGTGGTTACCGTGCCCGGCGCCCTCGAGCTGGGCATCACGCTGGCCAAAATGGCCGAAACCTACGAATTCGACGCCCTGATTGCTCTGGGTGCCGTGATTCGCGGAGAAACCTATCACTTCGAGCTGGTCAGCAACGAAAGCGGCACGGCTATAACGCGCGTGGCTCTCGAAACCGGTATCCCCGTCATCAACGGCGTGTTGACCACCGAAACCGACGAGCAGGCCGAAGTTCGCGCCGCCGAAAAAGGTCGCGATTGCGCCCGTGCTGCAGTCGAAATGGCCAACTTGGTTGCCGCCCTCGAGCCCGAAGCCGACGATGACGACTACGAGGATGAAGATCTTGACGAAGAGTAAAGCGTCCAACAACGCGGGCGCTGCCCGCGCCAACGCGCGTAGCGCGCGCCGCCGTGCGCGCGAATTTGCGCTGCAGGGCGTTTACGCCTGGTTGCTGCGTGGCGACGAAAGTCTGCAAGACGCAGGCGCCATCGACGCCCACATCCGCGACAACGAAGAATTCCCCGAAGCCGATGCGGCGTGGTTTAAAACATTGCTGCATGGCGTGTTGCGCGAGGCCCCGGCATTGCGTGAAGGCTTTACGCCTTTCATCGACCGTCCCCTCGAAGAGCTTTCGCCCATCGAACACGGCATTTTGCTCATCGGTAGTTACGAACTCGTTCATCACGTCGAAGTGCCTTACAAGGTGGCCATCAACGAAGCTGTCGAACTGGCGAAATCGTTTGGCGGTACCGATGGCTTCAAGTTCGTCAATGGGGTGCTCGACAAGCTCGCCGCGCAAGTGCGCACCACCGAGGTTCAGGCTGCGGCGCAGCGCGCCTGACGCGTCGGTCGTCGTCAACCCGGCATCATGGGTCGCGAATTCGATTTAATCGACCGCTACTTTTCCCGTAAAGTGCCGGCGGGTTATCTGGGCGGCGGTGACGACTGCGCCTTGTTGCCTGTTGCCTCAGGCATGCAAATGGCAGTCAGTACCGACCTGCTCATCGAAGGCCGGCATTTCTTCCCCGACGTATCCCCTCGCACCTTAGGTCATAAGGCACTGGCAGTTAACTTGTCCGATCTGGCGGCCATGGGTGCTAAACCCTTGGGTTGTGTGTTGGGCATTGCCATGCCGGCAATCGATGAATCCTGGTTGGCAGCGTTTGCCGACGGCTTTTACGCGCTGGCCGATGCGGCTGGTTGCCCTTTGGTTGGGGGCGACACCACCGCAGCCGACAAAATAACGTTGTGTGTGACTGTGTTTGGTCAGGTTGACCCAGCCTTGGCGCTGCGTCGCAGCGCGGCGCACGCAGGTGACGACATCTGGGTTACGGGGCTTTTGGGCGGCCCGCATGTGGCGTTGCGATTGTTGCAAGGCCATGTGCCGCCAGGCTGCAATAACACGGCGGCCTTGCTGGCCCAAGTGCGCTCTTCGCTCGAACAGCCGTTACCCCCCGTCGCGTTTTCGCAAGGGCTCCCAGGCCTCGCCCACGCCGCGCTCGACATTTCCGACGGCCTCCTTCAAGATCTGGGGCATATTCTTAAGGCTAGCCGCTGCGGCGCGCAGTTGTTTTACGATAACTTGCCCATCGACCCGGCCCTGGCCGGGTTGTCGCAGGCGTGGCAAGAAGAGGCTGTATTAGGCGGCGGTGATGTCTACCAGCTATGTTTTACGGCGCCTGTCACGTCACGTAGCGCCATTCAGGCGCTTGCCCATCAGCACGGTGTTCTGGCGACGCATATTGGCACTATTGTGCCGCAGGCCGGTCAACTGCACGTTATGCGCAATAATGGTCAGGCCGTGTCGGTGGCGCATCACGGCTTTCAGCATTTTTAACGCCGGCGCCAATGGCTGTCGCAGCTTTCAAGGTTGTCATGTCAAATCAAAATAACAACGAACCTCCAATTTCAACAGGTCAAGTCTCCGATGCTTCCGGCGTTTCGGGCGAGGCGGCAATCCAGCCTTCTGTTAGCTGGATGCTGCGCTCACCGGCGCGAATGGTCGCCTTTGGGCTGGGCAGTGGTTTGATACGGCCGGCACCAGGCACGTGGGGCACGCTGGCTGGTTGGCTTGTATGGGTTGTCGTCTTGTCCCGGTTGTCCGATACCGGCGTGGCCGTCGCGCTGGCGGTGTCCTTCGCCTATGGCTGCCTCGTTTGCCATCGCGTCGGCAAAGATCTAGGGCGCCCCGATCACGGGGGGATGGTCTGGGATGAAATGGTCGCGTTTTGGCTGGTGCTCTGGTTTACGCCCGACACCTTATGGGCGCAAGCCATTGCATTTGGCTTGTTTCGTTTGTTCGATATCGTCAAGCCTCCACCCATCCGCTATTTTGATGCTCGACTCAAGAACGGCTTCGGCGTAATGTGGGACGATATCGTTGCTGCGTTATATGCGCTCTTGGTGCTGGCTGTATTGCAACGCGTAGGTTTGTTGGGGGTTTTATGAGCATTCGGTACACAGAAATACACGAGACCATTGTCGGGCTGGGTGATGGCGCCCAAAATAATGCCCGTTTGCTGGGCGAATGCTTGCAGGCGCAAGGCTGGATGTTAGCCTGCGCCGAGTCGTGCACCGGTGGCCTGCTGGCGGCAACCATCACCGATATTGCCGGTTCCAGCCAGTGGTTCGAGCGTGGGTTTGTTACCTACAGCAACGATGCCAAAGTGGCTCACCTTGGCGTGGCGCCCGACACTCTCGATCGCTTTGGCGCTGTCAGCGAAGAAACCGCCATGGAAATGGCAGCTGGCGTGTTGGCTTCAGTTCCGACGGCCCATTTTGCGGTGTCCACGACAGGTATTGCCGGCCCGGGGGGCGGTACGGCCGGTAAGCCGGTGGGCATGGTGTGCTTTGGTTTTGCACATCGCGTTAAAGACGGCGTTTCAACCCAGGCTGTTACCCGGGTTTTTGAGGGTGATCGTCGTCAGGTCAGGCAAGCGGCGGTTCAGTTTGCCCTTGCGACGAGTATCCAGCTTATTTTGCCGCGTTAATCGCGTTGCGGGTCTCAAGCGCCGCCTTGGCGGCGGCTTCGCGCCAGTCATCGCCGTTGCTGGCGTACAAAATAGCCCGCGACGAATTGATCATCATGCCTAAGCCCGTGCTGCTTTTGCCGGCCGCTACTGTGCCTTGAATGTCGCCACCCTGGGCGCCAATACCTGGAATCAGTAAGGGCATGTCGCCAACACGCTCGCGCACTTTGGCAATTTCGTTCGGGAAAGTGGCCCCCACCACCAAAGCACACTGACCATTTTTGTTCCATTGGTTAGCGACCAGGCTAGCCACATGAAGATAAAGAGGTTCGCCGTTGCCGACATCAAGAAACTGCAGGTCAGATCCGCCCTTGTTCGAGGTTCGGCACAAAATAATCACGCCTTTCTCTTCCCAGGCCAGATAGGGTTCGACCGAATCAAAACCCATATAGGGGTTGACGGTCACTGCATCGGCACGATAGCGCTCGAAGGCTTCAGCAGCGTACTGTTCGGCCGTTGAACCGATATCACCGCGTTTTGCATCGAGAACCAACGGTAAATGCGGATACGTGGTGCGCAGGTAATCGCACAAGGCTTCGAGCTGGTCTTCGGCCCGCTGAGCTGCAAAGTAGGCAATTTGCGGCTTTATACCGCAGACATGCGGCGCAGTGGCGTCGATCACCCCTTTGCAAAATTCATAGATGGCATCGGGCCTGCCTTTGAGTTCGGCCGGAAAGCGTTGGGGGTCGGGATCAAGACCAACCATCAGCATTGAGTCGGCGTGCGCCCAGGCGTAGTCCAGTTTTTCAGTGAATTTCATGACGGCAATAAAGGTGTGGGTTACGGTAGCAGGTGACTGATGATGACCATGAGCCAAATCAGGGTGGCGAGTGTTATAGACAGCAAGACCGCCGCGCTGGCGAGGTCTTTGGCTCGGCCGATAAGCGGGTGGTGATCGAGCGTGATGGTGTCGGCAAGCGCTTCGATTGCCGAGTTCAGCAGCTCGATAATGAGTACAAAAAACAGGGCGCCGATAAGCAGGGCACGTTCGGCCAGCGTGTCACCAAGCCAGATGGCGATGGGCACCAGCAAAATAAATGCAAACAATTCTTGGCGGAAGGCGGCTTCGTGTACTAGTGCAGCACGGAACCCTTGCGCAGAGTAGCGCAGGGCGTTAACCAGGCGCCGCATGCCGCCTTTGCTTTTGTAGGGGGAGTTTGCGTGATTCATACCGTATTGTAGTCAAGTCTGCTCACGAAAAAGCCCCCGCATTGCTGCGGGGGCTTTACTGGAAAGACCAGGTACTACAGGGGCTTGATTAGAAGCCGCCCATACCACCCATGCCGCCCATGCCGCCCATATCGGGCATAGCAGGTGCGGGTTTGTCTTCAGGCAGTTCTGCAACAGCAGCTTCAGTGGTCAGCAACAGCGATGCAACCGAAGCAGCGTTTTGCAGGGCAGTGCGGGTGACCTTAGTGGGGTCAAGAACGCCTTGCTCTACCAGGTCGCCGTACTCGCCAGTGGCAGCGTTGTAACCGTAGTTGCCCGAACCGGCAGCAACGTTGTTGACAACGACGCTAGGCTCGTCGCCTGCGTTAGCAACGATAGTGCGCAGAGGAGCTTCGATGGCGCGCAGGATCAGCTTGATGCCGGCTTCCTGGTCGATGTTGTCGCCTTTAACAGCAGCAACAGCAGCTTTGGCACGGATCAGGGCAACACCGCCGCCAGGAACGATACCTTCTTCGACGGCAGCGCGAGTGGCGTGCAGCGCGTCTTCAACGCGTGCTTTTTTCTCTTTCATTTCGACTTCGGTGGCAGCGCCTACGCGAATAACGGCAACACCGCCAGCCAGCTTGGCAACGCGCTCTTGCAGTTTTTCACGGTCGTAGTCGGAAGTGGCTTCTTCGATTTGAACGCGGATTTGCTTGACGCGAGCCTCGATCGATTTGCTGTCGCCAGCGCCGTCGATGATGGTGGTGTTTTCTTTGGCCACTTCGATACGCTTGGCTTGACCCAGATCTTCGAGGGTAGCGTTTTCGAGCGAACCGCCGGTTTCTTCAGAGATAACAGTACCGCCGGTCAGGATGGCGATGTCTTCGAGCATGGCTTTGCGACGGTCGCCGAAGCCAGGGGCCTTGACGGCTGTTGTCTTGAGGATGCCACGAATGTTGTTGACCACCAAAGTAGCCAGTGCTTCGCCTTCGACGTCTTCGGCGATGATCAGCAGAGGACGGCTGGACTTGGCAACCTGTTCGAGAACGGGCAGCAGATCGCGGATGTTGCTGATTTTTTTGTCGTAGATCAGGACAAACGGATCTTCAAGAACAGCAGCTTGCTTTTCTTGGGTGTTGATGAAGTAGGGCGACAGGTAACCGCGATCGAATTGCATACCTTCGACGACGTCCAGTTCGTTTTCAAGCGATTTGCCGTCTTCGACGGTGATAACGCCTTCTTTGCCTACTTTGTCCATTGCGTCGGCGATGATCTGGCCGATGGAAGTGTCGCTGTTAGCCGAAATCGAACCAACTTGGGCGATTTCTTTGCTGGTGGTGCAGGGCTTGGACAGCTTCTGCAACTCGGCGATGGCGGCGGTGACGGCTTTGTCGATACCGCGCTTCAGGTCCATTGGGTTGATGCCGGCGGTAACGTACTTGATGCCTTCTTCAACGATAGACTGAGCCAGAACTGTTGCAGTAGTGGTACCGTCACCGGCGTTGTCGGAAGTTTTGGAAGCAACTTCTTTAACCAGTTGTGCACCAATGTTTTCGAACTTGTCTTTCAGTTCGATTTCTTTAGCAACCGATACACCGTCTTTGGTGACGGTGGGGGCGCCGAAAGAGCGCTCGAGTACAACGTTGCGGCCTTTGGGGCCCAGAGTTGTTTTAACGGCGTTGGCCAGAACGTTTACGCCGCGCACAATGCGCGAACGGGCGTCGTCGCCAAATAGGACTTGTTTAGCTGCCATGGTTTGATTCCTTGCTTGTTCTGTTCGTTGCTGATTACTGGATCACGGCGAGGATTTCGTCCTCGCGGATGACGAGCAGTTCGTCGCCATCGACCTTGACGGTTTGGCCGGCATATTTGCCGAAAAGGACCTTGTCGCCTGCTTTGACATCAACGGGAAGAATCTTGCCGTCTTCTGTTTTCTTGCCGGGGCCGACTGCAATAACTTCGCCTTGATCAGGCTTTTCAGCGGCGCTTTCGGGGATAACGATGCCGGAGGCGGTTTTACGCTCGTTGTCCAGGCGTTTGACGATCACGCGATCGTGCAAAGGACGCAGTGCCATGAAGGTACTCCTCAGAAAATAATGAATGTAATCAATAATCGGGGGTGTTGTTAGCACTCTACCCCGTCGAGTGCTAATTATAAGGACGAACCTTAAGACTTCAAGAGGCAGGGTGCGTTTTGTTACATTTTTGCTGGTTGCGGAGGGATGGCGTAGGGTCAACGAAACTCGAAGTGTTCATTGTGCAAATGCCAGGAGCCAGGGGGTAATGACTTCTTAAGTGCGTGCTCTAATTGCTTGCCCATAGCTGCCGGACCGCAAAACCACACCTGCAGTGGTTTGCCGGCCTGATACTGTTGCAGGACTTGTTCTGGCGTCCAGCGACGGCCATCAGCAAAAATATCCAGATGTACATCGGGGTGAAGGGCCGCAGCTTCTTTCAGTGCTTTGGCCAAAGGGTCGTTTGCATGCTGACAGGCATACTGCAACCAAGCTTGTGGCGCATGGCCGTCTTGGTGATGCTGGCCTAGCCAAGATAAAAAGGGTGTTGCTCCTACGCCAGCACCGACCCAGACATGCACAGCGCCATCGTCGTGGTCAGGGGGCACGAAGCGGCCATATGGGCCGTCCAGTTCTACGCTGAGGCCGGGTTGCAGTCGTTCGGATAGCCCGCGTGTCCAGTCGCCTAATTGTTTGATGTGAAAGCGTACGACATGGTTCTTCTGGTCTGCATCAGACAGCGTGAACGGGTGAGCCTCTTGTTCTCCGGCCACGCGCAAAAAGGCGAATTGCCCTGCCTTATGGCCCTGCCACGAATCGCCCAGGCGGCATTGCACTTCCAGTACGTCGCCCAGCCGGGTGCACGATACTACGGTACCCTTGTGCGGGTAAGCTGGTTTCAGATCACGAATCAATTGCATCACGGCGGCAATCACGCCGATGGTCATCGTTGCCGCCAGCAGCCAGCCCCCGACACCGCCCCAATAACCATAAGGGGTCAGCACGATGCCGTGAAATACCAGCAGCAGGTAGGCCAATGGCATGAATCGATGCAGCCAATACCAGCGTTTGTAGGGCACGGTGCGGCGGGCCAACGTGATGATCAGCATCAGGATCAGCGCGTAGAAAGTCCATTCGCCCATGGTTTTGGCATAGGGCTTAAGAACGCTGACCCATTCGGGTACTGGCATCTTGGCCAGCCGGCCCGCGTTGCCAATGGCTGTAGTAATGAGCGGCTTTGACTCTTTAGCCAGCCAGTGCGCAAAGCTCAGGGCAACGGCAATGATGCCTAACCATTTGTGTAGTCGGTAGGCTTTATCCATGCCGCCCAAAGGCGACTCTAGCCAGCGGGGGCGCAAGGCCAGCACCATAATGGCTGTCATGGCACCCAAGGCCAAAATGCCAGTCAGCAGCATACCTTCTTGGCGCATGACCCACAGCAAATCACCGGGTGGCGATGGCGACAGCCAGAAGGCTTCGACAGCCCAGATCACAAAGAAACAGGCCAGGATTAGAACAATGGCACGGCGCAAGAGAACACTCCGATTTGGTTGGTGACGTTAAAACGGTGAGTGTTAAGCTGCGACACCAAACAGCGCACCGACGCCTGCAGTCAGCCCCATTGCCAGGGCGCCCCAGAAGGTTACGCGCGCAGTCGAGATCAGTAAAGGGGAGCCGCCTGCTTTTGCGGCGATCAAGCCTAGAAGCGCAAGAAAGAAAAGTGAGCTGCCTGCAACATATCCCATGAGCGCCGACGTAGGAAACAGCAGAACCACTAATAAAGGAAGGAGTGCACCCGCAGCAAAAGTTGCCGCCGAGGCCAGAGCGGCTTGTACCGGTTTAGCGGCCAATGTGTCCGAGATTCCCAGCTCGTCGCGTGCATGTGCCGCGATGGCATCGTGGGCCATCAGTTGGGTCGCTACACTCGAGGCCAAGTGTTCATCAAGGCCTCGATTGACGTAAATGGCTGTAAGCTCGGCGTGCTCTTGTTCGGGGTTTTCAGCTAACTCTGCTTTTTCGCGGGCAAGGTCTGCATTCTCGGTGTCGGCTTGCGAGCTGACCGACACGTATTCACCTGCAGCCATGGACATGGCGCCGGCAACCAGGCTGGCGACGCCGGCAACAAGGATACTTTGGGTACCCGCGCCTGTAGCGGCCACGCCCAAGACCAGACTTGACGTAGAGACAATCCCGTCATTGGCGCCAAGAACCGCAGCCCTAAGCCAGCCGGTGCGGTGCGTTTTATGCCTTTCGCTATGTCTCATTGGTCGTGCCGGTTCGTTTCGTCGGGGGCTGCACAGATGGTGACATAATGTTGAAAATTCTACACTTGGCACCGGGTGAGTTCTAGACTCAGGGCAGGCATTTATAAGTTAAAAGCGTATGGCGATCCGTTACTCAAAAATTTTGTTTGTGGCTGCTATAGCCTTATTCGCGACGCTGGTGGCGTTCGGCAATATTACCGATTACGGCAGCAATTTTGCTTTTGTACGGCATGTGCTGCGTATGGATACGATTTTTCCCGACGCGGCCATCGGGTATCGAGCCATAGACGCACCCTGGTTTCATCACTTGGCTTACGTCATCATCATCGGGCTCGAGGCATTGACGGCAGTGCTTTGCTGGTTGGGAGCCTGGCGTTTGCTGCGACAGGTCAAGGCGCCTGCGCGTGACTTCAATCGCGCTAAAAATATGGCAGTGTGGGGGCTGTCGTTGGGGTTTTTGGTATGGCAGGTTGGGTTTATGTCTATTGGTGGCGAGTGGTTCGGGATGTGGATGTCGTCCCAATGGAATGGGGTGCCGTCGGCTTTCCGATTCTTGGTCACCATTATTCTGGTGCTTATTTACGTGGCCGTCCCCGATGCCGAACTCGATGACTAAAAGACAAGGTGCAATTTGGCGCCATTAGCGCCCCTGAGCATCTGTTTCGTCCCGGCGCGATCACCCCTTGCCTCTAATCAAATCAATTTGACGTCTGTCGCGCTTGGTCGGGCGCCCGACGCTTATGGTTTGTGCGGGTTCCGGCGCCAATCGGCGCAGTTCGGCGGCTTTTTCGCGCTTTTCGCGGCTTTCGGTTGTTTCTTCGTAGAGCAATTGGGCGACGGGCGCAGGGCCGCGCACTGCACTGATTTGTTTGATAATTACGGTAATGGCTGGTTCGTCTTTGCGCACGTTCACGCTATCGCCAACTGCAACTTCGCGCGCCGGTTTGGCGGGTTGGCCGTTCACCAAGACGCGCCCTTTAGTGATTTCTTGCGATGCCAGGCTACGGGTCTTGTAAAACCGCGCAGCCCATAGCCATTTATCTATTCTGATCTTTTCCATTGTTTCTGCGTACTTGCTGCGCCGCTCAGGGCACAGGTGTTTTTGCTCGACGTCGGTATGCATTATTGCGCCGTTTTGCAAGGCACACCACCCTCGATCATAAGTCTTCGAGAGCCCACTTAGCGATAGCGTTGAGTTGCGAAGGCGACGTCTGCGCGGTTGATGCCTTCAGAGGTCACAGGATTAATATGGCAAAATGGCCCCGCGCCCGAGCGCATTTGTGGTCTGTGTATTGGCAACGAGGTCATTATGTTCTATTCCCTGCGTCATCCGGGTGCGATGGCGGTTACGCTGGCTGCAGCCGGCATCCTGATGGTCACCATGGGCATACGTCAAACGTTTGGCCTGTTCATCAGCCCTATCAATGCCACCACCGGCATGAGCATTGCCACCATCAGTTTTGCGCTGGCCATTGGCCAGTTTACGTGGGGGTTGATCCAACCCATTGCCGGGGCGGTGGCCGACAGGCACGGGCCTAGGGTTGTGCTTATTGCGGCGCTGGTAATTGTGGCGGCGGGTTGTGCCATGACGCCGTTTATGGGCAACGGGTTTGGTTTGATCGTCTCACTGGGGTTGCTGGCCTCTATTGGCTCAGGCGCGGGTAGTTTTTCAGTGCTTATCGGCGCCGCCGCGCAGCGCTTGCCGCTCGAGTCGCGGGGCACGGCATCAGGCATCATCAATGCCGGCGGCTCGTTCGGGCAATTTGTTTTTGCGCCTGTCTTCCAGAAGTTAATTCAGTCGTTTGGGTGGATGGGCGCGATGTGGGCCATGGCGCTTACCGCGCTTGCTGCGCTTCCCCTTATTGGCAAGCTTGTGGGCGCCGACTACAAACCGCGCCCGCATGTTGAAGGCGAGCAGAAGCTGCGCACGGCGGTGGCGCAAGCTGTTAAAGACCGGAATTACATTTTGCTTAACCTCGGGTTTTTTACCTGTGGCTTCCATATTGCATTTTTGGTCACCCATTTGCCTGGCGAAGTCGACTTATGCGGCTTGCCGCCGTCAGTTGCCAGTTGGTCGTTGGCCATTATCGGTTTGTCGAATATTTTTGGCAGTATCTACGCGGGCTCTTGTGTGGCGCGTTATCGCAGCAAATACATCCTGGCTACTATGTATGCTTCGCGGGCAGTGCTTATTGCCTGGTATTTAGTCATGCCGCGCGACCCCTGGGTGTTTTACGTGTTTGCGGCGGGCCTTGGCTTTACTTGGCTGGCCACCGTACCGCCAACAGCTGCCATTGTCGGCAAATTGTTTGGTACGCGTTATTTGGCCACATTGTTTGGTTTGACCTTGTTGTCTCACCAGGTAGGGGGCTTTCTTGGCGCGTGGCTAGGGGGTTTGGCCATTACCGAGTTCGGTGACTTTACCTGGATGTGGTACGCCGACATGGTGCTGGCGTTGTTGGCTGCGTTGGTTAATTTGCCCATCAAAGAGGCCCGGGTCGTGCCCCCGGCCGCACAGGGTAGTACCGCGTAAAGCGGTTACCCGTCTTCGCACTATCGGCAAATTTTTCTGGTTGCCGGTAGTGCGTTTGTTTTCAAGTCATCCCCTATTAAATTGCCGCCTTGACCTTGATCATGCGGCTAAAAGTGTTTCCGCTTGATCTTGTTTCTTACAAAATTCTGATAGAATCCTGAAAATCAAATTAATAACCGTTCTCATTTAGGTTTCTATTCAGAAGGGAAATGTGATGCATCATAAGAAGCGTGTTACAGGGCGACTGGCCTATGCGGCAATCTTGGTGGCTTCGACGCAAGCCGCTTTTGCTCAGCAGGCCGACAGCGTCAAACAGCTAGATTCGGTTGTGGTGACGGCCAGCGGGTTCGAGCAAATGATTAAAGACGCACCGGCGTCGATTTCTGTGATCACCCGCGAAGAGCTCGAGAAAAAGCCATTTAACAATGTGGCTGATGCGGTTGCCGATATCGAAGGGGTATCGGTAGAGCGAGGCGGCAAGACAGGCGGCATGAACATCAGCATCCGAGGGATGGGGTCTGACTACACGCTGATTCTGGTTGACGGCAAGCGGCTTAACCGAAACAGTTCGGGTGCACGCCCCAATGGCTTTGGCGACGTCGACACCAGTTTCATTCCTCCGGTGTCGGCTATCGAGCGTATTGAGGTCGTACGCGGCCCGATGTCGACTTTGTACGGTTCCGACGCGATGGGTGGTGTGATCAACATCATTACTCGAAAAGTGGCCAAAGAGTGGGGCGGCAGCATCACGGCCGACGGAACCGTGCAGCTTAACGATACGTTCGGCAATGGTTACGGTTCGTCGTTTTACTTAAGTGGCCCCATCAAAGAAGACATGCTGGGTATTTCGATTTATGGCCGCTACGACCGAAAAATGGCCGCGCACGAAATGTACCCGGCAAGTGCTGCTGAAAGCGCAAGCGGCAAATACACGGGTAACGTTGCCGGAGATGGCTATGCCGGGTCAAAAATGCATAATCTGGGCGTACGCTTTGCGCTGACACCTAATGAAAATCACGATATCTTGCTAGACCTTGAGCAAGGACGGCAGCGCTACGACAACAGCACGGGCCAGCTGGGCACCTTGAATAGTAACGTCGCGCCGAATACGGCTGGGGGCGGCTACGACCCAGAGCAACGTTACGATCGTAGCCGATACGTTTTGACCCACCTCGGGCGCTACGGCAACTTGAGTTCCGATTCCAGCGTTCTTTACGAGACTACCGAGACCATTGGTCGAACCAATCCCATGAGTCGCCCTCGCAAGCCTACCGATGGCGCACCGCGTACATTGGAATACGATAACTTGGTTTTGGACAGCAAATGGAATCTGTCGTTGCTGGACGATACGAACAATGTGACCTTTGGCGGTCAATGGCGCGAGCAAAAATTTGTCAACAGTTTGGCCGAGGCGCCACTCGATTTGAAGCAATGGCAATGGGCGTTGTTTGTTGAGAACGAATGGCGTGTTGTTGATGACTTTGCCATTACCTTGGGCGCGCGCTACGACCGAAACGAACAGTTTGGAGGTAACTGGAGCCCTAGGGCCTACGCCGTATGGAACGCCAGCCCAAACTGGACCGTCAAGGGCGGGGTTTCGCGCGGTTATAAAACGCCCGACCTGAATGTCATGACCGATGGCATTATTGGTTTGCGCGGGCAGGGGACAATTCCTGAAGTGGGTAGTGCTACCCTGGTGCCCGAAAAGAGCGTGTCATCAGAAATTGGCGTTTATTTTGATGATTTGCAGGGTTTAAAAGCCAACGCGACTCTTTTTCATACTGCCTTCAAGGATAAGCTCAATACAAAAAATGTACCAAATTGTCGAGCCAATAACGTACCCGGTTGTCTTGACTTAGGCGATTGGCGCCGTAGCGGCGCTCCGGTAGATAACTTTGTCGCGTGGGAAAACGTAGATGAAGCGACCATACGCGGAATTGAACTGGGTGGGGCGTTGCCGTTAACAGAAGTATTAACCTTGTCGGGCAATTACACGTTCACAGATGCAAAACGTGATAGCGGCGCCAACGCGGGCGAACCGTTGAACAGCGAAGCGCGTCACCGTTTGAACATGCGTCTTGACTGGCGTATTAACACGCAGGCATCGGCATGGGTGAGGGCCGAGTATCGCGCCAAGCAGTATGCCCGCATCAACGCCGAGGGTAAGCAAGACTTTTACAACCCCTATTGGCTATTCGGTGTCGGCGGCTCCTACCAATTGACCAAAAGCATCTCAATTAATGCATCGGTTGAAAACCTGTTGAACAAAAAGTTTGTCGACTACGGCAGCTATACAACGACCGGCAACCCAGGTTGGGGCAACGCCTATTACAAGAACCTCGAAGGCCGTCGCCTTTGGGTTTCGGCGAACATGACGTTTTAATCCGGGTTAACCCTTTTGGGTTTGTCGTAAACGCCCCGCATCTTCAACGATGTCGGGGCGTTCGTGTATTTATTCATACGAATTTCATTGCTGTTCTGCTAATCTTGACACCAATTTAAAAAAATCAAGGCAAAAGAGTTTCGATGCTTGGGGTGGCACGGCGGCTGGCAGCCTTTCTGGTTTTTGTGTTGGCGTCGGCATCCATTGCTCAGGCCAATGCCCAGCCCGTCGTCATTCAGCTTAAATGGCTGCATCAGTTTCAGTCCGCTGGTTTGTATGCTGCTCTTGAACAGGGCTATTTTGCCGAAGAGGGTCTCGACGTCGTTTTGCGCGAGCGCGATCCAGCTAAAAATATTGTCACTGAAGTGCTCGAAGGCCATGCCGATTATGGCGTAGCCGACTCCATCTTGCTCATGCATTACGCGGCAGGTGACCCTGTCGTGCTGGTGGCTGCATTCTTGCAGCACTCGGCCGGCACACTCATGACGATGACCAGCTCGGGCTTGACTGCACCTGCAGACCTGGTGGGGAAGCGAGTCGCCTTTTACGACAACGATTCTGACGGCATCGACGTATTAGCCTTGCTCGTCGAGCAGCGTGCGCTGAACGAAAGCCCTATCCGTGTTGCGTGGGACGAACGTCTGCGACGTTTGGCGGCAGGCGAAATTGATGCCGTAGCGGTTTACCTCACCAACGAGCCCTACGTCATGAACGAGCAGGGCCATCAAGTCAACCTGATCAGCCCTCGGCATTTTGGTATCGACCTGTACGGCGATATGTTGTTTACGTCGCGTGCCGAGGCCCAAGGCAACCCGGAACGGGTTGAAGCTATCCGGCGAGCCGTCATTCGTGGCTGGCATTACGCGCTTGATCACAAAGAAGAAATGGTCGAGCTGATTTACCGTCGCTACAACACGCAAAATAAATCCCGCGACGCGCTCATGAACGAGGCGCGTGGCATCGAAACCCTGATCGATCGATACACAACCCCGTTGGGCCAAATCAATCCCAAGCGCGTTGCCTTTCTTTACGACAAGCTGCGTTCGCTTGAGCTGGTCAGTGCCCAGGGCAGTGCACCGCTAGGGTTGGTGTACAAGGCGGGAACAGAGAGCGGTGTTATAGACCTGACCACCGAAGAGCGCCAGTTTTTGGCCAGCCTTGAAACTATCCGGTTTGCGGTTGACGAAGTGGGTTGGCCGCCGTTCGAGTTTTATGGCGCGCAGGGTCAATTGCAGGGCATTGTGTCAGACTACCTCGATGTGCTGTCGAGGCGCCTGGGCGTCAGGTTCGAGCGCATCAGTACGCCAAGCTGGAGCGAGGTGCTTGAAGGCGTCAAGGCTCGCACCATCGATATGTTGCCGTCGGCTGCGTCTACGCCCGACCGTCGCAATTACATGGGCTTTACCGATACCTACTTAATCTCGCCCATGGTGATTGTCACCCGCGATGACGTCGATTACATATCCAGCTTGTCGCAGCTCGAAGGGCAGCGCGTGGGCGTGGTGAGAGGGTATGCGTCTGATGAAACTTTGTCGCGTTACCACCCTGGTATTGTTTTGACCCGATACGACAGTTCGCTCGATGGCTTGCGCCGTCTGGCGGCCGGCGAAGTCGATGCGTTTATCGATAATTTGGCCGCGTCCACTCACATCATCAAAATGCAAGGGTTGGCCAACCTTAAAATTTCTGGACAAACGCCTTATACGTTTGATCTGGCTATGGGGGTAAGGTCAGATTGGCCGTTGCTGCGTAATGCCATTGACAAAGCACTCGCAGGCATGACGCCACAAGAGCACGCAGCCATCTACGATCGTTGGGTCAAGCTGTCGGTGGCCAGCCCGTTTCCGTGGGGGCGGATTCTGCCCTGGGCTGGGGCGTTGGCGCTGGCCTTGTTGGTCATGCTGGTGTATTCGATGCGCATGCGGGTACTTAACCGGCGTATTCGCCTGACTAACGCCAGTTTGCTTGAGGCCGAACAGGCGCTGCGCGAAAAGAACCGACAATTGCAAGAAGCCTCGGTGCGTGACAAATTAACGGGTGTATTTAACCGTTATCACCTCGATGCCGTCTTGTTTAAAGAGTTCGAACGGTACCAGCGCTATCACAGGCCATTTTCAATTGTCATGTTCGACCTTGATCACTTCAAACAGGTCAATGATCAGTTCGGGCATCAGGCCGGCGATGAGGTCTTGCGTCGGTTCTGCGAAATCGTGCTTAAAAATATACGCCAAAGCGATACGTTCGGGCGTTGGGGCGGTGAAGAGTTCATGCTGATTTGCCCCGACACCCTTGCCAAGGATGCATTTGTTGTGGCCGATAAAGTCAGGGCTGCCCTGGCTGGGGCAACCCTTTACCATGGCCTGGTGCAGACTGTAAGCGGGGGTATTTGTGATTCGATTGGGTGCGGCTCTATCGACCAGCAAATTTCCGGGGCTGACGACAACTTGTACCAAGCCAAAAGCGCAGGTCGTAACCGTATCGTATTTGATCTCGGTTAACGCCGGCCATTGCCTGTGTAATGTGTGCGGGGCCGGCGGCAGAAACCCACCGGCGCTGCCTACTTACGACGCCTGGCTTGCAGGTCGACCTTCGACGGGTTCCGTATTGGGGTTTGCCTCGTTGTTGAATACGTGCAACGTCTGCGTCGGGAAGGCCACCTGGCCGCCATGCGAAGCAATGATATCGCCCATTTTCAGCAAGACATCTTGCTTGATTTCGTGAAACTTGACCCACGCGGTGGTCTTGGTAAAGGTGTAGACCATGATGTCCAGGGACGATGGGCCGTACTGGTTGAAATTAACAATCAGTGTTTGGTTCTGGTCAATTTCGGGGTGATTGCGCAGCATGGTCTTGATATCACTGACGATATTGCCGATGCTGGCAATATCGTCGTAGCGTACGCCGATCGTTTCAGAGATACGGCGGTTCGTCATCCGCGACGGGTTCTCTACCGCTATTTGTGTGAATATGGCGTTGGGCACATAAAGGGGGCGTTGGTCGAACGTCCGAATACGCGTAAGACGCCAGCCAATGTCTTCTACCGTACCTTCAATATTGCGATCGTTCGAACGGATCCAGTCGCCCACGGCAAAGGGGCGATCCATGTAAATCATGAGCCCACCGAAGAAGTTGGCCAGCAAGTCCTTGGCAGCGAAACTGACTGCCAGGCCACCAATACCGCCAAACGCCAGTACCCCAGAAATCGAGAAGCCCAAGCTTTGCAGCGTAACCAGTGTGGCTGTAATAAGCACCGAAATGCGTAGCAGCTTGCCGACGGCATCAACCGTGGTGATGTCGACGGGTTCGTTGTTGGCATGTCGCTTGGCAATAATTCCTTTTTGAACATTGCCAATAAAGCGGATCACGAACCAGGTAATACAACCAATAACGCCAATGACGCGGATGGGTTCGATGAGGTCGAGCAGCGTCACTTCAGTTTCAACCTGCAGGATCTCGGCGGCAAACGACAGGCCGATAATCCAGGCAAGAATGGTTGCCGGCTTGCGAACGGCCTCAATCAGGGCGTTATCCCAGAAACTGGTCGTGTGGTGTGTTTTTTCTTCTAGTTTGGCCAGAAAACGGCGCAAGAAAAAGTTGAAGACAACAACGGCAAATACAACCAGAAAGACCTGGATCGTCAGGCCGATCATGTGGTTTCCGCCGGTATATTCGGTGATCTTGTCAGCAAGATCGGAAAAAATCGGTTCTTCCATGTAATCGCTTTCCCTGTTTGCAAAGCGACCTAGTGTAACAAGACAGGGAAAGCGCGGCCAATAGGCCCTTTATTTTGCGGGTCGAGGTTTGACCTTGCCGGCAGCTTCACGTGCCCTTGCACGGGCGCGTTCTGCATCATCGTCGTAAGCCAGCGCCACACCCATACGGCGTCGAGCAAAGCTTTCTGGTTTCCCGAACAGGCGGATCTCGGTTTGAGGGACGCGCATGGCGACGTCAACGTCGTCAAAGACAATGCCGGTCGCGTCGACGCCACCGTATATGACGGCGCTGGCACCGGGGTTGCGCAGCCGGGTGTCTACGGGCAGGCCCAGAATGGCGCGGGCATGAAGTTCGAACTCGTTTTGCCATTGGGTAATCATGGTGACCATGCCGGTATCGTGTGGCCGGGGGCTGACTTCGCTAAACCACACCTGATCGCCCTTAACGAAGAGCTCGACGCCGAACAAGCCCTGGCCGCCCAGGTTTTGTGTAATAGCGTCGCCGATATCTTTGGCTTTCTGCAGTGCCGCCGGGCTCATGGGGTGGGGCTGCCAACTTTCGATGTAGTCACCTTTGTCTTGCAGGTGGCCGATGGGGTCGCAGAAATAGGTTTGTGTCTGACCTTCGGCGTCTTTCGCGCGTACCGTCAGCAAGGTGATTTCGTAGTCAAAGTCTATAAAGCCCTCGACAATAATGCGTCCATGGCTGACGCGGCCGCCGGCCATGGCGTAGTCCCAAGCCTTCGCTACGTCTTGCGGGCCGTCAATTTTGCTTTGGCCCTTACCTGAACTGCTCATGACGGGCTTCACAACGCAAGGGTAGCCAATACCGTTGTCGATCGCGTCTTGCAGCTCCCGCAGCGAGTCGCAGAAACGATACGGGCTGGTGGGCAGGCCCAGTGTTTCGGCGGCCAGCCGCCGAATGCCTTCGCGATCCATGGTCAGGCGCGCCGCACGCGCCGTAGGGATGACTTTGACCTTGCCTTCTGCTTCCAGTGTTTCAAGGGCTGGAGTGGCAATGGCTTCGATTTCGGGAACGACCAGGTCAGGTTGTTCAGATTCGATCAGCGCGCGTAGTTGCTCCGGGTCGGTCATGACCAGCGTGCGGGCATGATGCGCCACCTGGTGACCTGGGGCATCGGGATAGCGGTCAACGGCTATTGTTTCAACGCCCAGACGTTGCAATGCAATAATGACCTCTTTGCCAAGTTCGCCCGAACCCAGCAGTAAAACTTTGGTAGCAGAAGGTGAAAGCGGGGTGCCAAGCGTTGTCATGGTGGTTCTGTCCAGCATCAAAAACAGTCATTTTAGCGGTTATGTTTGTCAGACAGTAGCGGTCGTCAAGACGCTTGCACCTCTACAATAAAGTCATGTTTCGTTCGCTCAGGCGCGTGTTGGTTTTTGGTTTTATAAATTGCATATGAAATACATCTTTGTTAATATTCCAGTCCAGTGGAGTTTGCAATGCGTCTGACACGATTTTCAGATATTGGGCTGCGTGTGCTCATGTACTTGGCGCAGCAGGCTCGCGAACAACCCGTTACCGTGGCCGAAATTTCCAGCCAGTTCGGGGTACCGCACAATCATCTGGTTAAGGTGGTGGGGGCAATGGCCAAGCAAGGGTGGATTCACGCTACGCGCGGTCGTCACGGCGGTGTGCGTTTGGCGGTATCGCCCGGGCACCTGCCTATTGGCAGCGTTCTGCGTACCCTCGAAGGCGATCGTGAAGCCATCGATTGCGAGGGGTTGGCCTGTCGTCTTGCTACGCAGTGTTTTTTACGCAATGCGTTGCAAGAAGGTTTGAATGCGTTTTACAGCGCGATGGATCGCTACACTTTGGCCGATGTGGTCGGTACCGAAACTGGCGAAAAAATCGTACAAATGCATCGCAGTTTTTTAAAGCAAAGCGCGGGTTGAACGCTTGCGTTTTTTTAACTTAAATGTTGCATATTAAAAGCAACAATTGGAGTGAGTCGTATGTTGTCGCAGGAAGCCCGTCCGTATATCGATGCCAGTGTCCCTGTTTTGCGCGAGCATGGCGTCACCATCACACGCACGTTCTACCAGAACATGTTTGCCGAACACCCTGAGCTGACCAATATCTTTAATATGGGGAATCAGGCCAGCGGTGCTCAGCAGCAGTCATTGGCGGCGGCCGTATTTGCTTACGCGGCCAACATCGACAACCCAGATGCCTTGGCCCCGGTCGTCAGTCGTATTGTTCATAAGCACGCGTCGGTGGGTATTACGGCTGAGCACTACCCCATTGTTGGCCGTCATTTGCTGGGGGCGATTCAGCAAACATTGGGCGACGCGGCAACGCCCGATTTGCTGGCTGCTTGGGGCGAAGCCTACGGATTGCTGGCTCAAGCCTTTATTGACGAAGAACGGAAGTTGTATGAAGCCGCCGGGGTTGAGCCAGGTCAATTGCGTGAAATGACGGTGGCCCAGGTGGTCGAGCAAAGCGCCAATGTGCGTTCATTTATCTTGATGCCGACTGACGGCCAGCCGCTGGCTGACTTCAAACCCGGTCAGTACATCAGTGTCGAAGCCAATTTACCTAACAGCCGTCGCCAACTGCGACAGTACAGCATGTCAGATGCGCCGGGCGCACCGTACTATCGTATTTCGGTCAAGCGCGAAGCAGCGGGCGCCGAAACACCTGCCGGCACAGTGTCGAACTGGTTGCACGATAATCTGAAGCAGGGCGGTACATTGCGCATCAGCCCGCCGTTCGGCGATTTCACCCCCAATGTCACGTCCCAGACGCCCATCGTACTCATGTCGGCTGGTATTGGTATAACGCCCATGATTTCGGCCCTGAATGCCATCGCGACGCGCCATCCTGAGCGTCGGGTTGTTTTCGCACATGCCGCACGTGATGCAGCGCATCACGCTCATCAAGACGATATTGCGCATGCCCAGGCTGTCATGCCGAATCTGCAGGTCGTTACTTTCTACGAAACGATGGATGCCGGACACGAGGGCAAGCCGGGCTACCATGCAGGCTTTATGCGTGTAGATCAGTTGCCTGCCTGGGCGTATGCTGATGTGCCGGTGTATATGTGCGGTCCGCTTAAATTCATGCAGCAGCAGTGGCGCGATCTCGTTGCACAGGGTGTGCCGCCCACCAAAATTCATCAAGAGGTATTTGGCCCCGACTTGCTGGATCACCTGCGTTAATTCCGGTCAGCAGGGCGTGCACTGCCCCGCTTCGGCGGCGTTGGCACGCAAACTGCCGGGGTCGACTGAAAGGCATGACCTATACTTGGGGTCATGCCTTTTTTTTTCATTTGTGCGCCGACAAGCCGATGCCCATGCAACAGCTGAATTTACTCGGGGGAATCCGCACCCAAGGGGCTTCGTCTGAGCAAATCGGGCCGCAGGCTTTTATCTTCAGGGGCTTTTTGCTTGATGACGCTGCGCAGTTTCTTGTTGACCTGAACGGTGTTTTGCAAGTTTCCCCCTGGCGTCGGATGCCTACGGCACGGGGATGGATGTCGGTTGATCAATCTAACTGTGGCCCTTACGGATGGATATCCGACAAAACGGGCTATCGCTATTCGTCCACCGACCCGCTTTCAGGTCAACCCTGGCCCGACATGCCTGAGTTGTGGCAACAGCGTGCGTTCGAGGCCGCCGAAGCTGCAGGGTTTAAGTGCTTCGAACCGCAGGCTTGCTTGCTAAATCGTTACCGGCCGAAAAGCAAAATGGGTTTGCATCAAGACCGTGACGAGGAAGATCTGGCAGCGCCCATTGTTTCAGTGTCCTTGGGGTTGCCGGCAGTTTTCCTATTTGGCGGGCTGCGACGAACAGACCCGGTAGAAAAGTATTTGCTTGAGCACGGCGATGTGTTGGTTTGGGGTGGGGCCGACCGTATGCGGTTTCATGGGGTTATGCCGGTTCGACAGGAAAATCATGAGCTATTGGGCGAGCAGCGCCTGAACCTGACATTTCGGCGCGTGCAGCGCCGATGAGCGCAAACGTTTAAATCTGTTTCGTTTTGGTGCAGGGCGCGCGCCCCATGGGTATTTTGCGACAAGCGACAGAGCGCGTTTGTCTTGGCATGCAAATTGCTTAAGTAAGTTTGGCACATCTTGTTTGCTGTCAAACTTCAAAAGGAGCTCGTCATGCCCTCAATTTCTGTAGCAAAAGCTATGTGCGGTGCTGTCTTGGCCGCTGTGATTGTCACGCCGGTTGCGGCGCAATCTACCGAACCGGTCTCGCCGGCTTCAGACTTTTCGTTCAGCGCCAATATGACGCTGGCTAGCCAGTACCGCTACCGGGGGCTGATGCAGACCAATAACAAGCCTGCCATTCAGGGTGGCTTCGACTTGAGTCATAGTAGTGGTCTTTACATCGGCAACTGGAACTCGAGCATCAGTTGGCTGGGTGATTCTGACGACAATGTTTCTGCACCCCTCGAGATGGATTTTTACGCTGGCTACACCGCACCGATCTGGGGCGATCTGACCATTGATGTCGGGGTCTTGCAGTATTACTACCCGGGTAGTTACCCGCGGGGTTTTGTCAGCCCCGACACTACCGAGCTTTACCTGGGACTGGGTTATGGCCCGGTGTCATTCAAGTATTCGCATGCGGTCACCAATTTGTTTGGCTGGGCCGACAGTAAAAATAGCCAATACTACGATTTATCTGCCAGTGTGCCGACGGGCTTTTGGGGTTTGAATGTCGATGGTCATGTGGGCTACCAGCGCGTGCGCAACCTGGCAGATGGCAACTATACCGACTGGTCGTTGGGTTTAAGCAAAACCTGGGGTAATGTCACGGCCTCGCTGGCTTATGTCGACACCAACGCTGACAAGGGCGTATACACCAGCGCTGCCACAGGTCGATACCAGGGGAAAGCTGCTGCAGTTTTTTCATTAACCGCAGCGTTCTGATCGGTACGATTCGAGGCGAATGTGAAAGCGGGGTCTTCAGCTCGAAGACCCCGCTTTTTTCTATAGGGCGATGGCGCGGATTAGTCGAGTTTGGGTCAAATGATCGAATCGGGACATTTGGAGCGAGGCGTGTCTTGAGAGCGTGCCTGAGTGACGACACACCCGGCTGGCACGTCCTGGGTCAGCCAGACATTGCCGCCAATGACGCAGCCTTTGCCCAAAATCACGCGCCCCAGAATGGTCGCGCCGGCATAAATAACGACATCGTCTTCCACCACAGGGTGACGCGGTAGGCCTTTTTGAAGTGAGCCGTCTTCGTCTGTCGGGAAGCTTTTTGCGCCGAGGGTGACGGCTTGGTAAATACGCACGCGTTCGCCGATCACGGTGGTTTCGCCAATAACGACGCCGGTGCCGTGATCAATGAAGAAACTTCGGCCAATTTGTGCGCCCGGGTGGATGTCGATACCGGTCTCGGCATGTGCCATTTCGGCTGCAATCCGGGCCAGCAATGGCAACTTGTTGGTGTACAGCTCGTGCGCTATGCGGTGGTAAATCATGGCCTGTACACCGGGGTAGCACAGCAAGACTTCGTCAACACTTTGCGCTGCGGGGTCACCCTGATAAGCCGCCAGCACGTCGCTGTCGAGCATGTTGCGGATGTGCGGTAATTTGTTGGCCAGGTTCGAGACGGCTTTGAAAGCGCGAGCCTCAAGCTCGTTGTCGTCTAGTGGAGCGTGCCTGTTCTGGTAGCGGATTTCCAGGCGAGCTTGCCCCAGCAGTGTATGCAGGGCCGTGTCTATGGTATGACCCACATAATGGTTTTCGCTGTCGTGTCGTAAGTCGGTAGGCCCCAGACGCATCGGGAATAGGGCGCCTTTCAGGGCGTCCATGACGTCGGCCAGTGCCTGGCGCGATGGAAACTCACGACTGCCGGGTTCGCGAGAACGCCCTTGGGCGGTACGCCACTCGCTGCGGATATCGGCCAGTGATTGAACGATTGAGTCGATGTTGAAAGACGCCATGTCAGCAATTACGCCAAGAATAAAAGACAAAATCTTACCACCTGGTACAAGCTCTGGCGGTGGTGACTTTATGTTGTCAGGTCAGCACGCGCGAGACCACTGCGGAAGGGAGAGTCGCCACTTCGTCTTGATGTGGCGCCAGGCCCGTTCATGCAAGGGGAGCAAGGCCACATTACAAATCGGCTCGACCAGTGCAGCCAGGCCACCCGTCATCACCGATCCGGTCATCGCGTAGGTAACGCCAAAGGCGACGCCCATGTGCAAGAGAACCTGGCTGGTTTTTTCAAGGACAATCATGATGTTACTCCGTCTTCTAAGTTGAGTTAATGATAATCAATCTCAATAAAACGGGATATTTGATTGTTTCAATCTCTACGATAGGGGCGTGCTATTGGGGTCGTGCGGCTGATATGCCGATGATGGAATCGTTCAAAAAATAAACCCCACTATGAACAACAGTGGGGTTTATCAACAGATTGCCGGCTTTTAATACTGAAATTTCTTCAGAACTCTTCCCAGTCGTCTTCTTTGTCGGTTCTTGTTGTCGACGATTGATTATTAAGGTCGGGTCGTCGTAGCTGGGCGTCGTTGCGCGCTGCGCCAGACCCCGAGCTGTCGTGCCCCGAGGTTGATGCGCCCGCGCGTCGGACTGAGCGTGTTGCGTCGTTTGAAAGTGCATTATGACGCTGCGCCGAATCGCGGGAGGACTCACCCGAGGCTGGTGCGGCGTAGCCTTGGTGATCATGTAATGCATGCGTTTCGTCCGCGTGTGTATCTCGGGCGCGCGTCTTCTTGGCAGAGTGGCCTGTCGGCAACTGTGCGGCTGCAGCCACTGGGATGGCCCGGGCGTTGGCTTCGGGTGCCGGGTTCTTGACTTCGCGTGCGGCGACGTCGATATAGTCACGCCCAATATCAAACAGGTTAACGACTTCTACTAATTTGGCTGCCTGTGCTTTAAGGCTGTCGGACGCCGCGGCAGACTCTTGCACCAGCGCAGCGTTTTGCTGGGTTACATCGCTAAGCTGTAAGACGGCATCATTGACCTGACCGATACCCGACGTTTGCTCGTCGGTGGCCGCACTGATTTCATTAATGAGGTCGGTAACGCGCTGAACGTGGGTAACAATGCCCTGCATCGCTTCGCCGGCTTCGTCCACCAGCCTGGATCCGGCATCGACCTTCTGTACGCTGTTATCAATAAGATTCTTGATGTCTTTGGCGGCGGAGGCACTTTTTTGTGCCAGGCTGCGCACTTCGCTGGCTACGACTGCGAAGCCACGGCCTTGCTCGCCTGCGCGTGCAGCTTCGACGGCGGCGTTAAGCGCCAAAATATTGGTCTGAAACGCAATGCTGTCGATAACCGAAATGATGTCAACAATCTTGCGCGATGACGCGTTGATTTCTTGCATGGTGTCAACAACGTTGTTGACCACCTCACCGCCTTGAACGGCCGCGCCACTGGCCGCAGAAGCCATGTGTGCAGCCTGCTTGGCGACATCGGCATTGCTTTTGACGGTGCTGGCCAGTTGCTCCATGGCTGCCGCAGTTTCTGTCAGGTTGGCGGCTTGCTCTTCGGTGCGACGAGCCAGGTCGACGTTGCCCGTTGCGATTTCAGCCGAGCCGGTTGCAATATGATCGCTGCTGTTGCGCACTGCCAGAACGACCTTGCGCAACGAGTCTTGCATCTGGTTCATGGCGTTCATGATGCTTTGCTTCGCATTGCGTGGCACAACGATTTTGTTGTTCAGGTTGCCTTTGGCAATAGCGGCTGCTATTTGTGCCACCTCGTGGGGTTCGCCGCCCAACTGCCGCGTAAAGCCCCGGGTGATTAACAAGCCCAGAATAATGGCAATCAGCGCACCGCCGGCTGTCAGGCCGATCATCAATGTAAAAGCTTGTAGGTAAATTGCCTTGATTTCTTCGGTGGCTGTCAGCGCATTGTCTTGCTGGTCGTAAACAATGCGCTTGATCAGGCTTTCGGCTTCGTCGCCCAGGGGGCGCATTTCTTTAAATACGCGCTCGGTCGTGTCCAATCGGCCCAGTGTTTCGGCAGGTTGTTCGCGAACGATATCTTTTGCCGTTTTTTCGAATGCATTGACCGCCTCGCGTGCCTTCTCGACGGCGCGTTTGCCTTCGTCGCTTTTCACGGTACGTGCCAGGTCATCTAGGGCCATCTTGGCCGAGATGAAGTGGTTATCGATAGAAAAGTATTCGGAACGGTATTCGTCTTCGGTGGAGGTGAGCAGGGTATTGCTCAGGGCGCGCCCGGCGGCAACCAACTGACGATCGGCTTCGGTGGCATGGCGCATACCGATAAACTCGTTTTCGTACAGGCGGTCCGTCATCTGGCTGATGCGCTGCATGGACTGGATGCCCACAAACCCGATAATGGCGGCGATGGCTGCGACAATCAGGAAGCCGCCAATCAGTTTGGTTCGGACCCTCAGGGTTTTAATTCTGCTCATTCTGTCTCCGGGAAAGCGCAAATAGTTACCAAATTAACGTAACGGCAATATTTGGTGAAACTTTACCGATACTACCGTGGGTGTTTACCCTGCAGTAAGCAGAAATAGATAGAAGAAAACTGCTTGATTGAACCTTAAGGATTGCCTGGGTGAGGCCTGGCGCCTTGATCAAGGTCTGATGCGCATCAAGGCGCATTGGAAGATTCAGCGCTACACTTTGTGCAGTTTATTTGTGAGGAAGTTATGTTACGTACGCTTTTAAATACTTCTGTTGTGATGTTGATGTCATCAGGTGTTGCATTGGCCGCTCATCATGGTGACCATGGGCAGTCGCCTGCTCATGGTGGTCAATCCCATGCTATGGCGCATGCGGCGCCACAAGTCGACACCGCTAACTTAGCTGTGGCCCAGGGCGTTGTCGCCGAAGCGTGTTGGGTAAGGTTGTTGCCGGCTCCGGCGCCATCGGCAGGTTACTTTGTGGTTAAAAACAGCACTGGCGCGCCGGTAAGCGTTGTGGGAGCGGCTGCCCCTAAAGACTATGGTCTGTTAATGGTGCATCAAACGCGCCACGAAAATGGCATGAGTCGCATGGGTATGGTCGATGAGGTTGCCGTCCCGGCCGGGGGGCAGCTCGAATTCAAGCCAGGCGGCTATCACATCATGCTCGAGCAGCCTCGTCGTGATGTTGCTGTGGGCGACACCATTCAGGTTGATCTAGTGTTGAAGTCGGGTCAAAAAGTCGTGGCCAGCTGCGAAGTCAAGCCGGCTGGCACGATGCCCGGGAAGATGTCGCACTAACGAACCAAACCGGGGTTATGCCGGCAGTGCGGTTTGCTCGCCGGCAAAAAAAGTAAGTACTTTCCGGTTGAAGCTTTTAGGGTTGGCCAGGTTCATGCCATGCGAGGCGAGGGGCACCGTGTCTCGGCTTGCGCCGGCTAGCCTGGGCGCCAAAGCATCGATAATCTGGCGATAGCGCTGCGGGCTATTGCTTCCCCCAAGCAATAAAACCGGACAGCTGACCCGACTTGCGGTGTCTAGGTCGTACAGCGTATCGGCTTCTAGCGCCTGTGAAAGCAGCGTGCCCGCGTTGTCGCGCACCATAGTTTTGAACCAGCCGGTCATTCGGCGCCAGGTGTCGGGGCCGCTAACCGTGTCAATAAAGGTTTCTAGGCCTGCTTCGGTCAACCCTTGAGCAACCGATTGTGCTGCATTGTTGATAAAGCCGCTGTTGCGCGAGACGCCCGGGACGTTCATGCCAGGGTCGGCTAAAACCATGCTGCGCACAAGTTCAGGCGCTTGTATGGCCATTTCGAGGGCGACGTGGGCACCCCGTGAATGCCCGACAATATCGACAGGCTCATCCGGGGTGGTCGCGCGTATCAGCGCGACCAGGTCGGCCGCATGTTGTTGTACCGAGAACCGAGGGTCGGGGACTGTGCTGGTATGGGGCCAGAACCCCCGCAAGCTGGGCGCGATAACACGCCCGTACTCGGCAAAGGGCGCCATTTGCCAGCGCCAGTATCGGTAGTCGCACAACGAGCCGTGAATCAGCAGCGTGGTTCGCCCATAGCCCAGTTCGACGAACGTCAACGGGGCATGATCTGCGAGTGCGAATACTTTCTCGGGTAGCTCGAGTGCTGGCATAAGGCCCGTCGGATTACTGCAAAAGTTTGAGACGGTCTTGGGCAGTGCGCGCCGCATTGCTGCCCGGGTAATCGGCCACAATACGTTTCAGGCTTGCGGTGGCGCCGCCCAGGTCGTTCAGTTCGATTTGCGCGGCGGCCACAATCAGCAAGGCATCTGCGGCCCGGTTGCTGTCTGGGTGACCTTGAACCAGCGCCCCGAGGGCTTGGACTGCACCTTTGAAATCTTTGGCGGCATAGAGGCTGCTGCCTTGGTAAAACTGTGCATCAACCACCAATTGGCTGTTGGGGTATTGCGTTAAAAAAGTCTTGAACCCGTCGGCGGCGTCTTTGTATTTCCCTTCGCGGAACTGCGCCATGGGCGTATTGAAAGCAGCTTGCTCTTGTGGGTTGCTGACTTGCGCTGCAGGGCTATTGCCCAGACCATTGCCGTTTTTAATATCCAGTTCGAAACGGATGCGTTCGATCTGGCCGCGCAGGCTGGTGACTTCCTGGCGAAGCGTTTCGAGCTGATCGGCCAGTAACAAACGGGCCTGGCGGTTCTGCTCGGTCAGAACACGGACTTGTTCGCGCAATTCCAGAATGGCACGGCGTGCGTCGTCGTCGGCAAAGGCATGTGCAACGCTGGTTGATAGCGCTAGCGCACTAAAAGATGCGGTCAGGGCGATGCGGCGAAGCGTAAACAAAGAGTTCGTCATAAGGTGTGTCCCATTCAAGTGAAAACGCCGCGGCGGGAAGCCGCCACGGCGCTTTGTTGATGCAGATTATGCCAAAAAATCAACGTTGGTAGTTGATGTCTGCGCGACGGTTCTCTGCGTAATCGGCCTCGGTGTTACCCATGGCTTTCGGGCGCTCTTTACCGAAACTGATGGTTTCGATTTGGTCGGCACGTACACCCATCAGCGTCATCATGCGGGCAACAGCTTCGGAACGGCGCTGGCCCAGTGCCAGGTTGTATTCCGAACCACCGCGCGCGTCAGCGTGGCCCTCGACGCGAACGCGTTGCTGGCTGTTTGCGGTGAGGTAGGACGAATGCATTTCTACAACGTTGCGATACTGTTCAGGCACGACGTAGCTGTCGAACTCGAAGTAAACGGAGCGTTGTTGCGCCAGCGGGCTTTGCGGGTTGAAGGGATCCATGACCATACCGGTCGAGGACCCAGCACCCGAACCCGAGCCGGATCCGGCCTGGTCAAGCGGTACAGAGCTGCAAGCTGCCAGAGCGGCAGTTAAAGCAGCAACACTTAGCGTTTTTGTAATGCGCGAGCTCATTTAAGTTCCTTTAGAAAAAGAGTCACACTAGAAATTAATTGGTAAAAGGGCCCCAGGTCGGTTCACGGACCTTGCCATCGAGTGTCGACAGCGTTTGCCGGACACGGCCATCGACCGAAACCACGGCCAGCACACTGCGGCCGTTTTGGACGGCGCTATGAAGCACTTGCATACCGTTGGGTGCAAAACTTGGTGACTGGTCGTCGGGGCCTGCTGTTAACAGCTGTTCCGAACCCGTGTTCATGTTTTGCAATGCAATACGGAAAGCACCGTCTCTACGTGTAACGTACACCAAACTGTTACCGTCGGGCGAGAGTGCTGGTGAGATGTTGTAACTTCCGTTAAAAGTTATACGTCGTGCTTCGCCGCCAGTTACCGGCACGCGGTAGATTTGCGGGCTGCCGCTTCGGTCGCTGGTAAACACAATCGATGCACCGTCGGGCGAGAATTGCGGCTCGGTGTCGATAAGCGGCGAACGCATGATTCGACGCAGGTCGGAGCCATCGTTGCGGATCGTATAAATTTGCGAAATGCCGTCTCGCGAAAGCACCACGGCAAGCAGGCTGCCGTCTGGGGACCATGCGGGCGCACTGTTGTTACCCTTGAAGTTGGCCAAGGGCAGACGTTGGCCGGTCGCCAGCGTTTGTACATACACTACAGGCTTGCCCAGTTCGAAGCTGACGTAAGCCAGTTGTTTGCCATCGGGCGACCACGCGGGTGAAATAATCGAGTGTTTCGAGCGCAGCATGACCTGCGGGTTCTGGCCGTCGGCGTCTGCAATTTGTAACTCATAGACGTCGCCTTTTTGTACCACATAAGCCAGACGTGTTGAAAAAACGCCACGCACACCTGTAATTTTTTCGTAGATCCGGTCGGCGATCCGGTGCGCAACGCGGCGAAGCTCACGTTCGTTGCCGGCAAAAGCAATACCATCAAGTTCGGTTTTGCGTACGGTGTCCGACAGGCGGTAGGTAATGGTGTACTGGCCGCCGGCTTCGGTAATTGAACCATAGGCAATGTAGTCGGCACCTCGACCTCGCCAATCGTCGTGGGCGACTGGGGTTTCGGCACTTAGTGTTGCCCCTGTGGCGTTTACAAGGCGGAACTGCCCTGATCGGGTCAGGTCGGCACGAATGACTTCGGCCAGGTTTGCGCCTTGCGGATTGCCCTGAAAGTCGGCGATGGCAATGGGGTACTGGGTGGCGCCTACGCCTGAAATATCGACGCGTAATTGCGCCGAGGCCGGTGTGGTGAGCGCCACACTGGCGATTACCGCAAGGCCCCAGGCCTGCAGTCGCCCGAGCGTTCGGGCGACGGTTTTTGCGAAGGTGACACGGGTCATTTCGACAATCTCCTGTTGGTCGTGCTATTGATCGTACATATAGTAGTACCCATCGATGTACGGCGGGTACTTGCCGGATGGCGGTGCCGGGAAGGGGTTGCAGCCGCGCACGCCGTTTTCTACGGCGCGGTCGAAACCGGAAATGCCCGACGAGCGGCGGATCTCGACGTCTTGTACACGTCCTTGAGCATTGAGCATAACGCGGAACTGCACGGTTGGGTTTGCGCCCGCGCGCGGCGGAATAGGGTAAGTGACTCGCGGCTTGATGCAGGCCCTGACTTGTGCGGCATATCCGTTATCGTTGCCACCGCCACCGGCCTGGTTGCGGTCGGCCGTGCCACCCGGAATACCGGCAGCACCTAGTGCATCACCTCGCATGGCTTGTTTAATGGCTTCACGCTTAGCCGCTTCTTCTTTGGCCTTTTTCTCGGCTGCGGCCTTGCGTGCGGCTTCTTCTTTGGCTTTCTTATCGGCAGCTGCTTTTTTGGCGGCTTCTTCTTTGGCCTTGCGTTCAGCCTCGGCTTTCGCCTTCTGCTCCGCCTCGGTCTTAGCTTTTTGCTCGGCCGCTTCTTTGGCTTTACGCTCTGCCTCAGCCTTGCGTTCGGATTCTTCCTTGGCTTTGCGCTCGGCTTCAGCCTTCGCTTTACGATCAGCCTCTTCCTTGGCTTTACGCTCAGCCTCTTGTTTGGCTTTACGCTCAGCCTCTTGTTTGGCTTTTAATTCGGCCGCCTTGCGGTCTGCCTCTTCGCGCGCCTTGCGCTCGCGCTCTTGTTGGGCAAGGCGCTCTTTGCGTTCCTGCTCGGCTTTTTCCTGGCGTGCTTTTTCGAGCGCAATCTCGGGATCAACCTGAGGCGGCTCGGGGATGGGCTCGGGGCGCACTTGCGGTGCAGGCTCTGGTTCTGGCGCAGGTGCCGGTGCCGGAGGTTCAGGCGTAGGTTCAGGAGCAGGGACGGGCTCTGGCTCGGGCTGCGGCTCAGGTTCTGGTGTTTCTTCGGTGGCCGTTTCTTCCTGGGGCTCTTGAACGGCGTTTGGCGATACGCCGTCGGCCCAGAGTTCGACCTGAACCGGAGCGGGCGTTTGAGGCGCCGATGTCAAGACCCCCAACAGCAATATCAGACCCAGTGCAACGTGTGCCGAAATGGCATACACGAAGCCGCGACGATCATCGAGCTGTTCGGGAGATTGACCAGAGGGTTCAGACCAAAGCCACTTCATGCATCAAGCCTATGTTATTTCTGGTCGGGGTTGCCAGCGCTTTGATCAACCAGCAAGCCGAGGCGCGACACGCCATTACTGCGCAACTTGTCCATTACTTCCATTACTTTTTCGTACGGTACTTTGCCGTCGGCAGCAATCACGACAGGCGTGTCGGCGGTGATGCGCGAGCGCACCTCGTCGACCAAGGCTTCGTTGGCAATTGATTCGAATTCGGCACCGGCGATGCGTTTACGCAAAGAGACGGTGCCGTTTTCCTCTATCTGTACTTCGAGCGGCTCGGTGGGGACTTCAGCAGCGCGACCGACCGATGGTAGCTCGATAATGCCGGGCGTGATCATGGGGGCGGTCACCATGAAAATGATCAGCAAAACCAGCATGACGTCGATATAGGGGACGACGTTGATCTCGTTTTTGAGCCGGCGGCCTGATGAGCGCCCCATGCTACTGCGGTTAGAGGACATCAGCGCACCTGACGTTGCAGAATATTGAGGAATTCGTCGATGAAGCTGTCAAAGCGAATCGACAGGCGATCGATTTCGTTTGTGTAACGGTTGTAGGCAACGACAGCTGGAATTGCCGCAAACAAGCCGATGGCGGTTGCAATCAGGGCTTCGGCAATACCCGGCGCTACTGCGGCCAGCGTCGCCTGTTGCACGGTGGATAAGCCCAGGAACGCGTGCATGATGCCCCATACCGTACCCAATAGCCCAATGTATGGGCTAACGGATCCAGCCGATGCCAAAAAGTTCAGGTGTGATTCCAGATTGTCCATTTCGCGCTGGTACGAAGCGCGCATGGCGCGTCGTGGGCCGTCGAGCAGGGCGTCGGTATTACCGTTGGCCCGACGGGCCTTGATGAATTCGGTCATGCCGGCATCGAAAATACGTGCCAGGGCCCCGTAATCGGCAGGGCTGGTTGATACGGATTGCTGCAGGGCAGTCAGGTCACCGCCGGCCCAGAAGTCGTCTTCAAAGAGCTTGGTTTGTTCGTGTGCACGTTTCAGCGCGGTGCGTTTGCTGAAAATGTACGTCCAGGACAGCACGGAAATACCAACCAGAATCAGCATCACTAGCTGTACCGGAATACTGGCGTCAAGAATTAGCGAGACGATAGACAAGTCGCTGGTGGGCTGCATGTTTATACCTGAACCTTTTCCAATAATGTTTTGAGTTCGTCGGGCAGTGCTGCCGGACGCAAGGTGTTTGCGTCAACGCAGCAAATTTGTATATTTCCTTCACACAGGCGTTGGCCATCGAGCTCTGCACATTGGAAAAAGTCGATGGACGCCCGCCCCACCCGGGTGATCTGGCTGTTGATGGTCAGCAGATCATCAAGCTTTGCAGGCTTGATATACCGGGTGTCGAGTTGCTTCACCACGAAAATTCGCTGTTCGGTAACAGCCAGTTCGGACTGGTTGACACCCAGTCTGCGCAACCATTCGGTGCGACCTCGTTCGAAGAACTTGAGGTAATTGGCGTAGAAAACGACGCCACCGGCGTCGGTATCTTCGTAGTAAACACGAACAGCTAACGTTGAATGCACGTTGTTTGAATCAGGTGGCATGGGCGCGCAATTTTAACTGTTCCAGAACGAAATCAGTGGCTTGTGCAACAGTTATTTTTTCGGCTTCGGACTGTCGCCGATGCTGGATCTCGACAACCCCTTCTTTCAGGCCGCGGTCGCCAACCGTGACGCGAACAGGAACACCGATAAGCTCCCACTCGGCAAACATCACACCGGGGCGAATATCGCGATCGTCGATGATGACGTCAGCACCGTTTGAAATCAAGTCTTGATACAGTTGCTCAGCAGTGTTTCGAACGGTTTCACTTTTGTGTGCATTCAGCGGGCAGATAACCACCTGGAAGGGGGCGATGGCTTCGGGCCAGATCATGCCGCGATCATCGTGGTTTTGTTCAATGGCTGCCGCAGCGATGCGACTGATGCCAATACCGTAGCAGCCCATTTGCATGATTGCCGGCTTGCCATCGGTATCCAGGAAGGTTGCGTTCAGGGCTTTGGAGTATTTGTCGCCCAAGAAGAAGATATGACCCACCTCGATACCGCGCTGGATGTTCAGCGTGCCACCGTTAGGGTCGGCGTCGCCGGCCACAACGTTGCGCAAGTCTGCGACAAGGTTGGGTTCGGGCAAGTCGCGACCCCAATTCACGCCATCAAGGTGGAAGCCGTCTTCGTTGGCGCCGCAGATGAAGTCGCTCATATTGGCAACGGTTTTGTCGGCAATGATCGTGACTGGCTCTGCTGGAGCTACCGGCCCTAACGATCCGGGGCTGCACCCGAAAGCACGTTTGATTTCTTCGTCGGTGGCAAAACGGAACCCTTGATTCAGCCCGGGCAGTTTGCCTACCTTGACTTCGTTTAGTTCATGATCACCGCGGATCAGCAGTGCAAAAATCTGTGTGGTTTTGATCTCTTCGGTGGGCTCGACGGCCAGAACGACGGTTTTGACCGTATCTGAAAGCTGGCGCTTCAATAATGCAGCAACCTCTTCGCATTTGGTCATGCTGGGTGTGGCTACTTTTTCCATGGCTTTGCCGGCCGGTGCCCGTGTGGCAAGTAAGGCGGGGGCGTCGGCAAGTTCGATATTGGCGGCGTACTGCGACTGGGGGTTATACACAATCAGGTCTTCACCCGTGTTGGCAATGACCTGGAATTCGTGACTACGCGACCCCCCGATTGACCCTGTATCGGCCGCAACCGCCCTGAACTCAAGCCCGAGACGCGTGAAAATTTTCATGTAAGCGTCGTACATATTGTCGTAGCTGGCCTGTGCGGCTTCTTCGTTGCGATCAAACGAATACGCATCTTTCATGGTGAATTCGCGGCCGCGCATCAGCCCGAAACGGGGGCGGCGTTCGTCGCGGAACTTGGTCTGGATGTGGTAGAAGTTGACCGGAAGCTGACGCCAGCTCTGAATTTCGTTACGGGCAATGTCTGTGACGACCTCTTCAGAGGTGGGCTGGAGGACGAAGTCGCGCTGATGGCGGTCTTTGATCCGGAGTAATTCGGGGCCATAGGCGGTCCAGCGCCCTGACTCTTCCCATAGCTCGGCGGGCTGTACCAATGGCATCAGCAGTTCAACTGCGCCCGCCCGGTCCATTTCTTCGCGCACAATGGCTTCAATTTTCTTCAGTACCCGCAAGCCCAGCGGCATGTAGGTGTAAATGCCGCCCGCAATTTTGCGGATCATGCCGGCTCTTGTCATCAGCTGGTGGCTGGTGACTTCCGCTTCGGCTGGGGCTTCTTTCAGGGTGTTGATGTGATACTTGGATGCGCGCATGGTGAGGATCTCTGCAGATACGTATAATCGGGTGTAATTGTATTAAATTCGTTATAGAGGTGGCCTATGTTAGACCGTGAAGGCTACCGTCCTAATGTCGGCATTATCCTCGTTAATCATAAAAACGAGGTGTTTTGGGGTAAACGCATTCGGGAGCATTCCTGGCAGTTTCCGCAGGGTGGTATCAAATACGGCGAAAGCCCGGTGCAGGCCATGTACCGTGAGCTGCGCGAAGAAGTGGGTTTGCTACCAGAACATGTCCGAATTTTAGGGCGTACACGCAATTGGTTACGTTACAACGTACCCAATGATTTTATCCGTCGCGACTCAAGGGGTATTTACAAAGGGCAAAAGCAAATCTGGTTTCTGTTGCGGATGGTGGGGCGCGATTCCGATGTCAGTTTGCGTGCGACCAGGCATCCCGAATTCGACGCCTGGCGTTGGAGTCATTATTGGGTGCCACTTGATGCAGTTATCGAGTTCAAGCGCGATGTCTATACGCAAGCCCTGAATGAACTCGCCGGTATTTTGTTTCGACGCGTTAACGAACGTCGTTATTTGCGTCAGCGGCCGCAGGCCGCTAAGGGCGACGCGGCAAAGCCCGTTGCAGCTAAATTTGCGGCCGCCCCGGAAGGGTCACCCTAAAGGGGCTGTTTAGGCTGGGGTAGGCGGGTAATCAGGCTCGACGTATCCCAGCGGCCACCGCCTGTTTTCTGTACCTCGGCATAAAACTGGTCTATCAGGGCTGTGCCGGGTACGCTGGCTCCGTTTCGCCGGGCTTCGTCCAACACCAACCCTAGGTCTTTGCGCATCCAGTCAACTGCAAAACCGAAGTCAAACTGGTTGCTAACCATGGTGCGACCGCGGTTTTCCATTTGCCAGCTTTGCGCAGCGCCTTTGCTGATCACCGACAAGACCTTTTCCATATCCAACCCGGCAGTCTTGCCAAAAGCGATGGCCTCAGAAAGGCCCTGCAGTACGCCGGCCACGCAAATCTGGTTCACCATTTTGCACAACTGACCTGCGCCAGAGGCGCCCATGTGCGTGGTCGCCTGAGCGTAGGCCTGCATGATGGGCTTGGCTCGGGCAAAGTCGGTCACGTCTCCGCCGCACATCACGGTGAGTATGCCTTGTACGGCACCGTTCTGCCCCCCTGAGACCGGCGCGTCCAAAAAATGCAGCCCGACGTTTCGTGCCGCGTCGTAAAGTTCACGTGCCACGTCGGCAGATGCCGTGGTGTGATCAACGCAGAGGGCGCCAGGCTTCATGCCGGAAAACGCACCGTCTTTACCGGTTAGTACGCTGCGCAGGTCGTTGTCGTTGCCTACGCAGCAAAAAACGACGTCTGCGCCTGCTGCTGCCTGGGCGGGTGTGGGTGCTGTAACGCCGTCAAACTCCGCTGCCCAGCGGCTGGCCTTTTCGGGTGAGCGGTTGTAAACGCAAACTTGATGGCCGGCCTTGGCCAGATGACCGGCCATGGGGAAGCCCATCGCGCCCAGCCCGATAAACGCCACTTTTAAGGGCGAGATGTTTTCGTAGCTTCGGGGTGCGATTGATGCTGACATGACAAGGCTCCGTGATGTCGTAGAAAGTTAGGCAATTTCGGTTATTCTAACGGCTCCATAGACTTGATCGCGGGGCTTTTCTTCGAAAGCGCCTGTGGTTTACCATATCGCCATGTTGCAAGATCTAGAATCTCTGGCCGCTCGTGTTGGCCAACTGGTTGAGCTCTCCCGTCGGCTTCAGTCGCAAAACGAAACGCTTGTTCAGCGCGCTACCCGTGCTGAACAAGAGCGTGATGCGCTGCGTGACCAGCTTAGCCAGCAAGCCATCGAATATAAAGACGTTGCCGCTCAGGCTGCGCGTCATCAGGCCGAAATGGATGCCCTGCGGGCGCAGGCCGATGCCGAGGTTCACAGCCTGCGTCAGCAGGCCGCTCAAATCGAATCCAGCCTGCGCGCACAAGCCGACAGCGCTGTGGCCCAGCTCAAAGAGCAGCTCGAACGCCAGCAAGCCGAGCAGGCTACAGTCCGGCAAAACCTGCAAGCCAGCCAGTCCGAAACCTCCAGCCTGCGTCAAGCCGTCGAGTCCGCTCGGCAGCGTATCGACGCCGTACTTATGCGCCTGCCCGGCGCGCCTCAGGAGTAACCCCGCATGGAACGCGTCGATGTTTCAATTTTGGGCCGCGATTATTCCCTGGCATGCTCGCCCTCCGAAAAAGATGATTTGCTCTCTGCCGTCCGATTTGTTGATCAGCGCATGCTGGCCATCAAAGGGTCTGGTAAAATCTCAAGCAATGAACGCATTGCCGTTATGGCAGCCATTCAAATTGCTGCCGAACTTTTAGCCATGCGGGCCCCAGACGGGCCATTGGGTGAAGTCGCCGTTGGCGACTTTAAACGTCGTCTCGAAGATATGCATCGCCAGCTCGATCTGGTTTTGCCCCAGCAGGCGGCCCCCAGTAATTAGTTAGCACCAAATTTCAAGCCAGGCCCGGTATTTACATACGGTTTCGGTAAACAGCCGTTTTATCTACTAAGCTGTGGCTTGTACAAGTTAGTCCCTGCAGTGTTCGTGACTTGACCTTACATTTCTTGAACCAATGCTTATGGCATTAGGTTGCCGGATTGACAAGTAGGAGTGAACGTCTTAACTGACGATCCCGAAACTTGACTGAAGGCGACCACCTTGAACCCTCGGTTCCAGGATGCCGGTCTTGACGGCACAGGCGGGGCATTTTTGAAGACAGGCCCGCATTAATGCGGGCCTGTCTATTTCGGAGCTAACGCATGTCTTACTTGTTTACCTTGGCTAAGCCTTTTTCAATTGCCCCGTTGGTATTAAGCGCCGCCCTTGCGGTCGTGGGTGCGCCCGCCGCGGTCGCCCAAAACATAATGCCCGAGGCGCCTGCGCAGGTTCGCAGCGGCCAATTGCCAATGGCAACCCTTAACGCCTCGGCCTCGTCGCAGGTCAGCCAAGACACCATAAAAATCACCCTCGCAGCGCAAGTAGCAGACGCCAGTCATCAGGCGGTCAGCAGTCAGTTAACCCAAGCGCTCGACAGTGTCGTCAAACAGGCCAAAGCCGTCAGCTCGGTTAAAACTTATTCGGGCAATTACCGTGTTTGGCCGCTCACCAACGACGAAGGGAAAATCACTGGTTGGCAGGGGCGTGCTGAGGTCATTCTTGAATCAACCGACTTCGGCGCGGCTTCGGGTTTGGCCGGCAAGCTCTCCGAGCTTATGCCTATTGCCAACTTGCAGTTCTCTGTTTCCCCGCAATTAAGGGCGAAAGCGGAAGCCGACTTGCTCAATGACGCTGCTCAGGCGTTTAAGGGGCGTGCCCAAGCCGTCTCGCAGGCGTTTGGTTATCAGGGGTTTCGTATTAAAACTTTGTCGCTCGATGGCGGCGGCGCCGAATACACGCCCATGCCGCGCATGATGATGGCAGCTAGCGCCGATAAAATGGCTGTGCCGCTCGAGGCTGGTGTGGAGACTGTTACGGTGTCTGTTCGGGGTGAGGTTTACTTGCTCGAAAATAAATAAGCAAGCCCAGGGCGATCATGGGCAGGCAAAGTAGCTGTCCCATGGTTAGCGACCCGAGTACTGGGCCCAAAAATGCATCGGGCTCTCGGGTGTATTCGGCTAAAAATCTGAATACACCGTAGCCCATCAAAAACAGGGCGCTCACTTGACCTGTAGCTCGGGGCTTGCGGGCAAACCACCAAAGCACGGCAAATAGCAGTATGCCCTCTAGCGCCATTTCGTAAAGTTGTGAGGGGTGGCGAGTTAGGTTGTCACCCAGTTGCGGGAACACCATGCCCCAAGGGACGTCGGTGGGGCGGCCCCACAGTTCGCCATTAATGAAATTGCCCAGTCGCCCCGTGGCTAGGCCCAGGGGTATTAAAGGGGCAATGAAGTCGCCTAATTCCAAAAAGGTTCGCCCCTTTTGGCGCGCCAATATAAACAGTACAACCAATACGCCGATCAGCCCGCCATGAAAAGACATGCCGCCTTGCCAGAGATAAAAAATTTCGATGGGGTTTTGCAGGTATTCGGCAGGCTTGTAGAACAGGATGTAGCCCAGCCTTCCGCCCGCGATGACGCCAATAACCCCGTAAAAAATGATGTCTTCCAGGTCGCGCAGGCTCAGGTCGGTTTTTCCGTGGTTGATTCTCCAACGGCCGGCCAGCCAAACCAAGCCAAAGCCAATAAGGTACATCAGGCCGTACCAGTGAATAGCGATGGGGCCAAGCTGCAGGGCGACGGGGTCAAATTGGGGGTGAACAAGCATGGAAAAGGGCCTTTAATCTTAGCGTCCGGCGCTGATAATTTGTTGGATGATAACGCGTTATCGTAGGCCGTTTCGGCGGCCTCGAAACTGTTTATGGCAGGTAGATTATGTATTTTCGCTTCGCAGTATTAAGCATAGGTTTAAGTTTGGCGGTGTATGCACCCGCGGGCGCTGCCCAAACGGTGGGCATTGGCCTTGCGCAAGCCAATAATTGCGTTGCGTGCCATCGTGTTGACGAGACCGAGGGTCGCAAGCGTCTGGGCCCCGATTTCGAAGTGGTGGCCAAGCGGTATCAGGGCAATGCTGCTGCCATCCCGCATCTGGCTACCAAAATTCGAAATGGTTCGCGTGGTGCCTGGGGGGCGGTGCCCATGCCTGCACAGTCTCACGTTAGCCAAGAAAATGCCGAACTGCTAGCCGCCTGGGTGTTGTCTTTGACGGGCGATGCCAGTGTCGGTTCAGGCCCGCATCTTGGCGACTCGGCCTCGTTGCCACGTTAACTAGTCGTGCATCGGCGCCCTTGTTACAGTAGTCTTTGCTGTAGTTAATTAGAGCCGTGGTCGGCGAATCCCGTGGGCCACGTCCATTTCATTAAACGGAATCGCGTTCATGAGTTCATCCAAGACAACCGATGCTACACATGCCGGCGCTACGGCCAGCCTCGAAGAGGCCGTATTGGGCGGCGGTTGCTTCTGGTGTACAGAGTCGGTTTTTCAGTCGCTTCGTGGTGTTGTCGAGGTTAAGCCAGGCTATACCGGTGGCCATGTAGATAACCCCACATACGAGCAGGTGTGCGACAAGACGACAGGTCACATCGAAGTCGTGAAAGTGGTGTTCGACCCAGCCCAGATTTCTTTTGCTACATTGTTGCGCGTATTTTTTGCAACGCACGACCCAACAACACCCGATCAACAAGGCGCCGATATCGGCCCCCAATATGCCTCGGCCATTTTTTATCAGTCCGACGCGCAAAAAGAAACGGCGGCGCAAGTTATAGAAGAGGTGCAGACGCTATTGGGTCAGCCGGTCGTTACGCATCTTTTGCCGGCAGCGCGCTTTTGGGAGGCAGAGGTCTACCACCATAGTTACTACGCGCGTAATCCGTACCAGGGGTATTGTCAGTTTGTTATTGCCCCCAAGCTCGCCAAGCTGCGCCAATATTATGCCGATCTGTTGGCTGCGTCTTAGGTTATTAGGCAAAGTGCCAATTTGCGGTGGTTGTGTAGCTATATAGTTATTTCGGTTGTTTGGGTGGTTCGAGTCACAATTCCTTTCAAGCGGTTGCCCCCGTAAGGGTTCGGGCTTAATACAATAGGTTGTCGCAGGCGAGATTGCAGTAATTTTTAAGTGGTGCCACAGCGAAATAACTGTCAGCCCAGCAG
>NZ_NIQA01000019.1 GCF_002236805.1 Pusillimonas sp. T2 | reverse complement strand
GTCAGCGTGCCTGTTTTATCAACAATCAGTGTGGTTACCTTGCGCATGTGCTCAATGGCGGCAGCATCGCGAAAAAGTACCCCTTGGGTTGCCCCACGGCCGGTGGCCACCATGATGGACATGGGGGTTGCCAGTCCAAGTGCGCATGGGCAGGCAATGATCAGCACAGCCACTGCATTGACCAACCCGTAGACCCACCCCGGTTCCGGGCCCCAAAGCCCCCAAACGAAGAAGGTAAAGAGAGAGACCAAGATGACGGCAATAACAAAATACCCGGCTACGACATCAGCCATGCGCTGCATGGGCGCTCGTGAGCGTTGCGCCTGAGCCACCAATTGCACAATCTGCGAAAGCACTGTCGCCGATCCGACTTTTTCAGCCTGAATCACCAAGGCGCCCGATGTGTTCATGGTTGCGCCGATGACGTGATCGCCCACTTTTTTTCTGACGGGAAGGGGCTCGCCGGTCAGCATGGACTCGTCGATCAGGCTGGTTCCGTCCAGAACCACACCATCCACCGGAACTTTTTCGCCTGGACGAACGCGCAAGCGGTCTCCCTCGTGTACGTGGCTAAGTGGGATATCTGCCTCGTTGCCGTCTTTGTCAATGTGTCGGGCAGTCTTGGGGGCCAGCCCCAGCAGCGCCTTGATGGCTGCCGAAGTCTGTGAACGTGCCCGTAGTTCAAGCATCTGACCGAAAAGCGTGAGGGAAATGATGACAACGGCCGCTTCGAAATAAACTGCTACCCGTCCCATACTGAGAAAGGCTGCGGGGAAAGCTTGAGGTGCGACAGTTGCCGCAACGCTGTAAATATAGGCCGCTGCCGTACCCAAGCCGATCAGTGTCCACATGTTTGGGCTTCGGTTGCGGAACGACTGCCAGCACCGGATGAAAAAGGGCAGGCCGGCCCATATCACGACAGGAGTGGATAGAACGAGCTCCACCCAAGACTGAGTTTGCATCGACAACCAGTTCAGTTGATGACCGAACATGGCAAGGAAGGTAACAACGACCGTAAGGGGCAGTGTTCTCCAAAAACGGCGTGAAAAGTCGTCCAGTTCCGGATTGTCCTCTTCCAGGATAGGCATCAAGGGCTCAAGGCTCATGCCGCAAATCGGGCAATTTCCGGGTGTTGCCTGCCGGACCTGGGGATGCATGGGGCAGGTATATAGGGTTCCGGCCTCGGTGGGGGGCTGCACTTCCTGTTGGGCAGCCGCAGGATTTTCGTTCACTGGCTTGCCATTCCCGGGCGGGCGATGCATTCCCGATCGATGCTCGTGATGTCCTGAATGATGCTGGTGGTTTGCCATGGCCAAGTGCTTTCAAGTGCTTAACGAAATAGTCCGATAGCTGGCAGCGTTTGTTGTCGCGTCGGACCCCGGTTTGTTGATATGCATCTGGGTTTGATCATGACACAAGCCAGCGGTCTTTTCCTGACAGTTTGATTGCATAATGATTACATTTGCGTCATGACTGACGAATGTCGGTATTGGAGCGGCATGTTTTGGATTAGGCTAAGTCATGCTGATAAAAACGGCATCGTTAATCCGGTCAGATGTTTGGTGGGCTCCTATTCTTCGAAAGCGTCTGCTACCGACTAACCTCACGAGTTTCGTGACTCTATTTCTGGAGAATCGCATGAAGAATCGACATGTAGTTGCCTCGTCCCTACTGGTGTCACTTCTGACTGTCGCAGGCGTGAGCGCCGCGACCCAACATGGTATGCCTATGGACAGGCAGGCGCAGGGCGGCCCACCCGCGGGCATGCCTGGGGCCATGGGCGGGTCAATGCCCGGCATGATGATGGGCGAACGACAAGGGATGAGTGGCATGCATGGCATGGGCGGCATGATGGCGGGCTGCCCGATGATGGGGGGAGTGGTAGGTGTACTGACCCCGCAGCAACAAATGAAGATGCACGCCGAGATGATGCAGGCGATGGGTCAAATTATGGAGAAATATGCTGGGCAGGCGGGAAAAGGGTCCAACTGAACGACGTAGTCGTACAGTTTCAGAATACAGCGTCTGATTTTTAATGCTCGGCAAATGCTCTGGATCGTAACGAAGTATCTTTTGGAGGCCTGCCTAGTCTTGATGATTTTCCAAGTGGGAAAATGAAGCGGTCTGCTGCTGGGGAGATTTGGGTTACGGGGCGCCATCGCGGCGTCAGTGGTGCTGACTGTGGTGTGTTTTGCGCCGTTGGCCCGAATTTTGTTTTCTTTGGCACTGATCTACTGTAGTGCATCCGGATGATCCATCCGGGTTGGTTAGCCTAGGTTGGTCAGAGCTTTTTCAGAAACAGAAAGGCGTGATTGCTTTGTGCTCCGATACGATGACAAGCGTCCTTGACACCGGGAACTGCGCTGGAGTGTCGTCGTAACCGAGTCAACATGTCCTGTCTTATGTGCTCGCTGGCGCTGGTCCGGGGGTCTGCTTTGGTGTGGTGCGGACGTGCAGCATCGTTCCCTCTGCCACGCTATGACATCTATTGCTTCTTAATTGGCCGAAAGTAACCCTTGATGCAATCTCGGTTAAGAATCGCAATTTGCACATGGTTACGCCGATGAAAGCCTGCGCCGCTATAAAGTTCTTTGTCTTCTCGGAAGGGCGCTCGAACAGAGTCATAGCGTGGTTGGCCCCGCTCAAGGCGAATGCTGTGCAGTGCCTCAATAACCTGGCAATCCAATTCCCGCTTAAAGCGATCCTCACCACCGTCGTTGATGGGGAGCGCCAAACCCGCCTTTGCGTAGGCTGACTCAAGCGTTTTGTAAGCCTGTCCAACCTCATCCAGACCCGTTCGCGTTGTCAGGTCAAGGCGCAGGCCCAAATCTAAAATCGCCCCGACAACATCAGGGTTCTTTATCTTGGATTTTGGATTTCCATTTTGCGCCCACTCAAGGCCACGCTGGGGGTCATTTTCCCAAAAATAAATGCCATGGCCAAGCCATTCGAATTTACCTTCGGATTTCTTGAGATGGTCAGTGCCGCCCGAAATCAATTCGTCGACGGTCTTTTTTTCTGTGCCGTGAAAGCCTAAAACCTGTGCCGGACGAGATTGATAAAGCTTCCAGGGATTAGTCACGGATAAGTGTTCGGCGTTCGCCCGATTTTGTTAGCACCCCTAAGTCAATCAAAAACTGGCGAGCTGACTCTTTAGTAGCGGATACTTGTTTGCGGTGCTTGGCCATATCACGCAAGAGCGCCTCGCCAGCGAGGACTTTTGTCCGTGGCGTTTCAGAAGCGGCATTTTTAGCTGCTGAGCGTTTAGCTTGCGATGCGCTGTGCGATTGGGTTGCCATCTTTGACTCATTCCAATGAGATGCGGTGTGTATTGGATTATACATCTGTAAACAGCGAGTAATCCTTATATTGCCAAGTCAAAACAGAGGGTTAGCCGCCATGGTAGGTTTGCATTGGCTCTGAGGGTTGTAATTCACTGAGTAATTGAGCTGCTTAAGCAAATATCTTGAAGGGTAGTGCGTAGTTGTTCTGGTAGGTGGGGTGTTTTTAATCTTCAGAATATTCTTCACAGCGCCAATCATCCGATCCGTAGGTGCCCTTGCGGGCCATGCGCGTGTGCTGCGCATCAAGCCTGCTTTCGCAGTCTTGCCCCTAGGCGTTCCGTCTGGCGGGCTTTGATCCTTCACCCCTTCGCGTCTAACGACGCTGCGCGCTAACGCTTGCCCGCGGCCATTCGGCCGAACTTGGCTGGCAAGCCAGCTTGGGCGCTCGCCGCGCCGGCCGTGATCGACATGTGCACGGTTGCTGCATGCCTTGTCTTTGTAAGTCCCTCTCGCCCCTAAACACCGACGTGTATCACTGCGCGCCTGCACTGCAAGGGGCTTTCGCGGCATAAAGCCGGTCGCTGCTCTCCCTTTTTATTACACGACCCCTTTACGTTTGTCGCTACGTGATCCTGTACGGCACGGGCGGAGGAACTCACAGGACTGGCGGCAAAACGCACCACCTGAACCGCACAAATCGATACACGAAAACCTACGCATCGGGCTCCCGAATCTTCAGGCCCGGTCAGCACTAAAAACCACACCGTGCGTAAGCACTTTTAAAGGAGTAGTCACCATGGCATCAGTCAACAAAGTCAACAGTGCAGGTGATGTACAGATTGGCCGAGGTTTGATACGGCCCGAAGATCGGCAACGCGCAAGCCAACTGTCTAAAGAGCTGGGCCAGTCTGCGTGTCTGGGGTCGTTAACCGTACCGAAAACCCGCCTGGTTCATTCCGAGCGATTGGTTCGCCAACTCTCAGCCCACAAAGTCGGCATCGTGGCCGCGGATCTGGCCACCAAACCCACAATAGCGCTGGCGGTGCTGGTTGCCCAGTTGGCGCGATCTGTTCTCGGTACCGGCCACTTTGCTTATGGTGGGTTCGGCTTAGGCGTCACGCTGAAGCACGAAGACCTACGGGGTAACGCACCCGACTTTAAAGGCAGTAAGGCCGCAAAGGCAATGCACGAACTTCGTAGCCACTGGCTGAACGCGCTGGCCTAATGAGTAGTACGTGGTGTGAGTAGAAGTATCTTCGGTGTGGAAAGCGCGTCTGACGACGAAGCCTTTCCAATACACCTAAAAGTTTCTTGCAATCATTGAATAAGAATTGTTATCATTTCGCTTCTCATTAAGTTTATGTTGGAGCGGATTCATGAGTAGACCTTTTTCTGTCACGGTGGGGGTTCTGGCGGTGTTGGCCGCTACGTCAGCGTCGGCTGAGCCGTCCCTTGATACTACGTCGAGGTCTCAGGCAGAGAGTGGCAAAGCGGATGTTCGACAGCTTTCTACCGTTACTGTCAAGGGGGATCGTCAGGATGCAGCGTTACCGGAAGGGTCGACAGTCATTCGTCGCGAGCAGCTGGAGTCACGCGCGATTACCGGCTGGGAGGATCTGGGCAAGCGCGGTGATCCGGCAATTAACTTTTCGCGTCAAACAAAAAGCGTGAACATCCGCGGCATGGATCAGGACCGGGTGGCCGTGCGTGTGGACGGGATTCGTCTGCCTTGGCTGACCGATGGCGCCCGGGGTGAAAAAGGTGGCCTGGGCACCGTCAACTTCAGCGGGCTGTCGGCGATTGATGTCGTGGGAGCAGCGGGCGCTTCGCAAACGGGATCGCTGGCAGGGTTGGTTGATTTGCGTACGTTGGCGCCCGATGACTTGTTGCCCGATGGAAAACCGTTCGGAGCGCTGGTGAAGTCCGGGTATGACGGCGCCGATGCCAGCTGGAACACCGATGCCGCGCTGGCAGGCGAAATGCTTGATGCGCGAACTAAGTGGTTGCTTCAGGTCGGCTACCGCCGTGGCAATGCTCTGGAGAACCAAGGCGAGGTAGGTGGATATGGTCTCAAGCGAGAAAAAGCCAACCCCTCCAGTTACACCCAGCGCAGTGCAATGTTGAAGTTGCAACACGACCTGACGGTGCAGTATCGACTGATCTTCAGCGCGGAGACCTACCGATGGGAAAACGAGATTGATAACTTGCGCGAACAGGGGGGTGAAACCAGCTATCTGGTCGGACACAACGGGGTTGATGAGCGACAACAGCGAGATCGCTTGGTAGCCGGTTTTGATTTTCGGTCCGGAGCCAATATTGCTGCTGTTGAGCAGGGGCAGGTGCGAGTGTATTGGCAACGCAGTTCGGTCTCTAGCGAACAGTCAGGATTGCGCACCGTTGACGCCAGGGCCTCCATTGTTCGGGGCGACCCGTTCCGCTACGGTTTTCCTAGCGGTTACTACGCACGTAATAACTCAGTGGAAGAAAAGGGGTATGGCCTGACAACAACATGGTCGGGCACTGTGCCGACAGAGGCTATCAGAAATCATTGGCAGGCGGGGCTTGACGGGTATGTTTCGCGCACGACACAGGCGTCGGCAGGTGAAGACAATTGTCCTGTGATTCGCTCCGGGTTGGCCGCCCCATTCGGTCCTCGTTCGTGCGACCTGCTGCACAGCAATCAATCTGACGTGCCCGAAGTCGATGGCCGGCAATGGGCGTTATGGGCACAAAATGAAATGTCATGGGCTGACGGGCGGTTTGCCGTGACCCCTGCGTTGCGTTTTGATGCCTACCACTATTCGGCCCAAAGTACTTCGTCGTATCAGAGCAATCCCAATGCGGCCTTTGGACAGCTGGACAGCAATAGCGGTCAGCGGGTGTCGCCATCGATCAAGTTTGCTTGGCAGCCGGCGGAGCAGGCCAAGGTCTATGTGAGCTACGGCTATGGCTATAAGGTCCCTAATGCATCCCAGTTGTACATGAACTACGGGGCACCCGGCACCTATTTGCGCGTCGGCAATCCTGATCTGAAAGCGGAGGTGAGTCGGGGTTGGGAGCTTGGCGCCGAGCTGGGTAACCAGCAACTGGGCGGCAGCCTGGCGTTTTTCGATAACCACTATCGCGACTTTATCGACGAGAACGTGACATTGACTCCGGCATCTGCCGAGTGGAACCCGGCCTGGACGGGGCAGTACCCAATGGGCGTGACCGCTTTCGCCAATCGTGCGCGTGTCCGCATCTATGGTGCACAAGCCCGTATTCACGGCGAAATCAACCCGAACTGGTACGCCTGGAGTGCCTTAGCCTGGGCTAACGGAAAAGATCTGGATACGGGCCGTTATCTGAACTCGGTCGCCCCGCTGAAAACCATCGTGGGCGTGGGCTACAAGCAAAGACATTGGGGTGCTGAAGCCATTCTGACTGCTGCCAAGCGCCGCAGTCGGGTCGAAGACCCTGGGGCTGAATTTCAGGCACCAGGCTATGGCGTGGTTGACCTGACCGCCTGGTGGCAACCGTCCGGCGTAAAGGGTCTGCGTGTCCAGGCTGGGGTGTTCAACCTGTTTGACCGTACTTACTGGAGCGCTTTGAACGTTCCGCAGGCCGGAAGCGTGCGCAGTGCTGCACCGGTTGCCAGCTACACCGAGCCGGGGCGTCATGCCCGAGTCTGGTTGACCTATCAATACTAATTAACAATCACTATTATTCAGAGGTACTCATGTCAGGCAAACAAGAAACTTTTTCCGTTGCACCACTTTCCGCAGTGCTAGCGGGCGCCCCGAAAGGGGTTGAGTTGCGGGAGCGTTATGCCGCGTTGGCAGCAAGTCAGCCAGGGTTACGTCGTCGTAACATGGCCGAATGTTTAGGGGTCAGTGAACTTGAGCTGGTTGCGGCGCATTGCGGTGAGGTTGAGGCGGTCGCGCTGAAATCACCGCCGCAGGCCATTTTTCGTGAGTTAGGTCGTCTGGGACGAGTCATGGCACTGACACGCAACGATCATTGCGTGCACGAACGTCACGGGCAATACGAGGACATCAAGGCCGGTGAACAGATGGGGATTGTGCTGGGTCCCGATATTGACTTGCGCGTGTTTTTTTCCCACTGGGTGACGACGCTGGCGGTCAACGAAGCGGGGCGTCGCAGTATTCAGTTTTTTGACGCGGCCGGGACAGCTTTGCATAAGGTGTTCCTGACGGAGGCCAGTGACCTACAGGCCTACGGGGCGCTAGTTGAACATTTCGCCGAAACTGCGCCGAAGTTCCCGGAGGTTCGTTCCTTGGTGTCCAAAGCCTGGCCTGCGAATGGTTCTTTGGGCCAAGCGTTTCGCGATGACTGGCTAGCCATGAAAGATACGCATGAGTTTCATGGCCTGCTGAAGCGCCATGACGTAGCCCGTCTGTATGCTCTTGAGGGCGTCGGGTCAGACCTTGCGCAGCAGATTTCGAATGACCATGCCGAACGCTTGTTGACTGACGTTGCTGATCGCAATATTCCGCTTATGTGTTTTGTCGGAAATCACGGCATTATCCAGATTCACTCCGGTCCGGTGAGAGCCTTGAAGCGTGCCGGCCCCTGGTTCAATGTGCTGGAGCCTCATTTCAACCTTCATCTGAATACCACTGGGATAGTTTCAACTTGGGTGGTGAACAAGCCCTCGGAGGATGGCTGGATTACTTCGCTGGAGTGTTTTGATCGCCGTGGCGAGCTGATTGTGCAATTTTTTGGCGTCAGAAAGCCGGGTGTGCCCGAGTTGGCGTCATGGCGCTCGTTGTTGACGTCCTATTGCACGGTACCGTTGGCATCATGATGAGCTCCGCGAAACGTTTGTTGTTGGGGGTGTGGCTAGCCGCGGCCGCCTTGGCGATGCCCTCGGTCGTGACGGCCGCAGAGCGGCTGGTTACCCTGGGGGGGACCGTCACCGAAATCGTGTTTGCCCTAGGGGCTGGTGATCAGGTGGTGGCGACTGATGCTTCCAGTCTGTATCCACCGCAGGTCGTTGATTTGCCGCGGGTCGGGTACTACCGCAGCGTCCCGGTTGAGGGGGTGCTGTCGGTTAAGCCAGATCGGGTTCTGGCGTCAGAAAACGCTGGTCCTGCCGCCGCGCTGACACGCATTGCCGAACTGGGGGTGAGGGTTGATCGGCTAACCGATAAGCCAGCTCTGAAGTCGCTGTACGAGCGCATTCAAGGTATTGCGAAGGCATTGGATCGTTCGCAACAGGCCGATGCGTTGATAGAGAAGATCGATCGCGATCTGGCGCTCGTTACTCAGGCGCCCCAGGCGCCGCTGCGCGCGGTGGTCCTGCTGAATCGTACGGGATCGTACATGGCAGCGGGTGAAGGTACCGCCGCTGCAGCAGTGCTGGAACTGGCCGGTCTGCGAAATGCAATGTCGGCCGGAAAAGGCTACAAGCCGTTGTCTATCGAGGGTTTGGTGGCTCTCGACCCCGATGTGATCGTACTGACTTCGGCGACGGCAACAGCCGTGGGTGGGCTTGAGGCGTTCTTGCAGCAGCCTGCTGTCAAGGCGACTAGTGCCGCTGCCGCCGGCCGGATCGGTGCCGTCGATGATCTGCTGATTCTTGGAATTGGGCCGCGGGTCGCGCAGGCTGTTCGCCAATTGCGTGAAATGGCGCAATGATGCGGGTGGGGCGACGTTATACGCTGTGGTATGCCGGAACAGGGGCGGTGTTGATCTTGGTGATGATGGCGTCTCTCAGCGGTGGCGCCTTCGACATTCCGCTTGCCCGGGTCGGAGCGCTGATTACCGGGGCATCATCGGGTTCGGCCAGTGTGGAGGTCCGCATTTTATTTGAGTTGCGTTTGCCACGCGTCTTGCTTAGTGCCATTGTGGGAGCAGCGTTGGCAGCAAGTGGCGTCTTGATGCAGGCGCTGTTTCGCAATCCGCTGGCAGAACCGGGGCTCGTGGGAGTTTCATCTGGTGCGGCATTGGGGGCCGTCATCGCGATTGTGCTGTTCCCTGCAGGCGCGATGCTGGTGGGCGTCAGTGCTTTTCTGGGTAGTTTGCTGGCGACATCTCTAGCGTATGTCGTTGGCAGTCGCCAGCCAGGTATCGCTGGCTTGTTGCTGGCTGGAATTGCGATCAATACAGTGGCAGGTAGCCTTATCGGTTTGTTTACCTATATGGCTGATGACACACAGCTGCGTGACCTGACGTTCTGGAGCATGGGTAGTTTGGCGGCCGCGCAATGGTCGACCGTCGCATGGTTGGTGCCGTGGGTTCTTGTGCTGCTGGTTGTGGCTGGCATGCAATGGCGCATGTTGAACGCTTTGTTGCTGGGGCATCAAGAGGCCATGCATCTGGGTTATCAGCAAGAAACCTTGCGTCGTCGACTGATCGTCCTTACCGCCTTAGTGGTGGGGCCGCTGGTCGCCGTGACCGGGGGTATTGGTTTTATTGGTTTGGTCGTGCCTCATCTGGTGCGAATGCTGGTGGGTGCCAATCACCGTGTGTTGTTGCCGATGTCGATGCTGGTTGGTGCCGTGTTTCTGGCTGCCGCAGATTGGTGGTCACGGGTAATTGTGGCACCGGCCGAGTTGCCGATCGGGCTGGTAACGAGCTTGGTCGGTGGACCGTTCTTTTTCTGGTTGCTGAGTCGTAAAAAATGGTAGAGAAGTCTTCTGTGAAAGAATTCCAGCCCAACGTTAAAGCGCTCCGGGCCAATTCCTTACGGTTCGAGCGTGGTTCGCGCCGCGTACTTGATGGCGTAAGCCTGAGTTTGGAGCCGGGCGTTCTGGTGTCGGTGCTTGGTGCCAATGGTGCTGGCAAGTCCACGTTAATGAGTATTTTGGCGAATGAGCTTGAGGCAGAGTCTCTTGAGCCGGACACGTTTGCGGTTACGCTTGATGGTGAGGCGCTGCAGGCGCTGGGTGTTTTGCGTCAAGCCAGAAAGCGCGCTGTGTTACCGCAAATGCCCTCACTAGGCTTTGACCTGGCAGTACGTGAGGTCGTGGAAATGGGAGGGTATCCGTTTCCTCACCTTGATACTGGAATGCTTGAGTCCTTGTACTGGCGGGCGCTGGCGTATGCTAACGCAGTGGCCCTGGCCGATCGCCGCTACGCAGGCCTTTCCGGCGGTGAGCAGCAACGGGTTCAGTTCGCGCGGGTTGTCTTGCAGGTGTTGGCGGCACGGGCCAGTGATCCGCAGGCCGGCTTGTATCTGCTGCTCGATGAGCCCAGCGCAAGTCTTGATCCCAGCGCAGGTCGTGCGTTGCTGGCGGCGACCCGTCAGTTGGCACAGGATATTGGCGTGGGGGTACTGTTAGTGCTGCACGATGTCAATTTGGCTGCACTCTGGAGCGACCGTATCGTGTTGTTGCATGACGGAGGGGTTCTGGCAGTCGGTGCACCTTGCGATGTCTTGACGCCTGCAGCCATCAAGTCTGTGTATGACGCAGATGTCCAGGTGATTCCCCATCCGGTACATACAGGGACACCGTTGGTCGTTTTTAGCCGGTGAGTTGGTGAATGGCGACTATGCTCAGTAGGCTGCCTATCGGCTAATAGCTCGATGTGTTACAACCCGGCTCAATCATCAAAGACAGAATGGTTCTTGCCCGGCGAATAGCACACTTATGAAAATCGATCTTAGACGTTTAATTTTATTTCTTGCGCTAGCAAGCCTGTTGCTGACGCTAACGAATTCATTATTTGCTAGCTTTCGTGTGCAAAAGACGTCTTTGATTGACGGCACGCTTGAGGGCAACCACGCTTACGCTACGAAAATTGCCTCTAGCGTTCAAGAGCTATTAACTCTAGCCCAGCAGCAATTGCAGTATTCGGCAAAAGTTTTATCAACACAACTTGATGACGCTAAGGTGGTAGAGGCCGAGGCAAAACGACTTAAGCAACAGACCGATACCTTTAATTCTGTTGTTGTCGCGAACGACACGGGCTTGGTTTTAGCGACAGATCCTGATTTGGGCTTGATAGGGCGGCGGCTAAACTCCGAAGGCTCGATCTTGGCGCGTCAAGCGCGTGCGCCACTGATAAGCCCGCCTTTTGTGGCTCAAACAGGCAGGCTATTAATTATGGTGTCGCATCCAATCTTCGACAATTCAAACGTTTTTCGTGGGTTTATTAGTGGCACGATTTATCTGCAAGAAGCAAGCATCTTAAGTCATATGCTGGGTAAGCATTTTCACAAAGATGGCTCTTATGTTTATGTCGTAGATTCCGGTAGGCGCTTGATATCTCACCCCGACCCTGGAAGGGTGGGGGATGTTGTTGAAAACAATCCGGCAATTAATGATGTTGTTGCGGGCAATTCGGGAGCAACTGAATTAACGAATAGTCAAAATGTGCAAATGCTGGCCGGGTACGCCCCTGTGCCCGGAACAGGATGGGGAGTTGTATCACAACGTCCTCGAGAGACTGCGTTGGCGCCGTTAAGCGAGCTAATTTCTAAGGTGCTGCTTAACGCTTTGCCCATGACTATTTTTATTGTCGTGTTGATTATTTGGTCGGCACGGCTCATTTCTAAACCACTTCGCCGCCTCGCAGAAAGCGCAGCTGTGATCGATCGTCCGGAAACGGCGCGCGACATAGAAAATATCAGCGCTTGGTACTTCGAAACCGCTCACCTTAAGAAAGCACTGTTCACCGGTGTCATGTTGATGTATGGGAAGCTCAGCAAGGCCAATACAGCAGCAGAAACAGACTCTTTGACTGGTTTGGCCAATCGACGAGCCTACGACGCTGCGCTTGAGCTTTGGAAGGGTAATCAAACATCAGTAGCGATTATTGCTATTGATATCGATCACTTTAAGCGTATTAACGACACCTACGGCCATGACGCCGGCGACGTTGTATTAAAAGATCTGGCGTTGTTGATGAAGGCTTGTTCGCGCCGTGAAGACCTGGTTTGTCGAATCGGCGGAGAGGAGTTTTTGATATTGGTTCCAGATGCAAAATTGGATGCCGTGTCTGAAATGGCCGAGCGCTTGCGTAATACCGTAGAACGACACGTGTTTGATCATGTGGGCCACATAACAATTTCTCTCGGCGTGGCCATGGGGGCATCCCACGTTAGTGATATTGACGCTCTAGTAAAACTCGCCGACAAAATGCTCTATTTAGCAAAAAATAATGGTCGTAACCGAGTTGAGGTCGCGCAGCATCCTCTCTAGGCGCTATCTTTCATAAAGTAATCAATCTTAGACGCCGACGTAAGCTCCCCCAGTGAGTAGACGTTAGCCGGTAGAATTTCGGAGCCTCCCTGATATGGAGACTCCCTTGAAGAAAAGCAGATTTACAGAAAGCCAGATTGTTGCGGTGTTGAAGGAAGGCGAGGCCGGGCTACCTGTGGCCGCAGGTTCCGAACATTAGTCACAGTGGGTTTAATCAGTTTTTCTCGTTCATCAAAGGGATCTTATGCCATTACACGCCAAAGAAGATATACGCGACGATTTATATTCAGACGTTTATGCGTCTACCGATTTATCGGTATCCATGCCTAAGTACAAAATGCCCGAGAAAGAGCATGATCCGCGGCATGCCTACCAAGTCGTCCACGATGAACTCATGCTCGATGGAAACTCTCGCCAGAACTTGGCGACGTTCTGCCAGACCTGGGTCGACGAAGAAATCCATAAGCTGATGGACGAGTCAATCGACAAGAACATGATTGACAAAGACGAGTACCCACAGACCGCTGAGATCGAGGCGCGTTGCGTACACATGTTGGCCGATCTCTGGAATTCTCCCGACGCAAAAAACACGTTGGGTTGCTCGACAACCGGCTCGTCCGAAGCGGCGATGTTAGGCGGGTTGGCCCTTAAATGGGCATGGCGCAAAAAACGTAGTGCGGCAGGGCTTTCTACTGACAAGCCCAACTTGATTTGTGGTCCTGTTCAGATTTGTTGGCATAAATTCGCCCGCTATTTCGATGTCGAGCTGCGTGAAATTCCGATGGAAAACGGTCGGTTGATCATGAGTGCCGAAGAGGTATTAAAGCGTGTCGACGAAAATACGATCGGTGTCGTGCTGACTTTGGGTGTTACTTTCACGTGCGAGTACGAGCCGGTCAAAGCGGTGCACGACGCGCTGGATAAATTGCAAAAAGACACGGACCTTGATATTCCTATCCACGTTGACGGGGCTAGTGGTGGCTTTTTGGCTCCATTTTGCGCACCCGATCTGCAATGGGATTTCCGTCTCCCACGCGTGGTGTCGATAAACACCTCTGGCCATAAATTTGGATTGGCGCCGTTGGGGGTGGGCTGGGTAATTTGGCGTGATGCAGTTCACCTTCCCGAAAAGCTCATCTTCAATGTCAACTATCTGGGTGGCAACATGCCCACTTTCGCATTGAATTTTTCACGGCCTGGCGGTCAGATTGTGGCGCAGTACTACAACTTTTTGCGTCTTGGCAAGCAGGGCTACCGTCGTATTCAAAGTGCCTGCTACGACACGGCCCGTTATCTTTCGAGCGAGATCGCAAAGCTGGGCCCGTTCGAGATTTTGTTTGACGGTGACCCGAACAAAGGCATCCCGGCACTGTGCTGGAAGATCAAAGATGGCGTGAATCCTGGATTCAATCTTTACGATCTAGCCGATCGCCTGCGGGCCCGCGGGTGGCAGGTACCGGCGTACTCCATGCCGGCAAACCGCCAAGATCTGGTCATTCAACGCATTCTAGTACGTCATGGCGTTACGCGCGATCTGGCGTCTTTGCTGCTGGACGACTTCCGTCGCTGTCTGGATTATTTCGCTGCGCATCCCATTTCAGTACCGGGCGAGCAAGATGAGTCAGGCGGTTTTCATCACTAATGCTTATAGAAGGCTTCCCGGCATCTCTGTAGCGGTCTGATATGCTTTGCGCTGATAGCGGGCGGCAAATAAGGTTCTGCCAGTGCGCCAAGAAAGTGACGGACATAAAGAGCTGCTCCTTTGTGCTCGTGGGGCTATGTCTCTACGAGGACATCATTGTCTTTAGTTATGCTTTTACAAGGTGTTAGCTGGAGCTGGGCGATAAACGTCCTTTTTTACCCATGGGCAATCAAAACTGAGAAAACTCTGTTTCTCAAAAGGCGATATGAAATGAAAAGTATTGAGCGGCAGTGGAAAAAAATTGGTGCTGTGGCGCTGGCAAGTTTGTTGACGCTGCCGGCTGTGGGTCAGGCGTGTACTTCTTTGCTTTACAAGGACATCAATGGTGTACCTTACGCAGGAAGGACCATGGAGCTGCCCATGGAGCTTCCTTACGAAGTCACTTATTTTCCAGCCGGATACAAATTTGACTCTCAAGCGAAGGATCATCCCGAGCTACGCTTCGAGTCAAAATATGCATTTATTTCGGTGACTGTGCCTGATCCCCTTACTAAGCAGCTAAAGGTTGCTGAAGGGGTTAACGAAGCCGGCATGAGTTTTAGTTTGTTGGCTTACGCCAGCACTGATGGGCCACGCGATATGGTTGATAAAACCAGCGCGGTGCTGGCCGCGATCGATCTTGGCGCTTGGACGCTGTCGAATTTCAAAAACGTTGCAGAGGTAAAGGCGGCGTTGAAAGATACGCCGGTACTCGTTACTGCGCTACTGCCGTTGGGCGTTCTGAAAACGCCATTTCACTACACGTTGCACGATGCATCGGGTGCCTCGATTGTGATTGAGTTTTCGCAGGGTAAGCAAAACGTCATCGACAATCCGGTCGGCGTTATGACGAACGGCCCTGAATTTCAGTGGCATCAAACGAATCTGAATAACTACACTTTTCTGAGTAATAAAGATCAGTCAAAGACCACGTTTGCTGGTGTCACTTTCCAGCAGCCTGACTCTGGGATCGCGACCGTGGCGTTACCCGCCTCGAATACTTCGGTAGGGCGTTTTGTTCGTGCTGTTTACTATTCGCAATTTGCGGAAAAAGCAAAAACTGCTGATGAGGCGGTCCTGACGTTGTCGCATGTCATGAATAATTTTGATCGCCCACGAGGTATCACGATCGATGAGCGCTTCGAGGAAAGCGTTGTAAACATCGCCGCGCCCGCCGTTACGGGTGAGCCCTTGTATACCTCGGAATACACATCGTGGACAGCCTTGTCGGATCTTGAGCGACGTAAGTTTTATATTCGCAGCTATGGATCTATCAATTATGTTGATTTCGACCTGAATCAGCTTAAACAGCTAAAGATCCAAAAGTCGTTGCCTTTAAAGCAATTCGCAAAACAAGCGGGTAACGTAACGGCAGCCTTCCAATAAGTTTTCATAAGCGGCGCATTAACTCACATCATTCGTAAGTGCGCCACGAACCCCATGGTTTTCTGCGACGGCCGTCGGCGGTAAAGTTCGCGTGTCTCAGCGACCGGATTTGCGCAGCAATCCTGGCGAGACTTTCCAGAGCATCTCGTCGTCGGTGCGCAGACTCACCGTTTTCTTATTCAACCGCAGAACCGTGCCATGTTTTTCCCATTTGCTCGCGCAGCTGGGTCTCGACACGTGCTTGTGGATGGCGCTGGACATGTGCCTGAATATCCTGCATCAGGCGTTCAAGCCCGGGCGTCACCGTCACGCCGTACTTTGACGGATCGATTTGCGTCAAGGCAAGAATAGGGGTGGCGGGCGTTGAAGTCATGCCCGCCATTTTACTTTTTATGCCCTATGTCGTGGCCGCATAATGCAAGGTCTTATGCGGCTGATGTGCCTATAAATCGAAGCCTTCCAGCAGCCATTCCAACTCCTGCATCGTCAAGGTGCAGGTGGGCTGTTCCTGAGCCAATACCGGCCAGGCAGGGGGGATTACCTTTGTGATTTGTATAGAAACAGGAGGCGAACGCGCATTGGCGCCCGCCTCCTCTTGCTTTCATGTGGCCGAACTGAACGAGCAGTCGGCTCAAAGCGAACGGTTATCAGCTCTCTTTGTGGCCGTTGACCCGCTCATGTTGAACAAGCGGCTTTTGTAAAGACAGACCGGGGGCTTCCAGGCTATACGTTAAGCCAGGTCCGGTAACCTGCGATACTGAGGAGAAGACTTCCTCCGACTCAATATGTTTTCCTATATCCTTCAAGCGTTTGACGGGGGACTGCGCCTGGTTGTTGAACTGCAATGAAAAAACATCGGGCCGGGAATAATGGCCCACAGGGTCTGCGGCCTGTTTAGCCATCGTGATTTGTGCCAGATCGATCTCGGCGTAGAGGATCCCCTCCCCATCCGCAGGCATTCGCTCGGCTAATGGTCGACCGTCCGGTCCGAATATTTGAGCGAACCCTCCGCCATAGCCGATAAGCTTTTCGTGCATTTCGTTTTCGCAGAAAAACTCAAGTGCGGCTTTTCCCACAACCTGAGTCGAGCACAATACGAACGTTTGTCCTTCCATTGCGTACATTTGAGTGGCGACAAGCTGTGCTTCGGAACTGAAGGCGAATACTTCAGGCTGATATAAGGACATCCCAGGCCATGCCGCGATATGGATCTGTTCATGCATCGCGTACATTGCGTATTTGGTTGGGGTCTGGAAATGTTCCCAACAATTCAGAGCGCCGACCCTACCGAGAGGCATATCGTGAACTGCGATGTCCGATCCGTCACCTTCGCCATAGACAGTACGCTCTACATGAGTGGGTTTCAGTTTTCGTCTGTGGGAAACGATCTCCCCTTTTTCATCAATAATCAGTTGGCTCATGTAGAGACTGCCGCCGTCGCGCTCACTGAATCCGATCACCACACATATATTATTGTTCTCGGCAGCTTCCTGAATCCGGGTGATCAACGGGCTGTCAATTGGCAGGGATTGTTCATGATAGCGAGTGGCGAATTTGCCCATCCCCGCGAAGGGGCTGTCCAACCAGATGTGATATGGATATCCGGGAATAAAAACTTCAGGAAATGCGATGATCTGAGCGTTATTGTCGGCTGCTTCTTTTATCAGACCGATAGTTTTCTCGACGGTAGCCGCGGCATCAAACCAGACGGGCTCAGCTTGAACCGTAGCCGCTTTGAACTTATTGGTATAAGTCACCATAATGATTGTCTCCCTTGTATATACAGAAAGCTGATTTAACAGAACTGCCGCTTCAATTGTAAGCGGCTGGGGAACTACA
>NZ_NIQA01000018.1 GCF_002236805.1 Pusillimonas sp. T2 | reverse complement strand
TCACGTTCGCCGAAATACGCAACAATGAAAGGCCGAACATGGCGCTGGGCGGCATTACTCCACGACAGAAATTAGCCAGTAAATATTTAAACAATTCTACTGCCGCTTACTGCTAAAAATGGGAGGATTACCCGTGCGTTGGCGGTTGGCAAACACGAACAGCGCATCGCCAAAGACGTTCAACGACAATTCGGCCTGAACCAGGGCCGCCAGGCCATCAATTTGTTTTCTGAAGTCGACCGGCACGCAGCACAGGTAGACCTGACTGATAGAGGCGCCCGGGTGCATCAGCGCACCTGTGCGGTCAGGGCCAGACTGACCTGGGCCAGCCACTGAGGGCTGGGCAGGGACGACAACTCCAGGCGCAGACCCGATCCCAGTATCAGGACAGAGTGAGAGTTGGTAGCGTCACGTACGGTATTGACGCAGACAGAAACAAAACGTGCTGACGGCGGTGGCGCACCATTCGAGTGCTCAAGCGCCAGTGGTTGTGGTCCCTGGATTTGTGCGCGCAGGCGTCGGCGCCAATAATAAAGGCTCGACTCATCAAGCCCCTCACGCCGGGCATAGGCCTTGACCGCAATGCCCTCACGGGCAATGGCATTCAAATGAAATTCCCACCAGGCCTGACCCGGCCCTCTGGTTGTTGACATCGGTGACTCCACGAAAAACAAGCGAAGCCGATACGATGCCCCAGGCCAGCAATGTCAACAAGGATGGGGGAAATGGAGCGCGTAGTACGCCAGTCAAAGCTGGTGAGTTGATAGTCGGTGAAAGTCCGATATAGGAAAGAATGGCACATCATCCTAACCCCGAGTCATGCGCTGGCCACCGTGAGGTGGTCGGTGAAGTGTTGACAGGGGAAACCTGCGGGCCAGCCATAGAGCCGCGAAATCATAAATCCGGGACGCCGACGCTGTTATGCGAAGCGGAAGGCCACAGTGAACATGACGACAAGTGCAAGCCATGTTCGCGTCCCGCGCGGTCGCAGACCCTGAGCACGCTGGGAAGTCACTCACACGGAAACTGGGAGGTCTCATCAATGTCCGATCATGTGGTACCGGACGGGGCAGGCAAGGTCATAAACCGTAATCCTGCCGTCTACGTTGATGAGAAGTCGGATACTCCCGTAGTATCGAAGAAGCTGCCGAACAAAGGGAAACCTGCGGAGGCGGTGGAGAAAAGGGGAGTAGCCAAGGGAAATGCCAACCAGGAACCCGCACGCCGGACTCAGGGCCGGGTAAGTGCGTCGATGTCTCTGGAAGGCATACGTCAAGCGGCACGCAGGGATAAGCGTGTCCGGTTCACGTCACTGATGCACCACTTGACTGTGGAGCGACTATACGAGAGCTTCTATGCCCTCAACAGGCAGGCTGCAACAGGTATTGATCGGATGACGTGGGCAGAGTATGAGCGGGGGCTGTCCACCCGACTACCCGAGCTGCATGATGAAATACATGCCGGACGGTATCGGGCAACAGCTTCCCGGCGAGTTTACATTCCCAAAGCGGATGGCAGTCAACGACCGCTTGGGATCGCAGCTCTGGAAGATCGGCTGGTTCAGCATGCGGTATCTCAGCTGCTGAATGCAATTTACGAGCAGGACTTCATGGGGTTCTCTTATGGATTCAGACAGGGCAAGGGCCAGCACGACGCCTTGGATGCACTGACGGTTGGGCTACAGACACGTCAGGTGAGGTGGGTGCTGGATGCAGATATCCGTGCATTCTTCGACATGATTGATCATGAATGGATGATGCGTTTCCTTGAGCATCGGATTGCGGACCGACGTCTTCTGAGACTGGTTCGTAAATGGCTTGTGGCAGGTGTATTTGAAGAGGGTCGCCGTATTCCGTCTGAGCGCGGATGCCCCCAAGGGGCTGTTATATCACCGGTATTGGCAAACATTTACCTGCACTATGTGTATGACCTCTGGGTTGCAAAATGGCGCAGGCGGATTGCCAAGGGTGATGTCATCGTTGTGCGCTACGCGGACGACAGCGTGATGGGGTTCGCTTACGAGTCAGAAGCCCGGCAGTTCCTGAAGGCACTTGCGAAACGCCTTGGTCAGTTCGGTCTGGAACTGAATGTTGCCAAAACCCGATTGATACGGTTTGGACGGTACGCTGTCGAAGACTGTCTCAAGCGCGGTGAAGGCAAACCCAAGACGTTTGACTTTCTTGGTTTTACTCACATTTGTGGTAAAAATAAGAAGGGCTTCTTCGAGGTCAAACGCCTCACCGTCAAGAAGCGAATGCGTGCCACTTTGAAAGCAGTAGGTCAGACATTGCTACGTCGTCGCCATGAATCCGTCCCCGCGATTGGTAAATGGCTTGGCCAAGTGGTGCGCGGCTACTTTGCTTACTTCAATGTGCCCGGTAACGAAAAGCGACTGGATCAGTTCTACCAAGAAGTTTGTCGACGATGGCTACACGCGCTCAGGCGCCGGAGTCAGCGGCACCGAATGACGTGGGAGAGACTGAAAATGATCGCTCGTCGTTACCTGCTGTACCCGCGACACGCTCCGAAGCATCCCTATCCCTCGGCTCGTTTTGACGTCACAACCCAAGGCAGGAGCCGTATGCGGTAATTCCGCACGTACGGATCTGTGCGGGGGGCACCGGGGAACCGGTGTTCCTACCGCGACCGACTTGACGGCCGCTGAGGTCATCGCGCGCTACAAATCATTGGCCGATATCGAACGCGGCTTCAAGATGCTCAAGTCGGACATTGAGATCGGGCCGGTCTACCATCGACTGCCCGATCGCATCCGGGCTCATGCTTATATTTGCTTTATCGCCTTGATGCTGGCCCGAGTCATGCGGGCCAGACTACGAGAGACACCCGTGCCCGACGTCGGATCGCCCGACAGGGCACTATGGCTGCTGCGCCGAATTCAGACCCATCAGGTGGCCTTTGAAGGCCATGAGCCCGTCAAGGGGCTGTCGACAATCGACAGTGAGCAGGCAGCAATACTGTCAAGTCTACACGTTAAGAAACCAACAGCCGACATCCAATACCTCAATTTGTAGTGGAGCGTTTTTAAGCGGGTGCTATATAAATCAACGGCTTACGCTTTTAACTGTCGAACTCGGGTGTTCGCACGATTCTTGATGACGACGGATGGATGGGGTAGGTCCGGGAGGAATCAAATAAGCCAAACCTGAAAAGCCAACGCGTGCCTGGCGATGACACCTGCGTTGGCTTACAAGAGCAAAACAGATAACCTACTACCTCAGCAGGGAACCAACGGCCCCCTAAGACATGACTCGCCGATCTAAAGGTGCCCGGGCAAAACCCTCAAGATCTGAGCAAATAACGCCCAATAACTCGAGAAAAACTTCTTGCTGATCGGGCGTTAGAGGTTTCAACAATTGGGTTGCCGCCTGCACCGCCAATGGCATCGCTTTTTCGAAAATAGCCTGCCCATCAGAGGTTAGTTCAATATCAAGTTTGCGGGCGTCTTTAATGCTTTGACTACGCGACAACAACCCCCTATTTTCGAGCACACGCACCACATGCAGGGTTGTTACCTTGTCAAAACCCAAACACCTTGACAAAGTAGCTTGGTCAATCGGTGATACGCGATTAACCACATATAAAACACCAAACTGCGCTGGTGTAAGGCTAAGCTCTTTACAGCTGTGCTCAAACAATGCAACGGATATCTGATGGGCTCGTCTAAGCAAGAAGCCGGGGCGGCCATAGAGTTTTTCTAACATGAAGACCTAATCGGAAGTTACACCTGAACCATACAAAACCCAAAATGCTTGATCCGCGTCTGAGCTCCCCATGTAAATCAAGGATCCTACTATTATATTCAACTGAAAAATACCCGTGACAAATGAATCGAATCCCCGATGAGGGCCTAAATCAGCCAGGCTATGGCATAGCTTCCTTAACATTAACGATTCTGCAGCTCAGCCTCAAGTCGCTTACGTGCAGCCAAGTGCTCTTTGGCCGAATTAATCGTATCAATTGCAAGCAACTGGTCATCACAGTAATGTTCGACACTAAAGCTTTCTTCAAACATATCACCATGGACAACCCATCGATTTGCTCCATGAGAAAGCCCGGCTATCTGCAGCTTCTTGTCGTATTGATCGCTCCAGAACCATGGTGCACATGCTACTTCCCGAGGCTTACCAAGCACTGTAGATGCCACACATCGCGCTTGCTCCGTTGCCCCTTGAACGGACTCGAGCCGAAGTGGAGTGCCATCAGATAAATACCGAACGGTGCAATCACCGGCAGCATAAATACCTGAATAACTAGTTCGACCCGCGTCATCAACAACGATCCCGGCATCACACGTAAGCCCGGCAGCTTTAGCAAGACCATCATTAGCAATAACACCCACTCCCAATACCACCATCCCTGCGAGGACTTGCGAGCCATCCTCAAGGGTAACAGCCTGTACTCGACCCTCTGCACCGATATCGATCGATTTTGGCCGGGCACCGAGCATCAGACTCACGCCATGTGACCTATGCAGGTCAGCGTACCAGTCGGACAATACTGGCGCAAGAACACGCCCCAATAACCTGGACGCTGCTTCCAGCACAGTCACCCTCAGCCCTTTCATACGCGCCGTAGATGCGACTTCCAAACCGATAAAGCCACCACCAATGACAACTACGGGCAAATCATGTGTCGCGCAAAAGCCAAGGCTGTCAGCAATAGATTCGGCATCATCTATTGAGCGTAAAACATGAACACCTTGTGCTTTAACCCCGGGCAAGTTCAAAACGCGAGGTGATGCCCCAGTTGCAATAACCAAGATGTCATAAGCCAATGTATTTCCATCAGCCATCTCTACCTGACGCGACACGGCATTAATGTCAACTACCTTAACCCCGATACGCAAGTCAATGCCTTTGCGCTGAAAAGCTTCGGGTGACCGCATCAACAATTGGCCTCTGGCCAGTTCGCCGGCAAGCCAGGCTTTGGACAATGGTGGCCGATGATAGGGAGCTACGCCTTCATCACACATAATGACGATTTGGCCCGCATAGCCTCCGCCACGAAGGGACTCAGCCACAACAATTCCAGCCTGACCCGCACCGACAATAACAACACGACCCTGTTCAGCAGCTTGAGATTCCATATCAAACCTACTCTTGCACGCTGGGCAATTCGACACGCAACCCTTGCAAGTGCGGGCCAATTTTTATCTGGCACGCAAGACGGCTGTTCATCTGGCGCTGCGCGGCAACTTGGTCAAGCATATCGTTTTCTACAGACGACATTACCGGGAGCTCGCCCAAACGATCCTGTTCGATATAACAATGACAGGTCGCACAGGCACACGACCCTCCACACTCGCCCAGAACACCCTCAATACCATTGGTAACAGCGCCTTGCATGAGGGTCCACCCATCGGGCAAGTCAACAGTGCTGGAATGACCTGAAGCGTCAACATAGGTAATGATTGTCATAATTTATCCTCTCAATCGATGGCAAGTTTGAGTGAAAGTGGGCTGCGGAAGTTAGTTGACGACATCCATGGCAAGTCGTGCTCAACACGCCGGTAGCACGGAAAGGCCTTGTGAAACTCTTCGAAGGCAATACGGATTGCCTGGCGTGCCATGATCGCTCCGAGACAAGCATGAACACCGCCACCAAACCCCAAATGACCACGTGGTTTGCGATCGATATCATAAACATCAGGATTCGGGAACTGACGCTCATCCCTATTGGCTGCCCCGTATGTCAGACAGACGTAATCACCCGCTTTCATTAACTGTCCATGCAACTCGACATCACGGGTCAAAACTCGTTTCATCCGTTGTGCTGACGTGTTAAACCGCAACGACTCTTCGATTGCATCGGGTAACAACTCTGGATTGGCGACGACACGACTCCGCGCTTCAGGATGGTCAGCAAGATTCATCGCAACGAGACTCATGAAAGCCCCCATGGATTCAGCACCAGCAACGATCAACATGGTTGTCGTCATAATTACCTCCCGCTCATCAAGTCGATCACCGTCGATTTCAGCAATACTAAATTGCGAAATAAGGTCATCTTTTGGATTCGCCCGGCGGTCCTCAATCACTGACTGCGCAAACTCATTGATCCATCTAAAAGCATCTTGATGCTCCTGAGTCTTGCCCCTGACCACCGGGTCAGTCTGCACACATAACATGGCCTGTTTACGAAGAAAGTCCTCGTCTGATGGTGGAAGACCAATAATCAGTTCGAGCGTCTTGATTGTCATCGCTGTTGAGAATTCACGATTGAAATCAAACTCTTTACGGCCCTCGAACTTTTTAACAGCGTTTCGCGCTATTTCACGCAATGGCTCGGTAAGGGCCGTAAGATTGCGCCTCAAAAAAGCATGCTGAACCAAACTACGCAAACGATCATGTCTTGGAGGATCAGTTGTACCCAACGTAGCTCCAGTACGGTTTGGCAACTCGGCCAGCAAGTTACCTTTCGTAGAAGAATACGTTTCCCAATCATTTGCGGCGGTCAGCACGTCTGAATAACGAGACAAAAACCACATATTGCCCGCCGGACTCCAGTGGCACGGATGGTCGTCCCGAAGTATTTTGTATAAGGGAAATGGATTCGAATCGACCAAGGGATCGTAAGGATCAAAAACAAACATTTTTATTTCTCCAAAACATTGCGAAAACAAGTCCTCAGGTGACAAGAAACTCAAATATCACTCTTAACCTGCATTGATACTTTAAACGCAAAAATTAAGATAAATTGAATAAAATTTGCAATATAATTGAATTTTTATTGCAAAGAGTAGCACACAAACTAAATGGTTTCAAAAAAACCAACAATCACCCGCGCACCAACCTTCGGACTTTATGGTGAGCCACCGGAAAGCCACCCATTTTTCATACACATAGAGTCGATAAAGTCACGAAGCAACACCTACAACTGGGAAATACAGACCCATATCCATCAAAATCTGAACCAAATTATTTGGCTGGCGTCAGGCACAATCAATGCACAACTCGATGGCATAGACTTTTTAATAAACTCTCCATCCGCAATCATTGTTCCTGCTCTTCACTCACACTCTTTCCAGACAAATAACGAAGCGACCGGAAGCGTTCTTACCGTTAGTCATGACATATTCATTTTTCCGGAAAGCAAAACAACAAGCTCCATTTTTGAAAATCTTTTCATGGCTCCTGCCGTAACAAAAATAGCTCATGAAAGTAATGATCTTTTTGGACTGAACAATTGCTTTCAAATTTTGTCAGCTGAATTATCGAGACTGAAAGACGCGGAGAGCTTTATCACATCCAGGCTGGCACAAGTCATCTGCCTGATAATTGCACGCCACCCGAAAACTAACATATCAACGCCACACACAGGAAAAAATAGCGACAAAAAAATTACAGACTTTCTTCTTTTGGTTGAAAAACATTTCAAAACAGAAATGAAAATATTTGAATACGCAGTAAGCCTTGAGATATCAAAAGACAAACTGATAAGAACTACAAAACTGAACCTAAACAAATCCCCGATACAGGTCATACTTGACCGTCGCATAAAAGAGGCCTGTCAGTTACTTGCAAACACTAACTCATCAGTTGATAGGATTTCTCAAATATCAGGATTTTCCGACGTACCTTATTTCTGTCGACAGTTCAAAAAAAAGACCGGCCTAACGCCTCTGGAGTTCAGAAAAAAAACCAGACAACCAATTTAGTGAACTGTCATCTGCAACAACTAAACGAAGTAGGCTCCCCCATCAACCACCAGAGTTTGGCCAGTGATAAAGCCTGAGTCTGGCCCAATCAAGAACGATAAAGCACCCACCAGATCTGCCGGTTGCTGATCTCGCTTGATTGATCGCGCAGCCTTGCCAATATCACGAAACTTGTTCACATGTTCCGTATTGAGCATAATGCCGTCGCTGAGTGTAAAACCCGGAGCAATTGTATTGACCCGAATTCCGTGTTCGCCAAGTTCCCGCGCAAGGCTTTTCGTCAAGGCAAGGACCGCACCTTTGCTCACAACGTAATGTGGCATACCAGTGACACCCTTTAAAGGGGAAGTAGAGGAAATATTGACAATCGCCCCTCCTTCTTCCTTCATGAAAGGGGTAACTTTCTGCACAGCCAGAAAGGGGCCATAGGTATTAACTTCCATTACCTTCATCCAGGTTTCCCGATCTACATCCATGAAAGGCTGCATTTCAAGGCTGGCAAATAATGCTGCGTTATTTACCAAGCCACGAATTTTTACATTCTTGACTGACAATTCAGCAAGCATTGAGTCCCAATCCTGTTCCGAAGTAACACTTCCACTGTAGCCGTAAGATTTACCACCAGCAGCTCTGATTCTGGCTGCCGCATCTTCGGCTCCGGCCAGATCAAAAATTACTGCTGTATAGCCATCCTGAGCTAATCGCTCGGCAAACGCAAAGCCAATGCCACGGGCTGCTCCTGTAACAATGATGACATCATTTGTATTGTCCATTTTCTTACCTGTTAATGAGTCGTATCAATGTAAACATGCTTGGTTTCGATAAAGTCCAGAAGACCATCTACACCATGTAAACGACCAACGCCGCTTTCCTTATATCCACCTGTTTCCACCTCGGCGAACAAGCGGTTATGCGCATTAATCCAAACATTACCAAATTTGAGTCGTCGCGCCATATATCTGGCTATTCGATAATCGGTAGCCCAGATTGATGATGCCAAGCCATATCGAGTAGCATTTGAACGCGCCACTGCTTCATCAATATCAGAGTATGTTTCGAACGTCACTATCGGACCAAACAACTCCTCCTGAATGAAATGGCTGTCCAGATCCTGAGCAGCAATGATCGATGGGGAAAGGAATGACGACGCCTCGGGCATATCAGCAGGAATTTGCCCCTCAAGCAATAGCTCGGCTGACTGCTTTGCCTCGTCAATTTCACGCAATAGCCGACTTTGGCTTGCCTTGTCTATCAGGGCCCCCATTTGTGAGGCAGGATCGGCCCCTGGGCCGACGCGCAGACCCTTGAACGCACTAACCATACGGTCTAAAACTGTATCTTTGATTGACTCATGGACGAGCACGCGACTAATGGCCGTACACATTTGCCCGGCCATTACGGTAGCTCCTGCTACGATACCTGCAACGGCCCTGTCAAGATCGGCATCCTTCAAAACAATAGCAGGTGCCTTGCCACCCAATTCGAGCGACAAACGAGCCAAACGCTTTGCACTCGACTCAGCAATCAGCTTACCGACGTGGGTCGATCCGGTGAAACTAACCACGTCGACATCAGGATGCATGCACAAATACTGCGAGGCTTGCGAACCCCGTTCGGTAAACCAGTTCACAACTCCCAAAGGCAAGTTTTGATCCTGAACGAGACACTTCATGATCATCTCATTCACTTGCGCTGTTTGATGCGCGGCCTTAATGACAACTGAACAACCAGCCGCAAGTGCAGGAGCAAGCGACCGAATAAGCAAGGTAGCTGGCGCATTCCATGGTACGACCACAGCAGCGACGCCGACAGCCTCTTTCTCGATCAGAGAGTATTTATCAGGCTCAATCTCAATATTCCGGCCAAAAATATTGCGCGCCAATCCCGAGTAATACCTTAGCTCAGAAACCGATGCATTCAACTCCTGATCTGCCTCTCGCTTCAATTTTCCATTCAGGGCAACTAACACCTGAGAAATTTCAGGGGCACAAGCCTCAAGCCGGTCAGCAAACAAACGCAGCATATCCGACCTGAGTTTTGGGGATTGTGACCAAGGAGTTGTCTCAAACGCCTTGCGTGCAGCACAGACAGCCTCATCCACATCTTGCAACGATGCACTCACATAACGTGCCTCAGCCTCTCCGGTTGCAGGATTAAAACATTCAGCAATCAAACTCGACTGATCAGGATTTAAAAATTGACCATTAATATATGTTCTCGAGATATGCATTTCTTTCCTGTCAATTGTCGTATTTAATCAAAAGCTGATTAGCTGATTCAATAAGCTCTTTACCATTAATACCTTTTTTATTTACTTCTTCGACCCAATCATTAGAAACTTTTTCAGCAGCAGCTTTCCACTTATCCAGCTCCGGACCTTCAATTTTGTTGAACTTGTTACCGCGATCAAGTGCAAGCTGACGAGCTTTTGGTACAGATCTATCCCAGGCCTTTCCTGCAAGGCTCGCATAAGCAAAGCCACTGTTTTCGTCAATTACTTTCTTCAGTTCTTGCGGTAGGCTTTGGTACTTCTGCTTGTTCATCGCAAAAACAAACACAGCGGTATACAACGCCTTGTTTTCAGCATCAATTTCCGTGTGATAACCAACCATTTCATGTGCACGGATCGCCGGAACGATTTCCCATGGCAAAATCGCACCTTCGACGACACCTTTGGAAAGGGATTCACCAACCTGAGTAATTGGCATACCAATCGCAGTTGCACCCAATGACTCAATCATCTTGGTAGTTACTCGAGAAGGAGCGCGCAGTTTTTTCCCTTTAAAGTCATCTACGCTGGTAATAGGTGAGTTGACCATATGAATTTGACCTGCATCGTGCACATTCAAACCAATTATTTTCCATGGTCGATATTCACTATCGGCAAGCTTATTAGTTTCAAAATATTCCCATAATGCTTTACTTGCACCTTCGGCAGACTTGATCATGAAGGGTAGTTCGAAAACCTCGGAAGCCGGGTATCGGCCAGGGGTATAACCAATATTCACCCACGTCATATCAACGACGCCATCTTTTACCTGATCCATCAACTGGGCTGGCGAGCCACCCAGTTGCATAGACGGGTAAACCTGAATTTTGATTTTCCCGCCAGATTCACGCTCCACTTTTTCAATCCATGGAGTAATTACATCTACCTGAGCTAAAGCCTTGGGGGGTAAATGATTATGCAAACGCAGAGTAACAACCTCAGCAATCGACTGACCTGCAACGCTAAGGGACATCAACGCTGACAAAGCAATAATTAGTTTCTTCATGTCTACTCCTTTTTTGTATAAATAAAACTATTTAACTAAAGTCACATTCATTGGGTCATACGGATACAACCACCCATTCCTGGATTCAGAAAGATTACGATTTTTAAAAGCCCGCCTCATCTCCTCTTTATTTGAAATATGGTAAAGATCAGCCATTTCCGTAGACTCACGAACAACCCTTGCCGTACGAGGGGCCCGCAGTTCTTGGTAGGTTTTCAATGCATCAGGGAGTTCAACATCCAATGCCAATACACGAGATAAAACTGCAGCATCTTCAATAGCCATTGCTGCCCCCTGTGCCATGTACGGCAAGGTCGGGTGCACGGCATCTCCTAAAAGAGTAATTCGCTTGGTGCTCCATTCAAGAACAGGCTCACGGTTATTTAATGCCCAGCGATAACACTGATCATGATCCACATTATCAATAACAGCGCGTACAATCGGATGCCACCCTCGATAGTCTTCGTCAAGCTCAGTCCATGGTTTCTTTGTAGTCCACGATTCTTCTTCCCATGGTCGCTCAACACAACCGACAAAATTCAACAACGTCCCTGATCGCATGTAATACATGACCGCATGATTCTTTGGGCCACACCATATTGAGGAAACCACATCTGGACGCAGTTCCTGAGGGATCCGTTCTGTTGGAATACTTATCCGCCAGGCAACCTGGCCGGTAAATTTTGGTGGTTCAGTATCGATAACATATTTACGGACCACTGACTTAATTCCGTCGGCACCAATCAGCAACTCAGCCTGTGTGGCACTTCCATCCTCAAACTTGATATTCACACCTGTCTCGGTCTCTGAAATCTCAACTGCACGGCATCCGAGACGTACGGCATCCTTGTCCAGTGACAGGACAACACGCAGTAACCCAACATGCAAATCGACACGATGTACCTGATAATACGGTGCCCCATGCTGAGCCTCGTGTGAATCGCCAAGCGGAATGGTATGTAATATTTCCCCGTCGTCGTATCGTCGAAACTCAAAAGCTTTTGGTTTAACGGCAACACTCTCCATGTATTCACGCAAACCGAGATGATCAAGCACTTTGACTGCATTGGCACTCATTTGTACAGCAGCACCAATTTCGCCAAGTTCCGGAGCCTGCTCGTAAACACGCACATGATGCCCTTGCTTCAGCAAACAAGCGGCTGCCGCCAAACCACCGATTCCGCCACCAATAATTACTACTTTCATAAAATTTTCCTCGTCACAACGATAGTGCACTAACTCATCAAGCAATTTAATATTCACTTAATCACGGTGTACAGCACACAAATATGATTATTCACTACCTAAGATAGTTCATCTCAATGCGTAGCACTCCACTTCAATAAGCACTTCACATACGAAGCACAAACAAAATTATTGTTGGGAATGCAACCAAAATCGCAGTACGTACCAAGTCACTGACTACAAACGGGATGACAGCACGATAGGTCTGGGATATTGGTGTATTTTTCGCCATATTATTAATTACAAAAAGATTCATTCCAACTGGTGGAGTAATAAGACCAACCTCCACGACAATTAGCACCAAGATACCAAACCATATTGCCGTTTCTTCAAGAGTCAAACCGAAATCTAGGCCAATGATAATCGGATAGAAAATTGGAATTGTTAGCAAAATCATGGACAGTGAATCCATGACGCAACCAAGTGCCAGATAGACCAGTAGAATAGCAATCAACACCAACCATGGACTCATTCCAAACTCAATTACTGACTGCGCAAGCTCTTGGGGGAACTGTGAAAGTGCAAGAAAGGAATTATATAAACCTGCACCCAGAACAATCATATAAATCATCCCTGTAGCAATTGCTGTTCCGTAAATTGAAGCACCAAGCGTCCTAAGATTCAAACCACCCGCCCACCAAGCAGCTATACCTGTACCAAATGCACCAACAGCAGCACCTTCAGTAGGTGTAAATGTGCCAGTATAAATCCCACCAACCACTGCCAAAAATATTAACAAAACAGGCCAGACATTAACGGTAGCCATCAAACGATCACGCATTGGCATGGGCTTAATAACCCCGGCACTTCCCGGGTTAAACCGGACGTAAAGCGATATTACTATCGCGTAACCAATAGCTGCCAAAATACCAGGAATGAATGCAGCTAGAAACAATTTAGCAATATTCTGCTCGGCAAGAATCGCATATACCACCAGCACAACAGACGGCGGTATGAGAATCCCCAGCGTACCCCCTGCCGCAAGAGTAGCCGTAGATAATGCCCCAGAGTACCCTGCACGCTTGAGTTCGGGCAGAGCAACCTGCCCCATTGTTGCCGCCGTAGCCAGAGATGAACCACAAATTGCACCAAAGCCAGCACATGCGCCTATTGCCGCAATTGCGACGCCACCTCTTCGGTGACCAACCCACCCCTCCGCACACTTGAAAAGAGCCTGAGATAGCCCACCCAGAGCCGAAAATTGCCCCATTAACAAAAACAACGGAATAATGGACAAGTTGTAATTCGAAAACGTACTGTAGGTTACTTGTTTTAATTGATTAAAAATCGGAAGGGTACTTCCATATATGAAATAGGCACCGAGCAAGCCGCAAAATGCCATTGACAAGCCTATTGGTATTCTTGCAAAAATCAGACCTAATAAAACAACAAAAGACCATGCTGCGAGTTCTATATCTGTCATTTCAATACCCTTGCTCTTCCTCTACATTCCAGTTTTTCGGCCACTCTGCAAGGCCAAATTGCACCATTGTCTTACTTATATATGCAAGGCACCCAACAATAGCGCCCATCAAACAACACACATATGCCCACCAAATTGGCATTTGCAGTGTGAATGTTGTTTCAGAAAATTCGCGCTTATCCAAGGCACCCTGAAAAAGCATCCATGTCAATGCCAACCACAATAACAGCATCAACAACTCATTTACCGAATCAATAATCCATTTGATTTTTGAAGGTAAAGCTGCATATATAAGATCAACAGTCGCATGCCCCCCTTTTAAGTAACACCAAGGTAAAAAACAAAATATCGCCAACGCTGTACCTATCTCTACCAGTTCATAATCTCCTGGTACAGGAGCCAAACCAAACCCCACCAAAGCCCTTCCTATAATACTTGCAACACTCATAATAATAAGCATGCACAACACTACCCCCCCTATTAAGGCGAATAATCTGGCAAGCAAAATTGCTTGTTTTACAAAGAACGTTCCCATGAATAAACCTCTTTTCAGCAAGACTTCACAAACCAAAAAACGAACATTTCGACTTAAAAATTACATTCGTTTTCCCAATGCCAGCCATCAATCGTCTGATGAAAGCAGACCACCCAGCACTGCATCCTGTTTATCTATTTATTGTTTTAGTTAGCGTACTAACTAATTATAGTAAATCCAAATCCTTTGAAACCAGTAGTAATTACCCTTAGTAAAATCTACGATACCAAGGGGGTAAGCGTCACCAAGCACGAAACGACAGCTGTAGACTCGAAGCACTACCCACCCTTTGAGCCTGTTATCAACCAGTCACGTACCAACATTTAGCATGCCCCGTTTTATCGTAGGATGCAGGAGACTCAACAGAAAATTCTAGTCATGTGCTGCAGCATGATGGTGCTGGACACTTGCAACAGCAATCTTTGGTTCGTAACCAGCAGAGCCTGGCGGACGGCACAGTTGTAATTGCTAACCTGTTCGCACAACTCAACGAGTCGAGTAGCCGAGAATGCATGAACGATGCTGTCGTAGACTTGGTCTTCGAATATCCAAAAGCGCTTTGAGCCTTGTGCATTAAGTAGCAAAACAATTGCTAACACTTCACCCCGGAAACAACACCCCCGCTTCACCGGCCTTCCACACGGGGTACTTCTGCATCACCGTAGCGAATAACGGCAAAGAAAGAAATGCCGCCAACCAGCGTTGGACACCCGGCACAGGCTGTGCCTGAAACCATTCGGCATCAACGCTGGCGAATTGGCGCACAAACGGTGCAACCGCCATATCGGCAAGCACCGGATGTGAGCCAAACAGCCATTCTGACCTGGCCAGCCGTGCGTCAAGACCCAGCAGCCAGTCAAGCGCCAGTTGCCGGTGAACCTCGGCAGGCCCGGCGTTTTCGTAACGTTGCGGGTATTTATAACGGTCAAGATGCGGCTTGAAGTACACATCGCACTGCTGAACCAGCGCCAGCATGCCGGGCAGCCCTACGTCAGTCTGCGTACAGGGCGCTGCCGCATCGCCCCGACCCATCGCTACAGCCTCGCCAACACCAACAGTCACCGCAGCACCACTTTCCAACACCCCAGGCCGCAACCACCCCTGCGGGTCATACTGTCGCAACGCCCACACCATGATGTCGAGACTCTGATCGATGACGGTGCCATCGGTATCTACCAGAACCGGTACCGTACCCTTGGGCGATGCCTGCAACATGTCGGCAGGCTTGTCGCGCAAGACAATTTCACGCAGTTCACAGTGCACACCACTGACGGCGATGGCCAAACGGGCGCGCATGGCGTACGGACAACGTCGAAACGAATACAGCACAGGCCGCGCCGTGGCGTGACCGGCGTATTCCGGCAAAGGCAAAACCCTGCCCGTCATTTACCCTTCTGGCCCGCCAGCGCGGCCTGCCGGGCCTTTTCTTTGGCAGCAGCCTTGGCCGCCTTCTGGGCTTCGAGTTGGGCACCGATGTGACGCTCGTGACGCTGTTGCGCCAGCTCGGTTTGCCTTTGACGCTCGCGGTAACGCGCCTTCTGTTCGTCTGTGTGCTTGTCATGGCAATGCGGACAGCTGACGCCCTGCTCGAAATGTGGCGACTGCTTGTCTTCAGCAGAAAGCGGGAAACGGCAGGCGCGGCACAGTTCATATTTGCCCTGATCGAGGCCATGCACCACCGAAACCCGCTCATCGAACACAAAACACTCGCCGTCCCAGAGACTTTGTTCTTCGGGCACGGTTTCAAGGTACTTCAGAATACCGCCTTCCAGGTGATAGACCTCGTCAAACCCCTGCGACCGCAAATACGCCGTTGACTTCTCGCACCGGATGCCACCCGTGCAAAACATGGCCACTTTTTTCTTCTGACGCAGCACACCGCCCTCGGCCGACTGTTCCTCGACCCATTCAGGGAACTGGGTAAAACATGTCGTTTCAGGGTTGACCGCCCCCTTGAACGTACCAATGGCCACCTCATAATCATTACGCGTATCAACCAGGACCACATCAGGGTCAGTAATCAGCTGGTTCCACTCCTCAGGCTTGACATACTTCCCCGCACGGGTCTCGGCCTCGACGTTGGGAATACCCATGGTCACGATTTCACGCTTGAGCTTGACCTTCATGCGATAAAACGGCTGCTTGTCGGCCCACGATTCTTTGTGCGTTAGCGTCGCCAGACGCGGGTCGGCATGCAGCCAGGCCAGCACCGCCCGAATGCCGGCTTCGGGCCCGGCAATCGTGCCGTTGATACCTTCCTGCGCCAGCAACAGCGTACCCGTGACATCGTTCTTCTGGCACACCTCAAGCAACGGCGCCTGCATCTCACGGTAGTTGTCGAGACGAACGAATTTATAAAGTGCAGCAACCAGAAATTGAGCCATATCGATATAAAAGGAAAAGTTGAACCGCAATTCTTGATTTTACCCCGGGTGCGGGGGGCGGGGGTAGGCCGGTGCAGGCTTCGAGCACACCGTTGTCCGGGCTGACGGCGGGGAGGCAAGGGCGCGGTGTCCGAGCGGGGCGCTTTCAGCCAGCCGGGGGCTGGCTGATCCCGCGAGTTTAGCGCCCGCCCCGCCGCCGGCCCGGACAGCGGGCAGCCCCGCAGGGGCCGTGCGAGGCCGGAACCGGCATACCCCCGTCCCCCGCACCCTGCCCTGGGCCAACACAACGCCACAACAGCCAAGCCCCTTCCCTTGCAACGAACACCTCGTTATCATCAACAAAAATAACCCGACCCATTATTCGAATAAAGGAGGCCCCATGATCAAACTCGACCCCCTCTTCAAAATCCACGCCCAACTCGACGACATCCTGGACTTTGGCAAAAGCGACGCCGGCCACCTGCGGATCGTGCGCATTCTGGGCGGCACCTTCGCAGGCGAAAAACTCAGCGGAAAAATTCTCAATGGCGGCGGCGACTGGCAAACACTGCGTGACGACGGCGTCATGGAGCTTGAAGTGCGCTGCCTGATGCAAGCCGACAGCGGCGCCCTCATTCACCTGACCGGCCAGGGCACCAGAGTTCGACAGTTTGCCGCCTTCGGGCGGTTTTTCTTTGCCTGTTTTCTTTAAAAATCAATGATCTTGAAACTCTGAATAACTCTATTTGTACTGGCAATTTATATATTTAATGTATTGGCATCTAATGGCTGCCGTGCTAATATTTCGTCATGTACATCAAAATTACCCGCTCAGGCGACAAAAGCTACGTTCAGCTGGCTGAG
>NZ_NIQA01000017.1 GCF_002236805.1 Pusillimonas sp. T2 | reverse complement strand
GAAAGTCGCGCGGATACTGCCCACCACGGCCCGGCTGATAGTCGAAGACGATGATCGGTTTTCCTCACTTTAGTTATTACCATCCGCAAACAAAAAAAGGTGTCGAGGATTGGCTAAAGGCTAACCGCTAACAGTATAGGTGACGAAAAACCCCTCCATTAGTTGAGCTACTAAGAAGCCCTGATGTCCTTACATGCTCAACTAAGCTAGTTTAGTTACTTAACTAACAGGGCCAGTTTGCGCTCTAGTTGAGCATATAAGGGGGCTTAGTTGCTCAACTAAGCCCCCTTTGCTTTGTTTGGCACGATTGCCCAGCGGTTGAGTCGAGGGGCAAAGCATCAGTCATCATCTCGGCATCACCATCACGAGCCGACCGTTTACTTCCCGGATCCACCATCACTTTGCCCGGGCCTTTGGCCAGCATCCGCACATAAGGTAAATAGGTGGGCGTGGGCGGCAAGACATCAGTGCTCGGACGCAGCCGCTTCCATTCGCGTTTGAGCAACGTGTAAAGATTGCCCACTTGGCGCCGTGCCAGGCGAAAGCCTGGCACTTTGGCCAGGTCAGCAATCAACCGCTCAACGTCTTGGGGTTTACGCCGCTCGGGCGGCAATGCACACACGGTACGAATACGCTTTTCCCAATACTGATAAGTGGGCTTGGCCATTCGCCAGGACCACTTGATCCCATCGTGGATGAGCTCATACCCATCCAGTTGGATACGTCGATTGGTGTTGGTAACGGCCACGAGCTTTTCAAATTGCTCGATGCGTCCTACCCCATCGGAGACCATCAAGATGATCCAGTAGCGGGGCTGTTCGCTGCGTTCGGGGCGTTCGTAGCAGTGGGCAGTCGTAGTCGCTTCTCCGGCCTGACGCCGGCGGGTTTTGGTGCTTTTTGTCAGTTCAGTGTCATACACCAGGGCGAATTTCTTCAGAAGCTTTTCAGCCTGTTCGCGGGTCTCGGATTCAACCACAACATAACGTGTCGCAGCCCCTTTGACGACGGCTTGCTGCAGCCGCTGCATCAGGTAAATCTTCCGATTCGTGATCATTTTATGCAACCTAATAAAGGGACTTAATTGTATTAAGAAGGTTTAGAGTAAATCAAAAAAGAACATTAGTGCTACGCAATAAATAAAGATTCCAGCTTTTAGCGATTTTCGCGGCATAATCGAGGTAGACATCTGCTAGATCTCGGGTGCCGCCAACCCCGACACACACCTTTGTTGTGCTGTGCTCGGGACGCCAACCCGAGCACAGCACACAGTCGCCAGCCTCCATGGTCGCCAACCATTGGGGGTAAGTAACCGCCGTAGCCGGATGCCTCTAACAGGGCTCGTCCGGTTGCGAAGGGCGCTGACCGGGGGAACCCCGGCGTCGACCCAATCCAGGCCTTTTTGCAAAAAGGCTAAGGTTGGGCGACCAGGAAACGGGCTCAGGAAGGAAATGACCTGATGTCCCTGGCAGTTTAGGAAAGCCGGTACTCAGTCCGGCCCATGGGGCGTATCGAAAGAGCGCGACATGTGCGACACACGAGGGTGAGGGGGTACGGTGACGTACTCAGGTGCATAGGGGAAATCAACAATGCGCTGGCACCTCGGGAAACCGGGGGTCTTCGGACAGCTTAACCGTGTAACGGCACCTTAGCGAAAACGCGATGGTGCTATGTCGAGCAGTACAAAGGCAGTGCCTCACCGCAGGTGGGGTAAGCAAGAAGTGATGATGCTAGCAACCAGTAACCGATCAGTTTTGGAATCTTGTGACGGTGAAACCCTTGGGCAACCAGGGGGTAGGGTCTTAGACCTAGGGACATGTTGTGAAGCGGAGCTTGCTGTCGTTGGACTGTGCAGTACTGACTGTCTAACTGGGGAAGGTCTTGTCTGCTTGTGGGGTGTGGCAACCCCGCGTAGGCACAGGCAAGACTGGGAGCGAACTGAGTAGCCACAGGATCAAAAATCCGAGTGGGAGCCACCATGCCAACTTGCTTCTGGTGTGAATGGTCGAAAGGTTCAGGCGGTGAAATGGTGATGCTGCACCCTTAGCGGGTGCAGCAGTGTGTTGTTGTCAATTTTTGGCCTTGGCCGGCCAGTTTCTAGCGGAGGAAATTTCGGAGCACCACCAGGGCGTTGGCGCGCCCTGGCAATGGACTCTACCAAAGATATTTTGAAGTTGTTTTAGGAAATACCCATCAAACCACCATGTGTGGCCTGGGTGAAGTGCTCCGTATGTCCACGGGCATGCGAAAAATGCAGACTGGCGCCTAGCAAAGGTCTGCGCGGCAGCATTGTCTGTCAACGGTCGTTTAGACCAGCCAAAGTCCTCTTTTTGAGGCACCCAAAACCCTCGGGTTTTGAACCCCCTCGACCTTTTTGGTCTTGGGGGTTTTTTCTTGGGTAGCCACCTTTGAACATGACCATCCAATCACTCGGTACATTCACCATGGTCGCCAAACCATGAGTCATCAGGACAAGAGCCGGCTGGAAAAGCACCCAGCCTAAGGCGCATTAGCGCTTAAATGGCTTAAAACGACTTGCCCAGCCTCTACGAGGCTGGGCACCTACATCAAGAAGCCAAACCTGCCATTTTCAACTTCCAGCCATCCTTCCATACCCAGCCAACACCCTTTATGATGACAACCAGGCGCCGCAAACGGCGCCTGGTGCGCAACGCACCGCTAGTTGACCCTACTTCATCACCCAAACAAAAGAAAAGCCACAGGAGGCCGCAAATGAACTGGAATCTGGTATTGGTCTTGGGGTGCTTGCTGGCCTTTTTTGGTTTGATGGGCTTTGGCAGCGCCAGGCAGCATTTCAAAGAAAAAAAATTGAAGCAAGAGCGCACGAACGCCATAATTCGCGACCTGGTGGCCAAATAAACGAGCGTCATCGATAGCTACTGCGCGTGACCGTATGACGCTGCGAGTTTGACGCCAGCCTAGGCAAGCCGCTGTCCACTGCTAAACCTGCTTTTTAGGGCCTATGACGACCTAAAGTGCTAGTCGCGGGTAGCGCAGTAGCTTGGGATCGATTTCAGGGGCCTGCTTTTCCCCGCCCGAAGGGTGGGGACTCACGTTCTTTACCTACGGATGAGCTGAGTTACCTCATTGCTCAAATTTTGAGCCAACCATAAGACGTTTTCTTGCTCTGAGACGTCGCGTTCAGCGAATGAAGCGAAACCTGGCCCTGTAATGGTGCTTAGTAGCGCTTGTAGTTGAACAGCCTTTTCGCTCAGGTGATCGTATTGATCTAGGCTGATGCTGAATTTCAGTTTCTTGCTTTTTTTCATCTATGTCTCCAAGGCTAGTTGTGGCTCTACTTTACCTTCTCTCTTTGGTGTCGTGCCGATCTGCCTAGGTTAAAAATGTCCTTCCTGTAGTTTTCGGTGTGAATTTTGGTTTTTAAATAGTTTTTAATTTGTTTTTAAAGTTCTTAGACCCTCGAAACCCTTGTCAGCAAAGGCTTTGCAAGGGTTAATCCGTCTTTTTCCGGGTTTAATCCGTCTTTTTCCGGGTTTAATCCGTCTTTTTCCGGGTTTGTCCGTCTTTTTTCGTGCGTTATCCACATTCCGTCAAAAAAAAATATTGACGGAAAAAACCAATTCCGTCAATATTTAAAAACAACGGAAAATCCCGGAGACTGACGGAATTGAAAAATGAACTTAGCCCCACTCTTACAAAAGAAAAAGAACAAGATGCACAAAGAGCCCTTGCTAAACAGAACCATCAAGCACTACAGAAGGTTCAAAACTATGACGCCCTCAACCTAGAGCGTGATCCAGGCTCACGCTGGGTAAACATGTCCAATGCACTAGCTCAGGCAGGCCATGGTTTAACGCTGGCTGAGAAACGCCTGATGATGATGGGGGTCTCAAAACTAGATAGCCGAAGAGCCTTGTCACCCCTTCAGACCCTGAAAACAAAAATTACAGCAGCAGAGTACGCAGAAGAAAACGAGGTCGACATCAACACCGCCTACGATCAGCTACAAAGCGCCGCAAAAAGCCTATACGAACGCTCCATTACGTTCTTTGAACCCCAAGTAAAGGGACGCAACGCTGATCCGCGAGCTATCAAAGTACAGATGCGCTGGGTTGGGTCTGTTCATTATCACAAGGGTGAAGGCTGGATAGAGTTAAGTTGGTGGCATGAGTTATTACCCCACCTGACATTCCTCAGGGCTAGGTATACGAAGTACCAGCTCCAGCAAGGGAGCGCGCTACGTTCAGTTTATAGCTGGAGACTCTTAGAGCTACTTTTAAAGTTCGAAAAAACTGGGTGGGCCGAATACAGCATCGATGCTTTTTGCGTAGCAATGGACGCAACAGAAAAACAGCGAAAGGACTTCAACAACATCCGGAGGCGCATGATCGAGCCTGCAATTGAAGAGCTCCAAAGTAAAAATGGCTGGCTTATCCAATGGAAGCCACTTAAGAAAGGGAGGAAAGTCACAGCCTTACGTTTTGACTTTAAGCTAGACCCACAAGGTCGACTGGACGTATGAACGTATAGTGTGCAACATACTATATTCCGTCATTTTTCGGGTTGAATAGCATGCCGGCTAAACCAATGCTGGAAAGATACCGAAAAATAGAAATTTCTCATATAAAACAAAAGAACAGACGGAGCAAAGAAAGTATGCAACATACTTTATTCCGTCATTTTTCGGGTCAACAATACAGAGGGTTTCTCTCCTTCTAAGACCAAGCGCCTCGCGGCCAAGAAAACGCTTTACCTATTGAGGCAATGAGATTAAACTCTAATGAGTAAAAACACATTAACTCAAAGGATGCAGTATGCATGTCATTGCCGTTCTTAATCAAAAGGGAGGATCAGGTAAAACAACCATAGCTACGCATCTAGCAAGGGCTCTACAGCTAGACGGTAAGGATGTTTTGCTGATCGACTCTGACCCGCAAGGAAGTGCCCGAGACTGGGCCGCTGTGAAGGAAGATAATCCTCTAACCGTTGTAGGCATCGACCGACCAACCATTGACAGGGACCTGAAGGCAATAGGTCGAAAAGATTTCGTAGTAATCGATGGTGCCCCGCAAGCTGCAGATTTAGCAGTTTCAGCGATCAAAGCAGCCTCATTCATTCTGATTCCTGTACAGCCTTCTCCATACGATATCTGGGCAACAGCGGATCTTGTCGATCTGGTCAAGCAACGTATCGAAGTAACTGACGGAAAGCTGCAGGCGGCCTTTGTTGTGTCTAGAGCCATTAAAGGAACTCGGATCGGCACAGAAGTAACCGAAGCATTGAACGGATACGGTCTTCCCGTACTGGACTCTCGCATTACGCAACGGGTGCTCTACCCGGGAACGGCCGCTGCCGGAACAACAGTCATGGACTATGAGACTGGTGGTGATGCCGCACGAGAAATTCGCTCTCTTATGGCAGAAATCACACAAAAACTCATTTGAATATATGAGGAAATAAGTTTATGAGTATAAAAAATACGCTTAGTGCTGGCCGACCTAGTGCCAAGACAAACAAGCTCGCGACCCTTGCCAGCCTCGCAGACAAGACATCAACTAAACGCGTAAATTTCGACTTGAGCACCGAACAACATACCAAGCTAAAAGTCTATGCTGCCAAACAGGGCAAAACCGTTAAGGAGTTACTGACCGATTTCGTTCAGGGCCTTCCATCAGAATAAAACAAAACTCATTTACTCATACGCTTAGGTGAGTTAAATGTTGTATAGAATCAATGCTAATTCAGGCTTTTGAAGCGGTCTAAAAGTAAACGGATGAATCACACCAAGAGTCGCGTAGGCTGTTTGGTTAAAGTAAAACAGGTTCCTAACGGGTGCAGCCCATCGCCAGCCCTCACGCACGAATGAGGGGTCAGCTCACGAAACGGAAAAAATCGTACTCTAAGGGGAGGAAGCGCCCTTAGCAGCAGTGCAAGGCCGCGATCAACGGGCAGGAAACATTGCCGTGGTGCGCGTTGCACTCGCTCACCAGCTTCGACAGCGCCTCTTCTATCCGCGTGAGGTTCGCCATGCGTGCGCGCACATCGGCCAACCGGTGGGCCGCCAGCTCGGCTGCCTCGCTGTAATGGGTGTCCTACTGGCTTCAGCCGACCGACTACGAGCACGAGACGTTCAAGGAAGCGTGGGAGCGGATCGGTCACGGCGCGTAGCCAGAAAGAAAGCCGCCTCGCAGAGCGAGGCGGTGAAAGGCTGCGGGCTGTCAGGGAGGAAAACGCCGCTACAAGGCAGTCTCCTTAATTATCAGCGCGTAGGGCAGGGCATCAGAACTCGTACTTCTCTTTGCGCTGGATCCCCCAGTGTCAGCATAGTTGTCGCATTCTTTTGAAAGCGATTTTTATCGATGAGTCCCTACAGCCTTGCCGTAAAACAAGAAGCCGTGCGCAAGACATTGCGCCGTGAAAGCGGTCGCACCATTGCCCAGATGGCTGACGAGCTGAATGTCCCGTACCATAGCCTTCGTAAATGGTTACAGGATTTCAGAGTGTCAGAACCGACAGCGCCACAGCCGCCCGAAAAACGGGCCCAGATCGAGCCCGTCGATCACTTCAACAATAAACCGGGCAAGGTGGCCTTCGGGCAGCCAGTCATCGACCGAAGGGGGCAGCAAATAGCCGGTCTGGCGGTCAACGGGACGAAAACGACTCATGGTGTCAGAGGGGTTCGTTGTGGGAGACGGTATTGTCGCATTGTAGGGGGTAAGACCGACAGGCTGCTAGAATCAGTGTTTTATTTGACGCAGCACCGGACAACATAGTCAAAATTTGGGCCTTCACAATACATCAAGGAAACCAAATGGCGTTTCATACTTCCCATCATCGACATGGCCAATAAATTACGTCTAGATATTCCGCTGATTCTGCCCCAAATCGCCGACGCGCAGGATGTCATCGTTCAGCGCCTGATTGACGATTTACGAGGCCGTCAAGGTATCGACACAGTACATGTAGAGGCTGCTCAAGACGATACGCCGGCACAACTTTGCATTCATCACAATCCTGAAGTGCTCCCACTGTCTCGCGTCCGCGAAATTGTCAACGCCGCAGGGGCGCAGATCACTGATCGCTTCGGGCATATACTGTGGCAGACTGAGGGCATCAACCATGCGCGCCGCGCCAGAACAGTGACGGACATCCTGCTAAGGCTGCCAGGCGTGCTTGATGCCGAAGCCAGTGCGACAGGACAGGTGCACGTGGACTATGACCGCCGAATCGGCAATGAGCAATCTATTGCCCAAGCACTTTCCGATCTCGGCGTTCAGCCACGTCAGGACTCGGTTATGCCACAACATGCCGCGCACGGAGAAACCGATCATCGTCACGAACCTGGCCAGAAAGATGATCGTATCCATGAGCATGAACATCGAGGCGTGTTCGGCGCCAACACCGAGCTAATCTTCGCACTGACCTGCGGCGTGCTTCTTGGTATTGGTGTGGCCATCGAGAAGCTCATTGCGAGCACTCCTGACTGGCTGCCCATGACGGGCTACATCCTGTCCTATTTCTTCGGTGCGTTCTACACCCTGCGCGAAGCGATCGATAATCTCAAGCTCAAGCGCTTCGAAATCGACATGTTGATGTTGGTTGCCGCTGTCGGCGCCGCAACGCTAGGCGCTTGGGCCGAGGGCGCACTCTTGCTATTCCTATTTAGCCTGGGACATGCATTGGAGCATTACGCGATGGGACGCGCTAAACGCGCCATCCAGGCGTTGGCCGAACTGGCGCCAGACACGGCGACTGTCCGACTTAATGGCCAAACCAAAGAGGTATCCGTCGACAAATTAACTATTGGCGACATCGTGCTGGTAAAACCCAACCAACGTTTGCCAGCCGATGGCTTCGTCGTGCATGGCACATCTGCCATTGATCAGGCCCCGATCACAGGTGAGAGCATTCCTCTAGACAAACGTCCGGTCGATGATGCTAAGCAGGCGCGTACACGGCCCGCCAGCGTGAACGCCGCTTCACGAGTCTTCGCAGGCACTATCAATGGCGAAGGCGCTCTCGAAATCGAGGTCACTCGCCTTTCCAGCGAATCCACGCTGGCGCGGGTTGTCAAGATGGTGAATGAAGCCGAAACACGCAAATCACCTACGCAACGCTTTACCGACAGATTCGAACGCGTTTTCGTGCCTGTCGTGCTAGGCTTAGCGGTCATTCTGTTGTTCGCATGGGTAGTAATCGACGAACCATTCCGTGACAGCTTCTACCGCTCTATGGCGGTGCTAGTGGCGGCTAGCCCTTGCGCGTTGGCGATCGCCACGCCCAGCGCAGTGCTATCGGGCATCGCGCGAGCAGCACGTGGTGGTGTTTTGATTAAAGGCGGTGCGCCATTAGAGGAACTAGGCTCGCTCGATGCAATGGCTTTTGACAAAACCGGCACACTAACCGAAGGTCGGCCTCGTATCACCGATGTGATAGCAGTAGATGGAGTAAGTGAGGAAGAGTTGCTCTCCGTAGCCGTGGCCGTCGAGTCGCTTAGCGACCACCCCCTAGCTGCCGCGATCGCTCGTGATGGCAGTGAACGCCTGCACGGGAAACAAGTACCCAAAGCAGATAGCCTGAAAAATCTCATCGGCCGCGGCGTCACTGCCACCCTGGATGGAGCGCCTGTCTGGATAGGCAAGTTCGAGATGTTCGGCATAGATGGTGTTCCGCCCCTGGGTACTGCAACTCGAGCAGCAATTGAGCATCTGCGCGAGAGCGGGTGCACCACCATGGTCGTACGGCGTGGCGACCGCGACCTCGGCGCCATCGGTTTGCTGGATACTCCACGTGCAGATGCCAACGAAGCCCTGCAGCAACTGCGTGGACTCGGCATTAGGCGCATGATTATGATTTCAGGCGATCACCAGAAAGTCGCGGAGGCTGTCGCGGGCCAGGTAGGAATTGACGAAGCTTGGGGTGACTTAATGCCTGAGGACAAGGTCGAAGCGATTCGCAAGCTCCGGCAGGAAATGAAAGTGGCTATGGTCGGCGACGGAGTGAACGATGCTCCGGCAATGGCCAATGCAACTGTGGGCATCGCGATGGGTGCAGCCGGCTCGGATGTTGCGTTGGAAACCGCCGATGTAGCCCTGATGGCAGATGATCTGCGACACCTACCGTTCGCCGTAGGCCTGAGCCGGCATACCCGTTCAGTGATCCGCCAAAATGTTTATGTCAGTCTGGGTATTGTGGCCGTTCTCGTACCTGCAACTATTTTTGGACTCGGCATTGGCCCTGCCGTAGCCATACACGAAGGATCCACGCTGCTCGTGGTTTTCAATGCGCTGCGCTTACTCGCTTATCGTGAGGCGTGAAGAAAAGAGCAAGACGAAGTTGTAATGGGTCCTCGTTGACCCACTGCTTGCGGCGGCGATTGATGAGGTCGTAGCCCTTCTTGGTATTGGTGTCCATTGTTGTCCTTCTGTTTTCAGTTCTGCCGCTTCGGCTCGGGCCGCCCAATAGGAGCTACCTTGTAAATTGTGGTTCGCGAGACACCGTACAGCTCGGCGATTCGACCGATGGGGAGCTTCTGCGCGTCCACCATCTCGTTGATCTCTTTGATCTGGGCCTCGGTGAGCTTTGGCTTCCTCCCGCCGGCGCGGCCTCTGGCTCGGGCTGCGGCAAGGCCGGCGCGGGTGCGCTCGCGGATCAGGTCACGCTCCATCTCGGCGAACATGCCGAACATCGCGTACATGGCCTTGCCCATCGTCGAGTCGTCGAACACGACTCGCGGCTGCAACAGCTCGATGTACACACCAGCAGCACGCAACCTGTCGGCGATCTGCACAAGGTCGGAGAGAGAACGTCCCAGCCGGTCGAGCTTCCAGACCACCAAGGTGTCGCCACGCCGCAAGCGCCGTAGGCACTCGGCGAGCTGAGGCCGGTCAGCGCTCTTGCCGCTGGCCGTTTCCTCGTACACGTCGTCGCACCCAGCTTGCCTGAGAGCATCCCTCTGCAAGTCCGGGTTCTGATCGCTTGTCGAGACGCGCGCGTATCCGATGCGATGCTGCATTGGCCGTCCCCACCCTCAAGGCACAAAAAATGTCCAGCAAAGGTATGTTTGCTGGACGTTGATAAGTTGACGGAAATTTTAACAACCCGGAAGCACTTTGGACAGGCAAAACCGCCTCTTGCGGCAACTGTCCAACAAACCACCGTTTTATGGACAGCATCAGGTGTGTAAGCACGCTTGCTAAAGCCCTTTCCTTCGAGCAAAGACGCCTGAGACAAGGAACATGAAGTGCCCCACCTGCGGCAAGGCCGATCCTAATTCACGACACCCGAGACCTTAACCTCAACAAAAATGGCAAAAGCATTGTTGTGAAGAACGCGACAGGTTGCTTTTGCAACGCCTGTGGCGAAGCGATCTCAGTATGTACCGGAGTCAGACCGCGTGTGCGCCACATGCCACCGTGCACCGAGCAGCGTTACCTCTAATCTGTGGCTTTCGTAGGCTAAAAATAGCCCTCTTGAAGCGCAATCAACAGCTGCTCCACCTGTTGCAGCCCCTCAGTAGTTTCCGACATCTGCTGTGGCGACCGCCCGCCAAAACGTTCTTTGGGTGTAGTGAACCACCGCGTGGTTTTTTGTTCATTTCCGAAAATTTGCCTAGCGATCTCTTTCACGCGGCGTTGCTCTTCCAAAAGAGCTGTCGTGCTCATTTTGCGAGCTCCCTCAACTCAGCTAGCACCGGCCTCAGTTTCAGCCACCGAAGCAAAAATCACCACATTATGGAAAAAATCTCCAGGTCCAATCGATCAACCTTCGGACTCCGTACGGTGGCGAGATACGTCAGAGATTTGGGGCGCCGCCCCACCAAGGCCAGCCAATCGTTCGGCAGACTTTATACGTACAGCTCTTTCTTCCATGAAATCATCGGTGACGTTTGGTTTAGAAGTAAAGAAGCTATCCCATGTATTTTCAATGGGTACCTGCAGGTCGCCAAGATCATCATGTTCGTGCTGGTCGCGATCTCGATCGTGGCCACCCTGGTCGGTGCCCAGTTCCTGCACATCCTCACCGGCCTGGGCGCGATGACCGCGGTGCTGATGCTGATCTTCCAGGACACGATCCTCTCGCTGGTGGCCAGCGTGCAGATCAGCAACGACGGCCGCGTGCGCATCGGCGACTGGATCGAGATGCCCAGCCAGAACGCGGACGGCGACGTGATCGACATCGCCCTGCACACCATCACCGTGCAGAACTGGGACAAGACCATCACCACGGTCCCGACCAAGAAGCTGATCAGCGATTCGTTCAAGAACTGGCGCGGCATGAGCGAGTCGGGCGGTCGCCGGATCAAGCGTGCGATCTACCTCGACCAGCATTCGGTGCGCTTCCTCGAGGCGGGCGAGGTGTCGCGCTTGCACCGCTTCGCCCTGATCGACGGCTACCTCGGCGAGAAGCAGCGCGAACTGGGCGAATGGAACGCACGCCCGGAAGTGCGCGGCGCGGAGGCGGTGAACCAGCGCCGGGTCACCAACCTCGGCACCTTCCGCGCCTACGTCGAGCAGTACCTGCGCCACCATCCGAAGATCCACCAGGACATGACCCTGCTGGTGCGGCAGCTGCAGCCGACCTCCGAGGGCCTGCCGCTGGAGATCTACTGCTTCACCAACGACGTGCGCTGGGCGTTCTACGAGGGCATCCAGTCCGACATCTTCGACCACCTGCTGGCGATCCTGCCGGAGTTCGGGCTGAAGGTGTTCCAGGGCAGCAGCGACGCGCCGCTGGACGTGAACCTGCGGCGCGTGGATGCGCCGTCGCATCCGGCCGGGCCGGGCGAGGGCTGACGCACCGCCGCCGCACGCGCCGGCGCGTGGCGCTCGCGCCTTCCCCGTCCGATGCGCGATCATGCGCGCTCCCCCGGAGCGCGCCATGCCCACCGCCTACCTGAGTCTCGGCAGCAATCTCGACCCGGTGCGCTTCCTGCGCGAAGGCATCGCCGCCCTGCGCGCGCGCTTCGACGACGTCGCCGTATCCGCGGCGTACCGCTTTCCCGCGGTCGGCTACGACGGCCCGGACTTCATCAACGCGGCCGCCGCGATCCGCACCGAACTGTCGCCCGAGGCGCTCAACGCCTGGCTGCATGCACTCGAGGACGCGCACGGCCGCGACCGCAGCGGCCCGCGCTACAGCGACCGCACGCTCGATATCGACATCGTGCTGTATGACGACCTCGTCGCCGAAGGCGTTGGCAACCTGCGCATCCCGCGCGACGAACTGCGCCACGCCTTCGTGCTCAAGCCGCTGGCGCAGATCGCGCCCGGCGCGGTGCATCCGCTGGAACGACGCACGATCGCCGAACTGTGGCAGGCGCACCCCGACCACGACGTGGCGTTCGACGAAGTCGCGTATAGGAAGTTCAAACGCCCTTTTCGGGCAGTCTGCTGGGTAGGCGGCGGTCGCGCAAGCCCCGTTTTGGGCACGGATCGGACGTCTGTGAGTGGGATTTCGGCATCGCGGGGCCACGCAGCGGCGTTGTCAGCAGCCATGCTTCGCTGATTCCCGACAGCGGGCCGAGCGCCGCCCTGCGGATCGTGGCCGCATCGGCTCGGATTCCGGTTTCGCCGTCGGCTGTGCAGCCGGCAGATCGTCACGCGGCTTGCACTGGCGGTGCGCGCGCTGCGGGCCTGTAGTGCGCTTCTTCCCGCGCGCCCTGCTTCACAAAGTGGCCAAGGATGGCGCGGATGGCGGCAGGTTCCTCGATGCTGGCGACGATCCGCACGGTGCCACCGCAGTGGACGCAGGCGGTGACGTCGATGGAAAAGACCCGCTTGAGGCGTTGCGCCCAGCTCATCGAACGGCGCTTCTCCTCGGGGCTGCGCGGCGCGTCGTTCGCGCTTGCGTCCGCCGGCTCCACAGCGGCGTCATGCCGCCTGCCGCGCCCCGATGGCGTCAACTGTGCGCGCAGGGCGGCGTTCGGGGCAAACACCCCGTGGAAGCGGGTCAGGTGGGCGCGCGGTGGCGGGACCAGCGCCGCCAGCTTGGCGATGAAATCCACCGGATCCCATTACACATGCGTGGTGCCATTGCGCCACGGCGTCTTGAGCTGATACCGCACCCTACCCTGCGGTGAGATCGACAGCCGCTGCTCGCTGATCGCCGGGCGCGTGATGTAGCGGCAGCAACGGGGCGCCAAAGCGCCCCGTTTCACATTTGCCCCTCCACACAATGGGAGAAGCTCACTAACTATCCGCCGATGCTCAGCATGCGGTATACCCGCCGTCGACAACCAGTTTCTGACCGGTCATAAAGGAAGACTCGTCGGACATCAGGAACACCGCCGGCTTGGCGATTTCGGCCGGAACACCCATACGGCCACCAAATTTCCCACGCGGGACAATATCTGCATCCTTCACCGGATCGTTGCACAATGGGTGCAGCGCCGCCAGCTGGGTGAAGTCAAAGGCATCCGTTTCCAAGGATTTCTCATGCGACAACTTCTCTTTGTCAGTCGTGACAGCGGCCTGGAATAGCGGCGTCATAATATATCCCGGATTCACGGTGTTCACTCGGATTCCGTATTCCGCGAACTGCAGCGCGAGGGCCTTCGACAGGCCGACAACGCCGTGTTTCCCCATCGTATACTGGACCAGATTGAAGCGTTCAATCAGCACCTCGCCCGTCTCCGTGTTCACCACCTTCGGGCGACCGGCGACGCCGTGGATGCTCGATACCAGCACGATCGAGCCCTTGGTCCCGTGCTTCATCATCAGCCGCGAGCCGTAGAGCGCGGTATTGAACACTCCGTCCTCGTTGACGCTCTGGATGAATTTTTTCGACTTCAGAACCTCCTCGGGATCCTTATCGAAATCCTCAGCCGTCGCCACGCCGGCATTGGCCATGATGGCATCCACCCGACCATAGGTCTTCTCAGTGATCTCGAAAAGTTTCTCAACATCCTTCGGATCAGTCACGTCGGTATGCACATAGAGCGCATGCCCCTCACCATATTCCTCGTTCAGGCTCTTGGCGAATGCCTCGCCCTGCTCATCGTTGATGTCGGAAATGACAACCCCATCGGCCCCTTCGGCCAAGGCTTCGCGAACCGTTGCCGAGCCAATGGAATCGAACCCGGGGATGACCGAAACCGACCCCGTCACTACGACAATCTTGCCAGCTAGCTTACCCATCTCGAATACTCCTTTGGTTGAGATATTAGTGAATACATGCTGCGGTAGGGCCACCTTGGGGTATAGGAAGTTCAACCGCCCTTTTTGGCGAGTCTAGCGGGTAGGCGGCGGTCGCGCAAGCGCCGCTTTGGGCACAGATCGGGCACAGATCGGGGGTTCATGCGTGGGTTTTCGACATCGCGGGGCCATGCAGCGTCTCGGGGCGGGCGCGCCAGCACATTGGCGGGTATGACGTTGCGGCAACGAGGCGCGTTCCAAGGGTGCGCAAAGCGGGCTGAAATGCTTATGCATAAAGGGTTTTCGCCTGTTTTGCGGGTATAATTCCGGCATGGATATCGCCGTCGAAATCGCCGCGTTCGACCTGCCGCCCGCACTGACCGGGCGGCTCGAACTGTGGGTCGCGCAGACGCGCGAGCAGGCCCAGCGAGCGAGCGAGGAAGCGGCCCGCGCCACCGAACGGGCCACCCGCCTGGCGGCCGATCTGAAGGCCAGCGAGGCGAAGTGCGAAGCGCTCGTGCATGAGTTGGCGCGCCTGAAGCGGCTGCGCTTTGGCGCCAGTAGCGAAATCCTCTCGGCCCACGTGCGCGATCTGTTCGACGAGACACTGGCCGCCGATATTGCCGCCTGCGAATCCCGTCTCGAAGCCTTGCGCGAACGCGAGGCTGAGGACGCGCACAAGCCACTGCCCGCACCCAGTCGCAGCAAGCGCAACGGGCGCGCGCCCCTGCCGGCGCAGCTCGAGCGCATCGAACACCGCCACGAGCCCGACTCGTGCACCTGCGGCCAATGCGGCACCGCGCTGGTCAAGATCGGCGAGGACATCCGCGAGCAACTGGAAATCATCCCGGCGCGCTTCATCGTGCACCGTCACATCCGCCCGCAGTATGCCTGCCGCGGCTGCGAGACGATTCACGCCGCGCCGGTGCCGGGGGCGATCATCGACGGGGGGCTGCCCACCGCGCGCCTGCTCGCCTGGGTCGGTATTTCCAAGTACGTCGATCACCTGCCGCTCTACCGGCTCGAAGCGATCGCCGCACGCGAGCAAGTGCCGCTGCCGCGCTCGACGCTGGCCGACTGGATCGGACGCATCGGCGTGGCGCTCGAACCGTTGCTCGATCGGCTGAAGATGTGGCTGCTCGAAGACGAGGTGCTGCATGCGGACGAGACGCCGGTGCGGCAACTCGATCCAGGCACGGGCAAGACGCGCAAGGCCTACCTGTGGGCCTACCGCAACAACGCCTTGGGTGATCGGCCGCCGATCATCGTCTTCGACTATCAGCCGGGCCGTGGTGGGCAGTATCCGCGCGACTTTCTCAGGGAAGTGGGGCCGTCGGACGCTTACAATACTTCCACTGGATCGCCTGTTGGCGTGGCGATCCGCAGCGGCGAATCTGACGCTGGCTTTAACCGAATGGAGTGGACATGAAGCATATCCAGTTTGCGTACGCGGGACTCCTGCTGTTCCTAAGCCTGCTGTGGTGGCTGGCCGACCCGCTGCTGCCGAACGGATACGAATACTTCGCCCTGCGTACCGTGGCGATCAACTACACCGGGGTCATCGGCATCGGCGTGATGAGCGTGGGCATGATCCTGGCGCTGCGCCCCGTGCGGATCGAGCCCCTGCTCGACGGGTTGGACAAGACCTATCGCCTGCACAAGTGGCTGGGCATCACCGGTCTTGTCTTCGCCGTCGTTCACTGGCTGTGGGCGCAGGGCACCAAATGGGCGGTCGGCTGGGGCTGGCTGGTCAAGCCGGAACGCGGGCCGAGACCTGCGCTCACCGACCCGGTGGAGATCTTCTTTCGCGCACAGCGCGGCCTGGCGGAATCGGTCGGCGAGTGGGCCTTCTATGCAGCCGTGGCGTTGATCGTGATCGCGCTCGTCAAGCGTTTCCCCTACCGGCTCTTCTTCAAGACCCACCGCCTGCTGGCGCTGGCCTATCTTGCGCTCGTGTTCCACTCGGTGGTGTTGACGCCCTTTGGCTACTGGACCCAGCCGATGGGCGTCGTGCTCGCACTTCTGATGGCCGGGGGCAGCGTTGCCGCCGTGGTGTCGCTGACGGGGCGCGTCGGTCATCGGCGCAAGGCGGTCGGCGAGATCGAGGAACTGGTGAACTTTGCCGACAACCGGGTGCTCAAGGTGGCGATCCGGTTCAAGGACCGCTGGCCTGGGCACGAGGCGGGGCAGTTCGCCTTCGTGACCTTCTCGACGGACGAAGGGGCGCACCCCTTCACCATCTCGTCGGGCTGGCAGGGTGACGGCCGTCTGTTCTTCCTGATCAAGGGCATCGGCGACTACACCGCCCGCTTGCCCGAGCTGCTGCGGGTCGGCGACCTCGTGACGGTTGAGGGGCCCTATGGCCGCTTCGACTTCGCCAACGCCGGCGCCAGCGGCAAACCCCGGCAGATCTGGGTGGGCGGCGGCATCGGCATCACGCCCTTCATCGCCCGCATGAAGGCACTGGCGGTGGCGCCCGACGGGCGCGAGGTCGATCTCTTCTACAGCACCGCCGAACCCGACGACGCGTTCATCGAGCGGCTGCAGCGCACCGCGCAGGCAGCGGGCGTGAAGCTGCATGTACTGGTCAGCGCGCGCGACGGCCGCCTCGACGTGGCGCGCATCTGCGACACGGTGCCGGGCTGGGCCGAGGCGGACGTCTGGTTCTGCGGGCCCGGGGGTTTCGGCCAGGCCCTGCGCGAAGGCTTCGTCGCCAAGGGGCTGGCGGCGAAAGACTTCCATCAGGAACTGTTCGACATGCGCTGAAGGCCAACCCCGGTAGCGCACGTCGTGACCGCAGCACGGCAGTCTGCGCGGCCTTCGCAGCGCTACCTACTGGGCAACATAAGGCTGTATCTGGTCTTGCTCTGCTGGATGATTGCGCGCGACCACAGCACGGGCCGCTTCCGTGGTGCTCAGATTGATCGCTTCGTGGGGAACCCCTGGCGGGATGAACAGAAACTCCCCTGCCTCGCTGATCACCTCATTCTCCAGCTTCGCGCCCCAGCGCGTCAGAACCTTTCCTTCCAGCACATAGATTCCGGTTTCGTAGCCGACATGGTAGTGCGGCTCTGACTTTGCCCCAGGCGGGATCGTCACCAGATGCATGCTCATTCCGCTTGCTCCGACCGTCTCGCCCGAAATACCCACGAAATAAGGGAGTCGCTGACGCGTCAGGATTTCACGATCTGGCCGGATCGCTCGTACTTCCTGCATATCGAACTCCTCCTTGACCGGCGGCTTGTAGAGCCGTAAGCGTCCGACGGCCCCAC
>NZ_NIQA01000016.1 GCF_002236805.1 Pusillimonas sp. T2 | reverse complement strand
GCCACTCATTTTGAAATGTCCTTCTACTCTTGATGCTTAAGGCCAGCAAACCGTTGATTTTTTTATTGCACAGGCCATGGGAGAAGATAAAACTTAAGGCTAACCTTTAACTCATCTCCGGAACGATACTAGCTAATGTAGGACGTAGATCGCCGCCGACCCAAGTATTAATGTTATTGCTCTTTCCATTTCTATCGATCCAATCCAGAATGTAAAATGGCTCTTGCCTGACGCAGTTCGCCAGACCTACTGAACGTTCCAACACAAAATACTGTTCAAGCACACCCCCGTTCTCATAACGATCATTAAGCAAAGCCGTGGGAATCCCGAACCACGCGGCCTCTATTGTCGTTGATCCACAGTCGGTAATATGAAGGTCGCAACGGGCCAACAACTGCGGCAAGGGATAACTCGTCGGCTCTTCCCATCTGACAGCACCATTCTTACCGAACTCCTTTTCTAGAAAAGAAATTACTTTCTCCCTTTCTCCGCTACGTACCTGAACCGGATGCAATCTCAACCACCAGTTATACCTTTCGCCCGACTGCTTTATGGCGTCAATCAAAAACTTTGGCAAAATTTCGTAATAGTCAGGATCGCTGAAGAACTCCCGCAGGCCCCATTGAAGAGTGACAAGAACAGTTTTTTTCCCCGTTCCGCATAGCATTTTTTTAGACAAAGCCTCTTCAACAAGAGGATCGACACCCTTTCGTTCAATAAATCTTGAAAACCATGGGTTACCCACCACATACACCTCTCGGTCGCACGCACTAGCCCAATCAAGCGTTTTCGCTGCGGTCTGATCCCAACATAGAAACCCCCTTGGCACATACTCCCGCGGTCCATCTCTGAGGACCTCCTTGTAAATAACATGCCCATCATTAATGACGCCATGTTGAATGTCATACGCGGGAATCCCTGACTCATTTGCAGCCCAGCATAGCTCTGGACCCGGAGCTATGCTGAAAATCACCTTGGGGGAAACCGCATCAATAACCCTTTTCCAGACATCTTTCTTAGCCCTTACATTCTTCCTAACAGAATCACTACCAGGTTTTATTTTGGCCGTGAGTGTAGCCCAAGCATATTGCCGGTTTATGCAAACTGGGTTTCCATAAGCCTTGTCACCAATCAAAGAACTATAGGGCGAAGCGACGGTACAACAGGTTTTCCCCATGGACTCCAAAATATCGAAGACACTATCCAAAATATGCGCGTAAGCCAGCCCCCTGTAGGTATAACCACAATCGATATCATGTCTCACTAGCAAAACATCCGCGTCGCGAGGAAATGACTTAATCCGTGGGTGCCAAAATGTAGTCAGCAAAGTTTTGAAGGCTGCTATATTGACCATCATTTCCCACCCAACGTGTCCCAAGTCACAGGCTCGAACTGCCTAACATCCCGACACACTCGCCGTCCGACGATCTCGTCCATATATTTAGGCGCCACTCCGTAACCAGGCCGAACGCTTCTTACAGACTCTTTCGTTACAATTTCACCCATTTTCATGGCCTGGATAAAATACAACGAGCGTCTAAACTGTGCATTGCCCTGCTCGCTGGACTTACGTCCGTAATCAATTGCACCCAGCGCAGACCATGCTGTCTTGGAGTCGCGACAAAGGGCAGCAAGCTCTTGAGGCTCCAAAGAAAAACTATCATCTGGACCTCCGTCACCTCGGCCCAACGTAAAATGTTTTTCAATGATCGAGGCCCCCAAAGCCACGCTTGCAATCGCGGTAGTATTACCTAAAGTATGATCAGATAAGCCCGTCACAACCCCATAACGCCGCAGCATATCCGGTATAGTGCGCAGATTGTAGTCCTCAGCAGGTGCAGGATAACCACTTACACAGTGCAAAATGGCAATATCTCGACATCCACCTTCACGGGCAATATCGAGCGCCTCTTGTATTTCTTCCGCATCAGCCATTCCGGTAGAGATGATCATAGGCTTACCAGTTCCAGCCACATATCTGATCAAGGGCAGATCAATCGCTTCGAATGACGCAATCTTGTAGGCAGGCGCTCCAAGCTCCTCAAGTAAATCTACCGCGCTACTATCGAACGGACTACTGAAAATAGTAATACCCAATTGCCTTGCTCTGTCGAATAATGGACGGTGCCACTCCCAAGGCATGTGAGCTTCCTGATATAGCTGATAAAGCGTCTTGCCATCCCAAAGACCACCGCAAATCCGAAAATCTTCCGCATCACAATTCAAAGTAATGGTATCAGCCGTATAAGTTTGCAATTTGACTGCATCGGCTCCTGCAGCTTTCGCTTTCTCAACTATAGATAAGGCTCTCTCAAGACGGCCATTGTGATTCGCTGACATCTCAGCAATAACATACGGCGGCACATCCTGCCCAATTCTTCGGCCCGCGATCTGGAATGACGTATGCTTCATGCTGTTAACTCTCTCTGTGACGTCCATTCTGAGTCCAATAAACCGAAACACAAAACACTATCAAAATGATCATTGCTTCCAAAATGATCACGCAACACCCCCTCTTGGACGAAACCCAGCTTTCTATGAAGCTCTATTGAGGCAAGATTATCAGCAATGACTTTCCCATAAACCCTATGTAATCTGAGCGTGTCGAATGCATAACTCAAAGCTAGCCTACCCATGTTGACTCCAGTACCCTTCGCTGCGCCTGGATCCTTATAGAAACCCCACTCGGCTAACGCATTTCCTTGTCGACACGTCAACATCACGACACCAAGAGGCAAACCATTATCCTCGTACAACAAGGCATGCCGTGTAGGATCTCCCTGGAGCGACGTAAACCATGCGCTATGCTCCATCCAACTGATTTTCTGTCGCGTAAACATATACCTCCGGATGTCTGGATGATTACGCCAAATCAAAATCTGATCCAAATCCTTTTCCTCAACGACCCGAATTCGTCTAACAGCCATTAATACACCCCATCCGTCATTAAAGCCGCCACATCCCAAGCGCCAGTTCCTGAGGTCACCGCCAACCCAGCTCCGCTCATACACTCAAGGCGCGTTGTCTCTCTTTGAATTTCAGATATCTTAAGTGGTAAATCTAACTTAATTCGATCGAGCTCAAGGATCTCCGCTGCCCCTGCCTTCACCAATGCAGCCGCCCCAGGGATCTGATTTTCCGCTAACACCAACAATAGCGTTGGCAAACCTAGGCAACACCTCTCCCACGCCGTCCCCCCCGCCGCACCGATACACAAGTCGCTCTCGGCCATGCATCGAGCCATGTCGCGCACACCTACAAGTACCTCAGTCGGCACTCGCATCACCCTTGCCAGCCGTCCAACTTCAGCCAAATGCGGCGATGTAGTTCCCATAATCACCGTAATCCGACAATTCACAGGCAGCGGGGCACCCTCCAACGCTTTAAGCACCCGACAAGTCACATTTTTTTCATCAACTCCGCCCATAGTTACCAACAAGGATCTCAAAGTCGCTTGACGGCGACGTAATGCACTGTATTCGCGCAACACCGAAAACTCCGGCCTAAGAAGCGCATATCGAGGCCCAAGTAGTCTTGTGCATCGGCTAGGGGTCAGGGGGAGATAATCACCCTCTACACGCCCAAGATTTGGATCAAGCAACATACTGCATTGATGGCGTCTATCAGCCAAATCATCGATTACCAAAAGATGGTTATAGCAATCATGTAGCAAACCCTCCCAACACTCATCCAAGGCATAGTGATCAACAACTAGCCATTGTGGACGCAGGCGCTCCAGTATCGGCCGACACACCTTGGCATCCATTTCTTGCGTTGCTCCTAACCAGGCCGAATGTCCGGACAATCCCAGATGCCTTTCGTCAGCTTGCAATGAATACACGGCATGACCCTGTTCGCGAATGATCCCCATAAGATGGCCTGTGTGGTCGCGGCAGATAAATGCTGACTCTAAACCTCTGTGACGCAAAGCATCCGCAAGCGTCAGGCAGCGCATAATATGACCAGTACCGATATGTACAGATGCGTCAGCTCGGAAGACTACATTTGGCATCACTCAGTTCGTGCTTAGTCGCGCACCCAGTGGCCAGCGAACAGGAACACCAGCCTCTGCCAACGCCACTTTTGCGCCTGCTGGAGTTTGCTCCGTGAAATGGAACATGCTGGCCGCAGCCACTGCTGATGCTCCACTCTGAAGCACTGCTTCCACCATGTGCTTGTAGGATCCTGCCCCCCCAGAAGCGATTACTGGGATGTTGACAGCATTAACAATGGCTTCCACCAAGCCAAGATCGTAACCTTGCATCGTTCCATCCCGGTCAATGGAGGTAAGTAATATTTCGCCAGCCCCCATGCCCTCCAGCTCGCGCACCCACTGAATGGCGCATCGCCCAGTCGCTCGCGTACCAGCATGACTAAAACATTTCCAACCGCCATTGCCGTCAACACGCACATCAACACTCGCCACCACACATTGGACTCCGTGCCGTCTGGCAATTTGAGATATCAATTGCGGAGTCTCATATGCCGCCGTGTTAACGCTAACCTTGTCAGCCCCTACGCGTAAGAGTTGCGCGACTTGGTCTATGTGACGAACGCCCCCCCCGACAGTGAACGGTACATTGCAGTCCAAGCTGAAATCTTTTATTGACTCAAAGTCAAGCTCACCACCATCCTCATGCGCTGCAATATCGACAAGGATCAGCTCATCGACCTCTCGAGCAGCATAGACACGCATAGCCGGTAATACTGAACCAATTCGGCGCCAACTGTCGAAACCGACCCCCTTTACCAAACCGAACTGCTTCCACAACAATGTAGGAATAACTCGAATTTTCAGCACGATTCCACAGCAATAAAATTCTTTAAAATTCGCTGACCCGCCTTAGAGCTTTTCTCAGGATGAAACTGAACGCCCCAGACTTGCCCCTTACGAACCGCCGCGACCAAAGGTATACCGTAATCCGTCACCGCGATGATATCTCCTTGATCCGTCACATCAAACGCATAGCTGTGGACAAAATAAAAGTCTGTTTTATCAGGAATATCACTAAATATTCCCTGCGCACCATTGGGCAGCCGAATCGAATTCCAGCCAACATGAGGCACTCTAAAAGTACAGCCTAGATCTGAAATGTGCCGAACCTCACCGGCAATGAGCCCTAGACCGGAAACACCAACATCGTCGGCCCCACAGGCACCTTCATGCCCGAAGTCGGCAAGCAATTGCATACCCACACAAATACCAAGCAAAGGCTGCTTTCTTTCCCCTGCTGCATCCAACAACTCGCTCCACCAACCAGTATCGTGTAGCCGGACGGCACAATTCGCAAAATTGCCAACTCCTGGCAAAATCAACCGATCCACTGACTCCGCATCTGCGGGCCTGTCAAGCAGCCGAATCTCACCATACTCCCGTAGCGAATGCGCTAGGGAGCCAAGGTTACCCACCCCATAGTCAACGATACCGGTAATCATGAGTTATCGTCATTGATCTTTAGTAGATTGCCTTGCCGATCCTTCAACAAGCCGCCAGCAGGATCTCGCTTGAACAATTTCTTGTTCGTGAATCGATCGCATATCTTTATGAAATCTTCGACCGTAATATTCAAAGGCTCAAGAATATCAGCCAATTGCTTGCCCAAATACTCCCAGGGAAACTTACCATCCAAGCGCTTTACTGCTTCGAGCCCATCCTGCCTCGTCAAGCGCCCCCTCCGAATATGCAAGCATGCGAGATCAGTTGCTCGACCAAACCCGAACTTCAGAAACTTAAAGTAATCGTGGATCCCTGTCTGATGGTTATCCAGATTCTCGTAGCTTACCATTGAGCCTTCTACAACCTTGTGATAAGTCGTGAACCCATTGGCTTGCGCAATTAGCGAATTTGAGAGCCCATCCCACGGAATATAGTGCCCAAGAAACAATCCAGTAACCCCAACCCTGGCTAGCTCGGCATCGCTGGGATAGGTGTAGTGAATCAAATGCTTGGGCTCAATCCCCTCTGCCCCCACGAGGTCTGTAACACGCATACCAAGCAGTCCTCCAAATTCCTCCAACCACCTACGGTCAAGAGTATTGTTATCCGCTGCTGCTGCTGGGCCACCGTATTCATTTTGGGAGTTTTCGCCCCAAACAATCAAAGGCACATTGAATTGCACTGCTGCACGCACAGGTATTGTAAAAATTCCAACATGCTCCGGCCATGAAATATCGCCGACTTGCATTAGGCCTATCCTATTCATCTTGGCCCTAACCAACGGATTCGGGGAGACTTCGATATAGTCAACGCCTAAATGCTTAATATTCTCAATATTCTTCCGACCAATATCAGACAAATCGCATGTTGTCGAGGTTACACAGAGGGGATTAAGACCAAGTTGCAGCATCCTTATGACTTGGTAGGTGCTATCCTTGCCTCCACTGACCGGAACAATACAGTCCCAATTGCTACCATCCCTACAACGATATCTATCTAATACAACTAGCAATTCTTTGTATCGACTATCCCAATCAACCTCCTTACGCATTTCGTAGCTACGACAGGCATTACAGACCCCTTGTTCATCAAGCCGAAGATCTGGCTTGGTATCCGGCATGATGCAACGCGTGCAATACTTGATCATCATTGCTTCCTCGATTTTGTTTAAATTTTCTTTTCCATGAGGAACCAAGTAATATCGTCCTGAGGAAAGTCTGGATCCAAATGATAGGCGAAACCGTAATCAATCAGTTGCATTTCTGGAAATCGGCTCATAATTTCGCCCGCAAAATCTCTCTTAAAAAGACGATTCTCATGCCCGCGATACGGAATCGCCACCGGAACGGGATTATAGTATTCCGCAACAAGAACATATCTAGTCGACGAGGCAACCAGCTTATCGTACACCTCCGTTAGGGCATCTGGGTTGATATGTATAAGCACGCCCTTAATCAGCACCAAATCCCACTTTCGCTCCGGCTGAAAATCCGTAATAGAAGTACGATAAACATTATCTCTGCCCAGCACCTCAACCAACTGGTCGGCGGCTTGCTGATTGATCTCTATTCCATGAATTTCTATAGTCGGATATAAAAGCTGAAGCGCCCGAACGTTCATGCCAATATTCGCACCAAACTCTATACAAGAGTGAAAGTTTCGAGCGCTTTTTAATGCCTTAGAGAAGAAATTCAGATTCGCGGCCTGCAGCTCCCTCCCCTGATTTCGACTGATGTACTCGACGCCAAACTCACCGGCCCAAAAGGCCTCCTGCTCAGTCTTGAACTTTTGCATTACTATCCTATCAATTTTTTGTTGCACTACAGATCAATGTCAAGAATGGATCAATCGCTTACGGCTAAGCGATACGCATTCGGGTTTCGCGATTCAAGGTATCAATCAGTTGTTTATCGGTTCGATATTTCAGTGTGAGATGCGAATTCATCTGTGAGATATCTGGATCGCTATCCAGCACAGAAAATACTTTTTCGGCCGTGTAACTTTGATATCCATCACCCAATCTCTCGTATAGACGATTAAACATTAAAAGATCTTCCTCGTAGTCCAAAGTCATCCTATAACTTCTGACCAACGTTTCAGGAAGGTGCACAAGATTGACCTTGAAATGATCTGGATTATTCTGGAAATACCAAGTCATATATTCAGAATACGCAGCATTCCCAAAATAATCTTGCACCTGCTGCAAAGCGCGCGTATTGATAATCTCTCCCGCTGTACCAACTGCTGCATCAATAGCAGCAGTGTAGTCGGCTCCAGTAGCGAAATGTCGGTCAATAAGATGACCGATAACCTCAGGAAGAATCAATGGGCAATCCGCAGTCACCCGAATTACGACGTCGATATCGAAATGCTCGCATGCGCCTAAATATCTTCCAATGACATCCTCAGGATCGCCTTGCCAGAAATCCACCGCCCCGTCGAGCGTGTACTCTTTTAAAACAGCATCAGCCTCCAGATTAGATGTAGCCAATACCACTCTTTGCACACCGGGCACCGCTAGACATTGAGACAAGCAACGCTCTACAGAAGGAACGCCGGCAATCGGCAACAACGCCTTCTTGGAAAGCCTCGATGACTTCATACGACACGCGACAACAACGGCGATGTTAGCCGGGCGAAAAGCTCCGATGGGAAATGCGGCTCCTGCTGCTACTCCAGTAGACAAAATATGTCGCTGTTGCTGGAGTTCCCGGATTTGCTGAAAGTTTAAACCGACCTGCGACGTCCGACGATAAATTACATCAGATGTCGTAACTAGGCCACCCGGCTCCAAATTATGGTTTGCCACAGGTATCTGAATAGATTTCTTAAGGTACTCCCGCTCTGGATCGCTAATAAACTGACCATGCGACGCCATACTAGCGTTGTCCAGCGCGACACAAAGCTCCCTCACCTGCCCGGGCTCCAACGATGAAAATCCATCATATTTAGCCGTCTTACGATCAAGACAAAAGTGCTTTTCTATGTATGCACACCCAAGCAAAGCAGCATAGACCGGGGCTTCGAGAGCAAAGCGCAGATCTGCATCGGCATGATCGGCCATACACAATGGAACCCCAGGAAACGCCGCTTGCAATACCGAAATCTTTTGCAGTCCTGTATCAGAGATCCTTGTCGGATATCCCTGATAGCCCGTCTGCAAAATCACATGTCTCGAAACACCAGAGAAGTAGTCATATACTGCCTGAATTTCGCTTAACGATAGGCCAGACACATTAATTGCCAGACGCTTTTCACCAAACTCGATAGCCTCTAAAGCACTGCGTATTTCGTGGTTTTCTAGAACCGAAGCTTGTAGCTTAACCCCAGCCACACGATCAAGATTTTCGCTTAATACAGTAGTACCGTAATTATCAAAAACATCTATCCAAACCTCACCATGCTCAGCAGCCTCCGCTATCAGGCCTTGCCAAACCTGCTTACCGAAATGCAACTTCTCATATACCGGGTACCACTCAAAATCCGGCAAAGCAATGCCATCCGGAGAAAATATCTGAAATTTAATACCCTTCTTCTTATAATCAATTCGAGAGAATTCGTCGACCATCCTCTTTAAATAACTTAGGTCTCCAGCATGAACATTAGCAACTTCGAAAATAACATAGGGAACTGCAGATTCTTTTTTCATTTTCTCTGATTCACTAAAACTAGATCTAAACCCGAACCCCATCCCCCACTAAGAAGGCAAGCGAATCGCCGATTTCACAGCCCTCACGACAAGAGTTTGTTGTTCAGAAGTTAGAGTCGCATACATGGGCAAACTGATTGCCTCGCGATAATATTTCTCCGCCTCCGGAAAATCTCCAAAACCATATCCCATTTTCTGATAGTAAGGCTGAATATGCACAGGAATATAATGCAAATTCACACCCACACCGCACCGACGTAAAGCTTCGAACACTTCTTTGTGACTTAGAGATATAGACTCCAACTGCAAACGAATCACGTAAAGATGATAAGCCGAGTAACCGTCCGAACATTGCACAGGGGTTACGATCGGTAAACCACGGAACGCCCCCTCATACTCTCGGGCAATCTCGTGGCGCCTCTCAATATAGCTATCCAGTCGCTTAAGCTGGCTAATACCCAGCGCAGCCTGTAGCTCAGTCATTCGGTAGTTAAAACCCAAGCAAATTTGCTGATAATACCAAGAACCATCAGGCACTTGCGTCATCAGCGCCGGATCTCGGGTAATCCCATGGCTACGCGACAACGCCATCCGCTCTGCCAACACCCGGTCATTAGTTGTCGCCACACCTCCTTCCCCAGCAGTAATGATCTTGACAGGGTGAAAACTGAAGACAGTGATGTCGCTATACCGGCAATTTCCTACGTATTCCCCTCGATATTTTCCGCCAATAGCATGCGATGCGTCTTCTATTATCTTGAAGCCATAACGCATCGCCAATGCATAGATTGCCTGCATATCGCAAGGCTGGCCGGACAGATGTACCGGCACAACAATTTTGGGCAGACGACCTTCACGCTCAGCCACAACCAATTTAGCTTCAAGTGCGCTTGGATCCAGATTGTAGCTACATGGATCGATATCAACGAAATCCACCTGCGCGCCGCAATACAAAGCACAATTAGCTGATGCCACAAATGTAATCGGAGAGGTCCAAAGCCAGTCACCAGGACCTAACCCGAGCGCCAAGCAGGCTATGTGCAGAGCTGATGTCGCACTGTTAACAGCCACTCCGTAACTGGCCCCCACCTTCGAAGCTATTGCCTGCTCAAAAGCCGGCACTTTTGGGCCCTGGGTGAGAAACTCTGACTCCAGCACCTCAATAACTGCATCTATATCCGCTTGCGTAATATCCTGTCGCCCATATGGAATCATTATGACCTACACCTTTCCAATCCTATCCAAATTCTTGGAAATCCAGGCCTGCAATGCTTCCGATGACATCCACTCAGGATTAGTATCGCTGGCATATGTGAAACCTTCTGGCACCTTCGTGCCTCCCTTGATCCTCTCCAATGATTCGCTCCAGCCATTAATGGCTGGCAGTATCTTGTAATGCTCGGGGTACTCGTAGGTATAAAGAGAGTCCTCGGCACTTATCATCTGCTCATGGAGCTTCTCACCAGGGCGTATGCCAACGATTTTATGAGTTGCAGCCGGCGCTATAGCACGAGCGAGCTCCACAACTTTCATTGACGGAATCTTCTTTACATATACCTCGCCGCCCACCATGTCTTGGAAGGCATGCCAAACCAATTCAACACCCTGCTCTAAAGAAATCATGAACCGGGTCATACGGGCATCCGTAATTGGCAGCACCCCACTTTCCCTCAGAGACATGAAGAAAGGGATCACCGAGCCCCGCGAACCCATGACATTACCGTAACGCACAACCGAAAAACGCGTGCCATGCTCACCTGCATACGCATTACCAGCGACAAAAAGTTTGTCAGACGCCAGCTTGGAAGCACCATACAAATTAATAGGACTGCTTGCCTTATCGGTCGATAGGGCAACAACACGCTTAACACCTTGATCAATACATGCATCGATAAGGTTCATCGCCCCGTTTACATTTGTCTTTATACATTCAAACGGGTTGTATTCGGCGGTCGGCACTATTTTTGTCGCCGCTGCATGAACAACATAATCGACACTGTCCAAGGCCCGATACAAGCGATCTTTATCGCGCACATCACCAATAAAGAAGCGAACTCTATCGTCATCCTTATGCAGCTTGGCCATTTCCCACTGCTTCATCTCATCCCGAGAAAGAACAATGAGTTTTCGCGGATTATATCTAGCCAAGGTCATAGATACGAAAACATGGCCGAATGATCCAGTTCCACCGGTAACGAGAATAGTCTTATTACTCAACATAGCACATTCCACTAATGAGGCAAAAGGTAATTATCGAAGAATTTGCACTCATTCGAATCTGTTGGAAACTTTGTGATTTGAACTACCATACCAGGCGCATAACATACGATATATATTGGATAAATCATCATGAGCCGCATCGGATACAGCAGCAGGATATTGGTCTAAAATTTTCATCATTTGAACTGCCGACATACTGTGATCACCCAAACCCAACGCCGCCCTAAGCTTATACGAGACAGAATTTGCAATTTTAGAAAACATAGAACGGGGCGAATAATAATCGATAGCAAATTTGACATATGCGTCCATAGCCACACTGATGGCCGTCTCTGTTTTCGACCGTTCGAGGCCGCTTACAGCCATATGTCGTGACATAATTTCTATAAATTTTTTCTTATCCGCCTGATTGTCGCAATTCAACCACCATTTTTCGAGGCGCCTTTCCGGGTATAAAGACGGGTCCGTATTGCGAGTAGGTTTATTTTCCTCGCTACGCAGCCAATATATATGATCAAGTACTTTCACTTTGCCACGCCACGCGTAGAACATTTCAAGCTGAAGCTCTCCAATTGAATATACGCTAAACTCGTGCGCCGTCATCGCTGTAATTGCCGCGATGAAATCAGTAGACCTTACAGTGGCGTACACGGACGCGGGAGTGTACTTAGAAAAATGATTTTTAATACGTTGAGCCCGGTCCTCGTGGTTCAGATCAAACCCGGAGTTTCCCGAATACTGTTTCGTCACGAATATATCTTCCTGCGCCCTCCAAAATCCTACGGCTTGACCACCACATGCAACATAATCAGGATTCTTATCTAAATAATCAATTGCCGCTGAAAGTCCACTCTTTAGAAAAAACTCATCGTCCGCAACTAAAGAGGCATAAGGCGTATCGATGTAGTTTAATGCAGCCTGCAAACGGCTATAAAAGCCGACCGGGCGGTGAAAATATTTAATACTAACAGGGATCTTTTCAAGAGCATAAAGAGGAAGCGGCTCTTTTGATCCATCAAATACAAGAACATTGACCCCAAGCTTACCCCAATACATCATTCCTCTTAATGCATACTGAGGACGATTATACGTTGGCATAACCAAAGTTATGTCCGATAAATTTTGGATAGCTCCACCTCCAGGGATCAAATTCATACCACGTAATTTCTATATAAATATCTTTGGAAAGCACCAGAAAAAACATCAACCCACGAAACAAAATTGATTACTTTACTCCTACACTACGATCGAAAATACTCGCAATACATATCTCTCACAATGCCCTTAAAGATTAAACCACCTGAGCTCCCTTGAAATACCAAACTATTTCCAGGTGTGTCATTGTTAACCACACTTACACCCTGAGCTATGATTGAGCGTCTGCGTACTATGCTACGCCCGATTACCGCCGTATTCGGATACAGTACAACTCGCTCCTCCAACACGGGTGCAATTCCATTGTTTTTACCAACCGTAGAGTTTTGATAAAGCACTAGATAATTTCCATATTGAGCTTTTGCTAACACAATACCGACGGAGTGCCCAATGAAAAACACCTCTGGCATTTCTATTTCATAAAAAAGGTCTATTCCGTTAAGCGTCTTATTCAACAAAAATAACAAAGTACAACACTGTCTATTACCACTCTCCCGCCAAACTGTGTTAGCCAAGTAGTATAAAAAAGTGCAATACTGCGTGGAGTGCAACACATCAAATACACCGGGTTGCCACATCACCACTTCCGCAACACACCGCTCCAGCCGTTTCAAGGTTTTCGGAATATATGCCCCAATAAAAGCCGGCTCAGGCAAGTTATCAATTGGAAAGTGATGCGCAAGTTGCGCATGCACATAGTTTGCCAGACGCTTTTCGTCCAAACCGATGATCTTCATGTGGCCACCCCCAATGTAGCCTTCATTTGCTGGTCGACTTGAACAGGATACCAACCAAAATCAGCGACCAGACGCTCTATGCTGACCACCGCTGGCTCCGGTGCATATTGGCTGTTAAGAAATTCGATCGCCCTGCCAGTAATACTTTTAACTTGGGCGGCTAATTGCGCGTTACTTACATTATGGCCAGAGGCCACGTTGTATGTTGCGTGTTTCCCTCTTACAGCGATGTCCACCAAAGCGCGAAGCACATCCGTTAGGTGAACGTAATCTCTTGTATATGAAGGCGACGAGTCGATGATGACACTTGCATCCATTTCGGCACCAAGAATTTTTCCTAGTAAGCGTGGTAAAAACCCCTCGCTATCGGAAGGTCCGGCATATACACAAGATAATCTTGCAACTCGCGCTCGCCCACCTCCTAAAGCATGACATACAGCTTCCCCAGTAAGCTTGGTCAAGTCATACAACTGACGTGCGCAACCTGGATTGACAATCAGCGGCGTATCCTCAAATGCGACGCCTCCTTCAGGTAGGCTATCGTATACACGCGTAGATGACAAATAAACAAGCGACGTGTAAGAGGTCGACTGCAACACTGCGCTCAGCAAACTCACATGTGCTAGTACAGTGTCAGCCGGGCGCTTAAGATAATCCGAAGTAAGGCCCGCGCAATAAAAAACATGACCAAGCGAGCGAGACGTTTCAGGCCAGCGCTGCGCGCGCGAAGGTTCCCAGACCGCCCACCCCTGTTGCATCAAGTGGGCCTTCAATGCCCGCCCAATAAATCCATTGCCGCCTATGATTGTCGCGCACCTCACAGACATAACTTTCCTCTATTCAGCATGTTCAAGGTTTGCTTTAAGCTTCGTCAAGAGGATGATGCAAGGCGGGATCTCTATGTAACAACAACTTAGGGCTTACGCCGCTAACTTGCTTAAATAATGGATCGTCAATCAAAGCGGGCGAGGGAATAGCCAACATGTTAAATCCGTGAGGGGGGCCGTCAAGGTACACGGTTTCAGCAGGTATTAACTCAATAGCACGCTCTTGCATCTCATAGTGACTATTAAAGTCACGCACTGCATAGAGCGTGTAACCAAGCGAACCAAAAAGGCTGCAAATTGGCGTTTCTAGTAACCCAACGGTCCAGTCCACATAGCTCCTATGTACTTCAAACACAACAGCTGGTCTGTCTCTTTTGAGAATCTCGATGGCACCTTGTAATGCCCGGAACTCCGCTCCCTCTATGTCGAGCATCACAACACCTAATGACCGCTCAGCCCGTCGACAGTAATCACTGATGGTAACTGTTGGAAATGAACCCTCCTCATCATCGACTGGCACTGCATTTGCAAATGAGTCAAAACCGTCCAGCCTCAACCTCTGGTTAGTCACATCCCATACGCCTGCTCGGTTAAGTCTTATATTCTGCAGTTGATTAAGGGCCGCATTTTGCTCCAGCATCTGAGATTGCGCTATATTCGGCTCAAAGCAATGTACAAGCCGATCAGTGCTTGCCAACTGACGACCAAGCACAATCGCGTGATCGCCGAAGTAAGCGCCTCCAATCAACACGTCCCCTTGTGTGTGAGCGGTCAAATACTGCAGCAGGCGGGTTGTCTGTGGCTCCCAGACGTGGGAGGGATGCGTTTGCTCGGATAGCAAAAAATCGCGCGCGATTTTCGTACGGTAATAAAAACGGAACTTCGTGCCATCGGCCAACGACTTCTCATACATATCATCGTCATTGTGCAAGGCGTCAATGATAGGGCCAGTCACGTCTTCTCTTACGGACACAGGCGCCCTTATGTCCTTTTCAACGGCTTTGAGCCAATTCATCAGCTCGCGACGCAAAGACTCATTCCGACCTAGCGTCAACAAGGCGTTCTTCAAGCGCGCACCATCGTGATCTCGCGGATCATTACTCATATAAGCTCTCTATATTAGTATTAGTAGACATGAAATTTGTGACCTTATCTCAAACGATTGAGATAAGGTACGGCAACCACAGGAACCACGCCAGACCCCAAGAGCTCATCTTGCTCGGCTTGGACCTCTGCCGCAAGATTCCAAGGTAAAATCAATAAGTAATCCAACTTACCCTTTAGCAAGGCGTCTGGGGGCAGGATAGGAATGTGGCTGCCCGGCATGTACATTCCCTGCTTAGCCCTGGCGGCATCGCAGACAAAGGGCAGCAGGTCTGGCTTTATACCGGCATAATTCAACAGCGTATTACCTTTCGCGGCCGCTCCGTAAGCGGCGACGCGATTGCCTAGGCGCTTCTGCTCGATTAAAAAAGCATGCAGATCATTCTTGATCCGATCCGCCTCCGCCTGAAATGCTTGGTATGTCCGTATATCGAGCAACCCTTGATCTATCTCCATCTCAAGTAATCGCGCTACTGCCGGCTGCTCTTCTTGATTTGATCGAGCGTGACAACCATAAATGCGTATACTTCCGCCATGCGTCGGTAGCTCCTCCACATCATAAATGCGCAAACCCGCCTCCTTAAATATAGTTTGGGCGACGTGCAGCGACAAATAGGAAAAATGTTCGTGATAAATAGTATCGAACTGATTGTTCTCAATTAGACGCAACAAGTGAGGAAACTCCAGCGTGATCGTACCGCAAGGCTTCAGCGCAATGGCCATCCCGAGCGTAAAATCATTAATATCTGGCACGTGGGCATAGACGTTGTTGCCGATTATTAGATCGGCTTGCCGCCCTGACTCAGCCAACATTTGCCCAAACGAGTAACTAAAGAACTCCCGTAAGACAGGAATGCCCAACGCCTCTGCGGCGGCAGCCGTACTTGCTGTTGGCTCTATACCCAGACATGGAATGCCTGCCGCAACGAAGTTTTTAAGTAGATAACCATCGTTAGAGGCCAGTTCAATTACCTGACTGGTTCCATCCAGCGCAAGACGAGCGGCAATCATTTCTGCGTAGTGCTTAGCATGCGCCAGCCAGCTACTAGATGTGCTGGAAAAATACGCATAGTCGGAGCTAAAAAGCTCATGCGCCTGCGCATAGTCTTCAGTCTGCACCAACCAGCATTGGTCACACACGCGAACCTTCAAAGGGTAATACTTTTCAGGGCGGCTCAAGTCGGCTTGCGTCAGATAGGCATTCGACGGCGGCGCAAAGCCCAGGTCCAGGAACGTGTGTTGGAGAACAGTTCCACAATGGCGGCATTTCATAGATGAAGTCCGGGAAAATCGATGGGAAGTCGGGGATGCTGCTGGTCGCGTACGGAAAGATCCACAACTGACAGTGGCCACTCAATGGCCAACTGTGGCTCGTCATGCGCGACCCCTCTTTCGAAATCGGGCGCATAAAGGGCAGTGTGCAAATAGAGCAATTCACTATCCGGCTCCAAGGCTTGAAACCCATGGGCACAACCTTCCGGAATCACCAGCATGCAGGCATTATCGGGGCTCAGCTCTTGGGCATGCCATCGCATGAAACTCGGCGATCCAGCCCTCAGGTCTACGGCAACGTCCCAGACACGTCCCTTGAGGCAGCGTACGAGTTTCATCTCGGCGTGCGGTGCAGACTGGTAATGCATGCCGCGTACAGCACCTACAGCGGTCGTACGTGAATGATTGATTTGCACGATATGCCGACCGCCAAGTATAGACGCCAGCTCCCGCCCACAAAACAAGCGGGTAAAGGCCCCGCGGTGATCGTTGAACGGCTGTGTGTCCACCACGAACACTCCATGCAGCGCTGTGGGCATGATCTTCATTTGCAGGCCCATGCATGGCCCGCCTGTTCGGCGGCCTGGATATAGTCATGAAGCTGCGTGGTACTTAGCAATTTATCTTGCTCGTGCAGCACCCTGAACCAGTTGGCGGTTGCCGCAAGCCCATCGTCCAGGGACCAAACGGGCCGCCACCCCAGACGCTTGCGTGCGAGTGTGCTGTCCAGATGCAACAAGGTAGCCTCGTGTGCATGCGCTTCCTTACCCACGCACCAAGTCAACGCCGGCCAGGTGCTCTTCAAGCGCTCCAGCACTTCGCAAACTGTTTGATTGCCCTCAGCATCAGGGCCGAAATTCCATGCTCGGGCACTGGCTCTGTCGCCGGCAAGCAGTGCCTGCCCTAGGATCAAATAGCCAGCGAGTGACTCCAGCACATGTTGCCAGGGGCGGGTTGCATGGGGGGCGCGAATCTCTAAAGGCCGGCCCCCTTCGACAGCTCGTACTAGGTCAGGAATCAAACGGTCTTCCGACCAGTCGCCCCCCCCGATTACGTTGCCTGCCCGAGCGCTGGCCAGCAATGGTGCATTCGGGCTATTAAAAAAAGATTTTCGGTAGCTGGTCACCACTAGCTCTGCTGCTGCCTTAGAGGCGCTGTACGGATCATGACCGCCTAAGCGGTCGCTCTCTCGATACCCCCATTCCCACTCATGGTTTTCGTAGCACTTGTCCGTTGTAACAACAACGATCGCTCGTACCGAGGGCTGTTGGCGACAAGCCTCAAGGACATTCGCCGTACCTATCACATTGGTCGACCAGGTTTCCAGCGGGTCGCGGTACGATCGCCGAACCAGAGGCTGAGCCGCTAGGTGGAAAACAATTTCGGGCTGCACCGTCTGGACGACATTTCTCATCAATAGCGCGTCTCGTACGTCCACACGATGATCAGTCATGTCCAGGTTCAACAGATCCCAATGCGAGGGCTTCGTAGCCGGTGCGAGTGCTAGACCAGACAAGTCCGCCCCCAAAGCCTGCAGCCACAAAGCAAGCCAGCTTCCCTTGAAGCCAGTGTGCCCGGTGAGCAGAACGCGGCGCCCCCGATATAGATCACCAAACATGATTACGCCCACATCTTCCAGGGGGCCTTGCCCGAAACCCAAAGATCTTCCAACAAATTTTTCTCCCGCAAGGTGTCCATCGGCTGCCAGAACCCCTTATGCTCAAAGGCCATCAACTGACCTCCGGTCGCGAGTGAGCCTAACGGGGCACCTTCCCAACTGGTTTGATCACCCTCTATGAAATCAAGGCACTTGGGCGAAAGCACAAAGAAACCGCCGTTGATAAGCCCACCATCACCACGCGGCTTTTCAACGAAACCCGCGACCTCTTCGCCCTTCAGCTCCAAGGCGCCATAACGCCCCGGCGGCTGGACGGCCGTTACTGTCGCGAGCTTACCGTGCTTCCTATGAAAGGCGATAGAAGCGCGGATGTCCACATCGCTAACACCATCACCGTAGGTAAAACAGAACGCTTCATCGTCCTTGATGTACTTAGCCACACGTTTCAGGCGTCCTCCGGTCAACGTGTTCTCTCCCGTATCGACCAATGTAACGCGCCACGGCTCGGCATGCTGATGATGCACTTCCATACTATTCGTGGTCATGTCGAAAGTAACATCGGACATGTGCAAGAAGTAGTTGGCAAAATACTCCTTGATCACATAACCCTTGTAACCGCAGCAAATCACGAAATCCTTGATTCCATGATGCGAATACATCTTCATGATGTGCCACAGGACAGGCTTGCCACCAATTTCAATCATCGGCTTGGGCTTTAAATGAGTTTCTTCGGATATGCGGGTCCCAAGCCCCCCCGCTAAAATGACTGCTTTCACTTGTTATTTTCCCATCAACCTACAGCGCTATTATTTGTTAATCGCATCGCCGATCATCTCGGCATATGATCCCGTCCTCACAATGTGGCCCGCAGCAAGCTCCACCACCTGGTCGCAGCGCTGCAACGTCGACAAGCGATGGGCAATTATGAGGATAGTCAAGTCTTTGCCTAGACTCTCTATTGCGTCCATAACAGCGCGCTCAGTTTCATTGTCTAAAGCGCTCGTAGCCTCATCGAACACGATGACCTCCGCCTGCTTATACAGGGCACGCGCAATGCCTATACGCTGACGCTGGCCTCCCGACAATCGCACCCCGCGCTCACCAACCTGGGTTTCATACTGCCTGGGCAACGATTCGAAATAGTCGGAGATTTGAGCTTGATGAGCAGCCTGACGCACGCGGCCCATGTCAATCTCATCCCGATTTATACCAAAGGCAATATTCTCTGCAATGCTGCTATCAGCCAAATAAATGACTTGCGGTACATGGGCAATTCTTCGCTGCCACGCTCGCTGCGTACGGCCCTCCAACAAGGTATCGTCAATCCACACAGAACCTTCTGTCGCGGGAAGCAATCCCATCAAAATATCTAATAACGTGCTTTTACCACTACCAGTGGTACCAATAAAGCCGACTCGACTACCGCGCGGAATTTCCAAGCTCAGTCCTTTCAATACCATTTGCGTATCTGAGTCATAGCGAAACCCCAGGTTATCCAAGCGAATAGACTTCCGAAATGAAAGTCCTGCGGCGTGACCCGCGTACACTTCCATATCGATAGGCTGACTCAATAAATCAAGCGCATCGCTCAGTGAATCCTTGCTGGTACGGATTTGCACGATAGCCTGATAGGACTGCTGCAATATAGGGAGCAATCGCTGGGCCCCCAAAGCCAGCATACCTAATGTGGTAATAGCCTTATTCACACCGCCCGTCTGCTGCGCCATTACATAGGCAAGGGTCGCAATGAAAGCCATGCCCAGCGCTTCAGCCGCGAACTTAGGTGCACCGCCGATAAACACTCCGCTGGCTTGCGCATGACGCAATGGGATATCTGCACTGCGATAACTTTGGCAATATGCATCTTGAGTACCATCAATCAGCACATCACGAATTCCGCCCAAACCCTCTTGCAACACCTTGACTACTTGCGGATACTTTGACGATATCCGACGACTGTCCCTTGCTAAGCGCTTTCTCGTCACTACAATAACGGCACCATATATAGCACCAAAGCCCACCAATGCAGCCAACGACATGAACGGGTCCATCACCAATAAAGCCAGCAGAATGGCAGCCAGCAGCCAAGCGGAGCTAACTAAAGTCAAAATTGGGGAAAGGAAACCCGAAATTATCATCGCGACTTTGTTGACAACCCCACTGATAACCTCGCTGCTATTCCTGGATACGTGAACAATGTAAGGTTGGTACAAGGTCCTGCGATACACCTCATAACTAAAATCCGCACCTATCGCATACGAAAGCTTGGTATTTACATACAGCAGAGCCAGCCTCATCACTCCGGCAAGCAAGGCGGCCACGATAAATAAAGCCGTAATGGGCAACAGCAGTTCCTGAGCGCTCTGTATTTCCATCCAGCTTAGTATTGGCTGAATGGCCGGGTACTCAAATACCCTGTCGGGCGTCGTCAATATCGCCAGAAATGGCAGAACGGCTCCCAGACTAAGAACTTCGGCAAAAGAGGTCAGCACCATCAATATCACCAGCACGGCCAGCTGTCGCTTGCGGCGCGCAGTCAAATGGGCCCAGAAGCCGCGGCTCAATTGCAGAATGGATGATGACTCTGACATCTATTTCGACGCTCTCAGACTATTCAAACAACTTTCCAAGTATGCCCTTTGCGCTATTTCCGTCACCATAAAAACCGCCACTTTCTTTTCTTATATTGTTGGCTCTGGAAACCATGGCGGCGATACGCTCCGCATCTGCTCCGACGAGAACATTGGCGCCGCTTTCCACAAGTTCAACCCACTCCGTTTCATCACGTAACGTTACGCAGGGCTTCCCATGGAAATAGGCCTCTTTCTGAACGCCGCCAGAGTCTGTGATGACTACGCGGCAACTTGCTTCCAGCCAGACCATTTCCAGATACCCGACGGGGTCGACGACCAGCACGTTTTCGGGCAGATCCAGGCCAAACTCTGCCATCTGCTTGCGCGTGCGCGGATGCAACGGCAGGACGATAACGGTCTCCGTAAGTGCAAGCCCATCCAAAATGCCGCGCATCCGTAGCGGGTCGTCAGTATTTTCCGCCCGATGAATGGTGCACAAAGCGAAAGACTCCAGTCCCAGCGAATCAAACCACTGTGGCTTGCGGGCGCGCTTCTTGTAATACAGCGCCGCGTCATACATGACATCGCCAACGACGTGAATCTTTGCTTCTTCGATGCCCTCGTGCCGCAAATTGTTACGCGCAAGCGCGGTCGGCGCGAAAAGCATGCTCGCAATGTGGTCCGTCAGAACTCGATTGATCTCTTCCGGCATACGACGGTTGAAAGACCGCAAACCAGCCTCAATGTGAGCCACCGGGATATGGAGCTTGGCGGCGGCTAATGCCCCTGCCAGCGTGCTGTCGGTGTCGCCATAAACCAATACCCAGTCCGGCTGCTCGCGGGCCATCAGATCATCCAGAGCCTCCAGCATTCGGCCAGTGTTCCGGCCGTGCGAGCCCCCGCCTACACCCAGATGGTGGTCCGGTTTTGGGATATCGAGCTCGTCGAAGAACACGTCCGACATGTTCGTGTCGTAATGCTGACCGGTATGTACAAGAACTTCGCACACCTTGGGGTGATGCACGGCGAGCGCCCTGGAAACGACCGCAGCCTTGATGAACTGCGGGCGCGCGCCGATGACAGTCAATAACTTCACCTGCGGATCCTCAAGTAGAGGTCTTTCAGGGCATTCCATAAGCGGATCTCGCTGGCGTATGCCGTGTGCGGCCGCTCCGGCCTGTTCAGATAATCCTCCAGCTGCGCCTCTGTCCAACCCATCTTTTTCAGGAAATACTGGCGATCATTGTCCATTTCCGCCTGGCTGGGATAAGGAAGATTCTGCAGGTCGGCCACAGCGTGCTCACGGGACAACTGCCCTGAAACAACCAACGTCGACAAGTGCACTCGTCTTTTATCCACATGGAACTTGCGCGGCAACAGGTAGCCCTGGTAGAACCGTGTGAAGATGGATTCGTAATGCTTATAGGGATAAGGCTTGTAGCCGTGCGACTCCTGCAAGACACGCATGGCATCAAACTTGTTGTACTCCATCAGGTTCAGGATGGGGCTCCACTTGATCTTTCGAACAAACTCTGCCCAGACATATTGCAATGTACCAATCGACGGAAACGTCCTGATCTTTGGGTTTCCGTGAGCCTTCGCAATGGCGCGAATATTGCGCTGGTCATGCTTGATCCACTTCCAGTCTTCCGGGATGCTCATACCCTCTGTGGCCTGATT
>NZ_NIQA01000015.1 GCF_002236805.1 Pusillimonas sp. T2 | reverse complement strand
CGGATTGGCAATCAATTAGCTTAGAACAGTTGAGAAACTAGCTCCTTAAAAATGTCGATATGTCATCGAAATTAAGGCAATAAAATATTTAATAACAGTAGCTTACTGTAGATTTGGTTGACACTTTGTCTTCAAAAAAGTGTTAAAGCATCGCGATTGGGTCAATCATGACTACATATTCCTCATTAACTTGGCGCAAATATTGGTCCGGCTTGGGCACAGACTGCCCACTTCGAATTGCACTTGCCAGACTACGTAACAAGGCATCTTGTGCTCGAACAATGGCTTGTTCCTTGGTTGCTCCTATGCCTGAGACTGTCGCATGCTCAAAATCGGGAAATACAATTTCAATTCCTTCAGGATGAGCCTTCATAATCCCTGGATAAGGGATGAAGTGATTCAACATAGCTAGCCGCCCACGATTACGCGTCCCCTCGAGCTTATTCACCAAGCGGTTCGCTTTTAAATGGGTGTAGCGCTTTAGCATGGCAAGAGAACGGTGCCCGCTGATTGCTGCAATTTCCATCATGTCCAGCGTACCCAATTCGAACAAACGAGAAATCGCTTCATGTCGAAGATCATGAAAATGCAAGTCCTCAATCTCTAAGCGCGTGACCATATAACGCCAAGTTGATTTGAAGCCATGCTTGGTATACATGAACACCGGCCCAGCCGTCTTTACGTCTAGACGCATCAATGCTTCTCGGGCTTTGGTTGACAAAGGGATGTCCCGTTTTGTGCCGTTCTTAGTCTCCGGCAAATGGGCCACCCTGGTTTTGAAGTTGATATGTTCCCAACGTAATGTCAGTATCTCGCCTTGGCGCATAGCGGTGCTCAGTGCCAGCGTAATAATGGAGTAGAGCTCCTTGTTCTTATGCTCATGTGCGTAACGCAAAATTCGCCGCTCCTCACGAGCCGTTAAGCGTCGATCACGGCCTGGCGCAACTTTAGGCTTACGCACGTCGGCGCACGGGTTGGGTTGTTTGGTGTAGCCCCATTCAATCCGAGCAAGGTCAAAAAAATTTGACAGTAATGACATTTCAAGGCGCACAGTAGCGTTCGAAATTGTCTTGCCGGTTCGCTTATTGATGCTTTGCAGGCGCTTATCACGGTAGGTTGCTATGTCAACGCTCGTAACTTCATGCACGAGCTTACGGCCGAGGAAAGAACGGCTTAACTGAGTGATTCGGTATCGCTCTTGCTCATAGCCTTTCTTAAGGATCGAAACGGAGCGTAAATAGTTTTGCAGCCCATGAGCCAACGTGACGACCGTGGGGGACTTATCTTGTGCTTCAGTGAGTGTCGACATTAACAAGGTTCAATCGCTATCGCGACTTGAAGTGTTATTGATTTCGAATTGACACATACAAATGAGATCAGCGATTGGCATCTCTAAGCCTTTAGCTAATCGAGCGATTGTATTGAGAGTGGGCGAACGCTGACCTCGCTCGATCAGCGATAAGAAATTGCGATTAAGTTGTGTGCGCTCAGCAAGAGTCTCTTGCGACCAACGGCGTCTTTGACGTAATTTTCGTATGGTCAGACCGAACTGCTGATTAACATCTTCAAGCATGCCCGCATTATCTGGAACATGCCTGCCAGTGACAGCCTACTATAAGCGGAAAATTGTTAAAAAAGAGCCCGGAGCTAGCCGGGCCTAGAAAATCAGTTGGGTTTGACCCTTCAGAGATCCGGTGATCTCTGCATAGGCGATCCTGTCTGGATGAAGGCGGACTGATACGCCCCCGTGAATTGAGGTGTCAAGTATGCCTGGCCAAGTTTGATGGCGAAGTACGTGCAGTTGCGGAAATTTCTCGAAGAAGGCGTGTACAGCAAACGGATAGTTTTCAAAGACCGTGTCAAACAGATGGGATCGCGTCATTTCAAAGCGATCGAATTCCTCTTGATCTACGCCAGCTTGCTCAACCAAAAGACTCTGAAAGAACTTGGTGTAATTGCGAGCCACATCTAGGGTGACCCAGTCGGTATAGAACGAATCCTGTTTGCTGACGTCTTTGCCGTTTTTCGTCCAGCCACGGCGAAGGTACACCACGATCGACTCATCGGGGTGATTTTCCAGATAGGCTTGATCCTGCTCGGTGCAGGCACGGTAGAAGATCGTCACAAAGCTTACGCTCACGTCGGGGTTGAGCAGCTCATGAGCCATGTAAGAGGCCATGATGGTACTTAACCGGCTCACTCCGGTAATGACGTCTGGGCATCGGTGATTCCAGAGCGACTCTTTGACATGCGCCTTGGGTTCGGGCAGAGGGAGCGAGCAGTCACGCAAACGAATGACCTCTGGGGCGGGCTCACTGGCCGGCAATACAATAGGCACACTCAACGAGAGTAAGCTTTTTTGGTTAGTGTGCAACGCAGGACGCTGAGCGATTTCGATAGGCGCTGGATTCTCAAATCGACTGGGTAGGGTGGGCATGCTCATTCGCTATCCTTTTTCTGTTGTATTTTTAGCGCGCGGGGCTCGTTTACCTTTGTTTGCAGATAAGCCTGCTTGAGCTTGCTGTTCATGATACTTACGCGTGCGACGCATGGGCAGTGCAAAGAACGAATCGAGTTCGGGAGCGGGGAACTCCTCATCAAAGTCAGGTTCCTCATGAGCCTTATGTAAAAAGCGCGCCAAACCATACAGATCCTCACGCACCCGTCGAAAGTCCGGTTCCTGACCTCGGGTGTAGCCGGAGTCTGAATCTGGCTCCAGAAGCTTGGCAAGCAGCAGGCCGCTGGTTTGGTTCGATACTTTGTTCTGCGAAATCCACTTGTAGAACGTCGCTGGCCGTTTATTAAATGCGCCAGTAAATCGACGGGTAACACCGACGCGCAACCGCCCAAGTAGATCCTCACTGCGCGGGCGCTGCATGGCCATAAGCCAAAGTCGCGCTTGCTCGGGTGAGCCGATCTCATAGCGTTGTACCAAGTCCTGGTAAAGCCAGATAACAAAGTTGCCTTGTGACCAGCCCAGATTGGATAAGGGTGCGTGCCGCGGCTTGGCTTCATACATATAAAGCAGCATCTGCAGCTCGAAAGGAGCAATGCGCGAGTCGTCGCGTAGCTTGCCCAGCTGATAGATGGCAAAGCCAAACAGATTGCAAATCTGGATCTGACTTAGGGTACCAATTTGGTTAAATCGTGACTGCGCCAGCGTAGGCGGAGCAGGATCTCCCCGACGCGGCTGATGCAGAGGATCTTCGGCGCACATATACATGTCTGCCAATTGCGGCAGACGCTGTGCTCGCACAATCAGCTCTGCATAAGTCAGCGGTTTACACAAACCACGCTGTTCGTACAGAGCCAGGAGTCTTTGCACTCGGGAGGGAAAGTCGACAGACATATAGGGCAATTATCAATTTATCAATAGTTACCACTATTATGTCCCACTAAACATTGTTACGGCAACGACAATGCCCATTGTGTGAACAAATTGCTACCCCCGATAGGGTTGCTGCATTTCAAAGGTCACGGTAGACGCGTGGTAGCGCATCGGAATAGAGCCAATGGCACCGTCGCGCTGTTTGGCCACGATAAGCTCTGCCTCAGTCGGGTCCGATGTCCCCGGGTTGTACACGCTGTCACGATAGACAAACAAGATAATGTCAGCGTCTTGTTCCAGGCTGCCTGATTCGCGCAAGTCTGCGAGAATGGGCCGCTTGCACGCCCGATGCTCAAGCGAGCGATTGAGCTGGCTGAGCGCTACGATCGGAATGCCAAGTTCTTTGGCTAGGGATTTAAGACCCTGGGAGACGCTCGAGACATGGGTGTGGGTGTCTTTGGCGCGTGAGCCTGGTTCCATGGCGATCAGCTGCAGGTAATCAATAAACAGAACACACGGGCCGTGCTCGCGAACAAATTTACGCGCGTTTGTACGTACATCTTGCAGCGTAACGCCACTTCTGTCTTGGATCCACAGCGCACACCCTTTGTCGTAACTGCGAGCCGCTGCAAAATCCGGTTTCTGGAAGCGGTGAACTACATCAAGCACATTGTGCAGGTGTTCATCGGAAACCGAGCTGGCTCGAAGATGCTGCATACCGACGCGCGAGGCGCTCGCCAATGCCCGGGTGCCTAATGCGCCGGCAGTCATCTCCAGTTCCTTGAAAAGTGTCGGTACCGGGCCGTTCGTTGGAGAACCAATCCGGGAGGTGTTTTGTGCCATATTGAGGGCAAGTGCAGTTTTGCCCATGGAGGGCCGTCCGGCAAGTAGAACCAGGTCCCCACCGCGCAACCCTCCGCCCAGCACATCATCCAACGGTCCAAATCCAGTACGAATGATGTTGGGGTCTACCTCTTGCGGGTTGACTAGACGGTCGAGCACGGGCTCAATCGCATCCCAGATGTGTACCGGTTCGTTGGCGCCGCGATCGAGCTGATTGCTCAGTGAGCCTAACAGGTCATGCGTTTGGCGAAGGCTTTGCGAGAGATCCGCACTGGCCAGATGCTTGAGCTGGTCCTGCAGTTGATCCCGGTACAAGCGCTTGAGCGCTAGGTTGTGCACGATCTCACACGATTGCTCAAACATGCGAGGAGTGCAGTACCTGACGGTCGGATCATTGGCCAAGTCGGTCAACATTTCGATTCCGCCAATATCGGTCAATCGTTGTTGAGCCAGTGTATGCACAGCGGTAAAGCTTGGAATTCGATCTGTGGATAGCAAATGCAGACAAAGTGAGGCAATGGAACGATAGGCGGCAACTACAAAGGTTTCGGGCCGAAGGGCCTGGGCTGCGATACGCACGCTTGCCAATGTGGTGTCATCTACACGAAGCAGGGCAGCGCAAAGCTCTTTTTCCACGGCCGGGGCGCTAAGGGGCTCAAGCGCTTGCCACTGTGCGCATAAGGGGTCAGCAAGTGGATCTGCGGTGATTTGCGCAATGAAGTCGTTTTGCGACTGTGGCAGTGCGCCGTTGTTCACGGATTGGGTAGCGTCAAAAACAAACGACATGGCAAAGTCCTAATAAGGAATGTCCAGGAACTGTTCATCGCTTTGGCGCGCAAGTTCCCGAAACTGTTGCATTCTGGCTTGTTGCTGCGCCAGCAGACTGTCACGACTAGGGGTATTGGCCGCTGGGGGCTGGTTGCAAACCATAGTTGTTTGGGGGATGGCAGCGTTTGGGCCGGGATTAGGAACACTGACAACGGGCGGTGCATCAAACGTGAATTGCGAAACGTTGGTGCCGACCGGTTTGTTCGGTCGTGTCACGGGCTTAGGCTGCGGAGCGTTGCCAAAGGCGAAGCCAGCCGAAGGCGAGGTGGCAGGCGTGCACGGTGGCTCTGCGCCATTGCCGGGCCTACAGGCATCGTCACGTTGAGCAAGGCTTGCATCATGTTGGGCCATGGGCTCGTGTTGCGACTGGGCGGTTGGTAAAGAACCGGGCTGATCGTCTTGAGCGCCGGACAAGGGCGCAATACTGAGTACGTCGGCATATAGCGCATGTGATTGCACCGAAATTACTTGAGCAATGATCACGACATACGCACCGATGTAAATTGCTGGAAGCGGCCTGGCCAAAGTCAGGCGCAGGCCTTCAAGATCAATGAGCTGGGCCGTTTGTTCGGTCACACGCCCTTGTACGGTTAGGCTGGCAATCATCGCTTTTCCTTTGGTTTGTTTGGTATTTATAAAATTATAGTTAATATATTAAAAATAACTTATAATTCATCCGGACCGCGCCACAAAAGAAGCGCCAAGGCGCGTCAATGCTAGGAGAAATCGATGCGAGCAAGCCTGAATTCCGGACATTTTTCGTTAATGCCGCGACTTGTCGTTGATCCGCAATGGCTGCAACAGCTGCCGGCGTATTTCAGCGCGGACGGACGCGTCGTACGCGCTGTGCTGCGTTTGCTCGATCATGCCTGGCGTGGCACACCGGCCGGCACTGTGCATGTGCCAAATCTGCAATCACTTGCTGAGCTGTGTGGTTTACCCCTTGAGGTTCTGAACCATGAATTGAAGGAGCTACAAGCGGGCTGGAGGATTGGTAAAGCGGGGACATGGGTCTTCGAGCCCATGCAACAGCTTGCTCAATCGTTACTTCAAAGCCATAAAGAATCGCTCGAGTACCTTGCCAACGAACTGTTGATTCAAGCGCAAAGCCCTGATTTGTTTGGGCCGACCAGTGGTGACACCCAGCAAGCAGTAACGGCATTACAAAACAAAGCGACGCCGGTAACCGCTCGAAGCACCAAGGCCGTGCGCCGCTTATTGCCGGATCTGTTCGAGCTCACCGCATCAATGCGCGCAGAGATCGAACAACACGGACTGGCCCCAACCCGATATGCCGAGATTAAGCAACGTTTCGTTGATTTTGCTCGTTCCCGGGCAGAGCGATCCGCTGATTGGGATGCCACGTTTCGAAATTGGTTACGCAATGCGATTCAGTGGCGAACCATTGATGTGCACAACGCCGAGCCAGGGGGAAGCACACGTTATCAGTTTGCAACTGCTGGCGCAGCCCGCAGTGCCCGAGCTCGCGATGACAGTTACTACGCTTTGCAACGAGCCAAAGAAGTAGTCCAGGCTCATGCAGCCGGTTGAGGTTGATCGTTATGAGTCTTGACGCTCTGCAGTATTTATCAAGCCTGTGCGGAAGAACCAACCAGACCCTGACCGAGGACGAGGCCCTGGACTGGCAGCGAAAAGTGTTCTCACGCTATCCAAACGACCAGGTTGTGGCTGCGTTGTCCACACACGCGGATCGCAGTGCCTTTCGCCCCCAGATTTCGGATGTTCTGAGGCTGCTGGGGTCTCAAACCAGTCGTAGTGCTTTGCTTGCTCTTAATGATCTGGTCAATCTTGTGCGCAAAGTAGGACCATACAAGAGTCCGCAGATCCAGGATGCGGCGTTGGCGATGAGCATACAGGAGCTCGGCGGGTGGCCGACCCTGTGCAACTGTTTGCCCGATCCTAGTGGCAACGAAATGGCTTATGACCGCTTTTCCAAGCGATTTGCCCAGATCTATGAGATGTGTGTCAACCAAGTGCAAGTGCTAGGCGTACGACTTGAGAACCCCCCAATGGGTTTGATCGAAGCGGCTCAGAATGGAAACCGGTCCGATCAGCAAGCGGCCAAGCTACAGGGGCCCTCGTCATGAATGTTCACAATCAGGATGCGTTCTATCACCAGATGGCGCGCGAAAAACTGATCAACGTGCTTATGCGGGCTAATCGCTGGTTCAGCATCGCTTTGGTCATCGCTCTTTGTATTCAAGCAATGCTGGTAGGGGTGGTGGCGATGCAATGCCATCAAGTCGATGGAATCACATTGACCGGCCAACGCTTTCAGAGCTACTCACTGTCTTGCCCGGGGATCAACGGCAACTTGGCCCCGATTCATGGCCGAAGCGTCGATTGGCGCGCTCTCATTCGATCGTAATCAACAAAACAAGGAAACCCAGCGTGAGCACCCCGACGTCCAAACAACAAAATAGTGGACCCAAGCGTAAGCCCGCCCCGCAAGCGGGCGGGAAAAAACCGCCGGAAAAGGCGATGAACAAGCCGCGTCAAGAGTCAGGCGAGCAGCCGTCGATCGGCCGTCTACTGGGCACAAACATTTTGCTGGTGGGCGCGCTTTGCGTCTCCTGCGTCGTCATTGCAACCTTGGCCTGGCGCTTGCTTTCCTCACCGGTCTCCGTGATTGCGGTAACGGATTCGGGGCAGATTATTCGGCCTCAGCCCTTGGCTAAGGCTTTCGTTACGGATTCGCGGGTCCTTTCTTTTTCGACTGAGGCTATTCGCGCGTCGTTCTCCCATGATTTTGTGAATTATCGCGACACGTTTGCCCAGGCACGCAGCAATTACTACACGACCGAGGGTGGGCAATCCTTTGCCAAAGCCATTGACCCCATTCTGAACGATTTGCGTGAACGCCGTCTGGTGATGTCTGTGGCCCCGCTCAAGGCCCCAAGCCTGGTTCGCGGGCCCTATCTTCTTGGTGGGCGAGCCGTTTGGGAAATCCAGGCACCTATTTCGGTGTTCTTGGAAGGCACGCAATCGCGCTTTGCACCTCAAGAGCGTTTGGCCACATTAAAGATCGTACGGGTTGATTTAAGCGAGAGCCCAACTGGAATTGGCGTCGATTCGATCCAGTTGGCTCCTTACGTGGAGCGCAGGTGAATCGCATGAGCGGACTAAATTGTAAAAATCGTTGTTACAAACTTGATTCAGTTGTCACAGTCAATAACATCGCTGCTGTGAGCGACCAGTCACGTCATGGCATGACCGGGGTCGCAGTGATCAGGGCTTGGAACGAGCCCGCTTTTCAAGGACATGTGTGATGACTTACTCCCCAACCCTGGCTGCCAGCGCTTCGAACAAATCCATCGATTTACTCAATCGTGCCCAAGCGCTCTTGAACGCGGGTGTTACAAACGAGAACGCGCAGTTCCTGCGCTGGCTTGCTGAGTGCGGCGGCCCCTCGATGGCGCACATTGCCCGGGTTTCTGATTTGGCCGCAGCGCTTCAATCACTGAAGCAGTTGGCTTTGGATGCGTCGTATGTGCAGTTGGGCAAGGGAATGATTGCTGGCCGTTTGTACTATTCGCGCCTGGGTCTGGACCGTGAGCGTTTCGCTTTGCACCATGATGATCCGAGTGTCGTGCGTGGGTTAGCAGATTTGATGCTTGAGTTCAATGCAGTGACTCAGGCCGATCCTTCATTTGCAGAGACGATGGCCCAGCACATGGCCAGCGCCGATGTGGATGTACTTAACCAGCTCTATGATTCGGCACCCACCATGTTTGCTCAAGGAATGGTGCTGTCCTGGATGGGAGCGTTGGCACCGTGGACACCAGAAAATGTTGTTAAACAGTAATTGCGCAGATAGCACCGCGATAGGTTCGTCTGCGCCATATTTGCACAAGCAAGAAAGGGGTAGCAGATGAAAGTTGCCGTCAGGTTCGCCGTGCTAGGCGTAGGTGTGATGATGCACACATTGTCGCTGGCTCAGGCCACGCAGTCGGTTGATAACGCGTTTCTGGATCCCAACATGGAGAAAGAAGCGTGGCTTCTTGCACAGAAGCAGGCAGATCCTGCCCCGGCCGAGAACAGGCCGGCAGATCAGTCGGCTAACACCGGCGCATCAGCCCAGCGGCCAGCGCAGCCACAGGGGCAAAGACCCGCTCAGAGCCCAGCATACGCAGGCAACGTAGCTCAGGTTGAGCCACTACCCACGCCCAAGCTAGATTTAAAGCAAGAGGTGCTCAATCAGGTGGCCCCGATGGAGCCGGCCCTGATACGCGAAATTATCGTCGAGTTGGAGAAGCGCCGGCAGGCGGCTTCAACGCCGGCAGCCACTGATGTTAAAGCGGCCCTTTCAAGTTTCAATGTTGACCTATCGCCTGGAGCCACGCCTCCAGTTGTGCGTATTGCCCGCGGGCAGGGCGCAGTGGTCACGTTCCTGGATGCGGCCGGCAATCCTTGGCCTATTCAAGCAGCCGAGAATTTTTATTCCCAAGCCATGGACGTAAAGCAGCTGTCGGGCCATGTGCTAAGCGTCGCCGCACGATCGGATTATCTGCGCGGATCGGTAGGTGTAATGCTCGAAGGTTTGGCGACACCCGTGACCTTTACCGTGATTCCGGCCGTCAATGCCACAGACTATCGAGTGGATTTGCGTGTTCCGGGTATCGCGCCAGGGGCAATACCACAGGTGGCCGGTGGTGGCATGAGCGCGTCCGTTGGCAGTGCAGATCTCATGGCCTTTCTTTACGGCCAAACGCCCGATGGAGCTAAACGATTAAAGGTGAAGGGCAATCCAGATGTGAGCGCGTGGCAATCAGCCAGTGGGGACTTGGTAATTCGCACCGCTGCCATGATCGCTTCGCCAGCCTGGAGTGAGAAATTGCCCTCGGCCGACGGCACCAGCGTGTATCGCTTGCCCCCGACACCAGTAGTGTTGCTCTCGCGACACGGCAAGATCAGCAATGTAGAAATCCAAGGCATCGTGCCAAGCCCAAGCCAAGCTGCTATTGGCTTTGGCCAATAAAGTCACTATCATTATATTGATAATGAGGTATATATAAGAATGTCACTTGCGAACAACTTGAAAAAGCCCTTGGATGCGGGGTTTAAACGAAACTTGATGATCATCGGCGGTGCTATTGGTGCAGCAGCCCTGGTCATAGGCGGTCTGGCCATGTTCGCGGATAAGGATAGACATCAGAGCAGCGCACAGGAAACCGATCTTTCCCGTGTTATTCCAAACAACTCCGAGCGCAACAATGGCGAGATTAGCCCTGCGATGCAGCAACGCCTTGCTCGTGTTCAGCAGGAAGAGGCGGTAGCAGCATATCGCGAAGGTCGCTCCTACGTTCCTGAAAATACGTTAGGGCCTGGCGTTGCGGTCAAGGCACCCGAGTCAGCTCCAGGCCCCGCGCCCCAACCCTCGCCAGGGCCTTCGTCGTACACCCAGTACAACGCTCGACACCAACAGGTGACCAATAACGATGCGCTGGGCGCCCAGCGTGATCTGCTTGCGCGCGGTTTGGAGCGCCAGTTGGCCAATATAAGTGCCGTGTTCGATCCGGCACAAGCCACATCGGTGCAGATCAAACCCCAACAGCAGCCATCGCAGGCACAAGATCGTGGCGCGGGTGTCGGAGGTGGTGACGCTGGCGGCCGAGATGCCAATCGCAAAATGCTCTTCCCCGGTCTCCAGATTGCACCAGGACGACTTGAGAGCCCGATCAACACGGACAAAAGTCGTTTTGTGTCCGTTTCGATTACGGCCGGGCCCCTACAGGGTGCTTATTTGATTGGCCAATCCGAGCCCATGACACTGTCCGGAGACGTGGAAGACGTAGGTGTGAAGTTGACTCAAATGCGCTTTGAAAACCAACTCTATCCGATCGACGCAATCTTGCTTAACGAGCAAACGGCCTCCGACATGATGGAAGCTGATGTCGATCGGCACATCATCTCCAAACAGGTGCTGCCTGTGATCATGGCCGGCTTGAGTGGCTTGAGCACGTTCTTTACGGCCCAGGGCCAGCCCGGTGTGAAGTATTCGCCTACGGCAGGAATAACTGGGGAGAACATCATTGTGGATCAACCCAAAGCCTCGCGCGAAGAGGCTAAGCAACAGGGCATAGGCGATGCGATTGGTGCGTTGGTAGACAACGGCAATGATCAAGTCTCGCGCCTGCAGCAACGCCCGAACACGGCGACGGTCGATGCCTACACCACCGTTGGCATTCTTTTTCGCCAACCGGTGTTCGCCAATCCCGCCAACTAATTGAATTGCCCTAAGGACTATGGATTATGAACTGGAACGATATTCCTGATAACGCAGAGAAGAAAGACGATCAGGCACAAAGCCCAGAGAACGTAGCGCGCCCGACGGAGGCTGCGCCAGGCACGCACAGCGGCGTCTCCTGGAGCGATGCGGATGGTGCGCCGGCCACGCCCGCAGAGAGTTTCGGCTGGGGTCAAGCTGATGATGCTCAGCAAAGCTCTCCAGATCCGTCAGCCGAAATCAGTACGGCTGAACCCTTTGTGGGCGATAGTGCCGCTGCGGCACCCGCAGGGCGCTCAACCAGCGCCACACCAGCAACAGTTGAGTCTGAGTTTGCGGACAACGACGCAGAGGAAGCCGATACCGAGTACGAGGACGATGTCCCGGAGAAAAAACCGTCAAAGTTGAAAACATACGTTTTGGTGGGTGGGGTGCTAACCGTTTTAGTCGGTCTAGTAGGCACGGGTCTGGCTGTGAAGTTTGGCGGATCGAATCAACCTCAGTTTGAGCCTCGCAATGACGTTGCCGGTACCCAGCCAGTGGCCAGCATGCCGGTACCTCCTGAGCCTGCGCGCGCACTAACCGCGGTGAGTCCGGAGCCAGCAGGCGTGCCGACTACAAGACAGTCCGATCCCTTGCCTTTTGAGCAAGCGGCACCAGCCACTACCAACCTAGAGTCTGTTCCAGGCTCGCCAATGCCCTACGTGGATATGCAGGCGTTGCAGGATCTGGTGCAGGCCGATGTTATAGACAAGCTTGAACGTCTGGCACAGAATCAGACACAGCTCGAAGAGCGGGTAAGTGCTCTGGAAGAGCGTAGCCAGGCCCAAGGCGACACGATGGATCAGTTCGCCAAGGACATGCAAGCTCTCCAAGAAGCGATAACCGAACTCAAAGAGAGTCAAATCGCCGCCACCCAAAAAGATGAGAAACAAGCGGCTGCCACACCGCCGGCCAAGGCCGAACCCGCCAAGAAAGCGCAGGCGCCGGCACCTAAACCGGTAGCCCGCAGTGCTCCCGCGCCGAAACCAGCCATTAGCGCCCCCAAAGTACAGGCCAATACCGAGTTGGCCAGCGCCCGTGTGGTCGGTGTCTATCCTAGCCGTAACCCAACCCTGGCGTACGTCGTCAGCGACCGTGGTCTGACCACGGTGAGGCCTGGAGATATGCTTCTCGGAGCCCGGGTATTGCGTCTGGATGGTTTGACAGTTGTCACAACCGCCGGTCATGTGCGCCCTCAGTAAAGGGAAACGCGCCCTATGGATTGGCAGGCCTTCTTAAATAACACCGAGCAGCTAGCTCAGGACATCACGGTGCTGGTTGCAACATTGGCCAGCATCATTGTCGGCCTATGGATGGTCGCCTCGGGCATGATCAAGATGGTCCAGTTTGGCCAGGGGTTGCGTGAGGGTCAGCCCACATTGGGGCCAATCCTGATCAATTTCGCCGTGGGCGCGCTCATGTTACGCCTTTCTATGACCGCCGATAGCGTCGTTCAGATGCTTTTTGGTTCAAGTGCGCAGGCACCATTGACGGCCATGCAGTACATGCCCAGTGAAATCAAAGGCTCAGAAACCATGCAGCAAGCCATGGCCATTGGCGTTTATTGGGTTGCTTGCATTGGGTGGTTGGCTGTTTTTCGGGGCTTGATTCTTTGGAATGACTTGTCCAAAGGTCAAGCCAGTTCGCAAGACGCCGGTTGGCGGGGTCTTGTTCACATTCTGGGAGGGGCTGCGGCAATCAATATCGGCGGCCTGGTCCAGAGTCTTTTTAGTTAGTCGTCTATGGCGTTAGGTCATTGACAAATAATTCGTGTTTTGGAGAGAACAATCATGCAACCTATGGAACAAACAATTTGGTACACCAAGACCAAAGCCGAACAAGCAGTTAAGACCGTTGGTCAGAATCGCCTTGTAAAGGGCGCGGCCGGTATTACTGCCGCGCTCGCAGGTGTGGTATCACTGCCAGCGAGCGCTCAGGGTATTCCAGGTATGTTGGCCGGCTGGTCCGAGGCGATTCAGGCGGGCATTGACTTCATCATCTTGCTGGCGCTCTTAATCGGTATCGGCGGCATTCTGTACGGACTTAAGCTCATTGTTGATAAGTCCAATGATCGCGATGACGTCAAGACCTCGCGCATTGTGGTATCCCTTGTGGGCGGATCGCTCCTGTGCATCATTTGGTTCGTGATTACGGTGCTGGTTGAAACGACCGGTGGTAGCGCCGGGGACATCGGGCGCGCGGCAACCTATTAAATCGAGAACAGGCAACCCCAAGCGTTTTAACGCCGAGCAAGCCGGCATAAGAGCCCAAGTGGGTGTTGCCCCCGCTTGGGCTTTGTTTTCTCCCGCCTGGCCGTCCTGGTGTGCTTGACGACGGATACCTGAATTTTCAAGTGATGAGCATGCAAGCTCAAAGGATCTGCTCATGAGTCGACCCTCGTTGATCCCCGGTATTACACTCAAAGCGTTTTGGCCAAAATCCAAGGCACAGGCACAGGCTGTCTCAGCGAGTTACCAAAAAGCAGTCAAAGCGTACCGTGAAGGCCCCAAGGCAGCACCGTGCACGTTCTGCGGACTCGTCTCCCGTACCAACGAACTGGTCGATGATGACGCGCGATTGGATCGTGATGCGGGACAACGCTGGCATGTGGTCTGCTCCGGTTGTCACGCCTATCTGCGTGTGGGCCAGGAACCCGTGAAAGGGTTACTTGCTTTCGAGCATGGGTTCTACGCAAAGCAAACTCGCCTTATGCACGTCGATCCCGTCGACGGCCCCGAGGCGCCCACACTGAATGCTTTGATGCGCTCCATTGGTATGGCGATGGCTCATGATGACTCTAAAGCCGAAGCTCACCGGGTATATGAAGCAATTGCCGATGCCGAAAGTGTGAAACAGACCGAACAGGTTTACGGTACCAACTTGAGTACAGAGATGGGCCAGGCATTGGCCGAGTTGGCCAAAGAACCCGAACGTTATAACGATCGAGAAGAAGCGTTGGTCGGAATGCGGCTGCTCTTTCACCCAGCGGTGCTTCGTGGCTGGGGCGCCAGATTGCTGCAGGAGCGAGGGGGCAAGGCTAATCCCGCATCCTGGCCACACGACTTTGAAGAAAAACTAGCGGCTATCGAAAGCAAGCTTAATGGCGCAGACCGGATTGAGGGCTTTAGCGTTGTACCGCAAAGTATTACAGAGCTTGATCCGGATGAGGATGATCGACTGTAAACAGGTCTGCAGAGTCCGAATTTGACGGCCCCATTTCCTAGCGAGGCATATGATGACTTCCCCTTCAGGTTCATTTCAAGAAAGCCGAAACACCGGGATACGGTTGGCCCCTTTGCCGTGCGCTTTGGTGATGTTTGCCTCCGAGCGCGCGCGCGACGGGCGGTGCTTTTTGCCCGATGGACAGGTCAGTCTTATCGACGGCCCGAGCCAGTTGCGCAACGATTTCCTCTGGGTCTCCAATGTCTCTGCACTTGAGCCGGTAACCCATTTGTATCCAAACCTGCGCAACAATTTTTACTTTCGTCGCAGGCCCGCTGAGATTGCGGCTGATATCGGTGTGATTGACCCGGCTCAGGCTGGCGGCGAGCAAGGCGCACAGCAAGCCGCGATGCTATCGAGCGTCTTTACCCGGGTTATGACTATTGCGGCCCGAGCGTATGGATGGGATGTCTTTGAGATGGGTCCGTTGCGGGTCCGTGAGCCGTACTTGATGCGCGATATTGGCTCGACACTGCCAGACGATCCTGAGGTGGATGAGTCTTTGGAGCGCGCGTTGGCGCAAGCGTATCAGCCACACTCTGCCCCCATGGCTGCCACCTATTACTGGTCCGCTGAGACCTTTGCTGTCACATTGCGTTTTAATGAAGTCTCATACGCGAAACAGCTGCTGGGTGCTCCGGTGCCCGGTACTGGCAAGTGGCATCTGGTAGGCGACCTGGCTGATTGGTCTGATAACAAGTTGCTGGCTTATTGTTTATCGCGGCCGACGGTCGTGCGAGCATCGATCGATTGGGACGGTACCGCCGAGGAGCTCAGCGTGTTGGCTGCCTTTGGCATGAGTGGGCAGGCCAGGGGCTTGCAACGACGCTGGATCACACAGCCAGAGCTTACCTGGATCAGCAAGATCGCCAAGGTCAAGATACATCAGTTCTGGGTGTTTGACGGGGAGCTAAATCCCGTTGCGCCCGAATGGCAATTACCTGAGTTGCTCGATACACGCCCCCAGGCCCGTCTATCGTATTCGGCAGGATTGGTTGCCTATAACCACATGTTGGCCGTAACGCAGTCACGATGGGATAGGCACGCTCGTTCGCCCCGGTGTTCTGTGCATGCGGCCTGGCTCACCGCCCATGATCGCGCTGCCATGTTCGATCTGGCGCTACGCGCGCACAACAAGGGATTTATTGTCGACCGGTATGGTCAAGGATCGTTGCGGATTCGCATTCGTGCTGACCAGCTCGGACAGCTCGAGCAGTTCAAGAGCGAATACGGCTTTATGTACCCGGATCTGGGTTGGATTGACGCGCAGATGAACCAGGGGCAATTACCGCCCCCTGGAGCCATTCGGCGAAAAACGTCGCTGGGAATTGACGGGCTGACCTGATCACAAAGGCCATGAAATGCATTGTCCTGAGTTGACATCAATGACGCTCAGACGTTGCAGGCCGACTAAATCGTTATCAGGCATACACGACGCCAGATCGGCCAGATATTCATATGCACTGGCTGCTCTGCCCATAGCCAGGCGCCCGATAACACATTGGCCTTGAGCCGCTATGCTCAAGCTCGTTTTGGCATTGGCGGCAATGCCCAGGTCGTCGTCCAGAACCAGTGCCGCGCTAGGCAGGTTGCTGGCGCGTGCCAGAGCCTCGTGAGCGTAAACAGGCGGGCTTGCCGGCGATTCGTCTGTCGCTTCGATCGTGCTCGCCTTAAAATCGTGCGGATCGAAAAGACGCGTTTGCGCGTTTTGCTCTTGATCGCGCACTCGATAGATTGGGCCACGCAAGTGCGATCCCAGCGTCTGCGCCAAAGCGATCATCAGTGCCGAGGCTGCTGTCGCGTTCAGATCGACCAATACCCAAAGGCCTTTGGGCTGATTCTTTATCTGCTCATACCAGGTGCTACGCAGCACACGAGCAAGCTTCTCGTTGTGCTGGCCAGCTTGCGCCGGTTCCACAGACCAGGCGCGCGCATAGGCGTGGGCCACGTCCTGCAGGTAGCGATCAAAGAGCGTATCGGCCTCGGTGTTTGAGACCGGTACCCACATTTCATCATGCACATACTGACTGTACGTGCGCCAGGCACCGATAACGGCGTGCACGGGCCAGTCGGCTAATGTTCTATGCCAGTGCTGAAGTACTTTGGCATCATGCACGTAGTTGGCGCAAAAGCCATTAAGTTGTTCGCTGCCCGGCCATATGGTGTGCAGTACAAGGTCTGGCCAGTGCGTCTGGGAACGTACAACCGGTTGAACAAGTGGGGTTTGCATAGGAGAGCCCTCAGTTTAGTTGGTTGGATAGGTGTAGACGCCAAGCCAGCGGTTTTGCGCATCGTCGTTGCATTTGATCTGGACCAGCATGCTTTTCTTGAGCTTGATCCACTGAAGGGAACGATCAGAAACTCGCATCTTGGCAACAGCCGAACGCCAGTACATCTCATCAATTCCCAAGATGATCTTTGTGCCCACCGAAGCAATGAAGTCTTCGGTAAAGTGAGTCGGAGACTGGGAGGCACAGATCAATGCGACGCCAAATTTGCGGGCTTCTTTAGCAATGGTGTTAATTGGGTTATCCGGGTCGTCGTCGGCATAGATGTGGGCTTCATCAAGAACAATGACGTCCGTGATGTGATCCTGCGGGCCGCGCTGCATAGCCGTGTTAAACAGCTCCTGCAGCCTGAAGAGAACGAACAATTTGCGCTCTTCAAGGCTCAGAGGACTCAATTCGTAGCGCCATACAGGGCAGCTCGGGTCAAAGGGCGGGGTAGTTGACTTGAAGATGCCGGTGGCGTTGAGGTTCTCCAGCCGATCGATGACCGATTTGAGTACTTCGGTCGAGTCGTACTTCAGTACATCGACAAGCTCGGATCCACTTTGAATGTTGTTGACGTACTCGGAGTAGCTATCGATAGCCTTTTGCTTGGCTTTGAGCAGCTCTTGGCTGGCCGCATCGTCGGTAATGTTCGCCTCGCGCTGACGATGGGCTTTGAGTAATTTTCGATTCAGCGCACTTGCTGCCCGGTTAGTGGCTTGCAGATGCGTCAGCGCTTCCACATTAGCGCCCAGAAACAGTTTCTGCAGAACATACCTGGCCATTCCAAGAACATCGGCCAGGGTTGGATGTGTGCGTGAGGTGGTTTTGGGCGGCCAACGCTCAATGGGGCCGTTGTAATCATGCAGGGCAACGTACCAGCACTTCAGGTGCGAATCCCAACGCGCACCGAGTGCCTTGGCGTCCTCTTTTTCTTCAATGGGTACATCCAGGTACATTCGCCCGTCTGAGCCGTCGCTCAGTAGTTGCGCTTGGCGCTCATCCACGTACCACGTGCTTGGGTCTTTGGCCTTAAAGCCGTTGCGGGTGTAGATGTCGTTGAGCAAGGAGCGCAGAACCGCCTCTTGTTTCGTCCCTAAGACGCGTACGCGATTCATCGTGGCGATGAAGGCTTGAATGCTTTTGCGAACGCCCCCGAAGTGCGGATCGGGAACGATACGCAAGGGATTGAGACCATAGCGGGTTTGCTCGGAGAAAAGCACACTGCTGGCATTATTTAACTCAATATCTCCGTGCACATCGAACACATGAAAACGAATGGGTTGTTCAGCACTGGCACTCATCTGGTCAATCATCTGTCGAAGACGAAATGTTTTCCCCGCACCAGACATCCCGACAAGTAGGCAATGGCCATTGACAGCCGTGCGGCTGTCCCAGCGTACCGGGACCACTTGCTGATGTTTCTGATACGCCATAGCTTCGACGCCATAGGTAATATGCATCGCTTAACCTTTGTTCTATCTGTGTTTGCCGGCCCTTAGCGCCCGGCGCATCCAGTTGGGGCAACCAGGCGCGTTTGAATGGTTGGGCGGCGTTGTTGCAAGACTCGCCGTTTACGCAGCAAGCGCTGAATTTTTTGGGTTACTGCCCGTTCGGACTGAACTTCATCGACGGAGTCACTGCACCGATCCGCGCTGTAGTAGCGCTGACGTTGCTCTTGTTTGACATAGCGCCCGTGCTGCCCCGTGCCGTTTACCAGGCGTGGTGAACTGGGGCGAGGGCGTGCTGCTAGTGTGCGCGACAAGGCTATAGGAGCCAAGGCGTTCGGTGCCGAGCCGCATTGGCTGCCCAGCTGAGTCCGTATAAAACTCGCCATTTTTTGGTTTCCTTTTTATAGTCACGATTGTATTATGAATAAGAATTTTATAATTGCAATGTTTGCATCAGGTTTTTTGCTTGCCAATCACTGCGCAAGCGTCGATTGAGAGATATTTATGAACACCGCCGATCCGATGTCTATCCGGGACCTGGATGTGATCGCACACCCCGTATCAAGCTTGGTATGGGAATTCGAACCAGGTGCGCATGGAGCCATTGAGTCGCTCTATTTAAGCTCGCTGGAGCGAGGCAGTGCGTGGGCTATTCGCGCGCTGGACGATGTGGTGTTGGACACGCGTGCTCAGGCGGCAATACGTGCCACCAAGATTTTCAAGCAGCTCCTCGGAGAGCAACCTCAGGCCACTGAGCGTGTACACGAGTTCATGCAAACACTCGCACAGCAGATCCAGGAATCACCCGGGGCGAGTGACCCGATTTTGCCTCCACTCACGCTCTGGCAAGACCGTTAACGGTCAACCCTGGGCACGCACCTAACGAATCGAACGCACCAAAGAGAGCCATTTGTGATTACCACCGCTATTATTGTCAGTATCGTTCTGTCCGGGCTTATCGGGGCAGCTTATTTGAGTCGCCCTGCGTTAGAACGGTTCCTGTACTATTTTTCGGGGTTTTTTATTGGGTCCGATATCCAGTCCCGTGTAGCCTTGTCAACGGCAGTAGGGCCCAGTACGTGGCAAACAGTCGATGGCGATCTTGTGACATTCTTGCGCATCAAAGGCTCGCGCCGCCTTATAGGGCCTGAGGACTTTGACCGGTTGGCCCAACGTTTGAGCGATCGGTTGGCCATTATGCTCAAAGACGGCTCGGGTAAGCAGTATGGGTTTAGCGTCGGATTCTTGTCCGATCCTCCTGGAACAGAGGCAATTATTCAGGAGACGCTGCGCCCGGCCGTAGCCACCGCCGCTCGTCTGGGCATGGGCACCAAGGCAAAGACCTGGTTCAGTTCCCGGTTGAGCAACCTTCGCCAGAAATGTAATGATGAAGTAATCATTCTTGCCGTGACCACGCTTAAATCCGGTCTGGAGAAGAAGGACCGTGAGAGGTTCCTCGCGTGGCAGCGCGATGTGTTCGAGAAAGCCAAGATAGGAAAAGCCAAGGAAAAGGATTTCTCACAAAGTGTGGCTCCCGTGTATCCGGTTCTGACTAACCGACACGAAGCCGTGGTCAAGAACCTCATTTATCAATTTGCTCAGCCCGAGGCGGGACTGGGAATCTTGATCGACACACTGCGCACCGATGACGCTATGTATTACTTGCGACGTTTTGTAGACGGCAAAGGGGTTCCGCAGAACTGGCGCCCGTTGGTCTTTGGACTGAAAGCGCCGATGGGCTCAACTTTGGAGCGTCAAACCGATTCGGCCAACACGCAGCCGCTGTCATTAGCACGCCAGCTGTTTACTGAACCCTCCTATGAGCTGTTTGATGACTTTGAAATTGTCCGGCGCGAAGGCGTGTACTACGGGTCATTCAAGTTGGATGTATGTCCGAACGAAGAGCCGGCGCCGGCGTTTTCAGGTTTCTTTGATCAGATCGGCCGGCAGTTTCCTGTGGCTGTGAACATGGAGATCTCAGCCAACGGGATGGATTACCGTAAGATGGACCAGATGTTCTCGTCATTTTTCGGTGGATTCGGTCAGCATAACCGGGCACTTCGTGATGCATGGAACACCCTCAAGGAGATTGGCGAACAGGAGTACGTTGCGGCTTTCCGCTTGGTGGCCAGCACCTGGGCTACTGATCGGGATGCGGTGCGTGATCAGCTGTCGACCTTGAAGATGGCGCTGCAAAGCTGGGGTGGATCGACAGTGAGCAATGAGTCGGGCGCCCCCGTCAGCTTGCTAGCAGCCACTGCGCCTGCTCTTTCGCGCGAGAATCCCGCCCCCTTTGTGCCCGGTCCCTTGTCAACCTTCGCCCGTTTGTTACCGGTATTTCGTCCGGCATCGCCATGGGATGCCGGACAAATTGTTTTGACCACCCGGGAAGGGCGCCCATATCCAGTTGCCTTTGGAACATCACTGCAGGCGTTTTGGGGCACGTTGATCTTTGCGCCACCAGGGCGCGGAAAGTCCTTTTTGATGAACGTGTTGAACGTAGGGATGGCATTCTCCCCGGGGCAAACTGAGTTGCCCTATATCACCATCATTGATAAGGGCATGTCCAGCGCGAACACCATTGAAGTGCTTAGGGCTATGTTGGCGTCCGAGCGAAAACACTACGCCGTTTCGATTCGCTTGAGAAACACTGCCGAGTATGCGATCAATATCTTTGATACACAGCTTGGGTTGGACAGTCCAACCGAGCGCGAACGAGATTTTCAAGCCAATATGGTTAGCGCGCTGTGCCCAGCGCTCGGATCGGAAAGCGGCCGGTTTGTCGGGCTCGTGATCGATCAGGCCTATAAAGAGCTATCCCGTGATAGCTTGAATGCCAAGCGTTGGCAACGTGCATTGGATCATGACATCAGTGAGAAAATTGAGACTCTAGGCATGCAGTTTGGCGAAGACGGCACTGGGCCGCGCATCTGGGACGTGGTCGATACGCTGTTTGATGCCGGGGAAGTCCATCTGGCAACGTTGGCTCAGCGCTTTGCCGTTCCTACCCTTGATTACCTGATTACTGCCGCCTCATCGGACGCCGTTCGTGATGTTTACGGAAATAAGCAGGTCGATGGCGAACGCATCATCGACGTGTTCAACCGATCAATTATGACGTCCGTGCGCGAGTACGCGTTGCTCTCGACGTATACACGGTTTGACCTGGGGGATGCACGTATTGTCTCGATCGATCTGGAAGAGGTGCTCTCGACCACGACATCCGAAGAGGCTCGTCGTCGCGCGGAGATCATGATCTTGTTCGCTCGCCAGCTGGGCGCCAAGAACTATTTCCTCAAATGGGATGAAATGGCCAAGCAAGTGCCGTCGCGTTACAGAGAATTCCAGAGCAATCGAATTCAGCGAATGGCAGAGACGCTCAAATTCCTGGAGTATGACGAGTTTCACAACGCACACGGCATGGTAAACGTGCAGCGCATGGTCGAGACCGATTTTAGGGAAGGGCGCAAATACAACGTGGTTCCGGTGCTCTCAAGTCAGTTGTTCCAGGATTTTTCCAAGAACCTGGTCGAAACATCGAATAACTACTTTATTCTGGGTGTGGGCTCTGAAGAGGCCGCCGACGAGGTGCAACAGGCCTTTGGGTTGTCTGCAGCAGAGCGACGGGCCATCGTTCAGGAATGCTTGGGCCCGGGTTCGAGCAGCCAGGGCGCACCCGTGTTTTGTATGTTCAAAACAGACCGGGGCCTGGTGTCTCAGGTCTTGTTTAACTCGGCTAGCGCCATGGAGATGTGGGCATTTAACTCCAGTGCTATTGATTCGGCCGTGCGAACAGCGGTGACGCGGCGCTTAGATGGTGATTTTTGGCAAGCATTGCTGTTGTTGGCGCAGGAATTCCCGGCAGGCACCGCCCGCTATGAGATTGATCGGATGCGCCAAGCAATGGGCAACACCGACGATCTGGAAAAATCAGGGATTGCCGATACGGTGGCCCGCAACGTGATTCAGAAAGCTCGCCAACGGGAACAGCAAAAAGCAGCCTAGCAGGTAAAGTTCGAGGTTCAAGCAAATTCCATGGGGCGCATTTGAAAATAATGCGCCACATTTCATTGAATCGACGTCTTGAGCTACTTAGAATCACAATTAAGTTATCAATCGTGGGTTCAAGTAGCCATGACATTTGCCACAACGTCGACCGACCTAGCGGTGGATTTCGCTCAGCCTATGCCCGAGCAAATCAACTTTCACGACATAGCCCTGGGCTTATCTAAGTGCTGCCGATT
>NZ_NIQA01000014.1 GCF_002236805.1 Pusillimonas sp. T2 | reverse complement strand
TTGGACTTGTTCAGAGGTTCCCTAAATTGCCAGTGGAACTGTAAATGCCTACAGTATTATGCAAACTAAGCACGCCAGTTGAATGGGCTATAAATTCAATTAGATTCCGGGGGAAATATGAAACGCAATTGGGACACAATTCGTGAAGTTCTGACGCGCCTAGAAGATCTACCGAGTACAGATACCGCAATTCAGCTGTCCGACTTTCCGTCAGATCGTGCTTATGAGTATTCTTACCATGTAGAGCTACTTATTGAAGCGGGTCTTGTTGAGGGAAATATGTCTCGGACGTTGGGCCGCGGCCCCACCGACTTCTTTGGTAGGCGCCTAACCTGGCTAGGCCACGAGTTTTTGGACTCAATTCGTTCTGACTCTGTCTGGAGCAAAACCAAGAGAACTTTCGCGTCAAAGGGTATCGACATGACATTTGATTTGGTCAAGTCTGTTGCATCTGAAATTTCAGTGACCCTTCTTCGTGGTGCAGCTGGGGGCTAAAAATTTCGTTCAAGCTGACATTTCACCACCGGAAAAAGACCTCTAAAGGGTGAAGCCTGACCCATTTAGTCCCTCGGCGAAAGTCTTGGGATTATCTGTCGGGAAATATTTGGCCAGTTGCTGGCGTGCAATTGCATAAACCCCCTGTTTGTCCAGGGTGTAAAGCACATTAGTTAGTTCGGATCGCTTCATTTTGGTAAACACAAAAACTATTTATTCATGGTTTACGTGTTTACTAGAAAAAAGGATAGGTGAATTGGTCTACATAAAAACCATAGTGCTATGGTCTTTGTGTTTATCTCGAAGGGGTCTACGAAAAGTTATCAGAACCGGGGACGCGCTGGCGCACTGGCTTCTGTTTGGGCCTCAGCCGCTTGGGATTGCACGCCGATCTGAACCAAGTAGGCCATGTCCAAGGTGTTCATGTCACTATCGAGTCGGCCGGCAATCGTTTCTTGAACAATACCTTCTTTGGCCAGCAATAGAACCTGCCTGAACGTTTGTTCAATCGTATCGGCACGCTCCTCGATCAAATCAAGTACATCTTCAGGGAGTTGGTGCTCGTGGGGTTGCCAGGGCAGAACTAGGGCAACATCGGCCCAGCAGCCGACGCGACCCTGCGCATGACACATATCCACGCAGTTGCGTAGAGACTGATAAGCCGAAAACGCATCCTCATTCGACAACATCTGGCCGGCCGCCAGCTCAAGAGCCTTGTAGCGCAATACGCTCAAATCATCATTCATTGGTCACTCCCGTTGTGTTGGTACTGGCCCGAGTGTAGACAGCACAACGGCGTAATTAAAGTGTTGGCCCAGCTAAATTTTGTGTGGCACATGGCTTCGAGTTGCGTCCCTTGCTTGATGCTGGGCGCGTCGATAGGCCAGATTTTCTTCATTTTGACGTCGAGTGCGGTACTCGAGAACTGCGGGCTCGCGCATGAGCATTTCGAGTAAATCCATGATCAGCGTTCGCTCATCGACACTCAGACCTGAAAGGTTGCTGTATCCCAGGGCGGCATAAGCCTGCGCAGCGAGCTCACGTAGGCGCTTGATCTCGCGCAACAGCTCCAGAACATCGGCATTGCGCCGATGCCCATCTTGAATTTGTCGCAGTTGCTTGTAGTTCAGCATGGCACTATAAGGCTGTATATAAAAACAGTATCTAGTATAGTGCTGCATGCTTAACTGCAGTTAGCCCTTTTATCGTGATGTTAGCGTCTCATGAAGGGCGAGCAATTCTTTGCTAGTTTTGTTATCGGCCGACGGGGAACATGAAATCTTTGGATTACGCCGACTTGGCCATGAACTGGGCTTCGTGCGTGAAATTTGCCTCAATCAGTGCTTGAGCCTGCGCGGGGGCGACACTATTGCCGCACATCCGAACCTGTGCAGTTTTGGACAGTTTGATCCGGGGAATGTCGCGTGGATCGCCCGGTACCTGGACACCATCTTTGAACAGTAACTTCGGATCCGGAATCTCGTCGATGATGTAGTCCTCGGGAAAGGACTGTGCTCGATAGAGTTCGCGCGCAACAAGCATGCGCAGGGTAATGTCCACCAACACCCACCAACTTCCTTCATGAGGCATAAGCACAAGTTGCGCTGGCTCTGGGAAGTGCTCGGGCAAGTGCTCGTGCAAAAGTGCGGCGCAACGCTCAGCGTTCTCGCGTTGGGATTGGCTCAAACTGCCAGCCGGCACCTGAATGGTTTTAACCAGGCCCATTCGGGCTTTGGTCGGTAAGGTGTGCATTGGCTCATCAATGGCTTGCCATTGGCCGCCGCTGCTGTAGTACTTGACCAAGTAGGCGGTTACCAACTGCTGATTGGCGCCAGAGGAGGTGATGGTGGACATAGGCGCCGCGGCTGAGCGACCTGCACCCTCGAAAAATCCACCATTGGCTTGTTCAAAGTAGGCCGCCGACAAGCTGCTTGGCGCCCCGCTTGCTGTGACGGTATTAAGCGGTGCGTCCAATGAGCGAACGCCATTACTCCAGCGCTTTGCTCCCGTCGAGCATGATTCCCCGTGACCTGCGTCGATCAAGTTAGCCAGAACCAATGCCTGTTCCCCTCGATTCGCGCCGGTAACGGTGGGTAAGGGCTGAGAAGGAGAGATACCCGCCCGCTCGCCGTGATGGGTCAGGTGGGTTAAATGCGCACCGATTAAAGCGTGATGGGTACCCTGCGCTGAAATCGTGGATAAAGGCTGCTCAATACTGTGACCACCCATGTGACCGTCGCTGGTGCCTCGCAATGGAGCGATCGTGTGCGCAACTTCATTCTCCACCTTGACGACAGCATCGACTTCGTTGACGCGTTGAAGAAATCTCATATCCTGCTGCGAGAGTCCTTCGCCATCCAACGGTTGAAATTCGGGGGACACCACCGAGAAGTGTCCACCCTTGACCTGGGCGCATACGGTACGCAACGGAGCGTCTGCTGGCATTGTCCGTTGGCCGCTCGCGTTAGCGTGTTCTGTAATAAATGGGGTTACGACGGGTTGCCCTACGTAATGATGATTGCCCGTTGTGATCGTAGCAAGAGGCTCACTTGCTGCCGCCCCTGGGTGCCCGCTGGTATTGGTGACAATAAATGGCTTGGGGCTGTTCAGTACATGGCGGAATACCCCTTTTGCCACACGCCGTTGAGTGTTAGTGGCCAAGGCCTTTTTGCGGCCAAAGATACTGCTGGCCGGCAAATCAAAGTCGATACACTCAGCGGCCGAGCGATGAGGGGCAAGCAAACCGGCCAGAACCTGGCGAGAAGTGGGGTCGCCGTGGGTTTGTTGGGGCCACACAATGGGCAGACCATCCCGACGTGCTACAAGGAAAAGACGCTTACGAATTGTTGGCGCCCCCTGGTCACAGGCACGAAGCTCTTTCCAGTCGACCTGGTAACCGTGCTGACGCAACTGACGCACGAAACTGTCAAAGGTTTTGCCTTTACGCGCAGGATCCGGGCGGGCATAGCCGTCGGGCCCGACAATCACCGGCCCCCAGCTTTTGAACTCCTCCACGTTCTCGAGCATCAACACACGTGGTTTGGTCAAAGCTACCCAGCGCAGCGCGATCCAGGCCAATCCCCGAATGTGCTTGGACACCGGCGTGCCACCTTTAGCCTTTGAAAAATGCTTGCAGTCGGGCGAGAGCCAGACCAGTGCCACGGGCTGGTTATTGGTTACTTCAATTGGATCGACATTCCAAACGCTTTCACACAGATGGTGCGTGTAGGGATGGTTCAGCGCATGCATTGCAAGCGCTTCTGGGTCGTGGTTGATCGCAATATCGACGGGGCGACCAAACGCGGCCTCCAGACCCGTGCTGGTACCTCCTCCGCCAGCAAAGTTGTCAATAATCAGCTCGTGGGGCAGCGGCAGGGCGATCTGGGAGTACATGGATTTGGCTCTCTAGTGCTTATCAATAGTACGATAAGTATTACTAAATGCCTTAAAAAAACGAAAGGCGAAATCAAGTAACAGCGCAGGTTAACCAGAAGACCGCAGACTTGCCTCAATAGGCTGAAAACGCCTAGCTCTTGTCCGGTACTATTTCAGCGATATATTGAGACAAATATTGTTGATCGCCATTAACCAAGGCTAGTATATGTTCCGCTCGTTTTCGATCCGCATTAAGCAAAGATTCTCGAACAGCATCTGGAATCGTTAGGAAGATCTGCGCTTTTCGTAGTTGAAATATGTGTTCAGCAACCGCATCAAGCTCATCAAGCACCCAAGCGGCGTTTGCTTCCGACAAGAAAGAGTTTGAACCTTGACCTTCTTGCAGTTTGCTGTTTGTTGTGGTTTTTTTCATGCTTTTTCTTTAAAGATAGCTGTGTCTGTAAAAAATTATGCACCATCGCGGTTCATCCTTTTGTAAGCTCTATCAATATATTGATAATAATTACAAATGGAGTGAAAAAAAGAAGTGTTAATGCTTGGGATTCTTCACGGCTGATCATTGGGGGGGCGAACATCCATTGCTTTTGTTGCCGCTGGTTGATCTAACTCACGAATCTTCCGACGCATTGCGACGCATGATGTAAGCGTCTTAAAAAAGCATTCTGAGAAATGTCAGTGCTGCACACAACACAAAGAACAGGATCGCTGCTTTTGACCATCCAAACGTTTTTGCCATACGAATCCAAGGTGCAGCAGGACTGATTTTCCATAAGGTGCGACGTCGTTCGAGCTCTCCCGGCTCGGCCTCGCGCCAGACGGGTAGTTGTGTGGACATCAGCACACCTGCAGCGAACATACCCATTGCTGCGATAGCCTTTTCAAGGCCTGGCATCCCGAAATCAAATGCGACAGCGATAAAGCCGAGAGCTGCGAGGATGGGCAACATAGGCCCGAATATTCCGCCGGCTGGCAGAAAATTAATCTGCTCATCAAGACAGTTGCCAATGATTTTCATTCGTTTGGTCATTTATACATTTCCTCTCATGGCTTGGTTTTAAAGCCATCATTGAGTTGGCGGCATTCTAACTAAATATCTACTTTGAAGGAGCGTGATCCCACTTTTGGCCATCCAATAGACGACCAGCTGCCTTCTTGCCGACTTTGCAATAACGTACCGGTCGATCCCCGGCGGGAGCATCTTTTCCGACGCACGAGCTGCACAAGTCGGGCTCAATCCACCAACAGCTGTCTTCACATGCATTATTCCATGTGCAGCCACACACCCGACATGACCGAGCGCCGTCCTCTGGGACTACATACTCACCCCATTGCTTAAAGAAAAACGGTACGCCGGCCTCTGCACACTGGTCTCGTAGTGCACGGGCCCAGTCTGGGTGCATCGGTCGGGCATTGGGGCCACTTTCACCACCGACGATGACCCAATCCAATTGACGCAGACCATCAAGATGATCTGTTTGTCCAGTTGGATTGAGTGCCGAAGATCGAATACCATCTCTCCAAGCTGTTAGCCAGCGAAGGGATACTGACGATAGCAAAGGCTCCATACTCAGGAACCGAACCGCTGCTGGCGTTTCGAGTAGTTTGGGGATATCTCGGTGAGCCTCCTCATCATTAACAATAGTCGCGCCAAGCCAAACATTCGGCCAGGGCCAGGTGGCTTGTAATTCATTCGGATTCTGACCGCGCCGACGGGCTAGCTTGTTTAGTGCGTCCATGATCAGTGGATGTGCGTTGCTGATCCGTTTCGTCAAAATCAGCCAATCCAAATTAGGCGTGCAGTCGATCAACTCAAACAGATCCTCGCGCCATTGAGGGTCAACGGCGTTATCAAACACGTCCGCCAGAGAAGCGCAGAACACACGACGGCGTCGCCCATGCTCCGCGTAGAACTGCGCATGAGTGTTGTTCCAGGCAAGTGGCTTTCGCCAATTGGATGCGCTCGTGCGGCGCCGAGCGACTTTCGCGCCCCACTTGACATCAAGAACTCTTGCGGGAGTGCTTTGTTCTGCATAACAGTGATCGCAGCCGGGTGAGACTTTATTGCAACCGATCCATGGATTGAATGTCGAATCGCACCATTCGATGTTTGTTGTTTCACTCATTTCAAGCTCCTTGTTAAACGGTGTTGGAAGCAGGTTTTTCCCGCGACCTGAATAATCAGCTAGGCCCGCAGCCTGTCCGGGCAAAAGCACCTGCGGGCGTTGCCCACAGAGTGTCGTCGGTAGCAAAAATTGGTAGACGATAGGTTCTGTCAAGAGCCTGACCTAGGGCCTCGACGTCGTGAATTTCAATGGGGCGCGCACGCTTACTCAGATCCATGATCGGGATACGCTCACGGCTGATCGTGCACCCGAATTGCTGCTCATAGTCGGCAATTGCATCAAGGCTACCCGGGAAATGATGGCGCAGCGTAGCCCAAATGGACGCGTCATTGAAAATGCACTTCATGCACGAGGAGCGCCCCCAGCCAAGGCGATAGGGTACGGGAGCAAGAACGCGATGGCGTTGCAGAGCATCCCAGACACGCTCCTCGTCCCAATCGAGAACTGGGCGCCATGCATCAACACGGCGAGCCTTCTTGCCGTGCCGCCGATCGCAAGCATGGGGCTCAAGTTGGTAATACCGAGCCCGATTCGAGCTTTCCTGGCGACGCTCGCCTGTGATGAAAAGGACATTTTTGCCATTGAACCGGTCTTGATTATTCAGTGCTCGGCGGCCGACGTCGATCTTTAACGCCGAACTGCACCAGCGAGTTTGCAAGCTAGCGCTGACCTGGGGGAATTTGCGTCGGGTTGCCGGTACCGCCCGGGCGGTATCGCGTTTGAGCGTAAGTAGCCCTTCTGGCGTTTCAACATGATGGGGGCGACCGTAGCTATCTTGCTTGAGCATTTCGGCCTCAAAGCCACCCTCAAGCCAGGAGAAATAAATTGGCACTTCAAAGGCACTGGCCAGACGGCGGTTGTAGTCGGCCATAAAGGGCCAGTCCATAAGCGTGCTTCCCTCTCGGCCGTCGACGTCATGATGCCAGAGCTCCAGCCTGGAGCGATCCACACCCAAATCCAGCAAATGCAACAGGCTAGCGATGGAATCTTTCCCTCCGGACATGCAAAGCACGATGTGGTCGTAGTCGTCCAGATCCACTGTTGCAGCGCTAAAGTAGGCCCCGGCGCGCCCGCAGGCTGCTGCCGAGTCACCCAGATCAAGTCCTAGTTGTGCGCCAAGCGCCGGCAACACAACGAGGTCATCGAATCGATCACTCATAGCTTGCTCCGCACAGAGGCAAGTTCAAATCAAAGCCGGGGCGATCAAGAAATCGTTGAGCACCGCCCAGCACGTAATCGAGAACCCGTTCCGTACACGTCCACCGACGACCTTCGAGCTCGGCGGCCAAGCCAGTAGTCATCGAACCGCCCATCGGATCTACAACCAGCTGGTCGATCTCGGTCATGAACCGAACGATCCGCTGCGCCAAAGCCAATGGCATGCTGGCACCATGTGGCTCCAGGCCCAGGGCCCGAGCCATTTGTTTGTAACGCCGCTGGCTGGCGCAATTGTTCGATAGCTTCCAGACCGTGCGCAGGATCGTGCCGTCAGTTGGGTTTTGATAGGAGCCCGGACGCAGACGGTAGGCACCGTCACCATAGACAGCATGGCGCGGCTCACCGCCGCGCTCGATCAGTTGGCGATGACGCTGCGTATGCGGTTCAAGCACGCGCCGGTTGTCAGCCAAGCAGCGCCCCGGATCATTGCAGAACCACAGTACATGCTCATAGCCTTCGTTCAACTGCATTCGTTGCTTGCTTGCCCACTGAATCGGGCCGGGCGGCTTGTTTGATTCCCAGACGATGCGATTCATGAGGTAAAGGCCCAAGCGCTTTCGCAAGGCCAGAATAAGTTCCTCGATATATGTGGACTTGGCGGGCAACCCAGGCTCAAAAACGTCGCCTACGTTGAGCACGACATTGCCGCCGGCAACAAGATTCTTCACAATCGGCTCCACGACTCTGCAGATGAAATCTGAGTAGTCTTCAATGCTCGGACCACCATAAGCGCGGGGGCGTGCCAACGGGTAGGGCGGCGAGGTCAGCGCAAGACAGATGGGTTCGTCCCAGCGATCAAAAACCCGATTGCAATCACTCCAGATCGCAACACCCAGCTCGGTACTAAAGCCAACAACCGCCGCCGACGGTTGGATGTTTCGCAGTTTTTTCTTGCCAGCATCTGTCAGAGTCCAAACACCTCGGGCGTCGGGCACCCGTTCGATGACGCCCAAGCTGCGAAGTGTTTGCTGAAACCAGCGAATCTTTCGTTTGATCAGGTTGTGCGGCTGTCCCGAGCGTCCCACTGGATCGCGTTCTTCAAGCTGTGCGCGAGACAGGCCAGCTTCGCGCGCAACCGTTTCATATAGCGAACTGTTGGCCAGCCGTGATTCGGGATTTGCGGCATACGCGCGCATGACATGGTGAAATAGGGAGAGCTGTTCCATAGCCTCAGTTGCAAAAATTAGTCGTTATAGATACATTAACAGCAATTATAAAAATTGCTAAGCCATTGATTGCTGTACAAAAAAACAGTTCAAAGAGAAACCCCATGCCCATTCCAGCCAAAGTGTCCGTCACCGCCTCGTTCTACGTTCATCATCACGATGAAAGTGGCGAGATCTCCCGTGGCCAGCGCGTCTCTTGCGTAGACATCACGGAGGAGCTGCTCAGTCTGAGCCTGAATCAACTACAGCAGATGGCCCAGAACTCCTCGGTAGTATTGAGTCAACTGCAATCCTTCAGTTTGGAGCGCGCTCAGTACGAAGCAATGTCGCACTACAGCATTGCGCTTGATGAGCCAGCCAATGTGGTGCGCTTGTTTGGTTTACCTACCGGCGCCGGCGGCCTGGGAAAACTCGTAGAGTTGACCGCAACGCATCTGGAGCAAGCGCGTAAAGCACACGGCTTCGAGGCACGTCAGTTCGAGGTTGTTGTGGCTCAGGTTCGTCGTAGTGTTAAAACGGTCAGCGTAACCGCGACCAACCAGTTCGAAGCCGGGCGAAAAGCGCTGGAACTGGTCAAGCAGTGCAATGAGCCCTTCGAGCATCATGAGGAGGAGTTCTTTGTCGATGAAGTCACTGACCCTGCCGATGGGCTATCCGGCTTGAACTACGCAAATGATGCTTGCCGCGCACAATCTGAATCCACCGGTACTGGCCACGATTTGTTCAGTACGCTGCATTAGATGGTGCTTATGTTTCACGCGTGAAACCACATTCGGTAGGCTCAAAAATTCTTCTATCCAAATCCTTGAATCGGCCCAGATAATTCCTAGAATGGTATCAATCCTAACTACAACGGATGGTCCATCATGCGAGCCGATATCCTTTTAAACAACCAGCAAGTCACTGCCCAGAACGAGTCACAAACATTGTGCCAATGGGAGCTGGGGGCGTATCAAGCGCTTCGCAGCATGGCCTTGGCGCTTCAGGCCGAGGGCGTTGACCAGGGGCGTATCGCCCGGGCTGTGCAAACCAGCCTGGACACGCTAACCAACGAATGCCCTGAGGACAACCATACCGAACAACTGGACGCCGCTCATGAGCTGCTTGGCTATACCAGCGTGCAAGAGACGGTCCAGAGTCTCATTGACGATGCGCTGATGGATGATGACCCGGATACCGCGGGCGAGCTGATACGCCTTGTTGAGCGCAGTGCGGCACCCATGGAGATTGTCGCGCCGCAATCGCATGGGCAAGAGTTCGCTCATCCCACGCCTACCCAATAAGGGGCCGTCATGAAGAACGTTACCCTAACGCAAGCACAGCACGATGCGCTTGAACGCCTGAACGAGGCAATTGTTGACCGTATGCTTGATCACCACGCCGTAGCCCGCAATCAGATCCTTGTGGGCGCGGCTCAGACCTTTCTTGCGTTGCAGGCGCAGGGCAAGGTCGCACTCGGTGAAGGTCGAGCCTACTTTGACCCGAGCGTTGACGTTGATCAGCTGGCCGGCGACGTGTTTGATCAGATCGTAAGCGGTACCCTCACCACCAGTGAACACGCCCAGGCTTTGGCCGCCGCATTTGCCAAAGAACAGCAGCGCGCAAAAGAACGACGCCAACTCGAACGCGCCAACCGTCTACTGGAAGATGTGGTGACAACAATTGGCGTGCTGTACGGGCCTCAGGAGGTCTCTGACCCCTACGCGCTTGCCAAGCAGATGCTTGAGCACGACGCAGGAGCCTTTGCAAAGGCGCTTGAAGGCGCAAAGATTCGCGCCTTAGCGCCGCAAATCAGCGCCTACCTGGCTGGTGAGCCGACGGCACACAACGAAACGGGTGAGCAAACGACATCAACGCAGCGTCCCAGTGCACGGCAGGCTAATTGACCTTCATTGGAGCTGAATATGAGCAACCCTAACCACGAACATGATCTCTTAAGAAAGGTGCGTCGGATCAACCCCGATAAGCCACTCACCGTCTACACCATGCTCAATGATCTGGCCGGTGACGGTGCCGATGACGTCTACATCCGATTTGATATGAGCCAGGCAGACATTCAGAACGTATTACGGGCGGCCAAAGTTTGCAGTGAGCACGGGTTTGCAGAAGTCATGCTGAACTGGCATTGGGACAACGGTGATTCTGTGCGATCGGATCTGAAGCGCCTGGAGGTGGCCTGTCATAGCTGGCCCGATCGTATCTATCTGCAATGCCGCAGCTTTGTTGACGGTACTCATGACATTCAAATGAGCCAGGAAATTGCGCTGGATTGCTTGGTCCAGCAGATGCTTTGGGCGCAAGAACAGAGTGTCGATGCCCTCTACATTGACGCCGATGATCCAGGGCAATTTGAAGACGCGTTAGCGCTGGCACAGCAGTCCTTCCAGGCGAGAAATGGCGCAACAGCCTTGGCTCCTCGCGCCTAACCGATAAGAGACAGGAGAAAATTTATGGCTGAGTGGCAAGGCGTTGCTCGAACGAACTATTTCAGGGTCGTCGATATCGAGGGTTTGCGAAAAGCCCTTGATCCGTTTGATATCGATATTCAGGACCACCCCACAGAGCCTGACCACGTGATGCTCAATCCCGGGCCCTACTCGCAAGACGGCGGGTTTGTTTGGAGCATAACCGACGATGAGGGTGAGGGGTTAGAGTTTACGTTTGAGGATTACGTAATGCCTTTTGTGGCCGAAGGTGAGGTGGTCGTTATGCAGGAGTGTGGCGCTGAGAGGTTGCGCTACCTCTCCGGTTACGCCCAGGCCTACATTCGCGAAGGAGAAAACGTGCAGGCTGTATCGATAAGCATGGAGGGCATCTACAAGCGCGCGGCTGAACAGTTTGGAGTAGCGGTCGACGATATCGCGCGATGCTCCTATGATGATCTGCCTGTCAGCAGGCAGCACCAAGATCAGCGCCCGGCGCCCAAAGGCTAGGAGAAGGGCTATGTACTACATCGCTCCATCGTTTTTTGCCGATGCACGCCAGGCGCGCATAGTTTTCAAACCCGGGTTCGCTGGTAATGTGCGCGAGGATTACCGAACTAACCCCCAGGACTGGCTCGAAGTAGGCCTGATGGATAGCCATGGAGCGCTGCGTTGCTTGGAAGCCCCGGAGCACATCATTCAGGAGTTTCAGGCGTGCGCTCCGCTGGCAGCGGGACTGCAAATTGACGAGCTCGATATCCCAGAGCCTGTTATTCGACCCGGCCCCAGGCCATAGGGCAACCCGATTCTTTTCGCAAATTATCTGCTTATGTCACTCACGCCCGATTACTACGCCAACCAACGAATTGAAGGCTTGTTCGTCCCGCAGATCTATGCTTATCCGTTGGATGACATCCCCACTGAGCTGATGCCAATCGAGTTCGACGCCACGGAAGCGGTATTAGGTTTAGATCTTGAACACGTAAATCAACTGGTCAATCATTGTCTGGATGATCAGGTGCTCGATAGCCTGGTGCCGTCAGACGTTAAAGACAGCCACACCGGCGCGTTCCGGGTAGAGCTTGGCCAAGCGGTTGCCGATTTTTTTGATGTGCCCGTCCTAGAGCGCGAACAGCCTGTTTCACAAGCTATGCTGCATACCGCCCGTTTGGCCCATCATATTGGGCAACCAAAATTCTACCGCGTGCTGGTTGAGCGTACCCAGATCCAGCAAGTTTGGATTGATGTTGAGGCTACGAGCAAGGAGAGTGCCAGATTGGCCGCGCTGGACGCTGCCGGCGACATTGACTTCGTAAGCGAAGGCCAGACCGCCGAACCCACTTACCACACCAGCGATATTGTCGAGCAACCCGATCAGGTAGAGCAAGAGCGACTAAGCGGCGTGCGCCCGCGAGCTTAACCCGTCAGTTGGGCGCGCAAACGTTGATTTGCCGGGGTGTCAGGATCCTGAAACCAGCGACGCTCGTGATTGAAATCTACATCGATGCTGATTGATGCGGCCATGGACCAGGACGGGTCGATGAATCGCAGCTGCATACGCTCAACCGGTGCGACGCGCAGTAACTCTGGCCGGTTCAAGCTCAAGACGTAGGCGCCCAGGCAATTTTGGACATACGGACCGATTGCCGATTGCAGAAACTTCATCTCCGGTATCTTGGCGCCTTGACGGGTTGGTAGGAACAGATCCACCGTTGCAACCACGGTTAAACCTTGCTCAATGGCCCACCGATGCACCTGGCGAACATTGTCCACACCAATGACGGCACCACTATGCAAGCCCGGCCGCACTGCTTGCAGTAGGGTATCGAAGATCACCAGGCGCGGTGCCGTTTGCCTGCGTTCAGCGAGCACCTGTTGGAACAGTGGCAGTTTCTGGCGCAAGTAGTCAAAGGTGACCGTCGGCTGCACATCGGCCAGGTAATACGCGCAATGATCGGTGGATTGTTCGGGTCGCGCCACAGGTTTGGCCAACTGGCCGCCGTATTGACCAAAGGCGCTGTGCAGCTGGGCCGGTCCCAGGTTGTCCGAAAGCTCATAATGGCAAAACAACGCCGTGTGTAAATAGTGCGCCGTGACATTAAACCACTGCGAGACGAAGGCGCTTTTCTGAGCAATGGGTGTGCCGGCCACCAGGATCAGACCTGGGGGCGGACCTTTCAGCCCGAGGTGGGCGTCCAGCGTTGGTACGCCTATGTTGGCTGCACGCCAGGGTTCGTTAAAGCGTTCTGCCATATACGGATGCTCATTGGTGTGACGATGTGATCGTTGGAGTTACCCCGAGTCTACCCAGATCAATCCAAAAATCGAAATGTGCACTCTTGTGCGCTTCAAAGCTCGTCCAAAAGGTCAGCCAGGCTTAAACATCCCAGCGGTAGGAGGTCTTCTTTCCTTTTTCTTTGGCTTGAATGCGGGCTATGCGCCAGCGTATAAACCGGGCGCGCAGCCGATGGGCCCCCAGTAGGGCATAAAACAACACAACCAACCCAATGAGGGTGCTCACACTAATCGTGGCCAGGTAGATCAGGATCTTGATGAATGCTTCCATAGGGACGTTCTCCGCGCGCTGACCACAAAAGAAGGGTGGATTTGAATGCTCACATTTGCACATTAGAGCAAAAAAATTAATTTAATAGTCACTATTGTATTGACAATCGTGAATATAAAAATAGAATAACACCTATCCGTAACGCAGCACAGACTGAAAGAAAAGACACCATGACAACTGCAACAACGACGAAACTGATCCCTGTGGGCGTAGATGATGGGCATTACGCCATCAAAGTGACGCAAATGATCGACGGCAAGCTTGTGTGCTCATCGATTCGCTCTCAAGCCTGGCAAGGGCGCCAAACCACGACCCAGTTTGGTCTGGAGGAACGCTCGGCAAGCCAGGATGTTATCTATGAGGTGGCGCGCGACGAATTCGTCACCGTCAATGCCAACTCGGTGTTGTCCAAATCGATGGATACTCGATCCGATGACTACCCCACCTCCAGCCTGAACCGCGCTTTAGTGGTCCATGCCCTGGCTGAAGCAGGGCTGATCGGCGCTGATGTAAGCGTTGTGACCGGTTTGCCGATTGATCGCTTCTTCAATGAGGGTGTGCCCAATACTGCTTTGATTGAGGCTAAGCGCCAAAGCTTGCTGCGTCCGATTCGACGTATGGGCGAGGATGAGGCAACGATTCACATTGGTGAGCATAAAGTGCTCTCCGAAGCGGTAGCTGCGTACTTCGATGCGGCCTATGACGAGATGGGTAACGCGAACACGGCATTCAAGGAAATTTCGGACTATGACCCCGTTGCTGTCGTGGACGTGGGCGGTAAGACCACGGACATTGCGGTGGTCAAAGAGGGTGGAAAAGGGTTGTACGCCCAGTATTCTGATACTGCGGAAGTGGGGGCGCTGAACTTGCGTGACGAGCTCAATACCTACCTGCGCAAGAAATTCAATCTTGTGGAGGCAGTATCTGAAACGCACATTGATCGGCTCATTGCTACGGGTCGATACCGACTCTATGGCGAACTTCATGATCTGTCGGCTGATGTGGCCACGCATATTGATGAGTTCGCCGAACGGATTGGTTACGAAGTCAACCGCCTGATTGGCGCGGCCGAGTCGATGGGGCAGGTGATTTTTGTTGGAGGCGGAGCCGAGCTTCTTAAAGATCGCACCCATATCGTCTTTCCCAAGTTGCCGCGTTCGGGCATCACGATTCATGACAATCCGGCTTTTGCCAATTCGCGCGGGATGTACAAAGCAGCGTTGCTGCTGGCCCGGGCCAAAGGGTAACTATGAGCCGCTCTGCCAACAATCGGGGCGCGCCCGCCTCGTTCCGACAGTCGGTCATTATCGATCCGCAGCGCTATCCCGAGCTTGCGTACATGGTTGACATGCAAGGCTGGGGCGTGCGCGCTGCTGAGCTGATTCGCTTGGCCCGTCTAGGGGCGATTTGCGAGCAGCAGCAGCGTGCGTTGCTTGACCGGTTAAGTACGGTTGCGCAGCTGCAGGCGCTAGCACAAGCCAATGGCGGGGCGTTGATTGATCCGAACAATATTCTTCAACTGCAGGCGACGTTGGCCCAGAACAGCCAACCAATCAATGGCAAGCAGCGACTTGCGCCTGAGGCAACTGCGCGGCATAACCGCTCGCATCAAGCCGAGCCCTGCGAAGCGCCCTCTACACCGACCATTGCACGTCACACTGAATCAGCCGAGCCCGCGCCACAGCCGCCAGAGCCAGCAAGCCGGCTTCAAGCGTCGCCCTTCAGAGCCGCGTTGGCGCCAGCCCGTCCGAATTCAGTAACCTCGAGCGATAACTCGATGCTCGATACGTTCGTACTTTAAGAGTAAGACACACCTATGATGCGTACTAATCACTCACTTTTCTCATCGCGCTGTGTGCGCTCCTGCTTGGCTGGTGTCGGACTGATATTCCTAGCTGGTTGTGCCGGACTGCAACAGAACAAAGAGCCGGCGGCCAAAAGTGCTACTGAGTTGGCAATTGAACAGGATATTGATGCCGCGATCAGTCGCGTTCAAACAGCACCACGTTGGTCCGGGTCGATGGATGAGAAGGCGCAGTTTGCCAGCTTCGCTTCAGATTCGGTTTCAGTTTCCTACCAGGGCGACATTGTTGCGCTCATGGAAGCTGTCGCCAGTGCTCGAGGAAAGACTTTCAATGTTACTGGCCCCACACCGCGCCCCCCGATCTTCGTGTTCGTGAACGCCAAAGAACTTACCTTCGAGAACTTCCTGCGTGATCTGGACAAACAACTGGGCCAACGAGCAGACCTAGTCATGGGCGACGATTACTTTGAAGTGCGTTACAGGTAAGGCGGGTGGTGATGATGCAACACACCCTCTTGTTTCCCTTAAAGCGTGCAGCAGCGGTTCGTCTCGCTTGCCTCATGTTTGCCTGCTCGCCTACCTGGGTGGCGGCACAAACTGTCAACCTGGATCGCTTGCTCAATGCCAATGCATCGGACGCCAAGCCAGTGATCAATCCTGTACGAAAGGCAGCGCTTGACGGCGCGGCCATTACCATTGGCACCCAAACGGGCATGATCGAACGGGCCAATGAGATTGGCAAAGTGATTGCCAAGCGCGCAGCTGACCTGGATCAGACGTTTCGGTTCGGCGATCTTGTGATCGGTAAAGGCGTGCTGCCCCCGGTAATTGTACGAACCGATAACGCGATCAGCGTGACCGATAACAGCATGAGACTTGCCGGCACCGTGTACCGACTAGAGCAGCCAGCGCGCTTTTTTGCCGGAGCACCTAGCTGGCGCGACTGGCTGCTGATGGGTTTGCCTGTCGGGCAGGAGGTGCCTACCATCCCAGCCAATGAACAGCTTTTGCCCCGCGATGCTAAAGAGCGCCAGTATTGGCAGCATCAGGTGAAAATTGCCTACGAAAATGGCCGTGCTCAGGCCGACGAGATCTTTCGCAACAATCTGGGCGAGTTGGTCAAAACGTACAACGGCATGCGCACGTTTTATGACCTACATCAACGCAAGATGGTCAGCGCACCGTATATTGCCAGCGCCCAGGAGATTGTTACCCAAGACGACCCGAACATGATGGTCGTGGGCGATACCACGTTCCGTATTACCTTGCCTTCGCAGCTCAATACCGACGCCAAGACATGGAAGGCGATGCCCGCCACACCGAAAGCCAAACCGCGCCTTCCAGTGGTTAAGTCCACCGCGTTGGAAGAGGCCAAGCGCAAGAAGCAAGAAGAGCAAGACAAAGCGCGTGCAGCGCAAACGGTACAGGTTGCGCCGGTGAAGGAAAGCGCACCGATAGAGCAAAAACCGATCGCCCCGACCATCAACGAGGCAGCCGGGCCGGTCAATAAGAGTGTGCCCCAAAAATCGGCCCAATCTACGAGCCAGAACGAGCTAACGAAATCGACCGCGCAAACCAAGTCAGCGCAAACACGCACCGAGGCGGCCACGCCAGACACAAAACCCACCGCGGTGGCTTCAACGTCGAGTGCTTCGACACCGCCTCAGGCCTTAGGTTCGGAGGAAACCGCCAAGCCGACGGCTCCCGTAGCTCAGGTCTACAACCCACCACCATTGTTTACGAGGTAAGGCGATCATGAGCAACGAAACCCCGTTTCAGCTGAACTTACCGGTGAACTTTACCCCGGACGAGCTCTACGACATGTTGCGTCATGCGGTTGCGCAGGGCGCTTCTGACATCACGATTCAATCGGGCGACTATATTTGGGCCGAAATTCGACGCCGCTACGAGCCAATCACCAATAGGGTGCTGGAGCACTCTGAGCTTGAACGGGCGCTGGCATTCTTGTACAACAATTCCGGTACCGCCATCTTGCAAAATGGTGACGCACTAGATTTTGAGGTGGAAATAAGCGCACAAAAGGGCGACCCCAATAACGTCAAGCGTTTTCGAGCCAATGCCACAGCTTGCCGTGTCGGCGCGATAGCTCGCGGGGTGTCGATCACTCTGCGTACGATCCCAGGTGTGCCCCCACCGTTGTCAGTATTGAATCTGCCCGAATCGATCAAGGAAACCATTTTTCCTGAGTACGGGTTGGTGTTGATTGTCGGCACGACCGGCTCAGGCAAATCGACCTTGCTCGCTTCATGCAACCGACATCGCCTGGAAAATGCAGACAGCCCGGTCAAGATTCTTACCTATGAAGAACCGATTGAGTTTGTTTACACCGGATTAGCGAAAAATCGCATGCCGCAACCGTCTCAGGTCGCGATCGGGCGAAACCTCAAAGAGTTCTCCGATGCCGGGCGTAATGCGATGCGCCGAAAGGGTGGGGTGATCATCATGGGTGAGTCGCGGGACCGCGAGTCCGTGCAGGCGTGCTTTGAGATGAGTATGTCAGGCCACGCTGTCTATTCGACCGTTCACGCTGACACCCCGGCTGAAGTTTTCGCCCGAATGGTGTCGTTCTATCCGGAAGATGCTCAGCCAGCAGCGGCCAATAAGCTGCTTGATTCACTGCGACTTGTCGTAGCTCAGAAGCTTGCCCGGACAACCGATGACCAGGTAACGGCAATCCGCTCCTGGTTCATCATGGATCGAAAGGCAAAGAACGTGCTGGCAAAGGCCAAGTACTACGAGTGGGGCTCCATTGTGACCCAGATGATGGACGAAGCGGGTACATCCTTTGACCGTCAATGCTTGCCTCTTGTGCGTGAGGGCAAGATCTCCTATGAAACCTTCTTGAAAGTTACCAGCATGACGCCCTATGAGGCGCGCCAGTTTCTGACCGAACATGATATGGCAGAGCTGCTTCCTGCCCACGGCCAGGAGGAGATTGACTATGCGTAATGCTCAATGGGTACGAACGGCAGAAAGCCCAGGCTTGCCCTATACCCGATTTCCCGCTTATTGCGCCTTTCCGATCTTGCTTTGCCTCGTGTACCCGCGTTTATGGTCGCTCGGCCTGGCTTTCCTGGTCATTGTGGCTCAAGGTTACTTGTATCAGAAAGGCTATACATTGCCTTGGTTTGTGCGTCGAGCGCGGTGCCGGATGTATGGCGCACGCGTCAGCGCAAGACCCGTCTGGGTGATTCGCCGCTTTAGTCGGATCCGCGGACCCGAGTAGGCGTTGGTTTAAGACAAGGCACGTCGAAAAAGACAGGCTAATAATGCGACTTTTCAGCATGCCGGTGTTACTATTAAAATCATTAACGATATATCGACAGTGAGTTTATAAAATGAAACGTCACCCTTTCGGAGTTCCTCAATGAACAGGCACGTTACTCGAATTGGTTTGGGTGTGGCCGCAATGGCTCTGCATGGGGTCGCAACGGCCTTTATTGACGAGCGCACGCCCGAGCCCCCAGCGATGCCAGCAACCCCGTTGGTCGCCAGCGCCGCGCAATCAGGCGCGCTGTTTGACCAGAGCTCAACCGAACCCGTTTTAGCGGACCCGAACCTCATTGGCACCTTTGCTGAACCCATTTGGCAAGCGGCTTATCCCGGTCCTTTTGGCACCATGCCAATGGCCGATGCAGTGATTGCCCAGGTGGTGCCGGTTAAAGGTGCTGTGCGCCTGGACGGCGATGCTCGCTTGCTTAATCGCAAGGTCACCATCACACAAGGTCAAACGCGTTATCAAACACTGCTAGCCATGGTGCAGGCCGCTGGCATTTCTATTGATTTAAGCCAAGGCAACCAAGTGGTAATCGCTCCAGCGCACGTTGGTTCAGGAGTCAACCCGCCAGTAGGATCGGTGCGCGATGTCACACCTATGCAGGCCGATCAGTCCGAGTCCATTCCTGTGCCGGGGACACAAGCCAGCGTTACTTCACTGGCGAAGGATCAGGCGCTGGAGCCAGCTGTGGCAACCACGATGGCGGTCGAGCCAGTGGCCATTGTGCCCTCGGTGCCCAAGCCCATTTGGGAGATTGACCGAGGCGTCATGCTCTCGGCCGGATTGCGAAAGTGGTTTGAGGAGCAGGGCTGGCAACTGGTTTGGCGTGCGAAGGTGGATTACCAGATCGTAGCGCCAGTACGCATTACCGATGACTTCCTCGCTGCTGTGGACAAGATTCTGGACGCCTACAAGAACGCAGATCGTCCCCTTATTGGCTATGCCCACGAAGCGCAACGCGTGATTGTGGTGACCGAACCCGGCCTCAAGAACGCGAGCGTCGAGCGCCGTCCAATTGCCGTGACAGCGCCCGCAGGTGCTGCCCAAGTGTCTGAATAAATAGGGTAGGGATTCATGATTTCACGAACAATCAAACGATTCGCGACACTGGCTCTGACCACGGTAGTGCTGTCCGGTTGCGCCGTACAGCGGATTAACGATTCTGTAGATCGCTCTCAAGCGCGTGAAGATTCGGCCAAATCGATGTTAGAGCGCATGCGCTCAACACAAACTGCCCGTGAGCAAGCCGGCGGTTCGCTCATTCGCAGCGATTCGATTTGGGTGGACACCACGCCGATTCCGGCAGCTGCAGCCACGATTAGTGGTAAGCCTTCGCAGCTGGAGTGTCCCATCACGTTCATTCCAGTGACTGGAGTGACAATCTCCGAGTTTGCTAAAAGCGTGACGACCCAATGTGGCGTTCCTGTGCGGGTGACCCAGGATGCTTTGGCCATGCTTAACGGCTATGCCCCGGGCTCGGCGCAAGGGTCGGCATCGGCTGGCGCAACTAATGCTATCGCAACCGAGGGATTGCCCTCGCCGAATCTGGCCGCTTTCGGAATGGGCTCTTCACCAGGCGGCGGCGGTACCAGCTTCATCCCAATCAACAACGTAGGCAACACGATTTCCGGAATTCACTGGAAGGATAAGCCGCTGCGTGGTTTGCTTGATCAGGTGACCGCACGACTGGGGTTGGGCTGGAAGTTCCAGGACAACGCGGTGGTTATCTACCACACCGACACACGCGTGTTTCACCTGTACGCCATTCCTGGTGTGGCCAAGATGAGCTCGTCCGTTAAATCAGGCGCTGAGTCGAGCAACAATTCGAACGCCACGCAGGGCAGTTTCTCGTCCGAGGGGTCGAGCCAGTCCACGGGTCTGACCTTCGAGACGAACATCATCGAAGACATCCAGAAAACCATCGAGAACATGCTTACGCCAGCCTTTGGTCGTTCGGCCATTTCGCCCTCGACTGGCACAGTGACTGTGACCGATCGGCCGGAAGTGTTGGACCGTATTGCTTCGTACCTTGAGAGCGAGAACCAGCGCATTACACGTCAGGTGTTGTTGAACGTTAAGGTTCTGGCCGTAACGGTTAACGATGGCGACTCCATGGGGATTAACTGGGACATGGTTTACCGAAGCCTGGATAGGTATGGTATTGGGCTCTCGTCCGCATTCCCAGGTGCAGGAGGTGGCGCCTCGGGCTCGGTCGGAATTCTGAATCCTTCAAGCCGTTGGAACGGTACCGAATTGCTCGTTGATGCGCTTTCGACAATCGGCCGTGTGTCGACTGTGACAGCACCTTCGGTGACGACACTTAACCTGCAGCCTGCTCCGGTTCTGGTCGGCTCACAGCAAAGTTACTTGGCCAGCGTTTCAACGACCGACACGGCCAATGTGGGCAGTACCAGCACATTGACTCCGGGCACCATCACGACGGGCTTCAACATGACGCTACTGCCGTACTTAATGGAAGGGCCGGATATGCTGCTGCAGTACAGCATCAACCTGTCCTCACTTACCCGACTGCGTGAAGTAGAGTCGGGCGGCCAGAAAATCGAAATCCCTGAAGTGGCCAACAGGATTTTTAGCCAGCGTGTGCGTCTGCGCTCAGGCGAGACCTTGATTCTGTCCGGGTTTGAGCAGTCTAACGATGACGCTTCCAAGCAAGGTGTGGGCGATTCGGGCTTTTGGTTGTTCGGTGGTAGTGGCAAACAGAGCAAAACGCGTGACGTCATCGTGATCCTGATCACTCCCGTGGTTATGGAGTGATCCATGGCTGATCTGGACTACCAACTCTACGAGGACGACGAGCAAACGACTGCTCGCGTTCTAAAGGTCGGAAAGCGTCGCTATGTGGCTAACATGGCTTGGCGCTCGATCGAGAATCCTTCGCAGGCGTTCAAAGAAGCCCGGGAGTTGGCCAAGCGCGAGCAGATGAACCTTCTCATGCTCTATGAGGGGTTCACCAAACAGGCAGGCCTGGTCGACGCGCCACGCAACAAACTCAAACTTTACGAGGGCGCCTACAGTCTGGCCGCTGTCTTGGCCAACTATCTTGGCGAGTCCTGGTTAGGTGTGTTCTCGCTGGACGATGGCAACTACCTTCTGGTTGCGGTAAAGGACGGTGCCATTATTCCGGGCTTTGACCTAGTGGGCGATCCCCAGGATATCCGCGACAAAGCCCTGTCGATCCGTCGGGCCAACAAGTGGGCCGAGATTTACATCCCCACCGATGACACTGTTCTTGCGCAAGAGTTCGCCGAAATGAATGCAAGGGCGCAGGAACTGGCTGCGCTACTTGAGACGGCAAAGCACCAGCGCTCACACAGACTTGTTGCCGCAAATGCTCGCTTTGGCGGATTGTTAAAGCCTTCGACGATGTTGCTGCTCGCAGGCACTATGGCGGCCGGCGCCGGCGGCTTGTACTACTTAAGTTTCATTAAGCCAGACCATGATCGGTTTGATCAGGTCCGCAGACTACAAAGCCTGCAGGAGCTTAACGAGCGAAAAGCACAAGCGCTACAAGAAGTCGACCAGGCGCAGGTGCGTCCTACCTGGACGGATAAGCCCGGTGCTTACGATTTGATCACGAACTGTATGAACCATGTGGGTACGCTGCCAGCGGTTTTGGTGAATTGGCCCCTGACCTCAATTGATTGTCGGGTCAGCGCCATTGCTGGTAATTATGAGCGCAAGCAAGGGCAGGCGACGATGGATCAAGTCGGCCAGGTCGCTGCGCGCTTTCCCGTCTCCAGTGTCCAGGCGCAGCGTGCAACAGTGGGGCTAGCGCTGGAGCGACCAGCGCCCCGCCAGGACGGAACTGACGTTCTGGGTGACCGCGAGTGGATGACGCAATGGATCAGTTACTTCCAAACATTTGAGAACAGCGAAGCGGGCAAGCTTGATCTGACGCCCAAGCCGCATCCTATACCGCCCCCGCCCAAAGCGACCTGGATCAAGCTGCTCGGTCAGGACAAAGCACAAGTGCCGCCTCCGTGGTGGCTCACCTACGAGTGGCAGATGACACTTGTTGGCTTAAACCCCCAGCATGTTCTGAGCCAGTTACCCCTAAAAGGTGTGGTCCTACAAAGCGCAACAGCTACTTACAGGCCTGAGAGCGGGCAACTGACTTGGGTGCTCAAAGGCGAAGTCAATACGAGGCCCTAATGGTCGGTGAAGAATTATCCATGATGAACCTGACGCACGATAACTGTCTGAGGATGCGTATGAATAACCCAACAAAAATCTCCATGGTGCTGCTGATCATAGCCACATTGGGCGGCTATGGCGTCAGCGCTAGCGCTCAAGCGTCCGAACCTCAAACGGTTCAGCCCTCGAGCACGGTCGGTGAATCGGTGACGCTTCGCGAAATCGAACAAATTAATGGTGAGGTCACTCGGCTCAAGGCGTTAACCGCACAGGCCGAAGAGCGCCTGAAACTGCTGCGCGCACAGAACCAGATTGAGCAAGAGCTGCGCCAGGGAAAGCAGGCCGCTGGCCACTATGACACAACAGCACAGGGCCCTATGGAGCCAGCCCCGCAAGTCGCGTTAATCAGTGGTAGCGGCGCTAGTCTTCGCGCGGTGCTGCGCTACCCCAATGGCAGCAGTGACGAGGCGTGGGTTGGCAAGCAGCTTCCCGGTGGATACGTCGTGCATTCGATCACCAGCCGGCAGGTACGCCTGAAAACACCCAAGGGCCAGGTCATTGTCGCCGGCACAGCCTCTCCTACACCAGAGACCAAGCGCTCGAGTACCCCTCAAGCGCCCTCCATGGCTTCGCCGATGCCCCCCCTGCCTCCAACAACGCCAGGGACTTTCCCCCGAGGGGCGATCAACCCAATGACGCCTTCGCCTATGCCGCCCGAACCATCAATGCCGGTGAACCCAGCCTGACTCAGGACCGATCATGAGCAATGAGAACGCGATCATCGCCAAGGCGAAAGCCGAAGGTGTGTACGTGCTGACGGATCAAGGGGGGCCGTTTCAGGTCGCCCCTAAGTATAGGGACCTGTTGTGCCTGACCAGCGACCATACCTTGCATGTGGCCAAAGGTGAGGTCCTCAACACAGAGGTTCGTACTCTCATTGACCGGCTCAAACGTGAAAGAATCATCATCGATGACTCTCGTATTCACGAGACGTCCATCACGTTTCTGCATCAGCTGTACCGTCAACTGCCGGCACCCGACGCAGATGGGTCGCGTGTTGCTCGTGTGCTTGACGGTCAAGAGGGCCCCAGCGACATGCAGCGCGATGTCATGAAGATAATTCGTGACGCAGTTGATAAGGGGGCAAGCGATATTCACTTCGTGCTCAATCCTCGCGTTCTTGAAATTGCCTATCGTATACACGGCGAGATGTTCAGTGTGAACGAGCGTTCCAGCATCATCGGGCAGCGTTTGCTGGCTACACTTTATCAGTCGATGTGCGATGTTTCATCGACGACCTACAACCCCGCGGCCAATCAGGATGCACGCTTCAAAACAGAGTTGGCAGCCCAATGCGGGTTGTTTGCCGCACGAATCTCATCGGGTCCAACCGACTCGGATCCAGGAACAGTTTTGGTCATGCGGCTGCTGTATGACTCAAACAAGAAGATTCAATCTCTCACAGAACTTGGCTTTCTGCCCGAACAGTGTCGCGATATCGAGTTAATGCAACGCCGCGCCGTGGTTGGCGGTGTCAACATCTTGTCCGGTAGCACCGGGTCGGGTAAATCCACAACGGCCAGCACGATTCTGTCAGACACCATCGCGCGTGAACGAGCCCCGTCCGAAACCGAAGGGGTGGGGCTCCGCACTGGCATCAAGGTTTTTACGATCGAGGATCCCCCCGAATACCGTATCCCGGGCGCTGTACAAACACCGCTGGTCGTGGCTAATCGGGAGAATCCCGATGAGGTGCGTATCAGTTGGCTCAAGGCAATATCGGCACTGGTGCGTCGCGACCCTGATATGGCGCTCATTGGCGAGATTCGTGACCGGGATTCGGCCAAAGCGGCATTTGACCTGGCCACGACCGGCCACGGTGTCTACACCACCTTACACACCACAGATGCGGTATCGATCATGGCCCGACTGAAAGGGTTGAATGTTGATCGCGATCTTATGCTTGATCCGGACATTATGACTGGTTTGATCAACCAAAGTTTGGCCCAGAAACTGTGTCCACATTGCCGCGTTCCCTGGGCGAAAGGCAAAAGTGACGTTAATCCGGATCAGCGCAAACGCATTGAGCGCTACTGCTTGACTGAAAGGGTCTATTTGCGCGGCCTGGGGTGCAATAAATGTGTGCGCGGCATTGTGGGACGGATCGTCATCGCTGAGACGATCGTGCCCAACATGCAGTTCATGGAAGTTTTCGAGGAAAAGGGCAAGGTTCGGGCCAAAGAGTACTGGATCAAGGAAATGGGCGGAATCAGCAAATGTCAGGCTCTGATTCGTCGAATCAATGAAGGGTTTGTGGATCCTGTGGCTGGTGACTCCAGCGTGATCGCACTGGATAACGACTTTATTGCACTTGGGATTGATTACGGCAAAGGCGGCAACTTTCAGGCTGTGGCCACCGCGCCCCAGGACTTTTGGGGAATGCCAGTCGAACGTCACATCCAGTTGGTTTCTTAAGGCGGTAATGCATGTTTAACTCATTGGAACAAAAGCTCAATGCGTGGTTGCTTTCGGGCAATGCTCGCATTGAGATGTATGAAACACTCGCTTTGCTACTTGAGAATGGCGTGGTTCTGGACAAGGCCATTCGTGATCTTTATATGATCGAGAGCAACCAGGGTAAGAAACCGAAAGCGACTCGGGCCATGATGCTTGCTGATTTGAAACAGGCAGTAGCAAGCGGACAGAGTTTATCAACGGCCTTGGTGCGCTGGGCCCCATCACAGGAAGTCGCTCTGATTAAAGCTGGAGAAACGACCGGGCAGTTGGCCGAGGCTTTGATGGAGTGCTCAAAGATTATTCTGGCAAAGCGCGCTGTAAAGAGCGCAGTGCAGCAAGGAACGGCCTATCCCATTTTGCTGATGGTGGTATTCGTCATCCTGCTTTATCAAATCAGCACGAAGATGGTGCCCCAGTTTGCTCGCACCACGCCTGAGGAGAACTGGACGGGAGCGGCCTGGTTGCTTGCGCAGATCGCGCATTTTGTGACGAATTGGGGCGTCCATACGCTAGTGGTGCTTGCCCTGTTTGGTATCTGGGTGACGTGGTCATTGCCTAATATGTACCGACCAAAGTTGCGCGTTTGGCTCGATCGCATTCCTCCATGGTCAATTTATCGCGCATTGCATGGCTCCACGTTCTTGTTAAACGTTTCGGTCATGCTCAAAGCAGGTGTCCGACTTCAAGATGTACTGATCATCATGGCACGCACCGGCAGCCCCTGGGTCAAGAGCCGAATTGGTGCCGCGCTGGCAGGGATCAACTCAGGCCAGAATCTTGGCCAGGCTTTGTACCGAACGGGATACGAGTTTCCCGAGAGGCGTTTGATCGATTTTCTTAGGGCTGTGTCGGATCAAGACGGCTTTGACGAGCATCTGGCTAAGTTTGGTGAGCGATGGCTTACCAAAAGCGTGGAGAAGGTAAAGGCCGCCTTTAATATCATCTTCGTCTCCGCATTGGTCTTCATGGGCGGCTTGATGATTCTTGTGTTGGTTGCGGTTTATTCGTTGCAGGAGATGGCTCGTACCGCAATGGGGATGTAATTGATTTCTTAACCTGTTTATAATTCGTATTGGTACATTAATACGAATTATAAAAAAGCGTTTTTTTTCTGGAGAAACTATGAAAGCGGCAACTATTGAGAACACCCAAGTATCCCATCCCTCGGTCATGGGGCGCCGAAACTGGAAGAAGGGCAAGCCCGCATTGAGCATGATCGAAATGGGGATCGGGTTGATGGTCGTGGTGACCTTCATTGCGTTAGCGCTCGGCGGTGCTCAGCGCGTACTTGGTCAAAGCGAAGTGGCAGAAGAGGCCACAAACATTTCGATGCTCTCCACAGCCGTTCGCGCAACCCGTACAGGCCTAGGGTACAACTCCGCAGCCAATGGCATTCGCGATGACCTGGTCGCAACAAATGGCATCCCGACAAACATGGCCTACAACACATCTACGGGTGTCCTAACCAACCGCTGGAGCGGTGCTGTCACCTTCGCCGCCACTGGTACAAATAATGAGAACTTCACCATAACTTATGCTGCCGTGCCCTTGAGTGAATGCACCCAGCTTTTGATGACGGTCAAAGGAGGCATTTTGCGCAGTGTCACGGTAGGAGGCAATTCAGAGAATCTGAGCGAACTGACTACGGCGATTGCTGATGGTCTTTGTGGCACGTCCAACCCTGTCTCCATCACTTGGAGCAGCGCTCTAGCTAACTAACAAGCCCCGATTAAAGTGAATCACAAGGCACAGGCTATGCAGTTAAATGAGTTGGAGTTTGTTGATCTTTATCTGACGGTGGATAAAGGCCCCGATGGTAAGCCAGTTGAGAGGCAGTTCTTAAAGGGGTTGAAAACATCGACTCGGGTACTCTCGCCTGTGCCTGAAGCCTGCTTAGAAGAGGCTAGGGGCATGCGAAAGCTCTGTACGACTACGTTGTTAACTGAAAAGAACCAGGAGTTCTATGTCAACAACGGAGGGGTTAAGTACCGGGTTAGGGCGGAGAAGAATATCTGGAACCAATGGAAGTTCACCCTGCGTAAGCTGACCCTGTCAGCCAAGCGCATCGAGGATCTGGGGTTTCATGATGAATTAGTGCGCCAATTGCTACGCCAGGATCTGAAGGGTTTGGTGCTCATCGCCGGCGAGACTGGCGCTGGTAAAACTTCAACGGCCGCAGCTTTATTGCAATCGCGTCTGGTGCGCCATGGGGGGCTGGCGGTCGCCATTGAAGACCCTCCAGAAATCAATATGCATGGCCCCGTGGGTGACGGATGGTGTGAGCAAGTTCCCGCTCGACGCGATCGAGGCGGCTACAAAGAACATCTCGTTGGTGCGCTTCGAGATAATCCGGACATGATCTTGCTGGGTGAAGTGCGCGATGAGGCAACGGCCACAGAAGTGGTCAACGCTTCGTGCAACGGTCACATGATTATTTCGACGCTGCACGCGCAAAGTGTTGAAGCTGCCATAGAGCGGCTGAGCGGTCTGGCCAGTTCAGGATCGGGATTGGGCACTGCTCCAACAAACGCGAAGCTGGCGATGGGCCTGCAAGCAGTTATTTGGCAGCACCTTGTCCGGCGCGCTGATGGGCAAGGGTACACGTTGGAATGGCAAGCACTGAATCTCCAGGGTGATCAGAACAACGGTGCGCGGGTCCGGGTGCGCGAAGGCAAGTTCTCGCACCTGGCTCAGGACATTAATCAACAAGCCATTCGAATGGGGCTCGTCGGATAGCAGCGCAGTCGAACCGGAGAACTTCATGCACAGTCAACAGATTACCGAAGCAAAGAAAATGACATCAGCCGCCCCCTTGTCGTGGCGACGAGCGGTCAAGGCCGCCTTGTCGTTTATTGAAATGTCGATCATTCTTGGGGTTCTGACCGTTGGCATGACCCTCGGCATGAACCACTACACGCAGTACATCAACCATCAAACAACCGAGGCCGCGGCAGATCAGCTTGAGCGGCTCACTGAAGCTGTTAGCAAATACACGGTTGATCACAAATCGGAGCTTGCTACACAAGCACAGGCGGCCGGCGCTGCGGGTCTGTTCCTGACCACGATTACAGAAGCACAACTTAAGACCGGGGAATACTTGAATGCCGGCGACAGCCTGATCAACCCATTTGGCCAGGCCTATCAAATCCTGGTCAAAGGCAGCCCTACGAGCGCGACAGATCAAAAAATCATGCCTTTTATCGTGTCCGACGGCAACAGCACCATGATTGAAGCCGGCGATGCACGAAAGGTGGCCAGCGCCATTGGAGGCACGGCCGGCTATACAACAGCGGCAGAACCCGAAACTATTGTAGGCACGAATAGTTTGTGGAACTTCGATGTATCTGTCTGGGGACTAGCCCCAGCGCCAGAGCGCATTGCATCGGCGGTTTTTTACAGTGATGGTGTTGAGCAGATCGATGTGAGTGGCCTTCTGCACCGCAAGAACGAGGGTGATCCCGTTCTGAACACCATGGAAACCGACATCCTGATGGGAGGCAACGACATTCTTGGCGCACAGTTGGTGCAGTCTGACGGTGTTGAAACCCAAGCTGTTGATGTTAAGGATGCCGGCGGGACGTCAGTTACAACCATCAGCGCAGGAAATATACGCACGACAGGTGCCGTAGGGGCCAAAACCTTTCAAGTCAATGCCGTCGTTAACGAAGGTGCCTCATGTTCAGTCGCTGCTGATGGGACACCGCTTACTGCGGCCGACGGCGTTTCTCCTGTTGAGCCAGGAACAATTGCAAGGAATGCGGCAGGTTTGCTACTTTCTTGCCAATCCG
>NZ_NIQA01000013.1 GCF_002236805.1 Pusillimonas sp. T2 | reverse complement strand
TGTAGTTCCCCAGCCGCTTACCGTCAAATAGCCATTTCGATGCTTTTATCGAAGCTGCTAAGAATTTCACCAGCTCATCGCGATGACTACTTGCCCAAGAACTACGCACATTCACCGAGTTAAACTGGAAATACGGTATCCAGTCAGACACAGCGCCCAGATTATTTAGCCCAGCATCTTCCGCCATATAGTTATGCGGGTCAGTTTGCATGGCTGCATCAATTTCCCGGGACATTAATTTCTCATGGCGCGGGGGAACAACGCTCGCCTCAACAATAACGTAGTCTTGCGGATATTTCAGTCCAACTCTTTCCAGAATATCAATGAAAAGAGATGACGTTCCGCCACTCAAGGCAGAAACACCAAGTACTTTACCCCGCAGATCGGACAACGTTTTTATTTCTGGCTGAACTATTAAAGAATGAGTTGGCCTATTAACATTCCCGCCGACCATTCTTAAATCTCCACCAGCCTCAACATTATGAATTACATGCTCTGGTGAGCCAATACCAATATCAACCTCTCGGGCTTTCAGAGCCTTAGTTAATGGGTCAATGCCACCGTACACTATGATGGACACATCCAGACCAACATCTTTATAAAAACCCTTGTCTACCGCCGCCCAATAGGGAACATAAAAAAAGGCGGGCACAACAATACCCAGTCGAATACCTCGATTCATACTACCTTCCTTTTATAAATTATTTAGCCGACAACAAGCGCCCATACCCATAAATTGGGTCATTGACGTCCAGCGTTCTTAAACAATGCCACAGAGCAGCTGTATTACTTGTAATCACTGGCTTCCCCAAACTTGCTTCCAACGCCTCGACAACTTCGGCCGTTTGCACAGCCGTACAACTGAGCAAATATCCATCAGCTTCTTCTATCCGACTGTCTTCGGCAAATGATTGCCACCGCTCCGAGGATATAGCCATCATCTCCTCAACATTAGCGCACTCAATACTCTTCAGGCCGACAATATCAAAGCCAGCGTCACGCAAGAAACCAGACTCTCTTAAATTTATATGTTCTGGATACGGAGAAATCATGACCAAGCGGCTAACGCCTAAAGCTCGCAACGCAGATGTAATGGCTTGGGATGTTGCGACGACTTTACATCCTGAAGTCGACTCTAAGCGGCTGACAACCTCGGCTTCCAAGGCAACGCTGTAAGTTGAAACAGCAGTGCAATGAAACAGCAGAAGCTGCGGATCCACGTCTTTCAACAGCCGCGCGGCTGACTCTACGTCAGACACCATCGCCAGCAAATCGGCCTCGGTCGTCCCAACAAGCCCCAGACGGGTCCAGTGCAACGAAACGCCTTCTGGCACCATGGCTGAAAACTGAGGCTCGGCAGCCCGATTTCCTGAGGGCAAAACGACCCCGATTCGAGCTCTGGTCCCATAATTTATTCGGTTTTTAACGATTCGTTGCATATAGAAGTCAGCCCTTAAATCAGATAAAAAGTATCCGTTCAAACTCCACTACTGCGGAACCTTTGAGTAGACTTCACGCCGCAATATTTCTGCAAAGGCCTCTGGCGTTCCACTTGACTCAGAAACAAGCCCTTGCCACTTTTGCAACGTCTCGATGTGTTTCTGAACAATGGGCTCCGCATCTTTCGTACCGCCTTGCTTCATAATGTCTGCCGCTACTGCTTTAGGCTCTGCGCCTTTGAACTTTCGCATTGCCTCTTGATATTTCTCATCAGGCTTCCACATTACGACCCCCTTCTTTACAGCCGCCTCGCGAGCTGCTTGCTGATCTTTTGAGTAAGCTGCCGTAAGCATAGGCAAATGCTTCGGTATTAAAGTCATCAAGGTCTTTTTATCTTCAGGGCGCAGTTTTGCCAAAGAGTCTTTATTAAATACAAACTGGCCAATCCCGTGATAGCTGCCGATAGGTTCATCGACAATACCCTTCACCATATTTATTAAGCCAAGGGTATTCAACCAAGAGAGCGTGCCGACAGCACAGTCAATCATCCCTTGCTGCATAGCAGCTGGGATCTCGCTTGCAGGCAGAGCAACCGATGTAGCGCCAAACGCATCTACCATCCTGGCAGCAAAGCCGCCAGTGACACGTACCTTTTTGCCTTTCAAGTCTTCAAAACGTTGAATTGGTTGGGCGCACATCATGTGCCAAGGGGATGCACCAATCCCCCCCAGCCAAACGGCATTGTATTTATCTAGATCCCCCTTGCATTCTGGGCAATTGATCATCATTGTCTCGTTTGTAGCACCCGTCGCAGCCCAGAAGTCCCCCGAGAAAGGCAGCAATTCGGGAAGCATTGCCACATAAGGAATTTCGCTGGCATTTAGAGTCGGGATAATAAACCCGCCGTCAACGACGCGATCCCGAATTCCTGAAATAGTTGCCTGGCCCCCAAGCATTTGCCCACCTAAAAAAACTTGCCCTTTCACTCGGCCATTGGTCTCTGACTCCAACTCATCAAAGAAGGCCTTAATCCCCTTAGACTCGACTGCCAATGGAGGCATAAACGAGTTGTATCGCAGTGTTTGGGCAACCCCTTGGGTACACAAACCAAGCATTCCAACAAGCCCAAGAGCTCCAGCCACTATTTTTTTAAATCGCATCTTAGTCTCCTAATAATTATTGAATTTTTTATAAATCAAAGGTGTTAAACCCCTAACATACGTGGCAGCGCCAGCGTAATGTCCGGAAAAATCACCATAACCACTATCAACAATAAGTCTGCTATCAAGAACCAAGCAACCCCCTTATAAATCACCTTTAATGGGACGTCCGGTACCAAACCCTTAACCGCAAACACATTCAAACCAACTGGTGGTGTCATTAACCCAATCTCGATCAACTTAACGATTAAGACACCCATCAACACCATATCTAACTGCACTTCTCTAAAAACCGGTATTAAGACAGGCAGCGTAATAAAAAGGACGCCCATCGGATCAAGGAACATTCCCAAGACCAAATAAATCCCAATCACAATCGCTATCACAACCAACGGGTTCACACCCGAACTCGCCATGATTTCTGAAATATAGTCAGGCAAGCCGCTGAAGGTCATAAACTTAGCCAACAAAACCGCGCCAATGACAATAAAAAATATCGCAGCTGTGGCCGTTAACGTTTCCACTACCGCCGCCTTAAACTTCGACCACGTCATTTGCCGGCGCACCACCGCCAAGACCAAAGTCAGCGCAGCACCAAAAGCACCTGCTTGCGTTGGCGTGACTATGCCCGCATATAACGCCCCAATAACGCTCAACACCAGCGCCGGCAAGGGCCAAGTACTCGATAGCGCTTTAAATCGCTGAGACCAGTTCGCATCCACAGAAATACTTGGCGCCAAATTCGGGTTTAACAAAACCCTGACAATAACAACACTCGCAAACACAAGTGCGGTTAGTATCCCTGGAATAACTGCAGCAACGAAGAGAGTAAGAATTGAAACTTCCGAAAAAATTCCAATCAAAATCATTATTACACTCGGGGGAATCAAAGAGCCCAGCGTGCCTGCCGACGCAACGACGCCACAGGCCAAGCCGTCGTCATACCCATAACGCTTCATCTCCGGTAATGCAATTCTGCCCATCGTCACTGTCGTCGCAAGACTTGACCCGGATGCCGCAGCAAAACCAGCACAAGCAAAGTTAGTTGATACTGCTAACCCCCCCGGCAACCAAGAGAGCCATAAGCGTGCTGCATCAAACAGGCTAGTTGTCAACCCTGAATGAAAAGCGAAACCACCCATTAATAAAAACATCGGAATGGCCGATAGCTCCCAGCTCGCAACGGTATCGTAAGCCGTATGCCCCAACATGCTATACGCGACATCAACATTGACCAAAGTAGCGATTCCACCAATGGCCACCATCGCCAGCGAAAGGCCGATAGGCACCCTAATAGATATCAGTGCCAAGGCTAGGCCAATACCCAAAAAACCAATAAAAATCGAGCTCATGAAAATGCCTTTGCCGAAATCCCTGCTTTATGCATATCCGGCCGACCTTGCCTCGCGGAAGAGTTAACAGAGGTGCTGCCATCTAAACAAGACTCAGTATCTTTATCTCGCTCACCCATAAAAACAGCTAAAAGTGAAGCGATCGATTGAAGTGCTATCAGTACGCCAGCAACAACCGGGATCCATCTCGATGGCCATGCAGGGATAAAATAACTAGCTGTTTGAATCTGTTCATTCAATGCAGTCATGTGACGAGCTTCTACACCACATCGCCATGCCAGCAGAACTCCAAATACACACATTAGAATCGCCGTTACGCACTTACAGAATCGCCGGAAGGGCTCACCGGCATTTTCTGTAAAAATACCTGCAACAATATGTTTATCTGTAGCCTGCAAATAAGCTAGGGGTAAATAAACTATCGCAACCATGTAGTACTTAGACACCAACTCGATCGTGCCCTCTAGTGGTTTACCTAAAACACTGCTAGCAAAGACGTCAATAACGATATGCGTAACCATAAACAACAGGATTAATGCCGCAAACAACTGTGTATATTTATTCACGCTATCCAAAAGATAGCTTTTCTTTCCAATGCTCATAGCGTCTCCTCAAGCAGCTCTAGCACCAAGCAAAAACTCACCAACCATCACGGCCTGCCATATTTTTATTGACAGAATTTTCTTAAAATTGATATAGCCGCTCTGGATTTTCTACGAAAATTTTATGCCTAGTTTCTACATCGGGAACCCATGTAAGCATCTGGTCCAACAGATCGGTTGTATTGGGCATTACACCTTTAAAAGAGACATGCGGCCAGTCGCTTGCCCAAACCAATCTATCATCACGGCATTCTATTAATGCTTTTATATATGGGACCATATCCTCATAAGGCGGAGGCAAAGCCGACATCCGATACCCGCATGACAACTTCACCCAACACTTCCCGGTTTCAAGCATCCGAAGCAAAGCCTGAAAAGCCGGTTGATCCAAACCCAAACCCGGCTTTATTGAGCCAACATGGTCAATAACAAAGTCCGTCGGCAAGCCACAAAGCGTGTCGGCCATCTCAACAAGGGGGGCTCGCCCGCCGTCATCCATAACGTGCAGCTGAACGTGCCAGCCTAAATCGGCGATTTTTCCGGCAAGTTCGGGCATCTCAGATATGGGCACAGCACCAGCATGACCGATGTTGTAACGAACACCCCTTGCCCCCTGATCATGCATTACTTCCAACTCCGCTTTAGTCACTGTCGACCTTAGTGCAACAATGACTCTTGCGGGCATCCCTATCTCTTTTGCTGCTTCGAGGTGCCGACGGTTATCAACACCATAACCACTCGGCTGGACCAATACAACGCGGTCCACGCCCAACACCCCTTCGACTGCCCTCAATGTGCTTGGTAAAGCTTCGGGCACGTCAAAAGATCGCGTTTCAGCCACGGGATACACGCTATCGGGTCCATACACATGAACGTGACAATCAACAGTGCCTGGCGGGCAGATCAAATTTGGACTACGCGGTTCGGGACTAGGAGGCTGACAAAGCTCTCTCTGAACAGGTTGCGTGCTCATAGCAATCGCCTCCTACTCGAACCATTTGTCATCAAACAGCTCGTAACCTACTTCTTTGTTCTTTTCTGAATAACCATCAAATGGGCGCCCCTCACTATCGACCCGGGCAAGGATATCGTCATCCGGATCTATCGCTGCGCCAATGCGCAACATAACTAATGGCTCTTCTTCTTTCGCAATAAATCGATAGAACGCCCCGCTGGGTACCAGTACGCAATCGTTGACACCGACCTCTTTACGCTCTTCATTTGGTCCAAAAAAAACAGCCCCACCTTGAAGCACCACAAATACGTGATCCTCATTGGTGTGAGCATGAATTTCATTCTCACCACCACTTGCGTAGGTTTTCAGAACCACATTCATATAGCGAGAGGCACCCAGCACCTGATTCGTTCTTCCCGCCTTTGGAAGGCGGGCTCGAATATGAAAGAAACTAGGGGTTGTTTTTAGTGCCATCTCTCGCATGGCCTTATCCCACTCCGCTGCACTGTTCGCGATTGGGGCAACATATTTTTGGTCTGTCGTTGACATGTCTTCTCCTCGTACTCTCTTCTTATCTAGCAACTCATTGATAGCTCAACGTTCCTAGCCGAGACTTCATTCTAAGTGTCTGCTACTATCAGTCAACATGAATTTGACTATTCTCTGTATTCAAAAAATGAATCTAGAAAAAATAGACCTAAATTTGCTGCTCACATTTGAAGCCTTGTTTGAAACACGAAGCGTTTCAAAAGCAAGTGAACGTCTAGGCATAAGCCAACCCTCAATGAGCCACGCACTAGCAAAAATGCGTGAAGCGCTTAACGACCCGTTATTTGTGCGGGTAAAAAATGAAATGCAACCAACGCATAGGGCGATCAGTATCGCAGTAGCAGTGCGTAAAGTACTTGCCATAACTAGAGGCGAAATATTCTTAACGCAATCATTTGATGCACAACGGTCAAACAAAACATTCACTCTTTGCATGACTGACATTGGCGCAGCATCTTACTTGCCCGCAATCGTCAACCAAGTGATAAAAGCAGCGCCTAACGTAACCATACGCACAATCTCACCTATCGTCGAAAAGCAAACTGAAGGGCTCGAGTCCGGTCTAGTTGACTTGGCAGTAGGGTACTTCCCCGACATCAAACATGCGGGAATTTTTCAGCAAAGACTCCTGCGCAATACAGGTTTCTCTTGCATTGCAAACAAAAACAATCCACACATAAAGAAAGGTCGACTGACACTTGAAACATTTCTCAATGCCAAGCATGTTTCCGTTCGGACGGAGGGCCGTAGTCAAGAGGTGATCGAGAACGCGTTAACAGGCCTGGGGCTAAAGCGCCAAATAATGTTGACGGTACCCCATTACCTAAGTCTTTTGACTCTTGTTTCCAACACAGAACTACTCGCCATAATCCCCAATGACTTAAAAGCCGCATTCGAAGCTCAGCTACATGTGCAGGTCTGCGCCTTACCGTTCAAATCGCCAACTGTCGAAATCAAACAAATCTGGCACAAACGGTTTCACAAAGACCCTGCAAGTCAATGGATACGAGACGTGGTGCGACAAGCCCTAAAAGAAAGCTAAATAATTAGCCTCCATAACTGCGTAACGCCGACCGGATCAAAGCTTCTGCTTCCAACTGGCTGAAAACGAAAGCAAATTAAGACTCACAAAAGCGCCATAAAAAAGAAAGCCCGCTTAATTGCGGGCTCCTCTGGTTATTAGCAACAACTATAAATTAGTGTTGTCTAAAACGGAATATCGTCATCCATGTCGGCCAGGTTGGCTGCTGGCGCAGCCTGCGGTGCGGCCGGGCGTGGCGCTGCCGGGCGCTGCTGACGCGGTGCGGGCGATTCAGAGCCGAAGTCGGCGCCGCCACCCATATCGCCACCATCGCGGCCGCCGAGCATTTGCATTTGCTCGGCAACAATTTCGGTGCTGTAACGATCGGCGCCGGTTTCTTTGTCTTGATATTTACGTGTCTTGATACGGCCTTCGACGTAAATGGAACGGCCCNTCGGCGCCGGTTTCTTTGTCTTGATATTTACGTGTCTTGATACGGCCTTCGACGTAAATGGAACGGCCCTTTTTCAGGTATTCGCCGGCAATTTCGGCCAGACGGTTATAAAACACCACACGGTGCCATTCGGTTTCTTCGCGCTTTTCGCCGCTATTGCGGTCTTTCCATTGCGATGTGGTCGCGAGCGACACGTTACAAATGGCCGCCCCCTCAGGGCTGTAGCGCACTTCGGGATCGCGCCCGAGGTTACCCACCAAAATCACTTTGTTTACTGAAGCCATCTAAACCCCCAATCAATAAATTTCACAGCGCCATTATCGTTGAATCGACACCAACGAAACAGCAAAATACGTAGTAATGCGAACGCATATTTTTGTCTTGGCCGGCAGGTCAAACTGCTGGGCCAAGCAGGCCAGACACGCGGCGTCCTACCGTCGTCCCAAAATCTGGCTTACGCCCCGTTACGAAAACCGCGTGCGGTTAAAAACCAGACAAAAGTCAGCACCGCACACACCAAAAACACGTACGACGTGTTGCCCGCCGCCGCCAGAACCCCGCCCAGCGACGCCCCGGCAAAAACGCCCAGCGACTGCGCGGTGTTGTAAAAACCAAGGGCCAAGCCTTTGAATTCGGGCGGCGCGACGCGAGACACCAACGACGGTTGCAAGGCCTCGAGCACGTTAAACGCAATAAAGAAACCGATAAGCAAAGCCACCATAGGCACAAACTGCTGACTGGCCCACGGTAAAAACGCCAGCACCACCACCAAGCCGGCCACGGCAACTTCAAGGGCGACCTTATGCGCGCGTCGTGTCTCGGTATAAAACACCGCCGGCACCATCAGCACAAAAGACAACAAAATCACCGGTAAATATACTTCCCAGAGCCGGGAAGAATCGTACCCGCCCAGCCGCGCCAAAATGCCCGGCACCACCACAAACATGGCCATCAGCACAAAATGCAGGCAAAACACGCCAAAATTCAGGCGCAGCAAATCGGCATGCCGCAAAACGTCGGACGCCTTGGCCTGCACAATGGGCTGCATCGATTGCGGCGCAGCCGGCACTAAAAAGGCGGCAATCAGCAGGCACACAAACCCAAGCAAACTGATCGCCCAGAACAGCCCCGACAACCCGAACTCGCCGACAAGCACCGGCGACAACACCAGGGACACGGCAAAAGATAAGCCGATCGACCCACCCACCATGGCCATGGCACGGGTGCGCACTTCGGGTCGGGTAGCGTCGGCCACCCAGGCTGTAATCGCGGCTGAAATAGCCCCAAGCCCCTGTAACACCCGCCCGGCAATAATCCAGTTAATGTCGGACGCCAGCGCGCACATGATCCCGCCGGCGACAAACAACACCATGCCAGCCACAATAACGGGTCGTCGGCCGAAACGGTCTGAGGCCATGCCTAAGGGTATTTGCAAAAACGCCTGGGTTAGCCCGTAAGCGCCCAGCGCAAGCCCCACCTTGACCGCATCGTTACCCCCGGGGATGGACAAGGCAGCCACAGCAAACACCGGGGTCAACAAGAACAACCCCAACATGCGTGAAGCAAATAAAAGGGCCAGCATGATGCTGGCTTTACGCTCGGTGGCGGTCAGTTTCAGCTTGACCCGCGGCGGTTTAACCGTTGCGGCACCAGAGTTAGCCATAAATACTCATTTAATAAAGACGGGCACAGCGCGTTATAGTAGCAAGTTAGCCTTCGAAAAACCTTAATGGACCAGATGGACGCAATTCGCATCCGGGGCGCCCGCACCCATAACCTCAAAAATATCTCAGTCGACCTACCCAGACACCAGCTTGTTGTGGTCACCGGGCTGTCGGGTTCGGGGAAGTCATCGTTGGCGTTCGATACCTTGTATGCCGAAGGGCAAAGGCGTTACGTCGAAAGTTTGTCGGCCTACGCTCGGCAATTCTTGCAGTTAATGGACAAACCCGACGTCGATCTGATCGAGGGGCTGTCGCCTGCAATTTCTATCGAACAAAAGTCGGCCGGGCATAACCCGCGCTCGACGGTGGGGACCATTACAGAAATTCACGACTATTTGCGTCTATTGTACGCGCGAGTCGGCACACCATACTGCCCAGACCACGGGTTACCCTTGCAAGCGCAAAGCGTCAGTCAGATGGTCGACAAGGTTTTAACCTGGCCCGAGGGCACACGACTGGCCATTTTGGCGCCGCTGGCGCGTGCACGCAAAGGCAGCTTCGAAGACGAATGCGCCGGGCTTCAGGCCCAAGGCTTTGTGCGGGTGCGCGTCGATGGCGAAATGGTCGAAATCGATCAACTCGGCCCCCTGAAGAAAACCGAAAAACATAGTGTCGATGTCGTCATCGACCGCATCAAAATCAAACCGGAAAGCCAGCAGCGTCTGGCCGAGAGCTTCGAAACCGCCCTGAATCTTTCAGACGGACGAGTGCTGGCATTGAACATGGATACCGACGAAGAGTCGGCCTTTTCCAGCCGGTACGCCTGCCCCGTATGCCAACACAGCCTGACTGAACTCGAGCCGCGCCTGTTCAGTTTCAACAACCCTGTGGGGGCATGCCCAAGCTGCGACGGCCTGGGGCATGTCGACTTTTTCGACCCCAAACGGGTGGTGGCCTTCCCCGAACTCAGCCTGGCCGGCGGCGCGATTGCCGGCTGGGACCGTCGCAATGCCTTCACCCATGCCCTGCTGGCCAGCTTGGCCGCGCATTACCAGTTCGACATCGACACGCCGTTCGAAACGCTGGACGAACGATTGCAAAACATTGTGTTGTACGGTTCGGGCGAAGAAGAAATCGGATTTTTTTACATCAACGAGAAAGGCCGCAGCAGCGTCAAAAAGCACCCTTTCGAAGGGGTCATTCCTAATCTGGAACGACGCTGGCGCGAAACTGACTCCGGCGCTGTACGTGAAGAGCTGGGCAAGTACCGCCACACGCGCACCTGCCCCAGTTGCCACGGCTCGCGCCTGCGCCCCGAAGCGCGCAACGTACTGATTGGCAACGAAATCGGCGAAGCGCAACGTATGGGCCGCGCCATCTATGAGGTCGAGGCGCTACCGCTGTCCGATTGTCTGGCGTGGTTCCAGGCACTACAGCTATCGGGCTCGAAAAAAGAAGTCGCCGACCGCATCGTGCGCGAAATTGAAGCCCGACTTCAGTTTCTGAATAACGTAGGGCTGAGCTACTTGTCACTTGACCGCAGCGCCGACACTATTTCTGGCGGCGAGGCGCAGCGCATCAGGCTGGCCAGCCAGATTGGTTCGGGCCTGACCGGCGTCATGTATGTACTCGACGAACCTTCCATTGGCCTTCACCAACGCGACAACGACCGCCTGATCGCCACCTTGCAACACTTGCGCGATCTGGGCAACAGCGTCATTGTGGTCGAACACGACGAAGACATGATTCGCGCCGCTGACTTTGTACTGGACATGGGGCCCGGCGCGGGCGAGCATGGCGGTCAGGTCGTCGCCAAAGGCACCCCGCAAGCTCTGGCAGCCGACCCAGCCTCGCTGACCGGTCAATACCTGACTGGCGCAAAAAAAATTGCCATCCCTCGGCGTCGGCCCGTTGACCCCGAAGGCACATGGCTAAAAGTGCTGGGCTGCACCGGCAATAATCTCAAGTCCGTCGACCTGGCCATCCCGGCCGGTCGCCTGGTGTGCATTACCGGGGTGTCGGGGTCGGGCAAATCAACCCTCATCAACGATACGCTCGCCACAGCAGTAGCGCGCGACCTTCACCGCGCACAAACCGAACCCGCGCCATTCAGCCACCTGGAAGGCCTGACGCATTTTGACAAAATCATCAATGTCGACCAAAGCCCCATCGGCCGCACCCCCCGCAGCAACCCGGCCACGTACACCGGCATGTTCACGGCGATTCGCGAGCTCTTTGCCGGCGTGCCCGAATCGCGCACACGCGGCTACGACCCCGGCCGGTTTTCATTCAACGTCAAGGGCGGGCGGTGCGAAGCCTGCCAGGGCGACGGCGTCGTCAAGGTCGAGATGCACTTCTTGCCCGACATGTATGTGCCGTGCGACGTCTGCAAAGGCGAGCGATACAACCGCGAAACACTCGACATCCGCTACCGGGGCCGCAATATCAGCGAAGTGCTGAACCTGACGGTGGCGCAGGCGCTTGAATACTTTGACGCCGTCCCCACCATCGCGCGCAAGCTCAATACACTGATTGATGTCGGGCTGTCGTACTTACGCCTGGGCCAAAGTGCCACCACGCTTTCGGGCGGCGAGGCGCAACGCGTCAAGCTTTCGCTTGAGCTGTCCAAACGCAGCACGGGCAAAACCTTGTATATTCTCGACGAACCGACAACAGGCCTGCATTTTCAAGATATCGCCCTGTTGCTCAAGGTGCTTCAACAGCTGGTAGATGCGGGAAACACGGTTGTCGTTATCGAACATAACCTCGATGTCATCAAAACCGCCGACTGGCTGGTAGACATGGGGCCCGAAGGCGGCAATGGCGGAGGCCGCATTGTGGCGCAAGGCACGCCGGAAGATATAGCGGCACACCCGGAAAGCCACACCGGCCGTTACCTGGCACCGCTTTTAAAACGATAAGGCACATGGCAAAAGATACCCCGGTCTGGCATAAGGTCAAGCAATCGAAAACGCATGGCAACGGTGTGTTTGCCGCCCGCAATATCCCCGAAGGCACGTGTATTTTTGAATACACTGGGCAAAAAATTTCACCCAACGAGGCCGACGAACGCCACCCGACCAACCCGGAAGACCCATTTCATACCTTCTTTTTTGCGCTAAGCAGCGGCAAGGTCATTGATGGCGGCGTGCGCGGCAACGACGCCAAATGGATCAACCATTCTTGCGCCCCCAACTGCGAAGCGCAAGAAAACGAAAAAGGTACGCGGGTATACATCGTGGCCCTGCGCAACATCAAACGCGGCGAAGAGCTTTTTTACGACTACGGCCTGGTGCTTGACGGCCGCCTGACTAAAAAACGCAAGCTTGAATACCAATGCCTGTGCGGTAACGACAACTGCCGTGGCACCATGCTGGCATTAAAGAATAAACAGAAGGCACAAAGGGTCTGACTGTATTGGCCCAGTAAATACCTGCTCAGATGATAATTGAGGAAATCACCATGAGTATGAAGATGGAAGACGAAATCAAACGATAGACAGCCAAGCGAGACATGGAAAGCGCTTTGCGTGCCAACCCGTTGGACGTCAAAAGCAGTACGAGCGCCAGATCGAAGATCTCCTGCAAGCCTACGGTGAAGCCATGCTGGAGTTACGGGCACGAAAAAAGTTGCAATCCCTGTTGGGCGAGGGCGAGAAATAATGGGTACCGTCTAGCAGGGAAGGACTGAAGATGGCGTTGACATTCCAATTGCCAAACTGCGCCAATGGTTTGGTGTCCCTCGACGCACGGTCTATTACAAACCCGTTAAATCAACGCCGAAGGTTGATCCGAAGTTTGCTGAACCGGTCACAAAGGCCATGATTTAAACGTCCCCGTCGAACGTTGAACTACATCAGCCACAGGTCGCTTATATTCACCGGCCGGATGACCGGTAAAAATCGTCGGCCTGAATCCATGCCGGTTATCCAATATTTCCAATAAAGCGTGCCTCGCCTCGGACGTCATCGATGACGACGCCCACCACTAACGCTAACACGCCCAATAGCAACTGCTAGTGTATTACTTAAATCTAGCAAAAGACTCAGCCAAACCTTCCACTGCCCGCCTGAATAACAGCACATCGCTGCTAACTGCAAACACGCTGTAGCCCCACTCACGATAGCGCGCCACATCATCCATCGTACCAGCAGCGATACCCAACTTGAAGCCACACTTTCGGGCTCGTTCGCCAATTTTCTTTATAATGTCTTGCACAGCAGGCGCGCGCACCTGCCCCAGGTAACCCAAACTGGCGGCCAAGTCGCCAGGGCCAACAAACAACGCATTGACCCCTTCAACCGATCCTATCTCTTCCAGATGAGCCACGGCTTCTATTGTTTCAATCTGCGCAATCACGGCAATGGCATCATTGATAAATTCAAAATAATTTTCGATACGGCCATAACCGTTATTACGGTGATATGCAGAAGCCCCTCGGATACCATAGGGAGGGTAACGAGTAGCTCGCACGGCATCTTTTGCTTGCTGAGCCGAATCAACGCTTGGGATCAACAAACTACGAAAACCAATATCAAGCAGGCGTTTGATCTCTACTGGGTGATTTTGAACAGGCCGAACGACGGCAGGCACACCCGAAAACCGGATGGCCTGCAGTTGGCCCAACAACGTTTGCACATCATTGGGCGCATGTTCGGTATCAAACAATATCCACTGAAAAGACTTGTTCTCGGCCACAATCTCGGCCAACAACGGGCTGGCCAAGGAGCTCCAAAACCCTAGTAAAATCTCATCGCTTCCTAAAGTGGCTTTAAAAGCATTTTCAGCTTCCAACATCTCTGTTTGACTCACCGCGTCCCCACCCTTTATGGATTAACATGCTCTTCACGGTAAAGATTCAGATGCTTCATCGCTGGCGCATCTGATACCGAGTATAGATAAGCGTCTTCCGTACCACTCAAGTTTTCATGACGGTGAGGCGCACCATTCGGAATCACGAACATGTCGTTTGGCCCCCATTCCAAAACGGTATCACCTACATAGGTGCGCCCATGACCTTCCAGACAGCAGTACGCAGAACTGCTAGTGTGGCGATGCGCTTGCGTAGCTTCGCCAGGACGCAGCAACTGAACATGGAAGCTTGTGGTTGTGGTAACTGCCTTGCCGTTAATGGGGTTCACATACTCAAGAATAATACCGTCGTAAGGGCTTCCCTTCATGTGGCGCATACGGTTCAACGCTGCCTTGGCTTCCGACCAACGATAAACAAACATCGGTGAACCCGCACTGCGCCCTCGCTCGTGGTTGATAAATGTCGGCAAAAAGCCACCACTGCTATAAACCATAGTAGAGTAGTTATCTGGCAATGTTAGCCTCTGATACTCTTTGCGAGTCTCTTTTCCCGAGTCATCTTTTTCAAAGTACTCAAACTCAAACTCGCTAACTGCCAGATTCTCTACCAATGGCAAATCCAGAACATCCACCCAAATAACAGGCTCATCTCCCTCGTTGCCGTGGTCATGCCAGGTGCCCGCGGGGGTAATAATGAGATCACCACGGGACATCGTGCATTTCTCGCCCTCAATCGTAGTAAACCCGCCCGCCCCTTCCAAAACAAAACGGCTTGCGTTCGAAGTATGACGATGCACAGGTGCCAGCTCGCCAGCGTTATAAATAGAACAACTTAAATACAGCGTATTAGTTGAGTGATGCTTATGACGCGCACCTGGATTCGACATAATAATCACGCGCCGATCTGCATCTTGCAGGGTAATGTTCTTACTCACTTCCCCCATAAGCGGTTTAAGCACATCCCAGCGCCATAAATGAGGTACAAAGCCCTTTTGCAATTGGGCACCTTCAACCTCATTCACTATCTGCCACAAACCAATAAAGCTATTTGCCGCCGCCTGCGCGGCAATTGACTCTTTAATGCCTTCCATAAAACCCCCACTTTTCGGCGCAAACCGTTATTCTTTCAATCGACTAAACCTGAGTTCTCACCCACTCCACCAAACTGTCCGCAATTTCCTGATCAATCGTTGCGGGAAAGCACCCGCTGATTCCAATTGCACCAATTGCTTCACCGCCGTGGTTCTCACCAGCCTCCACCTCTAGCTTGATGGCTGCACCGCCCTCGGCCAACATCCAATCGTTGCGGGCGTTGTATGAAGCAAGCGTAGTGCCGTACAAGGGGCGATCTTTCTGAAGACGGGCGAACATAGCACCCGTACTGGTTTTAAATGCGCTCGCCAAACGTGCTTTACCCAACGCGAACTCGGGGGTTTGCCAGCTGGCGTCGGCGTGGCGCAGTACGCTAACGGTACGGCCCGACCCATCAACCAACGCACAGGAAATATTAAAGCCACGCTTGGTACCTTCTTCAATTGCCTTGGCCGAAATTTTTGCTACTAACTCGTGATTCAATTTCATACTTACTCTCCTTTATTCAAAAAATGGCCAAGTGATGCTGGCTTCGGCGCCTTAATAACGCGCTGATGCTGCTCTCCCAACCCCTCAATGCCTAAACGAACTTCATCGCCGACGTTCAAATATTGTGGTGGCTTCATACCCATACCCACCCCTGGAGGCGTTCCTGTGACCACCACATCACCAGGTAACAGGCGCATAAAATGGCTCACGTAACTTAAAAGCACGGCGCAATCAAAAACCATGGTCTTGGTATTGCCTGTTTGCTTGCGCTCACCATTAACGTCAAGCCACATCGACAAGCTCTGTGGGTCATCAATCGAATCAGCGGTCACCAGATATGGCCCTAAAGGGCACGAGTTGGGAAAGCCTTTCCCCTTATCCCATGTGCCGCCAAGCTCGAACTGAAATGCACGTTCGGAAACATCATTTGCCACGCAATACCCAGCCACATGCTTTAAAGCGTCAGTTTCCGATACGCAATCCATCTCGGTACCAATTACCACCCCCAACTCGATCTCCCAGTCAAGGCGAGTTGAGTGGGGTGGCTTGATGATTGGGTCATTCGGACCGCACACACTGCTCACTGCCTTAATAAAAACAATTGGCTCTTGCGGTATAGGCATGTTCGACTCAGCCGCGTGGTCGGCATAATTCAAGCCAATCGCTATCACCTGACGAATGCCCTTTACTGGCGCACCTATTCTTACATCACCCTCTACAATCGGGGCTTTATTAAGGTCTATCTCGTTGAGTTTTGATAGCCCAGAGGGTGACAAATTTGCTGGAGTGATATCCGAAACATGAGCCGACAAGTCTCGTATCTTGCCATCTTGACCCAATGCCCCTGGACGCTCTTGCCCCGGCGCCCCAAAACGTAACAACTTCATTCTAGATATCCTTATTAATTACTGAAAACCGCTGAAATAACGTGGCCGCTTTATATTGGGGTCGCAATCAAGGTGGGCACACAAAAGGTGTCGGCAATCACCAGCTTTTCCTTGAATCGCAACTGTCCATCCACCACTTTGATGCGGTCTTTGTAGAGGCCTGCGCTAAACACCTTAGTCACGCCGTCCTGGCTGGTTTGCACCACCAGGTAATTGGCTTCGATGCATATCTCATCGCCTTGCACATCCATAATCTTGGGTGCGTTAATCATGTGACGGTCGTAGTGAATGTTGTATTCATTAGCGACTCTCAGCGCCAAAATACGGTCGCGCAACATAGCCTGGTTCCGGCAACATAGCAACGCCAAGGGGTAGCCTCGATCGAAGTTATCGCGCGGTAAAATTTCGTAGCGCGCATCCTCCGTAAAAAGCTCAGTCCACTCTTCCAGCTTGTCGTTATCCAAACGCCAGGCATATTCGATTAGCAGGTCTTGAATTCGTTCCCGATAAGGTGTCATCGTTCGCCTCCTGTGGGTTCCAGATCCATCAAGCGGGCATATTTAGACCAAAAGCCGCGAATGGGAATCTCGTTCACCTTGTTATCGCTCTCGGCAATAATTGGCCCCCGGCCGCCCATTTCCACCACCGAATAAGCATGCCGCTCATCTTTAAAGGCGGTTTGCATGTTCTCAATCACTTCTGCATCTTCCATCGACACGAAACCAGCAGGGCCAATGAAATTGGCCTGATGCTTACGCAGCGCTGCCAGCTCCTCCCCATCATCCTCGTAGCCGAAAATCGTCCAAACAACCTCAAATGAGTTCGGCCCCCGCGGAATCATTTGCCGGGTATTCAAGCAATTATTCATTTGCTGATAATGTGCATTGGGAAACAAGCATGCCAAATACAACCGCATATCGTCGTCATACTGAGGATGAAAACCCAAGAACCAGGTATCTTCCAAACTGACGCGGTCGGCTTTCACACCTTCCGATGCATAGACCTTGGTTGACTCTTCATTCACCAACGAATCGGCTGCAGCCGGGTCGGGGCGATTGAAAACAAAGCTATGACCTTTGGACGCATCAAGCCTGGTGCCACCCGGGTTGGTAACACGATCCAATCCGAATGTAACGAAGAATGAATGCAAAAGACTGGCATGATAGGTGTCACGCAAGTTCTCTTGGTACAACTTCCAATTACCGTTAATGACTTGCTTCTGAAAACCCAAAATCTTGATGGGTCGACACATAATGCGAGAAATCTGCTCCTGATTCAGGGGCCCTAAATAGTCAGGCAAAGAAATCATGTCATGATCAAAAGTCACGAACATCATGCCTTTGAATGACTCAATACGCAGGCGCTTCAGACCATGCTCTTTTTCGTTAAACCCTTTCTCTAAACCGCCTTTTCCGTTGACACCGCGCTTGAAAGGAATCCCAATCAGATCTCCCTCCAATGAGTAACACCAACGGTGATAAATGCACGTATGGGTCTTCTCGTTGCCGAATCGTTCGCGACGAACCATGGCCCCGCGATGCCCGCACCGATTTACCAAAGCAATTAGGCCACCATCTCTTGCGCGGCTTACAATGATTGGGGTTTCACCTACATATGTGGTTTTAAAATCACCCCATTCCGGTATCTCGGCCTCTAATCCAACATAGTTCCAGGTTGACCCATAGAAAATCTTGTCCAACTCTTGGCGGTACAGCGCCTCATCGGTAAATACCCAATAAGGAATACGGCTGTAATCTTTGGTAGGCCATATTTCATCGCCTGATCTTGGTAACATCTGCCACTCTCCTACATTCAATCGCCGCTCATATCACGGCCAACGCCTCAACTTCAATCAGCATGTTATTCAACAGCCTGGGAATCTCAATCATGGTTGACGTAGGTGGCGTTTCGGTACCGAAATACTCCGCCCTTACCTTACGAATACCTTTTGGGTGTTCAATCAGGTCTGTTATATACGTCGTCATACGAACAACATTCGAAAAATCCGCGCCAGCCGAGGCAAGTGACTTCCTTAAATTTTCGTAACACGCACGGGTTTGGGCTTCAATATCGCCCTCACCAATCAGCTTGTTGTTTTCGTCCAAGGGAAGCTGGCCCGATATGAAAACCAGTTTTTGAACGCCAGTTGCTGTTATCACCTGCGTGTAACCACGCGTACTCAAAGAGTCATAAACATTTTTCGGATTAATGTGCTCAACGTGCATGACTCCCCCAATTAACGCGCTACAATCGTGCCATCGGCCAGACGGCGATGGCGCACGAAAAAGCCAAGCTTGGTCAGTGTGGGCTCATCACTCACTGCGTAAAGCATAAGGTCGTTGCTTGGGTCGGTATTCACATGGCGGTACCAGGTTCCGCTGGGGACAACAAAGACATCGTTCTCGTCCCACTCCATCACCTTGCCATTATCCATTTCCGTACGGCCTTTACCTTGAATAACGCAATAAACGGTGCTTGATGTTTTACGTTGGAAGTCAGCCTGAAAACCTGCTTCATGCATGTAAACACCAAACGACAAGGTCGGTACTACTGTTCCACCGGTAATAGGATTGATGTACTCAATGGAGTGGCCGCCGCACGGATCTGGCTCGAATTCGCGTAGATTATTCAACGCCTTGACCGCATCGGCCCAGCGATACACAAACATGGGCGAACCGGTACTCAAGCCACGTTGATGGTCCATAAAAGTAGGCTTGATGCCGCCAACGGAATACGTCTTCACCGAATAATCATCGGTTTTCGTAATCGTTTGGGTCGTACGCTGAACAGCCTTTTCACCTGACTTGACCTCGTAATAGTCGTACTCCATGACCCAGGAGTTATTCAGGTTTTCAGCCAAGGGGAGGTCAAGGATATCAACCCAAATCACTGGCTCGTTACCATCGTTGCCGTGGTTATGCCACGTTCCGTTGGGCGTTAGAATTAAATCGCCACGTGCCATCATGCACTTTTCGCCCTCAACCGCTGTCCAGCCACCATTACCCTGCAGAACAAAGCGGCTTGCACTAGGCGGATGACGGTGCACTTCAGCCGACTCGCCGGGGTTGTACCAGGAACAGCCACCATAAATAGTAGTCGTCATCCAGGCTTTTGGCGCAAGGCCTGGATTTGAAAACAGCAATGCTCGCCTATAGGCCTCTTCCATAGGAACGATGTCAGACGCTTTGGCCAGCAAAGGCTGAATATCTTTCCAATGCCACACAAAGGGGACAGCGGTCGTTCGATTCGCTGGGTTCTCAATAATTTCGCGCTCAACCCAATACTCAGTTAACCCCAATTGCCTTGAGTTCTTAGTCAGACTCTCGCGCTCTTGAACAACAGTACTCATGTCTCACTCCTTTCCCGCCCCGAACAGGCCTATACACCTACATAACGCTCAAGCAACTCAGGCTGAGCCTTCAAACTGGCTGATGAGCCAGACCACACCACCTTACCTTTCTCAACAATATGGTGGTTGTCGGCCAAACGAAGCAACGACGCAATGTTTTTGTCGATCACAATGACGGTTTGCCCCATGCGCTTCAATTCGGCCAAGCAATCCCAAATTTCTTTTCGCACCAATGGCGCCAGACCCTCGGTTGCCTCATCAAGTATCAACAACCGAGGATTGGTCATCAGCGCTCGCCCGATGGCCAACATTTGCTGCTCACCACCTGATAAGTTACTACCCAGATTTTTTGCACGTCGCTCCAACGAAGGAAATAGCTGAAAGATTCTTTCGAGCGTCCATTTGCTGTCTGATCCTCCGGCATCCCTTGCTGTAGCAGTCAAGTTCTCACGCACGGTCAAATTCGTAAAAATTTGCCGCCCTTCAGGAACAAGACCTAAGCCAAACCGTGCTACCTGATAAGGCGGCAGCTTGTGCAAGGGCTTGCCCTCGAACAAAACCTGCCCCCTTGCAGGATTCAACAACCCCATTATGCTTTTCACAGTGGTAGTTTTACCCATGCCATTGCGGCCGATCAGTGTGCAGAACTCGCCTTGCCGAACCGAAAACGACATACCGAACAACGCTTGGCTCTTATCGTAAAACGACTCAATTTCTTTAACTTCAAGCATCGCGTTCGTCATATCGCTTCCTCCTGATCACCCAGGTAAGCCTCTTTGACCTGTTCATTCTCGCGAATCTCTGCGGGTGTCCCCGTGACAAGTACTCGCCCATAAATCAACACCGAAATTCGATCCGCCAACGAGAAGACAGCATCCATATCGTGCTCGACCAGCACAATCGGATACTGCCTCTTGATCTCTTTAAGGAGTGTCACCATTTCCACCGACTCTGCCTGACTCATACCCGCCATCGGTTCGTCGAGCAACAGCAATTTCGGCTTCGTCGCCAATGTCATGGCCAGCTCTAATTGCCGATATTCACCATGGGCCAGTGACGAGACTAATGAACTTTCGCGGCTACGTAGCCCGCACAAGTCAAGAAAATGGTGCGCCTCTTCCAACAAGCCCTCATCTTCAAGCACACTTTTTAGGAACGAAAAGCTGTTGGGCTCAGTTGCCTGCGCAGCTAAGATCACGTTTTCCAAGACCGTCATCTCCCGAAAAACCTGGCTGATTTGATACGAGCGACCAATGCCGGCCCTGGCCCGTTGACAAACCGTTAAATGCGTAATGTCATTACCGGCGAAATGGATGCTTCCTTCATCGGGTGTGAGCTCGCCGGAGAGTAAAGATAAAAACGTGGTTTTCCCGGCACCATTTGGGCCTATGACTGCGTGTAGCTCATCCGGCAACAACTCGAAATTGACATGATCTGTCGCCAGCAAGCCACCAAACCGCTTCACTAACCCTTCTATCTTCAATAATGGTTGGTTGTTGCTCATTACTTCCGACTCCAATAACCCACATAACCAAAAATACCATTGCGTGCTGTCAATACAACTATGATCACAAACACCCCAAGCACTGCCAACCAATGTTCATTAATCAGCTCACCTAATGACGGAAACAGGCTGGAGTGAAAATTAGAAAGCTGCTCTTCCAGCAACAGGAATACCAAAGCGCCTACAACCGGGCCAAAAACGGTAAACATACCGCCCAGAATCACCATAATGATGAGCTCGGCCGACATCGTCCATTGCATGTAAGACGGTGAAGCGTACAGTGTTAGATTGGCCAACAAGAACCCTGCCAACACGCACAACAGCGCTGAAATGACGTAAGCAGTGAGCTTGTAACGGAAAGTTGGGAAACCCAAGGCCTGCATACGCCGCTCATTTGACTTGCTGCCTCGAATGACCATACCGAAACGCGATTTGATTGTTTTGTTGAAGCACCAGAGCGCAGCAACCAAACAGACAAAAATCACGTAGTAAAGAACATAGGGATTCGAGAGGTCGAGAAAGTAAAGATCGCTGTGGGCGGTTACCGCCCGACCATCCTCACCCCCATAGGCTCGTAAGGTGATGGTAAGGAAGTAGCCCATTTGCGCAAAGGCCAGCGTGATCATAATGAAGGTCATGCCGGTTAGCCGCACCACCACAGCACCAATGAACAGGGCAAATACCGCGCCAACCGCTAAGGCCACGGATAGCTGCAACCACCCATTGGAAATACCATGGAAGTCAAGCATACCCACGCCATAGGCACCAATACCAATGTACAGGGCATGACCCAGGCTGGTCATTCCCCCAAACCCTAATATAAGGTTCAAACCAACCGCAGCCAGTGCGTAGATCATGATGCGCGAATACATAGCCAGGTAGAACGCGTCGTTCAACGCAAACGCAAACAATGGAATAACCGCAAACGCCAGAATAACGAGCCCTGCTACCCATATTTTTAAGTCGCGAAAATCAATATTAGCCATGCTTCACCGGAAATAAGCCTTGAGGTTTAAAAGCCAGCACGATTGCCATGAGGATGTAGATGAGCATTGAGGCGATCGCTGGCCCAACAGCTTGCCCCACACTCCTTTCGAAAATTTGCAACAAGCCGATTTGCAAGTAGATGCGACCGGCCGTGTCGATCAGGCCAACAATTAGCGCGCCGTAGAATGCCCCGCGAATCGATCCGACACCGCCAATCACAATGACGACTAAGGTTAGGATGAGAATGGGCTCACCCATACCTGGCTGCACCGATACCAATGGGGCAACCAACAAGCCGCCCAAGCCTGCCAAGCCTGCCCCCAAAGCGAACACCACTGTATTCAAAAACTTGATATTCACGCCCAGGGCGGACACCATACTGGCATTATTGGCTCCCGCGCGAATCAGCATGCCTAACCGCGTTCGGCTAATGAGCAGGTACAAACCCAAGACCACCAGCAGACCAGCCAAAATAATGGCAAAACGGTAAGCAGGATAGCTCTGACCAAAAATGCTCACCGTGCCACTCAACATATCGGGAACATTGATAAATACGGGCGACGCGCCCCATATATAACGAACCACTTCATTTGCAATGAGCAGCAAGCCAAAAGTACATAACACCTGATCAAGGTGGTCGCGCAAATAGAGTTGCCGTAACAACGTCCTTTCAACGATGACACCCAAAATCATGGTTGCCGCAACGGCCGCTATGATGGCGACTGTGAACGAGCCGGTTTTCGCGGCTACAGTTGCCCCAACATAGGCCCCCACCATAAAAATCGACCCATGCGCCAAATTCAGAAAATTCATAATGCCGAAAATCAGTGTTAAACCTGCCGACATTAGAAAAAGCAGCGCTCCCAACTGAACGCTATTCAAAAGTTGCGCAACAAAAAGGGACATACTCATTGAACACCTGATCTCTGTGAACGCATTACGATCAACCCCCTAGACACACCGCTCTTAACCCTATCGGCCAGGGCGCGGCGCGCATGTTGTGCGCCGCACCCTTCACCGAAGGAGCAGGAAGATAATTACTTCATTGGGCAAAGATGAGCAAAACCATCTTGAGCCTGCACCATCGGCGTGGCAATACGACGCACATTCATGCGACCTTTATTGTCTTTATAGGCTTCAAAAACATGGAAATCTTGGATGGGGAAATGGTTGTTTCCGAACTTAAAGTCACCACGCAACGACTTAAAATCAGCCTCTTTCAAAGCGGCCCGAAAAGCGTCTTTGTTAGAAATATCACCATTCACTTTCTTCAGCGCAGAATCAATCAGAAGCGCTGAGTCGTAGCCCTGTGCAGCATATTGGGAAGGAATACGGTTGTATTTGGCTTCGAAAGCCGCAACAAAATGCTTGCTGGTTTCGTTATCAAAGTCGGGCCCCCAGAAGGAACCGTTTACCGCACCCGTTGCCGACTCACCCTGGGCAGGTAAGTTAATGCCTTCTGTGGTGGCGGTGTTCAGCAATGGAATATTCTTCAAACCAGCCTGAGCATATTGCTTCACAAAATTCACACCCAAGGCTCCGGGGTAAAACACATACACAGCATCAGGACCTTCAGCCTGAATCATTGACAATTCGGCGGAAAAATCTTGCTGCGCAACAGGCGTGTACACTTCATTCAGAAGAGGTTTGCTATAGGCTTTTTTAAACCCAGCCACAAAGTCTTTGCCTGCTTGGTAGTTTGGTGCTAACGCAAATACTTTCTTGTAACCTTTTTCTTTGGCGTACCTCCCTACCACTTCAGACAACTGATCATTCTGCCATGTAGTGGTAAAGAAATTTGGCACACAACCCTCGCCCGCTATCAGCGCTGGACCAGTGTTCGAAGCCACCAGGAAGGCGCCTTTATCGGAAATTTTCTTGTACACCGCCAAAGCAATGTGCGTGTAAGTTATCCCAGTAAACAATTCAACCTTCTCGCGATCAAGCAGCCGATCAACAATCTGGCTAGCCACGTCTGGCTTGAATTGCGTATCTTCCTTGATAATTTGCACGGGCACGCCGCCCAACTTTCCGCCGCGCTCTTCGACCGCCAGCATAAACGCGTCGTACTGATCTTGCCCTGGCGCACCATACATGCCCGCCATCTCGGCCAAGAACCCAATTTTTAACGGCTCGGTAGTTTGCGCCTGCGCGGCCATTGCGCCAAACATACACAAACTTGCACCTGCCAACATTGCCCTAATCTTCATGAAACAGCCCCTTGGTGGTTAAAACCAAGCATCAGCCGATGCCGATACCCGTTGACACAACAACAAACGTTATCTGAAACCAAGCCATTCAAATGCAAAATAAGTACGCAAACATTGTGTACTTAGTTAAAATACTATCAACGTCAATAAATTAATGTCACTAGGGCAAACCCGATTAGGACTCCTCCCTATACGATCACCCAGTGCCATCAACTCTGGCGTCAAACATATTCTTAAAAATCTATTACGCGAAATAGAAAAGCGAAATCATGAAACTTGATAGCATCTTCGATATATACGGCAGCCCAGGCTACTTGTTACGCCGTGGGGGGCAATTCGTTACTTCCATCTTTGAGGGGCTAGCGACAGACGCAAAAGTCACCACCGGCCAAATGACGGTGTTACTGGCCATTTATTTCGAGCCAGGCCTACAGCAACTTGAACTGGCTTCCCGCCTGAACTGGGACGAAGCCACCATGGGCGGAATGATCAAGCGACTTGAAAGCAGTGGCTACATAGAGCGGCGTAGTAGCACTCGCTCTTCCAGAGGCCGCCAAATATATCTAACAGAGGAAGGCCTGCATCTTTATAAAAAGATTCGGCCGAAAATTCTGCAAACGCAACGAAAATTATTGAAAAATCTCAGCACGGAAGAAGCATCTACACTTCTTTTCTTATTGAGCAAATTGCTGAATATTGAGACACCGCACTTCACACCGGAAACATCAAAAGCAAAGAAAAGCAACGGCAAATAAGCGGGCCATTTACATGCCTGGCGAAACGCATTCCTTAACCCTGTCGTACGGTTAAAGAGCAATGCGCCCACACCAGGCACTGGGTATGAAAACCCTGGCGCAAGCCTTCGCATTAGCCGCATGAACCGTGCAAGTTCCGCTGGGTCAATACACAACGAGTTCATGGACTAGCCGTAGGTTTTACGCGAGGGTTTGCCAGCAATCTGAGACGCCGTTATCGCCAACGGCGTCTTTCTTGGCGAGCAATAATTCCTACTTAATAACGAGAAATTCGGTGCGTGGGCGCCACATAGCCTGAAGGCACATGCCGAGCACCTAAATTCAAACTCTCATCAAACCACTCTGTTTTTGAAATGGCGGAAATTAAATCTGAACGCAATGACTGCAAAGAACGGGGCCAGTTGCCAAGCACAAAACCATACAAGTACGACCACCACTGTACATGGTTTGTAATTGAACGTTGCTCTGTTTCCCAGCGCTGAAGAGCAAGAGGCACATCCGTTGACTCTGTAATAATGGTTGCCAGAGCCATTGCGTTGATAAACGCCGTATTCGCCGCCTGCCCTAAATTCGGTGGCATTGCATGCGCTGCGTCACCAATAATGGCGACCCGACCTTCATGCCATTTACGACACCTCACGTTCACCAGCCTATCCCAACGCCCAGCCTCTTGGAACCGTCGGATCAAATCCTCTGCATGGGGGAACTGTTCCATCCATAGCTTTTGATCAATCGGAATTTTTCGACCACGCTCTTCGTTAACTGGTGCGCTCAAGAAAATGTAATTTTGGCCATCAGTGCAAGGGTTGTATAGTAAGCGCCAAGGGCCATTCCAATATTCAATTAACGTATCGTCAATATCACCCTCCTTATGGTCGATCAGCATCCGAATACCAACTTGCGAGCCGAAATCCATCCAGCTCGTGCCAAGAATAGACTCACGAACTCGAGAATACGCACCATCAGCCACAATAACCAGATCTGCTTTGCATTGCTTCCCGTCTTCAAATGTAGCTGTCCCATCTGGCGTGACTCCAATGGCAACGGATGAGGTTTCAATCTCAACGCCATGCTTAATAGCTTGATCAATCAATGCTTGATACAAGTCTGCTCGTGGCGGTAGCAACAACCGATCTTGTTCATTGGCTGTACGCGACATTAGGATTCGACCTTTCCCATCTCGAATTTGCCATTCAGCGATCGCTCGGGCGTTCTCAACCGCCGAGTCATAAGCCCCAATGGCTTCCAACGTCTTCAAACCACTTTCCCACAACCAAATACCAGCACCGAACATTCGCAACTCTGAATTGCGCTCATGAATCCTTACTTTCCAACCCAACTGTGCAAAACGATTCGCAGCAACCAAACCAGACAAACCAGCACCAATGATTTCTACCGAGCGTTGCATAACCGACCTCTTGAATCTAATTAAAGGAAATAAATGAACTGTACTTACCCATAAAAACTAATTAATGTTCTTGAACTTTTGTAGGAAGCTGAATTTTGGCATCCACTTTATTGCGAAATTAATCACTTCCCTTGCGGCACCCGGATTAGCCACTGCATAACTAATCAATTTATTTATCAACGCCTGCTTCATATTGATTACTCCTTATTTTTGTCGCGTAGCCGGTCAAGAATCACGGCAAGGATGATCACGACACCAATAACCAGAGTCTGGAAGTAAGCCGATACACCAATCATGTTCATGACATTAGACAACATGCTAAGAATGATGACGCCGTACACCACCTGACGAATACCGCCCGCACCACCTGTTAACGCCACCCCGCCCAACACAACGGCGGCCAACGACTCCAATGTCAAGTTAGGAGCGGCAATAGGTTGAGCCGAGCCGGTCCAGGCTGTAAGCACAATTGCACACAGGCCGGCGCAAAAACCACTCGAGATATACACCATGATGGTATTGAGACGAACATTCACACCTGATTTTGAGGCTGCCGACACACTTGAACCAATTGCGTAAACATGACGCCCAAAAATCGTATGGCGCAGAATAAAAGCAGCGATGATTGCAGCAAAAAAGCCAATCCAAACCATCACTGGCAAGCCAAGGAAATCAGCAAACCCAACCGCATCAACATAGGCGGGATTGACGTCGTACACAGGAATCCCGCCAGACATAATCAATGCAAGCGCCTGCGCAACTGAAAGCATCCCTAAGGTAACAACCAATGGGCTCGTTTTAAAAAATGCAATAACCGAGCCCGACAACAGGCCCATGACAACGCCTACAACTGGCATCAGTATTACACCGATAACCGGCCCATAATCAGCCATGGCTAACACACCGAAAACACCCGCTAACGACATAACCGCGGCTAACGATAAATCTAGACCACCACTAATAATCGCAAACGCTTGACCCAATGAGATAATGAGAAGCGGAATAGTCTGCCGCGCCAGGTTAACTAAATTGCCTACTGTCAAGAATTTGGGTTCGATCAAACTAGCCATAACTGCAATGGCAATAATAATGATCGGTAGCATGGTGTCGGAGCCCTGCTTTCGCACTTTCCCACCTTCCATACGACTTCCTGGAACCAGACTTGAAATCTTGAACATCAAAAAACCCCTCTTAGCTTGAATGGCAGACGGCATTGGAATCTTGAGCCTCTTCTTTTTGGCCTAAGACGTCAGAAATTATGGATGGCTGATCAGACAATGTTGGATTGGAATATTTATTCACAACCGCACCTGCATACATCGTATAAACGGTGTCACATAAGCTGACTGTCTCAAACAAATCGCTCGAAACCAATACGACACAAACGCCGGTTTGAGCTAGCTCACGAATCCGCTCATGAATACTCATCTTAGCTTCGATATCAATTCCAGCCGTTGGCTCTTCCAGAACCAACACTTTTCGGCTTCGGGCAATAACCCTAGCCATCAAGACTTTCTGCTGATTACCCCCACTCAAACTGGTGATCAGATCACGGGCCGTGCCGTATTTAACATTGAACTTAGCCAGCAATTCATCGACATACGTTAGCTCTTTTTTCTGGGAGACCACCCCATACCGACCAAGCCTATCGAATAAAGCAAGGCTTAAATTCTCTTTTATAGAGAGCGTCGCAAAAATACCGTTACTTGCACGCCCAGATGGAAGATAGGCGATACCTAACGCGACTGCATGGGCGGGATTTCGCGACAAATAAGGCCGGCCATTCAGCTTGAACTCGAGTTTCCTCTCTTGAGCCAAACCAACAAGCTGCTTCGCAATAACGTCAGCACCAGACCCAACCACGCCATATAAACCAATGACCTCGCCGCTGCGAATATTCATAGCGGTTAACTCACTACGATGAGATTCGAGATTCCGAATCTCGAGAACGACATCTCTTTGTTCAGCAGAGTGATCAGCCCTTTGGTTAACTGAAATCTTTTTTCCAGTCAGACGTTCAAGAATAGTATCGGCAGTAATATCAGCACCCATGGAAAACGAGTCGACTATTTTTCCATTACGCATAATGCTGACGCGATCAGCCACCTCTAAAACATCGTCGATATGATGGGTAATCATGATAATCGCAACGCCCTGATCACGAAGATTTCTCAAAACATCGAAAAGTTTTTGTTTTTCAACAGCACCCAACATCGCAGTCGGCTCATCGAACACGACTAAATCAGGAGAACGCATTAAAGTTTTTGCAATTTCAACCATCTGCTGCGTGGCTGTTGGCAGTTCGCCCACGAGCTGCTCAACATCTAAGGACAAACCCAGACGAGCTAACGCACTCTTTACACTTTCAGACTCTTCACGATGCTTAATGCATGTGAACAAGGCACTTTGGGGGGTTGCGCCTAATTGCGCATTTGCTCTTACAGACAAGTGAGGAGCAAGAGAGAGCTCTTGGAAAACCAGTCCAATACCGCATTTCTTTGATTCATTGATTGAGCGAAACCGAACTGGCTGCTTATTCCAACAGAGCTCTCCATTATCGGCGCTATACAACCCACCAACAATTTTTCCGATCGTCGATTTACCAGCACCATTCTCACCCAATAGACAATGAATTTCTCCACGAGCGAAGTCGATTGAAACGTTGTCGAGAGCTTGAGTTGCACCGAAACGTTTGGAGATGTTCTTTAGCGTTAACAAAGGGCCGGTGCCAGGAGGTTGCACGCCTAGCGATGTAGCTGGTGCTTCCATCAACATAGCCTATTTCCTATGAAATCTGCGATCGGTTAATAAAACTCAACTTTAGAATCAGCTTATTGGATAGCCTTGATGCTCCAATCTGCTGGTGGAATTTCATATATGTGATAGGGATGTATATCAACGTTATCCGGCTTAATTAACTCCGGAGGAGTCAACACATACGGATAAGGCAATGCACCATCATTAATCAAGCTGGGCATTTCTTTTCCTTCGTTCTCGCGAATGGCATACTGAACGATCAGGCGGCCCATGATGATGCCCGGTTCGGACACAATTCCCAAGAAGCGACCATCTTTAACCATCGGGATCGCCTCTCTAACGACCGAGCTGGAAACTACTTGCACATCACGTTTTTGCTGGCGTACTGCCTGAGCTGCGCCCATACCAAGTGAAATTTCAGGGGTATAGATAAACTTAGCCTCAGGGTTACGCAGCAACAAGTCTGATGCCTGTGCCATCCCTTCGGAAAGACCTACATTACCTCTGAATGCACCATCCAGAACCTTCAAACCGTTACACTTTTTGGCCTCCTCAGTAAACCCCACGTAGCGAAGACGCGTCCACTCGGCACCAGCAGGGCCAGGAATAGTGATAACGGTTGCGTTCGGATCCTTTTGGCATACTTCTTTTGCCAAAACCTGACCGATCGAAGTTTCATCTTGGCCTACACCAAACGTGACGTTGGGGCTATTCACAGGGATACCCACTGCCAAAACCTTAGTACCAGCTGCATTCAACTGCCTAAAGATTGGGTCATAGCCATTAAAACTTGCTGCACCGATAACAGCGTAGTCGACGCCTAATGTTTTCAATGCTTCTAACTGGGCAAACTGTTCCCGCACATTACCGTAAGCGCCCGCTACGGAAACTTGCACTAGTTCAACTCCAGAACGTTTAGCCTCATCCTCAATGCCGTATGCAATGCCTTTCCAGAAATCGTCATGCAAATGAACTAAAGTGACACCAATTGAGAGCGATTTTTCAGCCTTAATTGGCTCGATCAGCCCTTGAAAGCGGTCCTCTGAGTCAGCTGCATGAGCCGCATTAACAGATAACGCGCCTACAAAAGCAAAAGTCATAACCTGTAAGAACCTACGTACCCCTCTGCTAACTTGAAACTTTTTATCTTTCAACACGGCCTTCTCCTTTTTGGAATAAGCAAAACAACACAGATCAATCTATTAGCTGGCCTTGACCAGTTTCTTCGTTGTACACATATAAGCCTGCCAAGAACGTTTTGGTGCGTTCGTACCAACGACGCTTGCGCGTTGGAAGCGGCGTACGATCGATGGGCTGGCCACCCTGGAAGATGTAGTCAAATCGAGAGGGCTTCTGGAGCAAGGTGATGTCCTTGGTTGGATCACCAGGCAATACCAGAATATCGGCCAGACGCCCTGCCTCCAACTTGCCAATATCATTCTTATAACGAGGCATCAGTCGTGTTACGGCCAATGTATTTGCATGAATGGCCTCTAGTGGGCTCATGCCCAAAATATCAACAAATATCTGCATTTCCCGAGCATGCCAATTACCATAAGGCACGGGCGACCAACCACTTTCACTGCCCGCCAACAGGGGAACGCCAGCGTCGTATGCCTTGCGCAAGTTCTTGCTGGCTGCCTCGACCTCACGCTTAAACGCCGAACTGCTTGATGCACCCGCCATAGCGGTGTCTGCTTCAATCAAGTTCACCAACAAAGTAAGCGTTGGTGTAATAACGCAGTTATTCTTAAGACATGCCTCAATACCTGCCTCGTCAAGATAGGAAGCATGAAAAATATTGTCGAAACCCGCCAAAGCAGCGTCGCGCGCAGACTCTGTTGACCGCGCGTGAATACTGCAAATTTTGCCGAGCCGATGTGTTTCGTTAGCAATAATCTGCAATTCTTCCAGCGTAAATGCGGAAACACCTAGTGCATCGGGTGTAATCAGGTTATCGTTTGAACCGGAAACCTTGATCGCATCCACCTCCTCTTTAACTTGCAATCGCACAGCTTCGACAAGATCACTCTTGGTTTTGACCAAAACAGCGGCTTGTCCAGGTGGAAACTCCATATTGCTTGGGAAGGAGTCTTCCAAACCTTGACGGTTCGTAATTTGCTTACCCGAAACGGTAAAACGTGGCCCGGGATACATACCAGAATCAATGGCGTCTCGCACGGCCTGCGCAACGGCGTAGGTGGTTGCAGCATCAAAGGCACTTGTCACACCCGCTTGCAGCACCTTTTTGGAGTAATACAAAGCCTTAATCGCTCGGAACTCAACCGGTGTGTATAAAGCGTTTTCTTCTTCCGAGCGGGACTCACCGAAAGAAATGTGTGTATGGCCATCGACCAGGCCCGGCATAATTGAACGCCCCGGCAAGTCAATGAGCTCGTATTCATTTGCGTTGTAATGCGGCGGCAATAACTGGGCTTCACCCACCCAAACGATCCGCTCTCCATCGATCACAACCGCCCCATTCTCGATAGGGTTGTTCAAGGTGCCGTCGATGACCTTACCCTTTAAGAGATAGCCCTTGTACGTCGTCATACCCTCTTCCTTTACTAAAGCGTTCTATTGAAAAACTCGCGCGCCAGCGCAAGAAAAGTTGGCGTACGCTCAACTGCCACAGAATGTGAACATTGGCTTAACAACACTAAATCGGCATTACTTAACTTGGCAGAAATCTGCTCGGAGCAAGAAGGCGGAAAAGCGCCATCATTTCGTCCATGCAACATTAGTACGGGGCATGAGACTTTGTTCAACGTCTCACCCGAAAGCACTGAGGCGTCGATATAACGCTGCTGCTCCCCTTCAAACATGGAATCAAAATAATCGGCATACCCGGGTGCATAAATTACTTTTTCACGGGTTTCCAAATAAGCCTCATCAATACCCGAAGTGTCATGAATTAAACGTGACAAGGCGGCAACCAGCTCTTCTCGATTTCTTGGACATGTCCAGGTTCGACGCACCCCTTCATTCATTTGGAAAGGCGCACCCATTGCCCCCGTTGTCATGACCGAGGCGACTTTCGACGACAAACTCGCTAGCGTTAACGCTAGCGATGCTGATAGTGAATGACCGATTACCCCAACTTTCTCATTGGGAATACGGTTGAGCATGGCCTGGGCTTGACGCACCCACAAGTTGTAATCAAAGTAAGGCGCTGCCGGTTTGCGATCACTTTGCCCGAAACCGACCAGATCCATGGCATAGACCTCAAACGTCTCGGTTAAGCCAGGCAACACCGGTCGCCAATTACCGAGACTCGAAGCCCCTGGACCTGAACCGTGCAACATTAAAAGCGCTGGGCCCTCGCCATTGCTGTAATAATTCACCTGAGTGCCTTCAAACTCAAACTTCTCGCTATTCAACGACTTCTCCTTTTACTCTTGAAAAATGACGAGGCCAGCCCACGCAAATGCCTTTGCATTAATCCAGGCTAACAATCGCCTCCAACTCGAAAAGAAAGTCTTCCTTCACCAGACGGTCAACCACCAACAAGGTGTTGGGTGGATACAGCGGCCCTTTAAAGATTTTGGGAAACAGTTCTGCGCGCAACTTCATGAAGGTTTCGATATCTTGGGAGCGGACCATAAATGTCGTGAACTTCACCACATTGTTGAAATCGCCCCCCAAACCTTTCAGCACATCGCCCAGATTGCTAAAGACCTGAAGGAACTGCGCCTCAAAGTCGTTCTTACCCGCAACGCTGCCATCGGCCGCAACCGACAATTGACCCGCCACAAACAACAGTTTTTTGTCGGCTGTGCCCACATGGGAATACAAACCTTGCGCAGGGCAAGCACCCGGGGGGTTCAAATACTCAACTTGGCTCATCTTCTGAAACTCCTGTTTTCACTTGTTGCATTCATCGCTTGTTGCTGGGTTAGCAGAACCAGGCGACGCCCTTAGGCCAAATTTGTATAAAATATAAAGTTGGCCAGATTCGAAAAGTATATATATCAGTTTTTCCAATAAGTATAGGTATTTACACCTATACTTTGTTGTATATAATGGGCACTATCATTTTTCGAATCGTTGAAATATAAAATTAATATTTTTTATACAACTATAAAAACAAGTCTTGATTACTGACTCAAAGAACAGAGAACCATGGCCACATCTCAACAATCTCTAGCAATGACCGCGACACAAACCCTGCCCACGATGGTCTACCAGAAACTGAAAGACGCCATACTGAATGGCGTGTTCAGTCCTGGGCAAATGTTGCGTCAAGACGAAGTGGCTACCAAATTAGGGGTGAGTCGCAGCCCATTGCGCGAAGCATTACCGCGCCTCGAGGCCGACGGCATTGTGGTGTTGCATCCGCGTCGCGGTTATGCCGTTGCCATGCTCGACCCAAAACAAATTACGGAAGTGTTCGACTTGCGCTGCTTGCTTGAAACCGAATTGGCAAAGCGGTCAATCAAAAATCGCACCGAGGCCGACATTGCAAACATCTACGCCATTGTGGCCGAGATGAAAAAAGAAGCCGAAGGGGAAAATGTTGATGACCTTTCGCACTGGTTCAACCTGAACATGCAATTTCACCGGGCTTTGCTGATACCTGCCGATTGCCCGCATCACCTACGTGCACTTCAGCACTCACGAACCCTCATTGAATCTTACATTCGTACGGAAGTTCGATTAACCGGCGACCTTCAAGAAGCCCAGGAGGAGCACAACCTCTTAGCGCAAGCTTTTGTTCTTGGGAACATTGAGAATTTCATCAGCATTACCCGCCAACATTCAGCACATACCAGAGACCGCCTGTTGAGCCGTCTACCGGCCAACTAATTAACCTAAACACAAGGAAAATTAATCAGCATGAAACTCGCTACTATTACGCACAATCAAGTCACTTCTGTTGCTCTAGTCGATGCCAATGCAGAATCGGCACGAACTATTTCGTTGAATGGTCAGCCTGTTACCGACATGATCTGGCTGATTGAGAATTTCGAAATTGCTCAAAAAAGCTGGACACTCAGCAATGCAGTTTCATTTAAAGAAGTCACATTCAATGCAGCCATCCCAAAACCACGGCGCAACGTGATGTGCGTAGGGAAAAATTACTTCGAACACGCGCATGAGTTCACACGCAGCGGGTTTGATAGCAGCGCATCATCAGCGGCCGATGCAATTCCTAAGGCACCAATTGTGTTCACTAAAATGCCCGAAACCGTGGTGGCAACAAACACCAAAATCGGCTACCCGAATGGCCAGAGTAAACAGCTGGATTACGAAGCTGAACTGGGTGTGATTATTGGCAAATCGGGAATAGGAATTAGCAAAGAGAACGCCATGTCGCACGTTTTTGGTTATGTCATTATTAACGATCTAAGGAACCTCTGAAC
>NZ_NIQA01000012.1 GCF_002236805.1 Pusillimonas sp. T2 | reverse complement strand
TGGCTGTTTTCGACCCAAAGCTGCCTCTCGCGCATATACAGTAAAGCGGCTATTCGGCATGTCTGCTACAGTATTTACAGTAATACTAGTTGCTAGGAACCTCTGTGCTACCCATGCATTTTTCTTTCGAAATTAAAACAAAAGATAAAACGTCCTTCTTAGAGCATTGGCAAGCGAAGTACGAATATCCAGCAGAAGAAAAGTACACACAGAACATCGGCTTGCCGCTGACCGAGAAGTCTCGCCACGAGCTTTTTGAGTGGAAAAACGGAGGCGTCATATCCAAGTCTAAGACGCGCAGCATTCTAGAAAATTACCCATTGATTTTCAGCGGCGATCATCGCGCTCGTTACCTCAATCACAAGGAACCTGGCGGCGCGATCTGGAACATCTTTTATCTGCACTGCTTAGAGCCAGAGAAGTGGCCTATCTTCGATCAGCATACGTTTCGCGCGATGCAATACATTAAGACTGGCCAGATCGTTGAGATCGGTACGACGAATAAGCAGAAGTATGCAGCCTATAAAGATGAGTACATCCCTTTTCTACGCACTTTCGGAGGAAACAATGCCCGAAAAATTGATAGGGCGCTTTTCGCATTTGGGCAGTTCCTCAAACTTGCGGCAAGGTACGCCTAACCTTCATTTAGCGTATCGAACGGCACGCGGTCTGATCGACTGCGGCTAGCCTACGGAACATCGCAATTTTCTACGAGAGCACACGCATAATACCCGCTAGCTTTTTTATGGCGACTTCCATTTCGTGTGGGGCATGGGCAGCAAATCCCATGAGAAAGCCGGCTTTCAGCGGATCTGACGCATGAAGTGAACTGAGTCCCAATAGATCAACACCCGCTTTTTTCGCGGAATCCACCAATTTTTTTTCGGAAATGTTTTTATTAAGCAGGCAGGGCATCTGCATCCCTCCGGCAGGCACGTACGACGTTACGAATTCACCTAAGTGCTTATGTATCAGTTCTGCCAGCGTGTCGCGTCGTTCGGCGTAAACAGCACGCATGATTCTTATATGCGCGCCGAAATGACCTCCCTCGATAAACCGAGTCAGTGTAAGTTGTGGAATGGCCGCGCTGTGGCCGTCCAGCAATGTGCGCGCTACCGTCATTGGAACCACCAGTTTTGAAGGCAGGATCATGTAGCCAATACGCAGGGCCGGAAATAATGATTTGGTGAACGTCCCGATATAAATGGTACGGTCATAGGGGTCTAGGCCCTGCACGCAGGCCGTCGGTTTACCTTCGTAATGAAATTCGCTGTCGTAGTCATCTTCGATGATCCAGCTTTGGTATTGCCTGGCCCATTCAATGATGGCTAACCGTCGGTCCAACGCAAGGGTGGCCCCGGTAGGAAATTGGTGTGACGGTGTGAGATAAACGGCCTTGGCTGAATTGCCGGATGTCTTTGCGGCGTTCTCAAGATGCTCCACCAGCAGGCCATTGGTGTCTAGCGGTACGGGTACACAAGTCAAACCTGCAGCATCGAATGCTTTCCGTGCGCCTTGGTAGACCGGATCTTCAATAAAAATTGAGTCCCCCGGGTCTAACAGCACGTTAGCGCATAGTGTCATCGCTTGTTGTGAGCTGGTCAGTACGACTATGCGCTCGGGTGTTGCGTGCGCACCGCGCTCGAGGTTCACATAATCTGCAATTGCGCGGCGCAGCGGCTCTAACCCTTGCGGGTCACTGTGCGTCAACGCCTTTGTTCCATATTCTTTAAGTACTTGTCGTTCCAGGCGTTCCCATGTCTGTAGTGGAAAATTGCGTGTTTCCGGTATGCCTGGCGCGAAGGGTCTAGGCGCCAGGAAGTCTCGCAAGCCACCGCCCTGGAACATTGTGCTACCGCGTCGGCTAAGAGGTCGAACCTCATCGCTAAGCTTGGTCTGCTGAACTGACTGACGTCTTGGGAGCCGATGTACTCGTTCCGAGATGAAGCTACCACTGCCAACACGCCGCTCAATAAAGCCTTCAGCATGCAGCTGGCTATAGGCCGATTCGATCGTATCGCGGGATACGTTTAGTGATTTCGCCAAGGCACGTGATGCGGGTAGCGGCTTACCGACGTCCAACGTGCCATCGAGAATCAATTGCCGGATGCCACGCTGTATGCGCGTATACAGCGGCAGGGCGTTTTGCGCGGGATCGCCGATCCAGGCTTTAACAGATTCGAGTTGGGCGTGTTTAAACAATTGGTCTGTATAGCTATAAAAAAATGGATGGGAACATCAGTCCATTTTAAAGCTATAAATTTGTTTGTCAGGTTTTCCCGTTCAATTGTTTTCAGGAACCCGTCCCAGGCCATGAAATCTGTCCCTGCATCTTCCCCCACTCGTTTGAGCGATCTCGCGCACCCCGCTGGGGCGGGCCTGATTACAAGAACCTGTCACGACCAGCATGGTCGTTATGCCGAAGCCCTTACGGTTAATGACTTCAGACGTAATTTGTCGACCGTACGTGCTCGTATTGATGCTGCCTGCCAGCGCGCTGGGCGTAACCCGTTGGCGGTACGTCTGTTGCCCGTGAGCAAGACCAAGCCGCAGTCTAGCCTGCGCATGGCCTACAAGGCAGGTTGTCGAATGTTCGGGGAGAACAAGTTACAAGAAGCCCATCAAAAATGGGAGTCCATGCAGGACCTAAGCGATCTTCAGTGGTCGATCGTCGGCCACCTGCAAAGCAATAAAGCCAAATTGGTGGCTCGATTTGCGACTGAGTTTCAAGCACTCGATAGCTTGCATATTGCCGAGGCATTGGATCGCCGCTTACAAGCGGAAGGCCGCGCGCTGAATGTATTCGTACAGGTCAACACTTCCGGCGAAGCGAGTAAGTATGGGCTGGCCCCTGAGGATGTGGGGGCATTCATTCAAGCGTTGCCTGCTTTTTCTGCGCTTCGTGTGCGTGGCCTGATGACGCTCGCTCTTTTCAGCGCTGAGGCTGAGCGAGTGCGTCAGTGCTTTGTGCTTCTACGCAGCCTGCGCGATCAACTCAGGCAGAGTGCGCCCGTTCAGGTGAGCCTGGACGAATTATCCATGGGCATGTCTGGCGATTTCGAGATTGCCGTTGAAGAAGGGGCCACCGTCGTGCGTATCGGGCAGGCCATTTTTGGAGGCCGAAATTTGCCCGATAGCCATTACTGGCCAAACAACGGCGATATCAGTTAGCTGATCAACTTACCTCATGAACTGCAAGAGCAAAGGACCAACCCATGCATGACACCTCCGCAACCCTTACGAATTTTGACCCCGAACTGGCTAAAGCGCTTGAGCATGAAAAACGTCGCCAGGAGGATCACGCTGAACTGATTGCTTCCGAGAATTACGCAAGCCCACTCGTGATGGCCGTCCAGAACTCTGTTTTTACTAACAAGTACGCAGAGGGCTATCCGGGCAAACGTTACTACAGCGGTTGTGAGTACGTGGACGAAGCCGAGAGGCTAGCCATTGAGCGAGTAAAAGCGCTGTTCGACTGCGATTACGCCAATGTTCAGCCACATTCGGGTGCTCAGGCCAATGCTGCGGTGTTTTTGGCACTGGCTAATCCTGGCGATACCGTAATGGGCATGAACTTAGCTCAAGGTGGCCACCTGACTCACGGTAATCCGTCTAATTTCTCGGGCAGACACTACAAGATCGTGCCTTATGGACTTGACCCCGAGTCGGGCCTGATTGATTACGACGAGATGGAACGCATCGCGCTGGAAACTCGACCCAAAATATTGATCGGTGGCTTTTCGGCCTACTCCCGCTATAAAGATTGGGAACGGATGCGCGCTGTTGCTGACAAGGTTGGTGCCATTTTCTGGGTAGATATGGCCCATGTTGCGGGTCTGGTAGCGGCAGACGAATACCCGGACCCACTGCCTCACGCTCATGTCGTGACCAGCACGACGCACAAGACCTTGCGCGGGCCACGCGGAGGGATCATTCTTGCTAAAGGCCAAAACGAGGAGTTCTATAAAAAGCTCAACTCTGCCGTATTTCCTGGTATTCAGGGCGGTCCGTTGATGCACGTTATTGCCGCTAAAGCGGTAGCCTTCAAAGAGGCGTTGGCACCTGAATTCAAGATCTATCAACGCCAGGTGGTATCAAACGCTCGCGCAATGGCTTCAGTCATCCAGCGGCGCGGCTACAAGATTGTTTCGGGCGGCACTGACAATCATCTGATGCTGATCGACCTGTCTGATAAGCCCTATACAGGCAAAGACGCCGACGCTGCGTTAAGCCAGGCATACATAACGACGAATAAGAATTCAGTACCCAACGACCCGCGCTCGCCATTTGTCACATCAGGATTGCGCATCGGCACACCCGCAGTAACGACACGAGGATTCACTGAGCCTGAGTGCGAGCTGCTGGCTGATTGGTTGTGCGATGTGCTGGATGCCTTGGAAGTCGGTAACGCTTCGCTAACGAAGCTCACTCAGACGACTCGCGAGAAAGTCATGGGTTTGTGCCGGAACTATCCCGTATATGTTCAGAATGACGCGGGTGACAACGTTACGTTAGAACTTGCGAAGGCGCGTTCTTATTGAGGCTCTTTTTTGCCCGCCCAGCACCACCGGCAATTTGCTACAGTACGAGCGAATCTTAGATAAGGGTGGGCCCATGATCGTTGAAAAAGATAAGGTGTCTATCGGATGGATGAGACGAAGCTGGCAGCGCATGCATCGGCGTCGTTACTTTACGGTCAGCGTTTTGATTTTTATTGTGCTCGCCATTGCGCTGGTATTTCTCGGGTTGCGCCCCGAGCTTGGCTTGCTCTTGGCTTTTGACATCGCTGTCGTGGCTTTTTTGGTCGCGACAGCCATCATGTTTTTCCGCTCAGATATTGCGTCCATCCGGGAACGAGCCCATAAAGAAGACGAAGATTATTGGGGGTTTTTGCTAAGTACGGCAGCCGTAGCAACCGTGGTGTTAGTGGCGTTGGCAGGGGGGCTGCATCCAAAGCGACAGGCAGATAGTCTTCATATTGTGCTTGCGGTGTGCAGCTTGGTTTTGGCCTGGTTGTTCATGCACACCATCTTCGCGCTGCACTACGCCCATGAGTTTTACGGCGACAACAAAAGTGAACATGCCGGCTTGTATTTCCCCGGTACCACTGACCCAGACTATTGGGATTTTGTGTATTTTGCGTTTGTTATCGGGATGACGTTCCAGGTTTCCGACGTGCAGATCAAATCACGGGAAATCCGACGCGTTGCCTTGGTGCATGGCCTGATTGCATTTTTCTTTAATGTGTTCGTTATTGCACTAAGTGTAAATATTGTGGCGGGGAATATGTGAGCTGTTGGCCTGTGGCGGTTGCGATCGGGCAACACTGAAAGCGTGTACGTGCAGCGCTAAGGCCCGTGATGATAAGAATGATTTTTGATGAAGTAAAATATTTTTATCTAAACAAAAAGTGAATTTAATTCATAGACCATGCTCGATCGTATTCATCTGTCCATCGTACAAGAGGTTGAAAAGCAAGGCTCACTTACCGCCGCTGCGACGGTTCTTCATGTCACACAATCGGCTCTGAGCCACAGCATGAAAAAGTTAGAGCAACAACTGGGTACTGATATCTGGTTGCGTGAAGGCCGCAGCCTGCGGCTGACACAAGCGGGCCAATATCTGCTTTCTGTGGCCAACCGGGTGCTGCCGCAATTGAGTTTGGCTGAAGAACGGCTACAGCAGTTTGCGCAGGGCGAACGTGGCACGCTGCGCATCGGCATGGAGTGTCACCCTTGCTACCAATGGCTACTTAAGATTGTTTCGCCCTATCTGACTGCCTGGCCAGATGTAGAAGTTGACGTCAAACAAAAGTTCCAGTTTGGTGGCATTGGCGCTTTATTTGGCTATGAAATAGATCTTCTGGTCACACCTGATCCACTGAACAAGCCAGGGCTGATATTTGAGCCCGTCTTTGATTACGAGCAAGTTTTAGTCGTTGCTGCCGATCATAGACTGGCCAAAAAGGAATTTATAACCCCAAAAGAGTTGACCAATGAGGTCTTGGTGACTTATCCGGTCCCTGTCGAGCGTCTGGATATTTACAGCATGTTCCTAACACCAGCAGGAATTACGCCCAAAAGCCATAAGCCCATCGAAACAACCGATATCATCTTGCAGATGGTCGCTAGCGGTCGCGGCGTAGCGGCATTGCCACGTTGGTTAGTACTGGAATACACAAACAAAATGAATATTGTTCCAGTGAAACTAGGCAAGCACGGGATTGCCAAAAACATCTTTCTTGGTATTCGTGAGGCTGACAAAGACATTGATTACGTGCGCTCATTTATCGACAAAGCAAAGGCTCTTGAGACGAAGTAACGAGATCCGCCTGGATAGGGTAGGGGGCTTCTTGATCTATGTTGTACATGCCGAAATTTGACCGGTGAATTGCTTGATTAAATCTATCGCATGAGAAAACATCATCAATAGATGAAATTAAATCACTTTTTTTCATGAGACGAATTGCCTAACATTCAACTCAAGCATCTATTCAAGATGCAGCGAGTTAAAAATTTAGGTTAGAAGTCACATGAATAAAGAGTTCACATTTGCCGTCAAGCGTACTCGTTTCGACGAGGACTATTGTCCTTCAGAAGCGACGCGTCTCACTACCAACTTTGCAAACTTGGCCAGAGGAACTGGTCGTCAAGAGAATCTGCGCGATACGCTCAAGATGATCGACAACCGGTTCAATGCGTTAGCGCATTGGGATAACCCGCAGAGCGATCGCTACAGTGTGGCCATTGACATCATTTCTGTTGAAATGGATATCAATGGCGAGAGCGCCGGGAATGGTCTTCCACTGATTGAAATATTGAAGACCAGTATCGTTGATCGAAAAACCAACGAATGCATCGAGGGCATCGCGGGAAATAGCTTTTCGTCTTACGTTCGTGACTATGACTTTAGCGTAGTGCTGCCAGACCATAAAAAAGACGGTTCCGACTTCAGTCTGCCAGATAATTTTGGCGACCTTCACGGAAAACTTTTCAAAGCATTTTTGAACTCGGACGCCTACAAAGCGAACTTCTCCAAGCTACCCGTCATTTGCCTGAGTGTCTCAACCAGCAAGACCTATCAGCGCACCAACAACCAGCACCCCGTCTTGGGGGTCGAATATGTGCAGGACGACTACTCTCTGACCGACGAGTACTTCAGGAAGATGGGCATGGAAGTCAGGTACTTCATGCCTGCAAATTGCAAAGCCCCCTTTGCGTTCTATTTCTTTGGCGATTTACTCAACGATTACACGAATCTCGAATTGATCAGCACGATCAGCACGATGGATACCTTCCAGAAGATTTACCGACCTGAGATCTACAACGCCAATGCCGAAGCGGGCAAGTTATATCGCCCACGCCTGACAAATCGGGATTATTCGCCGACCCGCATTATTTATGACCGTGAAGAGCGTAGCCGCTTGGCCGTTCAGCAAGGGAAATTTGCGCAAGAGCACTTCATCAAGCCGTATCAGGCGACGCTGGCGCAATGGGTCGCCGACGGCGCGCTTTAAGAATACTAACAATCAGGTTGTTCATCATGAAAAAACTATTACCGACGTCGACGGCGGGCAGTTTGCCCAAACCTTCCTGGCTCGCAGAGCCCGAAAAATTGTGGTCCCCTTGGAAAGTGCAGGGCGAAGAGTTGGTTGAAGGCAAGTTGGACGCGCTGCGCCTAGCTTTACAAGAGCAACAACTTGCCGGGATCGATATCGTCAGTGACGGCGAGCAGACGCGGCAGCATTTTGTGACCACGTTTATTGAGCACCTGGATGGCGTTGATTTTGAACAGCGCGAGACGGTCAGGATCCGTGATCGGTACGATGCAAGTGTGCCGACCGTTGTGGGAGCCGTCTCACGTCAAAAACCGGTCTTCGTTGAAGACGCAAAATTCCTTCGTCAATTAACCGATCAACCGATCAAATGGGCCCTGCCAGGCCCGATGACGATGATCGATACGCTCTATGACGCCCATTACAAAAGTCGTGAAAAGCTGGCTTGGGAATTTGCCAGAATCCTCAACCAAGAGGCTAGGGAGCTGGAAGCCGCTGGGGTCGACATCATCCAGTTTGATGAACCTGCATTCAATGTCTTTTTTGATGAAGTCAACGAATGGGGCGTTGCCACTCTCGAGCGGGCGATCGAAGGCCTAAAATGTGAAACCGCTGTTCATATCTGCTATGGCTACGGCATCAAAGCCAATACCGACTGGAAAAAATCGCTGGGATCCGAATGGCGGCAATATGAAGAAGCCTTCCCCAAGTTGCAAAAATCCACTATCGATATCGTTTCGCTGGAATGCCATAACTCGCATGTTCCAATGGACTTGATCGAGCTCATCCGCGGTAAAAAGGTCATGGTCGGCGCTATTGACGTGGCAAGCAACACCATTGAAACGCCCGAAGAAGTCGCTAATACGTTGCGAAAGGCACTTCAGTTTGTTGACGCCGACAAACTCTATCCTTGCACCAACTGCGGCATGGCGCCGCTGGCACGCAACGTGGCACGAGGCAAGCTTCGCGCCTTGGCGGCAGGCGCAGAAATTGTGCGACAAGAGCTTTAGAAATAACTTCGAGAGGACAAAGTGTCGTCGAATTTAACCAGCGACGACACTTTGTCCTCTTTCATTTCGATTTCTCCTCAATTCATAAAAGTGGTATGCAACAATCAGGCCCCACCATGTCATCCAACATGACGTCAATCGATTCGTCCCACTTTCGCAAAGCGCTCGGACACTATGCGTCGGGCATCACAGTCATTTCCTCGTTAGTCGAAGGTGAGCCAATCGGCTTCACCTGTCAGTCGTTCTACAGCGTATCGATGAATCCGCCGCTGGTGTCTTTCAGCGTTATGGCTGGTTCTGCCAGCTATCCGAAGATTCGCCAGGCAGGTCGATTTGCAGTCAACATCTTGTCAGATAAGCAGGTCCGAATATCCAACCAATTTGCCCAGAGGGGGGCCGACAAGTGGCAAGGCATCGAATGGTGGGAATCGCCATTAGGCAATCCTGTCATCGCGAACAGCGTGCAATGGCTCGATTGCGAAATCTATGCCGAGCATGCGGCGGGTGATCACGTCATCGTGATAGGCGAGGTCAAAGCTCTAGGCCCCGAATACTCGGCCATTAGGCAACCTTTGGTGTACTTTAAAGGGCAATATCACATCATTGCGGATCAAGCCGTAGCCTGAAACCTTATTCAGAAAGTACCGAGCCGTATTTAACGCAATGAAGCAAGCCCTGCTCGACGGCCAATTTATCTGTGTATTGGAGATTATTCCTCGACAGTCATCGTCGAGCACCTCCGCACATAAAAAAATTTTGCGACGCGGACATTTAGCCGGTTGGCCTCTGTTTCTATCTTTCTCCGATAGGGTTGGTTTGCACTGCGATCTCAGCCCACTTGAGGGTGCAGCAGCACTGGGCGATCCGTCCTCATCGTTGCTCCATTTTTCAGGCAAGGATCGTGAACGCATAGACCTACTGCTCTACCTGGATGAGATGAAGGCCCGTGGTTTGAGCCAGTTATTGCTTCTAAGTGGTGATCGCTTGCCAGGCCACCATCCCGAGCAGTCCCCGGTACACTATCTTGAGTCGGTTCCTGCATTACAGATTGCTCGTACACATTGTCCTGACTGGCTTCTGGGTGCAGCATTGAACCCATTTAAGTACCTCGAAGAAGAAGGCTGTGCCCAGTACCTGAAAGCGCAAAAAAAAATCTTGGCTGGCGCCGATTTTTTGACTTTGCAGTTGGGTTTTGATGCTGCCAAGCATCTTGAGGCGCAAACTTGGATGAGTACCCAGGCGGATACGAAACCAATGCTTGCCTGCGTGATGCAGTTGACCGCTAAACGCGCAACTGGGCTTAATCATGTGCCAGGTATTGTTATCACCAAATCCATGCGTGCCGTCTTGGATCGCGAGCTGAATGTGTCCTTGAGCTACGCTGACACACGAAGCTTCGAGCGTCTGGGCTTGCAAATCGTCGGTCTTCAGCTGATGGGATATGCCGGGGTTTATGTGTCAGGTGTGCATGCCTTGGATGAGCTGATTGCATTGGAACAAGTCATCGGCAGGTATCGTGACCGTATAAGCTCCGTGGCTGATTGGATGGAACTGTGGTTGGAAAGCTGGGAGATACCAGGGGCTCCTAAAGTCTGCTTCACGCCAGAGAGTGCCAGCTGGGAAATAGGGCAATCCGATGTTAAAGCATCCCATCTAGAGCAGCTGCGATACACGCTGCTGTCCAAGGTCCATCATTTATTTTTTAGTCGTTACGGATGGCTAAGCAAAGCGTTTGGCTGGAATGTGACGCGGCCTTTCTGGAAAAATAGTACTGCTGCCAGTGCACTGCACGCGTTAGAACGAGCCATTAAACGGCCGCTGGTCGGTTGTGATACTTGTGGTAATTGCCGCTTGCATGACACCTTTTATGTGTGCCCGGAGACGTGTCCCAAAGGCCTTGCCAATGGTCCTTGCGGTGGTACCCATCTTAATCGCTGTGAATTTGGTGATCGTGAATGCATACACAGCGTCAAATATCGTATTGCCAAATCTGTTAATCAATTGCCTTTACTACGCCAGTCCGTTACCCCGTGCATCGATGCAAGAGACCGACGCCAAAGTTCTTGGCCTAAATGGTTCAAGCAGGACCCTGATCGGTGAAAATAGCAACAAAGTTGCAAACTCAATAAAAGCTTAATTTTCAATTTTTGGCTACCTCAGAGCGGAAATTTAGCTATTTCGACTCTTTTCATCGAACGTGTGACTACGGCCGCAACAGCCTTGACGCTCAACTTCCGCCAGTCCGATCCAAACTCAGTGCCCAGTTAAAGTGCATTCAAAGGTATTGAATACTTTCGTTAACTAGCAGAACATAATGTGGGCAGGCGTGAAATAAAGGTAGATAGCAGGGTAAATACATTCCCGCTCACATCTCAGGCAGCAATTTTAGTAAGCTGGTGGTTGGCGCAGCCAATGAATAAGGCTGCGTCGACAAGGCCCCTCGCATTCCCATCCCCCATTCAAAGAGGACAATTAATGAAAATGCTAATGATTCTTACTTCGCACGATCAGCTGGGGGATACCGGCAAGAAGACGGGGTTTTGGCTGGAAGAGTTCGCCGCGCCTTACTATGTATTTAAGGACGCTGGCGCGCAGATTACCGTGGCTTCGCCCCATGGTGGGAAGCCGCCGCTGGATCCGAAGAGCGATGATCCGTCGGCGCAGACCGACGCCACTCAGCGCTTCAAGAATGACCCGGCAGCTCAGGCCGTACTGGCCAACACGCAAAGGCTGAAGGAGGTCTCGGCCGCCGACTTCGACGCTGTATTCTATCCAGGCGGTCACGGCCCGCTATGGGATCTGGCCGAAGATTCCACATCGGTCGCGCTGATTGAAGCCATGTTCGCCGCCGGTAAGCCAGTGGCTGCCGTATGCCACGCACCCGGCGTGCTGCGCCACGTTAAGTCGGCCGACGGCAAACCGCTGGTCCAAGGCAAGTCAGTCACCGGTTTCACCAATACCGAGGAAGAGGCCGTCGGTCTCACTAAAGTGGTGCCGTTTCTGGTGGAAGACATGTTGAAAAAGAACGGCAGCAATTACAGCAAAGCCGATGACTGGCAACCATACGTGGTCAGCGATGGCCTGCTGATTACCGGTCAAAACCCGGCGTCATCCGAGCCCACTGCCAAGGCATTGCTGAAGATTTTGGGCTGATCAATCTTCGCGAACTTTGCCATCCTAATTTATTAGCATCAAACCTTTAATTTGAAACACAGATACGGTAATCTTTAGATAAATTCAAACTAATACACGCAAACTCCAGGAGCTGCAGCCCATGAACACTAAGCGTAGAGACTTTATAAAAGGGTGCACCAGTGCGTGCGTGTTGTTGGTGCCGGGTTTGGCTGGTGCGGCTGCGTTAGGTAGCACATCCAATCCGTCGATTACCTATACCAAAGTACACATCGAAAAATCTATCAAGGCGGGCTTCGGTGGCGGCTTTGCATTGCGCGGGCATCGCCGCTCGGGTGATTTAACCTACGCCGAAATCGAGCATCATGGCAACCGCTATACCGTGGCGTCGGCTGATCTGGTTGACTGGAAAATTTTAAGCGCGGTCTGACCTTACTTTGCTTTGCCATACTCTTGGCCAGCGTTAAGCGTTGGCTTTCCTCTATCTATTAGGGCCGTGCAACGGTCGTTGATTAAGTCGCGCTTTGCCTGATGCCCAGCAGATGCACCCCAAAAGGAGCCGCGTCGTGTCCCAAAAAATCAAAAGTATTCGCATCCATCCCGGTATTGGTCTTGCACGTATGGGGAACAGTGATGAATTTTTTATCGGCCCAGAGGCACCTGGGGTTGTCGTTGATCCCGGCGGCAGTGGTGGCCCTGGCCCCGATGGCGGCACTTATCGCGACAGCAAGGCACGGCTTAAACGTCAGGCGCAGCGCTATCGCGTGTATGCCTATGACGCCGACGGCAAGGTTGTTGCCGAGCTCACGTCAGACTCTGAGCTGGTCAAGTCTTTACGCTGGCGCGTTCATGTCAGAAACATGAAAGCGGCAAACTATGCGTTTCAGGGCGCTTATTTGTTTGACCCAGACGAGTTACGCAATCCGTCCATTCAACCCGGCAAGAAGCCCATCGAGCGCACGCAACTGATCATTGATCCAGGCGTTCATACCATTACCTCTGGTCAGACAGAGCCTGTGGTCATGAAGGGTGATGTATTTACCGGTATTGAAAAGGGCAAGCTGCCAGGGGCCTTGCGGTTTGAGGGGTTTACACCCAAAGACACGTCGCAAGAAGTTGAGGTGACGTACACGCCGGCCAAAGGTATTGAGTTAGGTCAATTGCGGCTCGATGCACAAAGCCGTTTGTTGTTTGTGCCTGCCCCCGGAAAAGGGGACTGCGTCACGACACCCAAGGTAATGCTGTCGAACCCCAGCGAGTTCGTCGAGCCGCCCAACGGGCCGGACAACGGTAAAAATCCGTTAACCAATCAGTTTGCATACTTCAACGTGCCAGGCTGGTGGGACGACACCTGTGGCGGTGAAATTGACGCCACAGTAACGCTCAGCGACGGCACGGTGTTAAGCACACGGGACAACGTCAAGACAGAAACAGACGACGGCACTCGCAACCCCAACGCCGGCGCCTGGATCATCACGGCGCCGCCTAAGTATGCGCCCCATATGTACCACGTCGTGTCCATCCTCGACCGCGTGTACGAAGCCTTCCCAGAGGCCTATCCCAATGCTGGCAAAAAAACCAATTTCTATCGGGATATCTATCCGATATTTGCGAACGCGGTGCATTACGGCTGGGTTAGCGCAGAAGCGGCGGGGGTCTTGCCCGACGCCAAGAATAAAGGGCATGGTCCGGCCCAGTCCGGTAACTTGCTTAACCCGGGCTACTTGGCCTTGCTAAGCAATCCGGCCGAGAACATGAAGCCGATTCGGCAGACCATTTATCGCCTCATGCGTCATGCCCCTGGGCAGCGTGGGCGCTTGGTCGACTCGCTGATGCCGCCGCCTCCCCAGCGCCCGACCAGCTGGAAGAATGATGAATTTAAACGCGCCGAAGTCGATACCTTGATGCCCAAACTGTGGGGTACAGGGGGCAAACCCTTGCAAAACAAACAATTGGGTAACGACCTGCCCGATCAGTTCCTGAGTCTGACGGACTGGCAATTGGCCCATCTGAAGAATTGGGCCGAAGGGGATTTTGAAGTTGGCGAGATGCAAAAGCCCGTCGCGTTTGACAAGTTGCCACTCAACGATCAGCCACATGCTCTGGATAGCGCCGCGCTGCAACCCACCATTGGTGGCGGATTTCACCCAGGCATCGAGTTCCCCTACCTGATTATTTATCGTGAGTTTTTTGCCGAGGCGTTCAGGGTTGGAAAAGACGTCGAACCCGGCTCGCTTTCGGCATTTATGTCCAGTCCGTGGCAGGGCGATTTCTGGTCGTGCAACGAGGCCTGGTGGCCCACGCAGCGTCCCGACATCGTCTTCGAATACGATGCCAATACCAAAACCCGCACCTATAAAGAGTGGTTCCGCGGTTACGACGCCGATGGCGAGCCCTTGTCGTCTACCGATGGCTATGAGCAGATGGCTTATGCCTGGCCAAAGCTGGGCATGGTGCTGCCTATCAAGACGGCCGATGGCGACTTCCTGAAAGATAACGGGTCTGTTGTGTTTGTCGAGCAAGAGCGAGATCCGTCATTGAACCGTCCGCCCGCCAAAGGGAACTGACCTTTTGGTGTCATCGCCTGAAGAAGCCACCGATACGGTATGGGACGTTATCGTTGTCGGTGGCGGGCCGGCCGGGTCTGCCACCGCAATAACGCTGGCCAAGTTTGGCCAGCGTGTTTTATTGGTCGACGAGCAGGGCGGCGCTAAATTTAAACTGGGTGAGTCGCTGCCACCCGTATGTGTGGGCTTGGTTAAGCATTTTTTAGGCGACATTGATGCGCCCGAAGCGGGGCTGTGCGGCGTGTTTCATACCGCCGGCAACGTTTCTGTTTGGGCGACCGATCAGGCGCAAACCACCGACTTCTTCTTTACCCAAACGGGTTTTGGTTTATGCGTTGATAGGGTGGCCTTTGATGAAGCCTTACGCCAGAAGGCGGTTGCTGAAGGTGTGACACTACTGACGGGCGCCCGCTTTGAATCTTGCACCCGGCTCGTTGACTCAACGTCCAACTGGCAAGTGCAATTTAGCTACGGTGTGCCAGTACACCAGGCACGGTATCTGGTCGACTGTACCGGGCGACGTTCTTCCGTGGCCAAGGCGCTGGGTATTACGGCGCTTGAAACCGACGACAAATTGTTTGCCTATGCACAATGGTTCGCAACGTCAGCGCAAGATGACGACTGCTACACCCGAATCGAGGCCGGGCCGCATGGCTGGTGGTACACCAACCGCCTGCCAGGTGGCCAAGACGACACAACGCGCCGCTTGGTGGTGTTTCATACCGACAAAGACTTATCGCTTGCCAGGTTGGCGGCCAGCGCCGAGGGCTTCCAGCAAATCTTGGGCGATTCGGCCCATATTGGGCCTTTGCTGGCCGATCACGCGTATCGCCCATTGGGCACCATTCGAGGTGCTGCGGCCAACAGCCAGCGGCTGGCGTCGTTTTGCGGTGATGCCTGGATGGCGGTTGGCGATGCCGCCCAGGCTTACGACCCGTTGTCGTCTCAAGGCATCGACAAAGCGCTTAGATCGGGCAGTCATGCGGGGCATCTGATTCACTACGCACTGTCTGACAACCCGGTTAACGATCGCGCATTGGGTCGCGACAATCACTATATAGGTCAGTATGTTTTGCAGCAGCAACAGCTGTGGGACAAGTACGTGTCGCAACGCGATTTTTATTATCAGACCCAACCCCGATGGACAGACCAGCCATTTTGGCGGCGTCGTAGTTCGTTGCCCTGAAAAGAGGGACTTGGTCGTTGCCCTGGCCGATTGTAGTCAACCTGTCTGATTCAGACAGACCCTTTACGCGCTCGTGCTGCGTGGCCCAAACATAATAATAGCCATGCCAAGCAAGCTTACCGCCACACCGATCCAATCGGTACTTGTCGGTTTAACCTTATCCACCACGATCAGCCAAATCATGGCAACGCTGATGTAAACGCCGCCATACGCGGCATAGACACGGCCTGCGGCCGCAGGATGCAGGGTGAGTAACCAGGCAAAAATAGCCAGGCTGGCGGCGGCAGGTACTAACAACCATACTGATTTGTCTTGCTTAAGCCAAAGATAGGGCAGGTAGCAACCAATGATTTCGGCTAAAGCAGTAGCCGCGAAAAGCCCGAGTGTCTTGAAAAATTCCATGGCGATGAGTTTCTTTGTTGTCGATTGTCTGGGGCGGCTTTCAGCAAAGCATTGATCATTTTGACGGTGATACGGGACGATTGTAAGTAGGCATCACGATTCTGTCTGCGTGTCATTTGTACCGCCGGCTGCGCTTGAGTGTTGTGCCCGGCAGACACTCAAAAAAGCCGGCGTTATTTAAATGTATTTTCACTGATTAAGGAGTAGCCTACGCGTTGCGCGACGCCATTTTGGCAGCCAGCGCTAAAGAGCGCGAAGGCGCGTTGGCGCGTTTGCAGCAAGGCCGAGAGCGCAGCGTCGAGTTAATGGATCAGGCGGGCCGGTTGACCGACGACGCGTCGCGTGCCCAAGCGTTTGATCGGGTCAAGGCCCTATCGGCGGCAGATCAGAAAGCCACAGACGACATCGTCCAGTTGGTGCGTAATGCGCCGCTAGGGCAAGATGGGGCGCTGCTGATGTTTTTGCGTGAGTCTGTCGTTCAGCCAAGCAATCAGGTCGGAAGCGCAATGTCCGAGCTGACAAGCGCTTTCGAAGCGCATTGAAAGCCGCGTACCACATGAGCCACGGCGATATGACGCACCCGCTTGTGGCTAAAGGCAGCGATGAAGTGGCCCAGTTGATCAGCGAGCAGGAAAACATGCGGCAAAGTCTGGAAAACATTGTGGCCAGCGTTCGTCAAGGCAGTCAGGCTGTATCGATTGCCAGTCATGAAATTGCCCAAGGTAATCAAGACCTTTCGGCACGTACGGTGAATCAGGCCAGTGCGCTTGAAGAAACGGCCGCTTCGATGGAAGAGTTGTCTGCAACGGTGAAGCCGTAGGACAGATGGATCAGGCGACACAGCAAAATGCTGCGTTGGTCGAGCAAATGGCTGCAGCAGCAAAAAGTTTGCTGACCCAAGCCGAGGCACTGGTTGGTGCCGTGGCCGTATTCAAGCTCTCTGGCCACGCGACCGACAGCTTCTCAGCTCGACAGTCCGCGGGTTTACTGCAATTGTCGACTTAAACTGTGCGAATCAACACGTTGAATTGTTGGACGGTATAAGCAAAAAGTTCGTCCACTTTTCAATGCTAATATTTCGGCGTTAAAAAGAGGGGGACAAATAGCTGTCATGCGCATGAACGCGCCAGTGCGACGCTGGACATCTTGGTTGCTGCTGCTCGCGTTTCTGAATGCGATGGCGGTCCCCGTGTGGGCGGGCGCTTCGGGCAACCGGGCTACTGCGCGCACGGTTCTGATGCAGTTGTGTCATGCCGGCGGTTCCCAGCTTGTCGAGGTCGAGGTTGAGAACGACTCGTCCGACGCCAGCAGTGTTGCAGCCAGCGTACAAGACGGGTTTTGTTTACTGTGTTTTTACAGTGCGACACCGCCTGATACTGCAGCGCCATCTTCATGGCAGCCCGTCGCCCAAACTTGCGCGCATTGGGTTGTCGACGATGCCCCTGCGCCACTGGCTTTTCTCTGGAGTCCTGCCAGAGCGCGAGCACCCCCCGTTATCTCCTGACATCTCACTATAGGTAGCTTGATGTCGTGGTCCAGTCTTGGTCACGACACACCTTAGTCATTTCATTTTGCTGAGTCGTTGCTTCCAGCCGGTGCGCTTGCGCCGGGCGGCGCGCTTGCGCGTGCACGCAACCTCAGCAGATGTCAGGAGTATTTCTATGCGGTATTTATTTAATGCCAAGCACGTTCAGGGCGTGCTGGCTGTGCTTCGTGCGTTCATTGCATTTTCATTCCTGCTGCTGGCCAATCGCGTTGGCGCGCAGCAAGCTACGCCTACGCTGGCGCCCATTACTATTTCCGGAGAGCGCGGCTCGACGATGACGCAACCCGCGTCTACGGGCTCTAATCTGGGGCTAACGCTGCGGCAGACGCCGGCCAGTCTTGACGTCATTTCGCGTGAGGACATCGAGGAGCGGGGGGATGCGTCCATCACACAGGCCATTACCTGGTCCACCGGTTTTAGTGCCATGCCGCATCCAGGTAATGGTTTGAGCGCCCTGTCTGTTCGTGGGTTCAGCGATAGCGCATCTGTCATGCGCCTTTACGATGGCACTGCGCTATACGGTAATGTGGGCATTACCTTTCCGTTCGATACGTGGTCGGTTGACCGTATCGAGACGTTGCGCGGGCCGGCTTCTGTCATCTATGGCTTGGGTGCTATCGGCGGGGTGGTTAATGTTATTCCCAAAAAGCCCACGGTTGGACCCGTAGAAAACGAGCTGCAGGCCTCGGTGGGCAGCGACAATACGCAGCGACTTGGCCTGGGGAGCGGCGGCAGTCTGACCGATCGGCTGTCTTATCGCGTAGATCTGAGCGGCAATCGCAGCGATGGTTGGGTAGATCGGGGGGATAATTCCGATGCCACGTTTTCGGGTGCTTTGCAGTTCGACGCCACGCCCGAGCTTAGTTTTCGAGTAAGCCATGCGTACGGTTATCAGCGCCCCATGCAATATTTTGGAACACCGTTGGTTGACGGTAGCCCGCAGCGAGGTTTGCGAAAAACAAACTACAACGTTGAAGACAGCGTCATGCGGTTTCGCGATCAGTGGTCAGAATTAGCTATTTTCTGGCGTCCCAATGATGACTTGACGGTAAGCTCGCGCCTTTACCATGTGACAAGCCGGCGTGATTGGCGCAATGCCGAGTATTACGATTACAACGCGCAAACCGGACGGATTGATCGTTCCGGCAACACGCAAATTTCTCACGACCAGAGCCAAACCGGTTGGGCGACTGATGCGACATTCAAGTGGCGCTTGGCTCACATGCCCTCGACTTTCTCGATAGGATTTGATCTGAGCCGTAGCCGGTTTCAGCATGACAACAATACCTATAGTGGTAGCTCCGGTTCTGTCGACTTGTACGATCCCGATCCGGGCTACTTCCGAAGTGATTTTGCATTCATCCCGCGTTATCGCAACAAGGCGAATCAGGTTGCGTTGTTTGCAGAGAACCGCACTGAAGTGACTGATCGGTGGTCGTTGGTGGCAGGCGTGCGATACGACCAAACTCAACTGCGTCGTGATGATCTGGTGTCCCGGCAGCAAGCTTTTTCGAAGCGATACGCCAACGTGGGCTGGCGACTGGGTACGGTCTACGATTTGACCGCCGACACCGCCGTATATGCACAGTATTCCGAGGCGGCTGATCCGGTAGGCGCTTTGCTCATGCTTAGCCCCGCCAATGCAGACTTCAAGATGACCCAAGGGCGTCAGGTTGAAGTCGGGGTTAAAAGTAATTTTTGGGATGACCGGGGCGCGCTGACATTGTCGGTTTACCACATTCGCAAAAACAATTTAATCTCCCGCGACCCAATCAATCCGAGCCAAAGTGTGCAGGTTGGCGAACGCTCTTCCAGAGGGGTTGAGGCCTCGATTGAGCTGGCCGTTGCGCGGCACTGGCGCGTGCAAGCCAATGCCACGGTACTTCAGGCACGGTACGATGATTTTAATGAATCGTCGGGTGGCAGGGCGGTGTCCCGCAGTGGCAATGTGCCGCCGAACGTGCCACAGCGTCTGGCTAATGTATGGGTAAGCTGGGACTTTCTGCCTAACTGGACAGCAATGGGTGGGCTGCGTTACGTAGGAAAGCGCTATGCCGACAACGCAAATACATTGACCCTGCCGTCGTACACCACAACCGATTTGGCCATACGCTGGGATGTCGGGACAGATACGTCTATTACCGCGCGCGGCTACAACGTATTTGATAAGGCTTACTTCACCACGGCTTACTACAACACCATGCAATGGCTGTATGGCCCGGGGCGACGCTTCGAGCTGACGTTGGACCATCGGTTCTAGGTCTGGGGCATCATGATGAATCTGATGGCCCGTACAAAGCGCCTGACGTATCTGGTGCATCGATGGACGGGTGTGGTCGGGTGCATGCTGATGGCGCTTTGGTTTGTCAGCGGCATCGTCATGCTTTTCGTCGGTTATCCCAAGCTCACCCCTTGGGAGCGCCTGGCCGCGTCGCCCGAGTTGTCGGTGACCGAATGCTGTGTGACGCTGGATACCTTGCCGGACGACCGCTTCGTCGGTGACGCCGCCGTTGTTCTGACGGTTATTGCCGACACGCCTGCTTATGTGTTGGGCAACGCGGGGAAGGGCGTTTTAGCCTATAGCGCCCGGGATGGACAGCGCCTGGGCCCTGTCACGCCCGAGCGCGCATTGGCACAGGCGGCGGTATTTTTGCCGAATGCGACATTGCGCTACGACGACGCTATCGATGAAGATCGCTGGACGCATGCACGCAGTCTCGATGCGCATCGGCCATTGCACCGCATTTCCGTAGACGGTCCCCTTCCGGGCACGTTGTATGTGTCCGGAGTTACCGGTCAGGTGGTCCTCGATGCGCCTTTGTCCCAGCAACGCTGGAGTTACGTGGGGGCCTGGTTGCACTGGCTCTATATGTTCAAAGACGGCTCGGTCGACCCGATCTGGTCCTGGCTAGTCATTGGGTTATCGGCCTTGTGCACCGTCAGCGCGTTGTCGGGTTGTGTCGTCGGCGTGTGGCGCTGGCGTTTTAACGGCCGCTACAAAACAGGGGCTCGCACTCCGTATCGGGAGCCATGGATGCGTTGGCATCATATTGCAGGGTTGCTTTTCGGAGGCGTGATCCTGGCCTGGATATTCAGCGGCCTGATGTCCATGAACCCTCTGGGCATATTCTCGCCTAAACACATAAAGCCCAACCTCGTCGCGTACTACGGTGGTGGCAGCTTACCTGCCGGGCCGCTTGCACAGCCTTCACGCGTCATTCAGACCTTGCACCAGTCCGGCTTTTTGCCGGTCGAACTGCACTGGCGAAGCCTGAATGCCGAAACGTATGTACTGGCATACGACCGACAGGCGCATACCCGTCTGGTGCGCGACGATGGGCAGGGCGGTTTGGCTGTCAGCCTGTCATGGCCTGCTGCCCAAGCACTGGCTGCGGCCGCCCAGCTGTTTTCGTATCCCTTGATCGGCAACGAAGTACTGCGTGTAGACGATGCCTATTATTACCGGCGGCATGCCGAGGCCATGAACGGCGCACGTCAGTTGGGCTTGCCCGCGTTACGCGTAGACTTTGCCGACCCGGGGCGCACGCGCGTGTATATCGACCTGCAAACGGGCGCTGTGGTAACCAGCCTGGATACCTCGCAGCGAACTGGCCGTTGGCTGTTTTACTTTCTTCATAGTTGGGATACGCCGGGCCTGCTGCGTACGGGGCCGCTTCGCGACCTTGTCATCATGGTGCTGAGCCTGGGCGGGCTGGCGGTGACACTGGCCGGCGTGCGTATTGGGTGGCGACGGGTGATGCGTCTGTATAAGTAGTGAAAATCAAAGATTGAAGCGCCCCGAGGCGCTTCAATCCTGCATTAGCCTCACGAACTGTACTGGTTCCGCAGGGTCATTACATCTGCGGCTTATGCTTCCCCGATGTCCTGGCTCATCCAGCTGTAAAGCCCTGCAACCCAGCTTTGTGCGTGCAGGCCGAATGCGGCAGAAACATCTTCGGCGCGTGCGTAAAGCGCGTCAAAATCGATTGACGGTGGCTGTTTAAAGGCAATAGCTACCATATTGCCATCGTGGACTTCAGGTAACCAGGCGACGGCAGGGAAGGCGTTTTCGATCATCCGAATGTGCGCAAGGTGTTCAGGCCAGTCGCAATACAGGTTTATGGTCATCATGCCTGTGCGTGACAGGATATTTGCGCAGGCCCCGTAGAAGGCTTCAGAGCTAAGAACTGGGCTATGTGCTTTTGCATCGTATAAATCAACCTGCAAAATATCGACCGAGCGGCGTCGCGAAAAATCTGTGACGTAATCTGCCGCATCCATGCTTAAAACCTTCAGTCGGTCGTCGTCGTTTGGTAACGCGAAGTGGCTTCGGCATGCCTGAATGACTTCAGGGTTGAGCTCGACTGCTGTGATTCTTGAGGGCGCAAGGTGGTGGTAGCAAAATTTTGTTAGCGCCGCTGCGCCCAGGCCAAGCTGAACAATATGTGCGGCGTTGTCGCGAAACAGTAGCCACATCATCATTTGTTGAACGTACTCCAGCTCGATCGAATTGGGCTGGTCGATGCGCATTGTGCCTTGTACGGCGGCAGTGCCGAAATGCATGCTACGCACGCCGTCGAGTTCAACAATATTTACCATGAAAAGTCGCTTTTTTGCGGAGTATTAGTTAGTGCCGGTGTTCGTCAAATAGGCGCCGTACACGTTGTTCGAAATTGCTTGACCCCCCCACTGGGGCTTGCTACGGTTTGCACGTCTGCGATGCCGCATACTGTATGGTAACGGTACGCCTGTTTTTGCATTTAACCCAACTTGCTCAGGAGACTTTAATGACGACTTCGTTCGAGACCGTTCGTGTGGCAGCTGTGCATGCAGCAGCGCCTTTTTTGAACCTGGAAGCCGGTGTGCGGCGGGCGGTCGAGTTTATTCACGAAGCTGCGGCGGGTGGAGCACGCTTGGTTGCCTTCCCTGAAACGTTTTTGCCGGGCTATCCGTACTGGATCTGGTCGCACACAACAAAGTATGCCGCGCCGTTTTTTGCCGAGTTGTATCGTAATGCCATTGAGCTGCCCAGCCCGCAATCGGATGCGATTGCGGCGGCTGCTCGCGAGGCGGGGGTCTGGGTAAGTTTGGGGGTTAACGAGCGTGACGGTGGCACCTTGTACAACACCATGGCGTGGTATTCGCCCGAGGGGCGTTTAGTAGCGAAGCACCGCAAGCTGCATCCTACCAATGCCGAGCGTACCGTGTGGGGCCAGGGCGACGGCCGCGATTTGTTTGTGGTGGATACGGGTTTTGCGCGGGTTGGCGGGTTGATTTGTTTTGAACACACGATGAGCCTGGCGCGCCACGCACTTACAGCGATGGGCGAGCAGATTCACGTCGCGTCGTGGCCGGCTATCAATGCTACCCATGCTGATCCGAATGCAGGCGATTTCAATCACTATGCCACCACGTTGGCAGCAGCCCACGCAATTTGCGCGCAAACTTATGTGATCGTGGTGCAAGGGCGTATTTCTGAAGAGATGGTGGAGCGCTTGGCAGTGCCGGCTGGCCCAGATGCACCTACGGTGGGTGGCGGGATCAGCGGCTTTATGGGGCCGAATGGTAAGTGGTTGGCCGAGCCGCACCGCGATACCGAGGCGGTTATTTTTGCCGATCTGGATTTATCGATGATTGCTTTTGCGAAGTACTTTGCCGACGGAGCCGGCCATTACGATCGACCTGATGTGTTCCGCTTCGACCTTGACCGCACCCCGCACACGACATTGCCCGAATCAACAGTGCAGCAGGGGGTGATTAGGGTTGCCAGTGCTTCGACTAAAGTGGTTTGAGCGGCACTCATTAAGATCCCCGAACGGATACTGCTTAGGTAAACTACGCGCAAAATAATGAAGTGCTCGATTTTGGGGACATGAAGCACGTTGTCGGTTCAGGATGGCGTGGTCTAGAAAAGCCGGCAGCTTATTTCATCTTGAAAGACAAACATGCGATTCACTGTGTTGCCAAGGCGTTGGGCCTTATTGGCTTGTTTAGTTTTGCCGTGTAGCGCAAACGCCTTTTTTCCCTTTGATTTTGACGATGCAGATACCGAAGGCAAAGGGAAAAGCGAAATCGAGATGAGTTTCGCGTACCAAAAAGATCGTGCCATTGTTTTAAATGATGCCGGCGATGAAATGGAGGTCACAACCGACGCGTCCAATACGCTGCTTTGGTCGTACACGTATGGCGTTACAGACAACCTTGACGTATTTATAAACAAAGCGCGTCAAGGTAATCCGTATGCTGGCTGGCAAAACACCCAAGTGGGTGCACAGTGGCTCTTTGCGGGTGACCAGAATCGCGGATGGAGTTTTGCACTCATGCCCTCATTGATATTGCCTGTCAGCCAAAGAAGCGAGGCTAAGGGGCTTGGCTCGGCAAAAACCAACTTTGAGCTGATCTGGATCAGCTCATACGTGTCGAGTGACTACGAGCTGCATTTTAATGTGGGGTACTCGGGTAACCGTTATTCCCGCTCAATAGAAGACGAGCCTCGCCGACATCTCTGGAGCGTTTCAGTGGCACCCATTTGGGTGCTTAATGAACAGTGGTCTTTGGGGGTGAGCCTGGGCGCAGCCACAAATACCGACGATACAGGGAAGTACACCCCGTTTGGTCAGTTTGGCATCAGTTATACGCCGATTAAAGACGTGCAAGTTGGCCTGGGGGTCATGGTCTCGCCCAACTGGAGGAAAACAGACGGCAGTCGCAGTACAATGATGACTGCCGGTCTGTCTTATGACTTTTGAGGCCTCACATGAATTAATGGGCTTTTCAGCGCTCTGGTGACCAGAGCCGTGTTTTTGCATCTTTTTCGTAGGCCATGCCATTGGGGTAGCTGATCAGTTCAACATGCATGCCCCAGGGGGTCAGCACGTAGTTGATAGATTGGCCGGCCGCTGGGCCTTCTTTAAGTTCGAAAGGCCCCATAAAGGTCTTCAACCCAAGGGCCTTCGCCTTCTCTACAGCAGCCGCAATATCTTCAACATAGAAGGCAATGTGAGCTCCGCCATAATCACTGTTTCGGGGCAATTCTTTCTTTTGGTCTGGCGAACTGTACTGGAATAACTCGATATTTGAGCCATTACCGCAGCGCATCATTGCGATCTGATGAAGGACAGCGCGAGGATGGACATTGACAAGGTCCTGCATGAAAGTACCTTTATCGTCACTGAATGGACCAAACCTCATTACCTCGGTGCAGTCTAGTACATCACGAAAAAAAGTAACGCCTTGCTCGATATCGGGTACGGTAAAGCCGATGTGGTCGATGCCGCGAACACCCGGAATGGCTTTGCCGTCAGAAGCCCAAACGCTGCTGAAGGACAACAACAAGGCCGTGCATACGGTAGCCATGGTGAATCTTTTCATAGACGCTACTCCCAAAATATTTGAAAGAAAAAATAGTGACCAAGTCACCTCGAACAATATAAACCAGAGTGAATAGGGGTGTGCAGGTGTCGGTGCGCTACAGCACTTTGCTTTGTGGGAAGGTGATCAGGCGTGATTGAGTGGCGTCAACGCTATCCATGAACTGAACGGGGGCTTCTTTGATGTCCCAGTTCATTCCGGCTTGCTGCTGCCAGACCTCAGCTGGTTTGGACTGAGTTGCTTGCCTAAGCCATGGCGAGGTGGTTGGCCGACGTCGGCCATTTGTTCGACGAGGTGAGCCATAGCGGTTCTCCATACGAAAAAGTTCAAAAGGTTTGAAAGGTGTGGCCACACGTGCGGCACATGTGGTTGTTCAGCATTGTTTCGTCTACGGCTTGACCCAACGCAGCACCTGCTGCACAGCCCACTGTACCGCCTGCCAGGGCACCGAGTACTGCAGCCGAAACCCCGTTAAGGGGCGTTGATGAGGCCATCGCGCGAAGCCCCATGAAGGCGCCGATACTGGCACCCTTTTTGGCACCGGCCAGCGCACTGAAGACGCCAGCGCAGGTACCGAGCGCTCCACCTAGTTTTTTGCCGTGATTCTTGAGTCGGGTTTTGGGTGATTCGCACAGCGGGCACCTAGCTGGTCTGTTCGAACGATAGATAAAGTCAGACGCGTTTTGGTTGGGTGGTGTTGTCATGCTGATAATCCTTGGATAGGGAAGGCGGCATAAAAAAGGCCCCAGAGGGTGAACTCTAGGGCCAGTACGAGTAGGAAGTGTGAACAGGTCAGGCGGAGCGGCATGGAGTGGGGTAGGGCAACTGCGTGACCGTACCTCTGATGTTCTGGGTGAGTTCGGCCGCCAGCCACAGCAAGTTGTTTTGAAGTTCTGGGGAGAGACCGAGGAAGTTATCAAGACCATCGGCATGAAGACTGGTCGGCAGGGCATGCAGCTGGCCATGTTTTCCGGTGATCTTGTCGATGGGGTCAGGAGGACGAACACGAAAAGGGGTGTTGGGCTGAGGAGGGGAGGGGCTTTGATTCATTGATGCTCCTGGCGAATTGCGTCAGACTGGTGGGTACTCCAGGGGGTGATATATGAGTGAGAAAATCTGGAATACGCGGTGCAATCGTCTCAGGGGTGCTTTTTGCCCAACGAGCTTGCTGAACGGCGGGTTGTGGCCGAAAGCTGCTACCTGCTTGTTTTATTAGGAACTTGGGCTACTCCTACATTCACCCTTTGCCTCGGTACAACCTCAACAGGGCCAGTGGTAGCATATGGTTTCATTTATATAGATGCGTGCCGCCTGTTCTTGCCTCTCATAATTAGGCGATCAGAATAATCGGCCAATCTATCGCGGAGACTCAGATGGCCGGTTCGACTTTTCAGACAAACCCCTACGACTTATACAAGCTGCTGGAAGACTGCGACCGGGGTGTCATACAGCTACCTGACTTTCAGCGTAGTTGGGTATGGGATGAGGATCGCATCAAAAGTCTCCTTGCTTCAGTTTCCCGAGCGTTCCCAGTGGGTGCGCTAATGACGTTGGATACTGGCGGCGATGTTAACTTTAAGCCTCGTCCAATTGAAGGGGCCCCCCCTTATGCAAAAGATGAAACTCCTCGCTCGCTTCTGCTAGATGGACAGCAGCGCATGACCTCGCTGTATCAGGTAACACTGCGAAATAAGGTTGTGGAGACGGTTACGCCCAAGAAAAAAAAGGTCAAGCGTTGGTTTTATATTGACATCAATAAAGCACTGGACCCAACCATCGACAGAGAACAAGCCATCATTGGTGTTCCAGAGGATAAGAAAATTCGACAAGACTTCGGGCGTGATGTGGTCCTTGATCTTTCTACGCCTGAGCATGAATATGCTGCGCTGCTTTTCCCTGTTACGCATGTTTTTGACTGGGACCGCTGGCAAGACGGATTCGATCAATATTGGAAGGGTGATGCCCATAATTCCGTGCGTGAGACTTTCCGCATCTTCAAGCGAGAGGTGTTGGAAAATTTCAAGTACTACCGTGTACCGGTGATCTCGCTAGACCGATCAACCACCAAAGAAGCTGTCTGCGTTGTTTTTGAAAAGGTAAACACTGGTGGCAAGCCGTTGGATGCTTTTGAGTTGGTTACAGCAATGTATGCTGCGGACGGCCATCAGCTACGTAGAGACTGGTACGGAGACCATAACTACCCAGGGCGACATCAGCGCTTTGTGAGCACGTTGCGCTCAGCTGGCGCTGAAGAGGGCATCATTGCCAGAGTCAGCAACACTGATTTCCTTCAGGCAATTTCTCTTTTTTATACTCGTGACCGACGGCTGGAAGCTCAGTCTGCTGGTAAACAGGGTAAGGAGCTGCCTGCCGTCACCGCGAATCGGCAAGCACTACTGAACCTTCCTCTTGTTGCTTACAAAAAGTACGAGAGGCAGGTGGAAGAGGGTTTTGTGCGAGCAGCCAAATTTCTGCATATGCTGCACATCTACCGTATTTTTGATTTGCCGTATCAATCACAGATTGTGCCTCTAGCAGCGATTTTGACTGAAATTGGAGATGATTGGGAGCACGAAGCTTACAGAGCTAAGCTCATCCGCTGGTACTGGAATGGGGTATTCGGTGAGTTATATGGCTCAACTGTCGAAACCCGAATTGCCAAAGACTTTATCGAGGTTCCCGCTTGGTTGAGTGGCGGCCCTGAGCCAACCACTGTTAGTGAAACCATCTTCCGTGCTGATCGCTTGAAGACGATGCGTATGCGACTTTCTGCCGCTTACAAAGGCATGAACGCTTTGCTTATGAAAGAAGGGGCGCAAGATTTTCGATCTGGCCAAAAATTCGATCACACCGTTTTCTTTGGCGAGAATGTAGATATCCACCACATCTTTCCTCAAGACTGGTGCAAGAAGCAGGGCATTAGGCCGGCAGTCTACGACTCCATCATTAACAAGACTCCTCTGTCATATCGAACTAACCGAATCCTCGGAGGAGTTGCTCCGTCAGCATATCTGGCGAAGCTAGAAGGAGGGGATAGTAAAACCCCGGCAATCGGGCGCGAACGTTTAGACAGCTATTTAGGTTCACACCTGATTGATTCAAAGCTCCTACGCACTGACGATTTTGAAGCCTTTATGACGGACCGCCAGCAGCGCCTGCTTAAACTTATTGAAAAGGCGATTGGCAAAGAGGCTTACACGGGTACAGAGCCTGAAGAGGGAATGGATTTTGAAGCAGAGGAAGATGGTGATGAGTCAGAGATGGTCATTCTTGATTGATGTATAGCCAAAGACCAAGCGCCTTTGTCCTGCCATTGATTCCTCGCTATCCTTTACCCATATTTAGCATTAAGCGGACCCATTATCCATGACCCAACCCATCACCCTGCAACAACTTGAATCCTTTCTTTGGGAGGCCGCCGACATTCTGCGCGGCAACATGGATGCTTCTGAATTCAAGGACTACATCTTCGGCATGATGTTCTTGAAGCGCCTGTCGGATGCGTTCGACGAAGCCCGTGAAAGCGTGGTTCAGTATTACCTGGACAAAGGCAAGACACAGGATCAGGCCGCCGCACTGGCTGACGATGAGGACGAATACGATAAAACGTTTTTCATCCCGCCCATGGCCCGCTGGGATGCGCTGAAAGACTTGAAGCACGATATTGGTGCGGAACTGAACAAGGCCACAGAAGCAATTGAAGAACACAACCCGTCGCTGGAAGGCGTGTTGGTCTCGATTGACTTCAACATCAAGAACAAGCTGTCTGACAAGAAGCTGCGCGACCTGCTCAGCCACTTCAGCCGCTACCGCTTGCGTAACGGCGATTTCGAGCGACCTGACCTGCTGGGTACCGCCTACGAATATCTGATCAAGATGTTTGCCGACAGTGCCGGCAAGAAGGGTGGCGAGTTCTATACGCCATCTGAAGTGGTGCAGTTGCTGGTGGCCCTGTTGAAACCCACGGCCGGCATGCGGGTGTATGACCCTACTTGTGGATCGGGCGGTATGCTGATTCAGACGCGCAACTACCTGGCCAGCCACGGTGAAAACCCGGCCAACTTGTCGCTGTTTGGTCAGGAAATGAACCTGAACACCTGGGCCATCTGCAAGATGAACATGTTCCTGCACGGGGTGTACAGCGCGGATATCCGCAAGGGTGACACCCTGCGTGAGCCGCAGCATACCCAGCAGGGCGAGCTGATGACGTTTGACCGGGTGATTGCCAACCCGCCGTTCAGCCTGAAAATGTGGGGCAAGGAAGAAGCCGAGAACGACGCGTACGGGCGCTTCCCCTATGGCACGCCGCCCAAAGATGCCGGTGACCTGGCCTTTGTGCAGCACATGATCGCCAGCCTGAACAGCGAAGGCATGATGGGCGTGGTAATGCCGCACGGCGTGTTGTTTCGCGGGTCCAGCGAAAAGGAAGTTCGCAAAGGCCTGCTGAACGACGACCTGCTGGAAGCCGTGATCGGCCTGCCCTCGGCCCTGTTCTATGGCACCGGTATTCCGGCCTGTTTGTTGATCATCAACAAAAACAAACCCGCGGATCGCCGGGGCAAGGTGCTGTTCATTAACGGTGAACTGGAGTACGAGGAAGGCAAGAACCAGAACAAACTGCGGCCGATTGATATTGACAAGATCGTAGCCACGTTTGAAGGCTATACCGAGATTAAACGGTATTCCAAAGTGGTGAGCCTGGAGGACATTGCCCAGAATGACTACAACCTGAATATCCGGCGCTATGCCGATACCTCACCGCCACCGGAGATTTTTGATGTGCGGGCCATTCTGCATGGCGGTATTCCGGTACGGGAAGTGGAAAGCGAGTACATGCGCGAGGAAGTTCTGGAGAATTTTGATGTGTCGACCGTGTTTGTGAAACGGGATGCGGCGTATTACGAATTCAAGCCTGAGATTGAAACTCGGGAACAGATCCGGGAAGTGGCGGGTGAGGTGGATGGCAAGGTTATTGCCCAACTGGAACGCTGGTGGGATAAATACCGGGTATCGCTGAATGAACTGGATGTGCAGGTGGCAGAGGCTGAAAAGGTGATGCGCGGGTATTTGAAGGAGTTGGGGTATGAGTGAGGTGATTCCGGAGGGTTGGCGTTTGCTAGAAGCAGAAGAAATTTACTCAAGAATGCGAGTGCAAAAAGTTTATGACCGGCATCAAGTGCATCAAGATGGAAAATTTCCAGTAATTGACCAGTCCGAGTCTGGGTGCATTGGATTTATAAACAATGATCCCGATTTTTTGTGTACTCCATCGTCACCACTGACAACATTCGCAAACCATACGTGCTTTGTTCGTCAGATGAGAAAATCATTTTCAGTAATTCAAAACGTCTTTCCTTTAAAAGCAAAAAAAGATGTTTCTCAAGAATTTCTGTTTCATATGTTAAATGGCTCCATCAAGCAAGATGGTTACAAAGGGCATTATCCTGCACTTAGAGAAACACAATTCCTATTACCTCCCCTCCCCGAACAACAAAAAATCGCCACCATCCTGTCATCCGTCGATGACGTGATCGAAAAAACGCGTGCCCAAATCGACAAGCTCAAAGACCTGAAAACCGGCATGATGCAGGAGTTGCTGACACAAGGAATTGGGCATACGGAGTTCAAGGATTCGCCGGTGGGGAGGATTCCTGCAAGTTGGTCTGAGTGCATTCTTCAAGATATTGCTGTCGTTCAAACAGGCGTAGCTAAAAACGGAAAACTGACAGGTGATTTCATCGAAGTCCCTTACCTACGAGTAGCAAATGTTCAGGATGGATACTTGGATCTTACTGAAATCAAAACGATTTCTATCGAAGCATCTAGACTTGACCGCTTCCTGCTTCGCGATGAGGACGTACTGGTAAACGAAGGAGGCGATTTCGACAAACTTGGACGAGGTTTTATCTGGCGCAATCAAGTTTCGCCCTGCGTGCATCAAAACCATGTGTTCGTTGTAAGAACTAATAAGGCCAAGCTTTTACCATTGTTTTTCAATTACTTATCAGGCAGTGAATACGGAAAAAAATATTACTTGGGATGCGCGAAGCAGACAACTAACCTGGCCAGTTTGAATTCAACGCAGCTAAAGGCATTCCCCATTTTGCTCCCATCAATTCAAGAGCAAAAAGGGATTTGTGATGTGTTGCAGTCTTTTGATGAAAAACTTCAGCAAGTAAAGGCTAAATTGGAGTCACTCCTCATCTTAAAAAAAGCCCTGATGCAAGACCTCCTCACCGGCAAAGTCCGGGTAAAATTCGATTCTCGGGAGGTCGCAGCGGCCTGATTCTCAGCCGCCCACTGCCATGTTCCAGGACGAAATCCACAAAGTCGAACAGCCTGCCATCAATCTGCTGCAACGCCTGGGCTGGCAGTACATTCCGGGTGCTCAGCTCGCTCCGGCAGCCGACACAATCCCCACCCAAACTGCGGAGCGCAGCTACTTTCGCGACGTGGTGCTGGTCAACCGTCTGGAACAGGCGATCAAGCGCCTGAACCCCTGGATCAGTGACGAGAACCTGCGCAAAGTGGTGCGTGACATCACCCACCCTGTTCACGCCGGACTGATGGAATACAACCACGCGCTGTGGCAGATACTGGTGAACTATGTCTCGGTGGAACAGGATTTGGGCAAGGGGCGCAAGGGGCAGACGGTCAAGATCATTGACTTCGACACACCTGCCAACAACGATTTCCTGTGTACCAACCAGTTCAAGATCGAAGGCCCGAACCAGAAGATCATTCCCGATATTGTGTGTTTTGTAAATGGCCTGCCGCTGGCGGTGATCGAGTGCAAATCGCCCTACACGGCCGATGCCATCGCCCAGGGCATTGACCAGCTGCGCCGCTATGCCAATCTGCGTGATCCGTCTTCCGAAGAAGGCGCCCAGAAACTGTTTTGGTACAACCAGTTGATGGTGTCCACCTGCCGCGATCAGGCGAAGGTAGGCACTATCAGTTCGGGCACCGCCCATTACGCCGACTGGAAAGACGCCTGGCCACTGACGGACCGCCAGATTGTTGAATTTCACACCCAGCCCCTGGTTGAACATACCGCCACGGTATTGCACACCGACGATGTACCTTCACCGGACTACCTGCAAGCCGCCATACGTAAAGCCCAGGGCCACAGCGATGTACCCGACACGCTGACCTCGCAGGAACGCCTACTTGCCGGGTTGTTCCACTGCGACCACTTCTTGGACATCATCCAGAACTTTCTTATTTATGAACCCATCGACGGGCGCCTGATCAAGAAAGTGGCTCGTTACCAGCAGTACCGCGCCGTGAACAAGGTGATTGAACGGCTCAAGACCGGCTCCACCCGCAAGGAAAAATCCGGTGTGGTGTGGCACACCCAGGGCTCGGGTAAAAGTCTGACCATGGTGATGCTGGCTGTAAAAATGCGGCGCGACCCGGAGTTACAACAGTACAAACTGGTGTTTGTGACTGACCGCACACAGCTCGACAGCCAACTGTCCACCACCTTTCGCAATGCCCAGAACGAAACCGTCTATAACGCGGGCTCGGTGGCCGAACTGAAAGAGCTTCTGCAAAAGGATGCGTCCGACATCGTGACGGCCATGGTGCAGAAGTTTCAGGAAGCTGAACAGGAAGGTGACTTCACCAACCTGAACACCAGCGACAAGATCATTGTGCTGGCCGATGAAGCGCACCGTACCCAGTTTGGCGGGTTGGCCATGACCATCAATGCCGCCTTGCCCAATGCTCCCAAGATTGGTTTTACCGGCACGCCACTGCTGAAAACCCAGAAAATGGACCAGGCCTTCGGCGGCTACATTGACCAGTACAAGATCAATCAAGCGGTTGACGATGGTGCCACGGTGCGCATCATCTACGAGGGCCGGCAGGTCAAAACCGATGTGGTCGGTGATTCGCTTGATGCGCTGTTCGATGAATACTTCAAGGACTACAGCGACGAGGACAAGCGGGCCATCAAGAAAAAATATGGCGTAGAACGGGCCATACGCGAAGCCCCGGCCCGGATTCGCTGGGTGTGCATTGATTTGCTAAAACACTATCGCGAACATATTCAACCCAACGGTTTCAAGGGCATGATTGTGGTGGGCAGCCGCCATGCGGCCACCGTGTTCAAGACCACGCTGGATGAACTGGGTTCGCCACCGTGCGAAGTAATCATTTCCGGCAGCCACAACGACCCGGCCTACCTGGCCCAATACACCGACCCCACTCGCCAGAAGAACATCATCAAAAACTTTACCAAGCCGCTGGATGAAGAGCCCACGGCCTTGCTGATCGTCAAGGACATGCTGCTGACCGGCTTTGACGCGCCAATTGCCCAGGTCATGTACATTGACCGCAGCCTGAAAGACCACACCCTGATGCAAGCCATTGCGCGGGTGAACCGCACCTACAAAGGCAAGCAGGCCGGGTTCATTGTGGATTACTACGGCTTGTCAGACCACCTGACCCAGGCGCTGGACCTGTTCAGCAGTGACGATGTGGAAGGCAGCTATGTAACGCTGCGTGATGAACTGCCCAAGCTCAAAGCCGCCCATACCCGCGTGGCGGCTGTGTTCAAAACCGTGAAGAGCCAGGACATTGATGACTATGTGCTGCACCTGAAGGATGAAGAAACCCGCCAGCAGTTTGACCTGGCCTTCAAACGGTTTGCCAAACAGATGGATGTAATTCTGCCCGATGCCGCCGCCCAGCCGTTTCTGGCGGATTTACGGTTGTGGGGCAAGGTGCAGCATGCCGCCCGAAACCGCTACCACGATGCAGGTCTGAATCTGCACGATGCGGGTGCCAAGGTGCGCAAATTGGTCGATGAGCATATCATCAGCACGGGCGTGGACCCCAAGATCCCACCCGTGGATCTGATGGACGCCAATTTCAAGACGGCGGTAGAACAGATCAAATCCCCGGAATCGCGAGCCTCGGAAATTGAAAGCGCCATCAAGCACCACATTACCGTCAACCTGGACGAAGACCCGGAATACTACAAATCCCTGAGCCTGCGCCTGCGTGACATCATTGAAAAGACCAATGGCAAGTGGGAGCAGCAACTGGAACTGTTGTTGCACATGGTGGGTACCATTGAGTCCGACCACAAGAAAGCCGCCGACGACCTGGGCCTGAACCCGACCGAATACGCCTTCTACAATATTCTGATGGCTGAAGTCACGAAGCTGGCGGGCGATGAAACCGTCAGCGATGCGGTTCACGATGAAATCAAGACCACCACGCAGGCCTTGGTCGCCGTTTTCGAGGAAGCCACACAAATCGTGGACTTTTTCAGCAAGCCCGATGAAATCAAACGCCTGAAAAAAGAGATCAAGCGCGCGGTGCTGGACTGTTCGTTTAACGACAAGGATCTGGTCACGGTACTGCAAGACCGCTTCATGGAACTGGCCAGAACGAAGTTTGGACAATAATGGTCGCTATCGACGAACGCACCGAGTACCGGGACGGCAACGGTTTTATTGCTGAAGTCATTCGCACCGACCGGCGTAAAACTGCTGACCTTCGCGTGGAGGATGGTGCAGTGTCGATTGTGGTGCCGCGCCACATTTCACTGGAAAAAATCGACCAGATCCTGGCAAGCAAACGCCCCTGGATCAAGGAAAAGCTTGCCCTGCATCGTGAAGCTGCGCCCGCCAACAGCAAGGCTTTTGTGTCGGGGGAAGCCTTTCCCTACCTGGGGCGCAACTACCGGCTGAAGGTCGAACATGGCCCATTTACGCCGGTACGCCTGATTCAGGGCCGACTGATGATTCAGGTGCCTCAGGGTAGTGAACAACCCCACATGGTCCGCAACGCCCTGGTGCGCTGGTACAAGCGGCAGGCTGAACAAAAATTGGCCGAAAAAGTGGCCAGGTATGCGCCCATTGTGGGGGTGACACCCCATGGGGTTGGCATCAAAACCTTCCGCTCACGCTGGGGTAGCTGCACGGTTCATGGAAAGCTGGAATTCAACTGGCAGATCATGATGGCGCCGAACCGCATGGTGGATTATGTAGTGATCCACGAACTGTGTCATTTGATCCGGCATGACCATTCACCTGAGTTCTGGAAGGAGGTGGCCAGAGTGATGCCGGAGTACGTGGAGTGCAGGATGTGGCTGAAGATGAATGGGGTAGGGCTGAGGGTTTGATGGGTGATGAGCAGGGGACGGTTTCGGATAGCGGGGTGATGAATGGCAGCTTCCGGCCAAGAGCAGCCCTTCGTGCGCTGTTTTACACAGCGGAAATTTAGCTATCTGGCGGGACTCGCGCCACGATGCTGTCAGCAATATCTCAGTTGTTATGCGGTCTTTCGTCTCATAAATTCCTTGCCGGTCAATTCATTACGCACGCATAATCAGCGTCAACGAAACGGTGGGACCTTCAATTCTTCCGCTTCTAATCACGCAGACTAATTATGGAGGGTAAACATGACCACAAAGAAACGCGTCTTTATCAGCTTCGACTACGACAACGACGAGGGAGCCAAGATCATGCTCGCCGGACAAGCGAAACTGGAAGACAGCCCTTTTGATTTTAAGGACGCCTCTGTCAAAGAGCACATGACGGGCGACTGGAAGGAGAAAGTGAAGCGCCGCATGGACAACATCGATGTAGTAGTCGTTCTCTGTGGCGAACATACCCACACGGCTGCAGGCGTGTCTGCAGAGCTGAATATTGCAAAAGAAAAAGACAAGGACTATTTTCTGTTAGCCGCATACTCGGATAAGACCTGCACAAAACCCAATAGTGCCTCGTCCTCTGACAAGCTTTACAAATGGACGTGGGATAATCTCAAGACTCTAATCGGCGGTGGGCGCTAGGAGAAAACCATGCGCAAAGCACTTGTTGTTGGAATCAACTACTACCAACGAGTCGGATGCCTTTACGGATGTGTTGATGACGCACATTCAGTAAAAGCAGTGCTCGATCGAAACAGCGATGGAACAGTCAATTTCGGCACGAAGCTATTAACTGGGACTGGGCCGTCTGACATGGTCACTCGTGCAACTCTGCGCGATAGCATCAAAGAGCTTTTTGCGGGTGAGTCAGAAATCGCTCTCTTTTATCTCGCCGGCCATGGGTATGTTGAAAGCACTGGTGGCTATCTAATTGCGAGCGATACGATATCTGGGGACGAGGGACTGCCTTTAAACGAGGTATTAACCTTCGCCAATCAATCAGGCGCGAGAAATAGAATTATCGTTCTTGATAGCTGTCACTCTGGAATAGCAGCCACTTCCAGTGCTGCGAGCGCATTCGCCGAAATCAAGGAAGGCACAACAATCCTCACTGCATCCACGGCAGAACAATATGCCACCGAGGAAAATGGCGCTGGCGTATTTACTACACTATTCGTTGATGCGCTGGGCGGCGCAGCGGGGAACCTGGTGGGCGAAGTGACTCCTGGAAGTATTTATGCCCATATTGATCAGTCGCTCGGTCCTTGGGATCAGCGCCCTGTCTTTAAAACCAACGTCAAAAGCTTCGTCTCACTCAGACGCGTTCAGCCGCCTATTTCGTTGGCGGAACTTCAGCGAATCACTGAGTTTTTCCCAAGTCCAGCCCATCAGTTTCCACTAGATCCGTCATTCGAGCCGGAACGGCAAGGAACTGATTCAACGATTTCAGCCCCAGACCCGGTAAACACTGCGAAGTTTGCAGTGCTTCAGAAATACAACCGCGTTGGCCTAGTTGTCCCCGTAGATGCTCCCCATATGTGGCATGCAGCTATGGGGAGCAAAGCATGCCGTCTTACCGTCCTAGGGGAACATTACCGCAGACTTGTTGAGCGCGGTCGTATCTAAGACAGTACAGAAGCTTCAACGGATATGCCCGACAGTTCACCCTACGCGGACGTGCCAAAGTGGCGCTTCGCTCTTTTTTTACATGCCGGTTGTCGCTTTACGTCCGCTCTTTCGTGTCGCCGACTCCCCCTTAGGGTCGATTTCAGGCACCACTGACAGACTCTAGGCGGCCAGAAGTGGACGCTGAA
>NZ_NIQA01000011.1 GCF_002236805.1 Pusillimonas sp. T2 | reverse complement strand
ACTTGTTCAGAGGTTCCTTAGGTTCTTTGGAGCGAACCTGTAGCTTACGGCTTATGCCGCCGATGGGAGGCCAATGGATCTAGTCGATCACAAGGGTGATACCTTGATGATAACGATCGGCGTCCCTTCTGGCGCGCATCCCAGAGCGATTCATCGCAGGGATGAACGATATTGTTCATGCAGTCTGGGCAGAGACGCCTCGCGTGCGCATGGCGTGCTCGAGCCGTTGGCCATAATCAAACGCGGCTTCCACCTCGTCCTCAGACCAAGACGACTTGCTGATGGCTGTGCTAGCCCGGCTGTGCCCGAGTCGGAGTAACTGCGAAAGGGTAAGACCGAAAGCTTGAGCCAAGGCCTGGGCATATTGGGATTTGCTGCTGTCTCTCTTTTCAAGAGCCGAGATGCTTCCGCGCGATACACCGGAGCGCCTCTCAAGCTCCTCCAAGGTCCAGCCGCGCTTCTTTCGCTGTTTTCGTACCTCAGCGCCTAGAGCCATTTCACTGTCAGTGGATCGTGTTAATTGTTCTTCACCACCGTGAGGCGAATCTTCTTCTCAATCCGATCCAGATCGCTCTCGAACTGCGCCAATGCCTTGTTGTCATCCTCGATATCGGCCAAGTACCACGATTCACACAAGGAATCGAACAACGCCATGGCCGCATCGTTCTCTTGCGCATAAAGCGCCAACTTTTCAAGGCGCGCAATCAAAGGTTCGACTTGGGCCTCGTAGCGGCTGCCCAACACCCGTACCCGGGTGGAAAAACACCCCAGGTCGATAATTCGCTTATCGAACGCTTTCATCTTGTCAAACTCCTCGGTATTCAAACTTGGCAACACCACACCGGTGCGCGCAACGAAGGCGGCGTCAATAGAAAGCGCGTCAGTCCTGGAAAAACTCGCCAAGTGCACATAATGCCTGTTGATCATAGCCGGGTAGCAAACCAAGTGCTTGATTGTCATGCCTATGGAGGTGAAATTCAAAGACAGCGGATCCTGGGCCGCTGCCAATCGCAACACGCCGTAGGAGCTGGCCATACACTGAATCATGATCTTCATGTCAACGTATTTGGGTTGGTCGCGCCAACGAAGTATTTGAGTAGCGAGCGACTCGCGGTCATCAAGCCACTTGATATGACCTAGCCGCACACCCTCAAAGACAGCATAGAGCTCAACGGCCAACTCCATCAGTACCGTGATGATCAGACGACGCTTGAATCCGCCGACGGCCGCCCCCAGGTTGCTGGTCCAGAATACTCGCTCGTTGATGATGCGAAGTTCATAAAGCTTGAGCATCGCGTCGCCCAACGTGGCGGGCGACTTAATAGGGTTGCCTTCGCAAAACTTGTTGATCCAACCTGACCAATCCCCATTAGGCGCGAGCTTTTGCAGGAACTCATAAACAGGCGAACTAGCGCCGGCCGCATCCGGATTGGCACTTTTAACGCCCTGCTCCCAGAGCCAGGACATGAATTTCAGAGGAATGCTCTGGGGTGAGCCCTGATCAGCAGCTATGTGCAAATCAAATAGCTTGGTCGCTTGCTCAAGGGTCATCTTTGGGAACTTGCCACTGATTGTGCCACCAAAGCCCGCATCACCATTCATGAGCATTTTTATTACCGCTTCGCGGTCGGTATGGTTCAAGATGCGGTGATTTGCCGGGCGAAGCTTAAACCCGTCGGACAGCCTCAACTCTTCATTGAGTTTTTCGTAATAGTCCATGCCCATGGTCGGGCCAGTGTCGGGTTTGAGGCTCTCCGTCACGAGGTAATCTTGTACCGCATTCTCTCGCAACTGTTGCTCGTTAGGACTTAGCAACTTGTGCTTCTCATCCATCGCGGCGCGAAACATACGGTCAAGCAACGCGTCGGCTACAGCGGCCAGCCCGCCTACGACGATGCAGTAGCTGTACGAGTAAATGTCAGACTCTGCGTTGGGCAATCTTTTGCGTGGGGCAATGGTTGCCGCATGGGTCTGGTACTGACGCTGAAGCTGGGTACCGCCCATGCGCTCGAGCATGGCTTGAACCGGATCTTGCACACTCATTACGCTGCCTTTTGGTCGTAAAAGTGCAGTTCCGCCAATTTTTCGCTAATTCGCTCAATTTCTTTTTCTGACAGCGAAAATTCGGCCAACAGCTCGCGCAATTGAGCTTCATTTGCCGGACGTTGAGCAAAGATCTGCGCGATTATCGTTTCGTAGTTGTAGCCTCGATGTTCAAAAAATGAGGTTAAGGCCTCGCGTTCTGCGCGTAGCTTCTCGTTTTCCTCATGCAAATGTTTGTGAGCCTTTCGGGCCAAATGTTGACCCCAAAATTTGCCCCCCACAGCGCTCAAGCCTGATAAAACAACTGCACCAACTGCTACGCCTACTCTTTGCCAGCTCATTATGACCTCGCTGCTTATCCGTCATTATTCAATGATTTGCAAGATACTACAAAACCTTGAATGAAAATAGCTAAGCTATGACTTTGTCGCTTAACGCCGCTCGAGCGCGTGATAGCACCCCAGACTCACGCCCGATGTTCAAGGCTGACAATAAGGCATGATCATCGAGTGCAAAGCGGCTCATTACAAGCGAAGATCGCGCGAGATCTAGCAACTGCCGATCGGTCATTTTGGCCATCAACCCTGCCTTGATTGAATCCAATCCAAGGCTAAGTTTGTCATGCTCAGTACCTAGGATTGCTATTTTTCTAACCAAAAACAAGAAAGCCAAATTGAATTCATGAACGTCAGATAAAGCAGACCTATCGCTATGCTGAACGTGTTGTGTAGCTCTAGTCATTAGTTGAGACGCCTTTAATAATCTTTTCAATATATCAATAGCGACTATAAAAAGCAAAATGACGTGAATCGACGATTTTTAACGTGCAACAAACGACATCACAAGCTCCTCCTCTTTTAGGTCTGTTGTTTGCCAGCCAGACATTTATCTCATTGCTTGGGGGGGCGTTCATCTGTGGCAGAAAACAGAGGGTCTAATGGTGGACGTGTTTTCTTCGTTGTTTAAAGGCACTAACCGTGCCTGGCAATATCCGTTGTCAGGCATGACATTTTATTAAAATCATGTTCTATCCGCTGACGTAACAGCCGTGCCGTGCGCTCAACCTCATAGGATGATGTGTGCTGAGGAAGACCCAAAGCTTTGGCTATTCTTTCGACCGCCGCGGTCAAGCGCGCTGCGCGGTTATTGGCTTCACGGAGCATTATTAATACCTTTTGCGGGTCACCCGTATTTGCAAGCGCGCGAACAAGCAAAAATTGCTCACGACTTACATCTACGTCAAGGAAGCGCCATAGACAAGCCTGGCGCAGATATTCATCATGTCGGCCCTTGAAGTAGGTGGCATGTCCAGCGAGCGCCTTGACGTGGCCCCGCTCATTTACCTGCAATAGTCCCCAGCCCATTGGGAGATCATTCGGATCAATCAAACCTTTGGGAGCCATATAGTAGCGCCAAGAGCCAATTCCCCCTGAAATGCGGTGGGATTTCTTGGCATCAGCAAGAAAGTCCGCTCGAGATGTTTTCACCTCAACAAGAACGCTCCCGTCGGTGGCATCATAGCCAGTTCGACGAAAACCAATAGCGTCAGGAATTTCCCCGTCGACACCACTTTTGCACTCGCTCATAGCTACAGCGCAACCTGGCCCACCAGCGGAAGGGGCGCGTTTGAGCCACTTCACTGCAATTTCGCAAAGCGACTTATGTAATGACTTCTGCGTCGTATTGCTCATAGTCTGGCAATAGTATGATTAGCCACGCATGGCGTAGCGCGCTTTGGGGCTGTGCGCGTCGTTTGAGTCATCAGACTGTTCCTGGCCCAGGACGAACCATTCAAATACTTGTGACTTTTCAAGTGGGCATGTTAAATCGGCAACCAGTAACTCTACTTGTTCGACCAGCTCATTGGCCGCCAGTACTATCGAACGGCGTGTTTGGTAAAGCCAAATCAGTGTGTCAAGCCAGAATCTTGTTGGCTGTGTGCGATCAATAGGCATGATGTCTTGAGTAGGCTGCTGCGTCTCGAGCTCTCTTAGAGCCTGGCATGACCGTAACTCATCTTTTATCCAAGTCTGGCCGATCACATCAAACATGCGCACTTTGTCCTGCTGCGGGTCATAGTGCGGCACCAATACCCGCAATAATTCACCACCAGCAAATCTGGATACCGGACCAGGCTGACACAGTGCTGCCTTTTTCATCATGTTTCGAGCGAGCGCTAATTGATCAGAGCGTGATTGAGGAATCAACATAATAGGGAATGTAATTAATGGCGGGGCGGGTTGCCCAGAATTTCGGGGCCAACGTAGGGCTGACGAAGCATGTCTGACAGAGCAAACTCATCAGGCCCCGCCTGACGAAGCTTATGGTGATAGCGGACGGCCTCAATCAGCGCATCAACGCACTCATCGGCCTGGCGCACCTGCACGACAAGTTGCTTTGAGTTTTCTCTTAGCTGGGCACTGTAGGCGCTGTCGACCAACAAACGCATTTGCTCGATTCGATCGGATATTGATCGGCGCAAGTTTTGCAAACTGGTGCTATTTTCAATACAGAAGCCAAGGGCTGATACGTTTTGGCGGCTCCAGGATTGATCTGGCTTTAGCTCCAACAATGCGAGACGCCACTTACCCAGCGCGTCGCTCTGGTCGTTCAAATGACTCATAGCCATACGGACAATGCGAGAAGCATTGGCCCGACTTATGGAATAAATGTCATGGGTAAATTGGCGATAAGCATTTAGCTCTATGTCATTGAGCCACGTACTCTTTGAGAGGACAGCGTCACTTACGACTAGTCGATTCCCTACCACAGCTGACCCAAATACGCGAGATTGCCCACGCACCTGGCCCCAGTTACGGACCTGGGCATTACCCTGTACCAAAGCCTTATCAGCCACTAGGGCATGTTGTATCGCGCAGGCGTCATCACTAATCCAGGCGCTACCAAATTGGCTGAGGTTGCGCTCGTGCATTACGAACCCACCGGGTTCGCCAGCAACCACCCTTTTACGTACACCAGGCACATCGATATCAATATCACGCAACGCCTGAATGCGGTAAACCCGCACACCCGCAACCATGCGGGATTCGTCGGTTAAGCGAAATTTATCACTGGAATTTTGCTCTGACATGACAGGGCTCCATGAGCGTTTAATGCCGTCATGGTGCCAAAGGTTCAAGCCAGATTAAAGGTTTTAGAAGGAAGAATTTAGTCTTTATTGATATTCCAGTAGGAATGATATAAAACCTACTTCTACCCATCCCTTGAATTTTCAGCGCAGCCAAGTCTGTGTCGTCGAATCAGATCTTTGGATGCCCGGAGTCAGCCTGTGTGCGAAGAATCACCGGCACGTATATCAGACTCTTGGGGGGGCGGGGGCGAATATATTCGCTGAAAAAACAGGTGGAGCTCTCATCGTCGGGCCAATTTCCATGCACTAAGTAATCAAACCTTCGGAGAAGCACATCAATTAACCTCAGGATCATTCTCACTTACCTACAACGGCAAATTAATGCAATGAGGTTTTTCAATAATGCGTTTGTTCAAACTGCCTAGCGATTTGGCTGAAGCGCTTACGATGTTCGGCGCCCATGGCTTCAAAAGCGAGGACGCGTTGGGTCTCGCCCAGGCAAATACCGACAGCGCTAATGGCATCGGCCAGAGCTTGTGCGCAGTGCGGCTCGCGCTGCTCACTATGCAGATCCAGCAATCGCACCAACAAGTGCGCGGGATTGAGCACTTTCCAGTGCTCCAGCTGCACGGCCGCGTGAGCGATCGTTTCAAAGGGCGTTTGTGCCGAAACGGGCCAAAGGGCCAGTTGTATCTGATTGCTTGATAAATCAATGCCGCTGGCATCAAACTGAGCTGGCACAAACACCTCAATGAGCCCCAATTGCACAAAGGGCACATCGGGCTCGTTGTGCAGCACCAACCACAAGGCCACATCGCCGCCAATGACGCCCCCGCGGTCACAAAGCACGTTAAGGGATTGGCGTATGGCTTCGGTGATCTGGCTCATGAAAAGGGCTCCGCAAACGGTCAAAGAGATGGTGGGACGGCGAACAGAACTCTACATCTGTGCCTTTAAAGTCGTTATTATAGTATCGACTTTAACGCCAAACCGAATAAAGGCCAACCCATTTCTAGGCCAAAGAAAGCTTGATCCGAACCCTTGAATTAACGCTTTTCTCGCTGTATAACGTCACTATTGATATTTGTTCTGTTACCACTAAACTGCCCTACGCATGTATTCAAACAGGCGCAAGGCAATCCCTCCTCTACTGCTCCAACAAGCTGCACCGTTTGAGAAACCCTCCAAAGGACAGCACATCATGCAACGCATCTATCTTGACGTTCCCTTCGAGGAGAAGGATCAGGCGCGCGAACAAGGTGCCCGTTGGGACAAGCAAGCCAAGCGCTGGTACATTTTCACAGACCAGGACAAAAGTGGCTTTGCTCGTTGGCTTAGCCAATCATCGTCCTCCCCTAGTGAGCAGGGCAATCGCGCCCCGAATGGTCTGGATCGATGGGTCAACGTGCGTGCCGACTCCTTTTACCTGGCCAGCACTCACCACACCTGCTTTCGTTGCCAGCTGCGCACGCCCATTTATGGATTTGTCTTGCCACGCTCGTATGAATCGATGGCCCTGCAGCTGCCTGCCCACCTGGGCGACGGTCAAGGCATCAACAGCGTGTACTCCTACCCTGATCTACTGGATTGGCTGAACACCGAAATATCACGGACCTGGGTAAGTCAAGGTGTTGAAGCCCTGCCCTACAACATCTACTACCTGTCAGATCCGATAGTTGCGCATATGCGCCAGGTCGCCCCCAGTTATCGCAAGGTAAAACAGCTTTGGTCCAACACGTGTGTGCATTGTCGTGGCGTCATTTCGGACGCAACCAAAAGCGATCAGCCCCTGCTTTCGCCACGATCCAGTACGGCGGCCGCGTACACCGAGCTCACGCCCGTAGGCATTGCCTTTGAGGCGGGTGCCCGGTCACTGGTGACTGGCATCGAATTTGTTCACCGCATGGCCATTCGGCCAGCGTGACCTTTTTGTCCCGGCTCTATATGCTATTTTGTTACTCGCATGTAATAAAATAAGTCCACCGAAACGAGAGATTTCCATGCGTCTGGATATGTTCCATATTACCGCCCTGATTACTTGTGTCGTATGCCTAGCCCTGAGCGTACCGCTTCTGGTTCGTTACGCGCGCTGGGCCTTAACGAACTACGTTTTTTTCTGCGCCGTCTTTAGCTTGTTTGGCGTGTCGCCTACCGTCTCGCTCATTCGCCTACATCAGCAGTTTGATTTCTCCCTGCTGGCCGGGCTGCAGATTGTTGGCGCCTCATTGGTCATGAATGTCTTTGCCATGGGCGCAGCCTATTTGTTCTCCTACGAAGGCGACCCGGTGTCTGAGCGCAGTTGATTGGAAGGAGTAAAGATGATGGACGTAAAACTCAGTCGCTATGCCACGGAGGACTCGAGGAAGGCGAACCTGCACTGATTGCGGCTGCGCTGGGAGATGTGGCCCGCGCTGGAACCTTAGCCAGCTAGCACGCGCAGTGGGCATGAGCCGCCAGAGGCTGAATAAGGCGCTTTCTTGTCACGGCAACCCGAGTCTTTCAACGATTATGAAAGTTGCCCGCGCGCTGGGCTTGCAGCTTTCATTTAAGCTCACCCATTGAGTGCGCGCCAAATTGGCGCATCCACTTGAGTACCCTACGGGCCCAGTTTAATCACTAGTTTCGTTTTTTCGCGAAGTATTTGTACTCTGAACCGATACATCAATAATGTTCAGGAGCAAGTATGGCCAGCGAAACAAGTGCACACCAAACCGTTGTTTGCGAGGAATTGGATCAAGAGCAGTTCTTTGCGCCGGTCGACCACGACATGATTACGGGCCTGGTTGGCTCATACCGGCATGATCGCGACCGCCTCGAACGCCTGGCAGCTACGTTAGCGTTACCCGAAAACCAGGGGTTGATCACCCACTTTCTGGAAGGTAATCTGAAATCCGAGCGGTACCGGGTCGGCGATGTCACTGAGCTCTTTGTTGCGCACGGTGCGATCAAGGCCTTGAACTCCACCTACTGGAACCGCACGCTGCAACTGACCGATGTCATCGACTGCATGCCTCAGCGTCGTCGCGATGAGTGGTTTTCCCATATCCGCGAGCACAGCACCCCGGAGTTTACGGAAGATACTGTACGCAGTACCTTGGCGGATCTGTTGGCCAGCCGAGCGCAATTCCTGGCCGAACGAGTCGATGGTATCTTTCGCGCCCTGTCACCCGAGCACATCACCAATAGCCCTCAAGGTTTTGGCAAGCGCATGATCCTTTACTACGCGACCGACGCCATGGGTTACCCCAACCATTCTCGCGCCGGCGTGATCAACGATCTGCGTTCCGTCGTTGCCAAACTGCAAGGGCGTGGCGAGATGCCTTGGGACGGTACCTATCCATTGCTACGACACCTGGCCACACGCACAGGCCAATGGTGTTCGTTGGATGGGGGCGCGCTGCGCATGCGCCTGTACAAAAAAGGCACGGCTCATATCGAGGTGCATCCGGACATTGCTTGGCGACTGAATCAGATTCTGGCCTACCTTCATCCGGCGGCGATCCCCAGTCAGTTTCGTCGCCCTGCTACGCGGCGCACCCGCAGCGTCGATCTGCTTCAAAAGCCACTGGCATTTGCCACTCTAGCGCTGTTGCGCGATGTGCGTGTTGTTAAGGGCCCGGCTCACTTCGTGTGCTACCTGCCGATGGGCGCGATCAAGCAGCCCCATGCTGCCAAAGACGCGCGGGCGGTGCTCAAGGCCTTAGGTGGGGTACCCTCGGGTTTGGCCAAAGAGCACATGATGTTCGATTACGACGTAGCGCCCGTGCTTAGCGAAGTGCTTCTGACCGGCTGCATTCCCGAGCACAAATCGCATCAGTTCTACCCGACGCCTGAAGGGTTGGCTCAGCGCGTGCACGATGCGGCCCAGGTTCAAGCGGAGCACCGGTGTTTAGAGCCCAGTGCCGGGTTAGGCGCACTGATCTCCCATATCGATCCGGCTCAAGTGACCTGCGTTGAGGTAAGCGCATTGCACGCCAGTGTGCTTCGGGAAAAAGGCTACAGCGATGTGCACGAAGCGGACTTTCTGTCCTTTGCCGCTCGCTGCGCAACACGCTTTGACCGCGTACTTATGAACCCGCCCTTCGATCGCGGACGCTGGCAAGCTCACCTGCAGGCTGCGGCCGCATTGGTCGCTCACGGGGGGCGTTTGGTTGCAATTTTGCCTTCGAGCGCACGATCTCAGGTTGCGCTTGCTGGTTTTGAATGTGAATTCAGCTCACCGATTGACAATGCCTTTGAGGGCGCTAGTGTCTCGGTGATCGTGCTGGTAGCCAACCGCACGAAGTAGCCATGATGCGCTTTCGTTTTTTCGATTCGGTTCTGTAGGCTAGGCCCAGGTGTAAAAAAGGCTGTCTCAATCCTTTACCTGGGCATGCCATAAAGTTATTTTTCATACTACAAGTTTAATTTCAAATACTCATTTTCATAGGAAGCCTCCCATGGCCTCAGTGAACAAAGTCATTCTTGTCGGTAACCTGGGGCGCGACCCTGAAGTGCGCTACAGCCCCGACGGCGCCGCCATCTGCAATGTATCCATTGCCACGACTTCGGTCTGGAAAGACAAGGCCAGTGGCGAGAAACGCGAAGAAACCGAATGGCACCGCGTGGTGTTCTACAACCGCCTGGCTGAAATTGCCGGCGAATACCTGAAAAAAGGCCGCTCGGTTTATGTAGAAGGCCGCCTGAAAACCCGTAAGTGGCAAGACAAGGAAACCGGGCAGGATCGCTACAGCACCGAAGTTGTTGCCGATCAGATGCAAATGCTCGGCGGGCGCGAGGGTGATGCCGGCAGTGCGGCCAACTATGGCAACGCGCCATCGCGCCAAAGTGCGCAGCCCGCGCGTGACCAGGTATCTGCCCCCCCGAATCGTCCCGCACAACCGGCACAAGCCCGCGGCGGGCCCTCTGATATGGACGACGACATTCCGTTCATGCGTGCCGGCCACGGCGCCGCGTGGCGTTGCATCTAACAACGGGCACTGTTTCCATCCTCTTTATTTACTGAACAAGGATCTGCTATGTGGTTCAAGAATCTACGTGTATTTCGTTTGCTGCCCACCTGGTCACTGAGCGCACAAGAGCTCGAGGACGCTCTCTCACCGCAGGCCTTTGCCAAGGAGCAGGAGAACAAAAGCGCCATGCAACGCCTGGGCTGGGTGCCGGTGCGTGACGATCGCGGGCTTGTTTATGCGCAGGACGGTCAGTATCTGATCGCTCTTCGCTCGGAAAAGAAACTGTTGCCCACTTCGGTTATTAACCAGTTTGCTCAAGATAAAGCTCAGGCCATGGAAGAGCAGCAGGGTTACAAGCCGGGCAAGCGCCAGATGAAAGAGATCAAGGAGCAGGTGACCGACGAGCTTTTGCCGCGCGCCTTTAGCCTGTATCGCGACACCCGGGTGTGGATTGACACCAAAAATCACTGGCTTGTGGTTGATGCAGGCTCTTCGGCGAAAAGCGATGAGGTTCTGGGCCTGTTGGCCAAGGCCATTGAGCCCTTCCCTGTTGAGCCTCTGCTGGTTCAGCAATCACCGGCAGCGTGTATGACCAGCTGGCTTGTTGATGCTGAACCCATCGAGGGCTTCAGCATTGATCAGGATGCCGAGCTGGCTTCCACTCAAACCGGGGGCGGCAAGATTCGCTATGTACGCGAGAGCGTGGCTCTGGATGATGCGCAGAAGCACATCCAGGAAGGCAAGCAATGTACGCGTTTGGCCATGACCTGGAATGATCGGGTTTCCTTTGTCCTGACGGACAGTTTCGACATTAAACGCATCACTCCCTTGGATGTGCTGCAAGGCGAGGCAAATACCGCCCAGAACGAGGCCGAGCAGTTCGACGCTGATTTTGCGCTTATGACCGGGGAAATCAACGGCTTGCTCGCGAATCTGGTGCAGGTTCTGGGGGGCGAAAGGGTTGAGCAACAGTCCAGTGCCCCCAGCGGCGCCGAGCTGCAGGCGGCCTAAACGATGCTAGAGCTTGTGCGCACGCGTTCGCACCCGGTCTTTTGCCTCCATTACAAAACTTCACAGGAACACACGTATGCCTTCTCAGCAAACTGAGCGCCAATCAGCCGGCCAAGCGCTGCTGGATCAGATCGCACTGGATCACCCACAGGTGAAGGACGGTTTGGTCGATCCCTCTACCCCGAACGAGGATCTGCTGATCCGTTTTATCCAGGTCGAGGTTCTCGATGTCGTGCAGGACTACGCCCAATCGGATCTAACCGAGGCTGCTCAGGTAGCTTCGCGCGCCCTGACACGGGCCCAGGACGAGATCGCCCAAGTCGTTGATGCATTGTCAAGCTTGTCGTCGGCCAGCACGCTTGCGCAAGCACTGGCCAGTGCGGATACCGCCTACTACGGTGGCGAGATGCGCTTGGATGAGGATCTGCCCGAAGGCGAGCGTGGCGATACGTTGGCCGATTATGTCGCACACACGGTCAAGCGGATCTGGTCAGACCCAAGCACCGAGCCCGTCATGACCTGTGTTCATGAGTTCAATAACGCACAGGTGCTATTGATTTCATGTCGAGGCATTTTGGATGACGTTGCCCAAACACACCGTCCCCTTGTCCGCCCTAAAGCTGCCTAAAGGAAACTCTTACATGACAACGCAAACCACAGACGCGGCCGTCCAGGCCATCAAATTCGCAGTAAATGCAGATAGCGGTATGGAATTTCTGCGTGCCTGGCTTTACGGCGAATTCGATATCTGCCGCAACGAATGGCCGCAGGCGCCCGAGGCCTGCTACATCGGCGCAGATCCGCTAGTTGCATCCACCATCAAAGACGTTCCCCCAGAACTGGTGGCCATCACCCAGCTTCTTGAGCGCCCGAATTTGCAAGCAGGCACGCTTGATGAGATCACAGAACGATTAAAGAAGCTCATCGAGCAATCCTTCCCCAATGTGGAACAGGCTCAGGAGGCGATTAGTTTGGCCACGAACCGAGTCATTGCTCAAGACACCCTGCGTATTTTGCGTGAAAGCCGGGACATGGCTCGCCAACACCGCAAGGAACTGGAGCAGATCGCACGTCTTAAAGCTGAGCAAAGTGGCGTTGCCAATGCCTGACCAGGAATTGACCGCTCTTCAGCAGCAACTTCGGGCCAGCACAAGGGCTTTATCCCAGTTGCGTTCGAGCGGGACACGTGATCAGTTGTCCAATTCGTTAACCGGCTGGTTCGCGCTGTGCACCGAGCAGCTTGCCGTGCGCAATGCTCTGGTGCAGCGTCTAGCCTTGTTGCTCAGGGATCCTATCGGGCTGCAAGCTCAAACCCGATCGGGCTGCTTGCTTTTGTTGACGGGCTCTGCTCAAGGCAGTGGCCAGTATCAGTTAACGCGTTTTGATGCGCAGCGGACGCCTTGGGGGCACACCAGCTACGCAAACCTGCAAGCAGCATTGGTCGAATTGCTGCAGGAGTGCGACGTCGGCAGCGTTGCGGACTTGTCCACGGGCCTGATCGGCTCAATAGACCCTGAAATAAACCCGCAGAGCGACGCCGAATTGCACGCAACAGAGTCTGCTGTGGCCGCTCATCACGCTCGAGCACGCTTTTAGGTTTCGGTTTTTCGCGGCCATTGGCCATACTGGTTCTACCGTTCACTACGATCATTTCAGGAAATGTCCATGTCAAACTCAAGGGTTTTGTTTCTGGCCACGCTCGTTCTGGTTGCGCCTCGCATGAGCCCGGGCGTCGCCGTCTGGCTCGGTTCAGTGTTGTTTTTGGCTGGCTTGTTCTGTCTCATTCTGGAACTGCGTAAGGCACGACACCAATGACCACACAAAAATTCCAAGAGCCGCATGATGACGGCTCGAAGGTCCAGACGAGCCGCGCCCAATGGCTCGCCGGCCTATTTCCCGACGACAAGATGTTTGCTCAAATCAAAGCCATTGCCACCGAGTCGTTCAATGCTCAAGCTCAGGAACAATGCGCGCGCAAGCCCTCTCTTGCCGAGAACTGGGAGGCGCATCTGATCTGGGCCACTAAGCGATGGGTGGAACAGAACGCGCCTGCTGAACAAACCCCAGGGCCCGTTGCTAACGACGATACTCACACAGCCCAAGCACAATCTCTTGACCTTGAGGCGCTCAAGGCAGCGGCGATAGCCGCCGGTGCCGGGCACTGGAGCCATCAAGAAGGAATTGTTTGGTTCAACGATGGCGCTGCAGCACTAACTAGCGATCCAGCAAACGCCAAACCCCCGGTATTTCTGGCCAGTGACAATCTGGGCACCTGGCCCGACTCAATTGCACGCGAGGATGTGGCGGCATTTGCGGCATTGGCTAACCCCACGAACGTGCTCGCACTTGTGCATCGGCTACAGAGGCTCGAAGCGGCCGCTCGCGATATTTTGCACAGCACCGAGCTGGCTCGTTGGTCAGAGCCCCGCGAGTCGGTACCGGCTGACCGTATGGCCAAGGTGCGTTTTCACGCACTTGCCGATTTGCACGATTTGGTTGTGATCTGAGCATGCGATGCATCCACTGCACAGACAAAACGCTCGTCATCGATAGTCGTGATCGTACCCGCCGTCGGCTATGTGTTGGCTGTGAAAGGCGGTTTTCCACAATCGAAGTGCCGCGTACCGAGTGGGATGAGCTACAGGAAGAACTCGCCTCTGCGCGCGCTCTCATGGCTGCCATTGCCGCACATCAACGCGTGCACAGCGCGGCCTCAGATCAACAATAGGGGATCCTCATGAAAATGGCCAAACCAACGACTTCGGATATTGACGCGGGCGGCGAGCTCATGAGCCTGCTTGATCTTCTGGACGGGCGCTTCGGTGGACCGTATGGCTCGCAAGATTGTGGCGAGAATTTGTTCGAGCTGCTTGAGCGCACTGAAGAATGTTTTGATTATGAAAACGTTGAACACCTTAAAACGCTAGCTAATCACCTTGCCAAGCTTATGCGTCAGGCCCCTGGCTTTGCAATGCGAATCATCGCTGGCATGTGCTACGTGATCCTGTTTGAGCAGAACAAGATTGTCGACCCCAGCGCAGACACGCTTGAGTTACATCCCGACATCAAGAACAGCATGGCCGATGCAGATCGGTACCGATGGGCTATTGCAAGCGAAGATAACGCCAATCTGTTGCTGGCCGCTGTTCGGGCTAATGGCTCGAATCAAGGACTCGTCTCGCAAGAGGTTGATCGGAATGCCAGGCAAACCTTGTCTAGTTGATTTGGTTGCGCAGCAACCTTTAGGCGAAGCCACCGAACGTAGCGGTGGCGATGGCTATCACCACAACCAAACCATGCCTATGGCGCTCGCAGAACAGGAGTTAAAATCTTACTGTTATGACTCCTTCGATCAAGCTTGTGGCCGATCGATGTCTGACACTATCAAACCAAGTCTCTAAGACGCACGAAGGAGCAACGTTGTATGCACATCGCCTATCGTCTGCTGATCGCTGCATTGCTAATCATCTCGCTACTTGCGGTTGTTGTGCAACTTCACTTTGTATTTACCGCGTCTCCAAATCCTTTGTTTTCCGCGCAAGGTAGCCTTGTCTCCCCAAGCAAGTCACAAACCGAATGTGGATCGCTTGCTCATGTGCAACAACACCCGAAGTATGGTTCACTTTGCATCCAGAACAAAGGATCTTGGCGAGTTTCAAAACAAGATGGCTTGGGCTGAGGCCGGTTTGAGCTAAATGGCCCGCTGTAAATTGATCGAATCGACGGGGCACGCGCGAACGTTTTTCGAGCGCACCGGGTCAATTTTCACAGGCCAGGATCCGCACACGGACGCCTGGAATCCCGGCAGCGATAAAAGCTAGATATCCCTGCGGTACCAAGAGTCGCTTGCCCTCTAGCCTCTAGGTTTTGAGCTCACAACCGGCAAATCGTTACTGGTCGCATCAGCGCTGACCCAGCGTTGCACGAGGTCAATTTCCTCTTGGGTCATTCCAGCCTCCTTGTAGAACTGCACCCGGTTGGCCACTGCCGCGCTCACCTGGTCAACAATCTCCCGTGCTGCTTTAGGCTTGATACCCCAACTGCGTGACCCCGCCAGAGCGTTCTCCAACGACCCGATGCGCCCGGCATTGGGTTGCCCCGCCAGGCCGGGGCCTATATGCAACATATGCTTGGTTGTGCCCTCTTGGGTAACAACATCAAACAGGGGGCTTAACCTGTAGCGATAGCCGGTGCTGTTAGCGCTCAATAAGAATCCCGTGTTTTTTAAGTGATCGTCGGTGTTATGTACGAGGATGTTAAGAACCATTCTTGCAAAAAGCTCGGGCAAATCTCTTGTAATGTTTTCACCGACCTGTCGAATGACGCTGGCGATACGCGCATAAGAAAAAATAGATGCGCCAAAAGCACTATCGAGCTGGCGTTTGTCGAAATTGGCCGGCGGGCTGATCAGCGAAACCGCGCTCAGGTAATGGTTCCGTAAAATCTTTGTTGGCGTTTCAGGATCGCGCGTGCGGTCAAACCGCTTGACCAGTAAAGCACAGTCACCGGTGTTCAGTTCGTGCAGACCTATTTCAGGGATGCGAATGTCGATCGCCTCAGCCATCTTCAGATTGGCCCACTCGACTCTTTGGCGGCTATACGTATCAATTGTTCTTGGAAATTTGACAATCCATTCTTGGCCCTGGTTATCGACAACCACCACTTTGGGCCGGGCCCCGCCAATATCCCAAGAGCTCATGAGCATATCCCGTAACTCTGGATCGACTTGTGCTCCTGACTCGATTGCGTGAATGGTTTCGTATATAGCATCAAGATCGCCAATACCAGGCAGATGTGCGGTCGCATCGACGGCGAGCGTCTCTGACTGCGGCTCAACCGGCGAGAACAAAATTGCACCCACCCCGCTACCCTTTCCCTTGAGTAAAACTTGAGACTCACTCAATGAGGTGGGCGATACGCCGGCATCGGCAGCCATGACAGTTCGCCCCCACGCATCAGGGGCGGCGTCAAACAAGGCGCCCAATCGATAAAATCTACTGGTCGACTGAAAAGGCGTCGCTCGCAAAGGCAAGTTAACCGGATCCAGCGCAAACGCTTTGCCCTGCTGGGCTTGGTCCAGGTAATTGGGCGCATACGTGAACTGGGCAGAAAACTCTGCGCCGCTGTCGTTAAGCTCAAGCGTTCCGGCGGTTACAAGATGGTGGCCAATCTGCACCAGAACATACAGTCGATGCTCCACATCTTTTTCTTTGCGTCGCAGCTTCGAATTCTGGTTTGCCATGTCGTCGACCTAAAATTTAATACCACTCAAATTGCAGTGCGCCCTTTGCGCGGGCGCCTGGCTGCGTCTTGCGCTTGGCCGTCCAAATCTATTTCAGGATCTGCCAGCTCGAACAACTGCTCCGCAAATCCATAAATGACCATGGCCTCAAAGAACAGACCAATCGAAACAGAGGCGCTGCCAGCCTCCAGGTTTCGCCACGTCTGGCGCGAAACACCCGTTCTTTGAGCCGCCAACTCCTCTGATTCGCCTCGGCGCAAACGGGCCGTACGCAAATTGCGTCCCACCAGCTCGAGTGCTTGTTGGCTTTGGAAAGAAAGCAGTGGGCCGTAGCCGCGCTTAGTATTCATTGTCTAATTAAACAAACTAAATTAGGGCTTTTGTGTATTGAATTATACATTTATGCAGCTTAATAGGGAAGAAAGTCCAAAGGTGAGCTTTTACGGGGAAGCTCTCACCTAATTTGAGCGAGCAGGCTCTTAAGAGAAGTCTGAACACGATTAGTCATCATGCCGCGATTGGGAATCTGCAGTCGCTGTGCGACCTGTTCTATGCAGCAACATGCCGTGTCAACAAGCATGCGCAGATCCTCAACCAACAGACCTGCCCTCTCGTACACATCGTCCCTTGCGATGAAAGTTGAGTTGTGCACCAGGGACTTGCTTCGAATACCCATGAATGCCTGCACGACGTTGTGCATTGGATCCAGTTGCCCCCTCAGGTTGGCCTCCAGATCATGCCAACCAACCTCTTTAAGCACCCGTCGAAGCGCTTTAAAGCCAGCTGATCGCTCGTCTGTATCAAACATCTTGCTCAACGCCAACATGAACAACGAGAAGGCCCCGACCTTGCTGGCATAGAAATAAGAGCCGAACTCAGGATGGTCAAGTGCTCCATCCTCGCGCAAAAGGCTCCAGATCTGGAAATTTGCGCGCGCCTTCGTACCCTCTTCGAGCAAACGCTCGGTTATTGCTCTGAGAGTGTTTTCCGGTACCGGGTTGTCTCTGGTGTTGTTCATGGTGCGTTGCTGTGGTTACAGGCCGATGGATTTTCTAAGCGCAACTATACCGAGGGATACAGTTATCAAACCCACTTCCCTGTAAACGCTCACCTTAACCACATGTCCTGGCCACTTTCTATTTTTTCTCCAACTCTGGCCATACTGTCCCAAAGTACACCCATGAATTCCCCACCGTCGGTTCGACCCGGCAAACTTACTCGCCCATTAGAGATGGAGAAAATCATCATGCAACCGCAATTTTTCATAACGACAACCCTGGACCCCGTCGGGCGTGAAGCGGCTCGCAGGGAGCTTGCGCGATTAGGGCTCAATGATGACGCCAAGGCTTGCAGCCTCATCGATCGCATGTGCACGCAGCTTGAAAGCAAGAATTCCTACGACGCGATTGAGCAGGCAATGAACGCTGGCATCGAACTGGGTGATGCCTACGTTGTTGTGGCACACCTCATTGATGCCCACAAAACTGGGAGTGAAAAATAATCTGGTGCAAATCCTTTATTTTGCTGTTTGCGTGCACTAACTTTGCCTGAGTTTACTGTGCCTTCTGCTCATAAGGATCTACACCATGGACTCCCGTATTTTCAGCGGTATCTACCCCGGTGGCATTGTCTACGCTGATCGCCAGCGAGAAAAAGGGGGCGACTACGCGCGCCTGGCCTTCTTGCCCTTTGACACCCTTGAGCTCGAATTCGCCGTGGACTGTCCGCAAGAGTTGGCAGATCAGATTTCGCTCGATGCCGAACGTATCCAGGTGCGTATCGGACAAGACTTTCGAATCTCCACGTCCGGACAAACCGTTGTTCTGGGATGGGCCAAATGCGCACCTGAGAACAACGCCCCAAGGCGGCCAGGAATGCGCGGCTAGAAATTGAATAACCTTTTTTAGGCTCAACCGATGAACACGATTGAATTAGGAAGTGACGGCGAAATGAAATGGGAGCGCGTGGACCCACCGTTTTGGTGGTCGGCCGCAAAGCGCTACGTCGTTGGCGATCGCCATCTTTCCAATGGAGTGCGTCAGCACCTGGTGCAAGGTAGCGTTCCGATGGGCACCATCATTTCAAACGCAGAGGTGATCGGTGAAACAGACCTGCCCCTGGCAGAGTTTTCCAACAAAGCAAGCGTCAGTAAAGGATAAGTGATGACTACGACAGTACAGCTGAGAAATATTCTCGATACAGAGCAAGATGCTCTGGCAATGGCTTATGCGGACATTTTGAACCAGAAAGAGTCTGGATGGACGCCCAAGGAAGCACTGAAGGACCTGGTTTTCATGGTGCAAACGACCCCGGAGGCATTCGAAGCTTTACTCCCGCGTTTGCGTGAGCAGGCAAACGTTTCGATGCGGGGGCGTGCTCTTTTTTCTGTGCACACGCCTGGCTGAGCGCGGTAAAAGGCGCCCCACCCTTTTTGTTCAGAGTTTTTATGGGATAGAAATGCAAGACTTAGGCTTAGAGTTCGAATGCACTGCACTAGAAAGCCCGCCGCCGGCGCCGCAACGAAAAGCATCGGCAAAATCGGCTCAGCATGCAGCCTCAAAGGCTGCCATCAATTGCCTGCCAGCCTTGGTAGCCGCTGCTGGCTGGGGGCAATTGGACAAAGTACAGGAACAGACAAGACAGATTGTCGACCTGTTGAATGAACATTACCCGTCAGTTTCAAAGAAACTCGCTGCTCGCCTGACCACAAATCCAACGCGGTTACGTCCTCTTCCTGATAATCTGCTCATTGCCAATGAGCCTCGTCACACACTGACCGAGCTTATTCTTGCCGATACCGCTCGCCGCGAAATTGAGGCCATCATTTACGAACATACTCTCGCCTCAAAACTAGCAGCTTATCAGTTGCAGCCACGTCACAGAATCTTGCTTCATGGCCCGCCTGGCAACGGCAAAACGATGGTTGCCGAAGCTTTCGCCGGCGAGCTCGGCCTGCCCTTTCTGCAAATTAAGTATGGTGGATTTATGGATAGCCACTTAGGGGGCACGAACAAAAATTTGACTACCGTACTGGAGTTCGCATCTCAAGCTCCCTGCGTACTATTTGCCGACGAATTTGATGGACTGGGTGGGGCTCGTGACTTACAGGGCGATGTTGGCGAGGCTCGACGCATTACCAATCACCTTCTGATCGAGCTCGAACGTTTGCCCTCTCATTGTCTATTTGTTGCTGCAACCAATATGACAGGCATAATGGATCGCGCACTTCTCAGGCGATTTGATTTTGTCATTGAACTCACCAAACCCACGCAAACCATGGTGGTTGAATGTGTCAACCGCGAGCTTCGATCGGAAATCACACCGGGCTTCGATCTGCGCCCACAAATCGAGCGGATCTCTTCAACAACCTTTGACAGCGTGCACAGCGTTGTCGAGCTTTGCAAACAGATCCGGCGAGACCTGGTGCTCAATCAAGGGGCGAATATCACGACAATTGTCCAGACACTGAAGACGTGCCCAAAACATTAATCTTGGGCAGCGCGACAACGCGCAGCGGGTACAGATAACGACACCGTCAATTAGCACTTAGCGATTTACGCATTTATCTATACAATTACGTATAGATAATTTCAAACAAAGGTAACAACATGAATCGCCAACCAACACCGCCGGCCCTTTTGCGCGACTGGAGCACGACGATTCAGTTCCGATTTGCTGAGGCGCTGCCTCTGGTCACCTCCTGGAGCTGTCAGGATGTGGCGTTTCACGGTGGCACCTCACTGAATATGTCCTGGGGCTCCCCGCGCTACTCCGAGGATCTGGATTTCCTGTTGGCCAGCGACAATACGGGCGAGCTCGAAACAATCATGGCCAAGGCTCTCAAACGCATGCAAGCGGCCATGCTGCTCTCGCACCCTGATCTGACCTTGGAACTGAAGAACAAGACGCGTGAAGGTGGGCGGTTGCAGCACTTTCAGATTACGGCCAGTAGTGCCCAGTACCACGAGAAGTGCATGGTCAAGGTTGAGTTCTGGCCGGTCGATGCGCTCTACCTTAGCCAGTATGAGTCTGAATTTGTCTTTCCTGTGCGCCAGGGCGACGTGGTTACGCGCTCCTCCTCACCGCTTCCTGCCGGCACTTTACGCTCGGCCTATGCCGATAAGCTCACCGCGTTTGCAACACGCCCCTTTCTGAAATGGCGCGACATTTTCGACCTGTGGTGGATTGATCAGCAGCAAGCCAACGACCTAAATGACATCGCACTACGGTTTGTTCGTCATGTAAGTGCTTACGAAACGATCAACCAATTGCCCCCTCATGAGGCATTGGAGCATTTCCTGACCAGCTACACCGTGGATCAGATCATCGATAAGGCCGACCCAGACTTAAAGCGTTGGCTGCCCGAAGCGATTTGGAATGTGCTTTGGCCCGAGGGCGTCAAGCAGATGGTCACAACGGTCATGGACCGAATCGCCCAGGTGGCCGATATTGCCAGGCAGCTTGATGAGTTCCGAGTCGACGGGTTCGACGATGGCGAGCACGCCCACGATCAGGATGCGGCCAATCCTGCCGTTGCCCGTCCCAAGGTACGATAGCCATGAACATCTCGGCCATTGCACGACTTCGCCAGCTGCCGGCCGTGTTCTCGCTGTCCATGTTGGCGGCCAGACTTGATGCGGACAAGACCAAAGCGTCCATTTATGCCAAGCGCTGGAAGGACGCGGGCCTGATCCGTGCGGTGGGTCCGAAAGTGGGTGTGTACTACAACTTGCTGGTGGACCCGCAGGCGGCGAGCACCCAGTCGTTGAACGCGCTGCGTCTGGTTTTTCCTGAGGCCGTGATCGGCGCCGAAACCGTTTTGCATGACGCAGGCTGGACGACCCAGATTCCCTATAAAACACACGTCATTGTGCTCGATAGGCGCTCAGTCCCCCAGATCGACGGCTTTGAGTTGCATCGGCGCCCCCGAGCATGGTTTGCTGAATTTGCCCAGGAGATTGATCAAACCTCATTTGCCAGGCTCTCGGCTTACGGCGCATTGGTCGATGCTTACAAGTACGGGCGCTACAGTCATCAGCGCGCCTGGTGTCCAGACATCGATGACCTGCAAAGCGATGAGATCGACTGGGCGCGCCTGGCTGCTGTTTTTGAACGTCACCAGCAGCCTTGGCCAACAGCCTATCAAGCAATGCGCAACCATTCTTGAGATGAGCGCACGATGACGCGCTGGCAAGACTTCAGCTCCTCGCCCACACTTAACGTGCATCCTCTGGGGGCGCACCTGGTCGATGTGCTCTGGGCCGAAGAGGTCTTGGATCTACTGCCGGACTATGGTTGGCTTGACGGTGGGTGTCTGGTGTTGTGCTGCGCCCTGCAGCAATGGTCGGGCGGTGTGCTGAGCCCCTGCGCATGGGTTCGCAATACAAGCGATGGCGATCAGCTGATCGGAATGCGCGGCAAACCTCGTACAAGCGATCCGTCGCGTAGCGACATTTAGGCAAAGCCGCCGAGCTTGGTCGGGGAAGGATAGCGCGGACGGCATACCCGTCCTTGGGTTTCAGTGTGGTGTCTGCTGCTGTTCGATGTACTGGCGGACGATACCGATGGGTGCGCCGCCGCAGGATGCGGCAAAGTAGGAAGGCGACCAAAGCATGTTTTTCCAATACCGCCCTTTAATATCTGGCCGTTCGTTCCGCAACCGGCGACTGGATGCGCCCTTGAGGCTGTTCACCAGCGCCGACACCGACACTTTCGGCGGGTACTCCACCAACAAGTGCACATGGTCGCTCTCGCCGTCCATCTCGACCAGGGACGCCTCAAAGTCCGTGCAGACCTTGGCGAACATCCCGCGCAGTCGCTCTATCGCATCGCCGTCGAACACTTTGCGCCGATATTTCGTCACAAAGACCAAATGGACGTGCATCTTAAAAACACAGTGCCGTCCACGCCTAATTTCGTTGTCATCGATCATAGACCAAAGTATAATTGAGCCATGAAACGCCTTCAAGCCTACAAATATGAGCTACAGCCCAACGGTGAACAGCAGCGCTGTATGCGCCGCTTCGCCGGGTCGTGCCGCTTCGTGTTTAACAAGGCGCTGGCGTTGCAGAAGGCAAACCACGAAGCCGGGAACAAGTTCATCGGCTACGTCGCCATGGCGAAACACCTCACGGCGTGGCGCAATAGTTCCGAGACAGGCTGGCTCTCCGATGCGCCGGTCCATCCCTTGCAGCATGCTTTAAAAGATCTTGAGCGGGCCTACAGGAACTTCTTTGCCAAACGCGCCAACTTCCCGCGTTTCAAGAAAAAGGGCATGATCGACAGCTTCCGCTACCCCGACTCTAAGCAGTTCAAGATCGACGCCGGCAATAGTCGCGTGTTCCTGCCCAAGTTGGGATGGCTGCGTTACCGCAACAGTCGGGACATTCTCGGCACGCCGAAGAACATCACCGTGTCCAGCAACGGCGGCAAGTGGTTTGTGTCGATCCAGACCGAGCGGGAAGAGGCGGAACCGATACATCCGGCGACCTCCAGCGTGGGTGTGGACGTAGGTATCGCCCGCTTTGCCACGCTCTCCGATGGCACGGTCTTCGAGCCGATTAACAGTTTCAAGAAGCAGCAAGCGCGGCTTGCCCGGTATCAGCGGGCAATGAGCCGCAAGACGAAGTTCAGCAACAACTGGAAGAAGGCGAAAGCCAAAGTCACGAAGCTCCACCAAAAGATCGGCAACATCCGCCGCGACTACCTGCACAAGACCACGACCACGATCAGCCAAAACCACGCGATGGTGTGTATCGAGGATTTGCAGGTGCGGAACATGTCCAAGTCAGCAGCGGGGAGTACCGAAGCACCGGGGCGGAACGTTAAAGCCAAGTCGGGACTCAATAAGTCGATTCTCGATCAAGGCTGGTTCGAATTCCGCCGCCAACTGGAATACAAGCAGGCATGGCGAGGCGGTCTGGTGGTCGCGGTCAATCCGCGCAACACCAGTCGTACCTGCCCGTGCTGCGCTCACGTGTCGGCAGAGAATCGCCAGACGCAAGCCAGCTTTACCTGTGTCGAGTGTGGTTTCGAGGAAAACGCCGATCTGGTCGGCGCGATCAACATTCTAGCGGCAGGACATGCCGTGTTGGCCTGTGGAGGAACGGTGCTGTCGGACCGTCCTGCGAAGCAGGAACCCGCCGAAGCGACTACGCAGGAGCTTGCTCTTGTCTAGCGTCGTAGGAATCGCCTTCCTTCAGGTGGGCGAGGATGTCAACGATCACTGGGCTGTAAGCACGAAGATTGAGAGCGAGCACCTGCTCTTGGATGGTGATGGGCTCGGTACCGAGGCGGATTTCGTGGCCAAGATGACGCTTGAGGGTCGCGCTGACGGGCAGCTTGTTCTTGATGCAGGCGCGCTGTTCGCGCTCGCCTGTGACGGTAAACGCCCTATCGAAGAGGCAAATTTGTACCCCGGACATCCGGTGAATGAGCTGGTCAGGCACCTGAACATTCAATTGGGAGCATTTAGCCTGAATCATATTGTGCTCGGTTGGCCGGATAGGGGGCTTGGCCTACCCGCCGCCCGGCAACGTAGCCTGACCGCGCGCTAAAAAATCCCCCTCCAAATCCTTTAATTCGCACGCGCGCCCCAGTACCTTTACGTCAACCACTAACTGACGAAGGTATTCACTATGGCCTATTCACACTTCATGACCTTGGAGGCGACCCTCAAACCGGGGGCGACCAAAGAGCAGGTTGTCCCGGCATTGCGCCCCCTCACAGACTATTTTGGCTGGACCAATGCCGGGGTCAGCGATCAAGACATGCTCAAGGGCTTTGACACTGGCGATGATTCTATCGATTGGGAACCCTGCTCTGACCGCGGAACACTAAAACTTCTCATACACACCGGTGGAGAAGTTACCGACAACTACCAAGAAACGTTGCAAACAGTGGGCCACGCGCTGCATGACCTGGTACACGCCACTTACTTTCGCCTTGTAAACATCGATGAGCCCAATCCCGAGGAGGCTGAATCCAAGATCTGGATCGGCAGCGGCCATGAACTCGAAATAGCCCATCGCGAGGACGTAATCGAGCGCGTTGAGTCGCTACTGCGCGGCACGGTGACGGATACGCATCTGCTTGATTCGATTCTTGAGCAGATTCGCCAGGCGCCATTGCCAAGCAGCCAGATTGAGCAGGCTGCGCATCGCTGTGCAACGCCTTCATTCTAACTGGGATTAAGGAACGGACATGCTCCAAACCTATGAGAACGATCCCCTAGGATTAGCCCGGGCCAGCAAGGCAGCTCATGAGGCACTCAAAGCCGTCGCCTGGCATAAAGATCGTGGTTACGAAGTGCTGGACATCCAGCTGGAAAAAGCAACCAACGGTACCCTGGTGCGCAAAAGCGATGAGCCCGTGGCCTTTATGCCTCCCGGACGCTTTGATCGCAAGGCGTTGCTTGAGCAGATCATTGTCCGTGCCCAGCAGCTGGGGGCGCTGGCCATGGGCTCGTTCGATGCGCGCTTTACCGACCAGCTGCTCTACGCCCCTCCCTACGAGATTCGCCATGATCTGCAGCACGATCTACGCTGGATCGAGACTGCCGGCGCGAACCACAGCTCGCTGTACTTGAACAACCCAACTGTGGACATGTACGAGGCTGAGCAATTGTCCTGCGAGTTCCGGATATTCCTGGACAGCCCGCGCGCGCATTTGTTTCTTACCTATGGGCAGCAGTACGAATTTCGCTCTACATCCTTGCTCCAAGGAAAGTCCCCCTTTGTTTACGCCGACACGTACGAGCAGCTGAGCGACAAATTGGTTTCACTCTACAACGAGGCCAGTGGCCCCAGCTGGGAGCGACTGCACGCATTGGCTGAACAAGCTCAGCCCCAGTCATCGGCCCGTGGCCCGCGTGGGTAACCCAAACAACTAGAACTGGAAAGACTCGAAATGACAACCTCCTCTGATAACGCCACGCAGTTTGTAACCCACGTGTACGCAACGGTTCGGGTCAAGGTGATTGGCACCAATTTCAGCAACGATCCAGCCTTGGTCGCCGACAAAGTGGCTGATGCCGTGGCCGCTGATCCGGCCAAATGGTTCAAGCCCGTTCATGGTTCGGTCACGGTACCGGGACATGGCGAGTTTGACATAGAGCTGGTCGAGTACGCCGATGCGATCTCCAGCATCCTTGTCGATGAGATTGACCCACGCTCCGGGTCGGTGATCAAAGAGCATGTTTTCTGCGGCGATGATGTGGCTCCCGTAGACAGCGTATTTACTAAACCAAGAACCTGAACACGCGTCGCTGGAGATTGCTCATATGCCTAGCCAAAAACTTTCCTCCCCCTGGTCCTACACCCCGAGCGACTTAGTTCGTGGTCTTTTCTTTCATGGGTCTATTGAGCCGTGGTCTGATCGGCAGGTAGTGCCCGGTCGCGCTGATGGATGCTTCTGGGCTGCTGATAATGCGTTGATCGCGCAAACCTACATTGCGCCCTGGTACGGCTCGGCCAGCATCCAGATCGATAACGGCCAGCTCAAGCAAAACGTGCGCCCTGATCCAGGCTTTGCTTGGGATGTAGCTCAGCAGTTGGGGGCGCGGGCGCAGGTGCTTGAACGAGATCGTATTGGTCGGGCCAGCTCCTGGCGTATTGATGTCCCTGTCACCTATCAACAGGTGGTTGATCACCTGAAATCACTTGGCTACACCAGCACACTATCGAGTCACTTCAGTGCCTGGATCAATACCAGTACGCAAGACGGCCAGTCCATTGCTGTTCCCGCCCGGGCACGCCCCTTTGGCCGCCTGATTCTGATTGACCCACTGCCCCACTTGCGTGTGGCTGATTTATCCTGCGGTGAAGGCGATCTGACGGACCCCCAGCATCTAAAGCTTGGCCAGATCCAGAACGCGTTGCGCTCGGGTGCCGATTGCGTAAAGATTGATGACTTTTGCCAGTCACCCACGTGGGGCAATGTGGAGCACCCAGCCTGGGGATTTTCGCAAAGTAGCATGGATGCGCACTGGCGCGCCGGCCACGTACGCCCCATTTGTGCTACCCATCGGGACTGGATCAACCTTGGCGATGCCAATGAGCTGATTACCGAAGACGTGCTTGACTGGCACTTTGGCCAGGTGGTGCATGCCATAACGGTCGGTCACGCTGTATCGCCGGAGGTCATTTGGGCACATGCAGAGCGATTTGAGCGGCTACTGGACCAAGAGCCCCAGAGTCCGGTGGTGTTTCCGGTCACGCTCGATTCGCACCAGTTCGGGTTTGCGCCGAGTACGCCAGACAAAGTGCGTGCTATCGCCCAGCGTCTTGCCCAAGGCCAGGCACCCACCGATCAGACCTGTTTTGCGTTGCGCAGCAGCGGCAAGTTGGCCGGTTCCGGTCTGAACCCGTTACTGGAAGCTTGTGTGGTGCAGGCAGCGCGCGAACAAGGACGACTTGTTCCTGTTAATGCCATTTTCATGGACAAGTACGATCGCCCCTTGCGCACAATGCAACTGCACCAGCGCCTTGATCAGATTCTAGACCAGGCCCCGACCCAGGATCAGGCGGACTGCCCATCACGCCAGACCATGGGGGCATGAGATGCTTGATAGCGTGTTTGGGGTGCCCAGCGCAATGACGTTTGCCTCCGTCTTGCTCTTGATTAGCATCGCGTGCTTTGTGGGTGCTGCGCTGTTGGGTTCGCCCAACGCGCGTGAGCGCCGGCACCGCCGTAAACAGGCCAGCGCCAAACGTGTGCGGCATGTGCTCACCACCATTGCTCACTCGGGCCAACAACTGGCCTACTTACGCAAGATCGATCCCTTTGTCTTCGAAGAGTTACTACTAGACGCCTTTGAGCAACATGGCTATCAGGTCAGACGTAGTCATCGTTACAGCGGCGACGGCGGTATCGACGGGGTGGTATTCAAGCACGGGCAGAAGCACCTTATTCAGGCCAAACGTTACAGCGGCCACATTCAACTGGCCCACGTAAGGCAATTTGAAGCGCTGGTAAGTCAGCACCAATGCTCCGGCCTTTTCATTCACACTGGCCGAACAGGCAAGCAATCGCGGGAGCTCACCCTGCGCTGTCCGGGCATCCAGATGATCAGTGGCCAACGCTTGCTTGCCTTCCTTGCCTATCGCTCAACACCCACAACCGCAGGCGCGCCCGCCCCCTACCATCAACTATCTACCGAACGCCACCTATGACTTCATCCTTGCGTGTCCCCTTCTGTGTGAATATCGCCTCGGTACTGCCGGCCGATGTTGAACTGCTTCTCGACTGTTTGAAGAACGGCTTTGACGGCGCCGTGCATGGCGGCAATGCCCTGTTTTCAGAGCACGAAGAGTATCGCGTCTTCTCCCCAAATCAGGTCACCGTGCTTGGAGTGCAACGCCTGGGCCACATGCAGAGCCCGCGCGGTACCCATCGGGCCAGCTGCCCGGGCTGATTTCGTTATTTCGACAGGTGTCTTTACACTGATAGTCAATACAGTCAGTTTCCAGCTTTGGAGCCAGCAATGGATTATGAACGAGACCGCACTGACCACTTATCCGACTATTTTTTGGTGGCTTTGTCGGGTACTCGATCTGGAAACCTGACCCCCCTGATCAGCGATACAGCAGCTTGGTGAGCATAATTGGCCCTTACCCCTCGCTTGCTATCGGGATCTTTGGTTTACTCATGATCCTGCACGCGATTGTTGTTGAGATCAGCGCCAGGCGACGTTTGCAGAATGGCATTCGAAATGAAATTAGCGAAAACACGACACGGGTTCGATAATGTCTCGTTTATTTGGCCTCGATTCGAGGGCGGTGAAACGCCAAGTTTTCAGAACACGAAGAATGACGCAGGTCTTATATATGAACTCCACGAGTTCATAATGACGACGGCCTGGCTAAAAAGGGCTTGGTGGTGCTTGATCACAACACCGACGAAGCGGAATTCACTGAGCTCGACTTGGTCGTTGTCTCAAGCAAACGCTGATCCTGGCGAATCTTAAGCCACTGCGCTCACCCATCACGAAGGGATGGATATGAAATTGGATGCACTCAATAAGTACCTTGAAGCCACGCAACATCATTTAGGAGTTGAAGAAGAGCGCTACGGTGGCGGTTTCCGCGCCATTGTCGCCCATCGCTCAGATACAGAATTTCTGTTCTGCATGCTGGAAGGGGACGATCTTGAGGCTACGGAAGCGCAATCGTTCCTGTGGGAGAACCCCTTATTTCCTTCTGCTTCTGGGGGAACTCTACAAGACGCCCTCAAGAAGCTCAACGCAAAGCTTGACCTGCTTTATGAGTTTGAACCTATTATGGGTTCATATAAGTGGTTGGCGCGGAGACGGTTTGAGTTGAAAGCACAATTTGACGCCGATGTCGATGAAGAACCGGGCTGGTATGACGTGCCCTGGAATGGCATTATTCAGGATCTTCAATCCGGCTCGTCCTACTACTATGAAAATTCCAAAGCCCATTGTGGGCCCAGCGAGAAGCGCGATCTGCACGCATTGCGCAGCTTTAAATACGAAGGTGAGTTTTCTCGACTATCAGAGCTTACCTGAAGGAATAAGATCATTTGCGATAACGGGTATCTGGATCAACATCCTGTCGCCGCATCAACCGCATATTCCGAATACCTGGAATGAAAAGCATAATCACCTACTGGATTTCTCCGCCGACAGCAGCGCAAATAAGAGCCGCTCGTAAGCATGCCGGACTGGATCAGGCCCAGGCGAACGAAATGATCTCGCCGGCTGGGAAAATGCCGCGGCGAACATGGGCCAATTACGAGTTCAACGAATACAAGAGCAAGCGGACAATCCCGCTAGTGATCTAGGAGCTGTTCGTGCTGCTGACTGACCAGCGCCCCACCCTGAAAGTGGTCGAACGTGAGACCGACTGAAAGGGGGCAAACACAATTAAATCCGGAAACCCTTTTCTGATAAAGGGACTGCGGCCGTGCACTATGCGCTGGAGCGGAACATTGCTCTGGCTGCCAGGAGCATCTGTATATCACCGGAGCAAAAAAGCATTACTAAATCGGGGGAAATTGCGCATTAGTGTGCAAATAGCCACACTTAATCACGGGCTCACTGACCCACAAATCGTTGCCTTGTTGGAGTTGCCATGCCTCAGATTTCCTTTTTTAACAGAGCGTTCGCAGCCGAATAATCACGCCAGATTCCTTGAGTTCTAGATGACCGTTTTCTATAGTGGCTGTACGACACTTCGAAACGGGCAATCCAGAATGAATTATCAACAAGCCAAACAGCAAGCCGAGCACGCAAGGCAGCTATCGCAAGCGCTGAGTCGAGAGCTTCAGGCTTTCCCGCGCGGCCCGTTGGGGCTGGTGCCGGATCACATCAAGTTCAGCGCCCCCTACCAGGAGCTGAAAGCTCGATACGACACCGCGTTTGCTCAAGAGCGTCACGCCAACGCTTACCTGGTCAAGCATTTCAAAGCCGAATTACAGCAAGAGCGACGTGAGCGCTATGCTCAGGTGCACTCATCATCAATGCAGACTGTAACTGAGACCGAAGAGCCTAGGCCCTCTCCCTCTCCTCGAGGTTAGTTACGTGCCCAACAGAAACTCAATGACGCCATCGACCAACCTGGACATCAAGCATCCCGCCTTTGCTCAGCGTCTGTGCCAGGCCATGGACTCAGCCGGTATAAAGGCGGCTGATTTGAACAGGGCTATCGGGATCAGCCACGAAATGGTGCGCCGTTACCGTATGGGGGCGGCCAAGCCACGCAATATCGAGGCGTTGGCTCAGGTGCTGCGGGTCGATCCTGCATGGCTTGCGCTGGGAAAAGGGAACAACGATCGGCAGGCCTGTTCTGCGTCGGATGACAAACCAGTGCTTACCCCCCTTCTCATGGCGCGCATAGCGGCCCTATCTGCAGAGAAGCATGCCCAGCTGACCGTCATGCTTGATGGTTTGTTGCGAGGCCTAGAGCTCGATTTAACTCAGTCGCAGTAGTTCCGTGATCGAGCCCGTCTGATCATTTGGTTCACCAGCCAATCAATAAATTCCTAAATCATTGTTTTATAAATAATTTACCTGTAACCTTGGGTTTTTCCTATAAACAGGTAAAGAACATGGAATTCATTGAACTGGACGACCAGCAGCGACTGAACCTAGTCAACTCTGACCAGCTCTATCGAGCCTGGCGTCAGGCTCGTGACTCCATGCAGCAGTACCGCTACGGGATGCGGTTCGTGAAGCGTGGAGATAAGCGCTATCTCATACGGTTTATAGATGCGCGTGGCAATGGGCGATCGCTCGGACCTGATAGTGATAAAACGCGGCAGATCCTGAAACACTTCGAGCAAGGCCAGGCTCAGGCACGCACAAAGTACGATGGACTGACAGAGCGGCTTAGGACCCAAATTCGGCTGAACCGCGCGCTGCGTATCGGACGCTTGCCTCGCGCTGCCGCAGAGATCCTGGCTGCGATGAATGATGCCGGTTTGGATCGTGAATTCCTTGTCGTGGGCACCCATGCCCTTTATGCGTATGAATCCATGGCGGCTGTGCATGTCGACCCGGGGGCGCTGGCGTCAGACGATCTGGATCTATGCTTTGACGCAAGGCGCCCTTTGCAATTGGTCACCGATAAACTTCAGCGCCAGAACACGGCAGGTTTACTCGGACTTCTTGCACGCGTAGATAAGACCTACACGCCTATGAGCGCCCCAGGTGTGTTTCGGGCCGTGAATGCCAAAGGCTTCATGGTTGACCTGATAACTGCGCAGCGGTCGATGAACGACAGTGATCGTGTAACCTTTGGCGCAGACGACCTTGTGGCAGCTGAAGTGCCTAACCTGCACTGGTTGATTAACGCCCCAAAGTTTGAGCACGTCACGATTGCCTCCAATGGCCGTCCGGTAATGATGCAGGTACCGGATCCTCGAGCTTTTGCATTACACAAGGCCTGGTTATCGCAGCAGTCCACGCGCGAGCCTGTAAAACGTCAGCGCGACAAAAGCCAAGCCAAGATCGCCGTTGCGATCGTTGGGCGGTACCTGACGCATCTGCCGTTTTCTCAAGACGATTTGCGCTACCTCAGCATGGACATGATTCACCTAGCAACACAGGCAGTCTCGCCAGAGCAGGATGGCGATGATTTTTTGGCAGGTCTACGACCCGTGCCTTAAACCATGCACGCCAGAAATCAGTTATTTAGCTTTCGATCGATATACTGTGCCTTTGGGCTTTGTACTCATCTTCGTTGGCGTAGCTGCGTTTTGTCTATGTTTTTTGGCGATGCGTCAACCCGTGGCTGAAGGGGACAAGCGGGCTCGTAACGCCCCTTAACTGACGCCTGCAATTCAGAAACCAAATAAAGAGGCGTTCATCCTAGACTTTGATTCGCGCCCCCGTTACAAGTATTCGGTCTACACACCGGATTACATCGGGGGCTTTCATGCAAATTTTCGGATACGACTTTTCCGACATTCAGCGCGCGCAACAGGGCGGACGGCTTTCGCGCCCAGTCAACACACAAGCCAGTTCCCAGATAACGCTTTCGCAAGAAGATATCGCCACGCTTGAGCATTACGGCAGCCTGCAAGCCGTTGAGCAAGCCGGCCTTCACGGCGTGGCTGACCGGGTTCGTCGCAGTGGCCACCTGGTTGAACACAGCCCTGAAGCAGTATCCGAGAACGATGTTCAATCCGCCCAGTTCAAAGACTGGTTCGGCGCCAGCAAGATCGTGGACACGCAGGGTGAGCCCCTGATGGTCTACCACGGCACCAACCAGCAGTTTAGCCAGTTCAGCAAAGAACACCTTGGACATAACACGGGCTTTGATAACACCCAACTAGGCTTTTACTTCATCGCGGACAAGACTGCGGCGGCAAACTTTGCGCTTGAGACCTCAGGGGGCGCACGCGTCATCAAAGCCTATCTGAGTATCCATAATCCGCTTGATCTGACCGTCCAGGGTTTGTTTAGCAACGCGGATCAGGCGCCCACGATCTGGGAAATTCTTTCGGGCGAACGTCTAGCCGCCGACCAAGCCCTTGAGGCGTTGAACGAGGAGGTGGGCCTGGGCGATCTGGCCGAAGCGCTGCAAGCACTTAGTACCTCCGAGGCCAAGCTTGTTTTCGAGCGCGATGGCTTTGACGGGGCAGTCTCGCGATTTGGGGGCGACTATCTGGAATATGTGGCGTTCAAGGCCGAGCAGATCAAGGTAATTGGTGATGTCGACAACAACGAATTACTTCAAGCGCCGGTCGCCCAAACCGGCAACTTTACGTTGCTGGTGGGCGATCACTGGTCCTTCAACGTGTCCAGCCTGGCGCAGGCCGTGCAAGTCTATAGCCGCTTGCGCGATCAATCCGAGCAAGGGGCAAGGGACTTTCCCAGTGGGCGCATCCTGGGATCAAGCGCCCTTCTTCGCATTTCGTACAACGGACGCGTCTGGAACGGTGACCAAGCGGTTGATGTCGATCCTGCCCCGCCTGAGCCGCCTGGATCACCCCTGCCGACGCGGAACGACGACATTAGCTGCGCCTCCGGCCAAGTTCTTGATCGGCCCAAAATGCGTTAATCCCCGACAAACAACACAATTGCAAAAAGGTCACCCAATGGCACGTATAGAGCACCATATTGAAGGCCCCAACGGCTCTGAAATCAAACTTGTCGCCCAGGAATGCTTCGGCTCGGGGCTAACCCGCTCGGTCGACGTCTTTGCGCTGCATCGCGCCAGCCCTGATCAGCCATGGCGCCTACTGGACAATCGTCCTGATCCTGCCTGGCGCTCGATGTCGGTCCAGGATTATGTGCAAACGGGTCGATCAGAGATGCTTCGCATGGTGTCGCCAGCGCAGATTATGCAATTGATTCATCGGTTGAATGCTCTTCAGTATGAAGACGAGCCGATCCAGGATGTTGACGTGGCGCCGGCAGATCCTGTTCAGTTGCCCGTGAATAGACCCCGATTTGCCTAACGCCAACGACTACGAGTGCATTTCGTTATTTCTACATGACCCCGTAGATTGGAATCATCCCTGACCTGGAGGAAACTGATCTGCCACCGTTGCCCGAGCCGTCAGGCCAACCAGCAAGGCGTGAGCCAGTAGGTAAAGTGCTGGCCTTTCCTGTAAGCAGGGGGCTTGAAACGCATTCAATGGTCGTTGGACTGAAGCGTCCTCTGCCTATCGGAACGCTGCTTTATACAAATCCACAATCGAGCGCCGCAAAAAGGAGAAACAGAATCATGACTGAACCTATCAAACTGCCGCCTGAGTTCCGTAGCGGTAACAGCATTCCTGTAGAACGAGCAACCATCACTCGTGAACGTATGGTTGAGATTCTTACCGAAGCCATTGAAGCGGGTCGAGCCGCCCTGCAATCACCAGAGGTGAAGGCGTTGCGTGATGCTTTATGGGTATCAACTGAACATAATGCGCTCCATTTCGGAGAGTCGAGCAACACTGTTATTCAGGGTTGCGCCGCACTCGCACAGGGACAGGGGGGGAGCGATGCGTGAGCGCCCCATTCTTTTCAGCGGCCCCATGGTGCGCGCCATCCTGGCCGGCCATAAGATGCAGACGCGGCGGGCCGTGAAGCCGCCTCGCAGCTGGGACACACAGTACCCTCACTGCGACCCTTTCGTCATGCCGCCTGCAGTCTGGTGGTGGAACGGCGTACACGATCGCGTTGGCGTGCGCCAGGCGTGCCCATACGGCCAACCGGGCGACCGGCTGTGGGTGCGGGAGACGTGGATGCCCGATACGCCACGCGATGGCACTTGGGCCGATACCCAGTTTTTCGGATGCGGAATGTCGCCGCTATCGGACATCCCCGAGCTTTACCGCAAGCCGGAGCACTGCCTATATCGTGCAACATGGAATGGCGTCGGCATGGTCGGCTGGAAGCCCAGCATCCACATGCCCCGCTGGGCCAGCCGTATCACGCTAGAAATCACTGGCGTACGCGTGGAGCGATTGAAGGACATCAGCGAGGACGATGCTTATGCCGAAGGCGTCAAGCATTCTGAGCATGGCGGCCTCACTGCCCGCGATGGGTTTCAACGCCTGTGGGAATCCATCAACGGTGCCGAATCCTGGGACAAGAACCCCTGGGTGTGGGTAGTCCAATTCCGGAGGATCGAAGCATGAACACCGAACAACTACGCGCCGAGTTTGAATCGGAGTTGGGCCGTGGCAAGACCTACAATGAACGCGACTTTCAGATGTTTCTATTGGGACGCCGAGCCGCCCTGCAATCGCAGGATCGGGAGGATGCGCCGTGGGACGATCTTAAAGTGGCATTTGGTTGTGATGACGATGAGGCGCTCTGGAAGGCGGTTGAATCTGAAAAGATCCATTTCCCGAAAGGCTGGAAGCTTATTGAGACTGATGGTAGCGGCGCCAGAGTAGTTGCAATCTTCCGTGTTGACCGCATACCTACAGTCGCTGACGGAGAATCTGTGCGCGCCGCCATCGACCACGCCCGCCGCGTTGAGGGGGAAGCGTAATGGCTCAAATTACGACTGTTATCAACGTGTGCGACCGCTGCGGCAGCCATGACGATGCCGCGGTAGATGCGTTTGCCGCCACCATGAAAGCCAAACTCGCAAAAAAACGGGTTGAGGGTCGTGGGGGATGGCAGGAATGTAGTGCCGAGTATCTGTCTGAGTTGCTGCGCGAGCATGTTGATAAAGGCGATCCAGTGGACGTAGCCAACCTTGCGATGATGCTGCACCAGAACGGGCAACCCATCCAGCCTGAAGGGCTTTCAGCATCTTTATGGTCGGATATCCGGGAACTCGCTGCTTATGCAGAGGGGTCCAAATCCCCGCGTATGGCGCGTGCGAGTCGAGCAGTTTTTGCTTGGCTGAGGGGCGCACAGCCTGACGAGCCGGTGGCGGAAGTGCAATTGCATGCTCATGACGCATCAACGACCGTGCTGCGACCGCTAGTGGACTTTGAGCCTGTCGATGTAGGCAAGAAACTATATCTTGCACCGCAACCCCAACAAATCCCCGAGGGCTCGAAGCTGGTGCCGGATTTCAAGGTCGGTATGCGCGTCAAATTCAAGGGCATGGAATGCGAGATTTTTGCTAAAGGTGACAGACCGGGAACATTCGATATCTGCCTGCCTAAAGGGGTTTCCGGCGACCTATGGTTAAACGTGCCGCCCGACGCGCTTGAAATGCTCGAAGCCGCACCAGCACAGAAGGAGCGGACATGAGCGAAAACACCAAAATTGAGTGGTGTGACCACACGTTCAACCCATGGATCGGCTGCACTAAGGTAGGCCCTGGCTGCGATAACTGCTACGCCGAAGCTGATTTCGACAAGCGACGCCACGTTGTTAGCTGGGGCGCTGGTCAGCCACGCAAACGCACGGCCGCATCGACGTGGCGTAATCCACTGGCTTGGAACCGGAATCACGAACAGTTCTTTGCCAAGCACGGACGCCGGCAGCGTGTGTTTTGCGCTTCGCTGGCCGATGTCTTCGACAACGCGGTGGACCCACAGTGGCGCGCTGACCTTTTCAGGCTTATCGAAGCAACGCCGAACCTTGATTGGTTGCTGCTGACCAAGCGCATCGGAAATGTGCCGAACATGCTGCCATTACCGTTCGACTTTGACCGACATTTCCCTAACGTTTGGATCGGGGCAACCGTCGTTTCTCAGCAAGAGGCCGACCGTGATATCCCGAAGCTGCTACAGGTGCCTGCGCGCGTGCGGTTCCTATCTATGGAGCCGCTGCTGGGGCCTGTGGATGTTGAGGATTTTCTATACATCGAGCACCCTCACTGCATAGGATTCGTGCCCTCTACACGCTATGACCACGGTTACTGCGACCGCTGCGCTGGCCATGAAAGCGATCCGATCCACACCAGCCCAAAAGGCAAGGTTGATTGGGTCATCGTCGGCGGCGAAAGTGGCCCCGGTGCGCGGCCGATGCACCCAGATTGGGCACGCTCCCTGCGCGATCAGTGCCAGGCGGCTGGCGTTCCATTCCTGTTTAAGCAATGGGGCGAGTGGGCTCCGCACCCCGAAATAATTGATGCGAGTCAGGGGGCTTTGTTTCATCGGTTTGAAGATGGGGCCTGGATGCAGCGCGATGGCAAGAAAGCCGCAGGCCGCATGCTCGATGGCTGCACTTGGGATCAATTCCCAGACTCGCTGGAAAAGCCATGACCAGAGAAAAGGTTTTTGTGCCTCGCCCTGCGTGCACAGTTGCTAGCGGCGACTGTTTTGTGGCCGGAAGATGCCTGAGCAAATGCACGCCTTACCTTTCAAACGAAGATGCCACAAATGCGTTGGCTGCTGCGCTACGCCTATTGGGCGATCTGCGTGAATACGTGCTGATGTTCCGAACCACAACCGGCTACGTGGAAGGATCCAGTATCGATATCGCCGTGAAAGAGTCCGGGAAAATTATTGACAAATTCAAGGGAAAGACATGATGAGCGTAGCACTTGAGGGCCCTGAGAAGCCAAAAGCTATGAACGAGGACGAACTAGCAGCGTCACCGGCGAGCAGAAGAGGAAGGGATCTAAGCGATCAGGAGATTATGCGCATTGCGGAGTTAGTCACACATCGTCATGCGTTCCGTATTAATTACCTGGATATTCCCAAAATCGTCCGTTCCGTACTTGCCAAGTACGCTGACTGCCGAACAAAAGCTGAGCCCGTGGCTTCGATTGAGTCGCTCCCATATGCCCAATTACTAGCCGGAGCAGCCGCAGTTCTATCGAACTGTGCTGAGGCACTGCAAGGCGAAGGCGACGATTGTTTGGAACACGAGGCACGCAGCATGGCAGAAATGATCGATCTCGAGCTGCAAAAACAGCAAACCCTATCGGAAAGGGATCGCTGATCAATTGAAACTCGATGCCGATGCATCTAAATCGCGAAGTGTGCGAAGTACACGCTTATACCTCCTCATTTTTACAGGCAGAGCAGAATAGATTATGAGCTTAGCTTACAAAGCGATGATGATTGCGCGCCATGCCCACAAAGAGCAAAGGCGCAAATACACAAACGCTCCCTATACTGACCATTTGTCAGAAGTTGCCGGCATTGTCGCAACAGTTACGGACTTTGATTGCATAGGGGCTGACGCGGTCATTGCGACTGCGTGGCTGCATGACATTATTGAGGACTGCGGTTATACGTGCACGTCGCTTTGGAGTGCGCTTAGCCAAACAGAGACGCCGGTAACTCACATTGACCAGGTCGTGCGCGGCGTTCACTGGCTTTCTGACACGGAAAAAGGAAACCGCGAAACCAGAAAGCGCCTGTCACGCGAGCGCCTGGCGAAGGCGCCCGGATGGGTTCAAACAATTAAATGCGCAGACCTGATCAGCAACACTGGCAGCATCGTTCAGTTTGACCCCGCGTTTGCCAAAACCTATCTCAAGGAAAAGCAGCTGCTGCTTGAAGTCATGACGAAGGCAGATCGACGTTTGTGGGATGTGGCAAATGAATTGCTTCTACGTTAGTGATTTGTTACTGGATCAGCCGGACCAAGCGCTCGCAAAACTAGATCAGCTCCGGATTTTTGAGTGTCGTGATGCAGCCAATCGGGTAAAACCCAATTGGCTGTCCGCTTACCGTGTTGTCTTAGCCTTTCGGCCTGGTCGTGTAATGTGTGTCAGGCTCTTGCAGCAATCGCTGGTTATGCTCCTCGATCAACCCATACAGTAACTGGGTGCGCTCAGGCTGGATCTGTGGCGTCGGCCCAAGACTGCCAACAGCCTCTGCCACCACCGTGGCATCTTCGTTTTGCGGGATGCTGAAAATGTCATCCGTAAGCGGCTGGGGAACTACA
>NZ_NIQA01000010.1 GCF_002236805.1 Pusillimonas sp. T2 | reverse complement strand
AGTTCTTCAGACCTTCCCTAACCGCGCGCGATCTACAAGCCAAACACAAGCAATGGTTCCTGGGTAAATCGTTTGAAACTTCTTGCCCAATGGGTCCTTGGCTTGCAACCAGCGATGAACTCGACGGTGGCAACCTCGATGTTAAATGCTGGGTCAACGACGAGCTACGTCAAAATGCAAACACCAAAGACCTAATTTTTGACATCCCGACGCTAATCGAAACTCTCTCTCATGGAACGAAATTGCTGGCGGGCGATATCATTGCCACTGGCACACCTGTGGGCGTAGGCATTGGTTTTAGCCCACCAAAATTTTTGAAATCCGGTGATGTAGTGAGCATCGAAATTACTCACTTGGGCAAACTAAGCAATAGCATCGAATAAATCACCGCAAACTTCAAAAAAGGCCCGACTCACTTCTCGGGCCCCTCAGCTTGTCGTAATGCCCCCAACAAACTTACTCACAGGACCGGGGGCTATTCCTTAAGCTAGCGCCTAGCTCCACGACTATTGAATCGGCTAGATTTTTATAAATAGTTCGTTACCTCAGAAAAATACTACCGTTCGTAGCTTACCGGCGCCAGATTTGCAGTATGGCCTTGGCTGCAGATCGGGTTGTAGAACATTTCGATGTGGACGAAGATTTTCCGGCGTGCCAATTCTGCGGCGCAGCAGATTTTGCGTTTAATGCGCTTGCTTGTAAGCAATGGGCTAAAGCTTCCAGCAAAAGCATTATCGTGGCAATTTCCTCCCCGGCCCATGCTCGGTCGTAATCTATAAACTGGCAAGGCCTTCGTATCCTATCCTCAAAAACAGTGCTGCGACCTACGCTAAACTCTTACTAGCTACGAGATAACGATGGCATAAACCACGTTATCCCGCCTGACAAACCTACTTGAATGCCGTCTCGATGAAGCTGCGCAACTTGCGCGAGTGCAAGCGCTCATACGGCATCTGGCGCAGGCTTTCGAGGGCTCGGATACCGATTTGCAAATGCTGCCCCACCTGCGTTCGATAGAACTCACTGGCCATGCCCGGCAGTTTAAGCTCGCCGTGCAAGGGCTTATCGGAGACGCAGAGCAACGTGCCATAAGGCACCCGGAAACGGAAGCCATTGGCCGCGATAGTTGCCGACTCCATATCGAGTGCAATAGCTCGCGACTGCGACAAACCGCGTACCGGCTCGTTATCGTCGCGCAGCTCCCAGTTGCGGTTGTCGGTGGTGGCCACCGTTCCTGTACGCATAATTCGCTTTAATTCCCAACCCGACAAACCCGCCACTTCAGCCACGGCGTCTTCCAGCGCCACCTGGATTTCGGCCAACGGCGGCACCGGCACCCAAACGGGCAAGTCGTCGTCGAGCACATGGTCTTGGCGTACATAGCCATGGGCCAATACATAATCGCCCAGCCGTTGCGTTGTACGCAGGCCCGCACAATGGCCTAGCATGATCCAGGCCGACGACCGCAAGACGGCCACGTGATCGGTAATGGTTTTGGCGTTTGACGGCCCGACGCCAATGTTGATTAGCGTAATGCCGGTATTGTTCTCGCGCAGCAAGTGGTAAGACGGCATCTGTGGCATACGGGCCGGGGCGGGGCCGCTGGGCTGAGCCCCAGCGCCTGCCAGCGTAATCACATTGCCCGGCTCGACCAGGGCCGTATAGCCGCCCTCGCCGCTAGCCAACATCTCTTTGGCCCACCGGCAGAATTCATCGATATAAAACTGATAGTTGGTGAACAGCACATAACTTTGAAAATGCTGCGGAGCCGTTGCCGTGTAATGCTGCAAACGATGTAACGAGTAATCGATACGTGGAGCGGTAAAGGGTGCGAGCGGCTCGGGTTCGCCGCGCCGGCTGCGCCAAGTGCCGTTCACTATCGAGTCATCGGTGACCGCCAAGTCGGGCACATCGAAGTGGTCGCGCAATGCGCCGCCCACCGAATCGGCAAACACCCCTTCAACGTAATAGCCCTCGGGGAAGGCAAAATGCAACGGGATAGGCACATCGGTCTCGCCGATTTCAACCGCAACACCATGATTCTGGATGAGCAAATGGATTTGCTCGCGCAGATAGCGCTCGAACAAACGCGGTTGCGTAATGGTGGTCATGTATGTGCCTGGCTCGACCACATACCCGTACGAAAGCCGGCTATCTACGGCCTGATACGTAGAGACCTTGATACGAATGGCGGGATAATAGGCACGCACTCGCTGCCCAGGCAGCAGTCGGCCTTCGGCGTACATTTTGAAGCCATCGCGAATAAATGCGGTATTGCGTTCGTAGATTTCAACCAGCCGCGCTACAGCGGCATCTGCCTGCTCGAACCCTGCAAAAGGGATCAGTTGCGGCATTACCAGCGGGGCAATCGGGCCCTCGCCAGATCGATAAGACATACTTTCTCCTAAACCAGCTGGTCCATAAAAGCGGCCAGCGCGACATCGCGATCGGTAACGCCGTTGGCATCGTGCGTGGTCAGCGTCACACTCACGCGGTTATATACATTGAACCACTCGGGGTGGTGCCCGGTGCGCTCGGCCTGCAGCGCCACCTGTGTCATAAAGCCGAAGGCTTCATTAAAGTTTTTAAACACGTAATTTTTGTGGATAGCATCCCGGCCGGCGACCGCCGTCCAGCCCTCGAGCAGCAACAGCGCCGACGGCGCCCCAATCAGTTTTGGCAAACCTTTCATTACGCCCCCCAACAATTACCCTGCCAGCCCAAACCGGCAACTCATTACGAACTATTTGTGGCCATGTTGATTTTATTTATTAACTTTTAGTTCAAGGTGATTGAACCCGCACAGTCTTGAGCCGACACCTTCAACAGTCCATACTATACGAGCATCGTACGCTAAAAACTTTACCGATTTTTGTCCAATACCTATGCAACAAGGAAGCGCCATGACACAAAGAACAACATGCCAGCAGCTCCAGGTCGACACCCGCCTTTACGACTTCATCGAAAAAGAAGCCCTACCCGGCAGCGGCATCACGTCGTCGGCCTTCTGGGCCGGTTTTAACAGCATCATTCACGACATGGCGCCCGAAAACAAAGCATTGCTGGCCGAGCGCGACCGCCTTCAAGCCGAAATAGACGCCTGGCACCGTGCCAACCCCGGTCCGATTCGCGATATGGGTGCCTACAAGGCTTTTCTGAAGCGCATTGGCTACCTGCAAGACGCGCCGGCCCAGGTTCGCGTCAACACCCAAAACATCGATTTCGAATTCTCGGACCAGGCCGGCCCGCAGCTGGTGGTTCCCATTACCAACGCGCGTTATGCCCTGAACGCCGCCAACGCGCGCTGGGGCAGTCTGTACGATGCGCTGTACGGTACCGACGCCATTTCGGAAGACGACGGAGCGACGCGTGCGGGCGGCTATAACCCGGTGCGCGGCAACAAGGTCATCGAATATGGGCGCCGCTTTCTTGACGACACCATTGCATTGGCACACGGCTCACACGCCGATGCCACCGCTTACCGGATTGAAAACGGCAAACTGGTCGTGCAACTCGCCAACGGCGCCACAACCCTGGCGCAACCCGAATGCCTGCTCGGTTACCGGGGCACCCCCGACGCACCCGAAGCGCTGGTGTTCCGTCATAACGGCCTGCACTTCGAACTGCAAATCGACAGCACCCACCCTATAGGCAAGCAAGACAGCGCCGGCGTCAAAGACATTCTCATGGAGGCGGCGCTCACCACCATCATGGACTGCGAAGACTCGGTGGCCACCGTCGATGCCGAAGACAAGATTTTGGCCTATCGTAATTGGCTGGGCCTGATGACCGGGACGCTGAACGAAGAAGTCTCCAAAGGCGGAAAAACCTTCACCCGTACCCTGAACCCCGACCGCGAATACACTGACCTGAACGGCAAACCTCAGATGCTGGGCGGGCGCTCGATGATGCTGATCCGTAACGTCGGCCACCTCATGAGCAACCCGGCCATTCTCGACAAAGACGGCAACGAAGTCCCCGAAGGCATTATGGACGCCGTCATCACGTCATTGATTGCGCTGCGCGACATTGAGCGCAAGGCCAACTCGCGCAAGGGGTCGGTTTATATCGTCAAACCCAAAATGCACGGCCCTGCCGAAGTCGCTTTCACAGGCAAACTGTTCGGCCGCGTCGAACAGCTGCTGGGTATGGCCCCCAATACCCTGAAAATGGGCATCATGGACGAAGAACGCCGCACCAGCGTTAACCTGAAAGCCTGCATTGCCCAGGCCACGGAACGCGTCGCCTTCATCAACACTGGCTTTCTGGACCGTACCGGCGACGAGATCCATACCGCCATGGAAGCCGGCCCCATGATTCGCAAAGGCGAAATGAAACGCAGCCTCTGGATCGACGCTTACGAGCGCAATAACGTACAGGTCGGTCTGGAATGCGGCTTGCGCGGACGCGCCCAAATCGGCAAAGGCATGTGGGCCATGCCCGACCTGATGGCCGACATGCTGGTACAAAAAATCGGGCAACTTAAAGCTGGCGGCAACACCGCGTGGGTGCCCTCGCCTACCGCCGCCACCCTACACGCTTTGCACTACCACCAGGTCAACGTGCAAGATATCCAGCGCGGCATGGAAGGTAAAACCGAAGCCTTGCTCGACAAAATTCTGACGGTACCGGTCGCCACCGACACCAGTTGGTCTGAAGCCGACAAACAGCAAGAGCTCGATAACAATGCCCAAGGCATTCTGGGCTACGTCGTGCGTTGGGTCGACCAAGGCGTCGGGTGCTCAAAAGTACCCGACATTCACAACGTAGGGCTCATGGAAGACCGCGCTACGCTGCGCATTTCCAGCCAGCACATCGCCAACTGGATGCGTCACGGCATTGTGTCAAAAGAGCAAGTCATGGAAACCATGAAACGCATGGCGGCTGTCGTCGACGGGCAAAACAATGGCGACCCGCTGTACAAGCCCATGGCCGGCAATTTTGATACGTCAGTAGCGTTTAAGGCCGCCTGCGACCTGGTCTTCAAAGGGCTTGAACAGCCCAACGGCTACACCGAGCCGCTGCTGCATCACTGGCGGCAGGTGGCCAAGCAAGGGTAAGCCTGGCCAACACCGCTGAAGATTACGCCCGAACCTGGCCGACGATCTCGTCGAGCCAACGCAACATCAGGTCGACTTCTTCAGCGGTAACGTTCAAAGCGGGCATAAAACGCAGCAGCTCGGGACGCGGTGCGTTCAGCAACAGGCCCTCGGGCCCGCGGTCGCGCGCCGCAGCCACAATAGCGGCGCCATCGGGTTTGCCAAGTTTTAGTGCACGCAGCAAACCTGTACCACGCTCGCCATCCATCCCCCACTTGGTCGAAAGCGCCAGCAAACCTTCCGACAACTGTTGTGCACGCGCATTAACAGCCGCCATAAAATCGGGCGCGCTGACCTCATCGAATACCGCAATACCGGCCGCGGCCATGAGCGGGTTACCGTTGTAAGTACCGCCCTGATCACCGTATTCGAAACAAGCCACGGCCTCGCGTGCGCACAAGGCAGCCAGAGGCACGCCGCTGCCTATCCCTTTGGCTAGCGTCATGATGTCGGGGGCGATGTCGGCATGCTGATACGCAAACAGCTTGCCGGTCCGACCAATACCCGTTTGGACTTCGTCAACAATCATCAACAGGCCCAGCTCTTGTGTCAAAGCACGCAATGCCTGCATGAACTCGACGGTGGCCGGAATAACGCCCGCCTCGCCCTGCACGGGCTCGAGCATGACGGCAACGGTTTTGTCGTCAATCAACTTGCGAACCGATTCAATATCGTTCAGTTCAGCCTTGGGGAAACCGTCGACTTGCGGCGCGAACATGGTGTCCCAGCCGGGCTTGCCGGAGGCCGACATGGTGGCTAATGTGCGGCCATGAAAGCCGTGGTTGAACGTAATGATTTTGTAGGCGCCATTGCGATGCAGCTTGCCCCATTTGCGGGCCAACTTGATGGCGCCTTCGTTAGCCTCGGCGCCGCTGTTGGCAAAAAACACGCGGTCGAAACACGACGACCCCGTAATGCGTTTGGCCAGATCCATAGACGGCTGGTTGTAAAACGCCGGCGAGGGGTTAATTAGCGTTGAAGCCTGCTTTGTAAGCGCAGCCACCACCGACGGCGGGCAATGCCCCAAGCAGTTCACCGCCCAGCCCTGCAGGAAGTCGAGGTATCGCTTGCCATTATGGTCTTCAAGCCAAGACCCCTGGCCACGCACAAATACCAGATCGGGCCGCGAGGTGATTTCCATAAGGGCTTTGACGCCGGACTGATCGAATTCCATAGTGACTTCCCAAAAAATAAAGGGCAAAACAGCACATGCTGCAAAACGTGGATTTTAACGCAGTGGGAAAAGCAAGCGGACGCAGCCGCTTTGGCGAACACGCGAGGTCGAATCGCCGCCGCCGACGGCCCGGCCGCGCTGGGCGCCGCAACGCACAATCGCTTGCCCAAAGAAAAACCGGGTGGCTTTCACCACCCGGCAACACGACGATAACGACGGTAGAAAAATAGTGCAAACCTAGGCCCGGCGGTAGCCCCGGGCACACATCCAGATTATTTAAATATCGGCCCCGAACTGTCACCGCCAAAGACACTGCTGCTGCCGTAGTCAGCCTGAACCTCAATCTTGACCGTATTGGGATCAACCTTGGACGCACCATCTTTGTAGTGCATGACGGTTGCCGGGAACATCATCACCAACGCGACCATCAGCAGCTGGATGCANATCACCAACGCGACCATCAGCAGCTGGATGCAGATGAACGGGATGGAGCCCCAGTAAATCTGGCCCGTCGTGACCTTGGCAATAGTTCGACCCGTCAGTTTGTCTTTGTAGTCTTCTTTAGGTGCTACCGACCGCAAATAAAACAGGGCAAAACCAAACGGGGGATGCATAAATGAGGTTTGCATATTCAGCGCCAGCAACACCCCAAACCAGATCAGGTCAATGCCCATTTTGTCGGCGACCGGGCCCAGCAACGGCACAATAATGAAAGCCAGCTCGAAGAAGTCCAGGAAGAATGCCATGACGAACACGAAGATGCTGACGATGATCAAGAAGCCGGTTTCGCCGCCGGGCAAGCCCACCAGCAAATGCTCAACCCACAAGTCGCCGTCGACACCGCGGAAGGTCAGGCCGAACACGGTGGAGCCCACCAAAATAAAGATCACGAACGACGCCAGTTTAGTGGTCGTGTCCATAGCCTGCTTGAGCAACGACCACGACAACCGCTTACGGGCCAATGCCATGATAATGGCACCGACCGCGCCCATAGCGCCCCCTTCGGTAGGTGTGGCTATACCCAGGAAAATAGTACCCAGCACCAAGAAGATCAGGGCAAGGGGCGGAATCATGACAAACGTGACCCGTTCGGCAATTTGCGACAGCAAGCCAAACCCGAAAACCTTGTTAAGCACGGCCAGAGCAAACGCCACCACGCCGCCTACCAGCGTACCCACAACAACGGTTTCATCAATGGGTGCATCGGCTGACAAGATCATGGGCGACAACAACCACGACGCACCGACAGCCACCGCCAACAACACCAGCAACGACGGAATGCCGTGACTGCCGTTAGGTTCGATAAAGGTACGGCCCTCTTCGGGAATGGCCGGCGCATTGCGTGGCCGGAACAGCGCGAGCAACAAGATATAGGCAATGTAAAAACCTACAGTCATCATGGCCGGCACCATGGCGCCACGATACATGTCGCCAATTGAGCGGCCCAACTGGTCGGCCAGCACGATAAGGACGATAGACGGCGGGATAATTTGCGACAACGTACCCGACGCAGCGATCACGCCTGAAGCCAACCGGCGATCGTACCCGTAGCGCAACATAATGGGCAGGGATATCAAGCCCATGGAGATCACCGACGCCGACACGACGCCGGTGGTGGCGCCCAGCAGAGCACCGACAACCACCACGGCAATAGCCAAACCGCCACGCAATGGTCCGAACAACTGACCAATCGTTTCAAGCAGGTCCTCGGCCATGCCAGAACGCTCAAGAATCAACCCCATAAAGGTAAAGAACGGAATTGCCAACAACGTGTCGTTGGCAATAATGCCGAAAATACGCTGAGGCAGCGCCTGAAACAATGCCGGCTGAAAGAAACCCAGCTCTACGCCCAGCAGGCCAAACATCAAGCCGTGCCCCGCCAGGGTGAAGGCCACCGGAAACCCCATCAGCAAAAACAGGATTAACGAGGCAAACATGACCGGGGCCATGTTGGCAATTAAGAACTCCATGATCAAACCACCTTATCTTTTTATTTGGATGATGCAGCGTTGGCAATTTCTTCGGCCAACAACTCTTCAGACGTTTTGTGACCTTCGGGATGCGTGGGATTAGGGCACTTGCCCATCAAAAACCCGGCACACTTGATCAGGTGCGACACCCCAGCCAGAGACAACAAAATAAACCCCAGCGGAATAAGCGCCTTGACCGGCCAGCGCACCAGACCACCCGCATTGGATGACACTTCGTGATGCACGTAAGACTCGATGGCCATAGGCACAGAAAGCCAGAGAATAAACATGCACGCCGGCAAGAAGAACGCCAGGATGCCGATGATGTCGATCACGATCTGTCCACGCTCGGACAAGCGCGACGACAAGATATCGACACGCACGTGCCCGTTACGCAAAAACGTATAACCGGCAGCCAGCAAAAAAATCATGCCAAACATGTACCACTGCACTTCCAGCCAGGCATTCGAGCTCATGTCGAAAGCCTTGCGAAACGCAGCGTTAAACGAACTGACCACCACAACCACCAAAATTACCCACGACACCGCTTTGCCCACCCTGACATTGATCGCATCGATCAACCGGGACAACGCCAGCAAACCACCCATAACAGCTCCTTTGAAACCACCAGACCAACAATTTATTCTTCGTGTCCTTGACGCCAAGGCGTTGCGTGGCGCTCGATCCAGGCCAGCGCACCGTAAAGCACAACACCCATGACCCCAAGAATGAACAGCGCCGCAAACACCCGAACCGTATCGAATGTGCCCTGCGCACTCATGATCACGTAACCCAACCCTTTTTGCGACGAGACAAACTCGCCGACAATGGCGCCGACCAGCGCCAGCGACATGGCGACCTTCATGCCCGCCACCACCGAAGGCAGCGCACAAGGCAGCTTGACCTTAAAGAAGAAGTCCCAAGCCGACCCCTTCAGTACCTTGCCTAAATCGGTAATGTCGGACGGCACCGACCGCAACCCATGAACCGTATCGACGATAATGGCGAACACCGCTATCAGGAACGCAATCGCCACCTTGGGCTCGGCACCAGTGCCCATCCAGACCACAAACAGCGGCGCCAGCGCTACCTTGGGTACGCTGTTAAAACCGATAATCAGCGGATACAGAAACCGCTCGAAAATACGTGAGCTGACCAGTGCCACTGCGATCAGCACACCCCCCACTACGGCCAGCACGAAACCACCCAACGTAATAAACAGGGTGTACAGACTTTGCTCTACATACCACGAGGCTTCGTTGCTCAACTCGGTCAAAATTGCCGACGGAAGAGGCAACATGATCGAGCGAATCTCGAATACCCGGCACACAAACTCCCAGACCAGCAACACCACGACCAGCGAGAACGTACCGGCAGCACCCGTTTTCAAATGATTCATTGTCATCAGGCTTTCCTCTTTTCTGACCCTGTGTCCATGTTGTCGAACAGGCCACGGATATGAGAGACATACTTGCCGAACTCTGGCGTTTCTCGCACCGACAGCGGCCGAGGGCGCGGCAAATCAACCTCTATGATTTCAACCAACCGGCCGGGGCGCGGCGACAACACCATGACGATGTCACCCAAAAATACCGCCTCGGAAATCCCGTGCGTCACGAACAACACCGTATTGCGGGTCTCCATCCAGATACGCTGCAACTCAAAGTTCATCTGGTCACGCGTAAATGCATCCAGCGCACCAAAAGGCTCATCCATCAGCAACAGCGAAGGGTCATCGACCAGCGCACGGCAAATTGCCGCACGCTGACGCATACCCCCCGACAGCTCACGCGGATAGCTTTGCTCAAAATCGCGCAACCCGGTCAGGTCAAGCAGATGATCGACTTTGGCCTGGTAATTGGCTACAGGCTTCTTTGCAAACTCAACAGGCAACAACAAGTTCTTTCGAATCGTGCGCCATTCAAGCAGGGCGTCGCGCTGAAACACCATACCGATGCCGTCGGGCGGGCCCGATACCGGGCGACCGCCAACTTCGAGGTCGCCCGAAGTGATGTTTTCGAGCCCGGCCACACAGCGCAAGAATGTACTTTTGCCACAGCCGCTGGGGCCCAGAATGCTGACAAACTGCCCCTCAGGGATATCAATGTTGATTCCATCCAGAGCCAATACGCCTCGGGCACCTGGATACTGTTTTTGAACACGCCTTGCGCTAACAGCCGGTACACTCATTTGCCAATCATCCCGTCATAAGCCTCGGGCTTGACCATACCGGTGACGTAAAAGTCAGTGGCTGGCAAGCCGCCCTTGATCAACTCAAGCTTGGTCATGGTCTTGACTGCATCATCCCATTCGGCGGGTATCGGCATCCCCATGCGGTAGCCCTCGACGGGCTTGCCGAAATAAGGCTTCAAAGCATCAAGCTGCCCACGAAGCGACTCGGCATCCAGACGGGCTTGGGGGCGCGCGGCAATAATCGCTTTGACGGCTTCATCTTCGTTGCCCGCCCAAATGTATTCCCAGGTACGGGCGGTCACACTAGCAAACTTCGAAATGGCCTCGCCGTGGCTAGCCAATTTGCCTTCGTTAGCAAAAATGCCAAAGCTGGGGATATTCAGACCATAATCGGCAAAAGGAATGGCCACTGAAGGCCGGGTCTTTGAAACCGATGCAATGATGAACGGGATGGTCGATACGACGGCATCGGCCCGACCAACAGCGTATGTTGTAGCCTTGGCTGCCGCTTCAACATTAAGCAATTCAAGGTCGGTGCGCTTTACGCCCCCAGCCGCCAAAAACGCATCTACAAACGGGGCCTCAAGCGAGCCCGCCGTGTACACCAGTTTTTTACCTTTCAGATCAGCCGGCCCTTTGATATTAGAGTCTTTGGGCACCAGCACGCCAATGTCATTACGACGCGCAAACGGGGCCACTGCCTTGACGGGCAACCCCTTGTCGCGCGCAATGATCATAGGTGCCAAAGCCGCATGACCCACATCAAAATTGTCGCTCGATCCCACGATCTGAACCGTGGTCACCGACCCATTGCCATCTTCGAAGTTGATGTCCAGGCCCGCATCTTTGTACCAGCCCTTTTGCATGGCTAAATGAAACGCGCCATGTATGCCCCAGGGCGTCCAATCAAGCCGTACTTTTAAAGGCGTTAATGACTGTGCCGCGGCCGTGCCGGCAACCAGACAGGCCACGGTACCGGTCAGTACGCGCGCCCAGGACTTCGTCAGCAATTTCTTCATGGCAAACCTCTTGTGGTTTTGGTGGAAAAGAAAATCTGGAACGGTGCGCCTTTATTGACCGCCAAGCATCCGCTTCAGGCGGGCCCAAAGCACGCTCATGAACATCTTGAACGGGCTGAACTCAGCCTGCGGCAGGGGCTCGGTCGAACCGGCGGGTTGCGCCATGCGCAATGCCACGTTGCGGCCAAAGTCGGCAATCATGCGTTTAACAAAGTCCTGCACCAGACCCGACCGAGAAAATTGCGCCAGCGGCCCTTGCAGGGAATAAAGCAGATCAACGTCGACACGCGCTTTGTCGGCGGACAACGACGTGACCCGATAGCTGACATCGCCTTTAGCGCGAGACTGGCTAAGCGAGTCTTGCCCCGAGCCGCGCAGCACCGCAGACTTGGCAGCATCGTCACGCTCGAGCGTTGCCGCACCATTGAAGGCTGCAGCCATCGGCCCGAACTTGATGGCAATTTTCCCCTTGACCTCGTCGCCTTCCTGCGACTCGATGACTGCGCCCGGCAGGCAGCCGGCCACCGCACGCAAATCGGCCATAAAAGCCCACACCTGATCCGCAGAAAACGGGACCTCGAAACCGCCCTGGATATTTGTACCCTTGCCTGCTGCGGCGGGAGCAGACGCACCGGTAGACGCCGAAGGCGTCGCGGCAGGCGCCGCTGGCGCTTTGGTGCTGGTCGACGGCACTGCCGCGTCAAAGCCGGTAAACGGCTTGGGCGCATCGGCAGCGGGCGGCAAGGCGGCCTTGCCTTGCATGGCGGCTTCACGCAACGCCTCGACAGCAGGATCGGGCTGCATACGCAGCGCTTCGAGCACCGACATAACGGCGGCCGTAATACCCTGATAGCCGGTGCAACGGCAAATATTGCCCGACAACTCGATTCGCACACGCGCTTCGTCAGCATCGGGCAAGCGCAAGATAATGTCACGTGACGTCGTCAACATCCCCGGCGTACAAAAACCACATTGCAACGCGTGGTGGGTATTGAAGGCTTCGCGCAGGCGAAGCATGACGGGGTCATTGTCGTAACCTTCGATGGTGGTGACCTGGCGCCCCTCGCAGGCGCTGGCAAACGTAATGCACGAACGCACAGGCTTACCATCGACCAGCACGGTACATGCCCCGCAGACCCCGTGCTCACAACTTAAATTGGTACCGGTCAGGCGCAAGTCTTCGCGCAAAAAATCGCCCAAATGCGTGCGATCAACAACATCGCGCGTGAAACGGCGACCATTAACTTCAATATTCAACTCGGACATAGCTACTTTCCTTTACTCACCCAATGCCTGTTGCAGGCAACGCTGGATGACCGTGATGTACAACCGTCGGTCGGCGGCGGTTTTTTCGGGTGCGACGGCGGCGAGAGCCTGCCCGATGGCCTGCTCGTCAGCTGCGGCAAGGCCGCCTTTAGCCACTTGGGCAGACAATTCGGCCAATAACTGCGGTGCGCCCCCAAGCGCCCCCACCACAATGCGGGCAGTTTGGGTAGACGGCTCGAAATACGCCGCACAGCTGGCTTCGGCAAACTCGCCCGTTTTACGGCAAAACTTGTAGTAACCCCAACGGGTTTGGGCCGTACGCGCGGGCACAATGACGGCCGTGATCAATTCTTCGGGTTGCAGATCGACGGCATAAGCACCCAGCATGAACTCGGGCATGCGCACGCGTCGCGTACCGGCGGCAGACGACAATTCGAGCTCGGCCGACTGGGCGCTGGTAGCCAGCACCCAGTCGGCCGCCGGGTCGGCGTGCGCAATGCTGCCGCCTATGGTGCCGCGGTTACGCACGGCACGGTAAGCAATGCGGCCGGCCACTTCTTGCAGCATATGGCCACGCAGTTCGGGGAACACACCGTCTTCGATGTCGGTATGTGTGACAGCCGCCCCGATACGAATCTTGAGACCCTCGGCAGCGACCTGTCGCCACTCATCGACGCCGGAAACGTCAATGACCTTGGCCGGACGCGCCAGACGCAGATTCAGCATGGGGCCCAGCGACTGGCTGCCGCCCATGGCTTTGACCGACCCATCGGTGTTTTTTAAGACAGCGAGTGCTTCTTTGGCCGTTACGGCACGTTGATATTCAAATTTTGCAGCTTTCATACGGTAGCCCCTGTTGTTGCGTTGGGACGTGATTCGGTTGAGCGGCCCGCATCGGCCAGCGCATCGAGCACGCGATGCGGCGACAGCGGTGTGCGGGTAAATTCGACGCCGTAATCCTTCAAGGCGTCGTTGACGGCGCCAAAAATAACGGCGGGCGGTGCAATGGCCCCGCCTTCGCCCATACCCTTTGCACCGAACTCGGTGTGCGGCGACAGGGTTTCGAAATGGTCGATACGGATATTGGGTACTTCGGTGGCGCCAGGCATGATGTAGTCAGCCAGCGTTGACGCCAAGGGCTGACCTTGATCGTCGTAGGGCATTTCTTCGTACAACGCGGTGCCAATGCCCTGCGCAATACCGCCAATGGTCTGCCCTTCAACCACCAGGGGATTAATCATGCGGCCACAGTCTTCGACCACGACATAATCCAGAATTTCGATGGCACCAGTGTTCGGATCTACAGCGACAACAGCGGCCTGACTGCAATAAGTGAAACTGCCGGTATCTACTTTGGGGCGATAACCCACACTGATTTCCAGACCGGCAGGGTCGACATCGGGCGGCAAATGCTGGGGGTTGACGTACCACGCATTACAAATTTGCGACATGGGCACCTGACGATCGCCTGCTTTTACGCAGCCGTCTTCAAGCACCACATCGTCGACCGATGCCCCTAACAAATGAGCGCCGATTTTTTTGATGCGCGGCACCAACTGCTTGCATGCCGTTGACACGGCACCGCCTGACATGACCAAGGACCGCGACGCGTAGGTACCGGATGAATACGGAGTCTGCCCGGTGTCGCCGTGCACAAGACGAATACGATTGACGTCGATTCCCAAAATCTCGTTGGCAATCTGGGCGAAGGTGGTTTCCATGCCCTGACCATGCGAGTGAACGCCCACACGCAACTCGGCGCCGCCGTCGGGCGTCAACTTGACTGCAGCCTGATCAAAACCTGGAATTACAGGCGTGCCCCAGGCGGCAAAAACCGACGTACCGTGCGCGGATTGCTCGGTGTAAGTAGCTACGCCCAGACCAATCAGACGACCATCGGGTTCGCCGCGCTGCTGGCGTTCACGCACGGCGTTGACATCAATCATTTCCAGTGCGCGTCGTAGGCTGGCCGGGTAGTCGCCACTGTCCAGATGCTTGTTGGTCACGTTGACATAAGGCATTTGCTCGGCCTGCACCAGGTTGTCCAGACGCACTTCCCAAGCTTCGCGGCCCACTTCACGCGCCACGGCGTCGAGCAATAGCTCGATAGCAAAGCACACGCCTGTACGCGCTACACCACGATACGGCAGAAAGCCCGGTTTGTTGGTCGCCACGCAACGTGTCTGGCAACGGTAACCGCGAAACGCGTAAGGCCCAGGCAGGTTACCCAAAGCCTGGCCTGTTTCCAGGCCTACGGTAAACGGCCAGACCGAATACGCGCCGCCATTGATGGTGACTTTGGCATCGAGCGCAAGCAATTTGCCCTGTTTATCGGCGTACGCCGTCATTTCGTAATGATGTTCGCGCGTATTGGCACCCGCAATCAAGTGCTCGCGGCGGTCTTCGAGGTAACGAAACGGACGCTTGTAAGTTTTGGCCAGCCAGGCAACACACAGCTCTTCTTGCTGCAAAATACATTTGTATCCAAACCCGCCACCCACGTCGGGCGAAATAACCCGGATTTGCTCTTGAGGCAGGTCGAGGAATTCGGACAAACCGGTACGGATCAGGTGTGGCACCTGAGTCGCGGTGTAAATCACCAACTGGTTGACCTGGTTATCCCAGTAGGCCAATACCGCGATGCCCTCCATCGGCAGCATGCACTGGCGGGAAAGGTCGATATCACGCTTGACGACGACCTCGGCCTTTGCCGACAGTTCATCAAAATTGGTATTGGCATTCAACGTCACGAACACATTGTCTTTCCAGTGATCGTGTACAAAATTTTCAGTGGCTGCTTCGGCGCTTTCAATATCAACATAAACCGGCAGCTCGTCATAATCTACGTCAACCAGCTCCGCCAGGTCTTCGGCTTCGGCACGCGTTGGCGCGAACGTCATCGCGACGGGCTCGCCCACAAAACGCACTTTATCGTGCGCCAATGGCGGCTGCCCAGAGGCCTGGTAAGTCGGTAACGTCGAGTTGGCAACAATATCTTTGGCGTCGGGCATGGACGACCGCAGAAACACATGGCCCTCGGCCTCGGGCGACACTTTGACCCCAGTGATACGCGCGTGCGCCAGCGGACTGCGCAAGAAAGCGACCTCGCTGAGACCCGGCATGCTCATGTTGCCAATGAAGTTGCCCTTGCCATGCAGGTGACGCGCGTCTTCTTTACGAGGAATTCGCGCGCCAACGCCCTGCGGCTTTGCGGTGAATGTTGAGTGATGTGAGTCTGTCATGCCTGAACCTGCCTGTAATGCATCTGTTGCCTGCTTAATTCGGGGTACCACAAGGCGCGCCCGCTAACCGGGCGCGCCTTTTGAAGAGACCGGATTACGATTTCTTCAGTACTTCGTTGAACGTAAAGTTATCGAGCGCGTTTTCAGTGACGCGGAACCAGCTGGCTTCCGATTCCTGGAACTTCTTCCACTGGGGATAGATTTTGGCGAAGTCAGGGTTCTTGGCAGACAGCTCTGTCCACAGCTCTTGCGACGCCTTGTACGCTGCGTCCATAACGTCTTTCGGGAAGAAGCTGAGCTTGGCGCCGTTGGCGATAAGCGAGCGCAACGCGCCGGGGTTCAGGGCGTCGTACTTGGCCAGCATGCGAACCGTTTGCTCGGCCGCCGCCGCCTCGAACGCAGCCTTGTACTCGGGTGGAAGCGCTTCCCAGGCCTTGGTGTTGACCATGCTGGTAATCGACGCACTGCCTTCCCACCAACCTGGCGAGTAGTAGTAAGGTGCCACTTTGTTCAGGCCGAGTTTTTCATCATCGTAGGGGCCGATCCATTCAGCCGCGTCGATGGTGCCCTTTTCAAGCGAAGGGTAGATATCGCTGGGGGGAATCTGCTGTGGAATGGCGCCAAGCTTGCTCAGCACCATGCCGCCAATGCCGCCCACACGCATTTTCAGGCCTTCGATGTCTTTCAGGGACTTGATTTCACGGCGGTACCAGCCACCCATTTGTACACCGACGTTACCGGTCACAAAGTTGGTAATGCCGTATTGCTTGTACATGCCGCGCAACAAATCCATACCGCCGCCGTAGTTCAGCCAGGCGTTGTGCTGACGGGCGTTCAGGCCAAACGACATACCGGTGTCGAAAGCGATGGCGGTATTGGTACCAATGTGCGCCGTAGCCAACACGTGGTTACATTCGACGGTCCCGTTGCTGACCGCTTCCATGTTTTGTGCGTAAGGCACAATTTCGCCGCCCGGAAACGCGCGAATTTCAAATTTGCCTTGCGTCAATTGGCTGACGCGACGGCACAGATCTTCGGCCGAACCGTAAATCGCGTCAAGACTTTTGGGCCAGCCGGTCGACATACGCCAGCGCACGCTGGGCGTCCCTTGAGCGACTGCGGGCATCCCGACAGCGGCCAAACCTGCGCCGGTCGCGGCGACTGCCTGTGTTAGAAAGCGACGTCGTTGCATGTACAGCTCCTTGTGATTTGTTATGAATAGAACAGACAACTGCTGTGGCCCGCATGGGCCGAAAAGGGGACAAAACGTAAAGTTCGCCAACCCACCCGATGACTGAATGCGAGACGCCGAATACGGTTAAAAATTGGCGCACCAGAGCAGGTTATTTGTTAGTATGCTGATCAATCTGCAAAGGTGTCAACGAGGGTAAACACCGAGAAAGCCTTTATTCATGCCATTTTCGGGCAATCCCTAATTACTTGGTGTAAACCCCTATATAGGCAAGAATAAATATACAGCATACTGACTATATTGCCACTAAAATCAAAGAAAACACTATGAACTGGATAAAAATCGCTACCGTCGATCAAGTCGCCGAAGACGAGTCCCTGGCTGTCGACGTCAATGGTCATCAATTGGCCGTGCATCACACCGAAGGCGAATTCTTTGTTTCGGACAATATCTGTACGCATCAGTACGCACTGCTGTCCGACGGCTTTCTGGAAGACGGCTGTATTGAATGCCCCTTGCACCAGGCCAAATTCGACCTGCGTACGGGCAAAGCCATGTGTGCACCGGCTACCGAAGACATGAAAGTCTACGAAGTCAAAACTGAAGGCAACGAAATTTTCGTGCGCTTCTGAACCGGCAAGGCCAACGCATGAGCTCACCATCATCTATTCTGATTGTCGGCGCGGGGCAGGCGGCAGCCGTTGCCGTTGCCGCCCTGCGCGGCCACGGTTATAGCGGTCGCATCAGTTTGGTGGGCGACGAAGCCCACCCGCCCTACGAGCGCCCGCCGCTCTCCAAAGATCTGCTGGTCGCCGCCTCGCCCGATACTGAACCGGCCATCAGCGTGAAGCCCGCCGGGTTCTACGAAGAAAGTCAGGTCGACCTGAAACTCGGCCTGAGCGTGACGCACCTGGACACTAACGGTAAAGTCGCCGCCCTGTCTGACGGTAGCACCGTCGGTTTCGACAAATGTCTGCTGGCAACCGGTGGTCTGGCGCGCACCCTGCCCGACTTCCCGGAAACAGCGCCCAATGTTTTCTATTTGCGCACACTCGACGACGCACGGCACCTGCGTGCCGCCATGCAGCCCGGCAAGCATGTCGTCATTATCGGCGCCGGGTTTTTAGGGCTTGAAATTGCATCGACAGCGCTGGGCAAAGGGCTGACAGCATCGGTTATCGAATACGCCCCGCGCGCCCTGGCGCGAGTGGTTCCACCCGAATTTTCTGGTTGGCTCGAGGCACAAGCCGCCCGGGCCGGCGCGACGCTGCATTTAGGGCAGGCGGCCCGCGAGGTCGTCGCTCCCGCGGCTTCGCAGGGCGCCTGGCAGCTCACACTCAATAACGGTACCGTGCTTTCGGCCGACCTGGTAGTCGTGGCTGTTGGCCTGACCGCAAACACCGCGCTTGCGCGCGACGCCAGCCTGAGCGTCGATACCCAAAATGGCGGTATTGTCGTTGATTCACAATGCCGCACCAGCCATGGCGATATCTTTGCCGCCGGCGACTGCACCAGCCAGATTCGGGACGCCTCGGGCGCCGGCATGCGTCTGGAGTCCTGGCAAAACGCCAACGAACAGGCGCGCATTGCCGCAGCAGCGATGCTGGGCGAAACCGCCGAGCCTGCGGCCTACCCTTGGTTCTGGACTGACCAGTTTGGCCACAATATCCAGATGCTGGGTTTACCGCAAGCAGGTCTGCGCTATGTCACCCGGGGCGACACCTCGGGGGGCGCCACGCCGGCAAAATTCATTATGGTCGGCTTGCTCGACAACATTCCGGTACACGCGATTGCCGTGAATGCCGGTGGCGACCTGCGCGCCCTGCGACCAGTTTTCGAATCGCGCCTGGCCATCGACCCTTCCCAATTTACCGACACTTTGGTCACCGTACGTGCTTTTGCCAAACAAGTCTTGGCCCAAGCCACGTCGGTGTCACCGGCTTAGCCCCGATTTCCAAGGAGATCTTCATGTATCAGTCACAAACCGTCATCGGGCAAACCGTGGCGTCAAAAGACCCGGCACTCGATCAGTGCGTCTGGCCCGAACAAGGCCTGGACGCCATCCCCGACTGGGTTTACACCAGCCAGGCCGTTTACGACCGCGAAATGGAAAGAATTTTCCAGGGCGACACCTGGAACTACGTTGCACTTGAGTGCGAAATCCCCAATGCGGGCGATTACAAGCGCTCATACGTCGGCGCCATTCCTGTGGTGGTTGCCCGCGCCGAAGACGGCACCGTCAGCGTATTCGAAAACCGCTGCGCGCACCGTGGCGCAGAGTTTTGCCGTTCAAGCCAGGGTAATGCCAAAGAGTTCGTCTGCCCCTACCACCAGTGGTCGTACACCCTTAAGGGCGACTTGCAAGGCGTTCCGTTCAAGCGCGGCGTTAACAAAGAAGGCGGTATGCCTCGCGATTTTCGCAACGAGGACCACGGCCTGCGCAAACTTAACGTTACAGCACTCAATGGCGTGATCTTCGCATCGTATTCCGACAAGGTCGAACCCATCGAAGAGTACCTGACACCCGAAATTCTTGAAGATTTCAAGGTGGTGTTCCCAGGTAAAAAACTTAAATTGCTGGGCTACTACCGTAACGAGCTGCCCTGCAACTGGAAGATGTACCACGAGAACCTGAAAGACCCCTATCACGCCACGCTGCTGCACTCCTTCCTGGTGGTGTTCGGGCTGCTGGTTGCCGGCAACAAGTCCATGATGTTTGCCGACAGCAAACACGGGCGCCACGGCATTATGGGTTCAGCAAAGAAAGACGAAATCTACGCCAGCGTCAGCGAAGAGACCAAGAAAGAAATGCGCTCGTTCAGCGACGAGTTGCGTCTGCGCGACGAACGCTTCCTGGACTTCGTTAAAGAGTTCAACTCGCCCTGGTCGGTCACCATGACCACCATCTGGCCCAACCTGGTGGTTCAGCGCGAGATGAATACCTTGGGCGTGCGTCAGATTATCCCCAACGGCCCGAACAGCATGATCATGCAGTGGACCATGTTTGGCTACGAAGACGATACCGAAGAAATGCTGCGCCATCGTTTACGCCAGGGCAACCTGATGGGCCCGTCTGGCTTTTTAGGCCTGGAAGACAACGAAGCCATGCGTTTTGTGCAAGAAGGCGTGCGCCGCTCCAGCACCGACGTGAACATCATCAAACTCGACACCGGCACCATCGGAACGTCGAACACCCTGATTTCCGAAGCGGCCATCCGTGCCATGTACCAATACTATCGCGGCGTAATGGAGTTGTAAGATGCTTTCGACCATGAAGACTGATTATTCGTTTCAACCTGCACGCATCGACGCAGCGCGGGCCCAGCAACTGCGCGCCGAGGTCGAAGCGTTTCATAACGAGTACTGCGCCGTGCTCGACACTAACAATGTCGAACTCTGGCCCAACTTCTTTACTGAAGACGGCCTATACCGCATTACCTCGCGCGAGAACGCAGACCTGGGCCTGGTGGTGGGCCTGGTGTACGCCGAAGGCCGCAACATGATGCACGACCGTGCTGTTGCCATCGGTCGCACCCAGATGTTTGCACCGCGCCACACACTGCACCTGGTGTCCAACATCCGGATCGTCGACGAGGCAAACGGCGTCATCGAAGCCGAGGCCAACTTCCTTCTGGTGCAAACTCTGATCGAAGGCCCCTCGACCGTGCATCTGGCCGGCAAGTACTATGATCGTTTCGTACGCGACGGCGACCGCCTTCTACTTAAAGAGCGCCAGGTCATTCACGACACGGAAATTCTGGCCACCGATCTGGTGTACCCGGTTTAACCTGCAGACGGGTGCGGCGGGCATAGGTACCCGTCACACCCGAGCGTCATGATGCACGACCGGACGTCGCTGGCAAAATAACGCTGCAGATCGTAAAAAAAAGGGAGGCATTTTTAAATGCCTCCCTTTTTTTCTAAACATACCCCGGCCACCTACGCCGGGGGCAAACGCGTCAAGCCGATAAAGCCGCTAAAGCTTCGTCGCGAGTCATGACTGCGGCGTACTTCTGCTTCATGTCGAACAAATTGGCCTCATGAGGCGCCAACGCGCGGTCGCCCACGCAATCGGACAACACCAACGGACGAAAACCCCACTGCATTGCATCGACGACGCTAGCCCGCACACAACCGCTGGTAACGGCGCCCGCCACCACCAGGGTTTGCACCCCGCGCATGGCCAGCCAAGCAGCCAACGACGTGCCAAAAAACGCCGAAGGCACCGTTTTGCGCACCACCAACTCACCGTCAACCGGCGTTAGTTCAGGCACGATGGCACTGTTGTGATCGTGCTCTTTAAGGCCAAGCATGCTGGGCACTTTTAACGTAAAAATATTGTGGTCGGCACCATCGTCAGCAAACACGATACGGCTGTGCGCTACCGACCAACCGCGCTTGCGCGCCTCGGCAAGCAAAGGCACCGTATTGTTGATGGCCTCTTTGATATTGCCGCCGCCAAACACGGCTGGGTCGGCAAAGCCATTGACGAAGTCAATGATCAGCAGGCCCACCGGCGCTTTCAGTTCGAAACTGTTGCCAAACCCCTGTTTGGCATAGGTTTGCGCGTCAGACTGGCTCATTTGACGCCCCCGTCAAGCACCTTGCCATTGCGAACCATGTCTTCGCCATCGAGCCTTACCGTGCAATGACGCAGCGGGATATCGATATGGCAGGCCGTTGTACGCTTGCCGCCGGCTTCGTTGTTGGGCCCCAAAGAGAACAGGAAGTTACCTTCGAATGCACGGGCGTCCATACCAATGGTTTGCTCGCGATCGTACAGACCCAGGGTTGACCAGTGGCAGCGCGGCTGCAAGCCCCAGCCAATGTGCGAAATGGCATAGCCCTCGGGGTCGTTGAACGACGCCATGTACTCGTTAAGCAGATCAGCGTCAATGCCGCCTTCGATCTTTGTGGCATAACCGTTTTCAACGGTCAGCACAATCTGGCTGCTGCAATACATTTTTTGCGGCAGCAAAATGTCGCCCTTGTCGATCACGATACGACCACTCGCTTGCCCTTCATTGGGGAAGGTCAACGCAAAACCGCTCGGCCAGTGATCCCAACGGCCGGGTTCGTCGACAAAGCCGTACTCGCTGATGGGGTGGAACTCACCCAGGGGGCAACGCAGATCGGTCCCGGCTTCGGAAACAACCGTCATTTCGCGCGCGGCGGCAATGCGGGCCGCTGCCGCTTTAACGCGGGTACGATCGGCTTCGGTGGGCACCGTGCGGACCAGAATTTCGGGCGGCTCGACGGCCAGCAAAATTTTAGTGCCGCCCTTCAAGATGTCGATTTGTTCGGGCGAAAACAGCAAGGTCATCAAGTCGAGGACAAGGTCGCTTTCTTTGAGTGCGGCAATGGCCGCTTTGTTGCCGGTAAGGGGCGTTGTCCCCAAGTACGCCAGCGGGTCGCGGCTGAGGGCCTTTTCGGCGTTGACCGGCGGCAAATCTAAACGGTTAACCACCGCGCCCATCGACTGCGAGGCAACGGTAGCCGCCAACAGCGTTTGCCGATTGGTGGCCGAACTGGTCAGAATGGTAACGGTCTGGCCGGCTTCGAGGTTGGACAGCTTCAGCACCTGCTGCCACGCCGAAATAAGCTGATAATCACTGACAGGCATGTTGAGCTCCTGGATGATGCGATGCGCAAGTAGCGCGTTAAGTTAAAGACGCACCCAGGAAATCGCCGAAGGCCTGATAAAAGCCCTCTTCGTTATCCCAGGGAATCATATGACCGGCATCACGCACATGCGTCACCTGAACATCGGCGATGAGTGTCTTGATCTCGGCAATGTCGTCTTCACGAATCACGTCGCCGCGCTCGGCAACCATGAGCATGCAGGGCACGTCAACGGCCGGCATATCGACGTGAACGTCATCGGTATGAAATGCATTGAAGCTGCTAATAATGGCGCGCTCGTCGCAGGTATGCAGCCATTCGGCGCGCAAACGCAACTGCTCGTCTGTCCAGGTGGGGCAGAAGGCACGCATGGCTTCAAGGTCGCAGCCTTTGCGAGCCAGCGCCATAGAGTCGACATACCAGGGCAGTTTTGAAGGGTATTCGCGACGTCCGGGGCCCGATACAGGCGGGTCGACCATGACCAGGCGCGTTAGACCAGCTGGCTTGGTGCGTGCGGCGCGCACGCCAATACGCCCGCCCATCGAATGCCCGACAATACTGTAGCGCTTCAGGCCCAACGCTTGGGCAAACGCCAATACGTCTGCAGCTTGCGCATCAAGGCTGTAATCGAGCGTATCAGAGGCCTCGGACAAACCACGGCCGCGTACGTCAAGGACGTAGGTGTCGAAATGACGGCCAAAACGCTCGCCCACAAAACCCCAGGTAATGGCCGGGCTGGTAATACCCGGCACAATAATGACAGCATCGCGCTGGGCACGGGCACCATCGGTGCCGCCGTAGCGCAAGTAGTGCTGACGAATACCGTTGGCGTGCACATTGGCGCCATACAGGAAGGTCGTCATTTATTTGTCTCCGTTCAGTTTAAACAGACGCTCGGCATTGCCATGGCAAACCAGCGCCCGCGTTTTTTCATCCATCGGGGCGGTTTCAATAAACGTCGCGGCCGTGGCGGTATCTTCGTAGGGATAATCAACCGAGAATAGCACGCCTTCAGGCCCCATTTCACCGATGGCACCCATCAGGGCGGGGTGCGAACATACGCCCGAGGTCGTGATAATGATATTGGAGCCGAAGTATTCCGACGGCTTGCGCTTAAGGGTGACGCCCTGCGGGTAAACGGCAAAGCGGCTATCGAAACGCCAGCGCAAAAACGGCAAGCCCTCGCCCATATGGCCGATAATCAGCTTAAGGTTAGGGAAGCGGTCGAACACGCCACCAAACAGCAAACGCAGTGCATGGGTGCCCGTCTCGACGCCCCAACCCCAGGTTGCGCCGGTCAGTTCGGGGTGGCGGCTGAACATATGCGGCGAATCGAACATGTTGAACGGGTGCAAGTACATGGGTACATCCAGCGCCTGCATGCGTTCCCAGAACACGTCGTAGGCCGGGTCGTCGTAGTACACGCCGTTGGTATGGCCATTGACCAGCGAGCCTTTCATGCCCAGCTCGTTGACCGCGCGCTCAAGTTCGTTGGCGGCGGCGAGCGGGTCTTGCATGGGCAAATGGGCAAAGCCGCCAAACCGCGTGGGGTGACGGGCAATTTGCTGGGCCAGAAAGTCGTTGTTCTCTTTGGCGCGCTTGATCGCCAGTTGCACATCTTGCTCGACCTGAACACCCGGGCCGGTTTGCGACAAGATCACGTAATCAATACCGGCGGCGTCCATTTCTTTTAAACGAACATCGTCGAAATCCGTCAGGCGTCGGGTCAGATCGGCGGCAACCTGGGGATCAATCAAACTTACAAATGCTTTGGAATAGTCTCCAAAGCCCACCCCGGAAAAGTGCTCTTCCAGCGCAATTTTACGAATACGGCTCACAGCGGATCTCCTCTAAAAGTCCTCTAGTCAGTATACTGACAATTACGCCAAAGTTAACATGGCGTAAACCCTTAGAGCCCGCGTGGTGAACGTTAAACGGCTTTAAGCGCGGCGCGCCCGTACTGGTTATTGGCCTCGACCAGTTCGGTCAGCAAAGACAAAAACAATTTGCGGTTCGAAGGCGACAACGGCTCGATAAGGCGCTGCTGCGCGCGCGCCATGCTGTCTTTCAGCGATACCATCAGCTCGAGCCCTGCAGACGTAATATTGGCCTGACGCGAGCGCTTGTCTTGGGGGTTGACGCGTCGCTCGAGCAAACCTTTGTCTTCGAGGCGCTTGATCACATCGGCCGAGGTGGTGCGGTCGAGCCCCAGTTCGTAACCAATCGTGGTCTGATCCAGCCAGGGGTTTTGCGAGAGTACCGTCAGGATGCCGTATTGCACCGGCGTAATACTGCCTTCGGTGCACTCTTCGAAGAACATGGCGTAATGAATCTGGTTTAATCGGCGCACCAAAAAGCCCGGGCGCGACCACAGTCCGTGGCTGCTGAAGACTTCGGGGGTAATGTCGTCGGGCAGGTCTTCTTTGTGCGATAGCGGGTTTTTGGGCTGTGCGGGCTCGCGTATTTTTTTCATGGCAATTGGGTGTTGATGTCTCTTTTGTCAGTATACAGAGCAATTTCAATTCCCACACCTGGCATACGGTTTTTAATGCAAAACCGCCACAGGCAGGCATGCGCTGCACTGATCCATTTTCTGGAGCAAACCTTTTCAGTATAGCGTCAGCTGTCGCGCCGGGCCTGAGCCGGCCAAAGACGCAGGCGAATCGTCAACCAGGCTGCTGATGCGTACGCCCAGCAAGCGCAAGCGCCCGTCAAACGTGACACGACGAAGGCATTGACGAGCCGCGACATGAATTTCAGTCGGGTCGGCCGTATCGTGCGGCAGGGTGATATCTCGCGTTACAGTGCGAAAATCGTCGAACCGCAACTTGATGCCCACGGTGCGCCCGCGGCACTGTTTACGCATCAGGTCATTGGCGACTTGCTCGCAGAGCCGACGAAACACTTCAGACAAGGTTGCCCGGTCGCGTACCACATGCAAATCGCGATCAAATGTGGTTTCGCGGCTGATGGATTTTGGCCGGCTGAAGGTCACCACCGGGCGATCGTCGCGGCCATGCGCCACCTCAACCAGCCATCGCGCATACGTCAGGCCAAAGTGCGCCTGCAGCAGGGCCGGGTCTGCGCCGGCTAGCTGGGCAATCGTTGCTATACCCAGACCCGCCAGCTTTTCGTTGGCCTTGGGGCCAATGCCATTAATTTTCGACACGGGTAATGGCCAGATACGCCGGTCAAGGTCATCGTGGGTCAAAATCGTCAGGCCGTCGGGCTTGTCCAGCTCAGAACCGATTTTCGATAGCAATTTGTTCGGCGAAATGGCAATAGAACAGCTCAAGCCCGTGGCCTCGTACACCGCCGTTTTCAATTGCCGGCCCAACTGCGCAGCCTCGCCCGGCACGTCCGTCAAATCGATATAAATTTCATCAATGCCACGGTCTTCGATACGCGGCGCAATTTCAGCGACAGCTTGCTTGAACAGACGAGAGTAATGCCGATAGGCCTGGAAATCGGCAGGCAGCAAAATAGCTTCGGGGGCCAACTGAGCCGCCTTCATCATCCCCATGGCCGAGAACACACCCAGTGCACGTGCCTCGTAGGTCGACGTTGTCACCACGCCCCGACCCGCATACTGACGCAATCTGCCGTACTCGCGGCGCCCGTCGGCCAGCGTTCGAGGCGCAGGCGTACTGCGCCCCCCGATCACGACGGGCTGACCCCGCAGATCGGGGTAACGCAGCAGTTCTACAGATGCATAAAATGCATCCATATCGAGATGGGCGATACGACGCGGCGGCGACATGGCACAGGGTAGTTAGTAATCAAGGCGCACCCCCGCCATAATGCTGCGACCCGGCAACGGGGCGGCTTGCGCCAAATACGACGCGTGATTGAAAGCCTGCACATTCAGCAAGTTTCGTGCGCGCACATAAAGGGTCAGATCAGACTGGCCCAAGCGCGTATCGTACGACAAACCCAGATTCAGCATGTTGTAGCCCGGTGTCTCAGACTCGCCCGCGCCAATACGATGCTGGCTGAATACCCGATAAAACGTCGCATCAGCTGTAACTGGCCCCCAGTTCGCCTGGCCTCGCCAGCCCAGACGCGCTCCCGGCATACGCGGCAAGTTACCGTCGCCGCGCACACGGCCATGCACCAGATCACCAAACACACCCATAGTCAAACGATGACTGACGCGATAATCAATACCGGCCTCAAGCCCGGTAAAACGCGCATCGCGCTGGGTATATTGAATCAAACGAAAGTCTTCGTAGCGATCGAGCGTTCGGGCATAAATGTAGTCGCGGACTTCATTGTGAAAGACGTTTACATTGAATGTGAGGTCGCCGTCGGTTTTGCGCAATCCAATGTCAATCCCATGCGCCGTTTCTTTATCGAGGTTGGTATCGCCGCGCTCGTAGGTGTTGCTGGCCAAATGGACCCCATCGGCGTACAGCTCTTGTGCCGATGGCATGCGCTGGGCGCGTGTGAGCGACACCGACAACGCGTACTGTGGTGCAAACTGCCACGTAGCAGCCGCCGAGAACGACGCGCCAGACGCGCCGTAAGCTGGGGCAGTGTTGTCGGGTCGAATCCGCTGACGATCGTATCGCGCCCCCAACTCAAAACGCCAATTGCCGGTCTCATAGGCTTCAAGCAACGCCAGCCCTTGCGTTCGGGTCAAGGCCGACGGCATGAAGCGCTCTTCGCCTGAGGTCCGAAAGTCGGACTGCCCGGCCTGGACGGCCACCACCCCTTCCCACCCACCAATCGGCGCATGTGCAACCTCAAGCCTCAGGTCGCGGCCACGATTCTTGTACGTGGCAGCAACCTCGTCGTGCTCAAGCTCGTCGTGCCGGTAATCGGCGAACCCGGCACGCCAGCTAATACGCTCAATTCCGGTGAAGGGCTGGGCATACTCTCCTCGCAAGTCAATGCGCTGCGACTTGAGATCGACGCGGGGCGGTGCTTCTGCTTCCTCGTGGCCATGGTCATGGTCATGGTCGTCATGATCGTCATGACCGCCATGGCCGCCACAATGCAAATGATCGCCGTGCGGATGGCAGTCGTCATAGCCATGACTGTGTCCAGGGATGCCATAACGGCTTCGCGTGCGACTGACGGCAATCCCGGTGTAGCCGCGATCGTGAATCCACGACAAGCCGACGCTGCCGGCCGACGTATCCTGATCCGAGCCCGCCAGACGGTTGGTCTTCCAGTCCGGAACACGATAATCACCGGTACGACGCTTCATGCCCTCGACGTGCACAGCGATTGGGCCATCCCCGCCGGTGACAGAAAATGCGCCAGCCCGTTCATTCAGCCCTGTCGCGCCACGCACATCAACATGCCCTTCCACGCCATTTTCCGGAACGGCCCTCGGTACTTTGCCGTCGATGACGTTGACGACCCCGCCAATGGCTCCGCCGCTGTACAGCAACGCACCGGGCCCGCGTATGACTTCGATCCGCTCGGAAAGCATGGGGTCGGCCATGACGGCGTGGTCCGGCGATACTCCGGACGCATCAAAAACGGCCCCCCCATCGGTCAATACCTGCACACGCGGCAGGGTTTGCCCACGAATAACCGGCCGACTGGCACCCGAACCAAACGTATCGGCGTGGACCCCGGGCAAGCTTTCCAGTGCCACACCCAAGCTGGTCTGATCCGCCATCAGCAAATGACGACCTTCGATGATCTCGACGGGTACGGCCGCAGTGTCGGCATCCGGGCGCAGCGGGTTGGCCGTGATCACAACCGGCGCCAAGGTGCGCGCAGGCGCCGGGTCAGCCGCCACCGGCGCGGTTTGCAGCGCTTGCGCACAAACCAGTCCGGGTGGAATGAACATGCCGGCCAACAAAATGGCCCTCAGCTTGGTTGGCACAGGTTTGATGATTTTTTTCATAAGCTCCCCTTTAAAATTGCAATGTTATAACATAACAATATCAACAGGGAGTTAGGCCGCAACTTGCGCACCGCGGCTACGATTGCCGATTACTTAGACGGCGTCGGAGCGAACCGACATCACGGCGCCAAGCTCAGGATTCAGGGTCTGGCTTTGCTCTTGCGTGTAAGCATGTTCGCGAAACAGGAACTCGGCACGGTCACCCTGGCGAGCTTCGATGGCTTGCACTATTGAATGATGCTGCCGGTGGGCGTAAAACAAAAAGTCGAACATCCGCTCTTTGCTGGTGCTGGAAAACGCGATGCTAAGCGGCGCAGTAAACGGCACCACATTGCACCGCTCCGTCAGACTTTCAAGCAACGGCATTTGGGCCGCCTGCATGATCAGGCCATGAAACCGCGCATTCATTTCGGCATAGCGCAATTCATCGTCTTCCTGAAGCTGACGATTTGCAAAAATGGCATCGCCTTCGGCCAGACACGCCTTCAGAGCGGCCAACAAAGCGGGCGATGCCCCCCTGTCGGCCACCTGGCGGGCGGCAAACCCTTCAAGTACGGCGCGCAAGCGCAGGGCCTCGATACTGTGCTGGGCAGTAAAGGCGCGGACCGAATAGCCACGCTTGCCGGCAGGCACCAGCAAGCCTTCCTGGGCCAATGCTGGCAACGCCTGACGCACGGGCGTGCGAGACACCCCCAGCCGCGTGGCCAGCTCGGCTTCCGGCATGCGTTCGCCCGGCTTGATATCGCCGTGCAAAATCATTTCCCGAAGACGAACGATTACTGAAGTTTGCTGAGTCATAAGCAGATACACAAAGATTAATCACCGGCCGGAATGAGTGCGATGATAAACGCTAGGTACAGGGATGCACACGTCATTGATGCGTTAACAGCACATCAATCCTGTTTCACGGGCCATATTGAATCCAATTCGGGATCCAAAAAAACATTATTTTTCATTAAAAATAAAATTATTTGCTTTTTTTGGATCCCAAATAGTAAAATTTGAATCCAATATTCGTGAACGACGTTTATACGTTCCCCGGAGACAAGCCGTGCCCCAAAGCAATATCCCCGTCGTGGTCGCAGGCATACGCCAGCTCACCCCTCGCATCCGCGAATACCTGCTGCGTGCGCCCTCGGGTGCGCCGCTGCCCCGCTTCGAACCGGGCGCTCACATCGAGCTGCACACGCAATCGCCCGTCAGCGGCCCAATCGTTCGACACTATTCGCTGATTGGCGGTACAGGCACCTGGGACGACACCCCCGACATCTACCGCATTGCCATCCAGCGCGAAGACCGGCAACGCGGGTCGGCCTATATCCACGACCACTTTGCTGTCGGCACCCCCCTTCACATTTCGCCTCCAAAAAATCATTTCCCGCTCGATCGGCGCGACGGCAAAACCCTGCTTATTGCGGGCGGCATCGGCATCACGCCCATTCTTTCCATGCTGCGCAGCGTGGTACGTCGCAACAAGCCCTTCGAAATGATTTATGCCGGGCGCAACGCCGCCGACATGGCTTACCGGCAAGATGTCCAGCGTTTGGGTGGGGCCCAGGCCCGCATTCATATCAGTGGCGAATCCAACCAAAATCCGCTCGATTTTCGTAGCGTGCTAGCCGCGCAGCCCGCCCACACCAACGTTTACGTATGCGGCCCCGCACCCATGGTGCACGCGGTTCAGGCCGCGGCCGACGCTCTGGGCTGGCCCACCGGTCGGGTGCGCAGTGAACTGTTCTCATCCGGCCCTACGGTTAACGACGTCGCCTTCGATGTCGAATTACGCGCGTCGGGCCGGGTTGTTCACGTCGGTCGCGACGTCAGCATCCTTGATGCTCTTACTCAAGCCGGAGTCAGCGTACTGTCCGACTGCCGACGCGGCGAATGCGGCCTGTGCCCCTTGCCCGTCCTCGACACCGATGGCGAGCTGGTCCACCGCGACCGCTATCTCGATCAAGACGAAAAACAATCCGGCGAGACGCTTTGTATTTGCGTTTCCCGCACAACCGGCGCGCGCCTGGTCCTCGACGCCTAGGAGACACCTCATGACTTACACCGACGACATAGCCTTTACATTCGAACGCGGCGCCTATGCCGACCACAACACACCCTTGGTACGCAACGCCTGGTATGTCGCCGGGCTAGCCAAAGAAATCTCCCGCGATATCATCGCGCGCCGCTTTCTGGGTGTCGACGTCGCGTTGTATCGCACCCTGGCCGGCGAACCCATCGCCGTGCGCAACCGTTGCCCGCACCGCTCATTCCCGCTGGCCAAAGGTCGCCTCGAAGGCGACACCCTGGTCTGTGGCTACCATGGCATGGCATTCGACCCATCGGGCCGTTGCACCAACATGCCGTCCATGCCAATCGTGCCGGCCAACGCTAATGTCCGCTCGTTTCCGCTGGCCGAGCGCGGCCCCCTGGTCTGGATCTGGATGGGCAACCCCGATCTGGCCGACGAAAGCCTTATCCCTGACACCTCCTGGCTAAATGACCCAGCCTGGGCCAGCGTGGGCGGTTCGTTTGCCATGGACTGCGACTATGTATCGATGCACGAAAACTTGCTCGATCAAACCCACTTCCCGTTTTTGCATCCAGGTACCGTCGGCACTGCGGCTTACGCCCGGTCCAAACTCAAGGTGCGCCAGGACGGCAATGTCGTCATCATCGACCGATCGCTTAAGAATTCGCCGCCCCCGGGCATTTACGGCATTCCGGCAAAAATTATGCACAAAGATGTCGACCGACTGTCCGAAGCACGCTTTGCGTCACCGGCCGTTCATACGGCATTTGCCCAGATCATCGATCATGCACCCGACGAGGGTAAACCGTCGGTGTACCGTTTCAACATCACCCACCTGATCACGCCTGAGTCCAACGGTCGTATTCACTACTGGTGGTTCAACTCGCGCGACTTCGCCCACGATGACGCCGAAATCAACCAGTTCATGTACGACGCCTCGACAAAGGCCTACCTCGAAGATGTCGACGCCCTTGAAGCCATACTCAAGGTAGTCCAAACTGATATCGAACCTCAATTCGACCTTAACTTTGCTCCCGACAAACCCGGCCTGATGATGCGCAGCGTGTTGTACAAGCTGGCGGCCGAAGAAGCCGGATACGTGTCACTTTAATCGTTACCAGGAACCATCATGGCTAAAATCATTGGCTGCATCGGCACCTCCCACGTCCCCACCATCGCCCTGGCCTACGACCGCGGTCGTCAAGAAGATCCCGCCTGGAAGCCGCTGTTTGACGGCTACAAACCCGTCGCCCAATGGCTCGAAGACAAAAAAGCGGATGTTCTGGTCTTCATTTATAACGACCACGCCACCACATTCTTCTTCGACATGTACCCGACATTTGCCTTGGGCGTCGGCGAACGCTTCCCCATTGCCGACGAAGGCGCTGGCCTGCGCAACCTGCCGCAAATCAAGGGCGACGTCGATCTTCAGGCGCATATTGCCGAGTCCCTCGTCAACGACGAGTTCGACCTGACCATCTTCCAGAACAAGCCCATCGACCATGGTTGCGCTTCGCCACTACCGCTGCTCTGGAAACACGAGCCCGACTGGCCCGGTGCAATTGTCCCTATTGCGGTCAACGTATTGCAGTATCCCCTGCCTACGCCCCGCCGTTGCTACAAACTGGGTCAAGCCATTCGTCGCGCCATCGAGTCCTACCCCAAAGACTTGAATGTCGTCATTGTGGGCACCGGCGGCCTGTCGCACCAGATTCATGGCGAACGCACCGGCTTCAACAACGAAGAATGGGATCTCGAATTCCTTGAGCTGCTGCAACACAACCCGAAAAAACTGCTCGACATGACCCACGCCGACTATGTCCGACTGGGCGGCGCCGAAAGCGTCGAACAAATCATGTGGCTGGCCATGCGCGGTGCCATGCCCGAAAAAATCAACAAAATCCATCAAAACTACTACCTGGCCACCACCACCGCCATGACTGTCGTTTTGTTTGAAGGCGACGAAGTCAGCGCCAGTGCCGACCAGGCAACCGCTGCCGCTGCCAACGCTTAAGGGGCTTGACATGAATCCACAACTTGAAGGCATTGAAAACATCGAAGGCACCTATGCCTTCGACATCCGTACCTGCAATCGCACCCTGAACGTCAACCGGTTTTTCTGGAACATGATCAAGGCCGAGTGGCGTGAACGCTACCTGAAAGACCCCGAAGGGGTCATGACCGAAGCCGGGCTGAACGACACCGAAAAAGACCTGGTTCGCAAGCAAGACTGGCTGGGTCTGGTGCAGCACGGGGTCAACTTTTTCGTCCTCGAAAAGTTCGCCCGCGTTGCACGCAAATCCAACCTCGAGGTCTACGCGATCATGCGCGGCGAATCGTTCGAAGACTTCATGAAAACCCGCCGCGTACCCGACGCACGCTAGTCGTCGCACGCCAAAGCCCCGGCGCCCGCCGGGGCCGCCCTCTACTAAAACAATTATCTTGCCGGAGACAACCATGTCGGCACGCCCCACCTTTCCCATGAACGCCTGGTATGTGGCCGCCTGGGACGCCGAAGTCGGCCGCAAACTGCTGTCGCGCACCATCTGCAACGAGCCCATGGTGCTGTACCGCCAAACCAACGGCAAAGCCGTAGCCCTGGCCGACGCCTGCTGGCATCGCCTGGTACCGCTTTCATTGGGTACGCTGGTGGGCGACGAAGTCCGCTGCGGTTACCACGGTCTGCAATTCAATGCCGAAGGCCGCTGCACACACATGCCCAGCCAGGAAACCATCAATCCGTCAGCCTGTGTACGGTCTTACCCCATCGTCGAGCGGCATCGCTTTATCTGGGTATGGCCCGGCGACCCGGCACTGGCCGACCCGGCACTCATCCCCGACCTGAAATGGATGACCGACGCGCAATGGGCGGGCGATGGCAACATGGTGGAAGTCAAGGCCGACTACCGCCTTGTGCTCGACAACCTGATGGACCTCACCCACGAAACTTACGTACACGCCTCTAGTATCGGCAACGAAGCCTTGGCCGAAGCGCCATTCGATGCCGTACACGGCGAAACCACTGCCACGGTACGCCGCTGGGTACTAAACGAAGAGGCTCCGGCCTTTTGGGCGGCTCAATTGGGCAAGCCCGGCCCGGTCGACCGCTGGCAAATCATTCATTTCAAAGCCCCCAGCACCATTGCGCTTGACGTTGGTGTCGCCCCGGCGGGCAGTGGTGCGCCCGAAGGTGATCGCTCTCAAGGCGTCGGTATGTGGGTCATTCACATTCCCACCCCGTCTACCGAACAACACACCTATTACTTCTGGTGTCACATGCGTAATTACCGCATCAACGAGCAACGCGTAACACGCGAAGTTCTGCAAGCGGCCGGCGGCATACTGCACGAAGACGAAACCATTATCGAAGCCCAGCAACAAGCCATGAATCGCCTGCCTGACCGCGAGTTCTACAACCTCAGCATCGACGCCGGTTCGCTGTGGGCGCGCCGCCTGATTGACCAGATGATCGACAAAGAAACCAACGACGCACATGCAGGCAAAGTCATTGCACTAAAAGAGGTGCGGGCGTGAACGGTTTGACATGGTTCGACACGCAGGTTGTGCAGGTACGCGACCTGACGCCCACCGTCCGCGAATTTGCGCTGCAATTCCCCCAAGCGGTAACCGCAGCCGCAGGCGCGCATATCAACGTCCAGGTCATAGTGGGCAACCTGCCCGAAACCCGCTCTTACTCCATTGTCGATAGCCATACCAACGGGCAAGTCATCATTGCGGTCAAAGCCGTCGATGTCAGTCGGGGCGGCTCGCAATACATGTGGTCGCTCAAATCCGGCACACGTTTGCGCGCCAGCGAACCCGTTTCGCTGTTCGAGCCTTCCTGGACTGCGCCCGACGTATTGCTGCTGGCCGGCGGAATCGGCGTTACGCCACTGGTCAGTCACGCCCGCGCACTGGTTCAGCGCCAACGGCCCGTACACATGACTTACCTGGTGCGTAACGCGCAAGAGCAGGCCTATGCCGACACCTTACGTACCCTGCTGGGCGATGCCCTTGATATTCACGTCGCAGACACCCACCCTGCACCCGACCTAAATGCCTTGATCGGCGCGCTGCCACCCGACGGCCAACTGGCCATGTGCGGCCCGATCGGCCTGATGGAAGCGGTACGCAGCATTTGGGCTCAACAAGGACGGCCCAGCGCCAATCTTCGATACGAAACTTTTGGCGCCAGCGGACACCACCCCACACAAACGTTTACCGTACATGTACCGCGCTTGGGCATTGACGTAAGCGTGGGCACTGGGCAAACCATGCTAGACGCACTGAATGCCGCCGGTGTCACCACACTGTCAAATTGCCGTCGCGGCGAATGCGGCTTGTGCAGTGTCGACATCATTGCTGCCGATGGCGCCATCGACCATCGCGACGTTTTTTACAGCCCGGCCCAACAAGCCGAACAGCACAAAATGTGTACTTGCGTTTCACGCATTGCCGGCGGCAGTGTCACGATCGAACCCGCCTGGCGCGGCGACCCCGATTGGGGGCGACCCGAAATATTGCAACGCAAGACGTCATAACCGTGCGGAGTTGCTATTATCAGGAAACCGTACATAACAAGACCCAAAGCTTTACCCCAACCACAAAGGAGCAAGAGACATGTCATCTAATCGAGGCGTTGCCTACGTCGGCCCAGGCAAGGTAGAAGTTCAATCCATCCCGTTCCCCGAACTCGTCGCCCCCAACGGCAAAAAAGCCGAACACGGGGTCATTCTTAAAGTACTGTCCACCAATATCTGCGGCTCAGACCAGCACATGGTGCGCGGCCGTACCACCGCCCCCACCGGCCTTATTCTGGGCCACGAAATCACCGGCGAAGTGCTCGAAGTCGGCCGTGACGTCGAAACCATGAAAAAGGGCGATATCGTTTCGGTACCTTTTAACGTAGCCTGCGGCCGTTGCCGTACGTGCAAAGAACAAGACACCGGCGTGTGCTTGTCTGTCAACCCGTCACGCGCGGGCGGCGCCTACGGTTACGTCGACATGGGCGGCTGGATCGGCGGCCAAGCCGAGTACGTCATGGTGCCGTATGCCGACTTCAACTTGCTCAAGTTCCCCGATCGCGATCAGGCCATGGAAAAAATTCGCGACCTGACCTGCTTGTCTGATATTTTGCCCACCGGCTTTCACGGCGCGGTAACGGCAGGGGTAGGCCCAGGCAGTACGGTGTATGTGGCCGGCGCTGGCCCGGTCGGGTTATCGGCCGCCGCATCGGCACGCTTACTGGGCGCTGCTGTCGTTATTGTGGGCGACCTGAACGCCGAACGTCTGGCACATGCCCGTGCCGTCGGCTTTGAAACCGTCGACGTCTCGCTCGACACCCCGCTGGGCGAACAAATTGCCGCCATCCTGGGTACCCCCGAAGTAGACTGCGCCATCGACGCCGTTGGCTTCGAGGCGCGCGGCCACGGCCACAGCGGCTCGCAGGTCGAAGCGCCCGCCACGGTCCTGAACTCGCTCATGAACATCACCCGTGCCGCCGGCAAAATCGGTATTCCCGGCCTCTACGTCACTGAAGACCCCGGCGCCGTCGACGATGCCGCCAAACACGGTTCACTGAGTGTTCGCTTCGGGCTGGGCTGGGCCAAATCGCACAGCTTCTTCACAGGCCAAACGCCCGTCATGAAGTACAACCGTGCCCTGATGCAAGCCATCTTGTGGGACCGCATCAACATCGCAGAAATCGTCGGTGTGCAGGTGATTTCGCTAGACGATGCACCGCGCGGTTACGAAGCCTTCGATCACGGCGCACCCAAGAAATTCGTCATCGACCCACACAACCAGCTTAAACACCTTCGGGCTGCTTAAGCGCCTCAACCCAATGCCGCAGCGTTATGCCGCGGCATGAAAACAGCCCCGACTTTGGTTCACAAAGCCGGGGCTGTTTTTATACCGACGGTCTCGAGATGGACACAACGGTGGCCTGTCTTTCAGTTGCGCAGCTGATCAATAAACGACGGCCAGTCAAAGGCTTGATCTTTCGGGTAAGCCACGCCTTTGGCCGCCATCAAATCAACAAAGGCGTCTTGCAGCGTTGCCGTCGCCAAAGCCATAACTGGGTCGACCTGCGCGTCGGACAAGGTTTCTGCCACCTCACGCATCTCGGCCGCACGTCGACGGCCATGCTCCGCCACGCGGCTGATTAAATAATGAGGCTGCTTTTCCGTCCAGCCCATGCCCGGAAAGGTTTCGGCGAGCGAAGCCAGCACTTCGTGCTCGGCACCGTAACGACGGGCCGCCGTCAGGCATTCGACCGTCAAGGCCTCAATGCCCTTGATCATGACGCTGCGACACATTTTGATCGCCGACGCCACGCCAACGTCGGCCGACACCGCCCGGGTACGCATGCCCAGGGCATTCAACGCCGTCGATACCGCTTGTGCTTGCGAGCCCCCTAGCAGCATAGGCACATGCAAACCGTAGGGCGGCACGGGCGCCATGACTGCAGCTTCGACATAGGCCGCGCCGGCGCTTTCTATGGCATTACGGTCGTGCGCCTTGGTCGAGGGCGACACCGAGTTGATATCCAGAAAATACTGGCCGGCCCGCATAAGGGGGCCGGCTTGTTCAGCCACCTGCGCCGCCGAACTGGCCGTTACCGCCGACACCACCAGATCAACCGAGGAAACGGCCTGCTCAAGCGATGCAGCGAGTAAAACGCCTGCAGCTTCGGCACGCTGCTCGAGCGATGACAACGCGTTCGCGTCGTGACACTTGATGTCGTAGGCCGTAACCCACAGGCCCGCCTTGACCAGGCCTTCGCCCAACAAGCTGCCGGCCTCGCCAAAACCAATCAGCCCGATCTTGCGAATCTCGGGCGCGCTTTTGTCATTCGCCATAGCATCCTCCGGCAAGACGATGATCAATGAAGTCAGTCGGTGTACATATGAAAAATTGCGCTGCGCTCGGCAATTTTCCAGCCCTCGTCGGTCAGTACAACCTTGTCGATGAATTCGCCTGCAACCTGGCGCGCATTGGCTTTGCGGCCAAAGGCTTCGACCGGCTCGTTGGTAGAGCTGCTCCAGAGCAAAACATAGCTGCTCATGGACGCACTGCCGGGCGTAATGTCGTACACCACAGAATTGGTCACAAAATGACGGGTAATGCGGTCGGCCGGCTTTGCGCGATATGAATCGAGAATGGCCTGACGACCCACTAACGGCGTGCCACCGGGCCGTGTCAGTTGCGCATCCTCGGTAAACAACTGCGCAAACGATTCGTAGTCTTGCAAGTCGGAGTAATAGGCCGTGCGGGCGGCCAAGTCTTTACATACCGCCTGAATCGCCAGGACGTCTTCAACAGATGAGCTCATGTATACCTCAGATATCAGTTAACGCAACAACCATTGTGCCAGCAAGGCACTGACCGCATCCGGCCGCTCCATGGTCGACATATGCCCGCTGTCTTCGACGGCACTTAAGGTAGCCAGCGATGCAGGAATCATGCCCTGCATGACTTCGTGTCTCGCATAGGGACTCCAGGCGTCTTGACGGCCACAAATCAGGCTAGTGGGGCACGACAGCGACGCCAGTACCGGGCCGGCATCGGGGCGACCCAATAGCGCATTAATTTGCGCTTCGAACTCGCCCGGAGTACGGCGCTCGATCATGTCGAGGATATCGTCGAAAAGCGGCGAGTTGACGCGGTCGGGGTGAACCATGCCCGGCGCCCACTGTTTACCCATGGCACGCATACCCTCGGCCTTGGCAATGTCGAGCAAGCGCATGCGCTTGGCGCGTTCCTGCTCGCCAGCCTCGCCTGCAGCGATCGGCTCGAACCCAGTATCGAGCAAAGCCAGACGCGAGACGCGCTGGGGCGCCATACGCACCACCTCGAGGGCCACACGCCCGCCCATAGAGTGTCCTGCAAGCGCGAATACCTGGGTGGGCGCATCGCGCAAGACCTTTTCGGCCATGGCGGTAATGGAGTCCAACGACTTGTAGTCGGGCACAAAGGAATCGGCAATGGCCGACAAAGCCCGCTGCTGATGTGTCCAGACGGCCTCATCACACAACAGACCTGGCAATAGCAGTAGTGCTTGTTTGCTCATGGTGAACCTGTATAAATTTACTGGCCGGGGCCCGACCAGATACGCGACGGAATATGTACACGCCCGTCGAAAAGCCAACGTGCCGTGCGAATAAGCGCGGCGCTGACAACGCTAACCTGGCTGCCTTCGCCTTGCAGCGTCAGCTCGACACTTAAATGCCCCGTGGGGTGTTCGATGTCGAGGCACGGATTCGAACCCAAGGGCATCTGCCCCACACCCTGACAAACTGACCCGGGCAAAGCCACTGCGGTAGCGACACTAACCGCCGCCAAGACGCCAATAGAGGCATGACAGCGATGAGGAATAAAACAACGCGTATTGATAGCGCCGCCCTGGGCAGGCTCGGAGACCAAGCACATTTTGGGTACAGTACGCTGAGCGACATCGCCCAGATTCATCATAGGCCCCGCCTTAAGGCGGATGGCTTCGATACGCTGCTTGAGCTGGACATCTGCGTCGAGGTCGGCGCGCGATTCGCGCCCCGTGCGGCCCATATCGGCCGCACGCAGCAGCACCATCGGCATACCGTTATCGATACACGTCACCTGAACGCCATCGATGATGTCGCTGACATTACCTGTCGGCAACAGCGCGCCGCAGGTCGAGCCTGCCGTGTCGCGAAACTCGATGGGAATAGGCGCAGCCGTACCCGGCACGCCGTCGATAGCCTGGTCGCCGTCGTACTGGACCACGCCATTAGGCGTGGGTACCGACGCAACAGCAATTTGCCCCGTGTTGACCATATGGATGGCCACGCGTGTCACCCCATGCACAGCTTTGACCATGCCGGCTTCGATAGCGTAGGGGCCAACACCCGCCAGAATATTGCCGCAATTCTGGCCAAGGTCGACGCGGGCTTCATTGACGACCACCTGGGCAAACAAGTAGTCGATATCGGCATCGGGGCGCGAAGCAGGCCCGAGAATGGCCACCTTGCTGGTCAGCGGGTCGGCCCCGCCGATACCGTCGATTTGCCGCGCATCGGGCGAACCCATGACGGCAAGCAAAACGCGATCTCGAAGGGCCGTATCAGCTGGCAAATCGGTCGCCAGGAAGTACGCCCCCTTGGACGTACCCCCTCGCATCTGCACGCATGGAATCCTGGTTTGCATACGTTGCCCTGGCGTGCTTAGATTTCGTCGAGTGAGTCGACGTAGCGCAGACCTTTTTCGGCCAAGCGTTCGCGCATGCCGTAGTGGTCAAGCCCCAGCTTTCCGGTCGCCAGCACATCGCGCGTAGCGTTTTCTTTTTCGGTGCGTTGACGCGCGGCCTGGGCCACCTTGGCGGCTTGTGCAACCGGAACCACAACGATTCCATCGTCATCGGCAACAATGACATCACCTGGGTTGACCACTTGCTGAGCGCAAACAACCGGAATATTCACCGACCCGAGGGTTTCTTTAACGGTACCGGCCGCCGAGATAGCTTTAGACCAGACAGGAAAGCCCATTTCTTTAAGCACTGCAACGTCACGGCACCCGGCGTCGATAACCAGACCCAACACGCCTCGCGCCATGGCCGACGTCGCAAGCAGATCACCGAAATAGCCGTCGGTACACTCGGAAGTGGTGGCCACAACCAGAATATCGCCAGCCTGGCATTGCTCCATCGCGACGTGGATCATCCAATTGTCTGCGGGTGGGGCCAGTACGGTAATGGCCGAACCGGCAATTTGCGCCCCCGACCAGATAGGGCGCATATACGGCGCCAGCAAGCCCAGGCGAGCCTGGGCCTCGTGCACAGTGGCCGATCCGGCCTCACGTAGCATGTCAATATCGGCTTGCGCTGCACGCGTTACTTTACGAACGACAACACCACGATTCATGACAAGTCTCCGACGACGCTGGGGGTAAGACGCATATAACCTTCGGCATATTCAATGTTTCGTGCCGCGGTAATACCAATGTTGCGCTTGGCCTGTACGCCACGCTGCTGTGCAACGCGCGTGTAATAAGCCCACAGGTGTTCCTGGCCTGCCATGCACTCGATCGCCTGGCGCTTTTTGTCCCATACATGGGTGATATCGAGGAAGGTGTTGGGCACCCATTCGCATTGCTCTGTTTGATGCGGCTCGAATGCATAAACCGGCGGTGCGCCCACTACTTTCTGCCCTGGGTTGTGGCCTTCGGCCTGGGCAATGACACGCGCTTCTTGTGCCACGTGCATGGCCAGCGGGTGGTCGAAGTTGTAGGGGTCTTTGGCCGAGTGACTGAGCACAAAGGCGGGTTGAAGTTCGCGATAGATATCAACCAAACGCATCAGGGCCTCGTCGCTGACGCGCAACGGGTAATCACCCAGATCGAAGAACTCGATTTCGGCGCCAAGAATATCGGCAGCCTTCTGCGCTTCTTCACGACGCGCCGCTTTAACTTTTTCAAGGGTCATTTCGCCCTTGCGCCACAATTTGGCCGATTCGCCGCGCTCGCCAAACGACAAGCAAACGATTTTCATGCGATAGCCTTGTTCGACGTGAGCGGCAATAGCACCGCCCGCACGCCAGACAAAGTCGGCCGAATGCGCGCTGACCACCAGGCCAGCCAGTGGTGTGGAGTCTTTAGATGTTGTCATTAGGAATCCCCTTCAAACCTGAACTTGAGTATCTGGGCTAGTGTGCCCAAACCCTCCGGAAACGACCAGTGAGATAAGGCGCACACCGGCGCAATTTACTTATATTGCTATAAATAAAAAATCATTCTTCTTCGGCACCCAGGCCAATCAGCTGTGCCAACTGGTCGGGATCGTTAAGCAACACATGGCTTTCCCCTTCCCAACGCGCCTTGCCCCGGTCGAGCACAATCGCGCGTTCGGTCAGTTCAAGCGCCAATTCGGCATGCTGTTCTACCAGCACAATACCCATGCGCGAGCCCTGATGCAGCTTCTGGAAAGCATCAACCAACATATCGACGATGATCGGCGCCAAGCCCTCGAAGGGCTCGTCGAGCAACAGAACACGCGGGTTGCCGATCAGTGCACGCCCGATGGCCAGCATTTGCTGCTCACCGCCCGACAACTGATTGCCCATATTGCGCCGACGCTCGGCCAAGCGCGGGAATAGCTCGTAGATGCGGTCAAGATCCCATTCGCCGGGTTGCTGCGCGACCCGAAGGTTTTCGTGCACGGTCAGCGAAGGGAAAATTTCGCGTTCCTGGGGCACCAGGCCAAGGCCCGCAATGGCACGCTCGTGACTGGGCACCTTGGCAATATCTTTACCCAAATACTGCAAACTGCCCGAATGCTGCGTTGTTAAGCCAAGCACCGTATTGAGCAAGGTGGATTTACCCACACCGTTGCGACCCAGCACACTAATAGCCTCGCCCTCGGAAAGAGCAAGCGACAGCCCTTCGATAACCACGGTTTCACCATAGCCGGCAAACAGGTTATCAATTTTCAACAGTTCAGCCATGATGACGCTCCCCCAGGTATACCGCGCGTACACGTGGGTCGCTACGCACTTCTTTAACAGTTCCTTCGACCAGTACCGCCCCCTCGACCAGCACGGTAATACGCTGGGCAAAACGGAAGACCAGATCCATATCATGCTCGATGACCAGCACAGCCACATCGTCAGGCAGACGCTCAAGCAAATCGAACAAACGCGCCCCTTCAGTTGACGGCACCCCGGCTACGGGCTCGTCGAGCAGAAGCACGGACGGCTTGAGCGCCAGAGCCAACGCGATTTCGATGAGCCGGCGCTGCCCATAGGCCAGATCGGAAATGCTCTTGCCGGCCAGCTCGAGCAGACCGAGCGAATGCAGCAGCGCAGCCGCTTCATCCATCAGTTCGGGCGATTGCGTGATACTGCTGAACAGACGGCCATCGCGCCCCTCGCGGGCCGACAACGCCAAGCCGATGTTCTCGGCAACCGTCAGGCGATTGAACAACGAATTGATTTGAAACGTACGCGCCAGACCCAGCTTCACACGTTTTTCGGGTGACATGCCGGTGATGTCGGTGCCGTTAAGCAATACCCGACCCTTCGACGGTTGAAGCAAGCCGGTAATTTGGTGCACCAGCGTACTTTTGCCCGCACCGTTAGGGCCGATGAGTGCATGACGCACCCCTTTTTCAAGCTTGAGACTAACGTCTTGCGTAACTTTAAGTTGACCGAACTGCTTGCTCAGCCCTTGAAGTTCAAGTGCTGCTGTCATTTTTCACTCCTTTTGGCGACCATGCGCGCCACAAAGCCGGCCAGGCCATCGGGGGCATAACGTACGATAAGAATCAGGACAACGCCCAGCACCGCCAGCCAGTTGGTGGGGTCGATGGCGGCTGCGCGATCGGACAACACCACAAACAATAAGGCGCCGAACAACGCACCATAAAGACGACCAGTACCGCCCAACGCCAACATCACGACGACGTTGGCCGACAACGTAAACGCCAGGGAATCGAGACCGACGATGCGATTGATTTGTGCCGACAAGCCGCCCGCAATACCTGCGACCGCTGCCGAAATGGTGTACAGCACCCACAAGCGCTTTTCGACGGACACGCCCAACATGCGCATACGGGTCTGGTTTTCGCGAATACCTTGGGCGGTTTGACCAATGGATGAATTCACCAGTTTTTTAAGCAGCGCATACACCAGCACCAGCACAACAAAGGCATATACAAAACCGGTGTAGCCATAAATATCGAACTGGAACATGCCCAGCAACGGGGCGACATCGTAACCCGTCAGGCCATCGTCGCCATTGGTAATGCCTTTGGCAACGTTGGCCAGCTCGTACAGCAAGGTCGCCACGGCCAGGGTAAGCATCAACTGGGTAAGGCCCTGCGTACGCAGCACGGCAAAACCCGACAACAAACCCACGACACCGGCTGCAATGGCGGCCACCAACAACCCGCTGATGGGTTCGGGTGAGAAATGCAATGAATACAAGCCCGCAGCGTAAGCGCCCACGCCAAAGAAGGCCGCGTGCCCTAGGGACTCGACCCCACCGTACCCCTGCGCCAGGTCTAACGACAGCGCAAAGATGGCCATAATGACCACGAACGCTGCCAGCGCCAGGTAGTACTCGCCAAATAACAGCGTTAATGCAGCGGCCACCACCAGCGCGGCGTCGGCCAAGTTATAGCGTTGCCGACGAAATGCCCCAACGACCAGATTTGCATCAGATTGTTTGTTCATGATGTGCCCCCCTTAGCCTGCACGACCAACCAGACCCTGCGGGCGGGCCAACAAAATAGCCAATACAGCAAGGTAAATAATGAAACCGCCCAACGCAGGGATGTAATAACGACCCATCGTATCGATCAGGCCAAGCAACAGCGCCGAATACAGCGACCCCTTCAGGCTGCCCAAGCCGCCAACGGCAACCACGATCAGGACCAACACCAGGTATTTCAGGCCGTAGTAGGGCTCGAGCGGGAGCATTTGTGTGCCAACAGCACCACCCAGCGCCGCCAAGCCGCAGCCGATCGCAAACGTTACCGAGAACACCAGCGGCACATTAATGCCCACGCAACGCGCCATGCGCGGGTTATCGACCGCCGCACGCAAACGCGCACCGAACGTGGTGTATTCAAGGCACAGCCAAAGCGCACCAGCCACCGCCACACTTAAGCCCAGCACGAACAAGCGATACACCGAAATATTGAGCGAGCCCAACGACCACTGCCCCAACAAGACGTCAGGCAGCGCAATGCTTTGAATTTGCGGGCCGGCAAGGTTTTTGACCAGCGCCGTAATGACGAAGGTCATACCAATAGTCATGAGCAACTGTCCGAGCGGATCGCACTTGTACACCCACTGGTACAAGGTACGCTCGAGGATCAGACTCAGTGCCATGGTGGCGAGAACGCCGACCGGCAGCGCCACAAAAAAATTCATGTCAGCTGAGCGCATCAGCCACAAGGTAATAAACCCGCCAATCATGGCGAACGCGGAGTGCGTAAGGTTAACGACCCGCATCACCCCAAGCGTAATCGTGAGGCCGACCGAGATGAGAAACAGCATCATCCCGTAGGACACCCCGTCGATGGTCAGGGTAAGAAATGTAGATAGCGCATTTGGCATGGGACAACTCGTATAAACGTGGGGCGACTAGACGAGCCGCCCCTTTGACAACAGGAATTACTTGGCCTTTCTGGCGTGCCAAGGCTCTACGACAGCCTCGAAGGTTTGAAAAGGCACATTACCCAAAACGCCATCGACCTTTTCGATACGGCGCATATAGACGTTTTGCACTATTTCACGCGTATCTGCGTCGATCTTTACTGGCCCGCGCGGACTTTCCCACGCATAGCCTTTAATTGCAGCCACGGCCTTATCACCATCTTTCTCTCCATTTGTCGCTTTAATCATTTGGGCGATCAAATGCATACCATCGTAAACAGCCAACGACCCCAAACTAGGTATTGCGTCGGCGCCAAACTTGGCTTTGTACTTTTGAACAAACGCCTTGTTTGCTGCATTATCAAGATAAGGCGTGTAATGCTGGGCGGTCACCATGCCAATCGCAACATCACCAATTGCCGGCAAATCAGATTCCATGGTTTCGTTGGTCGCCATCAGCGCAATGCCCTGCTTGTTCAAGCCACGTTCATAAAATGCCTTGATAAAGCCTGCCGACATAGGGCCAACGGGCATGAACATAAATACGTGTTTAACGCCGGCATCTTGAATGCGTTGCAAATAGGTAGAAAAGTCGGTCGTACCCAATGGGACACGAATTTCTTCAACAACCTCGCCCCCCATATCTTTAAAGCCAACCGCATATGCTTCAAGCGCATCGTGCCCGGGCGCAAAATCGGCGCCGATCGTTACAACCTTACGGGCGCCTTGTTCGTACGCCCACTTTGTCAACGGCATATTCAACTGCCACTGGGTAAAGCCTGCGCGAACAAAATACGGCGATTTATCAGTAACGCTGGATGTGCCTGTATTACCCATGACATAAGGCGTCTTGGTCTGGTTGACGATATCTGCGGTACCCATGATGGTGGGCGTAAATGCCCCACCCAAAAGATACTGAACCTTGTCACGGATAACCAGCTCTTGTGCAAGCTGCCGGGCACGTTGGGCGCTGGTGCCGCCCTCGTCACGCTTGACGACAGTAATCGTGTGATCGCCTACTTTACCGCCCGTTTCAGACAGAAATAGCTCAACGCCGCGGTCAAATTCTTGCCCCCACCAAGCGTACGTACCCGAATACTGGCTAAGCAAACCAACCTTGATTTCTGCTGCTTGAGCTGCACCAACCGCCAACATTGAAAACGCCGCGAACGACACAGCACCCCGCGCCATACGCGCGGCAAAACGTACACCCATGATGTCCCCCTTGAGGAAAGATTTGCCACCTGAAACCAGCGGCTATTTTGATAGGCGCGGCCCCGGTGATATTGGAGCCGCGCCGTGTACTACGTAATTTTGGCTTTACTTGGGATTGCGCGCGTGCCAGGGCTCGGCAACGGCTTCGTAGGTGTGGACAGGAACGTTACCCAGCAAACCGCCGTCAACTTTCTGAACTTTGCGAATGTAGATGTTTTGTGTAATTTCGCGTGTGTTCGGATCGATGGTGACGGGGCCACGAGGGCTCTTCCAGGAATAACCCTTGATGGATGCCATGGCAGCGTCACCGTCTTTTTTACCGTCGGTCGCCTTGATCATGTGCGCAATAACTTGCATGGCGTCGTAAGCACCCATGGAAGCCAGGCTGGGGATTGCATCGGGGCCGAATTTTGCTTTGTATTTTTCTACAAACGCTTTGTTTTCGGGGTTGTCGAGGTAAGGCGAATAGTGCAACGAAGTGACAATACCCTGAGCCGAATCACCGATAGCCGGCAAGTCGGACTCTTGCGTTTCGGCGCCCGCATACAACTGCACGCCAGCTTTACCTAAACCACGGTCTTGGAAGGCCTTGATGAAGCTAGCCGACATAGGGCCTACAGGCATGAACATGAAGACGTGCTTGGTACCCGAATCGGAGATGCGCTGCAGGTAGGTAGAGAAGTCGGTGGTACCGAGCGGCACTTTGATGAGGTCGGTAACTTTGCCGCCCAACTCGGTAAAGCTGGTATCAAACGCCTGGGCAATGTCTGTACCCGGCGCGTAGTCGGCAATAACCGTAACGGCTTCGCGAGCACCCTGTTCGTAGGCCCACTTCATCAGGGGAACGGCGTATGTCCAGGACGTATAGCCCACGCGTGCAAAGTAGGGCGTTTTATTGGTCATGCTGGACGTTGCGCCGTTAACAAAAACGTAAGGCGTTTTGGTTTGGTCGACGATGTCGGAGGTGCCCATGACGGTAGGCGTAAACACACCGCCGGTCAGGTATTGCACTTTGTCGCGAACGATAAGCTCTTGTGCCAGTTGACGGGCGCGCTGCGGGTTTGCACCGCCTTCGTCACGCTTGACCACGCTAATAGTGTGATTGCCGACTTTACCGCCGGTTTCGGCCATGAACATTTCGACACCACGGTCGTATTCTTGACCCCACCAGGAATAAGTGCCCGAATACTGACTCAGCAAGCCAACCTTGATTTCGTCGGCCAGAACCGGTGCTGCGAGCAGGCTGCCGGCCACTGCACAGGCCGCGGCGCCCACTTTAAAACGCTTACCAATAAAAGAATACATGGCGCATCTCCGTATATAGTTATAGATATGTGTGACTTCCAAAACACTTTGGAATGGTCAATATCATCGCACCACACGGTTTTCGCCACCAATGCCAATCGGCACCCTACCTAGGCGTTCTGGTTATACGCCAGCCGCTATACCAACGAGGCGGCCAACCTGCCAAGCTCATGAATAAACGACTTCATGGTGATATTGGGGTCGGCGTCGGCGCGCATGGTCAAGCCAATATAACGAGTCGTTTCTTTGACCGGAACGGGCAAGACACTGAACGCGCCGGCAGATATCCCGTGAAACATTTGCCGGCGCGACAGCAAGGCCAATCGGTCGCTGTCTTGCAATAACGCCTGCAGCACAATGGCGCTGTTCACTTCGAGCACGGTTGATGGCGGCTGGACGCCAACCGCGTGAAAGGCGCGTTCGAAGGCATCGCGTGCCGGCGTACCGTGCAACGGCGCGATCCAGGACTCGCCCACCAGTTGGTCAAGGCCCGCGATGGTACGCCCCTCAAGTGGGTGGCCCTTGCGGACAACCACCGACAAGGTGTCTTCGAACAAAGGTGTTTGAATAACATCTGCCCCCGGCGCCTGTGGGCGTAACGCCCCCACCAGCACATCGATGTCAGCATGACGCAGCTGATACATCAGGCCGTCGTACGTGCCATCAACAATACTGACGCTCAAATCTTTGTATTGCGCCAACACGCGGTCAACGGCACGCGGCACCAGCGCCCCCGACGACAGCGGCAACGAGCCGATCACCAGACGCCCACGCATGCGTCCCTGAAACGCAGCCAGGTCTTCAGAAGCTTGCCGGAACTCGTCGAGCGCCAGCTTGGCCCGCTGCAAAACGACTTCGCCGCTTTCGGTTAGCCGTACGCCCCGAGCAGAACGGTGGAACAGACGAACCCCCAGCATGTGTTCGAGCTGACGCAAGGTTTGATTAACGGCTGGCTGACTAACCTGCAGACGACCGGCGGTGGCCGTCTCACTGCGCGCCTCGCAAAACACAATATAGGTTTGCAAATGGCGGTAGCCGCAAGTACCGGCAAACCGGCCGGCCGGGACGTGGGGTGGGTTTTGTTCGGCCAAACTCAAGGCCTCGTGCTCACCCTGGCGCAATTGCGAAAAAGCGCGTTCGGCACGGTGCGACAGCAATTGGCCGACGGTCGTGGGCAACATGCCACGCGCGGTTCTGTCGAAAATAGGCACGCCCACGGCGGTTTCAAGCTCACGGATGGCGCGCGCAATGGCCGACTGCGACAACGGGAGAATGGTCGCCGCCTGTGACGTACTGCCTGTTTTGCACACCGCAAGTACAGCGCGAAACTGACGCAGATGCTCTGCCAGCGACATAGGCATGAAATCGACCTCCGGGAAGAGTCGCCATTTTAACGTGCTGCCCCGCTTCGGGGCAGCACACAACGCAACCGCACCACAATGGCGCACATCGTACCTAGGGTTGACCCTAAACAATGGCACGCTTTTTGCTAAATAATCTTTACATACCGCGCCCGCGGCCACGACATGTATAGGGTGCCCGATGGACAACAACTACCGCTTTACTGCAAAAATGCTTGACCTGAACCCATGGCAAACCTTCCGATATGCCATTTTCCCGGCGTGGTTGCGCGTGCCTTTTCGACTGATAAGACGGCGCTGAGCCCATTGCTTGCGCCGCCACACCCACCAGGCAACCGAAACACGCTTTACACCACGTCACTATGCATAACCCAAAGTTCATTTCACTGGAACAGGTCTGCACCGACAGCGCAGAAGCCGCAGGGTTGTCGCTGCTGAATGTCGACGTCACCGTGTCACAAGGCACTACCCTCGTAGTGCATGGACCACCCAACAAAGGCAAGTCGGGCTTTTTATTACTGATCGCAGGTCTGATCGAGCCCGGACGCGGCGGGGTGATTTGTAACGGCAAAGAGGTGACAGGCCCTGGACCAGAACGGGCACTCGTGCCTCAGTGGCCCGCCCTGCTGCCCTGGCTGACCGCCTACCAGAATGTCTTTTTGGCAGTGAACCGGGCCCACGGAAGACATAAATCGCGTGATGAACTGCATGTCGATACCGCCATTGCCCTGCAACGCATGCAATTAGGAAATGTAATGCACACGCGGGCAAGTCGGCTAACGCAAGACCAGCAACAGCGTGTGTCGATTGCCCGGGCACTGGTAGTACGTCCGCGCGTGCTGCTACTTGACGAACCCTTCGCCACGCTTGAAACGGCCACCCTGGCCTGGCTGCCGGCCACGCTGGAACATCTGATTCAGGAACACCATATAACGACTGTCGTCACACACAATGACAACCCATTTCCGTATTTGCACCCCAGCCAGTACTTCGAGGTGGGTGCAGCGGCCTGCCAGCCCGCCTAATCGGCGTATAGCGCCTCAACGGCCTGAGCGCGATTGGCCAGTACATTCGCCTGGTTCAGCGAGCCTTTATCTGTGATTTCACGGGCTTGGGCCAAGGGCGGCTGAGTAGCCAGCACATAAGCGGCAATGTACATGGCGCTGCCTGGGTTGCGCTGGTTGTAACGACTCACCCCCGCCTGCACAAATGACGCCACATCGACATGCTGGGCCAACGCTTCGTAGTTTAGAGTGGCATCGCCCACCAAACGACGCGCCGCCGCCAGGTCGATAAAAACCAAGGCACGGACATCGGTGCGACCCGACCCGGCAATAACAACATCGGCCACCACCGGCAGTAATTCGCCCAATAACAACCCACGCAAGCGCCCCACCGAGACCCAGGTACCGCTTTGCAACTTGAAGTCTTCGGCAATCCGGCCCTCAAAAATAATGCCCTGGGCCGGATCGGCGTCGTCCACGAGCCGCGCCGCATCGCCCGAACGGAAATAGCCTTCATCATCAAAAACCGATGACGTTAAATCAGGGCGCGCCAGATAACCTGGAAACACATTAGGCCCTTTGACGCGCAGCTCGTAACGGTCATCGACACGCGCGAACTTGATGTCGCAACCCGGCACCGGCAAACCAATATTATCGGCACGCCTGGAATCGAAAAACACCCCCGTCGCCAGCGGCGCGGTTTCAGTGGCGCCCCACGCGGTAACCAAAGGCACGCGGTGACCACGCACCTTGACAGCCAGGTCTTCGAGGTCAGACCACGTTTTTTGCGGCATGCCCGCGCCGGCATAGAAAATCAGGTCAAGCCGGTTGAAGAAACTTTGGCATAACACCTCGTCGTGCATCATGCGATTAACCAGTTGATGAAAGGCCAAAGGCACATTGAAGTGAATCGTCGGCGAGACGTCGCGCAAATTATTGACCGTACGCTCGAACAGCGCACCGGCTGGTTTGCCGGCATCGATATACAGCGTGCCGCCGTGGCTCAAAGCCAGAAAAAACACTTCGTTGCCGCCAAAGGTGTGATGCCAGGGCAACCAGTCAACCAGCACAGGCTTGCGCTGCTGCACAAACGGGAAGATCTGCGCCAACTGCTGCTGGTTGGCGCACAACATACGCTGTGTATTGATGACCCCTTTTGGCACACCGGTTGAACCCGAGGTAAACAAAATTTTGGCGACATCGTCCGGGGCAATGCTTGCGTTGTGCACGTCAACACTGCCTGCCGGCGTAGCCAGCACCTCGTCAAGCGCTACCGCACCCGTAGGCGCCCCGGGAGCAATCACAATAACGTCTTCGGTGCACGCCTTGACCAACGCAACACCGTACCGGGACAGGTTATCGGTATAAATCACAGCGGGCTTAAGTGCAGAAAAGCACGCCAGCAATTTGTCGAATGCCGCATCGACTGAAGCATAAGCCGGAGACACGGGCGCTACCGGAACGCCAGCATACAGCGCCCCGAGCAAAATATTGGCTGTATCGATACTGTTCTCGGCCACCACAGCCAATGGAGCGTCTGGCCCGCACCCAGCATTAATTAAATACTGCCCAACCGCCCTGGCGCGCATAAGCGTTTGCGCATAAGACTGCCGCTGCCAACACGGTTCGGGCGCATCAAGATTACCGGCACGCTGCGCCAGAAAGGTCTCGTCGGGCGTGCGTTCGGCCCAAAGCAGCAAGGCATCGGTAATGCAACGACCATAGGGCTGCAAAGGGTGGGCATTGCGCAAAATAAAACTACCGTCAGGCAAGTCTTGCCGGACGGTAGCAACGGCGCAGAAAGTATCTGTGCTCATAACAAGTAGATTGACCGTTTACTTGCGACGGGGCAGCCCCATGATCTGGCGGGCCTCGTCCGGCGTCGCCGGCTCGTAACCCATTTCGCGAACCAGGCGAACGATGCGCTCGACCAATTGCACGTTGGTCGCCAGCTTGCCCTGCTCGTAATAAAGGTTGTCTTCAAGGCCAACCCGCACATGGCCACCCAGCAATAGCGACTGCATGGCGGCCGGCAACTGCGCCGGGCCGATGGCGCTGACGTTGAAAATAGCACCTTTGGGCAGGTGATCGACCAGCAACTGCATGATTTTGGGCGTGTAGGGCAAGCCGCCCTGGAACGCCGCTACGCCCAGCACCATATTGATAAAGTAAGGCTCTTCGTCGACTTCTTTGAGAATTTTGCCAACTTCCAGCAAGTCGGACAGCGCAAAAACCTCCCATTCGGGCTTGATGCCGCGCGCCTTCATTTTGTCGGCCAGTTCGCGAACCCGTTTGGGTGTGGTGGGAACCAGAATTTCTTTATCGCCAAACGTGGCGCAGATGGTTTGCGCGTCGAGCGTGCACATTTCCACGCCCTCACCTTCCATACCTTTCAGGCGCTCTTCGAACTTGATTTCCCAGAGCCCGTTATTGAGCTGGTGAATCATGTCGCCGTTAATGCCGCCGCCGGTCGAGTTGTTTAGGATGATGTTGCACTTGTCTCGAATGCGGCGATTGATCTCGGTATAAACCGCTGGGTCGCAGGTGGCTTCCTGATCGCTCGCACGACGGGCATGAACCGCCACCACACTGGCCCCTGCGTTATAGCAATCGTAGACGTCGGCAGCGATCTCTTCGGGGGTTGTCGGCAATGCAGGGTTTTGTTTTTTGCTGGCCATACCGCCCGTAGGGGCGACCGTCACCACGATCTTGGGTTTATTGCTCATGAATCCTCCTGTTGTTTTAAAGCCGCTGCACGGCCCGAATTATCTGCAAACGACAATAACGCAGTTTTATCGATGCAGTCTACAAACCGCGCGGGCATCCGGATAATGCTGTCTGACTATACTTTTTATGCAAAAACCGTATAACGCGACTTAGGCTTGCGGATTCAGGACAAAGTCATAAGAAACGGTGTAGTACGGCTCATTCATGGTCGTACCATTGGGTGCAGTACCGGGTTCGTGCCGATCCCAATCCACCACAAGGGTTGAACGCACGCCAAACACCGCGTCCGACTCGAGGTAGTCGCTGGTTTCGTTAAAAATGTGCGTAATCAGGCGTTCATAGCCCGGGGCGGTAATCATGAAGTGCAAATGTGCGGGGCGCCACGGATGGCGGTCGAGTGCGTCGAGCATTTTTCCAACCGGGCCGTCGTGCGGGATAGGATACGGCACCGCCAAAATCGACCGAAAATCGAAGCTGCCGTCATCACGCGTACGCAAGCGGCCACGGGCCTGGTGTTCGTGCACCTCGGGCCGCTGCACATCGTAAAAGCCCTCATCATCAGACTGCCAGACCGCAAGCTCTGCGCCCGCAATCGGTAGACCATCAAGGCCCTTGACCGTACCCGAAACAAAGCAAGGTACGCCTTTTGCCCCGTTGGAGATATCGTCGCCGTGGTTATACAGCGGAGACCCCTCGACGTAGAACGGGCCAAATACCGTCGCTTCGGTGCACCCCTTGGGCTTACGGTTGTTCTGTGCCGTGACTAGCGTCGACAACCCCAAGGTGTCCGACAACAAGATGAATTCCTGGCGCTTGTCATCGCAAATTTGCCCCACCTGCGTCAAGAACTGCACCGCTTGAAACCACTCGGCCTCAGTGAGTTTCACCTCGCGCGCAAAATCGTGAAGATGACTGACCAGACAGTCCATGATCTCGCGCAAGCGCGGGTCTGCCTTGGGGCCCGTCATTTGCTTTACAGCCGTCGTAATCGTGAATTCGTCGATATCGCGCATGGTCTCCTGCCTCGGTGAAATAATTTGGTAAGGTTAGCTTACCTTATTATGCGCATTTTTTGTCAAACTCAGAATTGAGTTCGTCTTACGCCCCTTAAGAAAGGAACAGATTATGTCAAAAGCCGCCCAGACCATACGTCGACAGCGTTGACCCACATCCCGTCAATATCACCTGCAGCGTAACTTGCCGTAAAGTGGTTGCAGCCAGGCAGTTCCAGCATGTCCGCAATGTTGCCTTGTTCCGCAAGCGCTGCTTTCATTTCCAAGGCTTGTCGCTTCAAGTGCGGAAAGTCATTGTCCCCCCACGTCAACAAGAATGGCGGCAAGCCATGATCGACCAGGTGCAGGGGCGAGGCACTTTGGTCCAGACCGGCCTCAAGCGGCCCCAAGAACCGCGGCCGAACAGCCATACCGGAGTTATCACCAAAGTAGTAGACCCCCGAAACAGGTACACAACCACGTATGCGCGTACGACAGGGGATGCCGGCCGCCGTCGCCTCACTAACAGCTAGCATGGCGGCGTAATGCCCACCGGCAGAATGTCCCCCGACAAATATTTTGCTGGCGTCGCCGCCATATGCGTCCACGTTGGACCACAGCCAGTCTAGCGCCTGGGCACAATCATTAAAGCCCGTCGGAAAAGTATGTACGGGCGCTAGACGATAACCTGCCGTAACAAAGGTAATTCCTTTGGCGTTTAGGGCGGGTGCCATGAACGACATCCACTCTTTATAGCCGTTGGTCCAGCCGCCCCCATGAAAAAACAACAGCACACGCCCATCTGGCTTTTCGGCAGGAAACAAGGCAAGACTTTGATACGGGTCGGACCCATAGTTGAACTCCAGAGGCGTAAGCCCCTGAGCACGCTCGATGAGATAAGCGTGATACGCCGCAGCGTTTTCATTCAAGGGCTCCTGGGCCGGGTAAAGTGCAATGTCCATCGTTATCGAGCCTCACGCTGCACAATCATTTTCGGATCGACCAAACGGCCTGCGTCTACAACGCGTACCCCGTCAAGGTCGATGGAGCAATCTCGCATCGGCAAATCGTAGTGGCCTCGCGTTTTTCGCTTGCCGCCGCCTTGCGTGTTGGGCCCGGTAGAAAACAGGAAATTCCCCGGAAAACACCGCGCAGCTGCCCGACTGCGTTCTGGAGAGTCACCGTACAAAGCCAACGCGTCCCAACGGCATTGAGGGTTCATCCCCCATCCTAGGTGAGAAATAGCGTAGGGGTCCATATCGGCCTCATGTTCTTTGCCGTCGGCCAGCCACTCGCGCATCAAGGTGGCATCTAGCCCGCCTTCTATCGAACGAATATGTCCCCCTTCAATTTCGATGACGATCTGATCCTGAACATAGCGACAGTAGGGCAAGATCACAATATCGCCTGGCTGAACAACCACTCGTCCGGTCGCGCTGCCCTCATTCGGAAACGTATGAATTAGCCCGACGCCCCAATGGTCGAAACGGCCAGGCTCGTCGGCGTAGCCGTACTGACTCATCACCGGATACTCGCCACACGAGTAGGTCAGGTCTGTACCCGCCTTGCTCGTGACGTGCACGCGCCTGGTCTTTTCATACATGCGATGCGCATGCATCACCGCGTCTTTAAGCCCCGCAGGCGCCTGCAGCGCATACAAATCGTCGGGCGCATCGATAATCATCTGCACCCGCACACCGGCATGCATGACTTCACGCAGCCATGCGGCAAAAAGCGGCACATGAAAAATCAGAATCATGTCGCATGCCTTCAGTGCCTCCAGCGTGCCCTTGCATTTTCCAATCGTGGGTACACCCACATTGGTCCAGCCCGGAATCATATTGACCTTCATTTCGTAAATATCGGCGCCCAGCATGTCAGCCGCCGCGAATGCCGCCTCGATATATTCGGTACGCGTGCCCAAGTCGCTCACAATAGCCACGGTTTGGCCCGGGCTGACTTTGCACAATTCAAACTGCTTTTTGAACAAACCCGGCAGTTTGGCCGGATTGAGTGTTTGGGTACGAATGTCGGCAGCAATCATGGACATGCTCCTGAAAAATGGAGAAAGATGAGAATGTGCCAAAACACGGCGCCAGGCACCTCATCAAAAACGAACGTCTTTCGTTTTTATAATAAGGTTAAGTCTGTCCGCATAAAAATCGTGGTTTACCCTCGCCCGATCACAGACGGTCTCCGCTATGTTCAAACATGCTAAAAATTAGCCTTCAAGCAAGGGGGCGTTTTGGTACAGGTCAAAAAAACAGAGGTAGAACAAGCCATCACGGCAGCAGCCCGCACATTATTCAAAACGCACGGATACGCCGGCACCAAAATCCCGCAAATTGCGAAAGCAGCCGGCATGTCGGCCGCCAACATCTATGTTTATTTCGACGGTAAGGCCGACATTCTGCTGTCGGTATATGACGCTTGGTTTGCCAACCAACTTGAGGCACTGAAAGCCCGAATAGACCAGTGCACAAGCTCCGAGCTTGCACTCAGAACCCTTTTTGTTGCCATGTGGCAAGAATTGCCCGCTGCCGACAACGGATTTTGCAGCGTGCTGATCGAAGCGCTCTCGGATCGCTCGATACAAGACAAGTATTCGCCCCGGTTACGCAACACCATTGAAGCCAACTTGAAAAAGCTGCTGACACAATGCCTGCCTGCCGCGTCAACCGCAACCCACCAAACTGTCACCACGTTGCTCATCATGGCCTTCGATGGCTATGCACTCAACTTCCACCTTAAGAATGGACAAACTGCGCGCGACGAAGATATTGACACCCTCTGCCGACTGTTCTTGAGCTGCGACGACGCAAGCCCAAAAAAATAGCCCCCTGCAAGACAGAGGGCTTTGGAGTGCGCCGCGACGAGCGCACCCAAAAAGTCAGACGCAATAGCAGCCGAACTAGCCGATTTTTTCACGCCACAAATCAAGCGCCTGCTGCACCGGACGGTCGGAGAAACTGAACACGACCGCATCGTCGCCATCAACCTCAAAATGGTAAGGCATCCACGATGGCACAACAAAGACGTCTTTCGGGCCAAAGGTCAGGGTTTGATCGCCCACAACACAACGACCGGTGCCTTCGACAACGGCATACACGGTCGAATCGGTTGAACGATAAGCCTTGCCCTTGAAGCCTGCCGGCATCAATTGCATAAAGGTACCAATCGTGGGCATCGCCCAGTCGCCAGTGACCGGGTTGGTATATTGCAGCTTGAACGCCCAGCATTCGTGCATGGGGCTCTGACGCTTCATGGTGTAAAGCGCTTCTCGCGTACGGTCGTAGGGGTACCAGAACAGCGGCGAGGTTTTTGAGCGCGATTTGTACTCAACCGGCTTCATGGTGTTGCCAAACTCGGCCAGATTAATCGTACCGTCAGTACCCGTATGCTGGCTGTCTTCTGCACCACGCTCCATGAACTGCGCATCGAACAGTTCAACAATAGGCACATCAAGACCGTCAAGCCAAACCATAGGCTCAGACGACGGATTCCCGTGATCGTGGAACGACCATGAGGGCGTAATGACAAAGTCGCCCACGTTCATGGTGACTTTCTCACCATCAACGGCGGTATAGGCACCACTACCATTCAAAATAAACCGCAGGGCCGACTGCGAGTGGCGATGGGCAGGCGCAACTTCGCCCGGCAAAATCAGTTGCAAACCGGCATAAAGACTGTGCGTGATGCGGATCTGACCACGCAAACCCGGATTTTCAAGCACCAGCACACGACGTTCGGCCTCTTTGGCGGTAATCAGTTCGCCGGCTTTTTCCAGCCAGGGGCGACACACATCCCATTTCCACAAATGCGGCACACAGGGGGTGATCGGCTCGGGCGTCACCACGCTGTGCAGCACTTCCCACAACGGGGTCATACTTTCGCGGTCGATTTGTTTGTAATAGTGCTCGCGCTCGCTAGAGACGCGGGAAGTGGCTTCTGCTGTCATTGAAGTCTCCGGTTTCGTTCGTTGCGGCATCGGAAGCGACGACGCGATGAAACCAGTGTGCGACAACACAATTGCGGAAGCAATATTTCAGCCATAATAAGTACTATTGTCGTATTAAATAATACAGGCCAAACTATGGCGTTAAGCAGCACTTATTCGAATAACGAATAGATCAATCATGACGCGACTCGACCTGCACGACCTGTTGTTGCTTAAGGAAATTTTTACCGCACGCAGTATCAGCGCGGCCGTCAACCAGGTCGGCCTAAGCCAGCCCGCCATCAGCGTACGCCTGGGTCATTTGCGCCGCCACTTTGGCGACCCCCTGTTTGTCAGGACATCGGGCGGGATGATGCCCACCCCGTTTCTGGAAAGCCTGCTGCCGCATATCGACCAGGCCATCTTGTTGCTGAACACCCAAGGCAACCCATACCGCTCCTTCGACCCGGGAGAGTCAACCCGCCGCTTTCGGCTGGGGCTCAGTCATATCGGACAACTGGTCATGCTGCCCGAACTCATGGGCACGCTTCGCGACATTGCCCCCGCAATCAAAATCGACGCGTTAGATCTGGACGAGCTCACGGCAAACCTGCTGGAGTCGGGCAAGCTGGACTTGGCCATCGGCTACGCCACCGACCTGCAAACCGGGTTTTATCAGCAGCGCCTGTTTACCGAAAGCTATGTGTGCATCGTGCGCACTGCTCACCCGCGCATCGCCGGCTCGCTGACGCGGTCACAATATCTGGAAGAGGCGCATCTGGCGCTCGACGCCCCCGGTACGGGTCATACCCGACTTGAAAAGACGCTGTTTGAACAAGGCATTGAGCGCAATGTAACCTTACGCGTCCCCTCTTACCTGGGCCTTGAGGCCCTTATTACCGCCACTGACCTGCTGGCCATCGTACCGGGCCGCCTGGGTCGCACCCTGGCGCAGCAAGGCAAAGTGCAAGCCCTGGAACTGCCCTTCAAGATTGCGCCCTATGAAATCCGCCAATATTGGCACGAACGCTATCACCAAGACGCCGGCAACTCCTGGTTAAGACGACATATTTTCGAACACCTGAGCAACCTGCCAGAAACCTTTACCCACGTCTAAGGCGCGCCAATGCTCGCGTCCGTTATGCGCAATTCGTTTAACTGATAAAACGAATTTGCATGGTTTCCATAGTTAGCAAGGCACTTAGAATGACCGCAAAGCCATGTGTCAGCGTCTGCCTATGCCTATACATCACCACACCATTGCCTCATCGCCCAGGTTAGCCATTTCCGTTGCGGGCAAAGGGCCGCTTGTCATTCTCGTACATGGTCTGGGGGGCGATCGCAGCACCTGGGCCCACCAACTCGAAGCGCTGCAGCACAAATACACCGCCGTCAGCGTCGACCTTCGCGGTTACGGTGACAGCGAAGATCCGCCCTTGCCCATCCAGTTCAAGGCAGATTTCTGCGCCGACCTGCTGGCGGTGATTGATTACTTCAATGTCCCGCGCGCGCACCTGGTGGGTTTGTCCATGGGAGGTCGGGTGTGTCGCACCGCAGCGTTGCAAATTCCCGACCGGGTTGCTTCTTTAACACTAGCCAATACCAGCCCCGGGTTCGACCACATGACAGCCACCCAGCTCGAGGCCTTCATCGAAGCGCGATCGGGCGCTTTGGCACAAAACGGCCTGCCCCCAGACTTCGGGCGCCAACAGGCACTGGCCATGATGGCCCCAGGCGCGCCGCTATCGGCCATCAACGTCATGGCTCAGGCGGTCGACCGGCTACGCGTGCCCAACTACCTAAGCACGCTGCGCGCCTCGACGCTGCAAGATCGAGGCGACCGTCTGGAAGACATTACATGCCCGGTACATATCATTACCAGCGACCACGACACCGTCTACCCTGCCGGCGTTACGACAGCATTGTGCCAACGCATACCTCACGCCCTGCACACCGAGATCATCGGTGCCGGCCATATCAGCAACCTTGAGCAGCCCGACGCATTCAACGCGGCACTGATGCGTTTCTTGGACAGCCTACCGCGTGAGAACAACACACATCCATACCTAGCCCCCCAGGAGACCCCATGTATTTCAATTGGGAAGAATTCCCTCTAATCACGCCTGAACAAATTGCCGCAACCGGCAAAACCCGTAGCCCGGTAGTTGTTATCGGCGCAGGCCCGGTCGGCCTGGCGATTGCGCTGGGGTTATCGCAGCACAACGTCCCGTGCATAGTTCTAGAGCGGCGCACGACGATTTCAAAGGGCAGCCGGGCCTTGGCCATGACCCGTCGCAGCCTGCAAATTCTTGACCAATTAGGCGTGGGCAAAGCCGTTATGGATATCGCCATGCCGTGGGGCGAAGGTTGGACCTACTACGGTAAGGAAATGGTGCACTACATGAACATTGCGCCGCCGCCCAACGAGAAGCATGGTCAAACCAACCTGCAACAATGCTGGATGGAGCAGTTGCTGCTTGAGCAAATCGCCAAAACCCCGTTGGTCGAGGTACGTTACGGTCACGAAGTCGCCGCCCTGACCCCCGAAGACACCCAGGTGGTGCTGGACGTCAACACTGCTGCGGGCAACTACACGCTGTCGGCCGACTACCTGGTTGCCGCCGACGGGCCGCGCGGCACCACACGACGCCAGCTAGGGCTTGATTACGAAGGGACGTCTTATACCCAGCAATTTGTGATCAACGACATTATTTGCCAATTGCCTATCCCGGCCGGCCGTCGGCTTTATTTCAACCCGCCTTATCTGCCCGGCAAGGCCGTGCTCATGCACGGCGCCCCCTTCAATATGTGGCGGCTCGATTTCCAGCTGCTCGATGGCCAGGACGCCGACGAAGAAATGCAACCCGAGAAAGTCCATACCCGAATCAAGGCCCACTTCGAATTAATGGGTCTGGAAAACATCGACTACGAACTGATCCTTACGTCGATCTATCGCACCAACGCACTTAGCCTGCCCACCTATAACAAACAACGCGTGCTGTTTGCCGGCGATGCCGCACACCAGGTGCCCATTTTTGGGGGGCGCGGCGTGAATCACGGCTACGCCGACGCCCACAACCTGGCGTGGAAACTGGCCCGTGTCGTAAAGGGACAATCGGCCCCCCAACTGCTGGACACCTATACCCAGGAAAGACGCGGCGCCATCCTGGACACGTTAGCCGAGCTGACCAAGACCACCTTGTTCATTACCACGCCGTCACCCGGCATCTCGCTGATGCGCGACGCGGTCTTGTCCTTGTCCATCACCGAGAAATTCCTGAACAACCTGTTTGACCCCTACGCCTCGCCGCCTTACGAATACACCGACAGCACACTGAACGCTTCTCCGGCCAAAGACCCGGCGTTTACATCGCGGGCCGATGTCGGTGCCATTCCACCCGACGGCATCGCCACTAAAAACGGCGATCGGCTTTACGACCTGTTAGGCCCCTGCTTTACGGTACTGGTGTTTTCCGATACAGCCAACGATCCGGCAATACTGGCGCTCGAAAGATCCGTGCACGCCACTGATACCGACGCGCGGTTCCAGGTCCTCCCTGCACAATGCCAAATTGCCGACCTGTTCGACGCCAAACCCGACACCGTCTACTTGTTGCGCCCAGACCAGCGCGTCGCAGGTCGTTGGCGGCACATTACCCCCGAAGCGCTGGCTGCTGCACTAGACCACGCCACCTTAAGCACAGCCCAATTTCAAGAGGCCCCATGAATACTCCACACCACGGCACGTCGTTCAGCGAACGCGACTTCGAACAACTGGCCACATCAATTGACCAGATCGACCCGGCGCAGCGCGAAGTGTTTTTGGCCAAGCTGGTCATTTTGCTGGTCGCCAGTCACCCCGAGCCCGATATCCTGTCAAGCGTCATTCCGCGTGCAAAAGCGCACCTCAATGCCCCCTCAGCCGCAGAGGTCTCCCCAGACGAAACAAAACCGCGCTAATATCAGGGTTAAGTCAGGTACACACACTGGCATTACGCCAATCGCCGACCCAAGGTATGCTACACACCGGCGTTAACACACCTTACCTGGCTTATCCCTGATGCCCGACACCCCTTTACCGCTAGGCGTATTTCAACGTTTCCTGAACACGTTGCATGTCGACTATCAGGACTCCATGCGCAAAGCATTGGGCTGGCTGTTGCTGCTGGCGGTGGTGCAATTTGTCTCGGTGATGTGGCCCGAAACCCCCGGTTTCAACGGCCTTCCCCATTACCTCGAACTACATACGCTCATGGAGGTCATCTCCATTATCGTATCGGCCATGGTTTTTGCCGTCGCCTGGAGCACCCGCATACAGGGGTTCTCGGCCAGCTTTACCGTACTGGCCGCCATCTTTTTAGCCGTCGCCGTTCTCGATTTCGCCCATACGCTGTCGTATGCAGGCATGCCCGATTATTTTTCACCCAACCTGGGCGACAAACACCTTAACTTCTGGATGACGGCCCGTTTGCTGGCTGCAGTTGGGCTACTGATCATCGCCCTGCGACCCTGGAAAACGCCACTGAACAAGCGCCAAAAATACACCGTGCTGGCTGGCATGCTCGTCCTGGTCATCGGCTGGCAGTGGCTGGTCATCCAATACCCAACCCACATGCCCCAATGGTTTGTCGCCGGGCAGGGGCTCACCGCCCTCAAAATCAACACCGAATACCTGATCATCGCGCTTAATTTTTTGGCTGCCGCAATTTTATGGCAGCGCATGCGGGCGCCCCAGCCGTTTCACGTAGTCGCACTATTTGGCGCAGTTTGCGTGCTGGCCATGAGCGAACTATTCTTTACGCTTTACAGCACCATGCATGGGGCCTACAACGCACTGGGGCACATTTACAAAGTCATTGCCTATGTACTGATTTACCGCGCCTTCGTCGTCGAAGCCATCGAACGCCCCTACAAAGACCTTGAAATTGCGCAGCTAACGCTCAAACAAGAAGAGGTCCGCTTTCGGCGAGCCGTCGAGGCGGCGCCTAATGCCATGCTCATGGTCGACGATACGCAAACCATCGTCCTGAGCAATACCCGCAGCGATGCCATGTTCCGTTTCAATACAGGCCAGCTGGTTGGAAAAAAGCTCGACATGCTCATCCCCGACAGCATGCGACATACGCACCACAAGCATATCCACAGTTATTTAGCTGCGCCGGCCGATCGGCCCATGGGCAAAGACCGTTTCTTGTATGCCAAGCGATACGACGGCGAACTGTTCAGGGTTGAGGTGGGCTTAACGCCCCTTACCATCGACGGGCGCACTTTTGTACTGGCCTCGATTGTTGATATTACGTCCCGGCTCGAAGCCGAAGCACGCATTGAAAAGCTGATTTACTACGACACGTTAACCGACCTGCCCAACCGCCAACTGCTCAAAGACCGTGCCAACCAACTGATTACCGCAGCACGCCAAAGTCACAACCTTATTGCGCTGGTCTACATAGACCTTGATCGCTTCAAAAACATCAACGAAAGCCTCGGTCACACAGTAGGCGACCAGCTCCTGGTTGATGTAGCCCGACGCCTGACCAGAACAGCAGGCGACGAAGCCACGGTCGCGCGCGTTGTCGGCGACGAATTCGCCATTGTCGCGTCACTGCCGCACGCCGAAGACGCTGCCCGCCTCGCGCGGTTATTGCTGACCAATATCTCGAGACCCTACAAAATTGGCGAACACCATCTGACGCTGACGCCATCAATCGGTATCGCCCTGTATCCCGACGACGGCGCAGACTTCGACACGCTCATGAAAAGCGCCGACATGGCCATGCAACTGGTCAAACTGGAAGGGCGCAACGACTTTCATTTCTTTGCAAAAGAAATGCAACAACGCACGTCGCGCATGCTCAACCTTGAAAGCGCCCTGCTGTCAGCCATCGACAACAACGAACTGCAACTGGTATACCAACCGCAAGTACGGATTTCCGATCGCAAGGTAATTGGCGTCGAAGCCTTGCTGCGCTGGCATCACCCTGAGTTTGGCAAGGTATCGCCTGCCGAATTCATGCCCATTGCCGAAGACAGCGGCCAAATTATCGCCATTGGCGCCTGGGTACTAAAAACGGCGACAGCGCAGCTTAAACAATGGCTGGCCCAGGGTTATGCGCCCATGATCATGTCGGTCAACCTGTCAGCCATCCAGTTTCGCCACCCCAACCTTATCGGCCTGGTCGACGACATTCTGGCAAAAACAGAGCTGCCCCCCGAATACCTGGAGCTGGAGCTGACCGAAAGTGCGGCCATGCTTAACCCCGACCACGCCATACGCATCATGCAAACCCTGCACCGGCGCGGGATAAGGCTGTCTATCGACGACTTCGGCACTGGATACTCGTCACTCAGTTACCTTAAAAAATTCAACATCTACAAACTGAAAATAGACCAGTCTTTTGTGCGCGACATTGCCACCGATGGTGACGACCGCGCGATTGTTTCGGCCATTATTCAAATGGCAAACAGCCTGGGCTTTCACACCATTGCTGAAGGTGTGGAAACCCAGGCTCAACTTGATTACCTACGCACCCAAGGGTGCGACGAAATTCAAGGTTATCTGTACAGCAAGCCGCTACCCGCCGAGGCCCTGGGCGAATGGCTAGTCGCGGCCCGCACCGAAACCTGAGGGCTAGCCTACCTTCGGGTTTCGGCGCCCACGCGGTTTATTTACCACGCTGTTGACGCAACTCCTGGTATTTCGCCATACGGTCGCGGTACGCATCGCTGAATACATCTTGCGACAGCGCATAAGCACTGGCCTCATCAAAGCCAGCCTGGCGCCAATCAGCAAGGTCCTGTCGGGTTTGCTCGGCAATCGAGCCCGCTTTTGCATCATCCGCATAGGCCGGTGCCACAACGCCGCCAGCCAGAACGCCCAAAGACAGAGCTACTGCGGTCAATTTAGTTTTCATCATTTTTCCTTTCATCAACGTAGAAGATATGACAGTGCAATAACGCACTGACAAGATGTTGTGTGCACGGCTCGAATACAGCCCAGCACGGCATCAAACTTCCTGTAAATGAATTCTAAAATGGCATAAACTTGGTAATAACCCCCTAAAATACAATATTCAATTCCATTTTTCGGAATCAACCCTTTTGACGGAGCGTAACATTGGCCGACAACGTGAATGATTTGCGTCTATTTACAGACATCGCCCAGGCAGGGGCCATTACCCGGGCGGCCATCATGTTGAACAGCTCCCCACCCGCCGTGAGCTGTCGCTTAACCGCCCTTGAAAAACGCTTGGGTGTGCGCCTCATAGAGCGCCACGCCCGTCGGTTCCAACTGACCGAAGCCGGGAAAGCGTTTTATGTTCGGGCTCAACGCATATTGGCCGAAATCCAGGACGCTGAAGCCGAGGCCAGCAGCCATGCACAGCGCCTGAAAGGCCGTTTGAGAATCGGTGCCATGTTTCAAGGGGGACAACGTAGCCTGGCCCCCGAAATCGCCCGCTTCGCCATGCGTTACCCCGAGCTTCAGGTCGAGCTGGTCGTATCCGACGAACCTTTAGATGTCTTCACCGACGATCTGGATATTCTGTTTCAACCCGAACAGCCCGACCAGCCCAATATCGTTGCGCGTAAGGTCACGGAGGGCCGACTGATCATCTGTGCCTCTCCTGACTACCTAAAGCGTAAAGGACGCCCGATGTCGGCCGCCGATTTAGCCCATCACGATTGCCTATGCCTGGCGCAAGGCCCTACCGTGCAAAACCGCTGGCGCGTAGCCTGCGAAGGGTCTGACCATGACATCGAAGTCACCCCGCGGCTGGTCTGCAACAGTGGCGAGACGCTTTACGAATGGATATTGGCAGGCCATGGCATCGGACTGCAGTTTGAATGGAATGCCCGCAAAGACCTGGAAGCCGGCCGACTTGAAGAATGCCTGGACAGCCAATGGATATTGCCCTGGTATGCGGTATACCCGCACCGGGGGTACCACCCCCCAAAAATAAAGGCTTTTCTTGACTACATAAAGGAGCGCGTGGGCCAACACGTCTGAGTTAAAACAGCGCCCAAAACTAAGGCTCAAGGCGCTATTTACGGTCTACCCCCAGCTCAGACAACGTACGCACCATATCTTCGGCCGACGTCTCGGGCTGGACATCAGTGTCGATTTTCAAAATGCGTCCGTCTTTACCAATATAGAACGTGTGACGGCGAGCCACGCCCAGCAGGCCCAGTACATCGTAAGACCGGGCGACTTGCTTGCTTTCATCGCTAAGCAAGGGGAAATCGGCCCCCGTTTCTTTGGCAAAACCTTCATTCTCGATAAGCGGGTCAACGCTGGCCATAAAGTAGGTCACGTCGAACTGACGAATCTGGTCACCGTTCTCTGCCAAAGACTTGCATTCGATGGTGCACCCATAGGTATAGGCCTTGGGAAACCAAGCCAACACCACCGCCTGCTTGCCGCGATAATCAGACAGCTGGTAGGTTTTGCCATCGGACGCAGGCAGACGAAAGTCAGGCGCCATGTCGCCGACGTCAAGGGCGGCAGCTGTATTGGAAAAGAACGCAAAAACCAGTAAAAACAACGACTTCTTGATGCATGAATACATAACAAGCTCCTAGGTGGCTTGTTGATCATAACGTCAAGAAATCGTCTTGTGGGGACGAGGCGGTCGCGCAAACGCCTCGTAAATCAGCCCTCGCAACCAACGGTTCGGCTCATCCCTATGAAAGCGGGCATGCCAATGTTGCTTGATCTCGAACAGTGGTGAACCCACCGGCGACTCCTGGACAACAACGTCACCCGCACGGGCCAGTGCAGCCGCGCACGAACGGGGCACGGTAGCAATCAGGTCCGTGTCACGCAACACATGAGGGATACTCATAAAGTGCGGAATGACCAGCTTGACCGGACGCTTCACGCCATGCCCCGCCAGATACCGCTCGAACACCTCCTCGCTGCGCCCTTCTGACTTGACCACCAGATGATCCGCCTCCACAAAAGCGGCCGGGTCAAAAGGCCGGGTCGTCAGCGGGTGGTCCTTGCGCATTACGCATACAAAGTTATCGCTGTACAAGAACTGCTGATAATAGTTCGCCTTTTTAAAATCAGGGTAATAGCCCACGCTTAAATCGACATCGCCCGACAGCAGTGCCGCTTCGTGCGCCAGCGGAGGCAATGAAATGGCCTGCACACTGATGTTAGGTGCAATCGCGCGAAGTTGCCGGGTTAAATAAGGCAAGAACACAATCTCGCCGATGTCAGACATACTCAACGTAAAGCTGCGCTGCGCCGAGGCTGGGTCGAAGCGAGGCGCCCCCAGCAAATCGTTGTCCACCATATCCAGTATTTGGCGCACGGTGTCGGCCATTTGCTGCGCCAACGGTGTAGGTGTCATCCCGCCAGGGCTGCGCACAAACAACTCATCTTGCGTTAGCGCGCGTAACTTATTCAGGGCAAAACTTACGCTTGGCTGGCTAAGCCCCAGGTTTACCCCCGCCTGTGTTACATGACGCGTCTGCATCAGTGCGTCGAACACACGCAGCATCGGCAAATCGATTTGTTTCGGATCTATCATCTAATTTCTAAATAATTATAATTATTTGATTTGATTGACTAATAATAGCTCAAAATCCCATACTCCTTTCACAACAACTAGGTCTGTTCTGAAAGGAGACATGCATGTTTATTCGAAATATTTGGTACATCGCCGGATGGGCAAAAGATATTGGCGCCACCCCCGTCGCACGCCGCATTTGTAATGAACCCATCGTGCTGTTTCGCACGCCGCAAGGGCAAGTCGGCGCGCTGATCGACCGATGCCGTCATCGTGGCGTACCACTATCGCTGGGTTCGGTCGTCGAGGCCGGTATCGAATGTGGCTACCACGGCCTTGTCATGGACTGCTCTGGCACCTGTGTACATATCCCCGGGCAAAAAAATATCCCGGCCAGCACCAAAGTTCGCAGTTACCCGGTGGTTGAAAAAGATGAACTGATCTGGATCTGGATGGGCGACCCCGAGCTGGCCGACCCCAGCCAGATTCTGGATTACCCCGTTCATAACGACTACAAGAACTGGCCTCACAAACACGGTTTCTATCGCATCAAAGGCAACTATCAGTTGCTCGTCGACAACCTGATGGACCTGACCCACCTGGGATACGTGCATAAAACAACCATTGGCGGCGACCCCAACACCCACGTTACCGCCCACATGGAAACCCGGGAAACCCCGCGCGGCGTCAAAGTAGTTCGTCACATGCCCAACTGTCTTCCACCCCCAACCTACCGCAAAGGCGTACCTTTTTCCGGCCACGTTGACCGATGGCAAGAGTTTGAATTTGTACCGCCAGCCACCGTATTGCAATGGAGCGGTGCGGCAGACGCAGGCAAAGGTGCACTGACCGACGAAAGCCAACGTGACGGCGGATTTTCCATCCGCGTTTTCCACGGCGTCACCCCGGAAACCGAAAGCACCTGCCTGTATTTCTGGTCTACCGCCAACGGCTACCGACAAGACGACCCGCAAGCCACCGAAGACCTGTACAACGATGTTTCAACAGCCTTCCGCGAAGACCAGGTCATGATCGAAGCCCAACAAAAAATGCTGGAAGAAACCGGCGAAGCCGACCTCGTCTCCATCATTCACGACCGCGGCCGCATCCAGATGCGACGCATTGTCGACCGACTGATTGAACAAGAGAACCTACAGGAAAGCGCTGCGGCATCCGCCTGAGGTAAGGCGGCGGTGTCGGGTTAAGCCTCGAAACAACGGGGGGCGGGAGACCTCCCTCATGGCAACCGGCGGTCATCACCTCATCGAAGGCATAATAACTTTCACTCCGCACTGTACTTAAAGAGGAGAAGCCAGTGATTACCGTCATCTTCGAAGTATGGCCAACAGAAAACAAGGCCAATCAGTATTTAGACATTGCTGCGTCGCTTCGACAAGACCTGGAAAAAATCGACGGCTTCATCTCCATCGAGCGCTTCGAAAGCCTGACCACAAAAGGCAAGTACCTGTCGCTCTCGTTCTGGCGAGATGAAGACGCCGTACGTACATGGCGCAATCAAGACAAGCATCGCATGGCCCAAAACATGGGCCGTAATGGCATATTTGCCAACTATCGCCTGCGCGTTGCCTCGGTGCTGCGCGACTATGGCATGCACGAACGAGCGCAAGTGCCAAAAGATTGATTGTGATGCAATAGTGGGCATTTCGGCGCAATTTAACCGCCCATTTCCCTATTTTGACCTCTCATTTAGCCAAAAGTAAAAAGCGGTCACGTTCCCCGAAACGTCCACCCACACTCAAGGCAGTCGAAGGGGCAATGTACTTGATCAGCGTTAATTAACATCGCCGTCACCCCTCCAACACGCAAGTATCGGAAACATACTAAAAATCATTCTGCACGAGGGACAAGACGGCGCTCGAAAACATTGCCGGAAACAGTCTTGGCACTATCAGAAATCAAAAACATCAGGCTGGGTACCACCTCGTCCGGCGTCGAAACCCCCAACGACTTTTCGTACATCGCCAGTTCGTCGTCTGTTGCCGACTTAAGAAATACTGGAGTGGCTACCAAGCCAGGGGATACCGCATTGATCCGGACGCCAAAAGCACGTAGCTCAAGTGCTGCCGACTTAACCAACCCAATAATGCCTGCTTTAGTTGAAGCATAAGCGGCCGCACCCGGCCAACCAGCCGAAGCCAAACCCGACGTAAAGGTAACAATCGCACCGCTACGCTGGCGCTTCATAATCGGAAACAGCGCCCGCAACAGATAAAACACGCCAGTAAGATTCACATCGAGATGACGCTGCCACTCAGCATTCGAAAGCTCATCGATCAAAGTGCGTTTTTGGATTGCGCTGGTCAGCACCGCTGCGTCGATACGACCATACTGTTTTTGCCAATCTTGAATTACCGAATCGACCGCGCCTGAATCAGCAATATCAATACTGCAAGTATCAATATTCCCGCCGACCAAAGTAGACAAACCTTGGGAGTCAATGTCCATAGCCAATACCTGCGCACCCACTGCTGCGCAGGCCAATGCAGTTTCTCGGCCAATACCCGACGCTGCTCCCACTACAAGCACAACGTGTCCGGAAAAATCATAGGTTGCTTTCACTGCGACAATCCCTCGCAAACCGGCATACGGCCAGTAATTTCACAATAAATTCTGGCGGCCTGCTCTGGATCGCCATCAATTGGCACAATCGCCGCAATGTGCTCATCAGGGCGTACTAATACCAACGTATTCAAGGCCACCCCCATCCGCTTGGCCAAGGCATTGCCGGGGTCAAGTAAGCTGCAATCTCGCAGACCGGAGTCAAGCGGTGCGTCATAGCGCGAGACCTGATAATGCTGCAACGCTGGTGACCGAGTCTGGGGTATAGCCAGCCGGCGACGGGCGTCGCAAAAATAGAGGGCCGTAAATTTTCCCGAACACACATCATGAATCCGGGCCTGCTCACCCTGCGGTGTATGCACCAGGTAATCGGGCAGGCGGTCACCTGCAATAGAAGCAGGCCGCTCCGCACGGGCCACCATCGACCAATTTGTAGTACCGACAACGTCAAGCTTTACCCCAAGCATGGTACGCGTATACGCATTTTGCCAGTTACTGTCGGACATGGCCGCAGTCCCATCACTGCGTTTCTCCATTGAGCGACGTGCTGCCTCGGCCATTTCGCCAGAACCATGAACGGCAAGAGGCTTCTGCTCACGCTCATAGCCATCTAGAATGGATTCGTCGGCCCAACCCCGCAAAAACCACGTCAGACGCCAAGGCAGATTAGATGCGTCTAGTACGCCAGTGTTCAAGCCCAAAGCCCACATCGGCGTGATCAGGTGGGCGGCGTCGCCCATAAGGAAAACCCTATTGCTTCGCCACTGAGTCGCAACCCTATGATGGACACGATAAGTCACCTTGTTGATAACCTTGACGTTATCTACCTCACCAATGAACCGCAAAGATTTCTCTTTTAATTCTTCTTCAGTTGGCTCTTCGACCCCTTCCTTCATGGGATATAGAAAACGCCAGCAATGCGGATGACGCACTAAAATCATCCACTCTTCCGGGTCGGCAAAGTAAGACAAGTAAGGATAGTCACGCGGGTTTGCGGTATCCAAATCGACCTCAAGATCGACCAGCGAATACTTGACGGGTAACGAATGACCATCGACCTGGATACCCATCAGTTCACGCACCGTCGAGCGCCCGCCATCACAAGCCAGCACAAAAGCAGCTTGGGTCTTGAGGACGCCATCCGCATTACGGATGGTCAGCTCAACATGATCTCCCTTGTCCTCATACCCTTCTAGACGATGTCCCATTTTGGTTTCGATCAAGCCCGAGCGCTTGATCTCTTCGGACAAGATCGGCTCGAGATGATGCTGCGGCATGTTGATTACAAATGGATAACGGGTCTCTTCAGACAAGGTATCCAGAAACACAGGAAATGTAGACTTTTGGGTACGACGATCGATTTCGCCAATTTCTTCAACGCGCAACGACTTGGATAGCACATTACGAACAGCACCATAACGGTGCAGAACCTCGAGTGTACGCGTCAGAATCGTGCCCGCCTTGGTATCAAGCGAAAGAGACGTGTCATCTTCGTAGATTACGGCGGGGATCCCATAGTGGGCTAAACCCAGCGCCGTGATCATACCCACCGGACCCGACCCAATAATTGCCACGGGCTGTCGTTGTGCTTTACCTGCGATCATCATTACACCCTTTATAAATATCGGCCCCGGCACTGCTTTACACCGAGGCTTTGAGAATCCGTTTTTGCAGAGACATCAAGTGAGCGCGCATTGCCTCTCGGGCCGCTTGAGCATCTTGCTTAATAATCGCCTCAAGAATTGCCTCGTGCTCACGTTGAGTAACAACCAAACCATCGTCTGGCATGACTCGCAAATGCCACATCATGTTCGAACGATCATGCAGCGGCCGCTGCGCATCGGCTAAAAACTTATTGCCTGCTGCCAGGGCGATCAGCGAATGAAATGCGTGATCTATTTGACTAAACTCATCGCGCTTCGTCTGGCTGGTAAGGGCCTTGGACCGCACAAGTAAGCCGCGCAACTCCTCTATTTGCTCGGGAGTAACCCGCTGCGCAGCAAGTGCGACTACTTCAGGCTCCATGGTCAAACGTGCTTCGATCAGCTCGAGAATATCGTGCAACGAGTCAAACCGCACAACCAGACCTTTGCGAGGAATAACCTCGATGAGTCCCTCCATGCGCAGCCGCTGAATCGCCTGGTGAACGGGCATACGTCCAAACCCGGTCATTGCACAAAGTGCAGCCTCATTGAGAAACAGACCCGGCCGTAACTCAAGAGACAAGATCTTGTCTTTTATTAGCGTATATGCCTGCTCCGTCAACGACGGTGCCTTGCGAACTCGGGTCTTGTCTGAAGGTACTTTCTTTGTCGCCATGAATATGTGCTCGTAGTGATAAGCCACCTACACACCGAGGAACTGCGACCGAATTTCGGGGGATGCCTTCAGCTGCTCCGGGGTGCTGGTGTGGACAATCTGTCCTTTGCTCATAATGTTGATCTGATCGGACAGTTTCATGGCCAAGCCATAATTCTGTTCGACAAGCAATATAGCAATCCCCTCGTCCCGTAGTGTTTGCAACACTTCGGCAACTTGGTTCACCAGTAATGGAGACAAGCCCTCAGAAGGCTCATCAAGCAGCAACACTTTAGGGTTGCCCACCAGGGCGCGCCCTATGGCCACCATGCTTTGTTCGCCGCCAGACAACATGTTGCCAAGATTGCTCAAACGTTCGCCAATGCGAGGAAAGTACTCAATGACCCGATGCATACTCCAGCCCGGCTCTTGGCCTTCGGTAGCGCGCGCACCAACCAACAAGTGCTCTCGAACCGTCAAAGTCGGGAAGAGCCGCCGACCCTGAGGAACCAACCCAACGCGGTGCTGAGCAATTTCATGCGCCGGAAGATTAGTGAGATCTCGCGGCCCCATGACAACTCTTCCTGTGCGGATGTGACAGTGGCCTGCTATAGCGCGTATCAGCGTCGTTTTACCTACTCCGTTCTTGCCAAGGACCGTGCAAATCCTGCCCGGCTGCAATGTCAGCGACACACCGTGCAAAACCGTACTTGCGCCATAACCCGCAGTAACGCCAGTCACAGAGAAAAATTCAGACATGCTCAGCCCCAAAATAAATTTCGGCCACCATCGGATCATTTCGAATTTCGTCCGGCGTACCCGAGGTAGCCAGCCCCCCTTGCTGCATGACTAGGACCCGATCAGCCAATCGCAATGCCATCTCCACGTCATGCTCAATCAGCATGACGGTAATGTCGCGGGGAAAGCGAGCAACCATTTCTTCGACTTTTGCCGTCTCGGCCACAGATAACCCAGCCGCAGGTTCGTCAAGCAACAGCAGACGAGGTTTACGCGCCAGGGCAAGGACCAGCTCAACTTGACGTTGCTCGCCATAGGACAGACTCATAGTTAACGTATCGGCCTTCTCTACAACGCCCCACTCATCCAACAACGCCAGAGCGCGGCTACGGATCCCCCGGGATGACACTAGGGGACGAACCATATTGAAACGCCCCGGCTCGCCGGCCTGAATGGCCAACATCGCGCTTTCGAGTACGGTCAAACGTGGAAACAATGTTGTGATCTGGAAAGTACGCCCCAACCCCATAGCGACTCGCTGTGAAACGCCCTGATCGGCCAGATCTTTACCAAACATCTGTAACGACCCTTCGGTAGGTGAAAAGAGCCCTGTGATGACATTGAACAGGGTCGTTTTGCCAGCGCCGTTGGGCCCAAAAATAACTAGGCGCTCTCCGACCGGCACGGAAAACGAAAGCCTATCAATTGCCTTGAGACCACCAAAACGTAGTGTGAGACTCCGAATATCAAGTGCATTCATGATGCACCCTCCTTTTTACGCATGGCGAACAAACCCACCACGCCATTAGGCGCAAATAAAGTCACTAACACGTAGATCAGACCTAAAATAAGTACCCAGCGATCGGTGATCCCACTGATGTAGTTTTCAAGACCGATAATGATGAACGCCCCCAACACTGGCCCATAAAGTGTGCCCGCACCGCCAAGAATGACCATAATGAGAACCATGGCCGAATAGGCAACGCTAAGGTAACTAGGACCAACAAAGCCGTTCTGCCAGGCCATGAGGGCGCCCGCCAACCCTGCCAGGCCACCGGAGAGAACACAAGCAAGGTATTTATAGGCCCAAACGGGATAGCCCAAGACCAGCATACGACGCTCGTTTTCGCGTACCCCTAGCAAGGCGCGGCCAAACGAGGAGGCGACAAACAACCCAGTCAGAGCCAAGACGACCGTGAACACGGCAAGCACAAAATAGTAATACCCTGAGCTAGTCGACAAATCCCACAAAAAGATAGATACGGGTCTGGATATGCCAGGAATACCGTCGTCAGCCCCTGTAAAACTCTTCCAGCTATACGCCACACCCCACAAAACTTGCGCCAACGCCAACGTGATCATTAATAGATACGCCCCTTTTGCACGCAAGGTCAGCAGTCCAAACACCGCCGCTGTAACCGTCGCCAGAAGCACTGCGGCTAACAGCTGTAACCAAAGGCTATCAACGCCAGAAGTCGACATTTTTGCCACTACATAGGCGCCCACACCAAAAAATGCCGCGTGTCCGAGCGACGCCATGCCGCCATAGCCCAGAATGATGTTGAGACTTACCGCAAACAAGGCAAACGCCATCATCTTCACAACCACACCCTGGACATAGGAGCCAGCAAAAAGAGGCACAACGACTAACGCCAGCAAGACCAAGAGCGGTAGGGCTGAATTCCGAAAATCAAACGTATTCATCATGCTTTACCACCCATCAGCCCATTGGGCCGGAAAATAAGTATCAGCGCCATCGGAACGAACAAGGTGAACAAGGCAAACTCGGGGATTAACGTTTTGCCCAGACTGTCGAGCATGCCCACAATAATGGCGCCTACAAAAGCCCCTTTAAGGCTACCTAAGCCGCCAATAATGACCACTACAAAAGCCAACAGCAGCACCTCAAGCTCGAGACCGACGTGAACCCCCAGAATAGGCCCTCCAACAATGCCACCGAAAGCGGCTAAGGCAGCACCAATCGCAAAAGTCGCCGTAGATAGCAAAGAGACATTAATACCGGTACTCTGCGCAATCTCAGCATCGTCAATAGCGGCCCGGATCAATGCACCGACGCGTGTATTTGACTGGACATACCACAGCAAGGCACCGATGACGATACCGACAACAATCATAAATACCCGATAGGCAGGAAAGTAATAGTCAGCCACTTGGATCGGACCAGCAAGCCATTCGGGCCGTGGTAACGTCTGAGGCGTCCCGCCCCAGATCCAGAGCGCCAGATCGCCAATAATCAGCATGAGGCCAAATGTCATCAAGGCCTGTGGGAGCTCATCATGAGGAATACGGCGCAGCAAAACACGCTCAATAAAAATGCCAATGAGCGTCACCACACCAATCCCCGCTAGCAAAGCAAGCCAGAAGCTATTCGTATGACCATAAACAGCAATCGCTACCCAAACACCAAAGGCATAAAAAACGCCATGCGCCAGATTCAGAATACGCATAACCCCAAAAATCAGAGCTAGGCCAGCCGACAACAAGAAAAGCAACATCCCGAACGACAGTCCGTTCAGTAACTGATAAAGCCAAAAATCCATGGATGCCTCGAAGGTTCAGTGAGCGCCGGGATCTTTCAATCCCATGGGGAATGGCCAGTCAGAGCCATAAAGAATATGGTCGGCACCAAAAGTCTCGCGCGCTAGCGCAAGAGCAGCCTCACTGTGGGCGATACCGTCGACATAGAAACGACGCGCTGCCTTCAAGGGAGCTTCTAGTTTGTCGACATCAACACCTGGACGGCGAGTCAGGAAGCCTCGCTCGAGACGACCGCATAAACACGGAAAAACGCCGCCAGCGTGAGCTAAACAAAACCGGACGCCGCTAAAGCGACGCGGCACATCGGCCATAACCAAATGCGACGCCGCAACACCGGTTTCGTAGGGATTTCCAACTAAATTTTCGAGGTAAAAGGGTGCCAGACGAGAATCACCGCAAGTACCCGGATGAATGAAGACAAAACTTTCTTGACGATGCAAAAAGCCCCATAGCGGCTCATATTCAGGCCGCGAGTAAACGATATCGGGGTGGCCGCCTGCGGCCAGCGCCACACCATGAAAGCCGCCTGCAGCATAACGAGCCATCAGAGTCTCGAGCAATGCCACATGCTCTAAGGGCATATAGAACAAGGCCTCAAGACGACCTGGATACTGCGCGCAAGTCATCTGCATCGCGTCGTTTACATAGGTCACCCATTGCAAGGCGTGGTCCTGATCCAAGCCCTGCCGGTACAGCGGTGGGGGAATTGACACCAGCGACCTTTGAATATCATTCAAATCCATCCAACGGAGCAAGCGCTCTGGATAGAATAAGTCTTTCATCCCAATCACCTGGCCATCAAGTACCAGGCGACTGTCCGCCCCGCTCCACTCGACCCCTGGTAATCCCACCAAGCCCGGCCCGTGGATCGGAGCCAGGTGGGCATGAACATCGATCTCTATCATAGGTCAACCCTTTTTTGACTCGATATCCCTAGCGGGGCTCATGATTTGCGTTCATTTCATTGGTCCAGAACTCAGGTGCCCAAGCCGGCCAGATGTAAGGCAGGTCTTGCCAGTCTTTCGTGACCCAAGCATCACTAATTTTGTCCATGTCGGCGTAATACTCCACCCAGCTACCCCAAGGGTCACGGACATAAAAAAACAGATTCGAAGCCAGCGCATGCCGACCCAGACCAAAGCCATCGGTGTAACCGGCTTTGTGCATTTGCAATGCGCCAAAGCCAATATCATCAAACGAATTAACCTGAAAACTGCTGTGCTGAAAGCCCCGATGAGTGCCATTGATCAACCCAAAACAGTGGTGATCACGAATACCACGGCCCCCAGCCATAAACGCTACTTTACCGACCGCACGATCGCTGGTCATTAGTCCAAGCACGCGCTCAAACCACGCCTGCGCTTTATCGAAATCAGGCGTAAAGATCAGTAGGTGCCCCAGACGATTGGGCTTGATATCGCGATTCAACTCCCGCCATAAATGGCGGTCAAGGCGACCGGGAATTACCAAATCTTTAACCGGCTCGACTCGAGGCGCCTGAATCGGCGTCAGATTAATCCACGTCCCCCACGGATCTTGAAACCATAGGCCAGGACGAATCTCGCCGAACGGCGGCGTGACAGGTGTAGAACCCTCTTGCGTCAAGTGCTCAAAAAAACGGGGCAAGTCAGCCTCAAGCACCGCGAATGACAAGTGATGCAAACGCTTTTGGGCACCGCCCTTCAGAATGACAATATCGGGGGAAGGATTCTTAGGCGTACGGAGTTCAAGCGTCTGCCCTGTGTGCTGAACACCTAACCCGAAACTGCTATAGAACCTCTCAGCCACATCAAGCTCGGGGACCTCAAGGCCATAGCCGGCCAAATATTGAACATAGGGATTACTCATAACCGTCCTCATTGACGATAAGATTTAAGATCGACATCGACCAACTTGTTGACCAGCTCGCCCAACCCGGTTGCCCGCACAATAACCGTATCGCCCGCCTTAATAAATACGGGTGGCGTGCGTGCATTGCCAATGCCGCTAGGGGTACCGGTAAGCAGAACATCACCAGCGTATAGCGTCATACCCATCGAAAGTTCGGCAATCAACTCACCAATCGAAAAGGCCATTTCGTGGGCACCCGCGCGCTGCATGGTCTCCCCATTCAATTCACATTCAAGAACAACCGTGCTCAGATCGATGTCGTCGCGCAAGGTTATCCACGGCCCCAAAGGCATAGTCTGATCAACGCTCTTACCCTTAAACCACTGACCACCATGACGCCGCTGTAAATCCCGCTGCGACACATCATTGGCCAAGCAATAACCGAATACGTGAGACATGGCGCTGTCTTGCGGGATGCTGCGACCGGTCTTACCGATAATGACTACGATCTCAGCTTCGTAGTCCCATTTAGCAGAAACTCGAGCGTCATAGGCAATATCCTGATAGGGGCCTATGACGACATCAGGCGCCTTAGTAAAAAATGTCGGCGCATCAGGCTTGGGAACGTCTTGCCCTTCACGCTTGCCCTCACTTTCGTAAAAGTGGTCCCAATAATTCCAGCCCGTACACAGCACATCGCGCCGAAACCGCCTAATGGGCGCAAGGACGGTCACATCCGATAAAGAAACCTGTTCTGCTCGTGCATCAGCAGCAACGGCACGCACAGAGGCCAGGCCCTCGTCCCCCAGCTCGATCAGACCAACCAAATCAGGAGAGGGCTCGGGCATCAATCTAAGCGTGCCGCCCCCATCCCAAAGAGCGACACGATCCACGCCTCTATGAACTACAGTCCCCAACTTAAACCTTGTCACGGCCATTACTCCGGGATAACCGCAATCGCACTAATTTCAATGAGGTACTCTGGTTTGACCATTTTGGTAACTTCAACCATGGTCGAGGCAGGCAGGGGCTCTTTAAAAAATTCCATGCGAACTTTATGAATGGCATCAAAATATTCGATATTGCGCACATAAACGTCAACGCGACAAATATCCTCAAGCGTGCCGCCAGCCGCTTCAACAGCTCCCTTCAAGTTTTCACATACCTGACGCGTCTGAACCTCAATGTTGCCCACGCCGGCAATCGTGCCGTCTTTAGCACGGGCTGTCATACCCGAGATAAACACCAAACGGCCCTTTGCCTCGATGGCGGTTGCTTGAGAAAAGTGACCATTAGGTTTCGCCAAAGCGGGGGAAGTAATTTGCTGTTTCATTTTGAGTCCTTCAATACAGTCCATCTACGTTGCCATGAAAATAAGGGGCAACGATCCTTAGAAAACAAAAGCGACGTCGTTTGCCTGGGCCAACTCCCTGAGCCGCGTCACCAAATCAGCCGACAGACAGCACTGATCGTTGTGCTGCGCGCGTCTACTGCGCTCAAGATCACCTGGGGCATATACACGCTCGATACCGGGGGCTTTTTCGGAGTGACGAATTACATTGGCCAAGTTGTCCACTTGCTGACCGATGCCACGTCCACCGTTCAGACGTGAGGCGTCAATCGCGATAAAAGTGTGCGCACAGTTATAAGGCTCAGCCGGATCGCCGAACAACGGCTTAACTTGCGACGCAATGCCACCACCCGACAACGCGCCACATAGCAGTTCGATGGCCACCGCCAGACCAAACCCCTTAGGCCCGGCAGCTGGAAGCAACATGCCCTTGATAGCCTCGGCCGGCGACTGGGTGTCTTTACCGCTCGCGTCCGTTGCCCACCCCAACGGAATCGATTCACCCTTGATGTCAGCCATGCGAATTTTTCCCATCGCCGACGCGCTCATCGCCATGTCAACAATAACTGGCAAGCCTTGTTGACTAGGAAAAGCCATACACAAGGGGTTATTGCCAACCAGGGGTTTCGCCCCGCCAGGGGCTGGCATGAGCGGCCGGGTATTTGAAAACGCCATACCAACCATACCTTGGGCTGCCATTTGACGAGCCCAGTAAGCCCCAGCCCCAAAATGACCAGCTTCGCGCACCGTAACAGTAGCCATGCCATGAACACGTGCGCGCTCAATGGCAATGCCAACTGCTTCCTGGGCAGATACTTGACCCGGCGCGTGATTAGCAGTCATCACAACCAGCCCTCCGAGATCGTCAACAATCTCAGCGCTAGCGGAAAGCCGCATGCTACCCGCCTTCACCCGATCAACATACATAGGCAACAGCATGACACCATGCGAACTCACTCCCTCAAGGTCGGCACCGACAAGACTGTCGGCGATAACCAGCGCGTCAGCGTCGGTTGCACCTTGCTTTACAAACAAGGCTTTAACGAAGGCCCTCAGCGCCGAAGCCGAGATAGTTTCAGTTGACATTTACACCTCAGTTTGCGTCGGCCGCGTTGGTATACCAGTCGGGCACCTGCGGATAATGCGGACCGTCGTAGATTTCAATAACGACAGTGTCTTCATGAGCAATCGTCGGCCCGTGCACATTGCCTTTCGGATTGCAGTAGAACGAGCCCGCGACCAAAGTGACACCCGTCGACGTGTATTCGTAGCGGCCGCTCAGACAAAACATGAACTGATTAGACGCATGGCTGTGAGGTTTGGGAATGCTCGTACCCTTTTCGAATTTGATCAACGCAATCGACGCGCCGGTCTCCTCATTTCTCCACAACATTTTTTCGTACAAGCCTGGCAGCGACTTAGCCCGCCACTCCATATCTGCCGATTGCAGCAAAATTTCATCAAGGCTAGGTGCACCTTCGGGTATGTTATTAAGCTCTCCCATTACGACTCTCCTCAGTTGTTCTCGGGCTTGACGTCGCGATTAACGTCGATGATTTCAAAGTTGGGCTTTCCAGCCTTGTCGACGACCTTGACAAAGTAGTAGTCCATATAAGGAAAGCGGGTTTGCGGATCAAAGCGGAAATTACCTTGAGGGGTTTTAAGATCTACCTTATTCAAACCGGCGACCAAGGATGCCGGATCCGTTTTCCCGGCAGATGACGTCACTGCGGACTCAATGATCTGCCCAATCGTGTACCCTAAGGCTTCGTAGTAACCAATTGGCGTCTTTCCATATTCTTTCTTAAAGTCTTCAATAAATTGACGGTTTTCAGGAATATCGAGCTCTGGCAAGTAATGGGTTACCGCCACTGCCCCGTATGCCGCACTTCCCATGGCAGGCAGCAACATGCCGTCAACAGTACTGATGACGCCGATCAAGGGCAATCGATCACGTTGGCCGTACTCATGTCGCGCTTTCACTAATTTGATGGCATCCGCGCCAAGCGTTGCCGCAAATACGCTATCTGCCTTAGGTGCTCCCGTAATAAAGGGCCCCCAGTCAGCAGTTCCCAAAGGAACATAGACCTCACGCTCAATTTTTCCGCCCGCTTTCTGAAACCCATCGATAAAGCCTTCAGAGACGCGTTCACCGTAGGCAAACTTCGAGCTGATTACGACTGCAGTCTTATAGCCAAGCTTATTGACGGCGTACTGACCCATTTGACGCCCAAGTTGTACGGCATTCCAGCCGGGCACAAAGGAATTAGGATGCTTTGCATTTTCTGGAATCTGCCCCACCATAGCCAATTGAGGAATGCCCGACTTGCCCACGTACTCTTGGGTAGCGGCAACAACGTGCCCCAAAAACGGCCCAACCACCATGTCGACCTTATCGCGCTCCACCAGCTTTTGCATCTTGGTCACGCCAGCACCGGGATCACCGCCATCGTCTTCGACGATCAGCTCGACCTGACGGTCACCGATCTGATAGCCAATTTGCTTCAGTTTGAGTTTCAGGCCATCGAGCTCGCCTTTATTGATATCGGCAGCACCACCAGTAAATGAACCCAGCACACCAATTTTTAGCGGTGCCGTCGCCTGTGCTTGTGCCTGCGCTGCAGGCATAGCCACGCACAGGGCTAGCGTTGCCACGGACTGGAGCCATTTACGCCGTGTTGAAGATTTTGCAACTTTAGACATGCCAGATCCCCTTGAAGATGAACAGATAGGCGCCACAGCCTCCATGGCGCAATCGGATAATTTCGCAAGAGCTTGTTATCATCTCTTGTGATATATCACTAACTATATCTTATGGAATACAACAAGTCAACAACCCTCAGCTAAAGGTAAACCCCAAAGCAAAAAACAACAGAGGCTCCGCTAGAATCGGACAAGACTCAGCTAATTTGACGACAAACCAAATATCAAACTTATGCAATACGCAAGGCCACACAGAAATGAAACTCGGAGAAAGCGGTCTCAAGTATCTTTATGAGTCATACCGGCGAGGCACCATGCGTGCGGCCAGCGAACACTTCAACATGGCCCCATCGTCAATCAGCCGGCAAATCAATCGCCTTGAAGCAGAAATGGGCCTACCCCTCATTGAACGGGGGCGACATACCGTCAAACTTACACCAGCGGGCCAAATGCTCATTGACTACTACCGCGACCAACTCGGACACCATGAAGCTCTGATGTCAGCGATGGATGACCTTCGGGGGCTAAGACGCGGCAATGTAACGGTGGCCATTGGCCAAGGCCTACTAGGGGACGCTATCGTCCTGGCTATTCGACGGTTTTTGAAGCAATACCCCGGACTGCGCATCAATCTGAAAGATGCCGCAACCGCTGAAGCACTTAACATGGTCAGTGAAGACGAGGCTCACTTCGGCATACTGCTCGAACCAAACCCCGAGCCTTCGTTGCAAACCAGACGCACTATTACCCAACCAGTGCGCGCTATAGTGCCAGGCAATCACCCGTTGGCGCGACACGCAAAAGTGTCAGTTGCAGACCTACTTCAAACCGATTTGATCTTGCCTACACACACTTTCAGAACACGCCAGATTTTTGAGAAAATCGCTCGAGAACAAAATTTTGAACTCGATCCTATAGTCACCTCATCGTCGATACAACTGGTACGAAGTCTGGTACTTGCAGGGGCCGGCGTTGCGGTATTGCCCGAAACTGTTGTCAAGTCAGAACTACAGTCGGGGCTGCTGACCGCACTGCCGATCACCGAAAAAGCGTTCAACGAAAGCGAAATTCATCTTGTCTATCGTCGCGGGCGAAAGCTGCCAAAAATCGCTACCGTACTGATGCAGTTGATTGAGCAAGAGATTCAGAATTGCGCTACGTAAATTGAAGGATTAGATCGCCTGCAGAGCCTCGAAAAGATCTGAAGGCGCATAATGCGAATCCGAAATCACAACACCTGCGTCAAACACGGCATCTTGAAGTGCGGCAGACAGCGCATGTAAAGGACCCCCGCCCCCTTCACCCATGCCTTTGGCCCCGTTATAAGTAAAAGGCGACGGGGACTCGTAATTGCCGTACTTTATTTTGGGCATATTCATGATAGTGATAGGGCAATAATCACTGAATGTGCTGGTTAACAAATTTCCGTATTCATCGTACTTAAAGCTTTCGAGCAAAGCAGCCCCAATCCCGTGCGCTGCCGCCCCTAACACCTGACCTTTAACAATAGTGTGGCTAATCACCTTGCCACAATCGTCGACCGCCGCGTAGTCAAGAATATGAATATTATGCGTTTGACGATCTACCTCAAGCACTGCGATATGACACTGAGCCGCATAAGTCAAGGTCAAGTTACCGTACTTGCGCTGAGTATCAGGCACCTGAAAAGGCGGCCGATAAACATAACGACAATTCAATGAAAGATCGGCGATTTCCGGCGAAATTCCGGCAGTACGCGTGTTCACCATGGCTGCAAGCTCAGCAAAGGTAGCCCGCTTAGTTCCAGTTTTATCCAGCACCGCTGGCACACCGTCGCATAACCCAAAACCCAGACTCGCCACCTCGACCCCAAGATGAAAAGCCGCGATTCTGCGTAACTCTCGCTTGACCAACTCCAGTGCACCATGAATTGCGCCAAGACTTGTAACCGCAAACTGACTTGCGTAAGTACCTGAGTGCGAAGTGAATGTGTTCCGTTCTGTATCAAAACCAACCTGGACAGAGACCCAGTCAGGAGTAATGCCCATTTCTTCAGCCACAACCTGTGAAGCCACCGTCTCATGACCTTGCCCTTGCGGCACGGACCCGACACTGACAATCAAGCGGCCATCAACCCCTACTCTCACATTGGCAATTTCAGAGTTACCGGTTAGCGGAGAGCCCGGATTAATGATGCGTGACTGACCAAAATTGTTGGTTCCGGAATCGAGCGTCGTACCGATACCAATACCAACCAGCCTGCCTTCAGCCCTTAAGGCCTTGATTTTTTGTTGCCAGGCATCCCAACCAACCAACTCTTTGGCCAGAGCAAGCATGGCCGGATAGTCACCCGAATCATAGATGCACCCATTGGGTGTAGTCCAAGGGAACGAAGGCACATAGTTCCTGAGCCGGATGACATCCGGATCGATCCCAAGCTTCCGACCACAGATATCGATCACACGCTCAAGAAACCAAATATGCTGCATACGAGAGAAGCCGCGGTTCGGTCCAACCGGACACTTGTTAGTCACCGACTGGGACATTTTGATGCGAATGTTCTGAAGCCGGTAAGGGCCGGGCACAACTTGGGACCAAATTACGCAGCCTAAAGGTTCATATCGCGGGTAAGCGCCGCAGTCATCCACGTGTGTCGACCGAATAGCCTGAATGACACCGTCTTTGTCTAGCGCTACTTCAGTATCCAGGAAAGTGCGCTCGTTTCCGTGGGCACTGGCCTGTAAATGCTCGCTACGTGTTTCTATCCACTTCACGGGCCGGTGCCCTGCCTGTCTTGATAGCAAAGCACAAATCAAAATGTAGGGGTACAAATTTTGCTTGATACCAAACCCACCACCAATATCGTGGGTACGCAGCCGAACAAGGTCAGGAGATAAACCCAACGGCGGCGCCAAAAACTTCATAGCTACGCCTGGTTGACTAATATTGCAAAAGATATCCAGTCGCCCGTCTGCTTCCCAAGTTACCAGCGTTGCAAATGGCTCAAGAGGGGTACTCGAAAAACGGTGAAAATGCAGGCGATCAATAGCAATCACATGGTCAGCTGACTCAAAGGCCTCATCTACCTCACCCCATTCGAACACATCAGAAAACACTTGATTAGTGCCGATATTCTCATGTAGAACCACGGGATTTTCGAGCGCAACCACCGCATCAACAACGGCATCGAGAGGGACGTACGTGACGCGAACCAATTCAGCGGCATCCGCCGCTATCTCGGGAGTTTCTGCCGCAATAGCCACCACAGGCTCCCCCTGGAAACGCACCCGATCAATTGCCATGCAATAGTCACGGATTTCGTTAGCCGGGGCTGGCGCCATTTGGGGAAAAGGTTTAGTCAGCGCGGCGACCTCGTCGCCCGTCATGATACAAACAACCCCTTCGAGGGCCCGTGCCGCCGCCACATCAATGGACTGAATCTTGGCGTGCGCATACGGCGACCTAACCAGCCGGACATGTAATTGCCGCGGGCTCTGCTCGTCATCAACAAAAAGCCCCTGCCCGCGCACAAGGCGATGATCTTCCTTACGACTCTTCATGCCGTCACCTTTTTGTGTCGTGACAGCCAAGATGACACACGGTCACTCAACTTTGATTTAGTCCCCGACTCGACAGGCGCCTCCTTGGGGCCATCCCCATCCTCGGCTGCACCTAGCTCATTCTGGACTGAAGCGATCATGGCACTGACATTGCGTCTAGCCAAAGGTTTCAAAATTCCGCTGGCTACCGACGCCAGCGTTCCTCGTACGGTGCTGTCACAAGTCCATGTCACCTGCGTGCCAGTCCCCTGGCTTTCAAGGGAGAACCGCAAACTGGCATCGGCGACGCCCAAAGAGTGCCGCACCGTGCTGCTCATGCTTGCGTATTCGTCTAGCTTGCGCTCAATGTAAACGACATGGACCTCGGCGCGCCCACGTATCTGAGGAACGCCCACTTCCATTACCAAATCAAAGGAGTCCTCATCCATTGAGTCCAAAGACTTGAACATGGGCAATAACGGCGCAAAACGCTCAGGATCTGTCAAAAACGCGTAAGTTTCCGCCAGGGACGTCTTTACCGAAAAACTGCCATCCATAGAAAGCCTCATGCCATCTCCCCTTTTACTTGTCTCGCAGTACTAACGACTGCCTCGATAATGTTTTGATAACCCGTGCATCGGCACACATTGCCAGCCAACGCCTTCCGAACAGACGACTCTGTCACCTGGTCACATGTATTAATGTGATACAAGGACGACATCAACATACCTGGCGTGCAGTACCCGCACTGCAAGGCGTGGCATTCAGAAAACGACTTCTGTAACGAGTGCAGTTCACCTTGTTTTTCAAGACCCTCAACCGTTGTTAACGACTTACCATCGGCCTGCACTGCAAAAAGATTGCAAGATTTCACCGCTTTACCATCGAGTAAAACAGTACAAGCTCCGCAATAACTGGTATCGCACCCCACATGTGTCCCGGTCAGGCCGAGATCTTCACGAATGAAATGGACAAGCAGTTTTCGAGGCTCAACCGTCGCTTTTACGGGGCGTCCATTGATGCTGACTTTGACCTGCTCAAGCTTTTGATCATCCATAATAAGAATGTGTCTCCGTATGCGGTTTTCCATTTTTTCTGTGCATGACAATGTCAAATGCACGTGCTACCAACCCCCTGATTAACGAACGCTTGTAAGCCTCGCTACCTTTATTGTCAGAAACTGGCTCTGCAATCTCAGAGGCCAGCGCCGCAATGTCGTCAATCAGCGATTGATCCAGGACATTACCAACGAGTATTTCGTCAAGGTATGGCACGCGAATGGGGGTCAAGCCGACGCAGCCTAAAGCCATGCCCGCCGATTGCACTTGCTCGCCGTCGAACCTGACGGTTAATGCACAACTTGCCGTTGGGTACGCCGGTGCGGCACGTTTAAACGCCACGAAGGTACTCATGCCCTCCAGGTTTGATCGGTCAATCTGGACCTCGGTGATCAACTCGCCCACTTCCAGATTGGGGGTATAAGCATCTTTCAGCAGCTGTGCCACTGTTTGCGTACGCTCAGCGCCACTACTCACACACACAACCCTAGCGTCCAAGGCCATTAAAGCGGTCGGCCAGCAACTGCAAGGGTCGGCCTCCGCAAGAGAGCCGCCTATAGTGCCCATGTTTCGTACCTGAACATCAGCAATGCCAGAGGCACAGTCACGCAACAATGAAAACGGCTTGATAACCTCAGCACCGGCGATACTTGCATGAGAGGACAGCGCACCGATTCTAAGAATTTCTTCGGAAATCTCGATTCGGTTGCCGTCGCGAATGCCCCCCATGTCTACCAGATGCTTTGGCGCCAGTAGCCTTAGCTTCATCATCGGAATCAGCGTCTGCCCTCCCGCCAAAAGCTTAGCCTCGCCGCCGAGCGCATCGAGGGCCTCGCAGGCCGCCTTAAAACTATCTACTTTGTGATATTGATAACCTGCCGGAAACATCAGAACCCTCCATCAAGCAGCATTGCTTGTCTTTTTCTGAGCCACAGCCTCAGGATCCAGTGTCCAGATCTCAGGCTCGGTGTAAGAAGTCAGCGAATCAAAGTGCTCGTCAGCGTCTTCGATAAACAGACTGCACGAAAGGGCGCGCACCAAGCGGCGAACGCCATACTTCATCCCGGTGATCGAGGCTGCATTCAGGCCGAGGCTGAGCATGGCACCATGAGTGAAGTTATATATTTTTCCCAGGTGAGGTGCCGCCCCCGGGCGCTTTTCAAGGAACTCAAACCCAGGACCTAAATACGGTGAAGCCATAAGATGACCCGCCTCAAGACCCTCGGCCGGACGAAACCGATCTTGCCAAAGGGCGACTTCCTCAGCGATTCCCGACAACTCAGGGCGGCATTTCAGATCATGGGTGAGCCCTGTACCGAAAATTAAAAAATCAAACTCAAATTCACGATGGGGCGTTTTAATGCCTACGCAAGAGTCAGACTGCCAAGCCTCCAACCACGGTGAGCCCGTATGCAACGCGAACTGCTCATGTCGGTTACAACGCCACAGAGTTTCTTGGGGCGGCGGTTGCAACATTGATCCGATCTGATGCATAAACCGCCACTTTCTGTCATCAGTCAGTTCGGCGTAATGCCCTAGAAAGCCCGAAAACTCCATCCACTTATTTGGGTTAATTCGAGGTAGCTGTGGCGCTCTAATACACAAATCCACCGATCGAGCGCCGGCCTCAATGGCTGTGGCTGCGTTATCGAACGCAGACGCGCCTCCACCAAGCACGCCAACCCGCCTCCCTTTCAGAGCCGAGAAATCAATCCGCTCTTCCGTATGACCATAGCAAGCTTTAGGTAAATTATTTACGATGGGTGGCAGGTACCAACGCCCAGAGCCATCGAGCCCTGTCGCCAAAACTACCCGCCGTGCAAAAATGATTTCCCCACCCGCGCAGGTCAGACGCAGACAGTCTGAATCCGGCAGAATGCTCTCTACCGTCACCCCATACTGAACCGGTATCGATAAGGCACGCCGATACCACTCCAGATACTCGTGCCACAAATCGGTTGGCATTTTGCCCAACGCATTCCAGGCCTCTTTGCCAAAACGCGCTTCATACCAAGCCTGGGGCGTCAGATCTGGGTTACCGAAGTCAAGACCACTGCCAAACTTGGGCGTACGAAGCGTTTTCATGCGTGCGAAAGTTCGCCAGGGCCCAACGGTCTCGGGCTGCCTTTTATCAAGCACAACAACGTTCTTGATATTCTCCAGGCGTAATCCAAACGCGGTCGCCAACCCACTCTGACCCGCTCCGATAATTGCCACGTCAAGCACACGCTGACCGCAATGCTCGCGTCTCGGAACCCACTCGCGTCGTGGGAAATTCAGATAATCCAAACCGTTAATTAAACGTTGTTCAAGTGCCGACAAACTCATTGCATACCTCGCTGATCACGGTTTTCTGAGCGGGATTTGCGTCCGCTAACGACCGCACCAAGTACATCTTTCTTGTGAAAGGGCGGCTCGTCATAGCGTTCGACAACCACTCCTTGATGAACCAACATGATCCGGTGACACATACCCACCAACTCCTCAACTTCTGACGACACAAACAAGACAGACGCGCCCTCCGCAGCCGCTTTACCGATCAACCGGAAAATATCGACTTTGGCACCGACATCAACCGCCTTGGTCGGGTCATCAAGCAAAAGCACCTTGGCACCCGAAGCTATCCACTTGGCGATAACCACTTTCTGACGATTGCCGCCCGACAAGCGGTCAACACGAGCATCCGGGTCAGCCGGCCTGATCCCCAGCTGCTCGATCATTTCTTGAACGATCGCGCGCATGCGTGTCCGCCGGATCACACCGAACCGAGTTACCTGCGCACTCATCGAGAGCAAAATGTTCTCTTCAATCGTCATGTTAGGCACAAGGCCGTCGTGCAATGCATCTCCAGGAACTACGCCCACGCCATGTGCAACGCGCGTACTACGCGACTCGCGCGTAAGGTCCGCCCCTTGAATAGCCACACGCGCGTTCCGGTGCTTTTTACCCCCGGAAATCACTTCAAGAAGATCTTCGACCTGGGCACCGATATACGTCGGCACACCGACGATCTCACCCTTTTTCAGACCAAAATCTACGGGCCTACCACTTTGATCATTCAAATAGCCAGACAAACCGAGCTGCTCCTCATGACCAGCACTTATCCGGTCCGGGAAGCCGGCACCCAGCTTGCGACCCATGATGAGGCTCACCAACTCATCCCGGCTCAATTGGGTCTTGGGAAGCGTATCGATCCATTTACCGTTGCGCAGCACCGTAATTCGGTCGGCGATAGACAAAACTTCGTCCAGGTTATGGGCGATGAGAATCACACTGACTCCTGAGTCCCGCATCTGGTTAATGACTTCAAACAAGCGCGCCACTTCGTCAGCTCCTAGCGAGGCCGTGGGTTCATCGAAAATAACCAGCCTCGAGTTGCCCAATAGAGCCCGCACAATTTCAACCATCTGCCTCTCGGCAACAGATAATTGATGGATAGGCAATTTGGCCTTATCAGAGAGTCCGAACAACGCCAACTTCTGAAGCGCTTCCTGATGCATGGCCCCACGGTCAAGTAACCAGTCGAACCCAAGAATCGACCGGGTCGGGTAGTTTCCCAGTCTCAAGTTCTCTTCTACAGTCAGCGTATCAACCAACTGAAAATGCTGGTGAACCACACCGATGCCGTGCCCTCGGGCATCGTTCGGAGACGAGAATCGAACGCATTCTCCGTCAACAGACAGTTCACCTGACAACGGCGTTTCTTCGCCAGCCAGGATACGCATCAACGTTGATTTCCCTGCGCCGTTCTCACCTACAATCGCATGGACCTCACCCGGCAAGAACGTCGCTGAAACGTCATCCAGTGCCGTCAGATTTCCATACTTAACGCAAATACGACTGGCCGTCAGGACTGGTGGTGACTCCGCTAAGGTCATGATTTACACCTTTTTTCGCTTTAAGGGTAAGGACGCCGGACTTAACGCTTCACACCCAACTTTTCACGCAAAGGCGGCGGAATGTTGTCGTAAGCCTCTTTCTGGGTCACCACTTTATGGTCCATCGGCGTAAACTTTGCGGGCTTTTTGCCTTCCAGCAGGTAATCAGCAACCACATTTGCGGCTGTTTTCCCCCAACCCACAGGGTCCAGCAAGACAGTGGCGGTAAGGTCGCCGTTATGAATCGCAGCCAGCGCAGACGGTGCGCCATTCAAACCAATAACAACTACCTTGCCTTGTAGCCCGGCCACCTTGACCGCCTGAGCTGCACCTAAAGCGAGGTCATCGTTGGCCGCATAAATACCCACCAAATCCGGGTTCGTAACCAAGGCGTCTTCGGTCAGCTTGATCCCGTATTCGCGCGTCATATTCGACGTCTGGGAAAATGCAATTTGATACCCTGCGGCAGTGATAACTTCCCGAAAGCCAGTCTCTTGTTCGATCATCGGCGCCGCACCGGCCATGCCCGTCAACATCGCAACTTTCCCTGGCTTGGTGTTTTCAGCCATCCAACGCGCTTTGTCGCGCCCTACGTGCACGGCGTCCATACCGTTGAAGCTCTCCCATACATCTGCATATTTAGAGTCAAGAGTACGCGCATACATAAACACAGGAATGCCAGCGTCTTTAGCCTTTACCAGCGCCGCCGCAGGCCCCTCTGCATTCAGCGGAGCCACCAAAATGGCGTCAACTTTAGCGGCAACCATGTCACCAATATTGTTGATTTGCTGATTAACATCGGCGTTTGCCGCCAGAAGCATAGGTTCAATGCCTCGCGCCTTAAGCGTTTCGGCAATACTCCTTGCCATAACAACGTGAAAGGGATTTTGTGATTCGGGGCTAGAAATACCCACACGAAACTCTTTGGCCTGAACCTGCGCCGTAATAGCGAGACCTGAAGCTGAGACAACCAATAACGCGACTGCTGATTTAATATATCGACGAATCATGAGGCTCTCCTTGATTAAGATTTAATGCGTATCAGCGTGATCGTTTCAACGCATCCAGAGTGGCGGCAATAGTCAAAATCACACCAATGACCACACCTTTCCAGTGTGGATGCACGCCGATGATGTTTAATCCGTTAGCCAGCACCGCGAGCAAAAGTATGGCCAGCATTGAGCGCCACAACCGCCCTTCGCCACCGCTAAGTGCTGCTCCGCCCAGTACAACCGCCGCAATAGCCTCAAGCTCATAAAGCATTCCGGACGTCGGGTCTCCACCACCAGAGCGAACCGTTAGCAGCACGCCGGCAACCCCGCAACAGGCACCAGAAATAGCAAAGGCAATAAGCTTTACCCGCGCGACCGGCACGCCCGACAAACGTGCCGCCTTTGGATTGCCTCCGCTTGCATACAAATTGAGGCCGAAAGGGGTGTAACGCAAAATCAAGCTGACAATTACAAACAGGACAATGGCAACCCAAGCCAGCGACGGAATCCCCAAAAACCGCATGGCGCCAAAGTTCGTGTACCACGAAGGAAAACTGTAGATCGCGCCATCTTTTGCCAGCACTAACGCTAACCCTCGGCAAATATTCAGGGCGCCTAACGTGACAATGAGAGGGGACACGTTGAGATAGCCGACAAAAAAGCCATTAAGGCCACCGACGACCAACCCAATGAAAATGCCGGCACTAACGCCAAGCCAAACATCGCCAGTGATGTCAACAACCAACGCGGCCAAGACGGCGGACAATGCAACCACCGCACCTGCCGACAAATCGAACCCACCGGAAAAAATCACGACACTGGCGCCTACAGTGACAATCGCCAGAATGGATACCTGATTCAGAACATTCATTAGATTGCCGGGAGACAACGTACGTTGATCTATCGCATAGAAAACGACCAACATCACTACGAACACAAACGGCAAAATAGCTTTGTCCCAACTTTGAAGGACTTTGCCTTTAAAGTGCGACGACCGTCTTGAAGACGATGGCCCTGCGGACTCAATTGATATCATAAGAAGAACGCTCCACCTGAACTTGAACAAGATCCCAACGGCGATTCAGTATTGGGATAACGGTAGGAGCATTCTGGTGGTGAACCAGCGGCCGTTGACTTACTAGCCTTGATTAACTTGTTGCACAAAACGCAACAAGTTAATAATTATGCGGGTTCTGACATGACCCAAGGATTGTCCGACAGGGGAAATCCCTTAGAAGAGGGTGGGCACTGCGCTCAGTATGCCCTAGGGCTACGTCAACGAACGACAAGAGCCCCCGTTTAAAGGACTACAGCGGCCTGGCTGCATTAGAATTTAATGCGCGCAACACCATACGCTATGGCAGCGATCATATTCGCCGAAACACCCACATACACTCACCCATGGCCCAAACAACCGCAAAACCCGCAGCCCTCCAACCCCTTCCAAGCGTAGGTGTGCGCGTAGCCGCCGCGCTATATCTGGTCCTCTGGGCAGGGCTCGCAATCTCGCCTGCAGATCGTTCCACTTGGGTCCTTGAAAACGCCCTGGTCGCAGGACTGGTGATCGTGCTCTGGTGCTGCCGACGGGTATTTCGGTTCTCAAACGTATCGTTGTATTTGATTTTGACGTTTCTGGCGTTGCACGCATTGGGTGCTCACTACACCTACTCCGAGGTGCCCTACGATGCATGGTGGCAAAGCCTGACGGGCCATAGCCTTAACGAAGCGCTGGGGTGGCAACGCAATCACTTCGATCGCCTGATCCATTTTTGTTATGGCCTGCTGCTCGTGTATCCGATTCGCGAATTTTTCCTTCGCGTGGTCGAAGTGCGCGGGTTTTGGGGCTATTTTCTTCCGCTCGATGTAACGCTCAGCACATCGGCCTTATATGAATTAATCGAATGGGGGGCGGCCGAAGTCTTCGGCGGCGACCTGGGAATGCATTATCTTGGCACCCAAGGGGACATCTGGGATGCCCACAAAGACATGGCCCTTGCCGCGCTGGGGGCGCTCATCGCGATACTCATCATCGCCGGGATAAATCGACGGCTACACCATGACCCCGCTTGGGACTGGGCCCAAAGTATGAAAGCGTCTGCGCACAGCAAAGCCCTCAACTAGATCGCGCTTCGCGTAGACCGACGTTACTTAACGTCAACGCCACCTTTCAAGGCCCCCAACTCCGACGCATACCAGTCCAACGCATTTGGCCAGGCGGGCGCCCAGCCCGACGCGCGGAGCCGAGCGTTTGACAAGCGTTTGCCTTCGGGTGATTTTGGCTGCCGCTGTGGTGCAGGCACCCCTGCCAATTTCGCCACCGCCTCATAAAACTCGGCAGTCTGGGTCGGGTGATCATCCGTCCCGATGTAAACCGGTTCGGGCTCGCGCAGCGTCAAAAGGTGGGCACAGGCTCGCGCGGCATCGTCAATGTGAATCCGGTTCGCCCAGTGCCCGGGGCCCTCCGGCGCAATCACCTTACCCGCACGCAACCCATTAACCAAATACATTCGCCCGGGGCCATATAAACCCGACAAACGCAACGCAACACCCACGCCGCGCGGCAACATCGCATTCAGCGCAGCTTCTGCATCCAATATCGCCTGAGCCCGGAAATTCGTCGCCTGAACAGGCGAGCCTTCATCCACCCATTCATCAGACGGCCCCCAAACGGCCGACGAACCCACCAAAACGCAGCGCTGAAGGCGGCCAAGGCAAGACGCCGAAAGGCTGCTCAGAAGCCTTGAAAGACCTTGTGGGTACACACTGGCATAGTCAGCACTTGTGCGGCTGTCGGGTGAGGGCGCATACAAAATATGCGTAACCTCGGGAACCGCCCCATCGCGCAGAAAAGACAAACTGGCCGGGTCTTGCAGATCTGCCCGATACCACGTCACAGGGTCGTCGGGGCCCGACACCATATGACGGCGACGCAAACCAATGCAGTGCCACTGCTGCGGGTCCAGCATTTTTGCGGTCCGCACACATAAGTCACCGCCAACCAGCAATAACGTATTCATCTATATTCGTGCAACGCTAAATTTTTTCTACCCAAACGATGGGGATCAACACACAAACAAAAGCTTGCAGCACTAAATAACCAAAGAACGCACCCACACCGCCAAAAAAGCCAGCAACCACGGCCGTGACCATTGTAAATATTGCCCCTACCGAAATCCGGGCTAACGTTAACCAACCGGAGCCACCCGATTTACGTCCTTGATACTCCGCCACGCAAACAAGCCATGTCACCACCAGCGATATCACCACCAAAAACCGCGCTGGGTTCACTAACAACCAATCCCATACTTCTTGCATTGCGCCTCTCGCTTAACTCGCCATCCGTTGTATGTTTATTTGGGCCAAGGCCAGCAAGTTTTTTAGAAAATTTGTACGGTTTCAAAACTCCGAATAGGCGCAGCTTATTGAATCAGCGACTTGTTCAGCGTTTGTGAGGGTTTCCACGAAATTCTCACATTTTTCCCGGATGTCAGTTTATCCGAATCCCGCTCAATTATTTGGGTCGCCTGAAATCCGGTGCCAGCAGTGCCGATGCCTGAGCGCTGCATCAGGTGCTGGGCGAAAACTTCCTTGCCCGGCGCCGTCGTGGCCTGGGTGGGCCCAAGGGCTTGAGCACGCCGGTAAACGCACACTGGACGGGGGTGCAAGTGCGCGACTGTTTGAGCCGGCGTTTTCGACCCACCGGGTCGAGCCGGCGAGTTTCGCGCACGCCCCGTCCAGTATGCGTTTACCGGGTAGCCCGAAGGGCCGTGCGATGTCCCGCCGGGCCTGCCCAGGCCACGACGGCGCAGCGCAAACCATTACACCCGCGCATATCCAACACCAACTTAACAACGCACCTCAGCCGCCCAAAAAGAAAACGGCCCCAAAAGGAGCCGCTTCCAACCTCAAGCCAAACTAGCAAAACGAAAGATTTACCCAGGACCTAAAAAAGCCCTACAAAAATCAAGTATCAATATTCCCCGCCTGCAGCGCATGCGTTTCAATAAACTCGCGACGCGGCTCAACGTTATCGCCCATCAGCGTCGTAAACACCTCGTCGGCAACAATCGCATCCTCGATCTGCACACGCCACAAACGACGTACCTTCGGATCCATCGTCGTCTCCCACAACTGCTGTGGGTTCATCTCGCCCAGACCCTTATAACGCTGCTTGCTTACCGAACGCTCGGCCTCGCTACGCAACCACAGGACAGCCTCGCGGAAGTCAGACACGTACTTCTCTTTGCGCTTCTCGCCTTCGCCGCGCGCCACCATCGCGCCGCGGCCCATCAGGCCAACAAACGTTTTGGCGGCTTTCGCCAGCACCGCGTAATCGGCGCCACGCACAAACGTGCGGTCAAACACCGACACCCGCACATTGCCATGGTGCATGCGACGCAATACCAAACGCCATGGCGCACCTTCTTCAACCTGCTCGGCCACGACCGTCACATTGCCGGGCAACGCAGGGTTATCAATTGCTGCCTGCAACCGCTCGGCAGACGACCTGGCCGCCACCTCGTCTTCAAGGTGCAGCTCAATGCCCTCGGCCATCGCTGACAGCGCCTCAACATCTACCGTACGGCCCAGACGGTTAATCACCGCATCGGCCAAGATGTACTGACGCACCAATTCGGCCAGCGTGTCACCAACCAGAGGCGCCGCGCCCTCTGAAGGCACCACCGACGCATCTTTCAACGCTACTTCCATCATGTACTGCGCCTCTTCGTGGTCGTCTTTCAGGTAGCGCTCGTCGCGGCCCTGCTTGACTTTGTACAACGGCGGCTGCGCAATATACACATAGCCATGCTCAATCAACGCAGGCATCTGGCGATACAGCAACGTCAGCAACAGCGTACGAATGTGCGCGCCGTCAACGTCCGCGTCGGTCATGATGATGATGCGGTGATAACGCAATTTCTCGATGTTGAAGTCAGGCCCGATACTGGTACCCAACGCCGTAATCAACGTCGTAATTGAATCGCTGGCAATCAGGCGGTCGAAGCGCGCCTTTTCAACGTTCAGCACCTTGCCGCGCAACGGCAAAATTGCCTGGAACTTGCGATCGCGACCTTGCTTGGCCGAACCGCCCGCCGAGTCACCCTCGACGATGTAAATTTCGCTAAGCGCCGGGTCTTTTTCCTGGCAATCGGCCAGCTTGCCAGGCAACCCGGCGCCCTCAAGCACGCTCTTGCGACGCGTCATTTCGCGGGCTTTACGCGCGGCGTCACGCGCCCGGGCAGCATCAATAATTTTGTTGCACAGCGCCTTGGCGTCGTTCGGGTTCTCAAGCAGCCAGGTTTCCAGCGTGCGGGCTACCGCCTCTTCAACGGCAGGGCGCACTTCGCTGGATACCAGCTTGTCTTTGGTCTGGCTGCTGAATTTCGGGTCGGGCACTTTCACCGACAACACGCAAGCCAGGCCTTCGCGCATATCGTCGCCAGTCGTATCGACCTTAGCCTTCTTGGCCAGCTCGTTATCGGCGATGTATTTATTCAATACCCGCGTCATGGCCGCGCGCAAACCGGTTAAGTGGGTACCGCCGTCGCGCTGGGGGATGTTGTTCGTAAAGCACAGCACCGTCTCGGTGTAGCTGTCGTTCCATTGCATGGCCACGTCAACGCCAATCGACACATCGGCCACTTGCGACTCGGTACTGACCGAAAACACATTGGCATGCAACACCGTTTTCGTGCGGTTGATGTATTCAACAAACCCTTTGACGCCACCCGAAAACGCAAAGTTTTCTTCTTTACCCTGACGCTCGTCAATTAAACGAACCTTCACACCATTGTTCAGGAACGAGAGCTCACGCAAACGCTTGGCCAAGATATCGTAGTGGTACTCAATGTTCTCGAAAATAGTTTCGTCGGCCAAAAACTGGACGCGCGTACCCGTTTGATTTGCCGCGCCCGTAATGTGCAAAGGCTCAACGCGTTCGCCACGACGGAACTCCATCTCGTGCGTTTCGCCGTTACGCCAGATCGTCAGGCGCAGCCACTCGGACAGCGCGTTCACACACGACACGCCCACACCGTGCAAACCACCCGACACCTTGTACGAGTTGTGGTCAAACTTGCCGCCCGCATGCAGCTCGGTCATAACGATCTCGGCCGCGCTTCGGCCGAATTCGTCATCTTTATGAATGTCGGTTGGAATACCACGACCGTTGTCGCACACCGAAATACTGTTGTCGGCATGGATCGTTACGATGATGTCATCGCAATACCCGGCCAGGGCTTCGTCGATGGCGTTATCGACAACCTCGAAGACCATATGGTGCAAACCGGTGCCGTCGGATGTGTCGCCAATGTACATGCCTGGGCGCTTGCGCACGGCCTCGAGGCCCTTGAGCATCTTGATGGATTCGGCACCGTAACCATTTTCAGGGGTTTGGCTGACTTGATCTGACATAACGAGTTTTAAACCTTATATAAATCGGGCAATCGCCGCGACGGGCACAACGTGTGCGCCGGCGTCGCGACAACGGGCGGGCAACGGCCAGCGCTTAAATGCGCATGGGCATGACGACATACTTGAACTGGTCGTCATCGGGCAAGGTAATAAGGGCCGAGGAGTTTGGATCGGGTTGAACCGACCAACGTACTTCTTCGGTTTTTACATTCGACAACACATCGAGCAAATAGCTGACGTTAAAGCCCACGTCGAGCGCCTCGTGCCCGTAATCGATATCGATCTCTTCCTGGGCCTCTTCCTGCTCGGCATTGGTTGAGGACACTTTAAGCACGTTATCGCCCAACTGGACGCGCACACCCTTGAGCTTGTCGGTGGTCAGAATGGCAGCGCGTTGCAAACTGCCTTGAAGCGCTTCGCGGCGGATCTGGAAATGACGCGTATACGTTGTAGGAATGACGCGCGTAAAGTCGGGGAACTTGCCTTCGACCAACTTGGAAATAAGCTCGACATCACCAAAGCGGAACCGGATTTGGCCCGATGCGACGTCGACTTGCACCAGGTCATCGACCTCGCCAAGCAACCGCTGCATTTCAAGCACGGTTTTACGCGGCACAATCACGTCGTGCTTTTGCTCGATGCCTTCGACCGCTGCTGCACAGTGCGCCAAACGGTGGCCATCGGTAGCCACGGTGCGGACCAGGCCCGGCTCGAATACAAACAACAAGCCGTTAAGGTAATAACGGATGTCTTGTTGCGCCATGGCAAAGTGCACCATGTTGAACAAATGCTTGAGTGTTTTTTGTGGCAACGAAAAAGATACGTCCCAGGCTTCGGGTTGCGATACGGTGGGGTAATCGCCCGCAGGCAAGGTTTGCAACGCAAAACGACTTTTACCCGACTGAATGGATAGCTTGCCGGCGCTAAGCGCCAGTTTGACGTCGTTGGCATCAGGCAGGGCACGCAAAATATCCATTAACTTGCGTGCCGCAACTGTCGTCGACTCAGTCTCGTCACCCACACCAAAGTCTGCATGAGTCGTAATCTGTACTTCCAGGTCGGTGGCCAGAAACGAAACCTGATTCCCGTTTTTGCGCAACAGCACGTTGGCAAGAATAGGCATGGTGTTGCGCCGTTCAACAATGCCGGCTACCGTCGAAAGCGGCTTCAACAACGCATCGCGAGTCGTTTGTACGAGTTGCATGGTTATCCTTTTAAGGTTTGTTCTAATACATGTAAGGCGTGGTTCAGCTCGGAATTTTTTGACCGTGCATCGGAAATTTTACGTACAGCGTGCAGCACCGTGGTGTGATCCCGGCCCCCGAAAAGATCGCCGATTTCGGGCAAGCTTTTTTGAGTCAGTTCTTTAGCCAAATACATGGCCACCTGGCGCGGCATGGCAATATTAGCCGGTCGACGTTTTGAATACATGTCAGCCACTTTGATCTTATAAAAGTCGGCCACAGTCTTCTGAATATTCTCGACGGTGATTTGCCCGTTCGACACCGACAGCAAATCTTTAAGGGCTTCTTTACATACTTCTACAGTAAGCACTTCGCGGCCATGAAAGCGCGCATATGCCAACACCTTGCGCAACGCGCCTTCAAGCTCGCGCACGTTGCTACGCAAATGCTTGGCAATAAAGAACGCGACCTCTTCGGGCATGGTGACGTTTTCGGTCTCGGCCTTGCGCAACAAAATAGCCACGCGCATTTCAAGCTCTGGAGGCTCGATGGCTACCGTCAAGCCGGAATCAAAACGCGAGATAAGACGGCTATCGATATTAGCCAGCTCTTTCGGGTAGGTGTCTGACGTAATAATGATTTGCTTGCGCTTGGCTACCATGGCTTCAAACGCATAGAAGAACTCTTCTTGTGTCCGGTTTTTACCGGCAAAGAATTGGATATCGTCGATCAACAGCAAATCGAGAGAATGGTAATAACGCTTGAACTCATCGAAGGCTTTACGCTGGTAGGCCTTGACGACGTCGGACACATACTGGTCAGCATGCACATAGCGCACCCGGGCAGAACTGTTGTCTTTAAGCAGGGCATTGCCAATGGCGTGAATAAGGTGGGTTTTACCCAAACCGACACCGCCGTACAAGAACAGCGGGTTATAAGACACACCAGGGTTTTGTGCGACCTGGATGGCAGCGGCGCGCGCCAACTGGTTAGCTTTACCTGTGACGAAGTTATCGAAGGTCAGGTCGGTATTCAGGCTGGAGCGATCGTAGGCAATATCGGCAGCTGCGTTGGCAGCAGCCACCGCAGGTGACAACGAAGGTGCATTGACCGATCGCCCATTTGACGCCGACACAGCCTGTGATGTGCCATGGCTCGCGGATGGTGCTGCCGGCGGCGTGACGCCCCCCCCGGCCATACTGGCCGGGCCCGCAGCAGGGGTGCGCGCCGCACCGTTGGCTGCCGTGGCCAATTCAAACGACACTTGCACGGGCTTGTCGAACCATTCGGTGGCGAGGGATTCGATTTGATGCGAAAAGTTTTTGCGCACCCAATCAAGCTTAAAGCGATTAGGCGCTGCCACGCGCAACACAGCACTGGCCTCGTCGTACGCGACCGGTACAAGCGGGCGTATCCAGGCACTGATCTGTTGCGGGGGTAGGTCTTGCTCTAGGCGTTGAATGCAGGATTGCCAAAAATCTTTCATGTGCACCACTTCAGTAAACCTCGATTCTACCCTGTTGGTGGACAAGTTATCCACAAGGGCGGTCGTAACAGACCATGCGTAATTACGCTAAGCACTTGACTATTCATACTTAATTTGGTGAAATAGCAGGCTTTCCCAGAATTTTTTAACAAAGTCTTAACCAAGGCACAACCAAAGGCATAGCGCCATGAAACGCACTTTCCAACCTTCTGTTACCCGTCGCAAGCGTACTCACGGCTTTCTCGTTCGCATGAAAACCCGTGGTGGTCGCGCCGTACTTAATGCTCGCCGCGCCAAGGGTCGCAAGCGTCTGGCTGTCTAAGGCAACGCCCTCGGCCACAAACGGCCCCTGCCAGCTCCCGATGCGTGCCACGTTCACACCGGCGGCGCGCCTGCACCGCCCCTCCGAATTCGCGCTTGCCCTAAAGGGCAAACGTGTTGCCCGAGGGGCTATGCTTGTTTTAAATACGCCCCGCGAAGTAACCACCAACGAAAATGGTGCGCGACTCGGGCTTATTATTGCAAAACGCTATGCCGCACAAGCGGTTACGCGTAACGCTATCAAACGCGTCATTCGCGAAGCGTTTCGGCTAAAACGTCAACATCTTCCACCCAAAGATTTTGTCTTCCGGTTGCACAGTAAAGTGGCGCCTGCTTCATTAACCGAACTTAAAAAACAAGTTCGAGTCGAAGTCGATACCCTGCTGGAACGAGCCGCCCGATGCTGAAAGCCATTGTCATCGCCCCCATTCGTTTCTATCGGTACTTTTTAAGCCCGTGGGTGGGCAACAGTTGCCGGTTTACACCCACATGCTCGGTTTACACCATTCAGGCCATTGAAACCCATGGGGTGCTAAAGGGCCTGTGGCTGGGCGCAAGACGAATTGGGCGCTGCAACCCGTGGTGCCAGGGCGGACACGACCCCGTTCCCGGGCATGGGCATGGCCACTCAAACCATTAATCTAAAAGATCATTCAGGCAGGCTACGTTAAACTAGCAAGCTTTTGTGCTTTAACCTACGAACAGGCGCTATGGATATCCGACGCACCCTCCTCTGGATCATATTCTCGTTTTCGCTCTTGCTGCTATGGAACAACTGGCAAGTGCATAATGGCATGCCATCGCTGTTTACCGGTGCGCCCGCTACGACACAAAGCGAACCCGCCCAAACAGCCGCTGCCTCGGCCGATGCCGCCCAGGCAGGCGTTCCAGCCGGTGCCCCAGCCGCGCCCGGCACCAACGAAAACGTCCCTGATTCTTCAGGCAGCGCTTTACCCGCCGGCGAGAAAGTCGACATCACAACCGATGTCTACAAGCTGACTTTCGACACAGTAGGCGCCCAACTGGTTAAAGCCGAGCTGTCGAAATTTGACGGGTTTGACAATACCAGCGGCCCAATGGTGCTGCTCGACAACAAACCCAATTCTTTCTATGTCGCGCAAACAGGCGTCGTCGGGGCGCCGGCCGGTCAAAGCTTTCCTACGCACCTCACCCCATTCCGCCTGGTTTCGTCTGAAAAGACCCTGACCGGTGACCGCCTTGATGTCGTCTTCGAAGCCGAATCCGACGGCGTCAAAGTCACCAAAACCTATACACTTGAACGCGGTAGCTACAACATCCACGTCAAGCACGACATCCAGAATACCGGCGCGACAGCTGTAACGCCATCGGTTTACTTGCAGCTCACGCGCGACGGCAACGACCCACCCGACACCTCGTTCTTCTACAACACATTTACCGGGCCTGCGGTCTATTCGCAAGAAGAGAAGTACCAAAAGATCACCTTCTCTAACATCGACAAAAACAAAGCCACTTACATCAAGCAGGCCGATGACGGCTGGATCGCCATGGTGCAGCATTACTTTGCCAGCGCCTGGATACCCACTGAAGGCAAAACCCGTTACAACGAGGCCTTGCGCGTCGACAACAACCTGTATGCCATCCGCAGCATCGAGCCTACTTCAACAGTTGCGCCTGGCGACACCGTATCGGTCACATCGCAATTGTGGGTTGGCCCGCAAGACCAAGACGCCATGCAAGCCGTTGCCCCCGGGCTCGACGTCGTGGTCGACTACGGTTTCCTGACCATCATTTCGAAGCCGTTGTTCAAGCTCATGACCTGGCTGCACAGCTTCCTGGGTAACTGGGGCTGGACAATCGTCGTCCTCACCATCCTGATCAAACTGGTGTTCTACCCCCTGTCTGCCGCCAGCTACCGCTCGATGGCCAAAATGAAGCAGGTCACACCGCGCCTTCAGGCCCTGCGTGAAAAATTTGGCGACGACCGCGCCAAACTGAACCAGGCCATGATGGAGATGTACCGCACCGAAAAAATCAACCCGCTGGGCGGCTGCTTGCCCATGGTGATCCAGATTCCGGTGTTCATCGCCTTGTACTGGGTGTTGCTGGGCAGCGTCGAAATGCGCGGCGCCCCCTGGATCCTCTGGATTCACGACTTGGCAGCGCGCGATCCGTGGTTTATTTTGCCCGCCATCATGATGGCGACCATGTTCCTGCAAATTAAACTGAACCCAACGCCTCCCGACCCAATGCAAGCGCGCATCATGATGCTGATGCCTCTGGTGTTCGGCGGCATGATGTTCTTCTTCCCCGCCGGTCTGGTGCTGTACTGGGTTGTGAATAACGCGATCTCTATCGCTCAGCAACGGTACATCATGCACAAGCTCGATCAGGAAACTAAAAAGGCAAAAGCACATCGCTAACCTTATTGCCGGGCCCCAGAGGCCCGGCAAGTCTATTGGCCGGCAGGTTTTACTATGGTTGCACACGCTCACGAACCCATCGTCGCCATTGCCACCGCGCCCGGGCAAGGCGGTATTGGCGTCATCCGGGTTTCAGGCCGGAACCTGGCGCCGCTGATCAGCCAGTTATTCAGTACGCCGTTAAAGCCACGCCACGCGCACTATCTCAGCTTCGACGACCAGCACGGCCAGCCCATCGACAAGGGCATCGTGCTGTACTTTCCCGCCCCCCACTCATATACCGGCGAAGATGTTCTTGAGCTGCAAGGCCATGGCGGACCGGCGGTACTGCGGCGCCTGCTCGACCGCTGCCTTGAAGCCGGGGCCCCATTTGGTCTACGGCACGCCGAGCCGGGCGAGTTCACTCACCGTGCCTTCCTTAACGAACGTCTCGACCTGGCGCAGGCCGAGGCCGTGGCCGACTTGATCGAGGCCTCTTCCGAAGCGGCAGCCCGCAGCGCCATGGCCTCGCTCAGCGGCGCTTTCTCGCAACAGGTACATGAACTTGACGACCGTATTGTGCATCTGCGCATGCTGGTCGAAGCCACGCTCGACTTCCCCGAAGAAGAAATCGAGTTCCTTGAGAAGTACCAGGCACGCGAACAACTGCATAGCCTGCAGGCCGACCTAGACCACCTGCTACGCCAGGCCGGGCAGGGCATGATCTTGCGCGAAGGCCTGCACGTAGTGCTGGCCGGCCAACCCAATGTGGGGAAATCCAGTTTGCTTAACGCCCTGGCCGGCGACGAGGTTGCCATCGTCACGCCGGTGGCGGGTACCACCCGCGACAAGGTCGTGCAGCAAATTCATATCCAGGGCGTGCCTATTCATATTATCGACACGGCCGGCCTGCGCGAAACCGACGACACGGTCGAACGCATTGGTATTGAGCGCAGTTGGGCCGAAATCGAAAAGGCCAATGTCATTATTCATCTGCAAGACATCCGCGCAGAAGAAAACCCTCTAGACATCGACATCACCCGCCGTTTGCCCGCACGCACCCCGGTGCTTAAAGTATTCAATAAGCTTGATCTTGCGCCAGGCAAACCTGTGTCTTCTGATTCGGTGCTGTACATCTCGGCCAAAACAGGCGACGGGCTAGACCAACTGCGCCAGCGCCTGCTGGACATCGCCGGCTGGAAGCCCACATCAGAATCACCCTGGCTGGCCCGTGAACGCCACGTTAAAGCCTTAAAGCTTGCTGCCGAGCACATTGACCTCGCCGCACGCCATGCGCAACACAACGACAGCGTTCTAGACCTGTTCGCCGAAGAGCTCAGGCTAGCCCACGAAGCCCTCTGCAGCATCACCGGCCAGTTCACCAGCGACGATCTCTTAGGTGAAATCTTTTCGAGTTTTTGTATTGGGAAGTGATTTACGTCGAGCCAATAAAAAACCCGGCTATAAAAGCCGGATTCATCTGGGTGAAGTAGTCGCGACGCATTTCGTACTAAAAAGTAGTATTATCAGGCTTCCTTAGCTGCCTGAACAAGGCACTTAGAAAGTTTGTCGAAGTGCAGCAAGGCGGCCTGAGTCAGAGTAACTTGCTTACGACGCGAGTCTTCAGTATCCGTCAACATGATCCAACCCTTTGCACGCATCGACTTTAACCGGTTATGAATGGTTGCAGGCGAACCCAGCTCGGAATACGCCATCATGTCGCGTACCGAAAGGCGGCTGGCTTCTTTAGCTGCAAAAGCAACCATTTGCAAAATACGTTCTTCTAATGGGTCAAGCGCTGGCAACGACGGCAAACCGCGTAAAGACTCGGCCAACTGCAAAAAGCGCATATATATGTCGGCAGGGCGAGTTTTCTCTTTCATGGCTGAAACCGTACGGTTAATAAACTGAAGTAATTAAGCAAAACCTTGCATAACTGTTCTTGATATTAACAGTGCCGGTTTTGTAGGACAACAAGGCAAATGTCACAAATAGTATTACACACGGCCATGGCCCTGACATCCGCCAGCCTGTACGGACTCACATGGTTTATCAATTATTGGGCATTCCTCGGGCTAGAAGAAATCACCGGGGTAAATTGGATCTTCTTACCTGCCGGCATACGGCTGTTATGCACGCTTTTATTTGGCTTTTGGGGCACACTGGGGCTGTGGGCCGCGTCGTTCCTTATTGCCACACAATTTGTGTATCCAGAACAGTTTGTTTATGGGCTCACTGTTAGCGTCTTGTCGGCGCTGTCGCCCTATTTGATCTATCTTTCAGCACGACGCTACTTCGGTCTTTTACCATCGCTGCATAACCTTTCGCCCCAAAAGTTGTTGGTGTTATGCGGAGCCTTTGGGATGCTGAATGCAATTTTTCATCATTCTTGGTACTTGTTTAGCGAAACAAACAGCATCTCTTTGAAAAGTTTTGTTGCCATGGCAACAGGAGATATCGCTGGCGCCGTTATTGTGATGTATGCATTAAAAATAGCCTTAATGCTTTTCCCCAAGGCGAAGGCAATATCCAATAACCGTTAACTACGCACAATTATTGGTCAAGAATTTGCCGTACTCTTGATGCTAGCTCGTCTTTTCGGTAAGGCTTGGTAAGTAACTGTATGCCTTGCGCCAATTGCTTGCCATCCATCAAGTGGTTTTCGCTATAGCCCGACGTAAACAACACTTTCGCCGTCGGGCATATAGCAAGCACTTGGTCTGCCAATTGCTTGCCGTTAATGTCGCCCGGCATCACCATGTCGGTAAATAGTAAGTCAAAAGTTTTGCCGCTCGCCACGGCGGCAATCGCATCGGCGCCATTGGGGTACTCGATAACGTCGTAACCCAGACCCGACAAAAGCGTCACTGCATACAGCCGCACCAACGGGTCATCTTCAACCAGCAAAATCCGCTCGCCCCCCCCTTTTACTTGCGTCGCTGCAACGGCTTCAGTCAATAGCGCTGTCGTTGTGACGGCCGGCAAATACAGTCTGATCGTCGTGCCGCGCCCGGGTTCAGAATCGATCTCGACATGCCCACCCGACTGCCGCACAAAACCATACACCATGGCCAGACCCAGGCCCGTACCTTTACCCTGGTCTTTAGTGGTAAAAAACGGCTCGAACACACGATCGAGTATCGCGGGTTCTATACCTGAGCCCGTATCAGTCACCGACACCGCCACATAGTTACCCGCAGCCATATGACGTTGCAGCGCCTGATCGGCCGCGAAATGCACATTACTGGTATGCAAGGTAAGTTGCCCGCCGGCACGCATCGCGTCGCGTGCATTAATAGCCAAATTCAATAAGGCGTTTTCAAGCTGATGCACGTCGATATTGGCCGACCAGAGGTCTGGATTCTCGATAATGCTCAGGGCAATGTGCGCACCCATCGCGCTCTTGATAAAACTTCGATTTTTTTCGAGTAAGTCGTTTACTGACACTACCGTGGGCTTAAGGGGCTGTTTACGCGAAAACGCCAATAAGGCGCGGGTAAGCTCTGCACCGCGCTGCGCCGCGTTAACGACCATACCCGCAACTTTCCTCATGGGGTCTTGCACCGATAGGTGCGACTCAAGCAACTCGGCATTGCCCATAATCACGGTCAGTAAATTATTAAAGTCGTGTGCGACACCGCCAGTAAGCTGGCCCAGGGAATCCAGCCGCTGCGCACGACGTAATTGATCTTCAAGTGCCAGACGCTCTGAAATATCGCTAAAGCTTATAACGGCGCCGCATATTTCGTCAGACTCGTTAAAGACTGGCGACACCATATATTCAACCGGAAAAGACGAGCCGTCTTTACGAAAAAACACTTCGTCGCTGACACGCCGCACCCTGCCATCTTGCAATGTTTTATAAACCGCGCAATCGGTAAACGCGTAAGGTTGCGCATTTTTTTTATGATGATGCACCAGCGCATGACTGTCTTTGCCCAGCATTTCGGGCTCGGTATAACCAAACGCCTGTAAAGCCGCCCTGTTCACATACACAACGTTGCCACGATGGTCGACACCGTTAATACCCTCAGCAACAGCGTTCAACAATGCTTCGGCCTGGCGCTGGCTGTCGGCAAGCGCCGCTTCAGCCACTTTACGTGCCGTAATGTCGGTAATGTAACCCTCGAGAAAGGCGACTTCGCCAGCTTCATCAAGTACAACCCGGCCTTGTTCCCACACCCAAGCAATTTGCCCATCGGCACGACGAATACGGTAGTTGACATGAAAACTGCCATTTAAGCGGACCGCTTCTGAAATACGCAGCGCAACATACGCAATGTCATCTGGATGAATGACCTGCGCATAAGGTAAACGACGGTTAAGCAAAAGATCGTCGGCGTCGTAACCCGTTAACGCTTTTACCGACTGGCTAACGTACAGCATCGTCCAGTGGTCGTCGTTACGACAGCGATAAACCATGCCGGGCAAATTAGCCAAAAAGTTTAACATCGACTTTTCAGCCTCTTCGCGTTGCGCTTGCGCCAGTTTAATTTCGGTAAAGTCTTCAGCAATGCCAATCAGCCCGGTAGGCCGTCCCCGGGCATCGTGCTGCACCGATACGCTGACCCGCGCCCAAATAGTGTGCCCATCTTTGTGCGTATACCGTTTGTCGACGACGGTATTACGTTTCAGACCTCGCAACAGCAGTTGAATCTCGTCATCGGTTTTATGACGGTCTTCAACGTGAGTAACAGCCGTGTAATCGAGCGGCAACAACTCTTGCTCGGTATAACCCAACATTTCGCAATAGGCCCGGTTAACTTGAACAAATCGCCCATGCAAATCAGTAATTGCAATACCCGTTGCCGCGCCGTAAAACGCATGGTTAATTTCTTGCCCGGTAAACTTGGTGTGTTGCATTTTGCGGTCATGTACAACCAGCAAGCCTGCTAACGCCGCCAATTGATCCAGCATCGATATATCGTCACCAGACGGCTGACAACGATGATCTGCATGTAGCGCCAGGGTGCCAATTACCGCCCCCTCGCTGTTACGAAACGGGAGGGAACTGCACGCTGCAACCCCTTCTTTGGCGGCAGCGTAACTTACATTGGCCCATAACGGATCGGTTGCGATATCGGCCACAATAACAAGGTCGCCAATAAATACCGCACTGCCACACGACGCCGCACTGGGGCCAATACCCAGCGCGCACAACGCACTGATATAACCTGCTGACAGACGCGGAGACAACCCTGGCACCAAGCGTCGACTTTCTTCATCAACAAATAGTATCGATGCCCGTACCCGTGGAAACTCGCTTTCAACAAACGCAATGAGCTCGCCTAAAAGCTCAAACAAGGTCTTACCTCGTACGGCGTCGCGAAACAACCGATTTTGGAGAAGAATCAATGCCCGTTCGGGACTTACGCGACGGGCATCGAATAACTCTGCCATCTATTTTTCCCCTTGGCTTTAGCCCAGTACATTGCACGGTCGGCCTTGTTAAGCAAATCGTCTGCGCTAACCCCGTCGTAAGGGCAAACAGCAGCGCCGATACTGGCTGACACCGTAAAGACATGGTCACCAACATTTATGGGCTGTTGCAGTGAGTCAAGTATTTTATTGACGATGGTCTCAAGATCTTGGCTGTGGTTCACCTGACTAAGAATAATCGTGAATTCGTCGCCGGCTAACCGCGCGACAACGTCGGTCGTGCGTACGGCCACACGTAAGCGCCGGCCTACACCTTTAAGCACATCGTCGCCGGCCTGGTGTCCAAAACCATCGTTAATTTCTTTGAATTCATCAAGGTCAATAAACAATAAAGTGAACACTCCCCCGTAACGCTTAACTCGCGCAATCTCGGTTTCCAGGCGATCAAAAAACATCCGTCGGTTGGGCAAACCCGTCAGTGCATCAAAATTGGCTTGTTGCCAAATTAAGGCTTCAGACGCTTTCATCCGCGAAATATCTGCGGTTGTCCCCACCATGCGAACAGGGTTGCCCACGGCGTCGCGCTCGACAATCATCCCGCGTTCCAATACCCACTTCCACGACCCATCTTTACAGCGCATACGATGTTCAACAACATAGTCGGTACGCTCACCTTTAATGTAGTCAGTCATGGTTTTCATGACCACGGGGTAATCGTCGGGATGGATGCGGCTTGCCCATGCCTCGATGCTTTCCGTCGTTTCTTCAGGCTCAAAGCCCAGCAAAGTTTTCCAACGAGCCGACACATGATTTTTACCGGCAACGATATCGTGATCCCATACGCCGTCGCCAGCACCTTCAAGCGCGAACTTCCAACGTTGTTCGCTAACCTGAAGCTGATGATTGATGCGACGAATTTGACGTAATGCTCGGGTACGGTCAGCCACCAGCCAGGTCAACACTGCCAAAAATGCACTCAGCAACAGGCCAATAAAAATTACCCAGCCGCCCGACGAATTACGAAACTGATCATGGAATTTCGGGGTGGACGCAATGTCCAGCTCCCAGGTTCGGCCCAACAAGCTTACGGTACGCGTTGTCACCAAAGACTTAAAACCGCTGGGACGTGCCTCTGATGCAATGTCAGATGTAAACACCAATTGTCGCGCGCTAGTGTCAGTGGCATCAAACACGTTAAGCGCCAGCTCAAAGCCCTGGCCGTCAAATGTTGCTGCCAATGTCTCGTCTAATCGAAAAGCAATGTATATCCAACCCATTAACGTTGACGGCTTGATGGTGCTGGACAACGCAAACTCGGCATCGATCGGCATGAACAGCAGATACCCGGTGTCATCTTGCGTACCGTTGTTTTCGTATTGAAGCAAACGGGTTGGATTAGACAGCACGGCAACAGAAGCTTTTGCCGATTCGTGTAGCGCCGTTTCACGACTAGGATCGCTAAAAGCATCTACACCAATAATCGCCAAATTCCGTTCAGTTTCGGGGTAGATATATTCAATGTTGGCTTTGGTTTTATCGGCATTTAAGGCGATATAACCCACCGCGACAATGCCAGGAGACTGCTTCTGGAAATTAAGCGTGTCAACAAACTCGACAAACTCGAACCGGTCAACAGTATCAGAAGCCGCAAACAAAGCTCGAATAGCTTCCAGGCGTGATTGATATTGCAAAAAACGCGCCTGAAACTGCCCTAACGTTTGATCTACCTGAACAGAAAAAGCACGTCGAACTTCGGCCTGATGGGCGCGGTCGAACACTAACCAGGACGCGTAGGTCAGCAAAAAGCCGCCGGCTAATACCAGCAAAGGCAAAACCAGAAAGTGATAACGCAAACGCAAGTAGGTGCGGGTATGCGATCGACGGGTGCCTTGCATTGATGCTCAAACGTAACGTGTCGTGACAGCTCATTGGATGATGCCCCTGCAAAAAATGCAAGTTCATTTCTTGCAGGATTCCCCCTATTTTATTTATAAAGAATAAATATTATGATTTATAAGTAATTAACAATATTTGCTTCTACCCTATTCGCGAGCCCGAACATGACCCAATCTACCCAATACAAACTGTTGTCCGTCAAATTTACTGATGCCATTGCCTTGGTGACACTTACCCGGCCAGCCAAGCGTAATGCCATCAACCTTGATTTGGTCGGCGAACTTAACCATTGTTTCGGGTCAATGCCCGACACAGTAAAAGCCATCATTTTGCACGGCGAAGGCGACCACTTTTGCGCAGGGCTCGACTTGTCCGAGGTTCGCGAACACACCGTACCGCAGTCGGTCCTACATTCGCGCATGTGGCATGAAGCCTTCGAAAAAATCCAGTTCGGACGCGCTCCCGTCATTGCCGTCTTGCATGGTGCAGTCGTCGGTGGCGGGCTTGAGCTGGCATCTGCAACCCATATTCGCGTTGCGGAAAACACCGCGTTTTATGCCTTGCCCGAAGGCAAACGAGGGTTATTCGTCGGGGGTGGCGGCTCAGTACGTATTTCGCGCCTGATCGGCGTCAACCGCATGTCCGACCTGATGCTCACAGGCCGTGTACTCAGCGCCGAAGAAGGCCTGCAATTGGGCATTTCGACCTACCTGACTGAACCAGGCGAAGGGCTTAAAAAGGCCATGGAGTTGGCCCAGGGCATTGCAACCAACGCCGCCATGACCAATTACGGCGTCATGCACATGCTGCCCCGTATCGCTGACCAAACCATTCAAGACGGTATGGCAACCGAATCGCTGATGGCAGCTGTTGCTCAAACCGACCCCGCCACACAACGTTTGCTGGCCGAGTTTCTTGACCAGAAAAAGAACAAAGTTCAACGGAGCTAATCACCATGTTCCAATACCAACCCCCGCTCAAAGACATTAATTTTGTTCTAGCCGATATGTTCCAGGCTGCGGACGTGTTGCAACAATATCCCGAATTTGCAGACGTCGATCATGCGCTAATTCAGCAAGTCATTGAAGAGGCCGGGCGATTTGCAAGCGAAGTCCTGTTCCCGCTTAATGCGACTGCAGATGCTAAAGGCAGTGCGCTCGACAATGGCCGGGTCATAACGCCTCAAGGTTATGCCCAGGCTTATCATCAGTTTTGTGAAGCTGGCTGGCCCGCACTCGCGTGTGACCCAGACTACGGCGGGCAGGGATTGCCACACACCCTGAACAGCGTCCTGTACGAAATGCTCAATGCCACAAACCTGGCCTGGACGATGTTCCCTGGTTTGCTGCATGGCGCTTATTCTTGCATTCATCGTTATGCAAGCGACCACATCAAAAACACATACCTGCCAAAAATTGTCAGCGGCGAATGGTTGGCCACCATGTGTCTGACCGAACCTCATGCCGGGAGCGACCTGGGTTTACTGCGCACCAAGGCCATACCCAACGACGACGGCAGCTACCAAATTACCGGCACCAAAATTTTTATCTCTGGCGGCGACCAAGACATCACCGACAACATCGTTCATCTGGTACTTGCCCGGTTGCCCGACGCGCCTGCAGGCAGCAAAGGCATTTCGTTGTTTGTCGTGCCAAAGATATTCCCCGATGGCGACCGCGCCGGACAACATAACGCCGTCACGTGCACTGGGCTTGAGCACAAAATGGGCATCCATGGCAGCCCAACCTGCACTATGCAGTTCGAAGAGGCGACCGGCTGGCTGGTGGGAGAACCCCACCGCGGCTTGGCAGCCATGTTTGTCATGATGAATTCGGCCCGGCTGCAGGTGGGTATCGGAGGCCTGGGTATTGCCGAAACGGCCTACCAAAATGCATTGATTTACGCCAACGAACGACTTCAGTCGCGGGCCGTCATGCGGCCAGAACATCGTAAAACAGAAGCCGCCGACCCCATTGTCATGCATCCGCCGGTACAACGCTTGTTAATGACGCAACGCGCCTGGGTTGAAGGCTGCCGGATGCTGGCTTACTACAGCGCACTACTGCTTGATGGCGCCGAACACCACCCCGATGAAGCCCAACGCAAAGCGCTCGACGAGCAGCTGGCACTACTGACGCCGATCATCAAGGCCTTGATGACCGATCAAGGGTTTGCAGGCGCCAGCCAAGCGCTGCAAGTCTATGGTGGTCACGGATACGTCTGCGAAACCGGTATCGAACAGTACATGCGCGATGTTCGCATCACCATGATTTACGAAGGTACCAACGAAATCCAGGCCATAGATCTGTTGATGCGAAAGATACTGGCCGACAATGGCAAACGCCTGGGTATGTTGCTGGATGATATCGAACAAACCATTGCCGAAACAACGCACGAATCATTGGCAAGCGCAACGACAGCCCTTTTAGCATTAACACGTACCCTACGTACGTTAATACCCGAAATTGGCCAAGCCGGCCTGAGCTACCCCGACCTACCCCACCAAATTGCACCTGAAGTGTTGCGATTGGTTGGTCATTGCGCCATTGCATGGCTTTGGCTTAAGGCAGCCAACGTCGCCCGTACCTTGCAAGACAAAGACCCCGACTTTTATCTGGCAAAGCAGACGACGGCGCAGTATTACTTTACGTTTGTCTTGCCCGAGTCGCAGCAACTGATCACTGTCATTAAGCAATGCCTGGCCAATGCCAAGGCAGGCCAACACCAAAACTACCAAACGGTACTTTCTGTGCAATGACGGCCAAGGCAACCTCGCGCCAACCTGCCCCAGTAGACCAATCTTATTTGCTTGGTCTGTTGGGGTACAACTGCTTGCAGGCGTATCTTAAAATCATCCCACAAGTAAAAAAGCAGCTTAAAAAGGTTCATTTACGTCCTGTCGAATTCACCGTTTTAGCCGTTATCGTCGACAACCCGGACATCAATCAAAAACGTCTGGGTGAAGCCATCAACGTTTCACCGCCGAATCTGGCGACTTTACTTGACCGCATGCAGGCCGACGGCCTGCTGACCCGCCAGCGCAACCCAAACGACAAACGCTCCCAGATACTGGCACTTACACTGCAGGGTCAGCAACGATATGAAAAGGCCCGGGCGGGTATCGCCGACCTTGACCGTCCTGCGTCGCTCTCTTCCGACGAGCACGACCAACTGATCTACCTACTGCAAAAAGTATTTCTGTAACCTGTTTTTCTAAAGGCGTCACATGAATCTAGTGACCGAACTTCCCGACCGCCCCCTAGACATTATTGGTGATATTCACGGCGAAATTGACGCCCTCGAGCTCCTGCTCGAACGATTGGGGTATTCATCCAGTGGCCACCACCCGCAGAACCGCATTCCCGTGTTTGTGGGTGACCTTGTCGACCGCGGGCCCGACAGCCATGGTGTCGTCAGGCGCGTACAAGAGCTGGTAGAAAACCACCAGGCCCAGGCTATTTTGGGAAATCACGAACTCAACTTATTAACCGACGACATTAAAGATGGGTCGGGCTGGTTCTTCGACGAGCGCTACGAGCAAGATTTAAAGAACTATGCGCCTTTTAGACGAACGCCCGTATCAGAGCGACATGAGGTTCGAACATTCTTGAACAGCTTACCCGTTGTTTTAGTGGGTAGAAACCTTCGGATTGTTCATGCGGCATGGTCACAAACTGCCGTTCAGGCGATTCAAGACATCCCTTTGGGTAACGTTACCGAAGCATTTAAACGTTGGGACGAAGAGGCCCAAAAAGCGGCAGAACACAGCGGCCTTTACGATCAGTACCTTGAAGAAAAAGAACGATGGGCAAAAGTACTGGAAGACGACACATCCCCGCCGCCGGTGCTTGAACATATCGCACAGTACGAAGCCATGCAGCAAATGGTTAACCCGTTTAAGGTATTGACGTCAGGCGTCGAAAAAAAAGCGGCCAAACCATTCTTTGCAGGCGGGCGCTGGCGCTTTTCAGATCGCGTCAATTGGTGGGATGACTATCGAGGTACTGAAAACGTCGTCATCGGCCATTATTGGCGCTTGTATCGGCAAAAAGTTACCCAGGCCAGTCCCCGATACACACAGCTCTTCAGCAATATTCATTCGGTGGCCTGGTATGGCTATGAAAAAAAGGTATTTTGCATCGATTACTCGGTTGGCGCGCGTTGGAGAGACCGTAAGGCCAATCGCCCGGTCAGTCAGTCCAGGTTCAAGCTGGGTGCACTGCGCTGGCCCGAAAACCAGCTGATATTTGATGATGGCACCGCGGTGAATACCATCAGGTAACTCCGACGGGTTTTCCTTCCGTCAACAACCTTTAAAAGGGCCCTTAGGCCCTTTTTTTTTGCATTTTTCTCTACCCAAAGACTTAAGTTACACAAAATTACAATAAAGATGCCTGTGGATAACGTCTAGTACGAGGCAATGTGAACAGCTTGTGGACGAGACAGGCATAACCTCACAAATCTGTGCCCTTCAAAAAATTGTCCAGAAACCATCCTTTGCTTACGCCCAAGTTAGTCCAGAGATTTTTTTGCGTTAAGTCGTTGTTCTCAAACAGCCAAATCGGCTTGTTCTACTTATCCACAGACACCCATTATCAGTAATCATTTGATATCAAAGAAAAGGAATAACTAAAACACTTTGTTCCCAACGCCACCGGCGGCAAGCCGCTGCACAACAGCCGACAAAGTTCCTATACTTCGCTTCGTTCAGTTCAAAGCACAGCCAAACGTGCCAAAGCGTTATCCAGGGTTTGAGGTTGTTTGGCAAAGCAAAACCGAACCAGATGATTGTTTGCTGACTTCGATTCGGGATGCATGTAAAACGCAGACAGCGGAATGACCGTCACCCCGTGTTCGATCGTTAATTTTTTTGCAAAGGTACTTTCTGATTCATGGCTGAGATTTTTGTAGTTGGCCAGTAAAAAGAACGTACTGTTGCTTTTGTAGGGAACAAATTTTGTAGACGCCAAACCTTTTGCCAAATAGTCACGCTTCTCTTCGTAGAAACTTGCTAAACCGTTAAACGTAGATTCGTCTGCTGCGTATTGCGCTAAAGCAACCTGCATAGGCGACGTTACGGTGAACACCGTGAATTGATGAACTTTTCTGATTTCTTTCATCAGATAAGACGGCGCTACGCAGTAGCCAATTTTCCAACCTGTGATGTGATAAGTCTTGCCAAATGAAGAAACGACAATTGAACGAGAAGCCAGTTTTGGTCGTGACGACATGCCTAAATGTGGCTTGTTTTCGAAAATGATGTGCTCATAGACTTCGTCCGACAACACAAAAAATGGGGAACGCTCAAGTAAATTTTCCAGCGCATCCAGGTCTGCGTTGTTCAGAGTCATCCCTGTTGGGTTATGAGGCGTATTTAAAATCAGCAACCTTGTTTTTTCAGTAAGTGCATCTTCTACTTTGTTCCAATCAATGCGGTAACTTGCTTCGGGTGTGTCTGGTACTGTCATTTGTACAAGTACAGGTTTTCCACCGGCTAATTCGATCGCAGGAACATACAAGTCATACATTGGCTCGATCACAACAACTTCATCGCCAGGTTTAACCAGGGCTTGTATTGAAATCATCAATGCTTCAGTAGCACCGGCGGTTACCGTAATTTCAGTATCGGGGTTGTAGTGCTGACCATACAAGGTTGAAATTTTTGTGGCGATAGCATGGCGTAACGACGCGATGCCTGGCATGGGTGGATATTGATTGTGGCCATTTTTCATGGCTTCGGTTGTCAGGCTTATTAGCCTTTCGTCCGGGTTGAAGTCAGGAAACCCTTGCCCTAAGTTGATGGCGTTATGCTCGGCAGCCAGCTGGCTCATTACGGTAAAAATAGTGGTGCCGACGTTGGGTAATTTCGATTCAATACTCATTTGCCGTGTCTCTATGGTTGTTGTGTAGTTTGCGCCGTTAGGCATAGGTTGGCTTGGGGTAATCATGTATTTGAAATATCTACGCGCTATGGTTATTCTTGCGGTGCATTTGAATTCAAGCTGTGCGTAAGTCTCGTTTGGTTATTAAGTTAAGCGTATCCAGTTCGTGTCGGCGCCCTTGGTTCATTGTTTTTCTTGTTTCTATTTAGGACGCTAGTACTATGGCTCAAACGGGCAAAGTTAAATGGTTTAACGCCGACAAAGGTTTTGGTTTCATTACGCCTGACGCAGGTGGTGCAGACGTGTTTGCTCACTTCTCCGCTATCGATGGTCGCGGTTACCGCAGCCTTAACGAAGGTCAGGCTGTAGAGTTTGAAGTTAATGATGGCCCGAAAGGTCCTCAAGCTGCTCAAATTCGCCCTCTTTAAGATGTAAGCAGTTCGCTGCGCTTCATCGAAACCCCGGCAGTGCTGGGGTTTTTTATTCACATTTTATCCTTCCTGTACCCACAGCTTTATACACATACTTATCCACATGGTGTGTTTTGTGTTTCACGTGAAACGTTTTCCGGCTTAACCTTAGCCCTGCTGTTTTTTAGGATGGTTCTTAAGAAATCTTGTGCGTTTTCAGATGCCCGTATTTTTCTGGAAATAATATTCAACGCCGCTTCTCCCGTTTGTTTCACGTGAAACATGGTGGTAGATAATGTGTGTTGGCGTGATTCTTTAATTTGTTGATAACTGTATGTTTCACGTGAAACGTAGTGCGGAAGTTATAATCATCCGTATATAGTCTTTTAAAGTTATCAAACATGATCTACCCAGACGAATTCGACGTCATCGTTATTGGTGGTGGACACGCTGGTACCGAAGCTGCCCTGGCTGCGGCACGAACGGGCGCATCTACACTGCTTCTTACCCACAATATAGACACACTCGGCCAAATGTCGTGTAACCCGTCTATCGGTGGAATTGGTAAAGGCCATTTGGTTAAAGAGGTCGATGCCCTGGGTGGGGCTATGGCACTTGCTACCGATAAAGCGGGAATACAGTTTCGAACGCTTAATAGTTCAAAAGGTCCGGCGGTACGTGCGACGCGAGCTCAAGCCGATCGGTCGCTGTATCGCAGTGCAATCAGGCAAACACTAGAGAATCAACCTAATCTAACAATCTTTCAACAGTCGGTTGATGATTTGTTGATGCAGGGCGATCGCGTTACGGGTGCGGTAACCAAAATTGGTTTGTCGTTTAAAGGACGTGCTGTTGTGCTAACAGCAGGCACGTTTTTAAATGGGTTGATCCACGTAGGGCTAGATAACTATTCTGGTGGTCGTGCAGGAGACCCGCCTGCTGTGTCTTTGGGGCAGCGCCTTAAAGAATTGAAACTGCCCCAAGGTCGTCTCAAGACGGGTACGCCGCCGCGTATTGATGCAAGAAGTATTGACTTTAGCCGCACTCAAGTACAGCCTGGCGACACAGACCCCATCCCTGTCTTTTCGTTTATGGGCAATGAATCCATGCATCCGGCGCAAATGCCTTGTTGGATTACACATACAAACGAACGTACGCACGATATTATTCGCTCGGGTCTCGATAGGTCCCCTATGTATAGCGATCAGGGTCAAATTGAAGGGATCGGCCCTCGTTACTGCCCATCGATCGAAGACAAGATTCATCGCTTTGCCGACAAGTCGAGCCATCAAATATTTTTAGAACCAGAAGGCTTTACGACAACAGAGATATACCCTAACGGCGTATCTACTAGTTTGCCGTTCGATATTCAGCTAGCGCTGGTCAGAACATTGCCAGGCCTGGAAAACGCATTGATCATGCGGCCTGGGTATGCCATTGAATATGATTACTTTGATCCACGTGAATTAAAGTTTTCATTAGAAACTAAAGCAATTTCGGGTCTGTTTTTTGCCGGCCAAATCAATGGCACCACCGGGTACGAAGAAGCTGCAGCCCAGGGGTTGTTGGCTGGCGTTAATGCTGCACGTCATGCTAAAGAACTTGATGCATGGTGTCCAAAGCGTAACGAGGCCTATCTTGGTGTCTTGGTTGATGATTTGATTACCCGAGGCGTGACAGAGCCCTATCGTATGTTCACGTCTCGCGCCGAATTCCGCTTAAGCTTGCGCGAAGATAATGCCGATCTGAGATTGACCGAAATTGGCCGTAATTTGGGCTTGGTAGATGATGCTCGCTGGGATGCTTTTAATAGAAAGCGCGATGCTGTTTCACGTGAAATAGAGCGTTTGAAAAAAACCTGGGTTAATCCACGCATTGTCAGCGAAGCGGTCGCTCAAGAGGTAGTAGGCAAAAAGCTGGAACGCGACTACGCATTATTGGACTTGTTAAAGCGTCCGGAGGTTACCTATCAAAAGTTGACCACGCTGACCACTGTCGATGGGAAAAATATTGGCGGGCCTGCGGTTGAAGATCCTGTTGTGGCTGAGCAGGTAGAAATTCAGGTCAAGTACGAAGGATACGTTAATCGTCAGCAACAAGACGTGAAGAAACAGGCTGCACAAGAAGAGCAAAAAATTCCAGAGAATCTCGACTACGATGCAATCTCCAGTTTGTCGATCGAGGTGCGTCAAAAACTTAAGAAAAGCCGTCCAGAAACGATTGGTCAGGCGCGTCGTGTGTCGGGTGTAACGCCTGCGGCCATTTCATTGCTTTTGATTCACATTAAACGTCACAACTACGGAAAACACGCGGCATGACGGCGTCGACCTCGGTCTATTTACAACGTCTTCGAGCTGCTGTCGATCAGTTGGGCATCGAAGCGACTGACGCGCAGTGCGAATTGCTATTGCATTACTTGCAGCAGCTTCAGAAGTGGAATCGAACGTATAATTTGACGGCGATTCGCGAACCTGAACAGATGCTGGTTCAGCATGTATTTGACAGCTTGGCTATTATCCCTGCGCTTAAGAAATATTTAGATACAATTTCGCCAGGTAGCGAGACGCGACCCATCGTAGATGTGGGTTCTGGCGCAGGTTTGCCCGGTGCGGTTATTGCTATTTTATTGCCCGAGCGGCAGGTACATTGCATTGATGCCGTCGAAAAAAAGATGGCGTTTGTCAGACAAATTTCAGGCGTATTGAAACTGACCAATCTACATGCCCATCATGCTCGTGTAGAGTCGCTACCCGCTTTTAACGCACAAGTGGTTGTATCGCGAGCATTTGCTTCCCTAAACGATTTTGCCAAGTGGTCGGGACAGCACGTCGCGGCCTCGGGGGTGTTGCTGGCCATGAAAGGTCGTGAGCCCCACGAAGAAATTAACGCATTACACGAACAAACCGAATGGCGCGTCAGTGCAATCGAACCCTTACATGTACCAGCACTTGATGCCCAGCGCTGCTTGGTCTGGATGAGCCGCAAGGAAAATAAATGACCCAAGATTCACAAAAGAAAGTTGCCAAGGTCTTTTGCATTGCCAACCAAAAAGGCGGTGTTGGCAAGACAACGACAGCAATTAACCTGGCTGCTGCCCTGGTCATGCAGCGGCAACGCGTCTTGCTTATCGATCTCGACCCACAGGGCAACGCGACCATGGGCAGCGGCGTCGATAAAAACGCAGATAACGTCAATCTTTATCATGTGTTGATTGGCGAAGCTGACATTGCCCAGGCACGGGTTCAATCGCCCACGGGTCTGTACGATGTCCTGCCTGCAAATCGTGAACTTTCAGGTGCGGAAATTGACTTGGTCCAAATGGACAACCGCGAGCAGCAGTTGAAAAATGCGATTCAGACGGTCATTTCGGACTACGACTTTATTTTGATCGATTGCCCGCCAACGCTGTCATTACTGACCCTGAACGGTTTGGCTGGCGCACACGGTGTGATTATCCCGATGCAGTGCGAATATTTCGCGCTCGAAGGTTTGTCTGATCTGGTCAACACCATTAAGCGTGTACATCGAAACATCAACCCCGATTTGCAGCTTATTGGTTTGCTGCGCGTTATGTTCGACACCCGCGTAACGTTACAACAGCAAGTTTCTGCACAGATTGAGCGTCATTTTGGCGATAAGGTGTTTAAAGCAGTCGTGCCACGCAATGTAAGGTTGGCCGAAGCGCCTAGTCATGGCATGCCAGGAACGGTCTACGATAAAAGCTCGCGTGGCGCAAAAGCCTATATCGAGTTTGCCAAAGAGCTCGTCAAACGCGTGAAACAAGACGCCAAGAACAAATCTGTCCAAAACGAACCCTCGCATACATAAGGAATTCGAATCATGGCCACAAAAAAACCAAAAGGGTTGGGACGTGGGCTGGATGCCCTGTTAGGCGCAGACGCTGACGCCATGGAGAAGCTGGGCGATAAGCCAGCAGCTGCAACATTACCTAATACGTTGCCTGTCACCAAAATGGTAGCGGGCAAGTATCAACCTCGTACGCGCATGGATGAAGGCGCCCTGAATGAACTGGCTGAATCTATTCGTACGCAAGGGATTATGCAGCCTATTCTGGTGCGCGCACTTTCCGGCTCGCAGAAAGGCAAGTATGAAATCATCGCGGGTGAACGTCGTTTTCGCGCCGCCCAAATTGCGGGTCTGAAAGAAGTCCCAGTGCTGGTTCGTGACGTCGCTGACGAAAATGCGGCCGTCATGGCCCTTATTGAGAACATTCAGCGCGAGGATCTGAACCCGCTTGAAGAAGCACATGGCGTACGTCGCTTGCTAGACGAGTTCGGCCTTACGCATGAACAAGCCGCACAGGCAATCGGTCGTTCGCGATCGGCAACCAGCAACTTGTTGCGTTTGCTTAACCTGACCGAGCCGGTGCAAACGATGCTTTTGGCCGGCGACATCGATATGGGACATGCCCGGGCGCTGCTTGCAATCGATGCTGGGCAACAAATTATTCTGGCCAACGAAATCATCACGAAACGTATGTCAGTTCGTGATGCTGAAAAACTGGTGGGTCGGGCCATACGAGAACGAGACGAGCCGGCTGCGCGCACTGTAGCTGCTGACAGCAGCAAATCCGGCGATGCCAAGCGGCTTGAAGAAGCATTGTCCGATCACTTAGGCACAAAAGTTTCCCTGAAAATCAGCCGCAAGAATAAAGGCCAACTTATTATCGATTTTCATGATTGGGAGCACTTGAACGCCTTGCTCGAGCGACAAGGTATGGCAGGTGTGGTCGATGCCTGACCGGCATAAGGCGGTGGCTTTGCCCCGCGTGACCATCCTGGCAACCGGCGGCACTATTGCTGGTGTTCAAACGGGGCAGGCCGCGTATGTGGCGGGCAAACTCAGTGCCAAAGCATTGCTGTCGGCTCTGCCCGATTTATCCGGCATTGCTGCGGTCCAGGCTGAACAACTGGTCAATATCGGTAGTCAGTCTATGACCTGGACCGTGTGGGCGGCACTCGCCCGCCGTATTACGCAAATTGCTCAGGCTGGCCATGCCGATGCAATCGTTGTCACCCATGGTACCGATACCATGGAAGAAACCGCATATTTCTTGCAGTTGGCATTGTCTGTCGACATTCCGGTGGTTATTACCGGCGCCATGAAGCCCGCGAATGCGTATGCGGCAGATGGCCCGATTAACTTGTACGACGCGGTGCAAGTCGCTGCCGATCCCAGATCGGCCAAAAAAGGCGTATTAGTCGTCATGAACGGCGTTGTCCACAGCGCGCGTTACGTGCAAAAAGCTGCATGTGAAGGCATCGACGCTTTTGAATCCCGCAATGCCGGCCCTATGGGCTACGTGAACACAACCGGAATACATTATTTCTATAAAGGCCCGGTGCAAAAGTTTGGTAGTGCAAGCGAGCTGCATCTTGACTTGAGCGCCACCGATCAAGACGCGCGCCCTCCCGTTCGTGTGCCCGTGTGGTACGCCATGGCAGCAAATGATATCGAAACCCTTGAAGCACTATTGCTCACAAAACCAGCGGCATTGGTGGTCGCAGGCGTTGGTAATGGCAATATGTCAGACGAAACCCTGCAACGCCTGGCCTCTGCCGCGGCACAGGGCCTTGTGGTGGCCCGAGCCACCCGTTGCGCCGCCGGTCGTGTGACCCGAAATCTCGAGGTTCAAGATGATGCTCATGGGTTTGTTGTAACCCATGACTTAAATGCACATAAAGCACGTGTTTTGTTGTTTCTTGCCCTGCAAAAAACCGCCGAAATTGTAAAAATTCAAAAATATTTCGACGAACACTAAAAAAAAGCCGCATAGCGTTTGACACGCACTAAAAATATGTGCATAATTCGAGGTTCTCTTTTGGTGGGATGCCCGAGTGGTTAAAGGGGGCAGACTGTAAATCTGTTGGCCTTGCGCCTACGTTGGTTCGAATCCAACTCCCACCACCAGAAACCTTTTAGAACGGGCCTGGCATTTTGCGTAAGCAGCGTTGCACAACAACGTTAGGCAACGCCAGGTACAGAAGAGAATCCCTTCGCGGGTGTAGCTCAATGGTAGAGCAGAAGCCTTCCAAGCTTACGACGAGGGTTCGATTCCCTTCACCCGCTCCAAGTTTTTGCAAATCCGCTAAGGCGGGTTTTTTAGCTTGAAGGATACCGCCCATGTGGCTCAGTGGTAGAGCACTCCCTTGGTAAGGGAGAGGTCACGCGTTCGATCCGCGTCATGGGCACCACTAACGTATTTCGTTCACTCGCAGTATTTTCGCACAGTCAGGAGTCACAGCCATGGCAAAAGGTAAGTTTGA
>NZ_NIQA01000001.1 GCF_002236805.1 Pusillimonas sp. T2 | reverse complement strand
TTTTTTAAGCCGCGCAGTTGGGGTCCAGGTTCTGGGTTTCGGTTGTGGGGTTGGCCTGAGTAAGGCGAGTTGTTCAAGTCGTGGTGGTGGTTTTAAGAAGTTGATTAAAAACTTTTTAAAATAAACTGCAAAACGATTTGACAGCGATAAAAAAAGGGTTCATAATCTCGTTTCTTCGCTGATCAAACAGATCAACGAAGCGCAGCAAGACGAAGCGCTTGCGGTTCGGTAGGGTTTAGATTCTACGGCACCGATGTGGCAAACGTGTTGCAGCGACACTGCTCTTTAACAATTAAACAACCGATAAGTGTGGGCACTTTGAAGGTAGCCACTTTGGCCGACACCCTTCTCACGAAGGGGCTAAAGTAATACTACATAAGTGCTTACACAGAAATAAGTCAAGCTGCGGTTCATTTATGGATCGCAAATACTTGTTTATTTCTTTGAGCATAGCGACGTATGACCTGGCCTTCGGGCTAAGGAAAATACGATTTACAGGTTTAAACTGAAGAGTTTGATCCTGGCTCAGATTGAACGCTAGCGGGATGCTTTACACATGCAAGTCGAACGGCAGCACGAAAAGAGCTTGCTCTTTTTGGTGGCGAGTGGCGAACGGGTGAGTAATGTATCGGAACGTACCCAGTAGCGGGGGATAACTACGCGAAAGCGTGGCTAATACCGCATACGCCCTACGGGGGAAAGGGGGGGATCGCAAGACCTCTCACTATTGGAGCGGCCGATATCGGATTAGCTAGTTGGTGGGGTAAAGGCCCACCAAGGCAACGATCCGTAGCTGGTTTGAGAGGACGACCANCCGATATCGGATTAGCTAGTTGGTGGGGTAAAGGCCCACCAAGGCAACGATCCGTAGCTGGTTTGAGAGGACGACCAGCCACACTGGGACTGAGACACGGCCCAGACTCCTACGGGAGGCAGCAGTGGGGAATTTTGGACAATGGGGGAAACCCTGATCCAGCCATCCCGCGTGTGCGATGAAGGCCTTCGGGTTGTAAAGCACTTTTGGCAGGGAAGAAACGGCGCTGAATAATACTTGGCGCAACTGACGGTACCTGCAGAATAAGCACCGGCTAACTACGTGCCAGCAGCCGCGGTAATACGTAGGGTGCAAGCGTTAATCGGAATTACTGGGCGTAAAGCGTGCGCAGGCGGTTCGGAAAGAAAGATGTGAAATCCCAGAGCTTAACTTTGGAATGGCATTTTTAACTACCGGGCTAGAGTATGTCAGAGGGGGGTAGAATTCCACGTGTAGCAGTGAAATGCGTAGAGATGTGGAGGAATACCGATGGCGAAGGCAGCCCCCTGGGATAATACTGACGCTCATGCACGAAAGCGTGGGGAGCAAACAGGATTAGATACCCTGGTAGTCCACGCCCTAAACGATGTCAACTAGCTGTTGGGGCCTTCGGGCCTTAGTAGCGCAGCTAACGCGTGAAGTTGACCGCCTGGGGAGTACGGTCGCAAGATTAAAACTCAAAGGAATTGACGGGGACCCGCACAAGCGGTGGATGATGTGGATTAATTCGATGCAACGCGAAAAACCTTACCTACCCTTGACATGTCTGGAATCCTTTAGAGATAGAGGAGTGCTCGCAAGAGAACCGGAACACAGGTGCTGCATGGCTGTCGTCAGCTCGTGTCGTGAGATGTTGGGTTAAGTCCCGCAACGAGCGCAACCCTTGTCATTAGTTGCTACGAAAGGGCACTCTAATGANACCGCCTGGGGAGTACGGTCGCAAGATTAAAACTCAAAGGAATTGACGGGGACCCGCACAAGCGGTGGATGATGTGGATTAATTCGATGCAACGCGAAAAACCTTACCTACCCTTGACATGTCTGGAATCCTTTAGAGATAGAGGAGTGCTCGCAAGAGAACCGGAACACAGGTGCTGCATGGCTGTCGTCAGCTCGTGTCGTGAGATGTTGGGTTAAGTCCCGCAACGAGCGCAACCCTTGTCATTAGTTGCTACGAAAGGGCACTCTAATGAGACTGCCGGTGACAAACCGGAGGAAGGTGGGGATGACGTCAAGTCCTCATGGCCCTTATGGGTAGGGCTTCACACGTCATACAATGGTCGGGACAGAGGGTTGCCAACCCGCGAGGGGGAGCCAATCTCAGAAACCCGATCGTAGTCCGGATTGCAGGCTGCAACTCGCCTGCATGAAGTCGGAATCGCTAGTAATCGCGGATCAGAATGTCGCGGTGAATACGTTCCCGGGTCTTGTACACACCGCCCGTCACACCATGGGAGTGGGTTTCACCAGAAGTAGGTAGCCTAACCGTAAGGGGGGCGCTTACCACGGTGGGATTCATGACTGGGGTGAAGTCGTAACAAGGTAGCCGTATCGGAAGGTGCGGCTGGATCACCTCCTTTAAGAGCACGTTGGTGCAGGGTGGTTATTATTTGAAGTGCTCACGCTTATCGGTTGTTTGAAAGTGCAGTCGGCATGGGTTGTGGTCTGGTGGTATCCAGGTTACAGCAGTGCACCCATCGGGTTAAGGCCAAGGGTCAGTAGCTCAGTCGGTTAGAGCACCGTCTTGATAAGGCGGGGGTCGTTGGTTCGATTCCAACTTGACCCACCATAGTTTTACGAGAAGGGGGATTAGCTCAGCTGGGAGAGCACCTGCTTTGCAAGCAGGGGGTCGTCGGTTCGATCCCGTCATCCTCCACCATACTTCGGTGTGGCTAGAATGGGTGTGAGTTGGGTGATTGGTCTGAGAGTTAAATTCTTGGGTTCCATGCAGGTTAACGAAGAGCATCTTAGGGTATACTCTAGGGTTCTGTTCGTTAGCTTTTAAAAGTAGCTTGCCTTTGGGTGAGGTACTAAAAGTTAGCGGCTGTAAATCGTTCTTTAACAATCAGGAAGAAGCAACAACACAATGAAGTAGTTATGGTGTGTTGCAACGCAAAGCTAAGTGTTTGGCACTTCGGTGTCAGGTAGTTAGTGTCGTGTTGTAGCAAACGATAAGTACGGGTTGTGATTGCATTAAACAATTTAGTTCAAGTAGTTCTCAAAACCAGTCTTAATTTATTAAGGTTGGGCCTTTGAAAATGATGAACGGCACAAACACGCAACTCAAGTTAGAGACCTATAACCTATAACGTTATAGGATCAAGTGACTAAGTGCACATGGTGGATGCCTTGGCGATCACAGGCGATGAAGGACGTAGTAGCTTGCGAAAAGCTGCGGGGAGCTAGCAAACAAGCATTGATCCGCAGATGTCCGAATGGGGAAACCCACCCACGTAAGTGGGTATCACACACTGAATACATAGGTGTGTTGAAGCGAACCGGGTGAACTGAAACATCTCAGTAGCTCGAGGAAAAGAAATCAACCGAGATTCCGGCAGTAGCGGCGAGCGAAACCGGAACAGCCGTGACGATTTAGCATGTTGTATAACCGAAGGCTCTGGAAAGGGCGGCCATAGCAGGTGATAGCCCTGTAGGTGAAATACAGCGTGTGGAACTAAGCGTCAGACAAGTAGGGCGGGACACGTGAAATCCTGTCTGAAGATGGGGGGACCATCCTCCAAGGCTAAATACTCGTGATCGACCGATAGTGAACCAGTACCGTGAGGGAAAGGCGAAAAGAACCCCGGAAGGGGAGTGAAATAGATCCTGAAACCGTGTGCATACAAACAGTAGGAGCCTCTATATGGGGTGACTGCGTACCTTTTGTATAATGGGTCAGCGACTTACATTCAGTGGCAAGCTTAACCGAATAGGGAAGGCGTAGCGAAAGCGAGTCCGAATAGGGCGATTTAGTCGCTGGGTGTAGACCCGAAACCAGGCGATCTATCCATGGTCAGGTTGAAGGCACGGTAACACGTTCTGGAGGACCGAACCCACTAATGTTGAAAAATTAGGGGATGAACTGTGGATAGGGGTGAAAGGCTAAACAAGCCTGGAAATAGCTGGTTCTCTCCGAAAACTATTTAGGTAGTGCCTCGCGTATTACTGCTGGGGGTAGAGCACTGTTATGGCTAGGGGGTCATTGCGATTTACCAAACCATGGCAAACTCCGAATACCGGCAAGTACAGCGCGGGAGACAGAGCACCGGGTGCTAACGTCCGGACTCAAGAGGGAAACAACCCAGACCGCCAGCTAAGGTCCCCAAAATTGGCTAAGTGGGAAACGAAGTGGGAAGGCTTAGACAGTCAGGAGGTTGGCTTAGAAGCAGCCATCCTTTAAAGAAAGCGTAATAGCTCACTGATCGAGTCGTCCTGCGCGGAAGATGTAACGGGGCTAAGCCAGTTACCGAAGCTGCGGGTGTGTATCTTTAGATATACGCGGTAGGAGAGCGTTCTGTAAGCCTGCGAAGGTGGCTTGTAAAGGCTGCTGGAGGTATCAGAAGTGCGAATGCTGACATGAGTAGCGATAAAGGGGGTGAAAAGCCCCCTCGCCGTAAGTCCAAGGTTTCCTGCGCAACGTTCATCGGCGCAGGGTGAGTCGGCCCCTAAGGCGAGGCAGAGATGCGTAGCTGATGGGAAGCTGGTTAATATTCCAGCACCATTGCAGTATGCGATGGGGGGACGGATTGCGAAAGATCATCGGGGTGTTGGATGTCCCCGTTGCTGCACTATAGAAGGCGCTTTAGGCAAATCCGGGCGCGTAATTCAAGGGTGTGGCTGAATAAGACTTCGGTCTTAAACTGATTGGAAGTGGTCCCAAGAAAAGCCTCTAAGCTTCAGTACTGCAAGACCGTACCGCAAACCGACACAGGTGGACGGGATGAATATTCCAAGGCGCTTGAGAGAACTCAGGAGAAGGAACTCGGCAAATTGATACCGTAACTTCGGGAGAAGGTATACCCCGGTAGTGTGATGGGCCTGCGCCCTGAGCATGATGGGGTCACAGAGAATCGGTGGCTGCGACTGTTTATTAAAAACACAGCACTCTGCTAACACGAAAGTGGACGTATAGGGTGTGACGCCTGCCCGGTGCCGGAAGGTTAAGTGATGGGGTGCAAGCTCTTGATCGAAGCCCCGGTAAACGGCGGCCGTAACTATAACGGTCCTAAGGTAGCGAAATTCCTTGTCGGGTAAGTTCCGACCTGCACGAATGGCGTAACGATGGCCACACTGTCTCCTCCTGAGACTCAGCGAAGTTGAAGTGTTTGTGATGATGCAATCTACCCGCGGCTAGACGGAAAGACCCCATGAACCTTTACTGTAGCTTTGCATTGAACTGTGAACCGGCCTGTGTAGGATAGGTGGGAGGCGTTGAAATCGAGTCGCTAGATTCGAGGGAGCCAACCTTGAAATACCACCCTGGTCTGTTTGCGGTTCTAACCTTGGCCCGTTATCCGGGTTGGGGACAGTGCATGGTGGGCAGTTTGACTGGGGCGGTCTCCTCCCAAAGCGTAACGGAGGAGTTCGAAGGTACGCTAGGTACGGTCGGAAATCGTGCTGATAGTGCAATGGCATAAGCGTGCTTGACTGTGAGACTGACACGTCGAACAGGTGCGAAAGCAGGACATAGTGATCCGGTGGTTCTGAATGGAAGGGCCATCGCTCAACGGATAAAAGGTACTCTGGGGATAACAGGCTGATACCGCCCAAGAGTTCATATCGACGGCGGTGTTTGGCACCTCGATGTCGGCTCATCTCATCCTGGGGCTGTAGCCGGTCCCAAGGGTATGGCTGTTCGCCATTTAAAGAGGTACGTGAGCTGGGTTTAAAACGTCGTGAGACAGTTTGGTCCCTATCTGCCGTGGGCGTTGGATACTTGACGGAGCCTGCTCCTAGTACGAGAGGACCGGAGTGGACGTACCTCTGGTGTATCGGTTGTCATGCCAATGGCATTGCCGAGTAGCTATGTACGGAAGAGATAACCGCTGAAGGCATCTAAGCGGGAAACTCGTCTGAAGATTAGGTATCCCGGGGCCTAGAGCCCCCTAAAGGGTCGTTCGAGACCAGGACGTTGATAGGCTGGGTGTGTACGTACAGTAATGTACTTAGCTAACCAGTACTAATTGCCCGTGCGGCTTGATCCTATAACCTTGTAGGTTAACGTGTTCAAGTGCCGTTCAAACAAATTGAAAGTCTGCGCCCAAGGGGTTAACCCCCCAGCGCAGCAACAGCACCGCAAAACAACGCAACCCCCAGAACATCAAACGATGTTCAACGTGTAAAGCACCCAACATACTTCACCGTGTGTGAGCGCCTCAAGGCCCCACACGTTGCTTCTTCCCCGATTGGCCCAGGCTGGCCCAAGAATCAGCCCAGGCAACAAGTTACGCTTGACGACCATAGCGAGGTGGTCCCACCCCTTCCCATCCCGAACAGGACCGTGAAACACCTCTGCGCCGATGATAGTTGATTAACGTCTGTGAAAGTAGGTCATCGTCAGGCTTTTATTCTAAAACGCCCCGCAAATAACTTTGCGGGGCGTTTTTCTTTGTGCGATACAGTCGCGAAACGCGATTCCCCAGTAATATGCCACTATGTCGTTGAATCGAGCAGGATCTCGCTCTGTGGTTAGTGTGGCCGCACCGTTGCCGGTGCGCGACGGTATTGCGCCCAGCCGGGTGCATCTGCCTCAGGGCGATTGGGCTACCATTTTCGACTTCCTTGTCCAGCGTTTCAGGTTTACCGCAGCCTCCGTCATTCACGAACGTCTTGTGCGTGGCGAAATCGTCGACGCCGAAGGCGTACCCATCACGCCCCAGACGCCTTACGCGCCACATCAGTGGCTCTGGTACTACCGCGAAGTCCCTGACGAGCCCCAAGTGCCTTTTGAGATCGATATTTTGTATCGAGACGCTCAACTCCTTGTCATAGATAAGCCTCATTTTCTGGCAAGCATTCCCGGTGGTCGCTATTTAAAAGAAACCGCCCTGACCCGACTGCGTCAACAGTTGGGCTTGCCTGACCTTAGTCCAGTACACCGGCTTGACCGTGAAACCGCGGGTGTGATGATGTTTACTATCGACCCCTCCTGCCGTGGCGCCTACCAAAGCTTGTTTCAAAGCCGTGACGTCACAAAAGTGTATGAGGCCGTCGCTCCGCTGGACCCCTTGTTAACGTTGCCGCTACGTCGTGAGACACGGCTAGACGCCAAATCGACGCACTTCACCATGCAGGAAGTCGAGGGCTTACCCAACAGCAGCACGCTTATCGAATTGATTCGGCCAGTGGACACCTATGGGCTATATCGGCTGACGCCGCACACGGGCCGCAAACACCAGTTGCGTGTTCATATGAGTAACTTGGGCATTCCTATTTGTAATGACCTGTTCTATCCCGAATTGCAGCCCTCATCGATGTTTGATGATTTCTCCAGGCCATTACAGCTGCTTGCCCGAGAAGTATCTTTCTGCGACCCGTACACAGGCAAGACACGCACGTTCTCCAGCAACAGGGTGCTGGCAATGGCCAGCTAGCCTGGTTATATGCACTTAACGATTTCGTAGTTCCGTTCGATGCCACACGCGGGCACACTAACCCTGTTCTTACCCAACAGGTGTTTTTTGTGTCGACGACGATCGAATCGCTTCCCTTGGCCCATGCGGCCATACCCACAGAGCTGCAGGCGCAGTGGCGCGAGCTTCAGGCCAGCCTTGCGCTGATTGCCGAGCGTCACCCTGATGCCGTGTTTGCAACCTCGTTGGCGCCGTCCGACATGGTGCTGACCTACGTCATCGCACAGTCCGCGCTGCCCATTCAAGTATTTACCCTTGACACGGGTCGTCTGCATAAAGAGACGCTGGCGTTGCTTGACGAGACGCGTCGCCGTTTGAATATCCACATTACCGTTTGCCGCCCCGAGGCTCATGCCGTGCAGGAGTTTACGGCAACGCATGGCTTGTTTCCGTTTTACGAGTCTGTGGCCTTGCGTAAGGCCTGCTGCAACTTGCGTAAAGTTGACCCATTAAAGGCCATGTTGAAAGGTCGTTCGGCCTGGCTCACCGGCCAGACACGTGATCAGTCGATTACTCGGACGCAACTGCCTGAGCAAGAGCATGACACGACGTTTGGGCTTGAAAAGTACAACCCGGTTGCCGCCTGGTCTGACGACGCGATCTGGACGGTTATTCGCGCCTTGAATATTCCGTACAACGCATTGCACGATCAAGGCTATCCATCGATTGGCTGCGAGCCTTGTACAAGAGCCATTAAGCCAGGAGAGGATGTCAGGGCTGGGCGTTGGTGGTGGGAGAACAGCGATTCGAAAGAATGCGGCCTGCACGAACACAATTTGAATTACGTTGCGACAAGCACAAGCATTAGCACAAAGGAAGTCTTATGAGTCACCCCGCAGATCGTACCCATCTTGACTGGCTTGAATCAGAAGCCATCTTCATCATGCGCGAGGTGGCGGCCGAGTGTGAGCGGCCGGTGTTGCTGTTCTCGGGCGGTAAAGACTCTGTGGTCTTGTTGCGTTTGGCCGAGAAGGCATTTCGGCCCGGCAAGTTTCCTTTCCCCCTCATGCATATCGACACAGGTCATAATTTTGACGAAGTCATCCAGTTTCGGGACCAGCGCGCTGCAGAGCTTGGCGAAACCTTGATTGTTCGCTCTGTCGAAGACTCAATCCGCCGCGGAAGCGTTGTCTTGCGATCGGAGACCGATTCGCGAAATGCAGCTCAGGCGACCACATTGCTTGAGGCTATCGAGGAATTTGGCTTTGATGCTTGCATCGGTGGGGCTCGCCGAGACGAAGAGAAAGCCCGGGCAAAAGAGCGGGTGTTCTCGTTCAGGGATGCCTTTGGTCAATGGGATCCTAAAGCACAGCGTCCAGAGCTCTGGAATTTGTACAACACCCGGGTTGCCAAAGGGGAAAATATGCGGGTGTTCCCCATCTCGAACTGGACGGAATTGGATGTCTGGCAATACATCGCGCGTGAAAAGCTCGCATTGCCACCCATTTATTACGCGCATGATCGCAGTGTCATCAAGCGCAATGGTTTGCTGGTGCCCTTAACCCCGCTCACGCCGCCTCGCGACGGCGAGACGCCGGAAACAGTGCGTGTGCGCTTTCGTACGGTGGGCGATATTTCGTGCACTTGCCCGGTGGCGTCAGACGCGGCCACACCCGAAGCGATTATTGCCGAGACGGCATTGACGACGATCACCGAACGCGGCGCAACTCGTATGGACGATCAAACGTCTGAGGCGTCGATGGAACAAAGAAAGAAACAGGGGTATTTCTGATGAATGCATTGGTTGAACAACCTTTTACGCAAACCGAGACCAGTGTGCTGCGCTTCATTACGGCAGGCTCGGTAGATGACGGCAAGTCGACCCTGATTGGGCGCTTGCTGTTTGATAGCAAGGGCGTATTTGCCGACCAGCTGGATGCCATTGCGCGGTCAAAGTACAAACGAACCGAGGCCAATGAGTTGGATCTGTCTTTGCTGACAGATGGCCTTGAGGCCGAGCGTGAGCAGGGGATTACGATTGATGTAGCCTACCGTTACTTTGCAACGCCAGCACGAAAATTTATTGTTGCTGATGCGCCTGGTCACGAGCAGTACACACGCAATATGGTTACCGGTGCATCAACCGCGCAGGCCGCTATTATCCTGATTGACGCCACACGTGTTCAAGATGGTGAGTTGTTGGTGCAAACCAAGCGCCACAGCGCGTTGGCAGCGTTGTTGGGCATCAAGCATATCGTTGTTGCTGTCAATAAAATGGATCTGATGGGTTGGGATCAGGCTGTCTTTGAGCGCATTCGAGACTCATATGCCGCGCTTGCCACCCAATTAGGCATCGCCAAATTTCATATCCTGCCGGTGTCGGCATTAAAGGGTGATAACGTCGTCAAAGCGTCGCCGTTTACCCCGTGGTACGACGGGCCACCGTTGCTGAGCTTACTTGAGCAATTGCCGCTTGACGCGCCTGTCGCCGATAGCGCGACTCGACTTTACGTGCAATGGGTGATCCGTCATGGGGGCAGCTCGATCAACGATTTTCGGGGCTATGCCGGGCAGGTGTCCAGCGGTCAATTGTCCGTGGGCACACAGGTTAAGGTATTGCCATCTGGGGCTACGGCTCATATTGCCCGACTGTACCGCGGCGGGGAGCCCGTGGAGCATACCGTGGCGGGTGACAGCGTTGTTGTCGAACTGGATCAGGACATCGACGTATCGCGGGGCGATGTCTTTGTGACGGGGCAGCACCCGGTGCATGTCGACAAAACGTTTGACGCCGAACTGTGCTGGCTCGATCAGCAGCCGCTCAGTCAGGCGCGTACCTACTGGCTCAAAATCGGGACGCGTCTGACGCAAGTCAAGTTGAAGGCCGTTCATTCGCGGCGTGATATTCATACCCTTGGCCAAGCCCAAGTCGAGCAGCATGCCCTGCAGATGAATGATATTGGCAAAGTGACGTTGACGGCTCGAGATGCGCTGGTGCTAGACCGATATCGTGATTTGCCCGGTACGGGGGCTTTCATCCTCATCGATGCTGCTACCCATCAAACAGCCGCAGCCGGGATGATCCAATAGCTTGCACTACAATCGAAACCCTCTGATGTCACCGGGTTTCGATATGTCTGATTCAATGAAGCAGCGGCTCGATGCGATTCGCCTGCGCATGGCCCAGGCCTGTGAGCGCGTCGGTCGGGACGTTGCCGACGTTCATTTGTTGGCGGTCAGCAAAACGTTCGATGCCAATGCTGTTCGTGAAGCTGCCGCGCTGGGTTTGAACGCTTTTGGCGAAAGCCGTTTGCAAGAGCTTCGCGACAAGCTGCCGCAATTGTCCGACCTTGATCTGCGTTGGGTGCTTATAGGCCATTTGCAAACTAACAAGGCAAAAGACGCGGCGCGTTGGGTACACGAAGTTCAATCGCTAGATCGTCTGGCTTTAGCCGAAGTGTTGCATCGTCGGCTGCAAGACGAAGGGCGCAGTATCGACGTGCTAGTCCAGGTTAAAACCTCGCCGGAACCGTCCAAGTTCGGGCTCGACCCCGTCGACCTGCCCGACTTTCTTGATGCCCTTAAGGGCTTCCCTACGCTTCGGGTCAAAGGGCTAATGACGTTGGCCATCAATTCTGACGACGAGCACGCTGTACGTGGGTGTTTTCGCCGCTTGCGCCAATTGCGTGACGAGGCACAGGCGATTGGGCATCATGACGTGAAGCGATTGTCGATGGGCATGACGGGCGATTTCGAGTGGGCCATTGAAGAGGGTGCGACTGATATCCGTATCGGGTCGGCCCTTTTTGGCGTGCGCGACTATGCACCGCATTGAATCCACACAGGAAAAACAGTATGAAATTCTGGAAATGTTGGCTGGCCGGTTTAGGGTTGGGTTTAGCCAGTGCTGCAGTACAGGCGCAGACGCTTGATGTCGTCAAGCAACGGGGTTACTTGCAGTGCGGGGTTACCACTGGCTTTGCGGGGTTTTCCGCCCCTGACGACAAAGGGCATTGGCGAGGCCTCGACATAGACTTGTGTCGCGCAGTCGCAGCAGCTGTATTGGGCGACGCCGAGAAATACAAAGCAGTACCGCTTAACTCCCAGCAGCGTTTTACGGCACTGCAGTCGGGCGAAATTGATGTGCTGGCTCGCAACACCTCGGTAACGCAACAGCGCGACACAGCACTGGGGGTGATTCATGCCGGCATCAATTTTTATGATGGTCAGGGCTTCCTGATTTTAAAGTCGCTGGGTGTAAAAAGCGCTAAAGAGCTCGATGGCGCGACTATCTGCCTGCAAACAGGGACATCTAATGAAAACACGCTGGCCGATTGGGCGCGTGCCAATAATATTCGTTATAAGCCGGTGGTTATTGAGCAGTTTAATGAAGCCGTCGGTGCCTTTGCGGCGGGTCGTTGCGATGTGTTCTCAACCGATGCGTCGGGGTTGGCCGCCATTCGGGCTTCACGTTTAGGTAACCCCGACGATTACATCGTTTTGCCCGAACTCATTTCTAAAGAGCCGTTGGGGCCGTTTGTCCGGCAAGGGGACGATGCCTGGCTGAATATTGTGAAATGGTCGTTGACGGCTATGCTTCTGGCCGAAGAGCTGGGCGTTGATTCAAGCAATGTAGACGCTCATGCTCAGCAGTCAACGCCTGCCGTACAGCGGCTTCTTGGGGTTTCGGGCAATGCCGGCAAAAATCTCGGGCTTGATGCGCGCTGGGCTTATCAAATCATCAAACAGGTGGGCAATTACGCCGAAAGCTTTGAGCGCAATGTTGGGCAGGGTAGCCCCCTGAAAATTGATCGAGGGCTGAATGCGTTGTGGAGCCAGGGTGGGTTGATGTACCCGTTGCCTATTCGGTAGTCACGCCCGGATCCAAAACGGCACTAAGCCGCTTTAACGCCGGCGGTAAACCAACGAGATTTGTGCAAAAGCGGTTTGCAGCTCGCGGGTGCCGCCCTGGAAAACTACCGGCCGGCCCTTGCTGACAAAGCAAATCAGTTTTTTTGAGGAAATCAGCGGGATAAATTTGGTGAACTGGATGTCATCCCAAGTGATCAGGCGTTGGCTAAGCCAGCTTTGCTGGATGCCTTCGGCCGTAATGCGGGTGACCGATGTGGTCATGTAGCGCGCCACAACAATCAGCGCCACGTAGCAAGCGACCAGACTGGCGGCCACGTATGGATTGACGTTCTGCCCATTGGGCCCGGTGGCGGTGATAATAAACTGGAAGGCGATGAGGCCAAGCATGATCCATGCCGCGATTTTTATCCAACGAGGCCATGACGCTCCTTCGATGGGTAGCGGACCCAGCTTTTGCATGAGTTCGGCGTGTTCTTCAGCAGAGGGACGTTGGCTGCGCAGCATAGAGTATTCAGTGGTTCGCGTTAAAAAGTTAATGGGTGGGGCCTGTTGTGCCTGCGACTCTTTGCAGGCGGCCGTCGGGCAGTCGGGCTACCCGGTTATCAAGTTCAAGCAGGGTTAAGCGGCTATTCAGCAGGGTAATGTCTAACCCGGTACGCTGCAAGAGTGTATCGACATCAATGGGGTCAAAGCCCATGGCGTGCAATATGGGGTCGGGTGTGTCATGACCGGCAGCGCCCGATGCCTGCAAAGCGCCGCGTGTTTTGGGCAATGCACCGACAACGTGTAAAGGCTTACCCAGGCCCGGCAAAACACCCGAAATTTCTTCCAGAATATCTTGTCCTGACTCCACCAGCTTTGCCCCTTGCCTGATGAGTTGATGACAGCCTTTGGACAACGGTGAGTGAATGGAGCCGGGAATGGCGAATATTTCGCGGCCCATGTCGCCGGCCTGGCGCGCCGTAATCAGCGAGCCGCTTTGCACGGCGGCTTCTACCACCAGCACCCCCCGGCTCAAGCCCGCGACAATCCGGTTGCGTCTTGGAAACTGGTAAGGCATGGCGCGTTGACCCATGGGAAACTCAGAGATCAACGTACCGTATTCGACGATTTTGTGGGCCAGGTCGCGGTTGCGTGCAGGGTAGATAATATCGATGCCTGTTCCCATGACGGCTAACGTGCCGCCGCCGTTTGGGCCGGCGTCCAGAGCCCCCTGGTGGGCGGCCGTGTCGATGCCCGATGCCAGGCCACTGACAACACACCAGCCGCGTTCGGCCAGATGGCGGGCAAATGCGCTGGCGTTTTCAAGGCCGCCGGGGGTGGCGCTGCGTGCGCCCACAATCGCAATGCTGGGGCGGTTTAGGGTGCTAAGCTGCCCATTGACGTACAGCACCAGCGGCGGGTCGTGGATTTCGAGCAAACTGGCGGGGTAGTCGGGGTCGGCTAGCGTTAACAGATGGTGGCTGGGGTGTTCGAGCCAGCGCTGCGTTTGCGCAATGGCCTGGGCAATGTCTGCTGATGGGGCTTGCGCAAGCTGCAGGGCCAGATTTTGAGGCAGAAACTTCATGAGTTGTGCCACAGATTGCGTAAAAATAGCTTGCGGCAGCCCGATGGCCGCCAGCAGATGGCGGGCCTGTGCGGGCCCCAGACCGGGCTCAAGCGTCAGGCGCACCCAGGCAGCCAATTCGTCGTGATCAAGAGATACAGGCATAGCGCAGCAGTTTGCCACAGAGTTACAGGCGGCGTGAAATGGTGCGCGACATAAACATCTGCCGGCCGTGACCGGAAGGCGGTTGGTATAATGGAAGACCACCTTTTAAACTGATTACGCCATGGCTTTGCTTCCCATCCTTCGTTATCCAGATCCGCGCCTGCACAAGGTGGCCAAACCGGTCGAGACGGTCGACGATCGTATCCGCCAGTTGGTACGCGACATGGCCGAAACCATGTATGACGCGCCCGGAGTGGGGCTTGCCGCAACACAGGTCGACGTTCACGAGCGCGTCGTTGTCATCGACGTCTCTGAAGAAGGTAACGATTTGCGGGTTCTCATTAACCCCGAAATCATCGAAAAAAGCGACGAGCGCCAGGTTTACGAAGAGGGGTGTCTCTCTGTGCCGGGTATTTACGACCGGGTCGAACGCGCGGCACATATCCGAGTGCGTGCCCTGAACGAAAAGGGCGAGACCTACGAGTTCGATGCCGACGGCCTGCTGGCGGTTTGTGTGCAACACGAGCTCGACCACCTCGAAGGTAAGGTTTTCGTCGAATACCTCTCGTCGCTGAAACTGAACCGCATCAAAACCAAATTGCGCAAGCAAGAACGCGAACTCGATAAGGTATAACCGGCAATGCGTGTTGTTTTTGCCGGCACCCCCGAATTCGCCCGCATCGCTCTCGATGCCATTCTTGCTGCCGGGCACGAGGTACCCTTGGTGCTGACACAGCCCGATCGCCCTTCGGGCCGGGGGTTAAAGCTCACGCCAAGCCCGGTCAAGCAGGCGGCATTGCAGGCCGGCATTCCTGTCCAGCAACCGCGTAGCCTTCGGCTCGATGGCAAGTATCCGGAAGATGCCCAGGCGGCCAAGGCAGCCCTGATCGAGGCCCGGCCCGATGTCATGGTGGTTGCGGCGTATGGGCTGATTTTGCCCCAATGGACGCTGACCCTGCCGCCTGCGGGTTGCTTGAATATCCACGCCAGCTTGTTGCCGCGTTGGCGCGGCGCGGCCCCAATTCAGCGGGCCATCGAGGCGGGTGACGCCGAAACTGGCATTACCATCATGCAAATGGACGAAGGCCTGGATACCGGCGATATGCTGCTGGTGAAGTCCCTACCCATTAGCGCAACGCATACGGCAGCGCAACTGCACGATGCCTTGGCCGAATTGGGTGGTCAATGTATTGTCGAGGCTTTGCACGCGCTGTCGCAACAATCGCTGGCCCCGGCACCGCAGCCCGAGGCAGGTGTGTGTTATGCCGCCAAACTTAACAAGGCCGAGGCCGCACTAGACCTGGCGCAACCCGCCGTCGTTTTGGCGCGCCGTGTAAGAGCATTCGACCCTGTACCGGGGGCAACCTTGCAGCTACCGGGTTGGGAGGCGCCCATTAAGGTCTGGGCCGCTCAAGCCATGCCGGCCGTAAAGGCCCTGGAACCTGGCACCATCGTGGCAGCTTCCGAGGCAGGTCTTGATGTGGCCACTAGCGATGGCGTGTTGCGCATTTTGCAGGTGCAAAAGCCGGGCGGAAAGCGCCAGGATATCGGCGCTTTCTTGCGGGGTTCGCCTCAGATCGTTTCGCCGTAAAGGTCGTATTCGTCAGAGTCGGTGACTTTAACTCGCACCAGGTCGCCCGGCTTCAGGGTGCGGTCGGTCGTTACAAAGACATTGCCATCAATTTCGGGCGCATCGGCGCTCGATCGGCCAATAGGGCCATCTTCGTCAATCTCGTCAATCAGCACGTCGATTTCCCGGCCGACCTTTTGGGCCAGGCGCGCCGCCGAAATGGCTTGCTGGTGAGCCATAAAGCGTTCCCAACGTTCCTGTTTGACTTCGTCGGGAACTGGATCGGGCAGCTCGTTGGCTTTTGCGCCGTCGACGGGAGAGTACTGAAAGCAACCAACGCGATCAAGTTGTGCCTCGGACATCCAATCGAGCAGGTACTCGAAGTCGTCGTCGGTTTCGCCGGGGAAACCCACAATGAATGTCGAACGTAGTGTGAGTTCGGGACAGGTTTCGCGCCACTGTTTGATACGTGCCAGGGTTTTGTCTTCGAATGCCGGGCGTTTCATGAGTTTGAGGACGCGAGGGCTGGCATGCTGGAACGGGATGTCGAGATAAGGCAGGATTTTGCCTTCGGCCATTAACGGGATCACCTGATCGACATGGGGATAGGGGTAGACATAGTGAAGTCGGGTCCAGATCCCGAACTCTGACAGCGCCTCGGACAGCTGCGTCATGTGTGTTTTGATGGGGCGGCCATTCCAGAAGCCACTACGGAACTTGATGTCGGCCCCGTAGGCGCTGGTATCTTGCGAAATAACCAGCAGCTCTTTCACCCCGGCGTTGACCAGCCGTTCGGCCTCGCTCATGACGTCGCCGATGGGGCGGCTGACCAGGTCGCCGCGCAGCGACGGAATAATACAGAAGCTGCAGCGGTGGTTACAGCCTTCCGAGATCTTCAGATACGCGTAGTGCCGGGGGGTAAGCTTGACCCCTTGCGGCGGGACCAGATCGGTGTAGGGGTCGTGCTGGAGGTTGGGCGGGGCGGCCTCGTGAACGGCGCGTACCACCTGTTCGTATTGTTGAGGGCCGGTAACCGCCAGAACAGAGGGGTGTACATCGCGGATGACCGACTCGTCGACCCCCATGCAACCGGTCACAATCACCCGGCCGTTCTCGGCAATGGCTTCGCCAATGGCGTCGAGCGATTCGGCTTTGGCGCTGTCGATAAAGCCACAGGTATTAACGACCACAACGTCGGCGTTATCGTAGTCGGGTGTAATGGCATAACCCTCGGTGCGCAACTGGGTCAGAATACGTTCGGAGTCGACCAGCGCTTTGGGGCATCCCAGACTGACAAAACCAACTTTTGGGGAACTCATGCGTTAACCTCTTGAGCCTTAAGGCTTGAAAGAAAAAAGAATTTTACTGCGTTGTGCCGTCGCGCACAGCGACGGCGTGCAGCTAAATTAATGCTACATTCCCGTGGAATGAATTTTTACGACTATTTGACAACGTGACCGACGCGACAACCCCTTCCCGCCATGCGCTTTCCGACATTATTTTGGCCAGTGCGCAATGCCTGACGGCGGTGCGCGAAGGGCGGTCGCTATCCGATGTGATGGCACAAACTCCGCCAACCCTGAAGGGGGCGACGCAAGCGGTCAGCTTTCATGTCATGCGCCATTTGGGCCAGGCCCTTGAGGTCAAGCACATGCTAGTTGCCAAAACGCCGCCCGTGCCATTGCTCGATGCGGTGCTGCAGGTGTCGTTGTGTTTGCTTGATACCGCCATGGTTGCCGAGCAGTTGACCCGCGAAGGCAAGCCGGTACGCCCTGATTGGCCGGTCTATGCCGTGCACACGGTGGTAGATCAGGCTGTAAGCGCCGTAGCTGGACATCGGCGCATGCAAAGCTTCAAGGCGCTGGTCAATGGTGTTTTACGTCGTTTCACGCGTGAGCGCGAGGCCATTTTAACGCGCGCCCGCGGCAACCCCGAAGCTCGATGGAATCACCCCAACTGGTGGGTTCGACGACTGCGCCAAGCTTATCCTGACCAATGGAAGGCGGTGCTCTCAGCCGCACAGCTTCCTCCGCCCATGACGCTGCGCGTCAATACGCGAAAGCGCACAGTCACGCAGTTTCTGGCCGATTTGGGCGCGGCAGGTATTAATGCACATGCGGTCCAGCTCGAAGGGATTGCCCATGGCCCCGACGCAGCGGTGGTGCTCGAACATCCACGACCTGTACAAGATATTCCGGGCTTTGCTCAAGGGTGGTGGTCGGTGCAAGATGCCGCCGCCCAACTGGCAGCGCCGTTGCTGGGCCTTCAGTCGGGTATGCGTGTGCTTGATGCGTGTGCAGCGCCAGGCGGTAAAACCGCGCATTTGCTCGAGTTGGCAGACCTTGATTTGGTCGCGCTTGATGCTGATGCTTCAAGGTTGGCCCGTGTCGGGCAGAACCTGGAGCGGCTGGGGTTGGCCTCGAGCCATGTCAAACTGACGGCCGCCGATGCGTCGCGACTCGACACTTGGTGGGATGGTCAGCCCTTCGATGCTATTTTGGCCGACGTGCCGTGTACGGCGTCAGGGGTCGTTAGGCGTCACCCAGATATTCTGTGGTTGCGTCGCGAGGCCGACATCGCTCGTACGGCCGCCTTGCAGCGAAAAATCGTGAAGGCGTTGTGGAAGACCCTGAAGCCGGGCGGGCGGTTTTTGTATGTGACCTGTTCCGTGTTTCCTCAGGAAGGCGAGTCTCAGGCGCAGTGGGTACTCGAACAGCACCCCGATGCCGTGCGTCTGGATGCCCCGGGCCAATTGTTGCCTTTGCCGGTCGATGGTCAGGCGGCAGCGCACGATGGTTTCTTTTTTGCCCTGTTTGCAAAGCAGGCCGCTGTCGACAACAATAATGCGTCATGACCTTTTTTCGGCGCCTGTTTTCTGTCTGGTGTGTTGTTGGTCTGTTTGTTGTAATACAAACGGGCTGGTCGCTTGCGCACGCCGATCAGATCGTCAGCGTCGAGCCGGTTGTGCGCAATGGTCAGCTATACATTGACGCAGACGTCGACATTTATGTTGATCCCGAGCTGCGTCAGGCGGCTGAAAAAGGCATGCCCTTGTATTTCACGACCGATCTGGAGATCGTGGCCGACCGTTGGTGGTGGTTTGATAAGGTGCTGGCCAACGAGCAACAGACTTTTCGGTTGTCTTATAACGTGCTGACCCGCCAATGGCGGGTTGGGGCTGGCGACCTGACCTTGCCTGAAGCTACCTTCGAAGACGCGTTGGCTTACGTCAAACACATTCGGGGTTGGGCGGTCGCGCCGGCCGACGCCTTTGAAACGGGCAAAGAATATAGTGGCCGCCTTCGTCTTCGTCTCGATACTTCTCGCCTGCCGCGCCCGTTTCGCATCGATTCTTTCAACAGCAGCGTCTGGTCAATTGTGACCCCATGGAAAGATTTCTTATTTTCAATTTCTCCGCAAACACCCGACCCGTCCTGAAATGGGCGATTCGGCTGACGCTGGTCATTGCGGTGATCAGCGCGCTGGCGTTGCTGAGCCTGCTGGTTTGGTCAACGGGTAATGCCTCACGGTTTGCTCAGCACTACGACACACTGTTAGGCCTGAATGCGGTGTTCGCGGTCACCCTGGTGTTCTGGGTTGTGGTGCTGGCCGTGCGCCTAGTGCGCCAGATTCGTCGGCGACAGTTCGGAGCCCGTTTAACGGCTCGTTTCGCGTTGTCGTTTGCGCTGATCGGGGTGTTGCCCGGCGCCCTGATTTATGTGCTCTCGGTTCAGTTCATGTCGCGCTCCATCGAGTCGTGGTTCAACGTGCGGGTCGATAGTGCGCTTGAGTCCGGTTTGAGTCTGGGGCGGGCCGTGCTCGACCTTCAACTGGCCGACCTGAACGTTCGCGCCAAGTCTATGGCCGAGCAACTGGGCGACAAACCCGATGCGGACATGGGGGTATTGATCTCTCGCCTACGTGAAGAGGGCAGTGTCGCCGAAGCCATGGTTTTTTCTGGGAGCGGCCGCACAGTGGCCTTCTCAACGGCCGATTATGGCAAGCTGATACCCGACATGCCGCCGCAGCACGTCATGAATCAGTTGCGGGTATCGCGCAGTTATGCGGCGGCTGAGGCCGACGATGTCGGACAAGGACTACGCCCCGAAGGGGATCTGCATACGGGTTTGTTCTTGCGGGTCGTTGTCCCTATTCAGCGACTCGACCGGTCTACGACGGCATTGGGCGTGACGCCCGAAGTGCGCTGGTTGCAGGTCATCCAGCCGGTGGCCGAGCAAATTGCGCGCAACGCCAGCCAGGTCGAGCAAGGCTTTCGCGATTACCAAGAGCTGGCGCTCTCTCGTCAGGGGTTGCGTAAGCTTTACGGGATAACGCTGACATTGGCATTGATTCTGGCGGTGTTCGCGTCGGTAGTGGTGGCCCTGGGTGTTTCTCGTCGTCTTGTTCGTCCGCTATTGACGCTGGCAGCAGGTACGCAGGCCGTGGGTGTTGGCGATTACCGGCCCCTACCCGAGCCTCCCGAAAAGGACGAGGTTGGCCAACTGACTCGTTCGTTCAATGCCATGACGCGTCAACTCGACGAAGCTCGGCAGATGGTCGAACGCAACCGGCAACAGCTCGAGCGAACCAATGTTTATCTCGAGTCGGTACTGAGCAACTTGTCTTCGGGGGTGCTGGTTTTTGATGAAGGCTTCCGGGTCAGTATGTTCAACCAGGGGGCTCAATCCATCTTGCGTGTCGATTTGCGCTCGGTTAAAGGCCGCCCGCTTGAAACAGTCGATGGTGCATTTACGTTGTCTCAACTGATCCGCCATGCGTTTGCGGCTCATGCCGCAGTCGAGTCGGAGCGTGCATATTGGCAGCAGCAGTTTGAGCTAGAGCGTGAGGCGGCCAGCGATAACGAAGCCAAGAAAAATGTTGTGACCTTGCTGGCGCGCGGTACCCACCTGACGGTTGATGGCCGGGCGAATGGGTATTTGGTCGTTTTTGATGACATCAGTGAGGTCATTTCGGCCAACCGCACCGTTGCTTGGGGCGAAGTGGCGCGGCGTCTGGCTCACGAAATCAAGAATCCGTTGACGCCCATTCAGCTGTCGGCCGAACGCTTGGCCATGAAGCTGGCGTCGCGCCTGGATGATACCGACGCGGCCATGTTGATGCGCTCAACCAATACCATTGTCAATCAGGTAGCGTCACTCAAGAAAATGGTCGATGATTTTCGTGAGTACGCCCGCACGCCGCCGGCCCAGATGCAGTCACTTGACCTGAATGTGCTGGTGTCTGAAATTATGACGCTATACGGTTGGGACCCTTCCGGTGCCGTCGTGCGCGATGAGCCGACAGGCTTGCGGATCGAGGCCGACCTGCAAGCCGACCTGCCTCACATCGAAGGCGATCCGACTCAGTTGCGCCAGGTGATTCATAACCTTCTGGCCAATGCGCGCGATGCGGTTTCGTTGGCCGGCGCGACAGAGGCTAAAATCTATGTGCAGACCAAACTGACGTTCTCGCGTATTAACGACGAGGGTCCGGAAATTCAGGCGGTCCGGCTGACGGTTTCCGACAGCGGGCCGGGGTTCGAGCCGCAGGTGCTGACCCGGGTCTTCGAGCCCTATGTCACCACAAAATCGGCAGGAACCGGCCTTGGGCTGGCAATCGTCAAGAAAATTATCGAAGAGCACGGCGGTCGCATTGATGTGTCGAACCGTCGCGAAGGGGGTGCTCGGGTGTCTATTTTGTTCACGCGGCTGCTAAATTCTGCCGCTGCGCTGGACGAAGCCGGGCGAGGGTACGATAATGCGAAAAAAATATAGGTGATGCTTTATGGCCAGAATACTGGTGGTAGACGACGAAATCGGCATTCGAGAGTTGTTGTCTGAAATCCTTTACGACGAAGGGCATACCGTTGAGTTGGCTGAAAACGCCGCTCAAGCGCGGGCAGCCCGTCAGCGCGCGCGCCCTGACCTGGTGCTGCTCGATATCTGGATGCCCGATACCGACGGTGTTAGTTTGTTGCGCGAATGGGGGTCACAAGGCCTGCTCGATATGCCTGTCATCATGATGAGTGGCCATGCCACGGTCGACACGGCGGTCGAGGCCACGCGGATTGGTGCGGTCGATTTTCTCGAAAAGCCCATTACGTTGCAAAAGTTGCTGAAGACCATTGCGGCGGCGTTGGCACGCCCAGTGGTCAGTCGTGGTGCGGCGGCTTCAGCGGCAGCTCCGGCAAACGCAGCTATGGCAGCGGCTCCGGTCATACAGTCGTCGGCCGCAACGCCAGCAGTTGCTGCCGCTGCCGAAGCCTCGGTAGCGCTCGAGCCACATGCCCTGCAGCTTAGTAATATCCCGCTCGATCAGCCGTTACGCGATGCGCGCGACGAATTCGAACGTATTTATTTTGAATACCACCTGGCACGAGAAAATCACAGCATGACGCGGGTTTCCGAGCGCACCGGCCTGGAGCGCACGCACTTGTACCGGAAGCTTAAACAGCTGGGTATCGACGCATCGCGCCGTCGCCAAGAGTCGCGCTAGGTTGCGTTAAGCACGGCCCTTAGGGTTTCGGCCGTCGTGTAATGGCGCTGACCGAAATGCGGGCTTCGCCGGGTGCCGTGCTGTAAGTGCGCGCTCGCCAGGCATGGCCATAAGCTATCTCAAGGCTTAAATGAATAGTGCCGTCCATGGCACGCTGTTTTTCTAGTGCGTCCAGCAGGCGACCGCGCCATTCGCGACCTACCATCCCGCTGCGGCGGTTTTGAGCCGGGTTGCCGCCCAAGCTCGCCAGGTCTTCAAGTAGTTTTTCGGCGCTACGGTAGGTGAGTGTCAGGGTTTCTTGGTCCATTACTGGGTCGCTGAACCCCGACTCGATAAGCAAATCGCCAAAATCGTGCATATCGACAAAAGCGGGTGTCGCTGTTTGCAGCCCCGCAGCCTGCAGTGCTGAGCGCAACTCTTTAAACGTGCCCGGCCCCAGACAAGAAAACATCACGACCCCCTCGGGTTTCAGAACGCGTCGCCATTCTAGAAGGACGTCGTGCGGGCGGGGGTGCCAATGCAATGCCATATTTGACCAGACTAGGCCCGCCGACTCGGGTGGCAGGGCAGTGTCGGCCAGGTCGGCGCATGTGAAGTCGGTATTGGGCGTGGGCTTGTTGCGCAGACGATTCCAGAGCCCACGCTTGCCGGCGTGACGTTCGCGCGCCACGTCGAGCAGTGCGGCGCAGTTGTCGACCCCCATGTAATCGACGGTGGGATAGCGGGCGCGTAGCGGTTCGATGGCATGCCCGGCGCCACAGCCCGCATCGACCAGAGTTTCGGGCGTGACACGGATATAACTGAGCCGCTGCAGCATACGCTGAGCAACCTCACCGTAAAGAAACTGGGCGTTGTCTAGCGGCGCACGGCGAGCGAACTGTTTAACGACGTGGTCGGCCTGGATGGGCAGCGAGGGGTGTGATGACATATTTGTGTATGCGGCGCTTGGCACATGGCCGACGCCATGGTCAGATGGCGATATGTTGATTTTCACTGGCTATTATGGCCTATAGTCTGCGGCTGCGCGAATGGGTGGACGGCCTGACCCTATGGCTGCCGGGCGAGTGCGTCTTGTGCCGTTCTACGGTGCAGGGCGGGCTGTTGTGCAACATTTGTGCAGGCGAAGCCTGCCGCAGCATGACAACATCGGGAAGGCGTTGCCCTCGGTGCTGCCTGCGGCTCGATGCGCGAGGGTGTTGTCACGATTGCGCTGCGCTTGTGCCCGTGTTTGGTCAGGTATTTGCGGCTGTCGACTACACATTCCCCGCCAATTTGCTGCTGTTGCAGTTCAAGCAGCAGCGACGGTTTGTATTGGCTAAAACATTAGCCACACTCATGGCCGATCGTATGCGCGACACGCGCTATGTCCTGCCCGACGATACAATCCTGGTTCCTGTCCCTGCGACCAAAGCTTCTCTGCAGCGTCGCGGGTTTAATCCTGCTGCCGAGCTGGCCGCACAACTCGCGCGCCGATTAGGTCTGGTTTGTAAGCATCATTGGTTGTACCGACATCACGAGACGGGGCCGCAAAAATTCCTGAATCGTCAGCAGCGTCTGGCTGGCACAGCAGAGCTTTTTGGATGCTCGTCGAAGGTCGCCGGCCATCGTTTTGCCGTCGTCGACGATGTCATGACGACCGGCAGTACCTTGAATGCCGTATCCAGGGTGTTGCTGGCGGCGGGTGCGACGGCGGTGACAGGGGTAGTACTGGCGCGTACTCCCGTACGCGAGCGACTTAACGACGTCTTATCAAGATAAACATGTTCCATATTGTTCTGGTTTCACCTGAAATTCCACCAAATACCGGCAACGTTATTCGGTTGGCCGCCAATACTGGCGCGGCTTTGCACCTAGTCCGGCCCTTGGGGTTCGAGCTCGATGACAAACGTTTGCGCCGGGCCGGGCTCGACTACCATGAGTGGGCGGATGTCCGGGTGCACGACGATTTGCCGGGCGCGCTGGCCGCCATCGGCGGCGATCCGATGCGTCGGTTTGCGTTGACGACCAAGGGGTCATCTCGGCTGGGGGTGTTTGTTTTCCAGCCTAATGACGTTTTTGTCTTTGGTTGCGAAACGGCCGGATTGTCGGCTGACCAGTTGGCGCTGTTTGGGCCTGAGCAACGTTTGCGCTTGCCGATGCGTGCCGGCCAGCGCAGCTTGAACTTGTCGAATGCGGTCGCCGTGACGGTGTATGAAGCCTGGCGACAGCAGGGGTACGAAGGCAGCGTTTAGGCTTGCTTGGGTGTTTCGGGCTTGGCTTCGCGCGATAGCAGGTCGGAGACCGCCTGCCGTGCCGATAGCCCGTTGAACAAGACATCGCATACCGCTTGGGTAATGGGCAGGTCGACGCCCAGTTGGTTACCCAGGGCCAGCGCAGCGCGCGCACACCGCACGCCTTCGGCTGTCATGCCATTGGCCAAAATGGCGTCTAGGGTTTGGCCCTCGCCAATGGCCAGGCCTACTTGCCGGTTACGCGAGAGCGGGCCGGTGGCTGTAAGGACCAGGTCGCCCAGGCCGGTGAGGCCGGCGAAGGTGTCGGCAGAACCGCCCAGGGCGACGCCCAGCCGCTGCATCTCGGCCAGGCCACGGGTGATAAGTGCTGCGCGGGCATTGGTGCCCAGCGTCAGGCCGTCTGAAATGCCGCAGGCGATAGCCATGACGTTTTTCATGGCGCCGCCCACTTCTACGCCAATGACGTCAGTGCTGTTGTAAATGCGGGCATTGCTACCATGCAGTGCTTGCGTGGTGGCTTCGATGACTTGAGGATGATGACTGGCAACGGTCAACGCAACGGGCAAACCTTGTGCAACCTCTTTGGCAAACGATGGTCCCGACACGACACCCAGCCCGACGCCGGGGATGGGGGCCAGTGCTTTTTGGGCAATGGCGTGCGGTAATTGCGCCGAGGTTTGCTCGAAACCTTTGCACGTCCAGACCACCGAAACTGCAGGGTGGTTTAGTTTGGTCAGTTCGTTAGCGAGGGCACTGCAGGTACTTTCGAGGCCTGCAACCGGCACGCCGAGAATAATGAGCCCAGGAGCGCCCTGGCCCGCACACGCGTGCGCAACGGCTTGAGACAGATTGCTGGTGGCAAGAAGCGCCGAAGGCAGTGTGATGCCCGGCAAGTACCTAGCGTTTTGGTGTGTTGCGTTGATGGCCTCTGCCAGCGCCGCGTCGCGCGCCCAAATCATCACCTGGGCATTGGCGCAGGCCAGTGCTGCAAGTGCTGTGCCCCAACTGCCGGCACCCAGAACACTGACGCGCAACGGCGCTGATGCAGACTGAGGCATGTTACTGACGCGTTGCGCCGGGCGGCAGTTGGATGTCCGATTGTTGCTCGGCTATTTGTGCCAGACGTTGCTCATAGAGTGCCTGGAAGTTGACTTCGGCTAGGTGCAATGCGGGCAGAGTTGTACGCGTGATGGCGTCGGCAACGGTGGCGCGCAAGTACGGGTAAAGCATGGTCGGGCAGACAATGCCCAACAGCGGGTCGAGTTGTTCGGCGGGGATGTTGGCTGCTTCGAAAATACCGGCTTGCGTCGCTTCGATCAGGTACAGGGTTTTGTCCTGGATTTTGGTCGTGACGGTCACTGTTACGGTTGATTCGTAGATGCTTTCTGCCAGTTGCTGGCCGCCGACATTGATGGTGACTTCGACGCTCGGGCCTTCCTGTTCCAGAAAAATCTGGGGCGCGTTGGGCATTTCGAGCGACAGGTCTTTAACGTAGGTGCGCTGCAGATTGAAGCTGGGGTCGGGGGTGTTATTGCCTTGAGCGGCTTGGTCCTGTTCGGCCATTTGTCTTCCTATGAGTTTGGGCATGGCACTATTGCCATGCCGCAGTTTACGAATTATTTGCTCAGCAAGGGCATCAGACCGCCGGCCCTGTCTAGTGCTGCCAGGTCATCGTATCCGCCGACATGCGTGTCGTCGATAAAGATTTGCGGTACGGTGCGGCGATTGGTGCGCGCCATCATGGCTTCGCGTTGCGCCGGGTCGGTGTCAATACGGATTTTTTGGATTTCGGTGACGCCGCGCTGTTTCAGCAGCATTTCTGCGCGCACGCAGAACGGGCAGACGGCGGTGCTATACATCGTAACGACGGCCATGTGTGTTCCTTTGGGTGATGCGATTGGGTTTAATGTTTTGCCGACGTAGGCATGCCGGCTTCTGTCCATTTGTTCAGGCCGCCCTCAAGGCTGACGACCTCGGCGAAACCGTTTTTGCGCAATTTGCTGGCCGCCGAGCCTGAAATGCGGCCCTGATCACAAAACACGATGAGTGGTTTGTCTTTGGGCAGGCTGGACATTTTGGCGTCGATGTCGGCTAATGGGACATTGCGTGCCTGAGCGATGCTGCCGGCCTTGAAGCGTTCGTGCGGGCGTACATCGATGAAGATGCCTTGTTTTTGGTTGGCCAGTTGGACAGCCTCGGATACGCTCACGCTGGATGCGCGGCTGCCGCGCATGAGCGTCGGCCACAACAACATTAGGCCGGAAACGACGGCAATCAGTAAAATGTAAAGGTTGTTCTCACTAAGAATGAAATCCACGATGTGTCCCAGGTTGATGCTTGAAATGGTCAAGGTTTACAGGGATTATAAAATGGACGCGATAATTCAACTTTTAGGTCTTTTTTGTCATGCATAAACTCGTACTCATGCGCCACGGCGAAAGCCAATGGAACCTCGAAAACCGCTTTACCGGCTGGACCGATGTCGACCTGACCGAAACCGGTCGCGAACAGGCCCGCAAAGCCGGTGAACTGCTCAAGAACGAAGGCTTTGAGTTCGACATCGCTTTTTCGTCGGTGCTCAAGCGGGCCATTCGTACGCTCTGGATCGCCCTTGACGCTATGGATGCTATGCACACGCCGGTGGGCCTGAGCTGGCGCCTGAACGAGCGCCATTATGGTGCTTTGCAAGGCCTTAACAAGGCCGAAACGGCCGCCAAGTATGGCGAAGAGCAAGTGCTGGTGTGGCGCCGCGCTTATGCCATCGCGCCTAATCCGCTCGAGCTCGATGATCCGCGCCACCCGCGTTTTGACAAGCGTTACGCCAAAATCCCTGCCGACCAGCTCCCGGCAACCGAATGTCTGCAAGACACCGTTACGCGTGTGGTGCCTTTCTGGAACGACTCTATAGCACCGGCCTTGCGTTCTGGTCGCAGCGTATTGGTCGCGGCGCACGGCAACAGTCTGCGGGCGCTGATCAAGCATCTCGACGGCATTTCCGACGACGATATCGTGTCGCTGAATATTCCTACCGGCCAGCCCCTGGTCTACGAGCTTGACGACGATCTCAAGCCTATTCGTCATTATTATCTGGGTGACGCCGCCGAAATCGAGGCGGCCATGGCTGCGGTTGCAGCCCAGGGTAAAGCCAAAAAGGAATAAGCGTCATGCGGCGTGTGCTCGGTTGCGCAATGTTGGTCCTGTGGGCGGGTGTTGCGTCGGGCAATCAATCCTCCCAGGCCCTCGAAGCCCGGCAGGCCGAGGCACGCCGTCAGCAAACTGAATTGCGCGAACGCATTGCCGAGCTGCAAAAAGACATCGACAAGCAAACGTCTTCACGCGACGATGCCGCGTCTGCTTTGCGTGAGTCCGAGTCTGCCATTTCCGGCATCAACCGGCGTCTTGACGAGCTTGAGCGCCAAGACAAGGCCGTGCGTGCGCAGTTGGCGACGCTTGAAACGCAAATTGCCAAAGGCAAAGCCGATGTCGAGCGTCATCAAGCAGAGCTAGCCGATCAGTTGCGGGCCCAGTATGCCGGCGGTTTGTCGCCCTGGGCTGCGTTGCTGTCCGGTGACAACCCGCAAGAAATCGGGCGCGAACTGGGCTATTTGGGTTACGTGTCGCAAGCCCAGGCCGACTCGGTGCGCGCGCTCGATGCCAGTGTCAAGCGTCTGTCGCGTCTTCAAACTAATCAGGTTGCCCGGCAGGCCGAACTGGCCGAACTCACGACAGAAACCAGTCAGAAGAAAGTTGAGCTCGAAGCCCAGAAGGCCGAGCGCCTGAAGGTGCTGGCCCGGATTGATTCCGAGCTTAAAACGCAGCGACAGCAAGCCAAAACCCTGGCGCGCAACGAAACCCGTCTCGAGTCTCTGGTCGATGGGCTGCAGGTCGAAATTGCCCGTCAGCGCGAGGCCGAGCGTATTGCGCGTGAAAAGCGCGCAGCTGAAGAGGCCGCGCGCAGAGCTGCAGAGGCCAAAGCAAAAGCCGAGCGTGAACGGCTTGCCGCAGAACAGCGTGCCAAAGCGGCCGAGGCCGAACGTCAGGCTAAGGCGCTTGAGCAGGTTCGTGTCGCACCTGAAACCGATGTGGTCACTGTCGATGCCATAGGTAATGACGATGCCGAGCCGGCAAAAGCCCAGGAAACGGCACCGCCGCCGCAGGTCGCTCGCCGTCCGGCCGAGCGTATGGCCCCCACTGCCGCCGACGACGACGAGGATAGCGGGCCGACTGAACCGGAATCTGCGGAACCTGTTGCGGTTTTGAAGGGTCTTAGTAAAAACCTGCCTCTGCCGGTGAAGGGGGAAATCCAGGGCCGATTTGGCATGGAGCGCCCCGACGGCGGGGTCTGGCGGGGTATTGTTCTTCGTGCGCGCGAAGGCACCCGTGTTCGTCCGGTCGCGCCCGGCAGAGTGGCCTATGCCGGTTGGTTCAATGGTTTTGGTAATCTACTTATTGTCGATCACGGGCAGGGCTATCTCTCTGTCTATGCTTACAATCAAAGCTTGCTGCGGCAGGTGGGTGATACCGTGAAGGTGTCCGATGCCATTGCCACGGTTGGGGCAACCGGTGGGCAGGTCGAGTCCGGTCTATACTTCGAGATTCGGCATAACGGCAAGCCCGTCAACCCGCAACTTTGGTTGGGGCGTTAATTCGTTTACATACAGGAATGTGCATGAGCACTCGCAAGTTTGGTCGTTTTGGTCTGGTCATGATGGGCGCGGTCGGCGGCGTGCTGCTCAGCCTGGGTATTTCTGCAGTTGCGCAGCGCGGCGAGCCTTTGCCGTTGCGCGAGCTGCAGCAGTTCGCCAATGTGTTTTCCGCCATCAAGGCCAGTTACGTCGAACCCCTGACCGATCAAAAGCTCATGAATGAGGCCATCAAAGGTCTGTTCAACGACCTTGATCCGCATTCGGCTTATCTCGACCCTGAAGCTTTCAAAGAAATGGAAGCCATAACCCAGGGTGGTTTTGGCGGGTTGGGTATCGAAATCGGCAGCGAAGACGGCATGCCTAAAGTCATCGCGCCCATTGAAGACACTCCGGCCGCCCGTGCCGGCATTTTGTCGGGTGACCTGATCACGCACATTGATGGCAAGCCCACCAAGGGTATGACCCTTAGCGAAGCCATCAAACTCATGCGTGGCGAGCCCCAAACGCCTATCGTGCTTACTATTCAGCGAGCAGGCCAAGACAAGCCCCTGATGGTAAAAATCATCCGCGACATGATCAAGGTACGTAGCGTGCGCAGCAAAATGTTGCCTGACGATATCGGTTATGTACGTATTGCCCAGTTCCAAGAGCGCACCGTGTCCGACCTGGCTCGCCAGTTGCGCGAGCTTGGGGGTGGCAAGGCCCCTAAAGGGTTGGTCCTCGATTTGCGTAACGACCCAGGTGGTCTGCTCGATGCCGCCATTGGTGTGTCGTCGGCTTTCCTCAAGCCAGATGTCCTGGTCGTGTCAACCAAAGGCCGTATTCCGTCGTCGAACCGCGAATATCACGCCAAGCCAGTGAACTACGTGCGCAGCTTCGGTGGCGTGTCCAACAGCGATGTCGTTTTCCCCGAATGGGCCAAAACAGTGCCCATGGTGGTGTTGATCAACGTTGGTTCGGCCTCGGCCTCCGAGATTGTCGCCGGCGCGTTGCAAGATCACAAGCGCGCCAAGGTGCTGGGCAACCGTTCGTTTGGCAAGGGCTCGGTACAAAGCGTGTTGCCGCTTACCGAAGACTCCGGCATCAAACTGACAACGGCTTTGTATTACACCCCAAGCGGGCGGTCTATCCAGGCAACAGGCGTCGAACCCGACGTTGTTGTCGACGACACGCCGCAGGGCAACTTGTTCCGCATTCCTCGTGAAGCCGATCTTCAACATCATCTGGCCAATGGTTCGTCGGCCCCCGAGGTCGTAACGCCCCAGGAAGATGAGCAAGATATGGCGCCGCCCGATGTCAAGATGTTCGAGTTTGGCGGTAAAGACGATTTCCAGCTGCAGCAGGCCATTAATTTGCTTGAAGGTAAGCAGGTCAAGAAGAATGAAATCGTTGCCAAGGCTGATGCCGGGGCCGAAAAAAAAAATGACAGCGGCGCCGTAAAAACGGCTGAAGTCCCTGCGCGTGCCTCTGATGGCGCCAATACGTCGGGTGTCGAGCGTTACCGCTTCACTCCCGAAGGCATGATTAAGGTTGACTGATGGATGACGCGCAGCTTCTGCGGTATGCGCGTCATATCTTGCTCGACGAGCTGGGCATCGAGGGGCAAGAAAAGCTGCTGGCCGCACGAGTACTCATTGTGGGGGCCGGTGGCTTAGGGTCGCCGGCGGCGATGTATTTGGCTGCTGCCGGTGTGGGGCATATTGTTCTGGCCGACGACGATGTCGTTGATATTGGGAACTTGCAACGCCAGATCATGCACGATACCGCCCGGCTCGACGTCCCCAAGGCCGAATCGGGACGTCAGACGCTGAACGCTATCAACCCTTTTGTTAGCGTGGTGCCACGCCTCGAACGGCTTGACGATGCGGCGCTTTCACAGGCCGTTGCCGACGTTGACGTTGTACTGGATTGCTGCGACAACTTTGCCACGCGTCACGCCGTTAATAGGGCGTGCGTAGCGCACCGTAAGCCTTTGGTTTCAGGCGCAGCCATACGCTTTTCGGGGCAAGTCAGTGTGTTCGACCTCCGTCGCCCCGATGCGCCCTGCTACCATTGCCTGTTTCCTGAAGGCGACGAGGTAGACGAGCTGAATTGCGCGACGACTGGCGTGCTGGGGCCCTTGGTGGGCATTGTGGGCAGCATGCAGGCGGCAGAGGCCATTAAGGTCATTGCCGGTATAGGCGAGCCGTTAGTGGGGCGGTTGCAGTGTCTCGATGCCTTGACCATGCAGTGGCATCAAATTAAGTATCGGCAAGACCCGGGTTGCCCGGTCTGCGCGTCGTCCTGCTAGGGGTGAGGTTTTGAGAGGCTGCCTTGGCTTTCGCAGCGGTCTGGCGGGTACGGCCCTGGTGTTACCGTCGTAATGGCCGTTTGGCGGTTAGTAGTGTGCCCAGGGTACTGATACGCAGGTTAACGTAGCTGTTGCGCCCGCTGTGCATGGCCGAAAACGGTGTCCCTGGGTGAAAAATGTGCACGGTACGTAAACCCATCTGGCGTGCTGTTTTCAAATTTTTCAGAGTGTCTTCAACCAAAATGACCTGATCGGGGCGAGTGCCTAGCCGCGCTACGACTTGTCGCATTAGGGCGCGTGAAGGTTTAGGGCGAATATTGCCCTGCAGCCTCATATGGTCGATCGACCAGATCATATCGAAGTACGGCAGCAGGCCCAGCGTTTTAAGCACCGACCGGGCATAGTCGTGAGGCGCGTTGGTAAGCAATACCTTTCTGCCAGGCAAGCGCGAAAACTTGCGCGCCAGACCTGGCTCGGAATGCACTAGCGGCTCGGCATCGAAATCGTGGCTGATGCGCAGAAATTCGCGGGCGTTTACGTTATGGTGCTTGACCAACCCGATAACGGTTGCGCCGTAGCGTTTCCAGTAGCGTGCGCGAAGCTCGTTTGCCAAGTCGATATCAACATCGAGACATTGCGCCACGGCGTCTGTCATTTTCCCGTCGATGACTTTGAAAATGGCGCGGGAGCTGTCGTGCAGTGTGTTGTCGAGGTCGAATAACCAAACGGGCGCATGCTGTGCATACGCCCGTCGTGCCCGTTGTGTGGGTAAACGGGTATGAATAGACCGCATGCGCTAGTGGGCGCTGATCATGGTGCCGACGCCGCGGTCGGTCAGGATTTCGAGCAACAGGCAGTGTGGAACCCGACCGTCGACGACGTGAACCGAATTGACTCCGTTGCGCGCGGCGTCGAGTGCCGAAGAAATTTTAGGCAGCATGCCGCCTGAAATGGTGCCGTCTTCGAAGAGTTCGTCGATGGTTCGAGCCGAGAGGCTACGCAGCAATTTGCCTTGCTTGTCGAGAACGCCTGGTGTGTTGGTGAGCATGACCAACTTTTCGGCGCCCAGAACTTCGGCCATTTTGCCAGCGACCAGATCGGCGTTGATGTTATAGGCGCGCCCGTCTTCGCCGTAGCCAATTGACGAAATGACAGGGATGAACTGATCGTCTTGCAACGCTTTTACGACGGCCGGTTCGATGCGGGAAATGTCACCGACGAAACCGATGTCGATCATTTCACCGGGGCGCTCTTTATTAGGCACCAGTTTTTTGGTGGCCTGAATAAGGCAGCCGTCTTTACCGGTCAGGCCCACCGCCTTGCCGCCAGCTTCGTTGATCATCATAACAATGTCTTGCTGGACCTGGCCCCCCAGAACCCATTCAACGACTTCCATGGTTTCGGCATCGGTGACGCGCATCCCTTGAATGAATTCGCCTTCTTTTCCGACGCGTTTGAGCGCTTCGTTGATTTGCGGGCCGCCGCCATGCACGACAACCGGGTTTAAACCCACCAGTTTCAGCAATACGACATCGTGCGCGAAGCTGCGTTGAAGCGCCTCTTCGGTCATGGCATTGCCGCCGTACTTGACGACGACGGTTTTACCGTGAAAGCGACGGATATAGGGCAGTGCTTCGGAAAGAACGGCTGCCTTGATCTCGGAGGTGTAGGTGGTTGGGTCGGACGAGGGTGTGGTCATGGGCGCAGAAGCAGAGAGTTTGCAAACTTAACCGGCCAGCGCGCGCTGAACGGTTTTGACGAATTCTTCTTTATTGTAGTTGCCAAGATAACGCTTGACGATGTTGCCGTCTTTATCGATAAGGAATGCCGTTGGCGTGAGCTGGACGTTGCCGAAGGCGGCGGCAATTTTGCCGTCGGCATCGTGCACAACATTAAACGGGAGCTCGCGGGTTTCGGCGTAATTACGGACATAGTCGATGGGGTCGTAGTCCATGGCGACGGCAATGACGTCGTAGCCTTGGTCGGCCAGCGCGGTGTAGGTAGCTGCAGTATCGGGCATTTGCTGGATGCAAGTCACGCAGCTGGTGGCCCAGAACTTGACCATGACGACTTTGTCGCGGAGGTCTTCGGTAGTAAAGGTTTTGCCCTGCAGGTTGGTGAACGATACCTGGGGTGCGGTGCGTGCGGGCGAGGACAGTTGCCAGGCCAGCAGGCCGACGGCGGCTACCGCCGCCACAATAAAGATTTTAAGTTTGCTCATTGGACAGGCATTGTTTGGGTATCGGGGCCGCTGCTGCTAGCCGGTGTTGCGCTGGCGGGCTGAGCCGCTGTGCTGCGCGAGGCGTCGGAAACAGGCGCTGTCGGCGACACGAGGCTTTCGCGGGAAACAATGGTGAACAGCTTGACGACTTCATTGACCCCCGAAACATTGGAGGCGACCTTGGCTGCCAACACGCCCTCGGTTTCGGTGACCTTGCCTTGCAGGTAGACAATGCCGCGTTCGGTGGTGACCACAATGGTGCGTGCCGGTACTTCTTTGGCTTCGATCAGGGCGGTTCTGACTTTGGTGCTGATCCAGGTGTCGTTGGTGCGCACGCTGAGCGGTGTAATGTCGCCGATGCGGATGCGGTTAATGACTTCTTTGACGTTCTCGACGCCTGCTGCGGCGGTTTCGGCCTGGGCTTTGTCTTGCGCATTGGGGACGTCGCCCACCAGCAAGACGCGACCGGCATAAGACACGCTGATGACGCGTGCACGGTCGCCAAACAGGCGTCGCATTTCTGCGCCGATCTTCATTTCGATGGCCTGGTCTTCAACCTGCTCGCCGGCGGTGCGACGATCGGCGGCCACCATTGCAGTGGTTGCAGCACCGCCTACCAGCATGACGCCGCAACCAGATAAGAGCGTGGTTAGCGCAAGCAGGGGGGCAAGAAAACCTTTTTTGAGGAGGGTTGGCATGGACATAATCATTACAGGGCGTCTCCGAGGAGCAGTGCATCGATACCATCGCACAACGCATGCAACAAGATAATGTGGACTTCTTGAATGCGCATGGTGCGATCGTGCGGCACGCATAGGTGGATGTCGGTGTCGAGCAGGACGTCGTTCATTTTGCCGCCGCCTTTGCCCGACAGGGCGATCACCATCATTTCGCGATCGTGGGCTGCTTCGATAGACCGCAATACGTTGGGTGAGTTCCCGCTGGTGCTGATGGCGACCAGGATGTCGCCGGGTTGACCCAGTGCGGTAACCTGGCGCTCGAAGATGTGATCGTAGCCGTAGTCGTTGCCAACAGCGGTAAGAATGGACGTATCGGTATTCAGTGCAATACCCGCCAATGGCAGGCGGTCGCGCTCGAAACGTCCGACAAGTTCGGCGATGAAGTGTTGAGCGTCGGCGGCAGAACCGCCGTTGCCGCAAGCAAGAATTTTATTGTTGTTGGCCAGTGCCGCAAATAAAACGTCGACAGATGCCGCAAGGGGCTCGGCCAAAGCCTGTGCGCTGGCCTTGAAGGTATCGATGGCGTCGTCGAAGTGGGACGACATGCGAGAGGTCATATCCATGCCCGGTATTATCTCATGAGCGTTGTAAATCGAGGTCAGGTAATGTAACGTTTTTTGGCACAAGGCCCGAGGAGCGTATTGTCAGGTGTCAAAGGCATTACGGATCCAGGTCAGCCCGGCTTTATCGACGGTTATTACATCGAAGCGGCAGGCCGGTTCGTTGCCGCCAAAGCAGGTACGCGCCAGACGAGGCAAAAAAAACAAAGCCGCGCGGCGTAGTTTGTCTTGCTTGTCACGGTTTACACTGGCAGCTGGGCCGCCAAAGTCTTGGCCGGTGCGTAATTTAACCTCAACAAATATCAGCAGGCTCTGGTCCGGGTCTATGGCAACGATGTCGATTTCCCCGGCTTTACAGCGCAGGTTCTTGTCGACGACCTGAAGCCCGCGCTGCGTCAGAAACTCGCAGGCACGGTGCTCGGCTTCGAAGCCGATACGTTGTGTTGGCGACCCCTGGGCCGTTTCTGGTTGAGGCGTCGGCGCACTGCGCGGCTTCGCACGCCGACGTCTGATGGCCTTGCCTTGCGCAATACGCGCAAGCTCGAACGTCAGGTCGTCGTGGTCGGGCATGTATGGCGGGCCACCTTATGAAGGTTTTAACGGGTTGAGTATGCTTGAAAATTTCGATGTAGGCGCCCTGGAGGGGTCATGGAAACGTCTCACTGATCGTGTGGTGGGGCAAGACTGGCCCGCGTCGACTTTATATGTCGTGGCGACACCTATCGGTAATTTGGCAGATTTGACGTTACGGGCCTTGCATGCTTTAGCGCTTTGTGATGTTGTTGCCGCCGAAGATACGCGTGCGAGTCGTCAGCTGTTGGATGCCTGGGGGGTTCAAACCCCTTTGTTGGCTGCGCACCGTCACAACGAGGCTCAGGCGGCGCAGTCTATTATCGAGCGGTTGGGGCAGGGGCAACGTGTGGCGCTGGTGTCCGATGCGGGCGCGCCTGGCGTTAGCGACCCAGGTGCCCGCGTGGTGCGTGCGGTGCGCGAAGCCGGGTATCGGGTGGTGCCTATCCCAGGTGCCAGTGCCGTTATTGCTGCGTTGATGGCCAGCGGCGCTACGTCCGACGAAAATCCGGCGTTTGTCTTTGCCGGCTTTACGCCGTCCCGGCCGGTCGCCCGGCGTAAGTGGTTGCAAGCGTGGTGCACGACGCCCGCGCCGGTAGTCATGTTCGAGTCACCGCATCGGTTACGTGCGGCATTGGCTGATTTGCTGGCAGTCTGCGGGCCCGACCGGCAACTGACCATTGCACGTGAATTGACCAAGCGTTTTGAGCAAGTGCATACATTGTCGTTGTCCCAGGCTCAAGCCTGGGTCGATAGTGATAGTCACCATGAACAAGGCGAATTTGTCTTGATTGTGCATGCGCCGCCGGTGTCAGACGCCACGCTGCTTGATCCGGCCACCGATACGCTGCTGGATGCCTTGCTTGAGTCTGTGAGTGTGCGCGATGCCGCCAAAATTGCGGCAAAAGTCAGCGGGATGCCGCGTGATGTGCTTTACAAGCTGGCGCTTGAGCGACAGCAAAAAGGTTAGCGAAGTGCGATAGTGGGCTGGGCGCCTACGGCATCGTAGACCCGCACGGCAGCATTGACGGCCTGGGTGCGGTCAGCGTATGGGCCCAATTGAACGCGAAACAGTTCGCCGCCCTGGGCAACGTGTACGGTTTGTGACTCGACCCCTGCAATTTGAGTATTTAACTTTTGAGCCAGCGCCTGGGCATTTTCGGCGTTGCCAAATGCGCCAAATTGAAGATAAAACCCACTGCTTGCAGGTGGCGCAATTTGCGCTTGCTCGGACGATGCCGCAAAGGTGCTATTGGGCGACGTGGAGGCGTTGCCGGCATCGTCGGGCGATGTCACCCCGTTACTGTCTGTCAGGGCAATGGCCGACAGGGCATCGGGCATCAGGGGCGTCATTGCAGGTTCGTCGGCCGTAAAGGTTTGTGCCCGGAGGGCGCCCGTGTCCTGGGCGTTTTGAGGGGCAACAGCAACTGTATTTTGCCCGGGTGTTTTCCAGGTTCCGCGACTAATGTCGGTTTGTGTGATGGCTTCGACGACGACTTTGCCGCTGCCTGGGCCAATCAGCCCCAGTTTTGCAGCCGCCACATACGAAAGGTCGATGATGCGGCCGGGGTGAAACGGGCCGCGGTCGTTGATGCGGACGATGATCGAGCGCCCGGTGGTGGGCCGAGTAACGCGGGCATAGCTGGGAATAGGCAGCGTTGGGTGCGCCGCGGTCATGGCATACATATCGTAGGTCTCGCCATTGGCAGTTTTGTTGCCATGAAACTGACGTCCGTACCAGGACGCGATCCCCTCTTCGCGGTAGGGGGCATTGCCACTGATGGGCACATACCGTCGACCAAAGACCGAGTAAGGGCGCAAATTAGCAGGCGCATAGGCTTCGATGCGCGGTATGGCGTCGGGGATGGCTTCGATATTGGCCGGCGGTGAGCTGCCTGGGCCGTCGTTTTGATAGTAGCCGCCCGAGCGCTTGCCCGACGATGAACACCCGGCCAAAATGGCCAGGAGTAAGATCAGGCAGAAATAGCGCAAGCGGTAAAAGGCCATAGCAATTTACGGGCGAACAGGCAAGTTACGGTGTCTGACTAGCAGGGGGGCGTGGTCGGCGAACCGGCGCGCGAGTTGCTCGACGACATACACCGAGCGGTGCTGCCCGCCGGTACAACCAATGGCTATTGTCAGGTAGTTGCGGGTGTCTTGTAAATAAAGGGGTAGCCAGCGTCGGATGAAGCCGCTGATATCTTCGATCATGGTTTCGACACTGCCGAACTGAGAGAGCCAGGCTGCGACCGGTTCGTCGCGCCCCGTCAGGGGCCTGAGTTCGCGGTCGTAGTGGGGGTTGGGCAGGCAACGAACATCGAAGACCAGGTCTGCGTCGCCAGGTACCCCGCGCTTGTAGGCAAACGATGCAAAGGTGAGGACGACTTCGGCACGACCCGCCTGGATGAGGTCGCGCATCCAGGCGCGCAGTTGTCCCGGGGTCAGGTCGGATGTATCGATGACGTGCTCTTGGTCTCGCAGAGGCGCAAGCAGCTCGCGCTCGGTGTGTATGCACTCGAGCAAAGAGGGTGAGTCGCCCTTGCTTTGCAGGCGATCGGTAAGTGGGTGCCGTCGCCGGGATTCGGAATAGCGCTGCATGAGCGCATGGTCGCTGGCGTCGAGGAAAATAACTTTGAGTTCGGTGCCTTGTGCGCGCAAGCCCGTGATGATGTCGGGTAACCCGGCCAACTCGCCTGGCGAGCGGATATCGATCGCAACGGCGACGCGATCGAGGTTTTCTTCGCGAACCGTGGCAATGAATTCATGCAGGAACTTGACGGGCAGATTGTCGACGCAGGTATAACCGGAGTCTTCGAGTAGCCGCAGAGCGACCGATTTGCCTGAGCCTGAAATGCCTGTGATGAGTACGATTTTCATGGCGACTCGGGGCGGCTGCTTTCCATGATGGCCAGCGCCTGCCGTTCGATGAAGTCGCCCATGGTGTCGATGCCGCGCAGTGACAAAATGGTGTTGCGTACCGCCGCTTCGACCAACACGGCAAGATTGCGGCCTGCCGCCACCTGCAGCATGACGCGGCGAATGGGCGTTTCGAGGATGTCTTGGGTCAGGTCTTGTACGGGCAGGCGCTCGAAGGCGTCGGCATTAGAGCGCATGAGCTGCACAATCAGCTTGAGTCGCATTTTGCGTCGTACTGACGTTTCACCAAAAATAGTGCGGATATCGAGCAGCCCCAAGCCACGAACTTCGAGGAGGTTTTGTAGCAGGGGCGGGCAATGACCTTCGATAATGCCAGGTGCGGTACGCGAGAACTCGACGGCATCGTCGGCCACCAGGCCATGACCTCGAGAAATCAGTTCGAGTGCCAGCTCGCTTTTGCCCAGGCCAGATTCGCCCGTAATCAAGACCCCGAGCCCAAGGACGTCCATGAAGACGCCGTGGACGATGGTTTTAGGCGCTAGCCGCTTGCCCAGATAAATACGCAACAGGTCGATGAGCTTGGCTGCTTCGATGGAGGTAGAAAGCAGGGGCACCTGCTGGGCATTGCAAAAGTCGCGCAGATCTTCGGGGGCTTCGAGACTTTCGGCCATGAGAATGGCTGGTACTCCGCCAGCTACCAGGTCTTCGAGGTGATGCAGGCGGCGCTTGGGTTCGAAGCGGGTGTAATAAAGTAGTTCGGCTTTACCGAAAACCTGAATGCGTGAGGGGTGAATAAGGTTAAGGTGGCCGACCAAATCGGCCCCGGCCATACCGATGTCGGGAAGAACTCGGTGCGCTGCACTGAGCCCCGCGACCCAGGTAAAGGCAATTTTTTCGGTGTTGTCGCTTACGAGCTCTTGAACGGTCAGCATGGCGGCGTTACGAAGAGCTGGTAGTCAGCAGCTGGTGAATCTCGGCCGGATCGGTGGCGGAAGCCAGTTTTTGCCTTAGTGTTTCGTCGGCGGCAAGCCGGGCGATTTCAGCGAGAAGGTCGAGGTGAATTTGTGTGGCGGCCTCGGGGACTAGCAAGAAAAACAGCATGCTGGCCTGTCGACCGTCGTTTGGGTCGAAGCGTACCGGTTCGGCCAGCCGGTAAAACGCGGCTACGGGCTCTTTGAGGCCCTTGATGCGGCCGTGCGGCACGGCAATGAGGTGGCCTAGCGCCGTAGACCCAAGCCGTTCGCGCCCGATAAGGCTTTGGAAAACGGCCGTACGAGCGATGCCGTGGTGGTTTTCAAACAGCAGGGCGGCTTGTTCGAAGGCACGTTTCTTGCTGGTGGCTTCGAGGTCAAGCACGATGTTCTGCAGAGGCAAAATACGCGACATTAAGTTCATAGTGAACATTATATGAGGGTAATGTGTTTACAGAAAGTGCGGGTCCTAATGTACGAAAGCCCCAACACTTTTAAGTGATTGGGGCTGGCTCATGGGCCTGCAGGTTTGCGTCACCGTTGCGCCATTAGCGCTGGGGCAACTGCCGGGCCGGATGATGCTATTCGGCGGGGATTTCCTGCCGTTTTAGCGGATCGTGGGTGTGGTCTTGAACTTTATCTTTGTATTTGATGACCTGACGATCGATTTTGTCTGCCAGCAGATCGATGGCGGCGTAGAGGTTTTCGTTGGAGGCTTCGCAGTGCAAGTCTTTGCCGCGCAAGCGCATGGTGACCTCGGCCGTATGCTTCAGACGCTCTACAGAGAGCATAACCTGGGTGTCGATAACGTGATCAAAATGTCGGGAAACCCGTGCCAGTTTCGTTTTGACGTATTCATCGATGGCGGGGGTTACTTCGAGGTGACGACCGGTAATACTCAGGTTCATGTTGAGCTCCTATTAAAAACAACACTGGGCGCATGGCGCCGTTTACGGATACTTAGGGGCCTCCTTGGTAGTGTCAACGTTTTCAGTGTATCGCCTGCTGCGGCGAAAGCAAGTGGGGTAAACACAGGGTTTGTCGAAAATCAAAAAAAACCGTGCGCTGTGACCCGGCGTTTGGCCGGGTCGAACTTACATCCGGAAATTTTTGCCCAGATAAACCTGACGAACAGCCTCGTTGTCGATGATTTCGTCGGGATGGCCGTTGGTCAGCACTTTACCTTCGCTGATGATGTAGGCGCGGTCGCAAATGCCTAGTGTCTCGCGTACGTTGTGGTCGGTAATAAGCACACCGATGTTGCGTGACTTGAGAAAGTGCACAATGCGCTGGATCTCGATGACCGCGATGGGGTCGACGCCCGCGAAGGGTTCGTCGAGCAGGATGAATCGGGGGTGGGTTGCCAGTGCTCGGGCAATTTCGACGCGTCGGCGTTCGCCGCCCGAGAGAGAGATGGCGGTATTGCTGCGAATGTGTTGGATTTGCAGTTCGTCGAGCAATGATTCCAGGCGGTTATTGATTTCATTCCGGGTCAGGGGCTGACCCGCCTCGTCGACTTGCAGCTCGAGGACGGCCTGAATGTTTTGCTCGACCGTGAGCCGACGAAACACCGAGGCGTCTTGCGGCAGGTACGACAGACCCAGCCGCGCCCGTTTGTGCATGGGCATGGCAGTAATAGGGACGCCGTCAATTTCGATGCGACCCGAGTCGGTGGGGACAATACCCACAATCATGTAGAAACTGGTGGTTTTGCCAGCGCCGTTCGGGCCAAGCAGCCCGACGACTTCGCCACTGTCGACCGATAGCGAGACGTCTTGTACAACAGTGCGTTTGCCGTAGGTTTTTTTCAGGCCAGTAGCTGTCAGGCTACCCGGTTGATCGCTGGCCGCGCGCAGCGGCGCGCGATGTGGTGCTGTAGAGGCCATGCGTACTGCCTTAAGGTTTGGACTTTTGCTGGCAAGCAGCCGCAGCGGCTTCGGCCTTGGCGCCGGGCGTGGCCAGCGAGCGTACACGCCCGCCGCGTGCAGCCGAGTTCGGGCCGCCAAATGCCTGGTAAACGCTAGTCGATTGGTTGTACTTGACCCGTTCGCCGCTGATGGTGTCGAAAGCCTTGCCGCAAACAAATTTGGTCACGATGGCCTGTCCGATCATTTCGATGGTTTCAGTTTTGCCATCGTATTCGGCGCGAAGTCCGCGGGCTTCGACAACCTCGAATTTCTCGGGGGTTTCTTGGCGAATGAACACCAGCTTGCCTTTGTTGGCCGTAGCGGTACCGTACTGGAAGCCTTCGGCATCTTCGCGCGTGACGAGGACGTCGGAGTTAAGTGTCATTTGACCGCGTGTCATGACGACGTTACCGGTGAAGGTGCTTTCTTTCTTGGCATCGTCGTAGTTGAGCGTATCAGACAAAATGAGCGTGTCGGGCTCTTCGGCGGGGGCATTGCCCTGCGCCTGTTGGGCATTGGCTGTAAAGCCCAGGCATAGCAAGGTACAGGCCAGTAAAGACGTAAGAAGATAGGGGCGATTTGAAGTCATGGTGTTTGCGTGTCAGGCCCGTTGCTGTTCTGGCTATCGGAGCGTTTACGGGATTCTTCGCCGGAAATTTTTACGTCGCTGGCGGAGAAAACCTCAAGTGTACGAGAGTCGTTGTCGTAGCGCATGCCTTTTCCGTTAATGCGCGACTTCCCGTTGACCACCAAGGCAGGCAGGTTGGTGTACGCAACATCTTCATCGGGCAGCAAAATAAGCTGTTCGCTGGTGACGTCGAGGGCCGGTCGGTCGTCGTAGGGTACGCGATGTAATTTAGCATCGCCCGAGAGGGTTATACGGCTCCCGTCGTTGTCCATGATGGCCTTGTTGCCGGTGGCAACCGTTACCGGAGAACCCACGCGCTGCCCGACGGCTCGCGCTTCATCGACTTCGTATGAGTCGTCGTCAGGGTAGTGCACCATGTAGTCACCCTCGAGGCGGTTGATGGCAACCCCTTCTTCGTTGGTGCGGATCATGACAAATTTTTGCGACCAGGCGTCGGGTTCGTGTGTAAGGCGGCGGGGCTCGTCAAGCAAGACCGAGCGTAAGGTGTAATCGGCCGCCCACCAGCTTAAAAAAACCAGTGAAACAAGCAGTAAAAGCGCGACGAGAGAAGGAAGGCGTTCTTTCATTATTGGGTGACGTCGCCCAAAATGACAGTGTTGGGCTGCAGGAACGTGCTAAGCCGACCTTGCGCGGCAAGGATGAGGTCGCAGCATTCGCGCGCCGCACCGTGCCCGCCATTGACCGACGAGACCCAATGTACTGCTTGAGAAATATACGCTGGCGCGTTGGGGACGCTGGCAGAGAACCCAACGCGCTGGAGTGCGGCCAGATCCATGATGTCGTCTCCCATGAAGCCGACTTGGTCAAGGGTGCAGCCCAGTTCTTGAGCCATGGTTGTCAGCCCCTGGACCTTATCGCGCACGCCTTGTTGCACCATTTCGATGCCGAGTTCGGCAGCGCGACGGGCGACGATGGGGCCTTTGCGCCCGGTAATAAAAGAGACGGCAATGCCGCTTTCGCGCAGCATGCGTAAACCGTAGCCGTCGAGCGAGTTGAAGCGCTTGACCAGTTCGCCGTTTTCACCGTACCACAGGCCGCCATCGGTCAGGATGCCGTCGATGTCGAAGGCCATAAGGCGGACTTCTCGGGCGCGGTCGATAACGGCGCTGTTGACTTTGGCCAGAATAAGGGCTTCGGCAGGGTGGGGGATTGAAATGGGTTTCATGAATTAAATTACCTTTGCGGCCATTAGGTCGTGCATGTGCAGGGCGCCGATAAGCAAACCTTGCTCGTCGACGACCACAACCTGAGTTAGATGGTTGGTGTCCATCAGGGTGGCAGCTTCGACGGCCATCGCGTTGGCCGATACGTATTTGGGGTTGCGCGACATGCCGTCGGCAACGCAGAGGTGTCGGATATCGCCTTCGCGACTGATCAGGCGTCGTAAGTCGCCATCGGTGAAAATGCCTACAGGGGCATGCGCTTCGTTGATGACGATCGTCATGCCCATGCCTTTGCGCGACATCTCTTGCAGTGCGTCGGGCACTGGCGTGGTTTCGAGCACGATGGGTAGGGCCTCGCCTGAACGCATGACATCGCGGACATGGGTAAGCAGCCGGCGCCCGAGCGCGCCGCCGGGGTGAGACAAGGCGAAGTCTTCGGCCTGAAAACCACGAGCTTCGAGGCAAGCAACGGCAATGGCATCGCCCAGTGCCATGGTGGCCGTTGTGCTGGCGGTGGGGGCCAGATTAAGCGGGCACGCCTCGTGGTCGACATGCACGTTAAGGTGGATGTCGGCATTGGCGGCAAGCTCGGAGCCGGGGTGGCCTGTAATGGCGATGATGGGGACGGCCATACGTTTACAGACCGACAGAACGGTCATGAGTTCCTGGGCGGCACCCGAATACGAAATGGCCATAACGACATCTTGTGCCGTGAGCATGCCCAAGTCGCCATGTATGGCTTCGACGCCATGCATGAAAAAAGCGGGTGTGCCGGTAGAGGCCAGGGTGGCCGCGATTTTGCGGCCGATATGGCCCGACTTTCCGATACCCGTCACAACCACTTTGCCCTGGCACGACAGTATTTTTTGTACGGCCATGTGAAACGACGCGTCGAGACGGTCGTTGAGCGCCTGCAGCGCATTGATTTCGGTGCGCAGCGTACGGCGCGCCGATGCCAGCGTTTCGGTGGTGGAAAGCAGTGATGATGTCATCTTGTCATTTTAAATTAAGGTTATAGTTAACCCTAAGTCCAACTTTATGTCTTACGGCAATTTAAATGCATACCGACCCAGCAGAGTACATTCGCAATGCCATCCGCAGCGTCCCAGACTGGCCAAGCCCGGGTGTAACGTTTCGAGACATTACCCCGATATTACAAGATCCCCGCTCGTTCCGTGTTCTGGTCGACTTGTTCGTATATCGCTATATGCGTCAGCGGCTCGATTTGGTGGCCGGGGTCGATGCCCGTGGTTTTATTTTGGGGTCGGTGCTGGCTTACGAACTTAACCTAGGTTTTGTGCCGGTGCGCAAAAAGGGCAAGTTGCCCTACCAAACGCTGGCCGAAGAGTACACCCTTGAATACGGAAACGCGACGGTCGAAATGCACACCGATGCGGTAAAGCCGGGTCAGCGGGTGTTGTTGATCGACGACCTGATTGCTACCGGCGGCACCATGGTAGCGGCGGCTAAGCTGTTGCAGCGTTTGGGGGCCAATGTGGTCGAGGCTGCTGCAATTATCGATTTGCCCGAACTGGGCGGGTCCGACATCCTTAAAGAAACTGGCTTGCCTATTTATACCGTTTGCAGCTTCTAAGCACTTTAGTGGTTTAGTATAAAAAATTGCCGGCCCTTGTTTGGGCCGGCAATTTTTTTGGCCGTACGACCGCATGTGCCGTACGGCGTGATGATCGGCCTACAGAAATAGCCGGTAAGCCGGGTTTTCGGTTTCATTCCAGTAGGGGTAGCCCAAGCCGTCTAAAAAGGCCTTGAAGTCTTTTTTGTCGGATGGGGGGACCTGCAAGCCAACCAAAATACGGCCATAGTCGTCGCCTTGATTGCGATAGTGGAATAAGCTGATGTTCCAGTCGGGGCTCATGGTGCTTAAAAATTTCATCAGGGCGCCAGGCCGTTCGGGGAACTCGAAGCGGAACAGCATTTCGTGTTCGGCCAGCGACGAGCGGCCTCCCACCATGAAACGCAAGTGCGTCTTGGCCATTTCGTTGTGCGTCAGATCGAGGGTTTCGAAGCCTTTTTTGCGTAGCGTGGCGGCGATTTTCTCGGGCTCGGTGGCGGCGCTAATTTGCACGCCGACAAATACGTGTGCACTGGACGCGTCGGAAATACGGTAATTGAACTCGGTGACACTGCGTGAGCCGATGGTTTCGCACAGTTTAAGAAAGCTGCCGCGTTGTTCGGGGATTGTGAGCGCAAACAGCGCTTCGCGGGCTTCGCCCACATCGGCCCGGTCGGCTACAAAGCGTAGCCGGTCGAAGTTCATGTTGGCGCCGCTGGCAATGGCCACCAGATTTTTATTTTTCAGCTTGTGTAGTGCGGCATAGCGTTTGGCGCCGGCGATGGCCAGTGCGCCCGAGGGTTCAAGCACGCTGCGTGTGTCTTGGAAAACGTCTTTGATCGCGCCGCAGATGGCGTCGGTATCGACCGTAATGAAGTCGTCGACGTATTCGCGAGTGAGCCGGAATGTTTCGAGGCCGACTTGTTTAACGGCCGTACCGTCGGAAAACAGACCCACGTCGTTCAGTTCGATGCGGCGGCCCGCCTTGACGCTGCGGATCATGGCGTTGGAGTCTTCGGTTTGCACCCCGATGATTTTGATGTCGGGGCGCAGTTGCTTGATGTAGCTGGCGACGCCGGCAATCAGCCCACCTCCGCCGATAGCGGCGAAAATGGCATCGATCGGGCCGGGGTGCTGGCGCAGGATTTCCATGCCAATGGTGCCCTGCCCGGCAATGACGTCGGGGTCATCAAAGGGGTGCACGAAAGTGAGTTTTTCTTTTTTCTCGAGCTCTTTGGCGTGCAGGTAGGCGTCGGAATAACTGTTGCCGACCAAAACCGTTTCGCCGCCCAGGGCTTGCACGGCGTTGACCTTGACCTTTGGGGTAGTGGTGGGCATGACGATGACTGCCCGGCAGCCCAGTTTGCGCGCCGATAGGGCAACGCCTTGGGCGTGGTTGCCGGCTGAGGCGGCAATGACCCCTCGTTTGAGTTCGGCCTGGCTGAGGTTGGCCATTTTGTTATAGGCGCCACGCAGCTTGAAGCTGAAGACGGCTTGTGTGTCTTCGCGCTTGAGATAAAAGTTGTTGTTGGTACGTGCAGAAATTTGCGGTGCAAATTCGAGCGGGGATTCGATGGCGACGTCGTAGACTTTTGAGGTAAGGATGCGTTTGAGGTAGTCGGTGGACATGATGGGTTGGGGCGCAAAGGGTGCACGTAAAGAACTAGATTACCACAGCGAAATGGCGGCTTGACGCTACACTGCACGCCATGGAAATTGCAATGATGGACTTGTTTGACGGGCTTTTTCGGACCCTGGCGCTGCCGCAGGCCGGGTTGACGGCCATTTTTCTGGCCAGCCTGGTTTCGGCGACGCTGTTACCTATGGGGTCAGAGGCCGTTTTACTGGCGTATTTGAACGTTGCCCCCGATATGTTGTGGGCAGCGGTTGCCGTCGCAACGCTGGGCAATACGCTGGGGGGCGTGATTACCTATGGCATGGGCAGGGGGGCGGAAGCCGTGTACGAGCATTATGCCGACCCGTCACGGGCTGGCCCTTGGGCGCTGAGGGCCCAAACCTGGACGCAACGTTGGGGCACCCCGGTGCTCTTGTTGTCGTGGTTACCCGTTATCGGTGACCCGCTATGCGCCGTGGCTGGCTGGTTGAAGCTGCCTTTCTGGACATCGGTTTTTTACATTGCTGTGGGCAAGTGCTTGCGTTACATGGCTTTAGCCCTCTCGGTTTCATGGTTTTTTGGGCAGTGATGGTCTCGTCGTCGGCTTGACTGATGAAGTAAACTGAGGGTTAACCATGTCCTCCTTTTGAATGCGACTTCATGAACGCCCCTCTAGCCAGTCAGTTGCTTGCCTCTAAATCGCCTTCGCCAGACGTGCCGCGTTTGCGTGAAATCCCCTACAACTACACATCGTTCTCCGATCGCGAGATTGTGTCCCGGTTGTTGGGCGAGGAAGCCTGGCACTGGCTGTCCGATCTGCGTACCGAACGGCGTACAGGGCGTTCGGCCCGCATGCTCTTCGAGGTGCTGGGCGATATCTGGGTGGTGCGTCGAAATCCTTATCTGCAAGACGATCTTCTCGAAAACCCGAAGCGCCTGGCCATGCTGATCGAGGCCTTGCAACACCGGCTGTCCGAAATTGATCGACGTCGTGACCCTAGTGACCCCGACCGAGATAACAAGGTTGTTTTGCTGCTGCAAGCGGCACGCGGCGCGGTCAGTGCATTCGAATACGAGTTCGAGCATACCCGTGAGCTGCGCAAAAAAGTACAGCGCCGTTTGGCCAAGGTAACGGCCAAAGACAACATTAAGTTCGACGGTTTGTCGCGGGTATCGCATGTCACCGACGCTACCGACTGGCGTGTCGAATATCCCTTTGTTGTCCTGACCCCCGACACCGAGCGCGAAATGGCAGCCTTGGTGCGCGCCTGTATCGAGCTCGAGCTCACGATAATTCCGCGAGGCGGTGGTACCGGCTATACCGGTGGCGCAATTCCGCTTACCTGGCGCTCAGTCGTCATTAACACCGAAAAGCTCGATCAATTAGGGGCGGTTGAAACCACAACGCTGCCCGGCGTCGATCAACCTGTGGCTACGGTGTGGTCGGGCGCAGGGGTGGTGACAAAGCGGGTTACCGAGGCGGCCGAAGCAGCAGGCTTTGTGTTCGCCGTCGACCCTACCTCGGCCGAAGCCTCGTGTGTTGGCGGCAACGTGGCCATGAATGCTGGTGGCAAGAAAGCTGTGCTGTGGGGTACTGCCCTCGACAATCTTGCGTGGTGGCGCATGGTCGATCCCGATGGCAACTGGCTCGAGGTGACCCGTATTGGCCACAATATGGGCAAAATTCACGATGTTGCCGAGGCGACATTCGAGGTCAAGTGGTTTGACGGCACTGCCGCACCCGGCGAGCGTTTGCTGCGCACCGAAACCTTGGTAATCGAGGGGCGCAGGTTCCGCAAAGCGGGTTTGGGTAAAGATGTGACCGATAAATTCCTGGCTGGCTTGCCGGGTATCCAGAAAGAAGGTTGCGATGGCTTGATTACGTCCGCGCGATGGGTATTGCACCGCATGCCGGCGCATACCCGAACGGTTTGTCTCGAATTTTTTGGGCAGGCGCGCGATGCAATCCCGTCGATTGTCGAAATTAAAGATTATCTCGATAGCACCGGGCGCGAAAAAGGCGCCATTCTGGCTGGGCTCGAACACCTCGACGAACGTTACTTGCGTGCGGTGGGTTACGCCACAAAAAGCAAACGCGGCGGGCTGCCCAAAATGGTGCTCATTGGCGATATTGTCGGCGACGATGCCGACGCTGTTGCGCTGGCCGCCAGCGAAGTCGTGCGCTTGTCCAATACCCGTCATGGCGAAGGGTTTGTTGCCGTAAGTGCCGAAGCCCGCAAAAAGTTCTGGCTCGATCGCGCACGTACCGCCGCCATCGCGCGTCATACCAACGCGTTTAAAATCAACGAAGACGTCGTGATTCCGTTGAACCGTATGGGCGAGTACACCGACGCCATCGAACGGATCAACATCGAACTGTCGACTCGCAACAAGTTGCGTCTGCTCGACGCGCTTGAGGTCTTTTTGGGTAGCGGCGATTTGCCGGTAGGCAAATCTGAAGACGCCGATGACGCCGAGCAAACCCGTGCCGAAATCCTTCACGACCGCACGCAAGACGCGCTCGATACCCTGCGAGATGTCCGTATGCGCTGGACATGGCTTCTTGAAAATCTCGACATGCCGTTGGATCAGGCGCTTGCGGTGCTGCCGTCTATCGGTATGGCCGATGCCGAACAAGGGCTGACCGAGCGCGTTGCGCAGCAGCCGGGTGTACGTGTTTTCGACGTGATCCAGGACCATACCATTCGTATCTCCTGGAAGACCGAAGTCCGTGCCCTGATGGAGCGCTATTTTGCGGGCGCCGCTTGTGCGGCGGTTTTGGCCGAAATTCAGGCCATCCACGACCGGGTGCTTAAAGGCCGGGTTTTCGTAGCGTTGCACATGCACGCTGGCGATGGCAACGTGCACACCAATATCCCCGTCAACTCAGATAACTACGAGATGCTGGGCGAGGCCAACGAGGCCGTGGCCCGTATCATGCAAATCGCCCGGGACCTCGATGGCGTGATTTCAGGCGAGCACGGCATTGGCCTGACCAAGTTCGAATTTTTGACTCAAGAAGAGCTGCAACCGTTCCAGGACTACAAGCGTCGTATCGACCCGCAGGGTCGGTTCAACGCCGGCAAGTTAATGCCTGGGGCCGATTTGCGTCATGCCTGGACGCCTAGTTTCAACTTGCTGGGGCACGAGTCGCTCATTATGCAGCAAAGCGAAATCGGCGCTATTTCCACTGCGATCAAAGATTGCCTGCGTTGCGGCAAGTGTAAGCCTGTTTGCTCAACACATGTCCCGCGCGCCAACTTGCTGTATTCGCCGCGCAATAAAATTCTGGCAACGTCTTTGCTGATCGAGGCCTTCTTGTACGAAGAGCAAACCCGACGCGGCATTAGTTTGCATCACTGGTCCGAATTTGAAGATGTGGCCGATCACTGCACGGTGTGCCACAAGTGCTACAACCCCTGTCCGGTCGATATCGACTTTGGCGATGTCTCCATGGAAATGCGCGCTTTGTTGCGCCGCATGGGCAAAAAGTCTTTTAATCCCGGTACGACGGCCGCCATGTTCTTTCTTAATGCGAAAGATCCGCGTGTCATCAAGGCCACGCGCACGGCTATGGTCGACCTGGGCTACAAGGCACAAAGGTTTGCCCATGATTTGTTGGCGGCGCCTGCGCGCAAGCAGGTCGAGCAGCCTCCTGCCACCATTGGCAAGGCGCCTATCCGCGAACAGGTCGTGCATTTCATCAATAAAAAAATGCCGGGGGGCTTGCCCAAGCAAACCGCGCGCAAATTGCTCGACATCGAAGACGCCAATTACGTGCCTATTATCCGTAACCCGTCTTCAACCACGGCCGACACCGAGGCCGTCTTTTATTTCCCGGGTTGCGGGTCTGAACGGTTGTTCTCCCAGGTCGGGTTGGCGACGCAGGCCATGTTGTGGCATGCCGGGGTGCAAACGGTATTGCCTCCGGGCTATTTGTGTTGTGGCTACCCGCAGCGCGGCAATGGCATGACCGACAAGGCCGAAAAAATCATCACCGACAACCGGGTGTTGTTCCATCGGGTAGCTAACACCCTAAATTACCTCGACATCAAAACCGTCGTGGTCAGTTGCGGCACCTGTTACGACCAGTTGGCCGGTTACGAGTTTGAGAAAATCTTCCCGGGTTGCCGTCTCATCGACATCCACGAGTATCTGCTTGAAAAGAGTATGAAGCTTGAGGGCGTGACGGGTAGCCGCTACATGTACCACGACCCTTGCCATACCCCCATGAAGCTGCAAGACCCCATGAAAACGGTCAAGGCGCTGGTGGGGGATAGCGCTGTCAAAACAGACCGCTGCTGTGGCGAGTCGGGTACGTTGGCCGTCAGCCGCCCCGACGTCTCAACGCAAGTGCGTTTCCGCAAGCAAGAAGAACTGCTCAAGAACACAGCCCAGGTTCGGGCTGATGGTTACGATGGCCAGGTCAAGATCCTTACCTCGTGCCCGTCGTGTTTGCAGGGCTTATCGCGGTACGAGGGCGATACTGGCATGCAGGCAGACTATATCGTTGTTGAGATGGCGCGCCATGTCTTGGGCGAGTCTTGGATGGAAGACTACGTGAAGTCGGCTAACGCAGGCGGAATCGAGCGGGTGCTGGTTTAAAAGGTTACCGCGCTCCGGGCTTATGGGCTGGGCGGCGTCATCACGCGTGACGCCGGAAATTCCAGCGAAAATATGCTGCCTGCGCCGATACGGCTTTGTATGTGCAATTCGGCGTTGTGGCGCATGGCGACATGCTTTGTGATGGCCAGGCCAAGGCCGGTGCCGCCGGTAGCGCGTGAGCGCCCGCGGTCCACGCGGTAAAAACGTTCGGTCAGGCGCGGGATATCTTGCGCCGCAATGCCTATGCCCGTGTCTTGCACCGAGTAGCAAGCCAGCCCAGATTCGGTCAAGTACCAACTGGTGGTAATGGTGCCGTCTTTGGGCGTGTATCTGATGGCATTGGTCAGCAGGTTGCTGACTGCCGACGCCAGCTCGGTTTCAATGCCTTTTATATACAGGTCGTCGGCAATGTTTTCTACAAACACATGCTGTCCGGCCGACAGCAATTTGGCTTGTTCCAGCGCCCGGTCGATCACTTCTTTCATATGAACCGGTTCGCCGGCCTGGGTGGGCGACGACTCCAGTGTAGATAGCGTCAGCAAGTCGGCCACAATGGCTTGCATGCGGCTGGCCTGTTGCATCATCAGGTCAAGATAGTGTTTGCGTTGCTCGTCTGAAATTTCTTCGCGCGGGATATCGTGCAGCGTTTCCAGAAACCCGGACAGAACGGTCAACGGGGTGCGCAGTTCGTGGGACACATTGGCCACAAAGTCTTTGCGCGTGGTTTCGAGTTTTTCTACTTGCGTGACGTCGCGTGTGACAACCAGGTATTGGTCGGCGCCATAACGAGTAAGCTGCAGCTGTAAGGCTCGTTCGACGTGATCGTGTGCCGTGTGATGCAGCAGCATGGGTTCGGGCCACGTAGATTGCCGCGCGTACTTGTTGAATTCGGGCGATCGCAAGATATTGAAAATACTGTAGTTGCGGTCTTTTTGAAGATCCAGCCCAGTGTGAGTGCACGCGGTTTTATTGCACCACGTCACCATCATGTCTGCATCAAGGGTAATGGCGCCGTCGGGCAAGGCCTCCGCCGCCAGCATAATGTTGTCGATGTGCTGGTCAAGCTCTTTGATATGCGCGCTATTTCGGCGAATTTCGCGATATATCGGGGCAATGATTTCGTCCCAGGGGCCGACAGAGGCGGGGGGCGACGCCGAGAAGTCGGTGACCCATTTACGAATTTGCGTTAATTGCCGTCCGCTGGCCAGAACCATGAGCGATAGCCCGGCTGTCAGCAAGACCCACCCCGCGGTGGGCGTTGTCCAGTAGCCTACCGCCATGGCAAGCATCATCCAGAGGGCAATATAGGCGAGGGTCTTGGGCATGATCAGGTGCCGGCTGGTTTGTTCGGCGCTTGCGGCAGTTGCACGGCAAAGCGGTACCCTGCACCGCGTACGGTTTCAATGTGATTTTCGTGCGCGCTGGGCTCAAGCGCTTTGCGCAGGCGCCGGATATGTACGTCTACTGTGCGCTCTTCGACAAAAACGTGGTCGCCCCACACCTGGTCGAGCAGCTGTGCGCGCGAAAACACACGTTCGGTGTGGGTCATGAAAAAGTGCAGCAGACGGAACTCGGTGGGGCCGACTGTCAGTGACAGCCCGTTGCCTGTCACGCGGTGCGTGGCCGGGTCGAGTTTTAACGTGCCAATTTGAATGAGGTCGTCGGTGAGCTGCGGCGCGCGGCGGCGCAGTACGGCCTTGATGCGCGCCATGAGCTCTTTGGGCGAAAACGGTTTGGTGATGTAGTCATCGGCGCCGGCCTCAAGGCCTTCTATCTTGTCGCTTTCGGCACCCTTGGCTGTCAGCATAATGACGGGCACTTGGCGGGTACGCTCGTCGGCGCGCAGTTTCTTTGCCAGCGTAATGCCCGATGCGCCGGGCAGCATCCAGTCAAGCAGGATTAGGTCGGGAAGTTCGGCGCGGATCAGAGTTTGCGCCTGTTCGGCGTCGAAGGCCCGCAGTACTTTGTGTCCTGCAAATGACAGGTTGACTGAAATCAGCTCCTGGATCGCGGGTTCGTCTTCAATGACCAGTATGGTTGTGCTCATGGTGTGCAGGATAAAATAACCGAAGAAGCTTCAATATTATGGCTTGAATGTTTCAGGTTTGTGAAAACTGTCATGTTCGGGTCAGGCGCGGTTCGACAGCCGCAAACCCGCCATACTTGGGATACCATACGCGCTATGCAAAATACATCCTCTTCGGGGCAGGGCGAACCAAACGCCGGGCCAACCACACATTTTGGGTATAAAACCGTTGCCGAGGCCGAAAAAGCCGCCAAGGTGGCCGAGGTTTTTCATTCGGTGGCGCAGCGCTACGACCTGATGAATGATCTGATGTCGGCAGGCCTGCATCGCGCCTGGAAGGCGTTTACCATTGCGCGCGCTGATGTTCGCCCCGGCATGAAAGTGCTTGATATTGCGGGTGGCACTGGCGACCTGGCCAAGGCGTTTGCGCGCAAGGCAGGGCCCAGTGGGCAGGTATGGCTTACCGATATCAATGACTCCATGTTGCGGGTGGGCCGTGATCGCCTGATCGACAAAGGTCTCGTGGTGCCCACGGCTGTTTGCGATGCCGAAAAGCTGCCGTTCCCCGACCATTACTTTGATCGTGTCAGTGTTGCTTTTGGGTTGCGCAACATGACGCATAAAGACATTGCCTTGTCCGAAATGCGACGTGTGCTCAAGCCGGGTGGCAAATTGCTGGTGCTCGAATTTTCGCATGTGGCCAAACCTCTGGCCCCGGTTTACGACTGGTATTCCTTTAATATCTTGCCGTGGCTGGGCAAGAAGGTAGCGGGCGACGAAGAAAGTTATCGTTATTTGGCCGAATCTATTCGCATGCATCCCGATCAGGACACCCTGGCCGCCATGATGAAAGAGGCAGGCCTTGATCGCGTGCGTTATTTCAACCTTACGGCAGGCCTCGTCGCACTGCACGAAGGTGTCAATTTGGGTTAACTTGAGATATTATTCAGGTTCCAGTAAGATTCTTGTGTATTCACAAGTTTTTTGCCTTTTTTGGTTCGGAGCCAACACATGTCTCGACGCATCTCCCGTTTTCTGGCTGTAGCACTACTGGCAGTTTCCACTGTCGGTATGGTGGCTGTCTCTTTCGACGCCGAAGCGCGCCGCATGGGCGGTGGCTCAAGTTTTGGCCGTCAGTCCAGTAATGTTACCCAGCAGCGCCAGGCGACAACCCCGCCTGCGGCAACCACAACGCAGCGCAGCGCGACGTCGGCCGCGCCCGCGGCAGGCGCTGCCGCCGCCGGCACAGCGGCCAAAACCGGCATGTCCCGCTTTCTGGGGCCCATCGCAGGCATAGCCGCAGGTCTGGGTATTGCTGCCCTGTTGTCGCACATGGGCCTGTCTGGTGCCTTCCTCGAAATGATGTCCAGCCTCTTGCTTATCGGGCTGCTGGTCTTCGCCGTACTGTTTATTGTTCGTCGTCTGCGCGGTGGCGCGGCACGTACGGCAACTCAGGCAGCGGGTGCCGGTGGCATGCAGCGTAGTGCCGAGGTCTGGCAACCTGCTTCGGGTGCCCCCGCACAATCGGCCGCTACTTCTGGTACATCAGTTGCCGCCGACGCCGCCCCGGCTCCCTCGCCTGTTGATGAGTCTTGGTTCATCCCCGGCGACTTCGACACGGCTGCTTTCCTGGCCAACGCCAAGAAGCAGTTTGCGCAAATTCAGCGCATCTGGGACAGCGGCGACGTATCTCAGTTGTCCGACTACGTCACCGACGATCTGATCGCCGAAATCAAGCCTCAAATAGAAGCCCGAGGCGGCAAGGCCGAGCACACCGAAATCGTGTTGCTTACCGCCGAGCTTTTAGGCATTGAAACCGTCAGCGGTGGTCATCTGGCCAGTGTTCGATACTCGGGCATGCTGCGCGAAGCGCCCGGTGCAGAAGCCTTCCGCTTCGAAGAGGTCTGGAATCTGTACAAGGCTGATGGTCAGGGCTGGTTGTTGGCTGGTATTCAGCAAATTCCTGTCGAGGGAAATTAAAGTCCCCGTGAGTCCGCGCCTTTCCCCCTAGGCGTGGTTTGGGCCGGTGTCGCACTTGTGTGCGGCCACCGGCCCTTTGTCTGTAGACCGTTGTGCGGCTAAAACCGTTAAACTTGGGCCTGTCATTTTACCTGTCATAGTGCGCGCGGCCCGCGCGTGGTGATTCATGCTGCCTTTTTTTCCACCGCCACCTTTTGTTGCCTCGGCAGGCATCAGCGCCTTTAACCGGCTGCTACGCCGCGAGCCCTGGGCGGCCGAACGGTTATCACGTCATGCCGGTAAAACCGTCAGGTTTATTATTGGGCGTGCCGAAGTGTCGCTGGTGATTGGTAGTCAAGGCACATTGCAATCGGCCGATGCTGCCGTCGTGCCCGATGTCACCCTGACACTGCCCGAGAAGCAAACCGGTCGTTTGTTCGACGTTATTCGTCATCAAGACCCAGAGCAAATTGTTGATGCCTTGCATATCCAAGGCGATGCCGGGCTGGCCAATGTGGTGGCTGATCTGGCGCGTCACTTGCGATGGGATGTCGAAGATGACCTGGCGCGCGTGGTCGGTGATATTCCGGCAACACGTATTATGGCGGGAGCCCGTGCCGTTTCGCGCAGCTTTGCGGCGGCCGGCCAACGCTTAGCAGGCAATGTCGCCGAATATCTTACCGAAGAGTCCCCAACACTTATGGCGAAAGCCCATCTGCCGGTTCATCAAGAACGCACGGCTCAGTTGCTGCAACAGCTTGATCAATTAGATCGCCGTGTGGAGCAGCTAGAGCGGCGCAACGCATGGGGCAGGGGGCGCTGATGCTGACGTTTTTCCGATTGATCGGCATTGTATTTATTGCCTTGCGTTATCGGCTCGACGAACTGGTGCTGTCCAGCATTAAGCATCCCGTGGCGTATTCGTTGCTGCGTATTGTTCGTTTTGGTCGCCCGCCACGCGACGATCGCGGTGTCAGGTTGCGGTTAGCGCTTGAGTCTTTAGGACCCATATTTGTAAAGTTCGGGCAAGTGTTGTCAACGCGTCGCGACCTGATTCCGCCCGACCTGGCCCTTGAACTGGCCAAGTTGCAAGACCGTGTACCCCCGTTTCCGTCTGACAAGGCCGCCCAGTGTGTCGAGGCCGCCTTGGGGGCGCCGCCCTCGACGCTGTTTCGCCATTTCGACAAAGATCCGGTGGCGTCGGCGTCTATAGCGCAAGTGCACTTTGCAATCTTGCACGACGGGCGTGATGTAGCCGTCAAGGTGCTGCGGCCCGGCATGCTGTCGATCATTGAAAAAGATCTGGCCCTGATGCGTATTCTGGCCGGCGTCATTGAAAAGCTGGTGCCCGACAGCCGTCGCCTGAAGCCGCGCGAGGTTGTGGCCGAGTTTGATATTTACCTGCACGACGAGCTTGACTTGGTGCGCGAGGCTGCAAATTGCAGTCAGTTGCGCCGGAACTTTGGCCCAGAAACCGGTCGGCAAAATTTGCTGATGGTGCCCGAGGTAATATGGGAATACACCACGACCACAGTGTTCACCATGGAGCGCATGCGGGGCATACCGGTAAGCCAGATTGAACGTCTGCAAGACGCGGGTGTCAATATTAAAGACCTTGCGCGCACGGGGGTCGAAATTTTCTTTACCCAGGTCTTTACCGATGGGTTCTTCCATGCCGACATGCATCCGGGTAATATTTACGTGTCCGATGCGCCCGAAACTTTGGGGCGCTATATCGCTCTGGACTTCGGCATTGTGGGGTCGTTGTCCGAACATGACAAAAATTACCTGGCACAGAATTTTCTGGCTTTTTTCCGCCGAGATTACCGCCGGGTGGCTCAGCTTCATATCGAATCTGGGTGGGTGCCGCCCTCTACGCGCGAAGAGGCCCTTGAAGGCGCTGTGCGCGCGGTGTGCGAGCCCTATTTCGATCGGCCTTTGGCGCAAATATCATTGGGTCAGGTGCTGTTGCGTTTGTTTCAGACGTCGCGTCGTTTTAATGTAGAGATTCAGCCTCAACTGGTGTTGTTGCAAAAAACGCTACTTAATGTCGAGGGTATGGGGCGCGACCTCGATCCAGACCTGGATTTATGGAAAACTGCCAAGCCGTATCTAGAAAATTGGATGCATGAGCGGATAGGTCTTAAGGGCTTGAAGAAGCGCCTTGACCAGGAAGCCGGGCAATGGGCGCAGATGCTCCCCCAGTTGCCGCGCTTGGTGCACGCCAGTTTGTCGCGTCCCGATGCCTTGCCAGGCATGCAGCAAGAGCTGCACCGTTTGCGCAAGGCACAAGAGTTTAATAACCGTTTGGTCATGGTGTTTGCAGCCGTTGTTGCAGTTGCGATTGGTGTCGCGATCTGGGTCATAGCCGGTCGCTGAAATTTGTGTTCTTGTTAGTCCGTCAGGCCGCTGACATATTATTGCGATGTTCTTCGCGTAGTATGTTTATTGTTTATGCGGTTTTTTGTTCGTCAAGTGTCGTTTAAAGAGAGATTTAATATGCTTTACCCTGAATTGTTCAAATCAATGGAGGCAGTACGCTGGAATATGGCGACTGATATTCCATGGGATGATTTTGATGGCAGCAAACTCTCCGATGAGCAGGCCTACACGATCAAGATGAATGCCATCACCGAGTGGGCGGCGTTGCCGGCAACTGAAATGTTTCTTCGAGACAATCAAGACGACAGCGACTTTTCGGCTTTCATGTCAGTCTGGTTTTTCGAAGAGCAAAAGCATTCGCTGGTTTTGATCGAGTACTTGCGTCGTTTCCGTCCCGAACTGGTGCCTACCGAAGAAGAGTTGCACAAGGTGCGCTTCGAGTTCGACCCGGCACCAGCGCTCGAAACCCTGATGCTGCATTTTTGTGGCGAGATTCGCCTTAATCACTGGTACCGTCGGGCTGCCGAATGGCACACCGAGCCCGTTATCAAGGCGATTTATCAAACCATCGCGCACGATGAAGCTCGTCATGCGGGCGCCTATTTGCGCTACATGAAGCGTGCGTTGGCCCAGCGCGGCGACCTCATCGGTCAGCAGGCCCGTATGGCGTTTTCTAAAATTGGCGTGCTCATGGCCTCGGCGCATCGTACGCCGCAGGCACTTCATCCTACCAATTTGCACGTCAATAAAAACATGTTCCCCGACGACACCGTGCAATCCAAGCTGCCTTCGCCCGGTTGGCTTGAAAATTGGCTTGATCAGCAAATCCATTTCGATAAAGACTGGGAAGGCAAGGTCAGCTCACGTATTTTGCACAACCTGTCGCTGCTGCTCGACAGCAGCTTCAAAACCGTACAAGACCTCAATCGGTACCGAAAGAGCCTTACGCGCGAAACGTCGCCAGCTGTTTAAGGCCGGTAGCTGCGTTATGGGCGTTCGTTTCGAAAAAAAAATCCTCTCGCGCGCTGAGTGCGAGGCTGCGGTGAGCGAGGGGCGCTTTCCGCGGCCCTTGGTGTTCACTAATGGGGTGTTCGATATTTTGCACCGTGGGCATGTCAGCTATCTTGACGAGGCTGCGCAACTTGGCGCCAGCCTTATTGTTGCTGTTAATACCGATGCCTCGGTCAAACGCCTGGGCAAGGGCGACGATCGGCCCATCAATACACAAGACGATCGCCTGGCCCTGCTGGCTGCCCTCGAGTGTGTGAGTGCTGTGACGGTTTTTGACGAAGATACGCCTCAGGCGCTAATCGAAGCTTTAAAGCCTGACCTGATTGTAAAAGGGGGCGATTACAACATGGAGGCGCTGCCTGAAACCGCTGCGGTCAGGCAGTGGGGGGGCGATGCCGTAGCTATCCCGTTTCGGTTTAATCGCTCGACGACATCGTTGCTGAAAAAAGTCAGGCAATCATAGCCGGCTGCCGCCGCCGGCTTATTTATTATTCTGGCTTGCCAGTAGGGCGTTGACACCGCGCAGGTCGTCTTCGGTCAGGGTGCCGGCAACGGCTTTCAGGCGTAGCCCGTTAAGCAGTGTGTTGTACCGCGCATTGGCCAGGGCCCGTTGAGTTTCATACAGTTGTTGCTGCGCATTCAAGACGTCGATATTAACGCGCACGCCCACCTCGTAGCCGGTCTGGTTGGCATCGAGCGAGGCTTTGCTTGATTTCTCGGCGGCTTGCAGCGCGTTGACCTGAGCCAGACCTGATACGACACCCGAAAAATACTGTTGTGTGAGTTGTACCGCCTGGCGACGAGTAGACTCGAGGTCGTAGCGGGTGCGTTGCAGCACTGATGTTTGTTCGCGTACGCGCGAAGAAATGCCCCCACCCGCAAAAATAGGGATAGACAATTGAACCCCTACCGTACTGTCGACTGACCGTGGGCCCGCTTGCGGGCCATAGATGCCGCGATCGGAGGTGCTGCCCGATTGCGCGTAAAAGTCGAGTGTTGGGTAATGACCGCTTTTCGCAATGTTGATTTGTTTTTCGGCAATGCGGGTAGACAGCAACGCCCGTGCAACTTCCAGGCTGGCTTGCCCGGCTTGCGATGTCCAGTCGGTAATGCGTGCGGGTTGTGGCGGTGGCAGGCTGATATTGCCTGACAACCCGGCCAAATCTTGTGGCCGTTCGTTGATAATTTTTTGAAGCTGGTCTTGACTGACCTGCAGCGTGTTTCGGGCTTCGATTTCGCTGGCGTTGATCAGGTCGAGTCGGGCTTGCGCCTCGTAGGTGTCGGCGATGGTGGCGCTGCCTAGTTCAAACCCTTTTTTTGCAGCTTCAAGTTGATTGGTAATGGCCCGCTTCTGCGCATCGAGTGTGACCAGAGTGTCTTGCGCGGCCAGTACCCCGAAATAGGCCTGGGCAACGCGCAATAACAGGTCTTGCCAGGCTTGTTGCACGGCCAGGTCGGCCGATTCGGCTTCAAGCTGCGACTGCTTGAGTTGTTCCCAGGCAGCGATGTCGATGATAGGCTGCGTTAGGGTGACGGCCCAGGTGCCTCTTTTTTCGGTGCGGTCGCGATCGAAATTTGTGCGGCGTACATCGTCGAGTTCGGCACCCGTGCTGCCGGTTAAAAACGGCAGAAGTTGGGCGCGTGCCTGAGGGACTTTCTCGAGGATGGCGTTGCGGTTGGCTTTGGCCGATGCAAATACCGGGTCGCGCTCAAGCGCTTTACTCCAGATATCGAGCAGGTTCTGTGTTTGGGCCGATGCCGAACCGACCCACAGCGCCAGTGTGGCGCTTGCAACGAGATGCCACCGACGCCCGCGCATTCAGAATTTGAACTGAGGTTGCGCCGTGCCACGCAGCGGCTTAATGACGGTATCGAACAGCGACTGTGTCTCGAAGCTGGCGGCACTGGTACGGGTAATGCGGTAGGCCGTCATGACGGGCTGATTGCCCACGACAACCACCATACGGCCGCCCACACACAGTTGGTACTTGAGCGCATCGGGAATGACGGGTACCGAGCCAGTCAGTAAGATCGCGTCGTATTCGGCGGTTCCCCAGCCTGCATGGCCATCACCCACTTCGACGTTGACGTTGTTGACGTGCTCGCGCTGCAGGTGGTCGGCTGCAAAGGCGGCGATACGACTGTCGATTTCGACGGTAGTGACCTGCTGAGCCAGGCGCCCCAGCAATGCGGCCTGGTAGCCCGAGCCTGTACCGATTTCGAGGACACAGTCAGTGGGTTCGAGCAAGAGATCTTGCGCCAGCCGGGCCTCGACTTTTGGGGTCAGCATGGTTTCGTGCGAATCGATGGCATTGATGATGAGCGGCAGCTCGACATCGGAGAACGCCATGGCCTGCATGCCCTGCGGCACAAAGCGCTCGCGAGGGACGTCGAAAAGTGCCTGGAGCACTTTTTTGTCGAAGACGTTCCAGGGCCGAATTTGTTGTTCGACCATATTGAAACGGGCTTGTTCGATGTCGGAGAGACCGGTGGCGTTCATAACATTCGATGCAAAAATAAAGGTAAAGGTATTGTACCCATTCGTGGGCGCTGGCGGCGTCTGGGGCGCGTTACCACCATTGGTGGAAATGATGAACCGGACCGTGGCCATGGCCAACGGCAAGGTCGTCTGCACGCAAGATGGCCGACACCAGGTAGTCTTTCGCACGCTGCGCAGCTTCGGGGAAACTGTCGGTTTGTGGCAGTAGGGCGGCCAATGCAGCAGACAGCGTGCAGCCGGTGCCGTGAGTGTTGCGCGTGGCAATGCGCTGACCCGGTAGCTCGATGAGCTTATCGCCATCGTAAAGCACGTCGATGGTGTCGTTGCCGGGGAGGTGGCCCCCCTTAAGGAATACCCATCGGTGGCCGTTGTCGTTCATGAGTCGGCGAAGGCGTTCGGCCATGCGACGCATTTCTTTAAGATTTTCGACCGCGCTGGTCCCGAGCAATACCCCAGCTTCGGGTAAATTAGGTGTCATGACTGTTGCCAGGGGCAGCAAGCTCTCCCTCAGCTCGGCGATGGCCGGCTTTTCGAGCAGGGTATCGCCACTTTTTGCGATCATGACCGGGTCAAGCACAATGTGCGCGGGCTTCCAGTGCGCAAGTCGTTCGGCCACGGTGCGTGTTACCGGTTGCTGGCCCAGCATGCCGATTTTTACGGCATCAATTCTGACGTCGCTGAACAAGGTGTCGATTTGTAGTGCGACAAAGTCGGGCGGTACCGGTGCAATGCCGGTAACCCCTTGAGTGTTTTGCGCGGTAAGCGCGGCGACGACCGCTGTGCCATAGGCGCCCAGTGCGCTCATGGCCTTGATGTCGGCAAGGATACCGGCACCGCCCGAGGGGTCGACGCCTGCGATGGTTAGCGTATTCGGGGTCATGACTTGGTTTTGGACTGAATTAAACCTTCGGTGGGCGAGCTTGGGCTGGCCGCATAAAACTTGCGCGGCATGCGGCCGGCCAGGAAAGCCTCGCGGCCGGCTTCGACGGCTTTTTTCATGGCGCTGGCCATGAGGACGGGGTTTTGTGCCCCGGCGATGGCGGTATTCATCAAGACCCCATCGCAGCCCAGTTCCATGGCAATTGCAGCGTCGGAGGCGGTGCCCACACCGGCATCTACCAGCACGGGGACGCTGGCCTGGTCGATGATCAGGCGCAGATTCCAGGGGTTAAGAATGCCCATGCCCGACCCAATCAGCGATGCCAGTGGCATGATGGCGACACAGCCGATGTCTTCAAGCATACGACACTGAATAGGGTCGTCGGTGCAGTAAACCATGACGTCAAAGCCGTCGTCGACCAGTGTTTTTGCCGCTTTCAGCGTTTCGGGCATATTAGGGAAGAGATTGTCGGCGCTGCCTAACACTTCGAGTTTGACAAGTGCATGCCCGTCGAGCAGCTCGCGCGCCAGTCGCAGGGTGCGCACGGCATCGTCGGCAGTAAAGCAGCCGGCCGTATTGGGCAAAATGGTAAAGCGCGAGGGCGGCAGGAAGTCGAGCAGGTTCGGTTCGTTGGCGTTTTGGCCAATATTGGTGCGACGGATGGCCACAGTGACAATGTCGGCGCCGCTGGCGTCGATGGCCTCGCGGGTTTCTTGGAAATCTTTGTATTTGCCGGTGCCAACCAGCAAACGGGATGCGTAGGTTTTACCAGCCAGGGTGAAAAGGTCGTTGGAGTTCATGGTTGATTTATGCGGATTCTGAGTGCCTTCGAATGGCCTTATTGTAGAGTCAGCGCTGCTTTCGTGCTGTGGGTCGCGGGTCATGAAGCTACAATAAGGGACAAAATTGTCTTTTTTTTCAACAGGTCTTGACGCGTGTCCTATCCCAAGCTGCCCTACCCTTTGTCGTCTTACACTCATGGTGCCGAGTTCGTTCGTTTGCTCGCGTCCCGCATTCTGGTCCTCGATGGCGCCATGGGGACAATGATCCAGCGATACAAGCTGTCGGAACAAGACTTCCGGGGCGAGCGCTTTGCCGATCATCCCAGCGACGTCAAGGGTAATAACGAACTGTTGTCACTGGTGCGGCCCGACATCATTCTTGATATTCATCGCCAATACCTTGAGGCGGGTTCTGATGTCATTGAGACCAATACTTTTGGCGCCACGTCAGTTGCGCAGGGCGACTATGGCTTGCCCGGCCTGGCTTACGAGCTGAATCTTGAGTCGGCGCGGCTGGCACGTCAAGCCTGCGACGAATTCAGCACGCCCGACAAGCCCCGTTTTGTGGCTGGCGCCTTGGGGCCTCAGCCTAAAACCGCCTCGATTTCGCCCGATGTCAACGACCCGGCGGCGCGCAATGTCACATTTGACGAGCTGCGTGTGGCCTACACCGAACAGCTCGAGGGTCTCCTCGACGGCGGGATTGACATCGTCCTGATCGAAACTATTTTCGACACGCTCAATGCCAAAGCGGCAATTTTTGCCGTTGAAAGCGTGTTCGAGGCGCGCGGCGTGCGCTTGCCCGTCATGATTTCGGGCACCGTGACCGATGCATCCGGTCGTATTTTGTCCGGCCAAACCGTCGAGGCCTTCTGGAACTCCGTCCGTCACGCCCGTCCGGTCACCATTGGCTTGAACTGTGCGTTGGGTGCGGCGCTCATGCGCCCCTACGTGGCCGAACTGTCGAAGATTTGCGACACCTACGTTTGCGTTTACCCCAATGCCGGCTTGCCCAACCCCATGGCCGAGACCGGATTCGATGAAACCCCCGAAGACACCTCGTCGTTGTTGCGTGAGTTCGCAACGGCAGGCTTGGTCAACATGGTGGGCGGTTGTTGTGGGACGACGCCTGAGCACGTTCGCGCCATCGCCGAGCGCGTTAAAGACCTGCCCATTCGGCAGGTGCCCGAAATACCCGTTAAGACGCGGTTGTCCGGCCTCGAAGCGCTAAATTTCGACGAAAACTCGCTTTTCATCAACGTGGGCGAGCGCACCAACGTGACCGGCAGCAAAATGTTCTTGCGGCTGATTCGCGAAGAAAAGTACGACGAAGCGCTGGCTGTAGCACGCCAGCAGGTCGAGAACGGTGCGCAAATCATCGATATCAACATGGACGAGGCCATGCTCGACTCGGTCTCGTGCATGAGCCGGTTCCTGAATATGGTGGCGTCCGAGCCCGATATCTCACGCGTGCCCATCATGATCGACAGCTCGAAATGGGAAGTCATCGAGGCTGGCCTGAAGTGTGTGCAGGGCAAGGCGGTGGTTAACTCCATTTCCATGAAAGAAGGCGTTGAGGCCTTCTTGGCGCATGCCCGTCTGTGCCGCAAGTATGGTGCAGCGGCGGTCGTCATGGCTTTCGACGAAAAAGGTCAGGCCGACACACTCCAGCGCCGTATCGATATTTGCGGACTGGCGTATAAATTGCTGGTCGAAGAGGTCGGTTTCCCGCCCGAAGACATTATTTTTGACCCCAACGTTTTTGCTATTGCCACCGGCATCGAAGAGCATAACCACTACGCGGTCGACTTTATCGAAGGTACGCGTTGGATTACCCAGAATTTGCCTCACGCGCGTGTGTCGGGTGGCGTGTCCAACGTCAGCTTCTCTTTCCGGGGCAACGAGGCGGTTCGTGAAGCCATCCATACCGTTTTCCTGTATTACGCCATCCAAGAGGGCATGACGATGGGGATCGTCAATGCCGGGCAGCTTGGTGTTTATCAAGATATCGACAAGCGTTTGCTCGACCTGATCGAGGACGTCGTGCTCGACCGCCAGACGCCGCTGGGCAAGGTTGATGAGGCCGACACCCGTACGCCGACCGAACGTCTGGTCGAATATGCCGAGACTGTTAAAGGCTCGGGTACCAAAAAAGAAGAAGACCTGACGTGGCGTCAGAACCCGGTTGAGCAAAGGCTTGCTCATGCGCTGGTGCACGGTATTACAACGTTCATCGTTGAAGACACCGAAGAGGTCCGCCAGAAAATTGCCGATCAAGGCGGTCGACCCATTCAGGTCATCGAAGGGCCTTTGATGGACGGCATGAATGTGGTGGGCGACCTGTTCGGTGCGGGGAAAATGTTCTTGCCGCAGGTGGTTAAATCCGCCCGAGTCATGAAGCAGGCCGTAGCGCACCTCGTGCCTTTCATTGAAGAAGAAAAGCGCCAGATTGCGGCCGCCGGCGGCGATGTGCGAGCCAAGGGCAAAATTGTCATGGCCACGGTCAAGGGCGATGTCCACGATATCGGCAAAAACATCGTGACAGTCGTGCTCCAGTGCAACAACTTCGAAGTTGTGAACATGGGCGTGATGGTGCCTTGCGCTGAAATTCTGGCTAAAGCCAAAGAAGAGAATGCTGACATGGTCGGCCTGTCGGGCTTGATTACACCCAGTCTTGAAGAAATGGCCTATGTGGCTTCTGAAATGGAGCGTGACGACTACTTCCGTAGCCGCAAAATGCCTTTGCTGGTGGGCGGGGCCACCACTAGTCGGGTGCACACGGCCGTAAAAATTGCGCCCAATTACAGCGGGCCGGTTATTTATGTGCCTGATGCCAGTCGGTCGGTAGGCGTCGCCACCAACCTGATGTCGGATCAAAGCCAAGTCTATCTTGATGACCTGGCCAAAGAGTACGACCAAGTTCGCGAGCGTCATGCCAACCGCAAAGAGACGCCAATGGTCAGCATTGAGCAGGCCAGGGCCAACAAGCCGGTGATCGACTGGGCAGCGTATACGCCGCCACGCCCCAAATTTATTGGCCGGCGCACGTTCAAAAATTACGATTTGGCCGAGCTGGCCCGTTACATCGACTGGACACCGTTCTTCCAGACCTGGAGCTTGTTTGGGCAGTACCCGGGCATTTTGCAAGACAAAGTGGTGGGCGAGCAGGCCCAGAAGGTCTTTGCCGAAGGGCAGGCCATGCTGCGTAAAATTATCGACGGCCGTTGGCTGACGGCCAATGGCGTCGTGGCTTTTTACCCGGCCAATACGGTCAACGATGACGATATCGAAATTTACACCGACGAAAGCCGCAGCGAGGTGTTGTTTACCTGGCGCAATGTACGCCAGCAAGGCGTCAAGCGCGAAGGTGTCGACAACAAATGCCTGGCTGACTTCATCGCACCCAAATCGTCTGGAGTAGCTGATTACATCGGTATGTTTGCAGTCACCGGAGGGCTGGGCATCGAAAAATGGGAAGCCGAATTCGAAAGGCAAAATGATGACTATTCGGTCATTATGCTTAAGGCTTTGGCCGACCGTTTCGCCGAGGCTTTTGCCGAGTGCCTGCACGCCCGGGTTCGCACCGATTTATGGGGTTATGTACCTGCCGAAGCCCTTGATAACGAGGCCATGATTGCCGAGAAGTATCAGGGAATTCGTCCTGCGCCTGGCTACCCCGCTTGTCCCGAACATATCGTCAAAAAAGAGATGTTCCGTGTGCTCGATGCTGACGACATTCAGATGCAGCTGACCGACAGTTATGCCATGTATCCGGCCTCCAGCGTGTCGGGCTTTTACTTCAGTCACCCGCAGTCACAGTACTTCAACGTAGGCAATATTGGCGCCGATCAGTTGGCTGACTATGTTCAGCGTAGTGGTCGCCCGGAGGACGATGTGCGTCGCACCTTGTCCAGTATTCTTGGGTTGAAGTAAATCATGGACGCCGAATCCCGGTCTTCGGCAGCGGCGTCCGATCATCCACCCGGACAAGCCCGGCGCCGTGCGTTGGGCGAATTCCTGCGCAGTGTTCGCGCCCGGGTAACGCCCTCAAGCGTAGGGTTGCCGGCGGGCATCCGTCGACGCACGCCGGGGTTACGTCGCGAAGAAGTAGCGCAGCTGGCGGGTATCAGCATTACTTGGTATACCTGGATCGAACAGGGGCGCGATGTTTCGGTGTCGGCTCAGGTATGGGCGCGTTTGGCCGATGTATTGCACATGACGCGGGCTGAGCGCCATTATTTGTTCGAGCTGGCCGAGTGTGCCGACCCCGATCACGGTAAAGAGACCCCTGAAGAGTTGCCGGAGGGCTTGCAAGCGTGCGTCGATAGCATTGTTGTGCCCGCTTATATTATCGACAGGGCCTGGAATGTGTTGGCTCGCAATGTGCCGCTTGAACGGCTCTTTGGTGGTTGGCCTGGCGGCGAGGCCTCTCCCAATCTGTTGCGCTACATCTTTCTTGACCCGGCAGCGCTCGATTTGGTCGTTGATTGGGAAACGCGGGCGCGACGGGTTGTGGCCGAGTTTCGGGCTGACACCGTGGCGCATACAGAAGCGCCGCAGATTAGCCGCCTGATAGACGCCTTGCTAGAGGCAAGCCCAACGTTTGCACACTGGTGGACGCGGCAAACCGTGGTGGAGCGCGAGGGCGGGCGGCGCGGCTTTCATCATCCTGACCTGGGCAAGGTGTTTTATCGCCAGGTGACGTTCAATTTGGCGGTCCGCCCCGATTGCAAACTGGTAATGCTGTTGGAAGACGAGCCCACGCCAGGCGGCCGGTAAAGCGCTTACCGTTATTTCTTGCCGCTTATGGTCTTTTCTTCTGGTGAAGCTGTTCTGCGGCATTGGCGGGCAGACGTATAAACGAAAAGAACGACAGCGCAGTCATTGCGCCGATGGCCGCAAATGCCCAGGCCACGTCGTCTTGTGCTAGCGTTGTGGCGCCTCGGGCGTTCATGCTGACATTCATGATCAGCGCGGCACAACCCACCCCCAGGCTGATCCCTAACTGTTGAGCCATGGCCGCAAATGTGCTGGCTTTGCTCATTTGTGCCGACGTAAGCTGTGCGTAGGTGAGAGTGTTCACCGCCGTAAATTGCAGCGACCTAAATACGCCACCCACGGCCAGAATGGTCACCATGATCCAAAAAGGCGTTGTGGCCTCGAATAGAGCGCATGCCGCGGTGAAGGCGCCGGAAATCAACGCGTTGATGGTCAGCACGTTTTTGTACCCAAAAGTTTCTATGACGCGCGTTGCGATGAACTTCATGAGCAAGGCGCCGGCGGCCCCTGTAAATGAAATGAGACCGGCGGCAAAGGCCGACATGTCGAAGGCGACTTGCAGCAAAATAGCCAGCAAAAACGGGGTGGCACCCACCGTGAACCGGCACAGGTTTCCACCCAGTACCGAAATGGCGAACGACGGGATACGCAGCAGGCTAAGGTCAAGGATAGGATGCGGGTGATGGCGGGCATGCCACACGTAAAACAAGCCGCAGATCGTGCCCGTGGCGAGCAGCCCCAGGGTGTGCGTGCGCGTCGCGTCGGTGTTTCCGATGGATTCAAACCCCCATACCAGCGTGGCCAGTGCAATACCGCTAAGCGCAAAGCCTAACCAGTCCAGAGGGCGAGTGTGGGCTGGCAGGTCGGGGCGGATATATTTAAGAATGAGATAAATGCCCAGTGCGCCGACAGGGACATTGATCAGGAAGATCCAGTGCCACGAGGCATATGTGACCAGAAAGCCGCCTAACGGCGGCCCGATGATCGGGCCTAAAAGCGCGGGCATGGCCAAGAATGACATGGCCTTGAGCAGATCTTCTTTCGGCGTGCGTTGCAACATGATGATCCTGCCGACGGGTACCATCATGGCGCCGGCCAGCCCCTGAAACAACCGGGCGACGACCAATTGCGGCAGGCTTTGCGACAGGGCGCAGGCCACTGACGCCGCAGAAAACAGCAAGATGGCCACAATGAACACTTTGCGGGCGCCGAAGCGTTCGGCAGCCCATCCGCTGATGGGCACAAACACAGCCAGTGCCAGTAAGTAGCTGGTGATGGCCACGTTCATTTTGACCGGCGTGGTTTGAAGCGCTGCCGCCATGGCCGGAATGGCGGTGGCCACGACGGTGGCGTCGAGCATTTGCATGAACAAGGCGCACCCGACTATGAACGGGATCATGCGTATCGCCGTGCGTTCGCGATTTGATAGGTGCGGAGATGGTGTGCTGCTCATGGCTAGATTCTAACTTTACCCGGCTGAAGTAAACTTGCGGGTTGAAGGCAATTTTGCGTGTCTGTTATTTTAGCGAGCCCAGGTCATGGCCAAAAATTACGAATCTGAAATTACTCAGTTCATCAAGCAGTTCAAACAAACCCACCCCGATACCGAGCAGCGTCAGCGTGAGGGGCGCGCCCGCCTGTGGGACAAACATATCGACCCAGAGCTTCAAGAGCAGTTCAAGGCTGGGCGTGTGGTGCAGTCGGCTTACGTTTACCAGACCAAATAAGTCTGATGGCTGGTCCGGGCGCAACATCTCCCGATCTGTCTGCGCTGGTTGATCCTAGTGTCGACAGTACGCCCGACGTTGTCGACCACGTGGCGTTGGCGCGACTTTATGGCGAGCCATTGTTTGCGCTGCCGCAAGACCTTTATATTCCGCCTGACGCCCTCGAGGTGTTCCTCGAAACGTTTCAGGGGCCGCTCGATCTGCTGCTTTACCTGATTCGTAAGCAAAATTTTAATGTCCTCGACATCCCCATGGCCGAGGTGACGCAGCAGTATTTGTCTTACGTCGAGCAGATCCGTTCGCATAACCTCGAATTGGCAGGCGAGTACTTGCTAATGGCTGCGTTGCTGATCGAGATCAAGTCACGGATGTTGCTGCCGGTTAAAAAAACTGATACCGGTGAAGAGGTCGACGACCCACGTGCTGAGCTCGTGCGCCGTTTGCTTGAATACGAGCAAATGAAACTTGCCGCGCAAAAACTGAATGCGCTGCCGGTGTTGGGCCGTGATTTTCAGCGTGCGCGTGCTTTCATGGACATTCAGGTCGAGCGCATGCTGCCTGATGTTTCGCCTGAAGATCTGCGCCAGGCCTGGGCCGACATCATGAAACGCGCCAGCCTGAATGCGCATCATAAAATCACGCGCGAACAGTTGTCGGTGCGAGAACACATGACTAAAATTTTGCGCCGTTTGTCCGATGTTCGCTTCCTCGAGTTTACTCAGCTGTTTGACGAGGCGGTTCGTAGCGGGCAGGGCGTGCCGGTGATTGTCGTGCATTTTCTGGCCATGCTCGAGCTTGCACGAGAGTCACTGCTCGAAATTACGCAGGCCGAGCCCTATGCCCCAATTTACGTGCGTTTGGCGTATATTCGCGCAGTCGATTAATACGCCCGCATACGGAGACCTATTTGAAAGTCGTTCATACCATTGAAGAGTTGCGTGACCAGCTGCGCGGGCAGTTGCGCGTGTCGTTTGTGCCCACTATGGGCAATTTGCATCAGGGCCACCTGTCGCTCATGAAGCTGGCACGTCAGCATGGTGATCCTGTTGTCGCCAGTATTTTTGTCAATCGGCTTCAATTCGGACCCAACGAAGACTTCGATCGTTATCCGCGTACGCTTCAGGCCGACATCGAAAAGCTCGAGCGCGAACGCGACGTGTACGTGTTATTTGCGCCGCACGAAAAAGAGATGTACCCCGAGCCTCAGAGCTATCAAATTCTGCCTCCCCCCGATCTGGGCGGTATCCTCGAAGGCGAGTTCAGGCCCGGCTTTTTTACGGGCGTCAGTACCGTTGTCCTCAAGCTTTTTTCGTGTGTGCAGCCCCGTGTAGCCGTTTTTGGCAAAAAAGATTACCAGCAGCTTATGGTGGTTCGTCATATGTGCCGCCAGTTTCAGTTACCCGTAAAAATTCTGGCGCACGAGACAGTGCGTGATGCCGATGGCCTGGCATTGTCTTCACGCAATCGTTACCTGTCGCCGGAAGAGCGGGCCGAAGCGCCGCAGCTTTACGCTTGCCTGAGTGCCATTCAAGATCAGTTGCAGGCCGGCGCAACCGATTCGGCCGAGCTGACGCAGGCGGCTATAAGCCGGTTGACGGCTCGAGGCTGGGACGTTGATTACCTCACACTGCGCCGTCAGCGTGATCTGGGCACCCCATCGGCTGAAGAAATCAAGGCGCGAGAGCCGTTAGTCGTGTTGTCAGCAGCCAAGTTGGGGGCAACGCGCCTGATCGACAATCTCGAGGTGTTTTAACCCGCTTGTTTGGTGTGTTTCCCGATGTCATTCGAGGCCCCGTTTTTCGGGGCCTCGGTTTTTACCCTGTCAGATCTGTCAGCAGACAACTGTTCTTTTACGTGGAACAATCGGCAGACATAACAACACAGGAGACATCCGGATATGGCATTTACCTACACCAAAGACCAGGCTATGGCTGTACTTACCCCGCGCGAACGCGACGTCATGCAATATGTCGTCAGGGGTACGGCCAATAAAGTGATTGCCTCAGAGCTGGGGGTGTCGCAACGCACCATAGAAGCCCACCGTGCGCGTATTTTTCAGAAGCTGAAAGTACGTAACGCCGTTGAGCTGGCTGGGCAGGTCATGATGTCGTTGCACGAATCCCAGCCGCATTAGCCCCCAAGGGCGTGCGCCGCCCCTTAGGCCTGCATGCTCAGAACGTTCAGGGTCGGCAGTTCAGCTTGGGGCGGGCGTTCATTTCGGTGATGCCGTCAACTTCGGCCTGACGCGTCAGGTGGTAATCGAGTGTTGGGCGGTGGTCGTTGATGGCATCTATACGCAAGATGTTGTCGGTTTGAAAGGTAAGCCGTGCTTTGGTGGCTTTGGTGTCGGTTTCGAGTAAGACACGCCAAGGGGCGGTGCCCACAACAACCCAACAGCCTTGCTCGAAGGTGGTTACCGGGTTGGTTGTGCCCAGTTGCACGGTGCGTGCGCGCCACTCGCCGTCGGGGGCCATGGTTAGGGTAATGCGCGTGGCAGGGCAGTCTTGACCTTCGGGTAGGCAAGGTGTTGTGCCTAAAAAGGTTTTTGGCTCAAGCAAGGGGCGGATGCTGGCCGCAGCAGCGCGCGGCGCGCTTTCGGTTGGCTGCGCGGTAGGTTTTTCGGCAGTGTCGCCAAAGCCTAGCTGCAGTTGCGACGGCGCGCGTTGGCCATTGCGCCCCTGGGCCTGCGACTGCGCATCAGACAGTGTCGACTCGGGTCCTGTTTCGTAGTAACCGGGGGATTGCTGCTTGGCGCAACCGGCAAGGGCAACGGCGCTAATGACGGCTAAAAGGCCGAAACGGAAAGTGGGCTTCTTCAGGGCGGGCATGCTGATGTTCCATCAAGAATTCGATTCAGCGCTTATTCTACGCAACTATCTGCACGCCGGTAATCCCCCGGGCGGCGAGTTCGAATGGTTAGCGCATCTTGCCGGCTTGCCGGGTGGGTTATGGCTGTCATATCTGGTAGGCGGCCTGCTGGCGGGCCTTGTGGTGTACGGCGTAGGTTTGCGGTACACGCGCCGGGTTGTGCTGGCATTTGCGCTCGCCGACTCGGTCGAATTGTCTGAGCGATGGCGTTGGCCGTGCGCTGTACCCTGGGCGTTTTTCGGGGCGCTGGTCGGGCTTGGTCTGGCGGTCAGCCCGCGGGGCGCGTCTGATGGCCCGGCGGGTCTGCTTGTGTTTGTTCTTGTTTTGTTGGTACTGGGGGTGTTGGCACTTACCGACTGGCACACCGGCTTTTTGCCCGACGAACTGACGTTACCGTTGATGTGGGCGGGTTTGGTTTGGTCGTGGCTGGGCTATGGCGTTGGGGTTGTGCAGGCCTTGGGCGGTGCCATGGCGGGCTATGTCTTTTTGTTTTTAATCTTCTGGCTGTACCGTTGGCTCAGGGGGCGAGAAGGTATGGGCGGCGGCGACTTCAAGTTTGCTGCTGCACTGGGGGCCTGGGTTGGGTTAGCGGCTTTGCCCTGGGTGTTGTTGCTGGCTTGCTCGATGGGTGTGTTTACCGCGCTTGCCCTCAGCCGCCGGCCAGGGTTTACAGGCGTTTTCCCGTTCGGGCCTTGCCTGTCAGCTGCCGGGGCGGTTTTTTTATGGGTGGTCTCGCCCTAAAATGCGGTCTGTGACTTAAACAGGCCAATCAAATGCTTAAAATCGGACTCACCGGTGGAATCGGCTCGGGCAAAACTCGGGTGGCTGACTTGTTTCAGGCGTGGGGCGCTGCCGTGATCGATACCGATGTCATTGCCCACCAGCTTACCGCGCCTGGCGGCCAGGCCATCGAACCCATACGCGCAGCTTTTGGTAGCGGGGTGTTAACCCCCGATGCGGCGCTCGATCGTGCGGCAATGCGTGAGCTTGTGTTTCAGGATGCCGAGGCACGAGGTCGTCTGGAAGCGATTATTCACCCGTTGATAGCCCAAGTTACACAAGCGCAGGCCGAGGTGGCTTCGGGGTGTTATCTTGTCTTCGTTGTGCCGCTGCTGGTCGAGTCGAAGCGTTGGGTTAGTCGCGTAGACCGGGTTTGCGTGGTTGATTGCGACCCGGAAACCCAGATCGCTCGGGTTCAGGCGCGTAGCGGGCTGACGCCTGAGGCCATTAGGCGTATTATGTTGGCACAAGCCACCCGAGAGGCGCGTTTGGCCGTTGCCCACGATGTCGTCCTTAACGATGGCCAAACCACGCCGCAACAATTGCAGCACCGCGCACGGCAGTTGCACGAAAAGTGGTGTGTACTGGGTGCTCATTCATAGAATACACAAAGCAATAAGGTAGCTGGTCCAGTGATTTTGTACGAATATCCCTGTAACGAACGCGTTCGATCCTTGCTTAGGGTCGAGCATTTGTTCGGGCGTTTGTTTTTTTTCGCCAATCAGGAAGACGTCAACCATCATCAAGTGGCCATGAGCACCTTGTTCGACCTCCTCGAGGTTTGCGAACGCACCGACTTGCGTGGGTCGGTATTGCAAGACCTTGAACGGCAGCGGGCGGCGTTGGGCGGTTTGCGCCAGCACCCCGGGGTCGATGTCGAAACTGTCGACAAAATGCTGGCCGACATCGAGCGTGCAAGTGCTGAACTTGCAGCGCAAGGGCGTATTGGCCAGGTTTTGCGCGACAACGAATGGTTGGCTAGCTTGCGTGGCCGTTTGACTGTACCAGGAGGGTCCTCGCCTGCCGACATCCCCTCGTATTACGCCTGGCAAATTAAGCCGACTCAGGTCCGCATGAGCGACCTGCAGCAATGGGTCGATCCTTTCATGCCGCTTTACAACGGTCTGGCGCTTATTTTGCGCCTGCTGCGCGAATCAGGTAATCCGGTCGAGCTCGAGGCGCCGCAAGGGGCGTATCAAGAAATGCTGACAGGCAAAACGTTTCAGCTGCTGCGCGTTTGGGTTGACCCGGCTTTGGGCGTCTTCCCCGAAATGAGTGCAAACAAATACGTTATCTGGGTGCGTTTCTCAATGCAAGATAACGAGCTCAAGCCCATTTCTGTCACGCAACGCGTTCCCTTCCGACTGTCCCGTTGTAATTTCTAGTCGCCGCGTCGCCATCCCGCGCGTGAGTTTCTCCTAGCTTTTGTCACGTAATTGTTGCGTTCGATTTCAGAACGCGGCAGTCGGGTCGCGCGTTTTCGTTTTTATCGGCGAAAATTGCAAGCATTCTCACTCCAATAAAAATCGGGGACGGTGCATGTCCGAATCGCAAGCAAGAAATCGATATGGGTTACGCAAGGGGCTCCTGGCGCTGGTGGTACTGGGCGCATTGGGGCTTGGCTATTTTTTGTGGAGTGGTTCTGGTCAGCCTCCGGGCTCCGAAGGCGCAAACCAATCGCCGGGCCAGCCCGTCGGTTCGCGGCCCGCTCAGGCTGCCGGTGGGCGCCCGGGCGGGCCGCCGGGTATGGCGGCGATGGCGGTGCCTGTCAAGGTGGCCACTGTCGAGCAAGGGCCAATACAGAACATATTCACGGCTTTGGGTACGGTGACTGCGTTCAATACTGTGACGGTGCGCAGCCGGGTCGATGGCGAACTGCAAAAAATATTCTTCACCGATGGTCAGAAAGTAAAGGCCGGCGACCTGTTGGCGCAAATCGACCCACGTCCATATCAGGTACAGCTTGATCAGGCGCTTGGGCAGCAGGCTCAAAACCTGGCGCAGCTGAACAATGCCCGCCAAGACTTGAAGCGCTATGAGCAGCTGTTTCGGCAGAACTCGCTGGCGCGTCAGCAACTGGAAGCTCAGCAGGCGCTCGTTCAGCAGTACTTGGGCGCTCAAAAAACCGATCAGGCTAATGTCGATAGCGCGCGCTTGCAGCTTGAATTCACGCAAATTACGGCCCCGATCAGTGGCCGGTTGGGCCTGCGAGTAATTGATCAGGGTAATCTCATTTCGGCCGGCAGCACCGAGGGTTTGGTGGTTATCACCCAAACCCAGCCCATTTCGGTGGTGTTTTCGTTGCCCCAGGCTCAGTTGCCTGCGGTGCTCGAACGTTTCAATCAAGGTCAGCCTTTGGTGGTCGATTTGTTTGATAGCGCAGAGCGTCGCCTGTTGGCCACGGGCGAATTGTCTTCAATAGATAACCAGATTGACATCGCAACCGGCACGGTAAGGCTTAAAGCAACATTCGAAAATCAGGACGAAACGCTGTTTCCGAACCAGTTTGTCAATGTGCGTTTGCGTGTGAGTACACAGCCGGACGCCGTTATTGTTCCGACCCAGGCGGTGCAGCAAGGGTCAGCTGGCGCATTTGTGTATTTGGTGGCCGACGACAACACCGTAACGGTACAGCCCATTGTGACGGGCACGATAGAGGGGCGACGGGTTGCCGTGGTTGAAGGGGTGACGGCCGGCCAACGGGTGGTTACCGATGGCGTTGACCGTTTGCGAAACGGGACGCGTGTTCAAGTTATTGAACCCTGAGGGCTGCCGTGAACCTGTCACGCCAATTTATTTTGCGCCCGGTGGCCACGACGCTGGCCATGGTTGCCTTGTTGATTGCCGGTATCCTGGCCTACCGCATGTTGCCGGTTTCGGCCTTGCCAGAGGTTGATTACCCGACCATTCAAGTGTCAACCTTGTATCCGGGGGCCAGTCCCGACGTCATGACTGCGTTGGTCACGTCGCCGCTCGAGCGGCAGTTCGGACAGATGTCGGGGCTAACCCAAATGTCCTCGACGAGTTCCGGCGGGGCATCGCAAATTACGTTGCAGTTTGGCCTTGATGTGCCGCTGGATGTTGCCGAGCAAGAGGTGCAGGCGGCCATTAATGCGGCGTCAAATTTGCTGCCTAACGATCTGCCCGCGCCGCCGGTATACAACAAGGTGAATCCGGCAGACACGGCTGTGATTAGTCTGGCCATTACTTCGCCCACGCTGCCCTTGTACCAGGTGCGCGACCTGATCGATTTGCGTGTTGCCCAAAAATTATCGCAAATTTCGGGGGTAGGGCTGGTTAGTATTGCGGGCGGGCAACGGCCGGCGGTACGGGTGCAGGTCGACCCGCAGGCCTTGTCGTCGCATAGTCTGACCTTGTCATCGGTGCGCAGTGCCATTGTGTCAGCCAACGTGAATCAGCCCAAGGGCAATCTTGATGGCCCCGAGCGTTCGACAACCATTAATGCAAACGATCAGTTGCGGTCTCCGGAAGATTATGAGGCCCTTATTCTGGCGTATGAAAACCAGGGGGCATTGCGGCTGGGTGATGTGGCGCAAGTGGTGCGTGACGCCGAGAATATCCGGCAGGCGGCCTGGGTAGGTACAACACCGGCCATTTTGCTCAATATCCAGCGTCAGCCCGGCGCTAACGTGATTCAGGTCGTAGATCGGGTCAAGGCGTTATTGCCCGAATTGCGCCAGGGGTTGCCGGCAGGTGTAGATGTTGCCGTGGCTTCAGACCGTACTCAGACCATTCGCGAAGCAGTGCGCCATGTGCAGACCGAGATGGTGCTGGCGATCACGCTGGTGGTGTTGGTGACATTCGTCTTTTTGCGCACTTGGACGGCCACTTTTATACCCAGCGTCGTGGTGCCGCTGTCGTTGGTAGGTACGTTTGCCATCATGTACTTGGTGGGCTTCAGTATTAATAATCTGACCCTGATGGCCCTGACCATTGCCACCGGGTTTGTGGTCGATGATGCCATTGTCATGATCGAGAATATCGCGCGTCATCTTGAAGAGGGTTTGTCGCCGCTTCAAGCAGCTCTGAAGGGGGCGGCGCAGATCGGGTTTACGTTGGTGTCGTTGACGCTGTCGTTGGTGGCCGTCTTGATTCCGCTGCTGTTCATGAGTGATGTCATCGGTCGCCTGTTCAGTGAGTTTGCCATTACGTTGGCGGTGGCTATTTTGCTGTCGCTGGTCATTTCGCTAACCCTCACGCCCATGATGTGTGCACGCCTGTTGCGCGCCGAGTCTGAAGCCGATTTGGGGCCATTGCAGCAGCGTCTTGGGCGATGGATCGACGGCCTGATAAGGGGTTATGACCGCGGACTGGTTTGGGTGTTATCGCATCAGCGCACCACGCTGTGGGTCGCGCTGGGTACTTTGCTAGTCACAGTCTTGTTGTATGTGTGGGTGCCCAAGGGGTTTTTCCCGCAACAAGATACGGGTTTGATTCAAGCGATCAGTCAGGGTGAGCAATCTATTTCTTTTGGCGGGATGTCGCGTCTTCAGCAAGAGGCCGCGCGAATTATTGTCGAAGACCCCGATGTGGAGCAGGTGACTTCGTTTATTGGCGTAGACGGCACCAACGTGACGCTTAACACTGGCCGCATGCAGATTGCCCTGCGCCCGTTGGCCGAGCGCAGCGACAATGCGCAGGCCATTATTCAGCGTTTACAAGAGCAATTGAAAGCGGTGTCGGGGCTTGAGGTGTTCATGCAGCCGGTTCAAGACCTGACCATCGACGATCGTGTCAGTCGTACCCAGTATCAGCTGTCACTGTCAGACCCCGAGCCCTCGGTGCTTTACGATTGGGTGCCAAAGTTTGTGGACGCTTTGGCTGAACAGCCCGAACTGGCGGATGTTACCGACGACTTGCAAACCCGTGGCTTGCAGACCACGCTAACTGTCGATCGCGATGCGGCCGCACGTGTCGGCGTGACGTTATCGGCCATCAGCGAGGCGCTCTACGACGCGTTCGGGCAGCGTCAAATTTCGACGATTTTTACGCAGTCCGCCCAATATCGCGTTGTGTTGGAAGTGTCCCCCCAGTATCGCCAGGATCCTTCCGCGCTTGATCATATCTATGTGCAGACCACGTCCGGGGGCACGGTGCCGCTAACGGGGCTGGTCAAGGTCAGCCAGGTCGACAGCCTGCTTTCGGTGGGCCGCCTTGACCAGTTTCCTGCGGTGACGGTGTCGTTCAATTTGCCCGAGGGCGTGGCGCTGTCGGATGCGGTTGCCGCGATCGAGCGTACCTATCAGAGTATCGGCGTGCCTGCGTCAACCGAATTGCGTTTTCAGGGCGCTGCGCGTGCTTTCGAGGCGTCGTTGAGCAGCACGCTTTGGTTGATGCTGGCCGCGGTGGTCGCCATGTACATCGTGCTGGGCATCTTGTATGAAAGCTATATTCATCCCATCACTATTTTGTCGACCTTGCCGTCGGCTACGGTTGGGGCGCTGCTGGCGTTATTGTTGACCGGCAAGGCGCTCGACATGATCGGGGTGATCGGCATCATTTTGTTGATTGGCATTGTCAAAAAGAACGCCATCATGATGATCGACTTTGCGCTCGAGGCCGAGCGTGGGCGAGGCCTTTCGCCCGTCGAGGCCATCCGCGAGGCGGCTCTGCTGCGTTTTCGTCCGATTCTCATGACGACGCTGGCGGCATTATTCAGTGCGATTCCCCTGATGTTGGCGACGGGTGCAGGTTCCGAGTTGCGGCAGCCATTGGGTTTGGTTATGGTGGGCGGCTTGATTTGCAGCCAGTTGCTTACGCTCTTTACGACGCCGGTCATTTACTTGATGTTTGACCGCCTGGCACGACGTTGGCGTGGTGCCGCACAAAACGCGGCAACCGGAGATTCTGCATGAGGTGGCTGGCGGCCTTTATTGTCCGCCCTGTGGGCACAACGCTGGTTTGTCTGGCGATGGTGCTGGCCGGCGCTTTGGCACTGCGGGTGCTGCCGGTGGCGCCATTGCCTCAGGTCGATTACCCCATGATTTCCGTCACCGCTCGTATGGCGGGAGCCAGCCCCGAGACCATGGCGTCCAGTGTCGCCATGCCGCTCGAACAGGCCTTGGGCTCGATTGCCGGCGTGACTGAAATGACCTCGCGCAGCACCGAAGGCTCGACGCGAATTTCACTGGTCTTTGATCTGAATCGCGATATCAACAGCGCGGCGCGTGATGTACAAGCAGCCATCAATGCGGCGCGTGGCTCGTTGCCCTCGGGCCTGCGCGATAACCCGACCTATAACAAGGTCAACCCCGCGTCGTCGCCCATTATGGTTCTGGCGCTTACGTCAGACACCTATACGCAGGGACAGCTTTACGATCTGGCTTCAACGGTGCTGGCCCAAAAATTGGCGCAGGTGCCGGGCGTGGGGGAGGTCAGCGTAGGCGGCAGTTCGTTGCCTGCCGTCAAAATCAGTTTGAACCCACAGGCTTTGGTGGCGGCTGGCGTAGCTCTTGACGAGGTGCGCAGTGCCCTGGCCAATGCCAATGTCGTACGCCCGAACGGGGTGATTGAAAATGACGATTACCACTGGCAGATCGGTACGGGCCCGCAAATGGATCGCGCCGAGCAGTACAGGCCGCTGATTGTGGCCTGGCGTGATGGTGCGCCGATTCGGCTGCAGGATGTGGCTACGGTTGAAGATGGTGTGGAAGAAATTTTCAACGTTGGGTTTTACAACGATAGCAAAGCTGTGTTGTTGATTATTCGCCGGCAACCCGACGCCAACATTATTGAGACGGTAGATGCAATTCACGATTTGATGCCGGCGTTTCAAAGCATGGTGCCGGCTCAGGTCAATGTGACGGTGGCCCAGGACCGTACCCCCAGCATTCGTGCGTCGCTGGCCGAAGCGCGTCTGACGCTCATTATCGCCATCGTATTGGTGGTGTGGGTGGTATTGCTGTTTTTGCGTAATGCACGGGCAGCGCTTATTCCCAGTATTGTGGTGCCGGCGTCGTTGGTTACCACCTTTACCCTGATGTGGGCGTTTGGCTTTACGTTGAACACCATGTCGCTGATGGCACTGATCGTAGCGACCGGTTTTGTGGTCGATGATGCCATTGTGGTCCTCGAAAATATTATGCGGTATATCGAGCGGGGTTACAGCCCGGTGCGTGCCGCGATACGTGGCGTGCAAGAGGTCGGATTCACGGTAGTCGCGATGAGCCTGTCTCTGGTAGCGGTGTTCATCCCTATCTTGCTGATGTCGGGCGTAGTCGGCCGTTTGTTCCGAGAGTTTGCCATTACCTTGTCGGCGGCCATTCTGGTGTCATTGCTGTTGTCGCTGATTCTCACGCCCATGATGTGCGCACGTTTGCTTAAGCCGGCGGTACCCGGGTCAAAGCCCGCCGATGGGCCTGGCCGGCGATTTTTGGACTGTGTCGGCGCCGTTTCAGGTCGCTGGTATCGCCGATCGCTCGACTGGGCGCTGGCCCACAGTCGATTGATGTTGCTGGTGCTTGTGGCTACGGTGGGCCTTAACGTCTATTTGTACACCGTGGTACCCAAAGGTTTCTTCCCGCAGCAAGATACCGGCCAACTGTTGGGGTTTTTCCGAACCGACCAGGGTACGTCATTTCAGTCGTTGCTTCCCAAGCTCGAAAAATTTCGCAACGAGCTTTTAAAAGATCCCGCGGTTGACAGTGTGACCGGGTTTGCTGGCGGGCGTGGTGGCAGTAACTCCAGCTTCTTGCTTATTCAACTCAAGCCAGTCGACCAGCGCAATGTGAGTGCAAACGACGTCGTCAACCGACTTCGGGGGCGTTTCATGCGAGAACCCGGGGCGCGGCTTTTTCTGGTGCCGCAACAAGATATCCGCGTTGGGGGGCGCCAAGGGCTCTCGTCCTACGAGTACTCGTTGATGGGGAGTGATCTTGATCTGCTGAAAACCTGGTTGCCGCAGGTGCAGCGTGCGCTGGCCGGCTTACCCGAGTTGGTCGACGTTGATAGCGATATTGAAGACAAGGGCCGTCGGGTTGAGTTGGTGATTGATCGCGATGCGGCTACCCGTTTGGGCGTGGATATGGCGTTGATTGCCAGTACGTTGAACAATTCATTCAGCCAGCGTCAGGTGTCAGTGATTTACGAACCGCTTAACCAGTACCGCGTCGTCATGGCGGTTGACCCCAGATACGCAGAAGATGCAGAGTCGTTGAAACGGGTTCAGGTGGTCACCGCCGACGGAAATCGAATTCCGTTATCGGCCTTTACAACCTTCAAGATCGGCACGGCCCCGCTTAGCGTGCGCCATGCCGGATTGTTTGCCGAAGAGTCGGTGTCGTTCAGCCTGGCACCCGGCGTGTCGCTTGATCAGGCCACTCAGGCGATTGAAACGGCGGTTGCGCGCATAGGCTTGCCTACCCAGGAAATTCAAGCGTCGTTTCAGGGTAATGCCCAAGCCTTGCAGGAATCGCTTGCCCAGCAACCCTGGCTGATTCTGGCTGCGCTTGTCACCATGTACATTGTGTTGGGCATGCTTTACGAGAGCTACATTCACCCGTTGACGATCCTGTCTACTTTGCCCTCTGCCGGCATCGGTGCCTTACTGGCGTTGATGATGGTGGGCATGGAGTTTTCGCTGATTGCGCTGATCGGCGTTTTTCTCCTGATCGGCATCGTCAAGAAGAATGCCATCATGATGGTCGATTTTGCGCTGCACGCCGAGCGCGAGCAAGGTTTGTCGCCGCGTGAAGCTATCTATCAGGCATGTTTGATCCGGTTTCGGCCAATCATGATGACGACGTTATCGGCGTTGTTTGGGGCGGTACCGCTGGTGTTTGCGACCGGGGCAGGTGTAGAGCTGCGCCAACCCCTGGGTATCACTATTGTGGGTGGCCTGATCCTGAGCCAGATTTTGACCTTGTATACAACGCCTGTTGTGTACTTATATCTTGACCGGCTGCGCTGGTGGTCGCTGAATCGCCGCGCTTTGCGGCAAAATAATCAAGGGTAGTGCCGTATGACAAGAGCGGAACGTTGTCTTCGAAGTTTGGGGTTGGCGCTGTCTGCGTTGACGTTGGCGGGTTGTGCTGTAGGTCCCGATTACCAACGGCCTGCTGTCGATGTTGGTGTCCAGTATCGTGCGGTCGAGGGCTGGACGCCCGTCCGGCCAGCCGACGAGGCGTTGCGGGCCGACTGGTGGCGGCTATTCAACGATCCGGTGCTCGATCAACTGATGCAGGACGTCTTGGTGTCTAACCAGACTATTGCGCAGGTTGAGGCTCAATATCGGCAGGCTCAGGCGTTGCTGCGTGCCAGCGGCGCCTTGTTCTTTCCGGTGCTGGGTGTCGACGCCGGCGTGACGCGGTCGCGTACCGGGCAGGCCGATGCCACACGACAATACAACCTGGGCGGAAGTGTGACCTGGGAGGCCGACTTGTGGGGGCGTATTCGCCGCACGGTCGAAGCAGATCGCGCGCAGGTTCAGGCGTCATCGGCCGAGCTGGCTGGGACACGTCTGAGCGTGCAGTCGACGCTGGCTCAAACGTACTTTCGGGTTCGCGCCTACGATGCCGAGCGCCGCTTGCTGGATCAGACCATTACCGCGTACGAGCGATCGTTGCAAATGACCCGCAATCGCTACGATGCAGGCGTTGCGTCCCAGCTCGATGTGTCGTCCGCGCAGGTGCAACTGGAAAACGCCCTGACGCAACGCTTGGCGCTTGATCGCCAGCGCGCTCAGTTAGAGCACGCCTTGGCGGTGCTGCTGGGCAAAGCGCCGTCTGCGTTTCAGTTGGCAGAGGCGCGAGTGCTGGTCGATGTGCCGAGCGTGCCTGCGGGCTTGCCTTCGCAATTGCTCGAGCGCCGTCCCGACGTGGCTGCGGCGGAGCGGCGTGTGGCTGCAGCCAACGCCGAGATCGGGGTCGCTCAGTCGGCCTGGTTCCCCGATTTGACCCTGTCTGCCCAAGGTGGTTTCAGAAGCGGGCAGTGGGCGCAGTGGCTGACGGCACCGTTCAGCTTCTGGTCGGTGGGGCCGGCCTTGGCCATGACGTTGTTCGACGGTGGCACGCGCAGTGCCCGGGTCGATCAGGCACGTGCCCAGTACGACGCGGACGTGGCTGCATATCGTCAAACCGTATTGACCGCCTTGCAGGAGGTTGAGGATTATCTGGTGGCCATTTCGGGATTAGGGCGCGAGCAGGTGTCGCAAGGCCGTGCGTTAGCCGCTGCGCGAGAGTCTTTGCGCCTGACGCGAAACCAGTATGAGGCGGGCCTGATCGATTATCTGAGCGTCGTGCAGGTGGAAACCTCGGCGCTTAGCGCCGAGCGTGAGGCAATTTCTTTGGGTGCTGATCGCCTGATTGCCAGTGTGCAACTGATGGCTGCATTGGGAGGGGGCTGGCAGGTCGATACGCCTCAAGACACGGCGATCGAAGTGATCACCCCCGAGACGGCGGCGCGGTAAAAGGGCAGCGTACAGGTCCGAGCCTGAAATCGGGGGCGAAGGCTTTATTGGCCTGGTGTTAAGTGGTCAGCAAACCCTGAATGGCCGCAATGCCGTGGGCGCCGTGCTGTTGAGCCGTGAGCAGCGTTTCCGGCGATTGCCCCCCAATGGCATAAACGGGTACGCCCGCCGTTTGCGCCATGGTTTCGAAGGTGTCCCAGCCCAACGCGGGTTGCTCGGGGTGCGACGCGGTGGGCAACACATGGCCCAATACGGCAAAGTCGGCGCCAATAGCTTGCGCTCGGGCAAGCTCTTCTGTGCTGTGCGCCGACACGCCAACCCATTTTTCGGCAGGTAATGTCCGGGTAAATGTTTTTGCGTCAGCGCTGCGCACCTGCACGCCGTCGGCGTCGGCCCACCAGTCGGCGGGGTGCGCGCTGTTAACCAGGCAGGGCACGTTGTAGCGGCGGCATACCTTCAGCACGGCGCGGAACGCGGCCTCCAGCGATGAGGCCAGGGCGGATTTTGCTGCCCACTCGGGTTCACGAAACTGCACCATACCCACGCCTGTCTTCAGGCTGCGCTCAAGCCTTTCTAGAAAGCCGTCGAGGTTCTCGGGGTTGCCGATGGACGTTAGCAGATACTGTTGCGGCAACCGCAGCCAGCGCAAGGGTGGTTCGGTGGCTGGCAATAGCGGCCCCACATCGATATGGCCTTGCGGGTCGACCCAGGCCAGTTGCTGGCCTTCGATGCCTTGGGGCGAGCCCTCCCAGCCAGTGACTTTGCAAAAGGCCAGTCGAACAATATTTTTAGGGTATTCGTGGATGTAGGTGACCCAGGGTGTGGCCTGCGTGACTTCAATATCCAGTTCTTCTTTCAGTTCGCGTGCTAGCGCCTGCAACACGGTCTCGCCGGGCTCGATCTTGCCGCCAGGCAGCTCCCACCACCCCGACCAAGGCTTGCCTTCGGGGCGTTGGCCCAGCAATAAAGCGCCATCGGGCTTCAGGATTAGCCCCGCGGCGACATCGACAAACGGCTTAGACATGTCGCGCCGCCCAGTCTTGCGCAAATTGGCGTGCCACGCGACCCGAGCGTGATCCGCGGCCCAGCGCCCATTGCAGCGCTTCGGTGCGTGAGGCTTCGATGTCGGCTTGTGGGCAACCCAGTTCTTTCAGCCAGTAGTAAACAATGTCCAGATAATCGTCTTGGCGGAATGGCCGGAACGAGACCCAGATGCCGAATCGCTCAGACAAAGAGATCTTTTCCTCGACGGTTTCGCCGGGGTGAACTTCGCCGTCGGGCTGATGCTTGGCCGTCAGGTTTTCGCTCATGTACTCGGGCATCAGGTGACGGCGATTGGACGTGGCGTAAATGAGGACGTTGTCTCCGGACGCGCTGATCGACCCGTCGAGTACCGATTTGAGTGCTTTGTAGCCACCCTCACCTTCTTCAAACGACAAGTCGTCGCAGAAGATAATGAATTTTTCGGGTCGTGCACTGACCAGATCGACGATGTCGCCCAAATCGCCCAAGTGCGCCTTGTCTACTTCAATGAGCCGCAGCCCTTGTTCGCTATAGGCGGCCAGCATGGCTTTGACCAAAGAGCTTTTGCCCGTGCCGCGCGCACCCGTCATCAGCACATTGTTTGCCGGCTTGCCCTGCAGGAAATGCTGGGTGTTGCGTTCGATAATGGCTTTTTGTTCTTCGATGTGTTGTAGGTCTTCGGGCTGGATGTGCGAGACATGCTTGATGGCTTCGAGCCAGCCTTGTGCGCCTTGGCGTCGCCAGCGGTAGGCGCGGGCGTCCCAGTTGATGGCGGGCGGGGCGGGGGGCAGCCAGGCTTCAAGCTGGGCCAGTACCCGCTCGGCCCGGGTGATCAGCGTGGTCAAATCTACAGCACTCACAGTTTTTCTCCGGAAATCGTTGGCGAACCATGGCGCATTATCGCCAATTTTTTGCGGGCTCATGCGGGTCGGTCCGTGCAGAACGTATAATCAGGGGCTGGCCTTTGCCCCCAAGATTCTGCTGAACACGAGTCCACCTTGAATATCGCTGAACTGTTTACGCCCATTGCCAACGACATGAAATCGGTCGACGCGGTCATCCGCGAGCGGCTTAATTCCGAGGTGGTGCTTATCCGCACGGTGGGCGATTACATCATCCAGGCCGGCGGCAAGCGTATGCGCCCCGCCATGTTGCTTATGGTTGCCCGGGCGCTGGGCTACAACGGCACCTTGCACCATTTGCTTGCTGCGGTGGTCGAGTTCATTCATACCTCTACGTTGTTGCACGACGATGTCGTCGATGAGTCAGACATGCGCCGCGGCCGCAGTACGGCCAATGCCGTGTTTGGCAATGCCGCCAGCGTGCTGGTGGGCGACTATCTTTATTCGCGCTCTTTCGAAATGATGGTCGAAGCCGACTCCATGCGCGTCATGCAGGTGTTTTCGCAGGCCACCACCATCATTGCCGAAGGCGAGGTGCTGCAATTACTCAACGTGCACGACCCCGACGTCTCCTTCGAGCGCTATTTGCAGGTGGTGCAGTACAAAACGGCCAAGCTGTTCGAAGCCTCCACCCAGGTGGGTGCGATCGTGGCTGGGGCCTCCGCCACCCAAGAGGCCGCCGCTGCCGCGTACGGTCGACATATCGGGACGGCGTTTCAGCTGATTGACGACGTGCTCGATTACGAGGGCGATGCTCAGGCCTTGGGTAAAAACGTGGGCGACGACTTGCGCGAGGGCAAGCCTACGCTGCCCCTGATCCGCGCCATGGAGGTCGGCACGGCGGCGCAGCGTGAATTGATCCGCGAAGCTATTCGGACCGGAGACGCCGATTTCGAAGCTGTAGCGCGCGCTATTCACGATACTGATGCGCTTGAGTACACGCGTCAGGTGGCCATTGCCGAAGCCGAAAAGGCCCGTGAGCAATTGCAGGCATTCCCGGCGTCCGAGGCCACAGAATCTTTGCTACAATTTTGCGGCTTTGCGGTTAATCGCGACCGCTAATCAATGCCGTGTCCAAGTCGGGGCGTAGCTCAGCCTGGTAGAGTACTACGTTCGGGACGTAGGAGTCGGAGGTTCGAATCCTCTCGCCCCGACCATTATTGGCACGCCCCAAAAGCCAGCACCTGAAGCGCACGACAAGATCGTGCGCTTTTGTTTTGTGCTTTACGCGCCCGGCCATCTATCTTATGTGGCCAGATCAACGCCATGTGCCCGCCGCTACAATCAAAGAAACAGATCAATAATCCGGTGGAGACAACCATGGAAATGCGGCAGATCCGGTATTTTCAGTGCGTGGCCCAAGAACTTAGCTTTACCAAGGCGTCGCAGCGGCTACACATTGCCCAGCCGCCGCTCAGCCGTCAGATCCGTCAGCTTGAAGAAGAGTTGGGCGTTCAGTTGTTCGAGCGCCTTGGGCGCTCTATACGTCTGACTGACGCCGGCAAGTTCTTCTTCGACAAAACCATGCAGTTGTCCGCGCGTCTTGATGACGTTGTGGTGGCCACGCGTCGCATCGCGGAATCGGGCAAAAAATGGTTTGGCATCGGGTTTGTGCCGTCGATTATGTATGGCTTCGGTCCAACCTTGTTTCGCAAAATGCGTGCTTCGGGCGTACAGGCCGAGATCGGTTTGAGTGAAATGACGACGGTTGAGCAGTTAAAGGCACTGCGTGCCGGGCAGATTGACATCGGCTTTGGCCGTATTGCCCTGGATGCCCCGGATATCGCCGGACTGACTTTGCTTCAAGAGCCTTTGGTGCTGGCCGTGCCTGCGCAACATGCGCTGGCCGGGCGCCGGGATGCGTCGCTGGACGATATTGCAGACTTGTCTTACGTGTTGTATCCGGCCAAGCCGCGCCCTAGTTATGCCGACCATGTCATTGGTTTGTTCGAGCAGCGCGACCACCGTGTGTCTGTCGCTTTTGAAGCCAATGAAATGCAAACGGCGATTGGCCTGGTCGCGGCGGGATTGGGGGTTACCTTGGTGCCCAGCACAGTGATGCGCATGCAACGAGATGATGTGGTATTCATCCCGCTGAACGAGCCTGAATTTACCTCACCGATAGTGATGAGCTGGCTGAAAGATAGTGCGTCTCCCATCTTGCGCGAGGTAGTTGCGTTGGCAAAACAAACCGCCAAAGAAGCGCCCTAATTGCAAAGAACAGGCGGTATGGTCTTTGTTTTGTAATACCTTTAGGGTATAGGTTGGGCCTAAAAAGATATTGGACGACGTTAATACCAGCACTCTAAACTGCGACACGCATTTAGAGTCAGACAGGTATTCAATGACGCCAATTATCATAGATATCAACTGCTTGATTGTTGATATCCCTACTATCCGCCCGCACAAAATGTCGGTTGCGACCATGGGTTCGCAGTCGATGGTTATCGTGCGGATAATGTCTTCAGATGATGTTGAAGGTATTGGTGAGGCCACAACCATTGCGGGCCTGAACTATGGGGGCGAAAGCCCCGAAAGCATTAAGACCAATATCGAAACCTATTTTCGACCGTTGCTTATTGGCCAGCCTGCCAATCAGATTGCGGCACTGCGGCGCTTGATTGCCAAGAACATCAAAGACAATCATTTTGCACGCTCGGCCATCGAGACGGCTTTGTACGATGCGCGTGCCAAGCGTCTGGGCGTGTCGGTTGCCGATTTGTTCGGCGGCCGTATTCACGATGCTATTTCTGTCGCCTGGACACTGGCCAGCGGTGAGACGGCGGTTGATGTGGCCGAAGCTCAAAAGATGCTTGACCTGCGACGCCACAATATTTTCAAGCTGAAAATCGGTCGCCGCGAACCCAAAGAAGACCTGAGTTATATCGAAAGCATCCGCAAGGCCGTAGGTGACGACATCAGTCTTCGTGTTGATCTGAATCAGGGTTGGAGTGAAACCCAGGCGGTGCGCTATTTGCAGCCGCTGGCAGATCTTGGTGTTGAACTCGTGGAGCAGCCGATTCACTTCAAGAATCTGGACGGTATGGCTCGCCTGACGGCTTTAGGTCGGGTGCCGATCATGGCCGACGAGTCGTTACGCGGGCCGCAGGACGGTTTTGTGCTGGCGGGCAAGCACTGCGCCAATGTGTTCGCCATAAAGATTGAGCAGGCTGGGGGGCTTCAGCCGGCGCGCGACCTGATGGCCATTGCCGAGGCCGCCGATATTTCGCTTTACGGCGGCACCATGCTCGAAGGCTCCGTGTCGACGATTGCCGCCGCTCATTTGTTCTCGACCATGCCTCGCCTTGAGTGGGGAACCGAAATGTTCGGCCCTTTGTTGTTGACCGATGACATTTTGACCGAACCGCTTGATTACAGCGATTTCACGCTTAAGTTGCCGGCAGGCCCGGGGCTGGGCGTGACGCTGGACGACGACAAGCTGGCGTTTTACGCCCGCAAGCCCTAACACTAAACAAGGTAAACAGACATGCTCTTTAAAGTAGATATGCAGGTCAATATCCCCCTGGATGCTGACCCCGCGCTCATCGAGGATATCAAGCGCGAAGAAAAGGCCTACTCGCAGGCTTTGCAGCAGGCTGGTAAGTGGCGTCATATCTGGCGTGTGGCCGGTCAGTACGCGAACGTCAGTATTTTTGATGTTGAAAACGCCCAGGAACTTCACGACGTTCTGTTGGGTTTGCCGCTATACAAGTTCATGGAAATCAAAGTCGAGGCGTTGTGCCGCCATCCGTCGTCCATACGCGACGATGACCGATAAATTCAAGAAGTCTATCTGGAGATAAAGATGAGTAAACAAGCTGTTGAAGCACTGATCAAACAAATTGAAGCCACTGAAGGGGCCGTGGCGGACGAGCGCGTTAAAGCCATTGTGAACCGTATTGTTCACGACCTGTTCAATACCATCGACGAGTTCGACGTGACGCCCAGCGAGTTTTGGACGGCGCTTAATTTTCTGGGGGCAGGGGCGCAAGAGTTTGGCCTGATCGCTGCCGGCCTGGGCTTTGAACGCTTGCTGGATATCCGGATGGACGAGGCAGAAGCCGCTGCAGGCTTGTCACCCAATGCTACCCCGCGCACGATCGAAGGCCCGTTGTACGTGGCCGGAGCGCCTGAGTCTAAAGGCTTTGCCCGCATGTGCGGCGACGACGAGGTGGGTGAGCCCCTGGTCATGCATGGACAGGTGTTCTCGGAAGACGGCGTGACACCGCTGGCCAACGCACTGGTCGAGGTATGGCACGCCAACCATTTGGGCAATTACTCTTATTTCGACCCATCGCAGCCCGCATTCAATTTGCGTCGCAGCATCCGTACTGATGAAAACGGCCGTTACTGTTTCCAGAGCGTGTTGCCCATTGGCTATAGCGTGCCGCCCAACGGGGCAACCGACAAAATTCTGAAGGCTGTCGGTCGTCACGGGAATCGTCCGGCACACATCCATTTCTTTGTGACGGCCGATGGCCACCGCAAGCTGACCACACAAATCAATATTGAAGGCGACCCCTACCTGTGGGACGACTTCGCCTTTGCTACCCGTGAAGGTCTGGTCCCGCCCGTTGTGATGGTCAATGACCCAGCCGAGGGCAGCAAATACGGTCTGGAAGGGGAGTTTGCGCGCATTGAGTTCAATTTTGCGTTGCATAAATCGGCAGACAGCCTGTTCAGCACCGAGGTGACGCGCGCTCGCGCCGCGGCCTGATTTACCGCCGCTTAGCTGTTGACGCCGGGATGGCGGGTATCTTGATGATGTCCGTCATCCCGGCAATTTTCATTGTCGAGTTCGATTTCGATGGTGGTGTGGGCCAACCGGAATTGCGCAAGTGCGGCGTGTAATTGCGTTTTGACGACCTGGTAGTCATCGATGGACAGGTCGTTGCCCACGACGACATGTGCCGTCAGTACGTGGTGTTCGCCATCTAGCGACCATAAATGCAGGTGATGCAAGCCCTGCGTTTGAGGCAGGGCAAGTAGGGCGGTTTGTATATCGTGCAGTAACTTCCGGTTGGGCGTCGCTTGAAAAAACAGCCGCCCGGTGGCCCATAGCATGCGCACTACGTTTATTAAAATGAACAGGGTAAACGCGATAGACAGTAGCGGGTCGAGTATGGGCCAGTCAAAGAAATACAGCACTACCGACACGATAAGTACGGCGACCCAGCCCAGCACGTCTTCCAGCAGGTGCCAGTTCATGACCTTTTCGTTTAATGATTCGCCGCCGTGCAGTTTGTAGGCGGCATAACCGTTGACCGAAATACCCAAAAGCGCCAACGCAAACATGCCTTCAGTTACTGGCATGATGGGGTTCTGGAGACGATGGATGGCTTCGGAAAGCACCCAGATTGATGCGATGATAAGAATGATGGCATTGAGCAGGGCGCTGAATAGCGACGCGCGCTTGAGCCCGTAGGTAAACGTGGGCGTGGCCTTGCTGCGTTTACCCAGTCGCTGCAGCAGCCAGGCACTGCCTAATGCCAGGCTGTCGCCTAGGTCGTGCACGGCGTCGGCCATGATGGCGGTACTTTGAGTTAACCAGCCGCCGATCAGCTCGATGATGGTGAAGCAAAAATTGAGCAAAAAAGCGATGCCCAGACGGTCGGGTGCGACGTCGTGATGGTGCCCGTGGCTGTTGCCATGGTGATGGGTGTGGTCGTTGTGGTGATGATGGTCGTGGTCCATGACTTATTCTAGGCAAGCCACCCCACGTTACGCTATTACATCTAACGCATGCCGTGCAGGCCACGGGTTGGGCGGCAACATTCAGCATATGAATGCACTGTATAAGCCCCATGATGCCCTGGCATAACCGTCCTGACGTTCGTGGCAGTTAAAATCAAAGGCTTGACCCTTTGCCCAATCGACCAGGAGGTAATGATCTATGAAACCCGATAACGCCGGCGGCCACAACGCCATGGCCCCAGAAGATACCCCGGAATTGCGTCAGTTGTATGCCGATTTCGAATCGTTGCATATCATGCCGCTCTGGACGCAAACGGGTTCCTTGATGCCGCAGCACCCCGCACCTCAGGCGGTGCCTCATGTGTGGAAATGGTCCAAGTTGTATCCAGCAGCCAAGCGCTCTGGCGACCTGGTACCGGTTGGGCGCGGCGGCGAGCGTCGTGCGTTGGGTTTGGCTAACCCTGGTTTGGGTGGGCGCGCATATGTCAGCCCCACGCTATGGGCTGCCATTCAATATTTGGGCCCTAAAGAAACGGCGCCCGAGCATCGTCACGCACAGAATGCGTTCCGTTTTGTGGTCGAAGGTGAGGGCGTCTGGACAGTCGTCAGCGGTGACCCTGTGCGTATGAGCCGGGGCGACTTTCTGCTGACGCCGGGCTGGAATTTCCATGGTCACCAGAACGTTACCGACAAACCGATGGCCTGGATCGACGGCCTCGACATCCCGTTCTCGTACCAGAATGACGTCGGCTTTTTTGAATTCGGCCCAGAGAAACTGTCGGACGAAACCACGCCCGAGTTTTCGCGTGGCGAACGGTTGTGGTGTCACCCAGGTTTGCGTCCCTTGTCGGGCTTGCAGGCCACCATCAGCTCGCCTATCGGGGCCTATCGTTGGGAGCATACCGATCGTGCTCTGGCGGAGCAGCTTCGCCTTGAAGACGAGGGGTATCCTGGCGTGTTTGAACCGGGTCACGCCGCCGTACGTTACGTTAATCCCACCACCGGGGGCGACGTTATGCCAACCATTCGCGCCCAGTTTCACCGCCTGCGTGCGGGTGCGCAAAGCGCGCCACGCCGCGAAGTCGGCTCCAGCGTATTTCAGGTTTTCGAAGGGCGCGGCGCAGTCGTGCTTAACGGCGAAACACACAAACTGGATGTCGGCGATTTGTTCGTGGTGCCGTCTTGGGTGCAGTGGTCGTTGCAGGCCGAAACGCAGTTCGATTTATTCCACTTCTCCGACGCACCCATTATGGAGCGCTTGAACTTTGATCGCGTGCAGGTGGGCTAAATAAAGACAGCAATTGTCTGACCTCGTCGTCTGATGCCAGGGCGCCCGTTTGGGCGCTTTGGCATTTCTGGGCGTCGACGACAGTAAACGTGGCGCAGCGATTGAAGGGCAGGCCGGTCGTCAGGAACTCGGTGTTCTGGATGACGACGACCAAATGACCGGCCTGAGGGTTGCCCAGTTGAATCAGACATCTGTCGAACAGGTTCTGATGCGGTGTTGGTAGCAGTTTCTGATGGCTTGACCACGTCTGGTCTGGCGTGCACAAAAACGCATTGACCCCGCTTTGGCAAAGCGTTGCGTGCCGTTCTTGTGCGGCCTGCAGGGCTTCTGGGCCACCTAAATACACGTCAATGGGGATATGTGCGCCGTTGGGTAGCAAATGAGCGATAAGGGCCGGTAGGGTGCGCAACGACGCCGGTCCGCCGCCCAAGAGGGGGGCTACGTTGACCTCGTTGATGATGGCGCCGTTTTCGTACCAAGGGCGTGTGATGTCGGTGCTCATGATGTCCACCCCTGCCGCGCTCAGCCCGAACACTTGGGCGGCACGGATGGCCAAGGCAATGTTTTCGGGATGAATGTGGTCCGTCAGCTCGAGGTCGATACCGCCCCAGGCAGTAGATTCAATATCGCGTAGCGGCGCCCATTGCCCGGCCGGCAATACATCGTTTAAAGATAAACCGTACAGTTGTAAGCAGGCTTGTGTTTGCGTGTCGTCGGGTAAAGGGGGCTTGCGTTGCCATACAGGCAGGCCCTGGCGCCTTTCGTTTGCCCTGCGTATCAAGTCTGCAATTGTGTTGACGCCATCGCCCTCGACAGCAATGGGTAAACGCTTGACGGCATAAACCATTTTGTCTTTGACGACCAGGACGCGATGGCACACGCCGGGCGCCCAGGCTTCGACCAGAACCTGGGGCGAATACTGTTGTGCCGCCAGAAAGGCATGGCGTAGGGCTTCTTCGCCCTGAGGCAGCACGGTAATGCCCTCGCCCCGATCGCGATCAACCGGCTTGATGACAACTTTGTTGCCCAACTGTCGGGCCAGTTCAAACGCCTGGGCTTCGGTGTTTGCGACACCGTGTTGGGCGGCGGGTAGGCCGGCCTGGTTTAGCCATTGCGCCGCCCAGTATTTGTGTTGGGCTGTTTCGCAGCCCAAGGCCGTATCGCCCCATAGCTGGCTGCTGCGAACGCGCGTCTGACGTTCGCCCCAACCTATCTGAAAAATACCATTGCCAGTGTGTCGCCATGGCATCCCTGCTGCCTGAGCCGTGCGCAGCAAATGATACGTGGACTGGCTGAGCGGGACTGCGGATCTGGCCGGCAGGCGGATTTCAGTGTCGACTTCGTTAGAGAGCTGTTCAATGTTGCCGGGGATGTGGGCCGGGTTCGCCAAGTTCAGTACCAGCGTCGTCACACGTGAGTACAGTTGATGAAGTATGGGGGGCGCAAAGTAGTCGATGGCCGGTACCGCCAGTGTCATGACCCAGCCCCCAGGCTGGTCGGGCATAGGGTCGCACGTCAAGACTTTGCCGGCATCAAACGCAGGCAAGTGTACCGAGCGTTGAAGCTCGGCGGCGACTTGTAAAATGCGGGCCGACAGCGCCATTGCCAAGGTCTTGTCTGGTGCCCAATCGGGGCGCAGGGGCAAGGGCCCCGGCCCGAAAGCCAGTAAGGCCGCCAGCCGGGCATCAAGTGTCTCGAGTGACAGCGTCGGCGATAACGCCTTGAACTGCAGCGTCAGTGACTGGTCGTGTTGAGCCAACCCAAAGCGATAACCCGCACGCACACGCGACCCCGCTTCTACTTGAGTCGAGTGTTTTCGCTATCGAATACTTCGATGCTGATGGGGATACCCTGGCCCACGCTTTGCGTAACGGTGCAGAAGGCTTCGAACGACGATAGAACGCGGTCCATGTGTTGCAGTGATGTGGCCGGGACACCGAGCGTAAGCGTGGCCTGCATATGCGTGATGCGCAAGCGCCCCTGTTCGTTGCGGCCGATTTCGGCCGTGACTTTGCACTGGATGGGCTGGGGATCTTGCTTGTACTTTTTAATCGCAAAAAACAGGGAGTCGGACAAACAGTTGCCGACGGCAGCCGCCAGAAATTGCGCGGGAGAGGGACCTTTGCCTTCGCCGATGGGTGCCGGTTCGTCGCCCAGTACGGTGGGGATGCCCTCGCCAAAAGAAATTTCGAATTGGAAGTCTTTTTGCTGACGTAGATGAACGGAGATGGCGTTTTCGGACATGGCGGTCTCGATAAAATAAAAAGTCAGGTAATCATACCTGCTAGCTCTCGAGTCTGAATACAAAATGGCGCTCTATTTGAGCGCCATTCAAGATCCATGTCTACTGCCCTGCGTCGCTATTATTGCGCCGAGTAGCCGGGTTTAATCGCTGCTGATAATGACTTTCATCGCTTTTTCTTTGGCAGCGTTTCCGAAGACCTCGTAGGCCTGAGGGAAATCGTTGAATTTAAAGCGATGCGTAATCAACCCCTCGGGTTGCAGGCGACCCGATGTTACGTTTTTGAGCAGCATGGGGGTGGTGTTGGTATTGACCAGGCCAGTGGTGATGGTGACGTTCTGGATCCAGAGCTTCTGGATTTGCAGGTCGACGCTGGTGCCGTGTACGCCGACGTTGGCCAAATGCCCCCCGGGGCGGATGATGTTCTGGCAGACGTCGAAGGTTTGTGGGATACCCACGGCTTCTATGGCCACGTCAACGCCGTCTTTGGTCGTCGCCTTGATATGCGCGGCAACATCGGCTTTGGTGCTGTTGATGACTTCGGTGGCACCGAACTTCATGGCCATTTCAAGGCGTGCGTCGTCAACGTCGATCATAATCAGGCGTGCGGGCGAATAGAACTGCGCCGTCAGCAAAGACGCCATGCCTACCGGGCCGGCTCCCACAATGGCCACGGTGTCACCTGGCTTGACAGCACCATACAGCACGCCGATTTCAAAGCCGGTGGGCAAAATGTCGCTTAACATGACCAAGGCTTCTTCGTCGGACCCGGCCGGAATCGGATACAGGCTGTTGTCGGCATGGGGAATGCGTACATATTCGGCTTGCGTGCCATTAATTAAATGGCCCAGAATCCAGCCGCCGTCTTCGCAATGTGAATACATTTGCTTTTTGCAGTATTCGCATTTGCCGCAAGAGGTTATGCACGAAATCAGTACCCGGTCGCCGGGTTTGAAGTTGCTGACGGCGTCGCCGACAGCCTCGACAACACCCACCCCTTCGTGCCCCAGAATGCGGCCATCTGTTACCGCAGGCACGTCGCCTTTCAGAATATGCAGGTCGGTGCCGCAAATAGTGGTTTTGGTTACGCGGATGACGGCGTCAGTGGGGTGCAGGACTTTTGGGGTGTCGACTGACTCCCAGGCCTTTTGGCCGGGGCCGTGGTACACCATGGCATTCATCTTTTGGGGTAACGACATTGCGGGCTCCTTGGGTAATGCCAGCGGCAGTGTGTTTGGGCCGCCGGCGGTATGGCTTATGGCCAGTGCTGTTGCAGGTCACGCCTTGAACATATGTTCATCGTTGCATATCAGGGGCTTGCAGAGTTTGATTTTGATCAACGCTAGCCCTTCATACTTGGTATCATTGAAGAATTCAAGCGCAACATTTGCAGAGAATTTCCATGCCCCAATATCGTTCCCGTACCTCGACTCACGGCCGCAACATGGCCGGTGCCCGCGCGCTTTGGCGTGCCACCGGCATGAAAGACGGCGACTTCGAAAAACCCATTATTGCCGTCGTCAATTCGTTCACCCAGTTTGTGCCGGGTCACGTGCATCTTAAAGACATGGGGCAACTGGTTGCCCGCCAAATCGAGGCAGCCGGCGGCGTGGCCAAAGAGTTCAACACTATTGCGGTCGACGACGGCATCGCCATGGGCCACGGCGGCATGCTGTATTCGCTGCCCTCGCGCGAACTTATCGCCGACTCAGTCGAGTACATGGTCAATGCCCATTGTGCCGACGCTATGGTGTGCATTTCCAATTGCGACAAAATCACCCCCGGTATGCTCATGGCCGCGATGCGCCTGAATATTCCAGTGGTTTTTGTGTCGGGCGGCCCCATGGAAGCGGGTAAGGTGATCGACCCCACCAGCAAAAAAATCATCATGAAGCTTGACCTGGTAGACGCCATGGTCAAAGCGGCCGACGACAAAGTGTCCGACGCCGAAGTCGCCGAAATCGAACGTAGCGCGTGCCCTACTTGTGGTTCGTGTTCGGGCATGTTCACGGCCAACTCCATGAACTGTCTGACCGAAGCCCTGGGTCTGTCGTTGCCCGGTAACGGCACCATTGTGGCTACCCATGCGCGCCGTAAAACGCTGTTCGAAAACGCCGGCAAGCTGGTGGTCGACCTGTGCAAGCGTTACTACGAACAAGACGATGTCTCGGTATTGCCGCGCAGTATTGCCACCTTCGAAGCCTTCGAAAACGCTATGACGCTCGACGTGTCTATGGGCGGGTCGACCAATACGGTGTTGCACCTGTTGGCCGCTGCCCAAGAGGCCGGTGTCAATTTCACGATGTCCGACATCGACCATATCTCGCGTCGTGTCCCTTGTTTGTCTAAAGTGGCGCCGGCAACCGACAAATACCACATCGAAGACGTGCATCGCGCCGGCGGCATTATCGGTATTTTGGCCGAACTGGCCCGCGCCGGTCTGCTGAATCTTGACGTAGGTAACGTACATAGCGGCACGCTGGGCAATGCCATCAAACAATGGGACGTCAAGTCGCCCGACGTGAATCCCGAAGTGCTCGAGTTCTTCCGCGCATCGCCAGGCGGTATTCCTACCCAGGTCGCGTTCAGCCAAGACCGCTACTATGACGCACTCGACCTCGATCGCGAGAGCGGCTGTATTCGTGACAAGGCACACGCCTATTCGCAAGATGGCGGCTTGGCGGTGTTGTATGGCAACCTGGCGCCTAACGGTTGTATTGTCAAGACTGCTGGCGTTGATGACAGCATCCTCAAGTTCACGGGCAAGGCCCGCGTCTACGAAAGCCAGGAAGACGCCGTTGCAGGCATTCTTGAAGACCAAGTCAAGGCAGGCGACGTTGTCATTATTCGCTACGAGGGCCCCAAAGGCGGCCCCGGCATGCAAGAAATGCTGTATCCCACGTCTTACCTCAAATCCAAGGGTTTGGGCGCGTCGTCGGCATTGCTTACCGATGGCCGTTTTTCCGGCGGGTCGTCGGGGCTGGTTATCGGTCATGCATCACCCGAAGCGGCCGAAGGCGGCAATATCGGTTTGGTCAACGATGGCGATACCATCGAAATCGACATCCCGAATCGCACCATCAATCTGGCGATTTCCGATGCCGAGCTCGAACAGCGCCGCGCGGCTATGGAAGCGCGTGGAGATAAAGCCTGGAAGCCGGTAAGCCGCGAGCGTGTGGTGTCTCAGGCGTTGCTTGCCTACGCTGCAATGGCCACCTCGGCTGACCGCGGTGCGGTACGCGACATCAGCCAGCTGACGCGCAAGTAAAGCGGTAAGTTGTGTTGAAAGAAACGGGGCTTTGGCCCCGTTTTTTATTCTGTCTACCCCACGCCCGTAGGGGTGCTTCTATCGATCTCACCGACGAAGTGCGCCGCGTTATGTATTCTTTACGCCCGTAGAGGCCAATCCAGCCAACGTTTCAGCGTTGCCTTGCTAATTCGCCAGCGCTCGCCCAGTTCGGTTTGTGTCATTCATCGTTCGGTCATCATGAGCGTCCTTTCGCAGGCGTTGCCGGTACGGCCAGGGATGCGCTGTTTGCGAAAGAAGCCAAATCAGTTGCCAGCTGGACAGATGCAGGGGATTTCCGACAGATGGCAAACAATAGGTAGGTATGGTAAGGTAATACCTATAAATACCCCTGCGGAGAACGCCATGGCTGATACCACCATGCGTCCGGTGGCGATCAAGATCGACGAAGACACCAAAGCTCGCATAAAGCGCTTGGCCGATGCGCGTCAACGCACCCCTCATTGGTTGATGCGCGAGGCGATTAAACAGTATGTAGACCGAGAAGAGAAGCGGGAAGTATTCAGGCAAGATGCACTGAATGCGTGGGAAGCTTTCCGCTCAAACGGTTTGCACGTCACCGCCGATGAGGCTGATGGGTGGATGGCCCAGCTCGAACAAGGTCAAGACACTGAGCCTCCCGAATGTCACGTCTGATTTGGTCGCCTTCTGCGCTGCAGGATGTTCAGCGCCTTTATCGCTTTCTCGCATCACGCAATCCGGACGCCGCAAAACGTGCTGTTACGGCGATACGTCAAGGCGTCAAAGTACTGGAACAGCAACCGGGGGTGGGGCGACCGGTCGATGGCATGGCTGACGAGTTCCGAGACTGGATCATTGACTTTGGTGACAGCGGTTATGTGGCCCGCTACCGCGTAGGCCTGCAGTTCGTCACGATCCTGGCAGTGCGCCATCAGAAAGAAATCGGGTTCTGAGATGTATTGGGGTTGTACTGCTCAACGCCGGCAGCGTTTTGCGCTGCCGGCCTGTGCGTCATTTGACGCTGGTATACAACCGCTGACCTTGTTTCACAAACTCTACGGCCTTTTCCTGCATTCCTAGCTGCAAGGCTTTTTCTGCTTCGATACCGCGCCCGGCGGCGTATTCCCGTACATCTTGTGTAATTTTCATGCTGCAAAAATGCGGGCCGCACATCGAGCAGAAGTGCGCGGTTTTCATGGCAGCTTTGGGTAACGTCTGGTCGTGAAAATCGCGTGCAGTGTCGGGGTCAAGGCCCAGGTTGAACTGATCTTCCCAGCGGAACTCGAAGCGCGCCTTGGACAGGGCGTTGTCGCGAATGGCCGCGCCCGGATGCCCTTTAGCCAAGTCGGCAGCGTGTGCCGCAATTTTGTAGGTAATGATGCCGTCCTTGACATCTTTCTTGTTGGGCAATCCAAGGTGTTCTTTGGGTGTGACGTAGCACAGCATGGCGGTACCGTACCAGCCGATCAGTGCGGCGCCAATGCCTGATGTGATGTGGTCATAACCTGGCGCAATGTCGGTCGTCAGGGGGCCAAGCGTATAAAAGGGCGCTTCATGGCAGTGCTTGAGCTGCTCGTCCATGTTTCGTTTGATCAGGTGCATGGGCACATGGCCCGGACCTTCGATCATGACCTGTACGTCGTGCTTCCAGGCAATTTTCGTCAGTTCGCCCAATGTACGTAGTTCGGCAAACTGCGCTTCATCATTGGCGTCGTGAATGGACCCCGGCCGCAAACCGTCCCCCAGCGAGAAGCTGACGTCGTACGCTTTCATGATGTCGCATATCTCTTCGAAGTGCTCGTATAAAAAGCTTTCGCGGTGATGCGCCAGGCACCATTTGGCCATGATCGACCCACCCCGCGAGACAATGCCGGTCAGGCGTTCTGCTGTGAGTGGTATGAAGGGCAGCCGCACGCCGGCATGAATTGTGAAGTAGTCCACCCCTTGCTCGGCTTGCTCGATTAAGGTGTCGCGGAAAATTTCCCACGTCAGTTCCTCGGCCTTTCCGTCTACCTTTTCCAAGGCTTGGTAAAGCGGTACGGTCCCTATCGGTACCGGTGAGTTCCGGATGATCCATTCGCGGGTTTCATGGATATTTTTGCCGGTCGACAAGTCCATGACCGTATCGCCGCCCCAGCGAATGGCCCACGTCATTTTCTCGACTTCCTGTGCAATATCTGATTGCAGTGCCGAATTCCCGATGTTGGCGTTAATTTTCACCAGAAAGTTACGGCCAATGATCATCGGCTCAAGTTCGGGGTGGTTGATGTTGGCCGGAATGATCGCTCGTCCGCGCGCAATCTCGTCGCGTACGAATTCGGGCGTGATGATGGTCGGAATATTGGCACCCAAAGGTGCGCCGGGGTGCTCTCGTGTCAGTTGCCGGTACATGCGTTCGCCCTTGGGGCCGAGTGCCTTCAGGCTGTCCAGGTAGGCATCCCGGCGCAAGTTTTCGCGAATCGCTACGTATTCCATTTCCGGTGTGACAATGCCCTGACGTGCGTAGTGCATTTGCGTCACATTACGTCCGGGTATTGCGCGGCGTGGCAAACGCTTCAAATCAAAGCGTAGCGCTTCTGTCGTTGGGTCTTGGCGGCGGGCCTGACCAAATGCGCTGCTTGGTCCAGGCAAACGCTCAGTGTCATTGCGCTCTTCGATCCATGGCGTTCTGACCTCGGCCAGGCCTCTGCGAATATCAATGATGACGTCCGGATCGGTATAAGGGCCGCTGGTGTCGTACACCGTAATGGGTGGGTTGGCTTCCTCTCCGCCTACGTCGGGCGTGGCGTGTTGAGAAATTTCGCGAAACGGCACGCGGATATCCGGACGGGAACCCGTTTGGTAGATTTTGCGGGCGTTGGGGAAGGCTTGAACAGCGGCCGGGTCGGCGATTGCCGAGGCGGAAAGGGGGGGGAGGGTGGTCATGGTTGCTCCAAAATGACGCTATGGAGCCGAATAGGGAGGCAACGGTACTGAAGGATTTTGCTCCCAGCATCGGCATTATCCGTACTGGTACAAAGGGTTTGTCTCAACCTGCCCGAAGGCAAGTACCCCTGCATGAGCGCGCAGTATAGGAGATTGGTGCAAATTGCGCCAGCCCGCCCGAAGCGTTATGTAGCGTCATCGGAAGACGCGATTGGCTAAAGCCCTTAGCTAGAGATGTGCTGCGTTAACCGGTTCTGACGTTTTGTGTCCAGGTCAGGATGACGTCTTCGATCATGCGTCGTTGCTCTGCCGACAAGGACTGGACGTCGGCTACGCTGATGCGTTCAAAGGGCCAGACTTGAGCTGCGTGGTTCGCCAGACTGTTGTCTTGCAGCGTTAACGCAGAACTGGCCGGGATCTCCATGGCGCCGATGCCTTCTGCCAGCCATGACGGGCTTATCTTCAGTGCGGCGGCCAATTTCAACAACTGTCGTGGGCTGGCGCGCAACCGAGTTTCGTAATTGGAAATTGCGCCCTGAGAGATTTTCGCTGCCTGCGCCAGTTCTTTCTGGGTCAGGTTGCGCAAATTTCGAGCGTGTTTGAGGCGTTCGGCTAAGGTGTTCACAAACGTGATTGAAGCGCCTAGTTCAATCACGTTGGTAATAATTAAAATTACGTATGTGATATTCGGGTAAATTATCGATTAGATTTTTTATTACGTTTCGTGAGGTGTGATCAAAATGTCGTTGCCGTTAATACTTTGGTACGAGCCGAAAGACACGCCAGCCCAGGTCTCCGAGCAAGGTCTGGTGGCGTGTTGCACGACCTTGGGCGCTGCTGGCTTCGAACGGGTCAGCTGTAAGAGCGCATCGCAATTATTGTCAAAAGCGGCCTTAATAGCGCGAAAGCGTGCGCTTGATGACGAAGATAGCAGGCCACGTATGTTTGCCGTGCTGTGCGGCTTGCTGGCCGAAAATGCCGCGTTGGCACACTTGTTGCGCGTAGATTTTCCGCACATGGGTATTGCGGCATTCGTCCCTGACTTGCACGAAGACACTCAACTATTAGCCTTGCAGTCTGGCATTGATATGTATTTCACACCAAATGCGTCCGATCGCCTTGTGGTGGCTGGCGTATTTGCGCTGTTGCGTCGTATGACGGGTAGTGACCCCGCTGCACAGTTGTTCGATGCTCCGCCCGCGTGGCGTTTTACAGAAAATGCCTGGAAATTGGTCAGCCCTGAAGGCCAAGAGGTACCGTTGACCACGACCGAGCGCGCCTTCATGCTGGCGTTGGCATCGTCTGACGAGCGTAGCGCAACACACGAGCAACTGCTGAAAGCCGCAGGCAGTTATTTGGCGGCAGAAGCCGATGGCGCCAAACGCGAACGATTAAGCGTGCTTGTCAGTAGAATGCGTCGCAAGTTTCAGGCTCGAAACCTCGAGTTGCCAGTGCGCTCTTTACACGGCTCGGGCTATATGTTTGTGGGGCCGATGGCGTAATCAGTTGTTATTGGCCGACCTACGATTGCCGCAAAAACACCATATTGTCACGATGCATCAGTTCGGCATCCGACATGCTGCCGAGAATTTCGGCAATGCGTGCGGTGGGCTGGCGCATGATGCGCCGGGTGTCAGTGGCCGAATAATTGATCAGGCCTCGCCCGCATTCGCGTCCTTGCTGGTCGATACAGGCCACGACATCACCCCGTTCGAAATCACCGTCGACATGAATGACGCCAATTGGCAGGAGGCTTTTGCGACCACTGGTCAAGGCTTTGACTGCGCCGTCGTCAAGCGTGACTTTGCCGCGCAGCCGAAGATGATTGGCAATCCAGCGCTGACGCGCGGATCTGACCGGGAGCAGGGCGCGTAGTTCACTGCCTATACGTTCGCCGTTGGCAAGCCGCTGCAAGACGTGCGGCTCGCGCCCTGACGCAATGATGGTGTGGGCGCCGCTATTGGCGGCGCGGCGCGCTGCCATTACTTTGGTCAGCATGCCGCCTGTTCCGATGCCGCTGCCGGCGCCGCCGGCCATGGCTTCCAGTGCTGGGTCTCCGGCTTGTGCGACCTGAATCAGTTCGGCTTCGGGGTTTTTGCGCGGGTCGGCGCTGAACAGACCGGCCTGATCAGTAAGAATGATCAGCGCGTCGGCTTCGATAAGATTGGTAACGAGTGCGCCCAATGTGTCGTTGTCACCAAACCGAATTTCATCGGTGACGACGGTGTCATTTTCGTTGACGATGGGCACCACACCCAGCGACAGCAAGGTATATAGCGTTGTCCGCGCGTTCAGGTAGCGCTCGCGGTCGGCCAGGTCTTCGTGGGTGAGCAGAATTTGTGCCGTGCGAATGCCATGACGTGCGAAGGCAACTTCGTAGGCTTGTACCAGACCCATTTGGCCAACTGCCGCAGCCGCCTGAAGCTCGTGCATGGCTTGCGGGCGCTTGGCCCAACCCAAGCGTGCCATACCTTCGGCGATGGCGCCGCTGGACACCAGCACAACCTCGCGCCCTTGCTGGTGCAGGGCGGCGATTTGCGCGGCCCATTCACCGACGGCAACCAGGTCGATGCCTCGCCCTTCGTTGGTGACCAGGGAAGAGCCGACTTTGGCAACAATACGTTTCGATTTGGCGACGACTGAGGTCTCGGAAGACATGGCTGAAACTGAAGGTAAAGGGGAAGCGATAGGGAGTCAGGAGGCGTCGGGCGTGTCGACCGGGCCGCGTGTGTCGTCGAAGCGAGGGTCTTCAGCAACATACGAACCATCGGCCTTGTCGGACGCCGTATTGGCGCGCTGTCGCTCTTCGTCGAGCCAGTCTTGCAGTGCCCAGATCAGGTCTTGCGTGCCTTCACCGGTAAGTGCAGAAATGGCAAATACCGGGCCTTTCCAGTCAAGCGCCTTGCAAATGCGTTTCTTGACGTCTTCGGGGTCAGCCACCATGTCGAGCTTGTTCAGGACAAGCCAGCGGGGTTTCTCGTAAAGCGTCTGGTCGTACTTGCGAAGCTCTTCGACAATGGCCTGGGCGCCCTCTACGGCAGGGCCGACGGGATCGATGTCGGGGTCGGGCGAGGAGACGTCGACCAGATGCAACAGCACTCGTGTGCGGGACAAATGGCGCAAGAATAAATGCCCCAGCCCGGCACCCTCGGAGGCGCCTTCAATGAGGCCAGGGATATCGGCAATAACGAAACTGCGTGATTCGGACGTGCGAACGACCCCCAGATTAGGGTGCAGTGTTGTAAATGGGTAGTCGGCAATTTTGGGGCGCGCGTTTGAAACCCGGCTGATGAAGGTGGATTTACCGGCATTAGGCAAACCCAGCAGGCCGACGTCGGCCAATACTTTGAGCTCGAAACGCAGGCGGCGCTGCTGGCCTTCTTGACCGTAGGTGAATTGCTTGGGCGCGCGATTGGTGCTGGACTTGAAGTGCAGGTTACCTTTGCCGCCGTCGCCGCCAGCCGCCAGCGTTACTTGCTGGTTGTGACGGTCGAGGTCGAATAATTGCTCGCCTGTGTCAGCGTCAAAAATTGTGGTGCCGACAGGGACACGCAAGGTGATGTCGGGGGCAGCTGCGCCGTACTGGTCAGACCCGCGGCCGTTTTCACCATTTTTGGCGCGATGCAGACGCGAATAGCGGAAGTCAATAAGGGTATTGATGTTGCGGTCGGCAATGGCATAAATACTGCCGCCACGCCCGCCGTCACCGCCGTCAGGCCCACCCCTTGGGATGAACTTTTCGCGGCGAAAGCTCGCGGCGCCGTTACCGCCTTTGCCGGCAATAACTTCGATGGTGGCTTCGTCTACGAATTTCATGGGGCCCGTCGCTTAAAAATTAAGAGGATATTCTAAAACAAAAAGCCCTACCGGCTGGTAGGGCTTTGCGCGCAAGATTGCAGAGCTTAGTCAGCCGATACAACCGATACGGTGCGCTTGTTCAGTGCGCCTTTAACGGCGAACTTTACTTGGCCGTCGACCAGCGAGTACAGCGTGTGGTCTTTACCAATACCGACGTTGACGCCGGGGTGGAATTGCGTACCACGCTGGCGAACAATGATGGAGCCGGCGTTAATTGCCTGACCACCGTAAACTTTTACACCCAGTCGTTTCGATTCTGAATCGCGACCGTTCCGCGTTGAGCCGCCGCCTTTCTTTTGTGCCATGTTTAGCTCCTGATGACCTTATCCGAAATTACACGTTGACTGTGTCAATGCGCAGTTCGGTGTAGTTTTGACGATGGCCTTGACGCTTTTGATAGTGCTTGCGACGGCGCATTTTGAAGATTTTTACCTTGTCGTGCCGACCTTGCGCAAGAACAGTTGCCTTGACCACGGCACCGGGGACTAATGGCGTACCAATTTTAAGCTGGTCGCCTTCACCTACCGACAATACCTGGTCTAGCGAGATTTCTTGCCCGATGTCTGCTGGTATCTGTTCTACCTTGAGTTTTTGGCCAGCGACAACACGATACTGTTTGCCACCGGTTTTTATGACCGCGTACATGTGGGAATACCTCAAAAAAATATCTTGGCAAAATGCCAAGCTGGCTATTATGGCTTAAAAAACCGTTTGAAGTCAACAGCTAAGGGCGGGCAAGGGTGTGCCCGGCGCCCTGGCTGTTGTGTTTTGGGCAACGTGCAAACTTACGAACGGTAGTCGGCGTTGATGCTGACATAGTCGTGTGAGAAGTCGCAGGTGTAGACCGTTTCGGTGACGTTGCCTCTGCCCAGTGCAATGCGCACTGCGATTTCGGCCTCTTTCATGATGCGTTGGCCATCCGCTTCGACGTAATCGGGGTGCCGTTGGCCATTGCTGGCCACCAGAACGTCGCCTAGCCACAAGTTGACACCGCCGACATCCAGGTCAGTAATGCCGGCATAGCCGATAGCCGCCAAAATACGGCCCAGGTTTGGGTCACTGGCGTAAAACGCCGTTTTTACCAAGGGCGAATGGGCAACGGCGTAAGCCACTTTAAGGGCCTCGTCGGTGTTGCTTGCGCCTTCAACCCGGATTGTCATGAACTTGGTCGCGCCTTCGGCATCACGCACGATTTTTTGTGCCAGGTCGAGGGCGGCTTCGGCCAATGCCTGGTAAAGCGCGGGATAGGCGGGGTGTTCGCGTGAGTCGATAGACAGCCCGCACTGGCCCGTAGCCATGACAATGAATGAATCATTGGTCGAGGTGTCGCCATCGACAGTGATGCGGTTGAATGATTGGTTGGCCAGGTCGGCCGCTACTTGCTTGAGCAGTGCCGGTGCAATACCTGCGTCGGTCGCCAGGTAACCCAGCATGGTGGCCATATTGGGTTTAATCATGCCCGCGCCTTTGCTGATACCGGTAATGGTTACGGTGTGGCCATTGATATCGACGCGGCGAGAGCTGATTTTGGGCTGGGTGTCGGTGGTCATGATGCCATAGGCGGCGTCGAACCAGTTGTCGGGTGACAGGTTGCCAATGGCTGCGGGCAGGCCGGCCACGAGGCGATCGACTGGCAAGGGCTCGAGAATGACGCCCGTAGAAAACGGCAGGATTTGATTGGCCGCCAGGCCCAGCAGTTTGGCCAGCGCTTCACAAGTGTCGTGCGTGGCTTTAAGCCCCGGGGTGCCGGTGCCGGCATTTGCATTGCCTGTGTTGACGACCAGCGCCCGAATTTCAGACCCTGACGTCAGGTTGGCCTCGCAGACTTGCACTGGTGCAGCCCGAAAGCGGTTTTGCGTAAATACGCCGGCGACGGCGGTGCCGGGCGCCAGACGAAAGACGGTCAGGTCTTTGCGGTTGGCTTTGCGGATGCCGGCTTCGGCGATGCCGATTTCTACACCGGCGACCGGAAATACGCTGGATTTTTCGGGGATTTGCAAATTGACGGCCATGGCTGCACTCGCACAAAAAAATGAGGCCCGCAGTGCGGGCAAAAAGTCATTTTATCGTATGCGGCCTGCGCTGTTAGTCGCGCGCCGCCAAGCGGGTTTGGGCCAGCAGTTTAAGTTCGCCCAGCGCATCGAACAGCGCTTTTCGGCTTTTGTCGGACAGCCCGCTGAACAGGCCCTGGATCCAGTGTTCGTGGGCATCGGCCATTTTTTTGAAAGCGCGCTTGCCCTTTGGTGTCAGGCGAATGATGGAGCTGCGCCGATCGGAGGCGACCTTAAGGCGTTCGACCAGGCCTTCTTTTTCGAGTTGATCGGTAATACCGGTAATGTTGCCGTTGGTCACCATCATGTGCCGGGATAGCTCGCTCATTTTCATGCCTTCGGGCACGCGCAGTAATTGAGCCATCAGATCGAAACGAGGTAGCGTGGTTTCGAAGTCGATGCGCAGGCGGCTGCGGATGTCGCCTTCGATAAGGTTGCAGCATGTGAGCAACCGTAGCCACAGACGCAGGTCGTCGTGGTCGTCGGGGCCGGCCCGGCTTTCAAGATCGGGGCGAGAGAGTTCGCCGGTAAGGGGGTGCATAGCGTTCATGGGCAACAGGTTCAAATGCGGGGAATTTGACCGAAAATGCAGCCAAATTAGTCCAAGTCTAAACGAAAACAATGTCAAGGTTTACCATTTATATAGTTTAATCTTGAAGTTTTCTATTAGGGGTTGTTTCTAGTGTCCCGGATATTGTGCGACGCCGCATAAAAAAAGCATTGCACGTGGTTTTTTTTCTGTATATAGTTTAAACCTAAACTAAATAAGGTTTGCGCGTACCTCTTGCCAAACGCGCTCAAATTTCAAGAAAACTCTCGGAGAACGCTCATGAATATCGTATGTATTGGTGGAGGTCCCGCTGGCCTGTATTTTGGTCTGCTCATGAAGCTCAGCGATCCTAGCCACGAAGTAACCGTCATCGAGCGCAATCGACCGTACGATACGTTTGGCTGGGGTGTTGTGTTTTCAGACGCTACCCTCGAAAACCTGAAAGAAGCCGACCCGGTCTCTGCCGAACGCATTGCGCAGGCTTTCAACCACTGGGACGACATCGAGATTCTGTACAAAGACCGCGCAATTCGTAGCGGTGGTCACGGCTTTATTGGTATTGGTCGTAAAAAGCTGCTGAACATCCTGCAAGATCGTTGCAAAGAGTTGGACGTCAACCTGGTGTTCGAAACCGACGTTACCGACGATCAGGAAATCGCTGTCAAGTACAAGGCCGATCTCGTTATCGCGTCCGACGGTCTGAACAGCCGTGTGCGTACACGCTACGCCGACACATTCCAGCCCGACATCGACACCCGTCATTGCCGCTTTGTTTGGCTGGGCACCAAAAAAACGTTCGATGCCTTTACGTTTGCTTTCGTCAAAACAGAGCACGGTTGGTTCCAGGCGCACGCCTACCAGTTCGAGCCCGGTACATCGACTTTTATTGTCGAAACCCGAGATGAAACCTGGCAAGCTCACGGCATTGACAAAATGAGTCAGGAAGAAGGCATTGCCTTCTGCGAAAAAATCTTCGCCCCTTACCTCGATGGCAACCCGCTGATTTCGAATGCCTCCCACCTGCGTGGCTCGGCTATCTGGATTCGTTTCCCCCGTGTTATTTGCGGCAAGTGGGTTCACCGTCAAACGCTGCCCGACGGGCGCACCGTACCCATTATTCTCATGGGCGATGCCGTTCACACAGCACACTACTCCATTGGCTCGGGTACTAAACTGGCGCTCGAAGACGCGATCGAGTTGCATCGCTGCCTGATCGCCAAGAACCTCGACCTCAATGAAGGTCTGCAGCACTACGAAGATGTCCGTAGTGTCGAGGTCGCAAAAATCCAGAACGCTGCCCGTAACTCGACCGAGTGGTTCGAGAACGTGTCGCGCTACGAAAACTTCGAGCCTGAGCAGTTTGCTTATTCGTTGCTGACCCGTTCGCAGCGTATCTCGCACGAGAACCTGCGCGTACGTGACCCGAAATGGATCGACGGCTACGAGCGCTGGCTGGCCAAGCAGTCGGGTGCCAAAGCCGACGGCGATCACCCCGTGCCCCCCATGCATACACCGTTCAAGCTGCGCGACGTTACGCTTAAAAACCGTATCGTCATGTCGCCAATGGCCATGTATTCGTGCGTTGACGGCGTACCTGGCGACTTCCACCTGGTCCATCTGGGTTCGCGTGCCATGGGCGGCGCCGGTTTGGTCATGGTCGAAATGACGTGTGTCTCGCCCGAAGCCCGTATTACGCCCGCTTGCCCTGGCCTCTGGAACGATGAGCAGGCATCGGCATTCAAGCGCATTACTGACTTCATTCACCAGAATACCGACGCTAAAGTCGGCGTCCAGATTGGGCATGCCGGCCGCAAGGCATCGACCAAGGTTAGCTGGGAAGGCACCGATTTGCCGCTTGACGAAGGCAATTGGCCTATCGTTTCGGCATCGCCTATTCCATACATCGAAGGCGTGTCTCAAACACCGTCAGAAATCACACGCGCCCAAATGGACGAGGTCCGCGATCAGTTTGTGGCAGCAACACGCCGCGCTGTGACCGCTGGCTTCGACTGGCTCGAGTTGCACTGCGCACACGGCTACCTGCTGTCCAGCTTCATTTCGCCGCTTACTAACGTACGTAAAGACGAATACGGTGGTTCGCTGGAAAACCGCATGCGCTACCCGCTCGAAGTCTTCAAGGCCATGCGCGCCGTCTGGCCACAAAATCTGCCCATGGCCGTTCGCATCTCGGCACACGACTGGGCCGAAGGCGGCATCACACCCGACGACGCCATCGAAATCGCCCTTATGTTCAAGGCGGCTGGTGTCGATTTGGTTGACTGCTCGTCCGGTCAGGTGGTGCGCCACGAAAAACCGGTCTATGGCCGTATGTTCCAAACGCCGTTTGCCGACCGTATTCGCAACGAAGCTGGCATTCCGACCACAGCGGTCGGTACCATTTTCGAGGCCGATCACGTCAACAGCATCATCGCTTCGGGTCGTGCCGATCTTTGCGCCGTAGGTCGTCCGCATCTGGCTGACGCGGCGTGGACACTGCGCGAATCGGCACGTATTGGCTACACCGACGTTACCTGGCCCAAGCAGTACTTCCCGGCCAAACGTCAGCTTGAGAGTTACTTCGAGCGGGCTGCTGCTTACGCACAGCCGGTTGGCAAATGATCGGCGCTGCGGCGGGAGCGCCGCGGCATGCCTTGGTCACCGGTGCCTCTCGGGGCATCGGCCTGATGGTGGCCGAGCGCCTGCTGCAGCAAGGTTGCAAGGTCACCCTCATGGGCCGCAGCGCTTCGTCGCTGCAAAAGGCAACCGAACAATTGGCTGTGCTGGGTGACGTTGCTTACGTCACCGGCGATATTGTCGAAGGGGCGGTGGTCAAGGCCGCCTTTGCCCAGGCGCGCGAGCGCTTCGGGCCCATCGAGATCCTGGTCAATAATGCAGGTCAGGCGATCAGCGAACGTTTCGATCGTTTAACTGAAGACGGCTGGCATCAGATGCTGGCGGTTAACCTGACCGGTACATTCCACTGTATTCAAGCCGCCATGCCAGATATGCTGGCGGCCAAGTGGGGGCGCATTGTCAATGTGGCCAGTACCGCCGGTTTGCAAGGGTATGCTTATGTCAGTGCCTACTGCGCCGCCAAACATGGCGTGGTTGGTTTAACGCGTTCGTTAGCGCTCGAAGTGGCCCGCAAAGGTATTACGGTCAATGCCGTGTGCCCGGGTTACACCGAAACTGATCTGGTTCGCGAGGCGCTCGACAACATCATGCAAAAAACTGGCATGTCGCTTGACGAAGCCAAGGCCAAGCTGGCCGAAGGCAACCCTCAGGGGCGTCTGGTGCAACCGGCCGAAGTCGCTGACGCGATTGCCTGGCTGTGTCAGCCGGGTGCCAGTGCTGTAAATGGTCAATCTATCCCCGTCGACGGGGGCGAAGTCATGGTGGGCTAAGCCTACCTAACGAAGGAGTTTTCATGACGACAGAACACACCATGGCCCACCATACGGGCCCCATGGCCGGTTACGAGGCCCGCAACTTTTTGTGGCAAGTATCCGAAGACGGCAAAGTCGCCACCATTACGCTGAACCGTCCCGATCGCAAGAACCCGCTGACATTCGAGTCCTATGCCGAGTTGCGCGATCTGTTCCGCAAGCTGGTTTATGCCAACGACATCAAAATGGTGGTTATCACCGGTGCAGGGGGCAACTTCTGTTCGGGTGGCGATGTGCACGAAATTATCGGCCCGCTCACCAAAATGACGATGCCTCAATTGCTCGAGTTCACCCGCATGACGGGTGATCTGGTCAAAGCCATGCGCGCCTGCCCGCAGCCCATTATTGCGGCGGTTGACGGCGTGTGTGCCGGCGCAGGCGCGGTGGTTGCGTTGGCGTCTGACATGCGTTTGGCCACCGAGCAAACCAAAACAGCGTTTTTGTTCACCCGCGTGGGTTTGGCCGGCGCCGATATGGGCTCGTGCGCGATTCTGCCGCGTATTATTGGCCAGGGGCGGGCGTCCGAATTGCTTTACACAGGTCGCTCCATGTCGGCCCAAGAAGGCTATAACTGGGGCTTCTACAACAGTCTGCACTCGTCCGATGCCTTATTGGCCGAAGCACAAAAGTTGGCGCAGCAGTTGGCCAATGGTCCGACGTTTGCGCATGCCATGACCAAAAAGGCACTGCACCAAGAGTGGGCTATGGGCGTTGACGAAGCGATTGAAGCCGAGGCGCAAGCTCAGGCTATTTGCATGCAGACTAAAGACTTTCATCGTGCGTACCACGCGTTTGTAGCCAAACAGAAACCCGTTTTCGAAGGTGACTAAATGACCGACACGACATGGCTTGATTGGCCGTTCTTCGACGAGCGTCATGCGGCGTTCGCCCGGGAACTCGACGCTTGGTGTGAAGCAAATTTGTCCAGTATCGATCACAGCGATACCGATCAGGCGTGTCGTGACCTGGTGCGCGCGCTGGGGGATGCCGGTTGGTTAACGGTCGCCGTACCGTCGGGCCCCGGTGGCGCCTGGGGCGGCCGCTGGCCCGAAATCGACTCGCGCGCAGTGTGTATTGTGCGCGAAACGCTGGCGCGTCACGACGGTTTGGCCGATTTTGCGTTTGCCATGCAAGGTTTGGGTAGCGGCGCTATTTCAATTGCCGGCAGCGATGACCTGCGCATGCGTTACTTGCCACGGGTTGCCCGTGGTGACGCTATAGCGGCGTTTGCGCTGTCCGAGCCCAATGCCGGCTCCGATGTCGCTGCCATGTCGTGCGAAGCAACGCTGGAAGGCGATCACTATGTGATCAATGGTGAAAAAACCTGGATCTCCAATGGTGGAATCGCCGATTTCTACTGCGTGTTTGTACGTACCGGCGAAGCCCCGGGTGCACGCGGCATTTCGGCGTTTGTTGTCGATGCCGATACGCCGGGCTTAACGATTGCCGAGCGTATCGACGTCATCGCACCGCATCCACTGGCGCGACTGAAGTTCGAGAACTGCCGTATTCCGGTCTCGCAGCGTCTTGGCGACGCCGGCCAGGGCTTTAAAATTGCCATGATGACGCTGGATATTTTCCGTGCATCGGTTGCTGCGGCTGCGTTAGGCTTTGCCCGTCGCGCCCTGGAAGAGGGCACGGCACGTGCGAAATCGCGACCAATGTTTGGTCAGACACTGGCCGACCTGCAGTTGACTCAGGCTGCCTTGGGCGACATGGCTACCGATATCGATGCTTCGGCATTGCTGACATATCGTGCGGCCTGGATGCGCGATGTACAAAAGCAACGGACCACCCGCGAAGCGGCCATGGCCAAAATGACAGCTACTGAATCTGCGCAACGCGTTATCGATCGTGCGTTGCAAATGTTTGGCGGCCAGGGCGTGGTGTCGGGCGAACCCGTCGAAAAGCTTTACCGTGAAATCCGCGCCTTGCGGATTTACGAAGGCGCAACCGAAGTGCAGAAACTGATCATTGCGCGCGAGCTGCTCAAGAACTCGCCGTAATCCATAGCCAATAAAAAGAGGAGACACAGTTGGAACGATCTGCCCATATTGATACTTTTGCCCGCGACAATCTGCCGCCCGTCGAGCTTTGGCCCGAATTTCTGCTCGACGGTAATTCCGATGTCGCTTATCCGGCCCGTCTGAACGCTGCTGTAGAGCTGGTCGACCGCCATGTCGAGCAGGGTCGCGGCGACAATATCGCGTTGCGTTGGCCCGAAGGCAACGAAAAAAAGTCGTTGTCCTATGCCGAGCTTAAACGCCTGACCGACCAGATCGCTCAAGTACTGGTCGAAGACATGGGTTTAGTGCCAGGCAACCGCGTGTTGCTGCGTGGCCCTAATAATCCCATGATGGCGGCCAGTTGGTTGGCCGCCGTCAAGGCCGGTCTGGTCACCGTGCCCACCATGCCTTTGCTGCGCGCATCAGAAATCAAGCCGGTTGTTGATAAGGCTGAAATTACTGCTGTACTGTGCGACAAGCGTCTTGCTGACGAAATCGAGCATTGCTTCGACGCTGCGCATCCGGCGTATTGCCCGTCACTTAAAAGTGTCCGTTACTTTTGCGACAATGGCTCCGATGCGCTCGAGACATTGGCTGCGGCCAAGTCGGGCCAGTTTCAGGCCTGCGACACCGCAGTCGACGATGTTTGCCTGATTGCGTTTACCAGCGGTACGACAGGCAAGCCCAAAGGGTGCATGCACTTTCACCGCGACGTTCTGGCTATGTGCGACACCTTTTCGAAGCACATTCTCAAGCTCGACGCAGGCGACATCATTTGCGGTACGCCGCCGTTGGCCTTTACGTTCGGGTTGGGTGGCATGCTGTGTTTCCCGCTGCGTGTCGGTGGCTCGACGGTACTTATCGAAAAGCTGTCGCCCGACGAACTGCTGGCCAAGGTCGAGCAGTTTGGGGTGACGACAACCTTTACCGCTCCGACGTTTTATCGCCAGATGGCGGCTCTGGTTGGCAAATACAACCTGTCCAGCCTGAAGCGCACAGTATCGGCAGGTGAAGCCTTGCCAGACACGACACGTCAGCTTTGGAAAGAAGCGTCAGGCATTGAAATGACCGACGGTATCGGCGGCACCGAAATGATCCACGTGTTCGTGTCCAGCCCACCCGAAGACGTGCGACGTGGTGCCATTGGCAAAGTTGTGCCCGGCTATATTGCGCAAGTTGTCGACGATGATTTCAACCCGGTGGGTACGGGTGTTGTTGGTCGGCTGGCCATTAAAGGCCCGACAGGCTGCCGTTATCTGGCCGACGATCGTCAAACGGTCTATGTCCAGAATGGCTGGAACCTGCCTGGCGACACGTTCAAAATGGACGAAGACGGCTACCTTTACTACCAGGCGCGTAATGACGACATGATCATTTCGGCCGGCTACAACATTGCCGGGCCCGAAGTCGAAGACGCCATGCTCAAGCACGAGGCTGTTGCTGAATGCGGTGTGGTTGGCCAGCCCGACCCCGAGCGCGGCAACATCGTTAAAGCTTTTGTGGTGCTCAAGCCTGGTTTCGAAGGCAATGCTGCGTTGGTCAAGGCATTGCAAGATCACGTCAAAGCCACTATCGCTCCGTACAAATACCCGCGCGCTATCGAGTTCGTCGCCAAGCTGCCGCGCACTGAAACAGGCAAATTGCAACGGTTCGTTCTTAGGCAACAAGCCCAACAGAGCTAACTATTTTTTGATTTTTATTTGATTTACACGAGGCAATCATGAAAATTTTGCAACCCCCAAATTGGGCTGAACCCCGCGGTTACGCTAACGGTACTATGGCCGAAATGCAACCCGGCAGCCGTTTGATTTTTGTTGGGGGCCAGATCGGCTGGAATGCCCAGCAGCAGTTCGAAACCGACAACTTGGCCGAGCAGGTTGGCCAGACGTTGCGCAACATTGTCGACGTGTTGAAAGAGGGCGGCGCTGGCCCCGAACACATTACCCGCATGACTTGGTATGTGGTCGACAAGCAAGAGTACACCTCGCAGCTACGTGAAATCGGCCAGCATTACCGTGCCACTATCGGTCGCAACTTCCCGGCCATGACGGCCATCGAAGTGGCCGCCCTGATTGAAGACCGTGCGCGCGTTGAAATCGAGGTGACTGCGGTCGTGCCTCCGGCTGCCTGATCTTTCGACTGATCGGTAAATCCAGAAAAACGCCCCGGGGTATCTAATACCCCGGGGCGTTTCTGTTTTTGCGTTACGCCGAACCCAGTAAGGTCTGAGCCAGGCGGAACCGGGCGTTGAGCGCGATAACCGGGTCCTTGTATGCAACAGACAAGGGCCCCGGCGCTATCTACAAGGCTTATAGCTTTGCAAACACCTCTTCGGCAGCGTCAAGTGTTGCATTGATGACGTCGTCGTCGTGTGTGGCCGATACAAACCCGGCCTCGAAGGCTGACGGCGCAAAGTAAATGCCTTTGATCAGCATGGCATGGAAGAACTTCTTGAACAGCTCGACATCACATTCGGACACTTCGGCTAACGTCGTCGGGATACGTTCGCGGAAATACAGGCCGAACATACCACCGACGTAATCGGCGCTAAACGGAATGCCGGCGTTTTCGGCGAGCTCAGCCAGGCCATCGGCCAATTTGCGAGTTTGGGCTTCCAGGCGGTCGTAAAAGCCGGGTTCGGATAGCAACTTGAGGGTGACCAGGCCTGCAGCAACCGCGACGGGGTTGCCGGACAGCGTGCCCGCCTGGTAAACCGGCCCCAACGGAGCGACGTACTCCATGATGTCGGCCCGGCCGCCAAATGCACCGACTGGCATGCCGCCGCCAATGACTTTGGCTAATGTGGTGATGTCGGGCTTGACGCCTGTTAGTCCCTGAACCCCTTGCGGGCCGACACGGAAGCCGGTCATGACCTCATCGAAAATCAGCAATGCGCCATGTTTGGTGCATAGTTGGCGCAAGGCTTCGAGGAAGCCCGGCTGCGGGCGAACCAGATTCATGTTGCCGGCGATGGGTTCGACAATAATGCAGGCGATTTCGTCGCCGTGGGCCTTGAAGGCGGCCTCGACGGCATCGATGTTGTTGAAGTCGAGCACCAGTGTGTGCTGGATGAACTCGGGCGGTACGCCGGCCGACGTCGGGTTCCCGAAGGTGAGCATACCGGAGCCTGCCTTGACGAGCAGGCTGTCGGCGTGGCCGTGATAGCAACCTTCGAATTTGATGATCTTGGAGCGTTTGGTGTAACCGCGGGCCAGCCGGATAGCGCTCATGGTGGCTTCGGTGCCCGAACTGACCAGGCGCACTTTTTCGATAGAGGGTAGGCGCGCCACCAAGGCTTCGGCAATTTCGATTTCGGCTTCGGTGGGTGCCCCAAACGACAGGCCGTTGACGGCGGCATCTTGGACGGCTTTGATGACTTCGGGGTGGGCGTGGCCCAGGATGGCGGGGCCCCATGAGCCGACATAGTCGGTATAGCGTGTGCCTTGGGCATCCCACACATAGGGGCCGTTGGCGCGCTCGATGAAGCGCGGAACGCCACCCACCGAGCGGAAGGCCCGAACTGGCGAGTTGACCCCGCCGGGAATAGTTTGAGAGGCACGTTCGAAGAGGGCGGTATTACGTGGCATGGGCGGTATCTTTGAGCAAGTAAAAGTTAAAACAGGGCGGCAAAGCGTGCCGCGGTTGCCCGGACATCGGGCTGATCGAAAAGGCCGCCGATAACGGCAAGGCTATCGGCTCCGGCGCTAACGACCTGGGATGCATTATCGGCCGTAATGCCGCCGATAGCCACCAGAGCGACGGGTGGTTGGTCATTGAAAAGGCTGCGTACCTGCGCGAAAAGCGCAAGTGGTGCGCGAACGGCATCGGGTTTGACAGATGATGTAAATACAGTGCCAAAAGCTACATAGTCGACACCGTCGGCAATGGCAGTTTTGGCACGTTCAATTTCGTTGTAGCACGAACGACCGATAATTTTGCCGGGGCCGAGACGTTCGCGGGCGTGGCGGGCGGAGCCGTCGTCTTTGCCCAGGTGTACCCCGTCGGCGCCGACGGCAATGGCCAGATCGACGTCGTCGTTGATGATGAAAACAACGCCCAGCTGCCGGCAAAGTTGCGCCATGGCCAGGGCATGCCGGTGCGACAGCGTTGGCGACAACTGTTTTTGTCGCCACTGGAGTGTTTTCATCCCGCCCAGAGCGGCGGACGTAACGGCTTCGTGCAGCGCCTCGAAGTGTGTGGTGTCGGGCGTGATGCCATACAGGCCGCGGGGAAAACGTTGTGCGTGGGTCATGGTGCTGTGCGGTTGATGAGGCGTGAACCCATGCCGGGCCGGAAGGTGCGTGCAGTGAGTTCGACGGTTGCTTTGATGGCGTCTTCTGCCGCACCCGGTAAGGCCTTACCTTGGCCCAGCGCTACCGTCAGCGCGCAGGCAAGGGGGCCATCGAGGTTGGCGGTACGAGCCTGCGGGGCATGCCACGCCCAGTTGAAGACTTGTTGGTCGGGGCCGCGCAAGACATAGGCCCGATGACCCGGCCGAAGTGTTTCGCCCGTGGTGAGTACCCAGGGTGTGCCAAAGCTGCGTAAGGTGTCGGCCAGATGGCCGGCCCCCCGCCCGGGCAGAACGCCGTCGTTGCCCCACTGCGACAGCAGGCTGTCTTCAATAATGACCAGGTCGGTTTGCGGGAGCAAGAGTTCGCAGAGCGCGGCGTTGACCTCTTCGAGGTCGTGTTCGTTGCTGGCAAAAACCTGAGGTACCCCGGCCAAATGAACCACCAACGGAACATCGGCGTAGTCGGCCGCAATTTGTGCCAGCACCCTGACAGCATCGGTGGTGTACAGCGGCCCAGCCTTGATGGCACGCACCGACATATCTTCGAGCAGGCAGCGAGCCTGGTCGTCGATGATGTCGGGACTGATGTCCTGGACGTCTTCGACGTTGGCGGTGTCTTGGATATGCAGCGCTGTGACGGCGCTGATGGCGTGGCCGCCCAGAGCGGCGCACGTAATGGCGTCGGCCGGCAAAAATGCCGAACCGGTTGGGTCGAACGGACCGAAAACGAGGACGATAGGGGGCGACGCTTCTTGCACTGAGGGAAACCCGGTTACTATTGGGATTAATCGAATTGACCCCATTCTATAGGATACCTGCCCTTGCCTTGGGCGGCTTTCAATATTTTCAGTGAGTAACAAGTAATGCGTACATGGATGTGTTTGATCTGTGGTTGGATTTATGATGAAGAAGCTGGGTTGCCCGACGAGGGTATTGCGCCCGGTACACGTTGGGAAGACGTTCCTCCCAACTGGGTTTGCCCCGAATGCGGCGCCCGCAAAGAAGATTTCGAGATGATGGAAGTTTAATTACCTTAAGGGGCGAGTCATGGCATCTGCTACACACCACACCGAACACCAGGTTGACTTGTCCAAACAGTTTTTGCTGGCCATGCCCGGCATGGTCGGCGGCGAGTGGGCCAACACGGTAGTGTTTTTATGCGAACACAATAGTCAGGGTGCACTGGGCCTGGTGGTCAACCGGCCTACAGACCTCACCTTGGCCGATCTGCTCGAGCGTCTCTCCATCAGTTTCGCGCCCGGTGCCGCGGTTGCCGAGCAGCCCGTTTTTTATGGCGGCCCGGTGCATACTGACAGGGGTTTCGTGTTGCACACGCCAGGGCGTCAATATACGTCCAGTATCCCGTTGGGCGATGTTCTGCTCACCACGTCGCGCGATATTCTTGAAGATATCGCCGCGGGCAAGGGCCCCGACCATTATCTGGTGACGTTGGGGTACGCAGGTTGGGGCGCCGGTCAGCTGGAAAGTGAGCTGGCGCAAAATGCGTGGCTCAATGTCGAATCATCCAATACTGTCATATTCGATGTGCCTTCCGAGTCACGCTACGAATCAGCACTAGGGGTGTTGGGTATTCATTCTTCCATGCTGGCAGGTACGGCGGGGCATGCCTGAAGAAACCCTGTTGGCTTTCGATTATGGCCTGAAGAAAATAGGGGTGGCGCTGGCCAATACGCTAACGCGCCACGCCCGGCCTTTAACCATTATCACGGCCGAGCGCCGAGACTTGCGGTTTCAGGCTATAGCCAGCCTTATCAACGAATGGCGGCCCGATCGTGTGATTGTCGGCCTGCCACTCGATACCTATGGTGCAGAGCAGTTGGCTACAACGCAGGCGCGTCGTTTCGCCAACCAGATTAACGGTCGCTTCGGTGTCCCGGTCGAGTTGGTCGACGAGCGAGGCTCCAGTCTCGAGGCGCAAGAGCGATTAGGCAGTCATCAGCCCGACGACGCGGTTGCAGCTGCTATTATCCTGCAGCGATACCTTGATGCTCCGGGTCAAGGTGCAACATCCTGAAGAGGTTATTTTGCGCGTAGTACTGTTTTTGATCCGAGTTCCCTTTGTGCTGTTATGGCTGGCTTCCAGCCTTTTTTGTGTCGCAACGATTTATCCCCTTGTCGGATTGCAAGGGCGGTCGCGGCTCAACAATATGTGGTCTCGCATGCTTATGGCCATATGCGGGGTCAAGGTTCAGGTGATTGGCCAGCCAGTCATGACGGGCTCCGCGCTATGGGTCGCTAATCATGTGTCCTGGATAGATATCTTTATCCTCAGCAGCGTTCGCTGCGTGGCGTTCATTGCCAAGCAAGATATCCGTAAATGGCCGGTTATCGGCTGGCTTGTCTATAAGGCGGGTACGGTGTTTATTGATCGCACCCAGCGCAATTCGGTGCGCCGCGTCGGCGAGCAAATGCAGGCCATGTTCGATACGGCTCAGGTGGTGGGGTTATTTGCCGAGGGTACGACCAGCACGGGTTTCGATGTCTTGCCGTTTCACGCCAGCCTGTTCGAGCCGCCCCTGCGGGCCGGAGTTGTCATACAGCCTGTGGCCTTGAGGTTTTATCAAGGCACCCAGCGTAGCGATTTGTTGGCCTTTGTGGGTGAACAAACCTTGGTCGGCAATATGTGGGTGCTGCTGGGCGCAACAGGCAGTCGCGTCGAGGTTGAATTTTTACCGCCCATTCCGCCATCGGAAAGCCAGCCCTTGGGGCGGGCCGAAGTCGCGACTCTGGTGCGCGAGCAAATTCGTCATGCGGTTATTTGTGCGCCAACGTCATAATTGTCGGCGGGCTTGAGCCTGGCGATTTAAGGTTTTTGCGCCTGTTTGCACGATACCTGCACCAATTTGTGATCGTGCAGGCGCAATGCAGTAAGTTTGCCGCCCCACACACAGCCGGTGTCCAGACAAATGGCGTCGGGTCGTATCATCAAACCCAGCGTCGACCAATGTCCGAAGACAATGGTATGGTCGGCCGTTGCCCGGTTGGGTACGTCGAACCACGGGATCAGGTCGCCGTTGGTTGACGCATTGGGTGCGTTTTTGTAGCTGAACTCCATGTGCCCTTTTTTATTGCACATGCGAATCCGCGTCAGGGCATTGATAATCACCCGCAAACGCTTGTTATTGCCCAGGTCGTCACGCCAGTCGGCTGGTTCGTTACCATACATTTTTTCAAGCGTGCGCTTCCAGTTGGGTGAGCGCAGTGCGGCCTCGACTTCGCTGGCCAGCGCCAGGGTCTTGTCGACGTCCCATTTGGCCAGTACGCCCGCATGCACAAGCAGGTGACCGTGGGCGTGGTGCGCTAATGGGCGGTGACGCAGCCAGGTAATGATTTCGTCGGCATCAGGGGCTTTTAAGATGTCGGCTATGGTGTCCGACTTGCCGGGCTTGCGCACCCCAGCAGCCACCGCAAGCAGGTTTAGGTCGTGGTTGCCCAGCACGGTAACGGCTTTTTTCCGCATGCCCATGATGTGTCGTACGGTTTCAAGCGAACGGGGGCCGCGGTTGACAATGTCGCCAGCGAACCAGAGCTCGCGATTTCTATCGGCCGACAGGTCGGGGTGCTTGAGTAGGTCTTCAAGGGCATGACAGCACCCCTGAATATCGCCGATCATCCAGATGTCGTGATGTCTGGTCATCGGGCCGGCCGGCTGAACGGGTTGCGGCTGACCATGAATCGCCTGACGTTATGCTGGTTTTCCATCAAGATAAGCGCGCCAAGGGCCAACAATAACGCCGCAATGTTGGGGACGAGGGCTGTGACCCAGGGTGCCCATTTGCCGAGCATGCCGACGTTAAGCGCTAACTGGTTGATCATGAAAAAACCGACACCTAGCAAAATACCCACAAACACCTTGCCGCCAACGCCGCCACGGCGGGTTTGCATAAAGCCAATGGGTGCCGCAATGGTGATCATGACCAGCAAGGTGAACGGGTACGCTAGCTTGCGCCACAGGGCGACGACTTCGCGGTCAGTTTGCAGGTTATTGGACTCAAGGTAGCTGATGTAGTCGGTCAATACCGAAATTGACATGCGTTCGGGTGTCAGAATACGAGCGATCAGGCGTTCGGGCGTAAGCGATGTGGGCAGGCTGCGCTGTTCGATATGATTAACTTGCGTGACCGGCATGTCGGGCACTTTGGCATCGGCTAGAGCCGAAACGGCCTGCGCATTTACGGCAGTTTCGGTGACCTGGTTCATGATCAAGGCGCCGTCGGCGAAGTAGCCGTCTACTGCTTGCGAATATGTGGCGAGTTCTTGGCCGTGACGAAACTCGTACAGCGTAATGCCGCCAACCCCGCCATTAGGCTTCAATTCAGCAATGTTGATCACACGCGTGCCGTTATCCGGGGCTTCTTCTTTGAACCAGTAGCCGCTGTTCAGTCGGCCGCCGCCAGCGCGCCCGAGTAATTGCAGGGTGGTTTCGCTTGTTTTGATTTCGGCCGCGGGGGTAACGATTTCAGACAAGATGAAGGCGCCGACGACCCAGGGGATGGTAATAACCCACAACATGCGCATGAGCTTCATGCCGCTGACGCCCGATACCCGGAAAATGACCAGTTCGTTGCGTTGCGCCAGGCTGGCCAGGGCCAGAATGGCCCCGATCAGCAAGCCTATGGGCAGCAATTCGTAGAGTCGCGTTGGCATTTGCAGCGCCTGCAGATAAAACAGGTTCAGCAGGGTGAATTTTTCGCCGACGTCTTCCAGGTCTTCGATGAGCGCAAAAAAGGTAAATAAGCCCAGCAGTGCCAGTAAGACAACGGCACATGAGCGATTGATTTCGCGGGCAAGATAGCGACGAGCGGTGCGCATGAAGATTCAAATCAAAAAAGCCAAGTCGTAAGCTTAACAAACGACGCGCTATCGTGCGTTGTAATGCCACGATAAGGTGGTGGGTATGTTGTTGCCCAGTTCACGGAATGTCGACCATACGCATGCGCCGGGTAAGCGTGGCGGTGCGCGATTGCAGGTAAGTGGTGTTGCCGCGCCGGTCGTAGTAAGCGGGGTTGGGCAACATGGCGGCCAGGCGGGCAGCCTGTGCGCTGCCAAGCTGTGCCGCATCGCGTTTGAAGTAGTGTTGTGCGGCGGCCTGTGCGCCAAAGACATTGACGCCCCATTGCGCAATGTTCAGGTAAAGCTCCAGAATGCGCTCTTTACTCATGACGGCTTCTATCATGTAGGTCAGGACAAGCTCTTGCCCTTTACGCAAGTAAGAGCGGTCGCTCGAAAGGAACAGGTTTTTTGCCAGTTGCTGGCTGATGGTTGACCCGCCGCGGATCCGGCTGCGGCCTTCGTCTGCCATTTGAATGTTGTATTCGAAGGCGCGTTTTATGGCTTCCCATTCGACGCCGCTGTGGGTCATGAAGTTGGCGTCTTCGGCCGCCACGACGGCGCGTTTCAAGTTCGGGCTGATACGGTCGTAGGGCACCCACTCGAAAGCAATTCGGGCATCGGGGTTATCGGCACGCAGTTCGGTTAGCGTGGCACGCATGAAGGCGCTGGTGTTGGGGTTGTTAAAGTTCAGCCAAACCACCATGACAAACAGGCCGAACTGATACAGCAGCAGGCCGAACAGGCCTAGCAGTGCAAAGAGTCCGGCGAGTCTGGCTTTTGACATTGGCTGGGGGCTCCGCTTATAGGTTGGCGTGCAATTGCGCGCGCAGCGCGATCAGCACAGGGCCGACATCGGGCAACACGCCATTCCAGATCTGGAAGCTGACGGCAGCTTGCCCGACCAGCATACCCAGCCCGTCGCAGACGTGCGCCGCCCCGGCGCTTTCGGCCCAGCGCATGAATGCTGTGGGCCGGGTGGCGTAGAACATGTCATAGGCAAGGGCGTTTGGTGCAAAGCGCGCGCCCGGCAGGTCCGGGGCCTTGTCGTCGATGCTGCTCGACGTCGCATTGATGACGATATCCCATTGACCGTCGGCCGAGTCCAGACCTCCGGCGCTGAGGGACAAGGCATAGGTCGGGGCAGCGTCCGTCATGGCGGCGTGCAAGGCCATGGCCTTTTCGACAGTTCTGTTGACAATGTGGAGTTTGGTGCATCCGGCCTCTAGAAGCGGCAGCGCGACACCTTTCGCCGCTCCACCAGCGCCCACCAGCAAAATGCGTTTCCCGGTCAGGTTTTGCCCCTGGCGCTCAAGGTCGTTCAGTAGCCCGATACCGTCGGTGTTGCATCCTTTAAGCTGGCCGTCTTGCATCCACAACGTGTTGACTGCACCGGCAACGCGGGCGCGTTCCGACAGGCCGTCTTTTGCCATTTGCCAGGCCTGTTCTTTAAACGGGACAGTCACGTTCAGGCCGACACCGCCATCGTCAAAAAATTGCTTTACCGTGCCCGCAAAATTGTCGAGTGGCGCGCACAACCTTTCGTAGACCAGTGATACCCCGGTTTGAGCGGCAAACGCCTCATGGATAAACGGTGAACGGCTATGGGCGACAGGATTGCCAATGACGGCAAATTTTCGAAGTGCAGGGTTGGAGATGGGGGGCGCTGGGGTAGTCATTGGGTGATCAGTTGGTCGTTGGTGAAGTGCCAGGTTCGGGTAATGGCCAGAATATCCAGGTCTTTTGCGACTTCGGGTGGTAAAGGAGGGAACGGCGCAGCCAGTTGCACAATGCGCCGGGCTGCCAGGTTCAGTACCGGTTCGGACGATGGTCTGTTGATCTCGACACGCTCAAGAGAGCCGTCTTTTCTGATGTAGGTGGTGAGCTGTAGCGTACCGTAGATTTTGCCGCGTGCTTCTTGTGGGTAATGCGTGGTACCGATCTGTTCGATTTTTTGCCGCCAGGCTTCGACATACTGCGCATAGGCAGCTTGTTGCGCGGCTGGCCCTACAAACTGCTGCTTGGGTCGTGCGTTGTAACGTTCGATGCGCTCTTTCAGTGCGGCAATTTGTGCGGCAAGCAGAGCACTGTCCTGGATACGGTTGTCTTGGCCGGGATCATCTGATTGCTGCAGCAGATCGGGTCGTTGTGCTGTATTGACCTGCAGGCGGGCCTCAAGCTGGGTCAGCAATTGCTCTTGGCGCGCCTCCAGCTCGGCTTGGCGTTTGCGCATGGCTTCCAGAATGATTTCATCGGCTGCCTCGGTGCTGGTGCGCGGTAACGGGGTGCTGGCTACGGCGTTGTTGTTTGCCGTGTTGCCGCCGGCGTTCAGGTTGTTTTGTGCAGTCACCTGCGGTGCAACCGGAGCCGCTTCGGTGTGCGCGTTAACCAAGGTGACATCGAGCGATTGTGCCGGTGGGCGGGTTGGTTGCTGTGTGTGGGTAAAGCGCAGGGCCAGTGCCGCAGCGTGCAAAATCAGGGACGCCGCGATACCAATGTAAAGATATGTTTTGCGCTCTATGGCCCACACGCGACTCATGGCTCCGGTGAAAGGGTCTCGATAAGGCGGCAATGAATCTCGAGCGAAAGCTCGTCGTAGCCTGTTATTGCCAGTTTGACCTGCGTACCGCGTTCGAGTTCGGGCAGACCGCCCACCCGGGTTACTAAGGGCGCACAATCGAACCTGACCAGGTCTTCGCGCAGTACGCTGGCGGTGACTTCGGTAATGCCTTGTTGTTGCAGCCAACGCAGGCACCAATAGCGTTCCATGGTGGACTGGAACTCGCCCCATGCGGCGTACTGCGCATCAAAGGCGCCAATAATGGCGAACAGGTCGGCTTCTTTGGGCTTGAAGGGCGCAACCAGTCGTGCCGATACGCCATGTTGTGCTGCGGCGATAATTTGCCCCTGATTGATCAGGTCGACATAGCGTCGCAAAGGCGAGGTGCACCATGCATACTGGGGCACGCCGATAGCTTCGTGGGGGAGCGCTTGCGTCGACATGCGAACACGCCCGGCCTGTTGCGAACGGTAGATGCCGGGCACGCCATGCTGGGCCATAAAAGCCCCCCACAGTTTATTGGTCAGGATCATGTACTCGGCCACCAGGCGATCAAGCGGCGCGTTGCGTTGGCGCGGCACCAGTTTGACGATGCTTTCCGGGTCGTCCGGCGGGCCTTCGAGGTAAAACGAGTATTCGGTCCGGGTGTTGTTTTCCGGCTTGCCGCGTACGGCCTCACGTTCGCGGTTCAGGTGTCGCGAAAACTGCCATAAGGGGCGCAACCAATGCCCATAGGGCAGCGGTGCCTCGGGCGTGTCCAGCGCTTCTTCGGTCACATCTGCATCCAGCCAGTTGTGCCGCAGGTTTTCTTTAACGCTGATGCGCTCAAGGCGGGTCTCGGTCGCGCTGACTTCTCCGGTCTCGAGGTTGGCCGTGACGTACAGCGACAAAGCGGGTTTGATTTGCCCGGCGTCCAGCGAGAACGCCTGGATCAGCGGTTCGGGCAGCATCGACACCTTTTGGCCGGGCATGTAAACCGTAGACATGCGGTTGCGTGCCATGTCGTCGAATTCGTTGCCGCGCTTGATCAGCAGGCCAGGGGCCGCAATGTGGATACCGATACGTACTTCGGAGGCTGAAATCGGGGTGACTGACAAGGCATCATCAACCTCGGTCGTGGTGATGTCGTCGATTGAGTAGGCCTCGACATCGGCAAACGGCAGTTCGTCTTCAACGGGCGGGATATCGAGCGTTTTGAGCTCGTGCCCCTTCGGGAAGTGGGTGGCGAAGAAGCGATCGCGGTGAAGCTTGAGCGGGTTGGGCCAGGCGCCGACCTGAAGCAATAATTTTTCGGGGCTTGTGCCCAGTTGAGTGACGGCCGCATCAAACGCCTTCCACTGCAAGGAGTTTTTGTCGGGCTTGACCAAAAAGCTTTGTGCAACAGCGGCCAAGTCTTCCGGTAGTCGACCTGCAACCAATTCATCCGTCCAGGCTTGTTGCTGTTCGGCTTGTTTTTGCTTTTTTTCGATGGCGGCCAAAGCGGCTTTGAGTATGTCAGGTGGAGCTGGACGGTATCTACCCTTACCGCGTCGATGAAAATAGGCCGGTGCGCTGTTCAGCGCAAAAATAAGAGCTGCTTTTTCAGTAGCCGAGGGTGGGTGGCCGAAATACTCTTGTGCAAAGGCAATGGCTTCGAACTCGTCTTGCGGCGCACACTCCCACAAAAAATCAATTTCCAACGTGTCGGCCAGCGCATGCGCCTGAGCCAGGAGGGGTTGTGGCGCGGGCTGCTCGAATTGGAACAGTACGTGGGCTGCTTTTATTTTGCTGCGTTTTCCGCTTTCGGACTCGACCTGCAGGGTTGAGTCGCTTTGCGAAAAGATTTTTTCAGCCTTGAATGCGCCACTGTCTTCGTAGAGAACGTACATATATCGTTGTGTTTTTATCGTTGCGTTTGGGGTATGGCCCGAATGAATTGCATGACTTCGGGCAACCAGCGCGGGAAGTCGGAAATGCCGTGGTCGCTGCCGCTGACGATGCGGCTTTGGCACCCTGCGTACCAAGCTGCCATTTCTTTCCAGTCAAGCACTTCGTCGCCCGTACACGCCATTAAAAAATAGCGGCTGTGCATCTGGGGCTTTGGAAATGCAAGTGCGGCGAGTTCGTCGACATGCCTGGGCAAAAAAACGAAAGGTTCGGTGCTGTGGTATTGCTGGTGTGTGCCGACTTGAGTGGCCAGGTCGCGTGCGGCGTAAATGACCGGGTTGAGCAAAACGGAACGACAGCCGCGAGTATGCGCCAGGTGACCGGCGTAATAGCCCCCAAGCGACGAGCCCACAAGGGTGACGCCAGCCGGGTCGCTTGCATGCGAGTCAATAAGATTGTTGCATAAATCGATCGTGGCCTGCGGGCTGGCCGGCAGTTGCGGACAATGCCAGTGGTCGGTCAGGTTCAGGTCGGCAACGGCTTGGGCTAGCCACTGGGCCTTGGCGGATTGCGGTGAGGAGCGAAAGCCGTGCAAGTAAAGAATCATGGGTGGGGTTGCTGTAAAGCAGCAAGGACTTTTTGGTGGATACCGCCGAAACTGCCGTTGCTCATGATCAGGATATGGTCGCCGGCAGTGGCGGCGGTAACGATGGCTTGTACCAGTGTGTTCAAGTCGTGATGTGCGTGAGCTTTTGTACCCAGGGGCGCCAGTACCTGGGTTGGGTCCCAGCCCAGGGCGTGTTTGCCTTGTGTTTCGCCAAAGCAAAACACCAAGTCGGCATCTTGCAAGGCGCCGGGCAGTTGTGCGGCCATGGTGCCCAGTTTCATCGTGTTCGAACGTGGTTCGATGACGGCCAGAATGCGGGCCTGACCGACTTGCCGGCGCAGGCCGGCCAGCGTCGTAGCAATGGCCGTGGGGTGGTGGGCGAAGTCGTCGTACACCGTAATGTCGGCGATGGTGCCGCGCACTTCCATGCGCCGCTTCACTCCGCCAAAGCTCGACAGCGCCAGCAGTGCTTGCGCGGTGTCGACCCCCACGTGGCGCGCTGCTGCTAAGGCGGCCAGCGCGTTCAGCTTGTTGTGTTCGCCGGTCAGGCTCCAGGTGACGTCGCCTACGGGTGTGCCGTCTTGAATGACACTGAAGTGGGTAGCATGGCCTTGATCGCGATACTGCCAGTGGCCGTTGTCGCCGAAGTCGACAACGGGCGTCCAGCAACCGCGTGCGATGACGCGGTCGAGAGCAGGCGCATTGACGGGGCGTATGACTTGCCCGCTGGCCGGCACGGTGCGAAGCAAGTGATGAAACTGAGTTTCGATGGCGTCCAGCGTCGGGAAGATATCCGCATGATCGTATTCAAGGTTGTTCAGTATCGCGGTACGCGGCCGGTAATGTACAAACTTTGATCGCTTGTCGAAAAAGGCTGTGTCGTATTCGTCGGCTTCGATGACGAAGAATTTTTGTGCCGGGTTGAACCGGGCCGATACTTTGAGGCCCGGGGCGATGCCGCCAATCAGGAAATTGGGGGCTAGCCCAGCTTGTTCCAGTATCCAGGCCAGCATCGAGCTGGTTGTGGTTTTCCCGTGTGTGCCGGCAACAGCCAGAACATGTTGCCCTTGCAGAATGTTTTCGCCCAGCCATTGCGGGCCCGACGTGTAAGGCAAGCCAAGGTCAAGAATGGTTTCCATCAGCGGGTTGCCGCGCGTCACAACGTTGCCCACGATGAACAGGTCGGGTTTAAGGTCGACCTGGTCGGCCCCGAAGCCTTCGGTCAGGGTGATGCCCTGTTCTTCAAGCTGGGTGCTCATGGGGGGGTAGACACCGGCGTCGCAGCCCGTGACAGTGTGGCCTGCCGCGCGGGCGATCAGGGCCAAACCGCCCATGAAGGTCCCGCAGATCCCCAAAATATGTATGTGCATTCGTTTTCTCCTGGCTGCCTATTGTAGTCAGCCGGTAGTGCCGCGCTTGAATAACGGCGATGTTAAAATCCATTTTATGATGATGCGTCGTAAATTTTTGCAGCGTTGCCTGGGCATGTTTGCCGCAGGGCTTTTGGCCGTTGGGGGGGTACCCCATGCCGTGGCATCGTCGGCCGGGTTGTTTGGTCTTCAGTTTCCCGACTCTGACGGCACCCCGGTTCCGCTCGATCAGTGGCGGGGCGGTCCAGTGGTGGTTAATTTCTGGGCGACTTGGTGTCCGCCTTGTGTCAAAGAAATGCCCGACCTCGAAGCGCTTAAGCAAAAGTATCCTGGGGTGCAGTTTGTGGGGTTGGGGGTCGATACGGCTGCCAACATTAAAAAGTTCATTCCTAAGGTCAATGTGACGTATCCGTTGCTGGTCACGGGGTATGGTGGCATCGACTTAATGAAAACCTTGGGCAATCCAACAGGTGGTTTGCCGTATACCCTGGTGTACGATGCGTCCGGCAACGTTCTCGAACGCATTATGGGTCAGGTCAAGCCCGATCATCTCGACGCGATTTTGCAGCGTGTTTCAAAGCCTTGAGTACGTGTTGCTGCAATCCAATACGTTCCTGGGTTTTTGGGTATTTAATAGACAAATAACGCTCTTTAGCGTAAAAAGACGGTCTGTCTGTCGTAGAAAAGCATAAATGGCACAACACATTCTGGTTTTGCATGGCCCTAACCTGAACATGCTGGGTACCCGCGAACCCGGCATTTACGGGCGGCAAACGCTGGCCGATATCAACGCGCGCCTGGCCGAAGTCTGCGCCGAAGCCGATGCGGGTTGTGCTGTTTTTCAAAGCAACCACGAAGGTGAGCTGGTTGATCGCATTCAGGCGACCCGGCACGACGAAACAGAATTCATTATCATTAATGCAGGTGCTTACACGCACACCAGTGTGGCTATTCGCGATGCGTTGGCCGCAGTGGGTTTGCCGTTCATCGAAGTACATTTGTCCAACGTCTACAAACGTGAACCTTTCCGTCATCACTCGTATTTGTCGGATCAGGCGCAGGGCGTTATTGCAGGTTTAGGTGCCTATGGGTACGAGGCAGCGCTTCGTTATGCCCTGGCTCATTAGGTGCTGCGTTTCACCAATTAATTTTTTAACAATCATTACTCGAGCATCGCGCTGAATTGGCCTGATGCCGCGTTACGGGAAGTTTGTATGGACCTCAGAAAATTAAAAACCTTGATCGATCTCGTTGCCGAGTCCGGTATTGCCGAACTCGAAATCACCGAAGGCGAGGGTAAGGTACGCATCGTCAAATTCTCCCAGTCGGTTCAGCCGGTGGCCTACGTGCCCGAGGCCGCGCCTGTGCAGGCCGCAGCTGCGGCAGCACCCGCTGCCCCCGCCGAAGCCGCGCCCAAGGCGCCGCAAGGCCATATCGTCAAAGCACCTATGGTAGGTACGTTCTACCGTGCGCCTAATCCAGGGGCTTCGCCTTTTGTCGAGGTTGGCCAGTCGGTTAAAGAAGGCGATCCGGTGTGCATCATCGAAGCCATGAAGTTGCTGAACGAAATTGAAGCAGACAAGTCTGGCGTGATCAAAGAAATCCTGGTCGAGAATGGCGAGCCCGTCGAGTATGGCCAACCCCTATTTGTAATTGGCTGATCCATGTTTGAAAAAATCCTGATTGCCAATCGCGGTGAAATCGCCCTGCGCATTCAGCGGGCCTGCCGTGAACTGGGCATTAAAACCGTTGTCGTGTACTCCGAGGCCGACCGTTCGGCCAAGTACGTACGTCTGGCCGACGAGGCTGTTTGCATCGGCCCTGCGTCTGCCAAAGACAGCTACCTGAGTATGCCGGCCCTTATCTCGGCCGCCGAAGTTACCGACGCCGAAGCCATTCACCCTGGGTACGGGTTTTTGTCCGAAAACGCCGACTTCGCAGAGCGCGTTGAAAAAAGCGGCTTTGTTTTTATCGGCCCTCGCCCCGAAACCATTCGCCTCATGGGTGACAAGGTCAGTGCCAAGCACGCCATGATCGAAGCCGGTGTGCCGGTTGTGCCCGGCTCCGACGGCGCGCTGCCCGAAGACCCGCAAGAAATTTTGCGCATTGCACGCAACGTGGGTTACCCGGTCATTATCAAGGCTGCTGGTGGTGGTGGCGGTCGTGGCATGCGTGTGGTGTACACCGAGGCCGCGCTGCTTAATGCTGTGGGTATGACGCGCACCGAAGCCGGTGCTGCGTTCAACAACCCCGAGGTCTACCTCGAAAAATTCCTCGAGAACCCGCGTCACGTCGAAATCCAGGTGCTGGCCGACGGCGGACGTAATGCCGTGTGGCTGGGTGAGCGCGATTGCTCGATGCAGCGTCGCCACCAAAAGGTTATTGAGGAAGCGCCCGCTCCGCATATTCAGCGCAAGCTCATTGAACGCATTGGCGAACGTTGTGCCGAAGCCTGCCGCAAAATGGGTTATCGCGGCGCAGGGACATTCGAATTCTTGTATGAAAATGGTGAGTTCTTCTTCATCGAGATGAACACTCGTATTCAGGTCGAACATACCGTTACCGAAATGATTACAGGTGTCGATCTGGTTGCCCAGCAAATCCGGATTGCCGCCGGCGAAAAATTTACGCTCCGTCAGCGTGACGTCCAGTTCCGCGGCCATGCCATCGAGTGCCGTATCAACGCCGAAGACCCCTTCAAATTTACGCCCAGCCCGGGCAAAATCACCGCCTGGCATGCCCCGGGGGGGATGGGTGTTCGTCTCGATTCCCACGTATTCAGCGGTTACAGCATTCCGCCTAACTACGACTCCATGATCGGCAAGCTCATTACGTATGGTGATACCCGCGAGCAGGCGATTGCGCGTATGCAAATTGCCTTGTCCGAAATGGTGGTTGAAGGCATTCAAACCAACATCCCGCTGCACCGCGAGCTGATGCAAGACGCCCGCTTTGTCGAGGGTGGCACCAGTATTCACTATCTCGAACACAAGTTGTCGCAGCGTCCCTGATCGGGCCGTTCGTCAACAATCCGGAAGCTCTCATGCGTGAATTGGTGTTGAATTGTCCCGAAGCAGCGGCAGAGGCATTGTCCGACGCGCTGCTCGAGGCGGGTGTGCTGTCGGTGTCTGTAGAAGACGCCGACCGTGATACCGAAGCTGAACAGCCTTTGTTCGGCGAACCGGGTACCGAGCCCGAAGTGCAGGCGTGGCAACACAACTGTGTTGTTGCCTTGCTTCCCGATGGTGTTGACCCCGAGCACATCCTTGAGGCCGTGCGTGTCAATGCCGACCTGGGGCTCGACCTATCTCACTGGGAAACACGCGAGGTGCCCGACGCTGACTGGGTTCGGGTAACGCAATCGCAGTTTGGCCCGATCCAAGTGGGTGAAAAAGTCTGGATTATCCCGAGTTGGCATCGCGATGATCAGATCGTGCCCGCATCAGACGACGTGGTCACGCTTGAGCTTGATCCTGGTCTGGCGTTTGGTACGGGCAGTCACCCTACAACGCACTTGTGCCTCGAATGGTTGTCCGAAGCCATGACAGGGGCGCCCACCGTGCTCGATTACGGATGCGGTTCGGGTATTTTGGCCATTGCTGCGCGTAAGCTCGGCTGTGGCCCTACCTGGGCGGTCGACATCGACCCGCAGGCAGTCACCTCGACGCAATACAACGCGTCAGTCAATCAGGTCGAATTGCAGGCTGGTTTGCCCGATGCTTTGCCCGAGGGCGATTTTGGCGTCGTTGTAGCCAATATTCTGTCCAATCCGCTCAAGATCCTTGCGCCCATGCTGTGTCATCGGGTGTCGCCTGGTGGTCATCTAGTGTTGTCAGGGGTGCTCGAGCGGCAGGCCGAAGAGGTCGCGCAAGCGTATGCCCCCTGGATAGCCATGTCTGTCTGGAAAGCCCGTGACGGCTGGGTATGTTTGCACGGCCAACGTGGCCAGTAATGTTTCTTCTGGCGTAGCAGTATGAAGCTGAACACCCGTTGCCCCGATTGCGGCACTGTCTTCGGGGCCAGCCTCGAGCAAATGAAGCTGCGCAAGGGATATATCCGGTGCATTAATTGCGCCGGCATCTTCGACGGCTACGAGGCGGTCGTAGACGAGAAGTCGGCCGAAGACTACGTACCCGCAGCGCTGCCTCAGGCGCCAGAGGATACGTTGCCGCCCGTGACGATTCCTGTACGAGGTCGGGCGCCTGCGGTGCCCGCACGACCCGAGCCTACGTTTGCGGCGCCCAGTGCCGGGCCTCGCTCACCACATACCCTCAATGATCGCGGCGCTGGCGTGTTCGAGTCCGATATCGAAGACGATGCGCCCGCATCGGACGCGCCTCGTATTTTCGTCGAGCCCAAAAATTATCGTAAGGTCAACGACAGCGTATTTTTAACCGATCGTCGACGTGTGTCGAGTGGGCGCTCGGGCGGGCTGCGTTGGGTGTTGGTATTGCTGATTTTGGGTCTGGCGGCCCTTTTGCTGGCTTATGCATTCCGTATGCAACTGGCGGCTGAGGTGCCATGGACTCGACCCTGGCTTGAGCGTGCATGCCTGCATCTTGATTGCACCGTCGACTATCCGCAGCGCATTGATCGCATCTCGATAATGGATTCTTCATTACGTGCGGCTGGCGCAGAAGCCGGACAGACTAGGCCTCCGTTGGGTGCGGCAGACGTGACTGAAATGGTGTTGACTGTTGTCATGCGCAATACCTACGACAAGCCGCAGCAGTGGCCGGCGCTTACACTCGACCTGGTCGATTTCTCGGGCGCCATTGTGTCGCGACGTATTTTGCAGCCCGCCGACTATCTTGACGATCAACAGCTCAGAGGCCCGTTCGGCGCGCAACAAGAGGTTCGTTTGCGTGTATCGGTGCCAGTTAACGGCTTGCGTATCAATGGTTATCAATTAGGCAAGTATTTTCCTTCAAAGGATTAAGATGGCAAAGAAAATAGTAGTTTGCGGTTCGGTTGCATTCGACACCATTACGGTTTTCGAGGGGCATTTCAAAGATCATATTTTGCCCGACAGCATCCAGTCGCTTAGCGTGTCTTTCTTCGTGCCGTCAATGCGTAAAGAGTATGGTGGTTGCGCAGGCAATATTGCCTACAACCTGCGTTTGCTGGGTGGGCATCCTGTGCCCGTTGGCACCGTTGGGGTCGATGCGTCCGATTATCTCGAGTACATGGGTAGTTTAGGTATCGACGTCAGCCAGGTTCGTGTCATTTCCGACATGTTCACGCCCCAGTGCTTTATCACGACAGACCTCGACAACAACCAGATTGCTTCGTTTCACCCCGGTGCCATGGTGCGTTCGGCAGAAAACGATTTTGATGGCAACGGTGCGGTGTGGGGCATTGTGTCGCCCGACTCCAAAGAGGGTATGTTTGCCCATGCTCGACGCATGAAAAATGCCGGTATTCCGTTCGTGTTCGACCTGGGGCAGGCCATGCCGCTCTTTTCAGGCGACGATCTTCACGAAATGATCGATATGGCTACCTTGTTGACGGCTAACGACTACGAGGCCAGCGTGATTGCCCAGCGTACCGGTGTGTCCATGGAGGCCTTGTCCGAACGACTGAAGGCAGTTGTGGTCACGCGCGGTGCCGAAGGTGCTACCGTGTTCCAGAACGGGAACTCGACGCATATTGATCCGGTCAAAGTTAGTGATGTAGTTGACCCAACAGGGTGCGGCGATGCCCACCGCGCGGGTTTGTTGTATGGGTTGTCCGAAGGCTGGGCCTTGCACGACGCCTGTTGTTTGGCGAATGTCATGGGCGCGATTAAAATTGGTTCACGCGGCCCGCAAAATCATCAGCCTGGGCGCGATGACATCGCGGCCATGCTTCAGCAACATTATGGGCTGGCATTGCCGGCAGCAGTTTAATTATCGGGCCTTGCGTCCAAGGCCTAAAGGAGCATCGAAATGGGTTCGACAGTTACAACACATGTTCCATCGCGTGGCGGTCGCTGGGCTGCATTGGCGGTTGCGGTAGGTAGTCTGGCGGTTATTGCAGGGTGTGCCAATCCCTCGGCATCCAGCTCTGTCTATACCTATGGTCAGGCGCAACAAGAGCAAATCATGCGCATGGGCACTGTGGTTTCGGTGCGTCCTGTCACCATTCAAAACGAGAAGTCGTCGGGCGCTGGCATGATTGCAGGTGGCGCTTTGGGCGGTGTTGCCGGTAATGCTGTGGGCGGCGGTTCGGGCCGTGCGATTGCAACGGTAGGCGGCGCTATTTTGGGCGGTTTGCTGGGTAACACCATCGAAAACCAGGTCGGTAAAACCCAAGGGCTCGAAATCACCGTACAGCTCGATAACGGCGAAACACGCGTTATTGCACAGGCGGCCGACGTAGCTATTTCGGCCGGTCAGCGGGTGCGTGTTATTAGCGGCCAGGGCCCAACCCGCGTCGTGCCCATGTAAGAACGGTTAAAGAAGTTAAAAAAAACGCTGCTATAAAAGCAGCGTTTTTTTTGGTTGATTAACGTTGCGGGCTTAAACCCCGAAGAGCCGGTACGCAAAGCCTTCGAGCACCATCATGACGACTTGGGCCACGATAAGCAGCGCCAGGGGTGAGAAGTCGATGCCCCCTGGGCTGGGAAGAATGCGGCGGATAGGGTCGAGCAGTGGGGCAGTAAGTGTTTGCAGTACGGGCATTAACGGGGCCATGGGGTTAACCCACGACAGTACAACTTGAATGAGCGTGAGCCACAACACCAGGTTGAACGCCCATTTAAGTACCGTGAGAAAGCTGGCGACCAAGGCGCCCAGCAATCCGTTGACGACAGGCAAGTGGCCGGTGAGTACGAAGAAGGTCAGGAGCAAAAAGACCAGCGCGGTCAGGTAGGCGGCCAGCAGGCTGGGCCAGTCGAGGAACTTGCTGGCTGGGATGACTTTTTTGATAGGTTGCACCAGCCAGTCGGTAATGCGTAAAACTGCCTGAGCGTACGGGTTGAACGGATGCAGGCGGATTGCGTACATCCAGGCGCGGATGATGAGCGCAATGCCAAACAGCGAGAAGACGATGTTGATAATGAAGTGCAGGATATTGCCAAACATGAGTAGTCGCCAGCCTGAAAGTTAACAACGGCACATTGTCGCACGAGCGCAGGGCTTGCGCATGCAGAAACACTGCTGCTCAGCTGGCCGGTAAAGGCACGCTTGATGGCAGACCTTGTTTGCATATGCTGTCGTGTCAATAAAAACTGCCTGGCATGGCCAGGCAGTTTGAAGGAAGTAAAGCCGGTACTTTTAAAGCTTAAGGCCTGTCGCCGGTGGGGAAGGGCCACGATGCGACGGGGTTTACCGTTTTTTTGGCTTCGGTGGCTTGAGCGCCTTTGCTGGCTTTGGCTTCAGCTTTGGTTGCTTTGGCTTTTTTTTCTTTCTTGGCTTTTTTTTCGGTTTTCTTTTCTTCTTTTTTGGCCTTGGGGGCGTCGGCTTTAGGCGCTGCCGATTTTGCCGGCGCCGCTTTTTTAGCTACAGCTTTTTTGGCAGGAGCAGCAGCGGCTTTAGTGGCTGCTTTTTTTGCGGGCACTGCTTTTTTGGCAGGTGCTGCTTTCTTTGCTACTGCTTTCTTGGCTGGCGCAGCTTTTTTCGCGACGGCTTTCTTGGCCGGTGCTGCTTTTTGGGCTACTGCTTTTTTAGCTGGCGCTGCTTTTTTAGCAACTGCCTTTTTTGCCGGCGCTGCTTTTTTGGCTACGGCTTTTTTGGCAGGCGCAGCTTTTTTAACAGCCGCTTTTTTTGCGGGTGCGGCCTTGGTTGCCGTTACTGCTTTTTTAGCGGGCGCTGCTTTGGTTGCTGCAACTTTTTTTGCTGGTGCTGCTTTTTTTGCAGCGGCTTTCTTTGGTGCTGCCTTCTTGGCTGTAGCCATAGTGATGCTCCTTGAGAATGAATCGTACAGAACGTCCACCCATTTGATATGGCCCCCACATTATGGTGCGACCCATTTCAAATGGCACAAGCGTGCAAAGTGCACAGCACCCGGCACGCTATGAGTCTAACGTAAGCAGTAACACTATCCAAGCATTATTCCCAGCTTAGGGCCCCACCTGTTTGATATTCGATGACACGTGTCTCAAAAAAGTTGCGTTCTTTCTTGAGATCGATCATTTCTGCCATCCAGGGGAAGGGGTTTTCTTCTTGCGGGAAGAGTGGCTCGATACCGATTTGCTGGCAACGTCGGTTGGCAATGAAGCGCAGATAAGACTTGAACATGGATGCGTTCAGACCAAGCACACCGCGTGGCATGGTGTCTTCGGCATATGCATATTCAAGATCGACGGCCTTGCTGAAGAGTTCGCGAATTTCTTCGCGGAACTCTGGTGTCCAGAGATGCGGGTTCTCGAGCTTGATGGTGTTGATCAGGTCGATGCCGAAATTGCAGTGCATGGACTCGTCACGCAAGATATACATGTACTGCTCGGCAGCACCTGTCATTTTGTTCTGGCGACCCAGTGCAAGAATTTGAGTAAAGCCCACGTAAAAGAACAAGCCTTCCATCAGGCAGGCAAACACGATAAGCGACTTGAGTAAGGTCTGGTCGGCTTCGGGCGTGCCTGTATTGAAGTTCGGGTCGGCGATAGCGTCGATGAACGGAATGAGGAACTCGTCTTTGGCGCGGATCGATGGGACTTCGTGGTACGCGTTGAAAATTTCGGACTCGTCGAGATCGAGGCTTTCGACGATGTACTGATAGGCGTGCGTATGAATAGCTTCTTCAAAGGCCTGGCGCAACAAGAATTGCCGGCATTCGGGCGCTGTGATGTGGCGGTATGTGCCCAACACAATGTTGTTGGCGGCCAGCGAGTCGGCTGTGACAAAGAAGCCCAAATTGCGCTTAACAATGCGGCGCTCGTCTTCGGTTAAACCTGTGGGGTTTTTCCAGAGGGCGATGTCGCGCGACATATTGATTTCTTGCGGCATCCAGTGGTTGGCGCAGGTCGCGAGGTATTTTTCCCAGGCCCATTTGTACTTGAACGGCACCAGTTGGTTGACATCGGTCTGACCATTGATGATGCGCTTGTCGGCCGCGCTGACGCGACCGGCCGAAGCCGGTGCCGCCGTCGTCGAAGCCGCAGCAGCAACAGGGTTGACCATGGCTACGTCGGGTTGAGCGTGAGCCGCAGGCGCTGCGGCGCGAGGCGCCGCTGCGGGGGTAGGGGTGCCGAGGGGGGTATCTTCGTCCCAGTTAAGCATGATGATTAAACCTTTTAAATAGTTTGGCCGGCGTTATTGGCAAGCTTCGCACTCTTCGAAGCCGTCGTCGCCAGGGCGCAAGGTGCATACGGTGCCCATGACTTCGGCTTCGGGCAGGTCGGGTGCCGTCGAAATGGGCGCGGGGGCCGCAGCCATGCCGCCGCTCATGCCTGCTTGGGCAACGGCGTTCAGTTCGCCGCCGCGGCCGGTGGATTTTTCGGCGTTGGTTGCGCCGCTAGAGCGCAGATAATACGTGGTTTTCAGGCCGCGAATCCAAGCTAGCTTGTAAGTGGCATCGAGTTTTTTACCCGAGACACCGGCCATGAAAATATTCAGTGACTGGGCCTGGTCGATCCATTTTTGGCGCCGCGCAGCACATTCGACGACCCAGCTGGGGTCGACTTCGAACGCGGTGGCGTACAGCTCGCGCAGATCTTCGGGGATGCGGTCGATGCGTGCCAGGCTGCCATCGAAATATTTCAGGTCGGCGACCATGACTTCGTCCCAGAGGCCGCGTGCTTTCAGATCGCGCACCAGGTGGTCGTTGACGACAGTGAACTCGCCCGACAAGTTTGATTTGACATACAGGTTGCGATAGGTGGGTTCGATGCAGGGTGACACGCCAATGATGTTGGAAATAGTGGCGGTAGGCGCTACGGCAACGCAGTTGGAGTTACGCATGCCGTATTGCTTGATGTGCGCGCGCAGGGCTTCCCAGTCCATGCTGCTGCTGTCGTCAACTTCGACATAGCCGCCGCGTTCGTCGCGCAGCATTTTGAGGGTGTCTTGAGGCAGAATGCCGCGATCCCAGAGTGAGCCACGGAAGCTGGCGTAAGGCCCGCGCTCGGCGGCCAGTTTGCTGGAGGCCAGGTAGGCGTAGTAGCAAACGGCTTCCATAGAGCGGTCGGAGAATTCGACGGCGGCTTGCGACGCAAACGGAACGCGCAGGATATGCAGGGCGTCTTGGAAGCCCATGATGCCCATGCCGACCGGACGGTGGCGTACGTTGGAGTTACGTGCCTTGGGTACGGCGTAATAGTTGATGTCGATGACGTTGTCGAGCATGCGCATGGCTACGTCGATGGTGCGCTGAAGCTTGTCGTGGTCGAGCGCGTAGCTGCCGTCTGCGTTTTGTGTGATGTGCGCGGCCAGGTTGACCGAGCCCAGGTTGCACACTGCAATTTCAGACTCGTTGGTGTTCAGGGTGATTTCGGTGCACAGGTTAGAGCTGTGAACCACACCAACGTGTTGTTGCGGCGAACGAATGTTGCATGGGTCTTTGAATGTCAGCCAAGGATGACCGGTTTCGAACAGCATGGACAGCATCTTGCGCCACAGCGTTGCAGCCGGGATTGTCTTGTGCAGGGGCAGGTCGCCGCGCGCAGCTTTGGCTTCGTAACCGGTGTAGGCTTCTTCGAAAGCCTTGCCGTATTTGTCGTGCAGGTCGGGGACGTCGGACGGAGAGAACAAGGTCCAGTCGCCGTTTTCCATGACGCGCTTCATGAACAGGTCGGGGATCCAGTTGGCCGTGTTCATGTCGTGCGTGCGGCGGCGCTCGTCGCCCGTGTTTTTGCGCAGTTCGAGGAACTCTTCGATGTCGAGGTGCCAGGTTTCGAGGTAGGCGCAAACCGCGCCCTTGCGTTTGCCGCCCTGGTTGACGGCAACGGCTGTATCGTTGACGACTTTAAGGAAAGGGACCACACCCTGGCTTTCACCGTTGGTGCCTTTGATGTGGCTGCGCAGCGCGCGTACCGGTGTCCAGTCGTTGCCCAGGCCGCCAGCGTATTTGGCCAGCAGAGCGTTTTCTTTGATGGCGTCGTAAATGCCGACCAGGTCGTCAGAGACGGTCGTGAGGTAGCAAGACGACAGTTGCGAGTGCAGCGTACCGGAGTTGAACAGCGTGGGCGTCGAGCTCATGAAGTCGAACGACGACAGAATGTTGTAGAACTCGATGGCGCGCGCTTCGCGGTCGATTTCGTTCAGGGCCAGGCCCATGGCGACGCGCATGAAGAAAATTTGCGGCAGTTCGATGCGACGGCCGCGTACGTGCAGGAAGTAGCGGTCGTATAGCGTTTGCAGGCCTAAATACGAAAACTGGTTGTCGCGGTCGGCTTTCAGGGCAGCAGCCAACTTGGGCAGGTCGAACTGGCCCAGTTTGTCGTCGAGCAGGCCGTTTTCGATACCGGTTTTGATAAAGCGGGGCAGGTATTCGGCGTAGCGGGTGTTCATCTCGGCTTGCGAGACTTCTTCGCCCAGCACTTCGGCACGGATTGTGTGCAGCAAAAGGCGTGCAGTGACTTGGCTGTAGGCCGGGTCGTTTTCGACCATGGCGCGGGCTGACAAAATAGCCGACTTGTAGACCTCGTCGGCGGGGATACCGTCGTACAGGTTTTTGATGGTTTCTTTAAGAATGGCGTCGGAGTCGATTTGTACAGGCAAATCGACACCGGCAGCATCGATAGTGGCTTTGAGCTGGTCGAGGTCGAGCGGGCGGCGTACACCATTGTCGGTGACATGCAGCACGACAGCTTGTGCGGGCGAGGGGTTGGCCGACTCGGCGCGTGCGCGTTCTTGGGCGCGCTTTTCGCGATACAGCACGTAGGCGCGGGCAACGTCGTGTTCACCTGAGCGCATGAGCGACAGTTCGACCTGGTCTTGAATGTCTTCGATGTGGAACGTGCCGCCGCCTGGGCGGTTGCGCACCAGAGCGTTGACGACCTGGGAGGTGAGTTGCTCGACCAGTTCGCGGACGCGGGCGGACGCTGCACCTTGCCCCCCATTGACGGCCAGGAAGGCCTTGGTCATGGCGATGGCAATTTTGTTGGGTTCGAAGGCAACGACGGCCCCGTTACGGCGAATGGTGCTGAAGTTTTGCCAGGGGTTATTGGCCTTGCCGGCATTGCCCGATTTTGCGGCGGGCGACGGCTGTTGGGCGGTCGTGGATTCGGTTTGAGAAGTCTGCATGAGGGCTCCTGGAAACGGCGTGCTTTTTAAGCGCCGAAGCGTGTTTTTATGAATGGTGGAAGAGAGAACAGGCTGCAAAACTGCTGTTTTTACTGCTGTGCTTCTTTTTGTTGTAACCACTATATATAGTGGTTTGAGTAATTTTGAGCACTAATTGTAGTGTCTGGTCTCGTGCGAATCAAGCCGGTTTTACATGAATTTTTTGTTCAGCCGGGAAAAAAATCGGACAAACTCTGCCAAGTCATTGATAGTGCTTGGAAACCTTTTTATTCGATTATTTTCGGCCGTCTGGGGGCAGGCTGGAAGCCTGTCTTGGTGAGCAAATGTTGCACCCCATTGGCAAGTACCGCTTGCCCTTGGTATCTTGCCAAATCGTTTGATTCTATTAGCAGGTGTTATGCGTCGGATACAAGTAAATAGGGTTGCAGGTGTCAGTGCCGTTGCGGGGCTGGTTATGTTATTGGCGGCGTGCGCCCCTGTCACGAAACAGGCGCCGCAGGTTCAGGCACCCAAGCCACAGTGCCAGGCCGCAGCTGCGGGCCAGGGTATGGTCGGAAACTGGCTGGGCACCCGCAAGTCGCCGGGCATTGCCGGCGAGCTTAAGGTCTGGATAAAGTTGGGGCCCGACGGGAAAATGGCCTACAGCGAGCAGTTGCAGCGCCGGGGTAAGCCGCCGCAAATGTTAAGCGAAGAGGGTTGCTGGCGCCTTGAGGGCCAAACGCTGGTATTGCAAACCTTGCGTTCTAATGGCGCCGAGGTCGAGACCGACGACCCCATTTACACTAACAACTACACCGTAGGTGCGCAGTCGGGGCGCCAGCTGCGATTGCGGGCGCCCGACGGCGACATTACCTTGGGCCGAATGCCAAACGATTACCGTCTGCCCTTTTAGGCGCTGGTTAGTCGGACAGGCCTTCCAGGCGGCTGAGTACGGTTTCCCGTCCCAGAATGCTCAGCACGGCGTCTATGGCTGGTGTTTGCTTTTGGCCGGTGACAGCAACGCGCAACGGTACGCCCAGTTTGGGCATTTTGATATTGTGCTTTTCAAGGGTTGCCTTGATCAGGCTGGCCAGAGCTTCAGTTGTCCAGGTGGGCAGGTTGGCGGCCTGGTCGGCAAAGTCTTGCAGAACGGTAACCGCTTCGGGTGTCAGGTGTTCGGCCTTCAGGGTTGGGTCGACGCCGGCAAATTCGCGGCAAAACAGCATGGCTCCTTCGGCCAGTTGATTCAGCGTTTCGGCGCGGTCTTTCAGCAGGCCCATGACATCGTCCAGGTCAACAGCATTGGGGTTGCCGCCCAGGCCGGCAATACGCGGCGCAACCAGGGTAGCCAGTTGGCTGTTGTCTGTTTCGCGAATGTAATGCGCATTGACCCAATTCAGCTTTTTAGGGTCCCATTGTGCGGCCGACTTGGTCAAATTGCGGGTGTCGAACCACTCGACCAGTTGTTCGCGCGAGAAAATTTCGTCGTTGCCATGGCTCCAGCCCAGGCGGGCCAGATAATTGATCATCGCCTCGGGTAAGTAGCCGTCTTCGTGGTATTGCATGACGTTCACGGCGCCGTGGCGCTTTGAAAGCTTGTCGCCATCGGGGCCGAGAATCATTGGCAAGTGACCATATTGTGGTAGTTCGGCACCCAGCGCTCGCAAGATATTGATTTGCCGTGGCGTGTTGTTGATGTGGTCGTCGCCGCGCAGTACGTGCGTGATTTTCATGTCCCAGTCGTCGACCACCACGCAAAAGTTGTAGGTGGGCGTGCCGTCGGGGCGGGCAATGATCAGGTCATCAAGTTCGGTGTTGTCAAAGCTGATGGGGCCTTTGATCAAGTCGTGCCACGCGGTTACACCGTCTTGCGGATTTTTAAAACGAATAACGGGCTTACGGCCTTCGGGCACTGCTGGCAGGGTTTTGCCTGGTTCTGGGCGCCATGTGCCGTCATAGCGCGGCTTCTTGCCGGCTGCACGGGCTTTCTCGCGCATGGCTTCGACCTCTTCGGGGCTGCTGTAGCAGTAATACGCCGTGCCGTCTTCCAGCATTTTTTCAATGATCTCGCTGTAGCGATCCATGCGTTGCATTTGGTAGAAGGGGCCTTCGTCAGGCTGCATGTTCAACCATTGCATGGCGTCTAAAATGGCTTGCACGGCCTCAGGTGTCGAGCGTTCGAGGTCGGTGTCTTCGATACGCAATACAAAAACCCCTTTATGATGGCGGGCAAAAGCCCATGAAAAAAGGGCAGTGCGTGCGCCGCCAAGGTGTAAAAAGCCAGTAGGAGAGGGTGCAAATCGCGTGCGGACAACCGCTGGGGTAGACGAGGTCATAGATAGATAATAATGTTGGGGTTGTATCGACGCGAAGATGCGTCACGACATCAAGTGCAATCCCGGTATTTTAAGGTACAGATTCAACACCATGCTTCGCCATCGCCTCGCTGCACTTTTCGATCCGCTTTCGGTGCTTGTTGTGGGCCCCAAGGGCCTTGCCACCGCACAAAGTTTGCCGCCACGTTTGCGCGGTCAGGCTACCGTGGTTGTGGCACAGCCGGGTCAGTCGGTCAAACTGCCGGCCACCCTGACCGGCGTAGCCAAGGGGGCGCGGCTCGACCTTGCTGTCGTGTCGCTTACCGGACGTATGCTTAACCAGGCCTTGTGGTCTTTGCAGGCGCATCGTCCGCGCGCACTGATCGTGCTGTCGCCCGACCACCCGTCTATTGACCCTGCGCACGATACACAGCTGTGTCGGTTGTTCGCCCGCGAGCACGACTGCATGGTGTTGGGGCCCCGGTCTTTGGGACTGCAGCGCACGCACACCGGGCTTAACCTTAGCCTGTCGTCGCACTTGGCGTTACCCGGAAAGGTAGCGCTTGTCTCGCAGTCCGAGGCTATTTTCAGCGCCGTCCTCGATTGGGCCCGCGATGCCAATCTGGGGTTTTCAACGGTTGTTTCCATGGGCGACGAGTCCAGCGTGGGCATTGCGCAAGTGCTCGATTACCTGGCTACCGACTCTCGTACCGACAGCATTGCGGTGTATCTCGATAATGTGGCGTCGTCGCGAGCACTCACTAGTGCATTGCGTGCCGCCGCATCTGTCAAACCGGTGGTCGTGCTGCGTGCCGGGCAGGGCGCGCGTAACCCTAACTCGTTAAGCGACGCAGTCTTTAATGCGTTGCTACGGCGCGCGGGGGCGGTGCGGGTGCCTTACTTTGTGCAGCTGTTTTCCGCAATCAAGGTGTTGCGCAGTCCGGTTCGCCCCAAGGGCCGGCGTATCGCTTTGTTTTCCAATGGCAGCGGTCCGCCTCAGTTGGCACTTGATATCATGGGCGAGGCCGCCGCGGTTGTGCCGGCCGAGTTTTCATTGTCTACCGTCAATGCTTTGTCCGAGAGCCTCGAGCCTCGGGCTCAGGTCAAGAATCCGGTAGTAACGCGTGCGGCGCTCGTCCCCGAAACCATGCGTCTGATGTTGGCGGCGCTCATGGACGACCCCAATGTCGATGGCTTGCTGATGTTGCTGGCCCCCGACTCGCGTGCCGATATGGCCGAAGTGGTGCGGCAAGTCACGGCCATGGCGCCCAAAGCACCCAAACCTATTATGGCCTGCCTGATGGGCGAGGCCAGTATGCGGCCGTTGCGCCGCATGCTCGACGAGGTCGGCATTCCGTCGTTCCGTACCCCCGAAGCGGCCACCAATGCGTTTGGCGTTCTGGCTGCCTATCACTACAACCAGACACTGTCGTTGCAGACGCTGCCGCCCGAGCCTTTGGTACGCCTGCCAAAAGTCGATGAGGCACGCAAGCTGGTGGCGCAGGTGCTGGCCGAAGGGCGACAGCATCTGACGCTGTCCGAGTGCGTAAACCTGTTTTCGTATTTCGATATCCCTCTCGAGTTATTGCAACCCGACGCCGACTTCCCCGGGTTGCAGCACGTCGATGACGTGCCCATGGCCATTCGTGTAGGCGTCGATGCGCTTTATGGGCCCTTCATTAATTTTGGCTCCGGCGGGCGTTCGGCAATTTCTGCGCGCGATCGCGCTATTGAACTGCCACCGCTTAACGGCTTCCTGGCGCGTCAGTTGGTCGAGCGCAGTGCAATATGGCGGCGTGTACTCAAGCATCAAATGAGCCCTGCCGCCTACGAACGCCTGCAAGAAGTGCTCGAACGCTTGTCAGACATGGTGTGCGAACTACCCGAACTGGCTAATGTCTTGATTGACCCGATTTGGGCCGGCAATATGCAGCTGTTCGCGCAAGGTGTTCAGGTCGAGGTCAAGCCCTCTGAGCTTGCTGCCCTGCCCGAAAATTCGGGCTACGGCCACATGGCGATCCACCCGTATCCGCGGCAGTTGGTCAAGTCGCACGAATTTGCCGATGGCGAACCCTGGATGATGCGACCTATTCGTCCTGAGGACGCCGAACCGCTTCAGTTGTTCGTACGCGACCTGTCCGACGAGTCGCGCTATATGCGGTTTGTGTCCATGTTGCGCGAACTCACGCCCAGCATGCTGGCGCGCTATACCCGCATCGACTACGACCGGGAATTGGCGCTGGTGGCTACGGTGCAGGTGCCTAATCCGGCCCACCGGGGGCATCCACAAGAGCAAATTGTGGGCTTTGCCCACTACCTTCGCAATGCCGACGGCCTTGGGGCTGAATACGCCTTGGTCATTTCCGATAAATGGCAGCGGCATGGTCTGGGCAAGAAGCTGCTGCAAGGGTTGATCGAGGCGGCCAGAGCCCAACGGTTGGGCTACATCGAAGGCTTTGTCCTGGCCAACAACAGGGCGATGCTGGGCTTGATGACGCGCCTTGGCTTCCAGAACGACGCCGACGCCGAAGACCCGTCGATGCGTCGCGTGTGGCTTGCGCTTGATGAGGGGTTGTCAGAACATTAACGTTTCGCGCCAATAACAACAGGAGACATCCATGGCATGGGCAAGTGTTGAACCGGGAGTTAACCTTTATTACGAAGACTATGGGCAGGGTGAGCCCATAGTTTTTATACATGGCGGCGGTACCAGCCACGAAATGTGGGAGCAGCAGGTTTATCAGCTCACCGACACGTTCCGTACAGTCGTCTACGATCAGCGGGCGCACGGTCAAAGCGACAAGCCGGGTCATGGCTATACGTTCGATGGTCTTGCCGACGATCTTGAAGCTTTGCTGCAACAATGCAAGGTGTCCCGTTTTCATCTGGTGTGTCATGGCGTGGGTGTTTATGTTGGCCTGACCATGGCGCTACGTCACCCAGATCGCGTACGAGGGCTTGCGCTGGCCGGCGGCGGCGCTCGCTTTCTTGAAACCGAGGGCGAGCGGGGCGGATTCTCGCCCGAACGCTGGCAGGCTTATGCGCAAGGGATGGCAAGAAATAAAGTCGAAGCGACGGCAAAGCTAGTGAACGACGGCTTTTATTATCGTGATCCCGGGGCGGCTACCCGCCAGGCGGTTATCGACACTATGTTGCAGTGGCCTATCTACGCTACCAAAATGTTGGGCCAGGCGTTGCAAAACACCGATCTGGGTAGCCGGGTTTCGGCCCTTAAGGTGCCCACGTTAATTTTGCACGGCGTGCACGATAAAAAGCAGCCTTTTGACGACGCCAAGAAACTGGCTGAGCGTTTGCCGAATGCACGCCTGGTAGCTTTCGAAGAAAGCGCACATAATCCTCAGCTCGAAGAACTGGAGAAGTTCAATCAGGTTTTGGTTGATTTCTTTCATGACACCATGACGCGCTGATAATTAAGCCCTCATGGTTTGGAACATAGCAAAAGGGCCGCATTGCGGCCCTTTTTTGTATTGTCAGGTTTGTTTTATTCGATGGGGGCCATGATGTCGGGGCGTACGAATTTGGATACGTCGACGGGCTTGGACAAAAAGCCGGCGTCGCTTTGCAGGGTTAGTAGTTCTTGAATGGCCTTGGTGTCGGGCTTCATGGTGGCGATATGCGTAAAGTCTTTGTCGGTGAAGAGATACTTGTCGAGCATTGCCGCAGGTGCCCGGGTCACTTCTGCGGTGACTTCAACTGCCAGCTTGCGGTCTTCAAGCAATTTTGTCATGGCGCGCTGCAGGTCTTTTACGTACAGCCGAACGACCTCGGGATGTTTGTCGGCATAGGCCTTGCTGCAGCCCTCGAAGCTGTAGACGGTAGGAGACTGCACCTCGGACAAGGTAAACAGGGGGCGTAAATCGCCCTTTTCTTCGGCCAGCAGGGCAAAGGGTTGTACCAACGGGCCGCTATCGACGCGGCCCGTGCGAATGGCGTCGGCCGAGGCGGGAAAGCCGGTTTCTACGATCTTGACATCTTTTTCGTAGTCGATACCTTGTTGCTTCAGCCACAAGAGCATCCGGAAGTACATGCCGGTGCCATAGGCGTTGGTACCTATGATTTTGCCTTTGAGATCAGCGGCTGATTTGATGGGGCTGTCTTTTTTTACTGCCCAGTAAGGCGAAAAATAACCTTTCTCTTCGTGGGCATGCTGCGCCACGATATAGCTTTCGAGACCGCTTTCGAGGTAGGCCTGTGCCATGGAGAGCGGCGCCATGGTCGAGCAATCGAGCACCCCTGCGCGCAAAGCTTGCATCATGGGTGACGTACCCTGGAACTGAGACCATTCGATTTTGTATTTTTTGCCCAGGTCGGGGAACAGCTCGGGGCGTTTGATCATCAGGTATTTTGCCTCTTCGGCCGGAATCATCCAGCCCACACGCAAAGTTGGTATTTCTTCTGCGTATGCGGGCGCTGCTGCAACTGCTGATAAAACCAGGGCCATCAAAGATTTGTTCATGGTTTTTTCTCCGTGTGTGCATTTTCCGGGAAGCCTAGCGACGATTGCATTGCTGAAAATGGCGCTTAAGGTGGTGGGCGCGAATTTATGCAAATGCATACACTTACGGTAAAGAAGTTTCGGGCGCTACGCAATAGTGCGCTTGGCCGGATTTACCCTGATGTTTGGAGCGGAATTGGCAGGCAGATGCGCAGGCATCGCCGCCACGGGGGGCGATGACTAGCAGAGGGAGGGGGGCTTAGGTGCCGTCTGGCAAAACGGGCGCCCGGGGGCTTAGACCAGAACCTGTTTGAGGAAGGCCGAGATGTCGCGGATTTCTTCCAGGCATACCGAGTGTGGCATGGGATAGGTTTTCCAGGTAATACCGTAGCCTAGTGCGGTCATGGCGTCGTGCGAAGCTTGAGCGCGTTCGATGGCGACGACCGGGTCTTGGGTGCCATGCGCCATAAAAACAGGTATGTTCGCGTTGGCGGTGTGACGTTCGTTCGCTAGTGTGTCAGCCAAGGGCAAGTAGCCCGATAAACACACCAGACCAGCCAGGGGTTCGGCGTGTCGCAGCCCGGTCTGCAGCGTCATGGCACAGCCTTGCGAAAACCCGGCCAACACAATGTTTTGCGTGGGGATGCCCCGGCTGTTTTCGCGGGCAATCAGCGCTTCGATAGCCGCTTGCGACGCGCGCAGGCCTGTTTCGTCTTCGCGACGCCCGCCAATATCCATAGACAAAATGTCGTACCACGCCCGCATGTGCATACCGTTATTGATGGTCACGGGTTGAACCGGCGCATGGGGGAAAATGAAGCGAATGGCTGGCGATGAGCCCAGGCCCAGTTCGGGAACGATGGGTGCAAAGTCGTTGCCGTCGGCGCCCAAGCCGTGCATCCAGATGACGGCATGCGTTGGGTTGGGGGCAGTTTCGATTTCCAGTGTTTCTAGTGTTGTCATGTTCAGGCGGCGTCGTCGAGTGCTTTAAGGGCCTGGAAGAGCGCGCGATAGTGCTTGCGCTGCGGCGTTTGGCCCGGTCGTAAGGTCTGGTTGTTTTCCGCTTCTTTTCGCCCGGCCCGAATCAGGGCGCGCAAATGCTGAACATCTGCGCCGGGGTACTCGTTAAGCAGCTTGGTCAGGGCGTTATCGTCTTGCAACAACAGGTCGCGCAGTGTCTCAAGACGGTGCATGGCCGCAGTTTGTTCGCGTGATCCATTTTCCCAGATATCAAGCTGGTGCCGGATAGCATCGGCATCGGCGTCGCGCATCAGTTTGCCCACGTAATGAATCTGGCGGCGTCTGCCCTCGCGCGCCGTAGTGCGCTGCGCCAATCGGATGGCTTCGAACAGCTTTTCTTCAAGTGGCAGTTGTTTGATTTTTTCGGGCGACAGGTCGACCAATTGCTTGCCCAGGTCTTGCAGGGCCAGCATGTCGCGCTTGACTTGTGATTTGCTGGGCGGACGATCGTCGAAGTCGTCGTCGAGTTCGTGTTCAGGATGGTTATGCATGTTGGCCGATGAAATCAAAGCGTAATTGGCGATATGATAACTGCCTAACCTGATAAGAGCTGCGATGAGCAAAAAATCCAAGTCACTTCTTCCCATTTCTGAAAACCAGGCGCGTTTTCGCGAGCTTGTGCAAGACGCCCTCAAGTACGCTAAATCTCTGGGGGCTTCCGACGCTGCGGCCGAGGTCTCCGAAAGTGCCGGCTTGTCTGTGTCTGTCCGTAATCTGGGCATTGAAACCGTCGAGCAAACGCGCGACCGGTCGCTCGATATCACCGTATTCGCGGGTCAACAGCGCGGGTCGGCGTCAACGTCCGACTTCTCTAAAAAGGCCTTGCGCGAAACTGTCGACGCTGCCTGGCACATTGCGCGCTATACGGCGGCCGATCCGGCCGCAGGCCTGCCCGATGCCGAGTTCCTGGCACACGACTATCCCGATCTGAAGTTGCATCATGCCTGGGGGGTGTCTTCCGACGAAGCCGCCGAGCTGGCGCTCAAAGCCGAAAAAGCGGCGCGCGATGTCAGCCCGCAAATTACCAACACCGAAGGCGCGTCTGTCGCAACTTTCGAAGGTCATTTTGTGCTGGGCAACAGCCGTGGTTTTTTGGGGGGGTATCCGTACTCGCGCCACAGCTTGTCGGTGGCGCCTATTGCCGGCAAGGGCAACCACATGCAGCGCGACTACTGGTACAGCTCGGTGCGCGACCCTAAGTTGTTGGCTAAGCCCGCTGCAGTCGGCCGCTACGCCGCCGAACGGACGTTATCGCGTTTGTCGGCCAAGCGCATTAAAACGGGTCGTTTCCCGGTGCTCTTCGAGGCGCCCCTGGCGGTGGGTCTGTTGGGTTCTCTGGTTCAGGCAACCAGTGGGGGCGCGCTTTACCGTAAGGCCAGTTTCCTGCTCGATGCGTTGGGTAAGCCCGTAATGGCAGACCACCTTAATGTGCAAGAAGACCCGCTGGTAGTAGGCGGCATGGGCAGCACGCCTTTCGACGACGAAGGCGTGCGCACGCAGGCCCGCGACGTGGTGGTCAACGGCGTATTGCAAGGCTACTTTCTGTCTACCTACACTGCACGCAAGCTGGGGATGCAAACCACGGGTAATGCCGGCGGTTCGCACAATTTAAGCCTAACGTCGCGGCTCACCAATCCCGACGACGACTTCCGGGCCATGCTTAAAAAAATGGGTACGGGCTTTCTGGTCACCGAGCTTATCGGGCAGGGCGTCAATTACGTGACGGGTGATTATTCGCGCGGCGCGTTTGGGTACTGGGTAAAAAATGGTGAGATCGTCCATGCTGTTCAAGAGGTCACCATTGCCGGGAATCTGGCAGATATGTTCCGGCAAATTGTGGCCGTTGGCGCCGACACCATCGTGCGTGGGTCCAAGTCGACCGGTTCTATTCTTATCGAGCAAATGGCCATTGCCGGCCAGTAGGAGTACTGCATGCAACGTCGTTCATTTCTGAAAAAGGCTGGTATGGGTGCTGTGGCTGGCACGGCCGCGTTGGGCGCACCCGTTATGGCACAAGCCAACCCCAAGGTCAGCTGGAAAATGACCTCGACCTACACGCCTTCGTTGCCGCCTCTGTATAGTTCGGCGCAAACGTTCTGCAAAATGGTCGAAGAGGCTTCGGGCGGTAACTTCAGTATTCGTTTGTACCCCGGTGGCGAGATCGTACCTGGGTTCGGTGTCATGGATGCCGTCAGCAACAACACCGTCGAGTGTGGGCAAACGGCGTCTTACTATTTTTACGGGAAAGACCCGACCTTCTGTTTTGACACCGCCGTGCCGTTCGGCTTGAATGCCCGTCAAATGAATGCCTGGATGGATCAGGGCGACGGCCTCAAACTGATGCGCGAGCTGTTTGCTACCCGTAACATCGTCAATTTCCCCATGGGTAACACCGGCACGCAAATGGGCGGCTGGTATCGCAAAGAAATCAAAACACCCGAAGACCTCAAGGGCCTGAAAATGCGCACGGCCGGTTTTGCCGGCGAAGTGCTTTCGCGCCTGGGCGTGGTGCCCCAGCAAATCCCACCGGGCGACATTTACCCTTCGCTTGAAAAGGGTACGCTTGACGCGGTCGAGTTCGTGGGGCCCGTTGATGACGAAAAACTGGGTTTGCAAAAGGTAGCCAAATATTATTACTACCCGGGTTGGTGGGAAGGCTCTGCCCAGTTGTCGTTGTACGTTAACGATGGCGCTTACAACCAGTTGCCCAAGCAGTATCAGGCCATTATTGCTATGGCCACCCGTTACGCCGGTCAGCAATTACTTACCGATTACGACGCGCATAATGCTTCGGCCTTACGACGCCTGGTTGCCAGTGGCGCTGTGCTGCGGGCGTTTCCGCTTGATGTCATGAACGCTTCTTTTGATGCCGCGAATGTGGTCTATAAAGAGTTTTGCGACAAGTATCCGCAATTCAAGAAAGTGTTTGATAACTACATGGGTTTCCGCGACGAAGTCTCGCCCTGGTTCCGTCTGGCCGAGGGCAGTTACGATAACTACCTGAATGTCGCGTTGGCGCGTGCCAAGAAATAAGATTCAACAAAAACAATAATTTATGCTACTATAGTGGGCTTTTCTGGAAGTGCACGGGCGAACCGTGGGGCAACGAGGCTGGGTGTTTTCAAGCAAGGCTTGTTGGCACTGGGTCGTTTAAGTTGGCCTTATAACAACGCTTTGGCGCTTTTGGTAAAAGAAACCACATGTTTAATATGTGCGGGCTTGCGCATTTTTTGGCGCCGGCTTTGCGCTTTAATTTATTAGGAACCATCATGAAGACCTTTGTGGCCAAGCCGCATGAAGTCAAGCGTGACTGGTACGTGATTGACGCCAAGGGTAAAGTCCTCGGGCGTGTGGCCAGCGAAGTCGCACGTCGTCTGCGCGGCAAGCACAAGCCAGAATTCACACCACACGTTGACACCGGTGATTACATCGTTATCATCAACGCGGCCGACATCGTCGTTACCGGCAATAAAGCCCTCGACAAGCGCTACTACCGTCACTCGGGTTACCCCGGCGGTATTACCGAAACCAACTTCCAGAAAATGCAGCAGCGTTTTCCTGGTCGTGCCCTCCAGAAAGCGGTCAAAGGCATGTTGCCTAAGGGCCCCCTGGGTTATGCCATGGCCAAGAAGCTCAAGATTTACGCCGGCGCCGAGCACCCGCACTCCGCTCAGCAGCCTAAACCGCTGGAAATCTAAGGATAGGTCATGATCGGTAATTGGAACTATGGCACCGGCCGCCGCAAAACTTCGGTAGCACGTGTGTTCTTGAAAAAAGGTTCGGGCAAAATCGTTGTTAACGGTAAGCCTGTTGATGAATACTTCGCTCGCGAAACGGGTCGCATGGTGGTTCGCCAGCCGCTCGAACTCACGGGTCACCTCGAGTCGTTCGATTTTCACATCAACGTTCACGGTGGTGGCGAAAGCGGTCAGGCAGGTGCAGTGCGTCACGGCATCACCCGCGCCCTGATCGACTACGACGAAACCCTCAAGCCCGCGCTCAAGCAGGCTGGTCTCGTTACTCGCGATGCCCGCGAAGTCGAACGTAAAAAAGTGGGTTTCCACAAAGCACGTCGTCGCAAGCAGTTCAGCAAGCGCTAATTGTTTTGTGTACCCCGGGCCGCTGCAGTGGTATTGCGCGGTCCAGTCAAAAGCCCTGGCGTCATGCCGGGGCTTTTGCTTTGTGCCTGCATAAGTCGCGCAGGCGTTGCATAATTACGGTGTTAGGCACTCAAATTTTCAAGGAACATCATGTCAGGTGCATTGGGCAAGAAAATCAAGGTAGGTATTGTGGGCGGCACGGGCTACACCGGTGTCGAGCTGTTGCGTTTGCTGTCGCAGCACCCCAACGTCGAACTCACCGCGATTACGTCGCGCAAAGAAGACGGCATGCCGGTTGCCCAGATGTATCCCAACCTGCGTGGCCACGTCGACCTGTGCTTTGCTACACCCGAAAATGCGGCGCTCGACCAGTGCGACGTGGTGTTTTTTGCTACGCCACACGGCGTGGCCATGAGTCAGGCGCAGGCCTTGCTAGACAAGGGCGTGCGCATTATCGACCTGGCTGCCGATTTTCGTTTGCAAGACACGGCGGTCTTCGAGAAATGGTACAAAATGCCGCATGTCTGCCCCGACATCCTGGCCGATTCGGTCTATGGTCTGGTCGAACTTAACCGTATGAAAATATCTGGCGCCAGTGTGGTGGGTAACCCAGGGTGTTATCCCACCACGGTTATCCTGGGCTTGTTGCCCTTGCTCGAAGGCGGCAAGGCGCTGGTCGACACCCAGCACATTATTGCTGATTGCAAGTCGGGGGTATCGGGCGCTGGTCGTAAGGCCGAGGTGGCTACCTTGTTCTCCGAAGCCAGCGACAGTTTCAAGGCCTACGGGGTAGCCGGGCATCGTCATCACCCCGAAATTGCCGAACAGCTGTCAGCCATTGCCGGCAAGCCTGTCGGCTTGACGTTCGTGCCGCATTTGGTGCCCATGATTCGCGGTATGTTCTCGACGCTTTATCTGCGTATTTTGCCCGAAGCACTCGACACCGATTTTCAGGCGCTCTTCGAGGCACGGTATGCCGACGAGGCCTTTATCGACGTCATGCCGCCGGGCAGCCAGCCCGAAACCCGTTCTGTGCGGGCGTCCAATCATTTGCGTATTGCCGTTCACCGCCCCAGCCCCGGTCAATTAGTGGTGCTGGTTATTCAAGATAACCTTGTCAAAGGGGCGTCTGGTCAGGCCGTGCAAAATATGAACCTGATGTTTGGTCTGCCCGAAACCACCGGGCTCAATCATGTGGCGGTTTTGCCCTGACGTATAAGCGGGTGCCGCGCACCTGCGCGACGGAACTTTTCCGTAGTTTTCGGGTCGACTCTGTATGAAACACAATCAAGTCGGCCTGGTACGTCACTGGCCAAAAATTGTCTGGCTAGTCGTGGTGGTGGCCGCACTATTTGCTGGTTTTATGTTTGGTCAGCATACGCGGTCGGGCGATCAAGCCAGCCGCTTCGAAGCCTTGCAAACCCGGTTCGACGTTACCGTGGCTCAAATGGGTTTCGATATGGCTAAACTGACCACCGAGCGCGACGCGCTTCAAAGCCAGTTGCTGGTCGAGCAAACCACGCGCACTAGTCTCGAAACCACGCTGAATGCCGCTCAGTCTGATCTTGCCAGCGCTCGCGAACGGTTGGCCTTCTACGAGCAGTTGTTGCCGCCTGGTCCCGCTGGCGCAGTGACCGTCAGAGCGTTTGATATCGAGCCCAGGGCAGGGTTGTTGTCTTATCGGGTGCTGCTGATGCGCAACGGTACGTCGGGTTCTGGCTTTAATGGCCTTATGGAGTTTGTGGCTAATGGGGTGCAAAAAGGGAAAAACGTTAAAATAACGTTAAAGCCCGCAGCCGGGGTTGGTGCAAGCAACACCGAGCAAAGCCAGTCTACCCCGTTAAAACTCAGTTTCGACCAGTTCCAGCGTGCCGAAGGTCTGCTTGATTTACCCGAGGGTTTTGTGCCCAAGTCGGTAACGCTTAACGTCATGGAAGGCTCGGCCGTACGTGCAACACGCACTGTTAATCTGGCTGCCGACTAGGTCGTGCGGGTCTATGTGTAAATGCAGTTCAATGGCGGCCATTGGCCGTACCGGAGTTAAAAAATGAGCAATGTGACTGAATCCGTTGATCTTCAAGCCCCCCCACCAGCCCTGGTGTTTACCGATGCTGCGGCGGCAAAAGTCAAAGACCTGCTCGCCGAAGAAGGCAACCCCGAACTCAAATTGCGCGTTTTCGTGCAAGGCGGTGGTTGCTCGGGTTTTCAGTATGGCTTCACGTTCGATGAAGTCATCAATGAAGATGACACTGCCATCGACAAAGAAGGTGTCCAGCTGTTAATCGACCCCATGAGCTTCCAGTATCTGGTCGGCGCCGAAATCGACTACAAAGACGACCTCGAAGGCTCGCAGTTTGTCATTCGGAACCCCAACGCAACGTCTACTTGCGGCTGTGGCTCGTCGTTCTCGGCGTAAACCCGCTTTCTGATCCGTTTCACGGTATCGCAGGGCCCTGTTCCTTACGGACCAGGGCTCTTTTGTTTTACTCAAGGGCATCTCAATCATGAAACCCGATGTGTTTGGCCGAATCGAAGGCCTGCTTGATCCGTTTCCGCCCGATGCAGTGCCGGTACCTCCTAAGGGGCTGCTGCCATTTTTATGGGCGTGCACCCGCGGTGCGCGCGGCTATATTGCTTGGCTAGCGGTATTCAGCGCTGCCGTTTCTATCTACGAAGCCTGGCTGTTTGCGTTTTTAGGTCAAGTTGTTGATTACCTGGCCGTATGGGATGCCAATGGCCCAATATCGAGCCACGAGCGTAGTGTGCTGTGGGGTATTGGCATTGTGTTGGTTACCAGTATTGTGCTGGTGGCTTTACGTACGATGGTGCAGCATCAGGCCCTTGCCATTAATTTGCCGCTACGTTTGCGCTGGGATTTCCACCGCCTGATGCTGCGGCAAAGCTTGTCTTTTTTTGCTGACGAGTTTGCGGGCCGGGTGACGACTAAAGTCATGCAGACCGCATTGGCCGTACGCGACGTACTGCTGACGTTCTGCGAAATTGTGGTGGGCATGGGGGTGTACTTCGTTACCATCATTGCCCTGGCGGGCAGTTTCGACCTGCGCCTGATGCTGCCTTTTGTGGGCTGGATCATTCTGTATGCGCTGGCCATGTTCTATTTTGTGCCGCGCCTGGGTAAGGTTGGGCAAGAGCAGGCGCACGCCCGCTCATCAATGACGGGGCGCATTACCGATGCCTATTCCAACATTACTACGGTAAAGCTGTTCTCGCATACCCGGCGCGAGGCCCAGTTTGCGCGTGCCGCCATGGAAGACTTCAAGTTAACGGGTTACCGGCAAATGCGGCTGGTCAGCCAGTTTGAAATCGTGAACCAGGCGTTGGTGGTGGGGCTGATACTGGCGGCAGGGGGTTACACCCTGGCGCTTTGGCACGCCAACGAAGTCGGTACCGGGGCAGTGGCCGCCGTAACGGCTATGGCACTGCGTATCAATGGCATGTCGCACTGGATCATGTGGCAAATGGCGTCGCTGTTCGAGAACATTGGCACGGTGCAAGATGGCATTGCCACCTTAACGCACCCACCCAAAGTGCAAGACAAGCCCGGGGCGCCCGCGCTGCAGGTCAAACAAGGCGACGTCACCTTCGACAGCGTTTCGTTTAATTACAACGGCGAGCGCCAGGTGTTCGATGGCTTGAACCTGCGTGTCAAACCGGGCGAGAAAATCGGCCTGGTGGGTCGGTCTGGCGCCGGCAAGTCTACGCTCACCAGCTTATTGTTGCGTTTCTACGATGTAGACTCGGGTCAAATTCGTATCGACGGCCAAGATATCGCCCAAGTCAGCCAGGACAGCCTGCGCAGTGCTATTGGTATGGTTACGCAAGACACCTCGTTGTTGCACCGATCTATTCGCGACAATATTGCCTATGGTCGCCCCGACGCCACTGACGACGATGTCATGACGGCGGCACGGCGTGCCCAGGCCGATCTATTTATCAATCAATTGAGCGACCCTAAGGGTAACCGGGGTTTCGACACGCTGGTTGGCGAGCGGGGCGTCAAGTTGTCCGGTGGGCAGCGTCAGCGTATTGCTATTGCCCGGGTCATGCTTAAAAATGCACCTATTTTGTTACTCGACGAAGCGACCAGTGCGCTGGATTCGGAAGTCGAGCAGGCCATTCAAGAGAGCCTGAATGAGATCATGGAAGGCAAGACAGTGATCGCCATAGCCCATCGTTTGTCGACGATTGCTGCGTTGGATCGCTTGATTGTGCTTGATGACGGCAAGATTATCGAAGAGGGCAGTCACGCTGAACTGTTGAAAAAGAATGGTGTGTATGCGCGGCTGTGGCAGCACCAGAGCGGCGGATTTTTGGCGCAGGAAGATTAGCGTTACTGCCGCATTTAAGCGACAGGGTTCAGGCCTTGTGCAAACAGCCCAGTATGGTGGCCCGTCGGGCCCCGGTTACCGACGGTTGGCCGGCTGGGTGGTTGTTTACATACGCCCACGCCAGCCAGGCAAACGCCAGTGCTTCGACGTCTTGTACCGGTACCCCGACATGGCTGGTGGCGTGCACCGGGCAGTCAAGCCGCTCGCGCAGAGCGGTCATTAGGGCGTCATTCAGGGCGCCGCCACCACAAACCAAAAGTTCTTGTGTGCGGCTGGCATGGGCAGTCACAGCATCGACCACGGTTTGTGCCGTCAGTGCCAGAAGTGTGGCTTGTATGTCGGCATCAGCCAGGGGTTGGTGTGGATTAGTTGCGTGCCAGGCGCTGAGTCGGGTTGAGAGCCAGGCCTGGTTGAACAGGTCGCGGCCGGTTGATTTTGGTGGGGGTAGGCGAAACCACGGGTCTTCGAGCAGCAAGGTCAGCAATTGGGGTTTGACACTGCCGCTGGCTGCCCATTGCCCCTTGTGGTCGTAGGGGCGGCTTGTTTTTAGCTGGCACCAGAGGTCCATTAGTACATTGGCCGGGCCGGTATCGAACCCGCGAACAGGCTGCCCGGGTTCGAGTATGGTGATGTTGGCTATGCCGCCCAAGTTTAGCACGGTGCGCGGGTAAGTCGACGAGAACAAGGCCTGGTGGAAGGCGGGTACCAAGGGTGCGCCGTGGCCACCAGCGGCGACGTCGCGGGTACGAAAGTCGGCAACAACGTCAATACCCGAGAGTTCGGCTAGCAGGGCCGGCGCATTCAGCTGCAGTGTGTAACCGGCAAGCGGGTCGTGCCTGACGGTTTGCCCGTGGGCGCCAATGGCCACAACCTGGCTGGCGTCCAGGTCGGTCTGTTCGAGTAGTTTTGCGCATACTTGGGCATACTGTTGAACCAGTTGATTAGACGCATGGGCGCTACGAACCAGCTCGTCGGGCCCGCTGATGTTCAGGGACAGCAAGGTTTGGCGTAGTTCGGGGGGCAAGGGCAGTGACGCGCTGGCCAGCGTGCGGGGCTGGTTTGAGCGACTGAAATCGGCAAGCACGCCGTCGATTCCGTCAGTGCTTGTGCCCGACATCAGGCCAATGTAATAGGCGGGGGCTTGAGGCATAAAAAGTAACCGCTGAAATGAAAACCCCACCGCTGGGGGTGGGGTGCTTGCCTTGGCTTATTCGGCTCTGGCGAGTTTGACCTCGGCGTCTTCGGCGCTGTTACCTTCGTCTTGCAAGGCGGCCAGCAACTGGAAGTGGCTTTGGAAGCTGTCGAGTTTTGACTGGAACGCAGCCAATTGCTTGGGCGTTAGCACTTTGGCGACGGGCAGGTCGACTGACAGCGGGTCGACAGGCCTGCCGCCAACGCGGAATTCGTAGTGCAAGTGCGGGCCGGTCGCCCAGCCGGTAGACCCGACATACCCAATAAGCTGGCCCTGCTCGACCCGGTCACCTTTGCTAAGGCCGTCGGCAAAGCGACTTTGATGGGCGTAATAGGTAGAGATGTTGTTGCCATGCTTGAGGATGACGATCTTGCCAAAACCATTTTGGTTGCCGATGAAGTCGACAACGCCGTCGGCGGTGGCATGGATAGGCGTACCGGTAGGCGCAGCGTAATCGACGCCGTTATGGCCCCGCCAGCTGCCGTGTACCGGATGACGACGCATGCCAAACGTAGAGCTGACGCGAGAGAACTTGAGGGCTGAGCGCAAGAAAGCGCCTTTCAGGCTTTTGCCGTCGAAATCGTAGTAGCCGCCTGATTCGCCTTCGGGTTGGAACCAGACAGCATCGTAGGTCTTGTTGCCGTTGTTGAACTCGAGCGCCAAAACTCGGCCTGAGCCGACTTCTTTGCCTTCGTGCGAGTGCGTTTCGTAAACGATGCGAAAGCGATCGCCCTTGCGCAGGTCGCGCATGAAGTCGATTTTGCTACCCAGAATTTCGGCCATCTGAAAAGTAATGGCGTCGGGGATGTTGGCAGCGTCAGTGGCGCCAAACAGCGAATGGGTAATTTCGCCTTCGGCAATACGCATTTGGGTTTCGGTGGCTTCGGCTTGTTCTAGCGCAGTAAAGCCGTTGTTGCCATCGGGGCGTACTTCAAGCCATTTGGAAACGAATGCGTTGCCGTCGCGCGCACCCGGCGTGTGGTAATAGCGAAGCCATTGCAGCCCACCTTGTGCATCAAGGGCGGCTTGTACGGTGCGGCCAGGGTACAGTTTGTAAATAGAGCGCGCGCCTTCGTTCTGGACCAAAAACTGCTGCAGGTTGGCTTCTTGGACGTTAAGACGTTGCAAGACGGCAGCCAGTGTGTCGCCCGGCCGAATACGTGTCTCGTCGATGAACGGCGACTGTTCGAGGGCGACTTCGGGCAGAGTGGGAAGCGTGCTGGGCAAGCTAAGTGTTTGCCGCGCTTGATATACTGCAGGGGGAGCTGCTTCGGTAATGGGCTTGACCACCGCCAGCGCGCCGGCTGTAGCAAAAAGGCCAAGGGCCACCAGCATTAGGCCGCCGGTAATATAGTGATGTGTGGGTTTGTCGGTTGGCTGTTTTTTTGACATGTTTGGCATGTGAACGGCCCGTGTTTGGCCCGCATATTTCCTGTTACTGAAGATTGCGTGTCAACCTGGTTGGCAATTGCAAAAACAAGCCCGTGGTTAGTTTGCAACGCGCACCGCTTTAATTAACACGGTATGCTATCGCATTGCTTGACTATTTTCGAGTATTTTTTCATATTTTCTTATCAACGGTCGTTATATGTCGTCGCCAGAAGTTGTCATTACCCCCGAAATAGAAGCGGATTTGCGCGTAGTTAAGCGAGGATGCGACGAGTTGTTGGTAGAGAGCGAATTTGTAAAAAAGCTCGCCCGCAGTCGCGCCACAGGTCAGCCGTTACGTATTAAGCTGGGGCTCGACCCTACCGCTCCCGACATCCATTTGGGACACACGGTGGTGTTGAACAAAATGCGTCAGTTGCAAGACTTGGGGCACACCGTCATCTTTCTTATTGGTGACTTCACCTCCATGATTGGCGACCCCAGTGGTCGTAACGCCACCCGTCCGCCGCTCACGCCCGAACAGATCCAGGAAAACGCCAAGACTTATTACGCCCAGGCCAGTCTGGTTCTCGATCCATCCAAAACCGAAATTCGCTATAACTCCGAATGGTGTGACCCATTGGGCGCACGAGGCATGATTCAGCTGGCGTCCCGCTACACCGTGGCGCGCATGATGGAGCGCGAAGACTTTACCCGTCGCTTCAAGCAGGGCATTCCTATTTCGGTGCACGAGTTTCTTTACCCGCTCATGCAGGGCTACGATTCGGTTGCGCTTAAGGCCGATCTCGAACTGGGCGGTACCGACCAGAAGTTCAACTTGCTGGTCGGGCGCGAGTTGCAAAAAGAATACGGCCAAGAGCCGCAGTGCATTTTGACCATGCCGTTGCTCGAAGGCACCGACGGGGTCGATAAAATGTCGAAGTCCAAAGGAAATTACATCGGCATTACCGAAACGCCTGACAGCATGTTTGGCAAGCTCATGTCTATTTCCGATACGCTCATGTGGCGGTATTTCGAACTGTTGTCGTTCCGTACCCAAGACGAAATTGCGCTTCTGCAAAAGGCCGTGAACGACGGCGCCAACCCGCGCGACACTAAAGTTTTGCTCGCGCAAGAAATCGTAGGGCGCTTCCACTCCGAGAAAGACGCCCACGAAGCCCTGGCGCGTTTCGAGGCGCGTTTCCGCGACGGCGTTATCCCGGATGACATGCCCGAAGTGCAGTTGGCGGGGGCGCCGTTGGGTATTCTTAAAGTGCTGCGCGAAGCCGGCCTGGTTGCGTCGGGCGCCGAAGCTCAGCGCAATGTCGAGCAAGGCGGGGTTCGTGTCGATGGCACACGCATTGAAGACAAGGGTTTGCAGTTGCCGGCCGGCACCTATGTGGTGCAGGTAGGTAAGCGCAAGTTTGCCCGTGTCACGGTTGCTTAAATCCGGTCGCCATTTTTCGGTTGCGGCACGCCAAATACTCTGTAGCATGATCCGGTCCAGCATTCAGGAGGCCTTATGAAACTGACCAGTAAATCTTTTGCCGACCAGCAGTTCATTCCGCAAGCTAACGCTTTCGGGAAGATCGACTCCGAATCGCATATCGCCCTTGCGGGTAACCGCAACCCCCACCTGGCCTGGGTCGATGCGCCCGAAGGGACAAAATCTTTTGTCGTTGTGTGCCACGACCCCGACGTGCCCAGCAAGGGGGACGACGTCAACCAAGAGGGGCGCGAAGTGCCCGCCAGTTTGCCGCGCGTCGATTTCTACCATTGGGTGCTGATTGATGTGGCCGGATCGGTACGTGAAATCGCCGAGGGTGCTTATTCGGACGGCATCACGCCGCGTGGCAAGGGTGGCCCTTTGGCCGCCAACGATACCCGTCAGGGCGTTAATGACTACACCGGCTGGTTTGCCGCCGACCGCGACATGAGCGGCGATTACTTCGGCTATGACGGCCCGTGCCCCCCCTGGAACGACGCCATTGTTCACCGTTACGTGTTCACGGTGTATGCCCTTGATATCGAACGCGTTCCGCTCGAGGGCCGTTTTACGGGCCCCGATGTGTTGCGTGCTATTCAGGGGCATGTGCTTGCGCAGGCGGCCCTTACCGGCAAATACACCCTGAACCCGGCGCTTGCCAGCGCTTAGGTGGTTTACAGGCGGCCGGGTTAAAATGCCGTTTGACCTTTATTTTGCACTTCCTAGGATTCTTCATGTTTGACCGCTCGCGTACGCTTGATCACGTCGACCCCGAATTGTGGGCCGCCATTCAAAAGGAAAATGTTCGTCAGGAACAGCATATCGAACTGATTGCCTCCGAGAACTACACCAGCCCCGCCGTTATGCAGGCTCAGGGCACCCAACTGACCAACAAGTACGCCGAGGGTTACCCAGGTAAGCGTTACTACGGCGGTTGCGAGTACGTCGACATCGTCGAGCAACTGGCGATCGATCGTCTGAAAGAATTGTTCGGCGCCGAAGCGGCCAACGTGCAGCCCAACTCTGGTTCGCAGGCGAATCAAGGCGTTTACATGGCGGTGCTTAAGCCCGGTGACACCGTATTGGGCATGAGCCTGGCCGAAGGTGGCCACCTTACGCATGGTTCGCCGGTTAACGCATCGGGCAAGCTGTACAACTTTATTTCGTATGGCCTCGACGCCAACGAAGCCATCGACTACGACAAGCTGGAAGAGCTGGCTAAAACCCACAAACCCAAGCTGGTGGTCGGCGGGGCGTCGGCCTATTCGCTGCGTATCGACTTCGAACGTATGGCCCGTATCGCACACGATAACGGCGCGCTGTTCATGGTCGATATCGCCCACTACGCGGGCTTGGTTGCTGGCGGTGCCTACCCCAACCCCTTTCCGCATGCCGATTTCGTTACATCGACCACGCACAAATCGCTGCGCGGCCCTCGCGGCGGCGTCATCATGATGAAGGCCGAGTTCGAAAAGATCATCAATTCGGCTATTTTCCCCGGCATTCAGGGCGGCCCGTTGATGCACGTTATTGCGGGCAAGGCTGTGGCTTTCAAAGAAGCCTTGCAACCCGAGTTCAAAACTTACGCGGCACAGGTTGTTAAAAACGCCGACGTTTTGGCTCGTACGCTGGTCGAGCGTGGCCTGCGTATTGTGTCAGGTCGCACAGAAAGCCACGTGATGTTGGTCGATCTGCGTCCCAAGGGGATTACCGGCAAAGTGGCTGAAGCGGCCTTGGGTCAGGCGCATATTACGGTTAATAAAAACGCTATTCCCAACGACCCCGAAAAGCCCTTTGTCACCAGCGGTATTCGTTTGGGTACGCCTGCCATGACCACGCGCGGTTTCAAAGAAGCCGAGGCCGAACTCACCGCTCACCTGATTGCCGATGTGCTCGACAATCCTGAAAACGAAGCCGTCATTGCCGACGTGCGTGCACGCGTCAACGAATTGACCGCGCGCCTGCCGGTTTACCGCTAATCCCTCAAGGGTCAGGCCTGTCGTGTGTGTTGCGCCAGGCCTGTCTAAACCATGAAATGCCCGTTCTGTAATGGTTCCGACACACAGGTCATCGACTCTCGCGTTTCCGAAGAGGGCGATACCATTCGTCGGCGCCGCCGTTGCACGGCTTGCGAACGGCGCTTCACCACCTACGAGCGGGTCGAGCTGTCGATGCCCGCCGTGGTCAAGCGAAATGGTACGCGCACTGAGTTCGATCTTGAAAAATTGCGTGGTAGCCTGAAGCTTGCGCTTCGAAAGCGGCCAGTCAGTACCGAGCAAGTCGATGCAGCCGTAGCGCGTATTGAAGAAAGCCTCTTGACGAGTGGCAAGCGCGAAGTTTCAACGGGCTATTTGGGCGAGTTGGTCATGAACGAACTGATCAAGCTTGATCAGGTGGCCTACGTGCGGTTCGCCTCAGTCTATAAAAGTTTCGAAGATATCAACGAGTTCGTCAAAGCTATTGACGAAATTAAGGTCGAGCCTGTCTCGGGCAGTCGCGCATCAAAGGGTGCATGATGGCGGGCGGCGCTGGTGGCGTGCCCGCTATGTCACGGGTAACCGAGATCGATCTTCACTGGATGCGTCAGGCCATTTCGCTTAGCGCGAGTGTGCTTTTCTTGACCAATCCTAACCCACGCGTTGGTTGCGTCATTGTCAAAGACGGCCAATTGTTGGCGTCTGGTGCGACGCAAGCCGTGGGCGGCCCACATGCCGAAGTCATGGCGTTGCGGCAGGCCCAAGAGCGCGGCGTCGATGTCGCCGGGTCTACGGTATATGTGACGCTCGAGCCCTGCAGTCATTTTGGTCGCACGCCGCCGTGTGTCGATGCGCTTGTGGCTGCGCGTCCTGCACGTGTGGTCATTGCCATGTCCGACCCCAACCCCTTGGTCAGTGGTCGTGGCGTTGCCCGGTTGCGCGCAGCGGGTATCGAGGTGTCAGTGCCGGTCTGTGCCGATGAGGCGCTTGAATTGAACCCCGGGTTTGTGGCGCGCATGACGCGCAAAGCGCCGTGGGTATGGGTTAAGTCGGCGGCGTCGCTCGATGGGCAGACTGCGCTGGTTAACGGGGTGTCACAATGGATTACGGGGCCTCAGGCTCGTGCCGACGGCCACCACTGGCGGGCACGTAGTTGTGTGGTGTTAACAGGCCTGGGCACGGTGCTGGCCGATAATCCGCAGTTGACCGTGCGCGAGGTTGACACGCCGCGCCAGCCGGTTCGCGCTGTCGTCGATACGCATTTCCAGGTGCCTGAAACCGCCCGGCTTTTCGACGGCGGGCGGGTGCTGGTGTTTACTTGCGTGGTCAATCACGACAAAGCACAACGGCTGGCCGATTGCGGTGTTCAGGTGGTGGTGCTGCCCGAGCACGATGGCCATGTCGATTTGATGGCGGTCATGCAGTGGTTGGGCGCCAATGAGTTCAACGAGATTCATGTCGAGGCGGGTGCGCGTTTGCACGGGGCGTTGCTGCAGGCGGGCCTGGTCGACGAATTGCTGGTGTATTTTGCACCCATGGTGCTGGGCCCTGGGCAGGGTATGTTTGCGCTGCCTGGGTTAAGTGGTTTGGGTGACGTCCAGCGTTACGATTTTTTAGCGCCGGTTGGTATTGGCCCCGATTTGCGTGTGCGTGCGCGCCGCGCCGATCGCTGGGCTGATCTGCTGGCGGCGGTATCAACTGATTTATCGGGTGGGCATACAGTGCCGGCCCACTGACTTAGGGTGTGATTTATGTTTACAGGGATTGTTGCGGCGGTTGGCAAGATTGTTGATGTTCAACCGCTGAAGGCCGGCGAAGATGACGCGGGCGTGCGCCTGACACTTGAGGCGGGTGGATTGCCGCTCGAACATACGCGCTTGGGTGATTCAATCGCGATTCAAGGCGCCTGCATGACAGTCGTCGAGTTTACGAGCTCAACGTTCAAGGTCGATGTGTCTCGCGAGAGCTTGAACCGGACGGCGGGGTTGGATGCGATCGGCGAGGTGAACCTGGAGCATGCGTTGCGCATGGGCGATTCACTAGACGGGCATCTGGTGTCGGGCCATGTCGACGGCCTGGGCGAGGTCGTGCGTTTCGAGCCGGTGGGGGAATCGTGGGACTTACGCATTCGGGTGCCGGCCAGTTTGGCGAAATATCTGGCCTATAAGGGTTCGATTACGGTAAACGGGGTCAGCTTAACGGTAAACCAGGTCGACGACGCAGCCGATGGTAGCTGCGAGATCCGGATCAACCTGATTCCGCATACGGTGCAAGTGACGACGCTGAAGCATTTGAAGGCGGGTAGTGCGGTTAACCTGGAAATTGACATGATTGCGCGTTATGTTGAGCGCATGGTGAGCAAGACGGTATAGGTTTTTGATTTTGCCGTATTTCTGTTAAAATGGCGGACTTCGCTTTGGTGAGGCTTTGTGCCTTGCCTGCAAGTAGTTAAAAGCGATTAGGACAGGTGGCCGAGTGGTTGAAGGCGCACGCCTGGAAAGCGTGTATACGTGAATAGCGTATCGGGGGTTCGAATCCCCCTCTGTCCGCCAAGAATTCGTTTACAACAGTAGACAACAGTATAGAAACCCGCATGTTTAAACACATTGCGGGTTTTTTACGTTTGTATGTTTAGACATCAAGGTATGGGCATATACCCCCACATGGGGGTAGATTTAGGGGTACCCTCAAATACCTCCCCGCATTGGATACTTCGGCTCTTCTCCATTTCGGGGGGGCGCACGTATCAGACCTGGTTTCTTTGGGTTTTTAAGACGACCGCGGCCCGGGCCACGACCTGTGGTCAGTTCAGGGCGTCGGACTTCTGGATAAAGTCGGCCAGCATGGCGTCGATATCAACGCCGAGTCGTTTACCTTCTTCACGCATTGCATCAAACTGCGGCGTGGCGGCAGCTTGCAGAGCTTCGTAGAACTTTGGGTCTGCTTGTACAACTTTGACTCCATGCTTGGTCATTTCGTCCAATGCGGCTTGCATCTCACGATTGCTGGCCGCACCTGCCATCGCGGCAAAGTGTTCGCCGGATACCGATGAAATAGCGTCTTTGTTTTTTTGGCTGAGTGCGTTCCATTTGTCTTTGTTGATGAATACCGAGAAACTGGTCGACGTAATTGACCTGGGGAATCGGGTAATGGATTTTGTGTAGGAGCCCGCCTTGAAGTCTCTAGCGATTTCTGGCGCGATTCCTGTGTAGCCGGATACGATTTTTCGTGAAACCATCTCGCCGACTTGTATTGCCGGGGTGGCAACCGGGCTCATGCCCAACGTCTTTAACGTATCCGCAGGAGGTCCAGGCAACGCCCACATTTTGCGCGACTTGAGTTCATCGATGCTATTAATGGCTGTGTCGGTAATGCTGGCCACATGACCACCTTCCCAGTGGAATAGAGTCAACAGGTGGGCATCGGGAAATGGTGCCTTGGGCTCTATGTGTTGCTTGTAAATGTTCCAGAGCGCAACGGATGCATTTTCTGACTTGTTGACTAACCAGGGCAACATGGTTGCTTGAAGCAATGGGGCCTTGTTTTTGAGGAATATGTTTGCGATGAACGCAATGTCGAATACGCCTGATTTGACGGCCTCGAGTTGCTCGGGCGGTGGCGCCATGTTTCCTGCGGTGAAGTTAATGATGACTTCGCCATTGGTTGCTGTTTTGACATCATTGGCCCACTGCTCGGCAACTTTGTGGAAGTTGTTGGAGCGGGGGACAAATACATTAAAAAGCAGGGTGGTTTCGGCGTGTACTGGTGCCATGTTGGCGGCCAAGGCCAGGGTGGCGGCAATAGCGATTTTCTTGATGAACATGGTGTCTCCTTCCCCGGCCTTATGAAGGCGGGTATTTTTGGTTGTGCGCACTCGGCTACCTCGCATAAGACGCGAGGACAACAAGGGGACGTGTTGCTGTTCAAGTTACTGCAGGTTGCCTGGAAGACAGTCTAAGGTGGGCTGCGGTATGAGCGCGATTGAAAAATAGTTATGCTGCCATTACTGAAGGTAATATCGGTATTTCCCCTAGGCGTTATCCCAGAGGTGTACGTTTAACTTGTTTGGCAAAAGCTTCTGCAACGGGCTTAAGTGGTGACTGGCTGTTTTTGATCAAATAAATGGGTACGCCGGGAAATTGCTCACGCAGGGGGATTTGGCAAATGTGATTGGCATGAAAAGGATGTTCGACGATCTTTTTGGGCATGACGAATACCAGATCCTCTTTGAGGGCTGCAGCCAGTAATGAAAGAATCGATTCGAAATGCAGAATTGTTTTGGGAGGCATGATCCCTAATTGTTGAAACTTGGGCTTGAATAAGTTGCCAGGCCCTTCTTCGGGGCCCGATGTGGCCCAAGCGGCGTCTTCCAAGTCAACCAGTGACTTTGCAGTGGCGAGCGGGTGCCCAATTCGACAGCAGATGCTGACCTCTGAGAGGAATAGCTGTTCGACTGCAAATTCGGGGCCAAGCATGGGCTCGGGTAGTGGGCCTACGGAAAAGTCAATTTCGCGTTCGCGAATTAGTGGTAACACTTTTGGGTACAACCCATCCATGACGGTGATGACGACCTCTGGATAGGTTTTACGAAACCGTCGCACGGCGGAAGGGATGATCGACACCGCGGTAATGGGAGACACGGCAACTCGGATGCGCCCACCACTCTCACCTCTGATGCTTCTGATTTCGTCGGCGATGTGATCAATTTCAATGAAGGCGGTGCGCGCACGCGTTGTGACGATTCGGCCGAACTCTGTGAGTACAACGCCCTTAGGCGTCCTGTTCAATAGCGGCGCTTGTAGTTCGTCTTCGAGGAGCCGAAGGCTTTTGGTCAGCGCGGGCGCGCTGACGCCAAGCAACGCTGCGGCCTTGCGCAGGCTCCCGACCTCGGCAATTTTCAGCATGTACCGTAGTTGTTCTAATCGCACTGTTAACTCCAGGTTATCGGCCCAAACCACAAAGATGCTATTCAAGCTTTAGCCGTCTGTCTAGACTGAGCTCACAAATCAAGGGGTTCAAGCCTTGTGGGTTGCCTGCCCAAATCCAGTTTAAAGACACATGAATTTCTCGGAGACAGCACAATGAATTACCTTCGGAATACCTGGTACGCAGCGATGTGGTCCCAGGATCTCGAGCCAGGCCAAATCGTCGGTCGAATTTATCTGGGCGAACAGGTAGTACTTTTTCGTTCAACCGATGGCAAGGTCTCGGCATTAGACGATATCTGTCCGCATCGCTTTGCGCCTTTGCACAAAGGCTATCTTGTTGATGGTTGCAAAATCCGCTGTGGTTACCACGGTTTGGAGTTCGATGGGAGCGGGGCGTGTGTCCGCAATCCTCACGGGAAAGAGAGAATCCCGTCGGCTGCACACACCCGGGCATATCCTGTTGCAGAGAAACATTCAATGATCTGGATCTGGATGGGTGATCAAGCCGCTGATCCGGATCTCATTCCTGATTTCCAGTTGATCGACGATGCGCAACCAGAGCTGGTGAGTCGCCGCGACTGGATGAAAATGGAGGCAGGCTTTGAGTTGGTCGTGGATAACTTGATGGACTTGAGTCATACCTCGTTCTTGCATGATGGTTTGTTAGGCAACGAGGCTACGATCAAATCGGATACCAAGGTTGAGCAGAATGGCAATCGCGTTTCGGTCGACCGTATTGCCCGTAACGTGCCCGTGACCAAGTTTCACGACCTTCAGTTTTTACGGGATGGTCAACCGGTCGACCTGTGGACCAATATCACCTGGCAGCCGCCTGCTTGTCTGGTGAATGATAATGGTGTGACGCGTCCCGGAGCGTCCCGCGTGGAAGGGACAGGCGTTTACGGGATTCACTTCCTTACCCCCGAGACCGAAACAACGTGCTGGTATCACTTTGTGGCCGTTCGCCAGAATCCGGTTAAGCATGGCGAACCGCTGGATACTCAAATTCGGGAGCAGATCGCGGAAATGCGCCGTTACGCGTTTGTTGAGCAGGACCACGACATGATCCGTGCCCAACAGCAAGCAATGCTGCGTGCTGGAAGGACACTAAAAGAAGTGAGCCTGGAGTCGGATGTCGGCATTGAGCGTTATAAGCGCGTACTGCGAAGCATGATGGAAGCGGAGCGTGCGCAGACTCGGTCCCCGTCGTCAGGAAAAACACAAATACCGAAAGCAATTGTGGCGTGACGAGAAGTTAAGGTGGCGATTGCCGCCTTTTTTTATGTTTTTTCGATATCCCCTATTTTTTTACTGGCCTCGCGTAGTTGCTGCATAACCGTAAGCATCGCCGGAGAGGGTACACGTTTGCTGTGTCGAACGATACTGATCGGCGGAAGGCGTAATGGTAGGTGAATTGGTATATATGTCATGCGGCCCGCTTGAACCTCTTCGAGCAATGCTTCGATCGGAAGTGGTGCTATGACGTCGGAGTTCAGGACGAGATTACGGAAGACTTGATACGAGGTGGACTCGACTTGGTGCGTGGGTGGTTTGAGGTGTAACCCGCGAAACATATCGTCCAAGGCGGACCGAATATGGGCACCGGGCGGTGGCATTAACCAAGGATAGCTGCAGGCCTCTTCGAGGGTAAGGGTTTGTTTTTGGGTTAGAGGGTGAGTGGTGCGCGTGTGTAGTTTAAACGCAGACTCGTAGAGCTCTTCAGTAATAACCGACGGATCCTCGCCCTTCCAGAATCTGCCAGTCACTAGATCGAGTTCGCCCTGTCCGAGCTTCTCCAGCAGTGTGTTAGAGCTGCCTTCAATAACTCTTACGGTAACCCTTGGGGCTTCTTTTGCCAGTAACAGCAGCGCTTTGGGAATAAGCGCAGGTGTTGAAACCGGCATCGCGCCCAGGGTGACGTGTCCTGCACCGCCGGCGTGCCAAAGACCCATTTCTTCTTCCGCCTCTCGGATTTCAGTCATGATTGACTGTGCTCGTTGATAAAGCACGTGGCCAAGAGGGGTCAGGACACTTCCGCCAGCTCCGCGTTCGACAAGGCTGTCACCGATGATTTCTTCGAGTTGGCGAAGTGTCTTTGTTGCGGCGGGTTGTGTAATGTGCAGCGCATCGGCCGCTCTGGCCAGAGAGCCTTGTTCGGCAATGGTGACCAGCAACCTGAGTTGTCGGAGGTGAACTTGGCGTTGAAAAGAACCCAGATTCATGTCTCGCTCTTTTATGTTGATGATTGAGCCCCGCAGCGCTCAAGGGGAGGATATGAGGCACTAGGGTTAGTTCGGATATTACTCCTGGATATGGCTTACTGCCTATTTTTCAATCGATTTTTTATGTGTGCTTACTTAGACTGCATGCTAACGACAACCGTCATTCTTAAAAACAGTCAACACGGAGACAACGATGTCTGAGACTCATGCCAAAACGGCTGCAACCAACGCTATCGAGCATTTTCAACTGTACATCAACGGTGAATATTTGCCTGCGAAATCGGGCAAGACATTCATGACAGCGGATCCTTTTTCAACCGAGAACTGGGCAGAAATTCCGGATGCCGGTACGGAGGATATTGACGCTGCCGTGACAGCCGCGCGTCAGGCGTTGAAGGGGCCTTGGGGGGCGATGTCTGGCTTCCAGCGTGCAAAACTTATCCGTCGTCTGGGTGAATTGATTGACGAGAACGCTGAGTACCTGGCGCGTATGGAGGTGCGGGATTCGGGCAAGCTTTATCGCGAGATGATTTTTCAGCTGAAGTATCTGCCCGAATGGTTTAATTATTTTGCTGGCCTGACAGACAAACTGGAAGGTAAAACGATTCCTACCGACAAGAACAACTTTTTCGTTTACACCCAACGTCAGCCAGTGGGTGTGGTTGCCGCAATCACGCCATGGAATGCGCCGATGATGCTGATGGCGATGAAGTTGGCGCCGGCGTTGGCCGCTGGCTGCACGTTTGTTATCAAGCCTTCGGAGCATGCGCCCGCCTCTACTTTGGCGTTTGGTCGGTTTGTCAAAGAAGCGGGGATTCCCGATGGGGTGTTTAACGTTGTAACGGGGCTGGATCGAAATCTTGGCGCTCACCTGGCTGCACATCCTGGCGTAAATAAGGTTGTGTTTACTGGATCAACGGCAACAGGCCGTGCAGTAGCGCAGGCGGCCGGTAGTCAGTTGAACGGTGTTGTGCTCGAGTTGGGCGGCAAGTCACCTCAGATCGTCTTCGAGGATTCTGACCCCGAGGCAGTTGCCAATGGCGTAATCGCAGGTATTTTTGCTGCCGGCGGCCAAACATGCATGGCGGGATCGCGCCTGATTATTCATCGTAGTTTGATGGACGATGTGGTGAACCGCATCGTTGCGCGAGCCAATACTATCAAGGTGGGCGATCCGCAAGCGGCTGATACAGAAATGGGCCCTATTTCAAATAAGCCCCAGTTCGATCGCATTAGTGAATTTCTGGAGAGCGCAAAGTCGGAGGGCGCCACGATTCTGACGGGCGGCGTAGATGCGAACAAGCAGGGTTGGTTTATCAACCCAACCGTCATCACCGATGTCAATCCGGAAATGCGTGTTGTGAAAGAAGAAATTTTCGGACCTGTGTTGTGTGTGATGCCATTTGATACTGAGGAAGAAGCCATTGAGTTGGCCAACAACACTGAGTACGGACTGGCGGGTTCTGTTTGGACCATGAATATTCAACGCGCGCACCGGGTGGCGCACAAGCTGAACGCGGGTACGGTTTGGGTCAATTCCTATCGCGCTGTATCGCCGAGCGTGCCTTTTGGTGGATTTGGCAGTAGCGGCCTTGGACGCGAGAACGGTGTTGAGTCGATACTGGATTTTCTTGAGACAAAGTCGGTTTGGATAGAGCTGACGGGCGCTACGCGCGATCCGTTCCGTATGGCTTGAGCTGTCAAAACGTCATTGAAAAGGGTAAAGGAATAGAAATGAATAACGGAAAGTTGATGGGTAAAACAGTGGTGGTCACGGGTGCGGCGCAAGGCATAGGGAAAGCCTATGCTGAGCGGCTGGCCAGCGAGGGTGCACAGATTATTTTGGTTGATCTGAAGCCTGAGCCGTTGGCAGAGGCGGTTGAGGATCTGCGTGCGAAGGGGCTGTCTGCCGAGGGGAAAGTGCTGGATGTTTCTAACGAGCAAGATGTGAAACGGTTTGCCCAAGAGTTGGGTCAACAACATCCGAAGATTCACGGGTTGATCAATAACGCAGCGATTTTTTCAACCATCAAGTTGAAGCCGTTTTGGGAAATTGATGCATCTGAATGGGATCGTGTGATGGCCGTTAATATTAAAGGTCCGTGGATGCTGGTAGGTGCATTGTTGCCCTATCTGCGCGCGGCCGGTTCGGCCAGCGTCGTAAACATAGGTTCCGACGCGGTATGGATGGGTAAAGCTGGATACATGCATTACGTCGCCAGCAAGGCGGCTGTTTATGGCATGACTCACGCGATGGCGCGTGAGCTTGGCGGTGATGACATTCGCGTTAATACGCTGTCGCCGGGTTTCACCGAGACCAATGTGCCTCGGGAAACGTTCACTCAAGCGCAGCTGAACGGCATTATGAGTGCGCAGTCGTTAAAGCGCGTGGCCAATACCGATGACATCGTGGGCGTCGCGTCTTTCTTGATTAGTGACGATAGCCGTTGGCTTACGGGGCAAACGTTGCATACAACGGGTGGGCTTTTGTTCCGTTGAGGCGACTATGCGTAAACCCAATTTCTTGTTGATTACGACAGATCAGCAATGTGCCGATCACGTCGGTTGCTATGGCAACACAGTTCTGAAAACGCCGGTAATCGACAGCCTTGCCCAACAGGGGCGGCGCTTTGACCGTTTTTATGTTGCGTCCGGTGTGTGTATGCCTAATCGGGCCTCGCTAATGACCGGCCGATTGCCCTCGTTGCACGACACACGCTGTAACGGGATTCCGTTATCGCGCAGCGCAACGACTTTTGTCGAGTTGCTCAGGGCGGCTGGGTATAAAACCGGTTTGGTTGGTAAGTGCCACTTGCAAAACATGACTGACCTGCCTCCAGAAATGCCGACCCCGGCTTTGCCTCAGGGTAAGGTCGCACCGCCTGACGGGCTTTCGGATGCGATGAAAAATCGTTGGCATGAGGGCGGCTACGATATGGAGCTTTTGCGGTTATGGCGCGAAAACCCGTCCCATCGTGTTCAGACGCCGTATTACGGTTTTGATCATGTTGATCTGGCGACCATGCATGGTGATTTGGTAGAGGGCGATTATGCGCGTTGGCTAGTCGACCAAGTGGGCGATATTGATCAGCTTCGCGGTCAAAAAAATGCCTTGAAAGATGAGCGCTACTCAGCCCCCCAGGCGTGGCGTACCCAGGTCCCCGAGCATCAGTATCCAACCGCCTGGACGGGCGACCGGGCTGTCGATTTTCTGGATATGGCCGCGCAGGAAGATGCCCCGTTTTTCTTGCACTGCTCATTTGCGGATCCCCATCATCCTTTCACGCCGCCCGGCAAGTACTGGGACATGTACGATCCGGAAGACATCGTCTTGCCTAACTCGTTTTACGCTGAATACGACCAGTGTTTCGACCCCGTCAAAACCTTGCGGCGTCAACGTGAGAACGGCGATGCCAGGATAACTTCCACTGTTGGCTTTGCCGCGACGGAGCGTGAGGCCAAAGAGTCACTGGCGCTTACCTACGGCATGATTACGATGATTGACGATACTGTTGGTCGTATTCTTCAAAAGCTTGAGGCGCTTGGTCTAGATAAAGACACTGTAGTTATTTTTACCAGTGATCACGGCGACTTTATGGGCAGCCATGGTTTGCTTTTGAAATCGGCGCTGCATTACCAAAGTCTGGTGCGCGTGCCATTCATTTGGAAAGAGCCCGCGCATGGCCGCATGCAAAGTCGTGGCGAGGCCACCCAGGCTTTGGCCAGCACGCTCGATATTTCAACAACCATCCTGTCAAGGGCTGGGCTTGCACCTTACTTTGGTATTCAGGGAGTAGACCTTGCACCAGTAGTTCATGAGAATCAGGCCGACATTAGGAAAGCTGTTTTGATTGAAGAGGATGGGCACGCACCTACTTTCGGGCTTGATCACCCAGTCAGGGCCAGAACGGTAGTGACGAATGACTACAGGTTGACCGTGTACGACGAGGGGGATTGGGTAGAGCTTTACGACTTGAGGCGTGACCCGGATGAGTTGACTAACTTGGCGAACGACCCTGGTTTCTCTCAGGTTCGTAGTCAGATGTTCGAGGTACTGGCACGCGAGCTTATGATGTCGGCCGACAGGTCTCCCTTCCCGTTAGGGCGCGCCTGATAAACCACGGCATTGGCCTGTTCAATGGGCAAAGATGCATTTACGCACAACGTATAAATTAATTAGACAAGGTTTGTGAGGAGACACAACATGTTCAAAAAAATAGCTGGATTGATGCTGCTTGGTCTTGCAGTAAATATGGCGCCTGTACAAGCTAAAACAACGCTGCTGTTCAACGTTTTCGTGCCGCGTTCAAACAATTTCCACGAAGTTGCCAAGGCTTGGGCGCAAGATGTCGAGAAAGCGACGGGTGGCGAGGTTGTGATTCAGTTTACGGCGGGAAATATGGCGCCCCCGCCCGAACAGCTCGACGCCGTAAAGTCGGGCGTTTTCGATATTGCCTTTATGGCCAATATTTTCCTTAAGAACAAAGCGCCGTTGTTGCAGGCCACTATGCTTCCGTGGCTTGTCGATGAGTCGGAGAATGCATCGGTGGCGCTGTGGCGCGTTTATAAAAAGCACATCGAGGCCAAGGCACCGTTTCCGGAAGCCCATTTGTTAGGGCTGTTCCATAATGCTGGTGGCCAGATGGCCAGCTTGACCGATACACCCATCAATAGTCTTGACGAACTGAAGGCCCGCAAGATGTGGGCCTTGCCTGGGCCGCCTGCCGATTTGCTCAAGGCGTTGGGGATGAGCCCTGTTGCTACGCCCGCGGTACAGGTTGGCGAAATGGTGTCTCGCAAGATCGTGGCCGGCTATACGGGCATTGCGCCAGAAATTGCTCGCGATTATAAAGCTGGCCCTTATACCAAGTCGTTTACTTGGTTCCCTCGCGCTATATCCTCGACCAGTTTCTCGATTTTTATTAACCGCAATAAATGGAACGCGTTGAGCGAAAAGAATCGTGAAGCCATCATGTCTGTCTCCGGCGAGAAGCTCTCGGCCAAGGGTGGGGCTGCCAGCTATAACGAAATGCAGATTGCCCTGAAAGAAATGAAAGGCGATGGCGTACAGGTGCTGCCGGCCGATCCGGCGTTCTATGCCCAGCTTCAAGAGGCCGCAAAGCCTCAGTTCGAGGCTATGCGTGAAACCGGTAAACAGTTGGGTGTTGATGTCGACGCCATGCTGAAAGACTTCTTGGTCGAGTCCGGTATTACCGGAAACTGATGTAATTTGGGCCAACGTATAAATGTTGGCCCTGTCTTTTTTCAGGAGTTTGGCATGGCGTTTGCGAAGTTTCTCTTCAGGCTTGCCAGTGTTATTTCCGTTGTTTTGTTGGTGTTTATGGTGGTCATGACAGACGCCGACATTTTCTTTCGACAGCTCTTAAATCGATCTATTTTTGGGGCGGCAGAGTTGGTGAACTTTGCGTTGGCGATAGTGATAGGTGCTGGTCTTGTAACGGCTGTTCGCGACAAGTGTCATATTTGCGTTGATCTATTCAGTCATCACTTGACCAAGCTTTTTCCGCGTAGCCATAGTTTGCTTTTGTCCTGGGTCAACGTGTTGGGTATTTTCTCGGTCGCGCTGTTGGTAACGGTGTACGCATTGCGCAAGCTTCACGATCACGAATTATCTTTTCTTCTGGAGTTCCAGGTTGGCTGGGTTTTTCTGGCCTGTGGTGTGTTGTGTTTTGCTGCATTTCTGGTCCAGTTGATAAGCCAGATTGTCCGGACTACCGAATAGGGTTGATATGTATCTAGCCATTATTGGATTTTGTGCGCTGATTGCGCTGAGCTTTACAGGCATACCGCTAGCCTATGCCTCGCTGATCATCGGGTTTATCGGGTTTGGACTGATGCGTGATTTCGGCGCGGCGTTCACTATGGCTGGCCAGCAAATCGCCGAGCTGTTTGTTAACCCTAATTTGGTGGTAGTGCCTTTATTTATTCTTATGGGCGAGTTTATCCGTCGCTCTAACGTGGCAGATGAGCTGTATGCCATTGGTAATGCCGTCGTCGGCCGTTTCCGTGGCGGTCTGGCCATGGCAACAATTCTTGCTTGCGGCGCGTTTTCTGCCGTGTGCGGCAGCTCTGTTGCTGCTGCTGCAACTATGACGAAAGTATCAATGCCGCCTATGCGCCGTCATGGTTATAAAGACAGCCTGTCAGCAGGTTCTGTCGCCGCTGGTGGCACACTGGGAATTCTGATTCCTCCCAGTATTCCCATGGTTATTTATTGTATTTTCGCCAGGGAAGACATCGGGCTTATGTTTGCGGCTGGCGTTGTTCCAGGTTTGTTGTTGATCCTAGTTTTTTTGTTGGCAATTCGAATCTGGGTCTTCTTCCAGCCTCAGTTGGCACCCCTAGGAGAGGAAATGTCTGTTGCTGACCGGATAGGTGTTTTCAAGAAAGGTGGCGCTTTCCTGGTGTTGTTTACCGTTGTGTTGGGCGGCATTTATGTGGGCATTTTTACGCCGACCGAAGCGGCCAGCGTGGGTGCTTTGGGCGCTTGGCTAATTGCCTTTCAGCGCGGATACATGCGTCGTTGGCGCGAATATGTAGATACCTTCGGCGTGTCGGCATCTATCACGGCTGCTATCTTTCTGATTGCCGCTTGTGCAATGGTGTTTGCGCAATTCATTAACCTGACCGGTCTGCCATTCATATTGGCAAATCTTGTCGACAGTTTCAGCTTGAGCGGCTTGACGCTGATATTGATTATTGGTTTGATTGTGGTTTTGTTGGGGATGATTTTCGAATCTTTGGGTATTCTCGTTCTGATTGTCCCAATGTTTATTCCTGCGCTGACAGACCAAGGCGTAAATTTGATCTGGTTCGGCGTGTTGATGATGATCCTTATCGAGGTTGGCTTGATTACGCCCCCAGTGGGGATCAACGTGTTTACCGTCAAATCGGCCAACCCCGAACTTAGATTGATGGATATTTTTTCCGGTGTGCTTCCGTTTGTGATAGCCATGTTTGTAGTGGCGGGCCTGATCATCGCTTTCCCGGGCTTGGTTTTGTGGCTACCCGATCTGATTCGATAGCACGTAGCCACTTGGGCGGGTCTGCTTTGGTTAAGGCCCGCTCGTCTATTGCCCCGACGCCGGGTCGATTTTTTCGGTTGAGTTGAAGATAGTGTGATCTTCTTTGCCGGTCACCTTCAGCACACCCGACAAGCCTTTTTCAACGCGTGATAGCGCGTGGTCCGGACGTTGGTAAGGGGTGGGCTGGTTAGCGAGGCGTGTTTGTAGACTTTGTCGAAAATTGCGCCAATGACATGAAAGCTGGAGGCGAGGTTGTGGCCGCCGACACCAAAGAAGATGCGTACGGTTTCGCCTACTTTGGCTTGCAGTTTGTATTTCTCGGTTCGGGCGCTCATGGTGCCGTTAAACATCAGGTGTTCGGGGTTTTCGTCCAGGAGTGTTTCAAGCGAGAACTCTTGCAAGCCTTACGAGCCGTGTTTTTGGGCGGTGTAAAGCTCGCCTTGCATGACGTAGAACTCGTGGTCGACTTTCGACAAGCCGCCTTCGGGTTCGACCAGGATCATGCCGTACATACCGTTGGTGATGTGTTGCGCCACCATGGGGGGGCAGTGGTACACGTATAGCCCGGGGGCCATGGCTTTAAAGGTAAAGCTTTTGGTTTGCCCGGACGCTGCCTGGGTGACGGTGCGTAACCCTCCTTCGGATTTTTGTTGCGCTTTACATGAAACTCCCGAGATGTAACGCTAGATTTTGGCCGTAAGGCCTAGGTCTTATTCCGTAGAGCGCTGTCGCAAGTTAGAATTCCGTTACTATTCGTCGATCACAGAAACGAGTGCCTGCTCTCAAGAGTTTTCTGATGTTTGGCCTGGAGTTATAGGGTTGCAGACTTGTGATGTTGTTTACGTTAACGAACGATGGTTCTGATTTGAGGGGCTGTACTTTATGTCTACAGCGGCTACGTTGGCCGGTCTTAGTTTTTTAGTGCTTGGCGAAAGCCACATGATCTATGAACTGCGCGACAACTTGTATAACGATTTAGCCGCTCAAGGTGCGACTCAAACTCACATTGTGGGTGCCTGTGGGGCGAGCGCCATCGATTGGATCAAGCCGAAGGTTGTCGATTGTGGCGCTGTGAAAAAGGGTAAGGCCGCTGCAACCGTAACGGGTCCCGGTACGCAGACCCAGGCGATCGGTCAATTGATTGCCGCAGACAAGCCCGATGTGGTTGTGGTGATCATTGGCGACACCATGGGGTCTTACGATAACCCCGCTTTTCCTAAAGCTTGGGCATGGCAGGGGGTCAGTAGCCTTGTTAAAGCTATTTCGGCAACGAAGACGCCCTGTGTATGGGTGGGGCCGGCCTACGGAAAGGCCGGGGGCAAGTACAACAAACAAGATGATCGGGTCGAACGCGCTGCGCGGTTTTTGTCCAGCGCCGTCAGCCCTTGCACGTACGTTGATTCCCTGAAGTTCGCCAAGCCGGGGCAATGGCGCACATTTGACGGTCAGCACTTCACTCCTGACGGTTATGCGGCCTGGAGCAAGGCCATTGTCGGAGAGTTGGGCGGTATGCCTCAAATCCAAAAGCTGCGGGAAAGTAAGTAATAACGTTGTTAACTTGACGGGGGAGTCATGGTAGAAGCCCAGGTGCTTGAATTACGCGCCGTCTTGCTGGTGGGCGGTTCCGGGACGCGGCTTTGGCCGATGTCTCGCGCGATCTATCCGAAGCAATTTTTGCCCATACTTGGTGGGCACTCGCCCCTTGAGCAAACCTTTGAGCGTTTGGCCGGCTTGACGTCAGCGCAGCCCATTGCCGTCGCCAACGAAGAGCATCGCTTTATCGTTGCTGAACAGTTACGGCAGGTCGGGTATCCAGATGATGGCACTATTTTGCTAGAACCTGCGGGGCGCAATACAGCGCCCGCAGTTGCATTGGCGGCCCTGTTGGCCACGCGGGATGAAAGTGATGCCGTGTTGCTGGTTTTGCCTTCTGATCACGCTGTGCGCGACCCCGAGGCGTTTACTCGGGCTGTGAGTGCAGGGTTGCCGGCGGCCGCTGCCGGAAAGTTTGTGACGTTTGGTGTTAAGCCTCAGTATCCGGAAACGGGCTATGGCTACATTCAAATTGATCCAACCCCCGATGCTTCCGATGAGCTCGTATTTGCTGTGCAGCAGTTTACCGAAAAGCCCGATGCGACTCGGGCTGCGCAATTTCTGCAGCACGGAAATTATTACTGGAACAGCGGCATGTTTTTGTTTCGTGCCAGTTCCTACTTACAGGCGCTCGAACAGTTTCGTCCGGATATCCTGAGTGCTTGTCGTCAGGCGATGTCTGATCTTAGAAACGATGGGGACTTCACTCGGATCAATGCTTCGGCGTTTCAGTCCTGCCCGTCCGACTCTATTGACTATGCCATCATGGAACGTATTCCTGATGCCGCTATGGTCGAGCTTGATGCGGGCTGGTCCGATATCGGGTCTTGGGAAGCCTTGCATCAGCTTAGCGAGAAAGATGCCGATGGCAATGTCTTGATGGGCGATGTTCTGGCGACTTCTTGCAGCAATGTTTATGCCAGCGGCAGCGATCGTTTGTTGGCGTTGCTTGGTCTTCAGAATTTGGTTGTCGTTGACACTCCAGATGCGGTTTTGGTGGCGGCGCGGGATCAGGTGCAGAACGTACGCGATATCGTCACGATATTAAAAGCGCAAGGGCGATCCGAGGCTGTGTCGCCGCATCGGGTGCTGCGGCCTTGGGGCTATTACGAATCCGTCGATTTCGGCGAGCGGTTTCAGGTCAAACGCATCACTGTGCATCCGGGTGGGCGTTTGTCCATGCAGTTGCATCATCATCGCGCCGAGCATTGGATTGTTGTCAGAGGTACAGCGCAAGTAACTCGGGGCGAAGAGACGTTTTTACTTGGCGAGAATCAGTCCGCCTATATCCCGCTGGGTAGTCGGCACCGGCTGGAGAACCCCGGTTCCATTCCTCTTGAGGTCATCGAAGTACAGTCGGGGTCCTATCTCGGAGAGGATGATATTGTCCGCTTCGACGATGCTTACGGACGCTAATCGGAGCGTGTATGTTTCAACCTGAAAAGTTAGGCCGTAACAACCATGGTTTTTTGGTGGCGGCCGGACTGTTGTCTGCAGCGGTGAACGGTGGCATTGCCGGATTACTGATAGAACGTCACGGTGTCCTTGGCGACAGTACGGGTCTCATTGCGGTCTGGGTGCTGGCTATTACCGCATTCATGGCGTTTTACATGTTTCACTTGATGATCAGCGCCCGAAGCATGGTATGGATGCTACGGCAAGCTGCGGTGCGCTGGTTGCGCATTTTGCTAGTGGCCATGATTCTTGTTTTTTTCGTATTGCACAGCCAGGTTCCCGACAGCGTCGCTCGGGCGTTGCTGCTTGAGTGGGCCGGCTATAGTTTGCCGTTGCAGTGCATTGTGTTGGCCGGCTTGCGGATGCTTGTATGGCGGGTAAACACGGCGCCAACGAACCGGCGCAAAGCGATTTTCGTTGGTTTGGGCCCCGAAGCTTACAAGCTTGCACATCGGTTGATGCGATCCCCCATCTTGGGTATGGAGATTGTTGGCTACTATGCAGCGCAGCCTGTGCCTTCAGGCATGTATCCCGAGAGCGTGCAGTTGCCCTATCTGGGCGGCTATAACGATGCCATTGCACATATCGAGAAGAATGAATTTTCGGTAGTTTTTGTCGCCATGCGAGAGCACGAGCGCCCCGAAATGGCCACTTTGATGGATAAGCTTTATGACTCGACAAGCGCCATCTATTTCATGCCTGAGCCCCGGTTGTCAGAAGGTTTTTCTGTACAGGGTGCAGAAATTGCAGGTGTTTCGTTGTTGGCGCTTCACGAAACCCCGATGGTAGGCGCATCGCGCTACATAAAAAGGGTAACGGATGTTGTGCTGGCTAGCGTAGCGCTATTGGTTCTGTCTCCGGTGATGTTGCTGGCGGCATTGGCTATCAAGCTTGATAGCCCAGGTCCTGTTTTTTACCGGCAGAAAAGGTACGGTGAAGGCGCACGACCCATAATGGTTTATAAGTTTCGTTCGATGCGTGCCGATGCGCACCAAGATGGCTTGCTGAAGCAAGCCCGCAAGGGCGACGACCGCGTGACGCGGGTAGGGCGTTTCTTGCGTCGCACCTCGATCGATGAGCTGCCGCAGTTGTTGAATGTATTGCAGGGGTCGATGAGTGTGGTGGGCCCGCGTCCCCATGCAGAGTCACACAACGAGTTTTATCGACAGAAAATTCGTGGTTATATGCTGCGCCATACCGTGAAGCCTGGCATCACCGGCTGGGCCCAGGTCAATGGCTTACGTGGTGAGACCGACACCCTTGAAAAGATGGAGCGCCGGGTGCAGTACGACCGCTATTACATTACGCATTGGTCGCTCTGGATGGATATAAAAATATTGTTTCGAACCGCGCTGATGATATTTTGGGATCGCAACGCTTATTAATTTAGGCGGTGTTCAATGCCGCGCTCAGTGACATTAGCCAAGTGCCGCTCAGACAGATAAATTGAGACAGCGGCTTCATGTGCCGACGTTTCTGTTTTTGATGCGTTGGCAACGCCACTCTTTCCAGCAAATAGCCAAAAAGTACGGGTCGTCTACCAAGTAACGACGCCATAAATGTTTTGGGTCTGATAATAGCCGCCATAGCCATTCAAAGCCGGCTTTCTGAAATATCAGCGGTGCTCTGGGTTTCTGCCCCAGAGCAAATTCCATGGCCGCTCCAACGCACATGAGTACGCCACCTGGCAGTTGCGAGGCATAGTGCAGCGCCCAGATTTCTTGTTTGGGCAGACCGAGGCAAACGAATATTAAATTCGGTTCGCGTGCGGCAATATGTTGTGCGGCCTGAGCGCCTTCTGGGCCCAGGGGATCAAACTGCATCGACGGCGCAATAATTTCAATATCCAAGCCGGGGAACGTATGCTGAAAGTGAGCAAGCAACTCATTTTCTGAACCTGGGCGACCGCCAAGCAGGGCGACTTTCCATTGTTTTTCAACCGCCGCTTTGCACATCGAAACGAATAGATCAGCGCCAGTTACCCGTTCGGGTAGCGGGCGCTTGAGTAAACGGCTGGCCCATACAATGGGCATGCCGTCGGCAAAAATATAGTCTGCCTGTTTGTACAAGGCCTTCAGGTCTGGCCTGCGTTCAAGCCGAACAATGTGATCGACATTTGGGGTTACGACAACGCGTGCCGATGTGCCTTTATTTTCGGCATCGTGGGTGAGCATGTCGCATGCGGCATCGAATTTAACGGCCTGGATGTTCAGGTCAAACAATGGGACAGTGCGAGACGTCTGCATATCAATTGGGCTCGGCATTGGCGCTAGTTACACATGGGCGTGGGTAACGTTACGGCTGGATCATTGGCAGACGACGCTGGCAAAGCGCGTTGGTAGATGGGGTCTGCAAAGGCACTGGCTGGGGTAACGAAGTGCCATCCGTCTTGCCGCAGGGCGTCGATGATACTAGGTAATGCGTCGGCATTGAGCGGATTGGCATGTAGCAATAAAACGTGCGCTGGGCTGCGTTTCAAGAGGCCTTGCCAGTAATTTTCCTGAGCTCGGGCCTGCGTGATGACTTGTTTTGTATAGTCATTCAAAAATGCTTTGGCACCGCTAGTGTCCGCGTTGTTCAGCAATGTTTCGTATTGTTTGGTCAGCTCCCAGTCGGGCAACGAAATCGTAGCGGACGCCACGCCATAGCCTTCTGCTGCCAGCCATTGCAGTACTTCTGCACGCTGCTCGGGTGTTTTCCCTTCGTCTAGATAAGGGAACCTTAACCGAGCGCACCAGCCAGGAACTTGTCTTAGCAGGAGGTCGGCGCGTTTTATGTCTTCGAGATAGCGACGCGTGTTTGTTGAACTCAAGGCTTGATGGGAGTACGTGTGATTGCCAATGGCATGGCCCTGGTTGCCCCAAGCCTTTACTAGCGCCATCGTGTCGGGGTTGTCGGCAAGCGCACCCAATGGAAACAACATGGCTTTGATGTTTTTGTTGCGTAGCGTATCTAGTATGACTTTGTTGTATTGAGCGGCTACGCGGTTGTTGCCCTCGGCGTTGAAACCATCGTCGAAAGTTAGGGCGACTGTAGGCTGTGCCCGAGCGACTGCATGAAGCCCTAGGGCAAGCACAAGCAGCACCCATGCCAGGTAGCGGGACTGCGTGCGTGTGCGTACGGCAAAAAAAGTCATGGTAGGCCGTTAGTGTTGATTCGCAGGCTATCTTAGCACTGGCGTCTTATTTGGCAGGTCGGACGCCAGGCGTTTTAATTTCTTGGTCATGGTGTTCTATGTCGGAACGTGACGAGTGCGACAGCGATCGTGAGCGCTAGGGCAAGCGCCCCGCATATTAAAGCTTATGGCGGCAAAATGGCCACGTCCTTGTCCAACGGTGCTTGAAGGTCTCTTTCGGGTATTTCCCAGATGACTAGTTTTGGGGGCGTTTGCTTGTATGCTGGACTGCGAAAGTAGTCATTTGCCGACCCCGAGAACGCGCCGCCATCTTTTGACATATTCGCAATGGGTGTCTGGAGCGCAAGCGACAGGAAATTGTCAAAATGTGAGGTACGAGAAAATGAGCTGCCAATGAGTGCGACGGTAGGTAAGTTGTCGTCGCCGAATAAGTCGTCGGCCGAATCGGCCAAGGGGTCTTGTTTGACGTTGAACGTTAACTGGGCCACTTCCTCGGTTTTAGGCTGAAGTGCGGTTGGTAGCCAATCTACGCCTGCCAATCTAACCAGATCGCCGGGACGAATGTGCGGCTGAGCCGTTTGAACCTCGACCGTTTGACGTGGTAAGAGGGGCGTACCGTAGTGTTCTTTTACTTTGGCTGCAATGGCCTGTGCGGCAAGTTGTGCCCCTGTCGCGTTCCAGTGGGTGTCGGTGCGTAAAAACGATGGGCTTGCGCTTGTTTGCATGGGCTGCGACAGGTCAACGGCCGCGATGCCGCTGTCGTGTAGTCGCTGAATCCACGATTGCACACGGTTTTCGAGTATCGCCGGTCGCTGGAGGCTGCATAACTGGTCCTGCATGATCCTGCTTTTGTCGGGGACTACAGCGACAATCAGCTGGATATCCTGCTTTGCCAGCATTTTCTGTACTGCTTCGACTTGCGTGGCTCGCACTCGACTGGCCTTGTCGCCATCGGCATGGGTCGTGAGCTCATCGGTCAGAAATAGCCAGTTATTGCAACCTCGTCGTACTTTCGGACCCAGGTCTCCCAAAACAAGCCAGTTGACTGCGCGTTGCAGTTTTGCCGCTTCTTTGGGAAGTACGGTTTGGGCCAGTTCATCAGCAATCTGCTGGCTTGTTGTCCCGTCGAGTATGTCTGCCAAGCTATATGAGGTTGTATCTGTTGTTGAGTCTTCAGACAGCGCGACAATATTTATGAGCAGACCAACAAGCATGAATGCGGCCATGCATATGGCCGCGATCGTGCCGCCCAGTGACCTGGAAACGATTCGCTCTTGCGTGCGGTCGGACGTATCGGCAGGCGTCATTAGAATTGGAAATACAAGAATGGGGTGGAGCCGCGACTGGCTAGCAGACTGTAAGACAGTAAGAAGGCGCCCAATGGCCAAAGCCCGCGTATATTGGCCAGGCGTTGGGTCGCTGGCTGTCGATCAAGCCAGGGCTGGGCTAACGGGAACAAGACGCAGGCAATGCCTAAAATTGCGGCGATGCCGTGGGCGGGTCGCCAGGCGAGCCGTAGCTCGTTGCCGAGTGCTAGCGCATTAAATCCAAATTGCCCTTGATACATGGCTATGGCGTTATCAAAGTCGGTCGCTCTGAATAGGGTCCAGGCTAACATGACGAAGATCAGGGTTAGGGCGTGCGCCAAGGCCGATGGCAATCTCGGCCATCCGGCCTCGTTCCAAATTCGGTTCACGCTCAGGGCTACACCATGTGCAATGCCCCAGAAAAGAAAGTTCCAGCTGTCGCCGCCGTGCCACAAGCCGGCAATGGCCATGGTCAACAGCAGGTTCCGGTAGGTTTTATACACGCCATAGCGGTTGCCTCCGAGTGGGATGTATAGGTAGTCTCTGATCCAGCTGGACAGCGACAAGTGCCAGCGTCTCCAGAAATCTTGGATGTTGCGAGCCAGGTATGGGCTGTTGAAGTTCTCTGGGAAATGAAACCCCATCATTTGTCCCAGGCCAATAGCCATGGCGCTGTAGCCGGCGAAGTCGAAAAATAGCTGCAGCGTGTAGGCACCGCAACCCAACCAGGCGTCTGCCATAGACGGAGCGGGTAACGCGAACGCGATATCGGCAATGGGCGCTAAAGTATCAGCGACCAGCACCTTCATGCTCATGCCGATCATGAAGCGGCGTGCGCCCTGGCGAAAATTTGGCCAGTTCATGGGGCGGTGCGCCAGTTCGGTGTGAACCCATTCGTAACGGATAATCGGTCCGGCAATCAGTTGGCCAAACATTGCGATGTATGCACCGAAATCGACAAAGCTAGGCTGCGCTTTAATGGTGTTGCGCTTGACGTCGATGAGATACGACACCGCTTGCAAAACGAAAAATGAAAGTCCTGCAGGCAGCAGTACTTTTTGCCATGTCACCGGCATAGCCCCCACCCAGAGTGCGGTCTGGTTGTAGGTGGCAACGACAATATTTGCATACTTGAACCAGCACAGAATGCCAACATTGATGGTGATGAGCAGGATCAACCAATGTTTGGCACGTTGCTGGTTGTGGTGTTCGGATGCCTGCTGTATGAGCAGACCGCCAAACCATGCAATACCTGTGACGATAATCAGTAAGCTAAGAAATACAGGGCTCCACCAGGCGTAGAAGAACCAACTGCCAAGTAAAAGCACACGGTTGCGCCAAGCGGCTGGCGTTACCAGGTAGATACCAAAGAATCCCGGCAGAAATAGCGTAAGGAATTCGAGCGAAGTGAAAACCATGTTGTCAGAAACTGATGGTATCTGTGCTGGGGTAGAGGCGCGTGCCCGTAGCGCTGTTTTCGGGTAGTACAAATAAGGTGTAACGTTCGCCGGCAGAAAGTTGCCCCAGCGACACGGGCTTGCCGACGGGCTTTGCGTTGCAAAGCAATTGCACATCCAGCTTTATGGGGTTGATCATGCGGCGAATCGATGCAGTGTCTGCCGCCACATTGCTGAAAATTTCAACGTCTTTTCCTGACACCTTGAGCGTTGCTTGACCGCATTGGCTGGATAAGTTGTAAAGCGCCAGGGAGGCTTTTAGGGAGTTGAATTCTTCCGGCGTCTCACGGATAGTCTGAAGTGCGAGGCCTTTTGTCTGGTCGGGTACGGCGACAACCGTTACGAACTCACCTGGTTTCACCACAGTTTCGGAGGGTGCTTTTGTGCCGTCTTGTTCAAAGACGCCCTTCAAGGGACGGTTTGCCGCGACAGGAACGAAATCGGAAACCGGCTTGTCGGACGTTAACTGAATGACGTTTTTAGCTTGCCCGCCAGCAATGTTGAGCGATGCCTGTGTGCCGTTTACGAAACGAATGAAAGCGGCATCTTCCGCTGGCCCTGTTTCATATAAAGGAATCTCGGTTGCCGATAGCGGCAAACTCGTCAGGCAGGCAATGGCGGCGGCCAGAAATTTGTGCTGCAACATGTTTTCTACCTTTTGAGCTTTTGCACAACGGGGTCTGTTGAAATCGCCTGGGTGAGCGCCTTACCCCATTGCTGGTAGCCTGATGCGGTAAAGTGCTGGCCGTCGACGGTTGCCCATTCTCCTGGCTTGGAGAACTTGAGTGAGTCGATATAGCTGCAGGGTTTGACGTTAGTCGCCAAGAACCCAGAAACCTGTTTCACACGCGCAAAACTTTTCTGGTATTTGCCCCCCTCGGTTCCCCAGGCAGGCCCGATCCAGACGCACGCGGTGCCGCTGGAGGAAATGGCTTTAGTCAGCTGCGTTGTGTTTTGCCAGGCCCAGGTTTTCATGAAATTGCTTTTGTCGTAGCCGGCCATGGTGTCCCCCATGACGACCACAACAAGATCGGGCTTGTTTTGGGTGATTAGGTTGGCAATAGGCCGAGTTTGGGCGCCGCTGGCCTTAAACGTAGGCTGCGCATCGCCTTTGCGCTCGCCTTCACCGCAGTCGCCGGGTGTCGCTTGCAACCAACTGCCAGGGTTGGATCCGCACACACCGATGGTGTGCACGATCGCGCCTTGTTTGGTTAGTCCATCGTGCAATGTCGTTATCAGATAGCCGGGTGCTGTCAGATGGCTGTCGCCAATAATTAAAATAGTCAGGCCCGCTAAGATGGATGTGATCATGTAAAACCTCTTCGATTAGCGCAATATAAAAAAGCGTTAGTTGGCGTATGGCCCACGGTAAGGGGTAATAGGCAGGTCCATGCCCTTATTGCTCGGGTAGAACGTGTAGCGCATGTAAAGGCCGCCAGCCCATTGGCGGTAGTCTTTGGCGTTATTCAGGCCTAACTGGCTGCCTAGTACCAGATGGTTCGTCAGACGGTATTCAGCCGCGGCGGCGAGGTTGTAGCTCAAGCCTGTTTTGGATTGCCCTGAATACACGCTGGTTGCACCTGTCAGCCCCAAAGCGCGGGCATATTGTGTTGCCGTTTGTGCTCGCGCCTGCAGTGACGAGTCAGTCGGGAAGTAATCGGCGTCGTTTTCTTCAAAGTGCTCTACGCCCAAGGACCCCTGCAGTTTGTACGAGAAGCGCCCGCTGCGCTGGGCCCAAGTAATAGGTACGCTAAGCGAATACATGGATTGCGGGCTGAAATAGCCGCCATGACCATAAGTGAAAAACCGTTGGTTTTTTTCGTAGAACGTGGCGTCGAGGTTCAGCCCTGCTGTAAGCAGTTGATCTGATTCGCGTACCAGATGCCAGTAAACGCCAGCGCCGACGTTGGTGCGTGAGTTTGAGGCGACGTTATGGCCACGCAGGGCGTGCCAGCTGCCGTAGCCGTAATACCCAACGTCATCGGTGTCTTGGCCCGCCTGAAGTCGGACGCCGGTGCTGGTAACCCCACCCCAAGTCATGTCGGTTCGACTGTCGTGGGCGCCGGCAAATGAGGTTAGGCTATCGGTAACGGGGCGTCTTGAGACGTCAACGCTATACCAGCTACGGTTCTGGCTATCGAGCATGCCGTCGTACTTCAGGCCGCCGATGATGTTGTTTCTTATGAACCCCAAAGGCGTGGTGCCTATATCGACTTTCAGCCCCTGATATTCGTACGCAGCGGATAAACCTACGCCACTGTCTTGTTGCTTACCCGAGGGTGTAATCGTGTTCAGCGCCTGGGCATTACCCCATTGGCCGCTTTGCGCAATACCGTCATAGATGGCTACGGGCCCACCACCAAAGCGATCCAGACTGTAGTAGTTCTGGCTGATCTCACCGGACTTGAGTTTGACGGCAGTCGCTTCGAGTGTCAGCTTGCCATCCCCCACGGGCATTTGAACGGATAGGGACGTTTGCATGTCGGTCAACTTGCTCAGCCCGCTTTCCCCGTTATTGCTGCGGCCAGTCGTTGCCAGTTTGACTTCGGGGTTGCGCAAGTCTCGAAGGTCGGCGAGCTCTTTATTAAGCGCAGTAAGTCTGCTGGAGGCCACAATCTCAGCGGCGGCTTGATTCGTAACTGGCGCCGGAGGGGTGGGGTTAGGGGCCGCGAACGCCATATTTTGGGCCGCGTTGTTGGGTGTCGGTGGCAATAGCGATATTGCAGGCCCGGGCGCGGTTGCCGAGACTGGGGTGGGAGCCGCAGCGGACAAATTGTTTGCGGGTAAAGGTAGGGTCGCCATGGGCATGGCAACTTGTGACGGCGTTGTCTTGGGTTGGAACGTGTTGTTTTGTAATGCGGGCGGTTGTACGGCCGCTTTTTGGGCGAATGGATTGATATAGGCCGGCGTTTGAGGTTGCGCTGGAGCCTGATCTACTGGCTGTACCGATGCCAACTGGAGCTTTTTGTTTTCAGCGGCCACAGCAGCGGTGAATAAATCCATGGCTTTACTGGTCTTGCCTTGAGCCCGATACAGTCGAGCGGCATTGGCCAGAATTTCCGGGTTGTCCGGAGCAATGCTCAGCGCGTGGTTGATGGCGCGTTCAGCATATTGCTTATCGCCTAGTTGCGTTGCCGCCATGGCCGCCGCAATCTGCAGCGACGCATTATCCTGATCATCTTTTAGCAGACGCTGGTAGTAGTCAAACGCTTGTTGATGGTCGCCGTTGTCGGCATACATTCTGGCCAGTGCCGCCAGTGCCGCAGGGTCGTTAGGCCGTTGTGAAAGTACGGGGGCGAGTGTGTCGTAGGCGCGAACCAGGTCGCCCCGTTGCCGCAGCAGATCGGCCTGTCTTACTGTGTACAAGATCGCCAGATTGTTATAGGCCTCTTGTTGGCTTGGCGTTAGAGATTTAGTCTGCAGGCTGCGCATTATGCCGGCCGCTTCAACATCTTGCTCGGTTTTCAGCAGCAGTCCTGCGTAAGCCAGCAGGGCATCCGGATTATTGCTGCCCGAGCTTTCCAGCGTTTTGCGCATCAGCGCCAGGCCCCGGCCACTGTTACCGGCATCGACCCAGGCCGAAGCGACGGCGCTGGTCAGGCCCGGATCGTTCGCGGTAGATTGCTCCAGGCCAAGCAACAGACTTTGCGCCTCTGCAAGCTTGCCCTGAGAGGCCAGTGTGGCCGCCTGTGCCGATTGAGCCTGTATGCCGGTGCGCTGCAGTAAGTCGCTCATCTCGCGCGTTCGGTCGGCTGGCGCGATACGTTGCAATGTGTTGTAAGCGTTGTTCCATTCGCCCAGCTCTAACGATAGCAAGGCGCTGCTGTACAGTGCATCTGGCATGTTCGGGTGCGAGAGCAGCAAACCGTCAACCAGACCACGGGCTTCGGTGATGGCGCCGTTTTTTGCGTAAAGGCGTGCCAGCTCCAGCCTTATCCAGGGGTTGTTCGGTTCGTCGCGAAGTGCATCTTCCAGGGCGCGTTGCGCGTTGGCGGTATCGCCGCGCTGTATGGCTTGTCGTGCGCGGCTCGTGGTCAGGGTGGCGCGCAATTTACTAACTTGCGACGCGTCAAGTTGTTGGTTGCTAGACAGTTTATTGACAAGGGTGGCCGCTTCGTCCAGCGAGCCCATGTTGGTCAGCGCTTCGGCTAAGCCTTGCAGGGCTTCCGGGTTGGCGCTATCGGCCTTTAGAGCCTGCCTGAAGGCCTGCGCTGCCTTTTCGTTTTGCCCTTCTTTGGCATAGGCGCCACCCAACGCATTGTGCGCAGCGGCGGTTTTGTTGTCCATTTTGATGGCTTGCTCTGCAAGGCTGCGTGCTTGGGCCGTATTGCCTTGCTGTCTGACAGTGTTGGACTCGTTGACCAGCTTCCAATACTTCACCACGCCCAGACTTCGTTTCCAACCCGATTTGCGATTGGCCGCTACCGCGAGCAGCTCTTCGGCCCGGGCAAAGTCATTGTTTTGCATGTAAATCAGCCCTAAACCCCCAAGAGCATCCGCGTCGCGAGGATCGCGCTGCAAAACCTCCCGGAATGAGGCTTCGGCCTGAGCCAAGTTGCCGGCCTCCAGAAGTTGGAATCCGCGCGCCAGTTTAGGGTTTTGTGCCGGCGGGGTGGCTGCTCGCTCTGATGGCTTGGTGTTATTGCTGGTCGGGCTGGAGGCGTTGGCGCGCGCCGAATTCAGGATTTTTCGGATTTCGTCGTCGCTTGGATTGGCCTTTAAATAGGCCTCGAAGGCTGCGCGATAGGCAGGCGGAGGTGGGCCAATCCAGGTCAGGGCAGAGCGCCATGCTTCTGTTGCTTCACTCGCAACTGCGGGCTGTTTTGACAGGCGCTCCAGCATGGTCAGCCCTTCCTGGCGGCGATCCAGGCTGCGTATTAGCTGTTTTGCAAGCGATAGCTGATCGTTCAGATTGTCAGGAGAAGACTGGGTAATTTCTTCGAGGCCCTGGATCGATCGCTCCAGGCCTTGTGAGCTATAGCCTAAGTAGTTGTAGTACTCACGGGCCAGACTGCCCAAGGGTTTTTGGCCTCGCAACACTTTATCGTATTGTGCGATGGCTTCGTCCATTTGTTGAGCCGCGGCTAAAGATCGTGCCTTATCCAGTTCTGCACGCGGCCCTGGTTGAGCCAGGTATACCTCTTGTTCCAAAAGCGGGAGCAGGCTGCTTCGCGGCGAGGCTGCGCGCAGGCGTTCTAGAAGGCTATTGGCAGAGACCAGGTCGTTCGCCGCAAGGGCAGCCCGTGCAAGACCATACAGTGCATCAGGGTTTCCGGGGTTGGCGACCAGCAGTTTGTCCCAGACTTCGGCGGCGCGCTTATAGTCACCGCGCGATTGCCAGTAGCGCCCTTGCTCTACAAGCGACCCTACGACAGAGGATTGCTGAGCAAAGGTGTTTTGAGTTGTCAGAACGGCCAGAAGGCCTAAGGCGATGGTGTAGTGACGGGCAGACATTAGCGGTCCCATTGGAGTTGTAGGTCACCCGATGCCGTAAAACGGTAGTGACCTTGTTGCCAACCTGTACTGAACAGATCTAATACGTTGTCGTAGTATGGCGGCTGTTGTGCTTTGGCGCGCATTTCAAGCAGGTTTGCTTGCAGCAACGATGCGGCCCGGTTGTATTGTGCGTTCATTTGGGCCAGCTCATTGCGCGCATGGAAGTAGGGGGCCAAGGCAGATGAAAACCCGGCTGGTCCTGTGTTTGTGCCAACCCCCGTCTTGGTATCCACGCGCTCCGGGGGCGCGCCGGTTTCTTTGACCGCTATGGCCATGCCATATAACGTGTCGAGTATGGTCTGTGCTAACGGGTCGTCAGCGGGCGTCATACCGGCCCATAAGTACACGCGAATTGCGTCGTAACTACCGACGTCGCCTTTGTCGGGGTCAGTAATGAACATCCCGGTGCCTGCTTCTGGGTTTGCCTGATAACACACCCAATCGGCCACGAACCCCTTGGGCGTCGTCGCTTGAAGCAGGGCGACCGTCGATTCAATGACCTCGTTCCAGGGCCCGTTTGGTGAAACGCTGGCCAGCCGGCGCAACACCGGTAAAGGAAGATAGCTGGGGTTCAGACGCCAGATATTGTTGGGCAAGACAAAGTGATTGGGCCCGGGGAGCAGCATCTTGCCGAGGCTTGGCAAGGTGTCGATCTCCAGCGTTTCGACGAGCCGCAACAGCGCGAGCGCGTCGTTTGTGTAGTCGGGGCGACCCCAGCGCTTCCCGGCTTCCAGCAGTGAATAAATGAACCAGAGTTCGGCGTCGGATGCCGAGTTGTTGTCCAGAACGCGCCAGTTTCCCTCTTTGTCTTTACCCCAAATCCAGGCCGGCAAATTGCGATAAATGTCTCCGTTTGCCAGGTTGTTTACGGCCCAACGCCACATTTTCTCGAATGTCTGGCAATCATTGGCAATCAAGGCAAAAAACATGCCATACGATTGCCCTTCCGACGAGCTGTGCTGTTCGGGGGTGCTGGCATCGAGCACGCGTCCGTCAGGCTGCACAAAGTATTCGAGAAAGGTTTGCCATTGGGGCCAGTCAACGGTGCCGCGGCACTGTGTTGAGGCTACCGGTTCGGTTTGCGCCATCGGGTTGCCGCCAACGGCTAAAAGGCCGCTGGCCGCTAATGAACAGATGAAGCGTCGCCGCCCCGGTTGAGGGTGCTGGCTTTTGTACAGTTGACGACGCAGCGCGTGACGGGGCATGTTTTAGGCCTTAGGTGTACGCGCTTTGCGATTGCGTAAAACTTTTCGGGCAAGCTGCGTCACCAAGGCGGCCACGACCAAGAGCGCAAGGAGTGCTATCAGAGCGGCTTTCCAGGGGGCGGCCGGCAGATAGGGTGAGAGTACCCACTGAATATGCTTGAAGAAGCCCAAATCGCCGGTGTAGTAAGTTTGGTCTGCAACAAGCTGGTCTATCTTATTGTTTCTGACGATAGAAAGGCTTCCCCCCACCGTACCCTGAAAATCTTCGTTTTTCAGTATGGCCGAGCTGGCTTGTTTAAGGCCCTCGGGTTGATTGCTGGCCACAACGACCACACTTCGGCCTGGAACTTTCGGAGACTCGAAGCCAGCCACTATGGCGCTGGACCCGCGGCTGTCGTAGTTAATCGTCGCCCGTTGCGGCACGATGGCGTTGCGTGGGTCAGGCGTGGGCCACATCAACCTTTTGTACAGCAAGTCGGACGTTCCCAAGCGTTTGCCGTCTGCACCCGTGTAACTGCCGGTCAAGAAGTCGTTCCAGTAGGTTAAGGCGGGTTTTTCGGCACCGGCGGCGAGTACCAGCAAGTCTTTGTTGGCGACCGCGTCGATTCCGTCTATGTGGGTTACGGTCACGGCCAGCGCAGGGTAGCCTGTCGATTCGCCCATCAGGCCCATCAGGTCGAGGTACAGCGTAACTTCGTCGGCAGAAAATTGCTTGTCCAGAATGACTGCCGTTTCCGACAGGTCGGCAAGTCGGGTGTAAGGCCAGCCGCTGTCTACAAACGACGTCAAATCCGGCATTGCCTTGAAATGAGGATAGCTTGTCAGGTCGATGGTCGACTCGGGGTCGATCAAACCACGAACGTTGTCAATGATGATGTCACGGCATTCGCCTTGCTTTATGTAGTCGTACATATAGCGAAACTGCAGTTGTGCGCTGGACTTCAGCGTGTTCAACGGCACTTCCAGCAGCGCGTGAGACGGTATGTCTTGATCCGGTAGCGTTTGGGTAGCAGGGGTTTGCTCTGGGTAAAGATCATCCAGTGCGAACAATGGCATCGACTTCATGAAGAGATCGTCGACGCTGAAGAGCAAAGAAGAGTTCACTGAAGTCGGTTGCGGCGTATAGCGGTACTTTAATTGAATAGGTACGTTTTTCTCGCGCCATGCGAACAAATCAGGAGGTGTCCTCACGTTGATGCGAATCAAGTCTGGGCTGTAACCGGACACGTTCAATTGCTTTTCGTCGATCAGTTCGCCAAATGCTACGGGCCGGTCGGTGCGTAGCCACCGGGGCGCATCGTAAGGAACCCGGGGTTTCAATTCGGCGAATTGTGTAATGAGCGCTGCGCGACCGCTCAGTGTCTGGTTACCCGCAGCCAGGGCAATGGCGGCCTGCTTAAGCTCTTCGCTGTTTCGGCCCATTATCAGTAAAAATTTGCTGCTGGGGTCTTGAGGGTTAGGCGTAACGGCCAGCGTGGGGCCGGCCAAAGGGTCAGAGTGAAAAAAGCGGGCTTGCTCTGCACCGTTGACGAAAACGATGGCGTTCCCGCTTGCAGGCGCCACGTCTTTCTCTACAGGAAAGTGGGCGCGGCGATGGCCAGCCATCGCACCGAACCAAGAGGACAGCGCGCCAGCGCCCTCTAGCACGTTGTTGTCGGCGACGCCACTAAATACAAACGGCAACACGAGTTGCTCGATATCCCGTGGGTCAAAGAACGGCAATGGGAATAGGGCAAGGTCGTCGGGTAGCGGCAGCGGGTTGACCGCCAGCTCTAAGGTGCTGCGGTTGCTGATGTTGGCCCACAGGCTGGAATGCAGAGGGTCTTCGCATTCGAGCGTGTAGTGCCCGACTAATTGGACGCGTAACTGGTTGTAGGCCGTGATGAGATGGGCAGGGAGAGTGACGGTTTTTGTGAGCTGGCGTCCTGCCTTATCGTTGGGCAGCGCGATGGTTGCCGCAACCTCGTCGTTGACCAGAATATTGATGTGCGAGAGATCTGGGAGCAGTGAAGGCGAATAGGCATAACCAAGCTTGAGCCGTGCGCCTGTAACTACCTCGTCTGCGCGAATGCTGAAGGGGATCGTGTTGCTTGAGTCGATGCCGCGCAGGTTCAATGGATATTGTGCCCCGAGCGCTTGGAAGGTTATGTTGCGGTTGGCGACAAAGGGTGGGGTGGCCGCAACCGGTTCGATCCCGATAGGCGCGACTGTTTCCTCAGAGGCAATTGTTGTTTCGTTGGCGTGGCTGGACGTATGGCTTAACAAGCCCCCAACCAGCATGCAAGGCACGATCCATCGTGCAATAAGCCGACCACGTGTAAAGGGCGGGTGAAACGTTTTATTTGTCATGAGCATCTGAGGTCTTTTGTTTTGTCTGAGTTGGCGCAGCGTGCTTAGGTGTCTGGTACTGTGACTTCGAGGTGGTCTAGGATCCACTTGGCCCAGGAAAAGTAATCTTGATTCACAATACTGTCCGGACGGTACTCAATGAGGGTCTTTCCGTAGGCAAGTGCCTCGCCTACACTTTGGTTAAATTTGACGGGCTCGACGGTGCTGTCAGGGAGCTGCTCTCGCAGGGCTTGCAGCACGTCCTGACTAAGCGCTTTGTTAGGATCGTACTGATTAACCAGATAGCTGTACCCTAAAAAATCATCACGCGATGTGCAAAAGTTGCGGATGAGTTTTTCCATTTGAGGCAGGGTGGCATACGAGGCCGCATCGGCAAGCGTCACCACAATGACCAGGTCTGCAGTTGTTAGGGCTTGCTGCAAATACGTTGACGGCCCCGGCGGTGTGTCGATGATGACGATGGTTTCGGGTGCGATAGGCAATTGATTTAAGTTGCGCTCGAGCCAGTGGGCGTCGTGGGTCAGTCGTTTTTCAAACTCGTGACGATCGTTTTCGTTAATTAGGCCGTACGGCAAAACGGCCAGGCCGGCGTCAACCTGGTACGCCGCGTCACGCCATTCGCGTGCTTCCAGTGTCGCTCTCGAAATCCCGTCAAGTCTGTCATTGCGGCCGCCAAAGTGCAGGTGCAATGCGTTCTGAGGGTCCAGGTCAACACCCAGCACCGGAAAGCCTGAGCGAAATAGTGCCATGCACAGATTTGCTGATACGGTACTTTTGCCTACGCCGCCCTTGGTTGAAACGATCGCTACTTTCTTCACGGTGCGGTTCATCCGCGACGCAAGGGAAGGTCAGAGGGGGCGTTGTCTTGCGGTGACGATGCCAAACGCCCGAATAACCGCTTTAGCGGCGTTTGTGCCGTATCGGACGGTGTTGTGGGCGCAGCGCTTTGCGCTACCGTGCTGGGCGCAGGCGTTTCGATTGGTTTTTTTTCGGTGCGCTTGTTTGACGCCTGGAACAATGGCTTGTGTTGGGCCTCTGAGAGGTCGGGCGCGGCGGTTGGGCCAAATTGCGATCGAAGTCGTTGGGGCGACTGCGCGAGCGACCTGAGCAAGGCCGTTTTTGACGGTATGACACGCGCGGGTTTTGGCTCAGGCGCTGGCGCCACGGAAGCGTGTTGTGCTTGGTTCGTCGCGACCGCAGCCGCGAACGTGTTGCTCACTTGCGGCTCTGCAACGTGCTCAGGAAAAGCCGGCTCTACGATGCGCGCAGGCGGAACCGGCTCTTGGTGAAGCTTAATGGTTTCGATCAACGGCCACCGGTGACGTGCGCTGGAATTTTGCTCGTCACGGGTGATCTCTTTATATTTTGCAGATTGCCCGTCGAACTGTCGAAACAGGTTTTGAATGTCGGTGTCTTGACTCATTTTGCGTTCCACTCTATTCCGTTTCGTTTTTTACAATGGTGAGTACGACTCATTTCAGCGTTCGAATGAGCGGTGCTCAAGGCGGTACTCAACAGTACCCGTGCTGTCGTCGATGGCCGATTGACGCAGACAAAGCGATTCATCAGCACCCGATTGATGCAGCCATTGCTCATAGGCGCCTTCCAGGAAACCGTTTGACCAGGGCATGTTCTCGGGCAGCATGCTGACGGGTAAAGGCGACAGGTAGTGACGAATAACGAGTTGTGCATGTTCGTCGTCGATAGAAACCCAACCCCAGTTCATCGATTGCCAGAGCGCATTGATTGCGCTTTGAAGTGCACCGATCGTCTCACTTTCTGGTAAGGGGTGCTGTCTTGCAAAGCGTTGGCCCGCGCGGCGCATGAGCCCGCGTAGGTTGCTGGGTGTGAGATGCTGTGTGAGCTCTTGTGCAAGCGCCCCCATGAAGCCTCTCCATTGAGCCGAGCAGTGTTGCGTAATCAAGTACTGGACGATATCTTTTTCCACGACGGTCCTTTGGGTTCTTATTGGATTTCTCAAGCGTTGCGAGCGCAGCGTTGGGCAATACGTATGGAAATACGCATTGGAACGAGCGATTTAGGTAGTTTTGCGGGGAAAAACGGTATGCCAGCAGGGCGGCCCAGATGCTGCAACGCAGACGGAGAGCGCTGGAATTGGCAACTTGAGAAGCGTATATGCATAACCAGCATAATTTTTGCAAGGCGGAGCTGCGGGTTTCCGGCCCGCATTCTTGAAGCATAACCTTGCCTGTAGCGCACATGCCTAAAGAGTAGCATTATGTTAAATGTGCGACTTAATGCGATTTTAGACCAAAATTACAAAAGTTTTAAGCCTTTTGGCTAGGTGTTGTATTGCATCCCTGTTCGTTTAGCTCTCTTGCTGGCGCAGACGTTTAATCGCGCGAGCACGCAGTGTTGCGTACATCATGAGCCCAAGTATCACGGTCGTGATTAGAGCGAGCATGACAAGGATTAACGGGTGGCGTTCCAAGTACCAAACAATGCGATGCGGCAGGCTTAGGTCGGTCAGGTAATAGTCGGTTTGTGTTGACAGCGTTTGTACCTGATCGGCACCCAGGCTAATACTTGACCCACGGATGCGTTCCAACAAACTTGTGTTTAACAACGCGTCGCTGAAATGGTGCAGATTTGATGGGTTTGCTGACGCAACTACAACAACGCTGCGGCCCGCTGACGCAGGCGACTCAAAGCCGGTTAGTAATGCCTGATGGTTTAGTTGGCGATGCGGTTGAGTGCTGGTCGAAGGGTCGACGTATGCAATAAGCTTTTTCCATAACGAGGAATTTTCTTGATCTTGGCCGTTTTCCAGGACGCTATTTTTTGGCAGGGCGCTCGACCAAGGCCCCAATACATCGTGGACGTTGGATCCCGCGATGACCAAAATATCCTTGTTGGGCAGTGGGGTGTTTGGCTGCGGGAAAACAACCTGAAGGCGTATTGCGGGGTATCCGGTCGCTGCGCCCATTTGACCCAGAATGTTGAGGTAGGTTGTTTGCTCTTCGGTACCAGATTGTTGCGGTAGAACAAAGGCTGTTTCAGATAAATCTGCCAAGCGAGTGAACGGAAAGCCGCTATTGGCGAAAGCGGCCATATTGGGCATGGCGATAAAGTGCGGCAAGTGCGATATGTCGATGGTCGAGCTAGGGTCGATCCGACCTCGCACAGTATCCGCGGGAACGTCTTTACAGTTCTCGCGAGATAGATAGTTATAGTCGAAATAGAACTGGAGCTCGGTTTGTGAGGCAAGCGTTCTGACCGGAAGGCTTAGTGTGGCCGTGTCGGGGTTGCCCGCTGGTTTGAGATCTATGACGCCAAGCGGAATGCCGTTAGCGCTACTCAAGAGGCGGGATGCATCTGATTTTGGCCGGGGTGTGTAATGGTAAACAAGTTTAATTAATGCCCCAACATCGTCAGGGTCATAAAGGTCGGGCGGCAAACGTACTCCAAACCTGATTAAATCGGGCGAAAAACCGTTGACTTGCAAGTTGGCAGGTGCTTGCAAATTGCCGAACGCGACGGGATTGTGACGAGACAGCCATCTGGGCGCATCGTAGGGTAGTCGCGGTTCTGGAAGGTCGAGTGCTGAGATATACGCTTGCTTACCGGTCAATGCCTTGTCGCCTAGTACAAGTGCCTGCGCGGCTTGTTTTACCTCGGCTTGATTTTTACCCCGTATGACCAGAAGGCTGGCGGTTGGATCACTTGGGTGCGTGAACACGCCCACCTCAGGCCCTTTTACCGCAGGCAGCTCAAGTCCGTTAATTGATTCATCTGCGCTTAAGACGATAACGGCGTCCCCTGTTTCGGGCAGTTTGTCGTGGTTAACGGGGAATTTTGCGCCGCGATAGTCGGCGAGCGCGCCGAACCACGACGAAACGATGCCTGCCGCTTCAAGGGTTTCGGCATCCGGGCTTGCCGGCAATACAAAAGGCAAGACAAGTTGAGCGATCGAGTTACCCCTGAAGAAGGGTACAGGCAGATCGTCAAGGCGAGGGTTGGCAAGGTTCGGACGCGCCTCCAGATCGAGAGTACTCGTGTTGTCTACTTCTAGCCATAGTCCGGAATAACGGGGGTTTTCGCAGCGATTGGTGTAGTGTCCAATAAGCTGCAGGTCCAGCCTTGATTCGGGTGTTATCCAGCCCGCTGGTAATTCGACGTTGTAGCTCAGTTCTTGTCCCGCTTCATCTTGCTTGATGGGTATTGTCGCAACGTGTTTTCCGTCTATACGCACATTCAAGTGAGATAGACCGCTGAGTAGCTCGTCTGAATGATGGTATTTCAGCTTGAGTTGCGCTGTGACCGGCACGATTTTGTTGGGCATGAGCAGGGCGACGCTGTACGAGCCATCGGCGCCGACAATCTTGATGTTATTGCGCTGGCCAAGGTCGGCTAGCGTATACGACAGAGACTGCGTTGATGCCTGGTTTGGGGACCTGCTTTGTATTTCAGGAGCGCTGAGTGCGTGCGGTTCGACGTGATCTGCGGCGTAAGCCGTGTTTACTAGCAATACTGAAGCCGCAGCGCAAAGCAGCTGAAACCCAGAATGCAATTTTCCAGCGAGCGCCTTCATGACTGTTTAACCTGTGAGTCTGATGAAGAGCGTGCCTTCCCGATGCCGGGATGCTTGAGTTTTTCTGTCAGGGTGTCGCGCGATAGCTTCGCGAATAGTCTGATGCCTCGCACACCAATATTTAATACGTTGCGTAGGGCGCTTAACGGCGCGTCTGGCGCTGCGGCGTTCCAGGCGTCGACCCACAAGTCTGCACGCCCGAAGGTCATTTGCGTATAGTTAAAAGCCTGTTCTGGCGTAAGCGGTTCGAGTTTGACACCGATGCGTTGGTCTTGGCACAACACTACCTTGCAGGGTACGTAGGCTTCGTCATCTCCGCGCGTAAGTGTGACCCCAACGAGCGACCCGGGCGCTATTTGGACGCCAGGCGGCAGCGTGACGCCAAGTCCTTGCTCAGAGAAGTCGTGGGTGTCGCAGCGAAATGCCATACCATCAGGCGTCTGCAGAATCGCGGGAAGCGTGGCTGATACCCGTGGTGATTGCCGGATTTGCCGGCTTTCGAGGGAAACCGCCACGCAGGCTCCTGCAAGAAGTACGTTGAAGACCGTCCAGAGCATGTTCATGATAATGGTCATGAACAGGTCGGGGTTCTCATAGTTGCTTGCCAACATGATGCCGCCGATCAGCAAGCCAAAAAGATTCAGCCCGAGCAGCAAGATATAAGGTTTGGCGATGTCAGCGTCAAGGTAAGATCGCTCGATGATGCCGCCTTTGGCCGTTACGTTGAACTTACCTTTGTTAGGGTTGATGAATGTAGCGATGACCGGTCGCACGATATACCAGGCAAGCACCGATTCGTAGACTTCGTTCCAGAACGAATGCCTGAATTTGCCTTGTAGTTTGGAGTTGGTCAGATTGCTCTGGATGATGTGAGGCAGCGCGTATGCGGCGATCATGAGTGCGGATGCCTGGAAAACCTGTGCCCCGAAAAACAAAAATGCCAATGGAGCGGTCAGGAACACTAAGCGAGGGAGCCCGAAAAAAAAGTGAAGCATTGCATTCAGATAGCAAAGCCTTTGCCCTAGGGTAAGGCCTTTTCCAAGTAGCGGATTGTCGACGCGTGCAATCTGTGCCATGCCGCGCGCCCAACGTATGCGCTGGCCCACATGTGCTGAAAGGCTTTCGGTCGCTAAACCTGCAGCCTGCGGTATCCCCAGATAGGCTGTGTTGTAGCCTTTTCGGTTTAGTTTGAGTGCGGTGTGAGCGTCTTCGGTTACCGTTTCAATGGCAACCCCGCCAATTTCATTCAGCATGCTGCGCCTGAGAATGGCGCAGGAGCCGCAGAAAAACGAGGCATTCCAAAGGTCGTTGCCTTCTTGCACCACGCCATAAAACAGGTTCCCCTCGTTGGGTACCGACTGAAAAGTATTTAGGTTCCGCTCGAAAGGATCGGGCGAGAAAAAGTGGTGAGGGGTCTGAACCATGGAGAGTTTTGAGTCGCGCAGAAACCACCCCATGGTTAATTGGAGGAACGAGCGCGTAGGTATATGGTCGCAATCAAAGATAGCTACGAATTCTCCGTTGGTTTGGGCCAGGGCTGCGTTCAGGTTTCCCGCCTTGGCGTGTCGGTTGTTGTCGCGGGTCATATACCCACATCCTACGTCTTCACAGAGTTCTCGGAAGGTTTCGCGCCTGCCGTCATCTAGCAAGTAGACGTTCAGTTTTTCAGCAGGCCAGTCCATGGCGAGTGCTGCGTAGACGGTTTGCCGCACGACACCTATGGGTTCGTTATATGTTGGGATGAACACATCGACGCTGGGCCAGGCGTCGATGTCGTCGGGCAGCGGCACAGGCTTTCGGTGCAGCGGCCAGGCGGTTTGGAGGTAACCCAGCAATAGCACCAATAGGGCGTATATCTCGGCTAGTAAAAGGCCATAGCCGAATGTGGCATCAAGAAGCGTCTCAAAACCCAGTGTCTCGGTAACGCGCCAATACATGTAACGTAGCGACGCCAATGAAGAAAAAATGATCAATATGTGGGAAGCGATTTTGCTTTCCAGTCTTCTGATGACCATGGCTACTGCCAATATGCAGACCGAAAAGAGGACCTGCGACCAGAAGTCGAGCGGCACTACGATCAGCAGGCCAAAGGTAAATAAAGTAATGGCAAGGGTTATGGCAATGACCCACGGGTTGCGCCAGCGTTTCTCTTCAGAGGCCTGTTGCAGCAGTTTGTTGATGCCGACAGCATACTTGTTTGGCAATTTTTTGGTGGTCATGGCCGTTTCGTCGTGTTGGCTTGCAATAGTTGCAAAACCCTGTCTGTACAAATTTTGATGTCGTAAGAAGCTTGCGAGTAGGGCGCAAAGCTGGTGACGTCTTGTCGATTCGCCAACGCTTCACACATAAATTGATCAGCATGTATGCGTCCTATCAATGCAGAGCCCAGCTCGTGGCGGATAACTTCAGCCATGTCGCGTGACAAGGGGTGTGCGCTGTTGACTTGGTTAATGATGTACTTGGCCCCGTCGAACGCCGTGCGTGGCCTGCTGTATTGATTCAGTAAGCGCTCCATGACAGGTATGGCTGCGAATGAGGCCGCATCGGGCAAAGTGAGCACCAGGGCTAGATTTGCGATTTCGAGAACGCGCTGAATGTAAATAGATGGGCCCGGCGGCGTGTCAAAAATGATGATGGTGCCGGGTGTTATCGATAGTTCGCTTAAACGCTCTGAAAGCCAGTGCGGGTTTTGCTCCAGTATGTCTTCGTAGGCGGTTCGTTCGGCCTCTGAGGGAATGCCGTATGGGATCAGGCGTACGTCTGGAGCAAGCTCTACCACTGTGGTCGACCATTTGTGGTTGTTAAGGCTTGCCAGCGCAGAGCCTTCTCGTGCGTTTGGCGGGATGCCAACATGGTGACAAAGCGAATTTTGAGGATCCAAGTCGAGCATGAGGACTGGTCGGTCGGCCCGTGCGATGCAGACGCCAAGGCTGGCCGCGAACGATGTTTTGCCGACGCCCCCTTTCGCTGAAATTATTGCGATGGCGTACGTAGGGCTCAAGGGATGATCAGTCGTAATGTCTTCGTTTTCCATAACCCTTCGAGTTTAGAATGTTTCCGGTACTGCTGTTGCTCAAAAAACGGAAAACGTGAGTTTGGGTGATCATTTTGTTGGTGCGCAACAAGTCTTCTATGCACTACTATTTTTACTTTGGATAATGTTTCTTAAAATTGCATTATAACCAATTGTTTTATTTGTAATTTTCCAGATTTCTCCTGATTTTTTGGGCGTTAAGCTATTTCTCGTTACAGTCGCGACCCTCACGAGGATTGTTCGGTGCAATGGGTGGGCTTGAGTGCTACCGCTTGTTATTGTTTAGATTGAATGTCCAGGGTGAATACAAAGAATCTCGAAAAGAAGGGGCGTTCCAGTTGCCCACGATGTCTTCGCCCAGCAACGCATTGCCTGTGCGCTTACGTTTCCGCCGTACCCAGCCGTACGCGTGTACTCATTCTGCAGCATCCTGATGAGTCCCGTCATGCCTTGAATACGGCGCGGCTGGCTGCGTTGGGGTTAACCAACAGCACCCTGTGGGTGGGCGAGCATTTTCCCGATCTGGCGTCATCTATTCGTCAGGCCTCGGCCGCGTTTCTGCTTTTTCCGGGCCCCGAGGCTCAGGCACCTCTGCCGCTTGAGGCACTTGCGGCCGGCGACGCACCGTTGCTGATTGTGCCTGATGGCACGTGGCGTAAGGCGCGCAAACTTGTTCAGCTGAATCCGGTGCTGGCCGACTTGCCCAGGCTGATGCTGGCCGATGGTGTGCCATCGCGTTATCGCGTGCGTAAAGCCGCTGAACCGAATGCCGTTTCAACGATTGAGGCGATTGTCCGGACGTTGACGTGGCTTGAGCCCGGGCAAGATTTTGAGCCGTTGTTACGACCGTTCGACGCCCTGATTGAACAGCAAATTGCCGCGATGGGGGCGGAGGTTTACGCGCGGCATCACGGGGGATAGGTGTTGCGCCATCGCTTCATTGTGATGTAACCGTTCGCATGACAATTCATTGAAATGTCATAATTACGCAATTTTTCGCAAACGGGCTTTTTCTCCCGACTATCTTCATGCAATTCCAGGAACTCTCCGACATCCAGCACGCGACTAAACGCAGTCAGCGTGAATTCTTCCGCTTTGGCATGGGTCTGCTGTTTGTTGTCAGCATCATGATCTATTCGTCTTTAGGTCTGGGGACTTCGGGCACGCAGGGCATTATGTTGGTAGTCGCTTCCATGATTGGCGGCTACATGGCCATGAATATCGGCGCCAACGACGTGGCTAACAATGTTGGACCGGCGGTGGGGTCAAAGTCAATTTCAATGGCAGGGGCCATAGTCATTGCCGCGATCTTCGAAGTTATGGGTGCGCTTATCGCAGGCGGTGATGTGGTTTCGACAGTGCGGGGCGACATTATTGATATGGCGGCTATTCCCAGCCCCGATCACTTCCTGGCCCTGATGACGGCGGCCTTGCTGGCCGGTGCGCTTTGGCTGAACCTGGCGACGGCGCTGGGTGCGCCTGTGTCGACGACTCATTCTATTGTGGGTGCAGTGCTTGGCGCCGGAGTAACGGCGGGTGGTTTTGCTGCGGCCAACTGGGGCGTCATGGTCAAAATTGTGGCCAGTTGGGTGGTTTCGCCGCTTCTGGGCGGGCTGATTGCAGCCGGCTTTTTGCTGTGGATTAAATGGGCCATTACCTACAAAAGCGACATGGTGGCTGCAGCACGCAAGACGGTGCCCATTCTTATCGGCGTCATGGCGTTCTCCTTTTCCACCTATCTTATTCTTAAGGGGTTGAACAAGATCTGGGATGTTGAATTCCTTACAGCGGTTATTGTCGGTGGGCTTATTGGTGCGTTGGTTTGGTTGCTTACGCGTGCGGTCATGGCACGTCGTGTGGCGACATTGTCCAATACCAAAAAGTCCATTAACTCCTTGTTCACCATTCCGCTGATTTTTGCGGCAGCTTTGCTTAGTTTTGCGCATGGCGCCAATGATGTCGCCAATGCGATTGGGCCGCTGGCTGCTATTGCCGACACAGTCCTTCATGGTGGTGTTTCCGACAAGGCGGGTATCCCGTTGTGGGTCATGTTGATCGGTGCGTTGGGCATAGCCATTGGCTTGGCCTTGTATGGTCCCAAGCTGATTCGTACGGTAGGTGGCGAAATTACCGACCTTGACCAGATGCGGGCATTTTCTATTGCCATGGCTGCGGCGGTAACCGTGATTGTTGCGTCGCAATTGGGTTTGCCGGTCAGCTCAACACATATTGCTATTGGCGGGATTTTTGGTGTCGGCTTTTTGCGCGAACACCTGAAGTCAAACTATTCGCAAATGCTCGAGTGGATCAAACACCGGCACACCGGGGCCGATAAGGCGCAGGTCGAGGCGTTTCTTGACAAGTTTGCCGCTGCCGATGTGCAAGCCAAGCAAGCCATGCTGCAGCAGCTTAAAGATCACACGGTAGACGTCGAGTTGACCAAAAAAGAATACAAAAAAATGCGTCGTGTTTACCGTGGTGAGCTGGTCAAGCGTACTGCGGTGACCAAAATTGTGGCGGCCTGGATCATCACGGTGCCGGCTTCGGCGCTGATGGCAGCAGGTATTTACTGGCTGATCGCGTCGTTGCTGTAGGCCCATCCCAAGGCCGGTCAGTCCAAGCCCCGGCTGACGACGTTCGCATTGTCTAAAGGCGTCCGAAGCTGTTAAATTCGGACGCTTCTCTTTGGCTATTCAAGTGTTTATTTAAATGAAAGTTTTTCAGAACGATGACATGACGACCTTGCTGGCGTCGGAAATCGACCCTAGCATGGGGTACAAGATGGTGTCCGGCCTGGTGGTGCCACGGCCTGTGGCGTGGGTCAGTTCGCAAAGTGCCGAGGGTGTCGTCAATGTGGCGCCGTTCAGTTCCTTTAATTATGTGGCGCATAGCCCACCCATGCTGGCGGTAAACATTGCGCTGCAAGACGATGGCGCGCTCAAGGATTCGGCGCGCAATATTCGCGATACCGGCGAGTTCGTCGTCAATATCACCCCCACCGCAGCGCTCGACATGATGAACCAAAGCAGTGCCGAGTACCCGGCCAACGTTAGCGAAGCCGAGGTGCTTGAGATTCCGTTGCTGCCCAGCCAGTTGGTCAAGCCGCCGCGTGTAGCGGTGTCGCCTGCACAAATGGAGTGCCGTTTGTCGCAAGTGGTGCCCTTGGGTACCGGCATTAATACGTTGTATATCGCCGAAATTGTGGCCTTCCACGTCGATAAAAACGTATTCGACGGGCGTCACATTGATAGTGTTGCGATGGATCCTGTGGCCCGTCTGGGCGGTCCGTTCTATGCGTCGCTGGGCCAAATTCACAAGCGGCCGCGTCCCAAAGCGGTGTAGAAACTCTTACGCGTAGGCGTGATGTGTATTGCGGCAGCGCGCTGGGTGGCTTGCCGCGGACCACAAAAAAGCCTGCAACGTTGCCGTATGCAGGCTTTTTTGTATTTGAACGCGTAATCAGGGCTGTTTGCCTGGATCTTTGAAGTTCGGGATAACGTCGAACTCTACGTTCTGTAGCAGACCGTCGACTTTCTTGACTTCGCGAATGTAAACATTCTGGATGATGTCGCGCGTTTCAGGGTCGATGGAGATTGGGCCGCGAGGGCTTTCCCAAGCCATGCCCTTGGCGCTGGCCAGGAAGGTATCGCCGTCTGATTTGCCACCGGTTTTCTTCAGTGTTTCGTAGATCAGGTGCATGCCGTCGTAGCCGCCAACCGTCAGGAACGTGGGGCGCTGGTTCGGATACATGGCTTTGTACTTCTGTTTGAATTCTCGGTTGACGTCAGAGTCGTGCGCCTCGGAATAGGTGAAGGACGTTTTCAACCCAATCGCGGCGTCACCGGTAGCGGCAATCAGGTCTTCGGTGGTGATGTCGCCGGTTGATAGCAGTTCGATGCCTTCTTTATCTAGACCGCGTTCGCGGTAGCCCTTGATAAATGCAACGCCTTGTTCACCCGCAGGCACAAACAGAAAGACGGCGTCCGGCTTGGCATCTTTGACACGCTGAAGGAACGGTGAAAAGTCGGGGCTTTGCACGGGCATGCGAATTTGCGCCGCAATATTGCCGCCGTTTTCGGTAAAGGTTTTGACAAACTGCTTCTCAGCGTCGTGCCCTGGGCCGTAGTCGGACACCAGGGTAATGACATTCTTCATGCCGTTCTTGGCGGCCCACATGGCATTGGGCGCTGTAAATTGGCCCATGGTGGATGAGGTGCGCAAAATGTAGGGCGACTTGGTTGTGATGGACGACGTTGCCGCGTTCATGACCACCATGGGCGTTTTTGTGCTTTCTGACAGCGGGGCTACAGCAAACGCTGCAGGCGTAAAGCCAAAGCCAGCCAAAATATTGACTTTTTCGTTAACCAACAGCTCTTGTGCTGCCCGCTGGCTGACAGCTGGCGCAATGCCGGTGTCGTCGCGCAATAGAAGCTCGACTTTGCGGCCGGCGACGGTGTCGCCGTGTACGTTCATATACAGTTTGACGCCGTCGAGAATTTGCTTGCCTATCGTTGAAAATGGACCCGATAAAGGCAGGATCAGGCCGATTTTCAGGTTTTCGGCATGTGCTTGCCCGGCGCCGATGAGGCCGCAGGCCAGGGCCAGGGTGCTCAGTGCTTTCTTGAAAGGTTTCATGGTTTGTCTCCTTGGTTTATTTTGATTTGGTAATGCTTGCGGGCTTATGCTGCAGAACTGGTTGCAGGTTTCTTTTGCAGGTCTTCGACCTTGAAGCCGGCGACGCTTTTGTAGCGGTTCGAAATGGCCTGCAGCTCTTCACGACTGATCACGTCGTTGATGTCGTTAAAGGGTTTGCCACCAGTGCGTTCATGCACTTCTTTAAGAATAGTGTCGGGCGGCGCGCTGCGATTGAACAAGACCACATCGGTGGTGGCCTTGTTGCGAATGCGGTCGTAGACCGTTAGTGCGCCCTCGTTAATGCCGTATTTTCTGAACTGTTCGATCAGGCACGGGGCGTCAAGAATGGCTTGCCCAGCCCCGTTCGAGCCCCGAGGCAGCATGGGGTGTGCGGCATCGCCCAGCAGCGTAATACGCCCAAAACTCCAACGTGGCAGCGGGTCTTGGTCGACCATGGGGTATTCAAGAATGGTCTCGGTCTTGGCAATCATGCCCGAGATATCCAACCAGTCGTGGTGGCGGTTTTCGAAGTACGAGAAGAAGTCTTCGAGGCGTCCGGCACGCGTCCAGTCTCGCACGACCGGGCGGTCGGACAAGGTTTCCGCCACCCAGTTGATCAGTTGGTTGCCTTCGGCGTCGATATTGTTGCGAATCGGGTAGATCACCATCTTGCCTACGTCGAGCCAGCCGGCGCGCACCATGCTGGCTTCGCTTAAAAAGGGCTTCATGGGCGTGACGCCGCGCCACATGTTAATTCCGGAAAACCGGGGCTCGCGTTCATTGGGGTACAACTGTTTGCGGATGACGGAGTGAATACCGTCGCAGCCGACAAGAATGGACGCCCTGACCTCTGAAGGTTTACCGTCGCTGTCGACAAAAGTAGCGGTAACGCCGTTGTCGTCCTGGGTCACTCCTGTGCAGCGCCGATCGAGCACAATCGCGTCATCGCCCAGGCGTTGTTTTACGGCATTGATCAAGACAAATTGCAGGTCGCCGCGATGAATCGAAAACTGTGGCCAGGCATAGCCGGCATCCAGACCCGCCGGTTCGCTGTATACAAATGAACCGTGGTGATCAAAGAAAATGGATTCTTTGGTCTTCACGCCTACTTTTTCCAGTTCGGGTACCAGGCCCAGGCGGTCGAGCACACTGACCGCGTGAGGCAGGACATTGATACCCGCACCCAGCGGCTTGATGTCAGGAACCGCCTCGTACAGGCGGCATGAAATACCGGCCGCGTGTAAATTGAGGGCAAGATTCAGGCCACCAATACCGGCGCCGACAATCAGGATTTCACATTCTTTGGACATGGTTTTGCAAGGTTCCTTTGGGGCTGAAGCAGATATGCGTCTATTTAAAGTCAAGCCGAGTCATTATGGAAATTTGAATATCTAATGAATTAATTAATATTGTTTATCTATTCAAAAATCTGCCCTGCATCGGGTGGCATACATACGGTACGATGCGATTCAGTTCAAATTTGGGGTAGTTCATGCGTTTTCTGGCTGTTGGCTTGGCGGTGGCGGCGTTGTTCTTGTCTGGTTGTGGCGAGGGTCGTGATACGGTCGCGGCAACGCCTGCACCGTATGTAAAGACCTGGACATTGCAGGCTGCCGAGGGGTCTGCGTTCAGCCTGTCGGGTGTGGTGCGTGCGCGTGTCGAATCGCCCCTGGCGTTTCAAGTGCCGGGCCGAATACTGGCACGTGCCGTTGACGCCGGGCAGGTTGTCAAGAAAGGGGCGTCACTGTTCCAGCTGGACACTCGCGACCTGGATGAGCAATTTCGCGAAGCCCAGGCGGGCGTGGTCGCTGCGCGCGCGGCCCAACGCATTGCACAAGACGACCTGACGCGCCATCGGCAATTGCTGGCCGGCAACGCCGTCAGCCGTCAGGCAGCCGATCAGGCCGAACTTGTGCTGCAAGAAGCACAGGCCAGACTGCAAGGGGCGCTGGCGCGCCAGACGCAGGCGAAAAATGCACTTGAATATGCGCGTTTGCTGGCGCCGGCCGACGGCGTATTGATTGATGTGACAGGCGATGTGGGGCAAGTTGTTGCGGCGGGCCAAACGGTCGCGTTGCTGGCTCATGCGGGCGAGCGTGAGATCGAGGTTTATTTTCCGCAAGGTGATCAGCCGCCCGCCAAGGGGCAATTGAAGTCCGACGGGGAAGCTATGGTGGTGCAGTTGCGCGAAGCGGCCGGTGCCGTCGATGCGCAAAGCCGTACGCTGCGCGCCCGTTATGCATTGCCGCCACAAGCGCCGGCGCTGCAGTTGGGGAGCGTACAGCGGTTAATGTTTTCGTTGGAAGAGACAGATGGCAAACTTTTCAGGGTACCTGTTGGGGCGCTGAGCGAACGGGGTGAGGGTCCTAATGTCTGGCTACTTAAAGATGGCACAGTCAGGCCTGTTCCGGTGACCTTGTTAAGGCTGGACACAGAAACAGCCTTGATACGTGCAGATCTTCAGGCCGGCGAAACAATCGTCGCGCTGGGTACCCATTTGTTGGTCGATGGCATGGCCGTGCAGGAACTCAGCAAATGAGTTTTCCCAATCTTTCGGCGCTGGCGGTCAAAGAGCGCGCCATTACGCTGTTTTTTTTGATTCTGGCGGTTATTGCCGGCATTTACGCTTTCATGGCCCTTGGGCGCGCCGAAGATCCGCCGTTTACGGTGCGCGCGCTGGTGGTGTCAGCCTACTGGCCCGGGGCCACGCCCGAAGAAATGCAGCAGCAGGTGGCCGACCGGCTTGAAAAACGGCTGCAAGAAGTCCCCAGTCTGTACAAAATCGAGACCTCGGTACGCCCGGGGCAAGTGAGCTTGCAGGTCGAATTTTTTGATCACACGCCTAAAGCGCAGGTACCCGATCTGTTCTACGAAGTACGAAAGCGCATGCAGGAAGAGGCAATCAGTTTGCCGGCCGGCGTTATGGGGCCCGTGGTCAATGATGATTTTGCCGATGTTTATTTCAGTCTTGTGGCGCTGACGGCGCCAGGCCTGCCCATGCGCGAACTGACGCGCGATGCCGAAGCGCTGCGTGACCGGATCCGTATGGTGCCGGGTGTACGTAAGGCGCTTGTGCTGGGCGAGCGGTCCGAGCGCGTGTTTGTCGAGTTCGATACTGCGCGTCTGAATAACTTGGGCATTTCGCCGCAGGCGGTGTTTCAAGCCATCGATGCGCACAACCGCTTGTTGCCCGCTGGCCACCTTGAAACCGAAGGACCGCGGGTTTATTTACGGCTGGACACTGACTTGTCTGATCTGGACGAACTGTCAGCCGTGCCGTTGCGCATAGGCGACCGTCTCATTCGCCTGTCTGATATTGCAACCGTGACGCCGGGATATGAAGACCCGCCAGGCTATTTGGTTCGGTCGCGCGGTAAAGACGCCATGCTGGTGGGCGTGGTCATGGAAAGTGGGGTGAATGGCCTTGAACTGGGTGAGCGGTTGACTCAGTTCGTCGTTAAAGAGCGTGAGACGCTATCTTTGGGGATGACTCTCGAGGTTCTGACTAATCAGGCCGAGGCTATTGCCGGCGCGGTAAGCCTGTTTCAGGTCAAATTTTTTGTCGCGATTGCGGTAGTGGTGGCCGTCAGTATGTTGGCTATCGGCGTTAAGGCGGGGCTGATTGTCGGTGTTGCCGTGCCGCTGACGTTGGGCATTACGTTTCTGGTCATGCTGCTAATGAACATCAATCTTGATCGGGTGACGTTGGGCGCGCTGATATTGGCTTTGGGGCTACTGGTCGATGACGCGATTATTGCGGTCGAGATGATGTTGGTAAAAATGGAGGCGGGTTGGGACCGCGTGCGTGCGGCGGCACATGCCTGGAATGTGACCGCAGCCCCTATGCTGTTTGGCACGCTGGTCACCGTAGCCGGCTTTATTCCTGTGGGTTTTGCACAGTCGGCCGTAGGAGAGTACACCGGCAATATCTTCTGGGTATTGGGTATTGCGTTGATCGTATCGTGGCTGGTGGCGGTGGTATTTGTGCCGTATCTGGGCGTAAAGCTGTTGCCCGACATGCCGGCGCATCATGGCGGCACTGCGGCGTATCAAACGCCGGGCTATCGTCGTTTGCGCACCTGGGTCACCTGGTGCGTAGTCCACAGAAAGACGGTGGTTTTTACGACGGTGGGGCTACTGGTAGTGGCTATTGTGGGCATGGCTACGGTCGTGCAAAAGCAGTTTTTTCCGGCTTCCGATCGGCCCGAAGTGCTGGTCAGTGTCTATTTGCCGCAAGGCTCCAGTATTGCCGCAACCGATGCAACGGTTCGCAAAATCGAAAGTTTGTTGGCCCCCGACGAGGATATTCGCAGCTTGTCAGCGTATATCGGCGCTGGAGCACCGCGGTTTTTTATTTCTGCCAGCCCTGAAATGCCCAACCCGGCTTTTGCCAAACTGATCGCCGTTACGCACGACGCCAAAGCTCGTGACCGGGTGATCGCCCGTTTGCAACAGGCGATTGCCGATGGGGCGTTCCCCGAGGCGCGCGTGCGAGTGACCGGTTTGTTGTACGGCCCGCCTGTGGTGTGGCCGGTGGCGTTCCGGCTTGTGGGGCCCGACCCGCATGTGTTGCGTGATGTCGGCCATGAGGTGCGTCAACGCATGCAGGCCAATCCGCACATTCTCGATGCCCATCTTGAGTGGGACGAGCGCGCGCCGCAATTGCATTTGTCGATGGACAATGCGCGCTTGCGGCTGTTGGGGCTGACGCCGCTTGAGGTGTCGCAACAGCTGCAGTTTCAGCTCGATGGCTTGGTCATTAGTCAGTTACGCCAGAATATCCGCACCGTTGATGTGGTGGCCCGCATGCAGAGCCCCTGGTTAGACGACGAGACCTCGCATGCTGATCTACTGGGGCAAATTGAAATTCTGACCCCCGAGGGACGTAAAGTACCCTTTGCTCATTTGGGTCAGGTCGAAACCCGTTTCGAAGAGCCTTTAATCAAGCGTTATAACCGGCAACGTTCGTTGATGGTGCAGGCCGACGTGCAGGGCGCACAACCCAATGATGTAAGTGTCGCGATATGGCTGACTCTGGCGTCGGTACGCGAGCAATTGCCGCAGGGCTATGACCTGCAGATGGCCGGAACGATTGAGGAATCAGGTAAGGGCGAGTCGTCGATTCAAAAGTTGCAGCCTGTCATGTTTGCCGCCATGCTGGTCTTCATCATGCTGCAAATGCGTTCGTTTTCGGGCACCTTTATGGTCGTGGCGACGGCCCCGTTAGGGCTTATCGGGGCGGTGCTGGCCCTGTTATTGTTCAATCAGCCGTTTGGCTTTGTTGCCTTGCTGGGCCTGACTGGCCTGGCGGGCATCTTGATGCGCAACACTTTGATCCTGACTCAGCAGGTGGCCGACAATTTTGATGCCGGCATGACGGCTTTGGAGGGTGTGGTTGAAGCGGCAGTGCAGCGCGCGCGGCCGGTGGTGCTGACGGCCCTGGCCGCTGTGCTGGCGTTTGTGCCGTTGACCCTGGACACTTTTTGGGGACCGCTGGCGTTTGTATTGATTGGCGGCGTGGCCGTGGGAACAGCCATTACCCTGTTGTTTGTGCCTGCGCTTTACGGCTTATGGTTCAGGATACGTGCCGCTTGAGCGTGGCCGATGGCAGCTCGCCAAACCGTTGCTGGTAGTCGGCCGAGAACTGCCCCAGGTGTGTAAACCCCCAGCGCAGAGCGACTTGGGTCACGTTGGTATGGGCCGCAGGGCGTTCGAGGTCGGAGCGTACACGCTCGAGCCGAACTTCTTTGAGCAGCTTTATGGGTGATGTATTGCGATATTTTCGGAACCCGGCAAACAGGCTGCGGATACTGACCCCGACATGTTCGGCGATGTCGCCGGCAGTAAGCGGCAGGTGAGCGTGATGTTGAATGTAATCTTCGGCGCGCTTGATAAACCCCGGAGCGACCGTGGTCGGGTCGATGGTATGTTGCTGGTTGTGCGACAAACTACATAGCAACGACACCATCAGAGTTTCTTCGAAGCGCGCAGCAATAAGCGGCTGATTGAAGAGCTCGCCTTCAGAGGCTTCGAGCAATTGCCAGTCGAGCAAACGCTTGAGCGATTGCGTGACCGGGGTATTTAGGGGGATAGCCGGATCAAAATTTAATGCCCCGCGTACCCCTTGCCCATAATATTGGGCACATTGCTGTTCGAAGGCGTTGCGCTCGACCCGAATGAACAGCTTTTCGGCATGGCGTTCGTGCCGCATGCGGAATTCGAGGTCGGGGCTAATGATGGTGGCAATGCTGGGGTTTGAGTGCACCGATTGCCGGTTGCATTCGATGGTTTCTTGCCCGGCAACCGGGATTTGTATCAGGTAAAAATCGTCGAGCTTGCCTGGCTCGATGTCGACAGTGGCGCCATAAAGCATTCGGCCATAGCTGACGCGCTTGCCAGGGCGAAAGTGTATTTGTGTATTAAGCGCCTGCGATTTGCCTACGACTTTCAGGTCGTGATCGCAAAAAATACGGCTGACCTGATGCCTGACTTCTTCGGCATCATGCGATGTGAACTTTGGGAAACGACTAAACAAATGGCTGCGCGGTTGCGCGTTGAGTGCCGCCTGCATGTGCATTTTCCTTCGGCGCCCGGGCCGGCCTGAAGCCGGAGAATGCGGCTGGTGAACCGGGGGAAACGCCCCAATGACATAAAGCTAACAGTTTATACCTAAACTGTTTTTTTGCCTCTGGGGGTTTCCCCGGGGGACCATTTCACATGTGGGCTATTGGCCCGAAAATGACCCGTAATTGCCTTGCCAGTACGCAAGTGGCTTAGGCCCAGGATTAATGTCGATCCGGGTGACTTTGCCAGCGATAAGTGCATGTTGCCGGTGCAGCCAGACTTTTTCGACGTCGCAGGCAAAAGCAGCCAGCGACCGGCGCGACAGCCAGACGCCGTCCGGGGTCTGGTACCAGTCGTCGTCGGCGTATCGGTCGTCACCTTTGCGTCCGCCTTTCCCCGAAAAGTGCTCGGCCACAATTTGTTGGCCATGCTGCAGCACATTGATGCCGAACTTGCCGGCTTTCTCGATGACAGGCCACGACGATGAGCTTTGGTTTACCGAAATGAACAGCTCGGGTGGGTCCATCGAAATGGACACCACCGATGTGGCTGTCAGGCCGGTTCGCTCGTTGCCGTTGGCGGCGGTAATGACCGAGACGCCGCCGGCCAGCTGGCGCATGGCGGCCCGGAATTCCTGGTTGAGTAATGCGTCGTTCATACAAATTTTTTGCGAATGCCACGTGATTCAAGGATGGGCAGCACGTTATCACGGAAATAGGGGAATTCTTCCGCGTAGTCAAAGAATGATAGCGTGGTACCGCCGAAACCGGCTTCGTGCAGTTGGGTAATGCCGTCTGCAACCTGTTCGGGCGTACCCACCAGCGGGAAGCCACCATGGCCAGCTGCGAAGCGCTCGCGAATCAGGGCCAGAAGGTCGTGCGGGAATGAATGGGCGTGTGCGAACTGAAGACGGATCAGGTTGTCGACGGCGGCCCAGTCGGCGTTGTCTTGCAGCGATTGCCATACCGCTTTGGCTTCGGCTTCGGTGGGGCGGCAAATGACATGCGAGAACGTCAGTACGCCCACTTTACGGCCTTCCTGGTCAAGGGCTTGTTGCTTGAGCTCTGCAACTTCGGTCTTTGAGCGCTCCAGGTCGATGGCGGGGGTAAACAGGAAGTCAGCGTTGCGTGCTGCAAATTCGCGGCCAAGGCCCGAACCGGCGGCGTTATAGATCGGGGGCATGGTTTGCGGCTTGGGATTGCCATAGACGCCCTTGAGTTGGAAGTATTTGCCGTTCCAGTCAAAGCGGCCGTCGTGTTTCCAGACCTTTTTGATGACGTCGAACCATTCCTGCGCATAGCCATAACGGGTTTCGTGGTCATCGGGCAGGCTCAGACCCAGGGCTTCGTATTCAGGTTTGTTCCAGCCGGCCACAATGTTCAGGCCAACGCGCTCGCCACTAATTTGGGCCATAGTCGCAATTTGCTTGGCAATCACGACCGGGTGATTGGCACTGGTGTGAATGGTTGCAAAGACAGTCAGCTGCTTCGTGTTGGCCAGCATGGCGGTGGCCCAGGTCACGGTTTCAAGTACATAACCATGAAAGTCGGTTTCGCCGCCGTAACCAATCCAGCGAGCGATGGGCAGCATGAAGTCCATGCCGGCGTCGTCCAGGAGCCTGCCGATTTTCAGGTTGCTTTCCCAGTCGGCTTTCCAGCGATTGGGCAATTTCGAGACGGTCATGCCGCCCGAGCAATTGGTTGAAAAGGTACCCAGCAGGAAGTGGTCCCTGTTCAGGAAGTTATTGGTTTTCATGAGGTCTCCGATGCACTATAAGTTGTGTTCAACAAGTTTGGCCGCAGCGGGGCAATGCCCGCCGGGCTGTAACCGAACAGTAATGTGCAGCGGAGGGGGGCGACTATCGGATTTGTGCACGCCTTGTCAGTATCGTGCACAAAAATGATTAGTCGGCGCGTAGCCGGGCAATGACCTCTTCAGTGCCCAGAACGTCGCCAAAGAATAGCAGCCAGCCTTCAAGCGAAGCCTGATGTTCTTGCGGGGTGACGGCCGATAGCGTGTCGTGCACCATGACGGTGACGTAGTCGAGCATCATGGCGTTACGGGCGGTCGATTCGCAGCAGACATTGGTGACGGTACCGCCTACAAGTACGTTTTTGACGCCTTTGGCTTGCAAGGCATCATGCAGGTTGGACGAACCGGGGCTTAGCGCGCTGTAGTAGCGTTTGATGATGCGCGTGTCAGACGGGGCGACGTCAAGCGCGTCGGGTATTTGAAACCCGTCGTGCGATTCGGATAACTCGGCCAGGCGTCGGGCGCTGTTTTTGGGCGCAAGCATGTTGTGCTGGAAGTGCGACCAGAATTTTTCGGCGCCGTCGGCACTGGTTTGTATCCAGATGACGTGCCCGCCTGCCTGGCGTAATGCAGCGGCCAGGGCGTTGACGGCAGGGAAGGTGGCTCGGGCTGCCTTGCATTCGCCCAGGTAACCAGGTTGCGTAAAGAAGTTTTGCAGGTCGACCACTACAAACGCCGTTTCTGCGGCGTTGAAGTGGTCGTACGGGTGAAGGCAGCCCTGGCGGGCGACGACGCGGTCAATGACGGACTGAGGGAATTCCATGATGTCTCCGGTGGCCGCCCGGCCCCCTTAGTGGGTGTCTTTAGGGGCGGCTGTTTTCTTCAAGCTTACGATAATACCGCCGACAATCAGCGTCATGGTCACACCCAGTGATACCCAGGCCGGGATCTTGCCAATAATGTTGACCAGGAAGATCTTCGAGCCAATAAAGACCAGAATGAGCGATAGCGCGTACTTCAGGTAATGGAAGCGGTGAATCATTGCGGATAGCGCGAAGTACAGGGCACGTAAACCCAGAATGGCAAAAATATTACTGGTGTAAACAATAAACGGGTCGGTGGTGATGGCGAAAATGGCCGGGATTGAGTCGACGGCGAACACCAGGTCGGTCAGTTCGACCATGACCAGGGCCAGGAACAGCGGGGTACCCATGCGCATCAGTCGACCGGTTTTTGGGTCGGTTTTCTTTACCCAGAATGCGTTGCCGTGCAGCTCGTTCGTTAGCGGCATGTGCTTTTTCACGAAGTTCAGCACGGGGTTCTTGGCCAGGTCGGGCTCGGCGTCCGCCATGATCCACATTTTGACGCCCGTAAACACCAGAAACGCGCCGAAGATGTACAAGACCCAGTCAAACTCGTTGATGAGCGCGGCACCCAGGCCAATCATGATGGCGCGCAGCACAATGACGCCCAAAATACCCCAGAACAGTACGCGGTGCTGATACTTTGGCGGGATGGCGAAGTAGCTGAAAATAAGTGCAATGACAAAAATATTGTCCATTGACAGCGATTTTTCGATCAGAAAGCCGGTGTAGTAATCAAGGCCCTGCTGGGCGCCCATATACCACCAGACCCAACCGCCAAAAATCAAGGCCGCCGTAATGTACCCCGCCGATAGCAGCAGGCTTTCGCGGATACCGATTTCGCGCTGTTCTTTATGCAGCACGCCCAGGTCGAGCACCAGAAGGGTGATAACAATTAGAAAGAAGAACAGCCAGGCCCAGAGCGGCATGCTGGCCATGGGGGTCGACAGGAACGAAATGAGCTCAGTCATGATGAGGTTGCCATTTAAATTGGACGGGGTTAGAAAACAGGGCCAATTGTGCCTGTCTGTTTATTTCTAATAAATCATCATAAAATTGAATTTAACTTCGGTTTTTTCGAAATATGATCAATTACCGTCATCTGTACTATTTTTGGGTTGTGGGCAAAGAGGGCGGTTTTTCGCGGGCGGCCGATCGTTTGGGCGTGGCCGTCCAGACCGTATCGGCGCAGGTGCGCGCACTCGAAGAGTCATTGGGTTGTCAGTTGCTCAAGCCCGTAGGGCGCGGCGTGGCGTTAACCGATGCCGGAAAGACCGCATTCACACGTGCGGAAGAAATCTTTCAGTTGGGCCAGCGTTTGCCCCAAGAGGTCTTGCAAACGGCTTCCAGACCGGTGGTGCGTTTGGCGGTGGGCTTGTCTGACGGCATCTCCAAGCTTGCCGCTCATGCGTTGTTAAAGCCTGTCCTGACGACGCCCAATTTGCACCTGGTGTGTCACGAAGGCGAGTTCGATCCGTTGCTGGGCGAATTGACCCTGCATCATATCGACCTGGTGCTGGCGGGCCAGGCGGCTCCAGTCAACGCCAATTTACGGGTCAAGAGTGAACTACTGGTGTCGTCGCCCATCGACTGGTTCGGGCCTTCGGCATGGGTCAGCAAAAAACAGGTTCAGGCGTTTCCTGCGTGCCTGGCTCAAATCCCCGTTCTGTTGCCCACCGGGCATTCGGAATTACGTGCGTCGCTCGATCGTTGGTTTGCCGAAATTCGCGTGCAACCCAACGTGGTGGGTGAGTTTGAAGACAGCGCTCTGATGGCGGTGTTTGCGGCTCAGGGGTTGGGCGTTTTTCCGGTCAGCCGCTTCGGTGCCTTGCAAACCAGGTTGCTCAAGGGTTTGCGACGTTTAGGCGGCGACGACTGGGTTCGCGAAGAGGTTTTTGCGATCAGAAACCGGCGCGGAGAGCAGCACCCCCTAGTGTCGGAAGTGTTGGCCCATGCGCTTTAGGGCGCTGCGCGCATGCGGGCTTCCCATTGTTGCAGCGGCAATGCCGGGCTGGCACTGATAGTGCGTGCAATCACCGCAGTCAATGCTTCCAGGCCACGGTCTGACGGCCAGCGAGACGGTTCGACAACGGCCCAGCTGCCGTCGGGGTTTTGCTGTGCGACACGGAATCGGAACGAGTAATAGCCCGTAGCCAGACCCATGCGCAAGTCGGTGGCTACCAGTTGCTTGTCGATCACGTCGTAGCGGATCCAGTCCCCCGAAAACCATCGCAGCCCGTTAAGCATGTCGGCGTTGCTAAGCTGGTCGGCCAGTGCGGTATTGAGCGGCGCCTTGATGTATTCGAGGGGTTGGCCGTCTAGAACGCTGGTAACGTATTCAAAGTAGTGGTCGTCATCGGTGCGCGCCACCACCCGCCACAGCAGAATATTGAACGGAGCCGGCGTTGAGAACACGGCGTCAACACTAACGCCGCTTTGCGCCAGGGTCGTGCGCACACGCGATTCGACCAGATTTTTGGCCAGCAGCGAAGCGCACAGATACACCACACACCAGCCTAACGCCCAGGCATTCATTTTTTGCACGGCTGGACGCGCACCCCAGGCAAAGGCCGCCATTGCGGCCAGCAGCATGGGCAGGGTGAAGAGCGGGTCGATGATGAAAATGCTTGACCAACTGGTCGGTGTTGGCATGAAGGGCCAGAACAGCTGCGTGCCATAACTGGTAAAGGCGTCGGCCAGTACATGTGTGATGAAGATCAGCCACAACGTGGCAAATAGCCGCTTCCAGTCGTACTGTGTGGCCGGGGGCCATTTGCGTATCAGCCAGGTCAGCAAAAGCGACAACCCGGTCAGAACAAACACCGAATGCGAGAACCCGCGATGGTTGATCATGTCGGCAATAGGGTTGCCGTATCGAATGATGACATCGAGATCTGGCAGCGTGCCCAATACGGCGCCTGCAATATAGGCTTTGCGACCGTGGTATCGGCCCAGCATGACGCCAGAGACGCTGGCGCCCAGTACGGCTTGAGTGACGGAATCCATAGTTGATGATCACCAATATAGGCGTTTGATCATACCACCCGGGCCATGTCGTGCAGCCCGGCACAATGTGGCGCAACGGGTCGCGACATGACACGGCTGTTGCATTTTGTAGGTATAAAATGGCCTTCCTTTTAACTGCTTTCAGCGGCGATGCTTTTGAGTATCGCAGCAACAGGACGACACCGTGTTCAACGTGCTTTCTGCCTATGCAGGCGACCCTATCTTGTCTCTTCAGTTGGCCTATCGCGACGATGCTCGCGCCGACAAAACTAATTTAAGTATTGGTTTGTATTACGACGACCAGGGTAATGTGCCCCGTCTGAAGTCCGTCATCGAGGCACAGGCCCGGGTGGCGCGGTCGACTCAGCCCAGCATGTACCTGCCCATGAGCGGTGACCCGACCTATTGCAAGGCCAGTCAGGCGCTGTTGTTTGGTCAAGATGCCGATGTCATCAAGCAGGGGCGCGTGGCCACCATTCAAACAGTTGGGGGTTCGGGTGCGCTTAAGGTGGGCAGCGATGTCATCCGCCGGTTTTTTCCGGCTATCGAAGCTCGTATCAGCAACCCGACCTGGGACAATCACCGCGCCATTCTCGAGGGCGCCGGGTTCAAGGTAGACACGTACCCTTATTTCAATCGGGATACCCAACGCCTCGATTTTGATGCCATGGCGGCTGCGCTGCGCCAGTTGCCGGCGCAAACACTGGTGCTGTTGCACCCTTGCTGCCATAACCCCACCGGGGCCGACCTGAGTCCGGCGCAGTGGGATGAAATTGTCGAAATCATCGCGTCGCGCCAGCTCATAGCGTTTCTTGATACGGCGTATCAAGGGTTGGGCGAGGGGCTTGAACAGGACGCCTATTTGATCCGTGCGTTGGTCAAGGCTAACCAGTCTTTCCTGGTCGCCAATTCGTACTCGAAGATTTTTTCTTTGTATGGCGAACGCTGCGGGAGCCTGAGCATGGTCTGCGCCAATGCTGACGAAGCTGGCCGTGCGCTGGGACAAATGCAGCAGGCCGTGCGTCGCAATTACTCTAGTCCGCCTGCTTATGGCGCCAGCCTTGTGCAAACGGTGCTGAACGATGCCGAGCTGAACGCGCTTTGGCGTAGCGAAGTAGACGAGATGCGTGTGCGTATTCAGTCGATGCGTGAGCGGCTGCATCAGGGGCTGTGCACAGCCCAACCCAATGTCGATTGGGACTTTTTATTGGCGCAGCGCGGCATGTTTGGCTATGCACCAGTACTGGCGGCGCAAATGAACCGTCTGCGCGACGAGTTCGGTGTTTACATCATCGAGTCTGGCCGCATTTGCGTGGCGGGTTTAAATACCGGCAACGTCGATCGTGTCGCTCGGGCGTTTGCGGCTGTGCTATAGACCGGCCAGTTCAGGCGCTGTTGTTTTTAAAAGCCGTTATTTTCCTAGGAATAACCCTGAAAATGACGGCTTTGTCATCAAATTGTCTATAAACAGGGGTAACCTAGGGGTCGCAGTTCTAAACCATTCCGAATAATCGTAATATTTTCGAGAGGTTCCTGATGTTGGTTAAACCGCGCACTCCCACCCCGTTCCGCCCGTTCAAGTCCAGCGTTAAATTGTCGGCCAACCACGAACGCGCCAAACAGGCTTCCGCCCCACGCATCATCAGCATGGGCAGTATTGGTAACGATCGTTACGGGCGCAAGCGAGACAGCTAACATCTGCGTGCCCGCAAGAATTGCACCCCAAGCGCCGGACAACTGTCGGACTTTTGGGGTGCTTTTCATTTGTACTGTCAGTTTTGGCGAGCAAAGCCGGGGGTAATAACCCTGGGGTGAACAGGGTAAAATGGCGTTTTTGACGTTACGCTAATGTGTTACCCCTATGGCTCAATTTCTGGTCGCTGCCCTATATAAATTCGTTCGCCTCGATAACTACCGCGATATGCAGGCGCCGTTGCTTGAGGTTTGCCAAAACAACGACGTTACCGGCACATTGTTGTTGGCACAAGAAGGCATTAACGGCACCATCGCCGGCCCCGAGGCGGGAATTCGTGCTGTGGTCGCTTATTTGCATGCCGACCCGCGCCTGGCAACGCTCACGCATAAAGAGTCGTGGGCCGACAAGCAGCCGTTCTACCGCATGAAGGTCAAGCTCAAGCGCGAAATCGTGACCATGGGCATTCCTAATGTCGAAGCCGAGACCCGCGCTGGAAAATATGTAAAGCCCGAAGACTGGAATCAATTGATTACCGACCCCGATGTGGTCGTTGTTGATACGCGCAACGACTACGAAGTCGCCATTGGCACTTTCAAAGGTGCGGTCAACCCTGAAACCGTCAGCTTTACGCAGTTCCCCGACTGGGTTAAGCAAGAGTCAACCGACGGTGGGGTGCTGCGGCAAAAGAAAAAAGTGGCCATGTTCTGCACTGGCGGTATTCGCTGCGAGAAATCAACGGCTTATCTTAGGTCGCAAGGCTTTGACGAGGTCTACCACCTGGAAGGCGGGATTCTGAAGTACCTTGAAACTGTGCCCGCAGAGCAGAGCTTGTGGGATGGCGAGTGCTTTGTGTTCGACGAACGTGTTTCGGTGGTGCATGGCCTTGAACAAGGCAGCTACGAACTCTGTCGTGCTTGTCGTTATCCATTATCCGACGCCGACAAGCAGTCACCTCAATTTGAGTCAGGTGTTAGTTGCCCGCATTGTCACGATAAACACACCGAGGCCCAAAAGCAGCGGTTTCGCGAGCGTCAAAAGCAAACTGAACTGGCGGCCCAACGCCGCGAACGTCATATCGGCGCCCGTCTGGAAGCGCAAAAAGCTGCCAAGGCTGCCGCTAAAGAAAAGGCCCGACTGGCGGCGCTGGCGGGCCAGAAGGGCAAGTAGCCGTGACCGAGGCCATTCTTGGCGGGCAAGGTACGGGGCCGATCGAAGGGCGGCTCCCTATTTTGTATTCGTTTCGTCGGTGCCCTTACGCCATGCGCGCCCGCCTGGCCATTGCCGCGAGCGTTACACGTTGCGAGCTGCGTGAAATCGTCTTGCGAGACAAGCCGGCCGCGATGTTGATGGCCTCGCCCAAAGGTACTGTACCTGTCCTGGTCGATACCGACGGTACGGTGATCGACCAAAGTCTTGACATCATGCTGTGGGCTTTGCGCCGGCGCGATCCACAAGGGTGGTTGAACCCGCAGCACCGGGTAGCTATGTTGGCCCTGATCGAAGAGTGCGATACGCAATTCAAGTTCCACCTGGATCGCTACAAGTACCCGCAGCGCTACGAAAATACCCAGCCCGAACCGCATCGTGATGCCGGTATGGCCTGGTTGCAGGGGCTGGAAGCTCGCCTGGAACAAACGCCCTACCTTTTTGGGGCGGAACCTATGCTGGCCGATATGGCGATTGCGCCTTTTGTACGGCAGTTTGTCCATACCAACGCCGATTGGTTTGAACGGCAACCTTTGCCCCAAACAAAACGCTGGCTCAAGGTGTTTCTTGAGTCAGCGTTGTTTGCTTCGGTGATGCACAAATACCCGGTATGGCGTACAGGCGAACCGGAGGTTGTGTTCCCCGGTTAATGCTGTAGGTCGGGGCGGTTTACTCCATGCCCGGTACAACCGTAGAGAACCCGGCGTCGACGTGGGTGATTTCGCCGGTAACGCCTGCTGCCAGTTCAGACAGCAGAAATGCCGCTACATTACCGACGTCTTCGGTGGTGACATTACGGCGCAGCGGGGCGTGCGCCTCGACATACTTCAGAATCGAACCAAAATCTTTGATGCCGCTGGCGGCCAATGTTTTGATGGGGCCGGCTGAAATACCGTTGGCGCGAATGCCCATGGGGCCTAACGAATTGGCCAGATAACGCACGCTGGCTTCGAGGGAGGCTTTGGCCAGGCCCATGGTGTTGTAGTTGGGAACGACTTTTTCAGCGCCCAGGTAGGTCAGCGTCAAGACCGAGCTGTTCCGGCCTTTAAGCAGCGGCAGGGCGGCTTTGGCCAGCGCCGGAAAGCTGTAGGCCGAAATGTCGTGGGCAATCCGGAAGCCCTCGCGCGACAGGCCGTCGAGGAAATCGCCGGCGATGGCTTCGCGTGGCGCAAATCCGATAGCGTGAACCAGGCCGTCAAGACCGTCCCAGCGCTTACCAATTTCGGCGATGGTCGATTCGATTTGCGCATCATCACCTACATCGCAGGGCAACACGATGTCGCTGCCAAATTCGGCAGCGTATTCGGTAACGCGGTCTTTGAAGCGATCGCCGACGTAGGTGAAGGCCAATTCTGCACCTTGCTGGTGGCAGGCCTTGGCGATGCCATAGGCGATAGAGCGGTTGGAGATAACGCCGGTGATCAGGATGCGTTTGTTTTTAAGAAAACCCATGATTGAGCCTTTTATATTGGTAATGATTGGTTGTGTCAGCCGCGAACATTGGTGCCAGGTACCCGTAGGCGCGTGCCCAGCCCCAAGTTGTTGCTTTTTAAGTTGTTAAGCCGCCGTAGCTCTTGTACCGACGTGTTGTAGCGTTTGGCCAATGTATAAAGGGTCTCACCCTTTTTGACGGTATGGGTGCGCGCGCTGGGGCCCCGTTTGACAGTCTTGTTAGTCGGCTTGCCCGCCGAGGGCAGGCGGTTGATGGGTGCCGGCATGGGCAGTGCCGCACCACCGGTTGTGTCCAGAGACGCCAGTTGAACACCGCCTTCGGTTGCGGCAGTCAGTTGTTGATTTTTGTAGGCTTCGAGGTTGGCCTTGAAAATGTCTACCCGATGTGTCGGCAGCAAGATTTCGGGTGCGTCGTCTGCCACGATAATCGACCGATGGAATGAGGCATTCAGAGCCTTGAATTCGTCAAGGGGCATTTCTGCCAGCCGGGCCACATCTTCGACCGCCATCGTTTGGGTTTTGCGAACAGCGGTGAAATATGGGGTATTGCCAACAGGCGGCAGTGTCATGCCGTATTTTTTCGGGTCGGCAATGATGTTTTTAATGGCCTGCAACTTGGGTACGTAGTTACGTGTTTCGTCGGGCATTTTCAGCGACAGGTAATCAGTACCGTCGCCCGCCGCCTCGGCCTTTTCAATGGCGCGGCGCACCGAGCCTTCGCCCCAGTTGTAAGACGCTAGCGCCAGATACCAGTCGCCTTGAAATTCGTACAGATAGGTGAGGTATTCGAGGGCAGCGTGGGTGGAGGCCACCGGGTCGCGGCGCTCGTCGCGCCAGTTGTCTTGTTTTAAATTGAAGTGCAAGCCCGTGCTGGGAATAAATTGCCACAGCCCGGATGCTTTGGCCCGCGAGTAGGCCTCGGGGTTGTAGGCGCTTTCGACAAAGGGCAGCAGGGCCAGCTCGGTGGGCAGGCCCCGTCGTTCGAGCTCGTCGACAATAAAGTAAATGTAGCGTTTGGCACGCTCGCTCATGCGGTAAACCGATTGCGGATGCGAGGCGTAGTAGTTTGTCCAGTGGTCGACCAGCGGGTCGTTAAGATTGGGGATGGCGAAACCGCGACGGACGCGGTCCCAGATATCGGCGGGTGGGTTGGTCAGGTCGATGGTGCGCGATGTGTCGACGGCAGCATAGGGTGAGCGGTCGGATTTTTGCGCACCTTGGTGGGCACAGCCCGCCAGAAGCACCACCAGTAATAACGTAAATAGTCGTGAAAGCATGGGTACTGCGTTAAAAATTGTTCTTCCATTCGCGCAGGCATGCAAACACAGCGACCGCAGAATTCAGCGGTTTGCCTGCATGATTCTGGGCGGCTTCGATAACTGCGCTTTGCAGCGGCCGCAGGAATGGGTTGGTTTCGAGCTCGAGGCTGATGGTGGATGGCAGTGTAGGCAAACCTTGCGACCTGGTTTGCTGTGCCGATTCCCAGCGCTTTTTTAACACGGGGTTTGCCGGTTCGACGGCAAGTGCCCAGCGCAGGTTAGACAGGGTGTATTCATGGGCACAGCACACAAGCGTGTTTAGCGGTAATGCTTGCAGTTTTCCCAGGGAGTTCACCATGTCGGCAGGGGTGCCCTCGAAAAGGCGCCCGCAACCTGCGGCAAATAGTGTATCACCACAAAAAACGACAGGCTGGTCGTCGTCGAGATAGCCAAAATAAGCAATGTGGCCCGCAGTGTGCCCGGGGATGTCGAGTACCGAAAGCGTAAGCCCCAGGTGGTCGAGCCCGACTTCGTCGGTTTCTTTAAGGCCGTGATCGCACACCGGAAGCTTTTCGCCGATAGGGCCGTACACTGTGGCGCCGGTTTTTTCTTTGAGCTCGAGTACGCCGCCGACATGGTCGGGGTGGTGATGGGTAACAAGAATGGCGTCCAGCGTCAGGTTATGTGCGTTTAATTGTTCGAGCACCGGGGCGGCATCGCCCGGATCGACCACAACCGCGTGGTTGCCTTTGCGAATTAACCAGATATAGTTGTCGGAAAATGCCGGAACCGGAACCAGACGGGTTGTTTTCGGGTCTTGAGTAGTATTAACCATGGCGCAAGGAGCTTGTGTGTTTGAGTTGGACCAACCGCTGATCACCGAACTGGCCGGATGGCTGGAAACGCCGGCCGGCCAGTACGTGCGCAACTGGGAACAGAAAAAAACCAATGGTATGGTGACCAACGCGTTTGGCTACCACGCGGTACAGGTGGGGTTGCCGCACTGGGACTTACTGGCTGCAAACCGCATACCGCACAAGATACACACCCATTCGGGTTTCAGTGAAGACAGCCTGATAGGAGCCCGCCCGGCACTGTATGCCCAGCCCGAGCAGCTTCCCTTCGAAAGTCAGTCCGTCGACTTGCTGATATTACCCCATGTTCTCGAGTGTTCCAATCACCCGCATCAGGTGCTGCGCGAAGCCGAGCGGGTGCTGGTCCCTGAGGGGCGGTTGGTGATCTCTGGGTTTAACCCCTGGAGTCTTTGGGGGGCGCAAGCGCGTATTCCGGGCGTCGACCCCCTGGTGCCAGTGCCTGCCCATATGCAGGTGTCGTTGCCTCGTCTGAAAGACTGGTTCAAGTTGTTGTCCCTTGAAATTGACCGGGGGCACTTTGGTTGCTACGCTGCGCCTTGCTTTACTCAGCGCTGGCTGCAACGCTGGTCTTTCATGGACGCCGCAGGCGACCGCTGGTGGCCGGTATGTGGTGCGGTTTATGTGGTGGCAGCCGTCAAACGCGTTGCCTCTGTGCGCCTGGTGGGGCCGGCCTGGAAGGGCAAAAAGAAACGCCGTATGCGCCGGGCCGCCGTTGTAGCCAGCCAGCGTCAGGCAGGCAGTTAGGTTAAGTCAATACAAGGAAAGCATGAGTTTGCAACACATTGCACCGGTCAATATCTGGACCGACGGTGCTTGTAAGGGAAACCCCGGATGGGGGGGGTGGGGCGCATATTTGCGCCAGGGGCGTCACGAAAAAAGCCTGTGTGGCGGTGAGCCCGAAACCACCAACAATCGTATGGAACTGATGGCCGTCATTCAGGCGCTGCGGGCCCTGAAGCGCCCCTGCAAGGTCGTGATTCATACCGACTCGCAGTATGTGCAAAAGGGCATGACGGAATGGCTCGAGAACTGGAAGCGTCGGGGTTGGCGCACGGCAGATAAAAAGCCGGTCAAGAACGCCGACCTTTGGCAGATGCTGGATGAACTTACCCACGAGCACGAGTTGACTTGGCGATGGGTGCGCGGACATGCCGGTGACCCGGGAAATGAAAAAGCCGATGCGCTGGCCAACGAAGGGGTGGAGGTCGCGCGACGCGCCGCCGCATAAGCGGCTAACCCTAGTCCTGTGACGGTTTTGGGGCCGCACGCTACGCCAGCATGCGCTATTATCGACGTCGGTCTTTTCAGGGCCGGTTTCCACAACCCGCTTATAGATGAACACGCTTTCATGAACAAGAACGTTGCAGGATTTCTGGTCGTATTGGGTTTAGGCGCTGCACTGGGTGTGGCCGGATCGCGGTGGTGGGGGCCGGGTGCAGGTCAACCTGCCCAACCTTCCAGTGCCCCTGCTGCGACGCAGGCGGCAAAATCTACGCCTGCGCCGGCAGCCGGACCTCGGCAGGTGGGTGTCGAGGTGACGCCGGTGGTTCAGGTCAGCATGCCCCGGGAGGTCTCGGCGGTGGGCACCTTGCGTTCTGAAAATGCGGTTATTTTGCGCCCGGAAATTGCCGGCCGAATTGCTGAGATCAAGTTTGCCGAGGGGCAGCCGGTCAAGCGCGGCGAGTTGTTGGTGCGACTGGACGATAGCGTCGTTAAGGCTCAGTTGCAGCAGGCCCAGGCCAACCTCAGCCTGGCCAATACCCAGTATCAACGGTCTCAAACCCTGACTCAGCAAGGGTTTATCAGTAAGCAGGCGCGCGATGAAGCGTTCAACCAGCTTAAAGTGCAGCAGGCGGCCGTGGCGCTGGCGCAAGCGCAACTCGATAAAACTGCAATTTTGGCGCCATTCAATGGCGTGATTGGTCTGCGTCAGGTGTCGGTTGGGGACTACGTCAGTGCCGGTACCGATATTGCGCCCATCGAGTCTATCGATCCTTTGCAGGTCGATTTTCGTGTTCCTGAAGGTTATGTGGATCAGATTACGGTCGGGCTTGGGCTTACCGTACGCTTCGACGCGTTGCCCGGCGAGTCGCGCCAAGGTGTTGTGAAGGCCGTGAATCCGCAAGTTGATGTGGGCGGGCGTTCCGTTTTGGTCCGAGCCGATGTACCCAATAAGGACGGTCGATTGCGTCCGGGTATCTTTGCCCGGGTGCAACTGATGTTCGAGAACACGCAGGTGACTGTCGTGCCCGAAACCGCCCTGCAGTCGGCCGGCCCGGAGCGTTTTGTCTTCCGTGTTGAAGACGGCGTCGCGCGACGGGTTGTGGTCGAGATCGGTCAGAGACGATCGGGGCAGGTCGAAATTTTGAGTGGCTTGCAGCAGGGTGACCAGGTTGTGGTGGCCGGCTTGCAGAAAATTGCCGATGGCACGCCCGTACGTATTCTGACCTTGCCGGCAGCGGCGGGTGCTTCAACTCCTGCGCCGGCTGCCGCCGGTACGCCGACTTCCTGATCCGGGGAACGCACCATGGTCTTGTCCGAAGTTTGCATCAAGCGCCCAGTATTTGCCACCGTGCTTTCCTTGCTGGTGGTGCTGGTTGGGCTGATTTCATACGACCGCCTGACGGTGCGTGAGTATCCGGCCATCGATGAACCGGTGGTGTCGGTCATGACCGACTATAAGGGAGCGTCACCCGAGGTGGTTGAGTCGCAGGTGACCAAGCCGCTTGAAGATCAGTTGTCGGGCATGGAAGGCGTTGACGTGATGACGTCGCGCAGTCGCTCCGAGCGCAGCTGGATCAACATCAAGTTCAACATGGATCGCGACCCGGATGCGGCCGCCGCCGACGTACGCGACAAGGTCTCACGCGCGCGCCGTTTCTTGCCCGACGAAATCGACGAACCGGTCATCAGTAAGGTCGAGGCCGATTCAACCCCGATTGTGTACATTGCCGTCGACGCCGGTAGTTTGAATACGATGGAGGCGTCCGACTACCTTAATCGCTATATCAAAACCCGTTTATCGGTTCTGCCCGGGGCAGCCGAGGTTCGTATTTTCGGTGAGCGTCAGCCGGCCATGCGCATTTACATCGACCGGGCCAAACTGGCGGGCTATAACCTGACTGTTCAAGACGTCGAGTCGGCGCTGCGCCAACAGAACGTGCTGATTCCAGCCGGTCGCATCGAGTCGGCCATGCGCGAATTTTCTGTGGTGTCGACCACCGACTTGCAAACCGTGCAGCAGTTTAAAGATGTCATTGTGGCCACCGTCAGTGGCTATCCCGTGCGCTTAGGCGATTTGGCCAATGTCGAGATCGGCCCGGCCGAAGAGCGTATTTTGTCGCGTTTTAATGGTAATGACGGCCTTAATATTGGCATTACCAAGCAATCTACGGCCAACCCGCTCGACCTGTCACGGGCGGTGCGCGCCGAGGTCGAGGAAATCAATCAAAATCTGCCCGACGGCATGCGTTTGAACATTGCGTACGACAGTTCGGTGTTCATTCAAGAGTCCATCAACTCGGTGTACATGACCATCCTCGAGGCCGTGGTGCTGGTGGTGCTGGTCATTTTCTTTTTCTTGCGCAGTGTGCGCGCCAGTCTTATTCCCATTGTGACCATTCCGGTGTCGCTCATCGGTGCATTTGGCATCATGTATTTGTTCGGTTTCTCGATCAATACACTGACTTTGCTGGCAATGGTGCTGGCCATTGGTTTGGTGGTCGATGACGCCATTGTGGTGCTTGAAAACGTATATCGTCATATCGAAGAAGGGAAGTCGCGGCTTGAAGCGTCTTTCCTGGGGATTAAAGAAATTGCCTTCGCGGTCATTGCCATGACGTTGACGCTGGTGGCTGTTTATGCGCCGCTGGCCTTTGCGACCGGCCGTACTGGTCGCCTGTTCATTGAGTTTGCGCTGACCCTGGCCGGTGCGGTATTGGTGTCGGGTTTTGTGGCACTGACTTTAACTCCCATGATGTGCTCCACCTTGCTCAAGCATCAACCTTCTCATGGCAAGGTATACATGTTTATCGAGCGCTTGCTTGAAGGCATGACTCGCGCTTATCGAAACAGTCTGGGTTTTGCGTTGCGCCATCGCATGGCCGTTGTGGTGCTGGGCCTGGTAGTGGCCGCGGCTAGCGGCGTGTTGTTTAAAACCATAAAAAGCGAACTGGCGCCTCTGGAAGACCGTGGTGTGGTGTTTGGCGTGGTGAGCGCCCCAGATGGTTCCACGCTCGATTACACGCTCGATAGTGTGAAACGTATCGAACAAATGTATGCCGGTATTACCGAAGCATCGGGCAACCAGTCTATTGTCGGGTTCCCGACGGTGACCGAGGCTTTTGCCATTTTGCGGCTCAAGCCTTGGGGTGACCGCGAACGTTCGCAGCAAGAAATTGCCGCCGGTTTGTTGCCGCAGTTTATGGGGCTGCCCGGCGTGCGGGCGTTTCCAAGCAATCCGCCGTCTTTTGGTCAACGGGCCACGTCAAAGCCGATTGAATTTGTCATCATGAGCCAGGCCCCTTACGAAGAGATCGGTCGTCTGGTCGATGGTTTCGTCGAGAAGCTTTCTGACTACCCCGGGTTGCAAAATATCGACACCGACCTGCGTCTGAACACCCCAGAGCTGACGGTGGCGGTCAACCGCGAAAAATTGGCCGACGTGGGCGTTGACGTCGGCACGGTAGGCCGTACGCTTGAGTCCATGTTGGGCGGCCGGCAGGTAACGCGCTTTCGCGATAGTGGCGAGCAGTACGACGTGATTGTGCAGGTCAACAAACAAGACCGAGCCGATCCGCGCGATATTTCGGATATTTACGTGCGTACTGCCCAAGGGGGCATGGTGCAGTTGTCCAACTTCTTGGACGTGACCGAAAGCGTTTCACCGCAGTCGCTCAATCACTTCAATCGTTTGCGCGCCGTTAAGGTACAGGCGTCTGTGGCGCCGGGGTACGCGCTGGGCGAGGTGCTTGACCACATGTTTGCCGTTGCACGCGATACGTTGCCGGCCACGGTGCAAATCGACCTCGACGGTCAGTCGCGCGAGTTCCGCGATTCGTCAGGTAGTATTTACCTGGTGTTTGTTATGGCGTTGGCGTTTATTTATCTGGTGCTGGCCGCCCAATTCGAAAGCTGGCGCAATCCGTTCATTATTATGCTGTCGGTGCCGCTGGCCATGACGGGCGCTTTGTTGGCCCTGTGGCTTACTGGCGGGACATTGTCTATTTATAGTCAGATTGGTCTGATTACGCTGGTGGGGCTAATTACCAAGCACGGTATTCTTATTGTCGAGTTTGCAACCCAATTGCGTCAGGAAGGCCGTGATGTGCTTGATGCGGTAACTGAAGCCAGTGTGTTGCGACTGCGCCCCATTTTGATGACAACAGGGGCGATGGTATTGGGTACGGTGCCGTTGGCACTGGCAACCGGCGCTGGTGCCGAATCGCGCGAGCAGATTGGCTGGGTGCTTGTGGGTGGCCTTTCTTTTGGTACATTGCTGACCCTGTATGTGGTGCCTGTGGCCTATTCGCTTATTGCTGGTCGGCAGGCGGTCAGGGCCGCTTAAAGCCCTATAGGCGTCGCCCAATGTTGTATTCTGCGCGGCGTCCGTTCTGCCTTTGCCTTGCGTCGGCCCGCTTTCAGGGCCCTCGGCATTGTTAATGTTTTTTATTGTTTAAATTGTCATGCGCCAAATTATTCTCGACACCGAAACGACAGGTCTGGACCCAGCTCAAGGGCATCGTGTGGTTGAGCTAGCCTGTGTCGAGATGGTCAATCGCAGCCTGACGGGCCGTCATTTACATTTATATCTGAACCCTGACCGCGACAGCGACCCCGAAGCCTTGAACGTGCACGGGTTGACCACCGAATTTCTGTCTGCGCACCCGCGTTTTCACGAGGTTGCTTCCCAGCTAGTCGACTATGTCGCCGGTGCCGAGGTCATCATTCATAATGCGGCGTTCGACGTCAAGTTTCTAGACGCCGAGCTTGAGCGCGCCGGGCTGGGGCCGTTTCGTTCGCTCTGCGATTCGGTGACCGATTCTTTGTTGTATGCCCGTGAATTGCACCCGGGTAAACGTAATTCGCTAGATGCCTTGTGCGAGCGCTACGGCATTTCTAATGCGCATCGCACCTTGCACGGCGCGCTGCTCGACTCCGAGTTGCTGGCTGAAGTCTGGCTGGCCATGACGCGCGGGCAAGACACCTTGCTGATGGATTTCGACGCGCAAGACGGTCAGGGGGGCGGCGGCTCGGGGCTGACGGCTTTCGACGCGTCGGTGCTTAAGGTTTTGCGGGCTTCCGACGCCGAACTGGTCGAGCATCAGAAATATTTGAAGGTGCTTGACGATGCCGTCGGCAAGCCTTGTCTTTGGCGATCTCTCGACCCCTTGTCCGAACCCTCGGGCACTGCAGTCGAATCCTGACTTTAATTCGTGGTTTTCAATTTTTGCCCGGTGCGGCTTAGCCATGCACCTAGCCTTCGTGCCAGCGTTTCTCCGGTACTCGGTGGCATATAGCATTTCATGAGTGATGGCAGCACGTAAGCGGCTTGGGCCGCTTCGCGCCGGTAAGGCGCGTTGTCAGCCAGGGTAGGGCTGCGGTGGTTTGCGGGGATGATTTTCATGTTGAACCTCCGTTCGGAACCTTGAACACGTTTCCAGACCGAGATGCGGCCGGATAATCAAGGGTACTCAAGCAAGATTCGTGCCACGAACATTACCACAGGCTAGTGGTTTGCACTAATACGACACATTAAGCATACTTACCCCTGATTGCGGTAGGGGTGAGCGGGCCATGGTCGCCCGGATGGTCCACAATGAGTTTTGGGTATTTTGTTACTGGAAGGCATCATGACGCGAATTGTTCTATTCGAAAATATTCACCCCAGCGCCCTGGAAGTGTTCAACGAAGCGGGTTTGACCGATGTGGTTACCTATGCTGCGGCCTTGCCGCCAGCCGAACTGCGCAGCGCGCTGCAGGGGGCCGAACTGGTGGGTATCCGGTCGCGCACACATCTTGATGCTGAGCTTTTTTCTGCGTTGCCCCAGTTGCGCGCGGTGGGTTGTTTTTGCATCGGTACCAACCAGGTCGATTTGAATACTGCCATGCTTAAGGGCATACCGGTGTTCAACGCACCATTTTCGAACACGCGTTCTGTGGCTGAACTGGTTTTGGGCGAAACCATTTTGTTGTTGCGTCGCATCCCCGAGAAGAACGACCGTGTACATCATGGTCACTGGGACAAAACCGCCGATGGCGCCTTTGAAGCGCGTGGTAAAACGCTGGGTATTGTCGGGTACGGCAATATCGGCTCGCAAGTGGGCATTTTGGCCGAGGCGGCCGGCATGCGCGTGGTGTTCTACGATGTTGAAGCCAAGCTGCCGTTGGGTAACGCCCGTGCGTGTACCTCGCTCAATCAGTTGCTTGAGCAGGCCGACGTTGTAACGCTGCATGTGCCAGGTGGCAGCGGTACCAAAAACCTTATTAATGCCAAAGCATTGCAGGTCATGAAGCCGGGCAGCATTTTAATTAATGCGTCGCGTGGCACAGTGGTTGACATTGATGCCTTGCATCAGGCGTTGCAAAGCGGGCATTTGTCGGGCGCGGCTATCGACGTCTTCCCGGTCGAGCCCAAAGGGCGCGACGAGGCGCTGCAAAGCCCGCTTATTGGTATGCGTAACGTCATTCTTACACCGCATATCGGCGGCAGCACACAAGAGTCCCAAGAAAATATCGGTCGTGAAGTGGCCGAAAAACTGGTGCGCTTTATCAAAAGTGGTACGACCAAAGGCGCGGTCAACTTTCCCGAAATTCCTTATCAGGACGCCGGGGGAGCGACGCGTATCCTGCACGTTCACAGAAATGTGCCGGGTGCCTTGGGCACGCTTAGCAGCCTGATGGCTTCGCACGGATTGAACATCGTTCGCCAGCAATTGCAAACGCTTGGCGAAGTGGGTTATGTGGTGTCCGATGTCGAGGGCGAGATCAGCGATGCTGTTATAGCCGAACTGCGCGCCAGCGCCATCACGATTCGATGCGATCGAATTTAACCGGGTGTTCGCCGGCCAATGCATGCGCTGCGGCCGGCGGCGGCAATATATCGGCTAGTGTGTAGCCGTCGAGGTGGTGTAAAAATTGTTCGAGCGCGCCGGCAAAAATGCCGGTCAGCCCGCATTGTCCTGTCAGTGTGCAGGCGTTGCCTGCGTTAAAGCACTCGACCAGGGCAAAATCGTTTTCGGTGTCGCGCACTACTTTGCCCAAGTTGATGTCGTTGGGCGGCATGGCCAGGCGCATGCCGCCGTTTTTGCCCCGTATTGTGTCTATCCACCCGTTTTGTGCCAGGCGATGAGTCACCTTCATGAGGTGGGTTTCTGAAATGCCGTAGGCGCTGGCGATTTCGGCAATGGTACAGAGGCGGTTGGGGTGCTGGCCTACATACATGAGCAGGCGTAACGCGTAGTCGGTCAGGGTCGTGAGGCGCATATCAAATTATGTTTTAGCTGGGCCGTCGTGGGCTGGCTGCTGCACGTAAATTTACCGTTGTTGCGGCCATGGGTTCGGCATTAAAGCGTGGCCGGATCAGCCAGGGTACAAACCGCCAAAGGTACAACGCCAACGATACTACCCAGCACGCCGCTGCTAAATGCAACAAGCCAGGGGCAAGCGACGACGGCCATAATGCGGCAAGCCGCAAGCATACCGCAGCCAGCATGAAACCGTAACTGGCCACCATGCTGCGATCGAGCAGCAGTGGCCGTCCGAGGTGCCCTAGGGCAGTACGCGTGACCATGCCGATAATGAGCACCGAAAAGCCGCCCATACCAATGATGTGTGCCGGCACTGCCGCGCGGGTCAATGCGCCGGGGGTTAAGTCGAGCAACCAGGCACCAGCGGTAATCAGTCCCAGTCCCATGAAGGCATACCCGATGTACAGAATCCATAAAATGGGTTTGCTGCGCACTGCGACTGGTTTCCAGGAGAACAATTGGTACAGGCTGATGAGCCCGGTCAGGGCCAGTGCGATGGCCATGATGCGGGGTAGCCCAACCAGCCCGGCGGCAATAGCGAATAAACCCAGGCCCAGTTGTAGTTGGCCCGTGCCAATGTGCATGGGCAGTTCGAGCCCATTAATGGCCCGCATGGCGAAAAAAGGGATCACCCGGCGTGCGACCAGCAGCGCAATAACCGCCATGTCGACGAGCCCGATATTGAATGCGGTCATCAGGGCGTTGTAGTCGCCTAACCAGGCCGCGTGAATGTACAGCAGGTTGGCGATAGCCAGCCCCATTGCCAACCAGGGTACGCCGTAGTTGCGTCGGCTTTGTGTTTTGCCTATAACCCGCCATAGCGCCAGGGCAGCAATGGCAAAGAATAAGGTTTCGGCCACCACGGCAATGGCCAGCCAAATGGTAGTGCTGCCCAAAAAAGCCAGCCGCGCCACCAGCCATAGCCCGAACAGTAGAGCCAGGGGTTTGCCCTTTAGCGGGTTGATGCCTGTCCAGGTGGCCGCTGCGGTTAACAGAAAGCCGACAGCGATGGTAGCGATGAAACCCCAAAGCATTTCGTGGGCATGCCAGGCTAATACACCTATGCGAGGCGACAGCAGGCCCGGTGCATATACCCACAACGCCACCGAAACCAGGGCCCAGAGCACACCGGCCGGGTACAAGGGACGAAAGCCCATTTCGAGGAGGGCATCCCATGATGGTCGGCCGCGCCCTTTTTGTGCGGGTTCGGCAATGTTAAAAATTTCAGGCACGCGCAACCTCACGCAAGGGCGCGTTGGGGGTGTTGTGCAGTTGGTAACCGTACCACAGGCTGCGTGCGATACGTTCGGCAAGGGTTTCGGCCTTTTCGGCCATCGCCCGGTTGGGCAGCGTGGCCAGCGTGCTGTGGAACAGGTCGAGCCAGTGGCCAAACAGTTTCCCGGTCAGGTTGGGCAGGGCAATGTGTTTGGGCATAGGCGTGCCCTCGTAGGTGCCCGTGCCTCGTAGCATCGATGACCAAAATTGCACCATGCGTTCAAGGTGGGTGTCCCAGTCGTGGATGTGATGATTGAAAATAGGCCCCAGCTGTTCATCTTGCCGGATTCGGTCATAAAAAAGATGAACCATTTGCCGTATTTCGTCTTCGGTGCAAAGCGTGTCTCGGGTCGACATGATCGGGCCTTTCAATAAGATAACTATTAAATAAATCTTAGCGGCGGGTCGGTTCAAACGTCAATAGTTTTTTCCGGAATCAATAAACTGTAAACTGGCCGTTTGACCAGCGCAGTATTGTCATTTTTCAGATTATGTCGAGCCTCGAGTCCATTAGTTGTGTTGTACCCTGCCTGAATGAACACGCCAACCTTGGGGTGCTGCTTCCCGGCCTGATCACTGTACTTAAAAAGATGGCGCCGCGCTACGAGATTATTGTGGTCGACGATGGCAGCACCGACGCAACGCCTGAGCTGGTCAACCGGCTGGCGGCGGCACACCCCGAAATCGTTTACCTTCAGCTGTCGCGCAACTTTGGTAAAGAAAACGCGCTTAGTGCCGGGCTCGAGGCGGCGCAAGGCCAAGTAGTGGTCAGTATGGATGCCGACCTGCAACATCCGCCGGCACTCATCCCCGAAATGCTGGCGCGCTGGGAGGCCGGTGCCGATATGGTTTATGGCGTGCGTGCCAGCCGCCACGACGAATCGGCCTTTAAACGTATCGGCACCAAATTGTTTTATCAGCTGATGCGCACGCCCGGTGGCGTGCGTGTGCCCGAGAACGCGGGAGACTTTCGGCTGATGGATCGTTCGGTGGTCGATGCCTTGCTGATGCTGCCTGAACGCAATCGTTTCATGAAAGGGTTGTTTGCCTGGGTAGGTTTCAAGGCCGAGCCTTTTTACTATCACCCACCCGAACGCCTGCACGGTACAAGCACTTTTAAACCTTTCAAGTTGTTCGGGTTCGCCATCGACGGCCTGACGGCATTCACAACCTGGCCGCTACGCGTGTTAAGCGTTGCGGGCTTTGTCATTTCTTTGCTGGCGTTTGCCTTTGGCGCTTTCACGGTGATCAAGCATTTGTTGTTTGGTGACCCGGTGCAAGGGTTTACGACGCTGGCGACGGTTATTTTGTTTTTTGCCGGCATTAACTTGGTGTCGGTGGGCGTGCTGGGCGAATATATCGGGCGTATTTTTGGCGAGGTCAAGAATCGCCCCGTGTACATTGTGCGCAAGCGTCATGGTCATGGGCTCGCGTCGTCGGGTGTCGAACCCGTCAACGAAGTTAAGCGTGGGGCTCGCGAGTCTTGACGACGGCAACGACGATTGTCGCGGGGGCTTAAGCTGTATGTTTTTTCTGGGGCGCTTGTCTGAAAGCCCAGAACCGGCCGGCAACAAAGGTCAAGACGGCGATTGCAATCAAAATCAGGGCCAGCAGTACGTCGTAACGTATTGGTGTGGTGTGCAGCAGCAGGGCATAAGCTGCTTCGTTAACACCAAAGCCAACCGCCGATACCGCAAAGAAACGGCGCAGTGCCTGGCCAAGTGGTGCCCCCTGGTGCTTGAAAGTCAGGGTATAGTGCCCGGCAAACGATACACAAAATGCAATCAGCCAACCAGCTACGTTGGCTAGCAACGGGGCCAGCCCCAGTAACGATACCGTGGCCACGACGACCAGCCAATGGGTTGCCGCGGCAGTACAGCCCACTAATACAAACCAGGCCACCTGGCCCATTAATTTTTGCATGACAAGTTCGCAAGACAAGCAGGCCGGCAAGTGCGACCAGAAACCGCTCATTGTATGCGCCGACGACTTCGGCATGAACCCCGCGGCCAATCGCGCCATATTGGCTTTGGCTGATGCGGGGCGTTTGAGTGCAACCAGTTGTCTGGTTGATGGCCCTTACTTCGCGCAAGGCGCGGCGGCTTTGCTTGCCCAACGGGTACAAAAAGGGCTGCACCTTAATTTCACCGACGACTTGGGGCAGCCTGGCCTGCATCAACCGTTAAAGGCGCTTATTCGCGATGCGTATCTGTATCGTCTTGATGTGGCTGCTGTGCGGGCGCAAATCGTACGCCAGCTTGATCGCTTTGAAGCGGTGATGGGGCAGGCGCCAGATTACGCTGATGGCCATTTACATGTGCACCAACTACCGCAAATTCGCGACGAACTGGTGTTCGAGTTATCGCGCAGGTACGCAAACATACCTGGGTTTTGGCTGCGCAGCACCCAAATGCGATCGCAACCCGCTATGCCGGCTCGCTTGCGTTTTAAGGCGCGCGTCATTCAGGCCTTGGGCGCGGGTGCACTGGTCAGGCTGGCTCACGAAAGCGGCTTTGACACCAACGCGCGTTTCCTGGGTGCCTACGACTTTCAGGGTGGGGAGGCCGCTTACGGGCGTTGGCTCGAGGCGTGGGTGTCGGTGGCCCAGTCGGGCGATGTCATGATGTGTCACCCCGAACAGGCCGATGCAGGCGATACGCGCACTGACCCGCAACGCAATGCCGAATTCAAGTTGTTGAGCGGTCCGGTATTTGCCGATGCATTGACGCGTTACGGCGTGCGTGTGCAGGTGTAAACTGGAAGGCGAATATTCATTTTTAGCGGCGTGGGTACGCTGCTGCTGTCAGACGGAGCAAACAAAATGGCTGTACCTGTTAACCCCCTTACCAACAATTTTTCGGTCGCTCCGCAGTTGGCGCCCGAAGACATGGCGGCTGTTGCTGCAGCCGGCTACAAAAGCGTCATTATCAATCGTCCCGATTTTGAAGGCGGCCCCGATCAGCCCACTTCGGCCGACGTTATCGCTGCGGCAAAAGCGGCGGGTTTGCAGGTAGAGTATCAACCTGTCGTTAGTGGCGCCATTACAGTCGACGATGTTTCCCGCTTCGCCGAACTGCTTAATACATTGCCCGGCCCTGTATTGGCTTATTGTCGTAGTGGTGCCCGCTGCACCAATCTGTTTCGCGCCGCGAACTCTTGATTCAACGCAAATTACGGCAGAATCCCGACTTTATTTTTTTTACGTCCGTTCGTACCATGGTGTACCTACATTAACCCCTGTAAAAGGCTCAACCCATGTTCAAGAAAATTCTTATCCCCACCGACGGCTCTGCACTTTCGGCACAGGCGGCCAACAAGGGTGTATGTTTCGCCAAAGAAATTGGTGCTGAAGTGGTGGCATTGCATGTATCGCAACCTTTCGCGGCGACGGTCGGGTTCGATGGCATGGCTGCAGCCTATGCCATTACCGACGAAGATTACGACAAAACGGTAGCTGAACAGGCTGAAAAATACTTGCAGGCGGTCGCCGATCGCGCTGACACTGCTGGTGTAAAAGTCAGTAAAGTGGCCACGACCAATTTCAATGTGGCCGACGGCGTGGTCCAGGCTGCTGAAGAAAATGGTTGCGATCTAATTTTTATTGGCAGTCACGGCCGTAGTGGTTTGTCGCGTTTGCTGCTGGGCAGCGTGACGGCCAAGGTGCTCAGCCTGGCTAAAACAGCGGTGCTGGTGTATCGCGTCAAAGAAGATAAATAACCCATCGGCTTGCCGGTACCGCTTGTATCAGGGGCTGGCACTTAGGGTGTTGCCGCTTGTGTGTTCCGTGTTGTACGGGCACAAGCGGCATTTTTATATCTGTTGTTGGGTGGGTATCAGGCCGTTGTGGCTGTCTTGGGCATCAAGCGGTCGCGATGCTGAGTCAGGGCCTCAAGCGCAATGGCGTTCAGTTCGATGTTCGGGGTTTTGCCATCGGGGTGGGCTGCCAGATAGTCGAGCAATGCTTTACGCATGCGCGGTTCCCAGAATTTCTGGATATGGTTGGTTACCCCTTCAATGCCCTCGGCGCGGTCGGGCATGGCATTGAAGAAGTCGCCAATCCGGTTGGCCAGTTTGATCAAGTGGTCGATATTGTTCACGAGGGGCTTCCTTCGCTGGAAAGATATTCGGGGTGGGCGTATACGGTAAAGCTATTTTGCCGGGTAAAGCCCACGAGTAAAACATTCAGGTTGTGCGCCATTTGAGTGGCGTAGTGTGTGGGCGCCGATACCGCCACAACGGTGCCGATGCCGGCTGCGGCAGCTTTCTGAACCATTTCGAAGCTGGCACGGCTTGAAATGACGGCAAAACCGTCGGTTGTCTCTTGGCCTTGCTTGGCCAGATGACCGATGAGTTTGTCGAACGCATTATGACGGCCAACGTCTTCTCGGACAGATAGCAGTTGCCCTTGCGCGTCGGCCCAGGCGGCGGCGTGTGTGGCGCCGGTTTGAGCGTGGACAGGCTGGCTGTCGCGCAGGCGGCCCGCAGCAGCCAACACAGCCCTGGGGCTGATGCGTGTACTGGGGTTGGGTAGGGCGGGCAGCTTTCTTTCGACATCGCCCAGGCTTTCCAGGCCGCACAGGCCGCAGCCGGTGCGCCCAGCCAGGTTGCGGCGTCTTTGCTTAAGCTCGTTGATGCAAGCCGATGCAATGGTGACCTGAATGACGATGCCGTTGTCTTGTTCGCGTGTTTCGATGTCGTAGATGTCTGCTGGCCGACGGATAATGCCTTCGGTCAGCGAAAACCCATAGGCCAGGTCTTCGAGGTTTAGCGGTGTGGCCAGCACGGTGGCATGGCTGATACCGTTGTATTCCAGCGCAATAGCCATTTCGTTGGCGAGGACATCGGTTTCGGCGTGCAGTTCGGCTGCGCCGGCGCTGTATCGCCATACGGTAGACGACACCCCACCGCCCGTCGCCGGTGCGGGGGCACCGGTGATGGGGGATGCGGGTGTCGAGGCCGGATGGGTCATGCGGGAGACGATCAGTTTGAAGGCGCAGGTTCTTTGATACGCTTTTCAAGCAGGTCGTGCTGCATGTCGGTAAAGCGCGTCCAGTGGGTCTGCCAGTCGGACGGTTGGGTTACCCGGCGCACTTGCACTGCGGTAACCTTGTACTCGGGGCAATCGGTGGCCCAGTCAGAGCTGTCGGTGGTAACAACGTTGGCGCCCGACTCGGGGTGGTGGAAAGTGGTGTAAACCACACCAGGCTGCACCCGGTCGGTGATTTCGGCGCGCAAGGCCGTTTCGCCCGACCGGCTTTGAACGGCAACCCAGTCGCCCACATTAATGCCGCGTTCTTCCGCATCGTGGGGGTGAATTTCGAGCACGTCTTCGTGGTGCCACATGACGTTATCGGTGCGTCGGGTTTGGGCGCCCACGTTGTACTGAGACAAAATACGCCCTGTCGTGAGCAGCAGCGGGAACTTGCGCGTACTACGCTCGTCGCTGGGCACATACTGGGTAATGACGAATTTGCCCTTGCCGCGCACGAACTGGTCGATGTGCATGATGGGGGTGCCCTCGGGGGCGTCTTCGTTGCAGGGCCATTGAACACTGCCGCCCAGCTCGTCGATCCGTTTGAACGAAACGCCCGTAAATGTCGGCGTCAGGCTGGCGATTTCGTCCATGATTTCGCTGGGGTGTTTGTAGTTCATGGGGTAGCCCAGCGCATTGGACAATGCGCAGGTGGCTTCCCAGTCGGCCAGGCCGGCCTGGGGTTCCATGACCTGACGTACCCGTGAAATACGACGCTCGGCATTGGTGAACGTGCCGTCTTTCTCCAGGAATGACGAACCCGGCAGGAACACATGGGCGTACTTGGCAGTTTCATTCAGGAAAATATCCTGGACGATGATGCATTCCATCGCACTGAGGGCCGCAGTCACGTGCTGGGTGTTGGGGTCTGACTGGACGATGTCTTCACCCTGACAATACAGTGCCTTGAATGACCCGCTGAGGGCGGCATCGAACATGTTGGGAATGCGCAGACCGGGTTCGGGCTGAATGGTAACGCCCCAGGCCTGTTCGAACTGGCGCCGTACTGTGTCGTCGGACACATGGCGGTAGCCCGGCAGCTCGTGAGGGAATGAGCCCATATCACACGAGCCCTGCACGTTGTTTTGTCCGCGCAGCGGGTTGACGCCCACGCCTTCGCGGCCGATATTGCCGGTGGCCATGGCCAGGTTGGCAATGGCCATGACGGTAGTGGAGCCCTGGCTGTGTTCTGTCACGCCCAGACCATAGTAAATGGAACCGTTACCGTGCGTGGCGAACAGGCGGGCCGCGCCGCGCAAGTCGTCGGCATTGACCCCAGTGATCTCGGCCATAGCCTCGGGCGAGTTTTCGGGGCGCGACACAAACTCACGCCATTCGTTGAAGGCCTTGGTCTCGCAACGCTCGGCAACAAAGGCTTCGTCGATGAGGTTTTCGGTGGCAATAACGTGTGCCATTGACGTGAGCAGGGCGGTGTTGGTGCCCGGCCGAACCGGCAGGTGGTAGTCGGCCTTGATGTGCGGCGAGCTGACCAGCTCGATGGTGCGAGGGTCGATGACAATAAGTTTGGCGCCCTGACGCAGACGGCTTTTCAGGCGCGAGGCAAACACTGGGTGCGCCGCGCTGGGGTTGGCGCCCATTACGATGACGACGTCCGTGTGCATGACCGAGTCGAAGGTTTGTGTGCCGGCCGATTCGCCCAGCGTGGTCTTAAGGCCATAACCGGTGGGCGAGTGGCAGACGCGCGCGCACGTGTCGACGTTGTTGGTGCCAAAGGCGGCTCGCACCAGTTTTTGGACCAGGTAGGTTTCTTCGTTGGTGCAGCGCGACGATGTAATGCCGCCGACCGAGTCGCGGCCGTACTGGTTCTGGATGCGGCGAATTTGCGATGCCGCGTAGCCAATGGCCTCTTCCCAGCTGACTTCGCGCCAGGGGTCGGTGATCTTCTCGCGAATCATGGGCTTGAGAACGCGGTCTTTGTGCGTTGCGTAACCCCACGCGAAACGGCCTTTAACGCATGAGTGGCCGCGATTGGCTTTGCCGTCTTTCCAGGGCACCATCCGAACGACTTCCTGACCTTTCATGTCGGCCTTGAAGGCACAGCCTACGCCGCAGTAGGCGCAGGTTGTTACTACCGAGTGCTCGGGTTGCCCCATCATGATCACGGTTTTTTCCATGAGCGAAGACGTTGGGCAAGCTTGCACACAGGCCCCGCAAGACACGCAGTCGGATTCCAAGAAAGTGTCTTTCTGGCCGGCGGTAATGCGTGATTCGAACCCTTTGCTATCGATAGTGAGCGCAAACGTGCCCTGGATGTCTTCGCACGCGCGTACGCAGCGGCTGCAGACAATGCACTTCGAGGGGTCGTAGGCAAAATACGGGTTCGAGGCGTCGGTTGCGTCGTTTAAGTGATTGGCGCCGTCGTAGCCGTAACGGACATTACGCAGGCCCACAACGCCGGCCATGTCTTGCAGTTCGCAGTCGCCGTTGGCGGGGCAGGTCAGGCAGTCGAGCGGGTGATCTGAAATGTACAGCTCCATGACGTTGCGACGCATGTCGTTGAGCTTTTTGTTTTCGGTGATGACCACCATGCCTTCTTCGACGGGCGTGGTGCACGACGCGGGGAAGCCGCGTCGGCCTTCGATGTGTACCAGACACAAGCGGCATGAGCCAAAGGCTTCGAGCGAATCAGTGGCGCACAGTTTGGGAATGTTGATGCCCATTTCGGCGGCGGCACGCATGACTGAGGTACCTTCGGGTACCTGAATGGTCTGGCCGTCGATAGTGAGGTTGACCAGTTGGGTGCTGACCCGGGCGGGTGTGCCGAAGTCACGGTCGCGTTTGGCAATGGTTTCTAGCATGATTGGCTCCGGTATCAGGGGTTGGCAGGCGCAGTTGCGTCGAGGCCAAAGTCTTCCGGGAAATGGTTTAGCGCCGAAAGGACAGGGTAGGGTGTCATGCCGCCCAGGGCACAGAGTGACCCGCCCAGCATGGTGTCGCACAGGTCGCGTAGCAGGTGTACTTGCTGTTCGCGCTGGTGGTTGGCCCGGATTTTTTGTATGACCTCGGTGCCGCGTACGGCGCCAATACGGCACGGGGTGCATTTGCCGCACGATTCGACAGCACAGAATTCCATGGCGTATTCGGCCAGTTGAGACATATCGGCCGTATCGTCGAAGGCGACCAGGCCGCCGTGGCCGACCATGGCCGATATGCCGATGTAGGCTTCGTAATCGAGGGGGACGTCCCATTGCGATTCGGGCAGGTAGGCACCCAGCGGACCTCCGACCTGAACGGCTTTGAGCGGCCGCCCACTGGCGCTGCCACCGCCGAAGTCATAAAGCAGTTCGCGCAAAGTAATGCCAAACGCACGCTCGACCAAGCCGCCTTGCTTGAGGTTGCCTGCCAGCTGGAAGGGCAACGTGCCCATGGAGCGGCCCATGCCGAAGTCGCGATAGTAGTTGGCGCCTTTGGCCAGAATGATGGGTACCGTGGCCAACGAAATAACGTTGTTGATGACGGTGGGTTTGCCGAACAGGCCCTTGATGGCGGGCAGAGGCGGCTTGGCGCGAACTAGCCCACGCTTGCCTTCAAGGCTTTCAAGCATGGAGGTCTCTTCGCCGCAAATGTAGGCGCCGGCACCGATGCGCACTTCGAGGTCGAAGTGGTGACCGCTGCCGCCAATATCGTGGCCCAGCCAGCCGACGGCGCGCGCGTTGTCGATGGCGCTGTTCAGTGCTGCCGCCGCGTGGGGGTATTCGGAACGCAGGTAGATATAGCCCCGGGTTGCTCCGACCGCCAGGCCGGCAATAGTCATGCCCTCGATAAGGGTATAGGGGTCTCCTTCCATGATCATGCGATCGGAGAACGTGCCCGAATCGCCTTCGTCGGCGTTACAGGCAATGTATTTTTGGTCAGCCGGGGTGTTGAGCACCGTTTTCCATTTGATGCCGGTAGGGAAGGCCGCACCGCCACGGCCGCGAAGACCTGATTGCGTGACCTCTTCTACGATTTCAGCCGGTGTCATGGTTATGGCGCGCTTGAGGCCTTCGAAGCCGCCGTGCGCCTGGTAGTCTGACAAACTGAGCGGGTCGGTAATGCCCACGCGTGCAAAAGTAAGACGCTGCTGGTTTTTGAGGTAGGGTATGTCTTCTGTCAGGCCATGACAAAGGGCATGATCGCGCTGGCCCAGATGCCAGCCGGCGTCAAACAGCCCGGCGACATCGTCGGCTTCGACAGGGCCGAATGCAACGCGGCCTTGCGGGGTCTCGACTTCGGCCAGGGTTTCGAGCCAGAGCAGGCCACGCGAGCCGTTGCGCACCAGTTCGATGTTGATGCCACGGCGGTCAGCCTCGGCCTGGATGGTGTTGGCGACGGCGTCGGCGCCAACGGCAAGTGCAGCGGCATCTTTTGGGACGAAAATTTTTACGATAGTTGTCATGATCAGGCCCCCTGTTCGGCCAGCAGGCGATCGAGCTTGGCGGGCGTCATGCGGGCGTGCGGCTTGCCATTAACCATGACGGCCGGCGATTGGGCGCACAGACCAAGACAATATACCGGTTCAAGCGTGACCTTGCCGTTGGCGCTGTTTTCGTGGAAGTCGCAGCCCAGTTTTTCACGGGCGTGGTCGATGAGCGATTGTGCGCCCATGGCCTGACAGGACTCTGCCCGACACATTTCGAGGACGACACCGGCCGGCGCTTGAGTGCGAAAGTGCGGGTAAAAACTGATAACGCCATGGATCTCGGCCCGCGACAATTGCAGTGCCTGAGACAGCACTGGAACGGCTTCGTCGGGAATGCAGCCCAGATCGTGCTGGATGGCGTGAAGAATGGGCAGCAGGTTACCGGGTTGGCCGGCGTGGGCGTCGAGTGCGCGTTGCGTGGCAAGACGGACCGGATCTTCTGGGGATGACATGGGGTGTGTCCTTTGCAAGGGGCAGATGCTTTATTATGTTTATTGGTGCATAATAAAAAACGTTTATTTGCAATAATCTACCGCGTTAGTCCCCCTGATTCAATATGAAATAAATGACATATAAATTTCAAGCGCGTCTGAACTCGGAATGGACGCTCGAGTCGCCCGACGGCGCCCGCTTTCCACTGGGCGACATTTTGCGCTTGCTGGCCGCCATCGAGGCTACCGGCAATATCGCCGGCGCGTGCCGCGAATGCGGTGTGTCGTATCGTCATGCGTGGGGGTTATTGCGGCGTGCCGAAGGGGTCTTCGAGGCCGGGTTGCTGGAAACCAGTCGGCGGCTGGGGACGAAGCTGACCCCATTTGCACACCATTTGTTATGGGCCAACCGGCGCATGGAGGCCCGGCTGGCGCCAACGTTGCAAAGCATGGCGTCCGAACTGCAAGAGGCGCTGGAAAGTCTGCATCCGGAAATCCGCCCGCGCTTACGTTTGCATGCCAGCCACGGCTTCGCCGTCGAGGGTCTGATTCAGCAGGCCGGTGCACACGAAATGTTGTCTATCGAGTTGCGTTACCGTACCGCAACCGAAGCGTTGGCCTCATTGACGCGTAACGAATGTGATCTGGCCGGGTTTCAGGTACCTGTGGGTGAGTTCGAGCACGCTATTCTGGAGCACTACAGCCCGTGGCTGGACGCCGACCGGCATTGCCTTATTTATCTGGCGCAGCGCGATACCGGCATGTTCGTACAGCCCGACAACCCTAAAAACATTCATAGCATTGCCGACCTGATCAAACCCGATGTTCGGTTCGTCAATCGCCAGATTGGTTCCAGTACGCGTTTGTTGGTGGGTTTGATGCTGCGTCGGCTTGGCATCGACCCGCGACAGGTCAACGGATACGACAGCAGCGAATTTACCCATATGGCCATTGCTGCGCACATCGCCAGCGGTATGGCCGATGTTGGCATTGGGGTCGAGACGGCAGCGTGGCGATGCGGCCTGTCGTTTATCCCCTTGGCCAAAGAGCGTTACTTTTTTGCCGTCAACCGCGACAGCCTGACGTCGTCTTCCATGCGTCAGCTGCTGGCATTACTGAACGGCGCGGGGTATCGTAAATTCGTGTCGGGTCTGGTGGGTTACGACGCGAGACATATGGGCCAGGTCATGACCTTGAAAGAGGCGTTTCCTGAATTGGCAGGAAAGGCGGCCTAAGATCATGAATAACAACCACAAAGACAAAGCAATGAGTAAAGTCATTTTTATGGCCAAAGGCGTGCCCGACGTGCAGGGCGAACTGCCGTATATCGACTGGCAGCCGGGGCAGGCCCTGGTCGATACCCGGCAACGGCCCCTGCGCGACTTGCGTATTTCGGTTACCGATCGCTGCAACTTCCGGTGCACGTACTGCATGCCGCGCGAGGTGTTCGACACCGACTACCCGTTCATGCCGCATTCGTCGCTGCTCAGCTTCGAGGAAATTACCCGGGTGGCGCGTGTGGCTGTGGGGCTGGGTGTACAAAAAATCCGGCTGACCGGCGGCGAGCCTTTGCTGCGCAAAGACATTGAAAAGCTGGTGGCGATGCTGGCTCAGCTGAAAACGCCCGATGGCAAGGCCCTGGAGCTGACATTAACGACCAACGGTACGCTGTTGCGCAAGAAGGCCCAGGCGTTGAAAGACGCGGGCTTGCGACGCGTCACTGTCAGTCTCGATGCGCTCGATCCGACATTGTTCGAGCGCATGAGTGATAGTCAGGTGTCCGTCGACACGGTACTCGATGGCATCGAAGCTGCTGCCGAGGCCGGCCTGGCGCCAGTCAAGGTCAATATGGTCGTGCGCAAGGGCCTGAACGATGATCAGATCATGCCGATGGTCCGTCACTTCCGTCATAGCGGACATACCTTGCGGTTTATCGAGTACATGGACGTCGGCTCAACCAACGGTTGGGACTTGTCCGAAGTCTTGACCGGGCGGGAAATGCTCGATCGCATTGGCGCCGAATTTCCATTAGCGCCTGTTCAGGCCGATTACGTTGGCGAAGTTGCCGAACGCTGGCGGTATCTCGACGGTGCGGGCGAAATTGGTGTCATTACCAGCGTGTCTCATCCGTTCTGTGGCGACTGCTCTCGCGCCCGCATGTCGCCCGAAGGCAAGTTGTTCTTGTGTCTGTTTGCCGATCAGGGCTACGACTTGCGTACGCTTGTGCGCAGTGGTGGGTCCGATGCCGAGCTGGCCGGGCATATCGCCGGCATCTGGACGGGGCGGACAGACCGTTATTCAGAGGTGCGCGGCAAAGCCGGTACGACGCGTGCCAAAATCGAGATGAGCTATATCGGTGGCTGACACTGCACCGCCTGTATTGGCCAATATCACCGGCCTGATTCTGGCCGGCGGGCAGGCTTCGCGTTTTCAGCGCCCAGGCGAACCCTGGGTAGACAAGGGTCTGGCTCTGTTGAAGGGGCGGCCGCTGGCGTCTTACGTGTACGACTACCTTGCCCCCAGGGTGTCGCAGGTGTGGGTCAGCGCCAATCGCAATGTCGAGGTTTACGCGGCCTATGGCGATGTGGTGGCCGACGACCCCGTGTATGGCACAGATGCGGGCCCGCTGGCCGGGGTGTCCAGCGCGCTGGCAGCCTTGCAAACGCCCTGGATGCTGGTGCTGCCGGCCGATACGCCGTGTGTGCCCGAACAGTTGGCAGCCGTGTTGGCCGATGCGGCAACCCGGCATGCTGTGCCGTTAGTTAGCGCACGTACGCCTTTGCAATCTTTTCCGTTGTGTATGCTGGTGCATCGGTCGTTGGCTGCGTCGTTGCATGCCTACTTGCTGGGTGGCGATCGCAAGGTGCGGTTATGGCAGCAGCAGGCCGGCGGGCGCGAAGTGTGCTTCGACGCTGAGGCGTATGAATTTTTGAATATCAATACCCCCGAGTCGCTGGCGCAGGCTGACCCGGGGTAAAAGGCTTAAGACAACCAGTGGGCAAAGTCGTAGTAGGCCACGATGTCGTCATCGCCTACAACCGTATTGACCGGGATACGCGCCAACCCCGAAGCCCAGGGCAGGGCGCTGATAATGGCCGAGCCTTGCAGCGCGTAAGGTACCAAGACCGGCATGCCTTTGGCGTTGGGTTTGCATTGCACACGTAAAAATTCTTCGCGGGTTTCGTGAAACTGGCTGTGTGTGCGCAGCCGCCCATAGCCTACAGGCGGCAAGACATTGGCGCGCCCTTGCAGGCGACGAACCAGCGGCGATACCAGTAAGGCAAACACCACAAAAGCCGACACAGGGTTGCCGGGCAGGCAGACCACCGGCTTGTTTCGCGCCGTGGCCAGTGCGACAGGTTTGCCGGGTTTCATGCAGACCTTCCAGAGGTCGAGCTTGCCGCCCAGCAGTTCTAGTGTGGGCTTGACGAGGTCTTTTTCGCCGACCGAGACGCCGCCCACCGTTAACACCAGGTCGCAGTCTTCAAGCAAGGTCTGAAATGCGGCTTCGATGGCCTCGTGGGTGTCGGCCGCATGCAGGGTATGAACGACATCGGCGCCCATTTGCTGCACCAGGCCGGACAGCATGGCGCCGTTCGAGTTGTAGATTTGTGCAGGGCCCAACGGTTTGCCGGGGGCGACGAGTTCGTCGCCCGTGGTGAGAATGCCGACACGCAGGCGTGGCCAAACCTGAACTTCATGGATGCCCTGAGAGGCCAGCATGGCCATTTCGGGAGCGCGCACCACAGTCCCCGCAGACAGTACGACCTGATCTTGCTCGACATCTTCGCCGCGCAGACGGACGTGGGCGCCCTGGGCCGGCGCGGTCGTGATGGTCAGGGTATTGTCTTGTTCCAGCGTGTCTTCTTGCATGACTACGGTGTCGGCCCCTTCGGGCATGACACAGCCGGTAAACAGGCGAATGGTTTGCCCAGGTTTGAGCGCTTGCGGCGATTCGCCGGCAAAGCAGCGCTGTTGTACAGGGAATGCTTTGCCGGGAGCGTAGTCGGCGTAACGAATGGCGTAGCCGTCCATCGCGCTGTTGTCGGCAGGGGGCAAGTCGACGCGGGCAACGATGTCTTGGGCGAGTATGCGGCCAAATGCGGCAGGCAATGGGCAAGTTTCGGCCGATGCAGGCGCACTGCCGGCTTCAGAAAGGCGGCGCTGTGCTTCGTCGAAGTCAAGCATGGCGTTATTCATGACTTGTTTCCGGGCTTAAGGTAATGAGTGGCAAAGTTGCAGGGGCGGTGCGTGCTGTCGAGCTGTTCTTTGATGATGCGCTCCCAGGCGGTGTGGCAGGCGCTGGTCGAGCCCGGCATACAAAAGATAAGGGTATTGTTGGCGGCTCCGGCAAAGGCGTCTGACTGTAGCGTAGATGTGCCGATGTCAAGATACGACAAATGGCGGAACAGCTCGCCAAACCCGGCAATGGTCATGTCGAGCAACGGCGTAATGGCCGCACCGGTTGATTTTTGATGAGAAAACCCCGTGCCGCCGTTGGTAAGAATAATGTTGATGTCGGGATCGGCGACCCAGTCGCTGATAATTTTGCGGATATGGTAAATGTTGCCGCTGCTGATGTCGCGGCGCACACAACGGTGGCCAGCTTCAGTCAGGGCATGGTTAAGGTAGTCGCCCGACGTGTCGTTGTCTGGTGTACGCGTGTCGGAAATGGTCAGCACCGCGCAGTTCAGGGCCACCTTCGGGGCTTGGGTATCGGTTTTACTCACGATGACTCCTTGGTGTTGTGTGGTGTGTCGTGCGCCCATTGGGCAGTTTTGTCGGCGTCGGACTCGCGCTGTTGCACCCAGAAACGTTCTCCTGAGGCAAGTGTTTCACGCTTCCAGAATGGCGCGCGGGTTTTCAGGGCGTCGATAATGAATTCGCAAGCCCGAAACGCATCGCCGCGGTGTGCGCTGGCAACGCCCACGTACACAATCTGTTCGCTGTTGTGCAATTCGCCAACGCGATGAACGACAGTGGGTTCGGGAACCTGCCAGCGTTCGACGGCCTGTTGGCATATGTCGGCAATTTCGCGCTCGCACATGCCCGGGTAGTGCTCAAGAAACAGCGTGCGCGTGCCTTGATCTTCGGCGTAGTCGCGTACATAGCCGGTAAACGTTACCAACGCGCCGGCCTGGCCGGCGTTGCGGGCGCGCAGCGCTGCTGTGAGTTCGGCCGCGTTGAAATCTTCGGTCTGGACAATAACCATATCAGCCCCCTGTTACGGGTTCGAACACCGCGACCTCGTCACCTGGATTGATGATGACCGAATGCTTGACATGAAACTGGTTGACGGCCAGTTTGAGGCGTTGGGTCGGTGCCAATTGAGGGTATCGGGCTTCGAGTTGTTCGAGCCATTGGGCGCCCGAAACCGCCTCTGCCAGGGGCCAGGACTCGAGGCGGGTGCCAGTTAGTTCGGCGACCTGAGCGAAATAAAGAACGTTAATTGCTGTGCCACTCACCGCTTTTTCCTCCGGATTTATGAATCAGTCTGATGGTTTCCAGAATGATGCCTTTGTCGGCGGCTTTGCACATATCGTACACCGTTAGTGCCGCAATGCTGCAGGCCGTCATGGCCTCCATTTCGACGCCGGTTTTAGCGTCGGTACGGCAGGTGGCCGAAATGGTAATAGTGTGCGTTGCATCGTCTAGCGAGAAGTCGACACCGGCAAAACTGAGGGGCAGGCTGTGGCAAAGCGGGATAAGCTCGGCGCAGCGTTTTGCCGCCAGGATACCTGCAACCCGCGCCGTGTTCAGGACTTCGCCCTTGGCGTTGTCTTTGGCGGTGAGCAGGGCATACGCCTGTGCGCTCATTTTGACGCGGCCCTGCGCGGTGGCGCTGCGTTGGGTGGCGGCTTTGTTGCCGACATCGACCATTTTGATCTGGCCGGATTCGTCGAGGTGGCTCAGGGTGAGCGCTTCGTCTTTGTTCATTGTCTCGGGATTGCTGTCTTTATAAAAGACTAATGATATACGCAATGCCGATACCCTTCGACGGCTCGGGTGCTGCTTTGAACGCAGGGTGCGTTCTGTGTTAGTTTGGGCTTAGCGCGTCGCAGATTTTGGCGTAGTCAATGACTTTGTCATGATGAAAGCCACGAAGCAGATGGTCGTGACGCGGCACGATGATCGCAGCGCGCCGCTTGACGAGCGTCTGGCCTTCAATAACCCCCCGTTCGAACAGTGGGTCAAACTCTTCCAGCGTCAAATCGTGCTCTTCGGCAAATCGCGTAAAGTTTTGTCGGGCGGTCATCCGATGCAGATTGGCGTCGGGCAGGTCGGCGCCAAACACGCAGGCCGCGCCGTTGGTGGCGCCGGCCATAACGACCCATTGTTCGAACGAAATGCACAACTGGCGATCGGCGGCGGCATAGGCCGACCCGTAGGTGGCCATCGATAAAATGGCTGCAGAAATCTTGGGCAGAATCATGAGTGTCGTCCGGTTGCAATAACGGGCGTGTATGCTTTTCAAGACCACGATTCTGGCAGGGTTGCGTTACAAGGCCATGACGTGCTGGTATTAGAATGTTTATTTTCTCAATGATTTATCTCGGAGACCGCTATGACTATCAAAACCGGTGACACCCTTCCCGAAGGCACACTTACCGAATTCATCGAAATCGAAACGCAGGGTTGCAGCCTGGGGCCTAACGCCTTCAAGGTTTCCGAACTGGTTAAGGGCAAGAAAATTGCCGTGTTTGCGGTGCCTGGCGCGTTTACCCCGACATGTTCCGCCCAGCATGTGCCCAGCTACCTCGAACACCACGATGCATTAAAAGCAAAAGGCATCGATGAAATCTGGTGCGTTGCCGTTAACGATGCTTTCGTCATGGGCGCATGGGGCCGTGATCAAAAAGTCGACGGCCGTATCCGCATGATGGCCGACGGCAGTGGCCTCTGGACGCGCGCTCTGGGCTTGGAACTTGATCTGGTCGAGCGGGGCCTTGGCGTGCGCTCGCAGCGCTATTCCATGGTGGTCGACAATGGCGTTGTTACGCAGCTGAATCTTGAAAATGGCGGTGGCTATGCGGTAAGTGATGCCGCCACCATGCTCAAGCAACTTTAATCGCTTTTTTTTAAGGTAGGCATGATCAACACGCAAGGAATCATCACGGCATGATGGGTGCCGTTGTCTCGTTTTTTTCGTTGTATCTTGCAACGCTGTTGCTGTTGCTGGGTACAGGTTTGTTCAACACCTACCTGGGCATCCGTCTGGCCGAAGCTCAGGTGTCCGAAGTGTGGGTGGGTGCCCTGATTGCGGTGTACTACCTGGGCTTGGTACTGGGGGCCCGAAACGGCCACCGACTCATTGGCCGGGTAGGGCATATCCGGGCATATGCGTCGTCGGCTGCCGTGGTCACGGTGGCCGTGTTGGCGCAGGCACTCGTCGACAACCTTTGGGTTTGGGTGGGTCTGCGCTTTCTGGCGGGGCTGGCGATGGTGACGCAGTTCATGGTCATCGAGAACTGGCTGAACGAACAAACCGACAATGCTTTGCGTGGTCGTGTCTTTGCTTTTTATATGGTGTTTTCGGGGTTGGGTACTGTGTTGGGGCAGTTCTCGCTCACGCTGTTCCCCAATCTCGACTATCAGCCGCTTATCTTTGCGGCGATGTGTTCTGCCTTGTGTTTGTTGCCGGTGGCCCTTACGCGGCGGCTGCACCCAGCTATTCTCGAGCCCGCGCCCATCATGCCGCGCTATTACTTGTCGCGCGTGCCCATGTGCCTGGTCGTGGTGTTTCTTACCGGTGCGCTAACCGGCGCGTTTTATGGGCTGGGGCCGGTATTTGCCTACAAACAAAACTTGTCCGGCGATCAGGTCGCCATGTTTGTAGCTGCTGCGGTAGCCGCAGGCCTGGTGTCGCAGTGGCCCCTGGGGTGGTTGGCCGACCGAATGAACCGGGCTTCGTTGTTGCGTTTCAACGCCATGGTTCTGTTGGTCGTTAGCGTGCCGTTGTGGGGTTGGTTTGTGCTGCCTTATTGGGCGTTGCTGGTTATCTCGGCAGTGTTCGGCATTTTTCAGTTCACCCTGTATCCCATCGCATCGGCATTTGCCAACGACAACGTCGAACCCGAACGTCGTGTAGGGCTGAGTGCCATGCTGCTTATGGTGTACGGTATGGGTGCGTGCCTGGGGCCGCTGGTTGTGGGCGGCATCATGCGCGAAATCAATCCCAACATGTTCTTTGTGTTCGTGGCGGTATGTTCGGCCATTCTGGTGTTGTATGTTCGGCCGCAGTCGGTGACCGGGCAAAACCTCAGTCAAGATGCGCCAACACAGTTTGTGCCCATGACCGATCTGGAAACAGCGCCGGTCGTCGCGGCGCTCGACCCGCGCGTCGATCTTGAAACGGATATTTCGCACACCAGCATTGACGTGACTGAGCCCGGGTCAGGCCCGGAACAGAACCCAGACAGCACCGATAGCAAGCCCAATCCCTAGTTTGTTTGGCGTCGTTAACCGTTCGCCGAATAGCAGAGCGCCGGTTAACGTTCCCAAAACGATAACGCCGATATTCATCGATGCAAACACCAGACTGGGGTTCTCGGGAAACGTCTGGTGGGCGCGAATATAAAAATAAATATTGCCGAAATTAAGCAGGCCCAGTGCCACGCCGCCGCCTATGCCGGCCAGCGTCCAGCGGCTGCGGCGCAGTGCCAGCCCAGCAAACATGATGACACCGGCCAGCACGAACGCACCCAGAAGGGTTGTAGAGAACGCCTGGCCTTGCTTGGCCAAGGCTTTGAACAGGATGTCGATGGCCCCGTAGCCTACCCAAACACCCAGCAGGCAGACGATGGTGGGCAGGCCGCGCGTAAATTGCCCTGCAGGTCGCAGTAATAGCCCCGCCAGTGCGGCCAGGGCCAGCATCACCCCAACCAGTTTTGTTGTGCTTAAAGGCTCGCCAAACCAGATAAATGCCGCCAGCAGCGGCACAATCAATGACAGCCGTTGCGCGGCGTCGCTTAGCACAATGCCGGCATGCCGAACGGCTGACGCCATGATTAAAAATACCGCGGGCAGCACAACCCCAAGTGCGACGAGCAGCAGCCAATGGCTCGAAGGCACGAGCAATGCGGACACAGAAGGCTTGAGCAGTGCCAGGCACAGTGCCGAAGCCACCGCATAGTTGACGGCGATGGCTTGTCCGATATGGATCCCGCGGCTGCGGGCCATTTTCAGCAGTACAGAGACGGCCACACTGCAGCAAATGCTCAGGGCAAGGGTGTACATGGTGTTTTATTGCAGTGCGAAGCCTGTCGCCGGACCAGTGCATCTTGCGCCGCCGGGTGTTTGAGATGACACGCCGCGCGGTGCAACATACGGGGGTTGTGTTTAGTTGTGCTGGTGCGTGTGGTGAGTGTCGGCATGCAAGCCCAAACGTTCGAAGAGCTTCTGGTCTTCGACGAATTGAGGGTTGCCTGTGGTCAGCAATTTTTCGCCGTAAAAAATGGAATTGGCGCCGGCCATGAAACACAGGGTTTGCATGGTGTCGCTCATTTCTTCGCGCCCTGCCGAGAGGCGCACGTAGGTTTTGGGCATGGTGATGCGAGCAATGGCGATGGTGCGTACGAATTCGAGCGGGTCGATATCGGGAGTGTTGTACAGGGGCGTGCCCTCAACCTTGACCAGGTTATTGATGGGGACGGAGTCGGGGTAGGGCGACATATTGGCCAGCTGCACAATAAGTCCGGCGCGTTCGCGACGCGATTCTCCTAAGCCGACAATACCACCGCAGCAGACGTTGATGCCCGCGTCGCGTACACGCTCCAGGGTATCGAGACGGTCTTGGTAGGTACGTGTGGAGATGATCTCGCCGTAGAACTCGGGTGATGTGTCGAGGTTGTGGTTGTAGTAGTCGAGGCCGGCTGCTTTGAGCTGTTCGGCCTGGCCGTCTTTGAGCATACCCAGCGTTACACAGGTTTCCAGGCCAAGCGCCTTGACCTGCCGCACCATGTCGGCGACGGCATCAATGTGATGGGCTTTGGGCGATCGCCATGCGGCGCCCATGCAGAACCGTTGTGCGCCGCTGGCTTTGGCTTCGCGCGCCGCTTGCAATACTTCTTCGATTGGAAGCAGGTCGTCTTTTTCGACGGGGGTGTCGTAACGCGAAGACTGCGGACAGTAGGAGCAGTCTTCGGGGCAGCCACCGGTTTTGATGGACAGCAGACTGGACAGTTGCACGGCACTGGGGTCGTGGTGCTGTCGGTGCACGGTTTGCGCCTGATACATCAGTTCGGGAAACGGCAGCTCGTAAAGCGCAAGTACCGACTTGACCGTCCAGCGGTCTGTTGTGTCGTTTGCGCCGACGGTTTCGTTACGGGAAATGGCGACTGCTTCCATGGATATCCACACAAAAAATAATTAACCGGACTGTATGGTAGTAAGGACCCGAGAGGCAGGCAAGGGGGGTGATTTTTTAAGTTCGGCTAATTTGTCTTGAAAATAAATTAAATTCAATCAAGTTCATTCATTTTTCATTTAGTTTGGGCTCGAACGCGCGTGGATCGGCTTGCTTGCCTATTGGTAAATAAATGTAAAAATGACGTCGGGCAAAGTTACCCGCTATCATCATGCCTTTTGCTTGGCGGAGATTTGACGCATGAGTTTGTACACGAAAGAGGTCACCATCGAATGGGGTGATTGTGATGAAGCCGGAATCGTGTTTTATCCCAACTATTTTTACTGGTTCGATTGCACGTTCCAGGGCTTGCTGCGTAGTCGTGGCTTAAGCCAGCGCGACATCCGCCACAAGCTCAAGGGCGTTACACCGTTGGTCGACGTCGGTGCCCAGTTCCGTTCGCCCGGCGCGTACGACGATGTAATTACGATTGAGGCTGGCGAAATTGAATGGGCCGAGCGCCGTTTTCGTGTGCCCTACACCGTCAAATGCGGAGACCGCCTGGTAGCCACGGGCCACGAACTGCGCGCGTGGGCCCAGTACACCGAAGATGGCGGCATTAAGGGCGCTAGCGTACCTGACGAATTCAAGGCCTACTTTAAATAGGCCGACTTAGGGTCCAGCCGGGTGACGGGCGCGCACAAACATTGATGGGGCGGCCATGGCCCGGTGGGTAGGTAAATTAGAGTCGGCTGATCCCGTTCAGGCGGCTAGCGCATCGGCCCATGGCCGCGCTGGCGCTTGAATGGCGGCCATTAGCTGGTCGACTTCGGGCAGCAATTGCTCGACGTAAAACCGCGCGGTCTCGATTTTTGCCTTATGCCACAGGCTTGCAGCAGGGGCCTGGGCTGCGGCGACAGCGTTGCGCGCCCACACATAGGCCAGAACGCTATGCCCAGCCAAGCGCAAATAAGCCACACTGGCTTGCAAAGTCAGTTCGGTATCCTCGCTGTAGCGCGTTGCCAGCAGCTGGGTCGCGGCTTCGAGTTTGGCGGCTGTATTCAGGGCCGCTTCGATAAAGCAGGCATGCTCGGTAGCTTGTGATGTTGCCCAGTCTCGAATATTGTCTAGTAGTAAGCCCAGCCGACGGCCGTCGTCGGCCAGCACTTTGCGCGTCAGCAGGTCGTGCGCCTGAATGCTGGTTGTGCCTTCGTAAATGGTCGTTACGCGTACGTCGCGCACCAGTTGCTCGATACCGGTTTCGGCAATAAAGCCATGCCCGCCGAACACCTGTAGCGCGTTGTAGGTACAGGTTTGTGCGTTTTCGGTCAGAAAGCCTTTGATGATGGGCGTGAGTAGCCCGACCAGGTCGGTTGTGTCTTGGCGGGTTTGGGCGTCGGTGGCCCAGTCGGCCTGGTCGATAAGCAAGGCCACCCAGTGTACAAAGGTGCGCCCACCCTCAATAAATGCCTTTTGCGTGAGCAGCATACGCTGCACGTCGGGATGATGAATGATGGGTGCGGGTTGGCCTTTGTTTGCGGCACGACCTTGTCTGCGATCTTGGGCGTAAGCTAGCGCGTTCTGAAAAGCCAGGTCGCTGATGCCCAGGGCCTGGAGGCCGGACAGCAGCCGGGCTTCGTTCATCATGGGGAACATTGCGGCCAGCCCTTTATTGGGCTCGCCGACCAGCCAGCCTCGGGCCGACTCGAAACGTAAGCTGCACGTGGCGCTGCCGTGCAACCCCATTTTGTGTTCGATACCATCGCAAAAAATGGGGTTGGGTTGGCCGTCGTCGAGTATTTTAGGTACCAGGAACAGGCTGAGCCCACGTGACCCGGAAGGAGCGCCAGCGATGCGAGCGAGTACCAGATGCGCAATGTTTTCGGTCAGATCGTGGTCGCCGCCGCTGGCAAAAATTTTCTGTCCGGAAATTAGGTAGCTGCCGTCTGGCGTAGGCTCTGCGCGCGTTGTTAGTAGCCCGATGTCGGATCCGGCGTGAGGCTCGGTCATGCACATGGAACTGGTGACTTCGCCGGTGGCCAGCAAGGGCAACCAACGGCGTTGCAGGCTTTCGGTTGCGCTATGCCGCAGGCAGGCCGATGCGCAATGATGGATGGCCGCATACATGACAAAAGCATGACTGGCGGCCGAGAGGATTTCGTTGGTGATACTGAATACCAAACGGGGTAAGGCTTGCCCACCGTCGGCTTCGTCGGCGCACATCGAGGGCCAACCCAATTCGCAATATTTAGCATAGGCTTGTTTAAAGCCCGGGGGCGTCTGCACTTTGCCATTTTCCCAAGTGCAACCCGATTGGTCTGCGGCGTGGTTTAACGGCAGCACCTGTTCGGCGGCAAAACGCCCCGCTTCGTCGGCAATTTGCAGCAGTACGTCGGTACTTACCCCGTTGTAACGAGGAAGCGCCGATAGTACGGCATTGGCGTCAAGAACATCGTTCAGTATGAAGGCGAGGTCTTGTGAAGGGGGCGTGTAGTGCAGCATGGTTAGCGTGGTGCCAAACGGGTTGCGCCGTCGAGGCGGATGACTTCGCCGTTAAGGTAACGGTTGCTGATGATGTGGCTGGCCAGATCGGCAAACTCGGAGGGTTGGCCCAGCCGATGCGGAAATGGGATGGAGTTAGCCAAAGATTCCTGGACCTCGGGGCTGGCGGTGTAGAGCAACGGGGTCAGGAAAATGCCGGGTGCAATCGACATGACACGCACGCCAAACTGCGCGAATTCGCGAGCCAGCTGGATCGTCAATGACACCAGGCCACCCTTGGAGGCCGCGTAGGCAGCCTGACCGATTTGCCCTTCGTAGGCCGCAACCGAAGTGGTGAACAGGATAACGCCGCGCTCTTCGCCAATGAGGTCGCTGGCGATCATGTCGGCCGCCACCAGGCGTGTCATGTTGAAGCTGCCTACCAGGTTCAGGTTGACGATTTTGGTGAAGTCTTCAAGCGGCATGGGACCACTCTTGCCGACCACACGTTTGCCCGTCCCGGCGCCGGCGCAGTTGACGAGCACGCGGGCCACGCCGTGTTTCGAGCGGGCTTCGGCAATAGCGTCTTGTGCGCTGTCGGGGCTGGTGACGTCGCATTCGATGGCCAGGCCGCCTAAGCGAGTGGCCACGTCGCGAGCGCGATCCATTTGAATATCAAGAATGGCGACTTTGGCGCCTTGCGCGGCTAGGCGTTCGGCAGTGGCCTCGCCTAAGCCCGACGCGCCACCGGTAATTAGTACAGGGGTATCTTTCATTTCCATGGTGTTTTTCCTTAGCAGCAGCCGTCTTGAGTAGGCGGCTTGAGGCGTGCGTAGCGGCCATAGACCGGGTCTTTGTCCAGACCCAGCAGGCGCACGGCGTTGTCACGCAAGATGAGAGGTTTGACTTCGTCGCGGATGCCGATCTTGTCGAAGTCTTCGAGCCAGCGATCGGGCGTCATGACGGGGAAGTCGGAGCCGAACAACATTTTGTCTTTCAGGATGGTGTTGGCGTATTGGATCAGAATGGGCGGGAAATACTTCGGCGACCAGCCGGACAGGTCGATGTAGACCTGAGGCTTGTGTGTGGCCACAGCCAGCGCGTTTTCTTGCCATGGGAACGAAGGGTGAGCAATGACAATCGGCATGTCAGGGAAGTCGACAGCCACATCGTCAAGGAACATTGGGTCGGAATACTTCAAGCGTACGCCGCCACCGCCACGCATGCGTGCGCCGACGCCTGTTTGACCACTGTGGAAAATGGCGGGTAGTCCGGCCTCTGCAATGACTTCGTACAGGTCGTAGGCGGCGCGGTCGTTGGGGTAGAACTCTTGCGCCGAGGGGTGAAACTTGAAACCGCGAATACCATAGTCGTCGATAAGGCGACGGGCTTCGCGGGCCCCCATTTTGCCGCGCATCGGGTCGATACTGGCAAACGGAATCAACACGTCTTTGTGCTTGGCTGTTTCTTCGGCGATTTCTTCGTTTGAGATACGGACCTGACCGTTGGCCCGCTCGGTGTCGACCGTGAAAATGACCGCCATCATGTTGCGTTCACGGTAGTAGGCTGCCGTTTCCTCGATGGTGGGGCGGGGCATTTTTTCTTTGAAGTACTCGGCCATGGCCTTGTCGAAGGCAATGGCCACTTCGTCGGGCGGGTTGCGGGTCGAGACTGTTGCGTGGATGTGGATATCGATCGCAACGAGGGGCTTCTGCTCGGTCATACAGCGTCCTTTCAGGCAGTTACAGAATGGGGTTGGGCCAGCATGACTTGGTCGTCGTCAGGCTGCGTGGCATAAAGTTTTTCGACCAGCGCAGCGCGGGTTTTAAGCATGGTGCGCTGGTTGATCGACCCTTTGTCGGTCATTTCGCCCAGCTCCATGAGGGCTGGGTCGCGCAGCAGCAGTGCTCGCACAACGCGGTTCGAGCTGCCGGTACCTTGTGCGGCAAGCTGGTTTAGCAAGTGTTGGGCCCAGGCCTTGACGTCGGGGTTGTCGGCAATTTCGGCCAGTGGCGCACCCTCGGCCAAGTTTGGCGACAGCGCCGAGGCGGTGGGCAGCAACAAAATCATCATGCCCAACTCGTCGCGGTCGTGGCCGGTAATGACGGCGTCGTGAATATAGGGCGCACCGGCGGCGATGATTTGCGAGCGCATGGCCCCGACGTTGACCCAGGTACCGCTGATCAGCTTGAAGTCTTCGGCAATACGGCCATTGAAACGTAGGCCGGCGCTGGGGTTGCTGTCGTCGATCATGATGGCGGCATCGCCGCTGCAGAAAAAGCCTTCGTCATCGAAGCTTTCGGCGGTCAGGTCGGGCTGACGCCAGTAACCCGGGGTAATGTTGGGACCGCGGTAACGGACTTCGGTTTTGTCGCCGCAAGGGGTCAGTTTGACGTCGCACCCCGGTGCCGGAATGCCAATGACGCCGGCCTGCCAGTTGGGCACGTGCGCCGAAATGGCAAACGGTGCGCTTTCGGTCATGCCCAGACCTGTGGTCATGGGTATGCGCGCTCCGACGGTTTGAATGGCCAACTCGTCGATGGTTTTCTTCAGCGGCGCGGGCAGGGCGGCGCCGCACGGGAAGATCAGGCGCATTTTGCGGAAGAAGCACTCGCGCAGCACCGGATCGCGTTTCATTTCGTGGGCCAGTACTTCAAGCCCTTTGGGCACCGAGTAATACATGGTTGACGGCACTTCGCGCAGGTTGCGCAGCGTTTCGACCATGCCGTCAGGCGTAGGCTTGCCTTCGTCGATATACATCGTGCCGCCGTTGTAAATGACGACGCCGATGTTGTTGTTGCCGGCGGCCGTGTGGTGCCAGGGCATCCAGTCGACCAGTACCGGGACTTCTTCGCGCAGGAAGGGGTAGCACTGCAGCAGCATTTGCTGGTTGCTGGTGACCATGCGCTGGGTGTTGATAACCGCTTTGGGCAGCTTGGTCGATCCTGAGGTAAACAGAAATTTGGCGATGGTGTCGCCGGTGATGGCCTGATGCGCGGCGTCGACCTGATCGGTGACGTCGGTGGCCTCAAGCGCGCTGAACGGTGTGCATTTGCGGCCTTCGATGCTGCCTTCAACAAAAATCAGTTCGACGTCTTCGGGGATGGCGATTTTAATGGCGTGTTCGTAGCGGGCGGCATCGTAGGCGAAAACTGCGCCGGGCGTGAGCAGATCGGCAGCATGTCGGACGCGCTCGGCGCTTTTCGACAGCAGCGAATAGGCGGGTGAAATGGGCGCGAACGGAATGCCAACATGTTGTGCGGCCAATGCCAGCAGGCCGTGCTCGATGCTGTTTTCAGACAAGATCATGAGCGGTCGTTCGGCGCTCAGGCCCCGGTTGATTAGGGCCTGACCCAGATGCTGCATACGTTTTACAGCGTCTTTGTACGTTAAATGGCGCCATTGGCCCTGCTTGTCGCGCTGCGCCAGCAATGTGGCGTCGGGACGCTCGGCGGCCCAGTGCAATAAAGGTTCGGTGTAGCAGCGCGGGTAATCTTGCAGCGGGTCGGTGCTGCGCATGATCATGCTGCCGTCAGGGCACTGTTCGAGACTGGCGTCGTGGGGCCCCAACGAAAGGGCGCGAAATGCTGCGTTATCTGTGGTCATGGTTTGTCTCCTCGTCCTGCTTAACCCAGGCTGACTTTGGCGGCGCGTTTCTCAAGAAAGGCATTGACGCGCTCTTTGGCCTCGGGGGCCCCTTGCGTGATCGAGGCCATCAGGGCCTCGGTGAACAGCCCATGCGACATGGGTTGCTCGGCAATAAGGGGTAAAGCATTCATGATAGCGAAATTTGACAGCGGTGCGTTGCTGGCTATTTTGCGGGCAAGTTCGCGCGCCTTTTCCATGGCCTGGCCCTGGGGGGTGACGTAGTGAGTCAGGTTAATGGCCAGACCTTCTTTGGCGTCGAGCACGTGTCCGGTCAACATCATTTCGGTGACGCGTGAAAAGCCGATGAGCTTGGAGACGCGTACGGACCCGCCGCCGCCCAGGAAAATACCGCGCTGTCCCTCGGGCAAGCCAAAGTAGGTGGTGTCGTCAGCGACGCGAACGTGGGCGGCTGAAGCCAGTTCCAGCCCTCCGCCCACGACGGCACCCTGCATGACGCAAATCACTGGGAATCGGCCAAACTGGATCTTTGAAAAGGCTTCGTACCATTTGAAAGAATGTTGAACGCCTTCTGCGGTTGTGGTTTCAGAAAGCTCCGACAGATCGAGGCCGGCGCAAAAATGCACCCCTTCGCCTGCCAGAATGGCGACCCGAATGGAGTCGGGCAGGCTTTCGAACGCTTGACGCAGTTGTTCGACAACGCGCAGGCTCAGGGCATTGCGTTTCTCCGGACGGTTCAGGGTTAGGGTGGCGATCTCGTCTTCGATCTGGACTTTGACCAGGACTTCGGGGTTAGTATTTTGAGTCATGAGGTTTTCCTTTAAATGAGTTTTACGCCGTGGCCGACGTGGCATTCTTCGAGGCGGATATGCCCAGGTAGCTTTCGGCGATTTTCGGATTGTTGGCTAATTCGTTGGCATTGCCTTCTAGCACAATGCGCCCGTTCTCAAGTACGTAGCCGTAATTGGCCAGTCGCAATGCGGCGCGGGCATTTTGTTCGATCAGCAGGGTTGAAACACCGTGTTCGCGCAGGCTGCCGACCACTTCCAGCACCTCTTTGACGATTCGCGGTGCCAGGCCCAGGCTGGGTTCGTCGAGCATGAGCAACCGGGGCTTGCCCATAAGCGCGCGCCCGACGGCCAGCATCTGGCGCTCGCCGCCCGAAAGCGTACCGGCCAGTTGGCTGGCACGTTCGCTAAGCCGGGGAAATAGCGAAAACACCCAGTCGAGCTGATCCATAGGTTGGCTTTCGCGTGCGCGGTAACGCCGGAAGCTGCCTAGTTTCAGATTGTCGAGTACGGTCATGTCGGCAAACAGGGCGCGCTGTTCAGGCACCAGCGACATCCCGCCCATGACCCGCGCCTCAACGTTTTTACGCGCCAGCGACTGGCCTTCGAAATGGACGTCTCCGGTGCTGCGAATGACGCCCATGATGGCGTTGAGCAAGGTGGACTTGCCGGCGCCGTTGGGGCCGATGACCGTGACGATGCTGCCATGAGACACCTTGAGCGAGACGTCGTGCAGTGCCGTGACTTTGCCGTATCCGGCATTGAAGTTGCTGACTTCAAGAATGGGCGTCGTTGTGTTCATTCGACACCTCCCAGATAGGCTTCGAGTACGGCGGGGTTGGTTTGTATCGTAGCTGGCGGGCCTTCGGCAATTTTTTGCCCAAACACCATGACCACGATGTGGTCGGTTAACTGCATCACAAACTCCATGTCGTGCTCGACGATCAGTATGCCCATGCCTTCGTCACGCAGGCTGGATAGCAATGTGGCCAGCGCTTCTTTTTCGAAGGCACGAAGACCGGCCGCCGGCTCATCAAGGAGCAACAACACCGGGTCGCAACACAGGGCCCGTGCAATTTCAAGCAAGCGTTGCTGGCCCAGTGCCAGGCTGCCGGCTTCGGTGTACATATGCGCTTCCAGGCCGACACGCTTCAAGGCATGAGCAGCCTCTTGCAGAATGGAGGCTTCGGTACGTCGATCGGTGTGCAAGGTTGCCGACACTACACCGACATTGGCACGCAGATGGGCGCCCAGGGCGACGTTGTCGAGCACCGTCATGTTGGGAATCAGCTTGACGTGTTGAAACGTGCGAGCAACGCCCATGGCGGCAATTTCGCGCGAGGTTTGCGCTTCGATACGCTGCCCCATGAACGATACGGTACCTTCGTTGGCGTGCAGCAGGCCGGTGACGAGGTTGAAGGTTGTTGACTTGCCCGCCCCATTGGGGCCGATCAGACCAACGACTTCGCCGGCTTTAACCTGGAAGCTGACGTTGTCGACGGCGACCAGGCCGCCAAACCTTTTACGCACCCCTTGAACGTCGAGCAGCGGCGTGCCTTTGGCTGTGGGCGCCCGACGTGGCAGGGTGGGGGCTTTGGCCAGCGGGGGCGGTGTCTTGCGTGGCAGCAGGCGGGTAAACCAGGGCCACATGCCGTCGGGGGCAAAGCGAAGTAACAAGATCAGGATCAGACCAAAAACCAGCCATTCGAAATTACCGGCGGTGCCGAACAGGGCTGGCATAAGGACTTGTAGTTGGTCTTGCAACAACTTGACCACACCGGCGCCCAGTATGGCGCCCCACACGCTGCCAATCCCGCCAACGACCAGCATGATGACGTATTCAAGGCTGAAGGTCAGCCCAAAGGGCGTGGGGTTGATGGCGCGTTGCAGGTGAGCAAACAACCAGCCCGACACGGACGCAAACAGGGCCGCAATGACGAAAATAGTGATTTTCATGCGGGCAGTGTTGACGCCCATGGACTCGGCCATTTGCACGCCGCCTTTTAAGGCGCGGATGGCGCGCCCCGGGCGGGAGTTCAGCAGGTTGAGCATGGCCCAGCAGCCGATACCCAGGCACGCCCAGATCAGCCAGTACATGGCACGCCCGTTGTCCAGATCGACGCCAAACAAGGCGATGGAAGGCAAGTTGGCAATGCCATCGTACTTGCCCAGCCCTTCGACGCTGCCGAACAGGTAATACAGCGCAATGCTCCAGGCGATGGTAGCCAGTGGCAGATAATGGCCGGACATGCGTAAGGTAATGGCGCCAATAATGTAGGCGCTGCCCCCGGTAATCAGCAAGCCGGCGATCAGCGTAACCCAGGGCGACAACCCATACTGGGTCGAGAGTACTGCGGTTGCGTACGCCCCGATACCTACAAAGGCTGCCTGGCCAAACGACGTGAGGCCGCCAATGCCGGTAAGTAAGACCAGTCCAACAACGACCAGGGCATACAGGCCAATATAGTTTGCTTGCGTGATCCAGAAGTCGGGGACGGGCAGGAAGGGCACACTGGCAATAAGTAGCCAGATCAACAGAGTAAGGCGGTTCATTAGTGATCCTCCTCGTGAGTACCGCTGCGTAGTGACAACCACAGCAGCACGGGGACGACCAGCAGGAAAACAACAGCTTCTTTATAGGCACTGGCCTTGAACGACGAAAAAGACTCGACGATGCCTATGCCCAGTGCGCCGACCAGCGTCATGGGATAGCTGACCAGCCCCCCAAAAATCGAAGCGACGAACCCCTTTAGGCCAATGAGCAGGCCTGAGTCGTAGTAGATGGTGACGATGGGGGCGATGAGCATGCCGCACAGCGCACCGATAAAGGCGGCAATGGTGAAGGACAGCTTGCCCGAAAACGAGACTGAAATGGCCAGTAACCGCGCACCGACGTTATTTGAGGCCGCGGCACGCAGCGCCTTGCCCCACAGGGTGCGGCTGAACACAACCGCTAGTGCGATGATCAGTAAGGTCGCGACGGCCACGACGATGACGTTTTGGCCGTTCATGCGCAGCCAGCCCAGGCTGATCGAGCCATCCCAGAATACCGGCGTACGATAGCCTTCGACGCCGAAGAAAATAAGAGAAAAGCTGACCAGAACAAAGTGGATGCCAACCGAGACAATCAGCAGCACCAGGATGCTGGCGTTGGCCATGGGTTGATACACAAGGCGGTAAATAAGCGGACCCAGGGCGGTCACAATGATCAGCGCAATCAGGCACTGAAAGAAGAAGGGCAATTGGCTGGATGCGGCCCATACGGTAAGCGCTGCCAGTGCTAACGGGGCAACCACGTGCGACAGTGCAATCCGCCCGATCTGGCGGTAGTCGCGGTCGCGATGTGCTTCGAGGGCGTCGAACAGGCCGGCCAGCAAGGCCATGCCAACCAGCAGCCACACCGTGCCGGGCACTTTGCCGGTGTTAAGCCACGCTAAAGACAACGCGCCATAGACGACGAATTCGCCTTGCGCAAAAAACATGACGCGCGAAACGGCAAAGACCAGGACCAGCGCCATACCGAGCAGCGCATAGATAGCGCCCGTCGTGATGCCGTCCTGAATCAGAATTGCGCTGATTTGGAAGGAGTTCATGGTGATACCAGGGAGGATGTTGCTGAAATACCCCGCACAACACCATGTGTTGCGCGGGGTTAGAAGAAGCGCAGACCTCGGGTTTTAGTTGGACAGCTTCCAGTCGTTGCCATTGGGTGTGATGATCACCCGTGCGTCGGGCCCAAAGCCCCAATGGTCTTGAGGGGTGTACTTGAGCATGCCTTTGGTAGTGGCAATTTCGCCATAGTTTTCGAGTGCGTCGCGCAGCGCCGTGCGGAATTCTGGCGTGCCGGGCTTGGCGGTTTTTAGCGCGACAGGTACAACTTTTTCCAGGATCAGGGCGAAGTCGTAAACGTGAGCAGCAAACTGGGTGCGGGTGCCGGCACCGAACTTGTCTTCGTAGGTTTTCACGAACTTAACGGCGTTGGCCTTGCCGGGGTGGCTGTCGGGCAATTGCTCGGCGACTTGTTCGGGACCGGAGCTGACCAGAGCGCCCTGGGCGTCTTTGCCGGCAAGACGCAGGAAGTCGGGCGAGACGGACGCTGCGGTGTGATAGATTTTGCCTTGGTAGCCGCGTTCTTTCAGTGCTTTTTGGGGCAGTGCAGCACCGCCGCCTACGGCAACTACCACGACCGCATCGGGGTTGCCCGCGACGACGCTCAGGGCCTGGCCGGCCACGCTGTTATCAGCGCGTGTGAAACGTTCGATGGTGGTTAGTTTGATACCAGCGGCCTCTGCCTTTGCTTTAAAGGCTTGCAGATACGATTCGCCATAGGCATCAGACAGCCCCAGGAACGCAAGTGTCTTGACCCCGTTGGCTTTCATGTGTTCGAGCAAGCCGTCGGTGTAGTATTTGGCGTGCATCACGACGCGGAATGTCCAGTAGTCCTTGCCTTCGGGTAGTTCGGCGGGCGCGGGCGACAACTGGGGTACTTTCGCCTCGTTGGCCACTTGAGCCAGTGCAATGGTGGCCGGTGTATTGGCCGCGCCCACCATCAGGTCAACCTTGTCTTCTACAAAGCGCCAGCCGTTCTTGGTGGCCGAGGTCGGGTCGCCGGCATCGTCCAAAATGGTCACCACGAGTTTTTCGCCGGCAATTTCAGCCGGCCATAGCGTGGTGGCATTACGTACAGGTACGCCCAACGATGCGCCGGGGCCCGTCAGCGATGTGCTGACACCGATATTGATGTCGGCCAAGGCGGCCTGCGACAAAAATGCCGAGGCAAGGGCAACCGCGACTGCGCTTTTGAGTTTCATGGTTTGTCTCCTGGTGCTGTTTTTATGTGGGTAAAGCGGTATATTGTTAATGCGGTTAACAATGAACTTATGTTATATATTTGACGAAATCTCTTCTATAAGTGCAAACCCTTGGTTAACGACAATATCTCCAATGACGGCGCGCCAACGACCGAACTCGATCCGCCGCTCACGTACGTTGATTTGCAACGCGATTCGCTGGGCTATGCCATCAAGCGGGCGCAAGTACGTTCTTACGAAGTGCTGTTCCGGGTGCTTGGTCCAGACTCGCTTACACCCGGCCGCATGACGGCGCTAAGTATTGTGGCCACCCAACAGGGCATTAACCAAACGGTGCTGGCCGAAATGCTGGGTATTACCCGTGCGGGTGTGGTGAAAGTGATCGACTCGCTGGAGTCGTTGGGCTATGTCGAGCGACAGGCCATACCCGAAGACCGACGCAGTTATGCGCTGGCAGTCACGCCAGCAGGGTATGCCGAGTTGAGTCGCCTGAATACGCTGACGCGTGGCTACGAGAAAATGATTGCTTCGAAGCTGACGGCGAATGAGCGCAGGTTGTTGATGACGTTGCTGGATAAGGTGGCGACCGATTAGTCGCTGGCGCGGAACGCTCGAAATCGACCAGCCCCAGGTTGGTCGAAAACGCTTCGCGCAAACAAAAAGCCCTGCATTTTTCAATGCAGGGCTTTGGAATTTTTTGGCGGAGCGGACGGGACTCGAACCCGCGACCCCCGGCGTGACAGGCCGGTATTCTAACCAACTGAACTACCGCTCCGCAGCGGTTTGGTGTCTAACCAATGCCAAAAAATTTTGGCGTCCCCTAGGGGATTCGAACCCCTGTACTCACCGTGAAAGGGTGATGTCCTAGGCCTCTAGACGAAGGGGACAGGACGTTTTTAGCGTTGCGCAGTATAACATAAAATTTTACTACGCGTTCTTTGCGGGTTTTTGGTGGAGGTAAGCGGGATCGAACCGCTGACCTCTTGCATGCCATGCAAGCGCTCTCCCAGCTGAGCTATACCCCCTAAAACCGGTCAGTACTTTGTTTAACTTTCGTTAGAACTTGGTGCTGTCCTGCAAAGAAGTGAAATTATGCACGAGTTTTTTTTGTTGTGCAAGTCGATTCGCTAAAATTTTTTAAAAAAGCGTTATTTTTTTCGTCGAGGCCAATATTTTTTGCTCCGTCCGAGAGAAACCTCTGTTTCGAGAGCGGCGGATCTTTATGGCGCTAAGTACAGCTGAGAGCGACTGGGTATCAGGGCGACGATGGTGTTGTCACGGTGGTTTTGCTTGGGGCGGGAATTTGTTTGCATATGCGTTGATCAATGACAAGCGAATGAATCATTACTCCTTCATAATTAAGGGTTAATCTTTCTGTTTCTCCTGGTTATGTCAGAGCTACTTATGCAGGTGCCCCCCACGTGTACCGACCCGCTGTCTGAAGAAGGCTCCCTTTTCAAAGGGCTGGCCGAAAATGCCATGGTGGGCGTTTACGTTGTTTATCAGGGTCGGTTTTTGTACGTCAATGCCAAGTTGCTCGATATGTTGGGGTATGCGCGTGCCGAAATGGTGCAGCGTATGTCGTTGTTCGATATCGTGGCCCACGACGAAAAGCACTTGGTCGAGGCCCACCTGAAGCGGACGATGTTGGGCGATATCTCGCAGTTTCACTACGAGCGCAAGGCACTGAAAAAAGACGGCTCTTTTATTGACGTCGAGGTGTATTGTTCGCGCATGGTGTTTGGCGGGCAGGTGGCATTGGTCGGTTTGATGCTTGACATCACTCAGCGCAAGGCAGATGCCGAATCGGCGCATCTGGCGTCGTTGGTGTACAAGCACAGCAGTGAAGCCATGGTCATTACCGACTCTAATGGCGTCATCATTACGGTTAATCCGTCGTTTACCGACATCACCGGGTACTCCCTCGACGAGGTCTTGGGGCAACGGCTCAATATTCTTAGTTCCGGTCGTCACCCCGAAACCTTCTACCGCGAGATGTGGGGGCACTTGGCTAAAACCGGCAAGTGGCGGGGTGAAATCTGGAATCGCCGTAAAAATGGCGAAGAATACGCCGAAAGTCTGGTGATCAATACGTCTTATAACGACGATGGTTCGGTACGGTGTCGTATCGGTGTTTTTTCCGATATCACCACCAAAAAAGAGAACGAGCAGTTCATTTGGCGCCAGGCTAATTACGACTTCCTTACGGGGTTGCCTAATCGCAAGCTGCTCGAAGACCGCCTGGCCATCGAGTTGGCCCGGGCGAATCGTTCAAAGACAGAGGTCGCACTTATTTTCCTTGACCTGGATTTTTTCAAAGAGGTCAACGATAGTATGGGGCATGCCATGGGCGACGAGCTTTTGCGGCAGGTAGCCCGTCGGCTGACGCAGTGTGTGCGGGAAGCCGATACAGTCGCGCGTTTGGGCGGGGACGAGTTCGTCATTATTACCGGTGGCCTGACCGACCGCGCGGTAGTGCGCCGTATTTGCGAGCAGGTGCTGCAGTCGCTGGCCAAGCCCTATCGCCTGAAAGACCAGTTGGCGTATGTGTCGGCCAGTGTGGGGGTGGCTTTTTACCCTGGCGATTCAAAAGACCAGGAACAACTGATGCAGCATGCCGATCTGGCGATGTACGCAGCCAAAGATGCGGGCAGAAGCCAATTTCGTTTCTATGACGTCAAGATGCGCGAAGCAGTGCGCGAACGTTGGCAGTTGTCGCGAGATCTGCTTGGCGCGCTTGAAACAGGGCAGTTCGAACTGCATTATCAGCCGGTTATTGACTTGGCGACGGGTCGCATTGCGAAAGCCGAGGCGCTTATTCGCTGGCGTCACCCCGATCGCGGCTTTGTCAGTCCGGCCCAGTTCATCCCGTTTGCCGAAGACAACGGAATCATTATTGGCATTGGCAACTGGGTGTTCGACGAGGCGACTCGCCAGTTGGTTGCCTGGCGCAATCTGGGGTTCGAGGACTTCAATGTGGGCATCAACGTATCGCCCGTACAGTTGCGTGGCGAAGGGCTCGATCACCGTCAATGGTTGCAGCGTCTACAAGACCTGGGCTTGCCGCCTGGCCAGTTGGTGGTTGAGCTTACCGAAAGGGTGCTGATGGACGTAGCACCCATTGTTACCGAAAAGCTTCTGGCGTTTCGCGATGCTGGGGTTCAGGTTGCGCTCGATGACTTCGGTACCGGCTATTCGTCGCTGTCATACCTTAAAAAATTCGACATCGATTACCTGAAGATCGATCAGTCATTTGTGCGCAACTTGGCCGAAGGCTCTGAAGATATGGCGTTGTGCGAGGCCATGATCATGATGGCCCATAAATTAGGCCTGCAGGTGATTGCCGAAGGTGTTGAGATGGCTCATCAGCGCGATTTGCTTAAAGGCATCGGTTGCGATTTTGCCCAGGGGTATCTGTTTTCTAAACCCGTACCTGCCGCCGCATTTACCGAACTACTCAGGTCGGGCCTTGCGGGCAATTAATGCGGCGGTAGCCAGGCTCAAGAGTGCCAGCAGCAGGGCCGGAATGTTGCCCCAGCGTACATAGGGCGTTAGGCCCTGAGTGCCCTGCACCTCAACATCAAGTACGCCTGGTTGTAGTGGTGTCAATACGGCCCTGACCTTGCCGTCAGGGTCGATAGCTGCAGTCATGCCGGTGTTGGTGGCGCGCAGCATGGGGCGCGCCGTTTCAAGTGCCCGCATACGGGCAATTTGAAGGTGCTGCTGCAATGCCCACGACTGGCCAAACCACGCCAGGTTGCTGACATTGACCAGTAAACTGGCGCCCGGGTCGGTGCCGTTGATCGATCGTACGCCTTCGATAATTTCTTCGCCGAACACGTCTTCGTAGCAGATGTTGGGCGCAATATGTTGCCCCGCAAGACTGAACGAGGGTTGTCGGGTTTGGCCCCGGTTGAAGTCGCCCAACGGAATATTCAAGGCGTCGACAAACCAGCGGAAGCCGGGTGGGATGAACTCGCCGAACGGCACCAGATGATGCTTGTCATAACGATAGCTTGCCGTGCCCGCCTGAAGGCTGGCCAGCGGTGTCGAGCCGTTGAATGCAATGACGCTATTCGTGTAACGATCTTCACCATTGTTGGTGTGTAGCGGAATCCCCATTAACAGTGTGGCTTGTCGAGCGTTGGCGACGTCAAGCCAGCGCTGCCAGGTTTGTGGCGCGATGCGGTTCTGAAACAAGGGTATGACCGTTTCGGGCAAGATAATCATGGCTGGGTTGGCACCGGCTTCTTTTGGGGGCAGGCCCGCCAGTTGAAGGTAGGTGTCTATACCTTGCTGCAAATGATGCGGATCAAACTTAAGGGATTGCTCGATATTGCCTTGCACCAGCCTGACCAGCATGGGGTTGCCCAACGGTTGCCACCAGCGGATTTGCGCCAGGCCAAGGCCTCCGATGACCAGCCCGATGGCGCAAACGACCGTCATGGCCGCCGGCGATTCGCTGGGCGACTTTTGGGCTTGCATCAGTAAGGCGATGGCTCCTGCAGTAAATGCTGCGACCCAGGCTACGCCGTAAACGCCAAGTACCGACGCCCAGCCACTAAATGGGCCATCGGCGTGGGCGTAGCCGATGTTCATCCAGGGGAAACCGGTGAACAAGGTGCCACGCAGCCATTCGGCGAGCATCCAGAGCGAGGCCCAGGTGGTTGCTGTTAGCAGGAACGTCGAAAAGCCGGCGGGGGCCGCAAGCGCGGGCGCTTCGGCTTGTTGTGGCGCTGCGGCGTCGGGCTTGGCGATGACCGTGTTTATGCGCGGTGCCGCCAAGCGTGCAAGAAATGGACGGCAAAATTTATAGGTAAGGCCAGTGACCAGCGCAACGAATAGCGCTTTGCCGGCCGCCATTAAAAAGACCGCCACCCCTGAAAGCACAGGATGCAGGCCGCCATATGTGTGCAGGCTGATGTAGATCCAGTAAAGCCCCAATGCGAAGTTGCCCAGGCCGAAAAGGAATCCGCTGAGGGCAGCCTGACGGACCGTGCCCGAACGCCATACCCATAATGCCAGAAAGGTAAGGGTCAGCACTTGTACATACGGCAACAGCCAGGCGGGCAGGGGGCCGTCGGAGAAACTGAAGGCATGTGCCGCGCCAATAAGTAGCGGCTGCAAGGTGCGCCGGGCGTGATTCAGCCCGGCGAAAAGGTTACTGCGCATCGGAGGGGGTCAGCAGGGAGGTTTCGTCGTGTTGGATGTTAAGCCACAGTACACGCTTGGTGTCGGCGCCTACCACGGTGATGTTCAGGCCTTCACGGTTGATGGTGTCACCCCGGCGGGGAATATGCCCTAGTTCTGCCGTGATCCAGCCGCCCAAGGTGTCGTAGTCGTCGTTGGGCAGGGTGGTATTGAATGCCCGATTGAAGACGTCGATTTCGGTGATCCCCATGGCTCGCCAGTTGTTGCTGCCTGTCTGGAAGATGGTTTTTTCGGCCTCTTCGTCGAACTCGTCCTCGATGTCGCCGACGATCTGTTCCAGTACGTCTTCCATGGTAACCAGCCCTGCGGTACCACCGTGTTCGTTGATGACAATGGCCAGGTGGTTGCGGTTGTTGCGGAATTCGTGCAACAGTACATTAAGCCGCTTTGACTCGGGGATAAACACGGCCGGGCGCACAAGGGGGCGCAAGTCAATAGACGGGTTGGTGATGGTGAGCAACAAATCTTTAGCCAGCAAGATGCCGACAATGTTGTCGCGATCGTTCTCGTAGATTGGAAAGCGCGAGTGGCCGGTTTCGATGATTTCGGGCAAGAGCTCGGCCAACGGTTTGCTGATGTCGAGCATGTCCATTTTAGAGCGCGGCACCATGATGTCGCCCGCTGTCTGGTTGGCTACATCTAGCGCGCCGGAGATCATCGAAAACGAGTCGTCGTCGATTACGTGACGGTCGTGTGCAGTTTCGAGCAGTGCACGTATGTCTTCGCGGTTTTCGGGTTCGGGACGGATGCGTGAGACCAGTCGGCCCAGCAAGGATTTTGACGCCGGTTTACCCGGTCGGGGTTCTGTATCGGGAGGTTGTGAGTCTGACATTGTCAGGAAGACGAGTTGATCAAGCCCCTAGCATAACGGAAATTTGTGACGATTTCAGGCGGCGTGCGTCTTAGGTGTTATACGGGTCCGGGATGTTCAGGCGCGCCAGCAGCCGGGTTTCGAGGGATTCCATTTCGTGGGCTTGTGCGTCGTCGAGGTGGTCGTAACCCAGGGCGTGCAGCACGCCGTGAATGGTCAGGTGCGCGGCATGATGTAGTACGGGCTTGCCATGTTGCCGGGCCTCGTCGAGCAGCACGGGGTGGCACAACACAATGTCTGCGCGCAGCGTGCCCTCGGGGTCAATGCCATACTCGAATGTCAGTACGTTGGTGGCATAGGCCTTGTCGCGAAACTGGTGATTGAGCTCGCGCCCTTCGTCTGCGTCGACAATCCGCAGACTGAGCTCGACGCGCTCGGCGTCGGGCTCGACCCACTGGTAGATATTGTTGAGCGCGCTTCTAACCCAGTTGCGCAAACGCCAGCGGGGTAATTCGGGTGCGTTGGTGCCGTACTGTACCGACAGGCTGAAATCAGGGTGTGGATGGCTTGTCATTGGCTTTTTCGTAGGCGTCGACGATGCGAGCGACCAGCGGGTGACGCACAACGTCGCGGCTGGTGAAGCGTGTGGTGGCAATGCCCTGCACCGATGTCAGTACATCAAGCGCATGTGTCAGGCCGCTGGGGTGCCCTTTAGGTAAATCGATTTGAGACGGGTCGCCATTGATGACGGCCTTGCTGCCAAAGCCGATACGCGTCAGGAACATTTTCATTTGTTCTGGCGTTGTGTTCTGGGCTTCGTCGAGAATGACAAACGCATGGTTCAGCGTGCGGCCGCGCATATAGGCTAGCGGGGCGATTTCGATGGTTTGCTTTTCGAACAGGCGTTGGACTTTTTCGAAACCCATCAGGTCGTAAAGGGCGTCGTAAAGGGGCCGCAGGTAAGGATCAACTTTCTGGGCCAGATCGCCTGGCAAAAAGCCCAATCGTTCGCCCGCCTCGACCGCGGGGCGGGTGAGCACCAGGCGTTGTACTGATTCTCGTTCGAGCGCGTCGATGGCACAAGCCACGGCCAGCCAGGTTTTGCCCGTACCTGCGGGGCCGACACCAAAGGTGATGTCGTGCTTGAGAATGTTGTTGAGGTATTCACGCTGGCGGGGCGTGCGCGGCCGTAGGTCGGTGCGCCGGGTACGCAAGACCAGGTCCGAGCTCAGGTCGTCGACAGGCGGGATCTCGGGTAACGGCTCGGGCGGCTCGGGTTCGGCAGGCAATTGTGTTCGGCCTGCGCCCAGTTCGACCAGGCCCAATTGGATATCATCAATGGTCAAGGCTTTATGCACGGCCCGATCATGAAACCATTGAACGGCTTTGGCTGCAGCCTTGGCTTGCTCGCCTTCGACGGTGATTTGACTGCCGCGACGGCTCAAGGAGACATTCCAGCCCTCGGCAATTTGACGCAAGTTGTCGTCGAGCGGGCCGCACAGATTGGCGAGGTGCATATTGTCGCCGTCGAGGCGCAATGTTACGGCCTTGCCGCGTCGGGTTTGTGTCATGAGTGCAGTTCGCCTTTAAGCGTATTGGTGTTGGTTTGTGTGACTTTGACGTCGACCATCTGGCCAATAAGCGCCGCCGATGCGGGGAAGTTGATGATCCGGTTGTTCTCGGTGCGGCCCATCAGTTCGTTCGGGTCGCGACGCGACGGCCGTTCGGCAAGGACGCGCTGTACTGTGCCCACCATGTCGGCACTGATAGCGGCGGCATGTTCGTTGATCAGCGCCTGCAAACGGTACAAGCGCTCAAGTTTTTGTTCTTTTGTGGTGTTGTCTTCGAGGTCGGCGGCAGGCGTGCCTGGGCGACGCGAATAGATGAACGAAAACGATTGGTCGAAGCCCACGTCGCGGATGAGTTTCAGGGTTTGCTCGAAGTCTTCTTCGGTTTCACCGGGGAAGCCCACAATGAAGTCGGACGAGAGCGTCATGCCCGGACGTGCAGCCTTCAGGCGACGCACAATAGACTTGAATTCGAGACCCGTGTAGCCCCGCTTCATGGCGGCCAGGACGCGATCGCTGCCTGCCTGAACGGGCAGGTGCAAAAAGGGCACCAGCTTGGGCAGCTTGCCGTGCGCCTCGATAAGGCGGGTGGTCATCTCTTTGGGGTGCGAGGTCGTGTAGCGGATGCGCTCGATCCCGGGAATATCGTGGATGTATTCAAGCAGCATGGCGAAATCGGCGATGTCGCTTGTGTCGCCCATAGGGCCTCGGTACGCATTGACGTTCTGCCCCAGCAACGTAATTTCTTTAACGCCCTGGTCGGCCAGGTCGGCGACTTCGGTCAGCACATCATCGAACGGACGGGAGATTTCTTCGCCGCGGGTATAGGGCACGACGCAGAAAGTGCAGTATTTGCTGCAGCCTTCCATGATGGACACAAATGCCGTCGGGCCCTCGATGCGGGCGGGCGGCAGGGCATCGAATTTTTCGATTTCGGGAAAGCTGATGTCTACCTGTGAGCGCCCGGTACGGCGACGTTGTTCGATGAGCTGTGGCAGGCGGTGCAGGGTTTGCGGCCCGAACACAACATCGACATAGGGCGCGCGATGCACGATAGCTTCGCCTTCTTGACTGGCGACACAGCCGCCTACACCGATGACCAAGTTGGGGTTTTGCTGTTTCAGATGCTGTACGCGGCCCAGGTCTGAAAAAACTTTTTCTTGTGCCTTTTCGCGCACCGAACAGGTGTTGAACAGAATGACGTCGGCTTCTTCGGGGTTTTGGGTAATCTCCAGACCGCGATCGCCGCGCAGAACGTCGGCCATTTTGTCGGAATCGTATTCGTTCATCTGGCAACCGAAGGTTTTGATGAACAGCTTGCGCGGGCCAGTGGCGCCGTCGGCTTTGGGCGGGTTAATGCGCTTGAGGGGAGTTTCTTGCATGATTTTAGCCGTGACGGGTGTTTATCCCGGGGGCATTAATAGTGGAAAACCCTTTATTTTAACGTGTACAGGATTTTTTCAGGCGATTTGGTTGACCAAACCTATGTCAGCGGCCCTGTCATTGGTTTCGCAGGGTCGTTGATGTCACCCATTGTGCCTATAATGTTCCGGATCCATCATGGAAATAAGCTAATAACACCAAGATATATTGAGCTGGTGTGAAGGTTTTCCCGATTTACACAAGGAGGTTGTCATGTCTGAACAAATCAATGTGCCGCGTCGTCGCGTTATGGCCGCAGCAGGTGCTGCGGCTGCTTGGGTGGGGGTAGGCGGTGTGGCCCGCGCTGACTCTACCGAACCGGCCTCGCAATCGAATCCCGGCCCAGTGTCGGCGGCTAAGCCGCTGCCCGACTACGCCAAATGGAAAAATGCCGATAGCCTGATCGTACATAGCGCCAACACTATTGAAACGCGCCGCGATGCGTTTGGTAGCAGTGTGGTTACCCCGCTCGACCGTCTGTTCATTCGTAATAACGTCAGTCCGCCGCCCGAGTCCATCATGGCCGACCCCGACGGCTGGACACTTGAGGTTAACGGCGTGGGTAAGCCGGCTAAATTAACCGTGGCCCAGCTTAAAACGCTGGGGCTTCAGGCGTTGCCCATGGTGTTGCAGTGTTCGGGTAATGGTCGCGCGTACTTCCAACACAAGCCCAGCGGCACGCAGTGGCAGGTTGGGGCAGCGGGTTGCGTTATCTTTACGGGTGTACCTGTGGCCGCCGTTGTCGAGGCCTTGGGTGGTGTAACCGATGGCATGGTCTACATGACGGGTACAGGCGGTGAAGAGATCCCCGCCGGGCTTGACCCCAAGACGGTGCAAGTAGAACGCTCGGTGCCGCTAGACGCCATGAAAGACGCCATCCTGGCCTGGGAAATCAACGGCGAGCCGCTGCCTTTGGCGCATGGCGGCCCATTGCGGTTGATTGTGCCCGGCTACACCGGCGTAAATAACGTCAAGTACCTGAAGCAACTGGCTTTTACCAAAGAGCAGTCCCCTGCCAGCATTCAGCAAAACAGCTATCGCATGACCGATATTGGCGTCAAAGGCGGCCCACAGTTCCCCGCCGTCTGGGAAATGCCGCCCAAGTCCTGGGTTACATTGCCTTCCGACCCTGCCAAGCCCATTAAGGCCGGTAAAGTTGTCATTACGGGTTTGGCCATGGGTGGTATCGATGCAGCCACCAAAATCGAGGTTTCGGTTAACGGCGGTAAAGACTGGCAAGAGGCACGGTTTGTCGGCCCCGACCTGGGTAAGTATGCTTGGCGGCAGTTTGCCCTGACAGCAGACTTAAAACCCGGCAGCTACAATATTGCCAGCCGCACCACCAACGCCAAGGGCGAAACGCAACCAGCCGACCGTGTTGAGAACAATCGTGGCTACAACAACAACAGCTGGCGTGACCATATGGTCGCCATCAAGGTCGTTTAATAAGGAAACACAATGAAATTTGCAGCATTAGTTGCCGCTGCTGCGTTATCCATGGCAGGCGCGCCTGCCATGGCCGACGATGCGCAGTTGGCTCGTGGTAAAGAACTCTTCATGAGCAAGGCTGTACCGGCCTGTGCGGTTTGTCATACATTGGCCGATGCCGGTGCCAGTGGCGCCATTGGTCCTAACCTCGACGAGCTCAAACCTGACGCGGCTCGCGTTATGAAGGCGCTTAAAGAGGGCCTGGGCACCATGCCGTCGTTTGCAGCAACGCTTAACGCCGCTGACATGGAAGCCGTTACGGCCTACGTAGTGCACGCTACGTCTAAGTAAGTTTGGCCTGAAACGCCAATAAAAAAAATGCCCCGGTTTTTGTTAACCGGGGCATTTTTTTGTGTAGTGGTACGCGCGGCGTCAGAACATGCGTAAGCGTGTGTGGCCGCACATTAAACTGAGCGGCACACGACCATAAGAATTAGCCTTCTTCGATTTCTGCTGCAGGGTCGTCTTTTTTGACAGGCTTGACCAGGTCTTCGCGCTTGACGCCCAGCCACATGGCAATAGCGGCTGCCACAAAAACCGACGAATAAATACCGAACCAGATGCCGATGGTAAGCGCCATCGCAAAATAGTGAAGGGTGGGGCCACCAAAAATCAGCATGGAAATCACCATGATTTGCGTCGAACCGTGGGTGATGACGGTTCGGGAAATCGTCTGGGTGATGGCGCCGTCGATGACTTCGCTGACGCTGGCCTTGCGTTGTTTGCGGAAGTTTTCGCGGATGCGGTCCATGATGACGACTGATTCGTTGACCGAGTAACCCAGTACGGCAAGGACACCAGCCAGAACAGCCAGTGAAAATTCCCATTGGAAGAAGGCGAAGACCCCGAGAATAATAACGACGTCGTGCAAGTTGGCGACAACGCCCGCCAATGCGAACTTCCATTCGAACCGCATGGCCAGGTAAATCATGATGCCGATGACCACGCACAGCAGCGCCATAAGACCATTGTTGACCAGTTCCTGGCCGATTTGCGGCCCCACGAACTCGACGCGACGCAATTCGACGTCGGGGCTTTGCGCCTTAAGTGCCTCGAAGACGCGTTCGCTTTGTTGGGCGGTGTTCTCGCCTTCGCGCAGGGGCAAGCGTATCAGGACGTCTTGCGACGTACCGAAGTTCTGGACTTGGTAGTCGGTGTAGCCCAGGTCGTTCAGGCTACCGCGGATCTGGTCAAGCTGGGCGGCCTGCTGGTAGTGTGTTTCCATGACTGTGCCGCCGGTAAATTCGATGGACAGATGAAAGCCACGCGTGGCGATAAAGAACACGGCCAGCAAGAATGTGATCAAACTGATGGCGTTCAGCACCAACGCGTGGCGCATGAACGGGATGGTACGGTGAATGCGGAAAAATTCCATGGTGTCGTTGCCTGATACTTAAGTTGCTGGGGGCGCTTAGTCTTGTTTCGGCTTCCAGATTTGGCCGATGGAAATGCTTTGCAGCTTGCGTTTGCGCCCGTACCACAGGTTGGCCAGCGCACGTACGCCCACCACCGAAGAGAACATTGACGTCAGAATACCGATGCAGTGAACGACGGCGAACCCGCGTACCGGACCCGAGCCGAAGGCCAGCAGGGCCAGACCCACGATAAGGGTGGTCAGGTTGGAGTCGAGAATTGTTGCCCAGGCGCGTTCGAAACCTTGATGAATGGCCTGTTGCGGCGGTAGCCCGGCCCGAAGCTCTTCGCGGATACGTTCGTTGATAAGTACGTTGGAGTCGATAGCCATGCCTAGCGTAAGGGCAATAGCCGCAATACCGGGTAGGGTTAGCGTAGCTTGCAGCATCGACAGCGCTGCCAGCAAGAGCAATACGTTGAAGGTCAGGCCTAGCGTAGAGAAAATGCCGAACAGGTGGTAATAGACCATGATGAACAGGGCCAGGGCAATAAACCCGTACAGGGTCGAGTAAAAGCCCATCTTGATGTTTTCGGCACCGAGGCTAGGGCCAATAGTGCGTTCTTCGATGATGTTCATGGGCGCTGCCAGCGAGCCGGCGCGCAGCAGCAGGGCAATGTCGGCCGCTTCCTGGGCATTCATGCTGCCGGTAATTTGTACCTGACCCCCGGGGATTTCGCTGCGAATGACGGGGGCGGTGACGACCTGGCCTTTGCCTTTCTCGAACAGCAGAATGGCCATGCGTTTATTGATGTTGTCGCGGGTGACATCGCGGAAAATACGCGCGCCCTTGGCGTCGAGCGTCAGGTTGACTGAAGGCTGTTGCGTTTGCTGGTCTCGGCCAGGCTGGGCGTCTTGAAGATTTTCGCCGGTAAGAATAACCTGGCGGCGCAGCAGCAGAGGGCGCCCGTTGGTGTCTTCGAAGCGTTCGAGCCCGAACGGTACAGTGCCCGCAGCAAGTGCGTTTTGGGCCGACTGCGAGTCTTCAACCATACGAATTTCGAGTGTTGCTGTGCGACCCAGGATTTCTTTGGCCTTGGCAACATCTTGAACGCCGGGCAACTGAACAACGATACGATCGGCGCCTTGTTGCTGAATGACCGGTTCGGCCACACCCAGTTCGTTAATACGGTTATGTAGCGTGGTGATGTTTTGCTTTAGGGCGTTGTTCTGAACTTCGGTAATAGCGGTTTCGGTCAGGCGGCCGGTCAGCACTTCGGTGCTACCGGCAGTAGAAGCCGTGAAGGCCATTTCTGGCAGACGGCTGCGCAAGGTCGTCAGGGCGCTGTCGCGCGCCTGGGCGTTGGCAAAACGTGCAACAACCGACAGGCCTTCGCGCTCTATGCCGGAGTTTTCGACGCGATTTTCGCGCAAAATTGTACGTACGTCGTTTGACAGGGCATCGTAGCGGCCGGTCAGGGCGCCTTGCATGTCGACTTGCAACAAGAAGTGCACGCCACCGCGCAGGTCGAGGCCCAGGTACATAGGGTTGGCGCCCAGGGCAGTCAGCCAATCGGGCGATGCAGACAGCAAGTTAAGGGCGACGGTGTAGCTGGGGTCGGCTGGGTTGGGGTTAAAGGCTTTTTCCAGGACGTCGCGTGCCTTGAGCTGGGTGTCGGTCGAATCGAAGCGGATACGAACGGCCCCCACCGGGCCATTTTGTTCGAAATAGGCGCCCGTGGCGTTGATGCCCTCGGCGCGCAAGACGTCTTGGGCCCGCTGAAGCGTACCCATATCGACTTTCACCGATGTTTTCGCACCTGCAATCTGGACGGCCGGAGATTCACCGAAAAAATTGGGCAGCGTGTAGATAAACCCGATGATGACGGCGGCCAGGACGATCAGGTACTTCCAGAGAGGATAGCGATTCATGGTGAGTCGGTGATTAAGACATGAACGAGCCCCGGCGCATTAAAGAATGGCCGGGGCGACGATAGGCGCAATGCGCTTAAAGCGATTTGATGGTGCCCTTGGGCAGCACCGAAGTGACGGAGGCGCGCTGCAACAGTACTTCGACGGGCTTCTCGGCCAACGAGGAGACTTCGATGGTGATATAGCTGTCGGTGACTTTGGTGACTTTACCCAGCAGGCCGCCGGACGTGATGACCTCGTCGCCTTTGGCCAGATTGGCCACCAGGTTGCGGTGCTCTTTCTGACGCTTCATTTGGGGGCGAATCATCAGGAAGTACAGGATCACGAACATCAGGATGATGGGCAGCATACCCATCAGGGCGTTACCTTCGGCGGGGGCCTGGGCGATGATCTGTACAAGTGTGTCTGTGGCGGACATTCAATGACTCCTGGGAATAAAGTTAATTTTCTATTGTAGCGATATCTGGCTAGCTGATGCCCCGGGCACGATCTTCGTGAAATTTCGCTTTCCATTGGGCAAATGTACCGGCTTCTATGGCTGCTCGCATTTCGGCCATTATCTTTAAGTAAAAGTGCAGATTGTGCAAGGTGTTCAAGCGGGAACCGGTGATTTCATTTGCTTTTTGCAGGTGGTGCAGGTAGGCGCGTGAAAAGTGTGTGCAGGTGTGGCAGTCGCAGCTGGGGTCGAGCGGGCGGGTGTCGTCCCGATAGCGGGCATTACGGATCTTAATGTCGCCGTAGCGTGTGAACAGCCAGCCGTTGCGAGCGTTACGGGTGGGCATGACGCAATCGAACATGTCAACGCCCTGGCTCACGCCTTCGACCAGGTCTTCGGGTGTGCCTACGCCCATCAGGTAGCGCGGCGCGTTTTCGGGCAGCCGCGGGGCGACGTGCGCCAGAATGCGCATCATGTCTTCTTTGGGTTCGCCGACAGACAAGCCACCAATGGCATAACCATGAAAACCGATGTCGACCAGCCCGGCTAAAGACTCGTCGCGTAACGACTCGAACATGCCGCCTTGCACAATGCCGAACAGCGCATTGGGGTTTTCGAGCTGATTGAACGCATCGCGTGAGCGTTTGGCCCACCGTAAAGACATGCGCATCGACCGCGCAGCTTCTTCTGCCGTGGCGGGGCGTCCGTCAATGGTGTAGGGGGTGCACTCGTCAAACACCATGGCTATGTCGGAGTTGAGCGAGCGCTGGATGCGCATGGACTCTTCGGGGGTAAGGAATAGGCGCGCGCCATCAATGGGCGAGGCGAACTTCACCCCTTCTTCGGTAATTTTGCGCAAGCCGTTCAGGCTGAATACCTGAAACCCACCCGAATCGGTCAGGATGGGCTTGGGCCATTGCATGAATCCATGCAGGCCACCGTGCTTTTCCATGATTTCGGTGCCCGGGCGCAACCACAAATGAAAGGTGTTGCCCAGCACAATCTGCGCGCCGATGTCGTCGAGCTCGTGCGGCAGCATGGCTTTAACGCTGCCATAGGTGCCCACGGGCATGAAAATTGGGGTCTGAACAACCCCGTGGTTAAGCGTGATTTGGCCGCGGCGTGCCTGGCCGTCGGTGTGGAGCAGTTTGAAATTTAGGCCGGTCATGAGTGTGGGCTTTCGATGAGCATGGCATCGCCGTAGCTGAAGAAACGGTAACGCTGGGTGACGGCGTGCGCATACGCCTGACGGATAGGTTCGATACCCGCCAGTGCCGACACCAGCATCATGAGCGTCGAGCGCGGCAGATGGAAGTTGGTGATCAGGGCGTCGACCAGTTGAAAGGTGTAGCCCGGCGTGATGAAAAGATTGGTGTCGCCGGTCAGGCTGTTGTTGTGGCGGTCTGACGCCAGCAGTGCAGCGGCGGACTCGAGCGCGCGGACACTGGTAGTGCCTACCGCAATGACGCGTCCCCCCTTGGCTCGTGCCTGGCGTATGCGTGCAATGACGTCTGCGTCGACACTGAAGCGTTCGTAGTGCATGACGTGTTCGCTGATTTTGTCTACCCGTACGGGCTGGAACGTACCCGCGCCGACATGAAGTGTGACGTAGCACTGCCCGATACCGGCGCTGGCCAGCTGGTCGAGCATGGGTTGGTCGAAGTGCAGCCCGGCGGTTGGTGCCGCGACGGCGCCAGGTTGTTGGGCGTACACCGTTTGATAGCGCTCGTCGTCTTCGTTGTCTGCTGCGTGCTCGATATAGGGGGGGAGCGGTGTCGCGCCGTAATGCTCAAGCAGCGTTAGTGCGTCTTCGGGAAACTCGACTTCGAAAAGCTCGCCTTGGCGACCCGTTACTGTCATGGTGAACGCGTCGGCGATGCGCAGCCGGGTGCCCGGCTTTGGCGACTTGCTGGCTTTGATGTGAGCCAGTCCCCGGTTGATGTCTGTGATGCGTTCAATCAGCAGTTCGACCTTGCCGCCGCTTTCTTTGTGGCCGCGCAGCCGGGCCTTGATGACTTTGGTATTGTTGAATACCAGCAGGTCATTGGGGCGCAGCAAGTCGGGCAGGTCGGTAAATTGCCGGTCGTGCAGCTGGCTGGCTTTGTCGAGGTGCAGCAAGCGGCTAGCGGTGCGTTCGGCCGCCGGCTTTTGGGCAATCAGTTCGGGGGGGAGCTCGTAATCGAACGCCGCCAGGTCAAGGTCGTGTGTCACGTAATGGCGCAAAGAAAAGCGTTGTTTTTAATACCGGGGCAAACCACGGGGTGGGGTGTGTGCCGGGGCAAGGGTAACCCACTATTTTAAGCGCTTGTGTCAAAATTGCAGTTGGGCCAACTGGGCGGTTAGTTCCGTCGGTTCGCATAAGGGTAAAACCGGCTCGGTTTTATGACGGTGGGGTATCAGGCATGGTTTCAGGGGTAGTCATGGCGAGTTCAGCCAAATGGCGTGGTTTTCGATCGGTGTCTTCATGGGCAGGGGCGCTGGCCTTGGCGCTTATGGCTGGCGCGGCCTTCGGGCAGGGGCTGCCGCCCGAGCTCCAGCAGGCGTGGCGTGCAACGCGGCTTGCCGAAGCCGAAGTGTCCATTGTGGTGCAGGAACTCAATGGTCCGCGGTTGGTATCTATTAATGCTGATCAGGCTCGCAACCCTGCGTCGGTCATGAAAATGGTCACGACCTGGACAGCGCTTTCAGGATTGGGGCCCGAATATCGCTGGCGCACGGCGTTTTTTGCCGATGGCGACGGCCGGCCCGACGCCCAGGGTACCCTCAAAGGGCCGCTATATCTCAAAGCGGGCGGGGATCCTTTCTTAACTGTCCAAGAGCTTTGGTCATTGTTGCGCGAACTTCGGCTGCGCGGCATTAAAAATTTGTCGGAAGTCGTTGTTGACCGATCCCTGTTTGGCCGTGTTGCCATCGATACCGGTGCCTTCGACAATGCACCCGATCGCCCTTACAACGCCAGTCCAGATGCGTTGATGGTGGGGCTGGGCGCGGTCCGCTTGTCGTTCCAGCCCGATCCAGTCGCTCGGAAATGGGTGACGGTAATCGATCCGCCTTCTCGCGACATCCGGGTTGTGGGCGAGGTTGCCTGGACAGATCAAGTGTGTCCAGGCTCGCCTCGCGTGGGGGCGGTTGTCGTGCCTGCCGGTAACGGGGCCACAATTCAGGTCTCGGGCGCTGCAGCCGGCTCGTGTGGCGAGTTCAGTGTGTACCGCGTTGCGCTCACGCAGCCAGCGCACTTCGAAACCTTATTCCGGTCATTGTGGTCCGAGCTTGGCGGCACTTTGGGTAAAGGGTTTCGAGATGGCGTTACGCCATCCCGCGCGGCATTGGTGGCATGGCATGACTCCGAAACCTTGTCGGACACTATCCGGCATGTGAACAAGTACAGCAATAATGTGATGGCGCGGACGCTGCTACTGACTCTCGGAGCCGAACAGTTGGGCAACGGGGCGACACCCCAACGCGGGGCCCAGGCCGCTGAGGCCGTCTTGCGCGAACAGGGTGTCGATACGCGCGGCTGGCTGATCGACAACGGCGCGGGCCTGTCGCGCGAGGCCCGGCTGACGGCCAATGGTCTGGCGCAAATGCTGACGGCTGCCTGGAATTCGCCCATGATGCCGGAGTTCATGTCGTCGCTGGCTATTGTCGGTGTTGACGGTACGGTGCGACGCCGTTTGCGGTCCGACGAAGCCCGGGGGCGTGCCCATCTGAAAACCGGCACTTTGCGCGACGTGCGAGCGGTGGCGGGTTATGTTCTGGGGGCCAGCGGTAAGCGATACTTAATAATCAGCATGGCCAATGGCGAGCGCGCTACGGCTATCCGGCCGTTCGACGATGCGTTAATCAGTTGGCTCAGCGAACGGTGATCAGGGCATCGTCCGATCGATTTGCCCTTCGATATTAGTGATGGGCTGGGGTGGTTGCCAACGGTCGCTGGTAAACGCATTAAACTTTCATAAAACGATTACCGATATTTATTGCAGGAAGCTGTTATGCCCATCCATGAAATTCGCCACCCCCTGATTCGTCACAAACTGGGCTTGATGCGTCGTGCCGATTTAAGCACTAAAAATTTCCGTGAAATGTCGCAAGAAATTGCGGCGCTGCTTACCTACGAGGCGACCAAAGATCTGCCCCTGGAGCCTAACCAGGTTCAGGGGTGGTGCGGCGAAATCGAAGTCGAGAAACTTGCCGGAAAAAAAGTGACCGTGGTCCCTATTTTGCGCGCGGGCATCGGTATGCTCGATGGCGTGTTAACGCTGGTGCCGGGTGCGAAGGTCAGCGCTGTGGGCATTGCCCGCAACGAGGAAACCCTTCAGGCGCAAACTTACCTTGAGCGTCTGGCCGGCTCTCTTGAGCAGCGCCTGGCTCTGATTGTCGACCCCATGCTGGCCACGGGCGGTTCGATGGTGGCCACCATCGATATGCTTAAAAAGGCGGGTGCGGTCAATATCCGTGCTCTGGTGCTGGTGGCGGCCCCCGAAGGCATCAAGGCCGTCGAAACCTCCCACCCCGACGTGCATATTTACACCGCGTCCATCGATAGTCATCTTAACGAAGATGGCTATATTATTCCGGGCTTGGGCGACGCCGGTGACCGCATTTTTGGCACTCGCCAGAAAGAAGACTGACGCCAAAACACGGGCATGACAATTAAGCTTTTTTGCCGGCCTTTAACAATTGTCAATTTTTTGCGGCCCGATTGCGTTAGTATGAAGACTGATACACAACCTTTCCAAGGAGAGTTTCATGGCTAAGAATGATTTGAAAGCGCAAGAAGAAGAGTTCATCGACAGCGTCAAAGACAGTCTCGACGACGCTGAAAAATTGCTGCGCGAAGCTGCGCAGGCAACCGGTGACAAGGCCACCGAATTGCGTGAGCGTGCCATGCTCTCGTTGCGTCGCACCCGCGAAGCCCTTTACGACACTCAAGACGCCATGCTCGAACGCGGCCGCCGTGCTGCCCGCGTTACCGACGAATACGTTCACGACAACCCCTGGCAGGCTATCGGTATTGCCGGCCTGACTGGCTTGCTTATCGGCATGCTCATCAGCCGCCGCTAAGCCGGACGTCGCGCCTTATGGCATTACGTCAGTCCGTCAGCGATCTGTCCGTAACGTTTCTTTCGGCAGTTCGCACCCGCCTCGAACTTTTTTCCCTCGAGGCGGCCGAGCAGCGCGCCCGTCTGGTCAGCATGCTGGCCATGGCGTTTGGCGCGCTGGTATGTCTTACGCTGGCCTTATTTGTTTTTACGTTGCTCGTAGCGCTGTATTTTTGGCCTACCGAATACCGCTACATGGCCCTTGGTGTGCTGGCACTGCTTTACGCTATCGCCGGGGGCGGTCTTTTGTGGGCGGTACGTCATGCGCTGGTTAATGGTCCGCCGCCTTTCTCCGCCACCCTCGACGAACTTCGCCGCGATGCCGATTTGCTGGTTCGGGTGCGTGAACCCGCCCGTACTTCGACCGACAGCGACACCTCCGACCGTTTGCAGGGGGGGCTATGAGCAAGAGTATGTCTCGCGCTGAGGCCCGTGAATTACGTATCGAGCTCTTGCGTGCGCGTGCCGCTATCGAGCGTCAAAATTTACGCAAGTATTCGGCGGGCTTGGTCAACGATCTGTCGCCGGGCAATTTGGTGCGCGGTGTTTTGCCGCGCGGCCTGGGTGAGGGCGGGGCCAGTAACCTGCTGATGCAGGGAGTGGGGCTGTTGACGCGTTATCCGTTTCTGGTGTCTAGCGTTACAGGTCTGTTGTCGGGCCGCGGGCGTGGCAAAGCTGGCAAGCGGCTATTCCGGGCGCTGTTGGGCGGCTTGCTGGGTTGGCAAGCCTTGCGCATGGCCCGGCGCAACAAAACGTCGGGCGCTGACTAATTACAGACCCAACTGCCCCCACATGGCGTCGACCCGTTTTTTTACATCGTCATCCATGGCAATAGGTACGCCCCATTCGCGCTGGGTTTCACCAGGCCATTTGTTGGTGGCGTCCAGGCCCATTTTGCCGCCCAAGCCCGATACGGGCGAGGCAAAGTCCAGGTAATCAATCGGTGTGTTTTCGACCAGGACCGTGTCACGTACCGGGTCCATACGCGTGGTCATGGCCCACACTACCTCTTGCCAATTGCGGGTGTCGATGTCCTCATCGACCACCACAATGAATTTGGTGTACATGAACTGACGTAACACGCTCCACAGGCCAAACATGACCCGTTTGGCGTGGCCAGGGTACTGTTTACGTATCGACACCACCGCCAGACGATAACTGCAGCCTTCAGGCGGCAAATAAAAATCGACAATCTCGGGAAGTTGGCGTTTGAGGAGCGGTACGAACACTTCGTTCAGGGCGACGCCCAATACAGCTGGCTCGTCTGGGGGTTTGCCGGTGTAGGTGCTGTGGTAAGTCGGGTTGCGCCGCATGGTGATGCGCTCGACGGTAAATACCGGAAACCAGTCTTGTTCGTTGTAGTAGCCGGTGTGGTCGCCGTAAGGCCCCTCGAGTGCCATTTCGTAGGCGGCGCCTTTGGGTGGGGTGACGCCGTCTGGAACAGACAACGGCATGGCATCAGGGTGGTCGGCCGGCAAGATGTGACCTTCGAGCACAATTTCGGCGTAAGCCGGTACCGACAGATCACTGCCAATGGCTTTGGTCAGCTCGGTGCGCGACCCGCGCAACAGACCCGCAAATTGATACTCTGACAGGCTGTCAGGTACCGGCGTCACGGCCCCCAGGATGGTGGCGGGGTCTGTGCCCAGCGCTACGGCAATCGGAAACGGTTTGCCTGGGTTGGCCAGGGCGTGATCACGGAAATCGAGGGCACCGCCCCGGTGCGATAGCCACCGCATAATGAGCTTGTTGCGTCCGACGAGCTGTTGGCGGTATATACCCAGGTTTTGCCGCTTGGCGTTAGGGCCCCGGGTAATGACCAGCCCCCAGGTTAACAATGGGGCAACGTCGCCTGGCCAGCAGTGCTGCAGGGGGATGTCGTTCAGGTTGACGTCTTTGCCTTCCAGAACAATGTCGTGGCACGGAGCGCCTTTGACATTTTTGGGGCTCATGTCCCAAAGCGCCGACTTGAGCATCGATACCTTAGCCAAGGCGTCTCGCAGTCCTTTAGGGGCCTCGGGCTCGCGTAGCGATGCCAGCAGTTCGCCAATATCCCGCAGTGCGCCGACGTCTTCAGCACCCATGCCCAAGGCTACCCGACGGGGTGTGCCGAACAAGTTGGCCAGCACCGGCATTTTGGCAGGTGCATTGTTGTGCGTTGCGTTTTCGAACAGCAAGGCTGGCCCTTGGTCGCGTAAAACCCGGTCGCTGATTTCCGTCATTTCGAGTTTGGTGGAAACAGCAGCCTTGATGCGCTTGAGTTCGCCATTGGCTTCCAGTTGCGTTATAAAGTCGCGTAAGTCACGATATTTCAAAAGACTCTCCAGGCAAGGCCCATGGTGCAAATCAATTCGGGTGCGGCGCTTGGCCGTGCGTTTCGAAGTTTACGACATCAGCTCAGCGAGCTGGTGCACGTGTGCGCGGTTTATCTGGGTCTTGCTGCACTGGTTACGTTTGCGCTTAGCATGACGGTGCCCGCGTTGCGCGAGCAAACCCGGCAGGTACACACCGCGCTGTTGTCCAGTTTACGTCCGGCCGCCTTGCAAGACGACCTGTTGGCCGAGCCCGGCCGCGTGTTTTCCGTTGATCGTTTGTTAGGGCAGTATCAATCTGGCGAAGCTAAGCCGCCAGTTGTCGACGGCGAGGTTGCGGCGCAGGGGCCGGGCCAACCCTCGATCGATCAGCCGTTTTCCCAGGTGTTGGCCGATGTCGACTCTTATGCCATTCCTGGCGTCAGCCGCGCTCAAAGTCAGGCACTGCGCAGCTACATAGCGCGTAAGTATCGTATTGCCCATAAGGCGGCAGGGGTACTCATTCAAAATGTTTTCAGTGTGGCTCGCGAACTCGACCTCGACCCTCAGTTGGTGCTTGCAGTCATTGCCATCGAGTCGCGCTACAACCCGTTTGCCGAAAGCCACGTCGGGGCGCAAGGCCTGATGCAGGTCATGCCAAGGGTGCACAAAGACAAATTTGAAGAGTTTGCCGAGGGGGTTGATGCCGCCTTGAATCCGTTGGCCAACATCCAGGTCGGTACCAAAATCTTGTACGACTGCATCAAGCGTCGTGGTTCGGTGCAAGGCGGGTTGGCGTGTTATGTGGGCGCTACCGGCCCCAACGATGGTGGCTACGGCGCCAAAGTACTGGCCGAACGACGTCGAATCGCTCTGGCTTCGGGTATACCCGTCGAACAGTAGTGCCACCGCACCGGCCCGGCGTGAATGCCGACCGATACGGCCGGTGCCGCGCCTGGGTTAACCCAAAAACTTCCGCATCCGGTCGACGGCTTCCTCAAGGCGATCGAGCCCCAACGTATACGAAAACCGCAGCATACGATCGGCATGAAACGGTCCGAAGTCGCGCCCGGGTACGGCGGCGACGTGCGCCTGTTTTAACAGGCGCTGAGAAAAGTCTTCGCTGTCGGTGCTGTGCTGGCTGATATCGGCATAGATATAAAACGCGCCATCAGGCGTTACCGGCACATGTAGCCCCAGTTGTTCGAGCTGTGGCAACAGGTAATCGCGTCGCTGCTGAAAAGACAGGCGGCGGTTTTCGTAGATGTGCATGACGTCGGGCTCGAAGCAGGTCAGGGCTGCATGTTGCGCCAGACTGGGGGCGCAGATGGTCAGGCTGGCTGCCAGGCGGTCGACGGCTTCGATCATGTCGGGCGGGATAATCATCCAGCCCAGTCGCCAGCCGGTCATGTGAAAATACTTCGAAAAACTGTTGATAATGATGATGTCGTCATCAAGCACTAATGCACTTTGCGGACGATCGCCGTAATACAACCCCAAGTAGATTTCATCCATGATGATGAATCCGCCGTGGCGGCGCACTTCGGCGACCAGTGCTTTCAGTTCGTCGGGTGCGATGCGCGTGCCGGTGGGGTTGCTGGGTGATGCGATCAGTACACCACGTGTGGCCGGCCCCCAATGACGGCGGACATCGTCAGCCGACAGCTGAAAACGTTGTTCGGGGGTTGAGGGTATCAAGCGCGGAATACCGCCAGCGCTGATGATGAAATTCTGGTTGGCCGGGTAGGACGGGTCGGGCAGCAACACCTCGTCGCCCGGGTTGATCAGCGCCATGGCGGCCAGCATTAGTGCGCCCGATGCGCCGGCGGTAATGACCACGCGCGATGCGTCGACAGGCGCCCCGAAAGCGGCACCGTAATATTGCGCAATGGCTTCGCGTAGCGCGCTCAGGCCCAGCGGCGGTGTGTACCCCGAAAGCCCGGCCGCTGAAGCGCGGTTCAGCGTGTCGAGTACTGGGCCGGGTGCGGTGAAGTCGGGCTCGCCAATGCCCAGACTGATAACGTCGTGCCCTTGGGCATTAAGGGCGTTGGCTTGCTTGAATAATTCGACGGCGTAGAATGGCAAAACTGCGTTGCATCGCTGGGCCAGATGAGGCATTTTGGGTCTCTGTAGTAGGCGCTGAATCGGGTCAAGGCATTATTAAATCTCATAAAGCGGTACAAAGGAAATCAGCAATGGAGTCTTCATCCCGTCGGGCATTTTTTACGGGGCGTCGTGTTGCAAAAACGGCCTGGGGCCAGTTCAGTCAGCGTTTGCGCCGGGTGGTGGGCGGTACGTTTTACGACGATGGCGAATACGACGGTTATGGTCGGGGGCGCCTGGTGGTTCAGGGTGTGGCCGATGCGCGTCATGCGCGCGAGCTTTGCGCCGAGTACGGCATCATCATGGTGCTTGATGGTATTGATTACCCGACGTTGCCGGTTGGCCAGTCCGTATTGCGCATCGACCCCGGCCGCGAAATGACCCAATGTCAGCCCATGCCCGACGCGCAGCACCTGTGGTTTGTTCAGCCGGGTTGCTTGGTGGGCGAGTTACAGCAAGCGGGCTTGCGACAGTTCGATTCGTTTCCCAGTTATTTGTCGGTCGCGGCGTGTATCGCCGACCGCACCCTGATGAACTGGCCGACAGGCCAAACCTGGCGATCGGGCCTGTCGTTGGCATCAGTGGTGCTTGCCGATGGCACCACCGGGGTGCTCGGGCCTTTTGGTGCCGACAACAAACAGCCGCTGGGCAGCCTGACGCTGCAAAGTCTGGTGCCGCAGTTGTTTCGTCTGGCCGCCGACGCGCCTGCCCGCGAATGCGCCGAAAGCCAATACTGGCCGGGTCGGTATCGTCTTGATGCGCTCATGCCTGAGCCGGGGCGGGTATTGAATTTGTCGCACTTGTTGTTGGGGCATGGCGGCGACCTGGCGTGGGTCGACTGGATGGTCTTCGAGGCGTTGAGCGACCCGGTTTCTCCGCCGGTACTTAAAGACTGGGGCAAACAAGCTGGCGAACCAGGCGATCATTGGTATACCGCGCAGGGGCTTGATCTTCAGATCAAAGGCATGTTCGACCCCTGTGGTATTTTTCCCCATCCGGGTCAGGACCTCTGATATTTTTATTACGGGTTCTGCGTAATAATCCTCGCCAACGCCCCGGCGTCGCGAAAGCGGGGCTAGAATGGGAACCCGTCATTCTTCGTTCATTCTGGTAAAGATCTATCATGGAAGAAAATCTGCGCAAAGCGGCCCTCGAGTACCACGAGAAAGGTCGCCCCGGCAAAATCGCTGTCACACCCACAAAACAGCTCTCAAACCAGCGCGACCTGATGCTGGCTTACTCGCCGGGGGTGGCTGCCGCCTGCGAAGAAATCGTAGCCGACCCGCAAAATGCGCATCGCTATACGGCGCGTGGCAATTTGGTCGGGGTCATCACCAACGGTACTGCGGTGTTAGGTTTGGGCAATATCGGTGCACTGGCGTCCAAGCCGGTCATGGAAGGTAAAGCCGTACTGTTCAAGAAATTTGCCGGCATCGATGTCTTCGACATCGAAATCAACGAATCCGACCCAGACAAACTCGTCAACATCATCGCTGGTCTCGAGCCTACATTTGGTGGCATCAACCTTGAAGACATCAAGGCGCCCGAATGCTTCGAGGTCGAACGCAAGTTACGCGAGCGCATGAGCATTCCGGTGTTTCACGACGACCAGCACGGTACAGCCATTTGCGTTGCTGCAGCCTTTATTGGCGCGCTCAGCGTGGTAAACAAAAAGATTGATCAGGTCAAGGTCGTGGTGTCCGGCGCTGGTGCGGCCGCGCTGGCCTGTCTCGATCTGATGGTCGACCTGGGGCTGCCCGTGTCCAATATCTGGGTGTCCGATATCGAAGGCGTTGTGTACAAGGGCCGTACCACGTTAATGGACCCCGAAAAAGCGCGGTACGCGCAAGATACCGATGCTCGTAAATTGGGCGATGTCATTGGTGATGCCGATGTATTTCTAGGTTTGTCGGCCGGGGGCGTACTTAAGCCCGACATGGTCAAACGCATGGCCGCCGACCCCATTATCCTGGCATTGGCCAACCCCAATCCCGAAATTCTTCCTGATGACGCGCACGCAGTGCGTGACGATGTCGTGATGGCTACCGGCCGTTCCGACTATCCCAACCAGGTCAACAACGTATTGTGCTTCCCGTATATTTTCCGGGGGGCGCTCGATGTCGGTGCCACAACCATTACCCGCGGCATGGAAAAAGCCGCGGTGTATGCCATTGCGGCCTTGGCCCAAGAAGAGCAAAACGACGTCGTGGCAGCCGCTTATGGCACCTATGGCGTGTCGTTTGGCCGCGAATACCTCATTCCCAAACCTTTCGACCCACGCCTGATTTTGCGTATTGCCCCTGCGGTTGCCAAAGCAGCGATGGATGACGGTGTGGCTACGCGCCCCATCGAAGACTTCGAAGCTTATGCCGAGCAGTTGCAACAGTTCATGTACCGCTCAGGTTCCTTCATGAAGCCGATGTTCTCGGCGGCAAAAGCCATGGTGCGCGACGGTGGCAAGGCGCGCATTGTCTTTACCGAAGGCGAAGACGAACGCGTGTTGCGTGCGGTTCAGATTATTGTCGACGAGAAACTGGCCAAGCCAATTTTGGTGGGGCGTCCCGACGTGCTCGAGGCCCGCATCAAGCGGTTTAACTTGCGGCTCAAACTTGGCGAGAATGTCGAAGTCACTAACCCCGACTGGGACGAGCGCTTCCACACATACTGGACAGCTTACTGGGAAATGATGTGTCGTCGCGGTGTCAGCAAAGAAATGGCGCGCGTCGAAATGCGTCGCCGCCTGACCCTGATTGGCGCCATGATGGTTCGTATGGGCGACGCCGACGGCATGATTTGCGGCACAGTGGGCTCGTATGCCGATCACCTGCGTTTTATCGATGAAGTCATCGGGAAGGCGCCGGGGGCAAATACCTACGCGGCCATGAATATTCTGCTGTTGTCCGAACGTACGGTCGCTTTAGCTGATACGCACGTCAACGACGATCCAACAGCCGAGCAGATTGCCGAAATCACGATCGCGGCGGCCCAGCAGATGCGTCGTGTCAATATCGAACCTAAAATCGCGCTGTTGTCGCGGTCTAATTTCGGTACGGGCAGTTCGTCGTCAGGCGGCAAAATGCGTCGTGCGCTCGAACTGGTCCACGAACACGCGCCCGATCTTGAGGTCGATGGCGAAATGCATGGCGATTGCGCGCTTGACGAGTCTCTGCGCGAGCGTATTCTGCCGTCCACAACCCTGAAAGGGGCAGCCAATTTGTTGATTTGTCCCAACGTCGACTCAGGAAATATTGCTTACAACTTGCTGAAAACAGCGGCGGGTGGCAATGTGGCAGTAGGCCCGTTCTTGTTGGGTGCAAATGCACCGGTTCACATCCTGACATCAAGCTCAACTGTTCGCCGTATCGTCAACATGACGGCAATGGCCGTTGTCGATGCCAACACCCGGGGTTTGACTAAGTAATGCGTTTTAACTATTTGTCAGAGGCGCACTCATGACTCAGACCGCGTTGGAAAAAAAGCTGAAAAAGGGCGGCCAGTTTGACGCTGCTACAGTCACCCAGGAAGCGCTTGCCGATCAGGCGCAAGCCTTGGGGCTGAACTGGTGCGTAGTCGAATGTGACCGCGCACGCAGTCGCTCCGCCGTATTGCGTGCCGTGGTCAAGGCGGTCGATTTCCCCGAGTTTTTTGGTAGCAATCTCGACGCCCTTTACGATTGTTTATGCGACACCGTTATCGACCAGAAGGCGGGTATGGTGTTGTGGTTCCACAATCTGCACTCGGGTGATCCGGCCTTGGCTGACGATGCCAAAGCTATTGCCTCGGTCTGTGAAGACGTGGTCGAGTATGCCGCCAACAATGGGCGTATTTTTGCTTTTGCCATCGAGCATGCGGGTAAGCACCCCGACCCTGAACCGGGCGTTTCGCCCATGCCGTATTCAGGCAGTTAGTCTTTTTAAGCCGGGCTCGTCCCGGCTTTTTTGCGTGCGCCTGGCTTGTTGGCGCATATCGGTGGGTGTCTGGGCGGTTAGTGCCAGCCCAGCAGGGCGCTAATGGCCGAAATCATCGCCAGTCCTGCGGTCTCGGTACGCAGTACGCGGGCGCCAAAACTGATCTGCGTCGCGCCGTGCTTCAGGGCTGTGGCTGTTTCTTCGTCGGACCAACCGCCTTCTGGTCCGACAAGCAAGGTAATGTGGGCTGTGGTCAGGCCAGCAACGGCCTGAGCCAGCGTTGTAGATGACTGCGGGTGACACAGTAGGGTCAGGCCCGCTGTGCCACTGGCCAGAAAATCGGCCAGTGAAACCGGAGCGGTTACCGTAGGCAGACGATTTCGACCACATTGCTCGCAAGCCGACTGTATGGTTTTTTCCCAGTGTTGCAGGCGTTTTTCGGCACGTGACCCCGATAGTTGCAGTACGCTGCGGCGGGCCGCGATAGGCACAACCCGGGTGGCGCCAAGTTCGACGGCTTTTTCGATGATCCAGTCCATTTTGTCGCCGGAAGCCAGGCCTTGCGCCAAGGTGATGTGGCCCGGCAACTCACGCTCTATCGGGTCTTTGTCATCCAATTGGGCGAAGGCGTGCTTGCCGTCGATGTGCAATATGGCCTGGTATTCTCCCCCCGTCCCATCGAACAGAGTGATAGGGCTGTTGTTTTTTAGCCGCAATACGCGTACGGCGTGATGCGCCAAGGCGTCGGGCAGCGCCATGGTGTGCTGCGCGGTTAACGGGGTGGGGCAATAGAAACGTGGCATGAATGTGGGCGTTGTCAGGTGATCAAAAGCGATGCGGATGCAGAAATCGCAGGCTTTACGTCGGTGTCGACAAGTGTATCGGGTTTGGCCGTAACAAGTTAATTCTTACCACGGTGTTAAAATGCCGGGCTTTACAACGCTAATTTATTGGGGTTTGCCCTAGTGTTTTGCGGGCATGCCCACGTTTTGCGAGTACTAAATGAGCCAATCGCCCACTCAAGATTCATCTCTGGCCAATGCCGTCCGAGCTCTGGCCATGGATGCAGTCCAGCAAGCCAAGTCGGGCCACCCCGGCGCCCCTATGGGTATGGCCGATATTGCCGAAGCCCTCTGGACGCGCCATTTGCGTCATAACCCGGCCGATCCGGCATGGGCCAACCGCGACCGTTTCGTATTGTCCAACGGTCACGGCTCCATGCTTATTTACGCGCTGCTGCATTTAAGTGGCTACGATCTTCCCATCGAAGAACTCAAGAACTTCCGGCAGCTGCATTCTCGTACGCCGGGCCACCCCGAAGTGGGTATTACCGCTGGCGTTGAAACCACAACCGGCCCGTTAGGCCAGGGTGTGAGCAATGCAGTGGGCATGGCGCTTGCCGAGGCCCTGCTGGCCAAAGAGTTCAACCGTGACGGTCATAATATTGTCGACCACTTCACGTATGCCTTTGTGGGCGACGGCTGCCTCATGGAAGGTATCTCCCACGAAGCGTGCTCGCTTGCGGGTACGCTTAAGTTGTCCAAGCTGATCGTTTACTACGACGACAACGGTATCTCCATCGACGGTAACGTCGAGCACTGGTTTGGCGACGACACCCCCGCGCGCTTTGAAAGTTATGGCTGGAATGTGATCCGTAATGTAGACGGGCACAACGTGATGGCGGTCGACCAGGCCACCGAACAGGCCAAACAGAATGCAGCCCAAAACAAGGGCCCCACGCTTATTTGCTGCCGTACGGTGATTGGCAAAGGCGCGCCCAACATGGAAGGTTCCGAAAAAGTACACGGAGCGCCATTGGGGGCCGACGAAATTGCTGCCACTCGTGCCGCCCTGAATTGGCCGCACGCGCCGTTCGAAATTCCGGCTCATATCTATCAACGTTGGGATGCCCGGGTCAAGGGTCAGCTTTGGCAGGGCGAGTGGGACACAGCCTTTGATGCATACGCCCAGGCCTATCCGCAACTGGCGGCCGAATACCAACGTCGCATGAAAGGCGATTTGCCCGACGGGTTCGAAGGTCAGGTTCAGGCATTCATTCGCGCTACCGCCGAGCGCGCCGAAACCGTGGCAACGCGCAAGGCTTCGCAGCTGGCCATTACTGCCTTGGTCGACGTGCTGCCCGAATTGCTGGGCGGCTCAGCCGATCTGACCGGTTCAAACTTTACCGACTGGAAGGGTGCCCAACCTGTCCGTGCCACTGAAAACGGTCTGCAGTTCGGCCGTCACATCAATTATGGCGTGCGCGAGTTCGGTATGGCTGCCATCATGAACGGCGTTGCCCTGCACGGTGGCTACCTGCCTTTCGGCGGCACGTTCCTGACATTCTCCGACTACTCTCGCAATGCGCTTCGCATGGCCGCGCTCATGAAACAGCGCGTGGTTCATGTGTTTACGCACGATTCTATCGGTTTGGGCGAAGACGGCCCCACTCACCAATCGGTCGAGCACGCCGCCAGCCTGCGTCTCATTCCAAATTTGCATGTCTGGCGTCCTTGCGACACCACCGAAACAGCCGTGGCGTGGGCGCAATCAGTATCGCGTCCGGCCAGTATTGGCATGAATGTTCGTGCAGGTGGGCCATCAGCGTTGTTGCTGTCGCGTCAAAATCTGCCTTTTGTCCAGCGTAACGACGACACGATCGCCGCGATTGCGCGTGGCGGTTATGTGTTGTCCGATGCCGATGGCTTCAAGGCGGTCATTATCGCCACAGGCTCTGAAGTCGAACTGGCATTGGCGGCACAACAGCAACTGGCCGAAAAAGGCGTGGCGGTGCGCGTTGTGTCCATGCCGTGTACCGAGCTTTTCGATGCACAAGACGCGACCTGGAAGGGTAGTGTTCTGCCTGCAGGTATTCCGCGTGTGGCGGTCGAAGCCGGCGTCACGGCAGGCTGGTACAAATATGTTGGCCTTGAAGGCGTCGTTGTCGGTATCGACACGTACGGCGAATCGGCGCCGGCAGGGGTGTTGTTCAAGCATTTCGGTCTGACTGCCGAGCGTGTTGTTGCGGCCGTCGAACAGGTTTTATAAACAGGAGATTTACCATGGCAATTCGCGTAGCGATTAACGGATACGGGCGTATTGGCCGCAACATTTTGCGTGCTCACTACGAAGGCGGCAAAAAACACGACATCGAAATCGTGGCCATCAACGATTTGGGCGACCCTAAAACCAACGCTCACTTAACGCGCTACGACACCGCGCACGGCAAGTTCCCCGGTACGGTCGAAGTCGACGGCGATCACCTCGTCGTTAATGGCGACAAAATCCGTGTGTTGGCTAACCGTAACCCGGCCGAATTGCCCTGGGGCGAACTGGGTGTCGACGTCGTGCTCGAGTGCACCGGCTTTTTCACCACCAAAGAAGCGGCTGGCGCGCACATCAAAGGCGGCGCTAAAAAAGTCATTATTTCGGCCCCCGGCGGTAAAGACGTCGACGCGACTGTTGTCTACGGCGTCAACCACGATGTGCTGAAGGCTTCCGACACCGTTATTTCGAACGCTTCGTGCACCACCAACTGCCTGGCCCCGCTGGTATTGCCACTGCACCAAAAACTGGGTGTTGTGAACGGCCTGATGACCACGATTCACGCTTACACCAACGACCAGGTTCTGACTGACGTCTATCACTCCGACCTGCGTCGCGCTCGTTCGGCTACGTCCAGCATGATCCCCACCAAAACCGGTGCGGCGTCTGCGGTCGGTCTGGTGTTGCCCGAACTGAACGGCAAGCTCGACGGCTACGCCATGCGCGTGCCCACTATCAACGTGTCCATCGTCGATCTGTCGTTTGTTGCAGCACGCGAAACCACGGTTGAAGAAGTCAACGCCATCCTCAAAGAAGCTGCAGCTTCCGGCCCGCTCAAAGGCATCCTCGACTACAGCGAAGAGCCTCTGGTGTCGGTCGACTACAACCACACTGCCGCATCGTCTACTGTCGACGCAGGTCTTACCAAAGTGTCGGGCAACCTGGTCAAGGTTTGCTCGTGGTACGACAACGAGTGGGGTTTCTCGAACCGCATGCTCGACACCACAGTAGCCTTGATGTCTGCCAAGTAAGCTGTTGGTTCTTTTGCAAAGGGCGGGGAATCCCCGCCCTTGCGCTATCTGTCAATTTCGTTTTCCCCGCCGCCCATGTCCAACGTCCAAACTCTTTCCGCCCTGGTTAAAGCCAATCAGCTGTCCGGTAAACGTGTGTTTATCCGCTCCGACCTGAACGTTCCCTTCAACGACAACCGCGAAATCACCGAAGATACGCGCATTCGTGCGTCTATTCCCGCCGTGCGCATGGCCCTCGACGCCGGCGCCGCCGTCATGGTGACCTCGCATTTGGGTCGCCCCACCGAAGGCACTGTCACAGCCGACGACTCTTTGGCGCCTGTGGCGCGCCGTATGTCCGAATTGCTGGGTACAGAAGTCAAGCTGGTCGCCAATTGGGTCGAAGGCGTTGACGTTGCACCGGGGCAGGTGGTCATGCTCGAGAATGCGCGTTGCAACGTGGGTGAAAAGAAAAACGACGAGACCTTGTCGCGCAAAATGGCCGCTCTGTGCGACGTTTACGTAAACGACGCCTTTGGTACGGCTCACCGCGCCGAAGCTACCACGCACGGTATTGCGCGTTTTGCGCCGGTGGCTTGCGCAGGTCCCTTGCTCGAAGCCGAGCTCGACGCGCTTGGCCAGGCCCTTGAGCAACCCAAGCGTCCTATGGTGGCGATTGTGGCCGGCTCAAAAGTATCGACAAAGTTGTCCATTTTGCGTGCACTGGCCGACAAGGTTGATCAGTTGGTGGTGGGTGGCGGTATTGCCAACACCTTCATGCTGGCCCAGGGCTTGCCTATCGGCAAGTCGCTCGCCGAACCTGACCAAGTCGAAGAGGCCCGCGCGGTCATTGACATCATGCAGAAGCGCGGGGCGGGTGTACCGATTCCTACCGACGTTGTCTGCGCAAAGTCTTTCAGCGCCGATGCCCAGGCGACGGTCAAGGCGTCTGCCGATGTCGCCGAAGATGACATGATTCTGGATATTGGTCCCGATACGGCGCAAACATTGGCCAACATTCTCAAACAGGCCGGTACCATCGTCTGGAACGGCCCCGTGGGCGTGTTTGAGTTTGATGCTTTCGAAAACGGCACCAAAGTGGTGGCGCAAGCCATTGCCGATTCCGCCGCGTTTTCAATTGCGGGCGGTGGCGACACCCTGGCGGCTATCGCCAAGTACAACATTGCCGACAAAGTTGGCTATATCTCGACCGGTGGCGGTGCTTTCCTCGAGTTCCTCGAAGGCAAGGTACTGCCCGCTGTGGACGTTCTGCAACAGCGCGCCGCCGGCTAAAGTCGATAAGGAGCTCTGCTATGACGACGGCGAAACGACTGGTTCGTACCCATTCTGATCAATTGTTAGTGGGCCTTGTGTCCATTTCCGATCGCGCGTCGTCGGGCACCTACGAAGATCAGGGTATCCCGGCGCTCCAGGGTTGGCTTGAAGGGGCGCTGGTCAACGGGGCGCAATTCGAGGCCCGTCTGATCCCAGATGAGCAAGCGCTTATTTCGCGTACGCTGGCCGAACTGGTCGACGAGGTCGGTTGCGACCTGGTGTTGACCACCGGGGGTACTGGTCCGGCGCGTCGCGATGTCACGCCTGAAGCCACGCTGGCTGTCGCGACAAAAACCATGCCGGGTTTCGGCGAACAAATGCGCCAGATCAGCCTGAAGTTCGTGCCCACGGCCATTTTGTCGCGGCAAGTTGCCGTCATTCGCGAAACGGCCGATCATGCGGCACTTATCATTAATTTGCCCGGTCAGCCCAAAGCTATTCGCGAAACCCTCGAAGGCCTGAAAGACGATCAGGGCAACACGCAGGTTGCAGGCATATTTGCCGCCGTGCCCTACTGTATCGACTTGATCGGCGGCCCCTACATCGAAACCCATGAACACGTCGTGAAAGCCTTCCGTCCGAAGTCGGCTGTTCGGGTAAAATGACAACCATTCTTTATTCAATCTGACAGGAGTCTTTCCATGGCCCTCGTTTCCATGCGTCAGCTGCTCGACCACGCTGCCGAAAACGGTTACGGTATCCCCGCATTCAACGTCAACAACCTTGAGCAGGTTCAGGCCATTATGGAGGCCGCCGACGAAACCAACAGCCCGGTCATCATGCAGGCTTCGGCGGGTGCGCGTAAATACGCCGGCGAAGGCTTCCTGAAGTATCTTATTCAGGCGGCTGTCGAAAGCTACCCCCATCTGCCCGTTGTCATGCACCAAGACCACGGCCAGTCGCCCGCCATTTGCCAGGGTGCTATCAACCTGGGCTTCACCAGCGTCATGATGGACGGCTCGCTCAAAGAAGACGGCAAAACAATTGCCGACTACGACTACAACGTCGATGTCACCCGTAAAGTGGTCGACATGGCGCACAAGCTGGGTATCACCGTTGAAGGCGAACTTGGCTGTCTTGGCTCGCTTGAAACCATGCAAGGCGACAAAGAAGACGGTCACGGCGCCGAAGGCAAACTGACCATGGACCAGCTCCTGACCGACCCTGAGCAAGCAGCAGATTTCGTACGCCAAACTCAGCTCGACGCCTTGGCTATCGCTATTGGCACCAGCCACGGTGCCTACAAGTTCTCGCGCAAGCCCACTGGCGACATCCTGTCTATCGCCCGCATCAAAGAAATCCACCAGCGTTTGCCCAATACGCACCTGGTCATGCACGGTTCGTCCAGCGTTCCCCAAGAACTCCTCGCCGAAATCCGTCAGTTTGGCGGCGACATGAAAGAAACTTATGGCGTGCCTGTCGAAGAAATTCAGGAAGCCATCAAGTTTGGCGTTCGCAAAATCAACATCGACACCGATATCCGTCTGGCCATGACCGGCGCCATCCGTCGTTTCATGGCCGAGAACCCCGGCAAGTTCGACCCGCGCGAATACCTCAAGCCTGCCCGTATTGCCGCCAAGCAAATTTGCTTGCAGCGCTACGAACAATTTGGTTGTGCCGGCAACGCCAGCAAAATCAAGCCGGTTGCGCTCGACGAAATGGCACGCAAGTATGCGGCCGGTGAACTTGCCCAGGTAGTTCAGTAAATGTCAGCCTTGCTTCAGTCGTCTATTCAGTCCTTGCCGCTGCTTGCGCGCGGCAAGGTGCGCGACATGTATGCGGTCGGTGACGACAAGCTGCTTATTGTTGCTACCGACCGCATCTCGGCGTTCGACGTCATTCTCGACGATCCTGTGCCCGGCAAAGGTCAGGTGCTCACCGACCTGACCGAGTTCTGGTTGAAAAAGCTCGCGCACATTGTGCCTAACCACAGCACCGGTGTCCGGCCCGAAGATGTCGTTCTTCCCGAAGAGCGCGATCAGGTAGTCGGACGCGCTATGGTGGTCAAGCGGCTCAAACCCGTGATGGTCGAAGCTGTCGCTCGTGGTTATCTGATCGGTTCGGGCTGGAAAGACTACCAGGCTACCGGTGCCGTATGCGGCATCGCATTGCCGGCAGGGCTTAAACAGGCCGGTCGTTTGCCCCAGCCTATTTTTACGCCTGCAGCCAAAGCCGAAGTCGGCGCACACGACGAGAACGTCGACTTTGCACACGTCGTGCGCGAAGTTGGTCAGGAGATGGCCGAGAAAATCCGCGACATCACACTGCGCTTGTACAGCGAAGCCTCCGAGTACGCGGCGACCAAAGGCATTATCATTGCCGACACCAAATTCGAGTTCGGCCTGGATGACCAGGGTGTGCTGCATCTGATGGACGAAGTCCTGACGCCCGACTCGTCTCGTTTTTGGCCTGCCGCCGATTACGCCGAGGGCACCAGCCCGCCATCGTTCGACAAGCAGTTTGTGCGCGACTGGCTCGAGACCCAGGTGTGGGACAAAACGCCGCCCGCGCCGCGTTTGCCGGTCGATGTCGTCGAGAAGACGGCGGCCAAGTATCGCGAAGCCCTGACACGCCTGACGACCTGATCATGACCACAGCCAACACTGCCTCTAGTCAGCCCGTTGTGGGCGTCATCATGGGTTCATCCAGCGACTGGGATGTCATGAAGCACGCAACCGATATGCTTGATGCGTTTGGTGTGGCTTACGAAGCCCAAGTGATTTCGGCGCATCGTATGCCGACCGACATGGCCGAGTACGGCGCAGCAGCCCGGGCGCGTGGTTTGCGCGCCATTATTGCCGGTGCAGGCGGCGCAGCCCACTTGCCCGGCATGATGGCGGCCCTTACGCCGGTCCCGGTGTTTGGCGTGCCCGTGCCCTCGCGTTATTTGCGCGGTGAAGACTCGCTTCTGTCTATTGTGCAAATGCCGAAAGGTGTACCCGTGGCGACCTTTGCCATTGGCGAGGCCGGCGCAGCCAATGCGGCATTGCACGCCATTGCCTGTCTGGCCACAACCGACAAGGCTCTGGCCGATCAACTCGATGCCTTCCGTGCCCGCCAAACCCAGGCGGCGCGCGATATGGTCGTTCCACCCGTTTAATAATTTTATGACTGCACTTCAGCATTCCATGCCTGTGCCGCCCGGTAGCTGGCTGGGTATGGTAGGCGGCGGCCAGCTGGGTCGCATGTTTTGCCACGCTGCACAAAGCCTGGGTTACAAGGTGGCCGTGCTCGACCCCGCAGCCGGCTGCCCCGCCGGGGTCGTTGCCGACCGCCATATTCAGGCCGCTTACGACGATCCTGCTGCGCTCGAGTTGCTGGGTAGTTTGTGCGCCGCGGTTAGTACTGAATTCGAAAATGTTCCGGCCGACAGTCTTCGTCGCTTGGCCAGACATTGTGCCGTCAGCCCCTCGGGTGATGCCGTCGCTGTGGTGCAAGACCGCATTCTTGAAAAAGCGTTTATTAAGCAAGCCGGTGTGCCTGTTGCACCGTATTGCGCCGTTACCGATCGCGCACATATTGCCCAGGCGCCTGACAATTTGTTCCCGGGTATATTGAAGGCAGCCCGGTTGGGGTACGACGGCAAGGGCCAGGCCCGGGTAACCTCGCGCGATGCAGCGCTTGAAGCGTTTGATGCCTTTGGCGGCGTGCCTTGCGTACTCGAAGCCATGTTGCCGCTGGCCGATGAAATTTCTGTGGTCATGGCACGGGGTTACGATGATGCCTGTGTGGTCTATACCCCAGCGCACAACGAACACCGTGATGGCATTTTGGCCGTTTCCACCGTCGACCCAGTAGCCGTCCAGTCGCGCCAGGCGCTGTATGCACAAGCGGCCCAGGCCGCTCAGCGCATCGCGGGGCAACTCGATTACCGTGGCGTTTTGTGTGTCGAGTTCTTCATTCTTGAAGACGGCAGCCTGGTGGCCAACGAAATTGCCCCACGTCCGCATAACAGCGGTCACCATACCATTAACGCCTGCGTATCCAGCCAGTTCGAACAACAAGTCAGGGTCATGGCAGGCTTGCCCTTGGGTTCGGCGCATAGTCATAGTGCGTCGGTCATGCTCAATATTTTGGGTGATTTATGGTTCGATGCGGCTGGTAATATGCGCGAGCCCGATTGGGCCGGTGTTTTGGGGTTCGATCATGCTCACTTGCATTTATATGGCAAGGCCGAGGCCCGCAAAGGCCGGAAGATGGGCCATATCACTGTAACTGGCGCAACGCTCGATCAGGCCCGGGAACAAGCCGCGGGCGTCGCTCGCGTGTTGGGTTTAGCCTATTCATGACGCGAGCTGCCGGCCCTACCGATATCGATGCCGCGGCGCGTCGGCTGGTCGCTGGCGGGCTGGTCGCCTTTCCGACTGAAACGGTTTATGGTTTAGGCGCCGATGCTGAAAATCCCGCTGCCATTGCGGGTATTTATGCGGCTAAAGGCCGGCCCTCCGATCACCCTGTCATTGTCCATCTTGCACCGGGGGCCGACCTGGCCTATTGGGCAAAAGACATTCCTGACGTCGCCTATGCGTTGGTTGAGGCGTTCTGGCCAGGTCCGCTGACGCTTATTTTGCCGCGCGCCGATCGCATCCCCGATGCCGTCAGTGGCGGGCAAGATACGGTTGGTTTGCGGTGTCCGTCGCACCCGGTAGCGCAGCAGTTACTGGCGCAATTTGCCCGGCTTAAAGGCGGGCAGGGCGGGGTCGCTGCACCATCGGCCAATAAGTTTGGACAGGTGTCGCCCACAACGGCCGATCACGTCCGCACCGAATTCCCCGAGCTGGATGATTCCCGTCTGCTCGTACTTGATGGCGGCGCCGCCCAGGTGGGTATCGAGTCGACCATTCTGGATGTATCGCGGTTAGGTAAGGGTGTGCCGCCGGCGCTGCTGCGGCCGGGGCATATCAGTGCGGCCCAAATTGCCGATGTCATCGGCGTCATGCCGTCATTGCAGGCAGGCACCGATGCGCCGCGCGTGTCGGGTTCATTGAAAGCGCACTACGCGCCTCATACGCCTTTGGTGTTGCTGGGGCGCGATGAGATCCAGACAGCAGCTCAGCGCCTGGTTGCTAAAGGTTCATCGGTCGTGGCCGTGGGCTTTGGTAACCCACCCGTCGGGTTTGTCCCTGCCGATACGGCGCTGCGCCACGCAGAGAAAAACGAAGGCGCCCGTGACCCAGGCATCGATTTTTTAGGTAACGCCCGCTTGCTGTGGGTGCAGGCACCAGAAGACCCGCACGCTTATGCGCATGCGCTTTACGCACAGTTGCGCGCCATTGACGCGCTGGGTGCAGACCAGATCATGCTGGAGCGCCCGCCGGAAACCGAGGCGTGGCGCGCTGTGAATGACCGTATCGGGCGCGCCGCCGCCGCGTTTGGCGGCTGACGCCCGATATCATTTAGATGGCGGTGAGATGTACCCCCGCCGTGTTGACCCAGACGTTTAAACGCCCAGATACCGCGTCAGCAGGTCGGGTTGGTTAATCAACGTGGCGCTTTCTTTTTCTTCGACTACCACGCCTTTTTCAAGTACGACGCAACGGTCAGTGTTGGCCAGTACCTTGCGATAGTTGCGGTCGACAATTAGCGTGGCTACGCCGGTGTCTCGAATGGTGCCGATAATGCGCCAGATTTCGGCGATGATCAGCGGCGCCAGACCTTCGGTGGCTTCATCAAGAATCAGGATGTCGGGGTTGGTCATCAGGGCGCGACCGATAGCCAGCATTTGCTGCTCACCCCCGGACAACTGTTGACCACCATGTTGCAGGCGCTCGGTCAGACGAGGGAAGGTCTCCAGCACCCGTTCGTATGTCCAGTCGTTGCGGCCATTAAACCCGGGGCGGGCGGCTACCAGCAGGTTTTCGCGCACGTCTAGGTTGGGGAAAATACCGCGCCCTTCGGGTACGTAGGCAATACCCTGACGGGCCACTTGGTGCGGTTCTGATCGGGTGTGGTCGGCACCTCGAATTTTAATGCTGCCCGCTGTGGGCCGGATATGACCCATGAGGGTGCGGATTAGTGTGGTCTTGCCCATGCCGTTACGGCCCAGCAATCCGATAGACTCGCCTGCATTGATTTGCAAGTTCACGTCGAACAGGATGTGGCTTTCACCGTAGTGGGTATTGATGCCCTGGGCGTCGATCAGGACGGTCATTCTTCTTCTCCCAGGTATGCGGTTTGTACGTCGGGGTTGTGCCGGATGGATTCGGGGTCGCCATGCGCAATGACACAGCCGTTAACCATGACCGTGATCTCGTCGGAAATACGGAAAACGGCGTCCATGTCGTGTTCGACCAGCAAAATGGCGTGCTCTTTCTTAAGGGAGTCGAGCAAGTTCAGCATGCGGTCGGTTTCTTCGGCGCCCATGCCCGCCAGCGGCTCGTCGAGCAACAGGACTTTGGGGTGAGTGGCCAGGCACATGGCGATTTCGAGCTGGCGCTTGCCGCCGTGCGAGAGCAACCCGGCTGGCCGGTCGGCGAACTTGGCCAGCCCGGCCAGCTCTAGAGCGCGGTCGGCGGCTTCGTTACTGTAAGTGCACTTGCTGGCCGGGAAGGCCCAGCTCCAAAATTTTTGATGGTTCGACTGGGCCGAAATACGGCAGTTTTCGTGCACGCTGAGCGATGGAAAAATAGTGGTGCGTTGATAGCTGCGACCCAGGCCTGCCCGGGCGCGGTCGGGCTGCGGCCAGCGGGTGATGTCTTTGTCGAGCATAGTAATGTTGCCCTCGTTGGGCGGGATTTCGCCAGACAGGACGCTGACCAGTGTTGATTTGCCTGCGCCATTAGTGCCAATGACGGCGTGTACAGACCCCTGGTTAAGGTCGACTGAAACGCGGTCGATGGCCACCAGCCCACCGAAGCGGCGTGTGATGTTCTTGGCCGATAAGAGTGTTTTAGACATGCGTAATACCTTTACTTGGCCGTTGCCGGTGCGGTGGAACGATTGCGGCGGGCGCGAAGTTGCTCGGGCAGCCCAATAAGACCTTTAGGCATGAAGGCAACGAGCGCGATAATGGCCAGACCAAACGTTAAGTGCCAGTGGATGGCAAACGACCCGAAGATAGCCTCGGACTGAAAGACCTCTTGCAACAAAATAAGGCCGATAGCCCCAATAACGGCGCCCCAAAGGCGACCCATGCCCCCCAAGATAACCATAAGCAGCACCAGGCCGGACTGCTCCCAGGCGAGTAGTTCGGGATTAACGTAGCCATCTTTGACGGCATACAGCAGGCCGGCTAGCCCTCCGAATGCGGCGGCTATGACATAGGCGGTAAGTTTGTAGCCAAACGTAGAGAAGCCGGCGGCGCGCATGCGCTGTTCGTTGACGTGAATGCCGGTGAGCGCAGCGCCAAAGCGCGAGCGCATCAGCATGGTCAGAAAGCCCCAGGTAAACAGCAGGCAAGCCAGGGTGAACAGATAGAAGGTATAGCTGTTGTCGATATTAAGAATGACCCAGTCGCCAATGCGAAGCTCGGGGCGTACGTACAGGTAGATGCCGTCGCTGCCGCCACCTAGTTTGGTGTCGTGGAAGACGTAGTAAGCCATTTGCGCGAAGGCCAGCGTCACCATGATGAAGTAAATGCCTTTGGTGCGCAGGGCGAGTGCGCCGGTAATAACGGCATAAGCCATGGCACACAGAATGGCGGCGGGGATAACCCACAGCATGTTGCCCGACGCGTACTCGGGCGACAGCAGGGTGACCGCATACGCCGAGATGCCGAAAAATGCCGAATGCCCCAAGCTGACCAGCCCCGTGCAGCCCACCAGTAGTTGAAGGCTTAGCGCAAACAGGGAATAAATCATGATCTTGATGATCAGAGCGGTGTAGTAGTCGGCGGTGACCATGGGCAACAAGGCCGTGATGATGACCAGAACTGGCACCAGAAGGGTACGAAATGAGGATTGCATACGTCGTTAGCCTTGCTTGAACAGCCCCTCGGGCTTGAATAACAGAATGGCGGCCATCATGAGATAGACCAGAACCCCAGCGGCTTGCGGGAACAGAACTTGACCGAAGGTGTCGACAAAGCCAATTAGCATGGCGGCAACAAAAGCCCCCTTGATTGACCCGATGCCGCCGATAACGACCACGACGAAGCAAATAATAAGAATGGCATTACCCATGCCCGGATATACCGATGAAACGGGTGCGGCAATGGCGCCGGCCAGCGCGGCCAGGGCAACCCCTAGAGCGAAAACAATACGGAACAAACGGTTGATGTCGATACCCAGCGAATTGATCATTTCACGGTTGCTGGCGCCGGCGCGGATCATCATGCCCAGGCGGGTGCGGGCCAGCAGCCAGTACATAAGCAGGGCAACCACAATACATACGGCCGAGATGAAAAGGCGGTAAGTGGGATAGGTCATGACGTCGCTAAGCGCAATAGTGCCGCTGAGCCAGTCGGGCGGTGATACACCGTGAACGTCGTTGTCGATGATGATGCTGCGCAGTTCTTCGAAAACGAGAATCAGGCCGTATGTCATGAGGACCTGTTGCAGGTGCTCGCGGGTGTACAGGTAACTGTAAAACGCCCATTCTAGAAAGTAGCCCAGTATGGCGGCCAGAAAAATGCAAGCCACAAGGGTGGTTACAAAGCCCCCGCCCAAATACTGAGCCACAAGGGGCTCGAGGGCGAAGGCCATGTAGGCCCCGATCATATAGAAACTGCCATGCGCCAGGTTGATGATGCCCATGATGCCGAAAATGAGCGTAAGCCCGCTGGCAACCAGGAACAGCAACAACCCGTACTGTATGGCGTTAAGACACTGAATTAAAAATATGACCGGGTCCACGTGGCCTCCTACTGATTTATTGTTATTAGTTCATTTTGCAGCCAACCGACGGATCGGCCAGCGCTTTTACTGCAACCTTCACAGGTACGTTGTCTTCGCCTTTAACTTCGCGCAAGTACATGTCTTGCACAGGGTTACCCGACTTGGACAGCGTGAATTTGCCGCGAGGGCTGTCGATGGTAGCGTTGCGGATGGCATCGCGCATCTGGTCTTTTTTGGCAACGTCGCCACCGACGGCTTTCAGGCCGGCGTCGAGCATTTGCGCGGCGTCGTAGCCCTGAACGGCATAAACGTCAGGCGGCAGCTTGGGGAAGTTCTTTTTGTAGCTTTCGCGGAAGGCGTTGTCGCGTTCTGTGTTCAGGCCGTCGGCGTAGTGCAACGCCGTCAGCAGACCTTGTGCCGATTCTCCCTGAGCTTTTAGGGTGCCGTCGGTCAGGAAGCCGGCGCCGACCAGTTCGATATCTTTGCCCAAGCCAGCTGCGGCGTAGTCTTGTACGAATTTGACGGCACCACCACCCGCAAAGAAGGTGTAGACGACATCGGGCTTGGTGGCCGCGATTTCAGTCAGCAGGGGCTGGAATTCAACCTGAGGGAAAGGCAGTGTCAGGTGTTTGACGACTTTGCCACCGGCTTTTTCAAAAGATTCTTTGAAGCCATCGGTGGACTCTTTACCTGCAGCGTAGTTCCAGGAAATAGTGACCGCATTTTTGTGGCCTTTTTCGGCTGCAGCGGCGCCCATGGCGTAGCCCGGTTGCCAGTTGGAGAACGACGAACGGAATACGTTTTTGCTGCACAGGGGGCCGGTGATGGCGCCTGCACCCGCGTTGGGGATGATCAGGGTGGTGTCGGAATCGGTGGCGGCCTTAGCCAGCGCCATGGCCACGCCCGAGTGCACTGTGCCGACCAGAATGTCGACCTGGTCGCGCTTGATCAGGCGGTTGGCGTTATCGGGGCCCTTGGACGGGTTGGACTCGTCATCAACACGGAAGTAGGTGATTTCCTGGCCGGCAAGTTTGCCGCCTTGTTCTTGAACATAAAGTTTGAAGCCGTTTTCGATGGCCTCGCCTAATTGCGCATAGGTGCCGCTGTAGGGCAGCATGAAGCCGACCTTGACTTCGGCGGATGCAGCACCTGCGCCAAAAGCCATCGCGACGGCGAGGGCGGTACCTGTCAATACTTTCTTCATTTGTCTACTCCTTGGTGTTGTCAATAAAGGTACTGCTGGAAACGCGTTAACGCGTAGAAAGAACCCTGCGGGTTAATTGTTATTTGTTATCGGCCTGAATCGGGTTCAGGTTTGTTATGAAATTGATCAGTGCCGCATTGAGTTGTTCTGGCTGGTCTTTGTGCGGCGAATGACGGCAGTCGTCAATGATACAGAGTTTGGTATTACTGACTACCCGGTGAATCCCTTGGATTTGATCGAGTGTGCCGTATTCGTCGTCCTTGCCCTGAATGGCCAAAACCGGGCAACGGATATCGGGCAAATACTTTTCAATATTCCAGAATTTGAACTCGGGGTTGAGCCAGATATCGTTCCAGGCCCAGAATGTCAGGTCGGGGTTTTGGTGATAGCGCGCAAACTTTTGTGGCAAATCGGTGTGTAAGTAGGCTTCGCGCGCCTTTTCGATGCTGGCGATGGTTATGTCTTCGACAAAAATATGCGGCGCTGCCACTGCAATGGCTTTAGTGCGTTCGGGGTACATGGCCGCATACAACAGCGCAATCGAGCCCCCGTCGCTATGACCATAAAAAACGGGTTTTTCGTTATCAAGCCCGAGCGCGGCAAGTACGGCAGGCAGGAAATGTTCGGCTTGGGTGTGCATGTAGCTGACCGGCCATTTTTCGTCGGCTGGCCGAGGTGTGCTTTGACCATAGCCATAACGCGAAAACACCAGACCTCGGCAGTTGGCCAGCGCGCAAAGCTGTTCGGGCCAGTCGCGCCACAGGGCTACCGAGCCCAACCCTTCGTGCAAGAAAACGATGAGGTCTTTGTCGGTTTTTTCGGGCGACAACAGCCTGCATTCGATAGCGTAGTCGCGGCCTTGCGCCGTAATGTTCACCATACGGTCAACCGCATTCAGCGAGCCCTGCATATCTTATTGCTCCTGGCGCTGACGCAGACGGAAACGCTGGATTTTGCCGGTGGCCGTTTTGGGCAGCTCGTTGACAAAATGAATGGTACGCGGATATTTGAACGGGGCCAGTTGCGATTTAACATAGGCCTGCAGCTCGGTTTCGATACCGCCATCAGCCGTTTTCCCTTCGCGCAGTACGACGTAAGCCGTTGTTTTAACCAGGCCTTGGTCGTCGGTAACCCCAATGACGGCAGCCTCGAGTACCGACTCATGTTCGATCAGCACGTTTTCAACTTCGACGGGTGAAACATACTGCCCGCTGACTTTGATCATGTCGTCGCTGCGACCTGCATAGGTGTAATAGCCTTCGGCGTCGCAAATGTACTTGTCGCCGCTTTTCAGCCAGTCGCCCAGCATGGTTTCGCGGGTTTTGGCCCGATTGTTCCAGTACATAATGGCGGCGCTGGGACCCTTGATGTAAAGGTCGCCTATGGTGCCGGCCGGGACTGCCTTGCCGTGGTCGTCGCGCAATTCAATTTCGTAGCCCGGCACGGGTTTGCCTGTCGTACCGTAGCGTACGTCGCCTGTCTGGTTCGAAATGAAAATGTGCAGCATTTCGGTGGAACCAATCCCGTCGAGGATATGGCATCCAAAGTGCCGGGTAAAACGGTCGCCCAGGTCTTTGGGTAGCGCTTCGCCGGCCGACGCACAGACGCGCAGGTTGACGTCGGCACGGGCGGGCAGGTTGGGCGATGCGAGCATGCTGGCGTAAAGCGTGGGTACACCGTAAAAAACAGTAGGTTTGTGTTGAGTCAGGCGTTTGAAAACAGCGTCGGGGGTGGGGCGTTCGCCCATTAGTACGACTGTGGCGCCGACCGACAACGGGAATGTCAAACCGTTGCCGAGCCCATAGGCAAAAAACAGCTTGGCCGCCGAAAAAACGATGTCGTCTTCTTTCAGGCCCAGTACGGGTTTGCCATAAAGCTCGGCCGTGTGCCATAAGTTGGCGTGGCAGTGGACGACCCCTTTGGGTTGGCCGGTTGAGCCCGACGAATAAAGCCAGAACGCAATTTCGTCGGCTTTGGTGTTGACTGCAGGCGCCTGGGGGGCGCGATCCATGAGCGACTCGAAGCTGTCGATACCTGCCGGCAATGTATTGCCGCCTTCCGCCACCACAATGTGGCGCACTTCGTTGTTAGATTGGCTGACCGCTTTTTGGACGGTGTCGAGCAGGGCAGGCGATGTGAAGATGGCTTGTGCCCGGCTGTGTTCGAGCATGTAAGCGTAGTCTTCGGCCGTAAGCAGCGTATTAACGGCGACAGGAACGACACCGCCGTGCATTGCGCCTAAAAACACCACGGGCCAGTCGATGGTGTCGTGCATAACCAGCAGAATGCGCTCTTCCCGGCGTATGCCCAGATTTTTAAGCAACCCGGCGAAGGTCGAGACGCGAGTCGCGAGCTCGCCGTACGTCATGCGGCGGTTGTCGTCGATATAAGCCGTTTTATCGGCGCGAGTCTGGTTGAGCTCGGTCAGGTAGCGGGCGTAATTCAGTTCTGCAGGGCAGGCTTGCATTGTTTTGTCTCCAGGATGAATCAGTACCCGGCGTCTTGTGTATGTTTTTATGTGACGCCGGGGGCAGGTGTTTAGTTCACGATTTTTTCGAGTACGCCGGGGGCGCCCTGAATGGCTGAAAGCCGATGGTAGAAACGCAAAGCGCGCAACCCGCCTAACTCTTCGCCGCCACCTGCACGCCCGGGGCCGCCGTGGTTTGACTGCGGCATGACGTTACCGTGACCGGTGTGGACTTTGGCGACATCGTTGTTGATCAGGTGAACGCGTCCGTGGCTTTCGGCCAGGCCGATGGCGGCTTGGGCCAGGAAATCGGGGTCGTTGCTGTACACCGAGGCAACCAGCGAGCCCATGCCGCGCCGGGCTAGCGTCAAGGCGTGGTCGGTATCGCGATAAGGCATGAGCGTGGCAACGGGGCCGAAGACTTCCATTTCGTGGACCAAAGGATGGGTGTCTGGGGTTTGCGTGCCGAACACGACCGGGGGAACAATGGCGTGTTGGTTGCCTTCGGCCTGGATGTTGATGTCTTTGCGACCGTCGAAAATAATGTCGCTGCAGGTTTCGAACTTTTGAATGCCGGCCACAATGGCATCGCGTTGCGCCGTACTGACCAGGCTACCCATGCGAACACCCTCGATGCGCGGGTCGCCGACGGTAATGCCTTTGAGTTTGTCGGCCAACGCAGCGGCGACAGCAGCGTAGCGGGCTTGGGGTACCAGAATACGACGGATCGCGGTACATTTTTGGCCCGACTTGATGGTGAGTTCGCGCACCACTTCGCGCACGAGTAGCCCCATGGCGTCGTCGTCGGTGTCGGGGCCCAGCAGCGCACTGTTGACGCTGTCGGTTTCGGCATTGAAGCGTACGCCTTCGAGTTTGATTTTAGGATGGTTGCGTAACGAAGCGGCAGTGTCGGCAGAACCGGTGAACGAGACAACGTCGAGCGAATCAAGCGCTTCGAGCATATTGGCGGGGCGGCCGCATACGATACTGAGGGCGCCGGCCGGTAAAATGCCGGCGTCGATGACGTCTTTAACCATTTCGTGGGTAAGCCAGGCGGTGGCCGAGGCGGGCTTGATGACTACCGGCACACCCGAAAGTAATGCGGCAGCGGCCTTTTCCCAGAGCCCCCACGACGGAAAATTAAAAGCGTTGATGAATAAGGCAAGACCGCGCACCGGTACCAGAATGTGCTGTGTGGCAAAGGCGTTGTCGCGCGCCAGTGCGTCGGCAGTGCCGTCGGCCATTAGCTGGCCGGCAGTCAACTTGCTACCCAACTTGGCGTAGTACGACAGGGTGTAGATACCGCCGTCTACATCGACGGCACTGTCGTTTTGTACGGTGCCCGAGTTTTTTAACGAAATATCGAAGTATTTGTCGCGGTTGGCTTGCAAGACCTTGACGATAGCCCCGAGAAGCTCGGCCCGTTGTGCATAAGACAAGGCACGCAGAGCGGCACCGCCCTGGTTGCGGGCAAACGCGTAGGCGGCGGCCATGTCGAGACCATCGGCGGTGACGCTGGCCAGGGTGTCGCCCGTTACCGGATCAAGCACCGGGCTGCCAGCGCCGGCGCCTTCTTGCCAGCGACCTTCAAGGTAGTTTGCGAGTTTGTTCATGACAATATTCTTTACAGTGGGGCGGGCATAGCCACCGGGGTTAACGTCGTGTCGGCGCAATACACGTACACGACAGGGGCGAACCGTCTGGCCTGACGCTTTTCCGGCGGTGCGCCGGGGCAGTTTGGTCAAGCCTTTTGGGGGTTAGCGCCGGGTAAATTCGATAGCGCCTTGCGGCAGCAGGTACAGCACCAGCGCGCGGCCTTTGCGCACGGTGGGGCTATGAGCGGTGTCGGGGCCGTAAACCAGCCACCCAGCCGGATGGCCGTCGAATTCGGCACCGTTGTCGAGGGGCATGATGAGGTCGATTTCACCGTTTGGGTGACGATGGTGCGGACCGGCAAGGTCGTTCATGTCGACGACATCAACCGAGTACCCGTTGAGAGACTCTGAAGGTTTGATGACGCGGCCGTAACGAATGCCGCCTCCCTCGTATTGGCACATCCAGCCTTCGGCAACGCCGGTTTTACAGGCCGCGACAATGTCGTTGTACATCGACCCGCCGGCCGGGAAGGCGGTATTCAGGTCGTTTTGCAAAGCGTTATCCAGGGGACGCGACCCAATGTGGTCGGTGACCTGTTTGATCAGCTGCTGAAATGTCTCGGGGGTCATTGTTATGGTTTCCTGTTCTGCCGGCGCGACAAGCAAAATACTGCAATGCGGACTTGGCATTAAACTGCTTGCTGCGTCGGCCAAGTTATCGCGACAAGGTTAAAAATTAGGGCTTTTCTTCAATATTGTCAAGCATTATAATGCATGTCATACCATTCATTAGGGTTAATCAGAGTGAACAATAAAGCACTAAGGCAACCGCTCGAGGCCCGCGAGGACGCTGGCGGGCAGGACCGAGACCCTTACCTTATTGCCTTGGGTGAGCGTGTTCGCAGTTTGCGCTCGATTCGTGGCATGACGCGCAAAGAATTGGCCCGGGCGGCGCAGGTGTCCGAGCGCCACCTGGCCAATCTCGAGCGTGGGTTGGGCAACGTTTCTATTCTGGTGCTTTTGCAAATTGCCAAGGCGTTTAATTGCGTGTTGGCCGAAATCGTCGGTGACGTCACGACATCCAGCCCCGAATGGCTGCTCATTCGCGAGTTGCTGCAGGGTCGGTCTGAGCACGATCTGCAGCGTGCCCGCGAAACGCTTGCCCAGTTGTTCGCCGGTCAGGTGGGGCAGGTCGGTAAAAACCGTAGCAAGCAAATTGCGCTGGTGGGCCTGCGCGGCGCAGGCAAGTCAACCATTGGCCGCATGCTGGCGGCCGACATCGGTTATCCGTTTATCGAACTCAGCGACGAAATCGAGCGTGTCGCGGGTTGCGGCATTCTTGAAATTCACAGTCTTTATGGGCCCACGGCCTATCGCCGCTACGAAAAGCGTGCCCTCGAAGAAGCCCTGCAGTTATATCCTGAAATGGTTCTGGCGACGCCGGGTGGTATTGTGTCCGAACCGGCCACCATGAATGTAATGCTTTCGCATTGCTACACCGTATGGCTCAAGGCCACGCCCGAAGATCACATGGCGCGGGTGATGGCTCAGGGCGATTTCCGACCCATGGCCGGCAACAACGAAGCCATGGCCGACCTCAAGCGCATTTTGGCCGGGCGCGAGGCGTTTTATTCCAAGGCCGATTACGTGTGCATGACCAGTCAGCTCAGTCTCTCAGAGGCTTTTGAAGGGCTGCGCAACCACATCCGCGAATTGGCGGGGCTATCTCTGGTCTAGCTGCATTTTAGTGCAAACATGCATTTTTTTGCATGAACCGTGTTGACGACCCGCTAATGTTGCATTATTATGCACACAAATTCATTAGATGCATTATTATTCAGGTTACCAAAGAGGAGACCCTTCCATGACTGAAGCCGCATCCCGCGTAGAGTTTCGCACCGACCCCAGCCAGTACAAACACTGGGACCTCAGCTTTGACGGTCAGGTTGCCACGCTGGCAATGGACGTTAATGAAGACGCTGGTTTGCGTCCTGGTTACAAGCTGAAGCTCAACTCGTACGACCTGGGGGTCGATATCGAGCTGCACGACGCCCTGCAACGCATCCGCTTCGAGCATCCCGAAGTGCGTACCGTGGTGTTGACCAGCAAGAAAGACCGCATTTTCTGTTCTGGTGCCAATATTTTCATGTTGGGTCTGTCTTCGCATGCCTGGAAGGTCAACTTCTGCAAATTCACCAACGAAACTCGCAACGGCATTGAAGATACCAGTCGCAACAGCGGTATCAAGTTCATTGCCGCGGTAAACGGTGCGTGCGCGGGTGGTGGTTACGAAGTCGCCCTGGCTTGCGACGAAATCCTGCTCGTCGACGATCGTTCTTCGGCCGTATCTTTGCCCGAAGTCCCGCTGCTTGGCGTATTGCCCGGTACCGGCGGTCTGACTCGCGTGACTGACAAGCGCAAGGTGCGTCACGATCGTGCCGACATTTTCTGCACACTGGTCGAAGGTGTACGTGGCGAACGTGCCAAAGAATGGCGTCTGGTCGACGACATTATCAAGCCTGCTCAGTTCGAAGAAGGCGTCAAAAAGCGTGCCGCCGAACTGGCCGCAACCAGCGATCGTCCCGCCGATGGCAAGGGCGTTGCGCTCACGCCGCTCAAGCGCGAAGATGCCGCCGATTCAATCACTTATCAGTACGTTCAGGTTGTCATCGACCGCGAACTGCGCACTGCCACACTGACCGTCAAGTCGCCGTCGGCCGATGTGCCCACCGATATCGCCGGTATCGAAGCCCAGGGCGCCGCCTGGTGGCCACTGCAAATGGCACGCGAACTCGACGATGCCATCCTGCAATTGCGTACCAACGAACTTGATGTCGGTACCTGGATCCTCAAAACCGAAGGCGACAGCGCACGCGTGCTGGCAGCCGACGAAACCCTCAAAAAATTTGCCGATCACTGGTTCGTCCGCGAAACCACCGGCATGTTGCGTCGCACGCTGGCACGTCTCGATGTCACCTCGCGTTCGCTGTTTGCTCTTATCGAGCCAGGTTCATGCTTTGCCGGCACGCTGCTCGAGCTGGCGCTGTCAGCCGACCGTACCTACATGCTCGACGACCCCGAGACCGACACCCCTGCACAGATCGTGGTTAACGACCTCAATTTTGGTACCTACCCCATGGTCAGCGCGCAGTCGCGCCTCGAACGCCGCTTCTACGAAGAAGCGCCGGCTCTTGACGCAGTACGTGCCGTCATGGGTCAGAAATTGTCGGCACAAGAAGCCGAGAAACTTGGCCTTATCACCTTCGCACTTGACGATATCGATTGGGCCGACGAAGTGCGTATCGCACTCGAAGAGCGCCGTGCCTTGTCGCCTGACTCGCTGACGGGTCTTGAGGCCAATTTGCGCTTTGGTGTGAAAGAAACGATGGAAACCCGTGTGTTTGGTCGCCTGTCGGCCTGGCAGAACTGGATTTTCTATCGGCCCAACGCTTCGGGTGACAAAGGCGCCCTCAAGCTGTACGGCAAAGGTGAGAAACCCAGCTTCGACTGGAATCGTGTGTAAATCTGCGACGATTGAAACTAACAGGAGTCAACAAGATGTCCGGTATCAACTACTCAGAGAAAATCCCCAACAACGTCAACTTGTCCAGCGACCGTACGTTGCAACGTGCGCTCGAACATTGGCAGCCTAACTACCTCAAGTGGTGGGCAGACATGGGCCCCGAATCGTCGCAGAACATGGACGTTTACTTGCGCACAGCAGTCAGCGTCGACCCAAGCGGCTGGGCTCACTTTGAACACGTCAAAATGCCTGATTACCGTTGGGGTATCTTTTTGACGCCGCCCGAGCAAGATCGCAAGATCCACTTCGGTGAGCACATGGGCGAAGCAGCCTGGCAAGATGCGCCCGGTGAATACCGCGCAAATCTGCGTCGTATCATCGTTACGCAGGGCGACACCGAGCCTGCGTCCGTCGAGCAACAACGGCATCTGGGCCTGACCGCGCCGTCGCAATACGACCTGCGTAACCTGTTCCAGGTGAACGTTGAAGAGGGCCGTCACCTGTGGGCCATGGTTTACCTGCTGCACCGCTACTTTGGCCGCGATGGCCGCGAAGAAGCCGATGCACTTTTGCAGCGTAACTCGGGCAGCGAAGACAGCCCCCGTATTCTGGGCGCGTTCAACGAGAAGACCCCCGATTGGCTCGCGTTCTACATGTTCACGTACTTTACCGACCGCGACGGCAAGTTCCAGTTGTGTGCTCTGGCAGAATCGGCCTTCGATCCGCTGGCTCGCACCACCAAGTTCATGCTGACCGAAGAAGCGCACCACATGTTTGTGGGCGAATCGGGCGTGTCGCGTGTTCTTCAGCGTACCGCGCAGGTCATGAACGAGCTCAAGACTGACGACCCCGGTGCGATCCGTCGTGCTGGTGTTATCGACCTGCCGACCATCCAGCGTTATCTGAATTTCCACTTCAGCGTAACCGTCGACCTTTTCGGTGCCGACCAGTCGTCTAACGCTGCTACGTTCTACACCACCGGCCTGAAAGGTCGTTACGAAGAAGGCAAGCGTACCGATGATCACGTTCTGAAGAACGACACCTACCGTGTGCTGGAAGTCAAAAACGGTCAATTGAACGAAGTCGAAGTGCCTATGCTCAACGCACTGAACGAAGTGCTGCGCGACGACTACATCAAAGACTCGATGGCTGGTGTTGCTCGTTGGAACAAGGTGCTCGAAAAAGCAGGTGTCGATTTCCGTCTGACTGTGCCGCACAAGGCCTTCAACCGCAAAATCGGTACCTTGTCGGGTATTCGTGTTTCGCCCGATGGCCACGTACTGACCGAAGAGCAATGGAATGCCAACGTCGACAAATGGCTGCCCACCCCCGAAGATCGCGCTTTCGTGGCTTCGCTGATGGGTCGCGTAGTCGAACCCGGCAAATTCGCCAACTGGATCGCACCACCGGTCATGGGCATTAACCGTCAACCCATCGACTTCGAATACATCCGCTTCAACTAATTGATGTACCGGTGGTAACCTCGTAATCGGGCGTATGCGCTTGGCATCCGCCCGATTATCGATTTAGCATTTGTTTTATATAAAAAGTCGCATGGGCCGGCAATCTCGCCGCTGTGCGTCCAGCTAGGAGACTCCTGATGACAGCAGCGTCGGCCGTTACCGTAAAAAAACAGCACCTGATCGACCCTGAAATTTGTATTCGCTGCAATACGTGCGAAGAAACCTGTCCGATCGACGCGATCACCCACGACAGCAATAACTACGTGGTTGATGCCGCCATTTGTAATGACTGTATGGCTTGCGTGCCGCCGTGCCCCACAGGCGCCATCGACAACTGGATTCAGGTCGTCAGCAGCAATACCTACTCGATTGAAGAGCAGTACACCTGGGACGAACTGCCCGAGCCCCAAGAGGTGCCCGAGGGCGTTGCCCAAGATTTGTCAGAGCCCGTAGATGCGCCCGTGGCTGATGCGCGTTCGACCACCGTGGCCAACGATGCCACCGATCTGGAGAACGTGCCTTTTACCGCCGCCGGCGCCACGATTCCGCCCTGGTCGGCTGCACACCCGTACGTCAACTTGTACACCCACAAGAACCCGGTGTCGGCGACCGTTGTGGGCAACTACCGTGTTACCGGCAGTGATACCGAAAGCGATATCCACCACATTGTGCTCGATTTCGGCGACCACCCCATGCCGGTGCTCGAAGGCCAGTCTATCGCTATTTTCCCGCCCGGCACAGACGCTAAGGGGCGTGCCTACCACGCGCGCCAGTACTCTATCGCCAGTCCGCGCGATGGCGAGCGCCCGGGTTACAACAATCTATCCATTACCGTTAAGCGTGTAACAGCAGACCACGATGGCAATGCCGTTAACGGGGTGTGTTCAAACTACTTGTGCGACCTGCAGAAAAACGACGTCGTCAAGGTCATTGGCCCCTTCGGCAACAGCTTCTTGATGCCCGATTTGCCCGACGCCAATCTCATCATGATATGCACGGGCACAGGTGCAGCGCCTATGCGTGCCATGACCGAACGCTGCCGCCGTCTGGCCAAAGACAACAAATACGACGGTACGCTCATGCTGTTCTTTGGTGCTCGTACCGAGCGCGAACTGCCGTACTTTGGCCCGCTCATGAACCTGCCCAAAGATTTCATCGATATCAATCTCGCCTTGTCGCGTGATGCCGATAAGCCCAAGCAGTATGTTCAAGACCTCATCCGCGAACGTGCTGACGATGTGCTCGATCTGTTGAACGACAGCAAAACTTGCATTTATGTTTGCGGCTTGAAAGGCATGGAAGAGGGGGTGCTGGCCGCCTTTAAAGATATTGTTACGGCCAGCGGCCAGAAATGGGAATCGGTCCACGCTGAACTTAAAGCCAAAGGTCGGCTACACTTCGAAACTTACTAATTCCTAACTTCCTAGATACAGGTTGTGTGAAATGAAATTCAGTGAGTTTCAAGTGGGGCAGGTGCTGCACCACCCGCCCGTCGTTCTTTCTGAAGCTGAAATGATCGACTTTGCTAAAAAGTACGATCCACAGTGGTTTCATACCGACCCGGCTGCGTCTAAAGACGGCCGCTGGGGCGGTGTTATTGGCAGCGGCTGGCTCACCTGTAGCTTGGCCATGCGCATGGCTGTCGATGCCGTTTTGCACGATTCCGAAAGCTTTGCGTCGCCAGGCGTTGAGAAAGTCCGCTGGATTCTCCCGACGCGTCCCGGTGATGCGTTGCGCCTCGAAATGCGTGTCGACTCGGTGCGTGTGTCTTCGTCGCGCGATGACCTGGGCATTTTGCGCTGGACCTGGAGTATGTTCAATCAGCGCGATGAACAAGTGCTCGAGCTCGAGGCGACCAGCCTGTTTGACTTGGGTGCGACGCCCAAGTCCTGACGTTCTTATTGCCCCAGTGCCAGACCCTCACGACGAGGGTCTGCGCCGCCATGCAGGCGGCCTTCGGGTGTAATGACAATGCCTTGCAGGCCGCTGGGCATGGCCCGTTCGGTAACACGGTGCCCCATGGCTTTTAACGTGGCCACAACCCCAGTCAACGACGTGTCTGCTTCAATTTCGGTGCCATAGTTGCGGCTGCCGCGGTTAGGCAGGTTAATCGCCTGTTGTATATCCAGTCCATACCCCAGTACACCCAGCAACGTCTTGGCCACATAATTGATGATGGCCGTGCCCCCGGGTGCTCCTATAGCCATGTGTAACGTATCATCTTTAAACACCATCATCGGCGACATGGCGCTTTTGGGACGTTTCCCCGGTTCGACCCGGTTGGCTAAAGGGCGGCCCAGATCGTCGGTGCCTGCCAACGAAAAGTCGGTTAACTGATTATTGAGCAAGAACCCGCGAACAAATAGTTTGCTGCCAAAGGCCGACTCGACAGAGGTCGTCATTGATACGGCGTTACCCTCGGCGTCGACAATCGAGACATGTGTTGTTGAGGGCGTGTCGGGGCTGTTGTCGGTACCAAAGCGTGCCAGGTCAGCGCCCGGCGGTTGCCCCGGCATGGCTTTAGGCATGGCCTGGTTTGTGCTGATCAGCCCCGCGCGCTGACCTAGATAGCTGGGGTCCAGCAAGCCTTGTACAGGCACCGGCACGAAGGCTGGGTCGGCAATGTAGATATCGCGGTCGGCATAAGCCAGCTTGCCCGCCTCGGCAAAATAATGGACGGCCTGCGCGCTATCGGGCGGATGGCTTAACACAGGCGTGTGCTCAAGCATCGACAAAATTTGCATCACGGCAAGCGGGCCTGAGCTGGGCGGTGGCGGGCCGCAAAGCCTGTAGGCAAGATAGGGCGCGCATAGCGCCTGGCGCTTGATAGGCTGGTAGGTTGCCAAATCAGTCAAAGACAAATCGCCGGGCCGATCGTGCGACTGGACGGCCTGGACGATGTCTTGGGCCACAGCGCCACGGTAGAACGCGTCCACCCCCTCGGCGGCAATCCGACGGTACAGGGCGGCGAGCGCCGGGTTTTTAAGGGTATGCCCGACAGGCCAGGGTTTGCCGTCTGGAGCGTAAAAATACGTGCGGGCGCTATGGCTTTGATGCAGGCTTCGGCTGCTTGCTATCAGGGCATGCAGGCGCGGTGATACCGCAAAGCCAGATTCGGCCAGTCGAATGGCGGGTTCAAATAAACGGGCCCACGGCAGGCGTCCTTGTTCTTCATGCATTAAGGCAAGGCCGCGCAGCAAGCCCGGTACGCCGACCGACAAGCCGCTGTTGACGGCCTCACCATAGTCAAGTACGCCGTCATCATCATGAAAACGTGATGTTCCGGCGCGTGACGGTGCAGTTTCGCGCGCGTCATAGACGATGAGTTGTTGGCCCGGTTTATCGTACGCAAGTATGAAGCCACCGCCGCCGATGCCCGAGGACTGAGGCTCGACCAGCGTAAGCACCCACTGTGCGGCGATGGCTGCGTCGGCCGCGCTTCCGCCCGCACTGAGAATCTCGAAGGCGGCCTGCGTTGCCAATGGGTTGGCGGTAGAGGCCATGAACGACGAGGCCGTTGCCAGGGCGTGGTTGCCGCGCCCGGTTGCTGCTTCAGGGTCTGGGGGCGGTGCATCAGAATGAATAGCAGTGCAGCCTGCGCCCAGAATCAGCGCCATACCTGCAAAGCCGTGTTTGAGTGCCGACCCAAGTCGCATCAGGTGTCCTTCGTTTGTGGTGGCCTATCGGTGACGAGTTCAGTCAGCCATTGTTCAAATGCTTTTAGGGCATCACCTTGTTCAACATATGCAGGGTAACTGAAGTAATAAGACTGTCGCATGGGCAAAGCCCCTTCAAAGGGAACAGCCAGTGCTCCGCTGGCCAGCGCCTCGCGCGCTAAAAATCGAGGAATCAGCCCTACGCCCAGGCCCGCATTCACTGCCGCGAGCACCATGGTAAAGAGTTCGTAACGCGGCCCGGCCGCAATAGAGGGGCTGTAGGCCAGGCCTTGCGTGCGATACCAGTCACGCCAGGCATCCGGGCGTGACATCACATGCAGGTGGGGTAAAGACGACAGGCCTTCGGGGCTATTTCGGGCGGCTTCATACAGCCGTGGCACACAAACAGGCAACATGGCTTCTTCGTCGAACAGTTTGATGCCCCGCGTGCCTGGCCAGGGCTGTTCTGCATGGTAAATGGCCGCGTCGAAGGGGTGGTCGGCAAACTGAAACGGCAGTGTCCGTACCGACAGGCTGACGGCAATATCGGGGTGCCGCGCACGTAACTGCGGCAAACGCGGGATTAGCCATGTGGTGGCGAGGGTCGGTAGTACGGCAATATGCAGGCTGTGCCCGACGCCTGCGCGTGACATCAGACCTACGGTGTCTTTTTCTAGCTGCTCCAGGTGGTGTCGCACGCGCGCGGCGTACTCGGCACCGGCGTCGGTCAGGGCGATGCGGCGCCGGACGCGGTTGAACAGTGCCACGCCCAGGCGTTCTTCAAGGCCCGTTACTTGGCGGAATACGGCACTATGGGTTAATGCAAGTTCTTCGGCCGCCCGCGAGAACGACCCGAGGCGTGCTGTGGCCTCGAAGGCTTGCAACGCGCCAAGATTGGGTACACCGTTTCTCATTGTTTCCCCGCAATAGATTCAACGTGCGCATTTGTCACGACATTGTGCAATTTTATCAATTGCATTGTGCTTATAACTCACATAACCTGTTGCTACTCGCCGCAGTCCGCTTGTCAGCGGCCGTTTTTTCGGCAAAAATACTTTAAACCTAAACATATCCCTACGGAGCACCTCATTATGTCATCGGCCCCCTCATTCAACTGGGAAGACCCCCTGTTGCTCGATTCGCAACTTACAGAAGAAGAGCGCATGGTGCGCGACGCCGCTTATGCGTACGCCCAAGACAAACTGGCCCCTCGCGTTCTCGAGGCTTTCCGTCACGAAAAAACCGATGCAGCCATCTTCCGCGAAATGGGTGAGCTCGGTCTGCTCGGCGCTACTATTCCCACCGAATACGGCGGTTCGGGCCTGAACTACGTGTGCTACGGCCTTATCGCCCGCGAAGTCGAACGCGTCGACTCCGGCTACCGCTCCATGATGAGCGTGCAGTCGTCACTGGTTATGGTGCCTATTAACGAATTCGGTAGCGAAGAGCAAAAACAGAAGTACCTGCCCAAGCTGGCCAGCGGCGAATGGATCGGCTGCTTCGGCCTGACCGAACCCAACCACGGCTCCGACCCTGGCGGCATGGAAACGCGTGCTGTAAAAACCGCCAGCGGCTACAAGCTGTCGGGCGCCAAAATGTGGATCACCAACTCGCCTATCGCCGATGTTTTCGTTGTATGGGCCAAGTGCGTTGGCGGCGATTTTGACGGCAAGATCCGCGGCTTCATCCTTGAAAAAGGCATGAAAGGCCTGTCAGCCCCTGCCATCCACGGCAAGGTCGGCTTGCGTGCCTCTATTACGGGCGAAATCGTCATGGACGAAGTCGAAGTCAGCGACGAGCAAATGATGCCCGGTGTCAGCGGTTTGCGCGGCCCGTTCACTTGCCTGAACTCGGCTCGTTACGGTATTGCCTGGGGTGCTTTGGGCGCCGCCGAGTTCTGCTGGCATACCGCTCGCCAGTACACACTCGACCGCAAGCAGTTTGGCCGCCCCTTGGCACAAAACCAGCTGATTCAAAAGAAACTGGCCGACATGCAAACCGAAATCACGCTGGCATTGCAAGGTTGCCTGCGTTTGGGCCGCATGAAAGACGAAGGCACCGCTGCCGTCGAAATCACGTCCATCATGAAGCGTAACTCTTGCGGCAAGTCGCTCGACATCGCCCGTTTGGCGCGCGATATGCTGGGCGGTAACGGTATCTCCGACGAATTCGGCGTTGCTCGTCACTTGGTCAACCTCGAGGTCGTCAACACCTACGAAGGTACCCACGACGTTCACGCTCTGATTCTGGGCCGTGCACAAACCGGTTTGCAGGCGTTCTTCTAATACGTTTGTGACCCTGAGCCGGCGGGTTTGGCCGTCGGCGATCTAAACAAAAAACCCCTAAATCTATTTAAGACTTAGGGGTTTTTTGTATCGCTTTGGGTTAGCGGAACACCACCGTGCGGTTGCCATTGAGCAAAATGCGATGCTCGACATGGCTGCGAACCGCGCGGGCAAGCACCAGGGATTCGACATCGCTGCCGACCTGGGTTAATTGCTGTGCGCTCATGGCGTGGTCGACACGTTCGATGTCTTGCTCGATGATTGGGCCTTCATCCAGGTCGGACGTGACGTAGTGGGCGGTGGCGCCGATAATTTTCACGCCACGGGCATGTGCCTGATGGTAGGGGCGTGCACCCTTGAAGCTGGGCAAGAAACTGTGGTGAATGTTAATGGCCCGGCCAGACAAGGCCCTGCACATTTCGGGCGACAAAATCTGCATGTAGCGGGCCAGTACGACCAAGTCGATTTTTTCTGATTCGACCAGATCCAGAATTTTTGCTTCCTGCGCGGCCTTGGTTTCGGGTGTGACCGGGAAGTGATGGAAGGGTACGTTGTGGGCTGCGGCCATACCGGCGTGGTCGTTATGGTTCGATACGACGCCCACTACGTCGACATTCAATTGACCGCTATGGGTGCGGAACAGCAGGTCGTTAAGGCAATGGCCTTGCTTGCTGGCCAGAATAAGCAATCGGGCCTTGCGTTTGGCATCGTAAATACGGGCCTGCATTTCGAATTTTTCTGCAATCGGCGCAAAACGGGCCTCAAGGGCTCCGGCGTCGTGATGCTCGGGTAGTTTGAAATGCACACGCAAAAAGAAGCGTTCGACTTCGGTGTCGCCGAATTGCTGGGCATCGATAATATTGCCGTGAAGGGACAGCAACCAGCCGGTGACGCTGTGCACGATACCAATACGGTCTGGGCAAGACAAAGTCAGAATGTAGTCGTTCATTGTGTGTGTTTCAGGTAAGTGTTCGATCGATTTGTTGGCTTGCGTGGTGCGCAATGGCCAAGCTTGCCGTCAGGCCCGGCGACTCTATGCCCAGCAAATGAAGCAAGCCTTCAACGCCATGCATTTCTGGGCCGGCAATTAAAAAATCGGCGGCGGGCGCATTTGGGGGCCCTATTTTAGGCCGTATTCCGGTATACGCCGGCACCAGGGCACCGTCGGGCAAATCCGGCCAGTATTGTCGCACGGCGGCATAAAAGCTGGTGCTCCGATCCGGGTCAAGGCTGTAGTCTATGGTGTCGACCCATTCGGTATCGGGGCCGAAGCGGGCCTGGCCGGCCAGATCAAGTGTTAAATGGATGCCTAACCCGGCGGTGTCGGGCATAGGGTAAATCAGATGGGTAAAAGGCGTGCGGCCCTGTAATCCAAAGTAGGTGCCTTTGCAGTACCACGCTTTGGGTATGGCGAGATTGGTCAGCCAGGGCAGTCGAGATGCAACGTCAGGCGCTTGAAGTCCTGTCGCGTTGATCACAGTGCGTGCCGTCAGGGTGGTTGGCGATTCGCCGCCAAAAGACAACTTCAATAGGCCTGAATCGAGTCGCTCACCGTGCAGCAAAGGCGTGCGGAATACGGCTTGCGCACCGTGGCGCTGGGCATCGCCCAGCAAACTCAGCATCAGGCCGTGGCTGTCGATAATGCCGGTTGACGGCGACCACAACGCTGCCAGGCACTGCAGTTCGGGTTCAAGCGCCGTGGCCTGTTCGCTCGATAGCCATTGCAGGTCGTGGACCCCGTTTTGCCCGGCTTGGCGCGCCAATGCTTTGAGCTTGTCTAATTGGTTGGCCGACGTGGCCACAATGAGCTTCCCGGTTTGCTGATGCGCTACCCCGTATTCGCGGCAGTGCGCATACAGCAGCGCTTTGCCCTCGACGCACAGCCTGGCCTTCAGGCTGTTGGTCGGGTAATAAATGCCGGCATGTATGACTTCAGAGTTTCGGGCGCTGACGCCGCTGCCGAACTGATCCTCTGATTCGACGATCAGGACGTCGCGTCCTTGTCGCGCCAAAGACCGTGCAATCGCCAATCCAATGACACCGGCGCCCAGAACAATACAGTCGGTATCAGCCACGTCTTAAGGCGCCAGGCGCTGTAAGGCCCATTGGCCGTCGGGCTGCTGCGTAAAGCAAAGTCTGTCGTGAAGGCGTGAAGGGCGGCCCTGCCAGAATTCGACGCGATGCGGCGTTAGCCGGTAGCCGCCCCAGTGTTCGGGCCGCGCGGGCTCGCTGCCTAGTTTGGCGGTGAGGTCTGCAACGCGCTGTTCGAGGGCATCGCGGCTGATCGGGCGACTTTGCGGTGACGCCCAAGCGCCAATGCGCGATTCGAGTGGGCGGCTATGAAAGTACTCGTCGGACTCTGCAGCCGGTACTTTTTCGACGATGCCTTCGAAACGCACCTGGCGTTCAAGCTCGGGCCAGAAAAACAGCAACGCAGCGCGTGGCGATGCGTGCAGCTGTTGTCCTTTGTCAGACTCGTAGTTAGTGAAAAAGACTGGGCCGCGGGTGTCAAACCCTTTCAGCAGGACAATGCGTGCCGAGGGTTGGCCATTCTGGACGGTAGCCAATGTCATGGCGTTGGGCTCGATGACTTCGGCCTTCAGGGCGTCGTTAAACCAGGTGCTGAACTGATCGAACGGGTTGCTGGCGATGGCGTTTTCAAGCAAGACGCCTTTACGGTACTGTTGTCGGATATCGGCGATGGACATGTGGGCGTAGAGAAATGAAGGAGCGTTTAAAGGCGGGGTTAGGCTCAGGACGGCGCTGCACCGTTCAGGTGGCGCACCAGGTCGTCGAGCTTGCGATCGTGAATACCAGCGTCTTTGAGTGCACGGTTGGTTTCAATGACGTATTCGATGCATGGCCCATACGTCCCGTGTGCTCGTCGCACAATGTCGACCAGCTGATGCGTTTGCAGGTCGCGGACGTAGCTGTCTTTGGTCTTGTCCATGGTAAATACCAGGGCACCTACGGCGCCGTGCTGCGTATGGCAGCTTAAGTGCCGTGGGACGTAGGCACCGCTGGGCATTTCACGTTTCCAGAGCTCGTCGAGCACGTCGGGAACGTGTTTTGCCGCTACCCGATACACCATGCCGCGACACGAGCCCCCGTTTTCAAGGCCAAACACCAGGCCCGGTTGTTCGGGCGTGCCGCGGTTAATGCGTGACCATAGGCAGAGCGAGCGATGATAGCCGCGAACCAGCGCTAGCCGTTGCTCGATGAAGTCGAACTCGGGGCGCCAGACCAAAGAGCCATAGCCAAAAATCCACAGATCGTGGCCTTTTTGCCAGTGCTTCAGGTAGTCTTCAAGCGAGGCGCGTCGTTCGTCGTCGGTTAGTCGCCGAAAAGCGTGGGGGTTGGGGATATGGCCGGGGGGTGAAAAGGGCTGCGATTGTGTCACGATACTTGCCGGAAACTTCGGGTGCCGCGGATCGGGCATGGTCTAATAGTAATACGACCCGACCCACAGTTCCATGATGTCATGATGCAAATTCCAGAACCTGTTGATACAGAACGACGCTTCGGCGGCTTGGCGCGCCTGTATGGCGACGATGCCCCGGCGGTCTTTCAACGAGCGCACGTGGCCGTGGCGGGTTTAGGGGGCGTAGGCTCGTGGTGTGCCGAGGCGCTGGCGCGCTGCGGCGTAGGCGCGTTAACGCTGATCGACCTCGACCACATTGCCGAGTCGAATATCAATCGTCAGTTGCATGCGCTGTCAGACACCTTGGGACAGTCCAAAGTACAAGCCATGTCCGACCGGGTCACAGGCATTAACCCGGGTTGTCGGCAGGTGCTGGTCGACGATTTCGTGTCCCCCGACAACATTCAGACCGTTTTTTCCGACGATGTCGATGTCATCATCGATTGCACCGATCAGGTCTCGGCCAAGCTGGCCATGATCCTCGAAGCGCGTCGTCGCAACATCGCTGTGGTGGTATGCGGCGGCGCCGGCGGCAAAACCGCCACGACGTCTCTGCGCGCCTCAGATTTATCGGTCACGCAAAACGACGCCTTGTTGTCAAAGCTGCGTAATACGTTGCGGCGTCAGCACGGCTACCCTCGGGCGGCTGCTGCGGCCGGCAAAGCCCCGCGCCGCATTCCAAAAATGGGTGTGCGTGCGGTTTGGTTCGACCAGCCCGCCGTACTGCCCGCCTTGTGGCAAACCGACGATGCGGCGTCAGGCCCGCAGGGCCTGTCATGCGCGGGCTATGGCTCCTCAGTGATGGTGACGGCGACCATGGGGATGGCCGCCGCTGGCGAAGCTATTCAGTGGTTGCTGACGCGCCGCTTTCCATAAACGTCTTCAGTACACGCCCGGTGTGCGATTTATCTGCGCCGGCCATCAGTGCTTCGGGTGCGCCTGCCATGACCAGGCGGCCCCCATGGGTACCGCCTTCGGGCCCCATATCCACGATCCAGTCGGCCTCGGCAATCACATCAAGGTTGTGCTCGATGACGACAACGGTGTTGCCCGCATCGACCAGTCGATGAAGAACGTGCGTCAGCTTTTCAACGTCGGCCATTGAAAGTCCGACAGTCGGTTCATCGAGCACATAAAGTGTGTGGGGTGCGCTTGAAGCCCGTCCAGTGGTGATGACGCCGTCAGTCAGGCGGGCTTTGGTCAGCTCGGTTACCAGCTTGATGCGCTGGGCTTCGCCGCCCGAAAGCGTCGGCGAGGGCTGGCCCAGTGTCAGGTAGCCCAGACCCACGTCTTGCATAAGCTTGAGCGCCCGCAAGATTTTCGGGTGCGCCGAGAAGTGCTCAATGGCGTCATCTACGTCCATTTTCAGCAGATCGCCTGCACTTTTGTCTTGCCATTTGACGTCCAGCGTGTCGCGGTTAAAACGTTCACCGTTGCAGGCGTCACAGGGCACTTTGACGTCGGGCAGGAAGCTCATTTCGATCGTGCGCAGCCCTTGCCCTTCGCATATGGGGCAGCGACCTTCGCCTGTATTGAAGGAGAATCGAGCGGCACCCCAGCCGCGCAGTCGCGCATCGCGGGTGTTGGCAAACAGTTTGCGGATGTCATCCCAAAAGCCCACATAGGTAGCTGGGCACGAACGCGGTGTCTTGCCAATAGGTGTCTGGTCTACCTCGAGCACACGGTCAATGACGTCGTAACCGGAGATTTGCGTGCAGCCCTGCCATTCGGGCGCGGTTTTTTTGCCAACGACGCGAGCCAGATTGTCGAGTAACACCTCGCGCGCCAGGGTCGATTTTCCGGAGCCTGACACGCCGGTGATGATGCTCAGACGGCCTATCGGGATATCGACGTCAACGTTTTGCAGATTATGCAAATGAGCGCCTTTCAGGCGTATCCATCGGTCGTGCTTATTTACGTTGCGCCGGGGTTGTGCGGGGTGCTGTACTGGGTGCTTCAGATAACGGCCCGTCAGCGACTGCGGGTCGTTCATCAGGTCTTCAACAGTGCCTTGCGCTACGACCCGGCCGCCGCGCACGCCGGCGCCAGGGCCCATGTCAATGACGTGGGCGGCGCGACGGATGGTGTCCTCATCGTGCTCGACAACGACCAAGGTGTTGCCATTGCCTTCGAGTTTGCTCAAGGCATTGAGCAAAATTTCGTTGTCGCGTGGATGCAGGCCGATAGTGGGTTCGTCGAGTACGTAGCACACGCCCTGCAGGTTGGACCCCAACTGCGCAGCAAGACGAATACGCTGGGCTTCGCCGCCGGACAATGTTGGCGCGGAACGGTCGAGCGCCAGATAGCCCAGGCCGACCGTTTCCATGAAGTTCAGGCGTCCCTTGATTTCGGTCAGGATGTCGCGCGCAATCTCGGCTTCGCGCCCTCGACTGACGAGGCCGCTGAAAAACGTTTGCGCCTCGGCGACAGATTGTGCGGTGAGCTGGGTAATAGATTTGTCACGCCACCGGAACGCCCGCGCTTGTGGGTTGAGCCGTTCGCCATGACAGGCTTTGCAGGGTTGCGCCTCGCCTTCGAACCATGCGTTCCAGGCAGTTTCCTCACCGGTTTGGGTGTCGTCAAACCCTTGCAACTGAAGGCCAGTACCAAAACAACTGGTGCACCAGCCGTGTTTTGAGTTGTACGAAAACATGCGGGGGTCAGGTTCGGGGAAGCTGGTGCCGCAGCAAGGGCAGGCGCGCTTGACCGAGAAATGGATCTGTTCGGGGTGTTCGGACAGCAGGTGCATGCTGCGTTCGAGCGAACCCGTCTGGCGAGTTAAAGGCGACAACACGCTCAGGCTGCCATGCCCGAACTCCAGGCCGGTGCGCAAGGCCTGGCGCAGTTCTGTTTCGTTGGCCGGGTCAACGACCAGGTCGGCGACGGGCAGTTCGATGGTGTGCTCTTTGTACCGATCAAGGCGCGGCCAAGGGCTGACGGGGGTGAACTCGCCATCGACACGCAGATGCGTATAGCCTTTGCCAGCAGCCCATTTGGCCATGTCGGTGTAGTAGCCTTTGCGCGCGGTCACCAGGGGTGCCAGTATGCCGATGTGTTCCCCCTTTTTGTCGCGCAAAATTTGCGCGGCGATCTGGTCGGCTGTTTGGGATTGCACCGGCACATTGCACTCGGGGCACATTTGCGTACCCAGCTTGACGTAAAGCAAGCGTAAAAAGTGATGTATTTCGGTCATGGTGGCGACGGTTGACTTGCGGCCGCCACGGCTGGTGCGCTGTTCGATGGCAACTGTCGGTGGGATACCGTAAATGGCGTCGACATCGGGCTTGCCGGCAGGCTGGACAATGGCTCGTGCGTAGGCGTTCAGTGACTCGAGATAGCGACGTTGTCCCTCGTTGAACAGAATGTCGAAGGCCAGTGTCGACTTGCCGGACCCCGACACCCCGGTAATGACGGTAAAGGTGTCGCGCGGGATCTGAACGTTGACGCCTTTCAGGTTGTGCTCCCGGGCGTTCAGGATATCAATTGTTCGGGGTGCGTCGCGGTAGACTGGGGCGGGCTCGGCCAGCGGCGCAGCGGCGGTTGTTGCGCCCGCGCCAACGATAGACTGCTCGTATTCTGTTAACGCCTTTCCGGTGTGTGACACGGGGTGCGCCATTAGGTCGGCCGGAGTACCGGCCGCCACAATATGCCCACCCGCATCACCGCCTTCTGGTCCCAGGTCGATGACCCAGTCAGCCGCCCGAATCACATCAAGGTTGTGCTCGATAATCAGCAACGAATGCCCGGCCGCCAGCAGTTTACGAAATGCTCGCATCAGGCGGGCGACATCGTCGAAATGCAGGCCGCTGGTCGGCTCGTCGAATAAAAACAGGCTGCCTTTCTTGGCGACCTTGGCAGACGATATACCGCTGCGCGACGCGGAGGCCAGGTGCCCGGCAAGTTTCAAGCGTTGGGCCTCGCCGCCCGAGAGGGTGGGCACCGGCTGCCCCAGCTTGACATATTCCAGACCCACATCGGCCAGCGGGCTCAGGCCCCATTGCACGTCACGCAGGCCCGCAAAGAAATCAAGCGCTTCGCGCACCGTCATGTTCAGCACGTCGTCGATGGATGCTGTCCGGCCGAGATGCTCCACACGCACTTCAAGAATCTCGGGCCTGAAGCGTTTGCCGTCACAGTCGGGACAGCGCAGGTATACATCGGACAAGAACTGCATTTCGACATGTTCGAAGCCAGTGCCGCCGCATGTCGGGCATCGACCATCGCCGCTGTTGAAGCTAAATGTACCCGGTGTGTAGCCGCGCTCTTTGGACAGATCGGCTTGGGCAAAGAGTTTGCGGATGGCGTCGAATGCGCCGACGTAGCTGGCTGGATTCGATCGGGCGGTTTTCCCGATGGGCGTTTGGTCGACCATGACCACGTCTGCAATTTGCTCGGCGCCCAGCAGATGTTCGAACTCCCCTGGCGCTTCGGTGGGCTTGCCCTGGCGTTTGAGCAGCGCCGGATACAAGACGTCTTGAATGAGCGTGGATTTGCCGGAACCAGAAACGCCACTGACGCAGACAAGCCGCCCCAGCGGGATAGACACCGATACGTTCTTGAGGTTATTGGCCCGCACGCCTTCGAGCAACAGTTTGGGTGTTGACGGCTGGACGGCTAGCGGGCGTGGCGCTTCGACGCGTAGGCGATTGCCCAGGTAGTTGCCGGTCAGCGTGTCGGCTTCGCGCAGTTGAGCGGGCGTGCCGTCGAATGTGATGTGCCCGCCGCGTTCTCCCGGCCCTGGGCCGATGTCCAGAATGCGATCGGCCGCAACCATGACTTGAGGATCATGCTCAACGACCACCAGGGTGTTGCCATTGTCACGCAAGCGGTGCATGACTTCGACGATGCGGTTCATGTCGCGCGGGTGCAGGCCAATAGACGGTTCGTCGAGCACGAACAGAGTGTTCACCAGCGACGTGCCGAGTGCGGTGGTCAGGTTGATGCGTTGCACTTCGCCGCCCGACAAGGTGCGGCTTTGGCGATCGAGCGATAAATATCCCAGTCCGACGTCACAAAGAAAGTCGAGGCGGGTACGTACCTCTGTCATCAAAAGGTCAAGTGCAGCATCTAGCGCATCGCCGAAGCTGAGTGTCTGGAAGAAGGTGCGAACCTGCTCAATAGGCAGACGCATAAGGTCGTGCAGGCCAAGCCCAGGCAGCGCATTTAGCCGTGCATCGTCAAACTGTGCATGAACCGGCTTGAAGCGGGGGTAAAGCGGGTTGACGGGTACATGGGATTTCCCTAGTCGCCACAAGGTGGCATCGGGCTTGAGCCGGGCGCCGCCGCAAGTCGGGCAGGGCGTGTAGCTGCGGTACTTCGACAGCAGAACACGTACGTGCATTTTGTAGGCTTTGGTCTCAAGCCAGTCAAAAAAGCGTTGCGCGCCGTACCACTGGGTTTTCCAGGCTTGCGGCCCGCCGCGCCAGGCCGGGTCGCCATGGATGACCCAATGACGCTCTTCCGGCGATAGTGCTTTCCAGGCAACATCTAAACGTACGCCTGCCGCGTCGGCATAGTGTTGCATCTCGGCCTGGCATTCTTTATAGCTAGGGCTTTGCCATGGCTTTATGGCCCCTTCGCGTAAGGTTTTGTTGTCATCGGGCACGACCAGGCCGTAATCAATGCCCATGACGCGGCCAAAGCCCCGGCAGGCTTCGCAAGCGCCCAAAGGCGAGTTGAACGAAAAGGTGCTGGGCAGTGGGCGGGCATAATCAATATTGCACTGGGCGCAATGCAATCGGTTGCTAAAGCGCCATGCCGTCTCTGGGCCGTCGGCGCTGTCCGAGGCATATACGGTGATATGGCCGTCGCCTTGCTTGAATGCGGTTTCCAGGGCCTCGCCCAAACGGCTTGGGTCGACATTGCTTAAGCGGAAACGGTCTTGAATGACATGCAGGACTCGTTTGGCGGTCGGGGCGGTTGTGCCGGCTTTTTTGCCCTTCTTCTGTGTAGTCGGGGTCGTTGCATCGACGGAGATGTCGACGGTTTCTTCGTGGTGGATGCGGGTGTAGCCCTGTTGGTCTAAAAAGCCGCGAATTTCGTCTTCGGTGAAGTTAGCCGGGATACCGATAGGAAAGGTGACGACCAGACGCGGGTCGGCGCCAGCGGTACGTTCGGCCAGGGCATTGCGCACTGTGGCGGCATCGTCTTGTATGACCCGGTTGCCGCAGCAGCGGCAGTACAACTGCCCCATTCGGGCAAACAGCAGTTTCAGGTGGTCATTCAGCTCGGTCATGGTGCCCACTGTGCTGCGCGAATTGCGCACGGGGTTGACCTGGTCGATAGCGATGGCCGGCAGTATGCCCTCGATACGGTCAACCTGCGGTTTGTCCATACGGTCGAGAAACTGACGTGCGTAAGGCGAAAACGTTTCAACGTACCGCCGCTGGCCTTCTGCGTATAAAGTGTCGAAAGCCAGCGAGCTCTTGCCCGACCCCGACACCCCGGTAACGACCAGCAGTTTGCCGGTGTCTATGGTGACGTCAAGGTTTTTCAGATTGTTCTGGCGGGCGCCAAAAATGCGAATTGAAGAGCTCATAAGTAACAACGCAACAGGAGATTTGAGGCAACGGCCAAGTTTACGGTAGAATGGTGGGTTAGTTATAGTTCAAGACCCGCTATTCGGAGAATTCGTCATGGCAGAAGTCAAGCGTAACCGGCGCAACACGATCGAACGTCGTTGCCTGGGCAAAGCGTTCAAGCGTTTGTTTATTAAATCGCCTAAAGGCGTATTTAAAATGCTCGAAAAAGTAAAAAAGGCCTGATACCAGGCGCTTTTTTATAAAACCCGGCCTACTGGTCGGGTTTTGTTTTTTGGGCCGGCATGTTTGCCGCCCAGTTTTTTGCGGGACAGCCGAGTCGTCGCGGGTTGTGTTTAATGCAAGCCGGGGGGCGCTCGGTGCGGGCTGAAGGTGTCGTCGGCGTTGTCTCCATCGCCGCTATCGTCATCTTCTTCGTCAATGTCGGGTAGGGGCTCGTCGCTTAGCTCGAACGGCAAAATGCCGCCGATGTCATCGCTCCAGGCCACTTCTTCGCCTTCGTGGTCGACCTTGATAAACCTGACGCCTTCCAGGTCAGACAGCTGAATGGCCCACAGGTATTCGCAGTCATAGACTTCGTCTTTGATGTCTATGCCCCCTTTGTTGCCGATGATGCGCGCGTTTTGGCCGCCAATCGCCACAATCACGTGGTTCTCGGCGTCGTCGGCGACGTCGAGCGGGATGCCGAATACGACCCATTCGAAACCGGTTTCGTCGGCATCAATAATTTCGGCCAATACGGGTTTGCCAATGTAGGCGCTGAGCGCGTCCGCGGTGCGGCCCAGGTAATCGATTTCTTCGTCGGTAAACGTTAGCGGCTGCGGGGACGTTGGTGTGTTGGCCATGGCTTGCAATCTTCGGGTCAAACCTCCATTTTAGTTTTATTTGCCAAGACGGCCTACAATCGTCTTTTGTCTTACTTTTACGGGTTCCTTTCATAGCATGGCTCAATACGTTTACACCATGAATCGCGTGGGCAAGATCGTGCCGCCGAAGCGACAGATTCTGCGTGATATTTCGCTTTCTTTTTTCCCGGGGGCCAAAATTGGCGTGCTCGGTCTGAACGGTGCGGGTAAATCGACACTGCTCAAGATCATGGCGGGTGTCGACAAAGAAATTGAAGGCGAAGCCGTGCCCATGCCGGGCATCAAAATTGGATATCTACCTCAAGAGCCCCAACTGAACCCCGAGTCTTCGGTGAGACAAGCGGTTGAAGAAGGCCTGGGTGACGTGTTTGAAGCGCGCAAGCGCCTTGACGCTGTATACGCGGCCTATGCCGAGCCCGACGCTGACTTTGACGCGCTGGCTGCCGAGCAGGCCGAACTTGAAGCCGTGATCGCAGCCGCTGCATCTAGCGGTGCCGACGACATCGAAACTCAAATGGAGATCGCTGCCGACGCCTTGCGTTTGCCGCCTTGGGATGCCGTTGTCGGCAAGTTGTCCGGGGGTGAAAAGCGTCGCGTTGCCTTGTGTCGGTTGTTGTTGTCCAAACCCGACATGCTCTTGCTCGACGAGCCCACCAACCACCTTGACGCCGAGAGTGTTGAATGGCTGGAAGTGTTTTTGCGCAAGTTCCCGGGTACCGTCGTGGCCGTCACCCACGATCGTTACTTCCTGGACAATGCTGCCGAATGGATTCTGGAACTGGATCGCGGCCACGGCATTCCCTGGAAGGGCAATTACAGTTCGTGGCTCGAGCAAAAAGATAATCGTTTGAAGCAAGAAGAGGCGAGCGAATCAGCCCGTCAGCGCACCATCAAGAAAGAGCTTGAATGGGTGCGTCAAAACCCCAAAGGCCGTCAGGCCAAGGCTAAGGCGCGTCTGGCTCGTTTCGAAGAACTGTCGTCTCACGAATACCAGAAGCGCAACGAAACCCAGGAAATTTTCATTCCTGTGGCCGATCGCCTGGGTAACGAAGTGATTGAGTTCGATGGCGTCAGCAAGGCATTTGGCGACCGTTTGCTCATCGACAACCTCAGCTTTAAAGTCCCACCAGGGGCCATCGTCGGTATCATTGGCCCTAACGGCGCGGGTAAATCAACGTTGTTCCGCATGATTTCAGGTGCCGAACAACCTGATTCTGGCGCGGTGAAAATCGGGCAAACCGTTAAGGTGTCGCATGTCGACCAGTCGCGTGATGCCTTGGCCAACGATAAAACGGTCTTTGATGCGCTGTCCGATGGTGCCGACTTGATCACGGTAGGCAAGTTCGAGATGTCTTCCCGCGCGTATCTGGGGCGTTTTAATTTCAAGGGCAGCGACCAGAACAAGCTGGTCGGCAATTTGTCCGGGGGTGAGCGTGGCCGTTTCCACCTGGCCAAAACGCTTATTGCCGGAGGCAACGTCCTGATGCTCGACGAGCCATCGAACGACCTCGACGTAGAAACACTGCGTGCGTTGGAAGATGCCTTGCTTGAGTTTGCCGGTACCGTCATGGTCATCAGCCACGACCGTTGGTTCCTCGATCGTATCGCCACGCATATTCTGGCGTTCGAGGGCGATTCGCAAGTCGTGTTCTTCGATGGCAACTATCAGGAATACGAAGCCGACAAGAAGCGTCGTCTAGGCGAAGAAGGCGCGAAACCAAAGCGTATACGCTACAAAGCACTCAAGTGAGTTGTTACAAATTGCGGGGTATCCAGTTGTCAGACAATGGGTGGCTGGCCCCGCAGTTACGCTGTTACGCTTCTGACGTTCGCCTTAATTATTCTTGGGGTGTTGGTTTATTTCCTGATACATTGTTTGCGTAAGCTCACATTTGGCGCCGAAAATTTTGGCACTCTAGAGTCATCGCAGACATCAACCTGCACATTATTCAGGAGGTCACCATGACATTGACGACAATTACAAAACTTGCTGCTGTTGCTTTGGTTTCTGTAGCCGCCGCTGGCTGTTCTAGCTGGGACAGCATGAGCAGCCGCCAAAAGGGCGCAGTTACCGGCGCCGGTGTAGGTGGCGTGGCGGGTGCGGCCATTACCGGTGGTAGCGTTCTGGGCACTGTGGGTGGTGCGGCAATTGGTGGTGTGGTTGGCGATCAAATCGGCAAGCGCCAGTAAACCAGTAGCTGCTTCAGGCAAAAACGGTCACCTTTTTGGGTGGCCGTTTTTTATTGGGTCGCTATTGTTGTTTTTGCTGCTGCGTTGATCGGGGGTGTTGGTTTGAGTGCTTGTGGGTGCCGGTTTGGCCTGGGCAGGCCCGGCGGGGCATCGCACGGCCCCTGCGGGGCTACCCGTCAAACGAACGCTGCCCGAGGCGTGCGCGAAACTCGCCGGCACGACCCGATGGGTCGAAAGCGCCGGCTCAAACAGTCGCGCACTTGCATCCTCGGTCAACGCCCGTTCGACGGCGTGCTCAAGCCCTTGGGCCCACCCAGGCCAAACCTGCACCAACGTAATGGCATATTCGTACCTCAATAAATGTCGTTGATTGAGCACGGTTAAACGCGAGTGCTTGATATCCCGGTCAAAACCTGCCCGAGTGATCAATGCTACGAGATGGCTTATAGACAGAAGCCGAAGATAAGATTCTGGACAAAGGATGATGGACGGCACGCCATAAAGGGCAAACGGTGGCATTACGACAACCCGGCGCTGATCAATCCCGTGAGTTCCGCAATCGCCTCGCGCGGCGTTTGGCCGATGGGTAGCCCCGCAGGGGTCGTGCGATGCCGGCGGCCAGTGCGCCGCCGATCAGTGCAGCATGATCAAAAAAACGGCCACCGAAAAATGGTGGCCGTTGCATGAGTAAGGCGCTTAAACTCGTCGCGCTTCGACTTGCGGCATTTCGATTTTGACTTCGAGCACTTCGAGCGAATCGTGCCGGTCGACGTTGACCTTGATGTCGTCCGGATTAATTTGCACGTACTTCGAGATGACCTGGAGCAGCTCTCTTTGCAGTTCTGGCAAGAAGTCGGGCGCCTTGCTGTCGCCGCCGCGTTCGTTAATAAGAATAAGCTGCAGCCGGTCTTTGGCCACACTAGCGGATGTTTTCTTTTGGCCCAGCAGGAAAGACAAGAAAGACATATCACTTACCCCCGAACAGGCGCTTCAAAAGCCCGGGTTTTTCGTAGTCGATGAACCGTAGCGGCTTTTCTTCGCCCAGATAGCGTGCCACCACATCTTGGTAGGCCAGCGACACATCGCTATCACGCATGTGAATGGCGGGCACGCCTTGGTTCGAGGCCTGCAATACCATTTCAGATTCGGGAATAACGCCGATGAGTTTGATGCGCAAGATGTCTTCGATGTCTTGCAAAGACAGCATCTCGCCGTCGACCACACGCTTGGGGTTATAGCGGGTAAGCAGCAAGTATTCTTTGATGGGCTCGTCGCTGTGAATGGCGCGGTGCGATTTGGACGACAAAATGCCCAGAATGCGGTCAGAGTCGCGTACCGAGGAGACTTCAGGGTTGGTAACGACGATGGCATCGTCTGCAAAATAAGACGCCATCAGCGCGCCAGTTTCGATACCTGCGGGTGAATCGCAGACAATGTATTCGAAACCCATGTCTTTCAGGTCGTTCAGAGTTTTCTCAACGCCTTCTTTGGTCAAGGCGTCTTTGTCGCGCGTTTGTGACGCCGGCAAAATGTAAAGGTTTTCAAGTTGCTTGTCGCGAATGAGCGCTTGCTTGAGTGTTGCTTCGCCCTGGATGACATTGACAAAGTCATACACCACCCGCCGCTCGCAACCCATGATGAGGTCGAGGTTGCGCAGGCCGACGTCGAAGTCGATAACGACGGTTTTATGCCCCCGCATGGCCAGGCCAGAAGAAAAGCTGGCACTGGTGGTTGTTTTCCCCACACCGCCTTTGCCGGAAGTTACTACAACAATTCGCGCCATGACGATATCAATCCCTTAAGTGTTTTTGTGAATCACGTAATCGTAATGCAAAACCGCCGCCACATGGCAGCGGCGCCTACCCTTTTGTACCAAGCGGCACAATCTGTAAAGTTTCGCCGTCGAGCTGGACGATGGCGGGCTGGTTCGCCAAAGCTGGATCAAGCGCCGATTCGACCACGCGATACACGCCAGCGACGGCGAGCAGTTCGGGGTTGAGCTGGGTGGTGAATATTTTGGCGCTGGTATCGCCACGGGCACCCGCCATGGCCTTACCCCGCAGGGGGCCGTAAACGTGGATGTTGCCGTCGGCGATAACCTCGGCGCCTTGGCTGACCATGCCGATGACGATCAGGTCGGTGCCGCGAGCATAGATGCGCTGGCCCGACCGCAAAGGGCGGTTGATGACCATGGCGGCAACTGGTTGGTTGCCGGTACTTGTTGGCTCGGTGTCGCCGGATTGGGCTGGCGCGCGTTGAGCGTTGACGGGAGCGTTAGCTGGGCTGGCTTTTGACGTTGGGCTGGCGGGTTCGGCTTTGGCCGATGCTGAGCCCGTTTTGGTCGTGGCCGATGGCGCAGCAGGTTTGGCGACGATAGGCGGCGGAGTAGTCTCGGTCGGTGCGGTTGAACGTACGGGTGCGCTGGACAAGTCGACGGGCTCGAGGCCGCATTGGCGGGCCTGTTCGAGGTTGCTGTCGTTGGCCATGACCCCGATCGGCCGCAGTTGGTGTTTGCGTAGCGCACTGATCAAGGTTGGCCAGTCGACAGCGTCGTTCAGTCCTTGTGCATCGATGACGACCGCTTCGTTTTCGAAGAAGCTGCCCGCGTCGGCCATACGCTGGTCAAGCGAGGCCAGTAGTTCGGACAAATCGGCGCTATGCAATACAACGCGTACGGCGTAAAGCGTAGCGCTTTTGAAGTCGAGTGCCAGCGGGCTTTTTTTATGGGGCGAGTCAGTCACAGCAAAGCACCTCAAACCCAGGTATCGCGCAGCGTAACGGCACGGTTCAGCACGGGCTTTTCGGGGGTCGAGTCGACCCGGTCGGCCACAAAGTACCCCAAACGTTCGAATTGCCAGATTTTGTCGGGTGAAGCTACCGTGCCGGGTTCGAGCCAGCCTTGGACGACCTGGAATGAGTCGGGGTTAATGGCCGCCAGGAAGTCCTTGTCGCCCGCGTCGGGGTGCGGGTCGGAAAACAGGCGATCGTAGAGCCTGATTTCGGCCGGGATGGCGTGTGCGGCGCTGACCCAGGTGATATTGCCTTTGACTTTGACGGCCGACGAACCGGGGGTACCGCTTTTTGTGTCGGGCAGGTATTCGGCATGGACCTCGGTAATGTTGCCGTTCTCGTCTTTGACGCAGCCGGTGCAGGTGACGATATAGCCATACTTGAGCCGCACTGTGTTGCCTGGGAAAAGACGGAAGTACTTTTTGGGCGGGTCTTCGCGGAAGTCGTCGCGTTCGATCCAGAGTTCGCGGCTGAAGGGAAACTCACGCTGACCACCCTCGGGTTCATGCGGGTTAAGAGGCGCGTGGCACAGTTCAGTCTGGCCTTCTGGGTAGTTGGTAATCACCAGTTTGAGCGGGTCGAGAACGGCCACACCACGATCGGCGATGGGGTCGAGGTCGTCGCGCAGGGCTTGCTCGAGGATACTGTAGTCGATGCGGGAATCGGCCTTGGATACGCCTAGACGTTCGCAGAACAGACGAATAGCCGCTGGCGTATAGCCGCGTCGGCGCAAACCCGCCAATGTAGGCATACGGGGGTCGTCCCAGCCCGCAACGTGCCCTTCACGCACCAACTGAAGCAACTTGCGTTTGCTGGTGACAACGTAGCTCAGGTTCAGACGCGCAAACTCGTACTGGTGTGGCAGGGGCTCGGCCAATTGTCCAAGTTCGACGAGGCGCGCAAGAATCCAGTCGTAGAAGGGCCGTTGGTCTTCGAATTCGAGGGTGCAAATGCTGTGAGTGATGCCCTCGAGGGCGTCTTCGACGGGGTGCGCCCACGTGTACATGGGGTAAATGCACCAGGCATCACCCGTACGATGGTGATGCGCATGGCGGATGCGGTAAAGCACCGGGTCGCGCATATTCATGTTGGGCGAGGACATATCGATTTTTGCACGCAGGGCCATGCTGCCGTCGGGATGTTTGCCATCGCGCATTTCTTGCAGCAATTGCAGTGATTCGTCGGCGGGGCGGTCTCGCCAGGGCGAGTTTGTGCCTTTTTCGGTCAGTGTGCCGCGCGTGGCGCGCATTTCGTCGGGGCTTTGTTCATCGACGTAGGCATAGCCGCCGCGAATCAGGGCTTGCGCGAAACCGTACATGGTTTCGAAATAGTCGCTGGCGAAATAAAGATTGGTTTCGCCGTTGTGTTCCCAGTTGAAGCCTAGCCATTGAACGGTGTCGATGATGGCGCGCACGTACTCGTCATCTTCTTTTTCGGGGTTGGTGTCGTCGAAACGCAGGTGGCATGCCCCCTGGTAATCGCGCGCCAGACCAAAGTTAAGGCAAATGCTTTTGGCATGCCCAATATGCAAGTAGCCGTTGGGCTCGGGCGGGAAGCGCGTGCGTATCTTGGCGACGTCGGGCTCGCCTTGCTGCTGCACGGCGGCAGGACCGGGTTTGCCGGCCCAACGTTTGTCGGCAAAGCGATGGCTTGCCAGATCGTTTTCGATAATAGTGCGCAGAAAATTTGAGGGGGCAGGTGAGCTGGATTCGGTCGACATAGAAGGGGGCACGAACGTGCGATACAAGAGAGCAATACAAAAGAAGCATTTTGCCACGTTCTGCACTATTTGCCTGTCTACCCGTCCGCGGTTAGCATTATGTGGCGTCCAACTTTGGCAAATCATGACGAACTCACCACTTTGGTTGTCCCAGCTCCAGTTTTTTTTCAGTCTGGGTTTTCTGGGGCTGTTTCTTTTGACACAGGTCGGGCTGGCCTGGGTACTGGTTTTTTTCAAGCTGCGTGCCAGGGGCGGGGTTCAGTCGCGTTATGTGGCCGCCTACCGGTTTTGGGTCAGGGTATTTGCCCTGACAGCCATATTGGTTATGGCCGCTGGTGTGCCTGTACTGGTGCAATTGGGCAGTGTCTGGCCCGGTCTTATGGGCAAAATGGGTAATGTGGCCGGCCCGCTAATGGCTGCCGTCATTATCACAACCTTTGTCTTCAAATCATGCTTTTTGGGCGCCATGTTGTTTGGACAGCGTCGCATGTCCGATACGCTGCATACCGTCATGGTTGTGCTGGTTGCCATAGGCCTGACCCTGGCGTTGGCCTGGGCCATGGTGCTGATGTCCTGGATGCAGTCGCCGACGGGCGCCGAGTTCTCCGATGGTCTGTACCGTGTGGTTGACTGGTACGCCTTGATTTTTAACCCCTTTTTCCCATCTTTTCTTGGGTTGGCGTTGGTGATCTCGGCGTTGGTCGCGGGGTTCCTCATGATGGGCGTGACGGCGAGACACTCGTTGCATCACACCGTCGACGATACTGATCGTAGTGTTTTTCAAACCGGCCTTGGCCTGGCGGCGGCGGGCAGTGTGGTGTTGTTTGTGCTGCTGGCTTTGTATGGCGTGCAGGTCGCTGTAAACCAGCCAGCCAAGGCTGCAGCAACTGCAGCCTATTGGGTCTCGGGTTCCGCGCCCGACCTTCCGCTCCTGGCGTGGCCCAGCGAATCCGGTGTACGCAATCTTTTTTCAGTGGTCCTGCCCGATCTGGCGCGACCTTGGCTGGGGGTTGATGAAATCGGTGTGTCGTTGGGGCTCGACAAGTTCGCAGGCATGCATGCTCCGGTGGCACTCACTTTCTGGTCTTGGCGGCTATTGGTAATTTTGGCGGGCGGCGTGTTTTTCTTCAGTTGGTTGACGCTGCTTTATTTGCGTCGCCATGCTTTCGAGCTCACGGCGCTGCCCCAGGGATGGCGCCGTGGTTTATCCGCTTGCCGTTACGTGGGCTGGGCATTGTTAGGCTTGTTCATGGTCCATGTGTGGCTGGGGCAGGCCCCTTTTGCGGTGTACGGTACGGTGACGTTGGCTGAAGTGGCCGTCTCCGAAAGCAACGATGTCTTGTTTGCCACCACACTGGCCTACGGGGTCGTGTACGTGCTGTTGCTGGCCGGCTTTATTCAGTTGCTGAATTACTCAGTACGTTATGGCGTCGTGCCTGTGGCGCGGCGTAGGGGGCGGGCATGATCGACACACTGGTTGCTTTGTTGGGCATCGAGGCTCATGCGCCCGAATTCTGGATGCCGCTGGTGTTCATGGCGGTGTTTTACGCCATTATTGTGGCGGGTACTGTCCTCGATGGCTTCGACATCGGGGTGGGTTGTCTAGTACCGTTTGCTGCGGCCGAATTACGGCCGCGTATGCTTGCGTTGCTGAGTCCGTGGCGCGACGCCAACGAATTTTGGCTGATCTTGGGCATGGGGCTTTTTCTGACGGCCTTCCCTAACGCTTGGGGGCCCGTCATGCAGGCCTTGTACCTACCCATGGCGTTGCTGGCCATCGGTGTTATGGTGCGCTCTGCTGCATTCGAACTGCGTCTGCGTGCGCCCGTGCATTTGCAAAACCGTTGGTCATTGGCCTTTGCGTGGGGTTCCTGGTTAACGGCTTTTGCACACGGGTTTTTGCTCGGGCGCATTGTCGTGGGTTACGAGCCAGGTACCGGTTATTTTGGCTATGCGGTTTTTGTCGGGGCTTGCGCTATTGCGGCCTACAGTTTGCTGGGTGCAACCTGGCTCATCATGCGCGAGCCAGGTGAGTTGCGTATTCGTGCCGCCTGGTGGGGGCGGCAGTCGGTGCGATGGGCAGCGGCCGGTTCGGTGGCGGTCTCGTTAGTATTGGCTTTTGCGAACACGGGCGTGTTTTTGCGCTGGAGCGATGGCCCTCAATGGACAGTCGTTGTCGGGCTTTGGGTGTTTACGCTGGTCAGTTTCATGACCATCGAAATGAGCTTGCAACGTACCATCCAGTACAGCCATCGAGTGACTGCGCTCCCGTTCGTCATGACGCTATTGGTCTTTCTGATCACGCTAGGTGGTCTGGGGTACAGTTTCTTCCCTTATCTGGTGCTCGACGACATTACGGTCTGGGACGGCGCGGCGTCGGTTGAAACTTTACGTCTTATCTTGGCTGCCGTTGTCGTGGCTTTGCCGGTTGCGCTGGTATTCAATATCTGGGTGTACTGGCGCATGTTTGGTCTTTCCAAGGCACCCAAGCCGCCGCAGTTCAGGCTTTAGTTTGCCCGCCTGAAAGCAACGGCAGGCTGATTGTTATGGCCAGCCCGCCCGACGCAGCTTCGCCCAACTTCATGGTGCCCTGATGGGCTTTCACAATCGCGTCCGATAATGCCAGCCCCAACCCGACTGACCCCGTCAGGGTTCGGGCGTCATCCAGCCGCGAAAAAGGTCGCAACGCCTCGGCGCGGCGCTCTGGATCGATGCCTTTGCCATGGTCGGTAATGGTGATTACGGCGTGGTGCTGGGTGACTGACAGCGAAACCTCGACAGGTGGCGTGGCGTGGTTAAGGGCGTTGGTGACGAGGTTGTCGATGAGTCGGGCCAGGGCTGTACGATCCGCATTGATCATGACTTCGGTGTCTGGCAGCGCGATCATGTGCACATCGCTCCCGGCGCTTTCCCAGGCACTGATTTGCTCTTCAAGCCAGTGGCGCAGGTCAAGCGTGGCAAAGGTGTACGTGCTTAAATCGGTGCCGCGTACAAACCCGATGAACTGGTCGATGATGCGCTGCATATCGTGAATGTCTTTACGAAAGCCTTCTTGCGCGTCGGTACTGTCGAGCATTTCGGCGCGTAGCCGCATGCGGGCCAGCGGGCCTTTCAAGTCGTGAGGCAGCCCGGCCAACAACGTCCGTCGGACAGCATCGGACTCTGCCAGCGTATCGAGCATCGCGTTGAAGCGTTCGCCCAGGCGACGTGTTTCCGTTGGCCCGGCGGGTTCAACCCGCTGTGGTTTGCCGGCGGCCAATTGGTCAGCCGCTCGCGATAGCCGTGTAAGTGGTCGGGTGATATGCCATGAAAAAGCGGCAGCCACAAGAAGCAGTAGGCCCATGCCGCCCAGCCAGGCCAGAATCGCTGGCGTGCTTACGGGGGGGGCCAGTTGATCCAACGGAATGACCAACCATTCTTGGGCGTTGCTTTCGGGGTTTTCGTTGGGTGCCAGCGAAATGTAGAGGCGCGGCACCGGCCCGCGTGACAGCCCGACACGAGTGCCATCATCGAGCCGTGCGTTGAGGGCATCGACAAAATAGCGTAGTTCGCGGCGCAAGTCGTTGTCTGGCGGGGGTTTTGGCGGCGTGGCCCCAGGGCGTTGGTGTCCGGCGTCGTTGTCGCGCCGAATGCGGCGCTCGAGTTGTGCGTTGGCCGGCAATGTGCGTGACCATAGCCGCCATTCGTTACGCGAGGCCTGGCGAACAAACTCGGCCCGCTCTGCCGCCGGTACTTTGGCGAGCGATTGGCGCAAGGTACGGATGGTTGTTGCCGTGACTTCGACCGTGACTTGTTCGGTAAATTTTTGCCTGAAATGAGCGACCGTGGCCAAAGTGGCTGCCTGAACCACGAGTAAAGTACCCAACGTAAGCAGAATTAGGCGCGCGCTGAGCGAACGCGGCACCAGTATGCCGAGTTTGTTTTTAAAGCCGGCCATTATGGCGAGAACCGATAGCCAATACCCCATACCGTTTGGATCCAGCGCGGCTGTTTGGGGTCGTCTTCAATGGCGCGGCGCAGGCGCAGTACGGCAATGTCAATGGCACGGTCGTTACGTTCGCCTTCGTCGTCGTCGCGTGCCAGGGCGAGCAGGCGCTCGCGCGACAAGGGCTTGCCCGGGTTACGTATCAGCGCTTCTAACAGGTTGACTTCGCCGCCGGTGAGTTTGATGACCTCGTCATCTTTGAAGAGCTGGCGCAGTACCGGGTCGAAGCGGAACGGTCCGAATTCGACAGCTTGTTCTTTGACCAGGGCCGAGGCGCCTTTTTTGCGCCGTAATACGGCCTCGATGCGCGCCAGCAGCTCGCGCGGGTCAAAGGGCTTGCCCAGGTAATCGTCGGCGCCGGCTTCAAGGCCGATGATGCGGTCGACGGTTTCATCTTTGCCCGTCAGCAAAATGACCGGAATGTCTTCCCCCTGTTGACGCAAGCGGCGACAGGCATCCGCGCCATCGCCGTGAGGGAGCATGCGGTCAAGCACGATCAGGTCGGGCGAATAGCGTTCAATGCGCATTTCGAGGTCGCGACTGTCGGGCGCCAGCAGGGTGTCGTAGTGGTGCCGGTTGAGGTAGTCGGCCAGCAGTTGGCGCAGGGCGGGGTCGTCGTCGACGACCAGCACTTTGGTAAGCGGTTTTTCCATAGCCTGAAGTTTGCGCGATCGGGCAGCAGTGGGCAAGCGCTTCGAAATAAACTGAAACGGCTCTTCATACTAAAATGTCGTGATGTCCTTCAGCCCCGACCCCCTCGATACCCTTCAGCAGGTTTTTGGTTACGACGCCTTCCGGGGCAATCAGCAAGCCATTATTGAACATGTCGTCGCCGGTGGCGATGCCTTGGTGCTCATGCCTACCGGGGGCGGTAAGTCACTGTGCTATCAGATTCCCGCCTTGGTCCGGCCTGGTGTGGGTGTGGTCGTGTCGCCTCTTATCGCGCTCATGCAAGATCAGGTCGATGCGTTGCTCGAGCTGGGCGTGCGGGCTGCATTTTTGAATTCCACGCTCGATTGGCGCGAGGCGCGTCAGGTCGAACAGGCGTTTCAGTCGGGCCAAATCGACCTGCTGTATGTCGCGCCCGAGCGCTTGCTGAGCGATCGTTGTCTCGACATGTTGTCGCGCGGCAAAGTGGCGCTGTTCGCTATTGACGAAGCCCACTGCGTTTCGCAATGGGGACACGACTTCCGGCCCGAGTATCTCGGGTTGTCGGTGCTGGCCGAACGCTGGCCTGAAGTGCCGCGCATTGCCTTGACGGCCACCGCCACGACCGCCACCCGGCACGAAATCGTACATCGCTTACAGCTCGACGGTGCACAGCAGTTTGTCTCCAGTTTCGATCGCCCCAATATTTGCTATCGCATTGTTGAAAAAAGCGAGGTGCGTCGTCAGTTGCTCAATTTTATTCAGACCGAGCATGACGGTGATTGTGGCGTGGTGTATGCGCTGTCGCGTGCCAAGGTCGAAGAAACCGCCGATTTCCTGTGCCGCCAGGGTGTACAGGCTTTGCCCTATCACGCCGGGTTAAGCGCCACGCAGCGCGCCGAGAACCAGGCCCGCTTTCTGCGTGAAGACGGCATTGTCATGGTGGCAACCATTGCTTTTGGCATGGGCATCGACAAGCCTGATGTGCGGTTTGTCGCTCATATCGATATGCCCAAGTCTGTCGAAGGCTACTATCAGGAAACCGGCCGGGCTGGGCGCGACGGTGCACCGGCTACGGCGTGGCTTGCTTATGGCTTGCAAGACGTCATGCAGCAACGCCGCATGATCGATGAGTCGCCTGGAGATACGGCATTCAAGCGACGACTGGGGCAACAGCTCGATGCCATGCTGGGTTTGTGCGAAACGGTCAATTGCCGGCGTCAGCGCTTGCTAGCGTATTTTGATCAGCAGATCGAACCCTGCGGTAACTGTGATACTTGCCTGGAGCCGCCGCAGGCCTGGGATGGCACAGTGGCCGCACAAAAAATGCTGTCGGCCGTTTACCGTTTGTGGCGCGAACGAAACCAGCGTTTTGGGGGCGGGCATTTAATTGACATTTTGCGCGGCAAACTTACTGATCGCGTCCGTCAGAATCAGCATGAGACCCTGACCGTATTCGGCGTGGGTAACGACTTGTCGGAACAGGCTTGGCGCGGCGTGTTGCGCCAGTTATTGGCCATGAATATATTGGCGGTCGATCACGAGGGTTATGGCACCCTTGCGCTCACGGATGCCAGTCGCCCCGTTCTAAAAGGTGAAATCATGCTGATGTTTCGGCGTGAAGCCGAAAAGGCTGCGCGGCAATCACGCGTGGCCAAGCCGCGTATTGCGCAGCCCGACTTGCCGCCCGAGGCGCAACAGCGCTTTGAAAACCTGCGAGCCTGGCGTGCCGAGGTGGCGCGTAGCCATGGCGTCCCAGCCTACGTTATTTTTCACGACGCCACGCTGCGCGAACTGGCGCTGGCCTGCCCGCAAACCCTTGAAGAGCTGGGGCATATCAGCGGCGTCGGCGTACGTAAGCGCGATGCCTACGGAGAAGAGGTCTTGCGTTGCGTGGGTCTCACGCAGCCGGTCTGACTCTTGACGCTGAATTTAATACCTCTCATGAAACGAATACCTTTTCTTCCCGATACTTACACTTTTATGTTGGTTGGCACCGTCGTGCTGGCCAGCGTGCTGCCGGCCTATGGCAGTTTTGCCGTTGTCCTGAAACATGTCACGACAGTTGCGATTGCCTTGCTGTTTTTTTTGCACGGGGCCAAGTTGTCACGTCAGGCCATCATCGACGGTCTGACGCATTGGCGTTTACACGCGCTGATACTGTCTTGCACTTTCGTATTCTTTCCTGTGATGGGTTTCGCTTTGAAGCCTTTGCTGTTGCCGCTGATCAACGATGAGCTTTATCTTGGGGTGCTCTACATGTGCATGCTGCCAGCTACTGTGCAGTCGGCGGTTGCCCTGACAGGTATTGCGCGTGGCAATGTTCCGGCGGCGGTTTGCGGCGCGTCGGCCTCTACGCTGCTGGGTATCGTCATTACGCCTTTTTTGGTGAATGGTCTTATCACACCGACGACGGGAGCAGCGTCGCCTATTGACTCCGTTGCCAGCATCTTCGCGCAACTTATGTTGCCGTTCATTGCTGGTCATATTTTGCGGCCCTATTTTGATAATGCCTTTCGCAAGGCAGGCAAGGCGCTGTCATTTATAGATCGCGGGTCGATTCTGCTTGTTATTTATAGTGCCTTCAGCGCAGCGGTTATCGGCGGTATCTGGCAACAGATATCGGCGTCTATGGTCGCCGGTTTAGTTGTTATTAGTTTGGTGTTTCTTGCTTTGGCTATGGTTTTTGTGCATACCCTCGCCAAAGTGTTTGGTTTTGGGCGCAAAGATCAAATCACCGCGATCTTTGGCGGTGCCCAGAAAAGCCTGGCCAGCGGGGTGCCGATGGCACAGGTTTTGTTTACCTCATCGGTGGCTGGGGTCATGGTTTTGCCGTTGATGATTTTTCATTTGTTGCAGCTCATCGTCAGCTCGATATTGGCGCAGCGTTGGCACCGGCAAAATGAAGAACTGCCATAACGACTAGTTCTTCGGACGCTCTGCTTTTTCTGGGTTGATTGACTAGGAAAATAAATCGGGCGTATTACCTGCGGCACTCGGGGGCGTCAGCCCCAGGTGCCGCCAGGTCGTGTGCGTTGCCATGCGACCACGCGGGGTGCGCTGCAGGTAGCCGTGCTGTATCAGATACGGTTCGATTACGTCTTCAATGGTGTCGCGCTCTTCGCCGATAGCCGCAGCCAGGCTATCTACACCCACTGGGCCGCCATCAAACTTGTGAATAATCGCGTCCAGCAGCTTGCGGTCCATCAGGTCGAGGCCTTGCGGGTCGACGTCGAGCATGGCCAGTGCAGCACCCGCGGTTTGTTCGTTGATAACGCCATTCGACTTGACCTCGGCATAGTCGCGTACCCGGCGCAGCAGCCGGTTGGCAATACGCGGCGTACCGCGCGCGCGTCGCGCGATTTCGGTGGCGCCGTCGGGGGTAATGCTGACATTAAGCAGGTTGGCGCTGCGCGTCACAATATGGGTCAGGTCTGTGACGTTGTAGAACTCAAGTCTTGAGACAATGCCGAAGCGGTCGCGCAATGGGTTGGTCAGCATGCCGGCGCGTGTTGTTGCGCCCACGAGCGTAAAAGGTTGCAGGTCGATTTTTACGCTGCGTGCAGCCGGCCCCTCGCCGATCAAAATATCGATCTGGAAGTCTTCGAGGGCGGGGTACAGGATTTCTTCAACAACGGGCGACAAGCGATGAATTTCGTCGATGAACAAGACATCGTTTTTTTCAAGGTTGGTCAGTAATGCGGCCAGGTCGCCCGGGCGCTCAAGAACGGGACCCGAAGTTTGGCGCAGTTGCACGCCCATTTCGTGGGCGACAATATGAGCCAGGGTGGTCTTGCCCAAGCCTGGAGGGCCGAACAGCAGCACGTGGTCAAGCGCTTCGCCGCGTTTGCGTGCCGCGGCAATAAAAATTTCAAGCTGTTCGCGTGCGCTGTGCTGACCCACGTACTCGGCCAGCAGCTTGGGGCGCAAGGCCCGTTCAATAGAGTCTTCGCCCGGCGAGCTGGTTTGCGGGCTGACAATGCGTTGCGGAGCGTTGCCGGTCAGGGCGTCGGATTGAATGGCCATAAACAGTTACCCAACAATAAGGCTGCAGTCTAACGCGACAAAGACTTGAGGGCCAGACGGATGCCTTCGGCGACGTCAACATCGGCAGGCAGCGTTTTGAGTGCCGCCTGCGATTCGGCGGAAGAGTAGCCCAGTGACAGCAACGCGTTGACGATGTCGTCGCGGCTGGATGCGGGTTGACCGGGCTGGCCGGCCGGCAAGTCGGCGCCGATTTTGCCCTTGAGCTCGAGCAGCAGTCGTTCGGCTGTTTTCTTGCCAATGCCTGGCACCCGCGTCAGACGTCCTGTTTCTTGCCGGGTAATGGCGTCGGCCAGTTCTTCAGAGGTCATCCCCGACAGCACTGCCAGCGCCGTGCGCGCCCCAATGCCTGTAACTTTGATGAGCGCGCGAAAGGTAGCGCGTTCTTGAGCTGAGTTGAACCCGTATAGGATATGGGCATCTTCGCGCACCGCCAGGTGGGTGAACAAAGTGGCTTTGGCCCCGGTGTCAGGCAGGTTGTAGAGCGTGCTCATCGGGACATCGATTTCGTAGCCCACACCGCCGACGTCAATGCACACGGTTGGCGGGGATTTTTCGATAAGGGTGCCGGTAATGCGTCCGATCATGTTGCGGTTTCCTGCAAGGGGGCGTTTATAGAGGGTTTACACAAGGCGTCCGCCGCGCAGGCGGGTACCGCCCAGGCTGCCCAGCGCGCCCGATGTCTTGAGTTTCTCGGTGAGCGGGCCGACGTGGGCGTGGCAAATGGCGCAGGCCAGCGCGTCGGCCGAGTCGGGCGAGGGCAGGCCACTGAGTTTCAGTAAGTGCTGCACCATGGCTTGCACCTGTTCTTTGGCGGCATGCCCATTACCTACCACTGACTTTTTTATTTGTAGCGCAGTGTATTCGTGTACATCGAGATTGTGGTCAGCCAGCGCACACATGGCTGCCCCGCGAGCCTGACCCAGCAACAATGTTGACGTGGGGTTGGTGTTGACGAACACTTTCTCGAGGGCCGACACCGTGGGCTGGTGGACTTCGACGACTTCGCGTACGTTATCGAGGATGGTTTTGAGGCGCCGGGCCAGGGGTTGGTCGGTGGGCACCACAATGGTGCCGCTGCCGACGTAGGTCAGGCGCATGCCCTGGACATCGATAATGCCAAAGCCGGTGCGCCTGAGGCCCGGGTCAATGCCGAGAATCCGCATTAGTGGCGGAAGTGACGTGTACCCGTGAAGACCATGACGATGCCGCGCTCGTTTGCGGCGGCGATGACTTCGTCGTCGCGTACGCTGCCACCGGGCTGTATGACGCAGGTGGCGCCGGCATCAACGACTACATCAAGACCATCACGGAAAGGGAAGAAGGCGTCGGACGCGACGGCTGAGCCTTGCAGGCTGAGCCCGGCATTGTCGGCCTTGATGGCGGCGATGCGCGCCGAGTCGATACGGCTCATTTGTCCGGCGCCGATGCCCAAGGTCATGCCATTGCCCGTAAAGATGATGGCATTGGATTTGACGTACTTGGCGACCTTCCAGGCAAACATCAGGTCTTGCATTTGTTGTGCAGAGGGCTGCTTGGTGGTGACGACCTTGAGCATGGCTGGGTCGACCTGGAAGTCGTCAGGATTTTGTACCAGCCAGCCGCCGCCGACGCGTTTGATGTCGAGTGCGTTGTGAGCTTCGCCGGCTGGGATTTCCAGAACGCGAACGTTTTTCTTGGCCGCGAATACGACGAGTGCTTCTGGGGTATAGGCGGGTGCCAGCAAGACCTCGACGAACTGCTGCGAGGTAATCGCTTGCGCGCAGGCTTCGTCGACCGGACGGTTGAACGCAATGATGCCGCCAAATGCTGAGGTAGGATCGGTTTTATACGCCTGCTGGTAAGCGGCTTCAGGGGTGTCGCCTACCGCCACGCCGCAGGGGTTGGCATGCTTGACGATAACGCAGGCGCTTTGTGTAAAGCTGCGAACGCATTCCCAGGCGGCGTCGGCATCGGCAATGTTGTTGTACGAGAGTTCTTTGCCTTGCAATTGGCGGTAGCTGCCCAGCAAACCCTGTCCAACCGGCTGGTCGACATAAAACGCTGCAGTTTGGTGTGGGTTCTCGCCGTAACGTAGTGCTTGGTGCTGTTTGACCTGCAGCGTTAGGGTGCGAGGCCATGTGTCGCGGGCGGGTTGAGCGTCTTGCGCAGGCTCGGCTTCGGTCAGGCTTGTCAGGTAGGCCGCGATGGCGCCGTCGTAGGCTGCTGTGTGAGCATATACCTTGGCCGCCAGTTCCAGGCGCAATGCGTAGCCCGGTTCGCCCTGCGGGCCGTCAATATCGGCCAGTACACGCGGATAGTCGGCCGGGTCGATGACGACGGTTACGCCGCCCTCGGGGGTGCCATGATTTTTTGCGGCAGCGCGCAACATGGCCGGCCCGCCGATGTCGATGTTCTCAACCGCATCTGCAAACGTGCAGTCTGGTTTGGCAATGGTTTCGCGAAACGGGTACAGGTTGACCACCAGCAGGTCGATGCGATCGATGCCGTGGGCTTCGATGGTTTGCATGTGTTCTGCACTGTCGCGCCGGGCCAGCAGGCCGCCATGAATTTTTGGGTGCAAGGTTTTGACGCGGCCGTCGAGAATTTCCGGCGAACCCGTATGTTGCGCGACTTCGGTAACGGGTAGACCGGCGTCAGCCAGCAGTTTTGCGGTGCCGCCGGTAGACAGCAGCTTGACGCCACGCTGGGCCAGCGCCTTGGCAAAGTCGACGATGCCGGTCTTGTCGGAAACCGAAAGCAGTGCGGTTTGAGTTTTCATGAGATAGCAAAAAATAAAGTGGGAAATCAGGGTTGCAGATTGTGGGCTTGCAGTTTCTTGCGCAAAGTACTGCGGGTAATACCCAGCATGTCGGCGGCTTTCGACTGGTTGCCGTTGGCGCGTTCAAGGGCCACTTGCAACACGGGGCGCTCGACGCATGAAATGACCATGGCCAGCATGTTGTCGGGTTCAGAGTCGCCCAGGTCGGCAAAGTAGCGTTCGAGGTTGTCGCGCACGCATTGTTCCAGTGGATTGAGGTCGTTCATGTGTACAGATTTTTGCTGTTATTGGTTTGGTTGGGTCAGGCAGCCAGCGCGGGTACGGATTCGGATGTTGCCGGTGACAGGATGAAATCGTCGGGGGCATGCAGATCGAACCAGTGGGCGACCGCGGCAAGTTGTGCCTGGGTGGATTCAGTTTGATTGATGTGGCTTAGCAGCGCGGCGCTGTCGGGCTGTTCGGCGAGGTACCAGCCAATGTGTTTCCGTGCCGAACGTACGCCAGTATATTCGCCATAGAAGCGATAGTGGTCTTCGAGGTGCTCGAGTAGGCAGGAACGAAGCTCGCCAAAGGTGGGGGGCGAGAGGTGCCGGCCTGTGTCGAGGTAATGGGCCACTTCGCGGAAAATCCAGGGCCGCCCTTGGGCGGCCCGCCCGATCATGACCGCGTCGGCGCCGGTGTAATCAAGTACATAGCGGGCCTTTTCGGGGCTGTCGATGTCGCCGTTGGCAATGACGGGGATGGATAATACTTGCTTGACCGCCTTGATGGTGTCGTACTCGGCTTGGCCGTTGTATAGGTCGGCGCGGGTGCGTCCGTGCAGGGTAAGTGCGGCAATGCCGATATCTTGTGCCAGACGGGCAATGTGCAGGGCGTTACGCGATTCGGCATCCCAGCCGGTGCGGGTTTTGAGCGTTACCGGTACGTTGTACGGGCGGCATGCCGACACTACGCTTTCAAGAATTTGGGCGACCAGGGCTTCGTGGCGCAATAGCGCTGAGCCCGATGCGACGTTGCACACTTTTTTGACCGGGCACCCCATATTGATATCGATGATGTGCGCGCCTTTTTGAATATTAAAAACGGCGGCTTCGGCCATCATGGCGGGATCGGCGCCCGCAATTTGCACGGCAATGGGAGTGGACTCGCCTTCGTGGTTGAGGCGCCGCGACGTTTTGACGCTGTGCCAAAGCTTTGGGTTGCTGGCCGCCATTTCGGATACGGCATACCCCGCGCCCAGTCGCTTGCACAATTGGCGATACGGACGGTCGGTGACACCGGCCATCGGGGCGACAAAAACACGATTGGGGAAGGTCCAGGGGCCGATACGCATAGGGTCGATTTTAACCGCCAATTAGGATTGGGGCTGACGTCAAGATGTTACGTGCGTATGCCTTGCAGCAGGTGCGTGGCTAGCGGGGTGCGCAGGGTGTGACTTAAGTCCATGGCCAGCAGCCCTAGGCCGCAGGCGTGCTCCACCAACGGGTTGCCTGTGGCAAATATGCGAGGCAAGACGTCGGTGATGGCGGCGGTTGCCCAGCGGTCGATGCGGCGTTGTCCGGTAAAGGTATCGAGCAGCGGCGTAGGGTCGGACGAGGGGTTGGCCAGCCAAAACCGCAGGGCGTGGGCCAGTTGTGACGCATCGCGCAGGCCCAGGTTAAGGCCCTGGCCGGCAACCGGGTGCAGTGTTTGTGCGGCATTGCCAATGGCGACCCCACGTGCATGTGTGCGTAGCGGCCCTGCATTCAGGCCGAGCGGAAATTGCTGGCGATTGCCGTTCAGTGTCAGCCGGCCCAGCCGCGTCCCGAAGGTGTCATTCAGGGCGGCGTTGAATTGGGCCGGAGCCAGGTGCATGAGCGCTTGCGCCTGATCGGGATGGCAGCACCAAACGACGCCATAGTGGCCCTCGCCCGACGGATGGGGCAAAACAGCCAGTGGGCCTTGACGCGTGAAGCGCTCGAAGGCCCAGCCCTGGCGGGGCTCGGAGGCGGTGACAGTGGCCAGCACCGCGGCCTGTGCGTAGTTGCGCTCGATACCTTTTGGTTTCGCACCGTCTGATTGAACCGCCAAGTGTGCGGTTATCGGGCCGGTATCGGGGTGCAGTTCGACCGGGTTGCCAAATGCAAGCGTGACGGGCCTGGACTTAAGCCGGGTGACCCCGCTTTTTTCCAGTGCCGCGTGCAGCGCGACCAGCAGGTCGGGATAGGCGACCACGCACCCCAACTGGGGAACGCCGAAATCGTCGTGTTGAACGAGGGTGCGGCCTAAACGCTGGCGTTGTGAAACGTGAACCGTTGTGATGGGGCTGCACCGACTCGGCCAGGCGTTGAGGGCCTGCAGAGCGACTTGACTGCCGTGATTCAGGGCAATGGTGCGTGGGTCGGTGGGGCTGTTTAAAGTGTCTGTCGCAAAGAATTGGGTGCCCACGAGCGCGATACGAGCAGGGTCGGGGGAGTAGCGGGCCAGCATCAGGGCCAGCGCGCTGCCAACCGGGCCTGCGCCCATAATAACCAGGTCGAAATCGGGTTGGGACATGAAGGGTTCTAATACAATCGGCGTTCGGTTGAACTTCGGAATAATGCAGATGAAGCAACATCGCAGCAAGGTCATTGTAGCGCTGCTGGCGGCAGTGCTGGGTGTGTTTGGCGCCCACTGGTGGTATTTGCGTCGCCCCTACGCGTGGTTGTTCACGCTGGTAACGCTGGGGTTGCTGGCCTACGCGCAAACCTTTCCAAGCTGGTGGGATAACCCGGCATTTTTGCTGCTTTTTATTCCCATGGCGGCGGGGTGCATCGAGGCCTTGGTGTTCAGTCTGAAACCAGACGCCTGGTTCGATGCCCGCTACAACCCGGGCTCGTCGCTGCAGACCCAAACGGGTTGGGGCCCGGTGCTTGTGGCTATTTTGACCGTGTTTCTGGGTGGTACGGTTGTCGTTTTCGGGATTGCCGCAACTGTGGTCCATGTGTACACCGCCCTGGGCTGGCTGGACGGCTATCAGCTTTGATTGACGTTCGCGCATCATTCAACGAGGTGTTGTGACGCTGCAAAATTATCGACCAAGTCATCTTTGAGAGGCCTGGCTGTCTTGTCTGAACCCAGGTCTGCAGGTTAGAATGGCGGTCTCTTCATTTTATAGGAGCTGAAGCGGTGAATACCGATTCTGGCGACAGTAACAGTCGATCGTGTATCGACAATTTTATTGATCTCTAGGCGCGTTTTCAGGTTTTCAGCTTGGTCACGCCCTGGGGTAATACAGCAGGGTGTGGCATGTCTAACCGGGTTGTCCCCGGGTTTTACGCCACCCACTTTTTAAATCCTGGCCATGTTTGGTCAGATGCTTTGCGTGTGCTTTGTGCGGCATACGAAAGGTGGTGTTATGCGTTTGTTCAATTTGTTCCTTCGTCGCGCGGGCGTTCAGTCGGTGCCTGCTCGTGGCCGTAAGCCTGCCGCTTCGCGCCTTACTGTCGTGTGCGCGCGTGACCACATGGCCGATGTCCGGCGCACCTTGTACAAAAACTTCGAATCTGCAGGCCTTAAGGTGGGCTCGGTACAGGTCAGCGCAGCGGCCGATCCGGCACTGGTCAGTGCCTGTGTCACGGTAAGTTGTTCCCCCGAAATGCGCCCCGTGCTCATGAAGCAGGCGCGCGACCTCACTACCGTTGCCGGTGTGCGTCATGTGCGCTGGGGTGATCATCGCCATATTGTTTTAAACTAGCGGGTGTTTTCGCTTTTGGGTTGTTGTCCATGGATGTCCTAGGCTGGCTTGTGCCCTGGGAGTTTTCTCCCGCACTGGTGCTCATGTTTGTGGTGGGCATTGTGCTGTTCATCCGTGGTACCCGCGAACATCGCATTTCTGCGGCGCGTCAATGGCTGTTTTGGTTGGGTATTGTGGTGTTGTATTTGTCGCTGCATACCCGCATCGACTACTACGCCGAGCGCCTTTTCTTTGCTCATCGTTTGCAGCATCTCGTGCTGCATCATCTAGGCCCGCTACTTATCATGGGGGCTTACCCCGGTCAGGTCATGCGCGCCGGGTTGCCCATGCCGCTTCGGCTTTGGCTAAAAAATTTCCGCCTTACCCCCTTGGGGCGCTTCACCGAGGCCGTGCTGACGAACAAAATTCTTGTGCCGTTCATGTTCGTGTTCTTGGTGGTGATCTGGCTTATTCCCAGCGTGCAGTTTTATTCCATGCTCGACTGGCGCCTGTATCGTTTCATGAACTGGTCCGTGGTCATTAGCGGGTTCTTGTACTGGAATTTGATTCTTGATCGTCGCCCAAGCCCGCCCGCTGTACTATCGCCGGGGGCACGTATTTTGTCGCCGGTCATTACGATGGTGCCGCAAATGGTGGTCGGCGCAGTGATTACGTTCACCGAATACGACCTATATCCTATTTTCGATCTCTGTGGCCGCGCAATACCGGGCATGTCTGCAGTTACCGACCAGGCCATAGGCGGTCTGACGATGTGGATTTTGGCTGGTTTCGTCGAGGTTTTTGGTTTGTTATTTGCGTTGGGTACCCTGATGCGCCTGTCGGGCAAAGGGCGGTTACCCGGCAAGATAAGGTCGGCCGCTGTGCCGGCTGTGGGGGTGGCAGGCACATGAAGTACACGGGCGCGGCGGTTCTGGTATTTGCTTTGTTTGCACCGGTGGCCGGCCAGGCCCAGCCCATGGGGTTGCCCAGTATGGGGTCCGCCTCGTCGGCGGAATTGTCTCCTGCCCTCGAAAAAACGCTGGGCGACGCCATCATGGAGCAAGGACGTCGCGACCCAACCTATATCGACGACCCCGATGTTTCCCAGTATCTGAATGATATGGGGCGCAAGTTGTCTGGGGCTGCGGGTAGCGCAGCCATCGATGTGTTCGGTGTGCGCGATCCCTCGATTAACGCATTTGCCCTGCCGGGGGGCTACGTTGGCATCAACAGTGGGTTGGTGGTGGCCTCAACCAACGAGTCGCAACTGGCGTCGGTGGTGGCGCACGAAATCGGCCACGTCAATCAGCGCCACGTTGCCCGTGGCATGACACAAAGCAATCAGTCCAGTCATATTGCCATGGCCTCCATCGCCGGGGCCTTACTTGCCGCCATAGCCGGTGCCGGTGATCTCGCTGCAGGTGTTGCGGCCTTCGGCCAAGCGGCGGCGGTCGACCGCCAGTTGGGCTTTTCGCGGATGGCCGAGCAAGAGGCCGACCGCGCCGGCGTAGAAATGTTGCGTCGCGCCGGCTACGACCCAGTCGGTATGGTGCAAATGTTCGAGCGTTTGGGGACGGCATCGCGGCTGAACGAAGGGGCAGGGGGCGGCAGTTATGCCAGCACTCACCCGTTGTCGATTCAGCGAATGTCCGATATCGAAAACCGCGTGCGGGCCTTGCCGCCTGTTCGGCGCAACGATACCGATGCCTACTGGTTTGTACGCGCAAAACTGCGTGTTATCCAATCGCGCGACTCGCTCGCGCTGCGCAACACCGAAGCGGTGCTTCGGCAAGACGCTCAGTCGGCTACTGGCGTGCCCAAGGCAGCAGCATGGTATGGCCTGGCCTATCTGGCCTGGCAGCGGAAAGACCTTGATGAGGCCGCCAAGGCGTTGCAGAATGCGCGGGCTGACGGCATATATTCGCCCCAAATCGCCGGGCTCGAAGCCGATATTGCCTTGTCGCGCGGCGATAATCAAAAGGCCGTAGATGCCGCGCTCAAGGCGTTCGAACGCTGGCCCGACAATCAGGCGTTGGGTATGGTGGTGGCACGGGCATTGCAGGCCGACAACCAGCCCGAGAAAGCGGTCCAAATGCTCACCAGCCTGATTAAAAAATGGCCCGACGAGCCCCGGTTTTATCAGATGCAGGCGCTCAGTCTCGAGCGTATGGGTCGGCCCGTGCAGGCGCGTCGCGCCATGGCCGTCTTCTACGAAAAAACAGGTGCTTTACCCACGGCGGTGTCGCAATTACAGCAGGCGCGGGGCATGACTCAAGACTTCTACGTGCAGTCTGAACTTGACGTCGAAATCCGAACCCTGCAAGAACGGGTTCGGCGCAATCGTGAGTTGCTAGAGCAGTTTAGATAGGGCTCGGCCTAGCCCTAGCCCGCAGCTGGGCCAGGCCTGTTGCGACGTTATTGCTTGCGCTCGAAGAAGCGGGATAGCCGCGTGGGCAACCAGCTGGTGTGGCCCGGAAACTTCCCCGTAATAAACCCCACGTGCCCCCCCTCGGCGGGTTGGTGCAGCAACACTTGTTCTGAACACTCTTTCGGGCCCGGTAGCGACGCTTCGGGAACAAAGGGGTCGTTGCGCGCGTTTAGGATGAGCGAGGGTGTTGTCAGCGCCTTTAGCAGGGGCTTGGAAGATGCTCGCGTCCAGTAATCGAGGGCGTTTTTGTAACCGTGCATGGGCGCGGTGTACATGTCATCGAAGTCGCGAATGGTTTTGATGTGATTAAGCCGCAGGGTGTCGATATTGCCAGGAAAACGTTGGGCTTTCTCGGCGATTTTTCGCTTCATTGAGGCCAGGAAATAGGGCGAATACACCCACTTGCCAACCGGCGTGTCGGATAACGCGCCGCCCGCAGCAACGAGGTCGAGCGGGACGGAGATGGCGGCTGCCGCATTGACCCAATGGCTGGCGTTGGGGTTTTCGGCCAGAAACTTAAGCATGGCATTGCCCCCGAGCGAGACGCCTGTGGCGTGCCAATGAGCGTTGGGAATGCGGGCCCTGACGGTATCGAGCATGAAACCGACATCTTCGGTGTCGCCCGAGTAGTAGGCTCGCGCCATGCGGTTTGGAAAGCCTGAACACCCTCGAAAATGGGCGATGACGACAATCCAGCCCCGGCCCCGGAAGTACTGGGCGATTGATTGGGCGTAACGGCTGTTGCTGTTGCCTTCGAGGCCGTGAAACAGTATTAAAGCCGGTGTTTCTTCGAGCCCCATAAGGGCTTGCCAGTCGGTGCGGTCGGCCCACCGATAGGCGGCGGTATGCTCGAGAGCAGGCTCGCGCGGGACGCGAACATTGGCGGCGGTTTTATCGGCGAACAGGCCAGGGCCTGTCCAGTCGAAGTCGAGAAAATCGCCATCGGGGGTGTCTACCCGTTCGCGTACGAACGAAATATGATGAAAGCGCGCGACCGTTGCGCCCCATATGGTTTGCGTGTGCCCACCGGGCAACCATATGGGGGAAGGGCAAGGCGAGAGATCGAGCTGGGCGGCCACGGGCTGACGCTTAGTGGCCGTGGACGTGTTCGCCTGGCTTGAGCTGGTAGGTGGCGCTGCAGTAGGGGCAAACGCCCTGGCCCGATTTGGCGACTTCGATGTAAACGCGCGGGTGCATTGACCAGAGCGGGGCTTTCGGGCCTGGGCAATAAACAGGCAGGTCGGCTGCGCCGACCAGAATGACGTCATCGTTGTGTTTTGCAGGGGTATCGGCACTGCTCATGATTCGTCCTGGGATAATGATTTGACTGGCTGCATTGTACCAACAGCCCGCGACAATTCAGCGAAATAAAACAATTCGGGTGCGCTCGTATATGATTGCGGGTTTACAGGGTTGTCCCGGCATTTTTCAAAAAATGCCCGAAGGGTAATGAGGCGTCGGATGGGGTCTTTATCTACTTATAACGCGTGGTCAAAGGCGCGGGCACAGAAAAGCTTCAACGAAGGTTTTCGTCAGGTCCTGCCCACCATGGTGGCAACCAGCCTGTGGGGGTTTGTGACTGGTATTGCCATGGTCAAGGCTGGCATGTCTGAAGCCATGGCCAGCCTGATGACGTTGTTGGTGTATGCGGGTTCGGCCCAACTGACTGCACTGCCGCTTATCGTGGCCGGTGCGCCCATATGGCTTATTTTTGCGGCAGCGTGTGTGGTCAATATCCGATTCGTGATATTTGGTGCGGCCATGCAGCCGTTTTTTGCGCGCTATCGCTGGCCCTCGCGCCTGGGTCTAGGCTTTTGGTTAAGCGATATGGGTTTTGTTTTGTTCATGACGCGTTTTGCCGACAGCAAAAAGCGCGGCACACGCCATCAGTTCTGGTATTACCTCGGGCTGATTATTCCGGGCTGGATTTCTTGGCAGGTGGCCTCGTTGGCCGGCATATTCATGGGCGGCGTTGTGCCAACAAGCTGGGCGCTAGAGTTCGCCGCGACGCTGGCGTTGCTGGGCATTACGATTCCGTTGGTCAAAAATATGCCCATGGCGGTTTCTATATTGGTGGCAGGCACCATTGCCTGGCTGGGGCAGCCGCTGCCCTTGCGTCTGGGCCTTGCTGTGGCCGTTGTTGGCGGCATTGTCGCCGGCGTTTTGACTGAAAAGCATCAAGCCTCAGCAAAGGTAAGCCATGGCTGATAATGACACCTATGTTTTGGCGGTAATCGGGCTGCTGACGTTGTGCAGTTTAATTACTCGTGCGGGTTATTTTGTATTCGGTAATCGAATCCCGTTAACCGAGGGTGTGCGTCGCGCATTGCGTTATGCGCCACCCGCCGCGCTTATTGGCATTATTATTCCCGAAATTCTGCCCTGGTCAGAAGGGGCTCATGCCTTTGTCGATGTTCGTTTGCTGGCTGTGTTGGTCGCCATAGTGGTTTATGCGCGCACGCGCAGTACGGTGGCCGTTATTGTGTCGGGTATGTTGGCGTTTTGGGTGATACGGGCGCTGTTGTAGCTGCTGCCTTGGCTAAGTAGTGGATATTTAACGACACTTTCGGGTGGCCCTTTTGGGCTGTCATAGGGTTGCGGGACGACGTGCGTTAAAATGCCCGGGTTATCAAAGTCTGGCGGGGTGTTCCTGCGCAGGCGTAACCTTATTCAATGACAGAAACTATTATCTCCGATACTCCGCAAATCACGTTTTCCGATCTAGGCTTGCACCCGGGCATTTTGCAGGCAGTCGCCGCAACGGGTTACACCGTTCCCACGCCTATCCAGGCCAAAGCTATCCCGGTCGTCATGCAAGGTCGCGACGTCATGGGTGCGGCGCAAACGGGCACAGGCAAAACCGCCGCTTTCACGCTGCCCATATTGCAGCGCTTAATGCCTCTGGCCAATAGCAGTGCCTCACCTGCTCGGCACCCGGTTCGAGCGCTGATTCTTACGCCTACCCGCGAGCTGGCAGACCAGGTCGCCGAGAACGTGTCGCGTTACAGCGAGTCTATTCCTTTGCGCTCGGCGGTAGTGTTTGGCGGTGTCGATATCGCCCCTCAACGCGACGCGTTACGGCGCGGTTGCGAAGTCGTCATTGCTACCCCGGGTCGTTTGCTGGACCACATCGAGCAAAAGAACGTGAGCCTTGCCCAAGTCGGTATTCTGGTGCTCGACGAGGCCGACCGCATGCTCGATATGGGTTTCTTGCCCGACCTCGATCGCATCGTTCGTTTGTTGCCGCAAAGTCGTCAAACCTTGTTGTTCTCGGCAACCTTCAGCCCCGAAATCCGTAAACTCGGTCGCACTTGGCTTAAAGAGCCGGTCGAAATCGAAGTCGCGCGACCCAACGCCACCGCCGAAAACGTGACGCAAATTGCGTATCCGTTGTCAGGCGATGCCAAGCGGGCTGCTGTTGTTCATCTGGTCAAGTCGCGCGGGCTTAACCAGGTTATTGTTTTTTCAAATACAAAAATTGGCACCAGCCGCTTGGCGCGCTTGCTCGAGCGCGATGGTGTCAAGGCCGAGTCGATTCATGGCGATAAAAGCCAACTCGATCGCATGAAGGCGCTCGAGGCCTTCAAGGCAGGTGATCTTGAAGTCTTGGTAGCCACCGATGTTGCCGCACGTGGTCTCGATGTGGCAGGTGTACCTTGCGTTATCAATTATGACTTGCCCTACAACGCCGAAGATTACGTTCACCGTATCGGTCGTACGGGCCGTGCCGGCGCGTCGGGCGAGGCCATTGCTTTTTTTGCCCCTGACGAAGAGCGTTACCTTCTCGACATCGAAAAGCTCATCAAAGCCAAGATCCCGCGCGGCACGCTCGAGCTACCCGCACAGGTTCAGGCTGCAACGCGCCGTCCCTCGACAGGCGCCTCCTCGTCGGGTCGCGAACGTTCTTCCCGGGCTTATGCCGACATGTCGTCGCGCAAGCCTGTCGATGACTTCTTCACCAAGCCCTATGTGGCGTCGTCGGTATCAGCAGCGCCCCAGCTGCCCAAGTCAGCCGGGCCCGGCAAGGCCGTGCGCAAGCAGGTGGGCGTACTCCTGGGCGGACGCTAGGTCAGTCGGCGTAGCCCGGTGGGCTTTGCCGCGCTCTGCCCAAAGGCACGTGTCTTGGCATTGGCTTTGTGGGTGCGCAGTGCAGGTGTTCAGGCTTGCGCCATCAGGGTTTGGCGCAGCATCGGCGGCCCGCCATTAATGGCGGGCATTCTATTTATGGTTGCCAATAGCTTTTCCAGGTGACCAATATGTGGCAGCATCGGGCCAAAAAACCGGTTTTCGGTGGCAGTTTGCACCAATAACGTCGGGAAGTTCTCTACATCTTCATCCCCGAGCAGCTCGGGGTTTTCTTCGATATCCACCCAGATAAAAACGTACTGCGGAAACTTGTCTGCCAATTGTGCAAAGGCAGGGGCGTAGTCGCGACACGTGTCGCACCAGGCAGCACAAAAACATGCCACCAAACTGGTGTCTGTGCTGCTGTCGGCCAAGTACTTTCTTAGCGGGTCAATGTGGTCGGGAAGTGTGAAAACGGGCATAAACAGGGGCAAAAACGGGTGTGTGTCTGGGGCAAATTGTTTTGGCTTTAGCTATGATAGTCGAATGTTTGAAAGGTCACTGAAACTATGTCTGATTCTCGTGTAGTTGCCAACGTCTCCGAGCCCGTCCGGGTCTCTGGCATGGCGTCGGTGGGGCAGGCGTTTCGGCGTGCGCTGGTGTCGCAGCTGCACCCCAAAATGTTGTTTGCTTTATTTTTGCCCTTCATTATTGCGCTGCTGGGCGGTATCGTTTTGCTGTGGGCGTTCTGGGCGCCGCTTACTGCCTGGCTAAGCGGCGAGGCGGCCAACTGGGGCGTACTGACTACGGTAGACCAATGGATGCTCGGCATCGGGTTGTTTTCTTTGCAAGCCTACCTGGTGCCTTTGCTGGCCATAGCCATTTTGCTGCCGCTATCGGGCATTTTGGGGTTGGTCATTGCTGCCGTGTTTGTCATGCCGCTGGTGTTGCGTCACCTCGAGCAACGCGAATACCGGGGACTAATTCGGCAAGGGCAAATGTCGACTGCGCTAGGCATTTGGAATGCGGTCTGGGTCGGTGGGCTCTTTGCCATCGGCTGGTTGCTGACCATGCCGCTTTGGCTGTTTCCGCCGTTTCCGATTTTGTTGCCCATTTTTTGGTGGGCATTCGCCTTTACCCGTATGTTGCGTGTCGATGCCGTCATCGAACATGCCAGCCCTGTCGAGCGCCGCATCATCTGGAAGCGGCATAACCGCAAGTACTGGCTGATGGGCTTTATTCTTTCATTGATCAATCTGTTTCCGCCCGCTTGGCTGGTGTTGCCGGTGTTTTCGGCACTGGTGTACGCGCATTTCAGCCTTGAGGCTTTGCGTCAGTTGCGCCAAGAAACCGTTATCGATGTCTAAGTTTTAAAAAAGGTGAATCAATGACATCTATTACTGTGCCTCGTGTACGCCTCATTATTGTGGGCGACGAAATTTTGTCCGGCCGTCGGCAAGACAAGCATTTCTCAAAGGTCATCGAGCTTCTTGGGCAGCGGGGCATGCAGTTGTCGGGTGCCGAATTCGTCTCCGACGATCGTGCCAGTATTGCCGCCGTACTCAAGCGCAGCTTTGCCACTGACGACATTGTCTTCAGCTGCGGCGGCATCGGGGCGACGCCCGACGACCAAACCCGTCAGGCGGCCGCTGAGGCGCTGGGGCTTGACCTTGCCCTGCATCCCGAGGCTGAACGTCTTATTACCGAACGTTGCGCCGAGAATGAGAAAAATGGCGTCGGCAGCGCCGATATGTCATTGCCTGAAAACCAGCAGCGTTTGCAAATGGGCGTGTTTCCAACAGGGGCTGAAATCGTTCCCAATCCCTACAACAAGATTCCTGGTTTTTTCATTCGTAACCATACCTTCATGCCCGGCTTTCCGGTCATGGCTTGGCCAATGCTCGAATGGACACTCGATACGCGTTACCGCCAGTATCATCACCAGACGGTGCGTGTCGAGCATTCCTTCCTGGTGTTCGGGCTACCTGAATCACGCATTACGCCGGCGCTCGAAGCCCTCGAGGCGCGTTGGCCCGGCGTAAAGGCGTTCAGTTTGCCCAGTATGGGCGGCGAGGGTAAACCGCATATCGACCTGGGCGTCAAAGGCGAACCCCTCGCCGCGGCCGAGGCTTTGGCCTTTTTGAAGAATGCGGCCCAAGAGGCCGGTGGCACCTTGTCGCCCTGACACCTCCCTCTGGCATTGGGTGCGCCTGGCTGGCTCTGCTGAAGCAAGCTGGTGCACCTGGGCGCTTTTATCGGACCACACACGACAGGCAAAAAGATCTTGCCAAAACGACAACTATTTTCATAATATGAGAATGTTGCGTTGCGTCAAAGTCAAGCATGTCCCGAACCGAACTCTCTGCCCGCCCAGGGGCTACCGTCCAAAATGCTCCTTCCGAATCACCGATCACCATTCAGGTGCTCGAGCGTGCCATGCTGTTGCTCGACGTACTGGCGCATCAGGCCGAACCCGTTCCGCTCAAAAACCTAGCGGCTAAAACCGGGTTGCATACGTCGACGGCGCATCGCATTCTTAACGATCTGGTTGCGGGGCGTTATGTCGAAAGGGTGGACAGCGGGCTGTATCGTCTCGGCATGCGTTTGCTCGAGCTAGGTTCGCTGGTTAAAGGGCGCCTGAGTGTGCGAGAGGTGGCCCTGGATCCGATGCGTGCGTTGCATAAACTGACCGGGCAAACCGTTAATTTGTCGGTGCAGCAAAATGACGAGATCGTTTATATCGAGCGCGCCTGGAGCGAGCGGTCGGGTATGCAGGTGGTGCGTGCAATTGGTGGGCGTGCGCCCTTACACCTGACGTCTACCGGAAAACTGTTTTTATCGGCCAGCGATTCGCGTCAGATCAAGGCATACATTATGCGTACCGGGCTCACCGGCGCGACGCCCAACAGTATTACTCAGGCCGACAAGCTTGAAAAAGAGCTCGCCCTGGTGCGTCGCACCGGTTATTCACGCGACAACGAAGAACTCGAACTAGGGGTCCGTTGCATCGCGGCCGGTATCTACGATGATGCCGGTAATTTGCAGGCGGGGTTGTCAATTTCGGCGCCTGCCGAGCGCATGCGCGACGAATGGATTGATGTTTTGCTCAAGACGGCCAGCAGCATTTCTGAAGCGTTGGGCTTTGAGGGTGGGCCAATCAGCGGACGCTGAAAAAGCCTGTTCCAAAATTATTGCACTGCAATAAAAAATTCATTGACATGTTGTTTTTAAAGGGTTAAATTGTTTTTGTGCAACGCAGCATAACCCTTATTTAAAGGAAAACACCATGAGCGCAATTCCCCAACAAATTTTTGCCAACCAGAAAGCCTCGCTTGACAAGATCCTGGCTGCTCAGGGTTCGATCTTCGGCGGCTTCGAAAAACTGGTTGATCTGAACCTCAAAGTGATGAAGGCAACGTTTGAAGACGTTGCTCAGAAATCGCAAGAAGCTATCGACGTTAAAGACCCTCAAGAAGCGGCAGCTTTTACGTCGGGCCTGGTACAGCCTAACGCCGACAAGGCGCTGGCCTATGGCAAGCACGTCTACGACATTATGTCTTCGGTTCAGTCCGATTTGGCACGCCTTGCTGAAGAGCAACTGGCCCATAGTCAGAAGCAAATGCATGACACCATCGACCAGTTGGCAAAAAATGCACCTACTGGCACCGAAGGCGCCATTGCTTTGCTGAAGTCGTCGGTGGCCTCGGCCAACACAGCCTACGAAACTGTTGCCAAAGCAGCCAAGCAAGCCAGCGAAGCAGCCGAGTCGAACATCACGGCAGCCACCAACGCCACCTTCAAGGCCGCATCTGAAGCCGCTGAAGTGGTTAAGTCGGCCACGCCTCGTACGCGCCGCGCCTCGTAATACAAGCGGCAGGCTGCCGGGCGGGTTTCGGCCGGTATGCTTGCTGGTAAGATGCCTTTAGTGTGCTTTGCCCGCTAAAAGCAGTCTGCCTTTGAACTGCACCCCAAAAGTTGGACACACATCCAACCTTTGGGGTGTTTTTCATGGCGAAGCCGGATGGGCGGTGCAGTACAAAGCAGTGCCGAAAAACTTGTTTCGGCAGAAGCAGCGTAACGCCCGATGTGTTTATTTATTGAGCGTTGACAAGCTACGTACGCATTCGCCGATAAGTGCGGGGCCGCGATAGATCAGACCGGTATAAAGCTGGATGGCGTTTGCGCCCGCCTGTATCTTTTCGACGGCCTGACGCCCGCTGCCAATACCGCCAACGCCAATAATGGCAAATTGCGGACCCAATTGTTCGCGCAGGCGACGAATGACAGCCAGCGACAAGGCGTGAACCGGCGGGCCCGACAAGCCGCCGTTCTCTTCGGCATGCGGTTGGCCTTTCACGGCATCGCGCGACAGTGTTGTGTTGGTTGCAATGACGCCGTCAACGCCATGGCGACCCAGCACGTCTGCAATGACATCAACCTGTTCGGTAGATAAGTCAGGGGCAATTTTTACCACCAGAGGCACGCGTTTGCCATGCTGGTCTTCAAGCGCCTTGCGCTTGTCGGCCAGTGCTGACAGAAGACCACCCAGTTCGTCTTGCCCTTGCAGGGCTCGCAGGTTCTGAGTGTTCGGAGACGAAATATTTACGGTAACGTAGTCAGCATGCGGGTACACACCTTCCAGGCCGATCAGGTAGTCGTCAACGGCGCGCTCAATGGGTGTGGCGGCATTTTTGCCGATATTGAGCCCTACAATGCCGCCCTGTTGGCGCCACTGGCTGCGCTGCACGTTCTGTAGGAAGACATCGAGCCCGCGATTGTTGAACCCCAGTCGGTTGATGAGTGCATTGGCGGCTGGCAAGCGAAACATGCGTGGCTTCGGGTTGCCGTCTTGGGGCTTGGGCGTTACGGTGCCCACCTCGATAAAGCCAAAACCAAGGTTTGCAAGGGCGTCGATGTGCGCTCCGTTTTTGTCTAGCCCTGCCGCCAGCCCGACAGGGTTACGCAGTTGCAAGCCCATGAGTTGCGTAGGCAGACTGGGCGCGCTATGCATGAGGCGCCTGGTGAAGCTGCAGTCGTAGGCCTTTTGCAAAGACGACAGCGTGAGTTCGTGTGCGTGTTCGGCGTCTAGTGAAAAGAGGGCAGGGCGGGTAAACGAGTAGGCGTTAAAGAGTAATGACATGGCTCAGCCGGCCAAGGGTTCGGGGGTGGCCCAAACGCCGTTGACGTAGATTTGATGGGGGCGAAAAACAGATTTGTACGCCATTTTACGGCTTTCATGAATCCAGTACCCCAGGTAAAGCCAGGGCAGGTCCAATTCACGGCAATGCTCGACTTGCCAAAGTACGCCGTATGTCCCCAGACTGCCTGGGGCGGAGGGGTCAAAAAAGGTGTAGACGGCTGATAAACCCGTGTCCAGCACGTCAATGATCGACACCATTTTCAGTTCGTTTTCGGGGGTGCGGAATTCGACCAGTGCGGTGTCTACCCGGCTGCTGAGCAAGAATTGGGTGTACTGGGCTTCGCTGTCGTCATCCATGCCTGCATTGGCGTGTCGCGTCCCGATGTACTGTTGGTAAAGCTGGTAGTGCTCTGGGTGAAACTCAAGCGGAAGGACGCTGGCCGTTAGCGCAGCATGCCGCTTCCAGACACGTTTTTGCGTGCGTGTTGGCACAAAATTATTGACGTCGACACGAATGGGCCTGCAGGCCTGGCATTGATCGCAGTGTGGGCGATACGTAAAAATGCCGCTGCGACGAAAACCTTGTTCGACCAAGCGGCTGTATAGCGTGGTGTCGATCAGATGATTGGGGGCGGCAACCTGAGAGCGCGCGTTGCGGCCCTCGAGGTAGCTGCACGGGTAAGCTGCCGTGGCGTAAAACTGAAGCGTTTGACAATGGGGGTCGGTAGGACGGCTCATGACAGGGCACCGGGGTTGTTTGCCCGTTCATTATCGGTGCTTTCAGGGCAATGGTGCAATCGTACCGTTTTGTAATAGCGTGCCAGAGCGCCAAGGCGGCGGTGGGCGGTTAAGGGCTGTGCTCAGCCAGCTCATAAAGACAGCCCTGGGCACGGGTTTGGCACCCAGGCTGGCCAGATGTGGAGTTTCTTGCTGGCAGTCTATGTGTTCGACCCCGTGGCATTTTAAAAAGCCGGTTAAGTACACCAGCGCAAGTTTCGAGGCGTCTGGTGCGAGGCTGAACATGGACTCGCCAAAAAAGAAACCGCCCAAACTGACGCCGTACAAGCCGCCTATCAGCTTGCCATCAAGCCAGGTTTCGATGCTGTGGGCTTTGCCTTGGTCGTGCAGCGCGCCATAGGCCGCCTTGATTTGCGGTGAAATCCAGGTACCGGGCTGTCCTTGTCTGGGAGCGCTGCAGGCGTCTATGACTTGGTTGAAGGCGGTGTCGACGCGAATCTGCAGGCCAGAGGCGTCAATCGATTCAGAGCGCTTGAGCTGCCGTAGCTTCTTGGCCATGGAGTGCGAAACGATCAGATCGCAGCAAGCTAGCACCATGCGTGGGTCTGGGCTCCACCACAAGACCGGGTCGCCTTCGTTGAACCAGGGGAAAATGCCTTTGCGATAGGCGGCCTCGAGGCGTGCGGGGCCGAGGTCGAGACCGGCGGCCAGCAGGCCGTCGGGTTGTGCATGGTGTGGGTCAGGTAGCGGGTCGTGCGGCCCAACCCAGGGTAAAACTGTCATGCCGGAAGGACGAGCGTGGATTAGTAGTCGCGTTTTGGGAGCGAAACTTCGTAGTAGTGCACCGGCGGATGCGCTCCGGGCTTGAAGTGGCCGCGTTTTTTGTCTTCGAGGTAGTGTTCGAGTGTTGTGATCACCGTACGGAACGCGAGTTCGGGCCAGGGGATTTCATCTTCGGTAAAGAAGCGGGCCTCGAGGCTCTCGGGCCCGGGAGCCAGTTCGGGACTGAGTACGTGCGCAAGATAAAAGAAATGTACCTGTTCGGCGTGTGGCACATCGATAACGGTGTACAGCGGCCCTAGTTCGATCTGGGCGCCAGCCTCTTCCTGGGTTTCCCGCATGGCGCCTTGGGCTGTGGTTTCGCCCAGCTCCATGAAACCAGCGGGTAAGGTCCATTTGTCATAGCGCGGTTCTATGCCGCGCCGGCACAGCAATATTTTGTCTTCCCATATTGGCAGCACCCCGACGACATTGCGCGGGTTCTGGTAATGAACCGCGCCGCAACTTTCGCATACGGCCCGCAACCGGTTGTCGTCGGGCGGTGTCAGGTAGGTAATGTGCGCGGCGCATTGGCTACAAAACTTTTGTGCGCGCGGCGCGGGGAAGTAAAACGATGATGCGGGTTGGGTGGCCATAAGAAATTATTCTTTTCTGTGTTGCGAAGCTTTAAGCATTGCGCCTAAGCATAGCGTAATGCAGGTCGGCGCACAAAACCCAGAAGTGTTTCGATATGGTTTGCTGCGCAAAAGTGCAGCGAGGCAGGCTGTGTCTGGGAGGCGGCAAGTGCGGGTGCCACGACGATGGAATCTACAGTGGTGGCTTCAAGCGCGTCTGACAGCGGCTGCCCTTCGGGGGTGTGAAGGGTGTCGATGACCGCTGGCAAGTCGCGTCCGACAATGAGACCTGGGCCCAGGTTGGTTTGTGCGTAAAGGTGCCCTTCATCGTCGAGCCACCAGCTGCTAACGATGTCGACCACAGTGCCGGTGTGTGCTTGAAGGCTGCTGTTGTTGTTGTCGATGCGCAGTATTAACGGTGCAGCATCGAGCCGGACATAAACTTTTTGCGGCCCATTCTGAAAATACCAGCGCCCGCTGTCGTCAGTCATGTAGTTGCGGCTGATGAAACTCGTAATTTGCGGGTTGCTGATGGATTCGCCCTCGGGATCTGGGTCGCCATCGTCTGGGGCTAGCGCGTTACCCGTGGGGTGCAGACGCCATTGGCCGTTGCGGGTTAAAGACAGCCAGCCGAAAACGTCGGGGACGTCTGGCCAGCGAGCCATTGCGGCACGAACGAGGTCATCCATGGGCAGGCCGAAATAGGGGAGGGGGGGATGGAGGCGCAACTCGGAATCGAACCGGGGTACACGGATTTGCAATCCGCTGCATAACCACTCTGCCATTGCGCCGAAACGTACTAAATTGTACGTAAAAAAGGGAAGCTTTGTGGGCTTCCCTTTTGGTATTTGGAGCGGGAAACGAGTCTCGAACTCGCGACCTCAACCTTGGCAAGGTTGCGCTCTACCAACTGAGCTATTCCCGCGTGGTGCGCACTTTTCAGTGTTTTCCTGTTGGCTTGCTAGCCCCAGGAAGCTTTGCATTATAACCTGTTTTTTTTGTTTTGCAAACTTAAAAACCGTTTTTTTTAACTTGTTTTTAAATTTTTACTGCATCACAAATTGCTTGGCTACTACATGCTGGGTTAAGACAGCTGCCTTGCGTTTCAGGTTATGTCATCGCAGTTATTACACTGCGTTTGCTGCTAACTGCTACACTTTTTGCGCTTGCCTTATTCAACTTTATGGCTTCACTTTCGTCTAGGCTTTAAAAGCTGCTTTGTTTCTGGCAAGACCAAAATAATAACACAAAATTAAATTTGTGCGCAAATGGGTTGATGCGGCCAAAATTTCCGTCGTCGCGTCGGTCATTATTGGGTCATGGTGTAATAGCTGTCTTTCGCCCGCTTGTGTCTACGAGACTTACTCATGTCTTTGTCTGTCGAACCCAAAGATCTTTCTTCCATGAATACGTTGGGGTTGGTGTCGCATGCCTCCGCTTGCGTTGTCTTTACCGACGAGGCCCAATTGCCCGCGCTGACTCGGTTGGCAACTGCTTACGACCACGCCTTGGTGCTGGGGGGCGGGAGTAATGTGGTGCTGGCGCCGCAATTGTCCGGGTTGGTAATTTGTACGCAAACCCAAGGTATTGCCCTGATCGCGGATACGCCGGATGCTTGGCTGGTTGAAGCCCAGGCCGGTGAGACCTGGCATAACTTTGTAGGCAAATGTCTGGAAAATGGCTGGGCCGGCCTTGAGAACCTTGCGCTTATACCCGGCACTGTCGGGGCCGCGCCCGTACAAAATATTGGTGCCTATGGCGTTGAACTCGATACGCGCATCGACCAGGTGCACGCCTGGGACATTCAGCAGGGCAAAAGTCGGGTGTTTTCGCGGAGCGAGTGCGAGTTCGCCTATCGAGACAGTTTTTTTAAACGCCAGCCCGCGGGCCGGTGGCTGATTACACGGGTTCGGTTTCGTTTGCCCAAGCCTTGGGTACCGCAATTGTCGTACCCCGATTTATCGACATGTCGCGAAATGGCTGCATCGGGGCAGTTGACGCCCCGACAGGTATTTGATGCAGTTTGCGCTATCAGGCAAAGCAAATTGCCCGACCCGGCGGTGCTGGGCAATGCAGGCAGTTTCTTTAAAAATCCGGTGGTTGAGGCGTCGGTTTGGGAAGGCCTGAGGGCTGGCTTCCCTGACCTGGTTGGTTACCCGCAGCCTGACGGCACCTTTAAGCTGGCGGCCGGCTGGCTGATTGATCGTGCTGGCTGGAAAGGGCGCCGCCAGGGTGCGGTGGGTGTGCACGACCGGCAAGCGCTTGTATTGGTTAATTTTGGTGGGGCGACGTCTGCAGAGTTGCTGACGTTGGCGCAGAATATTTGCGCCGATGTTTACGCCCGCTTTGGGGTAAGGTTAGAGCAAGAGCCCGTGTTGTGTGCTTGATTGCCGGCCTCCAGGCGGTAGGCCGGCAAGCTTTGTGTTTTATTGGGTAATGCCTGTTCTGATCAACTAGAGAGCACGTCTTGCATGTCGAACAGGCCGAACTCTTTACGCGCCAGGTAACGTGCGGCACGCAGGCTGCCTTGGGCGTAGGTGGTTCGGCTGCTAGAGCGATGTGAGATCTCGATGCGCTCGCCGGCACCGCAAAAAAACACCGTGTGGTCACCCACGATATCGCCGCCGCGCATGACCGAAAAACCAATGCGGCCGTCTTCACGTGCGCCGGTATGCCCGTGGCGCGCCCAATCGGCGATATCGTCTAGCTTCTCGCCCCAAGCCCGGGCAACAGTTTCGCCCATAGCTAACGCGGTGCCCGAAGGCGCGTCGACTTTGTTGCGATGATGGGCTTCGAAGACTTCGACGTCGTAGCCACTATTGAGCAGGCGCGCTGCCATGTCCAGCAATTTGAGCGTCGCGTTGACGCCTACGCTCATGTTTGGGGCGAACACAATGGCTGTTTTTTGACTTGCAGCCTGAATGGCCTGCTTACCCGCGATATCGAAGCCTGTTGTGCCGATAACGCACTTGACCTTATGTTTGACGCATGCCTCGAGGTGGGTAAGTGTGCCTTCTGGGCGCGTGAAGTCGATGAGACAGTCGGCGTGACTTAATGCGTCGAGGTCGTCGGTAATGTGCACGCCCGTCGTGTGGCCCAGAAAGCCACCGGCGTCTTGGCCTATGCAGGCCGAACCGGCGCGGTCGAGCGCAACGGCGAGCGTCAGGTCGGGCGAATTAATGACAGCTTCGATCAGCATGCGGCCCATGCGGCCGTCGGATCCTGCAATGGCGATGCGCATAGGGGTCTCTTAGCGTAAAGGTTCGGAAACAGGCTGGCTTTGAATCACGGCAGCCGGCGTGCGCTCAGGGTTGATCTCGATCTCGGTGTTGGGGCCAGCCCGGCGTTCGATGGCGGCTTTGCCAGCGTCGGCGTCTTGCGGTGCGCCTTCGGCCGATTGGGCGCCCGAATCACTCTTTTCGAAAGGTTGGCGGTCGGGCATTTGGTCTCCGGCCCATCGCAGTAGTACGTCGCCTTCGAACCAGACAGTGAACTTACGCTCTTCTTCTTCGCCGTAACCGGGCTTGTTGAAGTAGGGGTAATCCCAGCGGTCGTTGCGGAAGATGTCTTGCAGGGTGGGTGTGCCCAAAATGAAGCGAACTTGCTCACGGGTCATGCCGGGTTCGAGTCGCGCGACTTGCTCGGCAGTTACCCAGTTGCCCTGCTGAACGTCGGCCCGGTAAGGGAAGCCCCACTTGGTGCCGCCGCATGCGGTGAGCGTCAGGGCCAGCGCACCAACGGCCAAGCCTGTGCGCAACTTTGAAAATAGTGGTTTAGCAGTCGTAAGCACGAAGCGCCCCTGTGATTCAGGTTGAATAAAACCGTTATGATAAAGGCATAATGTCCACCTGCCCGAGAGCCTCGAACATGAATGAACAAAACGAACTGAAAAACATGGGTCTTAAGGCAACGTTTCCACGCCTTAAAATTCTGGATGTTTTTCGTAAATCAGACACACGCCACCAAAGCGCCGAAGACGTTTACCGTGCCCTTATCGCAGAAGATATCGATATTGGCCTGGCAACCGTTTACCGCGTGCTGACGCAGTTTGAACAGGCAGGTATTCTAACGCGTAGCCAGTTCGATGGGGGCAAGGCCGTTTTCGAGCTTAACGACGGCGACCACCACGACCATCTTATCTGCACCAACTGTGGCAAGGTGGTCGAGTTCACCGACCCCGACATCGAAAAGCGTCAGCACCTGATTGCCGAGCAAAAAAAGTTTACGCTCGAAAGCCACACCATGATGCTGTACGGTATTTGCGAGTCGTGCCAGAAGAAAAAATAAGCTTCAGGCCCCCAGCATTTCGGCGGCATGCTGACGCGTAGTGTCGGTAATGCTTAGCCCACCCAGCATGCGCGCTATCTCATCGATGCGCGCTTTTTTATCGAGTAAATCGATGCGCGAGGTCGTTTTGCCTTTGTGCTGAGACTTGCTGACCTTGAAGTGATGGTTGCCGCAAGCCGCTACCTGGGGCAAGTGTGTGACGCATAGCACCTGATGGCGTTCGCCCAGGGCCCCAAGCAGTTTGCCCACTACTTCGGCCACCCCGCCGCCAATACCGCTGTCGACCTCGTCGAAAATAAGTGTAGGGACGCGTGCAGCCTGGCTGGCGATGACTGACAGCGCCAGCGACAGCCGGGCCAGTTCGCCGCCTGAGGCCACCTTGGCCAGCGGGCGAGGCTGTGTGCCGGTGTGGGCCGCCACCAAAAACTCGATGGTTTCGTTGCCGTTAGGGCCAGACGCGCAAGGGGTGATGGCCACATCGAAGCGCCCGCCGGCCATGGCTAGCGTTTGCATGGCTTGAGTGACGGCGGGTGCCATGAGGCTGGCAGCTTTTTTACGTGCGGTTGTCAACTGTGCTGCCCATGCCGTGTAGTGGTCGTGCGCCGCCTGGGCTTTGGCTTCGAGTGCTGCCAGGTCGATACCGGCTTGTGTTTCGTGTAGCCGTTCACGCAAGCGTGTGGCCAGGGCGGGGATCTCGTCGGGTTCGACGCGGAATTTGCGAGCGGCGTCGAAGATGGCCGACATTCGCGCCTCGGCTTGCTGCAGGGCGTCGGGGTCGAGGTCGAGCTTGCTGATGTAGCTGTTCAGGTCGGATATGGCCTCGGCAGTCGCGATGCGAGCCGATTCGAGGGTGTCGCAAATTACGGCGAGTTGTGTGTCATGGCGAAGCATGCCTTGCAGCCGATGTGCTGCGGTGTTCAGGATGTGATGCGCGCCGGCGGTGTCGTCGTCTAATGCGCTTAAAGCCTGTGTGGCGTTTTCAAGTAACGATTGGGCGTGAGCCAGTCGGTTGTGTTCAGCCGAGAGGGCGTCCCATTCCCCGTCGGCCAGGCTTAGCTGTTCAAGCTCGTTGACTTGCCATTCGAGCCGGTTTTGTTCTTCTTGAAGTATGTCGGTATGTGCGCGCGCATTGTCGAGCTGTTTGGTCAGTGTTTGCCAGGCCTGCCAAGCTTGCGCCACATTTTGGACCAGATCGGTGTGGCGGCCTTGCGTGTCGAGTAGTTCGCGCTGGCTACCGGGTTTGAGCAGGCTTTGGTGGGCGTGCTGGCCATGGATGTCGACCAATTGTTCGCTTAGTTCGCGTAATTGGCCCAGCGTGGCGGGCACCCCGTTAATGTAGGCGCGGCTTTTGCCTTGCTGGTCGATTACGCGACGAAGCACCAGCGTATCGTCGGCATCAAGGTCGTGTTCGGTCAGCCAGCCGACCAGGTTGTTGGGCACGTTAAATACCGCGCTGATGTCGGCCTTGTCGGCGCCATCGCGGATAAAAGCGGTGTCGGCACGCGCGCCCAGCACCAGCGACAGGGCGTCGATAAGAATTGACTTGCCAGCGCCTGTCTCGCCTGAAAACACTGTGAAACCCGAGTCGAATTGGATTTCGGAGTGCTCGACAATGACGAAATCGGTAAGGCTCAGGGATCGCAACATGGTTTATTCGGTCTCGTCTGACAGGGTGGGCATTTGGTTCCAGAGCAATTTGCGCCGCAACGTCGAGAAAAAGCTGTAACCGGTTGGGTGAACGAAGCGGATGGTATCTTGCGCGCGCCGCACTTCGATGCGGTCGCCGGCTTGGCATTCGGACCAGGTTTGCATATCGAAGTGAACGCTGGCGCCCGATTCGACGCGGCTGAGCGATGTGATGGTGATGCTGAGTACGCCGCTGTCGGGGATGACGATGGGCCGGTTTGACAATGTTTGCGGTGCGACCGGTACCAAAAGCATGGTGCGCAGTTGCGGGTGCAAAATGGGGCCGTTGGCCGACAGCGCGTAAGCGGTGGAGCCCGTCGGGGTAGAGATGATCAGCCCGTCGGCGCGTTGGTTGTACATCAGGTTGCCATCGAGCTCGACGCCCAGTTCGATCATGCCCCCGCGGCCGGCGCGATTGATGACGACGTCGTTCAGGGCAACCCCCGAAAACATGATCTGGTCGCCGCGCATGACCCGGCCTTCAAGTAAGATGCGCTCTTCGATATTGAAGTTGCCCTCGATGACGCGTGTTAAAGCGGCGGCTGCCGACTGCAGCGGGATGTCGGTAATAAACCCTAGTCGGCCGTGGTTGATGCCGATAAGCGGTACATGGGCCCGCGCCAGCATGCGGGCCGCACCCAACATGGTGCCGTCGCCGCCCATAATAACGGCCAGGTCGGCCTGGCCGCCGATTTCGGCGTAGGACGCGACAGCGTATTCGGTAACTCCGGTATTGACGGCAGTATCGGTTTCGACAAGAACGCGGCACCCTGCTTTTTCGAGGGTCGCGGCCAGTTCGCGCAGCGGGGCGTCAAGTCCGCTGTCCTGGTAGCGCCCGACCAACGCTACAGTTTTGAAATGCATTGTGCCGATACCTTGTTTATGATGTTTGGGTTCAGATAAATTTATTATATGTTCCACAAGCGTTTGTTGTTGTACCCGGAACGACAACTTTGTCTTCCGGAGGCGTAAGGTTTAAACATGGACATGGACGACAGAGCCAAAGCCCTGCTCAAGGCACTCATCGAGCGTTATATTGCCGATGGTCAACCCGTGGGGTCGCGCACACTTTCAAAAATGTTCGAGCTGTCCCCGGCCACCATTCGTAATGTCATGGCCGACCTCGAAGAGCTGGGGCTTATCCATAGCCCGCATACGTCGGCCGGGCGGGTGCCAACCCCGCGAGGCTACCGTCTGTTTGTCGATCGTCTGCTGGCGACGCAACGCTTCGAGGTTTTGCAACCCAGCCAGATACGCGAGATGTTGCCGGCATCCGAGCCGACACGAGCCGTTAATGCTGCGGCGAATTTGTTGTCTAACCTTACCCGCTTTGCCGGTGTGGTGCTGGCCCCAAAGCGCTCGCAAGTATTTCGGCAAATCGAATTCATCCGTCTTTCCGACAAGCGCGTTCTGCTGATCATCGTGACACCGGACGGTGACGTACAAAACCGCATTTTGTTTGTTCAGCGCGATTACCTCGACCAAGAGCTGACCGAAGCCAGTAATTTCTTTAATGCGCATTTTGCAGGCCGGTCGTTTTATGAAGTCCGCGAGGCCATTACCAACGAGTTGTCATCGCTTAAAGAAGATATTTCGCGTCTGATGCAACAGGCGGTTGAGGCGGGTACGGCGTCTGACGGCAGTGATGACGGCGTGGTGATTTCCGGCGAAAGCAAATTACTCGATATTTCCGACATCGCGTCAGACATGGATCGCTTGCGTCGCATGTTTGCGCTTTTCGAGAAAAAAACCGATCTGTTGCAGTTGCTCGATGTCTCCAGCCGCGCCCATGGTGTGCAAATTTATATCGGCGGCGATTCACAGCTTGTCCCGCTAGAAGACGTCTCGGTTATTACAGCACCCTATGGTATCGACGGTAAAATCGTCGGCACTCTGGGTGTGATCGGGCCTACCCGTATGGCCTACGATCGCGTCATTCCCATCGTCGACATCACGGCGCGCCTGCTCTCAAACGCGCTTAGCCACAACACCTCCTGACCCCGATTCTTTCAAGGCCTTTCATGTCCAGTTTTTTGCCGTCTCGTTATCTGCCCGAAACGCCCGATCCTCATGGCCTTGATCCGAACCCGCCGGCGCGCGCCGATGGCCCCGTCGGCGTTCTGCTGGTCAATCTGGGTACGCCCGATGCACCGACAGCGCCCGCCATCCGCCGGTATCTGTCCGAGTTTCTGTCCGACCCGCGCGTCATCGAAATTCCGCAATGGATTTGGCAATTTATTTTGCAGGGCATTATTTTGCGTATCCGGCCCCGTAAGCTGGTGCCGCGTTATGCCGGTATTTGGCTCGAAAACGGCTCACCGCTTACGGTGTACAGCCAGGTACAGGCCGACCGAGTGCAAGACCTGTTAACCGAGCAGGGGCACGACGTGCACGTGGTCCTGGCTATGCGCTACGGCAACCCTTCCGTGGTGCAGGGTATCGAAGCCCTGCGAGCCAAAGGGTGCGAGCGCATCCTGACAGTGCCCATGTATCCGCAGTATGCGGCCAGTACTACCGCCACGGCGGTTGATGCAGTGTGCACTTATGCGGCGCGCTTGCGTAATCAGCCCGAACTGCGCTTTGTGAAACGTTACCCGACGTTGCCCGCCTATATTCAAGCCATGGCCGACAAGGTTCGCGCACTGTGGCAATCGCAAGGTAAGCCCCAGCGTCTGTTGTTGAGTTTTCATGGTTTGCCCCAGCGCACCATCAATCAGGGTGATCCTTATCATCGCGACTGCATGGACACGGCAGCAGCGCTGCGTGAATGTCTGGGCGAAGACGGCCATTTGGTGCATGTGTCGTTTCAAAGCCGGTTTGGCGCCGAGAAATGGTTGCAGCCCTATACCGAGCCCACCCTCAAGGCCTGGGCTGAACAAGGGGTGCGCCGGGTCGATGTCATGTGTCCGGGTTTTCTGGCCGATTGTCTCGAGACGCTCGAGGAAATCCAGGTGGAGTGTCAAGAGGCGTTTTTACATGCAGGCGGCGAACAGTTCCGTTATATCGAATGCCTCAACGATGACGAAACCTGGGCGCGCGGCCTGACCGGCCTGGTCAAGCAGCATCTGCAGGGCTGGTTGTAAAAGGGGCGGTCGCCGGCACATGGCTAACCCTCGGCGGGGCTAATCGCCTGCGCACTTTGTACAAAGCTATTTCTGGTCTTGAAATGGGGGCGAGTGCCCCCATTTGCATTGAATTGAATCACTTGAAGTGGAGAGCTTTAACTATGTCGACGAACCAGCAGCCCCTTGATCCCAAAGACGAAAATCCGGCAACGGACACTTCCGAGCAGCTCGAATCGAACGAGCCTCTAGGCGCCGAGGGTGCAGACCATGATTTGGCCGCTTTGCTCGAGGCCGCTCAGGCCCAGGTCGCCCAATACCACGATGAGCTTTTGCGCGCCAAAGCCGAGGTCGAAAATATTCGCCGCCGTGCACAGGATGACGTTGCCAAAGCTCGCAAGTTCGGCACTGAGTCGTTTGCCGAGAGCCTGGTGCCTGTCAAAGACAGCCTTGAGGCCGCGCTTGCATTGCCTGACCAAACGCCCGATGCCTGGCGTGCAGGTGTCGAGGCCACACTCAAGCAACTGGTGTCCGCGTTCGAGCGTAACCTCATGAAAGATGTAGCGCCTGTTCCTGGCGACAAATTCGACCCCAACGTGCATCAAGCCATTTCGTCGATTCCGTCCGACTTCCCCGAAGGGAGCATTGTGCAAACCCTCCAGAAGGGGTACACCATTGCCGACCGCGTCTTGCGGCCTGCGTTGGTTACGGTGTCTTCGGGCAAGTAAAAAAAATTGGGGCGTCGCCTTGAAAAGGTGTTATCAGGCCCCAATTACTCGACATCAAGCTGATTTTTACTAATTTCGAATTTTTCAGGGCTATATATTATGGGCAAGATTATTGGCATCGACCTGGGTACCACCAACAGCTGCGTGGCAGTCATGGATGGCGGCAAGGTCAAAATCATCGAAAACGCTGAAGGCGCCCGTACCACGCCTTCTATCGTGGCTTACATGCAAGACGGCGAGATTCTGGTGGGTGCACCCGCCAAGCGCCAGGCAGTCACCAACCCTGCCAACACGCTTTACGCCGTCAAACGTCTGATCGGCCGTAAGTTTGAAGAAAAAGCCGTACAAAAAGACATCGACCTGATGCCTTACAAGATCGTCAAAGCCGACAACGGCGATGCATGGGTTGAGGCGCAAGGCAAGAAGCTCGCGCCACCTCAGGTGTCGGCCGACGTGCTGCGCAAAATGAAAAAAACCGCCGAAGATTACCTTGGCGAAGAGGTGACCGAAGCCGTTATTACAGTGCCTGCTTACTTCAACGACAGCCAGCGCCAGGCGACCAAAGACGCCGGCCGTATTGCTGGTCTTGAAGTCAAGCGCATTATCAACGAGCCGACCGCCGCTGCACTGGCGTTTGGTATGGACAAAACCGAAAAGGGCGACCGCAAGATTGCGGTTTACGACCTTGGCGGTGGTACGTTCGACGTATCTATCATCGAAATCGCTGACATCGACGGCGAGAAACAGTTCGAAGTGTTGTCGACCAACGGCGACACCTTCCTGGGCGGAGAGGACTTCGACCAGCGCATCATCGACTACATCATCGACGAGTTCAAAAAAGAAAGCGGCGTTGATCTGTCCAAAGATGTGCTTGCGCTTCAGCGCCTTAAAGAAGCCGCTGAAAAAGCAAAAATCGAACTGTCCTCGACCCAGCAAACCGAAATCAACCTGCCGTACATCACGGCCGACGCTTCCGGTCCTAAGCACCTGGCGCTTAAAATCTCGCGCTCCAAGCTCGAGGCTTTGGTTGAAGAGCTGATCGAACGTACCATCGATCCTTGCCGTATCGCCATCAAAGATGCAGGCGTCAAGGTATCTGAAATCGACGACGTTATTTTGGTCGGCGGTATGACCCGCATGCCCAAAGTGCAGGAAAAGGTCAAAGAGTTCTTCGGCCGCGACCCACGTAAAGATGTCAACCCCGACGAAGCCGTTGCTGCAGGCGCTGCCATTCAGGGTTCGGTGTTGTCTGGTGATCGTAAAGACGTTCTGCTGCTCGACGTTACCCCGCTGTCACTGGGTATCGAAACCCTGGGCGGCGTGATGACCAAGATGATCAACAAGAACACGACGATTCCTACCCGGTTCTCGCAAGTGTTCTCGACCGCTGACGACAACCAGCCGGCTGTGACCATCAAGGTTTTCCAGGGCGAACGTGAAATTGCTGCCGGTAACAAGGCGCTGGGCGAATTCAACCTCGAGGGCATTCCGCCCGCACCGCGTGGTGTGCCTCAGGTCGAGGTTACCTTCGACATCGACGCCAACGGTATTTTGCATGTGTCTGCCAAAGACAAGGGCACAGGCAAAGAGAACAAAATCACCATCAAGGCCAATTCTGGTCTGAGCGATGAAGAAGTCGAGCGTATGGTGAAGGACGCCGAGGCGCATGCCGAAGAAGACCATCGTATTGCAGAGCTGGCCATTGCCCGCAACCAGGCCGAAAGCCTGATTCACTCGACACGCAAATCGCTTGAAGAGTACGGCAGCCAGCTTGATGACGCCGAGAAGCAGGCTATTGAAACCGCCATTAAAGATCTCGAAGAGGTCTTGAAAGACGGTGACAAGGAAGCTATCGACGCCAAAGTCGAGGCCTTGACGACGGCAGCTCAAAAACTGGGTGAGAAGATGTACGCCGACATGCAGGCCAAGGCCGCAGCTCAAGGTGGCGCCGAAGGGGCCACCGATAAGCCGGCCGACGACGATGTCGTCGACGCAGACTTCAAAGAAGTCAAGCGCGATCAATAAGGTCAACTCTTATTGATTAAGGCCCGGTTTCTGGTGTTTGCCGGAAATCGGGCATTCTTATTCATGTACAAGATACGCGTCGTGCGACGCACTTAGAAAATTATGGCAAAACGCGACTTTTACGAAGTTCTGGGCGTAGGCAAGAACGCGACTGATGACGAACTGAAAAAGGCTTATCGCAAACTCGCGATGAAGTACCACCCTGACCGTAATCCGGACAGCAAAGAAGCCGAGGAAAAGTTCAAAGAGGTCAAAGAAGCCTACGAAATCCTGAGTGACGAAGGGAAGCGATCCGCCTACGATCGCTTTGGCCATGCCGGTGTTGACCCGAATGCAGCCGGCGGCGGTGGCATGGGCGGCATGGGTGGCGCCGGCTTTGCCGATGCGTTCGGCGATATCTTTGGCGAAATTTTCGGTGGCGGCGGTGGTGGCCGTCGTGGCGGCCCGCAAGTGTATCGGGGCGCCGACCTTAAATACACGCTCGATATCACGCTCGAACAGGCCGCCAACGGTTTTGATACTGAAATCCGGGTGCCTAGTTGGGAAAATTGCGAAACCTGCAAAGGCTCGGGCGCCAAGCCGGGTACCAAGCCGCAAACCTGCCACACCTGTGGCGGCAACGGGGCCGTGCGCATGCAGCAGGGCTTTTTCAGTGTCCAGCAAACCTGCCCGACATGCCATGGCAGCGGCCAGGAAATCACAGACCCTTGCGTGGCTTGCGACGGCGTGGGTCGTATTCGTAAAAATAAAACCCTGCAGGTCAAGATCCCGGCGGGTATCGATGACGGCATGCGTATTCGTTCGGCCGGCAACGGTGAACCCGGCGTCAATGGTGGCCCACCCGGTGATCTTTACGTCGAAATCCACCTTAAGCCGCACGCTATATTCCAGCGCGATGGCGAAGACCTGCACTGCGAGCTGACGCTGCCCTTCACCACGGCGGCATTGGGTGGCGAAATGGAAGTACCCACGCTGTCGGGCAAAGGCTCAATTTCCATTCCCGAAGGCACGCAAACGGGTAAAACCTTCCGTTTGCGCGGCAAGGGGGTTAAAGGGGTCCGGTCCAGCTACCCGGGTGATTTGTATTGCCACATCGTGGTCGAAACCCCGGTTCGTCTGAACGAAGAGCAAAAGAAAATTTTGCGTCAATTCGAAGCCTCGTTGTCGCAGGGGGGAGAAAAGCATTCACCCAAAAGCGACTCGTGGAAAGACAGGGTGAAAAGCTTCTTTAGCTGAAAGTCGGTAACACTACCGCGCGTATAGGCCAAAAAATGCCCGGGTATTCCCGGGCATTTTTTGTTTGGTAACTTGCAACATCAAAGACCATGCTTTGCGCGTTGATGTTGCCTGAAAATGCGCAAACTATGGTTTGTTTTTGTCGAAGTCGCCGGCCAGTGCGTTGCTGAACGCATCGGGCTTAAGGTACGTGCGTAGCGCCGCATTGACGTCTTTAGCCGTCATTTTTGATAGCAAGTCGTCGATCTGAGCTGACCAGGCGAAACTGCGCCCTTCTTGCATGTAGTTGATCCACACGGCGGCCAGTACCTCGTCGTTGCTGCGGTTAAGTCGACGAAGGTTCATCAAGGCCTGAACGGCTTCCTTGACCTCTTCATCGGAGAACCCCGAATTGAGGGCCTTGTTCAGTTCGTCGTTCAGTGCTGCCCGGAAACGATCGCGGTTTTCGGGTGCCAGAATAGCCGACATGGACCATTCGCCCGACGGCTCGTAGGCCGACGCGTTGACGCCTGACCCGACGCTGTAAGAGATCCCTTCGGTGACACGAATGCGCTCCCAGAGTCGTGAGCGACTGGACCCGCCCAATAGGTAATTGGCGACGTACAGCGCCTGGAACTCGGGGTTGTCATCACGCAATTTGAGCGGCAACGAGGCGATGTAAACCGCATTGGCCTTGTCGGGGGTGTTGATCGTGAATGATTGGGGTGTGACGTTGCGCCACGGGTCATCGAGGCGGGTGTAGGCCGGGGCTTTCTTCCAGTCTGAGAACCCAGCTTTCAAGGCTTGGCGTACAGCGTCTGCGTCGAAGGTGCCGATTGCCGAGAAGCGCAACGTGCCCGTTCCGTAGAACTGCGCATGAAAATCTGCCAGTGCCTTTTGATTCAGTGCTTCGACGCGTTGTAACGCCTCTTCGAAGGTGGGTGTGTAGCGTGGGTCTTCTTTAGGCCAGGGGTTGTCGTGGCGCGCCAGCGCGCGCGAGGCCAATGCGCCGGGCTCTGTCATGCCGCTACGAATGGACGTGATCACCTGGGTCTTGTATGTGTCGAGCTCGTCGGCTGGAAATACGGGTTCGCGCAGAAGATGGGTGACCAGCGCAATGACTTGCGGCAGATTGTTGCCCGGCACCGAGATTTCGGCCACCACAACGCCATTGCCGCCGCCCAGGCCGACATCGGCTTGTAGTTCGGTGAATTTGTCCTGGATGTCCTGGCGCGACAGCGTTTTGCTGCCGTGATCGAGCAGAGACGCGGCGGCGGCCGCAACGGTGCTTTTACCGGCCAAAGACGCTGCGTCACCAAATTGCATCACTAGTTTGGCCTCAACCCGATTGCCGCGGGTCGGCTTGGGCAGCAAGGCCATGTCGATCTGTGTGCCGTCGGACAATGCTAAGGGTTCGCGCTGGGTTTGGGCGTCGATGTTTTCCGGCGTGGCATCGAAGGCGGCCGTGTTGCCTTCCAGTGCGCGCCCGGTATAGTCAGCCAGCATCTGTTCGATATTGATAGGTGTGGCGGCAGGGGCGCGCGTGGGTTGGTCTGTGGGCAGGTATATGCCTTCGGTTCTGTTATCGGGTACCAGATAGGCCGTCGTGACGCGTTGTATGTTGTCAAGCGTGGTTTGCTCTACCTGGTCTCGCTGCCAGTAAAACAGGCGCCAGTCGCCTAATGCAGCGGCTTCCGACAGGGCCGACGTCAGGTGTGCCGGGTCGGCATAGACTTGATTCCATTGCGCAAGGGCGCGCGATTTGACGCGATCGAGCTCTTGCTGGGTGAAGGGCGTTTGGGCCACGTCGGCAATAGCGGCGTTCATCGCATTTAGTGTTTTGTATGGGTCGGCGCCAGACTCGAGCTGAGCGCCGAAAAGGGCGTAGCCCGGTTGTTGCATAGGGCGGGCGAACCCGAAGCTTAGCACCGCCAGCCTTTTGTCGACCAGGGCCTTGTATAGGCGGCCCGAAGGTACGTCGGCAATGATGGATACCCCAAGGTCGAGCGCAACGAAATCGGGGCTGGCCCCTTGGGGAATGTGGTACTGACTGACGACGAGCGGGGTGCCGCCATTTCGTTTAACTACCACCTGCCGCTGGCCCTCTTGCACCGGTTCGACGGTGTACTCGGGGGGCAAGGTGCGTTCGGGTTTGGGGATGCCTTTGAAGGCGTCAGCGACCAAGGCTAAGGTCTGTGCAGGGTCGAACTTGCCAGAAATGATCAGGACGGCGTTGTCGGGCTGGTAGTACTGCCGATAAAACGCCCGCAGCTGCTGGATATCGACGTTTTCGACGTCGGAGCGAGCACCGATGGTGTCATTGGCGTAGCTGTGCCACTGGTAGGCCGCCGCCTGTGTTTTTTGCATCAGGGTTTCGAAAGGATTGTTTTCCCCAGCCTCCATTTCGTTGCGTACCACAGTCATTTCGGCGTCAAGGTCGCTGCGTGCAATGGTCGCATTGACCATGACGTCTGCCTGCCAGCGTACATACCAGTCAAGCAGGGCAGGGTCGGCGGCAAACGACGCGTAGTAGTTGGTGCGGTCGCTTGAAGTGGTGCCATTGGCCCTCAGCCCGCGCTTTGAAAACTCTGCCAAGGCATTGGGTAAGGATGGGGTGCCGCGAAACAGCATGTGCTCGAGCAGATGCGCCATCCCGGTTTCACCGTAGTTTTCGTGTCGTGAACCCACGAGGTAGGTCATGTTGACGGTGACTGAGGCCTGGGCTTCGTCGGGCGTCAACAGTACCTTGAGCCCATTAGGCAGGGTGTACGCGTGCGTGCCTTCGATGGCAGGGCCTGCAATAACGCCTTCAGGTAATGCGACAGACGTACCGGATATGGCCACGGCCGCTTTGTCTGGGCTTTGCGCCGGCGCTGGGGCCGTTTGTGCGTGAACCAGCGGTAGGCTTGCCAGTGCTGCAATGGTCAGCGCCAGGCCGGCAACGCCGTGGCGCAGCGTTTGCACTGTAGCGGGTATTAGTTGATCGTTAAACAGCTTTAAACCAGGCATCGGGACTCCGGGGTGGCGGGGTTATTTGGAAAGGTGTCGCATGGCTTGCTCGAGCCCGCTGACGGTGACGCTGTACATTTGGTCGTGCATCAGGTTTTTTACAATGGCAATAGACTGCCGGTAAGGCCAGTACCCTTCGGGTTCGGGGTTGAGCCATACTGATTTGGGCCAGTTGTCGAGTAGGCGTTGCAACCAGGTGGCACCGGTTTCTTTGTTGTGATGCTCAACAGAGCCGCCCGGATGCAATAGCTCGTAAGGGCTCATGGTGGCGTCGCCAACAAGAATCAGGCGCCAGTCTTCGTTGTATTTGCGTATGACATCCCAAGTCTCGAAACGTTCAGCGTGACGTCGACTGTTCGTCTTCCAGAGGTACTCGTACGGGCAATTGTGGAAGTAGTAGACATCGAGATGGTGGAATTCGCTGCGGGCCGCAGAAAACAACTCTTCGACCCGCTGTATATGGTCGTCCATGCTGCCGCCGACGTCGAGCAGCATGAGCACCTTGACCGCATTGTGTCGCTCGGGAACCATGCGCAGGTCGAGAAAGCCAGCGTTTCTGGCGGTGTGGCTGATGGTGTCGTCCAGATCGAGCTCAAGTTCGGCGCCTTCGCGCGCAAAGCGCCGTAGTCGCCGCAATGCCATTTTGAAATTGCGGGTGCCCAGCTCCTGGCTATCGTCGTAATCACGAAATTCGCGTTTTTCCCAGACTTTTACAGCAGTGCGGTTGCCGGCCGATGGCCCGCCCACGCGGATGCCCTCGGGGTGATAACCGCCATGCCCAAATGCTGAGCTGCCGCCTGTCCCGATCCATTTGTTGCCGCCTGCATGACGTTCTTTCTGTTCTTCCAGCCGTTGCTTGAAGAGCTCCATGAGTTTGTCCCAGCCGTGTTTTTCAATGGCTGCCTTTTCTTCGGGCGACAGTTGTTTTTGGAACTCTTTGATGAGCCAGTCCAGCGGAAGGTCTTTGTCGGCCGGCAGACTGGCTTCGAGCTGCCGATAGAACGCGCCGAATGCCTGGTCGAAGCGGTCGAACAGGGTTTCGTCTTTGATGAGGGTCAGGCGCGACAAATGATAAAAGTCGTCGAGCGTGGGCGGCATGATGCCGCTTTTAAGCGCGCCCAGCAGTGTCAGATACTCGTTGACCGAGACCGGAAGACGGTGACTGCGCAAATGGTAGAAGAAATCCAGCAACATGACGTGAGATTACCAAACAAGGTTGCCGGGACTTAACGACGGGTACTGGCGCGCGTAATGGCGGCCAGGCGCTGCAAAAGGGTGAGGTCTTGCTCGTTCTTCAGCAGGGCGCCGGCCATGACGGGCAAGTCGTGGTCGGGGCGGCGGATATCGTCGGCACTGATGCTCTCGTTCATGAGCAGACGCAGCCAGTCGAGGAACTCGGATGTGGATGGCTTTTTCTTGAGACCGGGGGCGTCGCGAAGTGCAAAGAACGTATCGAGAGCCGCCGCCAGTACCTCTTGTTTGATGTTGGGGTAGTGCACATTGACGATCTCTTGCAGGGTGTCGCGCTCGGGGAAGTTGATGTAATGAAAGAAGCAACGACGCAGGAAGGCATCGGGCAGGTCTTTTTCGTTGTTGGACGTGATGATGATTAGCGGGCGATGACGGGCCTGAATGGTTTGCCGCGTTTCGTAGACATGAAATGTCATCTGGTCGAGTTCGCGCAGCAGATCGTTAGGGAACTCGATGTCGGCCTTGTCGATTTCATCGATGAGCACGACGGTGGGTACGTCGGATTCGAAGGCCTGCCAAAGTACGCCCTTGACGATGTAGTTGGCGATGTCGCGTACTTTTTCGTCGCCCAGTTGCGAATCGCGCAGGCGCGAGACGGCGTCGTACTCGTACAGGCCCTGGTGCGCCTTGGTGGTTGATTTGATGTGCCATTGCAGCAGCGGGCGTCCGAGTGCTGCGGCCACTTCCTCTGCAAGCATCGTTTTGCCGGTGCCTGGTTCGCCTTTAATAAGAAGCGGGCGCTGAAGTGCAATGGCGGCATTGACGGCCAGCTTCAGGTCGTCGGTGGCCACATAGCGGTCGGTGCCGGTAAAGCGTTGTTCGGATGAGGCGGGTGCTGCAGAAGTCATGTTTTTGGTCCGTATTAAAATAGCGTCTTGCAGTGTAATTTTGGGTGAATAGCGATCTTCACAACAATTATCGTACAATCCCAACGTTTCGTCGGTCACCTGTGCGGTGAGCGGCCTTTTATTTACCGCCAAACAAGAGCTACTATGAAGTTGCGAACAAATTTCAAGCGCACGCTGTCTGCGCTAGCCGTTACGGCATCCTGTGCGTTCGTGGGTCAGGCCCATGCGGCCGATTCGGCCACCGTTGGCGATGCCAAAGCCGCCGTAAATAAAGTGTCCATGTGCATTGGCTGTCACGGTATCGAAGGCTACAAAGCCAGCTTCCCCGAGGTTTACCACGTACCTAAAATTGCAGGCCAAAATGCAGAATACATTGTGGCTGCCCTGAAAGAGTACGCCAGCGGTGCGCGCAGCTTCCCCACCATGGAAGCCATTGCCAAGAGCCTGTCTGAAAAAGACATGGCCGACCTGGCTGCTTACTACGCTAATTTGAAATAATCGGGGGCGACCATGAAGAAATTGACTCTTGCCCTGCTGGGTTCCGTTATGTTTGCCGCGGGTGCCGCTCAGGCCGCCGATCTGGCTGCTGGCCAAGCCGCTTATCAGCAATTTAACTGTGCCAGTTGCCATGGCGCCGATGCCAAAACGCCCATCATGCCGGCTTACCCCATTTTGGCTGGCCAGCATGCCGACTACCTCGAGCATGCCTTAAAAGCCTACAAGCGTGGCCAGGCCGGTGCGCCTGCAACGGCAAATATCCGTAAAAACGCCATCATGGGTGGCATGGCTATGGCGTTGTCCAACGAAGACATCAAAAACATGGCCGCCTGGATGGCCAGCCTGCCATCGCCTTTGGCTATTCGCAAGTAATCGCGTTTCCGCTGTCCTGTTTAAGGGCGGTGGTTCCGCATTAAAAAGATCAGGCCCGGGTTATACCCGGGCCTGATCTTTTGTGTCGGTGTCGCGTCTTGCGCCAGTTTTATCGACCGTGGCGTGTGCTGCGTTGCCTGATCAGTTCCAGATAGGTGTCGTTGCTGAACGGCTTGCCCAGTCGTTGGGCTTCCCACACCACTTCGCCCAAACACTCCATAATTTCGTGAGCGGCTTCGTGCGCTCCAATGCGCTGCGCCAGGCCGTCGTGGGCCGCCCGAATGCCGGGGGGCTGGTCAACAGAGAGCTGTTCGGAAATAGCGAGGTGCATCGACAGGTGTAAGTACGGGTTGGTTTGCCCGCCTTCTACCGTATATTCGGCTTCAAGCGCGTCCGGGCGGTTCAGTTCGTCGTGATATTCGGGGTGCTGCACAATCCACTCAACGGCCATCGATTCAATCGGTGTCAGTACGTTGTTTTGGGTGTGTTTATGCCAGGCGCCACAAAAAAACTGCCTGACCTGTTCGCGGGATGGATTGAAAAGCATGGGCATTGAGCCTTTTTGGCGCGTGTTTAAAAATAAAGGGCCGGCCCCGGTTGTGGGGTCGACCCTTCAGATTTTACGTCAACGGCCGTTCGTCGAGAGGCCAGCCGTCTTTTACCATTTGCCCGAAGGCCTGTTGCCTTTTGGTTGGCCGCGTCTGGGCCGTGCTTTAAGACGATGGCCCAAACGCCGAGCGCATGCGTGACATCAGTGATGTTTTTGACGACTTGGCGTTCTTGTCTTGCGCATTAGCGCCGGCAGTCGTTGCGCCGGTTTCGGATACAGTGGTCGCGCTTGCAATCGTATTTGCACCTTGACCAACGCCGTCTGTACCCGCAGCAGGCGTGTCGGCGGCCTTGGCGCCATTAACGCCGGTCACAATACGTTCGGCCAGGTTCTTGCCAAAGTCATCCCACATGCGGTCGGCCTTGGTTTTGACCATATTCATGCCAAAGCTGCCCAGGCGACCCAGCAGTTCAACGTTGACCTTGGTACGGAACTCGGTTTCGTTCGGTCCCAGTTCGGTCAGGAACACCTCGCTGGTATGTTTGAGCGAGCTGGTAATGCTGGAGTCCTCACCTGTACCTTCGCTTTTCAGGTAGGCGGGTGCGTCTGTTTGGGTAATGATCGTGCGCACTTTAAAGCGCGCACTGATGAACGACATTTTGACGTGGATGTTCACCAGGTACTCGGTATCGCTGATGACATCAATCGACTCCATGCCGGGTACACAGGCCCCCATTACGTTGGGGTCAAGCAACAGCGTCCAGACCTTGTCCCTGGGCGCTGCAATCGTCATTTTCTTTTCAATTTCCATTTGATTTTCCGGTGTTGGCGTCGTTATTTGGCCGCGAGCTTATGCGCGGCAGCTTGTACCGACTCGACTATGCTGACGTAGCCGGTGCAGCGACAAAGGTTGCCATTCAGGCCCTTGCGAATCTCGGCTTCAGACGGGTCGGGGGTTTGGTCGAGCATGGCGGTTGTGGTCATGATGAAGCCGGGCGTGCAGTAACCGCATTGCATGCCGCCACAGGTCAGGAAGGCTTCTTGCACAGGGTGCAATTCACCCTCGCACGACAAGCCCTCAATGGTGGTGATCGACTTCCCGTTGACCTGTACGGCCAATGACAGACAGGACTTGATGACTTTGCCGTCGACGATGACCGAGCAGGCGCCGCAAATGCCGGTTTCGCATCCGCGCTTGGTGCCTGTTAGATTCAGGTCGTCACGTATGAAGTCTGCCAATAGCCGGCGAGCGTCGATATCGACGGTCAGGGCTTCGCCGTTAACGACAACATCAATGGTGTGTTTGCTCATGAGCGTGTCCTTATTGCGCCGTCAGGCCGAAGAGGTTGATCAAGGCGCGGCGGATAACGACGCGGGCCATGTCTGCGCGGTAGTCGGCGGACCCGCGCGAGTCCGAGATCGGGTTGATATGCTGAACGGCAATGTTGGCCGCTTCGGCCGCCAGGGCCGGTGTCAGGGTTTGACCGGCCAGCAATTGTTCGGCGGCTGTCAGACGTACAGCGGTTGGCGTTGAGGCACCCAGCGCCATACGGATCTCTTTGCAATGTGTGCCGTTTTCAACGCGTGCGAGCAACGCCACGTTGACCAGCGGCCGATGCTCTGCCGCTGTGCGCAGGAAGCGTGTGTACGACCCAATGGCATCGTCGGGCAGCGCGGGTACCAGGACGTGTGTCAGGATTTCGTCCGGCCCCAACGCGGTCTGAAAATAATCGACCAGAAAATCTTCGATAGGCAGCAGTCGCTCGCCTTCGGGCCCCGCAATGACCAGTTGCGCCCCAAGGGCCATCAGACAGCCTGGGGGGTCGGTGGCGGGGTCGCCGTAGCACAGGTTGCCGCCCAGCGTGCCGGCGTTGCGCACTTGCGGGTTGGCTACCTGTCGAGCCATGTCGGCCAACATGGGAAAGTGCTCTTGAATGACCGCCGAACTGGCGATATCGGCATGGCGCGCCCGCGCGCCAATACTTAGCCCCACGCCGGGCTCAAACTCAATGTTGCTCAGGTCGTCGATTTTGCCCAGTGAAATTAAGTGCGTGGGCGACAGCATGCGCTGACGCATGCCCAGCAACAGGGCAGTGCCGCCGGAAATAATGCGGCTGTCTTCGCCGCATTCGCGCAGCAATTGGCAGGCTTCCTGTGCCGTGGTTGGTTCCAGATAAGTGAAATCATGCATGTTGGTCTCCTGCGTTGTGTTTCTCGCGCAGTGCGGCAAGGACTTTTTCGGGCGTAATCGGCAGGTCGTTGATGCGTACGCCGACAGCGTCGTAAACGGCATTGGCAATGGCGGCCGCACCCGGCAAGACGGCGGTTTCACTGGCACCTTTTGCACCGTAGGGGCCATTCGGGTCATTCGATTCGATAAAGCCGCTCTTGAACGCGGGCAGGGCGTCGGCGGTGGGCATGGCGTAATCAGCAAAGTTGCCGTTCATGAGTCGGCCGTCTTCAAAGTTCAGGCTTTCATAAAGCGCCCATGCGGTAGATTGAGCGGTGGCGCCATTGGTTTGGCCATGCACGGCCATGGGGTTAAGGGCTTTGCCGCAGTCGTCTGACACAAAGCTATCAACCACGCGCACCTGGCCGGTTTCTGTATCGACTTCGACTTCGACGGCTTGTGCCGCGAACGAGTAGGCGGGGGCGACGTTGCCGTAGTAGTTGGCGTCGGCCATGACGGTTGGCGGGTCGTAGGTGGCTTGAGCGAAGATGCCCTGGCCGCCCACGCGAAACAGATGTAGCCGCACCGCGTCGGGCAACGACACCGCACGGGAGGTGTCTGCTTTGACGCGTATCATGTCGTCGTGGATTTCCAGTGCGTGCGGGTCCGAGTCGAGTTTCTCGGCGGCGACTTCAAAGAGTTGCTCACGCGCTTTGATGGCCGCTAAACGCACGGCGTTGCCGGCAATAATGGTGACGCGTGATGCGACGGTGCCAATACCAAACGGCGTCGAGTCGGTATCGGGTTGCGGTACGGTAACGTGGCTGATAGGGATGTTTAGTTCATGGGCGCAAATCTGACTAAGGACGGTGGCTGCGCCCTGGCCCATGTCGCATTCTGGCGTAATCAATGTCACTCGTCCGTCTTCATTCATTTTGACGATGGCCGTCGAGCCGTCCCAGTTGCCCAGTTGGCGGTTGGCGCTGACATGAATGCCCGCCGCTACACCCGTTCCGCGTTTGATGGGGCCGGCGTCTTTAGACGCCTTGCGTTTTTCGGCCCAACCAATGCCGTGGGTGGCCTGCGTCAGGCAGTCAGACAGGCCACAACTGCCCATATGCCAACCGTGTACGCTGGTTTCACCGGTTTTGATGGCATTGCGTAATTGCACTTCAAGTGGGTCGATGCCGACCATCTCGGCCAGCATCGCCAGGTGGCTGTTTAACGGAAAAGCCATTTGTTGACCACCAAAACCACGGAACGCGCCGCTGGGTATTTTGTTGGTGTAAACCAGCTTGCCACGTGCCCGGACGTTTTCAATGCGATGCATGTTGTCGCTACGCATCGATGTGACATGGATAACGTGTCCGGCCAGGCCGGTGTATGCACCGTTGTCACCGATAATCATCGAGTCTTTGGCCACGATCAGCCCTTCTTTTGAAAGGCCCATGCGCAGCCAGACTGTAGCCGGCATGCTTGACGGGGCCGCCAGGAAGTCTTCCAGGCGGTTATTGGCCAGACGCACCGGCTTGCCCGATTTGATGGCCAGCAATGCTGCGATGGGCGTATTGGCGTCTTCGACCGCTTTGCCGCCAAAGGCGCCGCCAGTCATGGTCTGGATAAAGCGGATTTGTGAGTGAGGCACGTCGAGCGCCTCAGCCAGTCGCGAACGCGACATGAAAATGGACTGCGTGGCGGCCCATACCGTAATGCGGCCGGTCGCGGCGTCGACGTCAACGACCGAGGCCATGGGTTCAAGATACCCGGGATACTGATAAGGCATGCTGTAGGTGGCTTCGTAGACCGCAGCCGCCCGGTCGAAACCGCGTTCAACGTCGCCTCGATCGACATGGGTCTCGTAGGCAATGTTGCCCGTGCCTTCGTGGATCTCGATAGCGCCCGGTTCAAGGGCGCTGAACGGGTCGAGAACAGCGGGGAGTTCTTCGTATTCCACCCGGATGAGGTCGATCGCATCGCGGGCGATGTCCTCGCTGATTGCGGCGACTGCGGCCACTTCTTCACCGGCGTACCGGACTTTGCCTGCGGCCAGGATACGGCGCTCTTTTCGCGATACCCCCCAAAGACGGGTAGGCGTGTCTTCGCCGGTGATCACTGCTTTGACGCCTTTCAGGGCTTTGGCTTTGGAGGTGTCGATACTGACGATACGGGCGTGAGGATAGGGGCTGCGCAGCACTTTGCCGTGCAGCATGCCGGCTAGCTTGATGTCGCCCGCATAGATGGCGGTGCCCGAAACCTTGGCGCGCCCGGTGACCTGTGGGACGTTGGCGCCGATGATTGCGTCTGTCATGTTGAGTGCTTCCCATGAGCGGTGAAGAAAGCAGCGCACTGCAATGCTGATGGATCGGCGGATGGCAGTGTGCCGTTGATTTGCTAGTGAAACGACGTATCGTTTCTGGAAAGCTAAAGTTAACGCTCATTTTGTTGATGTGTCAACAAAATGAGCGACAGGGAAAACCCGATGTCGGCCCGTGAATATCAGGTTTATCGGTCAGTAGCGTCGTGAGCGGTTGGAACGCGCAGCAATCCGGCGTCGGCGGCCTTTCTGAGCTTCATCAGGGCGGTGTATAAGGCGACGCGCTCGGGTTCATCCAGCTGCGCCAGGACATTGGCCTGGTATTTTTGCGCAACGGGCATGATTTGCTCGTACAGGTCGGTACCGGCTTCAGAGGCAACACACACCAGTTTTTTGCGATTGCCACCGGGCTCGGGTTGAACCGAACAGAAGCCGCGTTGTTCCAGAATGCGCAAGGTGCGGCTGACCAGGGCTTTGTCCGAACTCGAGAGACGAACCAGCTCACCAAAGGGCAAGGGGGAAAACCGCACAATCAGCGCGAGAAGTCGCCATTCGGAGACGGTCAGCCCGAATCGTTCAGCGTATTGCGTCGTCACTTCACGGCGCAGCATATTGGCCAGTTGCACAATCAACGTGCTGGGAAACTTGTCGACGGTAAGGTTACTGCCGTCCGGCTCAACCCGCTGCCAGGGGCAATTATCTTTACCTTGACGCGCCAAGGCGGCGGGTGATTTGGTTACCATGACGATTCAAGTCAAAATCAAACAGGCCTGAAGTGTAATGGCTGGTTCGACAAGGCGGCAAATAATTAGACGGCGGCCGGGCGTCGCCCAAAGGGGGAGAAGTGAGTCAGCAGCGTGTTCTGATTACAGCCGGCGCGTCCGGCATTGGTCGGGCGATTGCCCAGGCATTTGTGGCCAAGGGCGCACGGGTTTTTGTGTGCGATATCGATGAGCCCGCGTTGCGGGCCATGGCCGACGTTTTACCCGGCGTGCATACGGCCGTATGCGACGTTTCCAGTCGTACTGCGATTGAGCAGATGGTGCCCGATGCTGCTGAGCGCCTGGGAGGGATTGATGTGTTGGTCAATAACGCCGGCATTCCGGGCCCGACAGCTGCCGTCGAAAATTTCGACCCCGATGCCTGGGAGCGCGTCATGCAAATCAATCTTACCGGTACGTTCAACGTGACCCGTGTCGCCATTCCCTTTTTAAAACAGTCCGGGGCCGGTGTCATAATCAATATGTCGTCGGTGGCTGGGCGCTTTGGTTATCCGAATCGTTCTGCGTACTCAACCAGCAAATGGGGGCTCATCGGTTTTACCAAAAGCCTGTCTATCGAACTGGGAGGCGATGGTATACGCGTCAATGCGCTGTTGCCGGGCGCTACCGATGGCCCGCGTTTTCAGCAAGTGCTTCAGGGTCGTGCCGCCATCAGCGGCAAAACACTGGAGCAGGTCAGCGCTGATGCCATGTCGTCGCAATCGCTCAAGTTCTTGGTCGACCCGAACCATATCGCCGACCTGGCGGTATTTCTGGCGTCTGACAGCGGTCGTTCGATTTCTGGCCAAGCGCTGTCAATTGATGGTGATATGCAGCACACCAGCACCTGAATCGAAAGCGCGCCGGGTAAAAAAAGTTGGTGTTAGTTGCCAGCGGCGTGCCCGCACCTGGGCTTAGCCTGGGAGGCAAAATACATTTAATGTGGCACGGCGCTTGGCTTGCTTGTCGCTTACCGTACAGGTAAAAAGTTGAAGAACAACAGGCCCTGTACGTAGTTGATGCCCACCCGACGCAGGTTCTCGTCCAGCAGGTTGGCGATCAGATCAAGGCGGCCCACAAGTTGGCCAAACTCGCGCTCGAAACTCAGGTTGCTGGTTTCGGGCGTGATTTCGTTGGCCAGCAGCAAAGGTTGCCCCAGGCTGTTTTTGCGTGTCGATAGCATCCAGGCGGCTATTTCAACATTACGTGCGGCGTTATACACCTTTTGTGCCTCAAGAGCATCGGTGACGTAAAAGCGGGTTTTGCCGTTGTGGGCGCGCACGATGGTGTCGGCGAGCCCGAATACAAAGGCAGCCACGCGATCGCCCGTGTAGCTAGGGTCGAGGGATACCGACAGGATCTGGATGTCGGCCAGCCCACGCAGGGGAGCCGGCGCCTGGCCGGACTCGATGGCAGCCTGACCCCGTTTGATGGCGGTTTCTATGTCGCCGGCGCCTGATTTGCGCCATTCGGCCGGATTGCGTCTGTAAAGCTTTTCAAGCAGTCTGTTCAGGCTGTCGAGGTTGTCGCGCATGGCGACGGTAACAGTGCGGTTGAAATCGGTTTGCGCCATTTGATCGACCGACATGTCTTCGGTGCGCGGCGTGTTCGGGCCGGAAGGGCCAGGCAGTGCACAGCCTGAAAGTGCCAGCGCTGTGACGAATGCAAGGGTACCGGTGAAAAGTCGATTCATTCGAGGGTGCCTTTGTTTTACCGGTTGCACTGTAGCAGAAAAAGAATGCCGTTCTTTGCACTTTCGGGATAACGATAGGCACTTGCGGGATAGGCCTTGAGCAGGGCTGCTTCGCATAATGCTTCTGTCAAAAACACATAACTAAGCTTTCATTAATTGACAGGAGACAAGATCATGCAGGACATGCAAGATAAAGTGGCCATCGTGACGGGCGGCTCGACACTAATCGGCGCCGCCGTAGCCAAAGCGTTTTGCGACCGTGGTGCAGCCGTTGTCATTGCCGATATCGACGAGGCAGGCGGCCAGCGGGTAGCCGACAGTCTGGGCGAACGCGCCGTATTTGTAAAAACCGATCTGTCCGACGACTCGCAAATTGATGCGTGCGTGCATCAGGCTGTCGCGCGCTTCGGTGGCGTTGACTATCTGGTTAACCTGGCGTGCAGCTACGTCGACAACGGCATCGAGGCCAGCCGCGATGACTGGCACCAAAGCTACGATGTGAATGTGGTGGGCGCTGTCATGATGATGCGTGCGTGCCGTCCTTACATGATCAAGCGGGGCGGTGGCGCTATTGTCAATTTCAGCAGCATCAGCGCCAAGGTAGCCCAAACAGGTCGTTGGCTTTACCCCGTAACCAAGGCCGCCATTGCTCAGCTGACACGCAATATGGCCATGGACCTCGCGGCCGATCATATTCGTGTCAATTCGGTCTCGCCAGGCTGGACATGGTCGCGCATCATGAATGAGCTGACCGGCGGCGACCGTGCCAAGACTGATCGGGTGGCCGAACCCTACCATTTGCTGGGGCGTGTCGGCGACCCATCCGAAGTGGCCGAGGGTGTTGTGTTCCTGTGCTCGCCGGGCGCTTCTTTTATTACCGGAACCGACCTCGCTATCGATGGCGGCTACAGCGCCATGGGACCCGAGCAGGCTGTTCCCGCCATTCCCCGTCTGTGTGAGTAACCGGAGTCAAGCCATGAAAATTGCAATCATTGGTGCCGGTTTTGCCGGCCTGTCGTCTGCCAAAGTACTGACCCAGTTTGGTCATGATGTGACCGTATTCGAGAAGGCACCCGATGTCGGGGGCGTCTGGAGTGCGACGCGTCGGTATCCCGGCCTGCGTACCCAGAACAATAAAGACACTTACTTTTTATCCGACTTCCCGATGCCGGCCGAGTACCCCGAGTGGCCCAGCGGTGAGCAAGTGCAGCGATACCTGGCGGCGTTTGCCAAACATTTCGATTTGGATCGCCGCATCCAGCTGAACACCGAGGTCATCGTCGCAGAGCCCGAGGGCGATAAAGGCTGGCGCGTCAAAGTACGCAACACGCAAACTGGGCAAGAACATGAGCATCAGTTTGAACATCTGGTGGTGGCTAACGGTATTTTCTCCGAGCCATTTATTCCGCCCTATTCGGGTGTGGCCGAGTTCGAGGCGGCCGGCGGTCGTCTGTGTGCAACGTCCGAGTTCAACAACCTGGAAGACGCGCGCAACAAGAATGTGCTGGTGGTAGGGTATGGCAAGTCGTCTTGCGATGTGGCGGCCGCCATTGGCGAAGTTGCAGCATCGACCAAAGTCATTGCCCGCGAACTCCTTTGGAAAATGCCGCGCAAGGTCATGAATGTACTGAACTACAAGTACCTGATGTTGACCCGGATGGGTGAAGGTCTGTTTCAGTATATCGAGGTCAAAGGCTTCGAGAAATTCTTGCACGGTGCGGGCAGCGGGGTTCGCGACAGCATGATTTCGTCGTTGCAAAAAATAGCAACGCGTCAGCTTAAGCTCGACAAACTGGGGCTGGTACCCGAGGGCACGTTCGACCGTATCGCCCGCAGTACCGTCAGTTTGTCTACCGACGAACTGTACGAGCAGGTCATTGCGGGCAAAACCGAAATCGCCCGTGAGTGCGAGATTGCTTCGTTGGGGGCCCGCGATGGCAAGCCTGTGGCGACCTTGACTGATGGGCGTACCGTGCCCGCTGACCTGGTCGTATGCGGTACCGGGTTTAAGCAGGTCGTGCCATTTTTACCGCAGTCGGTGCAAGATGAGATTACTGACGAGCGCGGTAACTTTGAGCTGTATCGTCAAATCTTGCCGCTAACCGTAAAGCGTCTGCATTTCTGCGGCTATAACTCGTCGTTCTACAGCCCGTTAAGCGCCGAAGTTGCGGCCTTATGGATTGCCACCCACCTGATGGGCGGGTTGGACCTGCCTCCGGTAGAAAAGCGCCGCGAGCATGTGCGTCGACGCCTGAAATGGATGGAAGAGCGCACCGAGGGCAAACATGCGCGGGGTACCAATATTATTCCGTTCTCGATGCACAACGTTGACGAAATGCTGGACGAAATTGGTATTAATGTGGGGCCATTTACCCGCTTTAAACAGTGGTTGCTGCCCATTGATGCCCGTGACTACCGCATGGTGACACGCAAGTTGCTGGAACGGCAGAAGCAGGTGCAGGCTAACCCCGCAGCGTTTGCGAAGGCAGTTCATTGAACTGCTTGCGATAAGCTTGCGTAAAGTGACCCAGGTGCCCGAAACCCCAGTCCAGGGCTACCTGGGTGACGCTGATGCTTTGCCCAGCGCGTCGTGCCTGCAACAGGGCGTCGCGCACCTTTTGCAGACGCACCTGCCTGACGTAGCCCATGGGGCTGATGCCCCGGTGTTCTTGAAACCCCTTGTACAAACTACGCGTACTGATATGAGCATGACGCGCTAGGTCTTGCATGGTGATGGGCTCTTTGCAGTGCGCCAGAATGTACTCTTCGGCCCGCCGAATGTAGGGCAGGTCGGGTGTTGGCGCCGGGTTAAGCAGCGCAGCCGAATAGTTATGCGGATGTTGGGTTAACAGGGTGGTGGCCAGTAGCTGCTCGAGTTGGCTGGTAACCAAATTACGCTGGTCGGCCCCGGCAATGAACTGGCTGGTGGTTAAAAATGCAATAAGTTGGCGCCAGGCCAGGCCACCGTCGCGACTTAAGTCCATGCCCAGTTTGAATTCGATGGGGCTGGGCAGGGCGTGGCCCAGCGCTGCTGCACACGCGGTTTCAAGGGCGTGTCGTTCTATTTTTACAATAAGCTGATCACAGACCCCTTGCCATTGCATGTGCACTGGCAAAGACGGCGTCAGAACTGACGCCATGTCGGGCGTGGAAATGATGTGGTCGGTGCCGCAGTGAATAACGGCTCTTCCGGCCATGGGCATTTGCACCAACAGGAAGTCATCGAGCGACTCGGGTTCGATGGTGACGTCTGCCCCATAGCGCAGCCGATTGATGGATGCCTTGCCCAACGACAGGTGATCCATTTCGGCATCGAGCTTTTGGCGCCGCCCACGTACGCCCAGTTCGTGGGGCTTGAAAATCCTCCCCACGGTGTCTCGGGTTTCGTCCAGGTCGTTCGAGTGAAAAAGCCGGTGTGCGGCCAAATGGCCGACAAGCTCGGGTTCTTTCGGGAAAAGCGCCATGGCAGCCTCGGTAGAACAGGGCGCGCCGATACGACTGGTGCGTGGGGTTGATCAAGGGGTTAATCCTTGAATTCTAAAATAATTTCACGCGTTCAGATACCTAGGGGATACACCGTCTGGTAAGCAGCGGTGAAGGTGTGCAAGGCCTGTTGGGCGGCAGGCGTATCGTGGCCTGGCTTGAGCAGATAGCTGTCAAAACCGCAGCGGCGCAGGTAAAACACGGTGTCAATCAAGACGTCGCCCGATGCGCGCAGTTCACCGGTCCAGTGGTGCCGGGTCCGTAGCAGTTGGGCCAGGGTAAAGCCTCGGCCGTCGGTGTACACCGGAAACTCGATGGTGATCCAGGCGGGGGCTATGGTTGTGTTCAGCCCCCCTAGCGCCGCTGGGTCGGTATCGCTGGTCAGCACCAGACCGGGAATATGCCTGCGGTTCGCCCAGTCTGCCTGGTGAGTCAGCCAGTCGTTCAGTCCGACCTGCCAGTGAGGTGCGTCAGGAGGCAGGGCGGGCGCGGCGTCAGGCGCTGTTGACGAGGTATGCTCTGGCGGCACGGTCGAGCCATGACCTGTTTCCCAGGTGATGGGTTTCGGGATGCGCCGTGTATCGCCGCTCGCCGTCAGAAGTGTCTGGGGGTCTTGGGTATCAGGCATGTGCGTCTTCTTCGTTACGTGTGTGCTGGATTTTGCCGGTCACAATATTGGGGTCGCTGTACACCGCGGTTTTGAAAGGTTCGGGCCCAACCCGGTCGATGACGTCGATGAAGCGCTCGGTGTCGTCGTCGCGCAGGCCAAGATAGGTTTGTATCAGCCGCTCGATGACGTCCGGAATCTGTTCGCGGCTGAACGACGGCCCTATGATGCGGCCGATTTCAGCGCCTGTATCGCCGACTTGTTCAGTGCGTGCGGCACTTTGGCGGCCGCCCAGCGTGACCTGGTACCACTCCTGGCCCGCCTTGTCGACGCCCAGAATGCCAATATGTCCAACGTGGTGATGCCCGCAGGCGTTTATGCAGCCCGAAATATTCAGGTCCAGTTCGCCAATGTCGTGCAGGTAATCCAGGTCGTCGAATCGAGCCTGGATGGCGGCGGCTACCGGAATGGATACGGCATTGGCCAGCGCGCAGAAGTCCCCGCCTGGGCATGAAATGATGTTGGTGAGCAGGCCGATGTTGGGCGTGGCCAGGCCCAGTGCGTTCAGCGCATGCCAAAGTGCGGGCAGGTCTTGACGGGGTACGGCGGGCAGTAACAGGTTTTGTTCGTGAGTCACCCGTAATTGGCCCTGACTGTATTGTTCGGCCAGTGTGGCTATGCTGTCCATTTGGTCGGCCGTGATGTCTCCAGGGGGCGAACCCGTGGGTTTAAGCGATACGGATACAGCGGCATACCCGGCAACCTTGTGGGCGTGGGTATTGGTGCGCAGCCAGCGTGCAAAGGCCGGGTTGTTGGCCTTCAGTTCGGTAACCTGGCTGTCATGGCCGGCTTCGAAGGCTTGGTAGACCGGCCAATTGAAGCGTGAGGCAATTTGGTCAACGTGGGCTTGAGTCAGCGTGTCCGGGCCGTTTTTCAGGGCTTGCCAGTGCTCGTCTACCGCCTTTGCAAAGCCTTCGGGGGTCATGTCCCGAACCAGAATCTTGATGCGTGCCTTGTATTTGTTGTCACGGCGCCCATGCAGGTTATACACCCGCAAAATGGCACTTAAGTATGTCAGTAGATGGGGCCAGGGAACAAACGGGCTGATTTGTTTGCCCACGATGGGTGTGCGCCCCAGCCCGCCACCCGCCCAAACCTGGAACCCGGTTTCGCCGTTCTGGGTAACCGCCTGCAGCCCGATATCGTTGACGGCAATGGCGGCGCGGTCGGTAGTGGCGCCGCTGACGGCGATTTTGAATTTACGTGGCAAAAATGCAAATTCGGGGTGAAATGTCGACCATTGCCGGATGATTTCGCACCACACCAGCGGGTTGACGATTTCGTCGGGCGCAACGCCGGCGAGGTGGTCGCTGGTGGTATTGCGGATGCAGTTGCCGCTGGTTTGTATCGCATGCAGCTGCACGGTTGCCAGCTCGCCCAATATGGCCGGGACATCTTCAAGGCGGGGCCAGTTGAACTGCATGTTCTGGCGGGTGCTGAAGTGACCGTATCCGCGGTCGTAGCGCCGTGCAATGTCAGCCAATTTGCGCAGTTGGTCGGCGCGCAACAGGCCGTATGGGATGGCGACACGCAGCATGGGCGCGTGGCGTTGTATGTAAAGACCGTTTTGCAGACGCAGGGTGCGGAACTCGTCTTCGGTGAGCTCACCGGCGAGGAAACGTTGCGTTTGGCCTTCAAATTGGGCCACGCGTTCATTTACCAGTTGCTGGTCTGTTTCGTTGTAGGTGTACATCGGATCATCCTTCCAGGGTATGCGCAGAATTCTATAGAGTTGTGTGTTTCTCGTTGCTATATGCAAGGTGCTGCAAGTCATAAGGGACAGGGTCAATACCCTGTTGCCCGCTTTTGGTATGATGATCGCGACCCGGCCTGGGGCAGCGCGCGCAACCTTGGTGAATGCATTTCGCCCCGTTGTGTTTCTGCAGCGCACAATATAGGTGCAATCCCTAAGTGTTTATTGTTAACAATTGGTGCACAATTCAATACATGCAGGTGAGGAGACAAAGCCCTGCATGGGCAAACCGATACAATCGGAAATAACTATACTTGCCACTCATGGCAAGAAGCGGTACCCATAAAAATCAAAAAATGTAAAAAGGCCAGCGTTTAGCGCTGGCCTTTTTGCGTTTTCTTTCTGGTGCGGCTTACATAGGGGTGTCGTGGGCGACGAGGGGCGGTCTATGCCGGTGCGTCGGGTATTTGGCTTGGCCTTTAATTTGCCGACGCTGCTTTTAGCAAAACCTGCACCGCACCGCTGCCGCCGTTGTTTTCGGGGCACTCGGTGTAGGCCTGTACGGCGTCAAACTGGGTAAGCCAGCGCCGAACCACCTCTTTAAGTACTGGGGCGCCATCGCGCGACCCATACCCTTTGCCGTGTACAACCTGCACGCAACGCACATTGTGTGTAATGCACGATTGAATGAACTGGTCGAGCCGGTCGCGAGCTTGTTCCAGCGTGGCGCCGTGCAGGTCGATGCTGGCCACAATGGCCCATTTCCCGCGTTTCAGGTTTTTAAGAACATCGGGCCCGACGCCATGGCGCAGGTAGTCGCTGTCGCCGCGTTCGGCATGTGGCAATGCCGGGGCGAAAACATCGGATACTTTTGGGGTAGGGCGCTCAAAGTCTTGCCCTTGGGCGGCAGCACGACGGTCTTTAAGTATGGTTTTGGCTGCTTTGGGCACAGGCGGCAAAATGGCCCGCCCGGTGTTTTTGATGGGCTGGACGAAGCGCATAGTTTGCCGGAACAACGCAACATCTTGCTCTGGCACGGCTTCGGTGCCGGCCGGCCAGGGCGCTGCGTTGCGCGCTCCTTGCCTGGCCAGGTGCGCAGCGGGGCTTGCGCTAGCAGGCGAGACTGATTGATTGGAGGCTGTGGCAGACGACAGCCCGCCAGAACCCAGGGGTTTGCCCCGGGTTCCTTTTTTCAGATTCTTGTTAGGCCTTGCCGCAGGTTTGGGCGCGGTGGCGGCTTCGGCCTGCTGGCGTAGCTTTTTAAGATCGGCCAGCCCGGGTTTATTGGCCACCGTTCTCGAGCCAGCGTTGGGCGTCGAGCGCGGCCATGCAGCCGGTGCCTGCGCTGGTAATGGCTTGGCGATAAACGTGGTCTTGCACGTCGCCCGCCGCAAAAACGCCGGGTACAGACGTCTGGGTAGCCATACCGCTCAAGCCGCTCTGGGTCACGATGTAGCCGTTTTCCATTTTAAGTTGGCCTTCGAAGATGCCGGTATTGGGCTTGTGGCCAATCGCAATAAAGGCGCCCGTGACGGCCAGGTCTTCGGTTTGGCCGGTTTGATTGTTCAGAATCCGTACCCCGGTGACCCCGGAATCATCGCCCAGCACTTCTTGCAGTTCGTAGAACAGTTTCAGTCGCATATTGCCGTTATTGACCTTGTCCATCATTTTGTCGATAAGGATGGGCTCGGCGCGGAATTTGTCGCGGCGGTGAATGACGGTAACCGTGTTGCAAATATTCGACAGGTAAAGGGCTTCTTCGACAGCGGTGTTGCCACCGCCAACTACGACAACGTCTTGTTTTTTATAGAAAAAGCCGTCGCAAGTGGCGCAGCCCGAGACGCCTCGGCCCATAAACGCTTGTTCTGAGGGTAAGCCCAGGTATTGGGCTGATGCGCCAGTGGCAATGATCAGGGCGTCGCAGGTGTAGACCTCGCCCGAGTCGCCATTGAGTGTAAAGGGGCGTTTCGATAGATCGACACTGGAAATGTGGTCGTAAACGAATTCGGTATCGAATCGTGCGGCATGCTCTTGAAAGCGCTGCATCAGGTCTGGGCCTTGCACGCCTTGGGCATCGGCTGGCCAGTTGTCGACGTCAGTAGTGGTCATCAGCTGCCCGCCTTGCTCCAGGCCGGTAATCAGGACAGGGTTCAGGTTGGCGCGCGCGGCGTAAACCGCAGCCGTGTAGCCGGCCGGGCCGGAACCAAGAATCATTACTTTGGCGTGTTTTGCAGTCGTCATCGCATCAATATCCGAAATTAGTGTGTAGCCAATTATAATGAGTCCATGGCTCGAATACCTGCAGCATCTCCCCGTTCGTCGCGCAACGTGCGCAATGGTCCCTCGGCATTGCAAACCCGTCTTTCGGGCTTGCTGCGCGAGGCTCGTTGGATCGCGTTCGCCGCGCTGGCCGCCTGGCTTGGGTTGGTGCTGGCCACCTGGTCGCCTTCCGATCCCGCCTGGTCGCATTCCATGCAGTCAACGGTCACGCTTAACAAAGGCGGTACGGTAGGGGCCTATGTGGCCGACTTGCTGCTTTTTCTGTTCGGCTATTCGGCCTGGTTATGGGTGGTGTTGCTGGTTCAGCGCGTCGGGGTTGGTTTTTACCGGCTTACCGGCCAACTGCCTCCTGAAGAAAAGCTCGATGTCCTTCCTCGTTTGCGCTGGGAAGCTGGCGTTGGTTATGCGCTGATGTTTGTGGGGGTTATGGGCACCGAAGCCATGCAGTTGGTCGAAACGGGTTCGCATTTGCCCGCTGGGGCGGGTGGCGAACTGGGTAAATTATTGGCTAAGGCCTTGGGTTACACCTTGGGCACCACGGGGTGCACCTTGTTGTTGCTGGTGTTCATTGCCGTAGGATCCAGTCTGTTTTTCCGGTTTTCGTGGTTGCAGGTAGCCGAACGCATCGGGCTCTGCATCGAGCGGTTTGCGTTGTACCTGTGGCAACTTAAGTTAGCGCGCGAAGATCGCAAAGTGGGTCAAGTCAAAAAGGCCGAGCGTAAAGAGGTCGTCGAAGCCAAACAAGAACAGCTGGTTCACGAGCAGCCGGTACGCATTGAACCGGCGATCGTCAGCGTGCCCAAATCTATTCGCGCCGAAAAAGAAAAACAAAAAACCTTGTTCGCGGCGCCAGTGACTACAGATACCTCGGGCTTGCTGCCGGAAATCGGGCTGCTCGACGCGGTGACCGAACTACCCGAATCGGTGTCGCCCGAAACCATCGAATTCACCTCCAGGCTCATCGAAAAAAAATTGTCTGATTTCGGCGTGAATGTCACTGTCGTGGCGGCGCAGGCCGGTCCGGTAATTACACGCTACGAAATCGAGCCGGCCACAGGGGTTAAGGGCAGTCAAATTGTCAATCTAGCCAAAGACCTGGCCCGGGCGCTTAGTCTGGTCAGCATACGCGTGGTTGAAACCATCCCGGGTAAAAACTTGATGGGGCTTGAGCTGCCCAACCCGCGTCGCCAAATGGTCAAGCTCTCCGAAATCATCGGGTCGCAAACCTACCATGCGGCACCGTCGGTGCTGACCATCGCGCTGGGTAAAGACATTGCTGGTAATCCGGTTGTGGCCGATCTGGCCAAAATGCCCCACCTGCTGGTGGCGGGTACCACGGGCTCGGGTAAGTCGGTGGGCATTAACGCCATGATCTTGTCGTTGCTGTACAAGGCCGATGCTTCCCAAACCCGTCTGATTCTTATCGACCCCAAAATGCTCGAAATGAGCATTTACGAAGGTATTCCGCATTTGCTGGCGCCGGTGGTCACCGATATGCGGCATGCCGCCAACGCGCTTAATTGGTGCGTGGGCGAAATGGAAAAGCGCTATCGCCTGATGAGTAAGCTTGGCGTACGGAACTTGGCCGGCTACAACGCCAAAATCCGCGATGCTGCAAAACGCGACGAAACTATCCCCAATCCGTTCTCGTTAACACCCGACGAACCCGAGCCGCTATCGACCTTGCCCATGATTGTGGTTGTCATCGACGAGCTGGCCGACCTGATGATGGTGGTGGGTAAAAAAATTGAAGAACTCATCGCCCGCCTGGCGCAAAAAGCGCGTGCCGCAGGTATTCATTTGGTGTTGGCCACGCAGCGGCCCAGCGTCGACGTCATTACCGGCTTGATCAAGGCCAATATCCCAACGCGTATCGCGTTCCAGGTATCGTCCAAAATCGATTCGCGCACCATTCTTGATCAGATGGGCGCCGAAACGTTGTTGGGGCAGGGCGACATGCTGTATATGCCGCCGGGCACTGGGCTGCCAGTGCGCGTGCACGGTGCCTTTGTCAGCGACGACGAAGTGCACCGGGTGGTCGACAAACTCAAAGAGCAGGGTGAACCAAATTACGTCGACGGGGTCTTAGAAGGAGCCCCTGAAGGCGAGACCGGCGACGGGCTTGGATCGGTTACAGGCTTTGCCGATGCCGAGTCCGACCCGCTTTACGATCAAGCCGTTCAGGTCATTCTCAAAAATAAACGGGCGTCAATTTCGTCGGTACAACGGCACCTGCGCATTGGCTATAACCGGGCGGCGCGCTTGCTCGAGCAAATGGAGCAAGCTGGCTTGGTGTCGGCCATGCAATCCAACGGTAACCGCGAAATTCTTGTTCCGGGGGATTCTGCCAATGCAGATTAATCAAAAAATTGCGGCTTTTTTTGCAGCTGCTTTGCTGGCCACTGCGCCGCTCGCCAGTTGGGCGGCGTCGGCCGAAGCGCAATTGCGCCACTTTATTGGAAACGTACAGTCGGCCACCGGTCAGTTCCAGCAACAAACCATCACGCCGCAGGGGCAGGGTAAGCCATCGCAAACCGGCGACTTTTCCTTTCAGCGCCCGGGCAAGTTTCGTTGGGACGTCAAAAAGCCCTACGAGCAACTCATTGTGTCGGACGGGCGCCATGTATTGCAGTACGACCCCGACCTGGCGCAAGTGACCCAGCGTAGCGTCGATCAATCCATTGGCGCGTCGCCCGCTGCCATTTTGTTTGGCTCCGGTTCGCTCGACGAATCCTTCACGCTCGAAGCCTTGCCCGAGCGCGATGGCCTGGCCTGGCTAAGGGCAACGCCCAAAGGTGCCGATGCCGGTTTCAAATATGTCGATATGGCGTTTGCCGACAACCTGCCTGCGCGCCTCGAATTGCTCGATGCCTTTGGCCAAACGACCGTCATTGACTTGGGCAAGGTATCGGTTAACCCCAGTTTGCCGGCCGGTAGTTTTCAGTTCAAGGCCCCCGCCGGCGTCGATGTCGTCAAGCTTCAATGACGCCTCCCGACCTTTTTTCCGGCTCGGCCGGTGCGGCTTATGTGCCGTTGGCCGAACGGTTGCGCCCACGGCGCCTCGACGACGTGATCGGGCAGGCGCATTTGCTCGGGTCGGGCAAGCCCTTGCGTGTGGCGTTTCAATCGGGTCGCCCGCATTCCATGATTTTCTGGGGTCCGCCGGGGGTAGGTAAAACCACGCTGGCCCGTTTAATGGCCGACGGATTCGACGCCCAGTTCCTGGCTATTTCTGCCGTTCTGGGCGGCGTCAAAGACATTCGCGATGCCGTCGTTACCGCTCAGGTGGCTCAAGGCCAGGGGCGTCGCACTATATTGTTTGTCGATGAAGTGCATCGTTTTAACAAAGCGCAGCAAGACGCTTTTTTGCCTTATGTTGAAAGCGGCTTGTTTACGTTTATCGGGGCCACCACTGAAAACCCTTCATTTGAAGTGAATTCGGCGCTGCTGTCGCGGGCCCGGGTATACGTCCTCGAACCCTTGTCAGCGGCCGATTTGCAAGGCTTGATAGGCAAGGCGCTGGCGACAATTAACGCCGATCTGGTTGCCGATTTTCCAGCCTCGTCGGCGTCTTCTATGCGCCTGGGCTCCGAATCGGGTAAAAATGATGCCGCGGACTTAGCGGGTCTTGCCGACGATGCTCCCGCTGTGCAAATCTCCATTACCGAAGACGCCGCTGCCCAACTGGCGGCGTGGGCTGACGGCGATGCCCGGCGGCTGATCAATGCGCTCGAGGTGGTGGCCGAGTCGGCCTTGGGTGCGGGCCGCAGCCAAATCGATGCCGAATGGCTTGAAACCTCACTGTCGCAAAATCTTCGCCGTTTCGATAAAGGGGGCGATGCTTTTTACGATCAGATCAGTGCATTGCATAAAGCCGTTCGTGGTTCGGACCCCGATGCTGCCTTGTACTGGTTTGCGCGTATGCTCGACGGTGGGGCCGACCCAAAATATTTGGCACGCCGCATGATCCGTATGGCGGTAGAGGACATTGGCTTAGCCGACCCGCGCGCAACCGAACTGGCCTTGAACGGCGCCGATATCTACGAGCGCCTCGGTTCGCCTGAGGGTGAGCTGGCCTTGGCGCAAGCGCTGGTTTACATGGCTTGCGCGGCCAAATCAAACGCGGTTTACAAGGCTTATAAGGCTGCGCGGCAGTACGCGCAGCAGCATGGTTCGGCACCAGTCCCTGTGCACTTGCGTAACGCACCTACCCGTCTCATGAAACAGCTTGGGCATGGCGAAGCGTATCGGTACGCACACGACGAGCCGCATGGGTACGCCGCAGGCGAACGTTATTTTCCCGACGGTTTGGGGGCGGGCTTTTATCAGCCGACAGACCGCGGGCTAGAGGGTAAAATCACCGAAAAGCTGGCGTTTTTGCGTGATCTCGACCGTCGGCATCGCGGTAAAAAATAGCCGGTGCGGTCTTGGCAGTGTCTGGTACGGCCCACGCGCTATCGGCTTCCTTTCAATTATTTTATTTGGCTCAATATGTTAGACCCCAATCAGTTGCGTAAAGATTTGCCCAGTGTGGTCGCGGCGCTCGCCCGGCGTGGCGTGTCCTTCGATACCGAACGTTTCGCCCAGCTCGAGTCCCGTCGCAAGGCCGTGCAGGTCGAAACCGAAACCCTTCAGGCGCGTCGTAACGCGGTATCCAAACTGATTGGCCAGTTAAAGTCCAAGGGCGAAGATGCCTCTAAAGAAATGGCCGAATCCCAGGCCATCCCCGAGCAGCTTAAAGCGCTCGAGCAAGACTTGTCGGCTATCCAGGCCGAACTCAACGAATGGCTCATGACCATTCCTAATTTGCCGCATGACAGCGTGCCCGAAGGTAAGTCGTCCGACGACAACGTCGAGGTACGCCGCTGGGTGCCGGGCCCGACCGATGCCAATGGCAATCCGGCCCCCTTGCCTTTCGAGGTCAAAGACCACGTCACGCTAGCCGAGCGTTTCGGCCTTGACTTCGAGTCGGCACGCAAGCTGGCCGGTTCGCGCTTCATGATGCTGCGCGGGGCCGCGGCACGTTTGCATCGTGGGTTAGCCCAGTTCATGCTCGACCTTCAAACCGAGTCGCACGGCTACACCGAGTGCTACACCCCCTATATCGTCAACAGCTCAACCCTGTACGGTACGGGTCAGTTGCCCAAATTCAAAGACGACATGTTCTGGGTGACCAAGGGAGGGCAAGACAAAGAGCCCCAACTCGACGAACAGGGTAACCCGGTCGAGCGCGAAGACCTTTATCTTATTTCGACGTCTGAAATTACATTGGCTGGTTCGATGCGCGACACCATCACGCCGGCGGCCGAGCTGCCCATCAAACTGACGGCACACACACCATGTTTCCGTTCTGAGGCGGGTAGCGGCGGGCGCGACGTGCGTGGCGTAATTCGTCAGCACCAGTTCGACAAAGTCGAGTTGGTGCAGGTGGTGCATCCCGATGCCTCGTATCAGGCCCTCGAAGACATGGTCACGCACGCCGAAGCTGTGTTGCAAAAGCTGGGCATCCCGTACCGTGTGATGTTGTTGTGTGGCGGCGATATGGGCTTTGGCGCGGCTAAAACCTACGACCTCGAAGTCTGGTTGCCGGCCCAAAATACGTGGCGCGAAATTTCATCAGTTTCAAACTGCGAGGCCTTCCAGGCACGTCGTTTGCAAGCGCGTTATCGCCCCGAAAAAGGCAAGCCCGAATATCTGCATACATTGAATGGTTCGGGTCTGGCGGTGGGCCGGGCGCTGGTGGCCCTCATCGAAAACTATCAGCAAGCAGACGGTACGGTTATTGTGCCCGAGGCCTTGCGGCCTTATATGGGCGGTATCGAACGTCTGTAATGTAAAAAGCCCGGCGTGTTGCACAACGACGCCGGGCGATCACAGTCGAAAAAACAATTTAGTTCTTTTTAATCGCGGTGCCCGCGGTGTTTATGATGGCGCTTACCCCTGTGGTCGCGCCATTTTTTATGCGGATGGTAGTCGTGCCTTTTGTAGTAGCGGGGGTAGTCGTTGTAAACGACGCCGCCGGGCACCACCACAACCTGGGGCTGGCCCACGGTCACACTCCAGCCATTGGGTTCGTAATGCCGGTGATGGTGTCCATAGCGCGGCGGGTGCGGGGTGCTGTAAACAATGCCCGGCACGCCCACGGCAATGTCAATATCGACGTCGGCCAACGCGGGCTGTGCGCCGGCAAAACCCAGTGCCGCCAGGCCCGTCATGATCAGTCGCTTCATTCTTCACCTCTTGTTCAGCTTCAATGAGCCTATTTTGGCAATAAACCCGGCCAAAAGGTGTAAGTGCAATCAACTGAAGTGCTTCTAATCACAACGGCGCTGCTGCCGTTGTTACAACCTGGCAGCAAGGTGGCTGCATGACGGCGGGCTAATGCAGTACCGGGGGTTGGTGGTTTTGCTTGCCGCCCAACCCGGGGGCTCTGGCTGTCGCCTTGCCGACGTTGTCTTCGGCGTCGGTATCGGCATCCGGCGATGCCCAGGCCATCAAGCCCAGTATCAGGGCGATCCAGAACAACAAAGATAGCGTAACCGCCAGTAACCCGTTCAGGCTGCCATAGCCCATGGCTTCGGAGGCGTGAATACCTAAAGCGTTGGATACATAAGGGATATGGCCAAGACCTTCGACCAGCAGGTTACCCGGAAGACGGTAGAGATCGCGGATCAGCTCCCAGATTTCCCAGAAACTGTAGCGGCCGTCGGCATTGATATCAACAACCAGATTGAGCGATTTGATGTTCATGGCAGCTCCTTAAAACCGACCATGCAAGACCCGCGTGCACTAGGCCGGAGTCGAAAAACAGAACATAAATACGGCGTCCTGTATGGTCATCTTATGCTTCGGCGCGACGCAAATCAACTATATTTCTTCTGGTTATAAATAGGTCTCGATTAATTAGTTCTCGTGCCGGATGAAATTCGCTAGCATGCCTCAATTCTTTCAAGTTTCTGAACAAACGGAAAAATTATGAAAACTTTGATCAAGCAACTGTCTACCGGCGTTGTATCGGCTGTTGGGCTGCTAGTCCTGGGCTTGTCTGCACCTGCTCAGGCTCAGTCCACCTTTGATGTCACGGTACTGGCGGCGGCTTGTGCCAACTGTCATGGCACCGATGGGCGGTCGCCGGGAGGCATGCCGTCTTTGGCGGGCCGCCCCGAAGCCGTGCTCAAGGCCCAGTTAATGGCCTATAAGTCTGACACGCCGCCGGCGGGTACGACGGTCATGAACCGTTTGGCTAAGGGCTATTCCGACGACGAGCTTGCTGCCCTGGCGAAGCATTTTTCGCAAATCAAGCCTCAAGCTACCAATAAGAACTAAAGGGTAACCATCATGATCAATTCGAAAAAAATGACACGTCGCGAAATGCTGGCCACCGTGGGTAAGGTCGGTGCGGCAGGGGCTTTGCTGGTGGGTGCACCATCGTTTGCCAGTGGTTCGGCCGGTCGGGTGGTCGTTGTCGGCGGGGGGTTTGGTGGCGCTACGGCGGCCAAATACCTCAAGCGTCGTAACCCTGCCATTCAGGTCACGCTCATCGAGCCGGCGCGCGAGTTCATGACTTGCCCGTTTACGAATCTGTACTTGGGTGGCCTGCGTACGTTAGAGCAGCAGTCACATAACTACGACGAGTTGCGCGCTCTGGGCGTAACGGTTGTGCACGACTATGCTGATGCGGTCGATGCCCAGAAGCAAACCGTCAAGGTGGCGGGTGGCCAAACGTTCGCCTACGACAAGCTCGTGTTGTCGCCCGGTATCGATTTCCGCTGGAATGCCTTGGAAGGCTATGACGAGGCTGCAGCGCAAAAAGCGCCACACGCCTGGAAAGCAGGTGCGCAAACCGAACTGCTTAAAAAGCAGCTTGATGCCATGCCCGATGGCGGGGTGTTCGTCATGGTGGCGCCCGCCAACCCATATCGTTGCCCACCCGGCCCCTACGAGCGCATCAGCATGGTGGCGCATTACTTCAAAACGCAAAAGCCCAAGTCAAAAATCCTGGTGCTCGACCCTAAAGACGCGTTTTCCAAGCAGGGCTTGTTTACCGACGGATGGAAGCGTTTTTATGGCGATATGATCGAGTGGGTGCCGCTGTCTAAAGACGGTAAAGTTGTACGTGTCGATGCCAATACATTAACGGTCGAGTCCGAGTTCGGCGAGAAGCACAAGGCCGATGTGCTCAACGTCATTCCACCCCAAAAGGCTGGCATCATCGCCGAGCGTGCAGGGGTCACCAACGAGAGTGGTTGGGTGCCGGTCAACCCCGAAACTTTCGAGTCGACGCGCGTGCCTAATATCTACGTGGTGGGCGACGCCACCGTCGCGGCGCCGATGCCCAAGTCGGGTTTTGTGGCTAATGCGCAGGCCAAGGTTGCCGCGGCAGCCATTGCCAATGCTCTGGCTGGCCGTCCAGCCGTAAAGCCGTCTTTCATTAACACCTGCTACAGCTTGATTGCGCCCGATTACGGTATCTCGGTGGCCGGCGTTTACGCGGTGCAAGACGGTAAAATCGTCGAAACTAGCGGTGGCGTCAGCCCGAAAGAGGCCGATGCCGGTTTCCGCAAGCTCGAGGCCGAATATGGCGTGGCTTGGTATAACGCCATCGCCCAAGATACCTGGGGTACGCAGGCCTAAGTCGCGCGGTTGCGCAGGCCTGGGCCCGGGTTAAACATCGCAAGGAAGCATTATGTCGAATGTCGAGCTCGTGCTCTGGTCTGCCCTGTGTATCGGGGTTGTTTTCGGGGTGGCCGGGCAACTCAGCGGTTTTTGTTTGCATCGTGGTTTGGCTCAGCACTTTCAGCGCTTGCAGCGTAGGCGATCGGGGGCGTCAGAGCACGTAGCCGCGCATGCTCATAGTGCAGCTGCGGCAAATCCGGGCCGCTCGGCTGTATCCGTTGCAACGCCCGAAACCGTGCCCGCCGTCAAGCTTCAAAGTTTCGCGCTGGCATTGTTCGTGGCTATTGTGGGTACTCAATGGGCCGCCTATGCAGGTTGGGTTGATCTGACGCAATCCATTTATCTGGCCGGTACGTTTTCCTGGCTATTGGTGCCCTTGGGCGGCGTGTTGTTCGGTTACGGCATGACGCTGTCCAATGGCTGTGGCGCAAGGGCGCTGGTCTTGTTGGGGCAGGGCAATCTGCGTGCCGCAGTGGTTTTGCTGTGTCTGGGTGTGTCGGCCTACGCTACGCTTACGGGCGTTTTGGCGCCGCTGCGGGTCGGCCTGGCCGAACTCACCTCGTGGTCGCCAGGCAGTTTCCGAGGGCCTTTCACGCCTTATTACGTGGCGGCGGCTTTGTTGTTCCTGGCGGGCTTGCTAGGGTTTTCGTTGCATAAGGCAACCTTGCTAAGACACAAGGCCGACTTCTTCGGTGCGTTGGTCATTGGGTTGCTGGTGGTAGCCGGGTGGCTGGTCACGGGCGTGCTGGGTGCTGACGACTTTGATCCGGTCCCCCTCGAGTCCATGACTTTTGTTGCTCCTGTGGGCGCAACGCTTCAATACCTGATGATTGCCACGGGGGTCGATGCAGGATTTGGTGTGTTGGTGGTTGCCGGTGTGGTGGCAGGCTCGTTGGTGTCTGCGCTAGTTGGAAAACGCTTCAAATGGCAAGGGTTCGAGTCACCGCCCCAAATGCGTCGCTATATGACCGGCGGCATTCTAATGGGGGTGGGCGGCGCCCTGGCCATGGGGTGCTCCATCGGCCAGGGTCTGACCGGTTTATCTACCCTTGCGCTGGGTTCTGTTATGGCCTTGCTGGGTATACTGGCTGGGTCGCGTCTGGCGCTTAATTTGCATCAAACTTCATCATGACTTTCCCTCGTTTTTTTGTTCGTCGCGTTCTGTCGGCGGCTTGTTTCTCGGCCGGAATGCTGGCTGCACCCCTGACGGTGGTGGCGCAAACACCCGCGTGGCAGCGCGTCGACGCGGTCAAGGCCTTGGTTGGCAACAACCTGCAGGCAGGGCAGGCGGTCAAGCTCGAATTGCCGCTCGTGTCTGAAGACGGTTCGTCTGTTGCGTTGTCGGTTATCGCTGATCAGCCCCTGGGCGACGGCGTATACATTCGTTATCTCGACATTTTTGCGCTGGGTAACCCTACGCCGCAAGTGGCGCACTTCGAGCTGGGGCCCGAGGTGGCGCCGCTGAACCTGGGCTTGCGTGTTCGTCTGGGCGAATCGCAAACTGTAGTTGTGGTGGCCCGCAGCAGCGACGGTCGCGCGTTCGTTTCCGAGCGCGCAATTCGTATCACCACCAGTGGCTGTATTGCCGGGGCGGCTCTTCCCGACAAGGCGCTTGAAATGAAAGAGCGGGTGCGTTTGCCCAAGCAGTTTGTGGCCGGCAAACCAGCCGAAGTGTTGACCATGATCACGCATCCGATGGAAACAGGGCTAGTGCCCGATGCTAGCGGCAAGTTGCCCGATCAGCGCATTATCGATAGCTTCACGGCTAGTCTGGGTGATCGTCAGTTCATTAAGGCTCAGTTTTACCGCTCAATGGCTGCAAACCCCTATGTGCGCTTTACATTGGCACCAACTGCAAGCACAGACCTGCAGTTGGTTTGGCGCGAAGACACCGGGCGGAAAACCGAGTACAAAGCCGCCATACAAGTGGCCGCCCAGTAAGTTAATTGATTTCCGCACCAGTCAGCAGTAGTTCTTCCAATGCCGGGGCGGGTACGGGCCGACTAAAAAAGTAACCCTGCATGTGGTCGCATTGTTCGTTGCGCAGGTAGGCCAGTTGGGCTTCGGTTTCAACGCCTTCGGCCAGCACGGTCAACTTCATGCTGTGGGCTAGCGTAATAATGGCCTTCACGATGGCCGCGTGGCTTTCGTCTTGTGTAATGTCCTCAATAAACGATCGGTCAATCTTCAATTCGTGAATTGGGAAATTGCGTAGATAGCTCAGGCTGGAGTAGCCGGTGCCAAAGTCGTCTATCGAAAGCCGGATACCCATGTCGTTCAGGGTGCGCAGGGTGGCGGTTACGTGGTCCGGGCGTTCCATCAGCACGCTTTCCGTAATTTCCAGCTCAAGCGCATTTGCTGGGCATTGCGTGTCTTCAAGGATTTTTTCTATCTGCGAGACGATGTCCTGATTCTTGAACTGGCGTGCCGATAAATTCACCGACACGCGCATGTCGGGGTTGCCATGGGTGCGCCATTTCACAATATTTGTGCAGGCTTGTTTCAGCACCCATTGGCCGGCGGGCAAAATTAGACCCGTGTCTTCGGCAACCGGTATGAACTCGTCGGGGGCGATGCTTGTGCCGTCGGGCAATGTCCATCGCAGCAAGGCTTCGACGCCGATGATCTGCCCGCAACCAGCGCGGATCTTGGGCTGGTAGTGTAGTTGGAGTTCGTTCTGCTCTAGCGCGCGGCGCAAGCCGTCGGCAATGTACAGCCGCCGAATGTGTTGGGCATTGACTTCGGGGGTGTAGAACTGCACGTTATTGCGTCCGGCCTCTTTGGCCTGGTACATGGCTGAGTCGGCATGTTTCAACAGGGTATCGCCATCTTCTCCGTCTTTCGGGAACAACGCAATGCCAATGCTGGCGCCTGTGTACAGGTTACGGTCCTTGTATGTAAATGGGGCGGCCAGGGCACGCAAAATGCCTTGAGCTCTTGCCGTGGCAACGCGGTTATCGTCTATGTTTTCCAGAATGACGACAAACTCGTCGCCGCCCAGTCTGGCGACGGTATCGGTTTCCCTGATGCTCGCAGTCAGCCGTTGAGCGGCTTCGGCGAGCATAGCGTCGCCTGCGGCGTGCCCCTGGCTGTCGTTCACATGCTTGAAACGATCAAGGTCCAGATACATCACAGCAACTTGCTGGTGGTGGCGTTTTGCGCGGGCTAATGCCTTGGCTAGTCGATCTTGCAACAGCACCCGGTTGGGCAAGCCGGTCAGCGCGTCGTGTCCCGCCAGTCTGACCAGTTCCTCCTCCATGCGTTTCCGCTCGGAAATATCTTCAAGCACAACAATCAGGCCGATGCGGGCATCGTCTTCGCGAAGGCACGATACCGTTGCGCGAGTCCAGATAATATGGCCTTCTTTGTGCAGGTATCGTCGCTCTTTACTGTAGTGTTCCAGCTCGCCGGCCATGACGCGGCGGGTCATGGCGTCGGCGTCATTGCGGTCATCGGGGTGCGTAAGCTGCGGGAAACGCATACCCAGCAGTTCCTGACGTTCGTACCCCAATACATGGCACAGCTTTGGGTTGATGCGCGTGATACGGCCGTCTGCATCTGTTTGCGCCATTCCTACAGCGGCCAGGTTGAAGGTCAGGCGGTAGCGCTCCTCGCTTTGTGCGAGCTTGGCCTTGACCTGCAGCTTTTCGGTAATATCTTGCGCCATCACCAGCAGTAGCGGTTTGCCTCTGAACCGGATGCAGCTCAAGTTGAACTCGAGCCTCAGGCACGCATCGGCTTGATCCAGCGTGACGAAGATGCTGTTCTGTGCGTTGCCGGTATCCAGCACGTCAGCGCCGGCCTCAAGCAGCAAACTGCTTTTTACAAGGCTGGACAAGGGCAAACCTTCTGCCGACAAGTCATCATCCAGTTTGAAGATGGCGCGCATGGCCGGGTTCATCGACAGCACCATAAGGCTTGCGCTGACGACCATCAGCCCTGTCGGCATGGTCGAAACAATGCTTTCGGCGTATTCCTTGTGTTCACGGATTTCTTCAGTATCGGCCTGAAAATAGGTATCTAGCGCCAGGCCAATATCAAAATTCACGACCTTCATTAGTGCGTCGCAGGTCTTCATGAATTCGTCTGGCATGTGGCCCAACACTTGCCACAACAGCTTTTGCATTTCTGCGACGTATTTTCGGTAGGCGCCCAAATACCAGGTGGGTTCAAGCCCGATGTGCTGGTGTACAAGGCCCACGCGCAGACGGTCGCGTACATAGTCGGGCCCATAATTACCTGCAGTCAGTGTATTGAAGTACTGTCCTTGCACGTGCTTCAGCCTGTCTAGGCGGCCGTCCCCATCCAGCAGTGGCTTCAGTGCGTCAAATCGCGACAAATGCGCGTAAAACGCGTCGGCAAAACGTTTCGATTCTTTGCCCAGTAATTCATGAGCGCGTCGCAATCGTAGTGCGTCCTCTTCCGTCAGCTCCAGAAACGCCTTGCGTTGACGGATTTCATCTTCGTCAAGCCCGAGGCTTTGGGCCAGAGCGTCGACCGCTTCTTTCAAGTCTTTCATGCGTCGGCCTTGTTGTTCTTTAACCTAGTTTCAAGCGGGCCACAGGCGCATTTCGTTTAAGCTGACGCAAGGGTTGCCGCTTCTTGGCCGGGCGTTTCGGTGGCAAGCCCGGCATTGTTGTGCGGGTCTCGATCAGCTTGAATGCGTCCAGCAGTGCATTAAGGTGAGTCGCCTGTACTTGCAGGGATTCGGCTGTTTTCGCCGTGCTTGCCACAGCTGCAGCATTGTCCTGGGTAATGGCCTCAATTTGTCCGACGGCCTGGTTAATGTGAACAATGCCGGCGCTCTGTTCCTTTCCAGCAGAGGCTATTTCGCTCATGAGCGTGGTGGCTCGATGCGCTGAGTCCAGAATGTCATGCATGATCTGTGCGGTTTGGTCGACCTGTTGACTACCGGCATCAATGCGCGTAACTGACGCCTCGATCAGTGTCTTGATGTCTTTTGCTGCATCGGCGCTGCGCAGCGCCAGACTGCGCACTTCTGCGGCGACTACGGCGAAGCCGCGCCCTTGGTCGCCGGCGCGTGCGGCCTCTACGGCGGCGTTCAACGCCAGAATATTGGTCTGGAAAGCAATCGTGTTGATCATGCCGATGATGTCAACCACCTTGCGGGCGCTTTCCTGAATTTCGGTCATGGTGCACGTGACCTGCGCCGCTGCTTGTGCCCCCCGGGTTGCGGCCTCGGCGGTCGAGGCGACCAGTTGGTTGGCCGCTTCGGAGTTTTCGGCATGCTGTTGAACAATCGAAGTCAGTTCGGCGACCGATGCTGAGGTTTCTTCGACGTTAGCGGCTTGCGATTCCGTGCGTTGTGCGAGTAGTGCATTGTCACGGGTCAAGTGCACAGCTTGTGCGCTTACCTGTTGTGTAGATTCCTTGATTTGCCCCACCAGCAGCTTGACGTTGATTTGCAATTTGCGCAGTGACTGCATGAGATTGGCAATTTCGTTGTTGCCTATTGCGTCGATGCGGCCGGACAAATCGCCCGCGCTCATTCGGTCAATATCCTGCTGAGCACGCGCCAGCGGACTGATTAGGCGTCGGTAGATGGCGATGCCGCCGTAGGCCGACAGGGCTGCCCCAAAAAGCATCAGCAGCTCGGCCAGTAGCGGAAGGGCCGATGTGTCGCTGGTGTGTGCGAGGTTTAACTGCCACACGACGAAAGCATTGATCAGGAACAGGCCCATCATGCACAGCGTCCATACAATCAGACGGGTTTTCAATGACAGTTCGTTGGGTGGCGTTTGAGGGTGGCGCGACAGACGGGGGCGTCGCACGACAGCGCCTTCTCTGACGGTAATGCGTCGCGTGCCTTCGCGTATTTCTTGGTAGGCCGTTTCTGCCGCTTCAACTTGTTCGCGAGAGGGTTTGACACGAACCGAGGTGTAGCCTGTGACCGCCCCGTTCTCGGTGATGGGGGCGGCGTGGGCCTCGACCCAATAGTGGTCGCCATTCTTGCATCGGTTCTTGACCAGGCCAGTCCAGGCTTTGCCGCTGCGCAACGTTTGCCATAGGTCGTAAAAGGCTTCTTTTGGCATGTCCGGGTGGCGCACAATATTTTGCGGAGCCCCCAGCAACTCTTGCTCTGAAAAGCCGCTGACACGGACAAAGTCTTGATTGACGTATGTGATGTTGCCCTGCAGGTCTGTTTTCGAGACGATGGTCTCGGTGTCCTGCAATATATATTCCCGATGCGTGACTGCGCGTTCCTGTCTCATGTCCTCTGGTCCTGGTGACGCCGGGGGTCGCAGCGCGCAATGCGGTCGCAACGCGCTTCATGTTGCCGGCGGTTTACGGGCAATGGCGGGTGCTGGGCCAGGTTTGAGATAGGTCGCGGGTATTGGGCGACCAGGGCAAACGCGAGAGCGGGCGGGTTTGGGGCCGGCGGGCGTTGCCAAGTATCAGTGTGTTCTTGTTTTGTGTCCTGATTATTAAGGCACGAAAAGCCATTGGCTAGGTGTGGATTACCCTAGGCGTCGAACTGGCTGAGCGTTTCGTGAGCGGCAATCAGTGACTTGGCCAGATCTTGAACTTGCCGGCGAGTGCGACGCGCCTGTGACCGTAGCGCCTGAAAAGCCTTTTCGTGGTCCAGGCGAGCCCGTTCCATGATGATGCCTACCGCAATGCTGATTTCACGGCTTGATTCGAGGGCGTGGTTCAGTTGTGCTTCGCTTCTTTGAAGCTCGACAATGTCGGCGGCGCGTGCCAGGCCCGCTTTGATCGCCGGGATCAGTTGCGCGGTGTCGATGGGCTTGACCAGATAGCCGACGGCACCGCTTTCGGTAGCTTCTTTAACCGTTTCTTCGTCGCCGTAGGCGGTAAGAAAAATAAACGGAATCTGTGTGTTGGCCCGAAGTTGGCGTGCCACGTCAAGCCCGGATACGCCGGGCATGCTGATATCCAGTATGGCCAGATCGGGGGTGATGTCTTGCAGCAGTTGCAGGGCCTGCTCGCCCGAGTAGGCTTCGCTGACGGTAAAGCCGGCATACTTGAGCCCCTTTGACAGTGTGGCCAGCACAAGGCGGTCGTCGTCGACAACCAGCAGGTGGGGGGCGGCGGCGATGGTAGACGGCTGAGGTGTCATGTTGGGTGAGGTAGACGTGCGGGGTTGACGCTGTAAATGACGGGGGGTGAAAGCGTGAGCTGTGTTTCGACGAACCCGGCGCGATTGGCAAAGGTCAGGGTGGCGCCGTTTGCAGGCAGCATCGAGCGGACGAGTTCAAGCCCCGTGCCGATGCCCTGTTCGGCCGCAAAATCAAAGTCATCGGGTAGGCGGCCGGGGTTGGTAATGGTAATGCGCGCGCACTCAAGCTGCGCCTGCCAGGCGACACCCACGCTTAATGTGCTGTACCGTTCGGTGGCCGACAGATGCTTGGCGGCATTAAGTATCAATTCGTTCAGGATCAGGGCAATGGGTACGCGTTCTTGTTCGCAGACCCGGATGCGTTCGGGCACGTTCACGGTTACTGTAAAGTGCGGGCCGTCGGGTAGCACCAGCTCTTGCACCATACGGGCGATACTGGGCGCCATCTCGCACAACACTACTTCGTTGTATAGCGCTTTGCCTTCCAGCCCATGTACGACCGCAATGGTGCGTACCTGGGCGATTGCTTTTTCCAGTACATGGGCGGCCTGGGGTTCGGACTGGGCATGCTGGCGCAACATGCCGGCGACCCCTTGCAAGCTGTTCTTGATGCGGTGATGCACTTCCCGGATCAGTACGTTGCGTTGCCGTTCCATGCGCGTTACATAAGCCCGCGTCTGCTCTTCAGTAAACGCTGTATAGGTATTGACGGTTTGGATCGCGACAAAATGCTGGAATTCGTGGTGATCGTTAAATATGGGGTTAAAGCTCAAGTGGACCCAAAACGACGTCCCGTCTTTTTTGTAGTTCAGCATTTCGCCTGAAAAATGCTTTTTATGGGCGACGCACTCACGCAACTGGTCGAGGGTACCGATATCGGTGTCGGGGCCATGCAGGAAGTCGCAGGGGTTCTTGCCGAGTACGTCGTCGGTGGCGTATCCCGTTAATACGGGCAGTTCGGGCGATGCCCAAATTACCTGCCAGTTTTCATCGCACATCAGGGTAAAAGCGCCGGCGCACGGAGAAACGACCGGTCGTTGCTGGTCGGGCAAGGTCAGGACGGGTTGTTGCAGTTGTGGCATGGTGTTGACTCAAATTTGTGCCAAATTGTATTTGGGTGTGCCTGAAATTAAAAGGTCGGGTTAGTCCCCATCGCGCCGCGTGATTACTGTCGCTGTTTTGCTCGCGATAAAATGCCTGAAACGCCGCATGCCGGCCACGCAATTACTCACCGGAGCACTCATGTCTTACCAGCATATTCAGGTCCCCAGCCAGGGCGGCAAGGTTACGGTCAACCCCGACGGTACGCTGCAGGTACCCGATCAGGTTGTCATCCCGTTTATTGAGGGTGACGGCACGGGTAAAGACATCATGCCGGTGATGCGTAATGTTGTAGATGCCGCCCTACAAAAGGCCTACAACGGCGCACGCAAAATTCACTGGATGGAAATTTATGCCGGGCAAAGCGCTGCCGAGCGTTATGGGCAAACGGCGTTGCCCGCCGAAACGGTACAGGCTATTAAAGATTACGTCGTCGGCATCAAGGGCCCGCTGACCACGCCGGTCAGTGGGGGTATTCGTTCGTTCAACGTGGCCTTGCGACATCAGCTCGACCTGTATGTGTGTTTGCGTCCGGTGCGTTATATCAAGGGTGTGCCGTCGCCCGTCCACCACCCCGAACGCGTCGATATGGTGATCTTCCGCGAGAACCAAGAAGATGTGTACGCAGGTATCGAGTTTCCGGCCGAGTCCGATCAGGCCAACGCGTTGATCGATTTTTTGCAGAACACGTTGGGGGCGCAAGATATCCGTTACCCCAAAACATCGGCCATCGGCATTAAAACAGCGTCTCGCGAAGGGTCTGAGCGCCTGATTCGTAAAGCCATTCAGTACGCCATCGACCACGACCGCAGTTCGGTCACGCTGGTGCACAAGGGCAACATCATGAAGTTCACCGAAGGGGCGTTCCGTGATTGGGGTTACGACCTGGCCCGACGCGAGTTTGGTGCGCAGCTCATCGACGAAGGGCCGTGGTGTCGCATTAAAAATCCTGTTTCGGGCCGCGATATCGTCATTAAAGACGCTATTGCCGACGCCTTCCTGCCGCAGGCTTTGTTGCGCCCTAAAGAGTTCGACGTTATTGCCACCACCAACTTGAACGGCGATTATTTTTCGGCTGCAGTCGCGGCACAGGTGGGGGGGACGGGTATTGCCCCGGGCGCCAATCTGTCCGATTCGGTGGCCTTGTTCGAAGTGACGCACGGCACGGCGCCCAAGTACGCCGGCAAAGATTACGTTAATCCGGGGGCGGCTATTTTGTCCGCCGAAATGATGCTGCGCCATCTGGGCTGGTCCGAAGCCGCCGACCTGATTGTGGCCGGCATCGAGGCAGCTATTCAAGACAAAGTTGTGACCTACGATTTTGCGCGACGCCTGCCAGGCGCCACACAGGTGTCTTGCTCAGGTTTTGGTCAGGAAATTATCAACCGTATGCCAACTTGACAGCGCTCTCGCTATAATAGGGGGCTGTCTTGTATCTTATATAAGACATATCACGCTAACCCGCGGTGCCAGTCCCGGATAACGGTGCCTGCTTTTTCCGCGACAGACACAGGCTCAAGAGGACACTATGACTTCCAAGATTATCTATACCCTTACCGATGAAGCGCCGGCTTTGGCGACGTATTCGTTGCTGCCAATGGTCGAAGCGTTTGCCCGTACAGCTGGTATCGCCATGGAAACGCGTGATATCTCTCTGTCGGGCCGCATTCTGGCGGTATTCGCCGACAAGCTGACCGCTGACCAGAAAATTTCCGACGCGCTGTCCGAGCTGGGTCAATTGGCAACGCAACCCGAAGCCAATATCATCAAGCTGCCCAACATCAGTGCTTCGATGCCGCAACTGAAGGCTGCCATTAAAGAATTGCAGGCCCAAGGTTATGCTTTGCCCGATTACCCCGATGAGCCTAAAACCGACGAAGAAAAAGACATCAAGGCGCGTTACGACAAGGTTAAGGGCAGCGCGGTTAACCCCGTCTTGCGTGAAGGTAACTCCGATCGTCGTGCCCCCCTGTCGGTTAAAAATTATGCGCGCAAGCATCCCCATAAAATGGGTGCCTGGGCAGCTGATTCCAAAGCGCATGTGGCTAGTATGGCCGACGGCGACTTCTACGGCAGCGAAAAATCCGTCACAGTGGGGCAGGCCGGCGACGTCAAAATTGAATTGACGGCCAACGATGGCAGCAAAACCGTCCTGAAAGAAAAAACGACGCTTAAAGCCGGTGAAGTGATCGATGCTTCGGTCATGTCGGTGGCCAAGCTGCGCAGCTTTTTGCAAGCGCAAATCGAAGACGCCAAGCGTCAGGGTGTACTGTTTTCTGTGCACCTGAAAGCCACCATGATGAAGGTGTCCGATCCGGTCCTGTTCGGCCACGTTGTTTCGGTGTTTTATCAAGATGTACTGGCCAAGCATGCCGAAGCGCTTAAAGCCATTGGCTTCAACCCCAACAATGGTATCGGCGATTTGTACGCTCGTCTGGGCGACTTGCCTGCCGACCAGCAAAGCGCCATCAAGGCCGACATCGATGCGGTCTATCAAGCGCATCCCGCGTTGGCCATGGTCAATTCCGACAAAGGCATCACCAACCTGCACGTACCTAGCGACGTCATTGTCGACGCCTCGATGCCTGCGATGATTCGCGATTCGGGCAAGATGTGGAACGCCGAGGGTAACTTGCAAGACGCCAAGGCCGTGATCCCCGATCGTTGCTATGCAGGTGTATATCAGGCCGTTATCGACGATTGCAAACGCCATGGCGCGTTCGATCCTGCCACTATGGGTAGTGTTCCTAACGTAGGCCTGATGGCGCAAGCCGCCGAAGAGTACGGCTCGCACGACAAAACGTTTGTTGTGCCGGCCGACGGTGTCGTGCGTGTTACCGACGCGTCGGGCAACGTTTTGCTCGAGCATGCCGTACAGGCAGGCGACCTCTGGCGCATGTGCCAAACCAAAGATGCCCCGATTCAAGATTGGGTAAAACTGGCTGTCAATCGTGCGCGCCTTAGCAACACCCCGGCGGTATTCTGGCTCGACCCTGCGCGCGGTCACGACGCTCAGCTTATCGAAAAAGTCGAGCGCTACCTTAAAGACCACGATACCAACGGTCTCGATATTCGCATCATGACTCCGGTCGATGCCACCCTGTTCTCGCTCGAGCGTATTCGTCAGGGTAAAGACACTATCTCGGTCACCGGCAACGTGCTGCGCGACTACCTGACCGATCTGTTCCCCATCATGGAACTGGGCACCAGCGCGAAAATGTTGTCTATCGTGCCTTTGATGGCCGGTGGCGGCCTGTTCGAAACAGGTGCAGGCGGTTCGGCGCCCAAGCACGTACAACAGTTCGTCGAAGAAGGTTTCCTGCGCTGGGATTCACTGGGTGAGTTCCTGGCTCTGGCCGCATCGCTTGAACACCTGGCCAACAGTTACAACAACCCCAAAGCCAAAGTGCTGGCCGATACCCTCGACAGCGCAACCGGTAAATTCCTCGACGACAACCGCTCGCCCGATCGTAAAGTCGGCGGCCTCGACAACCGCGGCAGCCATTTCTACCTGGTCATGTTCTGGGCTCAGGCCTTGGCCGAGCAAACCGCCGACGCCGACTTGCAAGCCAAGTTTGCCGAAGTGGCCAAGGCGCTGACCGAAAACGAAGCCAAGATCGTCGCCGAACTGGCTGCACCGCAAGGTAAACCGGTGGATATCGGTGGTTACTACCGTCCCAACAAAGCCAAGGCTGATGCCGCAATGCGCCCCAGCGCAACGCTGAACGCGGCGATTGCCAAGCTGGGTTAATCACTCGGCCGGGTAAGCCCGGGCTGTCGGTGGTGCGGCGCGCTGTAACGCATGCTGTGCCCAAGCGCTAGCCCGGCGACACCAAACCGCGCCCGAGCACCTGCCGACAAGGCGGTGCCCGGGCGTTTTTTATGGCGTGTATTCCCAGTGATGACGGTGTTGCTGCCATTACCTATTGACACAAGCTTTAATCGGGCGCAGCGTTAGCGGTGATCCACAGCAAAGCGGTGCCCGCTTTTTAGAATTGCGTTTCAGGTAGCCCAGGCTGTATCGGGTTGACTCATGCCTGACTTTCCCTGACGGAGGGCGATTATGTGTGTCACTTGTTTTTCGCGGTTTCATCGGGGTTTAGGCGGCGTTGATCAACGCCAGGTCTCGGCGGGTAGGCGCAAGCTTCTTGCGGGGTTCTCGGCGGCGCTGTTATTTGGCTCCCTGGGTGCGAAATCGCAAGCCCAGTCGGCGCCGCCAAAAATAGAAAACAAGCTGTCGCCTGACCAGGCGCTTGAGCGCCTGATGGCGGGCAATGCACGTTATGTGAGAGGCGACACGTCGAAAAAAGATTTCGCGACATCTCGCGCCGCGCTATCCGAAGGTCAAAACCCTTATGCGTGTCTGTTAAGTTGTGCGGACTCTCGTGTCGGCCCCGAGTTTTGCTTCGACGAATCGCGTGGCGACCTGTTTGTTACCCGTGTGGCCGGCAATTATGTCAATGTCGACATTTTGGGTAGCCTTGAATATGCGGTGGCTGTATTAGGCGCGCCTCTGATTATGGTGTTGGGCCACAGCCGCTGTGGTGCCGTTTCGGCAGCCATTTCCGCCTACGAAAAAAATACAGATTACCCAGGCCACATTCAAAGCTTGGCAACGGCTATTGTTCCTGCGGTACAAGCAGCCAGTCGTCAGCCCGGCAATTTGTCTTTGCTAGAGCGGGCTACGGAAGAAAATGTCCGGTTGAATGTTCAACGCCTGGCAACCGCCACACCAATTTTGCGGCAACGCGTCGAAACCGGCGCTCTTAAAGTGGTGGGCGGTATCTATCAGTTAGACACGGGGCAGGTGATGTTGTTGTCTTAGTTGGGCTGATCAAGCACGCATATTTGAATAGTTTCTGGCTAGGCCGGAACACATGCCATAGGGCGGTGTTCCGGCCTTTTTGCGTTGGTTGGTTGTGTTGTTCTTTGGTTGTTGTTGCCAAAGGCGCGGGCTGTTTGCTTACATTTAAGCGTGCTTCTTGCCTCGTCTGATCTTTGGTGTATACAAAAAATATAATGTAATTGAAGGAATGAGTAATTTATTTTTTGGGCAGTTGGCTTGCTGTTCTAGTGTACTTTTCCCTGAATTTTTCTTGTTTATTAGGCTTTTAAATAAAAATAGGGCTAAAAAACTACTTCATTTCCGCGTTTTGAACTTTGGTTTTTTGCAATTCCTATGAAGTTATTTGAAATATTGAATTCATTTTTCAACCGAAAATAATGTTATTTATATAATTATGGTTGCTTGATCAATGTGAGTAAAAATGTTTCAATGGATACAAAAATCTACTTGTATCCAAATAAATCACGTTGAACCAGGCTTTCTACGGTTAGCCAACGGCAACACCGGGCATAAGCTGCACAGGAGAGAAAATGAATAGGGTCTACAAAACCATCTGGAACGAAAAAACCGGCACATACGTAGCCGTTTCAGAACTAAGCCACGCGCGCGGAAAGCGCTCGGGCTCTTCGGTGCAGAAAAGCTGCGCAGAAAGCATGTTGCGCAGCGGTGTACTTGCCTTGGCGGGTGCGGGCTTGATAGGAGTAGCGGGAACGGCGGTGGCGGATACGCAGTACGACAACCAGGCAACCAACGCTGCAGCCTATAGTCACAGAGATGGTGAGTCGGCATCCATTGATGGCAAAAACTACAAAGCAAGTACTACAGATTCTTCCAAACGCGCTTGGGGCGTTCTGGTTCACGAAAATGGAAGCAGTGCTGCGTCCACGCTGAACGCATCCAATATGATCGTCCACACCGTGGGCAATAAAGCCCACGGCATTCAGTCGGGCGCTAGCTCTAAAGACGGCACAGACAAGTCTGTAATCAATCTTGGCGTCGGCGTTACCGTTTCGACAACCGGTGACGACTCTTTTGCTCTGCACGCCATCGACGGCAGTCTCATCAGCACGACAGGTGCATCAGACGTCACTATCGACACCACGGGGAAAAATGGCTTTGGTGCGTTTGCCGAAAGCTGGTCAACCATCACGCTGAACAACACGAAAATAACCACCAGCGGTGAGCTCGGCCATGGCTTGGTCGCTAATAACGATAAAAACGCCACTGGCGGGGTCATTTCAGTCGACAACACCACAATTGTTACCACTGGTTCGAAGGCTCGCGGCGCAACAGCCGAACGCGGCGGGAAGATAACACTTACAAATAGCTCTATCAGCACCAGCCACAATGGGGTCACAGTTGCTGACGGTAACCTCGGCATAGACGGCGCCCACGGTTTGTACTCGCTGGGCGCCAACTCAAGCATCACAGGCGTCAACACGAACGTCGTTACAACAGGGCTTGGTTACGGCGCTTATGCAAATGAGGGCGGAACAATAACGCTTACTGGCGGCACCATAGAAACAAAGAACGAGAATGGCAAAGGAAGCCAAGGTGAAGGCCAGGGATCACGCGGGTACGCCCTCTATGCAGATGGTGCGGGGTCGACAATCTCAACAACCGGCACCACCATAGTTACTCAAGGTCAGCGAGCTTACGGAGCACATGCTTATAACGGTGGAAGCGTCGAATTAACTGGGGGCTCTGTTACTACAAACGGCTTCATGGCTTATGGTCTTTATGCACGCGACGCTGGGTCGACCGTTACGGCCGACGGCGTGGACGTAACAACATCAGGTCAGGTAGGCTATGGGCTTTGGGCTTTGAACGGTGGCGTGGCTACTTACAGCAACGCAAACATTCTGGTTCAAGGGGGTGGGGCCTCAGTCTATAAAAATATGGGGGCACTCGCTGAGGAAGGAGCTGCTCGTGTCAATCTCAATAACGCGTCGATCACCACCCTTGGTGATGGCAGTTATGGTGTTTTGGCGCAAAAAACTGGTGTCATTGACTTGAACAAGACTCGCGTGGAGACACGCGGTACAAGCTCAGTTGCCGCCAGCATTTCTGGTCAAGGTAGCAAACTGACGACCTCGAATGGTAGCAGTCTTGTCGCCCTCAAGAGCAACGCCATTGAAATACTAAATGGTGCTGAAGTCACTCTGAATGACACTACTGTCGAGGCAGGCCTGGCGTCGATAAGCTCCAACTTCGACACACATGGTCAGACTCAAAAAATTACCGTTGGCAGCGGCTCAACGCTGACCAAGAATAACGGTACATTGCTACGCGTGGATCGTACCGGCAGTGGCGAAGATGGCGTAGTCAACCTTACGTTAAAAGCCGGCTCTTATGCCGATGGCAACATTGAGAACTATTACGGAGGCTTAAGGGATACGGATTCAAACAGAATTGCCCAAACCGTTCTGGATGTTCAAGACGGGGCGTTCTGGGCAGGGCTGGTTGTTGACGGTAACACCACCGTTGCTGATGGAAGTAAACCCATTACCGGCAACACTGGCAGTGTTACCAACACATCGAACACCACCGTTACCTTCAACGATGTCAATACAGTGACGGGCAGCGTTTCGGCCGCCTCTAACTCGAGCATGACGTTTCAAGGGTCGGGCACCACCACCATTACCCAGAGCCTGTCTGGGCAAACGGGTTCTACCCTGCAGTTCAACAATAATGCCATTATTCAAGGCGGTGTAACCGCCGTGGGTAGCACACTGAACTTTGCCGGACCCTCCAACACCATTGGCAGCGGTACTGGCACCGCGCTGGCTGCCAGCAACAGCAGCGTCAGCCTGGGTAGTGGCAGCACCACCATCAATGGTGGCGTTCAACTGGACAGCAACTCGTCGCTACGCGGCGGTACCACGCAAAACCCCGTCACCATTACCGGCGATGCGGTTGTAAATAGCGGCGCCACCCTGGGCGGTAACCTGAACGTGGCAGGCGTACTGCGGGGCTCGGGCGGTACTTTGGGCCCTGGTAACTCCGTGGGTGTTCAAACCTATGGTTCTATGGCGGGTTTTACGGGTACTTATGTTGCCGAAGTTAATGCGGCCGGTGCATCCGACCTGATCCGCATTTCAACCGGTAACGTAGACCTTAGCGGTATCGACCTGCAAGTGCGTCAAGAAGACGGTAAGGGCGGTTACAAGCTGAACCATGACTACACTATTGTAGAAGCCGTGGCCGGTGCCATTGACGGGGCAACTGATCCAACAAAACGATTCAAATCCGAAGCCCTCGACAGCAGTTTTGACGGCACATTGGTCAAGCTTAACGCTACCCAGTACGGCGCTAAAGACGTCAAGATCAGTCTGTCTGCAGACGATGCCAAAGTGGCCGCCAAGCGTCCAGGGTTGTCGGCTAACCAAAATGCCACTCTAGATGGTGTGTTGACTGTTCTGGGTCAAAACGCCTCGGCCGACGCAGCGATGCAGTCTACCGATACCGCCGGCGCCCTCAATCAACTTTCGGGTGAAGTTCACGGCAGCACGCAGTCGGCACTTTTAAGTGGCGCCAGCGTTATTACCAAAACCTTGTCCAACCGCATGCGCGGCAATCTGGGTGCAGGTATGTCCCCTGGCGCGCCGGTGGCCCAGTCGTCGGGTGGTTTGCCCGCGGGTGCCATGCCCACGTCTAACGCACGCCCGTTGTGGGCCGAGGTCGTTGGCAACTGGGGTTCGCTTGAAGACAATGGCAATGCTGCCAAGGTCAGTACGCGGACCACAGGTCTGTTCGTGGGGGGCGATGGCGCAGTGGGTAACGGTTGGCGTGTCGGTGCCGCTTTCGGCTTTACCGATGGCAAAATCGAAGTCAACGACCGTTCTTCAAAATCAGACGTCAACAGCTACACCGCCGCGCTCTATGGCGGCAACAGCTGGGCAACTGGTGAAGGCAAAGTCAACTTCATGGCCGGTGCGTCCTATACCCGTCACAATGTCGACAGCCGCCGTTACGTTACCCTGGGGGGCAATCAAACCCTCAAGGCCGACTACCATGTCAATACGACGCAACTGTTTACCGAGCTGGGTTATGCCATGCCGGTGGGGCAGGCCAGCGAAGTTGAGCCATACCTGGGCGTTGCGTGGCTGAGTCAGCGTGCCAAGGGTTTTGCCGAATCGGGTGGGGCAGCTGCGCTTAGCAGCGATAGCCAAACCGACGACGTCACCATGTTTACCTTGGGCCTGCGCGGCAAAACTACCATTGATACCGGGACTAACAAAGCTACATTGTTTGCCGGGTTGGGCTGGCGCCATGCAGCGGGCGATATCGAATCGTCTCGCAGCATGCGCTTCACTCAGGGTAATGGTGCGAGCTTCAAGGTGGCAGGTTCGCCTATTGCCAAGAACGCAGCGCTGGTCGACTTAGGGGCTGAAATGGCTGTTGGTAAGCAGGCCGCTCTGGGGCTGTCGTACAACGGCCAGTTTGGTAACGGTAACACCGAAAATACAGGTTCTTTGTATTTGCGTGTGAAGTTCTAAGGGGTAGTGCGGCGCTCTTGTGGCGCCGCTATTATCCAACAGCAAGGCCGGAAAAATGGCCGGCCTTGTTGTTGATTCTAGTGCGTATAGAAGCTCAAAAGCCTAGTTTACGTAATAGACGCGTGTATCGAGCCTAGCAAATCAGAACCCTTTCAATTTATAGGGCTATTAAGGCGCTTGATGAGTATCTCAAATATTATAATTAACAAAACGTATCTATAAGAAACAAAGTCAACTATCGTCACTTATATGTAAAGCCATGGTTACTTGCGAAGCAGACCCTCGAGTTGACGCTATGGTGTCCGACAGCCAAAGGTTACGTGTTTTAGATCAGTTGGGCATTCTCGATACCGAGTACGAGGAGGCCTTCGACGACATCGTGAGTTTGGCCGCTCTCACGTGGGGTGTGCCGGCTGCGGCCATAAACTTCATAGATAAAGATCGTTTTTGGTTCAAGGCTGAAGTGGGCCTAGGTGCGCGCGAGCTGCCGATTTGTCCATACATTTGTTCGCAAACGCTGCTCGAGCCGAACCCTTATGCCGACCTGGTTGTTGGAGGCGATTTTTGTGCTGCATTGCAAGGTAAAAAAACGCCGCAATTGGCTTCTTGGTGGCATGGGTTGCAGTTTTATGCAGGTGCGCTTATTCGGTTTAACGGTTGTGTTTTGGGCGCACTGAGTATTTTTGATCACACCCCGCGGAACCCTTCTGAACGCGAGTTACAGGTCTTGATACTGCTGCGTGATCAGGTTGTTCGTGAATTGGCAAGCAGGTCGGCCAAGCGCGGGTGAGTTGGGACCTAAGTGGCTAAGGTAGCAAGTGCTTTTTTCAGCAAAGTGGCCAAATCAATTCGTAAATAAGGTTTGGGTAACAGCCAATAGCCTTCGGCGGTGCGGTCTTGATCTTTGGCCAGTTTGTGCGAATACCCCGACGACAACACTACGCGTATGTTGGGGTTGTGCCGGCGCGCCAGGGTGGCTAACTGTTGGCCGTCCATACCGCCGGGCATCATCATGTCAGTAAGCAACAGGTCGATATCGGGGTGGCGTTGCAGCTCGAGCAAGCCTTCGTGGCCGTTGCCCGCAGCCAGCACCTGGTAGCCCAGTTTTTGTAATTGCCGCACCAGTGTGGTTTGTACCGCAGGCTCGTCTTCGACAACCAAAATTTTGCCGGTACCGCTGGGTGGGGTTTCGATTTCTGATTTGGCGCCGGACGCAGTGACGACGTCGGCCATCACCGGGAAATAAAGGCTTATTGTGGTGCCTTGCCCTAAGGCTGAGGTTACGGCGACGCCGCCTTTCGACTGTTTAACAAAGCCATCGACCATGCTTAGCCCGAGTCCACTGCCATTACCCACGTCTTTGGTGGTGTAGAACGGGTCAAAGATATGCTCCCGGGCGTCGGGCGCAATGCCGTGGCCATCGTCTTGTACCTCGAGGAGAAGGTAGGTGGCATTGACTGGTAAAGTGCGGGGAAGGGCAGCGTTATAGTGATTGACGGTGCGGGTGCGCAGCGTCACCGTGCCCGAGTTTTGAATTGCGTCTCGTGCGTTTAACAATAGGTTAAGGACGGCATTTTCTAGCTGGGCCGGGTCAACCATAATTGTGGCGGGGCGGGCTTCAAGGGCCAGGTTAAGCGTAATTCGGCTGTCGAGTACCCGTTCGGCCAGGGTGTGCATGCCCGTAAGCAGGGAGTTAACGTGTACTGGCTTAGGCTGCAGCAACTGTTGTCTTGAAAATGACAGCAGGTTGCGAATCATGTCGGCCCCGCGGCGCGCCGCGCGTTTGATGTCTAACGCCATTTCCTGGTGTTCGCTGCCTTCGGTAAGCTCTTCGGCCAATTGGCCGGCATTACTTAAAATGACCGTGAGCAAATTGTTGAAATCGTGTGCCAAGCCGCCCGTAAGCTTGACTATGGCCTCGCGGCTTTGCGACAACCGCAGTTGTCTCTCTATCTGGCGGGCGGCTTCGCGCTGTTGGGTACGTTCGATAGCCACACGCACAAACTGGCAAATATGGTTAATAGTGGCTAGCTGCTCGTCGGTTGGGGGTGCGGGGTGATGGCTGTATATGCCAAACGTGGCCAGCACTTTGCCAGTGGCCCCGATAACCGGGATTGACCAACACGCCTTCGCGTCGATAAGTTCCACCAGGTCGTTAACCGACGCCCATAGCGGGTCGGTGTTTATGTCGGTAACAATCACCGGCTCTTGCCGGGCGGCCGAGGTGCCGCAAGAGCCATTGCCTTCGCCAACACTTATTCCATTAATGGCTTCAATGTAGTCTTGCGGATGTTTAGGGGCCGACCCAAGCCATAAGCGCCCGTTTTTTACCAGCAAAATAGAAGACTGAACCTCAGGGATGAAGCCGTCAACAGCGTGGGTGACGATGTCGAGCATGTCTTGCAGTTCGCGTTCTTGGCTGATGGCGTCTAGCACTTTGCTTTCGAGGGCCTGCAGTGCAACCACACGTTTAAGCTCGTCGTGGGCCTTGTCAACGGCTCGGTTGGCCAGTTTGATGTCGTGGATGTCGGTGGTGATGCCGTACCAGCGCCTAATTGTGCCGTCGGCGTTGTGGTGCGGGGTAGCGGCCACATGGTGCCAGCGGTAACTGTTGCTGGGCTTATGGAAAATTCTGAATTCAGCCTGATACTTGGCGCCTGACGCGATGCAGTTGCCCCAAATGCGCAGTGTAGATTCGTGGTCGTCGGGGTGCACGACCGCCAGCCAGTCGATTGTGTCGTCTTGGTTGGCCGGGTGCCCGGTGTAGTGCGCGAACACGTGGTTAACGTAATCGACCTGGCCGCTTGGGGTAGCTGTCCAGATCATGCTGGGCAACGCCTCGGCCATATCGCGCGGGTTGTCGGTAAATGTGGGCATTTGGCCTATTGCTAAAAGTTGGAAGCCTATTACATATTAAATGCAATTGTTTTCCAGTTTATCTTTTCTGGGCCTAAAAGTAATGTTTTTTATAGCTGTTTTCGTGGCTCGGTAAACGGCAGTGGTGGTTAGTTGTTGGCCGCAAAGCGAATCCAGCTCAACAGTTCTTGCGTAGCCGGAGTCAGAGGGACACTTTCCATGCGAAGGATGCCGATTTGCAGTGTGGGGATGGGCTCTTGAACAGGAATGGCGCACAGGTCGTGGGTATGCTGCGCTCGTTCAAAAATAATATTTGGCAGCGTGGTGACGAAGTTTGAGTCGACTAGAAGGTCGGGTAGCGTCAACAACGACTCGCAAATCATGACTGGTTTTGGGGGCTCAAGGCCTGCTGCGCTAAAAGCTTTTTCTATATGTGCGCCTGGACCCGGTCTTGGGGTTGCGTACAGCCAACGGGCGCTTTGCAGTTCTTCAAGGCGTGTGGCCTTGGCCAAGGGGTTCGATTTATGTGCGGCGATGACAATTTTGCGTTCGCACAAAGGTTCTACGGTCAGGCCCGGCTCAATGTTATCCAGCTCTACCGGTGTCAGGGCAAAGTCAAGCCCGCCCGACCTGAGAGCAGGATTGATCATGGGTGACAGCCCGTCAATGCAATGCACCTTGATTCCTGTGTGTTTGGCCATGAAAGGCCGCAGCGCTTGCGGCAAGATTGTCAATGATATGGCCGGCGCCGAGGACAGCCTGATTTGTCCTTCCCAATGCCCCCGCATCTGCGCGATTTCCTCATTGATACGCTGGCTTTCCGACACGATAAGTTGCGCATGCTGCAGGACGGCGTTGCCATAGGCCGTGAATGTCACCCCGCGCTTAGTGCGTATTAGTAGTGGTGCGCCCACTTCGTCTTCTAGTTGCTGTATGGCCAGAGTAAGGGCCGGCTGCGAGATATGCAGAGCCAGCGCCGCCGCGCGAATACTTCCCATCTCGTTGATCCGCAAAAGGGCTTTGAGCGTTTGAATTTTCATTGGGCTTCACATGCAAGTGGTTGAGGTTGTTTGCGCGCGTGATGGCTAAATTGGCTTATTGGTTTTTCTGATCACAGAGCAATAAAACTGATTTGTTAAGCATACAGAGCCGCATCTATTATGGCTACTCAAAACAAATACATATACGGAGACAAAAATGAAATACAAGCGCCTTTTATCGGCATTGGTTCTATCGGCCTGCGCCCCGTTGGTTGCATCTGCGAAAACAACCACGTTGTTGCTAAACAGCTTTTTGTCGCCCACGCACCCGGTTACCGACATTGTCATCAAGCCTTGGGCTGAGCGTGTCGGTCAGGCGACCGACGGTCGGGTGAAAGTTGACGTGGCACCTGCGAGTCTTGCGGCGCCGCATCAGCAATTGCCCAGCGTGACCAAGGGGGTTTTTGATGTGGCGTATCAGTTTCATGGCTTGTTGACCGAGCAGGCCAAGCTTAACCAAATCGCCCACCTGCCCTTTGTGAACACGACCTCGCGGGGGAGTTCGGTTGCCTTATGGCGCACCTACCAAGAACACTTTGCCAAAGTCAACGAACTGGCCGACGTTCAGGTGCTGGGTATGTTTGTGTTACCGCCCGGTGTCATGTTCGGCATGAAAGGCCCAATCAACGGCATTGACAATCTCAAAGGTCAAAAAGTCTATTCCATCCCGGGCGTTCCTGCCAAGGTGGTCGAGGCAGCTGGTGCCGGCGTTGTGGTTGCCCCTGCAGCCCGGAGTTACGAAGCGATTTCGGGCCGAACGGTCGATGCTTTCGTCGGCTACTCGGTCTCGGACGCCGATGGTCTTAAAACGGTGTCTTACGCCACTGACGTTACCGATGTGACAGGAAGCCTGACAGCGCCGTCGTTTGTCTTGTTCATCAATAAAAAGCGTTGGGCGGCGCTTTCGCAGGCTGATCGCGAAGCGATCTCGGCGATTAGCGGTGAAGCGCTTGCACAAAGCATGAAGGTATATGACGAGCTTGAAACGTCGGCGCGTGCCAAGGCGGCCGCAAGTGGTACGAAGTTTCATCTGGCCGACGAATCTTTCACAAAAGATCTTCATGCGTTGGCCAAACCTATTACCCAAGCCTGGCTTGATGACGCCGAAAAGCTAGGCGTGAACGGTCAGGAAGCGCTCGAATTCTATAAAACCCAGGCCGAAGCGAACAAGTAAAGGCTCGTCGGCTCACCCGCTTCAATCATTAGGTGGATATTATGTTTATCAAGAACGCTTGGTACGTGGCCGCAACGGCCCCCGAATGTACCGAAAAACCTCTCGCCCGCACATTGCTGAACGAAAAAGTGGTGCTTTTTCGTCTGTCCGACGGTACGGCCGTAGCGCTTGAAGATCGGTGCTGTCATCGTCTTGCCCCCTTGTCGCTGGGTGACGTCGAAGAGGGCGGTATCCGTTGTCGTTATCACGGCATGAAGTTTGACGCTCAGGGCGATTGCGTAGAAATTCCCGGGCAAGACGTGATTCCGCCAGGTATGTGTGTACGTCGCTTCCCGCTGGTGGAGCAGCATGGCTTTTTATGGATCTGGTTGGGTGACCCGGAGCTGGCTAGTCGCGACGAGATTGTTGATGTGCACTGGAACAATGCGCCAGACTGGCCGACTGCTAGCGGTTATATCCACTACAAGGCAAATTACCAGCTCATCGCCGATAACCTGCTCGATTTCTCGCACCTGACGTTTGTGCACCGAACCACGCTCGGCAATAGCGAGTTTCCCAATGCTCGTCCCGAAATTACGTCATTCGATCGCGGCATCAAGTTGAATCGGGTGATTCGTAATTGTCAGCCTTCGCCATTGCATGCCATGGCGGGTAAGTTTACAGGCCCTGTCGACTTCTGGAATCGTCAAATTTGGTGGTTGCCATCCGTTTTTGAGAACTGGGCCGGCTCGGTATCTGCTGGCGACGACGATGCGCCTCACGAACGGCCGGGCGGTTTGCATTTGCGTCATTTTTCGTTGTTAACGCCCGAAACCGAGCAAACCACACATTACTTCTGGATTCAGCCGTGCCAATTTCCGCATGATGACCTAGGCATTATTGAAAAGGTAGGTATCGGTATGTCGACCGCGTTTGCCGAAGATCGTTGGGTAATAGAAGCTCAACAAGAGGTCATGAACAGTGCGCCAGAGGTCAAGCCTAAAGCCGTACGAAGCGATGCTGCGCTGGGCCGGGTTCGGGCCATGATTGATCGTCTTATCGATCAGGAATCAAGACTGGTTCACGAAAGTGTGCAGGACGCATAATGACTGCCACATTAAAGATAAATGCGGCGGTTTTGAACGCGCCGAATCAGGCGCTCACTATCGAGGTGCTTGACATCGAGCCGCCACGCGATAACGAGATTCGAGTAAAGCTGGTGGCAACCGGCGTTTGTCATACTGATATTTCCGTGATGCGTCGCCCGTTCCCTGTCGAACAACCGATGGTGCTTGGCCACGAAGGGGCTGGTATTGTCGAGGCTGTGGGTAAGTCGGTGACCAAAGTCAAAGTGGGCGACCGAGTGGTGATGAGCTTTAATTCTTGCGGCCACTGCGGCAGTTGTCATGCACATGCCGAAAGCTATTGCACGAACTTTTTCGGAACCAACTTTTTAGGTCAGCGTCCAGACGGATCAACGGCGTTGTCTCGAGGCGGTCAGCCAGTGCGCCACAATTTCTTTGGCCAATCGTCGTTTGCGACATATTCGATTTGTACCGAGCGCAACGTCGTTAAAGTCCCCGACACCGTGTCATCCGAGGTGTTTGAAATGCTCGGTCCTTTGGGCTGTGGTATTCAGACCGGTGCCGGCGCGATTATCAATGTGCTTAAACCAGGCTTAGCCGAATCGGTGGTCGTTTTCGGCACGGGTGCCGTGGGCTTGTCGGCCTTGATGGCTGCCAAGGCTTTGGGGGCAGCCACGATTGTGGCGGTTGATCGCGTTGCTGAACGACTTGCTTTGGCCACAGAACTAGGTGCAACCCACACTGTGCTTGCCGATGGCAGCAGCGATGTTGTGGTGGAAATTGCTCGGGTCACCGGTGGCGGCGCTAATGTCAGTCTTGATACGACTGCGGTCACTGCGGTGTTGCGGCAAGCCATTGACTGCCTTGCGCCACTAGGGCGCTGCGGTTTTGTAGGGGGCGCTCCGGTCGGGTCGGTGCTTGAAGTTGATGTGCGCGATGTGATGCTGAATGGCAAAACTTTGCGGGGCATTGTCGAGGGCGACTCCAACGCCGATGTCTTCATTCCCAAACTCATCGAAATGCAAGCGTTGGGGCGCTTCCCGTTTGAACGGCTGGTACGCATGTACCCGTTTGGGCAAATCAATGAAGCGATTGAAGATGCTATTTCGGGCAAGACAGTAAAGCCGGTACTTCGTTTTGCACACTAACTTATTATCCGCAAGTACGTCAACGGTCTGCGGACGGAATGCTGGATCGTGATTCGATGGTGCGGTTAGCCGTTCTGCAGGCCGTGCTCGAACCGTTCTTGGTGCTGTGTTTTGAAAAGGGCTTTTCATGAATTTGAATACCGGATCTGAAACGACGGGCGCGGGTCTGTTGGAGCGCACTCTTGGGTTGCTTTGCGCCATCCCCGTTGCCATCATTGTGGTGCTCACGTTTATCGATGTGTTTGCCCGATATTTATTTTCTGCCCCGGTAAAGGGCAGTATGGAAATTATCGAGTATTCGATGGCGTTGGTTATTTTTATTGCCTTGCCGCTGGTCACACGAAGCCGTCAGCATGTCAGCGTTAGCCTCGTTGACGGGTGGGTGAAAGGTGGCGTGCGACGCCTGAAAATGGTGCTTTGCGACGGTCTGAGCATGGGGGCGTTGCTTTTGTTGTCGTGGCGTCTTTGGGTGCAAGCCACTGAAGATCTCGATGCCGGTAATCGTACTGAAGTTCTTAATCTGCCATTTGCGCCTCTGAGCTTTTCATTGGCGACTCTGGCTGCAATCTCGGCATTATTGGCGTTGGGCCTGATGTGGCGCGGAGTGCAAGGCAAAGAGGGGTCAGAATGACTATTGCATTAATTGGATTTTGCGTTGTTTTTTTATTGGCCTTTGCTGGAGTGCCGTTGGCTTTTTCGCTTTTATTGGCGGGGGTGGGCGGATATGCAGCTTTGCGGGGGATAGACCCGGCGCTGTACATGCTTGGGCAAATCGTTGTTGATTCTTCTGCAAATTACGGCATGTCAGTGTTGCCCATGTTCATTCTCATGGGTTTGTTTGTTCATAAAGCGGACATCAGTGCCGAGCTTTACGATGCAGCGTATGCGTGGCTGGGGCATTTGCGTGGAGGGTTGGCCCACGCCACAGTGGCCGCGTGCGGATTGTTTGCCGCCATTTCGGGTAGTTCCATTGCTACGGCCGCAACCATGACCAAAGTGGCCATGCCGCCCATGCGTCGCCTAGGGTACAACGACAAGTTGTCTACGGGCTCGGTAGCTTCCGGTGGGGTGCTTGGTGTTTTGATTCCACCTTCTGTGCCGTTGGTGATCTTCGGGTTGCTTACCGAGACCGACATTCGTCTGCTGTTTATTGCGGCAATCGTGCCGGGCATTTTGTTGCTTGTGTTTTTTATCGCTACGGTCTGGTTTACCGTCTTGATGCGTCCAGACCTCGGGCCGCGTGGCGAAAGCATGCCTTACAAGCAACGGTTCATTGCCCTTAAAGGCGTCTGGTCGACCTTGTTGCTGTTTGTGCTGGTCATGGGTGGGCTGTATGGCGGTGTATTTACAGCTACTGAGTGCGCAGGCATTGGCGCCATGGGCGCCTTCCTTATTGGGTTGGCCCGCCGAAAAATGACGCTGCGGATTTTGCTCGAGTGCCTGAAAGAAACCGCCGTAACGACGGCGATGATTTTTGTCATTGTCTTTGGTGCGCTGGTGTTCGCTAATTTTATTACCTTGTCTGGCATGACGGCGCAGTTGGTCGAGTGGATACAAACCAGTGGCTTTTCAACCTTGGGTGTATTACTGGCGATGGTTGCGATTTATCTGCTATTGGGCGCGCTGATGGAAGTCATGAGCGTACTGTTGCTGACGGCACCGGTGTTTACTGTAGTGGCCATTGATATGGGCATAAATCCGGTTTGGTTTGGCGTTTTTGTGGTGGTCATGGTGGAACTGGGGATGTTGACCCCACCGGTAGGCATGAATGTGTTCACAGTCAAGTCGTTGCTGCCCGATGTGCCTTTATCTACGATTTATCGTGGTGTGGCACCTTTCATTGTCGCTAATCTGTTGTTGATCGCCGTGATTATGGCTTGGCCCGGTTTGGTGCTGGCGCCATTGCAATGGTTTTAGGTCTTAGCGGTACAGCAGTCATCAACTTGGAGCTGCAATTAAAGTTTGTGTAGGGTGCAAAAAAGCCGATGTCGCGTCAAAGCGGCATCGGCTTTTTTGCGGCGTCTATGGCCGACGCGGCTAGCGCTGCGGCATATCCTTGTACGAATACCCTAGGCTAACCATGGCGTCCTCTGGGATGGTGGGGATGCTGGTGTTCCATTCCAGCCAATGCGCGCGCATTTGTGCAAGGCGGCCGGGTTCGCGTTTTCCTTGGTTGGAGCGTTCGCGTTCGTCGGCCTTTAGGTTGAACAGATATTCCGCATCGTCTACTTTCAGATATTTCCAATCGCCCATGCGCAAAGCACGTTGACTGCGATGGTTCATGCGCCAGTACAAAGGACGTTCGAAGGTATCTGAGGGATTTTTCAGTACTTGTTCCAGCGATATACCGTCTAGCGGGTAGGCTGGGTGGGGTTTACCGTCGCCAAGATAGAGCATGGTCGCCGACCAGTCCATGGTCATGCAATGTTGTGTCGACACCGTATTTGCAGGAATGACGGCTGGCCAGCGAGCGATCCAGGGGACGCGAATTCCCCCTTCGGTCAGGTCCATTTTGCCGCCGACCAATGGCCAGTTGTCGCTGAAGCGCTCACCGCCATTGTCGCTGGTAAAGACGACCAGGGTGTTTTGATCCAGCCCCTGCGTGCGCAGCGCGCTCATGATCCAGCCAATACCTTCGTCCATGTGGTGAATCATCTTTCGGTAGCTATCGACGTTGCCGCCATCCAGATGGAACAGGTTCTTGGCGATCTCGGGTGCGACGTGAGCATCGTCGCGAGTTTCCCAGGGCCAGTGAGGCGCGGTGTAATGCAAGCTCAGGAAGAAAGGTTTGCCTGCTTTGGCATCGGGTGCCATGCGCTCGATGTAATCAACGGCCCGGTTCGACAGCACGTCGGTCAGGTAGCCAACCTCTTTGTGCTCTTCCTCGTCAATGTACAGGTCGTGATCACCCGTACTGCTGCAGTGGGTAAAGTAGTCGACGCCCCCGGCCATAATGCCGAAAAACTCGTCATAGCCCGACCGTAACGGGCCGAACGATGGCGGATACCCTAGATGCCACTTGCCAATTAACGCCGTGTTATAGCCGGCTTCGCCCAGTAACCGGGGTAGCGTCGGTAGTTCGGGCGGCAGCCCAAGTGTTGTGCTGCCCTTGCTGCGGCTACTAATGGGCTCTTCGAGGCCAGCCCGAACGTGATATTGATAGCGCATCGTCATGAGCGCAAAGCGTGTGGGCGAACACACCGGTGAGTTGGCATAACCCTGGGTGAATTTCACGCCTTCGGCGGCTAATTGGTCAATATGAGGTGACACCGGCCCGAATTGGGCCTCCCGCCCGCCATAGCAGCCTAGGTCAGCGTAACCCAGGTCGTCCGAAACAATATAGATAATGTTGGGTTTCATGAAATATTCCGTAAATGTCAAAAGGCGCCGGCCTCTTTAGTGCAATACTGCCTAATCGAGGTACGACGCCTTGGAGCGACGAAGTTAGCTGACGTAATGCACGAAGCGGCTGTCAAGAAAAGCTTCCATGCCTTCAATGCCCGATTCACTGCCGTAGCCGCTGTCTTTAACACCACCAAAGGGTGCTTCGGGAACCGAAACGCCAACGCCGTTAATGGCCAGGCTGCCCACCTCAAGATTTTGCGTTACCGTATGGATGCTGGCGGCGGAGTCTGTGAACAGGTATCCGGCCAGCCCATATTCGCTTTGGTTGGCTAGCGCAATGGCTTCGTCAAGCGTGTCAAAAGGCACCAGGCAGGCGACTGGGCCAAACGGCTCTTCGCGCATGGCGGGGGCGCTTTGCGGTACATCGACCAACAGCGTGGGCGAAACGAAGCAACCTTCGTCGGGGGCTGTCGCCGAAATGCGTTGCGCGCCCGCCGCCACGGTACGGTCAATCAGGTCGAGCAAAGCTTGCTTGCGTCGCGCGTTGGCCACCGGCCCCATTTGCGTTTGCGCGTCGAGCCCCGACCCCAGGCGTAAAGCAGACGCAGCCTTGCCGAATAGATCGACAAACTGGTCGTAGCACTGGCGGGCCACAAAGAACCGGGTGGGAGAAAGACATGCCTGCCCAGCATTACGGAACTTGTGTGTGGCAAGCAGATCTACGGCACGTTTCAGGTCGGCGTCGCTACAGATAATGACGGGGGCATGCCCGCCCAACTCAAGGGTGATACGTTTTAGATGATGAGCCGACAGTTCAGCCAGATGTCGCCCGACAGGTACCGAGCCTGTAAAACTGACTTTGCGGATAACGGGTGATTCGATGAGGGTTTGCGAGACGTCGGGCGGGTTACCATAGACCAGTTGCAAAACGCCTTCAGGCAACGCGTGATTCAGGCAATCGACCATGGCCGCAACGCTGGCGGGCGTTTCTTCCGCCCCTTTCAAAATGATGGTGCAGCCCGCAGCCAGTGCGCCGCCGAGCTTTCTGGCTGACAGCACCAGTGGGAAATTCCAGGGTGAAAATGCTGCGACGGGGCCGACGGGCTGCTTTTGTACTTCCATCCGGCTGTTAGGTAAACGCGAGGGAATAATCCGGCCATAGATCCGGCGCGCCTCTTCGGCATACCATTTGACCAGGTCGGCTGCCATTTGGCATTCGGCCCGCGCCTCGGCAAGGGGTTTGCCTTGTTCCAGCGTCAGTAAATGCGCAATATGTTCGGTGTTTTCTCGAATACGCGTTACGCCGCGCTCCAGTCGCTCACAACGCTCGTGTGCGCTGGTTTGTCGCCAAACGTTGAAGGCTGCTTGGGTTGCCGCAAGCGCTTCGTTCAGGTCGTCTTTGCTGGCTAGTGTCAGCTCGTCAAGTGCCTGCATGTTGGCTGGGTTGGTGATCAAATTGCGGTTGGTGTCCCGACCTTCTCTCCATTGGCCGGCGATCAGTAGTTTGGGGGCGCTGTACGAAAATGGCGTTGTCATATGTTTCTTCCTCCGTCGACATCCAGACATACGCCCGTCATAAAGCTTGCGTCGTCCGATGCCAAAAACTTTACGGCACCCGCAACGTCGTCCGGGCGCGTGAAACGGCCCAACGGGATGCGGGCCAGAAATTTTTCCCGATTGGCGGGTGTGTCTTCCATGCCCATGAAAGATGCCATCAGGGGCGTTTCGCCAATCATGGGGTTGACTGCGTTGATGCGAACCCCCGATTTGGCAAACTCAAGCGCGAGTCCTTTGGTCACGTTGATCATGGCAGCCTTGCTTGAGCTGTACCAGGTTAGGCCCGGTCCGGGGCGTACGCCTGTTGTTGAGGCGACGTTGATCATCACGCCATGCCCTTGAGTGGCAAAGCAGGGCAGTACGCATTGCGCTGACCAGAAAATGCTTTTCAGGTTTACTCGGAAGACGAAGTCGAATTCGTCTTCGGTGACGGAGAGGGCCGGCTTGTTATGATGTGTTGTGCCCGCATTGTTCACGACAATATCGAGTCCACCAAAGGTCGCCTGTGTCGCGTCGACGACAGCTTGGTAGTCGTGATGAAGTGCGACGTCGCACTTGCGCCAGTCGACGCGGCCGCCTGCTTGCGACAGTTGTTGGGCTGTCTGCTTGGCAAGATCCTCATTCAGGTCGGCCAGCATGACGGCGCATCCGTCTTGCGACAGGCGTTTGGCAATGGCTGCGCCAAAGCCAGATGCACCACCCGTCACGATGGCGACTTTTCCTTTAAAGCTCATCGGGTTTCCTTGGAGTTAGTTTGTGTTTTCTGTGTCGGCTTCGTGGGCCAGCTTGCGATCAATCAGCCAGCGCGCCTGATTCAGTCCGGCGTCAGCAGCGATAGGCAAGAACGGACGATCTGGAGTCAGGTTTAGGATTTTTTGCTGTGCTTCGATCATGGTTCGATCTTCTTCAAACGCTTCAACGACGCTCTGATAGATTTTTTCGGTCAGACTGTCGTCATCCAGCTCGAAATTCCTGGCCTGACAGAACCAGTAGTGGCTGGTGTTCTCGGTTTCGGGCGTTTGAATCGATGTGTGTCGGAACTGCAGAGCCAAGGGCACCCGGGTGCCTTCAGGCGCTCCTGTGCCTACCGGAGAAGATCCTGCGTCCATGCGCAGACAAGCGGGGGGTGACCATTGGTAGATTTGCCATCGGTCAACTTTCCCGTTGAATTGTGCGACTTTCTTGTGCAGGTTGGGCATCTCGTCATCCAGATACCACCGGGAGATCGTCAGAGTGCCGTTGCCATTCATGTCGCGTTCAATTTTTGGCCGGAGCTCGGCTGCACTCTCGGTTCCTAGTGTTGTGGGGTGTACCCAGGCTAAATGTGAGAAGTCGAGCAGGTTATCGATGATGAGTTGATAATTAGCCTGGTAATGAATGTAGCCAGGCTTCATGCGCCATTGCGGCGAGTCGTGCCAGAAATAGTCCAGGATATCGTCCGGGTTTGCGGTTTCTGCATTGCCCATCCAGATCCAAACCAGTCGGTTGCGTTCTACAACCGGGTAGCTACGAATGCGTGTCTTTGGCGGGACCTGGCTTTGGCCGGGTACTTCGACACACTGGCCCGAGGGGTCGAATTTCAGTCCGTGGTACATGCAGCGTACGCAGTCGCCCTCTTTGCGACCAAGGTGTAGCGGGGCTCCCCGGTGGCAGCAGCGATTTTCGAGCGCTACAACTTTGCCTTGGGTGTCCCGATAAAGCAAGACAGGTTGATTTAGCAGGGTCCGGGCAAGCATCCCTTCTTCGGGTACTTCAATGTCCCAGGCCGCGACATACCAGCAGTTTTGAATGAACATGCGAGTCTCCTTGAGTCTTTTTTATGAGCTGTTGTCCAATACTAGTGTCTGTAGAGTGAAAGATACAAATCTAATTTTTTTGGTTATGATCAGAAAAATTGATCATAAAAAGCGACGCGCATGAAGCTTAAAACTTTGCAGGCCCTGCTGTGCATCGAAGAGGTCGGAAGCCTTAGGGCAGCGGCACAGCAGTTGCATATGTCCCAACCTGCGCTTAGCGCCGCCATACAGCAACTCGAGCAGTCTTTGCATGCGCCGTTGCTAGTGCGTAGCAAACGAGGTGTGACGCTGTCGCACTTTGGACAGGCCTTTATCAAGCACGCCAGGCTGATTGTGGCCGAGGCGCAACGGGCGCAAGATGAAATGCAGCAGTTACGGGGGCGCTGGGAAGGCAACATCACGTTCGCCACGTCGCCAGCTATTGCCTTGTCGGCACTACCGCAGGCGTTGTCCAGTTTCAGCAACGAATACCCTGAAGTGGTGGTGCGAGTTCGTGATGGCCTATATCCCGGTATTTCCGCCAGCTTGCGCGATGGCAGCCTTGATTTCGCGTTGACGGCCGCTCATCGGTACGATCTCGAGCAAGATCTGGTGGCCGAGGCCTTGTACGCCAGCCAGATCGTCATCGTCGCACGCGACAATCACCCATTAATCAACGCCAAACGGTTAAGCGATCTGCAAGATTGCCGCTGGGTCTTCTCGAGTGCGCCACGCGGCCCGGGCGCCATTATCGAAGAGGCTTTCAGGCATTATGGCTTGCCGGCACCGCGTATGGGTATGGTGTGTGAATCGTTTCTGGCGCTACCGGGCATCGTTGCCCATTCGGACTGGTTGACCACTATGCCTCGCGCTTTATACGAGCGCAATGCGTTCTCTGCGGCGTTGCGTCAGATCAATATAGAAGAAACGGTGCCCAGTGCAGTTGTGTATGTATTGCGCCGTTTCGATTTGCCTCTTACTCCAGCCGCCGAAGCACTTGTGCGTTGGATTCAGCATCACGCTCAAAGTCTGGAAGCGATCAAGCCTGATGATATTGTCTGAGTTTTTGTTTCCTGCCCTGGCGCTGTGCGCTGGCTATTTGGTGCTGGGCATTACCGGCTTTGGTTCTGCATTGGTTGTTGTCCCGCTGCTGGCTAATTATTGGCCACTTGCCGAGGTGGTGGCCCTGGCAATATTGCTGGATATTGCCGCATCCATCTTGCACGGTGGCCTGAATATAAAACAGGTTCAGTGGTCGTCGCTGACACGGTTGTTACCGGGTATGGCGGTTGGTACTTTTCTAGGGATATGGTTGCTGGGCGAGCTGGACAAACGATGGCCACTATTTTTTTTGGGGGTATATGTGGCCGTTGTAGGCTTACGTGCTTTATTGCCCATCCGGCGTCCGGCAATCCCCCCCGGGGTGGGCTGGGTGCATTTCGCTGGTCTGCTCATTGGTGTCATTGAGGTCATGTTTGCAACGGCAGGTCCCGCAGTTGTGGCTTGGTTGCAGCGATGCGCGGGTAGCGTTGCTGCAGTGCGCGCTACTGTGCCGGTCGTGATGGTGTTGGCTGGGTCAATTGCCGTGAGTGTGCTGTGGTTTGACGGGCAATTCAGTTTTGCAGTGGTTGGCCCACGCTGGCTGTTGGGGGCGCCTATTGCGTTGCTGGCGGTTGTGGTGGGCAACCGGCTGGCGGGGCGTATTCCACCACCCCTCATGGGTCGGCTGCTGGCTGCCCTTTTAATGATCAGCGGGTTTTCTTTGATGCGGCATTTGTGGGTGTAACTTGCGTTTATTTACATTGACTACTGGCTGTGTCTGTCATCCGGGTAATACAAAAAACGCATGCCGGGGGCAGGTTTTTAACCACAAAAGCTGTTAGCCGGCTGGTCAGGCCCAGTGCGTTTAGTGTGCGCGTCGACACTGGACAAGTCGCGCCATAGGTAAACAAGTACAGTGCGCCTTCTGGACGCATCGCGTCGAAAGTGGCTTTAAGCATTTGCGCATGAACGCTGCGGTTCATATTGCGCAAGGGCAGACCGCACACCGTGGCGACAATATCGCGCTGGGTCGTGTCGTAGTGCAAATGCAAGGTTTGGGCCGGTATTTGCAGCAAGGTAGATTGGGGAAACCTGCGGCGCAACCTGGCAGCCAGCGCCGCGTCTTGTTCGACCAGGATAAGGTCGGCAGGGTCAAACCCTCTGGTCAGCATATATTGGGTGAAAGCTCCTGTGCCGCTGCCCAGTTCGAGAACTTTACCGGAACCCGGCTGTAGATGAGCCGTGATGGCGGCCGCCAGCGCTCGGCTCGAGGGCAGGATGGCACCGATGCCCAACGGGTTTTTGGCAAAAGCCTGCACAAACTGTACGTGATCTTGCAGCCATTTCAGGCGGCTGTCGGTGTCTTGCGTTGTCTTGGCTACGGTTTCGTGCGCTGACGGTGAAGACATGGTGCGTCGTCCTTTTTTGGGTTTGGCGATAGCCTGGGCCGTCTGGCCTGTTTCGAACTATAAGCTAAATGCTCGCAAGAATCGATCGGCTTTGTAAACAGATGTCAGCCTTGCTGCGGTACAACGCTGTCCCGTTCTGGTACCGGTTTATGTCATTTCCTGCGGTTTTTGCGTAATGCGGCTTTGTCGGTAGCTGCGGGCGCTATTTGAAAGGATTCTTGACGCTAATTTGTTGATCTGGCAACCGCAGCCCGTTATGCATGTCTTCGGTGTACAAAGTGTGGCAGCCCGCATCGGCTGCAGCCGCCACAATGCAGGCATCGTAAAACGGCAATTGATACCGCGCCGAAATTGTCCTGCCTTGGTCGTGGATGGTTTCGGTAAGGGGCACAACCTTGCAAAAGCCCCGTACCAGTGTCAGAAACTGGGTAATGTCGTCCCACGTCATTTGCAGCTTGCGCCTGCATACGTGAGCCACTTCGTTAAGCACTTGTACGCTGATCACCGGGCCGGCCGCCAGCAGATGTTCGGCCTGATCGGCCTTCTGAGGGTCGGTCGAGAGCAGATACAGAATGACATTACTGTCAAGAAAATGCCCAAATTTAGTCGCGCGCATTGGCTTGTTCGCGGTCGAAGTGGAAGTCGGCGGGCAGCTTCCCCCGGAACGCATGCAAGCGTTTCAGTAATTGGTCGGCGCCTGGCTTTTTACGTACTGCAAAGGTTCTTGAGTCATCAATAATAATTTCAATGTCGTCGCCTTCCCGCAGCTCAAGTGCCTCGACCAGACTGGCAGGGAGGCGTACCGCAAGGCTATTGCCCCATTTTGCAACTTGCATGATGAGTCTCCTGTTTTGGATATACATTTTAATTGTATATCTTGGCTGTAAGAAGGCAACAGGCAAATATGTCACCGCCACGGGTCGGAAAGCGCTAATTGGGGCAGGTTGTGCACGCGGATCCAATATGCGAGATTCTGCTGTTGTCATTTCCTGCGGTTTTTGCGTAATGCTGCTTTGCGGGCGGCCGCAGGGGCTGTTGTGGTGTCTGTCGTGTTGATAAGCTGGTTTTAGTTGGGTTTGGCCACCGCCGGCCCACATAAACCAATAACGGAGACACAAACATGACGAACATTTCTGCCCCTGCTCAGCAACCTTCGGAACTATGGCGTTGGAGCGCAACGGCGCTGGCGCGTGGCATTCGAACTGGTGCGATTTCTTCGCGTGAAGCCACTTTGGCGAGCTTGCAACGTATCGAGCAAGTCAACCCTCACGTCAATGCACTGGTTGAGGTCTCGTCCGAAGAAGCGCTGGAAATGGCTGATGCGGCGGATCGCGCGGTGGCGTCAGGTGAAAACCTTGGGCCGTTGCATGGTGTGCCTGTATCGATCAAGGTCAACAGCGACCAGAAAGGGCATGCGACCACCAATGGCGTCGTCGCATTTAAAGACATGGTGGCGCACGAAGACGCGCCGCACGTCGCAAACCTGCGCCGGTCAGGGGCCGTATTTGTCGGGCGCAGTAATACACCTGCGTTCTCATATCGTTGGTTTACCAATAACGACCTGCATGGCCGTACGCTTAACCCTTGGGATGCAACCCGCACACCGGGCGGCTCGAGTGGCGGGGCTGCTGCTGCGGCGGCGACTGGCATGGTGGCGATGGCGCACGGTAATGATATCGGGGGTTCGATTCGGCAGCCGGCGTATTGTTGCGGCGTGACGGGTTTGCGTCCCACCGTAGGTCGCATCCCTTCATGGTTTGGTCCTGCCGATGCAGATCAGGCGTTATCTGTTCAAACCATGTTGACTCAAGGGCCGCTGGCGCGTTGTGTGTCAGATCTGCGCCTTTCGCTGGCGGCGATGAGCCCATTCGACCCCCGGGATCTGGTGCATGCCTCGCCGGCGCTTCCGGGGCCGGGTCTGGCCCGGCCTATTAAAGTCGCCTTTTTACGCGATGCGGGGCCGTCTAAGCCTACAGCAGCAGTGTTGGCGGCATTGGATCAGGCCGCCGACTGGTTGCGCGACGCCGGCTATGTCGTCGAAGAGGTCGCCGACCCCGTTTTCGAGGAGGCCTACAAGCTTTGGTACCTGCTGGCGATGGAGGAGTTTCGTCAGTTGATGCCGTTGGTTGAAGAGGTTGGCGATTACGGTATGAAGAAAACGGCCGAACACTACTATGCTGTGGCCAAAGACTGGTGGGGCGAGCAACCTGACTTGACGACCTACATGAACGGATACGCCCGTCGCGGAACCCTGATCGTCAAGTTGCAGCAGTTCATGCAAAAATATCCGCTAATGTTGATGCCGGTGGCCGCCGAGCAGGCCTTCGAGCAAGATGCCGATATCCAGAGTGTGGAGAGTATGCGACGCGTTATGGCAGCCAATTGGTTGATGATGGCGATCCCGATGTTGGGCTTTCCCGCGATGTCGGTGCCAACGGGTGTGGCTGGAGGTCTGCCGGTTGGGGTTCAATTGCTGGGGCAACGGTTCCGCGAGGACGTTGTTCTGGATGCCGGCGAGGTGATTGAAGCCAGGGCTGGTATCTTGACCCCGATAGACCCGCGTTAAAGTGTCAACCCTCCCCCTTGCTGGTTATTTAAGTGGCTTGTGGGGGAGGGCGCCGATATAAAGAAGGACGGGGCCTGACAGCCCCGGTCAATGACATCGAAAACCTTGCTGTGTTCGATACCGGCGGGGAGAGCAGCCGGCGTGCCGGCTGAAGGCACGAGTGAACTGACTTGGGTTGGCAAAGCCTAACTGCCCCCCGATATCGCCTATGGATGCCGATGTCCCGGTTAAAAGGTCGCAAGCGCGCTGAAAACGTAGTTCATCGTAATACCGGTAGGGCGTGCGACCCGTGCTGTTCTGAAATAGCCTGCTGAAATGAAACGGGCTGAGCCCGGCGATTTGCGCCAGCCGCTCGACGGATACCCCCTCTGGAGGCAGGGCATGAATAGCCTCTAGTACCCGGTTCAGTAAACGGCGTTCGAGTTTGGGTGTTGTTTTTGCGGCCGGAGTCGGTTCACGCTGAAACCGGCGTGCCAGGGTATGTAGTAAGGCGACGCGGCAGCTGCTTTCCAGCAAAGGCGTCGGCCCCACATTAGAGACCTCTTGCCATAACCGAAGTACAAGCTCGTGCACCAGGCGTTCGTCAAAGCCGCGACCTGCTAGCCGCCACAAGTGCTCGGCAGGTGCCGTGACGCCAAAGGCTTCGAATAGTTGAGTTACGTCTTGCGCGGGTAGCGCGAGGTAAACACACTGCGACTCGCCATTGAGCGTCCATTGTGCATTTGCTTCGGCGGGCACGATATATACCGGCGATGTCGACGGGCAGAAGTGCTCGTTTGGACCAAACCCCAGGTCAAACATTACCGACGTTGCATTGATGTTTTGCTGAGCAATAATCAGGACATCGGAGGTAATGCCGCGTTTGAACGTATGCGCTTTGGCACGGTGCCTGGCCAAAGACACGCTGCTGGGCAGGGCCGGCCCAACGTCGACTTCACCCACAATATGTTGCGGGTGCCGCAGTAACGTCATGAAATTTGGAGATGAACCCATAAATATTGCCTGGCCGATATTTTGTCGGGTTGACCGGCCCATTCTATCGGGCAAAGGTACGGCTGGCGATGGGTGTTTTTGCTAGGTTTCGATTTGCTGCTTTAGCAGATGAAGCTTGTTTTTTGCAGCGGCCCAGACCTCATGCTCCGGCAATGGTGGCTTGGCTTGTGTAATGCGCTTCCAGCGCGGGTCGTGAGATAGGTCACGGTTCAGTTGCACAAAATGCGCCTGGTCGGGCGCGATTTCGCTGGCCTCGACAATGGCACCTACGGGACATTGGCCGACACAAATCGAGCAATCAATACATTCGTCGGGGTTGATAACCATGAAATTAGGCCCCTCGAAAAAACATTCCATGGGGCAGACACTGACGCAGTCGGTGTACTTGCAGGCAATACAACTTTCGGTTACTACAAAGGCCATGCTTTTAAATCACCCTGTTTAATTGTTTATGTAGGTGACGACTGTACTCGCTTTTTGTGACAGCCAATAGCAACGGTACTGCAAACATTAATTCCCGAAACAGGAATATTCAGCTTATCAATTTGAACAGCCGGTAGCCGACTGTTGTCAGCTACCGGCTGCATGGGCTGCTTACTGCAGGTCGAAACGGTCGGCGTTCATTACCTTTGTCCAAGCGGCAACGAAGTCGTTGACGAATTTTTCGCGGTTATCGTCTTGGGCGTACACTTCGGCGTAAGCGCGCAAAATAGAGTTCGAACCGAATACCAGATCGACACGTGTGGCGGTCCACTTGGTGGCGCCGCTGGCGCGATCGACAATATCGTAGCTGTTCCTGCCGGTCGGCTTCCAGCTATAGTTCATGTCGGTCAGGTTCACGAAAAAGTCGTTGGTTAACGCACCGACACGATCGGTAAACACGCCATGGCCCGCACCGCCGTAATTGGTGCCCAAGACACGCATACCGCCAACCAACACCGTCATTTCTGATGCGGTCAGGCCCATCAGTTGGGCGCGGTCCAGAAGCAGCTCTTCGGGTTTGACGACATAATGGGCTTTTTGCCAATTACGGAAGCCGTCGGCCAGGGGCTCCAGCACTTCGAAGGAATCGACGTCGGTTTGTTCTTGTGTTGCGTCGCCACGACCCGGCGCAAATGGCACGCTAACCGAAACACCCGCCGCTTTAGCCGCTTGCTCGATACCCACGTTGCCCGCCAGCACAATGACGTCGGCCACGCTGGCGCCCGTCTCGTTTGCGATCTGCTCATAAACTTTCAAGACCTTAGCCAGGCGTGCAGGTTCGTTACCTTCCCAGTCCTTTTGCGGGGCCAGTCGGATGCGTGCGCCGTTAGCGCCGCCACGATAGTCTGAACCACGGAAAGTACGTGCGCTGTCCCAGGCGGTAGATACCATATCGCTGACGCTTAAGCCGGCGGCGATAATTTTTGCCTTGACGGCAGCGACGTCATACTTTGCATTGCCGGCAGGTACCGGATCTTGCCAGATCAAGTCTTCGGCAGGCACTTCGGGGCCAATGTAGCGTGCTTTAGGGCCCATGTCGCGGTGGGTCAGCTTGAACCAGGCGCGAGCGAAAACATCTTCGAAATAGGCCTGGTCAGCTGCAAAACGTTCGGAAATTTTGCGGTATTCAGGATCCATTTTCAGGGCCATGTCGGCGTCAGTCATCATGGGCATGCAGCGGATCGATGGATCTTCGACATCGACGGGCATGTCTTCCTCTTTGATGCTTACGGGTTTCCACTGCCAGGCGCCGGCCGGGCTTTTTGTCTGTTCCCAATCATGCTTGAGTAGCATTTGGAAGTAACCGGCGTCCCATTTTGTCGGGTGGGTAGTCCAGGCGCCTTCAACCCCGCTGGTCACTGTGTCGCGACCAATGCCGCGTGTTTTGTGGTTCATCCAGCCCAGCCCTTGTTCTTCAACGTCGGTGCCTTCCGGGGCGGGGCCAAGGTTGGCGGCGTTGCCATTGCCGTGCGCCTTGCCCACGGTATGGCCGCCGGCAGTCAGGGCAACGGTTTCTTCGTCATTCATGGCCATGCGTTCAAACGTCACGCGCATGTCTTGGGCTGTTTTCAGTGGGTCGGGGTTGCCGTCAACGCCTTCGGGGTTGACGTAGATCAGCCCCATCATTACTGCGGCCAGCGGGTTTTCCAGGTCGCGTTCACCGCTGTACCGGCTGCCTTCGCCGCCGCTCTTGGCCAGCCATTCTTTCTCGGAGCCCCAGTAGATATCCTTTTCTGGGTGCCAGATGTCTTCCCGGCCGAAGGCAAAGCCAAACGTTTTGAAGCCCATTGATTCGTAGGCGACATTGCCGGCCAAAACAATAAGATCGGCCCAGCTGATTTTGTTGCCATATTTTTTCTTGATCGGCCAAAGCAAGCGACGCGCCTTGTCGAGGTTGCCATTGTCGGGCCAGGAATTGAGCGGGGCAAAGCGTTGGTTACCTGTGCCCGCACCGCCTCGACCATCGGCAACACGGTAGGTGCCGGCAGCGTGCCATGCCATGCGAATCATCAGGCCACCGTAGTGCCCCCAGTCGGCAGGCCACCAGGGTTGGCTGCTGGTCATCAGTTCGGCCAGATCTTTTTTGAGCGCGTCGACATCGAGAGATTTCACGGCCTCGCGGTAATTGAAACCGGCTAGCGGATTGGTCTTGCTGTCATGCTGGTGCAAGATGTCGAGGTTCAGGGCTTCGGGCCACCAGGCCATGGGCCCTTGGCTTGAGGCGGTATTGCCGCCGTGCATTACCGGGCATTGGCCTGCTTTTGTCTGGTTACTTTCCATGTCGCGCTCCTGTGTTGCGTTACGAGTTATCGTGCGTTGATACAAGGACCATTGTTAAGCAGGCTTCAATATTAGTAAAGTTTATTATTTAAATAAACTTGATAGTAATATTCTATTTAAAGCCGCTTTAGGCAAGTCGTTAGAACGTACCAAGCCTACATAAGCCAAGTTTCAGGAAAAGGTCAGGAAAGGTCAAGCAAAGTTTGGCGTAAGTCGGCTGGTGGGGCTCGACTTTTGCTGCCAAGAGAAGAGACCAAATAAAAAAGCGCCCCGGGGGGCGCTTAAATATAGACTGCTTGGCGGACAGGGTGGGATTCGAACCCACGGTACGCTTGCACGTACGCCTGATTTCGAGTCAGGTACATTCGACCACTCTGCCACCTGTCCGTGTTGCGGTCGTTACCAGCAAGTCCGCAATTCTAACAGAGGTATTTATTTTTTGCACGGTGCCAGGGCTTTGCGCTGAGAAATTTGCAGGTTGTGCGAAGGTTTATCTGATTTGCGCAGTGCACTGATTAAGTTTTATAGAATACAGTACGACTTTAAGTTCAAAATCCAAAATCAAGGGGGTTGCATGCTGACAGGTAAACGCGCCGTTGTAACAGGGTCTACCAGCGGAATTGGTTTGGCCATAGCACGCGAATTGGCGTCCAACGGCGCCGATATTGTCATCAATGGGTTTGGTGATGCGCACGAGATCGAGCAGGCCCGTGTCAATATCGAGCTTGAGTTTGCCGTCAAGGCCTACTACATTGCTGCCGACCTTTCGCAGGCCGCGGCGACCCGAAAATTCATTGATGATGCGGCAACCGTACTGGGCGGGGGACTGGATATCCTCGTCAATAACGCCGGCATTCAGCATACCGATCTTATTGAAAATTTCCCCGTCGATCGATGGGATGCGATTATTGCCCTGAATCTCTCGGCGGTGTTTCATGGCACTGCGGCCGCGCTGCCGTACATGAAGCGCCAGGGGTGGGGGCGCATCATTAATATCGCATCGGCGCATGGCCTGGTTGCGTCGCCGCAAAAGTCTGCCTATGTGGCTGCCAAGCATGGGGTGGTCGGCCTGACAAAAGTCACGGCACTTGAAAACGCCGGCAATGGCATTACCGCCAATGCCATTTGCCCGGGCTGGGTGCGTACTCCACTTGTTGAACGCCAAATCGAGGCGTTGGCCGAGAAAAACGGTACCGACATAGAAACTGCCGCCAAAGACCTGCTGGGCGAGAAGCAACCCTCGTTGCAGTTCGTGACCCCAAAACAGCTTGGCGCCGCTGCAGTGTTTCTGGCGTCCGATGCCGCCGAGCAAATGACTGGGACCAGCCTTTCCATGGACGGCGGCTGGACGGCCCGTTAACCTCCGCGACTGTTGACTTTGGCGTGCCAATGCGTCGGCGCTTCGCGCCGGCGTCGCCATTACCAAACTATCTATTCAATTTTTGCGATCAGGAACGTTTTTAAACATGTTAGTTCTTCTGTCACCCGCCAAAAAACTTGATTACGACTCGCCGGTGCGTACAACAAAGCATACGCAGCCTTTATTTGTAGAGCAGGCCCAGGGGCTCATCGATGTACTCAAACAAAAGTCGGCTTCTGAAATTGCCGGTTTGATGAGCCTGAGCGATAACTTGGCTAGTCTTAACGTCGAGCGCTATGCAGCCTGGACACCAAAATTTACGCAAACCAATTCGCGCCAAGCTGTGCTGGCGTTCAACGGCGATGTATACGAGGGCCTTGAAGCCCCTACGCTGAATGAAGGCCAGCTCGATTGGGCGCAGCAGCATGTGGCTATCTTGAGCGGTCTTTATGGTGTCTTGCGTCCACTCGACCTGATGCAACCTTACCGCCTGGAAATGGGCACACGCCTGGCGACTGAAAAAGGCAGGAACTTGTACGACTACTGGGGCAGCGAAATCGCCAAGTATCTTAACGCGCGCCTGGCTGAACAGGGTGCCGATACGATCGTCAACCTTGCATCTGAAGAGTATTTCAAATCGGTCGATCAGAAAACACTTAAAGCCCGCATCGTGCAATGTGTTTTCCAGGACGAGAAAAACGGTAGCTGGAAAGTCATCAGTTTTCATGCCAAGCGCGCCCGTGGCTTGATGGCCCGCTACATCATCGAGAATCAGATCACCGATTCTGCAAAGCTCAAAGGTTTTGACGCCGAGGGCTATGCTTTCCATGCCGATTCGTCCTCCGACTTGAAGCTGGTTTTTCGTCGCCCCGAACGCTAAGCGGCAGGCAGGTCATGACCAACTCAACCCGTATCTTTTTATTTTTCTCGTTCGGCTATTTTGTCTCGTACTTGTATCGAGGCGTCAACATTGGCTTTTCGGGCTTTCTCATCGAAGAAATCGGGCTGTCGGCTGCCGATCTTGGTCTGTTGACCAGCTTTTATTTTTTGGGGTTTGCGTTAACCCAGATACCTGCGGGCGCTGCGCTTGATACCTGGGGGCCGCGCAAGGTTAACGGGGTGCTTGTGCTGGTGGCCGCTGTTGGCTCGGTGATTTTCGCGCTTAGTGACACCATGTGGGGTCTGATGTTGGGCCGCTTTGTCATTGGTGTGGGCGTGGCCGTTTGTCTGGGGGCGGCGTTCCAGGCCATGGCACTGACCTTCCCCACACACCGTTTGCCCATGATCAACGGGGCAGTCGTGGCGCTGGGTGGGCTGGGCGGGGCAGTGGTGGGGACGCCGTTGTCCCTAGTGCTCGATGTGATTACATGGCGTGCGGCCAGTTTCTTGCTGGCTGCGCTGACGGTAATGGTGTCGCTGTGCCTGCTGTTTGGTGCGCACGACACAGCACCGTTGCATAATCGCAAGCGCCCCACAATGGGTGACCAGCTTCGTGGTACCTGGGAAATCGCCAGAACGCGAGCCTTCTGGCAGATTCTGCTGTTCCCGTCTATTGTTGCCGGCACCTTCTATGCAGTGCAGTCTTTATGGGTGAAGCCGTATCTGCTTGATGTCAACGGGCTGCCCGGTGCGACTGTCGATGGGCTTGTGTCGCTGATAGGGTTTGCCGCCGTGTTCGGGAGCGCGGCTTCGGGGCTTGTGGCCCGGCGGGTTGAGCGCTGGGGCATCAGTCTTTACTATTTTTGCGGTTCGCTGTCGGCCTCGTTCGTGCTGATCGAGGCGCTGATTCTCCTCGACGTGTCGTTGCCAAGTGTCTTTTTCTGGGTAACTTATGGATTCCTGGGCGGTACCAGTGCACTTATTTACGCTGTCTTGGTAGAAACCTTTCCTCGCCATACGCTGGGGCGGGTGGGCACCAGCTTTAATATGCTGGTGTTCTTCCTTATTTTCTTGTTCCAGAACGCCGTAGGCTGGGTTGTGGAGTTGTGGGAGCCTATCAGTGTGGGCGTGTATCCAGCCCAAGCCCATATTGCCGCATGGACCATTTTGCTTGCCCTGCAAATCGGGGCGGGTATTTGGTACTTTGCCAGCAAGCAACCTAAAAAGCTCGAACACTTGTAAGGCAAAGCGGGCTATGCCGTTCCTGGCGTCAGTGCCCGCATTTCTTGTCGAATCAACTGAGTCGCTTTAAGCATTTGCTTCATCGGGTAGGCCAAGGCCGCCAGCTCGCCTTCAGTTTCAATTGATTGGGGTGGGTTGGCGTCTTTGTCGTTCAGGTATTCTTCGATTGCATCAAGCGACAACCGTATCCCTTCGGGGACATCGTGCAGTTGGGCCAGTAACGGGATTGCCGCGCTGATCTGTGAGGCCAGTAAATGGTTCTGGATGAGCAGGTGGTTGAGCTCGGGTACATTGCGCTGGCGGCGCACGGGCTCTGCCATCATGCGATAAAACGCGGCTGTAAAGTTACCCAGCGCAATGTAGGCATTTTTACGGGTTAGTCGCCACGCGACATCGGCTTCCTCAACGTCGCGGGTAAGGGCTTGACGCGCAGGTTCGTCAAGATCAGTCGCTTGCATCAGCTTGCGGCTCAGATCGGCGTAGTGCATGCCGGCTCTGAAGAATTTGGCATTGGCGTTTTTCGCCGCAGCCGCCAGCGAGCCCATAAAGTTGTGTTCCCACCAGGGCAAAATATAGCTGCACCCCAGTGCCAGCGCGCTGCCCAGCACGGTGTCCAGCAGGCGCTCACCGATCAGGAAGTTGGTGGCGGGTGACAGGAAATGGAACGCCAACATCAGGCACAGCGTGTTCAACGCGGCCGACATCATGAAATTGACCTGCACCATGCTGTAGCCCAAGATGCACGCAGCGACCAGCACGGTAAAGTAAATGTTGATGCTGGGTTCTAGGTTGAACATGGCCAGGGCCAGCACACAGCCCAGGAAGGTACCCGCCAAACGGAAAAGGTTACGCTGCCGTGTCAGTGCATAGCCGGGTTTCATGACGACGACCGTTGTCAAAATAATCCAGTACCCATGAATTTCGATCGACGCGCTGTCGGGGCGCGATGCCAGTATGGCCGTAAGAACAGCGTCGACAACCAGTGCCAGGGTGGCTGCGATCGCCACCCGAATCGAGTAACGGAAACTGGGTGAATCGAGTCGCAGGTTGCTGGTGATCATGCCCAGCCGTAATTCGTTATGCGATAAAAACCGGCCTAGCGTTTTGTCCAGCCGCATATCGACCAGTTCGAACGATTGTTTGGGCTGGGTGTGTTCGGTCATGCGCTCGACGATGCGCGTCGCATTACGCAGGCGCCGAAGCACTTGTACCAGCAAGGCATAGACTTCGGGCTGGTTGTCGGCCAGCCCCTGTTGTCGATACTGCTCAAGTTCGTATTCGATGGCGCGAATTTCTGCCTTGACGCTACTGCGTTCGGTTACCGGCCGATCTCGGGCGACATCCAGCGCGATTTGGCGTGTGTTGTTTGCCAGCTTTCGCAGCGCGTCGCGTGCAAACACCAGCAGGTCGCTGTCGTGCAGGGAACGGTGGAGCGTCGCGTAGTCGGTCTGCGTAGCCACAAGCGTGTCGAGTAACGCTACCATATCTATAAAGATATTCAGGGCAGCGTAACGCCGTCGGTCCGATCTTGACTTGCCTGTTGGCAACTCGCGCAATACCGTGTTGCGTGCAGCCTGCTGGCTCTCTGTCATGGCGGACTGCGTGCGCATTAATTGACGGTATGAGTCCTCCAGGTCAAGGGTAACGTCATATAGCCTTGATCGTGAGTCAATGTAGTCGGCGGTAGCGAATAGGGCGACCGAGAGCGCTTGTTGTTCTTCTCGGTGCCAGAACACGCGGTGAACGGCGCTACTGAACAAGAAGTAAAACAGCCCCCCCGCAAATGAGCTTAACGAGTGGATCAGCACTTCGTGCGGCTCAAGCGCTTCACGCATGGTCAGGGTCATGATGAACAGGCAGGCGTAGCCCATCAGGCCGCCTTGGCGACCATATACCGTAAACATCGAAAACAAAAAACACAACGCCGGGATGACAAACCAGATGAGGGTGCTGTGCGATGCGCTAAGCCCGGTAACAACGGTAGTGGCAGTGCCCAGCAGTACGGCCCCCAGCATGGTGTTGACGCTGTAGCGTCGGGGGCTGCCGGGTTGGTCGATGACGGCAACGCAGGCTGCGCCTATAGAGGCCACCATGCCAAGGCCGTACTGGCCCAGCACTAGCCCGGCGAATAAAGCCGGGATAATGACGCCGGTGGCTTGCCGCAGCCCGCCAAAAAAGTAGTGGCTGTAAAAAAAACGTTGGAGCAGCGGCAAGGTGGCGGTCATTCTGGTGTCAATTGCACAACGAAAGTGTCTAGTATAGAGATTAAGCGTTGCATTTTGATCGCTTTTGGGGCCTTCGATTTGATTCTGATGCTGCAACGCGGTAAATTAGCCGATTAATCTGCTAAATACCGTTAGCCGATTGTGTAAGGTTTTGCTTTGCCGGCGTACCCGCCCGGTTTTTTGCGCCCTAAATCAACTTGCTGTTGGCCGCGTCACAAACGTGTGTGTCAACGCATTCCGTTTCTACCTCTTGCATTCACCCGAATGCGCGTACTGCATCTCGATGGGTGTGTGCCGAATCGGCAGGGTGTCTGGGTGGCGTGGTTCCGTGAATCACAAAGCGCCAGATTATGTTGCCGCAGTCGGTATAGCCCGGGCTGTCATGGCCGGTCGGGGTGTCAGTGCCGGTTACGAAAGGAATTAATTTACTATGGAACTCAATGGCGCCGACATCGTCGTACGCTGCCTTGCCGAACAAGGTGTTGATCACATTTTCGGTTATCCAGGTGGCGCGGTCCTTTACATTTACGACGCAATTTATAAACAAGACAGTTTCAAACACATCCTTGTTCGTCACGAACAGGCTGCCGTGCACGCAGCCGACGCCTATTCGCGTTCGTCGAACAAAATCGGCGTCGCACTGGTTACCAGCGGCCCGGGCCTGACCAACGCCGTCACGGGTATTGCTACCGCTTACATGGACTCCATTCCCATGGTGATCCTCAGTGGCCAAGTGCCTACCGCGGTCATTGGCGAAGACGCATTCCAGGAGTGCGATGCCATCGGCATTACCCGCCCCTGCGTCAAACATAATTTCTTGGTGCGCGATGTCAAAGACCTGGCCGACACCATGCGCAAGGCCTTTTACATTGCCAAAACCGGTCGTCCTGGCCCTGTCTTGGTCGATATCCCCAAAGATGTCACCGTGGCTACCTGCAAGTACACCGCGCAGCGCGAAGAAGTCGCCTTGCGGTCGTATACACCTGTTGTCAAAGGGCATCAGGGGCAAATCAAAAAGGCCGTGCAAATGTTGCTGGCGGCCGAGCGCCCCATGATTTACGCCGGCGGTGGCGTGGTGCTGGCTGATGCTGCCCCCGAGCTGCGTCAACTGGTTGACCTGGTGGGCGCGCCGTGTACCAATACCCTCATGGGGTTGGGCGCATTCCCTGCCTCCGACGACAAATTCGTGGGCATGCCGGGCATGCACGGTACTTACGAAGCTAACATGGCCATGCAAAACTGCGACGTTCTGGTCGCGGTTGGGGCGCGCTTCGATGATCGTGTTATTGGCAACCCGAAGCACTTTGCGCAAAACCAGCGCAAAATCATTCATATTGATATCGACCCGTCGTCCATTTCCAAGCGCGTCAAGGTTGACGTGCCTATTGTCGGCAGCGTCAAAGACGTACTGCAAGAGTTCAACGCCATGTATGCCCAAATGGCCGTGGCCGAAGAGCGCACCGACCCGGCACGTTTGGCCGACTGGTGGAAACAGGTGCAAACCTGGCGCGGCAAAGAGTGTCTCAAGTTCAAGAACTCTACCAGCGTCATCAAGCCTCAGTTTGTTGTTCAAAAACTCTGGGAAGTGACCGGTGGCGAAGCCATCGTTACCTCCGATGTCGGACAGCACCAAATGTGGGCCGCCCAGTACTACGGGTTCAATGAACCCCGTCGCTGGATCAATTCGGGTGGTTTGGGCACCATGGGTGTAGGTTTGCCCTATGCCATGGGTGCGCAAATGGCCAACCCTGGGCGCGATGTTGCTGTCATTACAGGCGAAGGCTCCATCCAGATGAACATCCAGGAGCTCTCGACCTGCAAACAGTACCACCTGACGCCCAAGGTTTTGTGCCTAAACAACCGTTACCTGGGTATGGTGCGGCAGTGGCAACAAATCGACTATGGTTCGCGCTACTCCGAGTCTTATGTCGACGCCTTGCCCGACTTCGTCAAACTGGTCGAAAGCTATGGGCACGTGGGTATTCGTACCGACAAACCTGCCGACGTCGAACCGGCGTTGCGTGAGGCCTTTACCAAGTACAAAGACCGGTTGGTATTCCTCGACTTCATTACCGACCAAACTGAAAACGTTTGGCCCATGGTAAAAGCCGGGCGCGGCCTGACCGAAATGCTGCTGGGTTCAGAAGAGCTGTAAGGACATAACAATGAAACATGTAATTTCCATTCTTCTCGAAAACGAACCCGGTGCGTTGTCTCGTGTAGTGGGCCTGTTCTCTGCCCGTGGTTACAACATCGAAACGCTTACCGTTGCGCCAACCGAAGACGAAACGCTGTCTCGCATGACAGTTGTTACGCAAGGTTCCGATGAGGTCATCGAACAGATCACCAAGCACCTTAACCGTCTGATTGACGTGGTCAAGGTCGTCGATTTGTCCGAAGGGCCGCACATCGAGCGCGAGCTGATGCTTATCAAAGTGCGTGCTGTGGGCAAAGAGCGCGATGAGCTCAAGCGTATGGCCGATATTTTCCGCGGCCGCATCATCGATGTTACCGACAAGGCCTACACTATCGAGCTCACCGGCGACCAAGGCAAAATCGAAGCCTTCATCGGCGCGCTCGATCGCAGCGCCATTCTTGAAACCGTTCGCACCGGCGTGTCTGGCATTGGCCGCGGCGAACGTGTTCTAAAATTGTAGTCATGTTGTTCCGGCGGCCTTGCCAGTGTTGGTCGGGGCCGTTGTTTAACCCATTTATTCAAATCCTATAAACTGCGCACTTCGCGGTTTACAAGAACATACGCTTGGAGCACTTATAAATGAAAGTTTTTTACGACAAAGATTGTGACCTCTCGCTGGTTAAGGGCAAACAGGTCGCCATTATTGGTTATGGTTCGCAAGGCCACGCCCACGCACTCAACCTGCACGAGTCCGGGGTCAACGTCGTTGTCGGTCTGCGCAAAGGTGGCGCTTCGTGGTCGAAAGCCGAAAACGCTGGCCTGAAAGTAGCTGAAGTTGCCGACGCGGTTAAAACCGCTGACCTGGTCATGATTCTTCTGCCCGATGAAAACATCGCCGAAGTCTATCGTACCCAGATCGAAGCCAACCTCAAGCCCGGCGCAGCACTGGCTTTCGCGCATGGTTTCAACGTTCACTACGGTCAGGTTCAGCCTCGCGCCGACGTCGACGTCATCATGGTTGCACCTAAAGCGCCTGGTCACACCGTTCGTGGCACATACCGCCAAGGCGGCGGCGTACCTGCACTGGTTGCCGTTTACCAAGACAAATCCGGCTCTGCCCGCGACATCGCTTTGTCGTATGCCAGCGCCATTGGTAGCGGCCGTGCCGGTATCATCGAAACCAACTTCCGCGAAGAAACTGAAACCGACTTGTTCGGTGAGCAGGCAGTTTTGTGCGGCGGCGCCGTTGAGCTGATCAAGGCCGGTTTCGAAACGCTGGTTGAGGCCGGTTATGCCCCCGAAATGGCTTACTTCGAGTGCTTGCACGAACTCAAGCTCATCGTCGACCTGATCTACGAAGGCGGCATTGCCAACATGAACTACTCGATCTCGAACAACGCCGAGTACGGTGAGTACGTCACCGGCCCCCGTATCGTGACCGATGCCACCAAAGAAGCCATGCGTCAGTGCCTGAAAGACATCCAGACCGGCGAATACGCCAAGAGCTTCATCCTGGAAAACCAGGCCGGTGCACCTACGCTCATTTCGCGTCGCCGTATCAACGCCGAATCGCAAATCGAGCAAGTGGGCGGCAAATTGCGCGCCATGATGCCCTGGATTGCAGCTAACAAGCTGGTTGATCAGTCCAAGAACTAAGCAGTTCTAACAAAACCGGCGGGGTCAGGTCGCACAATAGGCTGCAGGACCGGGCCCCGCCGTTTTTTTGTCTCAAATAAATTTATGCATAAACCATCGTACCCACATCCGATCATCGCGCGCGAAGGCTGGCCATTCCTGGCTGGTATTGTTGTTATTTCCATTTTGGTCACGTTCTGGTCGCCGGGGGCATCCGTTGTATTCTGGCTGCTGTCGTTGTTCGTATTGCAGTTTTTTCGCGATCCAGCGCGTATGGCACCTGATGGCGCCAATAATGTACTTAGCCCGGCTGATGGCCGAATTGTGGCGGTGGAAGAGGTTGACGACACCTATGCACAGCGTCGCGCCCTGAAAATCAGTGTGTTCATGAATGTGTTCAATGTGCACTCCAACCGCGCACCCGTTAATGGGGCGGTGGTGTCGGTCGATTACTTTCCTGGCAAATTCGTTAACGCAGCGCTCGAAAAGGCTTCCCTCGAAAACGAACGCAATGCCATGGTCATTCATACGGCGTCGGGACACACGGTAACGGCGGTGCAGGTGGCAGGTCTGGTCGCCAAGCGCATTCTTTGTTACGCTAAGCCCGGCGACCAACTATACAGTGGCCAACGTTACGGGTTTATCCGCTTTGGTTCGCGTGTCGACGTCTACCTGCCGCTGGGTTCGCGCCCGCGCGTTTCTATTGGCGACAAGGTCAGTGCGACCAGTACCGTATTGGCCGAACTGCCCGAGCAGTAATTGCGCTATGTTTGCGCCTCGCGTGCCCGGTTTTTGTCCGGGGGCGCAGGCGGCAGGTCAGCCTGATCAGCCTATTTAACCGTACACCTGAATATGCCTAATTCTTTCAACGACGAAACCCGTCGCCGGCGCAGTATTTACTTGCTGCCCAACGCCTTTACCACCGCTAATTTGTTTGCCGGCTTTTATGCCATCGTGCAGGCCATGAATGGTCGGTACGAGCTGGCGGCAATTGCCATTTTTTTGGCAATGGTGTTCGACGGCATGGATGGTCGGGTGGCCAGGCTGACCAACACTCAATCGGCGTTTGGCGAGCAATACGACTCGCTGTCCGATATGACGTCTTTTGGCATTGCGCCCGCGCTTATTCTTTACGAGTGGTCGTTAAATGGCCTGGGGCGTTGGGGTTGGCTGGCAGCGTTTATTTATGTCGTTGGGGCGGCACTGCGTCTGGCGCGTTTTAACACCAATATTGCGGTCGTCGACAAGCGTTTCTTTCAGGGTTTGCCCAGCCCGGCAGCGGCGGCCCTTCTGGCCGGTTTTATGTGGTTAGCGGTCGACAACAAATTTCAATTTGAAGACGCTACCATTGCCTGGGTTGCCTTTGCCATAACCGTGTATGCCGGTGTGGCCATGGTGACCAACCTGCCTTTTTATAGCGGCAAGTCTTTTGCGCTTGGGCGCAGTGTGCCGTTTTGGGTCATTTTGGTCGTGGTGGCGGCGTTTGTGTTTGTCTCCAGCGATCCGCCGCTTGTGCTTTTTGGCTTGTTTGTTATTTACGGCCTATCTGGGTGGGGCGTCTTTTTATGGCGCCTACGCAAGGCGCGCCAGCTCAGCTTCCGACGCACCGACGGCACCGACACCCCCCAAGACAGCTAAATTACGTTGGCGTTAAAACCACCAGAACCGGTCGCCCTCGTACCGAGGGTCGGGGCCAGGGTGGAATCGGGTGACGCGCTCGCCGTCGCGGCCCAGGTACACATGCATCATCGCGTACCAGACACCGTCCTGCATATAACGCCAGCTCCAGACAATTTGTATTGAAGAGGGTAGTCCAACACCGGTTTTCTCGGCGGGTGGCCCAAATTCGCACAGCAGTTTTTCAGGTGTCCATTCGCCCGATTTCAATACCTGAAAGTGGGCGTCAGTCAGTAATTGCTCAACAGGCCCCACACGCCCTTCGGCGTCGGTATTGGTGCCCCATGCCTGCTGACCAAAGGGCTGCATGCTCCAGATCAGGCGCTGGCCGCCGTTATCAAGCGGGCAGGTGTAGGTGGGTTGGCCAAACTGGCTGATAACCTGGTTTGCCGGTGTGCCGGGTGGCACTTTGGCAATGTTTGCACAGGCGGTCAGCGCCGAAAGCAAGAGCGCAGCGCCGGCGGTCTTGAATATACGTGGCCAATCGGCTATCGGCCGCCTGAGGCGGTTGCTGGTTTTTGCCGCTGCCTGGCTTGCAAGGCCCACGCTTATCTTCGTGCGCGAGGGGTGCTTGGTCGGGGAAGTGTCTGCTTCGGGTTGCGCGCGGTAGTAGGGCATATCTTTTCCTGCATGTTGGCTGATCTGCAAATTCTACCGAATCCGGTATAATGCCGTTTGCTCGCCGTTGTGGCGGGCTACTGCATTGTTGCTTTTAATCTCACGTCAGGGCACCTCGGCCCTGTCGCCAGTCTTCGAGGTCTAGTATGTCTGTAGCAGAAATCAAAAAATCAGAAATCGTTTCTCAGTTCCAACGCGCTCAAGGCGACACTGGTTCACCAGAAGTTCAGGTCGCGCTGCTTACCGCACGCATCAACGAACTTACCGGCCACTTCAAAGAGCACAAAAAAGACCATCACTCGCGCCGCGGTCTGCTGCGCATGGTCAGCCGTCGCCGTAAATTGCTCGATTACCTGAAGGGTCGCAACCCCGACGCTTATCGCTCGCTCATCGAAAAACTCGGTCTGCGTAAGTGATATCTGGGGCGGGTTCCCCAAATGTATAACCGTGCGCACCACGAAATCTATCGTGGTGCGCACGGTTTTTTAATTGTAAGGATAGTCAATAATGTTCAATAAAGTGACCAAGTCGTTTCAATACGGCCAGCACACCGTGGTTCTCGAAACGGGCGAAATCGCCCGTCAGGCCGGCGGCGCCGTCGTTGTCTCGATTGACGACACTGTTGTATTGGCAACGGTAGTCGCGGCCAAAAAGGCCAAACCCGGTCAAGATTTTTTCCCACTCACTGTCGATTACGTCGAAAAAACCTACGCTGCTGGTCGCATTCCCGGCGGTTTCTTCAAGCGCGAAGGTAAGCCCTCCGAAAAAGAAACACTGACATCGCGTCTTATCGACCGCCCGTTGCGCCCCCTGTTCCCCGAGGGTTTCTACAACGACGTGCAGGTCATCATCCACACGTTGTCGGTCAACCCCGAAGTCGATCCCGATATCCCCGCCATGATCGGCGCGTCCGCCGCACTGGCTATTTCGGGCATTCCGTTTAATGGCCCCATTGGTGCTGCGCGCGTCGGCTACATCGACGGCCAATACCTTATCAACCCCACGACCACCCAGCTCAAGTCCTCCAGCATGGACCTGATTGTTGCGGGTACCGAAGCGGCGGTGCTGATGGTCGAATCCGAAGCCAAGCAACTGCCCGAAGATGTCATGTTGGGCGGTGTGGTCTACGGTCATGAGCAAATGCAAACCGTCATCAATGCCATTCACGATCTGGTCGCCGAAGCCGGCAAGCCAGAATGGGATTGGCAGCCTGCAGCTAAGAACGAGCCACTTATTACGGCCGTGAAAGCTGTAGCAGGCGACGACTTGTCTGCCGCGTATCAAATCCGCGAAAAACAGGCGCGTACCGAAGCTGTGCGCAATGTGTACGCCAACGTCAAAGCCAAGCTTCAAGAGCATGCCACAGCCAAAGAAGAAGCGGCTCCTGATGCTGTCGAGGTTGAGAACATTCTGTTCGAACTTGAGTCTGCCATTGTTCGTAGTCAGATTCTTTCGGGCGAGCCCCGTATCGACGGCCGTGACACGCGTACCGTTCGTCCGATCAGCATCCGTTTGGGCGTGCTTCCTCGTGCCCACGGTAGCGCATTGTTCACTCGTGGCGAAACTCAGGCACTGGTTGTTGCTACGCTGGGTACCAAGCAAGACGAACAAATCATCGACTCCATCATGGGCGAGTCGCGCGACCGCTTTATGTTGCACTACAACATGCCTCCGTTCGCTACAGGCGAAACAGGCCGTTTTGGTGTGCCCAAGCGTCGCGAAATCGGTCACGGTCGTTTGGCCAAGCGTTCGCTTATTTCTACGCTGCCCGCCGCTGACGAGTTCCAGTACACCATTCGTATTGTGTCCGAGATCACTGAATCCAACGGTTCGTCGTCCATGGCATCGGTTTGCGGTGGTTCGTTGGCCATGATGGATGCCGGTGTTCCTGTTAAAGAGCACGTTGCCGGTGTAGCCATGGGGCTTATCAAAGAGGGCGGCAAGTTCGCCGTGCTCACCGATATTTTGGGCGACGAAGACCACCTGGGCGATATGGACTTTAAAGTAGCGGGTACCGTGAATGGTATTACTGCGCTGCAAATGGACATCAAAATCCAGGGTATTACGAAAGAAATCATGCAGGTTGCTTTGGCACAAGCGCGCGAAGGCCGTTTGCATATTCTGGGCAAAATGCAAGAAGCCATCGACGGCTCGCGCACCGAGTTGTCGGCGTTTGCGCCGCGTATGATTTCGGTCAAGATCAACCCCGAGAAAATCCGTGACGTCATCGGTAAGGGTGGGGCCACCATTCGCGCACTGACCGAAGAAACCGGTACGCAAATCGATATCTCCGACGATGGCACCATCACGATCTCCAGTGCTGACCTCGATCGTGCTCACGAAGCCGAGCGTCGCATCAAAGAGCTGACTGCCGATGTCGAAGTGGGTCAAGACTACGAAGGTCCGGTATTGCGCCTGCTCGACTTTGGTGCGATCGTTCAGGTATTGCCCGGTCGCGATGGTTTGTTGCACATCTCCGAAATCGCCAACTATCGCATCAACAACATCAACGACGTGTTGAAAGTGGGCCAGGTTGTTAAAGTCAAGGTCATCGAGGCCGACGACAAAGGCCGCCTGCGTTTGTCCATCAAGGCCATTGGTGGCATCGAAGCACAGGGCGGGCCTGCCGCGCCCGCTGCGTCTGCGCCCGAGGCCTGATTCTCGTAGTGATCGGGTCTGACGTGTATTTTTCAGGCCCGATAGCTGCGATAAAGCACAAAAAGTGCACCCGGTCGGGTTGCATTTTTTGTGCTTTTTTTTGTGGCGCGTGACTCACCAACAACAACATCAAGAGGTCATTTAATGTTTCCAGAACGACTCACCGAAGGCTATCAACACTTTCTCGATGGCCGCTTCCAGACCGAAAGCAGCCGCTACCAGAAGCTGGCCGAAAAAGGACAAAACCCTGAAATCATGTTGATCGGCTGTTGCGACTCGCGCGTCTCGCCCGAAGTGATTTTTGACGCGGGTCCAGGCGAAATGTTTGTCGTACGTAACGTGGCTAACTTGGTGCCGCCCTTTGAGGCAGACACCGAATCTTCCTATCACGGTACTAGTGCCGCTATCGAATTTGGCGTCAATGGCTTAAACGTCAAGCATATTGTGGTGCTTGGCCATGCATCGTGCGGTGGTGTCAAAGCCTTTCATGACAACGCCAAGCCGTTAAGTCAAGGCGATTTCATTCGCAAATGGATGTCGCAGATTGAACCGGTTGCCGAGCGCCTTGGGGCCTCGACAGGCGACTACAAGGCAGACCTGAAACGCCTTGAACTGGCTGTTGTCGAAGCCAGCTTGAATAACCTGATGACGTTTCCGTTCATTCGTCGTCGTGTCGAGGCCGGCGAGATTGAGTTGCACGGGGCATATTTTGGCGTAGCGACCGGGTTGCTGTACTTGCGCAACCCTGCCTCGGGCCATTTCGAACCATGCCTGGAGCAGTAATCGGCGGGGCAGGGCGTCTGGCGTCAAAGGCGCTTAAAGCCCGGCTTGGTTGGCCGGCGCTGACGAGTGGGTGTCCCACGCTAATGGGCAAAGAGCCCGGGCATAAAAAAACCGCGTAAACACAAATTACGCGGTTTTTTTCGCCGTTAAGCGTTGAATATGTTATTTGGTGCGTCCAGCCGGAATCGAACCGGCACGATCAAAGATCGAGAGATTTTAAGTCTCTTGCGTCTACCAATTCCGCCATGGACGCCAAGCGCGTAATTATGACATAAATGGCTGCATTAGATGGTGCATATGGCATCGACAGCCGTCAGCCCGGTCTTGTATGTTGTCGCCTCAGGTTACATAATGCGCAGCATGAGCGAAAAACTTCTTCTTGTGTGCGCCTTGCCCGATGAACTTGCCCCGGACAGCTTGCCAGCCTCGGTGAGGGTCATATATACCGGCATGGGCAAAATCAACGCGGCCATGGCTACTCAAAAAGCCATCTACGAAGCCCGGCCGTCACTCATTCTTAACCTGGGTACTGCGGGTGGCCTGAAAGACGGCTTGACCGGCCTGTTGCCTATAGGGCGTGTCGTGCAGCGCGACGTCATAACGTTGTTGGCGCCACGGGGGCAAATGCCCTATTGCTCAAGGCCGCAGCAATATTTTTCAATTCAGTCTTCGGGTCATACGTGTGGCACCGGCGACAGCTTCGTGACGGCTCACGACCCCTGGTTCGATCATGCCGCCATTGATGTCGTTGACATGGAGCTTTATGCCATTGCGGCTGCAGCCCACGAGCACAATGTGCCCTGGATGTCGTTCAAGTACGTTTCCGATCGCGCCGACGATGCCGCCGTCGATACCTGGAAGCGCGATAAGCATTTGGGCCAGCAGCTGTTTCTAGAGGCGCTGGCGAAATTTTTGTAGTTCTGATGCCGCATACCTCTGAAAGGTGTGTCGCATGTGTTTGCAACGCAGCGCCAGTGGCCGTACTGACGCGCAAGGCTCTGTCGTTGCATTTAACCCTGGTATCGCTGCTAAAGCGGCCAAAACACTATCGTTGAAACAGGATGTTGTATGAGTGTGATTGTTATTGGGTCGGGTATTAACGGGTTGGTTGCGGCGGCTGAACTGGCCCTTAAAGGGCAAGCGGTTACAGTGCTCGAGCGTCTTGATCGGCCTGGCGGAGCGGTGCGAACCGAAGCGCTGACGTTGCCGGGTTTTCGTCACGACGTTGCCGCCATGAATCTGTCAATGTTTGCCGGGTCGGGTTTTCACAAGGCGCATGCCTCAGTGCTGGCTACGCATGGTCTCGAGTTTGTGCCGGTCGATCGGCCTTTTGCATCCGTCTTCCCTGGCGGTGATTACTTCGGTGTTTCTACCAATCTCGAGGAAACGCTCTCTACAATTCGCCATCCTGAAGATCAGGCGGCCTGGAAGGCCGGTTTGGCAGCATTTCCTGGCAAGGCCGGTGCGCTGGGCACGCTGTTGTCTGCTCGTATGACAAAAGGCGGGCTATCCAAGGCGGGCTGGCAAATTTTGCGTAGTCAGGGCTTTAATGGCGCGCTCGACCTGATGCGGCTGCTGGTGTCTTCTCCGCGCAACTGGGTCGAGCAAACGTTTACCGATCCCCGTCTGCACGCGGCCTTGGCAACCTGGGGCCTGCATCTTGATTTTGCACCCGATATCTCGGGTGGGGCTATTTTCCCTTATCTCGAAAGCTTTGCTAGTCAATCCATGGGCATGGTCATTGGCAAGGGTGGGGCAGATACCGTGACTCGGTCGTTGGTGCAGCTGATCGAATCTCGCGGCGGCAGCGTGCGCTGCAGTGCAGAAGTCGATCGCATCAATGTCGTTGGCGGCCAGGTTCAGGGGGTTACTCTGGTTTCGGGTGAAACGCTCAAGGCGTCCAATGTTCTGGCTAATGTGGCTCCGCGTGCGCTTATGCGTCTGCTGTCAGGGCAGAGCGGCGATGCTGGCTTTGACGCCGGTATGAAAGCCTTTCGGCATGCGCCGGGCACCATGATGATCCATCTGGCACTGTCCGATCTGCCCCCGTGGCAGGCTCAGGCATTAAAGAAATTTGCTTACGTTCATATTGGCCCTACACTTGACGACCTGGCGCGTACCTATCAGCAGGCCATGGCCGGGCTGTTGCCCGATGCTCCAGTGCTTGTGGTTGGTCAGCCGACGGTATTCGACGCTTCGCGCGCACCAGAAGGCAAGCATGTTTTGTGGGTGCAGGTGCGTTGCCTGCCTGCCGATATTCGCGGTGATGCTGCCGGACAAATCCAGGGCAGGTCGTGGGCCGATATCAAACAGGTCTATGCCGATCGTGTCATGGCGCAAATCGAACAATACGCACCCGGGTTGTCAGGTCTGGTGTTGGGGCGTCATGTGGTGTCGCCGCTTGATCTCGAAGCCGAGAACCCCAATTTGGTTGGCGGCGATCAGGTTTGCGGGTCGCATCATATGTCCCAAAATTTCCTGTTCCGCCCGGTGCGAGGTTTTGCCGACGGTCACACGCCGGTCAAGGGCTTGCATATGGTGGGTGCTGCAGTTTGGCCGGGTGGTGGTACCGGTGCCGGATCGGGCTACATGGTGGCCCAAAATGTGCGTTAGTTTCGGGTTAACACCAGTGGGTAGTTCAACCTTCAACCTTTAATATGTAAAGCGAAACATGATTTGGCCTTTTATCACCAATTTTTTCAGGGCCGGCTCATTGTCATCCACGTAAGGAAACACACCATGACGCATACAAGACGTGACTTCCTGCAGCTTAGCGTTGCTGCAGCCGGTATTTCGGCCATTGGCATGCCAGCATTTGCACAAAATGCCGGGCAAGACCTCGTTATCGCCTACAACACAGGCGTACCCAGTTGGGACCCAACGACGGGCCCTTCCGCAGTTAACCCCAAACTTCAGGCGCTGTACCTGTCGGTTTTCGATCGCTTCATCCAGCAAGAGGCCGATCTGAGCTTCAAGCCTGGGCTGCTCACCGAATGGGGTTTTACCGACGACAACAAAAAAGTGCGCATGGTGGTTCGCGAGGGCGTCAAGTGGCACGATGGTTCGCCTTTTACGGCCGAAGACATTGCCTGGTCGCTGCAACGTGCCGCCGATCCTAAAACTGGCAACCCCGGTCAATTCGTCTGGAAGAACCTGACTAATTTCAAAGTCGACGGCAATGTCGTTACGGCAGATGTTGTTCAGTTCGAGCCCACCATTTTCAAATGGATGGCGTTCCTGACCGGTTACGTTTTGCCTAAGGCCTATTTCGAAAAAGTCGGCCCCGAGGGCTTCGAAAAAGCGCCTATTGGCACTGGCCCCTACAAAATCGACGCTTACGAGCGTGGTGCTTATGTGCGTCTGGTGGCCAACAAAGATTATTGGGGTGGTAAGCCGGCATACGACGTGGTCACCATCAAGTTTGTCCCGGATGCCGCCAGCCGTGTTGCCGAGATCGAATCCGGCAATGCTCAGGTCACCATGGAAATCCCCTACGAGGAATTCGACCGCCTCAAGCAGAAGCCCGGGCTCAAGGGCGAGGCCTTCCCCATTTCCGATATCGCCATGATCTTCCTGAACGATGTCGGCCCCATGCTCGACAAAAACGTTCGTCTGGCTGCGCATCACGCGATCGACAAGCAACTGATCATCGACCGTCTGTTGCGTGGCTACGGCGTGCCGCTGTCAACGCTCGAAGCACCCGAATACGATGCCTTCGATCCCAACCTCAAGTTCGAGTACAACCCCGAAAAGGCCAAGCAGTTGTTGGCGGCGTCAGGCTTCTCGCCCGAAAAACCGGTCAAGTTCACGATTCAGACAACGCGCGGTTTCAAGCCTAAAGATTACGAAATGATCCAGGCGATCGTGGGTATGTGGCGTCGGGTAGGCATCGAGGCCAACATCGAAATCTATGAAATCGCCAAGCACTTCGAGCTGCGTGGCGCCGACCAGCTTGCACCGGCTGCATTCTATAACTGGGGTAACGCTATTGGCGATCCAACCACGTCGACTGGTCACTCCATGTTCGGTCCTTCGCCCCACTCGGTCTGGGACTCCCCCGATCTCATTGAAAAGATCGCACCGCTGTGGGCCGAGCCCGACGAAGCCAAGCGTATCCAGGGTTGGAAAGACGTCAGCGCCTACATCATGGAAAACGGCTATGTTATTCCGTTGCTCCAGTATGTTCTGCCTGTCATCCATTCCGATAAAGTCGTGGTCCCGCCGGCAGCTACCGGTGACGTCACCGCGGCTTCCATGAAACCCGCCTAATTTGCTCTCTTGATCCGGGCGGCCGCTCTGGCCGCCCGCCACATTCCGCGACAGTTCTGCTGCACCCATGTTGAAATCTATTCTTATCCGGCTAGCCACGATGTTCGTGACGCTGGTCGGTGTTGCTATTGTTGTTTTTATCCTGATACGTGTCGCGCCTGGCAACCCGATTGCCATGATGGTATCCCCTGGGGCCACCGAGGCCGATATCGCCCAACTCACGGCCTTATACGGGCTCGATAAGCCGCTACTCCAGCAGTTCTTTATTTGGGCCGGCGGGGTATTGCAGGGTGATTTCGGTACGTCGATCACGCTTAAGCAGCCGGTTGCCGGTTTGGTCCTCGAGCGATTGCCGGCGACGCTCGAACTCTCCATTCTTGCGCTGCTCATTGCTCTCGCCATTGGCGGTGCTACTGCCATTTGGGGCGCCAAAGAACGTGGGCGCCCGGGCGAGGCCGCTGTCGACCTCTTCAACGGCGCCACGTTGTCGATCCCCGATTTTTTGTGGGGGCTGTTGTTGATTTTGCTGTTCGGCGTACTTTGGCCTGTGTTTCATATTTCAGGCCGTGTTTCACCTCAGCTTAATCTCGACTTCACCACTAATTTTTATCTTTTCGAGGCCTTGGTACGGTTCCGGTTCGACGTCCTGCAAGACCTGATGGCGCATATGCTGATGCCGGCCCTTTCGCTGGCGTTGCCATTAGCTGCGATTATTTCGCAGTTGCTCAAGCAAAGTCTTAAAGATGTGCTGCAGCTTGATTACACCGTGCTGGCTCGCGTGCGTGGTTTTACCGAAACCCAGGTAATTTTGCGCGAAGCCCTGCGTAACGCGGCGTTACCCACGTTAACGCTCATCGGCGTGCAGTTCACCTTTCTTATCGGCGGTACCGTTATTGTCGAACGCCTCTTCGCCTACGAAGGGCTGGGCAATATGGCCATCGATGCGGTTATTAATCGCGATCTTCCGCTGATTCAGGGCATTGTCCTGATGTTTGCTTGTTTGTTTATTTTGGTGAATTTGGTAGTTGATATTGCCTACACCTTCCTTAATCCGAGGCTGCGTCATGGCTGAAGCCACATTAAACGCCGTTCCCGCCGAGCCGCGGGCACGAGTACGTAAAACAAATTTAAGGCTCTGGTTGTCGGCCTCCTGGATCGCCATTGTTGTCCTGGCCGCGTTATTGGCGCCGTTTATTGCGCCGCACAATCCGCTCGAACAAGATTTGCTGCTCGAGCGTTTGCCCCCCATAGGTTTCAGCGGTTACGAAGCGGGGTTCTATCTGGGTACTGATAGTCTTGGGCGCGATGTCTTGTCCCGTCTTATATACGGTGCGCAAATTGCATTAACGGTTGCGTTGGTTGCCGCTACGGCAGCCTGCGCTTTCGGTTCGGCACTGGGCTTGCTGGCGGGTTACTTCGGCGGCTGGGTAGACCGGGTCGTGTCGCGGCTTATCGATATCTGGATGGCGTTCCCGCCGGTGCTGTTTTCCATTTTGTTGGTTGCCGTGCTGGGGACAGGCCTGACGTCTGTCATTTTGGCCATCGCGATCATCGACTGGACGCGTTTTGCCCGTGTGATTCGTGCCGAGACTATGGTTCAAACGCGCATGGACTACGTCCAGTCAGCCCGCATCGGAGGGGCTACCCGCCTGGGCACATTAGTTGCCGAGGTAGTGCCTAACGTGCTGCCCACAGTGGTGGCTTTGTTGGCACTTGAAATGGGCGTGGCGGTTATCGTCGAAGCCATTCTCAGTTTCGTGAATCTGTCTATTTCGTCCGACTCCCCAACCTGGGGTGGCATGATCGCCGAGGGGCGTGCCTCTATTCATTTTGCCTGGTGGGTGCTCGTGGCACCGCTTGTAGTGCTTTTCCTGACAGTGCTGTCGTTCAGCCAGTTGGGTGAGGGCTTGAAAGACCAGTTCGACCCGCTGGCAAGGTAAGCAACATGACACTAAGTACAAACAATGTTGGCGCCGGTATGGCGCAACCCACACTCGAAGTCACCGGCTTGAACGTCGTATTACGGGGCGGTGGCCGGTTGTTGCGCGATGTTTCGCTTTCGGTTCAACCCGGCGAAGTCCGCGCGTTGGTCGGCGAAAGTGGCGCAGGTAAAAGTATGATTGGCAAGGCGGTGCTGGGCGTCTTGCCACGCAACATCGAGGTCACCTCTGGCCAGATTTTGCTGCAAGGCGAAAGCCTCGACGCGCTCGGTGCTGCGCAGCGACGCCAAACGGTGGCGGCTGCTGCGTCACTTATCCCGCAAGATCCTCTAACGGCTTTGAATCCGTCGCGTCGGATTGGCGTGCAAATCACCGAACGTCTTGTCAAGCGCCTGGGCTGGAGCAGCGCCGATGCACAGTCACGAGCCCTCGAACTGCTGGACCGCGTGCATATCCGTGATCCTAAGCGGGTTATGGCGTCTTATCCGCACGAGTTGTCCGGGGGGATGCGCCAGCGTATTTTGATTGCTGCTGCGTTTGCGCCTAAACCCAGGCTCATCGTGGCAGACGAACCCACAACCGCGCTCGATGTAACCGTGCAAAAGCAGATTTTGCGTCTGATTCGCGAGCTGCAGGCCGAGTCCGGTACGGCGGTTTTGTTCGTCACGCACGACATGGGGGTTGTCGCGAAGATCAGTCAAACGGTGACCGTTCTTTTTGCCGGTAAAGTCATGGAAAGTGCGCCTACGCGCGAGGTATTTGCCAACCCGCAGCATCCGTATACTCGGGCGCTTATCGGGGCTACGCCGCGTTACACCCATCCCAACGAGCCGCTCAAGCCGGTGCCGCCCGAGCTGATCGCCAACCTGAAGAAAGAAATTGCGCTTACCGATGCCAACGGAGCTGCCCATGTCTGAACCCTTGTTCCGCGTCAAAGATTTGCGCCTGTCGCTTCCTGATATGTCGCGCAAGAAGCTGTTTGGTCCTGCCCCCCGCATCGAAATTCTCAAAGGGCTGACGTTCGATCTGCCTGCCGGGGAAATTATCGGTATCGTGGGCGAAAGCGGCTCCGGGAAGTCTACCTTGGGACGTGTGCTGGTTCGTTTGTTGGGCGTGTCGTCTGGTCAGGTTCTGTTTCGGGGCAAAGACATTTCGCGTCTTACCGAAGAGCAGATCAAGCCTTTACGTCGTGATCTCCAAATGATTTTCCAGGACCCGATGTCGTCGCTCAATCCGCGTCACACGGTTGGCCGAATTGTGGCGTCGCCGCTTAAGCGTTATGGTTTCGACAATCCGCGCCGACGAGCCATCGAAGCGCTTGAACGGGTAGGGCTGCCCGCGGTGTTTGCCGCCCGGTATCCGCACGAACTATCGGGTGGGCAGCGTCAACGGGTGGGCATCGCAAGGGCAATAGCGCTCAACCCGTCGTTTATTCTGGCCGATGAAATCGTCTCGGGGCTTGATGTGTCGTCGCAGGCGCAAGTACTGACATTGCTGCAAGATCTTGCCGCCGACATGAACCTTACGATTGCCTTCATCAGCCATGATCTCTCGGTCATTCGTACCGTGTGCTCGCAGGTTATTGTGCTTAATCATGGCGAGATCGTTGACGCGGGGCCCTGCGATCAGGTTTTCAACAACCCGCAAAGCAGTATTACACGCACACTTATCGATGCCATCCCGTTACCCGAAATAGACGACGCATGGTTTGACAGCGTCCGGCTGGCCGAAGCCTAGGCAACTGGCCAGGGTTTATTGGATGTCAGCTTTATAAGATTTAGCCGGGCAGCTTTCTACCCGGCTTTTTTTTGGCGCAAGGCCGATGGCTTGCCCTGTGTTTTTCGATGTTTTTGTCGGCTTTGCTTTGCCGAACATGTTGTTGTCAAAAAATGGGTGTAAGCTTTAGTCGTCTGCTTGTTAAGTTTTGCATTGTTTTGCAAGGCAGCGTTTCGAGTTGTTTGGCGCAGCCTGGCCCCATCAGGTATCTTCAATGACCCAGCCCCATCCGCAACCGTCGTCACATTATCTCGACCTGTTGCTCGATGTCGTTTTTTTGGTCGACACCGAGGGCCGAGTAGCGTACGTCAATGCCGTCTGCGAGTCCGTGCTGGGGTATTCCCAGCACGAGCTCATGGGGCGCAGCATGCTCGATTTTGTTGTGCCTGAAGACCACGAACGCACGCGCACCGAAGGCCAGAAGGTTTTATCCGGAGAGTCGCGGGCTGGTTTCGAAAATACCTATTTGCACAAAACTGGGCGTCGTGTACGCCTGATGTGGACCGCGAGGTGGTCGGAAGCGGACCAGATGCGTGTCGGCGTGGCCCGAGACGTTACGCAGCGTCGACAGCTCGAAGCCTTTCAGGCAGTTACTTTTGCGCTCTTCGAAGCGACCAGCAAGGTCAATGACATCGCTTCATTGTTTCAGCAGGTTCACAGCGCATTAAATAGCGTTGTACCCGTTGAAACCTTCGCAGTGATCACCGTGTCCGAGAGTCACCCCGGTAGGGCGGGGCATCTGGTATTTAATTGTTTTGGGGCTGGCCCTTGGTTGCCTGCCACTCAGGCGGCACAGGCCCGTCATAAGTGTCAGGCCGTATACGACACTGCGCTTAACGGGAGTGCGGTCCAGGCATTTGTACAAGACGGCTGGTGTGTCGCACCGCTAATGGTGCACAACCGTCTTTTAGGGGCTGTTGCCTTACAGGCCGACTTCACAGAGTTAAGCTTTGATGCGGGTATGGCCTTTTGGCCGTATTTTTTTGGCCAGCTTAGTCTGGCCGTCGAACGCTTGCAATGGCAGGCGCGTCTTGTGCGTCAGGCCAATCACGATGAGCTTACTGGTCTGCCTAATCGTCGCGCACTCAACGAGCGTCTTGCGGCTGTAGTGTCTCGGTGTCAACGGCATGGCGGGCGTATGGCCTTGTTGTTTATCGACCTCGACGATTTCAAGCAAATCAACGATGTCTATGGCCACGACAGCGGCGACATGCTACTTCGTGCGTTTGCCCATCGCCTTAAGCATGGCTTGCGTCTCGAAGATGCCGCGTATCGCTTCGGAGGCGACGAATTTATTGTGCTGCTTGACGATGCAGTTTCCCAAGACATCATTCAAACCGTGACTGCAAAAATTACGCATATAGCCAGCTTACCTGTAGAGACCGGCGCTGCAACGCTCCAAGTCAGTGCCAGTGTGGGTGTGGCCTTGTTTCCCGACCACGGTGCTGACGCTGAATCCCTTATCGCTTATGCCGACCAGATAATGTACGCCCGCAAGCGATCTCGAAGCGTTGGCACGCCGTCTTATGCAGGCGGGGCATCATGCTGATCATTGACCTGGTCAAGAATGCGGCGCTGTTGGTTGCCCTGGTGGTGGCCTATCAAGTTGTTATGTCACGCAAGCGGCGAGACATGGCGTCCGGTAAGGTGTTGTTCGGCGTGTTGTTGGGCCTGACGGGTATCGGTGTGATGATGGCACCGGTCGATTATGGCAACGGTATTATTTTCGACAGCCGGACCATATTGCTTTTCGTTGGTGGCGTGTTTGGCGGGCCGTTGGTGGCGATAATCAGTGCGCTGTTTATGGCGGCTTACCGCGCGTGGTTAGGCGGCGCGGGCATGTGGGTTGGGTTGCTTACTATCCTGACGGCGGCCAGTATTGGCTGTTTCTATTACTACGTTCGGTTGCGTTCGGGCGGTGTACTTAGCTTTGCCAGGGCCTGGTTTGGCGGTGTCGTTGTGCACGGATGCATGTTAATGCTGTTCTTGCTTTTGCCCGCGGGTGTTGGCTTTATCATTGTCAGTGAAGTCTGGTTCACAGTTTTTTTGGCCTATCCACTAGCGACAGCATTGGTCTGCTTGCTGTTTCAAGACTACGAAGAGAAAGAGCAGTCGCGGCTTAATTTGCATCGGCTGGCGTATTTCGACGGTCTAACTGCTTTGCCTAACCGTTTGTTTCTTTACGAACGTATACAAGACAAGCTTGCGCAGTGCATCGGCACGTCGCAGGTAGGGGTGCTTGTGCTGATTCATGTCGATCGCTTTTCGCGTTTTAACGACGCGCGCGGGCATGCTTTTGGCGACAAGCTTCTGGTTCAAGTGGCCGAACGCTTGGCAGCTGTCCTTGATGGTCGGGGCACGTTAGCGCGTATGTCTGGCAGCGAATTTCTCGTGCTACCCCACGAGGTCTATGACACACGCTCGTTGGCCGACAATGGTGGAAACGCGCTGGTCGAGCAAATTCAGGGAGCGCTCACACCTGACTTCAACATTGACGCTATCAAGGTTTCGGTGGTCGCCAGTATTGGTATGGCTCATTTTCCGTTATCTGATTCCGATACGGCGGGTGAGGTCTTGCGTCGGGCCGACACGGCCATGCATCGGGCCAAAGCGGCAGGCGGGAATCAGGTAACGGTGTATGAAGCGTCTATGTCCACGGTCGCCGAGCGTCGGTTTCATCTTGAACGTGAGTTGCGTCAGGCGATCCCAGAAGGCCAGTTGATGGTGTATTTGCAGCCGCAAGTTGATACCCATGGCACGCTTGTTGGGGCCGAAGCGCTGGTGCGCTGGCAGCACCCCGAGCTGGGGCTGGTGTCTCCCGTTTCGTTCATTCCGTTAGCAGAAGAGTCCGACCTTATCGCTGATCTTGGCATTTGTGTGCTCAGGCAGGTTTGTGCGCACATTGCTGCGGGCCGCTTCCCCGATTCCCCAGATTTCAGGGTGTCAGTCAATATTAGCCCGCGCCATTTTCATCAACGCAGTTTTGTGGCGTCAATCACGGCCATCTTGGCGGAAACCGGCGCCGACCCGCACAAATTGACGTTCGAGGTGACTGAAAGTTTGCTGATTCGAGACGTTGACGACGTAATTTCGAAAATGCGGCAGCTTAGTGCGTTGGGTCTACATTTCTCGCTGGACGATTTTGGTACTGGCTATGCGTCACTTACCTATGTCAAGCACTTGCCAATTCATGAACTGAAAATCGACAAGACGTTTGTTCACGATGCCCCCGTCGATCACGACAGTGCGGCATTGGTCGAGTCGATCTTGGCGGTGGCGCGTCACATGCATCTCAATGTCGTGGCCGAGGGTGTGGAAACGTCAGAGCAAGCCGAGTTTTTGAAAGCGCGTGGCGACGTCATTTACCAAGGATATCTATTTGGCAGACCTGAGCCTGCCGATGCCTGGTTTGAGCGATTTTCGAACAAAAATTAGTGCTTGGCGGGCCAGCTTGAAAGCGTTCGGGTGGTCTTGAGCAACATGGCCACTAAAGGGTTGTCTGCAGCATCTGCACGGTAAATGACGCCAATCGGGTAGTTGGCCCCCAGGTCATCAATCGGGGCGACGGCCACTTTCTGGTTAGCTTGATAATCTAGCGCAATTTTTTCCGGCAAAATCGAAAGTAAGTTCGTGTGGTTAAGCATTTCAATTGTTGCAAACACTGACGTTGTTTCGATGTCTACGCGTGGTGCCTTAATGCCGAATTGCGCAAGCCTTGATGCGACGAGGTTGTACACCGCACCTTGTCGTGCGGGAAGCATCCAGGCGGTTTGTTCAAGTATTTGCACGCGTGCTTCAGCCGATGCATTACGAAGAGGATGATGAGTGCCGCACACAATGACGGTAGGCTCGGTGTAAACCGCCTCATGACGTAAATCTGGCGTTAAATTTTCCATAACAATGCGGCCGATGATGCCGTCGATTTCCCCTTTCGACAATTGATCCAGCAACTGGAGCTCTACGGCTTCCCGTAGTTCGATCGTGAGCCCTGGCCATTGGCTTTGAAGGGCGGAATACAGCTTGGGCAGAAACTCTGGCACCACCACCGGAAACACGCCTAGCCGCATGTGTCCGGTGCCGCCACCCAGCGCATAGAGCAGTTCTGTATGTGTCGCCTGCATTTCTGCCAGCAAGATACCTGCCCGGCGTGTTAGTACCTGGCCGGCTGCAGTGGGGGTAAGTCCCCGACGATTCCGGGTAAATAAAGGGGTCTCGAATATATCCTCGATTTCCCTAAGTAGCTTGCTTGCGGTGGGCTGGGCCATATGCAGTTTTTTTGCAGCCCGTCCGACGTTCGGATCTCTGCCAAGCCAGTCTAGCAGCGCCAGATGACGTAAACGCAGCCGGCCCATCAGGCGACGGAAATCAATTTCTTGTGACATTTTGGTATTCCATTATGGCATTACAGAGATCTATTTATTCATGTTTAAGGTATTTCATAAAGATTACGTTACTTATAAGATCCGCTCAAGCGTCTGAGGTTTGGCGTGACTGTCGCGTCCGGGCGGGGTACGGCTTCCCGCTCACTTATGCACAATAAAGAGGAGATCTCATGTCTCGTAAATTGCTTGTATTGTTGACCGGTCTGATGATGTCGGTTTCATCAGTCTCGTTTGCTCAAACCCCTGTGAAAATTGGCCTGACAGGTACATTCACTGGGCCGAATGCGTCAAATGGCCTGCCTTACCGTCATGCGGCAGATGTCTTCCCGCCAACATTGGGTGGGCACCCGGTCGAGTGGATTTTGCTGGATGATGGCGGCGATGCCACGACAGCGATGAAGAATGCACGCCGTTTCGTTGACGTTGATAAAGTTGACGCCATCGTTGGCTCTACATCGTCGCCCACAGCGATGACGTTGTTTGATATTGCCAATGGCAGCAAAACTGCGCAGCTAGCGATGTCGCCAGTGGCTATATCCCCCGAGAAGCGTGCTTTCGTATTCAACGTGCCGCAACCGGTTTCTTTGATGTCTGCGGCCATTGTCGACGATATGGTCAAGCAGGGCGTAAAGACGGCGGCGTTCATTGGCTACGCGGATGGCTGGGGTGATCTGAACTGGAATATTTTCAAAGAGATGGCGCCCAAGGCTGGTATCGAGATACTGGCTGAAGAACGATACAACCGCACCGATCCATCGGTCATTGCGCAAGTGCTCAAAGTAATTGCTCAAGATCCTGATGCCGTGTTTATTGGCGCATCTACGACGCCTGCAGTATTACCGCACGCGACGTTGCGTGATCAGGGTTACGACGGCTTGGTTTACCAGACCCACGGCACGGTCGCGCAGGCGTTTTTGGATGCCGGTGGTAAAGCTGTCGAAGGCGCCCGCATGCCGACCGGCCCAATGGTTGCCGCCAATGAGTTGCCCGACAGCAATCCGATCAAGCAGGTGTCTCTTGACTTCGTCAAGAAGTATCAGGCCAAGTGGGGTGATGGCCCCGTGTCGCCATTTGCTGGTTATGCGTGGGATGCCATGTTGATTCTTGATGCGGCGGCAAAGAAGGCTTTGGCAACGGGGGCTAAGCCAGGTACCGAGGACTTCCGCGTTGCGCTGCGTGATGCCCTGCAGTCTGGAGATGAGGTTGTGGGTACCAATGGCGTATATCGCTTCACTGCAGAAGATCACTATGGGCTGGACGAGCGTGCCCGCGTCATGATCACCGTCAAGGACGGCAAGTTCCGCCTGCTCGAATCGAACTAAGTGTCCATTATGAATGCCACTATTGCTGCACTGCTGGTTCAGGATGGGCTCACCAATGGTTTGCTCTACGCCCTGATTGCTTTGTCCATTCTGCAAGTGTTTCTTGTCACTAAGGTTCTGTGGTTACCCGCGGGTGAGCTGGTGGCTTTCGGAGCGCTGACAATGGGCGTATTGAATGCGGGGAAGGTACCAGGCACGGTCTGGTTGCTGCCTTGTATCGGGCTTGCTGCCTTATTGTCCTGGGGTTGGACAGCATGGCGTACCCAGTCTTGGCGAGGGTTGGGTCGGCAGGTGGCATATTCTGTGCTTTATCCGGTAGCGGCGAGCGCGCTCGTGTATGTGCTCGCCGCGTCACTGTTGTCTCCGGTTGTACGCGGGGTGCTGACGCTGATGCTCGTCGCACCGATGGGGCCCCTGCTTTACACCGCCGTCTTTCGTCCCATTCTTCACACCACGATTCTGACCAAACTGATTGTTGCCGTGGCCTTGCATGTGGTGCTTGTGGGCGCCGGCTTGTTGTTCTTTGGTCCTGAAGGCTTGCGCTCGGCGCCGATCGTTGCCGGCCGTATTGATGTTGGATTCACCCGCCTGTCATATCAGCTCATTCTGGTCGCCGTCGTGTCGCTCGTGCTGATGATCGCCCTATGGGCATATTTCGAGCGAACGCTGTGGGGTAAGGCGCTGCGGGCAACGGCGATGAACCGGCTGGGGGCCAGGCTGGTGGCTGTCCGGACTGAGGCTGCAGGTTTGATTGCTTTCGGGATTGCGGGGGGCATCGGCGCGCTCGCCGGCGTGCTTATTTCGCCAATTACAACGGTTTACTACGACTCTGGGTTTTTGTTGGGGCTAAAAGGCTTTATTGGGGTGGTGTGCGCCGGTATGGTCAGTTTCCCGCTGGCAGTGCTTGGTGCCCTTGGTGTGGGCTTGCTGGATGCGTTCGCGTCTTTCTATGCCTCGTCCTTACGCGATGTCATTGTTTTTGCAGCTTTGGTGCCCGTACTCATGTGGCGTTCGCTGTATGTTCACCACGAGGAAGAAGAGTCATGAATAGCGGGTTTAATCGTGCTTGGGCTGTTGCATTGCTTGCGGTGGTCGTAATGGTTGTTGGTGTTTTTTTGCCGGTCTCGGTGTTGACGCCACTTAACTATATTGGTCTGCATGCGTTGGTCTGTTTGGGGTTGGTGTTGATGACTGGCATGGCGGGTCTGACCTCATTCGGGCAGGCAGCGTTCGTTGGCTTGGGTGCCTATACCTCGGCAGTATTGGTCACATCGCTGGGTTGGTCGCCCTGGCTATCGCTTCCGGCCGCATTGCTTGTCTCTGGGGGGAGCGCCTATGTGCTTGGGTGGCTGACCATCAGTCTGTCAAGTCATTATCTTGTGCTGGGCACAATGGCTTGGGGCATTAGCCTTTACAACCTGTTTGGCAATCTAAAGGGCCTGGGCGGGTACAACGGTATCGGCGGCATTCCCGCTATCAGCATTCCCGGGCTCGATCTTCAGAATGCCCAGACCTTCTTCCTGTTGATTTGGGTTTTCAATGGATTTGCTTTTCTTTTTGCCAGAAATTTGCTCGACAGCCGAATAGGGCGTGCCATCCGTAGTCTCAAAGATCCGCTGATGGCGCAGTCTTTCGGGGTTTGGACGACTCGCCTGAATGTGTCTATTTTTGTCATTGCCGCTGTTCTTGCCGGCCTGGCAGGCTGGTTGCATGCGCACTACGTCACTGTGGTGAATCCGGGGCCTTTTGGCGTCGGGGCATCTATTGATTATCTGTTCATGGCCGTAGTTGGCGGCACTTCCAGTCTTGCTGGTGCGCTGGTGGGGCCGGTTGTCGTGGAGCTGCTAAGGACGGTTGTACGTGACACGATTCCAGGGTTGACGGGGGTAGGTGGCAGCTTCGAAATCATGGTGTTCGGCATTGTCGTCATTCTGTTGCTGCGTGGTTCGGGCAACGGGCTGGCAGCGCTTTTGTTTCGTGGCAAGTCAGCGGGTCGTGCTCCTGTGGCCCCCGATCGTGCGAAGGCCTACGAACCACGCACCAAGCCAGATTTGGGCAGTGCGTTGCTAAACGTAAAGGGGCTGACCAAGCGCTATGGTGGTCTGACTGCGGTAGACCAGGTGGACTTTGATGTTGTTGCGGGTGAATTGCTAGGCGTCATTGGGCCTAACGGCGCGGGTAAAAGCTCATTGTTTAACGTGCTGACGGGTGTCATTTCGCCGTCCGAAGGCAACGTTACGTTTATGGGGCGTGCCATTGCCGGGTTCAATCCTCGCAAGATTGCTGCGCTGGGTATTGCGCGTAGTTTTCAGCATGTGCGCATTCGCGCCGACCTGACCGTACTTGAGAACGTTGCGCTAGGGGCTTATGGCCGAGGTGGCCCTGGATTTTTGAGTGCCATGCTTCGTCTTGACCGTGACGAAGAGCATCGTATTTTGTTCGAGGCGCAGCGTCAGCTCGATCGTGTGGGCCTTGGTGCGTTTGCAGCCTTGCCGGCCGGCTCGCTCGCCCTTGGGCAACAAAGGCTGGTGGAAATCGCGCGCGCGCTGGCCAGTGATCCCGTCTTGCTGCTGCTTGATGAGCCTGCTGCCGGGTTGCGACTTCAGGAAAAACAGGCGTTAGCCGATCTGTTACGCCAACTGAGGGCAGAGGGCGTCACGATGCTGCTGGTGGAGCACGATATGGATTTTGTGATGAGTCTGGTCGACCGGATTGTGGTGCTGCAATATGGACGCCGTATCGCGATGGGTACGGCGCAAGAGGTGCAGCGCGATCCTCGGGTCATAGAAGCTTACTTGGGCGGGATCGAGGACTGAGGATATGAGTGAGTTGTTGAGTGTTACTGACCTGAGTGTCAGTTACGGCAAGATCGAGGCGGTGACCGGCGTGGCGCTGGTGGTTCAGCCCGGTAGTGTGGTTTCTATTGTCGGGCCGAATGGGGCAGGTAAATCAAGTTTGTTGAACGCTGTGATGGGGAGTGTCCCTTCGAAGGGTGCCGTGTCGTTGCTTGGCAATCGTATTGAGGATTGGCCAATTGAAGATCGTGTGGAGCATGGGCTTTGTCTGGTTCCTGAGCGCCGGGAGTTGTTCTCAAACCTTTCGGTTGCTGACAACCTGGATCTTGGGGCTTTCCGTTATCGTCAATCCAAAGACGCCGAAACTTCCCGCACGCGTGACTGGCTATTAACCCTGTTTCCCCGCCTGAAAGAGCGTCTGGCGCAAAAGGCTGGAACCCTCTCCGGCGGCGAACAACAAATGCTGGCTTTAAGCCGGGCTCTGATGGCAAGGCCTAAAGTCTTGTTGCTTGATGAGCCTTCGTTGGGTCTGGCGCCGTTGATCGTGCGTGAAATATTCAAGGTGATCGTTTCGTTGCGTGAGCACGGTATGTCTGTGCTGGTTGTCGAGCAAAACGCCCGCATTGCTTTGCAAAGCTCTGACTATTGCTATGTGATGGAAGGTGGGCGATTTGCGCTTCAAGGACCCGCAGGCGAACTGGCAGAAGATCCGCGGGTGGTCGCTACGTATCTGGGCGCCTCAAAAGTAAATCAGGGAGATAAATAATGACGGAAATTGCAATTCCTTATGGCGCCTATTGGTCAACACCGTTTGCGCGCTGGCAGGGCAGTCTGGCGCACTTGCATAGTCTTAAGTTTGCCGCGCATGTTGCAAAAGGTGCGTTGGCGCGACGCAAAATAGACACGTCGGCTATTGAGCACGCCGCCTTGGGTTTGTCGGTACCACAGCGAGGCGCTTTTTATGGTTTGCCGTGGCTGATGGCCGACCTTGGTGCCGGCCACGTGGCTGGGCCGACAATTAGTCAGGCGTGCGCAACAGGGGCACGCCTGTTGCAGTCGGTTGCTTCGACAATTCGCGAAGGTGATGCCGAGGTTGCGTTGGCGATTGCCTGCGACCGGGTGTCGAACGGCCCGCATATTTATTATCCGGCCCCGCATGCGCCCGGTGGTACTGGCGAACACGAGAACTGGGTTCTGGACAACTTCAATTGTGACCCATATACCGGCGTGAATATGCTGACTACGGCTGAAAATGTCGCGCGTGAATACGGGTTGACGACGCAGGCACAAAACGAGTTGACCGTGCTCCGCTACGCACAGTATGCCGATGCACTGAAAGACGACAGTGCATTTTTGCGACGCTTTATGGACTTGCCGTTCGAAGTGCCGGATGCCCGATTCAAGAAAACACAAGTCACGCTTGCGGGCGATGAAGGCATATTCCCTACAACACAAGAAGGGCTTGAAAAACTCAGGCCTGTGATGGAAGGCGGGACGGTCACTTTTGGGGGGCAAACACATCCCGCCGATGGAAACGCCGGATTAATTTTGACAACCCCTTCTCGTGCCGCTGAGTTTTCGCGTGATCGGAACATCGGCATACGTATTGTGTCGTTCGGGCAGTCGCGTGAGCGACCCGCTTATATGCCTGCAGCGCCCGCGCCGGCTGCCCGGCGTGCCTTGCAGGCGGCCGGCCTTAGCGTAAGTGACCTGGCTGCGATAAAAACGCATAACCCGTTCATCGTCAACGACCTGGTGATGGGAAAAGAGCTTGGTATCGCCCCTGAGTCTTTTAATGATTACGGCTGTTCGCTTGTCTGGGGGCACCCGCAGGCGCCAATGGGGCTTCGTGCTGTCATCGAGTTGATTGAAACGCTGGTCATCAAAGGCGGCGGCTATGGTTTGTTTGTCGGTTGCGCCGCGGGCGATTCGGCCATGGCGGTAATCATCAAGGTACAGGACCAGTCATGATGCAATATTCGATGCCAGTTGTTTGGCCGACGGTCGTGCACATGCTTGATGACGCAGCCAGGCGCTCACCAGAGCACACTGCGCTGGTTTGTGGTGATGAACAATTGAGTTACCGGGAATACGCGGCTTGCGTTGCCGGGCTTGCGGCACGACTGCAAACTGCAGGGCTTGGCAAGGGGGAGCGCGTTGTGCTTTTGATGAACAACGCCATTGATATTGCCATTGCAACGTTTGCCGTACAGGCGGCCGGCGCTCAGGTTGTTCCTCTGAATCCTGCATACACGGTAAGCGAGTTGTCGCAGGTGCTGGACAACGCAGCGGCGCGAGGTGTCTTTTACGATGAGTCGGTCGCCTCGGTTGTTGATCAGGTGGCCAGTCGTTTCGATGTCTTGTACGCAGTTGGTACGGGTCCGAAGTCCGAACGCCTGACCGCCTGGAAAGCCCAGGGTCATCTTGCCGACCGGTTGCCTTTGCCCGAGCCGGATGCGCCCTCGACTTTGCAATACACCGGGGGTACGACCGGCGTTCCCAAAGGTGTCAGCCTCACGCATCGGGCGGTGGCTACGAATATCAGTCAACGGGAAGCTTTGTTGCCGACGCTGCCCGAGGTCGAGCGTATTTTGGCCATCACTCCCCTGTTTCATGTTTACGCCGTGTCTATGGGGCTGTATTTGGCGGCTTATTGTCGAAGTACGTTGGTAATTGTGGCTCGTTATCGTCCCGACATTGTGCTTGAGCAAATTGCGAAGCATCAGATTACGTTGATGTCAGGGAGTCCAACCATTTTTATGGGGCTGATGGGCTTCGAGGGTTTTGCACAAGCCAATCTCACTTCTTTACGTCTTTGTTTCTCAGGCTCTTCAGCGCTCGCTGCCGAAACCTTGCGGCGCTGGGAGGCGGCTACAGGATGCGCGGTTTGCGAAGGGTATGGGCAAACCGAAGCGGGCCCGGTACTTACCTACAACCCCTACCATGGGGATCGCAAGATAGGCACGGTGGGTATTCCCGTGCCCGATACGACTATCCAGATTGTTGATGTTCACGAGGGACAACGGGTTTTAGCGGCCGGCGAGATAGGCGAGGTCAGGGCCTTTGGGCCGCAAATTATGTCTGAGTATTTTGGGCGACCCGCCGAGACAGCAGAAGCGCTCAGGGAGGGTTGGCTTTATACAGGTGACATAGGCTTTCTTGATGACGAGGGCTATTTGACTATTTGTGATCGTAAGAAAGAGATGGTCATTGTCAGTGGTTTCAACGTGTATCCCCGAGAAATTGAAGAGGTGCTTTTCCGTCATCCGCAAATTCGTGAAGCTGCCGTCGTGGGCGTTCCGGACGACTACCGTGGTGAACTGCTGGTTGCGTATGTGGTGGCACAGGGTGAGCCACCAACCGTTGAGTGTTTGATGGCGTATGTGGCGGAACATCTCGTGAAGTACAAGTGGCCTGCGCGCGTGGTCTGGATGTCCGAGTTGCCCAAGACCAGCGTCGGAAAAGTCGACAAGAAGCGCATCCGTGCTTTGGCTATAGAGGAAAAAAATGTCACAGCCCATTGATAGCCGTCCTGAGGGCATGGCCCTTGTCGAGTGGCAAACACGCGTTGATCTGGCCGCCTGTTACAGGCTTGTTGCCTTGTATGGCATGAGCGACTTGATTGCCACACATATCAGCGCCCGTTTACCTGACGAGAACGGTCGTGAGGTATTTCTGATTAATCCTTACGGCTATTTGTTTGAGGAAATTACGGCGTCGTCACTGATTAAGGTCGATAGTGACGGCAATACGCTGTCCCCGACAACCGAGCCGGTAAACAGGGCTGGCTTTGTGATTCACAGCACTATTCATGCGGCAAGACCTGACGTGGGTTGTGTCTTGCATACGCATACGCGGGCGGGGGGCGCCGTCAGTGCGCAGCCGCGCGGCTTACTGCCTGTTTCGCAGCAGGCCACTTTGGTGTTGGGCGCATTGGCCTATCACGACTACGAAGGGTTGGCAGTACACGACGAGGAGCGCGCCCGATTAAGGGCAGATCTGGGCGATGCGACTTATTTCATGTTGCGCAACCATGGCCTGTTGACGGTTGGACCTACCGTTGCGCATGCCTTTTGGTCAATGTACATCTTCGAGACGGCTTGCCAGATCCAGATTTCCGCGCAGGCCGGTGGCGAGTTGTTATTGGTTGGTTCCGAGGTTTTATCGGGTGTTGAGGTCGCCATGGAAAAAATGGCTACCGCTCATCCTGCTTTATTGGCATGGCCGGCATTGAAGCGGCGTTTGAACCGGCAATTGCCGGGTTATGACAGTTAATAGGAGACTGCGATGAGTACGATGTTAATGAAAACTTTCGAACATCCTGCCGCATGGACGCGTGCGCAGATGCAAGGGTCGGAGGCCTGGAAGTATCACTTGACACATGACGAGGTGGAGGAGCTCAAGGCGGCAGTGCAGCATGCGATCGCAACCGGCAAGTCCGTCTCCCAATTGCATGCTGAAGATTTTCCGTTGCCTGTTCTTACACCGCGTATCGATAAACTTCGTGATGAGCTTGAAGAGGGTAGAGGTTTTGAACTGTGGCGTGGTTTACCTGTGGGGGACTGGTCGGAGCATGAGTTGAGCGTCGCCTTTTGGGGGTTGGGTCTGCACCTGGGGTCGCCCATCGTGCAGAACTCGAAGGGCGAGCTTCTGGGCAGCGTGACCAACACGACTGGCACTGACCCCAGCACTAACGCCGACTCGCGTTTCTATCACACCAATCATGCGGCACCGTTTCACGTTGATGGCGCAGACGTCGTCGGTTTAGCTTGTGTTCGCCCGTCGAAGTCGGGCGGAGCCAGTCTGGTGGTGAGTTCCTGCAGTATCTACAACGCTATTTTGCGTCAGCGCCCAGATCTTATTCCGCTGATGTACGAACCGCTTTGGTTTGACCATCGTGGCGAGCGCAATGCGGTGACGGGCGAACCGTATTGGGTGACCTCTATATGCGGCTATATCAATGGCAAGTTATCGATGATGTACTTGCGGAACTTTATCGAGTCTGGTCAGCGTTACGAAGGCGCGCCGCCCCTAACCGATAAACACCGAGATTTGTTTGACCTGATCGATGAGTTGGCGGCGTCCGATGAGTTGTGCTTGTCGATGGATTTTCGGCCTGGCGATATTCAATGGCTTAACAACCATACGGCTCTGCATTCCCGCACCAGCTATGTCGATTGGGATGATCCGGCCCGGCGACGCTGGCTGCTAAGGCTATGGCTAAATTTTGATGAGCGCAACCGGTTCACAGAACACTATGGTTTTTACGGAATTGCTGTTGATAGTGAAACCGTGTCCTCTTGAACGTATTACTTGCATGCGGCAATAAGGGCGACCGCCCTTGTTCTTGCTTGACACCCAGGCAATAAAAGGGCCGGCGCTCGGCCGGCCTTTTAACTGCGGGCCAGGTTACCTGGCCTACTGCTTTTCCGCTTATTTTTGCGGAGCTTTTGCAAAACGCAAATAGGGCAACTTGATGTTGAGGTCGCCGAATTTCTCTTTGGCCTGCTCGTCGTTCAGGCTTAACGCCACAATAACGTCTTGACCAGGCACCCAGTTGGCCGGTGTGGCAATGGGTACGCCGTCGGTTGCTTGCACGGCATCTAGTGCGCGCATGATTTCAGCAAAGTTGCGCCCAACTGACATAGGGTACGACATGGTCAGGCGGATTTTTTTATCGGGGCCAACAATGAAGACGGTACGTACTGTGGCGCTGTGTGCGGGCGTGCGGCCGTCGGGCAGGTAGGCATCGGCCGGCAGCATGTTGTAGAGCTTCGACACGTTCAACGAGGTGTCGTCAATGATCGGGAAGTCGGCCGGGGCGCCGGCAACGGCCTCGATATCGCGCTTCCATTTTTTGTGGTCTTCAACATTGTCTACCGAAACCCCCAGCACTTTGGTATTGCGTTTGACAAATTCGGGCACCAATTGGGCGACTGCGCCGAACTCGGTGGTGCATACGGGGGTAAAGTCTTTGGGGTGCGAGAAAAGGATGGCATAACTGTCGCCAACCCAGTCGTGAAACGTGATTTGACCGGCGGTCGAGTCGGCGGTGAAGTTGGGGGCAACGTCGTTGATTCTTAAAGACATGGCTGATCCTTTGTGATGTTGAGGAAAACGGAAAGGTTAAACACCAGGCGAGCGGCCTACGTTAAATATGCATTTGACTGCATATGACTTATAGGCCATAATTTCGCCCTTTATGTTAACTGTAAGCTGTTTGTAATAAAGGCCTTTGCGCTACTCTGCGCAAGCGTAACAATCATACGCCTGGCTCTACCATAACGCTATGTCCAAAAAAAATCTTGATACGCGTCAATCAACGCTCCTTGCGGATGTGCCGACATTAACGCTTAAAGAGCTAAGAAAGCGGGCCGGGCACACCCAGGACGAAATGGCGTTGGCGTTGGGCGTTGGGCAAGACACGGTATCGCGCCTTGAAAAGCGCGATGACATGTTGCTGTCTACTCTACGTCACTATGTTGAAAGCATAGGTGGACAACTTTCACTGGTCGTGACACTGCCTGGTCAGCCCCCTGTTCAAATTGCGCATCGCGACGGCAAAAAAGATTGATATTTATATGATTCCAACCCCTTACTACCTTATCGACAAATCGGCGCTGCTGCGTAACCTGAAAATTATTCAACGGGTGCGCGAACAGTCGGGTGCCCGCGTTTTATTGGCTCTCAAGTGTTTTGCTACCTGGACAGTCTTTGACTTGATGCGCGAGTACATGGATGGCACGACGTCATCTTCGTTGTATGAGGTCAAGCTGGGTTATGAAAAGTTTGGTGGCGAAACCCATGCTTACAGCGTTGCATTTGCCGATCACGAAATAAAAGAGGTTGTCGCCAGCTGCGACAAAATTATCTTTAATTCCATCAGTCAATTAAATCGCTTTGTGTCGCACGCCGACGGCAAGCCCATAGGGTTGCGGCTCAACCCAGGGGTAAGCTGCGCCGGTTTCGATCTGGCTGACCCGGCGCGTCCGTTCAGCCGGTTGGGCGAGTCAGATCCTCAGCGCATTATTGACGTTGTTGATCAGATCAGCGGCGTGATGATTCACAACAACTGCGAAAACAAAGATTTCGATCGTTTCGATACGCTGTTGGCCGATGTTGAGGCACGCTACGGCGAACTGTTGCACCGGTTGGATTGGGTTAGCTTAGGGGGCGGTATCAGCTTTACTGCCGAAGGTTATCCGGTCGACGCATTTTGCGCGCGGCTAAGGCAATTTGCAGATACCTATGGTGTACAGGTTTATCTTGAGCCGGGTGAGGCTACGGTGAGGCATACGACCACACTCGAGGTCAGTGTGCTGGATACCGCCTTTAATGGCAAGCACCTGGCTGTGGTTGATAGCTCCACCGAAGCTCACATGCTCGACTTGCTCATATATCGCGAAACCGCTCCGTTGGGTCAGGGGCAGGGTGACCATGTCTACCAAGTATGCGGCAAAACCTGTCTGGCGGGCGATATCTTTGGCGAAGGGCGTTTTGACCGTCCGCTGCAGGTGGGTGATCGTATCTCTATTGGTGATGCGGGCGGCTACACCATGGTCAAGAAGAACTGGTTTAACGGCATTCATATGCCATCTATTGCAGTCAAAGAACTCGATGGCACGGTCCACGTCGTTCGCGACTTTTCCTTTGATGATTATGTCGCCAGCCTATCCTGACGGCAATCTTTTCACTTTGGTAAGAGAGAACATGCTATGAAGCGCAATGTCCTGATTATTGGTGCCGGCGGGGTCGCGCAAGTCGTGGCGCACAAGTGCGCCCAGAGCAACGCCGTGCTGGGCGATATTCATATCGCGTCGCGTACATTGGCCAAGTGTCACGCCATCATCGATTCTGTTCATGCCAAAGGCAGCATGCAAACAAAAGGCGTTTTGCAAGCCCATGCGCTTGACGCTCTCGATGTCGAGGCGACCAAGTTTCTGATTCGTGCCACTCACAGTCAAATTGTGATTAACGTCGGTTCGCCATTCGTGAATATGTCGGTGTTGCAGGCGTGTATTGAAACTGGCGCTGCCTACATGGATACTGCCATCCATGAAGATCCGCTTAAAGTGTGTGAAGCGCCGCCTTGGTACGCGAACTACGAATGGAAGCGCCGCGAGGCATGCAAAGCTGCGGGCGTGACCGCCATTTTAGGTATTGGGTTTGACCCGGGCGTAGTCAATGCTTATGCGCGTTACGCAATCGACCATCATTTCGATCAGGTTGATTCGATCGATATTATTGACATTAACGCCGGTAGCCATGGTCGATATTTTGCGACTAACTTCGACCCGGAAACTAATTTTCGCGAATTTACGTCAACGGTTTGGTCTTGGGAAAACAACGCCTGGAAAGCAAACCAGATGTTCGAGCATCGTAAAGACTGGGACATGCCCGTCACCGGCGTGGGCACGACTTACTTGACCGGGCATGACGAGTTGCATTCCATGTCGCAGCATCTGGGCGTGCCCAACATCCGGTTCTGGATGGGTTTTGGCGAGCACTACATCAATGTATTTAATGTGCTCAAGAATTTGGGGTTGCTGTCCGAGCAACCTGTTCGTACCGCGCGGGGGCAAGAGATCGTGCCGCTTGAAGTCGTGAAAGCCGTATTACCCGACCCTGCGTCGCTGGCACCGGATTACACCGGGAAAACTTGCATCGGTGATCTGGTCAAAGGCACGAAGGACGGTCAGCCGGCCGAAGTCTTGATCTATAACGTATGCGATCACGGGGCCAGCTACCAAGAAGTAGGTAGTCAGGCGATTTCTTATACTGCCGGTGTGCCGCCGGTAGCTGCTGCACTGCTGATTGCCGAAGGTGTTTGGGATGTCGGCGGTATGGTCAATGTTGAAGAACTAGACCCTGCGCCACTGATCGCCCAGATGAATCGTATGGGGTTGGTCACGCGCATCCGCCATGCGGCGGGTGACGATGTGCTCGAGCCGATTTGCCCGGTTGCTGCGCCATTGGGTGACGACCGCCAGGGCGAACTGAAATACGGCTAGGCCTGGCATGGGGCCCGGCCGGTGTTGTTTATGGTTGGGCCAGGTCTGTATAAAAATCGACCTCGATCAGTTCGCGGGATACCGGCGTGAATAGATCTTGCCACATTTGGTAGGGCTGGTTAAATACGTTTTCGGAAAGCTCCTGGTCGCCGGCCAGAGTTTGCAGGTAGGCCAGGGCGCCATCAACAGAAAAGATGTTTTCCGAATAAAAAATGCGGGTGCCCATTAGTTGTTTACCCAAGACCGATGCCACGATAGCTGTTTCCAGATTGTTCCTTCTTGGGGTAGACGGGCCGGTGATCACAGCGACGACCTGAGCCCATTCTTCGGGCGTGGCCTGTGCTCGTATCGTGCGTAAAACGTCGCTCATGGCAGCAGCGTGCGCACGACCTATCGACAGGGTAATGGCCGAAATATCAGGTTCTGCAGCTTGCAGTGTTGCCCGCAGGGCGGGGAGGTCTATGCGCCTCTTGGCTAGCGCCGTAGCTGCGTAGTCATTCAGCCGGTGTAAAACCTTATCGACGCGCGCCTGCTCAAGGCGATTCAGTTCGGTGCGGCCAACCAGCGTTTTCAGTTGCTGCAGATTGGCTATAAATGTTTGTAATTCACCCCATTGGGCGTCGTTGCCGGCCTGTGCCAGTCGGGTCATCAAGCCATGGAACCCCAGCACCGCATGCATGATCGACCGTGCATCGTTATAGCGTTGAATGGGCACCGCATAAATGTGTCGCTGCGTGCCGCGCACCACGGTTACGGCCGAATTTTGTACGACCAGAATCAGCGGCAGCCGTTCCAGTACTTGCGCAGTTCGGGCTTGGTAAAGCTCGCGAAAATTGGTGTTCAGCGCGTTCAGCGCCTGGTCTGTTTCCTGGGCTGTTGTGCTCGCCCAGGCCTGCGAGGTTGACAGCATGGCCGCTAGCGTCAGCGTGGTCGCCAGTAAAGCTGCCCGTACGCAACGCCCAGCATTTGGCGTTGTGTGGATAAAAAAACGCATGGCAAGACCTCTTGATCAGAGCGTGATTGAACGTTTCGGATTATGCGGAGTTTTGATTGACGTTGTCTACGAGGGATCGGTGACAGCGAAGGCTGCTTTTCAGGAATAGGGTTGGACCATATCTTGTAAATTCTTGTACTCTCTGAATGCATGGGATCATTTTATGGCCTGTTAAGGAGAAAATTAATGTCTCTAATCCGACCTCTACGCGCTATAACGCTGGCATGCAGCACCTTGCTGTGCGGTCAGGCCGTAGCCGCCCAAATGGCCGATCAAATCTGGTTTGGCGGCGCCATTCTGACCATCAACGATGCACAGCCCAAGGTGCAGGCCGTTGCGGTCAAAGATGGCAAAATCCTGGCCCTGGGGTCATTGGATGACGTCAACGCGTTAAAAGACGATGCCACCAAAATGATCGACCTCAAAGGCAAAACCATGCTTCCGGGTTTTGTCGATGCGCATGGCCATGCGTTTATGATCGGTTTACAGGCTGTTTCCGCCAATTTGCTGGCACCGCCCGACGGCGAAGTGACGGATATTAGAAAGCTGCAAGCGGCGCTTGAAAGATGGGCGCAAAAGAATCAAAGTACGGTGAAAAGCGCCGGCATGATTTTGGGCTTTGGTTATGATGACGCCCAGCTTGCCGAGCAGCGTCACCCCACGCGTGAAGACCTCGATGCCGTATCTAAAGATATCCCCATTCTGGTGATTCATCAGTCGGGACATCTTGGGGTATTGAATAGCAAAGCCCTTGAGCTTGCCGGTATTTCTAGCAACACCAAGAACCCGGAAGGGGGCGTGATCCGCCGCGAGAAAGGGTCTCAACAACCTAATGGTGTGCTCGAAGAAGCCGCATTTTTCGGTGCATTAGCCAAACAGTTTGGCAAAATGACGGCGGAACAAGCGCAAGGCTTGTTTGTCGCGGGGACGCATTTGCTGGCGCAGTATGGCTACACCACCGGGCAAGAGGGTCGTGCAACGTCTACCATTGTCCCGCTCATGCAGGCTTCCGCTGCTGCCGGGAAGATACCTATCGACGTGGTGACCTACGTCGATGTGCTGCAAGATCGCGACTTTATCGGGAAAAGCGCTAGCAAGGATTACGTGGATGGCTTTCGGGTAGGTGGGGCGAAGCTAACTATCGATGGGTCGCCGCAAGGTTTTACAGCTTATCGCGACCGTCCCTATTACAAGCCCCCGCAGGGTTATCGTGCCGATTATCGCGGCTATTCGGCGGCTACGCCCGATCAGGTCTTTGACGCAATCGATTGGGCTTTCAAGAATAATATTCAGATCATCACCCATGCCAATGGCGAGGCCGCTTCCGATATGCTGCTTGCGGCTATAAAAACGGCCCGTGACAAGTATGGCGTGGCTGACCGACGTGCGGTATTGATTCATGGCCAATTTATGCGCAAAGACCAAGTTGCATTGCTTGACCAGCTCGACGTTTTTCCGTCGTTGTTCCCCATGCATACGTTTTATTGGGGCGATTGGCATCGGGATCGTACCGTTGGGCCAGAGCATGCCGATAATATTTCGCCTACCGGTTGGGTTCGTGAACGGGGCATGATGTTCTCGACGCATCATGATGCGCCAGTTGCCTTTCCCGATTCGATGCGCGTCTTGTCGGCGACGGTCACTCGACGTTCACGTTCAGGCGACATTTTGGGCCCTCACCAGCGCGTTGACGTGATGACAGCGCTTAAGGCCATGACGATCTGGCCGGCCTATCAGCACTTTGAAGAAGACAAAAAAGGCTCGTTGGCGCCAGGTAAACAGGCCGACTTTGTTGTTTTGTCCGAAGATCCTACGGCCATTGATCCTGAAAGGTTGACCGACATCAAAGTGTTGCAAACCATCAAGAAAGGGCAGGTGATTTTTGTGCGTGATGCTCAAACTACGGCTTCAAGTATGTCGGTCGCTATGGGTGATACGGTGTCCAGAATGTTGAAGGCGTGGGAGCATCATGAGGGTGAACAAAGTCATGCAGAGCATGCCCATGGCCCCGAGTTACTCATGGGAGCGATACTGTCTGGGCTGCAGCAGGCCAAATGAGCAGCGCCATAAATTTGGTTTGGCGCCGAGAAAATTACCGATGCTGCTCTGCAAAATAAAAAAGCGCCCTTAAAAGGCGCTTTTTTAATCTGGTTGGCGGAAGCGGTGAGATTCGAACTCACGAAGGGCGCAAACCCTTGCCGGTTTTCAAGACCGGTGCATTCAACCGCTCTGCCACGCTTCCGTATACTTGCCAACGCAAGGGCGCAAGTTTAGCCTATGCTGTTTCGATTGTCATCTTGGCGTTCACGTCGGTGCAGGGGCTAGCCTGTTAAGTAATATTGCAAAGGCGGGCGGGCTATAGGCCTGCGGCGTCAAACTGCACCACGTCAAGCCACACCAAAAGGAAACGCGCACCATGAAAGCTGTAGAAATTGTTCGCCCCGGCGGGCCAGAAGTGCTGGTGCTGACCGGCCGTCCTACGCCAGTGCCAGGCGCAGGCGAAGTTTTAATCAAGGTGGCCGCTGCGGGTATTAACCGTCCCGACGTGTTTCAGCGCGCTGGAAACTACCCGCCGCCGCCTGGTGCATCCGATTTACCTGGGCTTGAGGTCGCAGGCGAAATTGTGGGTGGTGACGCTGCCGCAGGCGGCTTTGCAATCGGTGATCGTGTGTGCGCATTGGTGGCGGGTGGTGGATATGCCGAATACTGTGTCGCCCCTGCGGTGCAGTGTTTGCCCGTTCCCGATGGCCTGACCGACATTGAAGCTGCTGGCTTGCCAGAGACTTATTTCACGGTATGGAGCAACGTTTTCGACCGCGGACGGCTGTCATCCGACGAAGCCTTGCTGGTGCATGGCGGCGCCAGTGGCATTGGCACTACGGCCATTCAGCTGGCCGTTGCGTTGGGGCATCGTGTCTATGCGACGGTGGGGTCAGATGAGCGCGTGAAGGCCGTCGAAGCTCTGGGGGCAACCGCCGGCATCAACTACCGTACGCAAGACTTTGTCGAGCGCATCAAGGCGCTGACCGACGGTAAGGGGGTGGACGTCATTCTGGATATGGTGGCTGGTGACTATATCGAACGTGATCTGAAGTGTTTGGCTGACGACGGGCGGATCGTTATTATCGCGCTGTTGGGCGGGCCTAAAGGTACGGTCGATTTCAATCAGGTGCTTCGACGTCGTCTTACGATTACCGGCTCGACACTTCGCCCGCGCCCAGTCAGTTTCAAGGGGCAAATTGCTCAGGCGCTTCGTGGCAAGGTTTGGCCACTGTTGGCCGCAAAAAAGATCAGGCCTGTAGTGCACGCCACGTTTCCACTGGCCCGAGCCGCTGATGCACATGCCCTCATGGAGTCGGGTGACCATATCGGCAAGATTGTTCTGACCGTCAATTGAGTGTTTGATCTATGCGGTTGCGGTTAAATCAGGCTACAATAGCGGGTTTTCTCGACTAAGCCTGTAGGCCCATGAATACGAATCAAGAACGCCAGCGCCTGGTAATTGGTAACTGGAAAATGAACGGCAACCTTGCCGATAACGCCCGTTTGCTGGGTAGTGTGCTAGAGGGCGTTGCCGGTGTCGGTGCGTGCTCGGTTGCTGTTTGTGTGCCGTTTCCGTATTTGGCGCAGGCGCAGGCCGCTTTGTCGGGTAGTGCAGTGTCTTGGGGTGCCCAAGACGTCAGCGTTCATGGTTCCGGCGCCTATACCGGCGAAGTCTCCGCTGCCATGCTCAACGACTTTGCTTGTCGTTGGGTGCTGGTGGGGCATTCTGAGCGACGTACGTATCACGCCGAAACCAACGAGCTGGTTGCGCAAAAAGCCAAAGTAGCCCTCGATGCGGGCTTGACGCCCGTCGTGTGCGTGGGCGAAACCCTGCAGCAACAAGCAGCCGGCGAAACGGCCCAGGTCATTACCAGCCAATTGGCGCCCGTGCTTGCCCTTGGCGCGCAAGCCGTGGCAAAAATGATCATTGCCTACGAGCCCGTTTGGGCAATTGGTACGGGGCTTACCGCCACGCCTCAACAGGCTCAAGATGTGCATGCGCTTATTCGTAAGTTGTTGTCTGAACTAGGCGTTGCGCAGGTGCAGGTACTGTACGGCGGGAGCGTTAAAGGCGCGAATGCGGCCAGTTTGTTTGCCATGCCCGACATCGATGGTGCGCTGGTTGGCGGCGCAGCGCTTGTTGCCGAAGAATTTCTTAGTATTGCGGCCGCTTAAAGGCCCGGAGTCATCACATGCAATGGTTGTCGTCCCTTCTTCTCGCGATTCAGGTTATTTCATCGCTGAGCATCATTATTCTGGTCTTGTTGCAACAAGGTAAGGGCGCCGACATGGGCTCTTCGTTCGGGGGTGGCTCGGCCGGCAGCCTGTTTGGTGCCACAGGTGCTGCTAACTTCCTGTCGCGTACTACCAAGTGGGCTGCGGTGGTGTTCTTTGCGTCTACCATCGGTTTGGCCTATGTGTCGCACCGCACGGGTGACTCCATCCTCGACACCGGTATTATGCAAGGCTATCAGCCCGAAACTGCCCCTGCCGCGGGTTCTGCCGTGCCCCAGGTCCCGGGTGCAGCGCCTGCAGCGGTGCCTTCAGCGCCGGGCTCGACGTCTTCTGCAGTACCTGCTGCGCCGGTCGATGGTGCCCAGCAAGCGCCTTCCACGGGTGGCTCTGCGGTGCCCGCCGCACCTGCCAGCGGCAATTAAACTGCGCAAGCAAATAAAATTTAAGCGTGCTATAATTGCGTGCTTTACAGTAGTACCAGTAGCAAAACAGCCGACGTGGTGGAATTGGTAGACACGCTATCTTGAGGGGGTAGTGGCGAGAGCTGTGCGAGTTCGAGTCTCGCCGTCGGCACCAAAAACAGTTAACCCGCATGTGTGCAAACCGTGCGGGTTTTTTGTTGTCTGTTGGATTTTTGCAAATGCAAATCGTTTACAATATCATTATTGTTTTATGATGTTGCCGCCGTTGGGTGGTGTGTTTGCAAAGGGAAAGCATGAAAAAAGTATTGGGTTCTTTGCTGGCTGTGTGCGCGCTGGTGGCTGCGCCTGCGGTTGGCGCGGCGCAGCCGGCGGCTGTGGTTAAAAACTATGCCGATATTGCGCAGGCCAACTACGAAGATGCGCTTGCGGGAGCACAGAAGCTGCAATTGGCCGTAGCGCAGCTTTTAAAGGCGCCCAGCCCCGGTACCCTGCAGTCAGCCCGCCAGGCCTGGATTGACGCGCGGGTGCCTTACCAGCAAACCGAAGCCTTTCGTTTTGGCAACCCAATTGTTGACGCCTGGGAAGGTGGCGTCAATGCTTGGCCGCTGGACGAAGGCATGATTGATTACGTCGACGCTTCCTATGGCACCGACTCTGACATAAATGCTTATTACGTCGTTAACGTTATTGCCAACCCTCAGCTTAAAATTGGCGGGAAAACAGTCGATGCAAGTCAGATTACGGCAGAGCTGTTGCGCGACGTTTTGCACGAAGCCGATGGTAATGAAGCCAACGTGGCAACGGGTTACCATGCTGTAGAGTTTTTGCTTTGGGGGCAAGACCTTAACGGCACGGGCCCGGCGCCTGCAGGCGCAACAGGTTCACCGCAAGCGCGCCACGCCGGTAATCGTCCCCACACCGATTTTGATCTGGCCAATTGCACGGGTGGTAACTGCGATCGGCGTGCCCGGTATTTAGAGGTCGTTACCCATATGTTGGTCGACGACCTGAAAGAAATGGTGTCGTATTGGCAGCCGGGCGGCAAGGCAAGGGAAGCTGTGCAAGCCGATGGAAAAGCGGGTTTGGTGGCCATGCTGACCGGGCTGGGTAGCCTGTCTTATGGCGAGCTTGCTGGCGAGCGGATCAAGCTAGGCTTGATCTTGCACGATTCCGAAGAAGAGCACGATTGTTTTTCCGACAATACGCACAATGCCCATTATTACAACCAAGTCGGCATGATGAATGTATATCTGGGGCGCTACGAGCGTACCGAGGGTGGCGCCGTCCAGGGGCCTTCGGTTAGCGACCTGGTGCAAGCCGTTAACCCGGCGCTCGACGAAGAAATGCGTGCTCGGTTGCAATCGACACTGGCCGCAATGGATGTCATGCGCGACCGTGCGCGCAACATTGAGACCTACGATCAGATGATTGCGCAAGGCAACGCAGAGGGCAATGCCGTTATTCAAGCTATTGTTGATCAGTTGGTTGCTCAAACCCGAACCATCGAGCGGGTGATCACTGCGCTTGATCTGGGTGGCGTTCAAATTGAAGGCTCTGACAGTCTCGATGCGCCCAGCGCAGTATTTCAATAGTTCTGCGTATATAGCGGCCCTTCGGGGCCGCGATTTCGTTCGGCAGAGCTGACGTAAAACTTAAATAAAGTAGGTCGTTATTGTGTTTGCTCGAAAGACATTGGGTAGGTGCGCTGCCCTGATTCTTATCTCAACCCTGGTGACAGGAACATTTAACCAAGGTGTGTTCGCCTCAGAGGCTGCATTGATGCCGCGCCCCGATTTATCTGAAACTGATCGGCAACGCGTGCTTACGGTTACGGCACCTACTGTCGACTTTTCTAAAGCCGAGGCGTTCGAGCAAATGCAGGGAGGTGCGGGTACAGTCGTCAAGCGTGTCAACGCCGACATTTTCTCTCATCCGGCGGCTAATTTAAGTTTCGAGGGGCGCCAGGAGTTCATGGTCGGAAATGGCGTGTTCCGAAAAGACTGGGTTTCATCGCCCGCGTCAACCCTGGCTTCTGATGGGTTGGGGCCTTTGTTTAACGCGCGGTCGTGCCAGGCTTGCCATGTTAAGGATGGCCGGGGTACTGTGCCCGGCCTCGACCCAGAAGATAAAAGCGAGGCGATGGCTTTGCTAATTCGTTTTGCACTGCCTTCCGGCGCGCCAGACCCGGTTTACGGGCGGCAGCTGCAGCCCTTTGCAGTGACGGGGCTCGCGGGCGAGGGGCGGCTGCGTATTGCTTATTCGCCAGTCAATATTGAATTGGCCGGGGGGGAGACCGTCGTGTTGCAACGCCCAGATTACACCATCGATGCGCTGGGCTACGGCCCCCTCGACCCTAACGTCAGATTGTCTGCGCGCTTGGCCCCGCCGATGCTGGGCTTAGGTTTGCTTGAGGCGATTCACCCCCAAGACATCCTTAAGAATATCGATACGCCGCAAACGCGCCGCGACGCGGTATCGGGTCGCCCCAACTGGGTGACTGACCCTGAGTCGGGCCAGAAGGTTCTTGGTCGCTTCGGCTGGAAGGCAGATCAGCCTTCCGTCAAGCGCCAGTCGGCTGAGGCGTTTTTTATGGACATGGGTTTGTCAACGCCGCTGCGCGAAGACCCTTATGGCGATTGCACAGCACAACAAGCGCCTTGCCGAACCTTGCCGCATGGTGTCCAAAAAGAGCAGGGTGATCACGAGGTGCCGGGAAATCTTATCGATTTCGTGACGGTGTATTCGTCGAACCTGGCGCTGCCTCAGCGGCGTGAGGTGTCCAGCCCAAAAGTGCTGGCTGGCAAGAAGCTGTTTTATGAAGCTAATTGTATTGCTTGCCATGTGCCCAAATACGTAACCCGCCGCGACGCGGCGCGCTCCGAACATCAGTTTCAGCTGATCTGGCCTTACACCGACATGTTGTTGCACGACATGGGCGAAGGATTGGCAGATGAGGATGGCAAAGAGACGCTGCAACGAGAGTGGCGCACGCCGCCGCTGTGGGGCATTGGCTTGACCAAGACCGTGAACCCCAATGCAACGTGGCTGCACGATGGTCGTGCACGCACACTACTCGAAGCGATTCTATGGCACGGCGGCGAGGCGCAGGCTGCGCGCGACAGGGTGGTCGCCATGTCTCCCGAAGATCGTGCCAATTTGATCCAGTTCCTGGAGTCTTTGTAATGAAATTCTTGTGTTTAGTGCCCTTGCGCTCAATGATGGCAGCGTGTGTTTTAGGCACCACGCTGGGGCTTTTGCCCAATGCGTCACAGGCCGACGAGGTGAATGAAGTTTCGGCAACACAGCGTGTTAATGTCGTTGACAACGCCGGGGCGGGTCAACGCTGGGCGGAGGCCTACATTCAACCGAGCTTTGCCACGTTGACCCATGCCGCCGGCAATTTGGTCAAAGAGATCCAGGGGATATGCGCGAACTCTGGACGAAGAGACGCAGCGCTTCTGGGTGAGGCTTTCAAAAATGTTGTCGACGCCTGGTCGCGTGTCCTGTTTTTGCGCTTTGGGCCCCTGGTTGAAGCCAACCGTTACGAGCGCATTAGTTTCTGGCCAGACGTGCGCAATGTGGGCGCGCGACAAATTCCCAAAATCATCGGGCAATACGAGGCGGGCCAGGCGCCCGAACTGTCGAAACAAAGCGTGGCGGTGCAGGGGTTGCCGGCGCTGGAATATGTGCTGTATCGCGAGGGTGGGCTGATTCAGGCCGTCGCTTTGGATAAGCCTTTCAGCAAAGTGATGAAGGCGCAGTGCGACTACGCAGCAGCAATTGCAGGCAATTTGGTCGCGACGGCTAATGAGCTGGAAAGCGCCTGGTCGGAGCAAGGCACTTACGGGAAAGCATTTAAGCAGCCAGGGCCAGCGGCGGCATATCGTAGTCTCGATGAGGTGTTGTCTGAAGGCATCAAAGCATTGGCTACGGGCCTGCAATTCACCAGCGACATTCAGATCAAGCCTGCGTTAACGTCGGGCAACTCGAAATTGCTGCCGTATTGGCGTAGTGATCAAACCCTCTCAGCCTTGCGGGCTGGCATCGTAGGGATGCGCGAGTTCATGGCGGCGGGTCAACTGAGCCTGGGTGAGCAGGCTTGGGCACAACAGCAGTTCTTAGCCGAACTGACACGTGCCGACGCTCTTTTGCAAGGGCCAGAAGATTTTGAGGCGGTTGCGTTAATACTCGACAATGCGCGTGCTTTGCTCGTGCAGGATATCGCGCCGGCGGCAGGTGTTGCTTTGGGCTTTAACGCGCTGGACGGTGATTGAGTTTGGTGCATGCTGCGCACGAGCCCTTGGGGTGGCCGCAAGCCGGCCAGTTTTGAGCGCGGGGTGCGCCGGCAATCGCAGGGAAAGAATATGAATACTATCGAGCGCCGCCTCTTTCTGAAACGCATGCTGAGTGCCGGGGTATGGGGCGGCAGCCTAGTGTGGGCTCCGGCGTTTTCCCGGGCGGCATCTTTGGCAACAAGCGGGCAAGGGCCAGGCTCCGCAATTGGCTCGGGTGCTCAGCTAACAGCGTCCGGGGTAATTAAACCGAAGGGCACGTTAGGAGAAGACCTGTATCTAGCTGCGCGACAGCGTGGGGCTCAGCACGAAATTGCGGTATTCGACGCGAATGGTCGAGTTGTTAAGACTGTGCCCATTCCCGACCGTGGCCACAGCTTTGCCATCGATGCAAACCATGAGCGTGTGGTTGCTTTTGGACGGCAGCCCGGCTTTTTCGCTATGTCTTTCAAGTTGGATGATAGCGACGGCCCGCCATCCAAGATTACCGCTGCGCTTGGTCGTCATTTTTTTGGTCATGGGGTGTTTTCGCCCGATGGTGGTCTATTGGCTGCTACCGAGAATGACTACGATGAGGGCCGAGGTGTGATTGGGCTGTATCAGCCCAATGCGCAAGGGCAGTGGCAACGCGTTGGCGAATGGTCAACGCATGGTATCGGTCCTCATGAAATGATCTTGATGCCCGATGGTCGCACCGTTTGCGTTGCCAATGGGGGGCTGCTGACGCATCCCGACTATGGCAAGCTTGTGCTTAATCGCGACAGTATGCAGCCTTCGCTGGTGTATATCGATTTACTTACCGGTGAGTTGCAAGAGCAGGTATTTGTTCCGTCGCCCTGGCAACAGCTTTCAATCCGGCACCTGACGCTGGACGCCGACGGCGTGGTCTGGTTTGGCGGGCAGTATGCAGGTCCCGCAACGCACTCGCCACCGTTGGTAGGTTACCACCGGCGTGGTCAGGTGCTTGCCTTTGCCCACCCCGGCGATAGTTCTTCAGGCGCCTGGCAGCCCCTGAAAAACTATGTAGGCTCATTAGCGTGCGATGAAAGCGGGCGCTTTATTGCGACTACCAGCCCCGTGGGAGGCGTTGCCATGTTCTGGGACGCGGCCAAGGCCGCGCGGGTTGGGGTGGCGCCGCTATTCGATGGTTGCGGTGTTGCGTGCGCACCTGGCGGTGGGTTCCTGATTAGCAGCGGGGCAGGGCAGTTATGTCATGTGTCGCTGGCCGGTGTCCTGCAAGACGGTGAGTCGTCGCCTGCTATTGATATCCAGCTTATTTCTAGTAGCGCCGAGGTGTCTTGGGATAACCACATGAGGCGGGTTCAAGCGTAGTGTCGTCTTTCAGCGTTGGCCAAATTATTGGTGGCGGGTGCATTATCTGACCGATGGGTTTGTACTGCATCGCTCGTCGAGCTACCTGTGCCTATTTGCGACATGGTTAACACGATGTAACGTTTGTCTAGGCATTCGCTGTCCAAAACCTATAGGCAATATCCCGTAGATCGTTGTTCTGTCGATGATTTTGCTGCAATGTGACAAAGATATTTCAGGTCATAAACAGACTGATCGGTTCGGTTTGTTTATATCAAAAAATATAAATGAAACAGTTAGTTAATCGTTTGTCTGCACTAAAAATCTATAAAAAAATTTAGTTTTTCGGTCAGCAAATGTTGCAAAAATGTTGCGGCAAATAAACCAAGGGTTAACCCTTGGTTTTGGGTGGTTTTTGCATCGCTTTGTTGTTTTATGACCACGCGTGACCCGAAATAAAACGTGTTTTTGTCATTCTCGATAGCAAGGTTGGCCGATTTTTGATGCAATAGCTACAACTTCCCACCGCGGAGTTAAACAAGGCGGCAGAGCACATAGACTTTGCCGCCGATTTACTCAAATCTACGGAGAATCACAAATGAAAAAGAGTCTGCTCACAGCCGCGCTGGTCGCTGGCTTTGCTGCAACAGCTGCTCAAGCTGAAACCTCGGTAACCCTGTACGGTATCGTTGATGGTGGTATCAACTACCAACAATTCAAAGGTACAACTTCTGCGGGTAACAGCTTCAAATCGAACTACACGGGTTTCGCAAGTGGCGTCAACTCGGGTAGCCGTTGGGGTCTGAAAGGTTCCGAAGATCTGGGTGATGGCCTGAAGGCTGTTTTCCAACTCGAAAGCGGTTTCGATCTGGGTACAGGTGAGTCGGGCCAGAACGTAACGGGCAATGAAACTCGTCTGTTCGGTCGTCAAGCTACTGTCGGTCTTCAGTCTGACGTATGGGGCTTGATCGAACTCGGTCGTCAAACCAACATCGCTTCCAAATACTTCGCCGGCGTAGCCAGTCCATTCGGTACTGATTTCGGCCAAGCCAACATTGGTTCGGCATTTAGTGCTGCAGGCAGCATGCGCTATGACAACATGGTCATGTACCAAACTCCCAAGTTTTCGGGTTTCCAATTTGGTTTGGGCTACTCCTTTAACGCTAACGGCTCGGGCACGCCTGACAACGCACAAGGTCAGCGTCAAGACCAGCGTGCTTGGACAACCGGTCTTCGTTATGAAAATGGCCCCTTGGCTGCTGCTCTGACATACGATCAGCTGAAAAACTCTGAGAACGGTCTGGCTAACCAGAGCGGCGTAACAGCTAAAGCTTGGGCCCTGGCTGTTAGCTACGACTTCGAGGTTGCGAAAGTTTATGCTGGTGGTGGTCAGACACGCAACGGTTGGTTCGCTGGCAACAGCTCGCTGATTGGCGCTGATTACGTTGACACATACGACGCAAGCTTGACTCCTTTTGGTTCGCGTAACTTCAACCAAGATCTGAAAGTTAATTCGTACACATTGGGCGTCAGCGCGCCCATCGGTGCGAACAGCATGATCATGGCTAGCTGGATGATGGCTGATCCTAGCAACGAAGGCGCCCGTAACTGGGGTAACGACAAGCAAAACGTATACAGCATTGGCTACACCTACAGCTTGTCTAAGCGCACCAACTTCTACGCTTTGGGTTCGTATGCCAATGGCGTAAACTTCCAAGACGACCTGAAAGCAACGCAAGTTGTTGCCGGTATCCGTCACCGCTTCTAATCGTGTCTGACACGGTTTAAGGCAGCAAAAAGCCACCCTCCGGGGTGGCTTTTGCTTTGGTGGTTGCGCTGCAGCAGATTTGTATCAGAACAGGGTTAACCCGAAAAATGGCGCGCGCAAAATGATACAATCTGGAAGTTTACTTATCACGATTGGATGCACGGCATGAACCTGCAAGAATATTTTCCCGTTCTGCTTTTCATCATCGTAGCAACGGCTATCGGGTTTGCGCTGCTTACGGTGGGGCGGGTATTGGGTCCTCATCGGCCCGACGCCGAAAAGCTCTCACCCTACGAGTGCGGCTTCGAGGCCTTCGACGATTCGCGCATGAAATTCGATGTGCGTTATTACCTGGTCGCCATTCTGTTTATTTTGTTCGACCTCGAAATTGCCTTCTTGTTCCCCTGGGCAATTGCAAACGGCACCGTCGGTCTTGTGGGTTTCTGGACGGTAATGGTATTTCTGGCGGTGCTCACCGTCGGTTTTCTCTACGAGTGGAAAAAAGGCGCGCTCGACTGGGAGTAAGCCTTTTATGCGGCGCGGTCTAACAGATGCGCCGCGTTCTGCGTTGTCTTTCCCGCATTTCCCCTCTCTTGGCATTTAGGCAAAATCATGGCTATTGACGGCATTCTGAAAGAAGGCTTTATCACCACCAGTGCAGACAAGTTTCTGAACTGGGCCAAAACTGGCTCTTTATGGCCCATGACCTTCGGTCTGGCCTGTTGCGCGGTCGAAATGATGCACGCTGGCGCTGCGCGCTACGACCTTGACCAGTTCGGTATTATTTTTCGCCCCAGCCCCCGTCAGTCCGACCTAATGATTGTTGCTGGTACGCTGTGCAACAAAATGGCGCCTGCCTTGCGCAAGGTTTACGATCAAATGCCCGAGCCGCGTTGGGTGGTTTCCATGGGCTCCTGTGCCAACGGCGGCGGCTACTATCACTACTCCTATTCGGTTGTGCGGGGTTGCGATCGCATCGTTCCGGTCGATGTCTACGTGCCTGGCTGTCCGCCTACGGCCGAGGCGCTGGTTTACGGCCTACTGCAAATGCAGAACAAAATCCGTTTAACCAACACTATCGCCCGTTAATCGGTCGGCTGTTTTCATTACCGTAAAAAGATCACATCATGACCCGGCTTGAAACGCTAAAAAATAACCTCCAGGCGCAGTTCGGTGCGGCCTGTGCGCTAACCGAAGCATTTGGCGAGCTCACCCTCGAAGTGTCTGCCGACCACTGGGTGGATGCCTGTACGGTGCTGCGCGACAAACCTGCGCTCGCGTTCGAATCGTGCATTGACCTATGCGGCGTCGACTACGCTACCTACGGCGAACCCGCCTTCATGGCGCCGGCCCCCAAGTTTCCTCAGCGTTTTGCCGTCGTGCTGCATTTGTTGTCGGTCACGCATAACTGGCGCTTGCGTGTGCGCGTTTGGGTGCCCAATGACGATTTTCCTGTCATTGCATCCCTGGTCAACGTTTGGCCCAGCGTCAACTGGTTCGAGCGCGAGGCCTTTGACTTATACGGCGTTGTCTTCGAAGGGCACCCTGACCTTCGTCGCATTCTTACCGATTATGGCTTTATCGGCCATCCTTTTCGCAAAGACTTCCCGCTTTCGGGTAACGTCGAAATGCGTTACGACACCGAACAGAAGCGGGTGGTTTATCAGCCGGTTACCATCGAGCCGCGCGAGATTACGCCGCGTATCGTTCGCGAGGCAGGTTACGGAGTAGAGCGTTAACATGGCTGAAATTAAAAACTACACCCTGAACTTTGGCCCACAACACCCTGCAGCGCACGGCGTGTTGCGTCTGGTGCTCGAACTTGACGGCGAGGTCATTCAGCGCGCCGATCCGCATATTGGTCTGTTGCACCGCGCCACCGAAAAACTAGCCGAGCATAAAACGTTCATTCAGGCATTGCCCTACATGGACCGCCTCGACTACGTGTCCATGATGTGCAACGAGCATGCCTACGTCATGGCCATCGAAAAACTGGCCGGTATTCAGGTGCCGCTGCGGGCGCAGTACATTCGCGTCATGTTCGATGAAATTACTCGCATTCTCAACCACCTCATGTCGATTGGCTCGCATGGTCTCGACGTGGGTGCGATGGCGGTGTTTTTGTATGCCTTCCGCGAACGCGAAGACCTGATGGACTGCTACGAGGCGGTTTCCGGTGCGCGTATGCACGCGGCTTACTATCGGCCCGGTGGTGTTTATCGCGATCTGCCCGACACCATGCCTCAGTATGGCGAAACCAGTAAGTATCGCAGCGCCAAAGAGCTCAAAGCCATGAACGATGCGCGTTCAGGTTCAATGCTCGATTTCATCGAAGACTTCACCAACCGTTTCCCGACATGTGTCGACGAATACGAAACCCTGCTGACCGATAACCGTATCTGGAAGCAGCGTCTGGTGGGCGTTGGTGTGGTCGACCCCGACCGCGCCAAGGCACTTGGCTTTACTGGTCCCATGCTGCGTGGTTCAGGTATTGCCTGGGATTTGCGCCGCACTCAGCCTTACGAAGTCTACGATCGTCTCGAATTCGATATTCCTGTCGGTACCAATGGCGATAGCTACGACCGCTACTTGGTGCGTGTGGCCGAAATGCGCGAAAGTAACCGCATTATTCGCCAGTGCGTCGAGTGGTTGCGTAATAATCCTGGCCCGGTCATCTCCGATAACCATAAGGTGTCTCCGCCGTCGCGTGAAGACATGAAGACGGGCATGGAAGACCTGATTCACCATTTCAAGCTTTTCACCGAAGGTATGCACGTGCCGCGCGGCGAAGTCTATTCGGGTGTCGAGCACCCCAAAGGCGAGTTCGGTATTTATATGGTTGCCGACGGGGCCAATAAACCCTACCGCCTTAAAATCCGCGCGCCAGGCTTTGCCCATTTGCAGGCCCTCGACGAAATGTCGCGCGGACACATGATTGCCGATGCCGTGACCATTATTGGTACGCTCGACATCGTGTTTGGTGAAATCGACCGCTAACCGGCGCCAACAAGGTAAACACCGGGTTTAAATTATGCTGCTTTCAGAACAAGCCTACCAGAAGATCGACCGGGAACTCGCCAAGTTCCCCGACGACCAGAAGCAATCGGCCATTATGGCTGCCCTAACCATCGCCCAAGATGAAACCGGCTGGTTGTCAGCCGAGGTCCTTGAGGACGTTGCTCGCTACATTGGTGTTGCGCCTATTGCAGTACAAGAGGTCGCCACCTTCTACAACATGTACAACACTCAGCCGGTCGGGCGCTTCAAGCTCACCGTGTGCACTAACTTGCCCTGTGCGCTTCGTGATGGCGTGGGTGCGGCCGAGCACATCAAGAAGACATTGGGCATCGGGTTTCGCGAAACGACGTCTGACGGCCTGTTTACTTTGCTCGAAGGCGAATGCATGGGGGCGTGCGGTGATTCGCCCGTCATGCTGGTCAACAATAAGCACATGTGTGTCCGCATGGCCCCAGAAAAAATCGATGCCATGATCAACGAACTCAAGAAACACGGGGGTGCACAATGAGTACCGCCGATATTCTCCAGTCCTTCTCCGAAGGCCTGACCATTGCGCCCAACAACGATTTGTCGCGCAGCATGATTTTTCATGGTCGCCACATCGATCCACAAATTGTGGCGAACCTCGATGGCACTAACTGGCGCCTCGACGATTACATCAAACGCGGCGGCTACGAGGCCCTGCGCAAAATCCTCACAACAGGCATGAAGCCTGAAGATGTCATTGCCGAGGTCAAGGCCTCAGGTTTGCGTGGCCGGGGTGGTGCAGGCTTTCCTACAGGTCTGAAATGGAGTTTCATGCCGCGTAATTTGCCGGGTCAGAAGTATCTGGTCTGCAATTCCGATGAAGGCGAGCCCGGCACATTTAAAGACCGCGATATCTTGCGTTTCAACCCGCACATTGTTATCGAAGGGATGGCCATTGCGGCTTACGCCATGGGTATCAGCGTAGGCTATAACTATATTCACGGCGAAATCTTCGAAATCTATGATCGTTTCGAAGAAGCCCTCGAAGAGGCGCGCAAGGCTGGCTTTTTGGGTGACAACATCCTGGGGTCTGGTTTCAACTTCCAGCTGCATGCATTTCATGGTTTCGGCGCCTACATTTGCGGCGAAGAAACAGCTTTGCTCGAGTCGCTCGAAGGCAAAAAAGGTCAGCCGCGGTTCAAGCCGCCGTTTCCAGCCAGCTTTGGTCTGTACGGCAAACCGACCACCATCAATAACACCGAAACATTCGCAGCCGTGCCCTGGATCTTCCGTAACAGCGGCCAGGCCTACCTCGAAACCGGTATCCCCAACAATGGCGGCACGAAGTTGTTCTCTGTGTCGGGCGACGTCGAATTGCCGGGCAACTACGAAGTTCCCATGGGAACGCCGTTTTCCAAGCTGCTGGAGCTGGCAGGTGGTGTGAAGGGCGGTCGCAAGTTAAAGGCCGTTATTCCGGGTGGGTCCAGTGCGCCGGTCGTGCCGGGCGATATCATGATGCAGGCCACGATGGACTACGACAGCATCGCCAAAGCCGGCTCCATGCTGGGTTCGGGTGCTGTCATCGTCATGGACGAAACCCGCTGTATGGTCAAGTCGCTGCTGCGCTTGTCTTACTTTTACTACGAAGAAAGCTGCGGTCAGTGCACACCATGTCGCGAAGGCACCGGCTGGTTGTATCGCATCCTCGAGCGCATCGAAAACGGTCAGGGTCGTCCCGAAGACCTCGATGTACTCGACTCCGTGGCATTCAATATCATGGGCCGCACTATTTGCGCCCTGGGCGATGCGGCAGCTATGCCCGTACGCAGTTTCATCAAGCACTTCCGCGACGAGTTCGCACACCACATCGAGCATAAAAGCTGTGTGGTGCCCAAATATTTGTAGGCTCAGGATACGCTAATGGTAGAACTCACCATCGACGGCAAACAGGTCGAAGTCCCCGAGGGCAGCATGGTTATGCATGCGGCTAATAAGCTGGGTCTTTATGTGCCGCATTTTTGCTATCACAAGAAACTCTCCATCGCGGCAAACTGCCGCATGTGCCTGGTCGAGGTCGAAAAAGCGCCCAAGGCTATGCCGGCCTGCGCCACGCCTGTCACCAACGGCATGGTGGTCCACACCTGCTCTGAAAAGGCCGTTGCCGCTCAGAAAAGCGTGATGGAATTTCTCCTGATCAACCACCCGCTCGATTGCCCCATTTGCGACCAGGGCGGGGAATGCCAACTGCAAGATCTTGCCGTGGGTTACGGCGGCTCCGAATCGCGCTACCAGGAAGAAAAGCGCGTGGTGTTCCATAAAGACATGGGTCCCCTTATTTCTGCCGAAGAAATGCCGCGTTGCATTCATTGCACGCGTTGCGTTCGCTTTGGTCAGGAAATTGCCGGCGTCATGGAATTAGGCATGTTGAATCGGGGCGAACACTCCGAAATCACCACATTCGTAGGCCGCGCTGTCGAATCCGAGCTGTCGGGCAACATGATCGATATTTGCCCGGTCGGCGCGCTGACGTCCAAACCATTCCGCTATACCGCCCGCACCTGGGAGCTGGCTCGGCGCCGCTCCGTCAGCCCCCACGACAGCTTGGGTGCAAACATCGTCGTTCAGGTCAAAGGCGACCAGGTCATGCGCGTGGTTCCCTTCGAAAACGAAGCCGTCAACGAATGCTGGATCAGCGACCGCGACCGCTTTGCCTACGCAGGGCTAAACACAGAAGATCGTTTGGCTCATCCCATGGTTAAAGACGCTAATGGCCAATGGCACGAAGTGTCCTGGGGCGATGCCCTGCAGGCCGTAGTCAAGGGGCTGAACAAAGTCCGCGAAGCGCACGGGGCAGGTGCCATTGGCGCCATTGGTAGCCCTATGGCCACCACCGAAGAGCTCGCGTTACTGGCACAACTTGCACGTGGCCTGGGCTCCGAAAACGTCGATTTCCGGTTGCGTTACACCGACCCAGCCTTTGGTGCGGCTATTGCCGGCACTCCCTGGTTGGGCATGCCTGTCGCCGAGCTCGATAACCTCGACGCAGTCCTGGTGGTCGGTTCGTTCCTGCGTAAAGATCACCCACTGTTCGCTCAGCGTCTGCGTCAAGCCGTCAAGCGCGGCACGCAGGTGTCGTTCATCGATGCCGCGCACGACGATCCCTTGTTCCCGGTTGCAGGCCGCCTGGCGGCCGCACCCTCGCAGTTGCCTAACGCGGTTGCACAGGTCGCTGTTGCGCTGGCACAAATCAAGGGTCAAGCCATTCCCGCGGCGTTCGCGGGTGTCGACGTCTCGCCCGAAGCCCAACGCATTGCCGACAGCCTGGCTGCCGGCGGCAATGTTGCTGTGCTTGTAGGCAATATGGCGGTTACTTCGCCACAGGCTTCCTTGTTGGCGGCCAATGCTCAACTGGTTGCTCAATTGGCCGCAGGCAAGCTTGGCTTCCTTACGCCTGGTGGCAACACGGTTGGGGGCTACCTGGCAGGCGCGGTACCCAAAGGGCAAGGCCTTACTGCCGAGCAAATGCTTGCCCAAGGCCTTAAGGCGTTCATCGTGTTGCACGCCGAGCCCGAGTTCGACGCCGACAACGGCCAACAGGCCATCAATACCTTGCAGGCTGCCGAGTTCTCGGTGGCTCTCACGTCGTATGCGTCTGCTGCTCAGTCCTGGGCCAGCGTCATGCTGCCCATTGCGCCCTATACAGAAACTTCCGGCACCTTTGTCAATGCCGAAGGGCGGGCACAAAGCTTTCGAGGCACGGTTGCGCCGCTAGGCGAATCCCGTCCCGGATGGAAGGTGCTTCGCGTCATGGGCAATCTATTCGAATTGCAAGGTTTCGACGACGAAACGTCAGAGTCCGTGCGTGATTCGGTGTTTGCCGGGAACGTGCAAGACCGTCTCTCAAATCGCGTCGTTGCCCAAGCAGGGCTGGTGCCCACAGCCGCTCAGTCTTTCGAGCGCGTGACCGATCTGCCCATTTATCGTACCGACGCCATCGTACGTCGCGCCGAGCCGCTCCAGGCGGCGCCCGCATCGCAAGCGCCAGTCTTGCGTGCTCACTCCGAGACCCTCGCACAGCTTGGCGTGTCATCCGGCCAGAGCGTCCGTGTCAAGTCATCGACCGGCGCGGCTGAACTGGTTGTCCAAGCTGATGACGGTGTGGTGAAGGGGGCAGTGCGCGTGGCTGCGACTTTCCCGCAAACGTTGGGTCTGGGCAGTGCTTTTGGCCAACTTTCCGTGGAGCGAATTTAAATGGAATGGCTGAATATGCTTGAGGCGTTCGGCACCGATCTTATCGGCCCTACCGCCTGGTACGTGGTCTGGACGCTGATCATGATTCTGGTGGTCGCAGTCCCTGTCATTCTTTGTGTGGCTTACCTGACCTACTGGGAACGCAAGATGATCGGCGCCATGCACGTTCGTCTGGGCCCCACTCGGGTTGGGTTCCGTGGTCTGTTGCAGCCGTTTGCCGACGTCTTCAAACTGTTGACGAAAGAACTGGTCATCCCCGGTCAGGCCAATAAAGTGCTGTTTATCCTGGCGCCAGTGGTCACACTGATGCCGGCCCTGGCGGCGTGGGCCATTATTCCTTTTGGCCCCGAAATGGTGTTGTCCAACATTAACGCGGGTTTGCTCTACATCATGGCCATTACATCGGTCGGGGTATATGGCGTAATTGTTGCTGGTTGGGCCTCCAATTCGAAGTATGCATTTTTGGGTGCCATGCGTGCTGCAGCACAAATGGTGTCCTACGAGCTGGCCATCGGCTTTGTCATGATCACCGTATTGCTGGTGTCGGGTTCGCTTAACGTCAGCGAAATCGTTCTGGGCCAAGACCGTGGCACGTTCGCCGATAGCGGTCTTAATTTCCTGTCCTGGAACTGGCTGCCGTTGCTGCCGCTGTTCGTCATCTACGTGATTTCGTGCGTGGCCGAGACCAACCGTCACCCCTTCGACGTGGTAGAGGGCGAATCCGAAATCGTGGCGGGCCACATGGTCGAATATTCAGGTACGGCGTTTGCGCTGTTCTTCCTGGGTGAATACGCCAACATGATTCTTCTGTCTGCGATGGCGTCCATCATGTTCTTGGGCGGCTGGTTGCCACCGGTCGATATCGCACCATTTACCTGGGTGCCGGGCTGGCTATGGCTGGGCCTTAAAACCTTCTTTGTCGTATCGCTGTTCATCTGGTTCCGTGCTACGTTCCCGCGTTATCGCTACGACCAGATCATGCGTTTAGGCTGGAAAGTATTCATTCCGTTTACCGGGGTCTGGCTGCTGCTGGTCGCCATCTGGATGCAAACGCCATGGAACATCTGGCAATAAGGGATGACAGGAGCTGAACATGGAAGCAATTAAAGATTTTTTCGGCAGTTTGCTGCTCTCCGAGATGCTCAAGGGCATGCGTCTGACCGGCAAGTATTTCTTCAAGCGCAAAGTCACATTGCGCTACCCGCAAGAAAAAACTCCCGCGTCACCGCGTTTCCGCGGCTTGCATGCCCTTCGTCGTTACCCCAACGGCGAAGAGCGTTGCATTGCCTGTAAATTGTGCGAAGCAGTATGCCCGGCAATGGCCATTACCATCGAGTCCGAAGAGCGCGACGATGGCTCACGCCGTACGACTCGATACGATATTGACCTGGCCAAGTGCATTTTTTGCGGTTTCTGCGAAGAAAGCTGCCCAGTCGATTCTATTGTCGAAACGCATATTCACGAGTATCACGGCGAAAAGCGCGGCGACTTGTACTACACCAAAGACATGCTGCTGGCCATCGGTGATCGCTACGAACCCGAAATCGCCGCACGACGCGCAGCCGATGCGCCTTACCGTTAATTCCAGGGCCCGATAACCATGACATTTACGACCGTCCTGTTCTACTTGCTGGCGATTGTGCTGGTGGTGGCGGCGTTCCGTGTAATCACGGCACCCAACCCCATCACCGCTGTCCTCAACCTCATTCTGGCGTTCTTTACGGCCGCCATGCTCTGGATCCTCATCGGCGCCGAGTTCCTCGGCCTCTTGCTTGTGCTGGTGTATGTTGGCGCTGTAATGGTGCTGTTCCTGTTCGTCGTCATGATGATCGATGTCCGTTCCGAAAGCTTGCGCAAGGGCTTCAAGGCGTATTTGCCTGCCGGCCTGTTTATCGGCGTCATCATGGTGCTCGAAATGGCATTTGTGCTGGGTAGTACTTGGCTCGACGCCGGCCCCCCGGCCGATCTGCCGGCTGACTACAACAATACTCGCGCCCTGGGCGAGCTCATGTATACCGATTACGTATTCGCAGTCGAAATCGGCGCTGTGATTTTGCTGGTGGGTATGGTCGCCGCTATTGCACTTACCCTGCGTAAGCGCCGCGACGTTAAATACAACAACCCGTCTGAACAGGTCAAAGTGCGTGCCAAAGACCGTGTGCGTTTGGTTAATCTGGCTTCGCAGACAGAAAAGGACGTTTCGAAATGACCATTACGCTCGCACACTATCTTATTTTGTCGGCCATTCTGTTTTGTATTGGCGTATTCGGCTTTTTTGTAAATCGTCGCAACTTACTGATCCTGCTCATGTCGATCGAGCTCATTCTGTTGTCGGCCAATATCAATTTTGTTGCGTTTTCTACCTGGTTTGGCGAAGCCTCGGGCCAGGTGTTCGTGTTCTTCATCCTCACCGTTGCTGCCGCCGAAGCGGCTATCGGTTTGGCCATTCTGGTGTTGCTGTTCCGTAATCTCAACACCATCAACGTCGAAGAACTGGATCACCTTAACGGTTGATGGGATTGCCAATTATGAGTTCAACCAATCTTTACCTTCTCATCGCACTGGCACCGTTGGCCGGTTCGCTCATTGCCGGTTTGTTCGGTACCGGTTTTCTCGGTCGCCAAGTGGGCCGCTCCGCCGCGCATTCCATCACTATTCTGGGCGTGCTGGTTTCGTTCATCGGTTCGGTCATAGTCCTGTTTCAGGTGCTTGACGGTCAAACCTTCGACGGTACCGTCTACACCTGGAACATGATCGGTAATATCCCCATCGAGATCGGCTTCCTGATCGACCAGCTTTCAGCGCTAATGATGGTAGTGGTCACTTCGGTGTCGCTCATGGTGCATATCTACACCATTGGCTACATGGCCGACGACCCGGGCTACCAGCGATTCTTCTCGTATATTTCGCTGTTCACCTTTTCCATGCTCATGCTGGTCATGTCGAACAACATGTTGCTATTGTTCTTTGGCTGGGAAGCGGTAGGCCTGGTGTCGTATTTGCTGATCGGTTTCTGGTATACGCGTCCTACGGCTATTTTCGCCAACATGAAAGCCTTCCTGGTCAACCGCGTGGGCGACTTCGGCTTTATTCTGGGTATTGGTTTGCTGTTCGCCTACACGGGCACAATGCACTATGGCGACATCTTTGCCAAAGCCGATACGTTATCGGCTACTACATTCCCGGGCACTGACTGGCATCTGTTAACCGTCGCATGTATCTGCCTGTTCATCGGGGCCATGGGTAAATCGGCCCAGGTGCCGCTGCACGCTTGGCTGCCCGACTCAATGGAAGGCCCAACCCCGATTTCGGCACTGATTCACGCGGCAACTATGGTGACGGCTGGCATTTTCATGGTGGCGCGTTTCTCGCCGCTGTTCGAACTGTCGTCGACGGCGCTGTCGTTTGTCATCGTTATTGGTGCCATCGGTGCGCTGTTCCTGGGCATTTTGGGCATCATCCAAACCGACATCAAACGTGTGGTGGCGTACTCAACGTTGTCTCAGTTGGGCTACATGACTGTCGCCTTGGGGGCTTCGGCTTATTCGGTCGCCATTTTCCACCTCATGACACACGCGTTCTTCAAGGCGCTGCTGTTCCTTGGGGCCGGTTCGGTCATTATCGGTATGCACCACGATCAAGATATCCGAAACATGGGTGGCTTGCGTAAGTACATGCCCATTACCTGGCTCACTTTCTTGATCGGTACGCTGGCCCTTGTGGGTACGCCGTTCTTCTCTGGTTTCTACTCCAAAGAAAACATCATCGAAGCAGCAGGTGCAGCCAACGTCTGGGGCGCAAGTTTTGCCTACTACGCGACGCTTATCGGTGTGTTTGTTACGTCCCTTTATTCGTTCCGTGTGTATTTCCTGGTCTTCCATGGCAAGCCGCGTTTCGACACTTCGGGTCACGCTCATCATGGGCACGATGCGCACGGCCACGACGATCACGGCCATCATGGGGGTACGCCGCACGAATCCCCATGGGTGGTGACGCTGCCTCTGGTGCTGCTGGCTATTCCGTCTGTATTTGCCGGTATCTGGTTTATCGATCCGCTGTTGTTCGGCAGCTATTTCGATGGCGTCATCAAGGTTCTGCCTGAGCATCCGGCTATGGCCGAACTGGCTTCGCACTGGCATGGCTGGTTGGCCTATGCGCTGCATGGTTTCGTGACCGTGCCGTTCTGGCTGATGGTGGCTGGGCTGGTCGTGGCGTGGTACTGCTATATGGTGAACCCGGCCCTGCCGGCGGCCGTTAAGCGCAGTTTGTCGGGCGTTAACACCATGCTCGAAAACAAGTACTACGTTGACTGGATCTATGAACAGATTATTGCGCGCGGTGCTCGTTGCCTGGGCCGTGGCCTGTGGCAAGCGGGCGACCGCGGCCTGATCGATGGGCTGCTGGTCAATGGTAGTGCGCGTGTGGTCGGTGTTGTGGCAGCCGTCAGCCGCCACCTGCAGTCTGGCTACATCTACCACTATGCCTTTGCCATGATTATCGGCATTTTGGCGTTCTTAACCTTTTTTGTCCTGACGGTTCACTGATGGCTAGCGATATGGCGTCTTCTTCTCTCCCTTGGCTCACACTGTCGATTTTCGTCCCGATCATCGCAGGCTTGGTCGTGCTGCTGCTGGGTCGTGACGATCGGCCTGGCCTGACGCGCTGGCTGTCGCTCATTGGTGCGGTGGTGGGGTTTCTGGTTACGATCCCCCTGTATCTGGGTTTCAACAACAACACCGCCGACATGCAGTTTGTCGAAAAGACACCCTGGATCGAATCGTTCGCGATTAATTACCACCTGGGTATCGACGGTATTTCGTTGTGGTTTGTCCTGCTTACCGCATTTATTACCATTATTGTGGTTATCGCCGGCTGGGAAGTCATTACCAAGAAGGTCGCTCAGTACATGGCGTCTTTCCTGATTTTGTCAGGCCTGATGGTCGGTGTGTTCGCAGCCCTCGACGGCATGCTGTTCTATGTGTTCTTCGAGGCCACGCTGATTCCGATGTATATCATCATTGGTGTGTGGGGCGGCCCGAATCGTGTATATGCGGCGTTTAAGTTCTTCTTGTATACCCTGATGGGCTCCTTGTTGACGCTGGTTGCCTTCTTGTATTTGTGGCATGCGTCGGGCGGTTCGTTCGATATCCAGACCTGGCACGACCTTAAGCTGGCTTATACACCGCAAGTGCTTATTTTTATTGCCTTGCTTGCCGCGTTTGCGGTCAAGGTGCCAATGTGGCCGGTACACACTTGGTTGCCCGACGCTCACGTCGAAGCCCCAACCGGGGGCTCGGTTGTGCTGGCGGCCATCATGCTCAAACTTGGCGCTTACGGCTTCCTGCGTTTCTCGTTGCCCATTGCACCCGATGCTTCGCATAGTTTGGCCGGCCTGATGATCGCTCTGTCACTCATCGCCGTTATTTACATTGGTCTGGTGGCCATTGTTCAAGACGACATGAAAAAACTGGTGGCGTATTCATCAGTCGCACACATGGGCTTTGTGACCCTGGGCTTCTTTATTTTCAACACGGCTGGTATCGAAGGCGCTATTGTTCAAATGGTGTCGCACGGGTTTGTATCCGGTGCCATGTTCCTGTGTATCGGCGTGCTCTACGACCGCATGCACACGCGGCGTATCGACGCTTACGGCGGCGTGGTCAGTGTTATGCCCCGGTTCGTCACGTTCTTTGTGCTGTTTTCCATGGCTAACGCCGGTTTGCCCGCTACCAGCGGCTTTATTGGCGAGTTCACGGTCATCATGGGTGCCGTCGAGTACAACTTCTGGATCGGTGTACTCACCGCCACGGCGCTTATCCTGGGTGCATCGTATTCGTTATGGATGGTCAAACGTGTGGCCTACGGCGACATTACCAACGACGAAGTCCGTGGTTTGTCTGACCTGAATCGACGCGAGTTCTTCCTGTTGGGCATCATGGCCATCATGGTGCTTTACATGGGTATTCATCCCAAGCCCTTCACTGACGTGATGCACGTTTCGGTGCAGGCGCTTCTCGACCACGTCTCTGTCTCGAAACTGTAGGCCCGGATCATTATGCAATACCAATTTCTATTCGCTTTGGCATTACCCGAAATTCTGCTGCTGATTCTGGCTGTGCTGGTGCTGCTGGTCGATGCCTTCAGCAAGTCATCCGACCGTTCGTTAACGTTCTGGCTGACGCTGGCATCGCTCGCGGCTGTCACTGCCGTCTCGGTAGTGCAATGGCGTGACGGCGTCGAGGGCGCAACCTTTAGCGGCCTTTACGTTGTCGACGAGCTCTCGCACTTCTTGAAAATTGCTTCGTATATTGCGGTTGCCATTACGCTGGTGTATGGCCGCGAGTACGCTTTCAAGCGCGACATGATGACGCGAGGCGGCGAGTTCTATACCCTGACGCTGTTTGCCTTGTTGGGGCAGATGGTCATGATCTCGGCTGGTAACTTGCTGACGGTTTATCTGGGTATCGAACTCATGTCGTTCGCGTTGTATGCCCTCATTGCGCTTCGCCGCGAAAACATCAACGCAACCGAATCGGCCATGAAGTACTTCGTGCTGGGTTCGCTGGCGTCGGGTATTTTGTTGTACGGTCTGTCGATGATTTACGGCGCCACGGGTTTCCTCGATCTGGCGGGTATTGCTCAGGTCATCGAGGCCGACCAAGCCGAACGTTTACCGCTGGTTTTTGGTCTGGTGTTCGTTGTGGCCGGTCTGGCGTTCAAGCTGGGCGCTGTCCCCTTCCATATGTGGGTACCCGACGTTTACCAAGGGGCACCGACGGCGGTAACGCTTATTGTGGGTGGCGCGCCCAAGCTGGCTGCATTCGCTATTGTCATGCGTTTGCTGGTCGATGGCTTGCACGGGCTGGCTTTCGATTGGCAGCCCATGCTGCTTATTCTCGCGGTGTTGTCGCTGGCCGTGGGTAATCTGACGGCCATCGTGCAAACGAACTTCAAGCGTATGCTCGCGTACTCCACGATTTCGCACATGGGTTTTGTATTCCTGGGCCTGCTTTCGGGCATGGTCGAGAATCAGCCCATCGCTACCGAAGCCTATGGCGCGTCGTTGTTTTATATGGTGGTGTATGTATTGACCACCTTGGCGTCATTTGGCGTTATTTTGTTGCTGAGCCGTAGCGGCTTCGAGTGCGAAGAGATCTCCGATCTTAAAGGCTTGAATCAACGCAGCCCCATTTTGGCTGGCGTCTTGATGTTAACCATGTTCTCGTTGGCCGGTATTCCGCCGCTGGTTGGTTTTTACGCCAAGCTTAGCGTGCTGCAGGCACTCGTAGGTGCAGGTCTGGTCTGGCTGGCTGTTGTTGCCGTTGTTTTCTCGCTCATCGGTGCGTTCTACTACTTGCGTGTCGTCAAAATGGCGTACTTCGACGAACCCGAAGGCGAGGTGCATCCGGTGCCTACGGGTACGGTCTCCAGCGGCCTGATGTCATTAAATGGCCTGGCCATTCTGGTATTGGGTATTTTGCCAGGTGGTCTCATGGCCTTATGCGTGTCGGTTATCGACAGCTCTTTGGGCTTTTAAGTCAGCGCCATGGATCAAACTCTGGCGATTGTCTTACTGATTTTGCTCTCGCTGGTAACGGCTAATTTGCCGTTTGCCACGCACAAGCCCTTGCTGGTGCTGCCTTGGGCGGCGCCGGGCGGGCGCTTTGTGCAGGGGCCCATGCGCTGGCTCGAGTCGCTGCTGTTTTTCGCAGTATTGGCCGGCTTGGGCGTAGGTACTTTGTGGTGGGTTGGTCAGGGTTTGATGTCACCCATGGGCATGCTGTTACGCGTGGCCCTATTGCTGGTATTGGTAGCGGTTCTCATGGCTTACCCCAGTGTGGCGGCCAGGCGTAACGCTAGTGCAGCAGCATCTGCGCCTGCCGGCAAGTCGTTTTTCGACCGCTTGGTCGAAGTGCTGGTGTTTTATGCGCTGGTCGGCGTATTGGCTTTTGCCTTCGAAGCCAGCATGGGCAATGTATTTGTTCAGGGCTGGGAGTTCTACGCCATCACGCTAAGCTTGTTTCTGGTGATGGCGTATCCGGGGTACGTCTACCGCTACCTTATGCGGCACCGTCCGGGCAAAACCAGTTAAGTACGGCGTCAAGGCCGCTAAAGCTCAGCGCAAAGTTGGCCTGTTCGCGCACCACCGGTTTGGCGCGGTAAGCCACCGAATATTCGGCTAGCGACAGCATTTTCAGGTCGTTGGCACCGTCACCCATGGCAATAATTTGCGTCGAAGCCGCACCGGTACGTTGCGCCAGTGCTGTCAGGTAGTCGGCCTTGCCTTGGGCGTCGACAATCGGGCCTAACACGCGGCCAGTCAGCTTGCCGTCAATAATTTCAAGCGTATTGGCATGGGCTTCGTCTAGCCCCAGGCGTGCTTTCAGTCTTTCGGTAAATAAGGTAAAGCCGCCCGAAACCAGCATGGTTTTCAACCCTGCGGCCTGAACCGTTTTGATCAGCTTCTCGGCACCGGCGTTTAATTGCAGTCGCTCTGAGTAGACGCGCTCAAGCGCTTCAACCGTGACACCTTCAAGTAGCGCTACACGCCGTCGCAGGCTTTCTGAAAAGTCTTTAATTTCGCCGCGCATGGCGGCTTCGGTGATGGCTGATACTTCGGCCTTGCGCCCCACCATATCAGCGATTTCGTCAATGCACTCAATGTTGATCAGGGTTGAATCCATATCCATGGCCAAAATCTTGCAGTCGGCCAGCGGGCGAACCGTCTCTAGAAACGCGGCATCGATACCCAGGTCATGACATTGCGCTGCAATGTCGGAGCGGGCGCTGATGTCTATGTTTTGCAGTTTGACCGCAGTATTGTTAATGGGCTTGAGCGAGGCCGCTTGAGCCAGCGCTGCAATTTTCTCGACGCGAAGGTTGTCGAGTATTGGCGCTTGAAGGACGAGGTGAGTCATGATGGTTAACGGCAAATAATAGTAATTGGGTGCTAGGTGCGCGTGCGGGTTAATGCAATGACCGCATGATGCCACGCAACGCATTGATACGGGTGTTGACCGGGTTGGTGAGCTCTTTTGATGTGCTGCCCGTGGCCTTGAATTCGACCTTGAGTTTGTCTTGCCCGGCAAGCTTTACGTTGCGTTGCGTTTGTACAAGTTGAATGATGCGCAAAGGGTCGACATTAGGTTTGGCCGAGAATTGGACAAGCGCCGCGTTTTCGCTGGCGTCGATCTTCACAATACCCAGTGCTTCGGCCTCCAAGCGTAAACGGTGCGTCGCCAGCAGCATTTGCGCAGGCTCGGGCAATTTGCCGTAACGGTCAATCAGCTCTTCTTGCAAGGTGATCAGGTCATCTTCGTGATTAGCATTCGACAACTTTTTGTATAGGCCCAGACGTGCGTGTACATCGGGGCAGTAGTCGGAAGGCAGGAGGGCGGGCGTATGCAGGTTCACTTCGCATTTGGCGGCAAATGGTGACTCCAGGTCGGGTTCTTCGCCGGCCTTGAGTGCCCTGACTGCAGTGTTGAGCATTTCCGAATACATGGCAAAGCCTACTTCGTGGATATTGCCAGACTGCGATTCACCCAGGACCTCGCCCGTACCCCGAATTTCAAGGTCGTGCATGGCCAGGTAAAAGCCAGCGCCCAGGTCTTCCATCGATTGAATGGCTTCCAGCCGCTTTTTGGCGTTGGTGGTGATGGCATCTTCGCCTGGCGTTAACAAATAGGCGTAGGCCTGGTGATGCGAACGGCCCACACGCCCGCGCAACTGATGCAGTTGGGCCAACCCCAGGCGATCGGCGCGGTGGATGACGATGGTGTTGGCCGTGGGTACGTCGATGCCGGTTTCGATAATGGTTGTACACAGTAAAACGTTGTGCTTTTGCTGGTAGAAGCCCTTCATGACTTGCTCTAGCTCGCGCTCGGGCATCTGGCCATGGGCCACGGCGATGCGCGCCTCGGGCACCAGCTCTTCCAGGCGGGCCCGTCGGTTATGAATGGTCTCGACCTCGTTGTGCAAGAAGTAAACCTGACCGCCCCGTTTTAGTTCGCGTAGTAGTGCCTCTCGGATGGTGCTGCCGTCTTCGCGGCGTACAAACGTTTTAATGGCCAAGCGTTTTTGCGGAGCCGTGGCAATGACCGAAAAGTCGCGAATGCCTTCAAGCGACATACCCAGCGTGCGGGGAATGGGTGTGGCGGTCAGGGTCAGCACGTCGACCTCGGCCCGTAACGCCTTAAGCGCCTCTTTCTGGCGTACGCCAAAGCGGTGTTCTTCATCGATAATCACCAGGCCAAGGCGCTTGAAGGTAACGTCTTTGGACAATATTTTGTGCGTGCCAATGACAATATCGACGGTGCCGTCGCCCAGGCCAGCCAAGGCTGCGTTGATTTCTTTGGTAGATCGGAACCGCGACAACTCGACGACCTTGACCGGCCAGTCGGCGAAACGGTCTGCAAACGTCTGGGCATGCTGCTCGGCCAGCAATGTGGTGGGGCAGAGCAGGGCCACTTGTTTGCCGTTGGCCACTGCCAGAAAAGCAGCTCTTAAAGCGACTTCGGTTTTACCAAAGCCTACATCGCCGCATACCAAGCGGTCCATCGGGCGACCCGAGGTCATGTCGTTCAGAACGGCTTCGATGGCGGCGGCTTGGTCTGGCGTTTCTTCGAAGCCAAAGCCTTCTGCAAATGCTTGATAGTCGTTGAGAGGCAACTTGAAGGCGTAGCCTTCGCGGGCGGCACGTATGGCGTAAAGGGCCAACAGTTCGGCGGCGGCATCACGGACTTGTTTAGCGGCCTTGCGCCGTGCTTTGTCCCACTGCCCGCTGCCCAGTTGGTGCAAGGGGGCTTGGTCGGGGTCGGCGCCACTATAGCGGGCGATCAGGTGCAGTTGGGATACGGGTACATAAAGGGTGCTACCGGTTGCGTACTCAAGATGAAGGAACTCCATTTTTCCTTCGCCAAGATCCATGTCGATCAGGCCATGATAGCGCCCGATACCGTGTTGCACATGAACGACCGGATCACCTTCGCGCAGCTCGGAGAGGTCGCGCACCATGGCCTCGGCATTACTGCTTTCTCCACCACGCCTGCTACTGCGACGCGGGGCATGCGCCACCGCGGGATACAGATCGTTTTCGGTTAGTAGCGTCAGCGCGCGAGCCGGTATGGCAAACCCGGTGGTTAGCGGAGCAACGGTGATGCAAAACGCTGCATTCAACGCGAAAGCATCGTGCAAGTTGTCGGCGCCTGCGTTGGGCTGCAGGTTGAACTCTTCGAGCATTTGCAGCAGCGTCTCGCGCCGGCCAGCCGAGTCGGCACATAAAACAACGCGTGTATCGCCGGCGCTGACCAACGCGCGCAGCTTGGCAACCGGGTCTTCGGCGCGGCGTGCGACCGCGACTGCTGGTGCGGGGGAAAAATCGGGGTGCGTTGCGTCGGCCGTAATGGCTAGTCGGGCAAAATTCTTTAGTGCGCCAAACAATGCTTCGGTGCCTAAAAATAGCTCGCCCGGGGGCAATACCGGGCGTTCGCGATCGCTCTTCAAGAACTGATAACGACCATGCGTGTCTTGGCTAAAGTGCTGAATCGCCCCTTCGATGTCGCCAATGGTGACGGTGAGCGTGTCGCCTTTCAGGTAATCGAATAGTGTGGCCGTTTGTTCGAAGAATAGGGGGAGGTAGTACTCCACCCCGGCAAATGCAATGCCGTTGCCAATATCTTTGTAGGGTAGTGCGCGCGAAGGGTCGCCCTCGAAAACTTCGCGAAAGCGCGCCCTGAACTGAGTCCGTGCGGCTTCGTCCATCGGGAACTCGCGCCCAGGCAATAGACGGACTTCGCGCACTGGGTAAATGCTGCGTTGTGTATCGACATCGAAGCTGCGGATGGACTCGATTTCGTCGTCGAACAGGTCGATTCGGTAGGGGACGGCCGAGCCCATCGGAAACAGGTCGATCAGGCCGCCACGGATACAAAACTCGCCTGGCGCGGTCACTTGTGTGACATGTGCATAATTGGCCAGAGTGAGCTGCTGTCGAAGGCTTTCTTCGTTAAGTTTGTCGCCTTGTTTGAATGAAAAGGTGTAGGCGGCAAGAAAGGAGGGCGGTGCGAGCCGGTAGAGCGCCGTGCTGACAGGGACGGTAATGATATCGACCTCATTGTTCATGAGGGCATGCAGCGTTTCAAGGCGCTCTGATATCAGGTCTTGGTGGGGCGAAAAGCTATCGTAGGGAAGGGTTTCCCAATCGGGTAGCTGACGCACGCGCAGACCAGGGCTGAAACGCACGGCCTCTTCGGCGATACGCTGCGCAGTGAGCGGGTCAGCGCAAAGCACCAAGAGTGTTTTGCCCGCCGTTTGCGCCAGGTCGGCCAGCAGCCAAGCGTCTCCCGAGCCAGGTGGCGCACCTATGGCATAGCGCTGGCCAGGCTTCAGCGCGGTGAGCAGGGCCGGGGTGCCGGGAAGCTGGGTAGGGTGGTCTGAGTGGGCGGGGGAAATGGTTTGTGTCGACATCGTGGCAGCCATTATAAAATCTCTTTCTATGTCCAAGAAAATTATTGCCATCGTGCCTGCCGCAGGTGTGGGTCAACGTGCACAACGCGACCCGGCCGACCAGCCCAAGCAGTACCGTCTGCTGCAAGGTAAACCCATGTTGCGCTGGGCCGTCGAGGCCTTGCTGGCCGATTCGCGCGTTGATCAGGTCAGGGTGGCGGTATCGGCCGCCGATCCCCACGCTCATGTCGCGTTGCACGGCCTTGATCGTACTGTGTGCCGGCCTTGCGGCGGTCCCAGTCGCGCGCATACGGTGTTGGCCGCCCTCGAAGACGCCGACCTGTCGCACGGCGACTGGGTGCTGGTCCATGATGCGGCAAGGCCGGGTTTGCCCAAAGCGGCCCTGTCGCGGCTGATTGACGTTTGTCTTGCCGAGGGCCAAGGCGCGCTGCTGGCCCAGCCGGTGCCCGATACGGTTAAGCGCGCTGGCGAGCAACCCGCGCCGGACACCTGTGTTTTGACGGGGGCGGCGCCAGCTGTTCAGCCGGCCGTGGCTGTTGTGGCGCAAACGGTGTCGCGCGATGGTTTGTGGCTGGCGCAAACACCGCAAATGTTTCAGGCCGATTTGTTGCTGCGCGCGCTTCGGGCGGCATTACAAAGTAATAAAGAAATTACCGACGAAGCGTCGGCAGTAGAACTGCTAGGTGTGGCGCCACGGCTTGTCGCCGGCTCGGTGCGCAATTTCAAGGTCACCTGGCCTGAAGATTTTGAACTGATGGAAAAATGGTTATGAAACTGCCGTTTCGGATAGGACAAGGGTTTGACGTGCATGCATTGGTGCAGGGGCGCCCCTTGATCATAGGCGGGGTCAGTATCCCCCACGATAGGGGCCTGGCGGGGCATTCTGATGCCGATGTATTGCTGCATGCCCTGACAGACGCGTTGCTCGGTGCCGCAGGCTTAGGCGACATTGGCCGGCATTTTCCCGACACCGATCCGGCCTATAAAGGTGCCGATAGCCGCGTTTTACTGCGTGAAGCTTACGCCAGGGTGATGGCGGCGGGTTGGCAGGTGGGTAATATCGACGCCACAATTCATGCCCAGGCGCCTAAAATGGCGCCGCACATTGGTGCAATGGTGCAGTGTATTACCCAAGACCTGGGCCTCGAGATATCGCAAGTAAACCTTAAGGCTAAAACCAACGAGGGTCTGGGGCATTTAGGCCGTAAAGAAGGCATTGCCGCCAATGCTGTGGCTTTGTTGTTGCCGCTTGACGGCTAACGGCCCTAAAGGGTTTCGCCGCCCACCTCACGCCCGCAGGCGCACAACTCGTCGGTTTGCAGAGCATCGAGTGTGCGCAAAATTTCTTTCGGGTTGCGGCCTACGGCCAGATTGTTTACTGACACGTGCTGTATAACGTTGTCGGGGTCGACAATAAACGTGGCGCGCAACGCCACGCCTTCGAGTTTTTCACGAATACCCAACTGGTCGATCAGTGCGCCTGCTGTGTCTGAAAACTGGAAATGGGTCAGTTTTTCGAGGTCGGCGCTTTCGCGGCGCCAGGCCAGTTTGACGTATTCATTGTCAGACGACCCACCCATCAAGATGGCGTCGCGATTGTCGAACTCGGCCGATAAGTCGTTAAAACCAATGATTTCGGTTGGGCAAACAAAAGTAAAGTCTTTTGGGTAGAAGTAAATGACTTTCCATTTGCCCGGGAAAGAGCTTTCGGTGATGTCTTCGAAGGCAGAAACGCCATTTTCTTCGTGGTGTGTGAACCCGGGTTTTACCCCAATGACTTTGAAAGGTTCGAGTTTGTCGCCAACTGTTTTCATGCGTGCTCCTGCAGTGATCGGGAGGGCCCGATACGTGGGGGTTTTAGCCCATTGTAAGGCAAGCAAGCGTGTAAAAAGGCTGTATCAGGGTTATGCCCAAGGCGCTGATATTACCCGCGGGGTAGTTCGATGCGGGCGACCAGACCGTTGGGGGACCGGTTGCTGAGCTTTAGGCGCCCGCCAACGTGGCCTAGCAGGCGCTCGACAATGGCCAGCCCCAGCCCGGCGCCGCTGACGCCGGTGCGGGCGGTCTCGCCGCGCGAGAAAGGACGTAGCAGTCGCTGCACTTCGGACGGCGCAATGCCCGAACCTCGATCGGCAACCTGCACGATGACTTTATTGCCTTCAGCCCAGGCATTCAGGTCGATGTAACAGGTATCGTCGATGGGCGAACGACCATAACGACGGGCATTTTCGATAAGGTTGCTGACAATACGCTTCAGGTCGATGGGGGCGATGCGCACGATAAGGCCCGGGGCGATTTCGCCGTTGAGGTGCCCTCGCAGTGTTTCGGTGTGGGATTTTTCACGGTCGAACAAGTCTTCGAGGACTTCGCTAACGTTGACCCCGATTTCCGGTGGCGAGGTCGCCGGGCGCGCATATTCCATGAGCTGCCCAATACTGTGATCTATTTGAGCCAGGTCCTGGTCAATGGCTTGCCGGGTCTCGTCACTGACGTTGCTCATTTCGATTTCGAGCCGCATTCGGGCAAGGGGCGTGCGCAAGTCGTGCGAAATACCAGCCAGCATGATTTCGCGGTCTGCTTCGGTTTGCCGCAAGTCTTGGGTCATGCGGTTGAAGGCGATGTTGATTTCCTGGATTTCGAGGGGGCCGTCTTCGGGCAGTGGCGATGGGATCTCGCCCCGGGACAATTGCTGCGTTACTTTGGCCAGTGCCGATAATGGCCGGTTGACAAAACGTACACTGATTGCTGATCCGACCAGGGCCAGCAGCAGCGCAGTTACGCCCCACCAGAACCATTCTATGCCGCCGGCAAGTCCGAGTTGCTCACGATCGAACACCAGCCAGAACCGGTCGTCGTTGATTTCAAAGCTGACCCAGATGCCGGGAACATTATTGACTGACCACATGACCTGGGCGTCGGGACCCAGCCGGTTTTTAATTTCGGCAACGACATGATTCCAGTAGTTGGAGTTGGGCAGCGGTTCAAGCTCGTCAGACGGGTCGCGAGGCTGAATCCGGAGGCTTTCTTTGGTGGCCAGGTCGAGCAGCAGCGAAGGCCGCATGTCGATGGGCGCGTAGACAAGCGCGGATCGTGTAATGCTGAGCGACGTGCTGACGCGTTGTGCCATCTGGATGGCGCGAGGGCCTTCTTCCATGCTGAAGAAGACTTCGAGCCATGCTCCCAGGCTGACCAGCATGAGCAGGCCCAGCAATAAAAAAGACCGGCTGAAAAGACCCAGCCGGACTTTTGACCTGAGGCGCTCGTAGTGTTGCTGAAAAATTGGCATGTAACGAATCAGCAAACCGGTACGCCCGGCCGGTTAGCTACCGCCATCGGGGATGAAGACATAACCCAAGCCCCAGACGGTTTGAATGAAAACGGGCTTGGACGGGTTGGGCTCGATAAGCTTGCGCAAACGGGAAATCTGAACGTCGAGGCTGCGATCGAAGGCTTCGTATTCGCGGCCGCGGGCAAGCTCCATGAGTTTGTCGCGCGACAGGGGGATTTTGGGATGGCGCGCAAAGACCTTGAGCACAGAGAACTCACCGGTAGTGATTGGGACCGGTTCGTTTTCGCGGGTGAGCGTACGCGTAGACAGATTAAGTACGTACGGCCCAAACTCGATGGACTCGTTTTCCTGGCTGGGGGCGCCGGGATGTTCTTCCGTGCCGCGTCGACGCAAAATGGCATTGACGCGCGCCAGAAGCTCGCGTGGGTTGAAGGGCTTGGACAAATAGTCGTCTGCGCCCATTTCTAGCCCGACAATGCGGTCGATTTCTTCGGCTTTGGCCGTGAGCATGATGATGGGGGTGTTGTCGTGGCTGCCGCGGAGGCGACGGCATATCGACAGACCATCTTCGCCCGGAAGCATCAGGTCGAGTACCAGCAGGTCGAAGTGCTCGCGCTGCCAGAGTTTGCTCATTTCTTTGCCGTCTTCGGCCACGAAGACGTTGAACCCCTGTTCGGTCAGATAGCGGCGCAATAAGTCGCGTAGCCGCGGATCGTCGTCGACAACGAGGATTTTTCGGGTAGGAGGCGGTGTATGAGTATTCATGGTCGAAAATGTAACAGGGTCGGCTGGGCCCGTGAAGAGGCTAGTAGCAAGATATTACACATTAAGGATTTCGTAGAAACGGGGCTTACCATTTTTACGTTGGCGACACACGGATCACCCCTTTTTACAGGGCAAGCCAAGATTAGCACTCTGGTGCCGGTTCGGGTAGCAAATTTTTGGACGATAGCCGAATGCCCGGGAATCAGGCTTTAAAATAGCACTATGAATCTGCATATTCTTGCCCTGGAAACTTCGTCACGTGTCTGCGACGTGGCTTTGCTGTCGGTAATTGACGGTCATGAAAGAACGTATGTGGTCAGCCACGAAGGTACAGGTGAGCACGCCGAACGTTTGCTCCCCATGGTGCAAGAAGCGCTTGACCAAGCCGGAATTGCCCGGACCGATGTGTCGGCCATTGCTTTCGGACAGGGGCCGGGCGGTTTTACGGGTTTGCGCGTGGCGTGCGGCGTGGCCCAGGGCTTGTCGTATGCCTTGGGCGTTCCAGCAGTGCCTGTGCCTTCGTTGCTGGCGGCTGCCGCGTCCGACACCCACAACGACGCCATTCGCGTTGTGGCACAAGATGCTCGCATGAACGAGATATATGCAGCGGTTTATGCGCCCCAGCCCAATGGGGACCTGGTCGAGCTTCAGGCCGCTACCCTAGTTGGTGTCGACGATTTTGCTTTTTGGCTGGGCCGTCAGGCGCGTCAATGGCGGGCCAGTCAGCCTGGTTCGATCGCTGTCATTGGTGATGCCCTTGATGCCTACCCGGGGCTGGTGTTGCCGGGGGGGCTGTTGTTGGCCGATGCCGAAGCTCCCGTGCGACTGGGTTTGCCCGTTCGCGCTACGGGCGCGGCTGTTGCGCAGCAGGCTCGTCGGTTTCTGCAAGCGGGGCGGGTCGTACAACCGGCGCAGGCCGCGCCGCTTTATGTACGCGACAAGGTCGCTTACACCACAGCAGAACGCGAGCAGGGGATGGGCGGCAATCCAAAAACGCAGTCCGCGGTTCAGCTTGTGCCTATGACCGACGAGCACCTCGATGCGGTCACCGCACTTGAGGCCCGGGTCCAGTCTCATCCGTGGACGCGCGGTAATTTTGCCGACGCGCTCAAGGCTGGGTATAGCGCTAAAGTGGCGATGCTTGGTGACCAAGTCGTTGGCTTCAGTGTGGTTCAGCATGCCCCCGATGTTGCCCATCTTTTGCTGATCGCAGTGTCCCCGGCCATGCAGCGTCAGGGTTTGGGGTATCGGTTGCTGCGCCAGGCTGAGCTCGAAACGCGGCAAGCCGGCTTGCCGGCGCTGTTGCTCGAAGTGCGTCCGTCCAATCAGTCGGCGGTCGCGTTTTACACCAACAGGGGCTTTGTTCAAGTGGGTTTGCGCAAGGGCTATTATCCCAACGGAAGCCACCCGCGCGAAGATGCGCTCGTGCTACAAAAGGGGCTCGACCCCCTGGCGGCGGGGCAATCATGACTTCGTCGTCGCAATCTGCCATTGCCTTGACGGCGACCCAGGCCGCCTGGCTCGCCGAACTCGGCATCGATCGAAAATTGCTGGCCACATTGGCCGATACTTCGGCCCTGTTTGCGTCGGCGCGTATTGCGCCAGGGGCCGGCGTTGCGCCGGTTAACGTCCCGTCTTCGGGTCAAGAAACCCCGGCTTCGAAGCGCCCAGACGCGGCTGTCGGGTCCCCACCGATGCATCGGGCGCCGGTGCAATCGGTGGCGCAAAAGCTGGCGGCTACTCAGCCTGTTGACGCTACCCCCGTGCAGCCGGTGCGGCGGGTTGATCTGCCCGCCGACCTTGCGCTGTTGGCTCAAACTGTGGCGGGCTGTCAGGCCTGTGGCTTGCATGCAAGCCGTCATCAAACGGTGTTTGGTGACGGTCAGACCAGTGCGCCCCACTGGATGATTATCGGCGAGGCGCCTGGCGATCACGATGATCACCTTGGGCTGCCGTTTCAGGGTAAGGCGGGCGAGCTTTTAAGTACCATGCTTGCGGCTGCAGGTATTCTTCCGCAGGCGTCGGTGTTTTATACCAATTTGCTTAAATGCCGTCCAAAAGGTGGTCGTACGCCCCGCGCCGACGAAATTCAGGCTTGTTTGCCCTATTTGCAGCAACAAATTGCATTGGTTCGACCCAGTGGTTTGCTGGTGCTGGGGTGGCAGGCGGCCCAAGCGTTGGTCGGGCAGCGGGCCAGTCTCGATCAGTTGCGGGGGCAAGTGCATCGTTATACCGACCGTGGGGTAGATATCCCTATGGTGGTAACGCACCACCCAGCGTCGCTGTTGTTGCGGGGCCAATATAAGGCGGCCGCCTGGCAAGACTTGCACCTTGCGCGGGCGGCCCTGGCAGCCTAGTGCAGCGCCTGCCCGTGGCCGTGTTGGCCGATTTGATCTTGTAATGACGCGTCACGCTGGTGGTTTAAGCGGTTCCAGCGGATAAACACGGCCATCAGGCTGGCAACCAGCAAGCCGAAGATGATGATAATGATGTTGATGGGCAGCTTCAGCCAGAGCATCAGGCTGTACGTAGCCAGCATCAACAAGATATTTAATTGCTCGTTGAAGTTTTGTACTGCAATAGAATGGCCCGCCGACAGCAATACGTGGCCACGATGTTGCAGCATGGCGTTCATGGGCACCACAAAGAAACCGCTTAACCCGCCAATTAGCATGAGCAGGGTATAGACAGCCCAGGGCTCGTATACCAGGGGCATAAGCAATACGGTAAAGCCCATGACGACGCCCAAAGGCAATACGCACAGGGCCTTTTTAAGTGGCACACGCCCGGCAAGTACGGCCCCGACAATGGTGCCCACTGCGGCAACCCCCATCAAGATAGAAGCCTGGTCTAGCCGGTAGCCCAGGTGCTGCGCGCCCCATTCGATGAGAATTAGCTGCAGCGTTGCCCCGGCGCCCCAGAACAGTGTGGTAACCGCCAGCGAAATTTGCCCGAGTTTGTCGCCCCAGAGGGTTTTGACGTAATAGCTGAATTCTCGCACCAGCTTGACGGGGTTGGTTTGTTGTTTGGGGTAGCTGACATTAGTGCTTGGAATAAGCAAGTTGCAGCTTGCTGCAAGCAGATAGATGAAGCCGATGATGAAAATGGCGGCTTCGGCACGTGTGTTGACCACCGCGCTGATCCAGGCATGGCTGAGCAGCATTTCGGATACATGCGGGTTGATCAGCACGCCGCCCAGTACCGTACCAAAGATAATGGATAGGACAGTCAGGCCCTCGATCCAGCTGTTGCCTTTGACGAGCTGGTCGGGTGGCAACATTTCAGTCACGATGCCGTACTTAGCCGGAGAGTAGGCCGCTGCGCCTATGCCTACCAGCGTGTAGGCAGCGAAAATCAACCCCAGTTGCCCAGTGGTGTCGAACCCCAGGCTTTGGTAGCTGAACATGAGTAGACACCCCGCCAGCTTGACGGCGTTGGTGGCGAACATGACCTTCCCTTTTGGGAAAGCGTCGGCAAATGCGCCGACAAACGCCGCCAGCACGACATAAGCCAGTGCAAACCACCATTTCATCATGGGCGCCATCCAATCAGGACCTTGCAGGTCGGCAATAAGCGCGATGGCTGCAATGAGCAGGGCGTTGTCGGCCAGAGACGATAACGCCTGGGCTGTCATGACCAGATAAAAGCCTTTTTTCAAGTTGGTTCTCGGTGAAAGGGGGGTTGAAAAAAAAGTGGCGGACTAATTTTAAGGAATTTTTAAGGTTTGCCAAAGGCAACAAGATTTGAAGTATAGCTTCAGCTTGAACAATGCAGGGCTGGGGTATTATTAGGCGTTAAAATTTTGCTGTCGCCGCAGCCCCCGATTCGTCCATCGTGCGTCTTTCACAAATCAAACTTGCCGGCTTTAAGTCGTTTGTCGAACCTACCGTCATACCCACACCCAGTCAATTGGTCGGTGTGGTGGGTCCGAACGGCTGTGGCAAGTCAAATATTATCGATGCCGTGCGTTGGGTGTTGGGTGAAACCCGTGCCTCCGAGCTGCGCGGCGAGTCGATGCAAGACGTTATTTTTAATGGGTCTGGCCAGCGTAAGCAGGCGGCGCGCGCTTCGGTAGAACTGGTGTTTGACAACGCCGACGGCCGGGCGGTGGGGCAATGGAGCACTTACGCCGAAATTGCTGTACGCCGCGTCCTGACGCGCGACGGCACGAGCAGCTACTACATTAATAATCAGCAGGTCCGTCGTCGTGACATTCACGACATCTTTCTTGGTACCGGGCTTGGGTCAAGGGGCTACGCCATTATTGGTCAGGGCATGATCAATCGCCTCATCGAGGCCAAGCCCGACGAATTGCGGGTTTATCTCGAAGAGGCAGCCGGTGTTTCACGCTACAAAGAGCGTCGTCGCGAGACCGAGAACCGGCTGTCCGATACGCGCGAAAATCTGACACGCCTTGAAGACATTCTTCGTGAACTCGACACTCAACTCGAGAAGCTCGAAGGACAGGCACAGGTGGCCGCGCGATATCGAGGGTTGCAGTCCGACGGCGAGCAAAAGCAACGAGTGCTCTGGTTGCTGCGTGAAGAAGCGGCAAGAGGCGACCAGAAGGCGCGTTTTGTCGCCATAGAACAAGCGCAAACCGAACTTGAGGGCGCGATTGCCGGGCTGCGTCGAACTGAAGCTGATCTCGAGTCGCGTCGTCAGGCGCACTATCAGGCCAGTGACCGCGTGCACACCGCGCAGGGCAAACTCTACGAGGCCGGTGCCCTGGTCAGTCGCCTCGAAGCCGAAATCCGGCATGTCGTGGATTCCCGCTCTAGGGTTCAGGCCCGTCGCGCCCAGCTTCAGGCGCAGCAGCAAGAATGGCAAGATCAAGCTGCGCACTGCGCGGGGCAAATCGAAGAGACGCAGGAAGAGGTTGAGACCTTGAACGCGCAAACCGAGGTTTTGCAAGCGCAGGCCGAAACTGCTACAGAACGTCTGCCCGACATTGATGCGCGGGTGCGTGCAGCGGGGGCGTCGCGCGACGAGATGCGCCAGGTGCTGTCCAGGGTCGAGCAGAATCTGGCGCTGGTGGCGCAAACTCAGGCCGATGCTGCGCGCCAGATCGAGGCATTGCGCATACGACGAGAGCGCTTGACCAACGAGCTGCGCGCCATGAATGTGCCCGATGCCGGCGAGCTCGACCGGTTGCGCGGTGAGCTGGATATGCTCCAAGCCCAGCTAGAAGAGGCGCAGGTTCAGGTGCTTGAACTTGAAGGACAATTACCCGATCTCGACGATCGTCGTCAGCAGGCCCAGGAAGCGGCTCGCGCCGAGTCTTCGAATGTTTCGCGTCTCGAAGCCCGGTTCGCAGCCTTGGTCAAGTTGCAAGAAGATGTCCAGAAGCGCGGCACATTGCAGCCTTGGCTCGAAAAGCACGAGCTGACCGGTTTGGGCAGGTTATGGCAAAAGCTGCATATCGAGCCTGGTTGGGAGGCTGCCCTTGAGGCGGTGCTGCAAGAGTGCCTGGCAGGCCTTGAAATTCGGCATATCGAACATGCCAGGGCTTTTGCTCAGGATCCCCCCCCGGCGCGTCTGGCGTTTTATCAACGTCCGGTGGCCGCGCCGTCGCCGGTTGTGCCGCAAGGGCTGCAACCGCTCACTGCCTTGTTGAAGACGGTTGATCCCGACCTGCGGACCTTGCTGGACGGTTGGTTGACGGGTGTTTTTCGTGCCGATGATCTGAGCCAGGCGCTTGCGCACCGAAATGCCTTGCCGCCCGGCGGGGTTTTTGTGGTCAAAGAAGGGCATCTTATCGATGCGCATAGTGTCCGCTTTTATGCCCCCGACTCAGAACAGGCTGGCATGCTGGCGCGCCAGCAAGAAATCGAAAATCTGCAACGCGAGATCAAGGCCCAGCAATTGATTGCTGATCAGGCGTTGTCGGCGGTCGCGCGTGCAGAAGCCGCCTGGCAAAGCGTGTCGCAAGCCATGGCGCCGGCGCGTACGCGCGTGGCCGAATTGACGCGTCGAACACATGATGTGCAGTTGACCTATTCGCGGCTGCATCAGCAGGCCGAGCAGTCCAGTCAACGGGCTGGCCGTATTCACGAAGAGCAAGCCGAAATCGACGCCGAGCTTGAGACGCTGGCGGCGTCGCGCGAAGAGGCCGAGGCCCGTTTCGAAACGCTTGATCTTGAGCTGGCCGATTTGCAAACACAGTTTGCTGACGCCGAGATGTCGGGCGAGCGCCTTGCTCAAGAGGCTGAGACAGCGCGCACTGCGGTACGTGACCTGGAACGGCGTGTACAAGAATCCCAATTTTCGGCGCGGGCATTACAGTCGCGCTTGGCCGACCTTCAACGCAACCTCGAGTTGGCACAAGCGCAGTCGCGACGCGCTATCGACGAGCTTGAGTCACTGCAGGGCGAGTTGTTTGAGCTTGATGCGTCGGCTGCCGAGGCCGGCCTGCAAGACGCCCTCGAGACCCGGGCCGCCTGCGAAGATGACCTGGCACAGGCGCGTATCGAAATGGATAACCTGGCGGCGGCTTTGCGCGAAGCCGATGAGCAGCGTCTGGCGAACGAACGTTTGCTCGAACCCTTGCGGTCGCGGATTACCGAGTTGCAGTTGCAAGAGCAGGCCGCCCGGCTGACCGTTGAACAGTATTCCGAGCAGCTCGATGCACAGCAGGTCGATCGCGACGAGTTGCGGCGCTTTCTGGCCACGCAGCCCGAAACCTGGCAGCGCGTCGGGTGGCTGCAGTCCGAGGTTCAGCGCATTTCTCGCGAAGTCGACGCGCTGGGCGCGGTGAATCTGGCCGCGCTCGACGAACTGAATCAGGCGCGTCAGCGAAAAGATTATCTCGATGCCCAGCACGCCGATTTATGCCGTGCCATCGAGACACTTGAAGACGCCATTCGTAGAATCGACAAAGAAACCCGCGAGTTGCTTCAGGGTACGTTCGATACGGTCAATCACCATTTTGGCGAGTTGTTTCCCCGACTTTTTGGCGGCGGTGAAGCCCGGCTTATTATTACGGGTGATGAAATTCTTGATGCGGGTGTGCAGGTCATGGCACAGCCGCCCGGCAAGCGCAACAGCACAATTCATCTGCTCTCTGGGGGCGAGAAGGCGCTTACGGCGACAGCGTTGGTGTTTGCGTTGTTCAAGTTAAATCCGGCGCCGTTTTGTTTGCTGGACGAAGTCGATGCGCCACTCGACGATGCCAATACCGAGCGTTATGCAAAGTTGGTCAGCAGCATGAGCGACCAGACACAGTTTTTATTTATTTCTCACAACAAAATCGCGATGCAGATGGCCAAGCAGTTGATTGGGGTTACCATGCAAGAGCAGGGTGTATCACGCATCGTGGCAGTCGATATCGAGTCGGCCATGCAGTTGGCTCAGGTATGACTATGACAGGAATCAGGGGCCGCTAAGCGGAAATGGCATGAGTGATTTTCAGATTGGGTTAATTGCCCTGGGTGTTGTGATCGTTTTGGGCGTGCTGGCCTACAATTGGTGGCAAGATCGTAGCGTGCGTAAACGCATGCAAGCCCAGTTTCCTCAAACAGAAGAAGATCCGTTGCTGGGCGGGTTACCACCTGTGGTCGGTCGCAAAGAGCCCGGTCTGACAGATGGTGTTGCGGGGGTGAGTCACGAAGTCTCTCACACGCGCCGCGATGTTGCGACCGAGCCCGACGAGGTCGACGCTGTATGCGAGGCGGTGATTGATATTGTTTTCACGCAGCCGGTTCAGTCAGGTGACCTGGCCGAGGCTGCCAAGGCACTTATTCCGGCTGACGTACGTCCGTTGCGTTATTTCTCAGAATTGCCCGATGGTACGCATTGTGCCGGGTTGCCTGCGGGCGAAGCGTGCGCTTCGTTGCAGATTGCCGTACTGCTGGCAAACCGTAGTGGTCCCATGACCGATATCGAATGGTCGCAGCTCTGGACGGCGGCCCAAGCGCTGGCCGAAAAATTCGACGGTGCAGTCGAGGGGCCAGAGCAGGACGATGTTGTGGCTCAGGCCGCTGCCTTAGACGCAATGTGTGCGGGGCTTGATGCCCAGGTGGGGCTGGCCCTGCAGTTGCCGTCGCCTGTGCAGGTAGCAAGCGTGCGCGACACCGTCATTGAGGCCGGCTTTGCCCGGGTTGGCGCGCATATGGCCTGGGTCGCCGAATCAGGTGCGGCTCGGTTCACGCTTATGTTCGACGGCTCGCCCGTGTCGGCTTTCCTGGGCGATCGTGTCGGTCGCCTCGACCTGCTGCTCGATCTTCCAAATAGCCCGGCCGATGCACAGGCTTTCAGCCGGATGGCCAGTGTTGGTCGAGATCTGGCGCAGCGTCTTGATGCGGTGCTGGTCGATGATCAGGGACGTCCGGTTTCGGAGGCTTCAGACGCCACCATCGACAAGCAATTAGCCGCCATGTATGCCCAATTGACACAGGCAGGTTTCGCTCCTGGCTCTGAGCGCACAGCAAGGTTGTTCTCGTGACATCGACTTCTTTGGTGCCTGCCCAGGTACAGCAGCAGGTCGACGCCCTGCGACAAGAAATCAATCAGCACAACATTCGGTATTACGCGCAAGACGCGCCGGTGGTATCCGATGCCGAATATGATCGGCTGATGGCGCAACTGCAAGCCCTCGAGGCCCAGTACCCGCAATTGGTAACCCCCGAATCACCTTCCCAGCGGGTCGGCTCGGCGCCAATGGCCGCATTTGCCACGGTACGTCATGCGGTGCCCATGCTGTCGCTCGACAACGGCTTCGATGACGAGGCCATTCAGGCCTTCGATCGCCGAGTTGCCGATGCGTTGCGCGACAGCGGTCTGTTGCCCATCGGTGGACAGGTCGAATATCAAGCCGAGTACAAGTTCGACGGTTTAGCCGTGTCATTGCGCTACGAAAAAGGGCGCCTGGTGCAGGCAGCTACCCGAGGGGACGGGCTTCAGGGTGAGGACGTTACCCACAATATTCGTACGCTGCGTTCGGTGCCGCTCAAGCTGCACGGCGATGCGCCCGACATACTTGAAGTACGTGGCGAAGTATTTATTAATACTCAAGATTTTGAACGCCTCAATCGTGAGCAGCAAGCGCGCGGCGACAAGATTTTCGTAAACCCCCGAAATGCGGCCGCAGGTAGTTTGCGTCAGCTCGATCCGCGTATCGCGGCGCGGCGCCCGCTGCGTTTTTATGCCTATGGTTGGGGTGAGCTTTCTACCGAGGGAAGGCAGACGCAGTCCGGTATGCTCGATTGGTTTCAGACGCTGGGGTTGCCGGTCAGCCCCGATCGTGCCGTAGTAAAGGGTGCCGACGGGTTATTGGCGTTCTACAAAGACGTAGAGGCCCGGCGACCTGGCCTGCCGTTTGATATCGACGGTGTGGTCTACAAAGTTAACAGTCTCCAGGCCCATAGTGTCCTTGGCTTTGTGGCGCGCGCTCCGCGTTTCGCCTTGGCTCATAAGTTTCCGGCCCAAGAAGAAACCACCACATTGCTGGGCATCGATATTCAGGTGGGCCGCACTGGTGCGATTACGCCCGTCGCGCGTTTAAAGCCGGTGTTTGTGGGCGGCGTAACGGTCACCAACGCAACGCTGCACAACGAAGACGAAATCCGGCGCAAAGATGTGCGTATTGGCGATACCGTGATTGTGCGTCGTGCCGGTGATGTCATCCCCGAAATTGTCGGCCCGGTTATCGATCTTCGGCCTGACGCGACTTCGATATTCCAGATGCCCACGCAGTGTCCTGTGTGCGGTTCCGCGGTGCATCGGTCCGACGGTGAAGCCATCTCGCGCTGCACCGGTGGTTTGTTTTGTGCGGCTCAGCGTAAGCAAAGTTTGTTGCATGCGGCCGGGCGCAAGGCGCTCGATATCGAAGGCTTGGGCGAAAAACTGGTTGAGCAACTGGTTGATTCAGGCAGGGTCAAGTCGCTGGCCGACTTGTTCTCGTTGCGCGTCGAAGACTTGTTGTTGTTTGAGCGTATGGGCCGAAAGTCTGCCGAAAACCTGGTTGCCGCAATAGAAAAAGCGCGCACGCCATCTTTGGGGCGGTTGTTGTTTGCCTTGGGTATACGTCATGTCGGCGAAACTACGGCGCGCGACTTGGCGCGTCATTTTGGCGCGTTACGGGCAGTCATGCAGGCCGACGAGGCTGCCTTGCTTTCTGTGCCTGACGTGGGCCCGGTTGTGGCCCAGGCTATCCTTGAGTTTTTCGCGGAAGCCCATAACCGCGAGGTTATCGATGCTCTGGAGCAGGCGGGCGTGCATGCTCAGGCTGACGCCGAGCCGGTCCAGCAATTGTTGTCGGGTAAAACACTGGTTTTGACAGGCACTTTGCCTACCCTGACACGCGATGAGGCGACCCGCATGATTATGGCAGCGGGCGGCAAAGTGAGCGGGTCGGTGTCGAAAAAGACGGCCTATGTGGTGGCTGGGGCCGAAGCGGGCAGCAAGTTGGCCAAGGCGGCCGAGCTGGGCGTGACAATTATCGACGAGACTCAGCTGATAAATATGCTGAATGCCGGATAAAAAACTAGCCCTTGCCAAGAAGTTACCCATGTAAAAAAGCCGCCCCTGTTAAGGGGGCGGCTTTTTTTGACCTTGACCCGGACGTTACTGGATTTTGGCCTGGTCCATCAGGTCTTTTTGGTACTGGGCCAGTTTTTCCTGGCGCATCATCTCTTCGAGTTGTGGCTTGACTTCGGCCAGCTCGGGGAAGCTAACGGCGCGAGAGTCGTCGACACGCACAATGTGCCAGCCAAATTGCGACTTGACGGGTTCGGCCGTCATTTCGCCGTTTTTCAGGCGTTCGACGGCTTCGGCAAACTCAGGCACGTAGTTGCTGGCCTGTGCCCAACCCAGCGAGCCGCCTTCTTTGGCGCTGCCTGGGTCGATTGAATCGGCCTTGGCAGCATCTTCGAAGCTGATTTCGTTGGCTTTGATTTTTTGGGTCAGTTCTTTGGCTTTGCTTTCGTCAGCGACCAGAATATGACTGACTTTGAATTCTTTGGCGTCGGCCTGGGCCTTCTTGATTTCGTTGTACTCTGCCTGAACTTCTTGGTCGGTGACCGGATTTTTCTTCAGGTAGTCTTCCATGAGGGCGCGAACCAGAATGCTTTGGCGCGCCATTTCAAGCTCTTGCTTGACGTCTTCTTTGCGATCGACGCGTGCGCGTTCGGCGGCCTGAACGGCAACCATACGTCCGATCATTTCTTGTTTGACCTGTTCGCGCAACTGCGGGGTATCTTGGGCGCCCTGGCCGACCAACAAGGTAACGAATTGGTCAATTTGTGCCTGTGTGAGGGGCTTGCCGTTAACCGTTGCGACATTCTGTGCGTAAACGGGAACAGAAATTGCGCAGGCGGCTGCGAACATGACGAGCTTCTTCATAAACTTCCTTGAGCGTTTAGTTTGTGTTGGCCACGATGGCCAAAGCGTGAATTGGAAAAGGGATGAGGTCGCTGACTTGATCATACACGAGGCGATGACGTTGCAAGGCGCGTAACCCCTGGAACTGTGGCGAAGCGATAATGACGCGTAAATGGCTGGCCCCCGATTGGCTGCCGGCATGGCCGGCATGCAAGTGCGACTCGTCGATGATTTCGAGTTGGCTGGGTTCGAGGGCCTGAAGGCGGGCGTGAACCAGATCGATACGTTCTTTGTTCATTTGAGCGAAATAAAAAGGGTTCAGGAGGGCTCGGAGCTATCTTTGATGTGACGGCTGAGCCAGATGGATTGAGCCACGACAAACACAAGCAAAAGCGCCATGAGACCGAACACCTTGAAATTGACCCATTGCGATTCGGTAAATTGGCCTGAGAACGCAACATACAGGTTCAGTGCGCCGGATGCAATAAAGAATGCAGACCAGCTGTAGTTCATTTTGTCCCATATGTTGGCAGGAAGTTCAATTTGGGTACCCATTACTTTTTGTAGCAGGTTACGACCAAACAACCATTTTCCGGCCAGCAAGATAACCGCGAAAATCCAGTACAGCACCGTGGGCTTCCATTTGATGAAGGCGTCGTTTTGCAAGACCAGGGTGGCACCGCCAAACAACACGATGACGGTCAGGTTGATCCAGTGGGTGGCTTCGATGGTTTTTTTAGTGGCCTTGAGCCATACAAACTGGGCAACACTGGCTGCGATGGCCACTGCAGTGGCGACATACATGCTGTCGGCCAGCCTGAAGGCGACAAAAAACAGGATCAGGGGGAAAAGGTCGAACAGAAATTTCTTCATGCGTCGGGCTCAAAAGAAAGTGACAGCGAGTTGATGCAGTAGCGCAGACCGGTAGGGGGTGGGCCGTCGGGAAACACGTGGCCCAGATGGGCATCGCATACTGCGCACATGACCTCGGTACGAATCATGCCATGGCTGGTGTCTTGCTCTTCGCGGATAAGGTCGTTGTCGATGGGTTCGAAGTAACTGGGCCAGCCGCAACCTGCGTCAAATTTTGTATCGGACCTGAATAAGGCTGTGTCGCAACACACGCATCGATACGTGCCGACTTGGGTGGTGTTCCAGTACTGTCCTGTAAATGCTCGCTCGGTACCTTTCTGGCGCGTGACATAGAACGCTTCCGGGCTGAGTTGCGCCTGCCACTCGGCCTCTGTTTTGATGACTTTATCCATGCTGCTTTCCTTCGAATGCGCGAATGTCTGTAATTTCTCAACCCGCAATGTTAATCGACTTTCCTGATTGATTTTGGTTCCTTCAGAGCAAAGATTCCGGCGTTTTACGGCTCGGTATTTTGGTGGTTTAAAGTCGAACAATAAGTCGATTTATGCAGGGAATCCCCTAGATTCCACACCCCCCAATCTATGTTAACTTTGCGGCTGTTTGTTTAAGTCCAAAAAGTCGGCCGGTTAACAATCGCGCTCGCTATAAATCTACTAATACGAGGAGTCAAAATGCACTTAGATGTTTTCCCGATGCGCTGATCCATTTTCGCCATTTCTGGCCTTCGGGATGCGCGTCCGGCGTTCCCCATCTTTATATTTATTGGTGTTTCGATAGATGGACTCAACAATCTTTTTCATTTTGCTCCAGGACGGCGTGCTTAACGGTGCAGTCTATGCGCTGTTAGGGCTTGCCCTGGTGTTGGTCTTCCTGGTCACGCGGGTCGTTTTCATTCCTCAGGGCGAATTCGTCGCCTATGGCGCGCTTACGCTGGCGTTCATGGTCAACGGCCAAATTCCCGGTACGGTAGCTTTGCTGCTTATTGTCGGTGTTGCTACATTCGCCCTCGAACTGTTTTCTGCTGTCCGTCGCAACGACTGGAAGCGTTTGCCCAAGGCGGCACTGGGTACGCTGGTGCTGCCCGTTGCGTTGTACTTGCTGGCTCCCTATGTGGTTAGTGAAAACACGCCGCTGTGGCTTAGCGTGGTTTTCGCGCTCGCCCTGGTCATCCCTTTGGGGCCCATGATCTACCGTTTGGCCTATCAGCCCGTGGCCGAGGCCAGCGTGTTGGTTTTGCTCATCATTTCGGTGGCGGTCCACTTTGCCCTGCTGGGTCTGGGGCTGGTGTTCTTCGGTGCCGAGGGTTGGCGCACGCCGCCGTTCATGGAAGGCGAAATCCAGTTTGGCGCAGTCATCTGGTCTGCACAGACATTCTTTGTATTGGCAACCTGCGCAATACTGATCATCGCCCTCTGGCTCTTCTTTGGCAAAACGTTGTACGGTCGCGCTTTGCGTGCTACCGCCGTTAACCGCCGTGGCGCGCGCCTGGTGGGTATCAGCACCAATATGTCGGGCAGCCTCACCTTTACGCTGGCTGCAGCTATTGGCGCGCTGTCGGGTATGCTGATTTCACCGGTCACCACCATTTACTACGACACCGGCTTCCTTATCGGCCTCAAGGGCTTCGTTGCCGCCATCGTAGGCGGGTTGGTCAGCTATCCGTTGGCTGCCCTCGGTGCATTGTTTGTCGGGATTCTCGAGGCATTTTCGTCCTTCTGGGCCAGTGCCTACAAAGAGGTAATTGTGTTTACGCTGATTATTCCAGTGTTGTTGTGGCGTTCGTTTGGCTCCGCCAGCCATCACGATGACGAGGAGTGACGCCATGAATCGACTTATTCTTGCTGTTTTTATTGTTGTTCTGGCGGTATTGCCGCTTATGGGGTCTACGCCAGAATTCTGGATTACCCAACTCAACTACATTGGCCTGGCTTCGCTGGTGGTTCTGGGGCTTGTGCTGCTCACCGGCGTTGGGGGTCTGACATCGTTTGGTCAGGCGGCATTCGTTGGTTTGGGGGCATACTCCACGGCGTATCTGACCACGGCTATGGCCTGGTCGCCCTGGCTGGCTTTGCTGTTTGGTCTGGTGCTTACCCTGTTGGTCGCCTATTTCTTGGGGGCTATCACGCTGCGCCTGTCGGGCCACTATTTGCCACTTGGCACTATTGCCTGGAGCCTTTCTTTGTTTTACCTGTTCGGTAACCTCGAAATGCTTGGGCAGTACGACGGTATTGCAGGTATTCAGGCCATTAATTTCTTTGGCATGAGCCTGTCCAGTGGCCGCGAGATCTTCTACCTGATCTGGGTGGCGGTCCTGTTGTCGCTGTGGGCTACGCACAATCTGCTTCATTCGCGCCCCGGTCGTGCCATTCGTGCGCTTAAAAGCGGGTCGGTCATGGCCGAGTCCTTTGGCATCAACATGGCCAATTACAAAATTATTATTTTTGTATATGCGGCCTTGCTGTCATGCGTGTCGGGCTGGTTGTATGCCCACATGCAGCGCGCCGTCAGCCCCAGCCCGTTCGGTCTTAACTACGGCATCGAATACCTGTTTATGGCGGTTGTCGGGGGTAGCAGCAGTGTTTGGGGCGCAGTTGTCGGTTCCAGCCTTATCCTGACGCTTAAAGACCAAATCCAGAACGTGTTGCCGGCGATTATCCACACAACCGCCAACTTCGAACTGGTGGTGTTCGGTATTCTTATGGTGCTGGTATTGCAGTACGCCCGCGATGGTGTCTGGCCCATGCTGGCGTCGGTATGGCGCACGGTGACAGGCCAAACGACTCAGCGCAAGCTGCCCCCGCCACCCGAAGCGGCCGAACTGCCGCGTCGCGCGCGCCCCGAGGTCGGCACGCTGGTGCTCGAGGTCGAAAACGCCCGTAAAGAGTTCGGTGGTCTGGTGGCTGTCAACAACATCAGCTTCAAGCTCAAGGCCGGCGAAATCATGGGTCTTATTGGCCCCAACGGTGCGGGTAAAAGTACAACGTTCAACCTGATTACCGGGGTGTTGCCTGCCACCAGTGGCCGTGTCGAGTTCCTGGGTAATCGCCTCGACAAACTTCCTTCGCGTGAAATCGCCAAGTTGGGTGTCGGTCGTACCTTTCAGCACGTGCAGTTGCTGCCCACCATGACAGTGCTCGAAAACGTAGCCATTGGTGCGCATTTGCGCCGCGATGTTGGCGTGGTTTCCGCGACGCTGCACACCGACCGTCGTAGCGAGGCCGAGCTCCTGCACGAAGCTGCCAAGCAGTTGCATCGCGTTGGTCTGGGCGACTATCTCTACGAGCAGGCCGGTAATCTGGCACTGGGGCAACAGCGTATTCTTGAAATTGCCCGCGCCTTGGCCGCCGACCCCGTTTTGCTGCTGCTCGACGAGCCTGCCGCAGGTTTGCGCTACAAAGAAAAGCAGGAACTGGCCAAAGTGCTTGATCAACTCCGTCAAGAAGGTATGAGCATCTTGCTGGTAGAGCACGATATGGATTTCGTCATGAACCTTACCGACCACCTGGTGGTTATGGACTTCGGTACCAAGATTGCAGAAGGTCTGCCATCCGAAGTGCAAACCAACCCGGCCGTACTCGAAGCGTACCTGGGTGGTATTGACGATGATCTTGATATTGACGGCGAAGACGCAGCCGCCCCGTCGCCTGCAGCCGCCGGGGGAACAGCATGACGACAACAGAGAAAGCAGTTTTGCAGGTTAATGGCCTAGTAACGCAATATGGCAAGGTCACAGCACTAAGCGGTGCCAATATTCAGGTGGCGCCAGGCAGTATTGTGACGGTTATTGGTGGTAACGGTGCCGGCAAGTCGACCTTGCTTAACTCCATCATGGGCTCTTTGCCCGCCAACGGGCATAGCTCGGGCCAGGTCAGCTACCTTGGCCAAGACATTTCAAGCTGGCAGGTCGAACAGCGCGTGGCGGGTGGGCTGTGCCTGGTCCCCGAGTCGCGCGAATTGTTCGGCAGCATGTCGGTCGAAGACAACCTGTTGTTGGGTGGTTTTCGTTTGTATCGTGCAGGTGTTGCAGGCTGGCGAGACAAGATCGAAGAAGTTTTCGAGTTGTTTCCGCGCTTACGTGAGCGCCGCACCCAAGAAGCGGGAACGTTGTCAGGGGGCGAGCGTCAGATGCTGGCCGTTGGACGAGCCTTAATGGCACAGCCTCAGCTGCTGATGCTCGACGAGCCCAGCCTGGGCCTGGCGCCACGCATCGTACGTGAAATTTTTCACATCATCGCCCGACTGCGTCGTACTGGGGTCTCTATTTTGTTGGTCGAGCAAAATGCCCGTGCGGCACTGCAAGTCGCCGACTATGGGTATGTGCTCGAAACTGGCGATATCGTCCTTGAGGGCCCGGCCAAAGATCTGGCTGATAACCCACGCGTTATCGAAAGTTACCTGGGCTTGGGTAACAAGAAAGAGGCCGAAGAAGCCTGAGTGCGAAATATCCAGCCCTGTCGCCCAGCACCCTAGGTGTTGGGCACAAAGGCTGTATGTAACCCGATCAAACCTGCTTGTTGCTCAGTGCGACAAGCAGGTTTTTTTTAGCCTGCGCGCCAGCCGGTTTGCACCACTTGCGGGGTACTGTCGGCCCAGCCTGCACTCGACACATAGTCATCGGCAAGAATGCCGTTTTTTATGACGTAATAATGGTCGGCAATATTGGCTGCAGCCCCCGGGGTTTCGCCAGCCATGACAATAGTGTAGTGCTGCGCTTTAAGCATCGATAAGGCGCGGTGCATCGCCGACGCAATGATCGGGTTAAGGTAGTCGTGGATTTCGTCGAGCAGCAATACATTGGTGCCTAGCCGCAGGGCCCGGGCAACGGCCAGCAACTGGCGTTCGGGTGTAGAAAGGTGCGCGATGGGCTGGTGCTGAAATGGCTTGAAGGCAGGGAAAATATCGTAGATGTCGGCCAGCGACATCCCGCCACCCAGTGTTGATTCGCCTTCGACAGGGAGTAAAAGGTTTTCTTCACAGCTCAGTTCGTCAACGAGGGCGTGTTCTTCGGGGCAGTAGCTCAGACCCAAGTGACGGATTTGGCTGGCTGGCATATGGATGGATTCGGTGCCATTGATGCGTATGGAACCACTGCGGGGCCCTGTTAGCCCCAGAATGGCGCGCAAGACGGTGGTGCGGCCGGAACCTGGGTTACCCAGAAGGCACACTACTTGCCCTGCGTTGACGGTCAGGTTGACCCCGCGCAGTACGTGGATTTGATCGTACCAAGCATTAAGCTGGCTGATTTCGAGAGCGGGGTGAGCCAAGGTTTCCCCCCTTTTTATTGTGCGTGGTTTTGAGTGTCAGGCCCTACAGCGCCTAGTTAAAGTATGTGTTTTACCGGCACAGTTGGCTATGGGGGTTTCTCATGACATGGAAATCCCCGACAGGGTCAGTACGGATTTGTTTTTTGCTTGTATTCGCACAAGTCGGCAATGCCGCATTGCGGGCATTTGGGCTTTCGGGCCACGCATATGTAGCGACCGTGCAATAGAATCCAGTGGTGCGAATCCACCAGAAATTCTTTTGGGATGACGCGCTCCAAGCGCTTTTCGACCTCTAGTACTGTTTTTCCTGGCGCAATGCCCGTGCGGTTGGCGACACGGAAAATATGTGTGTCAACGGCGATGGTCGGGTGCCCGAAAGCGGTATTAAGGACAACATTGGCTGTTTTTCGACCCACGCCTGGCAGGGCCTCGAGTGCCTCGCGCGTTTCAGGCACCTGACCGTGGTGTTGTTCGATCAGGATGCGGCATGTTTCGATAACGTTGCGTGCCTTGGTTTTGAACAGGCCTATTGTTTTTATGCGTTCGGTCAGGCCGTCGAGCCCTAATGCCAGAATGCCCTGAGGTGTGCCATGGGTAGGAAAGAACCGGGCAGTGGCAATATTGACCGACTTATCGGTCGCCTGCGCCGACAGCATGACTGCAATAAGCAGTTGAAACGGGTCGTCGAAATTCAGCTCGGTGGTGGGGGCGGGGTTGGCCGCTTGCCAACGGCTGAATATTTCGTGTCGTTTGGCTTTGTTCATGAGCTTTGACGGCGTCGTTCACGAGCGCGCGCCAGCGCTTGCGCAATGGCGGCCTGGCGGGCTTGAGCGTCGCTCTCGGCGGCCGACGTTAGCGCGGCTTTGTTGCTAAGAGTGCGCGCTGCCAGGGACTGGCTTTCTGGGTGCTTGCGCTTCAGGCGGGTTTGACGTTGATTATGCCGTTCGCGTGCCGTGGCCGCATGTCGCGGTGTCCAGTCGTATCCGGCAGGCGTCATCTGGATGCAGTCGACCGGGCAGGGTGGTATGCAGAGCTTGCAGCCTGTGCACAGGTCGGGGACGACGGTATGCATTTTTTTATTGGCGCCGACAATCGCATCGACGGGGCAGGCCTGCAGACATAGCGTACAGCCGATGCAATGGTCTTCGTCAATGACAGCCAGCATCAGGGCGGTGTGTGTACCGCAATCGGGGTCGAGCGGCACCGCCGGCTGGTTCAGCAGGTGGGCCAGCGCTGCAATGCCGGTCTCGCCACCGGGTGGGCAGCGATTGATGGCCTCATTTCCAGAGGCTAATGCCTCAGCGTAGGGTCGGCAGCCTTCGTAGCCGCATTGAGTACATTGCGTTTGCGGCAGTATGGCGTCAATTTGGTCCGCCAGAGCAGCGCTCTGGGGGCCCTGTAAAACAGCGTCAGCCATGGATGCGTATGAAGTCTGCGAGTTGGGGGGCGATAGTTTCGCGCCAGCGCCGCCCCGAAAAAATACCGTAATGCCCGCAACCGGGCGCGGTGTAATGTTGCTTGTGCCCTTTGGGGATACTGCGGCACAGGTTTTGCGCCGCTCGTGTTTGGCCCTGGCCCGAGATGTCGTCAAGCTCGCCTTCGATAGTAAAGAGCGCGACGTTTTTGATGGCGGCAGGGTCGACAAGTCGGCCGTCAACATACCACTCGCCACGGGGCAACAGGTGGCGCTGGAAGACGACGTCGATGGTATCCAGGTAAAACTCGGCGGGCAGGTCGAGTACAGCGTTGTACTCGTCGTAAAAGCGCCGGTGGGCTTCGGCGTCGCTGTTATCACCCTTGATCAGATCAAGGTAGTAATCGTAATGCGATTGCGCGTGACGGTCTGGGTTCATGGCGATGAAACCCGCGTGTTGCAAGAACCCGGGGTAAACCTGGCGCCCGAAGCCGGGGTATTTGGCCGGTACGCGATGAACTAAATTGTTGGCAAACCAGCCATGCGACTTGTTAGTGGCCAGTTCGTTTACCTGGGTAGGCGACTGCCGGGTGTCGATTGGCCCGCCCATGAGCGTCATGGTTTTGGGCAGACAGGGGTCGTTGTCGGTGGCCATCAGGGAGACGGCCGCCAATACGGGCACAGTGGGCTGGCAGACGGAAACCACATGCAAGCCTGCACCCAAAAACGTCATGAACTCGCGAATGTAGGCGATATAGTCGTTTAAGTGGAACGGGCCTTCGTGCAGCGGCACCATGCGAGCGTCAACCCAGTCGGTGATGTAAATGTTGTGGTTGGGCAGCAAGGCTTTGACCGTATCGCGCAGCAGGGTGGCATGGTGGCCCGATAGCGGTGCGACCAGCAATACGACCGGGTCGTTGGGTCGAAGCGTATCGCGTTCGAAGTGCACTAGATTGCAAAAGGGTTTGTGCAACACAACGCGATCTTGAACAGCGACATCACGGCCATTGATTTTGGTTGTGTGCAAGCCCCAGGCCGGCTTTTCGTATTCTTTGCCCAGCCGGTGTACCAAAGAATAGCTGGCCGCGATTTGGCGCGATACAGGGGTGTAGGCTAAAGGGCTATACGGGTGTGAAAACAGTTGGGACCCGTGCTCGGTAAACGCAGCCAGCGGGTTTAAAAAAGCGCGCTGAAATTCGTGCAAGTCGTAGAGCATGGAGTTATAGCCTTTATGGGGTTACCAGTAGTTTTCGACAGCCAGATTACCCGGCACGCCCCGACGCCCGACCGCGAAGCCCTTTTCTTTAAGCAGGGCGCGTGCATCTGTAACCATTGCAGGGTTGCCGCACAGCATGATTTTATTTGTGGCTGGGTCGAGATTCACCCCAGCCAGTGTTTCGAGCTGACCGTTGTCGATGAGCGTGGTAACACGCGCCTGTGGCATGCCCGGCAACGTGTCTTGGGTAGGGATGGGCAAATAGGTAAAGCGCGCCGTGAACGGAGCCGTACCTGCCTGGGCCTGCCACCGTGCGATGTCGTCGCGGTAAGCGAGTTCGGGGCAGGTGCGTACACCATGTACCAATATAATGTGTTCGAAGGCCGCCCAGGTAGCCGGGTCGTTCAGCATAGATAAATAAGCCGATAACCCTGTGCCGGTCGCGATCAGCCATAGGGTGCCGCCTGGCTCGAAGCGGTCGATGGTCAGAAATCCGAACAGTGTGCGATCAATGTAGAGGGTGTCTCCGGCCGCCAGTTCGGCAAGCCTGGGGCTGAACTCGCCGCCCGGCACCACAATGGAGTAGAACTCGAGCGGTGATTGATCGGGGCCATTGACCAATGAGTAAGCACGCCAGACCGAGGGCTCAGCATCGGGTTGGTCGATGGGGGGTAAACCAAGGCGAGCAAATTGCCCGGCCTTGAAGTTAAAGCCTTCTGGGCGGCTGACGGTAAACGACAGCAGCTTGCCTGGCACCCATTCGCGCAGACCCAGTACGGTTACCTTGGCGTATTTGCTGTCGGTCATGCGTTAGCGTTCGAGGTACTTTTCTTTGTCGGGCACGCCATTCCATTGGTCGGCGTCTGGCAGCCCGCCTTTCGAGCGGCTAATTTGCCCGAACGACGGCGATAGTTCGGCGTTGATGGCGATAAAGCGCATCTGATCCTGAGGGACGTCTTCTTCGGCAAAAATAGCGTTGGCAGGACACTCGGGCACACAGACGGCGCAGTCAATGCATTCGTCGGGGTCGATGACCAGAAAATTGGGGCCTTCGCGAAAGCAATCGACCGGACAGACATCGACGCAGTCGGTGTATTTGCACTTGATACAGTTTTCGGTGACAACGTGGGTCATGGATACTCCAGCACACAAGCATGGCAATGTTTAAGGGCGCAAGGCTAAACCTGCGGGCCGTTAAACATTACAATGCTCACTTTTGATACATTGGGGAAAAGTTTCCCGAGTTCATTTTACCCAATAATTGGGTACACACTTTAATTGCCAAGGCGGCCGGCTGTCCGAATGATCATTACCTCTTTGCTCGATACCGATCTGTACAAGTTTTCCATGATGCAGGTCGTGTTGCACCAGTTTCCGGCGGCCCAGGTCGAGTATCGCTACAAGTGTCGTACGCCCAATATCAACCTCGCGCCTTACCTTGACGAAATCAGGGCCGAAATACACGCACTGTGTCAGTTGAAGTTCACTGACGCCGAGCTGGATTATTTGCGTAGTCTGCGCTTTATTAAAAGCGACTTTGTCGACTTCCTGGGCTTGTTCCACCTGCCCGAAAAATGCATTCATATCGGCCCCGGAGACGTAGACGGCGAAATCGCTATTTCTGTCAAAGGCCCGTGGTTGCACACCATCCTCTTCGAGATTCCGGTGTTGGCCATTGTCAACGAGGTGTATTTCCGTAATACCTGCACCGAACCTGGCTGGGAAGAAGGGCGTCAACGGCTCCAAAAAAAGATGCAGCTGGTTACCGACGACCCGGCGTTGGCCGATTTTCGTGTGGCCGAGTACGGCACGCGTCGTCGCTTTTCAAAGCAGTGGCACGAAGAGGTCGTGCGGACCATGAAAGCCGAAATGGGCGTGCATTTTGCCGGCACCAGTAATGTCATGATGGCCATGAAGCACAATGTGACGCCGCTGGGCACCATGGGTCACGAATATCTGCAGGCCTGCCAGGCGCTGGGCCCCAGGCTGCGCGACTCTCAAGTTTTTGCGCTTGAAGTTTGGGCCAAAGAATATCGGGGTGACCTTGGGATTGCGTTGTCCGACGTCTACGGGATGGACGCTTTCCTGCGCGACTTCGACATGTATTTTTGCAAGCTCTTCGATGGCGCTCGCCACGACTCTGGCGACCCGTTCTCTTGGGGCGAGCGCATGCTTGAGCATTACACGGCCAACCGGGCCGACCCGAGAACAAAAACGCTGGTGTTTTCCGATGCGCTCACGATACCGCGTGCCATCGAGCTGGCTCAGCGTTTTGCGGGGCGGTGCAAGGTATCGTTCGGTATTGGTACCAACTTAACCAATGACCTGGGCCACGAGCCTTTGCAGATCGTCATGAAAATGGTTCGCTGCAATGGTCAGCCCGTGGCCAAGGTGTCCGATTCGCCGCAAAAAACCATGTGCGACGATCCCGCCTATCTGGCTTATTTGCGGCAGGTTTTCCAGTTGCCGCCGGCCTGATACTTTTTCTGTTTATTTCACTTACTTGTTTCAAGAGGAAACTATGAGCGCCATCAAGCGTTTTAAAGTCGGTCAGCGTCTTTCAGAAGTAGCCGTTCATAATGGTGTGGCCTATCTGGCAGGGCAAGTGCCTACCGATGCAAGCAAAGACATTGTCGGCCAAACTCAAGAAGTGCTTGCTGCCATCGACGATCTGCTGGCCACTGCCGGTACCGACAAAACACAGATCTTGATGGCTCAGATTTTTATGGCCAATATGCAAGAGTTCGACGGTATGAATCAGGCCTGGGATGCGTGGGTGCCTGCTGGCAATGCGCCGCCCCGGGCTACGGTCGAGGCCCGTTTGGCCAACCCCGACCTCAAAGTAGAAATTGTCGTCAAGGCTGCCATTCCGCAGTAACTCGCTACGGTTATGTCAGACACCGCGCCGTTCGCCGATTGGGCCCAACCCTTTGATGCCGTCTGGTTCGAGGCCGCAAGCCAGGGCTTCGACGAGGCCGAACGTGCGCAGCTTGCCAAGGCTGTTGACCGGGTTCGAGCGCCTTTGCAAGGCCAGCTCGCCCTTACCGGTGAGCCATTAGATGCACACGCTGCGGCTGTCGCGCTGATTCTGGCTGGGTTGGGCGCCGACGCCGCTACTCGTATCAGTGCCGTACTGGCGGTGGTGCGCGATGAGTCCTTATTCGACCCGACGCCTAAAAAAGACCCTATCGCCAAAACGTTCGGCGCCGAAATCGCCACCATGGTGCAGGGCGTACGCGCGTTGCTGCGGCTCGGTTACGTGGCGGCTCAGGCCGCCGACCCCGGCAAGGCGGCTGTCGACCAAAAAGAAAAGCAACGAAAAATGTTGCTGGCCATGGCAGCCGACTTGCGCATCGTCATGCTGCGTCTGGCGTCCCGGTTGCAGTCGCTGCGGTGGTACGCCGCCAGTAAAACACCTTGCCCGCCCGAATTTGCCCGCGAAACCATGACGTTGTACACGCCATTGGCCAATCGGCTGGGCATCTGGCAGGTCAAATGGGAAATGGAAGACCTCGCGTTCCGGTTTATGGAGCCCGAGACTTATAAAGATATCGCGCGCCAACTTGAAGATAAGCGCGTCGAGCGTGAGGCCATGATAGAGCGTGTCGTTGCCGAACTTCAGGCAGCGCTGGACCAGGCCGGGATACCCGCTGAAGTTTCTGGACGACCAAAACATATTTACAGCATCTGGAACAAGATGCGTAATAAAAACCTGGCGTTCTCACAGCTCTACGATTTACGTGCCATGCGGGTAATCGTGCAAGACGAGCGCGCGTGTTACGCCGTGCTGGCGCAAGTGCACGCCATGTGGACACCTGTGTCCAACGAGTTCGATGACTACATCGCGCGGCCCAAGCCTAACGGCTATCGGTCGTTGCATACAGTGGTCACGGATGCCGATGGAAAAACGTTCGAGGTGCAGATTCGTACCCGCGAAATGCATGAGTACGCCGAGTACGGTATGGCGGCGCATTGGCGGTACAAAGAGGCTGGCAGCAAGGGGGGTACGCAGGTTGCTGCGGGCGACTACGATCGCAAAGTTACCTGGATGCGTCAGCTGCTGGCGTGGGGCGACATCGAGGCGACGCAAGCGGCAAAAAATCTTTTCGACGACCGCATTTACGTGATGACCCCGCAAGCACGCGTCATAGAGTTGCCTGCTGGCGCGACGCCGGTTGATTTTGCCTACTATCTGCACACTGACCTTGGGCATCGCTGCCGAGGGGCGCGGGTTGATGGCCAGATGGTGCCTTTGCTGACGCGCCTGAAAACAGGGCAAACGGTTGAAATTATTGCGGCTAAGTCAGGCGGGCCCTCGCGCGACTGGCTCAACCCGCAGTTGGGTTTTTTGGCCAGTAATCGCTCCCGGTCGAAGGTGAGGGCCTGGTTCAATGCCATTGAGTTGCAAGAGCGCATTGCCCAGGGCCAGAACATGGTCGAAAAAGAGCTGCAGCGGTTGGGCAAAACCGCAGTCAATCTCGAGCAGTTGGCCAACCAGCTGGGGTTCGCCCGTGCCGACGATATGTATGTGTCTGTCGCCAAAGACGAGTTCAGCCTGCGTGCGCTCGATCAGCATTTTCGTGAGCCCGTGGCGGGTCAGGGCTCGGCATCCGAATCCTTGCCCGAGCGGGGCATGGTTTCGTATGCGGCGGGCAACGATAACGTCGTGCGCACGGGTAAATCGGGGGTGCTGGTGGTGGGCGTCGATGCGCTTCTGACCCAACTGGCCCGTTGTTGCCGGCCTGCGCCACCCGACGTTATTGCGGGTTTTATTACCCGGGGGCGGGGCGTTTCCATACATCGCGCCGACTGCAAAGCGTATGCCGAATTGGCCATGAAGCAACCGGAGCGGCTGATTGACGTCGACTGGGGCGAGACCGGTGATGCGTTGTATCCGGTTTCTATCAGCATTCATGCGCCCGACCGCATGGGCTTGCTTCGTGACCTTACCGATGTGTTTGGCAAGCTGCGACTGAATGTGGTCAGCGTCAATACACAAAGCCGTCGCTCGTTGGCTCACATGGTCTTTACGATCGAGGTGCGCAATGGCGACCAGATAACTCGGGCGCTTACCGCACTGAATGAGTTGTCGGGCGTAACAGCGACCCGTTCGTAGGGGCAGTGTGCGCTGCGGGGCTGGGTCGGCACTGTTAAAATGACCTGATTCTTTAATGCTGGCGGCAAATCCGGTCGCCTGCGCAACCAGAGAGTATTTACTTGAAACCGTATAACTTGCCTGATGAACAGGGTCATTTTGGTCGTTTTGGCGGTTCTTTCGTCGCCGAAACCCTGGTGCATGCACTTGATGAGCTCAAGGCGGCCTACGACAAATACAAAAACGATCCCGAATTTCTTCAAGAGTTCGAGTACGAGCTTAAGCATTTTGTCGGGCGTCCCAGCCCTGTGTATCACGCACGTCGCTGGTCCGAAGAGCTGGGCGGGGCACAAATCTGGTTTAAACGCGAAGACCTCAATCACACCGGTGCGCATAAAATCAATAACTGTATTGGCCAAATCATGTTGGCGCGCCGCATGGGTAAGCCGCGTATCATCGCCGAAACCGGCGCTGGACAGCATGGTGTGGCCACTGCAACCGTTGCCGCGCGTTACGGGCTCGAGTGCGTCGTATATATGGGCGCCGAAGACGTGCGCCGGCAGGCGTCGAACGTGTACCGCATGAAGCTGCTGGGGGCCACTGTCGTCCCGGTGGAATCTGGCTCGCGCACGCTTAAAGATGCCCTGAACGAGGCAATGCGCGACTGGGTCACCAACGTCGAGAACACGTTTTACTGCATCGGCACTGTGGCCGGCCCGCACCCGTATCCTGCCATGGTGCGCGACTTTCAGTCTGTTATCGGCACCGAGTGCATTGAACAAATGCCCGTCAATACCGGGCGTCAACCCGACTACGTAGTTGCGTCGGTAGGGGGCGGTTCTAACGCCATGGGTATTTTTTACCCTTATATCGACTACCCAGAAGTAGCGCTGGTAGGTGTCGAAGCCGCTGGTGAAGGCCTCGATACCGATCGCCACTCGGCCTCATTGAATGCGGGTGTTGTTGGCGTTCTGCATGGCAATCGTACGTATATTTTGCAAGACCAGCACGGCCAAATTCAAGAAACCCACTCTATTTCTGCGGGTCTCGACTATCCGGGCGTAGGCCCCGAACATGCCTGGCTTAAAGATTCGGGTCGTGCGCAGTATGTAGGCGTTACCGATGCCGAGGCACTGGCGGCGTTTCACAAGTGCTGCCGCACCGAAGGCATCATGCCCGCGCTCGAGTCATCGCACGCCATTGCGCATGCCGTTCGTCTGGCGCCGACGCTGCCTAAAGATAAAGTCATTCTGGTCAATCTGTCGGGCCGGGGCGATAAAGACATGCATACCGTTGCCGAGTTCAGCGGTATTACCCTTTAATAGGTTATCAACATGAATCAACAAGATCGGCTTGCGACCGTGTTTGCCAATAAGGGCAAGCGTGCCGCACTGATTCCCTACGTTACGGCTGGCGATCCCTCACCGCAGGCAACCGTTCCGCTCATGCATGCGCTGGTCGAGGCCGGGGCCGACGTCATCGAACTGGGCGTGCCGTTTTCCGACCCGATGGCCGACGGCCCGGTCGTGCAACGGGCGACCCAGCGTGCCATCGAAAAGGGGGTTGGGCTAGTGCATGTTCTGCATATGGTCCAAGAGTTCCGTCGCACCAATGCGGTTACGCCCGTAGTACTTATGGGTTACGCCAACCCCATCGAGCGTTTTGGCCAGGAAGTGTTCGCCCAGAAGGCCGCCGAAGCAGGTGTTGACGGTGTTTTGGTGGTTGACTACCCCCCCGAAGAAATGATCGATTTTGCGCGCTACCTCGAAGCCGCCGCTGTTGCCCCGATTTTTCTGCTGGCGCCTACGTCAACCGAAGATCGCGTCAAGAAGGTTGCCAAAATTGCACGCGGCTATGTGTACTATGTCTCGCTAAAGGGTGTTACCGGTTCCGGCAACCTGGACATTACCGACGTCGAGCAACGTCTGGCCGCTATTCGACAGCATCTCGATATCCCGCTGGGCGTTGGGTTTGGCATTCGCGATGCCGAAAGCGCTCGTCGGCTCGGGCAGGTCAGCGATGCGGTCATCATTGGCAGCAAACTCATCGAAACCATGGAAGAGGCTGTTGCTGGCGCATCAGCCAGTGGTCAGGATGCCGACATGGCTGCGGTACAAGCTGCAAAAGCGTGGCTCGGCGGTATTCGCCAGGCGCTTAACTAAAAACAAATATCACCAGGAAATACAACCATGAGCTGGATTGAGAAAATTCTGCCGCCGCGTATCAACAAAAACTCCGACGCCAACTCGCGGCGGGTACCCGAGGGACTCTGGATCAAATGTCCGGGCTGCGAGTCAGTTTTGTATAAAGACGATTTGGCCGCCAGTCTTAACGTGTGTCCCAACTGCAGCCATCACATGCGGATCGGGGCTCGCGCCCGTATCAACGCATTGCTCGACACCGAAGGTCGTGTCGAAATCGGTGAAAATACCCGTCCGGTCGATCCCTTAAAGTTCAAAGACTCCCGCAAATACCCCGAGCGCGTCTCCGAGGCCACCAAATCAACTGGCGAGTCCGAGGCCATGGTGATCATGAGTGGTCGTATGCTGAACATGCCGGTGGTTTTGGCGTGTTTCGAGTTCGAGTTCATGGGCGGTTCGATGGGTTCGGTTGTGGGCGAGCGTTTTGTGCGCGGCGTTCAGGAAGCCATCAAAAATCGTTGCCCGTTTATTTGCGTTGCAGCATCGGGCGGCGCACGTATGCAAGAAAGCTTGTTTTCGCTGATGCAGATGGCTAAAACCAACGCCATGCTTACGCGTCTTGCTGCCGAAGGTTTGCCGTTTATCAGCGTGCTTACCGACCCGACCATGGGTGGTGTTTCGGCTAGTTTTGCTTTCATGGGTGACGTCGTCGTCGCCGAGCCTAAGGCGCTTATTGGCTTTGCCGGGCCCCGGGTTATTGAGCAGACCGTTCGCGAAAAACTGCCCGAAGGTTTTCAGCGCGCCGAGTTTTTACTTGAAAAAGGCGCCATCGATTGCGTTATTGACCGCCGTGAAATGCGTAGTGAACTGGCACACATGCTGGCCTTGCTTACGCGTCAGCCTATCGACGTGGTGGGCGCCGCAGCCTAGACATAAACGCCAAGGTGTCGTGGCCTTCTTTTAAGGCCCGGCACTTTGGCCTTGTCACGCCCGTTTGCGTTCTTCGCGATGCGGTCGGCAATAGGCAGTACAGGTTTATTGTCGGCGCTTTGTCATCAATGCAAAAAAAACCCCGAAACAACGTTTCGGGGTTTTTTTACGGCTGTCGATCAGCGCTGGTGAGCAGATCAGCTGTTTTGCGTTTCCACCTGCTCGAGGGGCGCTTGTTCGACTTTAGGCGCGGGCTTGCGTGCACGACCTAGGCGTGGCGCGCTGGCGGGCACTTGAGTCGTTGGCACATCGGCGCGGGTTTCGACCAGCTGCAAGCCGGATGACGCAATGGCAGCTTGAACGCTGTCGCTGGACGAAGCTTGAGGGGCTTGCTGAGCTACTTGCGTTGCGGGTGCTGCCGCTGCCTGCTGGGTGGTAGCTACAGGCGCTGGTTCGACTGGGGTCGGCTCAGTGGATGAGGCTGGCGCAGGTACGGCATCATCGGCCTGGGTCGCTGTAGACGCTGCCGAGGTCGTTTCTGCGGCTTCGGCAGCTGTCATCGGCGCTGTTTCAATAGCATCGGAGAGCGATGGCGCAGCAACGGCGACGGCCGCTTCTGATGCAACCGCTTCTGTGGCGACAGGCGCTGTGGTTGCTGGCGCTTCGGCAACCTGTGTGGTTTGAGCCGGTGTTGCCGAAGAAACGGTCTGTGCTGTGATGGCTTCGGCCGCCGTTTTGGCAGCTTCTGCCTGTTCGGCTTCGCGGGCGCTCAGGTCGACCAGTTCTTTAGCTTGGATAGTTTCAAGGTCAGCGCCGAATACGGGTTCGATGTAGGTTGCAGCGGCTACCGTTGCAGTTGCTCCGGCCTGGGGTCGTGATGCGACCAGGGCGTTGGCTGCAATTTCGGCCGGTGCTTCGTCGTCGGCTGAATCGTCATCGGCGCTATTGTCGGCGTCTGTACCAGCTTCGTTGCGACCTGCTTCGTTGCCACGGCGACCACGGCGGCTGCGACGGCGACGGCGTTTGCGCTCGGTTTGTTCCCCTTCAGTCGCGTCGGCGTCGGTATCCGGTGAAATGGCTTGGTCTTCATCGGCGTCGTGCACTTCGTGGGCATCTGCGATTACAGCAGCTGCCGGAGCGGGTGACGTTACAGGTTGCGTAATCTCGGGCGTTTCGGCATCGGTAGCCGTTTGGGCCGCGATATCGTCTGTTGCAACATTACCTTCGGTCGCACGATCGCGTCGGTTACGCCCACGACCACGTCGGCCACGACGTGCGCCTGTACGCTCTTCTTGGCCTTCAACTGCACTAGAGGGTGCCTCGGAGACGGCAACTGCAGTGTCGGTTGTTTCTGCCACAGCCTTTTCACGAGGCTCTTGCGGTTGGCGTGGCTTGCGCTGTTGGCCTTCGGCGACCACTTCGTCGGCGTCGCGGTTGCGTCCGCCGCGTCGGCGATTGCGGTTTCGATCTTGGTTGCCCCGATTGCCCCGTTGACCGCCATTACGATTTGCCGAAGGTTTTTCTTCGGTTGCGGCTTGGGTGGTCGAGGTTTCGGTCGTTGCGCTGGCGCCTGTCAGCCAGTTCATGAAGCGTTTGAACAAGCCGGTAGCTGATGCTGCGCCTTGAGCTGCAGCGGGTGCTGCAACGGGTTCAGGGGCGGCAATAATCGGCGCAGGTTGTGCGTGCGTAATGCTTTTGACAATCGCTTCGGGGCGGGCCTTGGCTTCGGCGGCTTTGCTGGGCTGCCAGGTGACGTCGGTTTCGGGCGTCTGGACCAGATCGAGGCTGCTGGCTGACGATTCGAGGCGTGGGTCGTCGTGACGCAGGCGCTCGATGTGGTGATGTGGCGTCTCGAGGTTTTTGTTGGGGATCAGGACCAGATTGACCTTGAGCCGGCTCTCGATCTTGGTGATGTCGTTGCGCTTTTCGTTAAGCAGGAACGTGGCCACCTCGACTGGTACCTGCGCATGCAGGGCGGCCGTGTTTTCTTTCATGGCCTCTTCTTGCAGCAGTCGCAAGACGTGCAGTGCGCTGGATTCGGCGTCGCGGATGACACCGGTGCCGTTGCAGCGCGGGCAAGTGACGTGCGAGCCTTCGTTCAGGGCAGGGCGCAGGCGTTGGCGAGATAATTCCATTAAGCCGAAACGCGAAATTTTGCCCATTTGGACGCGGGCGCGATCGAAATGGAGCGCATCACGCAGGCGCTGTTCGACGGCGCGCTGGTTCTTGTTGTCTTCCATGTCGATGAAGTCGATGACGATCAAGCCGCCCAGGTCGCGCAAGCGCAACTGGCGGGCTACTTCGTCGGCCGCTTCAAGGTTGGTACGCAACGCAGTTTCCTCGATGTCGGCGCCGCGAGTTGAGCGCGCGGAGTTGACGTCGACGGCGACGAGCGCTTCGGTGTGGTCGATAACGACAGAGCCGCCCGAGGGCAACTGAACCGTGCGTGAATACGCAGTTTCGATTTGATGTTCGATTTGAAACCGCGAAAACAGGGGGATGTCGTCGCGGTACATTTTGACGCAACCGACGTTGTCGGGCATGACCACGCTCATGAAGGCGGTAGCTTGCTCTGCGATTTCTTCAGTGTCGATGAGGATTTCACCGATGTCGGGCGAGAAATAGTCGCGAATGGCCCGAATGACCAGGCTGGACTCAAGATAAATAAGAATGGGCGCAGCGTTTTCGCGTGCGGCGGTGTCGATGGCGCTCCAGAGCTGCAGCAGATAGGACAGGTCCCATTGCAGTTCTTCGACGGTTCGGCCGATGCCGGCGGTACGGGCGATGATGCTCATGCCCTGTGGGACATCGAGCTGGTCCATGGTGTCGCGCAGCTCTTGGCGGTCTTCACCCTCGACACGGCGCGATACGCCACCACCACGGGGGTTGTTCGGCATGAGCACCAGGTAACGGCCTGCCAGCGAAATAAACGTGGTCAGGGCAGCACCTTTGTTGCCGCGCTCTTCTTTCTCGACCTGAACGATCAGTTCCTGGCCTTCGGTCAGTGCGTCTTGAATACGCGCAGTGCGTACATCGACCCCTTCTTTGAAGTAGCTGCGGGCTACTTCTTTGAATGGCAGGAAGCCGTGGCGGTCTTCGCCGTAGCTGACGAAGCAGGCTTCAAGGCCGGGTTCGATGCGGGTAATAACCCCTTTGTAGATATTGCCTTTGCGCTGTTCGCGCCCGGCGGTTTCAATGTCGAGGTCAATGAGTTTTTGACCATCAACAATCGCAACGCGCAACTCTTCTTGATGCGTTGCGTTAAATAACATGCGTTTCATGAGTGTGTTTCTCCGTAGTCATGACGCGTCTTGTCAGGACGCGCGACCTTGGACCACTCGGTGTGAGACGCTGGAATTTGCTTTAAGGGGGCCGGGCTGAACAAATGTCAGAGGGTACCCACCTTGGTCATCAGGCAGGCACAGCGTGCCATTGGGCACGAGGTTCAGTCAGCAGGGAGGTCAGGTTCACAATGGTGTGTGGTTGACGAATAGATTGCTGGGAACAGCAGGCGCAGATTTGTACTTGCGCCTGGTGCATTTAAACTTTATGACTAGACTTAGCAAAGACGACAGCGTCGCACGCGGTTGGCAAGCACCCCCGGGGTGGCAATGGGTTTTGTGCTGCACCATTGTTCCGGTGGGAGATTGCCCCGGCGACCAAATGGCCCAGAAGCTGAGTGTCAAGGCAGTACAATATGTTCTTCGATACCCACGGAGACGCATCCATTGCATCTCTACGCAGGTAGATACCCAGCTTCTACAGGCTGGCATGATTATATGCTGCTTTTCCATATGCGCAAACCCTCAGACACAAACGCTCCTGCCCCTGCTGTTCAAATGCTGCTGATCGACTCCGAACAGGTCGGCCAACGCGTTGATAATTTCCTTTTGCGTATATGCAAGGGCGTGCCCAAAAGCCACATATACAAAGCCATACGCGACGGTCAAGTACGCGTGAACAAAGGGCGGATACAGTCCGACTACCGGCTTGTCGAGGGGGATACGGTTCGTGTTCCGCCTTTTCGGATGCCCGCGCCCAATGCGCCGCGGGCAGTACCGCCGTGTCAGTTTCCGGTGGTTTTCGAAGACGACGCCTTGTTGGTTATCGATAAGCCTTCAGGTGTGGCTGTGCACGGGGGCAGCGGGGTGTCGTTCGGGGTTATCGAGCAACTGCGGGCCGCGCGGCCCGATGCGCGCCTGCTTGAGTTGGCGCACCGTCTCGATCGCGAAACCTCCGGGCTGCTGATGATCGCCAAGAAGCGTTCGGCGTTGGTGGCCCTGCACGAGATGATGCGTGAGGGTAAAGGCCGTAAACGTTACTTGGCGCTGGTGTCAGGCGACTGGGTCAACGACCGGCAGCACATACGTCAGCCTCTGCTCAAGTGGTTGACCGCATCGGGCGAGCGGCGGGTGCGGGTCGACCCAGCCGGAAAACCGGCGCACACTATTATTTCGTTGCAAAAGCGCTTGGGTCGTTATTCTCTGCTCGAAGCTGAACTTAGAACCGGCCGTACCCACCAAATTCGAGTGCACCTGGCATCAGCAGGGTTTCCTATTGTTGGCGACGATAAATACGGGCCCGACGAGGTTCGCGATAAGTTCACCCGTTTGGGGTTTGGTCGCATGTTTCTGCATGCCTACAGGTTGGACATCCCCCACCCGCTAACCGGCGAGTTGCTGGCCCTGTCCTCGCCGTTACCCCCTGAGTGTCAGCGAATTTTGTCTTACCTGGAGCAACAGTCGTGAAGCAATATGATGCCGTGATCTTCGATTGGGACGGCACCCTGATGGATTCGACCCACGCCATTGTCAGTGCCATTCAATTGGCGTGCGCCGATATGCAACTGCCGGTGCCCGACCGCCGCCAGGCCAGCTGGGTGATCGGGTTATCTATTGAAAGTGCGCTCTATCATGTGGCGCCCGATCTCTCCGCCGATGACCTGCCGCACTTTGTCGAGCGTTACAAGCATCACTTTTTTCAGCACGACCGCGAAACGCCTTTGTTTGACGGGGTGCCTCAGCTGTTGAACGTTTTGCGTGAACAGCGGGTCAAACTGGCTGTGGCGACCGGAAAAGGTCGAACAGGGCTCGATCGGGTTCTTGCTGCTTCGCGTTTGGGCGAGTATTTTGATACTACGCGTTGTGCCGATGAATCGCATGGCAAACCCCATCCAGGCATGTTGCACGACATTATGGGGTTTTTGTCGCTCGATCCCGAGCGTGTGCTGATGGTTGGCGATACAACGCACGACGTTCAAATGGCGCACAACGCCGGGGTCGACAGTATTGCTGTTAGTTACGGGGCGCACGATTTGCCCACGTTGCAATCGGCGAATCCCACGGTGCTCGTCCATAGTGTTACAGAAATGCACGACTGGCTCTCCGGCCGAGTCGTTCCAGCGATGCGGTGTGACTAGTGAAGCTCACTGCCGCGTCCTCACGAGGTAGTGATCATGTCCAAATTCAAGATTCCTGTTGTTCCTTCCAGCGAAATCACACCCGAGTCGGTATGGCGTGCCAGACGTGAATGGCTGAAAAAGGCCGGGGGCCTTGCTTTACCTGCGCTGACGGGGTCGGCCTTGCCGGGCCTGGCTTTGGCAGCGCCGCAGTGGGGGAAGCGCAACCCCGACTATGCCGTCGATGCCGAGCTGACTTCCGAGACCGCAGTCACCACCTACAATAATTTTTACGAATTCGGGACGGGTAAAGGCGACCCGGATGCGCGCGGCGGGGCCTTCAAGTCCGCGCCCTGGACACTGACTGTTGAGGGCGAAGTCTTGCGCCCCAGGACATTTGACCTCGATGCCTTGATGGCGCTGGCGCCTCTTGAAGAGCGGGTTTACCGCCTGCGTTGTGTCGAGGGGTGGTCTATGGTGATCCCCTGGAATGGTTATTCGTTGTCAGCATTGTTGAAACAGGTCGAGCCGACAGGTAATGCCAAGTATGTCGAGTTTGTGACGGTCGTTCAGCCCGAGACTATGCCTGGTCTGGCCGATCGTATTATCGATTGGCCGTATGTTGAGGCTTTGCGCCTGGACGAGGCAATGAACCCGCTGTCTATGTTGGTGTTTGGGGTATACGGCAAAGCCTTGCCGACGTCGAACGGCGCGCCCGTCCGGCTGGCAGTTCCCTGGAAGTACGGATTTAAATCCGGGAAGTCTATTGTCAAGATTCGTTTGGTTGAAAAGCAGCCGGTGACCAGTTGGGTCAAGATCGCGCCTCACGAATACGGCTTTTATGCCAACGTGAACCCCGAGGTAGCACATCCCCGCTGGAGTCAGGCGACTGAACGTCGAATTGGGGCGGGCTTCTTTGCGCCGCGCGTTCCCACGCTCATGTTTAACGGTTACGCCGACCAGGTGGCCAGCTTGTATGGCGGGATGGACCTTGCGCGCAACTACTGAACGGTTCCGCCGCGATCTTAAAAGCGCGCCGTTGTGCATAGGTGTTCCTGTGCAGTGCTCAACCTGGTACCTTGAGGGCTGAAGATGCCGCTGTCCCGTATCCTGGTGTTTTTGTTTTGCCTGTACCCGCTGGGGTTTTGGGTCGTCTTGGGCTTTGTCGATCGCCTGACGGCCAACCCGCCCGAATATCTCACCCGGTCTTCCGGAGAGTGGGCATTGGTCGGGTTGTGCCTGGTTCTGGCCGCGCCGCTGGCGCAGCGGTGGCTAGGGTGGTCCTGGCTATTGCGCCATCGTCGCATGCTGGGCCTGTTTGCCTACTTTTATGCAGTGCTGCATGTGCTGGCTTGGGCGCTGTGGGAGCAGGGGTGGTCGTTGTCGGCGATGTGGGCTGATATCGTCACCCGCCTGTTCATTACGGTCGGGGTCGTGGCTGTCGTGTTATTAACGCCTTTGGCGTTGACCTCGACCAATGCCTGGGTTCGGCGCCTGGGGCGCAACTGGCGGCGGCTCCATTGGTTGGTGTACCCGGCCGTTGCGCTATCCCTCTGGCACTTCTGGTTGGTGCGTGCCGGTAAAAATGATTTTGCCGACGTATGGGTTTACATCGTCGTGTTTGTCGTGCTGCTGGCAACACGTTTTGTGGCGATAAAAACCACGGGAACCAGCCGTCGCCGGCTTTAACGTGGGTGCCGTTGCGGCTTGCTCTAGGCCAGATAAAGAAACAGTGTCGGTTGACGGTTCAGCTCGGGTTTGGGCGACGATTTCCAGTCGGCAATGGTTTTGGTCCTGATCCATTCATGCTCGGTGGATACCGAGCGCGCAACACACAGTCGTGTCGACCCCTTAAGTGTCTGGACCAGTGTTTCGAACATGGCGTCGTTACGATACGGGGTTTCGATCAGTAGTTGGGTCTGGTGTTGTTTTTGTGACTCTGATTCCCACTGCTTGAGCTGACGGGCGCGTTGCCCGGCGTCGACAGGGGCGTAACCATGAAACGCAAAGCGTTGGCCGTCGAGCCCGCTGGCCATTAACGCCAGCAAAATAGACGATGGCCCCGTCCAGGGCGCGACGCGCATGCCTATGGCATGGGCAACAGCCGCCACCTGCGCGCCGGGGTCGGCGACGGCAGGGCAGCCCGCTTCCGAGACCAGGCCAATTTCCCCACCTTCGGGCACGGCCTTGAGCCACTGGCGGATTTGATCCGCGCTGGTGTTCTTGGCCAGTGTGTAAATAGTGATGTCTTGCAGTGGGCGCTGTGTGCCCACCTGTTTCAGAAAAGCGCGTGCTGTTTTGGCGTTTTCTGCAATGTAGGTGTCGAGTCGCCCCGCCAGCGCTTGTACGTCGTTGGGTAACCAGCGTGAAGTTGGCGCTTCACCCAGGCTGACCGGGATTAGGTGCAGGGTGCGTGTTGTAGTCACAATGTGGCAGAAGTTAAAGGGTTGATGTCAAAAGAGCGTAACATGCGCGTCAGCGCAATAAGCGGCAGCCCGATAATTGCGGTGGGGTCGTCTGATTGCATGCTGTCCATCAGGGCAATGCCCAGGCCCTCGGCCTTGGCGCTACCGGCAGTGTCGTAAGGTTGCTCGTGATGCAGGTAAGTGTCGATTTCGGTGTCGGTCAGGGTTCGGAACTTACAATACGTGACGATATCTTCCAGTAAGACGCGATGGCCGTCGGTGACGCACAAGGCGCTGTGAAACTCGACAGTTTTGCCGCTAAGCAAGCGCAACTGTGCTTGGGCGTTATCGAATGAACCGGGCTTGCCGATAGGGTTGCCATCGAAGGTAGCGACCTGGTCGGCGCCAATAACAACCGACCCAGGCATCTGTTGAGCAACGGTTTGCGCTTTCACTTGAGCAAGGCGCAGGGCCAGCTCGGCGGGCGGCTCGCCTGGGTGTGGCGTTTCGTCGACGTCGGGAGAGCGCGTTTCGAAGGGTAGGGCCAGTCGGCCAAGCATTTCTTTGCGGTAGGGCGAGCTTGATGCCAGAATAAGACGCATAGTGAAGTCAGGCCTGCGAAGTGTTTGACGCTAATAGCTGTAAAGCGGTATTATCTAATGTTTTCTTGGCAGGCAAAAGTATTGGCAACAAAACTGCGGCAAAAACGGGTGCTACAAGCTGGCACCAAAGTTAATGCTGCGGCGATAAGGCCAAACGTAATTTTGTCGGCTGTTTAGGTACAGATTAATTGCCTGGTAGCCAGGGTGAACACAGCATGGTAAACACGTTAAACGCTGGCGAAGCTGGTCGGTATATCGACACCGCCGAGTTTACTCGCCTGGGTACCGAGCTTAGCGGGCGTACCAGCCTTGGGGCCTTTGGTCGGTTTGGCGAAGGTCTGCCGCAGCAGCCAGATGGCTGGGTGACGTGGTCTTTGCAAGGTGCGCGCGATTCTGGTGGCCAGTCGTTTTTATTGGTTGCCCTTAAGGCGCAGCCTGTTTTGCAGTGCCAACGCTGTCTCGAGCCCTTTGTGTTCGATGTCAATGTGAGTAACCGCGTGCAGGTTGTGTCGCGCGAATCTGACCTCGATGACGACGAAGGTGACGATGACGCTCCCGAGCGTGTGCTTGGAGGGCGTCGTTTCGATGTCTTGTCGTTTATCGAAGATGAGCTCATTCTGGCGGTGCCCTACGTGCCTCGGCACGAAATTTGTCCGTCGGCAGTGGCTGTTCCAGTGGCGCCCGAGCCTGTACCAGAAGATACCCGCCCATCACCGTTCGCGGTGCTTGAGCAGTTAAAACAGAAACACTAGTTTTGAAACCAACCCTCGAGGGTTCAATTTTGCGGTCCCTCGCTTTCAGGAGTCATCATGGCCGTTCAGCAAAACAAAAAGAGCCCGTCCAAGCGCGGTATGCATCGTTCGCACGATTTTCTTACCAACCCGCCTACCGCCATCGAGCCGACAACGGGCGAACTGCACTTGCGTCACCACATCAGCCCCAACGGCGTTTACCGTGGTCGTAAAGTGCTCAAAACCAAAAACGACGAATAAATTAAGTTGATATTTGCGATCTGTTCCAGATTGCGAGCTTAATGTCGATATCCAACATCCGAATCGCCATCGATTGCATGGGCGGTGATGTCGGTTTGCCGGTAACTGTCGCAGCCGCGTACCAGTTTGCCCAACGCTACCCCGACACCCGCTTTCTGCTTGCTGGCGATGCGTCGGCTATCCAGTCCCAGCTTGCGCACATGGGTTGTGCCCAAGCCGACTGGTACCAAATTTTGCCGGCCTCAGAAGTCGTTCTTATGGACGATCCCGTCGAGGTCGCGCTACGACGCAAGAAAGACTCCTCGATGCGGGTTGCGGTCCAGGCTGTTAAAGACGGCCTGGCTGATGCCTGTATTTCAGCGGGTAACACGGGCGCCTGGATGGCGATTTCCCGGTACGTGCTCAAAACGCTCGACGGTATCGATCGGCCTGCAATCGCCACCTCTATCCCCAATCAAAAGGGTGGGGCGACGACCATGCTCGATCTGGGTGCAAACGTCGATTGCACGGCCCAGCATTTGCTCCAGTTTGCCATTATGGGTTCTGCGCTGGTTAGTGCGCTTTACGGTCGGCCGCAGCCTACCGTCGGGTTGCTCAACATCGGCGAAGAGGTCATTAAGGGCAACGAAGTCGTCAAGCAGGCTGCCGAGCTGTTGCGTAACAGTGGGTTGAACTTCTACGGCAATGTCGAAGGCGACGATATCTGCAAAGGTACTGTCGACGTGATTGTCTGTGACGGTTTTGTGGGCAATGTCGTGCTCAAATCCATGGAGGGCCTGGCCCGCATGGTCAGTGCGATGATGCGAGCCGAATTCAAAAGCGGGCCGCTGTCCATGTTTGCCGGCTTGCTGGCGTCACCCGTGCTTAACCGCTTTCGTGGCAAAGTCGATAACCGCCGTTATAACGGTGCGGCGTTGCTCGGTTTGCGGGGCATCGTCATTAAAAGCCATGGCTCTGCCGACGTCTACGCGTTCGGGTGTGCGCTCCAGCGTGCGCGCGAGGCCGTGCACAATCGGTTGCTCGACGGCACGACAACGGCTATCCACGATTTGCGCCGTAGCCTTCAAGAAGCCGAAGCCCTTCAGCGCGCGACATCCAGCGATATTCCGGGTCGCGCTGCCTAGTATTTCCTCATGGAAGCCAATATGCCTTTTGCCAAGATTACGGGTTCGGGGGGCTATTTGCCGCCCCGCGTGGTTACCAACAACGATTTGGCCGCCGAGCTCGCGACCCGGGGGGTCGAAACCTCCGACGAGTGGATCATCGAGCGCACCGGGATTCGCCAGCGTTATTTAGCTGACGCCGACACGCGCACCAGCGCGCTGGCCACCCGTGCGGCACAAATGGCAATGGACGATGCAGGCATTTCGGCCGGCGATGTCGATCTCATTATTCTGGCAACCTCAACGCCCGATTTCATTTTTCCCAGCACCGCGTGCATTGTGCAAGCCAACCTCGGCATTCGCCGGGGCGCGGCGTTCGATGTGCAGGCCGTGTGCAGCGGGTTTGTGTATGCGTTGACTACAGCCGACGCCTTTATCAAGGCCGGGCGGGCCAAAACTGCCCTGGTTATTGGTGCCGAGGTCTTTTCAAATATTCTTGACTGGAATGACCGGAAAACTTGTGTGCTGTTTGGCGACGGCGCTGGGGCTGTTGTGCTGCAGGCCTCCGACTCCCCTGGGATCATCGGCGCCGAACTGCATGCCGACGGTAGTCAGGCCGGCATCCTCAATGCCAGCGGGAATGTCTGTGGTGGCAAAGTGGTGGGCGACCCGTTCTTGCGCATGGACGGTCAGGCGGTCTTTAAAATGGCTGTCAATGCGCTGTCGAAGTCTGCACAAGACGTATGCGTACAATCGGGTGTGCAATTGTCCGACATCGACTGGATGGTGCCCCATCAGGCCAACATCCGTATCATCAATTTTCTGGGCAAAAAACTTGGGATTGCGCCTGAAAAAGTGGTGGTTACCGTCGATCAGCACGCCAACACGTCGGCCGCCAGCGTGCCGTTGGCCCTTAACACAGCACGTCGCGACGGCCGCATCAAGTCGGGCGATCTCGTCCTGATGCAGGGCGTCGGGGGTGGGTTCACCTGGGGTTCCGTGCTGGCCCGCATGTAAAATTCCGCCCAAATATTTCAAGAACTCCGAGACAACTCACATGAAAGTCGCATTTGTATTTCCAGGCCAGGGGTCGCAGTCGGTTGGCATGATGGACGCCTGGGCGGGTAACGCCGCGGTCGAATCGGCGCTTGCCGAAGCATCCGATGCACTGGGTCAAGACCTGGCCGCGCTTATTGCGCAGGGCCCTGCCGATGCTCTTAATCTGACAACCAATACGCAACCCGTCATGTTGGCTGCGGCTGTTGCCGTTTACCGGGCCTGGCAAGCGGCCGGCGGTATTCAACCCGCCGTTGTCGCTGGCCATAGCCTGGGCGAATATTCCGCCCTGACGGCAGCCCAGGCGTTGTCGCTGCCCGATGCCGTGCGTTTGGTGCGCGTTCGTGCCGACGCCATGCAGGCTGCAGTGCCCGTGGGTACGGGCGGCATGGCTGCCGTGCTGGGGCTTGACGACGACGTCGTTCGCGATATTTGCCAGCGCGCCGCGCAGGGCGAAGTCGTTGAAGCCGTAAACTTCAATGCCCCCGCACAGGTCGTCATCGCCGGCCACAAGGCGGCTGTCGAGCGTGCATGCGAATTGGCCCGTGAAGCGGGAGCAAAGCGCGCGCTGGTATTGCCTGTGTCAGCACCGTTCCATTCCAGCCTGCTTCAACCAGCGGCTCAGGTGTTGCAGTCGGCCCTTGATGGCGTCACGGTTAACGCCCCAGTCATTCCGCTTATTAATAACGTTGACGTAGCTATGCCTGCGCAGCCTGTTCAGATCAAAGACGCACTGGTTCGCCAGGCATGGCATGCCGTACGATGGGTTGAAACTGTCCAGGCGATGAAAGCTCAGGGCGTGACTCACGTTGTAGAATGCGGTCCGGGCAAAGTGCTTAACGGGCTGACCAAACGTATCGATCGCGATCTGATCGGGTTGGCCATTACTGACCCTGCTTCGCTCGAAACTGCGTTGCAGACACTACAAGGATAATCATCGTGACCCAATCACTCGAAGGCAAAGTCGCACTTGTTACTGGCGCCACACGCGGCATTGGCAAGGCCATTGCCCTTGAACTCGCAGCGCGCGGTGCCATTGTCGTTGGTACGGCAACGTCCGAATCTGGTGCTGCGTCCATTTCCGAGATGTTGTCGGCCTCGGGGGGGCGTGGTGTTGCGCTCGACGTGAACGATGTTGCGGCCTGCGACGCCTTGCTGGCCGATCTGGCCGCAGACGGCGGGCCTCATATTCTGGTCAATAACGCCGGCATTACGCGCGATACGCTGGCCATGCGCATGAAAGACGACGATTGGGCTGCAGTCATCGACACCAACCTGTCCTCTGTGTTTCGTTTGTGCCGCGGCGTCATCAAACCTATGATGAAAGCGCGTTGGGGACGCATCATTAATATTACGTCGGTCGTGGGCTCAAGTGGTAACCCGGGTCAGGCCAACTACGCGGCCGCGAAGGCGGGTGTGGCGGGTATGACTCGCGCCCTGGCACGCGAGCTGGGCAGTCGCGATATTACAGTTAACTGTGTTGCTCCCGGCTTTATCGAAACCGACATGACTCGTGCGCTCAGCGAGGCTCAAACGGCGGCTTTGCTCACGCAAATTCCGTTGGGACGGCTGGGTTCCGCGGCCGATATCGCTAATGCGGTTGGCTTTTTGGCGGCGCCCGAAGCGGGGTACATCACGGGTACCACGCTGCACGTCAACGGCGGCATGTACATGTAATTACCCGAACAGGGTAAAATCCTGTTCCTGTTAGAGGTGTTCCCTATATGACAACCCGCAGCATGCATTGCATAATGCGGCCTTAGTCCGGAAACACTGTTTTTTTTGTCATGGTCACAACGTATTTCCTAAACGTTTGGCTATAATTCGCGGGACTTTTTCCCCACTTGGAGATCTGCATGGAAAGCATCGAACAGCGCGTCAAGAAGATCGTCGCTGAACAACTTGGCGTCAACGAAGCCGAGATCAAAAACGAATCTTCCTTCCTTGACGACCTCGGTGCCGATTCACTCGACATGGTCGAGCTCGTGATGGCACTTGAAGACGAATTCGAAACTGAAATTCCAGACGAAGAAGCTGAAAAGATCACGACGGTTCAGCAAGCTGTTGACTACGTTACGTCACACAGCAAAGAATAATTTCAACGAGTCGGCAAGGTGTCGTTCAAGCGCGCATTGCCAGGGCGGTTTCTAGAAAACGTGTTGTACCGACATATCCCTACAGGGCATGTTCAGTGCTGCAATGCGTTGCCTTTAAACCGCTTTTTTATTTTTAGGAGTCATCCGTGAAGCGACGTGTCGTCATTACCGGCCTGGGCATTATTTCGCCTGTGGGTAACGATATCGATAGCGCATGGGACAACATTGTCAATGGGCGTTCCGGTATCGGCCGGGTAACGCGTTTTGATGCCTCGAACCTGAACGCGCAAATTGCTGGCGAAGTCAAAGACTTCGATATCACTCAATACATGACGGCCAAAGAAGCCAAGCAAATGGATACCTTCATCCATTATGGCGTGGCGGCCGGCGTGCAGGCCTGGCAAGATGCCGGACTCGAAGTCACCGAAGCCAATGCCGACCGCATTGGTGTCATTGTGGGTTCCGGTATCGGCGGGTTGCCCCGCATCGAAGAAACGCAAGCCGAATACCTGGCACGCGGCGCACGCCGTATCTCGCCATTTTTTGTCCCCGGCTCCCTTATCAATCTGGTGTCCGGCCAGTTGTCGATCATGCTTGGGCTCAAAGGTCCAAGTTATGCGGTCGTGTCGGCGTGCACCACAGGTTTGCATTCCATTGGCGATGCGGCCCGTCTTATCGAATACGGCGACGCCGACGTCATGGTCGCTGGCGGTGCCGAATCAACAGTATCTCCGTTGGGCATTGGTGGCTTTGCCGCCATGCGTGCGCTGTCCACTCGTAACGACGACCCCGAAACGGCTTCTCGCCCCTGGGATGTCGACCGTGACGGTTTCGTGCTGGGCGAAGGGGCGGGCGTTCTGGTCCTCGAAGAATACGAGCACGCACGCAAGCGCGGCGCGCGCATTTACGGCGAGTTCTCCGGTTACGGCATGAGCTCCGATGCGCACCACATTACATCGCCCGACAGCGACGGTCCTCGGCGTGGCATGGTCATGGCGCTGCGTAACGGCGGTATCAACCTCGACGAAATCAGCTACGTTAATGCACACGGCACCTCAACGCCGCTAGGCGACAAGAATGAAACGGTCGCACTGAAACTGGCTTTCGGTGATCACGCCAAGAAGCTGGTCGTCAACTCCACCAAGTCCATGACGGGTCATTTGCTCGGGGCCGCAGGTGGTATCGAGGCCGTGTTCACGACGCTGGCTGTGTATAACCAGGTTTCGCCACCCACAATCAACATCTTCAATCAAGATCCGGAATGTGATCTCGATTACTGCGCCAATCAGGCTCGCCCGATGCGTATCGATGTTGCGTTGTCCAATTCGTTCGGGTTTGGCGGCACTAACGGGTCCATGATTGTTCGCCGCGTCTAACGTCTTTATGGCCCAAGGCCCGCTGTCATGGCGGGTCCGGCCTTCGGCCGGGCTATTGTCGTTCGCTGCGCTCACGATCGGGACAGCCACAATGGCGTTGGGGCTTGTGCATTGGGCCTTGATGTCTCTTGTGGCTGTTTTTTTACTGGTCTGGCGGCGTACGCGGGCAGCACATGCCTTGCTAGCCCGAGGCCAGCTGGCTTACACGCCTGCTGGGTGGTCTTATCAGGCGGGTGCTGGCGCACCTTGCGCGTTGTCATTGTCCCGTGCTTGGCTTGGGCCCGCTTTTTTAACGCTGGGGTTTCACGGCCTGTCGCCTACTGGGCCGTCACAGGCCCTCGAAATCACCCTGTTCAAGGCCACTTTGGGGCCGCATTCGTGGCAACGCTTATGTCTGCTGGTCGCCCAAGATCTTCAGTTTTCTGAACCCAGGAGTTCTGTGTGAGCGAGCGAGATGTCGATGCCGATCTTGTCGCCCGTGTGCAACGGGGCGATAAACGTGCGTTTGATCTGCTGGTCCTGAAATATCAACGCAAAATCATGCGTTTGTTGTCGCGCATGGTTCGCGAACCCTCCGAAGTCGAAGACGTTGCCCAAGAAGCATTTATCAAGGCTTATCGGGCCTTACCGCAGTTTCGTGGGGACAGCGCTTTCTATACTTGGTTGTATCGTATTGCTATTAATACGGCGCGTAACTGGCAGGCCGCCAATCACCGGCGTCCAATGGGGTCGAGCATAGTCGAAACCGAAGACAATGAAACTTTTGACCAAATCGACAACCTAACCGATATCAGTACGCCAGAATCTTTAATGGCTAGTCGTCAGGTGGTCGATACAGTTAACGCCGCCATCGACACGCTACCCGAAGATCTGCGTAAGGCAATTGTGCTTCGCGAGATTGAAGGCATGACGTACGAAGACATTGCCCAAACCATGAATTGTCCGATAGGTACGGTGCGTTCGCGTATTTTCCGCGCTCGCGAAGCAATCGCGGCGCAATTGCGCCCCGTTCTAGAGGCCGGCGGCGACCGGCAACGGTGGTAAGGAGTTGAATATGCAAGTTCAGACGCGCTCTGATAACGAAACAGTCTGGGAAGAGAGTATTTCGGCCTGGGTAGACGGCGAGGGCGAAATTCGTCCCGATGATATCGATACCCCTTATGGCCGTCAGGTTTGGGATACCTATCATCTCATCGGCGATGTCATGCGAAGCAAAGAGCTTGCCGTACAGCCGTCCGATCTCTTCTATGCGCGGCTGTCAAAGGCTATCGACGAAGAGCCGCCTATTGTCGCGTCGCGTCGTAAAGTCTCGGGCGCTCGTCTGGGTTTGTCGGGTTTTGCGGTGGCTGCAGCCGTTGCGACCGTCGTCTGGGTCACCATGCCTTATTTCGTTGGTCAGCAGCCGGCTACGTCGGTGCCTGCGGCGACTGTGCTGGCTTCTACCGACGACGGCAGTCTGGGCGACTACGTCGATGCACACAGGCAGTTCGCGGGTGTCAATCCTATTCGTCAGGTGTCGTTCGACGGGGGGGCTCACTCCCGATGACTGCGTGCATGATGCGACATCCCGTTCATTGGTTAAGGGCTTTTTCTGTAGTGCTGGCTAGTTTTTGCATGGTCGGGGTTGCTGCAGCTCAGTCGACACCAGCTAGCACAGACGAAGTCATCGCGTTGCTCAAGCAAGCCCAAGAGGCTGCCCGAACCACCGACTACGCGGGCGTATTTACCTATCAAGATAATGGTGCGATGCAGTCGTCACGTATCACGCATGTGGTCGACGGCACGGGTGAGCGCGAACGTCTTGAGGTGCTCGACGGCAAGCCGCGCGAGTTCATTCGTCATAACGATACCCTGTATTGTCTTATTCCCGAAAAGCAATTGGTACTCGTCGAAGAGGCGCGTACCGATCGTTTCCCCGGGATGTTCTTGGGCGACACCGGTCATCTTATGGGGCACTACGACTTCATGCGCGATGCCCTTCCCAGTCGGGTTGCTGGCCGCGATTGCACGGTTGTGCACGTTAATCCCAAAACGCCCGATCGCTATGGGTATAAATTTTGCGTCGATCGTGAAACTAATTTACTCGTCAAGGCTCAAACGGTAAACGGCTTGACGATTGTGGATGAAATTGCATTCACCATGCTGCAGGTGGGCGAAAAAGTATCTTCCGAACACTTGCATTCTTCCTGGAACACGGGCAACTGGAAACAGGTTGAAATCGCCACGCACAATATCGATGCGTCCCAGTTGGGGTGGCGGATCCACACCCCTCCGGGATTTCAGTTTGCCACCCAGATTTCCCGTCCAATGAAATCCGGCGAAGCAGTAAAGCATTTGGTGTTGTCCGATGGCCTAGCTGCAATTTCGGTCTTCATCGAGCCGTTCGAAGCTGCACGTACAACACGCAGTCTGTCAAAAGGCGCACGTAAAAACGGGGCTATCAATGTTTTTGCTACCCGTATCGGCGATTACTGGCTGACCGCATTGGGTGCAGTACCCGTTGCCACTTTGCAAGCCGTCGCCGAGCAAACACAGTTTATTGCGCCGGCCGGCGGGCAACAATAAATCAAACTTCAAAGGAGTTTCCATGATCCGTTCAACTACTGCCGACAGTTCGTTGAAGCGATTCGTGTTTGCTGCAGCAACCGCTTGCGTTGTTGCATTTGCAGGTCATGCCGTTCAGGCGCAAGCGCAGGCGCAATCCAATGTGCCGGTGCTGTCCGTTCCAGATTTCACCGAGGTCGTCGCCAAGTCCGAGGGCTCGGTCGTTAATATCCGCACTACAGAAAACGTAGCAGTACGTTCCTCGCCCATGGGGCCCGGTAACGACCCCTACGAAATGTTCCGCTGGTTTTTTGGCCCTGACGTCGCTCCCCCGGGTGGCGGCCGGCAGCGGAATGCGCCCGCGCCTGCACCCGAAGGGCAGCAGCGCGAGGTGCCGCGTGGCGTAGGTTCCGGGTTCATTATTTCCCAAGATGGTTATATTCTGACCAATACGCACGTAGTTGAAGGCGCCAACGGTATTTTTGTAACCATGACCGATGGCAAAGAATACAAGGCCAAAGTCGTCGGTACCGATGCACGCACCGATGTGGCCCTGATCAAAATCGAAGCCACCGGTCTGAAGCCATTGCCTATTGGCGATTCTAAAACCCTGCGCAAAGGCCAGTGGGTGTTGGCCATTGGTTCGCCGTTTGGCCTCGAATCGACAGTAACATCGGGTATTGTCAGCGCGATTAACCGCGATACTGGCGATTACTTGCCCTTTATTCAAACCGACGTTGCCGTCAACCCCGGTAACTCAGGTGGGCCGTTGCTCGACCTGGCCGGTAATGTCGTTGGCATCAACTCTCAAATTGTTTCGCAAAGCGGCGGCTTTATGGGGATCTCCCTGGCCATTCCTATCGACGAGGCCATGCGCATTGTCGAGCAACTCAAAGCCGATGGCAAAGTCACGCGTGGCCGCATTGGTGTACAAATTGGCCCGGTCTCCGAAGAGGTTGCCAAAGCCATTGGCCTGCCTAAAGCCGAAGGCGCAATGGTCAGCAATGTTGAAGAGGGAGGCCCTGCCGCCGAGGCGGGTGTCCAGCCTGGCGACGTCATCACACGTTTCGAGTCTACGCCAATCACGCAGTGGTCTGACCTGCCGCGTGTCGTCGGTAGCATCAAACCGGGCACACGCGCCAACATGCAGGTATGGCGCAAAGGTAAAGAAGTCACATTGCGTGTGAAGGTTGGCGAATTCGAAGCCGAAGCGCCAGCACCCGATCAGGCGGCCGCCAAGTCCGATGCCGTTGCTGCTGACGCGCTAGGTCTCAAAGTCACTGCCGTCCCGGCCAATGTCAAAGAACGAGAGAAAGTACGTTCGGGTGTACTGGTTACCGACGCAAGTGGCCCTGCTGCGGCTTCCGGCATCGCCCCAGGAGACGTCATTCTTACCTTGAACGACGCCGACGTCAAAGATCCAGAGCAGTTTGCCAAACTGGTGTCTGGGCTCGATAAATCGCGTGCTGCGGCGTTGTTGGTCCAGCGTGGCGGGCAATCGCAGTGGGTGGTTGTTACCCCGGCAAAATAAAGCGCATAAAACAGCTAAAATGCGTTAGTGGTACCCAGAGGGGCGCAACATGCGCTCCTCTTTTACTTATTATTTCTTGAAACCTTTGCCTCAAGGCAACTTCACTTTCTGCTGGTTTATGGATCACATCCGCAACTTTTCAATTATCGCCCACATCGATCACGGCAAATCCACTCTGGCCGACCGCCTGATCCAGCGTTGCGGGGGGCTCCAAGACCGCGAAATGTCTCAGCAAGTGCTCGACTCAATGGATATCGAGCGCGAGCGTGGGATCACCATCAAGGCTCAGACGGCATCGTTGCAGTACAAGGCGCAAGACGGCAAGGTCTATGCCCTGAACCTCATCGACACCCCGGGCCACGTCGACTTTTCCTACGAGGTCAGCCGCTCCCTGTCGGCGTGCGAAGGTGCGCTGCTGGTCGTCGACGCGTCTCAGGGCGTCGAGGCGCAAACGGTGGCCAATTGCTACACGGCGATCGAGCTTGGCGTCGAGGTCTTGCCGGTTTTGAATAAAATGGATCTCCCCTCGGCCGACCCCGAATCGGCCCGCCAAGAGATCGAAGACGTCATTGGTATCGACGCGTCTGAAGCCGTGTTGGCCAGCGCTAAAACCGGCGTGGGTATCGACGAAATTCTTGAAATGGTTGTGGCCAAGGTGCCGCCGCCAAAAGGTAGCGCGTCCGAACCTCTCCAGGCGCTGATTGTCGATTCTTGGTTCGACAATTACGTGGGCGTGGTCATGCTGGTGCGTATCATCAACGGGGTGCTGCGCCCGAAAGACAAAATTTTGCTCATGGCCAGCGGCGCCACCCATTTGTGCGAGCAGGTGGGTGTCTTTACGCCCAAATCGTTGCCACGTACCGAGCTTTCGGCGGGCGAAGTCGGCTTTGTCATTGCCGGCATCAAGCAGCTCGAAGACGCCAAGGTGGGCGATACCGTCACGCTGGCTGGCCGTCCGGCTGCGTCACCGTTACCGGGTTTCAAAGAGGTCAAGCCTCAGGTTTTCGCGGGGCTTTACCCTGTCGAAAGCAGTGAATACGACCAATTGCGTGACTCCCTCGAAAAGCTCAAGTTGAACGATTCGGCCCTGATGTTCGAGCCTGAAGTGTCGCAAGCCTTGGGCTTTGGTTTCCGATGCGGCTTTTTGGGCATGTTGCACATGGAAATCGTGCAAGAGCGCCTCGAACGCGAGTTCGACATGGACATCATCACCACCGCGCCGTCGGTGGTTTACGAGGTCGAGCAGCGCGACGGTTCAGTCACCATGATCGAAAGTCCGTCGCGTATGCCCGAGGTCGGCAGCATTGCCGAAATCCGCGAGCCTATCGTCAAAGTCACTTTGTTCATGCCGCAAGACTATGTTGGTCCGGTCATGACGCTGTGCAACAACAAGCGGGGTATGCAGCTCGACATGACCTACCATGGTCGGCAGGTGCATCTGACATACGAAATTCCGTTGGCTGAAATCGTGCTCGATTTCTTCGATCGTCTTAAATCGGTATCACGCGGCTATGCCTCTATGGATTACGAGTTCAAAGAGTACCGGGCGTCCGATGTCGTGCGTGTCGATTTACTGATCAACGGCGACCGGGTCGATGCCTTGTCCATGATGGTTCACCGCAGTAATGCGCGTTATCGCGGCCGTGAGGTCTGCAGCAAAATGCGCGGCCTGATCCCGCGGCAAATGTTCGACATCGCTATTCAGGCGGCCATTGGCTCCGAAATCATCGCCCGGGAAAGCGTCAAGGCGCTCCGTAAGAACGTGCTGGCCAAGTGTTACGGCGGCGATATCTCGCGTAAAAAGAAATTGCTCGAGAAGCAGAAGGCTGGCAAGAAACGAATGAAGCAGGTGGGCAACGTAGAAATCCCGCAAGAGGCCTTCCTGGCCATCCTTCAAGTCGAAGACAAATAATGAACGCAAGGGTAGCAGGTCAATGAACTGGGATTTCGCACTAATTTTATTTGTGTTGCTGGTGATTACCGGTGTGGTTTGGGCAACCGACTACTTTTACCTTCGTGCCCGCCGTCGGCGTCGTGCCGAAGCCGAAATGGCGGTATACGATGCGGCCCCCACAGGAGTGGGCTCGATCGAGGCGGCCCGTTTGCGTCAGGCGGCTTACGACAAGGCGCACCGGGTGCCCTGGTTTATAGAATATTGCGTCAGCTTTTTCCCGGTTATTCTGTTCGTGTTTGTACTGCGCTCCTTCATCGTCGAGCCGTTTCGCATCCCCTCCGGGTCGATGCTCCCGACGCTGCAAAACGGCGATCTCATTCTGGTCAACAAGTACGAATACGGCATTCGCCTGCCTGTCGTCGACAAAAAGGTCGTCGAGCTGGGGTCTCCCCAGCGCGGTGACGTCGTTGTTTTCCGGTATCCGGTAGACCCGAACATCGATTACATCAAACGTGTGGTGGGCTTGCCCGGTGATGAGGTGGTCTACCAGAACAAAACCTTGTTCATCAACGGGCAAGAAGTACCGTTGGTCCGTGATGGCGACTACTACGAGCCTGATCGTTCGGCCTATATCAGCCAGTTCATCGAAAAACTGGGTGCCAAAGACCATAAAATCTTGTTAAATAAAAGGGCATACCAAGATTTGTCCGCCATTTCCGACTACCCCTATCGCGACCAGTGCGGGTATTTTCCGGGTGGCATGCGCTGTGTGGTTCCCGAAGGGCATTACTTCATGATGGGGGATAACCGTGACAACAGTCTCGACAGCCGCTACTGGGGGTTTGTACCCGACGAGAACATCGTGGGCCGAGCCTTCTTTATCTGGATGAATTTCGGCGATCTAGCTCGCATTGGCCGGTTTAACTGATGACATCTCTGGCTAACCTCGAATCGGCGCTGGGTTATCGTTTCAACGACCAGGCGTTTCTCGATCAGGCGCTGACGCATCGCAGCCATAATGCGCGCCACAACGAGCGCTTCGAATTCCTGGGTGATTCGGTGCTCAACTTTGTGGTGGCGGCCTTGCTTTTCGATCGCTTCCCCAAAGTCGACGAAGGCGACTTATCACGTTTACGCGCCAATTTGGTTAAGCAGTCGTCCCTGGCCGAAATCGCTCAATCACTGCATTTATCCAATTTCTTGCGCTTGGGCGAGGGCGAGTTAAAAAGTGGCGGGTTTCGCCGGCCGTCGATTCTGGCTGATGCACTCGAGGCGATTTTTGGCGCGGTGTTTCTGGATGGCGGGTTTGACGCCGCACAATCAGTGATATCGCGGCTTTACACCCCTTTGTTGGCCAAGGTTGACCCCAAAACACTGGGGAAAGACCCCAAAACTTTGCTACAAGAGCTGTTGCAAGGGCGCAAGCTCGACCTGCCGCAATATACCGTTGTGGCCACGCGCGGTGCGGCACACAGTCAAATGTTCGACGTCGAATGCGCCGTCCCCAAGCTCGACCTGAAGGTTTCAGCTTCGGGCACCAGCCGTCGAGCTGCTGAACAGTTGGCCGCTACCGAAATCATCGCGCTTATCCAAGCCATGGGGCCGGCCAAGGGCGGTAGTCGACGCGCTCGTAAAAATACACAATTGTCGTTGCCCGTTGCCGTACCACAGGAAAATAAATGAGCACTCCCTTTCGTTGCGGCTTCGTCGCTATTGTCGGTCGCCCGAATGTCGGTAAGTCGACGCTGGCCAATGCCCTGATCGGCAGCAAAATTTCCATTGTCTCGCGTAAGGCGCAAACTACGCGTCACCGCATTAACGGTGTGCTAACGCGCGAACAAGAGCAGTTCGTTTTCGTCGACACGCCCGGCTTTCAGACGCGTCATGGCGGCGCCATGAACCGGATGATGAATCGTGTGGTTACCCAGGCGCTGGCCGACGTTGACGTCGTATTGCACGTCGTCGAAGCGGGTAAGTGGTCCGAGGGTGATGCGCAGCTTCTTCCCTTGTTGCCCAAGGGCAATAAAACGATTCTGGTCATCAGCAAAGTAGACAGCCTCAAAGACAAAAACGCGATGTTTGCGTTCGTCAGTCGTCTGACTGCGTTGTTCCCTTATGCGGCGGTGGTGCCGGTCAGCGCGGTAAAGTCCGTTCAGCTCGACACCTTGCTCGATGAGATCGCTACGCGTTTGCCCGAGGGCGAACCCATGTTCGAAGCCGACGCCCTGACCGATCGGCCAGTGCGCTTCATTGCAGCCGAACTGATTCGCGAAAAGATATTCCGCCTGGTGGGTGACGAACTGCCTTACGGTTGTACTGTCGTCATCGAGCAATGGGAAGAAGAGGGCCGCTCGGTCAAGGTGGCGGCCTGTATCGTCATCGAGCGCGAAAGTCATCGTCCTATCTTGCTGGGTGCAGGCGGCATGCACATGAAGCGCATCGCAACCGAGGCCCGTCAAGACATCGAAAAGCTGCTCGATAAGCCCGTGTTCCTCGAAATCTACATCAAAGTGCGAAAGGGCTGGTCTGATCGCGAAGCCGCTCTGCGCGACCTGGGGTATGAGTAAGCGAAGTACGCGGGTCAACGAGACCGTTGCGTATTTATTGCACGCCGCACCGTGGCGTGAAACGTCTTTATTAATCCAGGTTTTTTCGCGAGACCATGGTCAAGTTGCCCTGGTGGCAAAGGGTGCGAAACGACCTTATTCGACATTGCGTTCCGTATTGACGGGGTTCCAGCCGCTGTTGCTCTCCTGGACGGGCGCTGGCGAGGTTAAAACACTGACGCGGGCCGAGACGCTGGGTATCAGGCCGTTGGCCGGTCGCGCCTTCATGTCTGCCTGGTACTTGAACGAATTGGTGCTTAGGCTGTTGCCACGCGAAGACCCTCATCCGATGCTTTACGATGCCTACGATGCTGCGCTGATTCAGTTGGCCGCCGGTGGCGGCGCAGCTGCCGCTTTGCGTCGGTTCGAATGGGTGCTGTTGCAAGAAACGGGTTATGGCCTGGATGAATCTCCTCCCGATTTCAACGACCCGGCGCTCGAGCCCGAGCTGCGCAAAAGTCTGCGAGAACGGCTGGATGAATTGCTGTCAGGCAGGCCATTGCGCACGCGAAAAGTACTGATGGAGCTGCAGCGACTGTGAGTCTTTCAGTTTCAAATGTGTCGCCCGCTATGGCCAAGCCTTTGCCTGACATTATTGTCATTGATACCTGCGTACTCATTTCCAACGTCGTGCGTCGTATGCTGCTCCGTTTGGTTGACAGTGGATTGTTTCGACCCGCGTGGAGTCCGGTTATTGGGGACGAGTGGTGCCGTAATGCGGCGCGTTTGTGGGAAGCCAGCCTCGAAGATATTCAGGCGCAGTGGGGCGACTTGCAAGTGGCGTATCCCGATGCCGATCAGGGTGACGTCAGCGAGTTTAAAGAGGGGTTAAAGCGTAGTGACCCTAAAGACTGGCATGTTGTGGCGGCAGCCCGTAAAGTGCGTGAGCGTACCGGCCCTGTCAATATCGCCGTCGTGACGCGTAATATCAAAGACTTTAACCGGGCCGAACTGAGGGGGTTTGGGTTGACATTGCTCGACCCAGATGAGCTGTTGACTCGATGCTGGCAGCAAAACGCCGACGCTGTGGCGTCGGCGTTGCGGAAAATAGAAGGTGACTTCGAGGCGGTGGGCCGGGTGTCCGGCCCGATTGACGAAGTGCTTAAGCGTGAACGCTTGTTTCGGCTAAGACGGTTACTCGCGATCGCCGCCGACAATGCCCAACAGCATGAGCAAGTTGGCGAAAATGTTATACAAGTCTAGGTAGACCGCCAGCGTGGCTGAAATGTAGTTGGTTTCGCCGCCACGAATGATGCGTTGCAGGTCGACCAGCAGCAAGACCGAGAACAGCCCGATTGCCATGACTGAAATGGTAAGAACCAGCGCTGGCAACTGCAAAAAGATGTTGGCCAGCGAGGCAACCAGCAGCACGACGACACCAATGAACAAGAACTTTTGCAGGTGGGAAAAGTCGCGTTTGGTGGTGCTGGCCACCGAGGCCATGGCGCCGAATACAACGGCAGTACCGCCAAACGCCAGCATAATGAGCTGTGCGCCATTGCCCATGCCTAATACAAAGCCGATAAGGCGCGACAGCATGATGCCCATGAAGAATGTAAAGGCCAGCAACAGGGCAACGCCCATGCTGTTGTTCTTGTTGCGTTCGATAAGGAACATGAGCCCGAATGCGCCTACCAGGAACAAGATGGCGCTCATGCCGGGGCTGGCCGCCATGACGCTGTTGATGCCGGTAGTCAGGCCAACGAATGCACCCAGTACGGTGGGGATTAATGACAGCGCGAGCAGCCAGTAGGTATTGCGCAACACGCGATTACGCACAACCTCGGCGGCTGCGCCGTATTGCTGCTCGGCGTATGAGGGTTGACGAAAGTCGCTCATGGTTGATCCTTTAAGGTAAACAGATAAAACAATTACAGCCCTTAGATTACTGACATACAGCTGAATAATCAAGCGGTAGGGCAGGGTCTTCAGGTCATTATGACTATGGGCGCGATGACTTTGCGCGGTGTGTGCAAATCAGGATGCCGGCACGGTGTTGGACACGTCGTGGGCAAAAAGTTCGTGCCCCTCTTGCTTGTAGGCGCGCCAGCGCTGGCGCGCTGCGGCGACCTCGGCGGGTTTGTTGTCGATGACTTCGAGAATGCGCGGGAAGTGGCTGGCCGTGGGTGGGATATCGGCGTCGAGATTGATTAGCCAGACGGGTGCTTGCGCATGCCGGGCGTGCATGTCGGGCATGGGAGCAGCTGTTGTAAAAATGACCGCTGTTTGCGGCGCGAGTGGGTCAGCCGCATCGACATGGGGTATGAAGGCATCGGGCTCGAATGACCATAGCAGGCGGTCGAATCGGCCCATAAGTTGGTTGTTTTGCGTATAAACCACCAACGGCCGACCGGCCGCATAGTGCTTGCGCACGACCTCGCAGGCCATGCGCAAGCGGTCGGGAGCGCCAAAGGCGAAGTCGACCCTGGACATCGTGGTCATCAAGCCTGGTTTAGCAGGAACTGGACCAGCAGAGGGACGGGGCGGCCTGAAGCGCCTTTGTCTTTACCACTGCGCCATGCTGTGCCGGCGATGTCGAGGTGAGCCCACTTGTAGGCCTTGGCAAAGCGCGACAAGAAGCAGGCAGCCGTTACAGAACCGGCCGGCATGCCGCCGATGTTGGCCATATCGGCGAAATTGGACCGCAGCTGCTCTTGGTAGGCGTCGTCGAGCGGCATGCGCCATGCGGGGTCGCCCGATTGCTTGCCGGCCGCAAGCAACTGGTCGGCCAAGGCGTCGTCGGCCGAAAACAAGCCGGTATTGACGTGACCCAAGGCGACGACGCACGCGCCGGTAAGGGTCGCGATATCAACGACGGCGGCGGGCTTGAAGCGCTCGGCGTAGGTCAGGGCATCGCACAAGATGAGACGGCCTTCGGCATCGGTGTTAAGAATTTCGATGGTTTGACCCGACATGCTGGTGACGACGTCGCCTGGCTTGTTGGCGCGCCCGCTGGGCAGGTTCTCGCATGCGGGAATAAGGCCGATAACTGGCTGGCTAATGCCCAGTTCGGCCACCGCTTGCATCGTGCCGACAACGCTTGCAGCACCGCACATGTCGTATTTCATTTCGTCCATGTTGGCGCCGGGCTTGATGGAAATACCACCGGAGTCAAAGGTGATACCCTTGCCAACCAGGACAACCGGCGCTTTGGCCTTGGCGCGCGCTGCTTTTGCGGCTGCCGCTGGGGTGTACTTGATCACAATAAATACCGGGGGCTCGTCAGAGCCTTTGGCGACCGACAGGAACGAGCCCATGCCCAGTTCTTGTAGCTGTTTCAGCCCGAGAACCTCGACCTTAAGCGTCTTATGGGTCTTGGCCAGTTTTTTGGCGGTGTTGCCCAGATAGGTTGGCGTGCAGATATTGCCGGGCAAGTCGCCCAGTGTGCGTGCCAGTTGCATGCCATTGGCCATAGCGCGGCCAGACTGCAGGCCGGCATTGGCCTCGTCGGCTTCGGCACGGGTGACCCAGGTACTGATTTTTTTAAGTTTGGGTGCGGTTTTTTTAGAGGCTTTGCCCAGCGTGGCGTCGTACTGATAAGTGGCCTGGCCAACAGCAACGGCCAATGCCTGCGTACGCTGTTGCAATGTGCTGTCTTTGCAATCGGTGCGGGCTAGTGTCGATACGCCCTCGGTAAGCTGCGCCTGAACGCAGTATTTGGCGAAGGATTGTTCGGCGGCGGCGTGAGTTTTGGCGTTGTAGGCCTCTTGTTTGCCTAACCCGATTAAAATAACGCGTTGAGCACTGATGCCTGCCAGGTTTCGCAGCACTAACTGCGTGCCAGCGGTGCCCGGGAACTCGGCCTTCACAGCGTCTCGGACAGCGCCGTTGCTGGCGTCGTCGATAATTTTGGCAGCGGCAGTAAGTTGTCCTTCGGCAAATACGCCAACGGCCAAGGCTGCAGTTTTCAGGGTATGAAGTGTTGTTGTGGTATTGGTACTGAATTCCATGGTGGTCTCGGTTAATGTCAGTAAAGTGCTACTGATTATCTCCCATTTTTCTTTATGTCTCTATTCAAACGCTCGGTAGTTTCCGAAATTCTCAGTCACGCAGGGGTTGTGTTCTCTACATTGCTTGTCGTGTGGCTCAGCGTGCTGCTGGTGCGTTTGCTGGGCGAAGCGGCTAACGGCAGTATTGGGGCCGATGTCGTTTTCGGTCTTGCCACGTTTTCAAGTATTACGGCATTGCCAGTCATTTTATCGGTGTCGTTGTTCATCGCAGTCTTGACGACAGTCACCCGAAATTTTCGCGAATCTGAAATGGTGGTGTGGTTTGCCAGCGGGCTGTCGCTTAAAGACTGGGTGGGGCCGGTTATGCGCTGCGCCGTTCCGGCTGCGCTTATCATTGCGTTTCTTACCCTGTTTGCCTCGCCCTGGGCTTATCGGCAAATTGCCGAGTACCGTCAACGTTACGAACAACGGTCCGACTTGTCCAAAGTCTCGGCCGGCCAGTTCATCGAAACGCAGGGCGGTGCACGGGTATTTTTTGCCGAAGACCCCGTCAACGAAGGCGACGAACTGGGCAAGGTGGTTGCCCGTGTGATCGACGATCAATGGCTTAGTGTCGTTACCGCCAATAGCGCACGTGTCGAGACACAGGCTAATGGCGATCGCTTTCTGGTACTTACTGAAGGTCATCGCTACGATTTGAAGCCAGGGCAGCCCGAATTCCGTCTGCTCGACTTCGAGCGCTATGGCTTTCGCCTCGAACGAAGCGCCGATGCGACAACGCCGGCAGCCATGCGTGAAATCGCCGAGCGGCAAATCAAAGCGCGGCCTACCGAGCAGCTATTGCGTGACAACACCGAGCATGCCAATTCGCAAATTATGTGGCGCCTGGCACTGCCGCTGGCGGCCCTCAACCTGGCGCTGTTGGCCATACCTCTTGGCGCGGTCAACCCGCGGCTGGGGCGTTCGGGCGATATTCTTATCGCCGGCCTGGTTGGCCTGCTTTATATGAATCTAATCAACCTGTCGCGTGGTTGGATCGGCAATGGACAGCTCCCTTTTTCTGTGGGTGTCTGGCTGGTTCATGCCGTATTTTTAGGCTTGATGGTGTTCATGATGTGGCGTAAGTTGCGTGTCAAGGCGCCCCGCAAAAGCTAACTGTTAGGTTATTGCTTATATCCAAAAGCTATTTTGTGTAGGGTCTTTATTACATATAATTGTGTCTCTATATCGGGACACATCATGAACCTACAGCAATTTCGTTTCGTTCGCGAAACCATTCGTCGCAATTTCAACCTGACCGAAGCCGCTCGCGCGCTGTTCACGTCGCAACCGGGCGTGTCCAAGTCAATTATCGAATTCGAAGATGAGCTGGGGATCAAGATTTTCGAGCGTCACGGTAAGCGCATCAAGGGTTTGACCAAGCCCGGCACGGCGGTGGCCCAAGTGATCGAGCGCATCATGCGCGAAGTCGACAATCTTAAAAAAGTCAGCGACGAATTCGCCCAGCGTGATGAAGGCGGGCTGGTCATAGGTTGCACGCACGCACAGGCGCGATACCTACTGCCTAAGGTCATTCCGGGCTTTCGTGAGCGGTTTCCCAAAGTTCGTGTGTCGTTAGCCGAAGGTAACCCTCCGACATTGGCGCGTATGGTCCTGCACGAGCAAGCCGACCTGGCCATCGCGACCGAGTCTTTGGCACATACCCCCGGCTTGGCGGCGTTGCCTGTTTACGCCTGGGAACACGTCCTGGTACTGAAGCCCGAACATCCGTTGGCCGAGCTTACGTCCAGTCAGGCCCGTGAGCTGTCGTTAGCGCATTTGGCGCAGTATCCGCTGGTAACTTACGATCGCCAGTTTTCTGGCCGCCGCGCCATCGACGAGGCTTTCGCCAATGCCGGCATTACGCCCGATATCGTGCTCGAAGCGATTGATGCCGATGTGATCAAAACCTATGTCGACGTCGGGCTAGGTGTTGGCATTATTGCCGGTATGGCTTTTGATCCCCGCCGCGACAAGGGGCTGGTTGGTATTCCGGTGGGGCACTTGTTTGGCGAGCACGTCACGCGTGTTGCCATCAAGTCGGGTATTTTCCTGCGCGATTATGTTTACGTGTTTTTGCAGATGCTGTCCGAGAGCCTGACGCGAGACGTTGTCCAGGAAGCGATTGATCGGGAGTCGAACATTGACGCCTAAAAAATCAAATGGGAATTATTCTCATTGACATATTAAATGATAATGATTATCGTTAAGTGGTTCAACGTTATCCGCGAGAGGAAATCATGTCAGGATCTGTTAATGCTGTTGTTGTGGGGGCCGACCGGCTGGGAAATATCCCCGACCTGCTGAAAGGGCACAACATAGCCATCATGCAGCACATCAGCGGCCGTCACAGCGCGCATCAAAAGAAAACACCTCAGCTCCCTTCGGGCACCCAGTTATTAATACTTTTAACTGATTTTCTGGGTCATAACGTTATGAAAACGTTTCGTGCCGCAGCGCAACGCGCCGGCATCAGGGTGGTGGCTTGTCGTCGCTCGGTATGCTGCATGAAGCAGGCCCTGAGCCAGTGCGGGTACTGCGAGGCGTGCCCGGCGCGCAAATCCTGAAGCGGATTTGCTATTTATTCAGGGTGAGGGCGGTGGTTGCGTCGTCGAGTTGGCCTGGGTCGAGGCGACGCGCGCCGTTATAGCGCTTCTTCCAGTAAGCCATGTCCATGTTTTCGATGCGCACTACCGAACCGGCGCGAGGCGCATGAACAAACTGCCGGTTGCCCAGGTAAATACCTACATGTGAAAAACGGTGGCCGAGTGTATTGAAGAACACCAGGTCACCTTTTTTGAGTTCGGACTTGTTCACGGCCGTGCCCAAGCGCGCAATTTCGGCCGAGCGGCGAGGCAATTTAAGGCCTAATGATTTTTCGGCCGCATAAATAACCAGCCCGCTGCAGTCGAACCCTGTGCTTGGTGCGTCGCCGCCAAAAGAATACTTAACGCCTAGATGCTGCAGTGCAGTTGACGCCATGGCCCGTGGGCCTGTGGCAGGCTGGTCGTAGCCCAGGTTGCTGCCGCGGCTAAGGCCGTAGTCGTTTTGCGCCAGGTAGGCGCCAAGCGGGTCGGAGGTGGCTTGCGCCTGGTAAGCGTCGCGAAGCGATGTGCCGGCGCTTTGCTGGCCTGTGGTGGCGCAACCAGACAACAGCCCGACCACGAGGGCGGCGCATAAAGCCCCACCGAATCGGCGGGGCAAAATTGAGTTAAAGATACGATGTGCGGGTGTAATCGATAGTGATGTCATGGGCTAGAACGGGCCGCGGATGCCCGGACATTTTTTCGCGTGCCCGAGTTTAACTAATCTGCTCGATCAGGTAAAGTCTGGGTTTTGTAACTTCCACGAGATTCAGAGTTAAATCATGAAAACAAAACCCGTTTTAAGCGCAGAAGACGTCAAAGCCATTTTGGCTGCTGCTGAAAAGCACGCCGCCGAAAACCAGTGGGCGGTGTCGATCGCCGTGGTGGACGATGGCGGGCACTTGCTGGGTTTGCTGCGGCTTGATAACGCCGCCCCTATTACTGCTCATATGGCACCCGCCAAAGCCAACGCGGCTGCGTTGGGGCGTCGCGAGTCAAAAGTGTACGAGGACATCATCAATCAGGGACGCATGTCGTTCCTGACCGCGCCAGTGCTCGAGGGCTTGCTTGAGGGTGGCGTGCCCATTATTGTTGACGGGCAAGTCGTCGGCGCCGTTGCAGCAGCAGGCGTCAAATCCAGCGACGATGCCGCTATTGCCCGTGCGGGTATTGCTGCCGTTACGGCATAAGCCGGCGCCGGTTTATGTCTGCACCAGACGCAGTCGGGTCCGTTCCGACACAGTCCCCTGCCCAGCGGGGGCTGTCTGGCGCGCTGGCCCCCGGGGTCAAGCGTCGCGAGTTCTGGAGCTGGGCTTTTTATGATTTTGCCAACTCCGGCTACACCACCGTTGTACTGACGACGGTATTCAATACTTATTTTGTCGGGGTGGTTGCCGCAGGTAAAGACTGGGGCACGCTGGCACTTACGTCGGCGTTGTCATTGTCTTACTTGCTGGTGATGTTCACGATGCCCGCACTGGGTACCTACGCCGATGCCCACCGCCGTAAGCGCAGGGTACTTTTTTTAAGTACGGCAGGTTGTGTGCTCGCGACGTGTTTGCTTGCGGGTATTGGGCCAGGCATGGTGCTGGTAGGGCTGCTGGTGCTGGCCGTTTCAAACTATTGTTATTGCGTGGGCGAATCGGTTATTGCCGCGTTTTTGCCCGAGATCGCACGCCCGGGCAGTCTGGGAAGGGTGTCGGGCTGGGGCTGGGGTTTTGGCTATTTTGGCGGCATGCTGGCGCTGGGGTTGTCATTGCTGCTGGTGTCAGTGCTGTCCGGCAAGGGTTACGACGCGCCTGTCTATGTGCCCTGGGTAATGCTCCTGACGGCCGTGTTGTTTGGCCTGTCTGCCATTCCCTCATTTGTCTTTTTACAAGAGCGTTCGGTGCCCAGTCGTCGGCGGCGCGTATCGCCGTTGCGTCATCTGGTGGGCGCCTGGCACGAAGTCAGTCATTTTTTCCCCGATTTTCGCCTGTTGCTGTTGTGTGGTGCGTTCTACCAGGCGGGTATTGCGGTGGTCATTACCTTGGCTGCGGTCTACGCCACCGAGGCTATGGGCTTTGGCATGGCACAGACCATGGCGCTGGTTTTTGTCGTCAATATTGCGGCGGCTGCCGGGGCCCTATTGTTTGGTCACTTTCAAGACCGGGTCGGCCATAAACCTGCGTTGGCCATTACGCTCGTGGGCTGGATGGTTATGGTTGTTGTGGCTTATCTGGCCGTCGATGTCCGGGTGTTCTGGGTAGCCGCAGTGCTTGCCGGCTTGTGCATGGGCACCAGTCAAAGCGCAGGCCGGGCCATGGTCGGGGCGCTTGCGCCTTCTGGTCGTCTGGCAGAGTTCTATGCATTATGGACGTTTGCCATTCAGCTGGCGGCTGTTGTCGGTCCGTTCAGTTATGGGCTGGTTACCTGGTTAACCAGTGGCAATCATCGTCAGGCTCTGCTGTTTACGGGTTTGTTTTTTATCGTCGGTTTTGTCATATTAATGCGCATCAATTTTGCGCGCGGCGTTCAGGTGAGCGATACTTATCGTGAATTGGGTTATCCAGACGAACAAGAAGGAGTCAACCATCGTGTCCACACAAATTAAGTCAGTGCTGGTAGAAAACCGGGTGTTTCCCGCCTTTCCCGAGCTTGTCAAAACGGCAAATATTGCCGGGATGGAGGCCTACAAAGCGCTTGTCGCCGAGGCGCAAGCTTCCCCCGAGGGTTTCTGGGGGCGGTTGGCCAAAGAAAACTTGAACTGGACAACGCCCTTTACGCAAGTGCTCGACGAATCGAACCCACCGTTTTACAAATGGTTTGGCGATGGCGAGCTTAACGTCTCCGAGAACTGCCTCGACCGTCATTTGGGTACGCCGGTCGAGCACAAAACCGCCATTATTTTTGAAGCCGATAACGGCGATGTCACGCAAGTCACCTATCGCGAACTCTACGATCGAGTGTGCGCGTTCGCTAACGGCCTGAAGGCGCTGGGGTACAAAAAGGGCGATCGCGCCATTATTTATCTGCCCATGTCCGTCGAAGCCGTTGTCGCCATGCATGCCTGCGTGCGTCTGGGTATCACGCACTCGGTGGTGTTTGGCGGTTTTTCCTCCAAAAGCATCCACGAGCGTCTGGTCGATGTCGGCGCCTCGCTGGTCATTACCGCCGATGAACAAATGCGCGGTGGTAAGGCAATCACGCTTAAGCCTGCGGTCGACGAAGCTATTTCTATGGGGGGCTGCGAGGCGGTACGCCATGTGGTCGTGTACAAGCGTACAGGCGGCGCCGTTGACTGGGTAGAAGGGCGTGACCTCTGGATGCACGACGTTGCCAAAGGACAGTCGGCCGATTGCCCAGCCGTGCCGGTTAATGCCGAACATCCTTTGTTCATTCTTTATACCTCGGGCTCTACGGGCAAACCTAAAGGGGTGCAACACGCGTCGGCTGGTTATTTGCTATGGGCCATGCTCACGGTTAAGTGGGCATTCGATGCCAAGCCATCCGACGTCTACTGGTGTACGGCCGACGTGGGCTGGATTACGGGCCATACCTATATTGCCTATGGTCCGTTGGCCAATGGCCTGACGCAGGTCATGTTCGAAGGCGTGCCTACCTATCCCAATGCCGGGCGTTTCTGGGAAATGATCCAGCGCCATAACGTGACGGTGTTCTATACCGCGCCTACTGCTATTCGATCACTGACTAAAGCGTCCGAAGCCCAACCCGATGTTCACCCGCGCAAGTACGATCTCAGTTCATTGCGTCTTATTGGTTCGGTGGGCGAACCCATCAACCCCGAAGCCTGGATGTGGTATTTCAAAGAAGTGGGGGGCGAGCGTTGCCCGGTTCTGGATACCTGGTGGCAAACCGAAACTGGCGGCCATATGATTACGCCCTTGCCTGGCGTGACACCGCTCAAGCCCGGTTCGTGCACCTTGCCGCTGCCGGGTATCGAGGCTGCCATCGTCGACGAAGTTGGTGGCGATGTCGAAAATGGGACTGGCGGGTTCCTGGTGGTCAAGCGCCCATGGCCGGCCATGATCCGTAATATCTGGGGCGACCCTGAACGCTTTAAGAAAAGCTATTTCCCGCCCGAGCTCAAAGGGTACTACCTGGCGGGTGACGGTGCGCAGCGCGATGCCGATGGTTACTTCTGGATCATGGGCCGTGTCGACGACGTTCTGAACGTCTCTGGCCACCGCCTGGGTACTATGGAAGTCGAGTCGGCCCTGGTGTCGCACCCACTGGTGGCCGAGGCCGCTGTGGTTGGGCGCCCAGACGACACCACGGGCGAGGCCATTGTGGCGTTTGTCGTGCTTAAACGCGACTTGCCTGAAGGTGACGAAGCCGTGCAGGTGGCCAAACAACTGCGTGACTGGGTAGCCAAAGAGATCGGCCCGATAGCCAAACCCAAAGACATCCGTTTTGGTGAAAACCTGCCCAAAACACGTTCAGGCAAAATCATGCGCAGGTTGTTGCGTATTGTGGCCAAGGGCGAAGAGGTCACGCAAGACGTCTCGACGCTCGAAAACCCGGCAATTCTTTCCCAGTTGTCGAAGTCGGTGTAAAGGCGTTTGTGTCTTGTTATGCGGCCCATGGCGGCATAACAAGACCTCCGCACGTTGCAAAAACAAAAACCCGCAATTACTTAACCGACAAAAAATAAACCCCGCTGCAAAAAACAGCGGGGTTTATTTTTAGCCTGGGGGCAGCCTTTTATAAAGGCTGCCTTTTTATGGCGATATAAGGGCGCAGAAGCCCGGCGGTATTACATGCCGTTATAAACCGGCCCTTCGCCGCCTTGCGGGGTGACCCAAACAATATTTTGTGTGGGGTCTTTGATGTCGCAGGTTTTGCAATGAATACAGTTTTGCGCATTGATTTGCAGGCGATCGCTGCCCGCGTCGTCTTTAATGAACTCGTAGACGCCGGCAGGACAAAAGCGCGCCTCTGGGCCACCGTATTTGGCCAGATTGACTGACACCGGCACCGACGCGTCTTTCAATGTCAGGTGGACAGGTTCGTCTTCTTCGTGGTTGGTGTTTGAGATAAACACCGAGCTGAGACGATCGAATGTCAGCTTGCCATCGGGTTTGGGGTAGTCGATGCGAGCGCATTCGGCTGCAGGTTGCAGGAAGGCGTGATCCGGCTTGTTATTGCGCAGTGTCCAGGGCATTTTGCCTTTTAAAAGCAGCTGCTCTATGCCAGTCATGACGGTACCTACGGTACGGCCTTTTTTGAACCATTGTTTGAAGTTGCGGGCTTTGTTCAGTTCGTCGTGGAGCCAGGAGGCTTCGAATGCCGTCGTGTAGGCCGTGAGTTCGTCGTGGCTGCGGCCGGCCATAATGGCTTGTACTGCAGCTTCGGCCGCCAGTGCGCCGGTTTTGATGGCGGCGTGGCTGCCCTTGATGCGCGATGCATTAAGGAAGCCGGCCTCGCAGCCCACCATGGCACCGCCGGGGAACACGAACTTAGGCAGAGACAACAAGCCGCCCGCAGTCAGGGATCGCGCACCATAGGCGATACGCTTGCCGCCTTCAAAGATGGGGCGGATGGCCGGATGGGTTTTGTAGCGCTGGAATTCTTCGAAGGGCGACAGCCATGGGTTGGCGTAATCGAGCCCGACAACCAGACCCACGACAACAATGTTGTCTTTCAGGTGGTACAGGAATGAGCCGCCATAGGTGTCGGCGTCGAGGGGCCAGCCGGCCGTATGCATGACCAGACCGGGCCGGGATTGCGCCGGGTCGACTTCCCACATTTCTTTGATGCCGATGGCATAGCTTTGGCTGTTGCGGCCTTGATCGAGCTTGAAGCGTTCGATGAGCTGGCGACCCAGATGGCCGCGTGACCCTTCGGCAAACAGCGTGTAGCGAGCGTGAAGCTCCATGCCAGGCTGGTAATTCGGGGTGTGCGAGCCATCGCGCGCCACGCCCATGTCACCCGTGGCAACGCCTTTGATGGCACCGTCGTCGGTGTACAGGATCTCGGCGGCGGCAAACCCGGGGAAAATCTCGACGCCTAGAGCTTCGGCCTGTTCGCCCAGCCACTGGGTGACTTCGCCAAGACGCACAATGTAATTACCGTGGTTCTGGAAGCATTCGGGCAGCATCCATGCTGGCGTAGAGCGCGAACCGCTTTGGGTCAGGAACAAGAACTTGTCTTCGGTGACCGGGGTGTTCAGTGGCGCGCCTTTTTCTTTCCAGTCGGGGATCAGTTCAGTCAGGGCTTTGGGGTCCATGACGGCGCCGGACAGGATGTGGGCGCCGACTTCAGCGCCTTTTTCCAGTACACAGACACTGATCTCCTGGCCCTTTTCGGCGGCAAGCTGTTTGATACGTATTGCGGCAGACAGCCCGGCAGGGCCGGCGCCAACCACCACGACATCGTATTCCATCGATTCGCGTTCAGTCATGGATGTAATTCTCCGTGTTGAATTATTCTGTTGTATGTGGGGATTGTAGTGCAGCTCGAGTCAGCCGTTCCAGCCTTGTACTGTTATCCTTTCGTGGCGCGTGCGGTCGGTATGCCGGCCTGTGCGTTTTTTTAAATAAACAACAGCTTCGTCAATAAGCCAACTATGTCAGAAGAATCAAGCGTTTGTCCGTTGAAGGTAGGTGGGGTATTCCGGTGCGTCATGCCGGTGCGTTGGGGCGACATGGACGCCGTCGGGCACGTCAATAACACGCTGTATTTCAAATATGTCGAAGAGGCCCGTGCTCAGTGCTTCGAAGCCGAGCAGGTCTATTTCCCGCATGGCCGTGTGCCGTTGCTGGCGCACGCTTCATTCGATTTTTTGAAGTCGGTGGTTTACCCGGCGACGGTAGCCGTGCTCATGACCGTGACCCGAATTGGTCGATCCAGTCTGACTTTCGATGTCACCATCGAGGTCGAGGGCGAGCCGGGTGTGCCCTACGCCAAGGGTAAGAATGTGGTTGTGGTAGCCGATCGCGAAAGCGGGCAATCGTCGCCCTGGACAGCCGTCGAGCTTGAGCACCTGGCGCGTTTTTTTGTGTAGGCGAGTCGGCTAAAGTATAGTTTGCGGTGGTCCGGGGCCGGTCGATACCGGTAGTGGCCGCCACGTTTTTAAACTCAGGGTGGAGCATTAATGAACAAAGTGTATGCAAGTGCCGCAGAAGCACTAAAGGGCATTGTGGCCGATGGCCAAATGATTGGCGTCGGCGGTTTCGGTCTGTGCGGTATTCCAGAGGCCTTGATCGCTGCGTTGCGTGATTCGGGTGTTCAAAACCTGACGTGTGTCAGTAATAACGCAGGGGTCGATGGTTTTGGGCTAGGGCAGTTGCTCGAGACCCGTCAAATCAAGAAAATGATTTCGTCTTACGTAGGCGAAAACAAAGAGTTCGAGCGTCAGTATCTGGCCGGCGAGCTCGAGCTCGAGTTCACGCCGCAGGGTACGCTGGCCGAGAAGTTGCGCGCTGGCGGGGCCGGTATTCCGGCGTTTTATACGCGTACCGGGGTAGGCACGCTGGTGGCCGAAGGCAAAGAAGAGCGCGAGTTTGATGGCGAGCGCTATATTCTCGAGCGCGCGCTCAAGCCCGACGTGTGTTTGGTGAAAGCCTATATGGCCGATCGCAGCGGGAACCTGGTTTTCCGTAAGACCGCGCGTAATTTCAACCCTGATGTCGCCATGGCCGGGAAAATTACGGTTGTTGAAGTTGAAAAGCTGGTTGATATCGGTGATATCAACCCCGATGACGTCCACTTGCCCGGTATTTACGTACACCGCATTGTGCTGAACACCAGCCCCGAAAAACGCATTGAAAAACGCACCGTACGTAACGCAGGAGAATAACCATGGCATGGAATCGTGACGAAATGGCCGCGCGTGCGGCAAAAGAGCTTCAAGACGGCTTCTACGTGAATTTGGGCATTGGCTTGCCCACCCTGGTAGCTAATTACGTACCGCCGGGCGTCGAGGTCTGGCTGCAGTCCGAAAACGGCTTGCTGGGTATTGGCCCTTTCCCTGAAGAAGACGAGGTCGACGCCGATATGATCAACGCCGGCAAACAAACCGTCACCACTTTGCCGGGGTCGTCAATTTTTTCTTCGTCTGAGTCGTTTGCCATGATCCGCGGTGGCAAAATCAATTTGGCTATCCTGGGGGCTATGCAGGTGTCCGAAAAGGGCGACCTGGCCAACTGGATGATTCCGGGAAAAATGATCAAAGGCATGGGCGGCGCGATGGATTTGGTCGCTGGCGTTAGTCGTGTGGTGGTCTTAATGGAGCACGTGGCGCGTAAAAAAGACGGCACCGAAGACCTGAAATTGTTGCCTGAGTGCACGCTGCCGCTTACCGGTGTTGGCGTGGTTAACGTCATCATTACCGATCTGGGCGTCATGGAAGTCACTGAAAACGGCCTTAAGCTTACCGAAATGGCGCCGGGTGTTACCGTTGACGAGATCCTGTCCAAAACGGCAGCCAAAATCGATGTGTCAGCGTTTGCCTGAACTTTTTTGTTTGCGTGCGGCTTGCTCCGGTTAACGGGGTAAGCCGTTATTTTTTTGCATTTTTGATTGAGTAAACTCGTGGCTGATTTGACCCCCGGTTCCACCCCCTCGTTTCGCCTGCAGGCCTTGCGGCAGGCCATGGATGCGCATGGCGTCGACGCTTGTGTTGTCTTGTCGGCAGACCCGCATTTGTCCGAATATCTGCCCGATCATTGGGCGGCTCGCGCCTGGCTGTCGGGGTTTGAAGGGTCGGCGGGTACCTTGGTGGTAACGGCTGGTTTTGCCGGCCTCTGGACAGACAGTCGCTACTGGGAGCAGGCGGTCAATGACCTGGAGGGCAGCGGAATCGAAACAATGCGGGCGGGTGCCGAAGGCGTACCGACGCCGGCCGAGTGGCTGGTGGCGCATTTGTCTAAAGGCGCCAAAGTGGCCGTCGATGGCAATACGCTGGCCGTTTCTGCACATCGTCAATGGCAAAGCACATTGTCGGGCGGCGGTTTACGCCTGCATACCGATCTTGACCTGGTAGGTGAAGTCTGGACTGAGCGCCCGTCTTTACCGTCGGCGCCTGTTTTTGCGCATAAGCCACCGCATGCTTGCCGGCCGCGCGCAGCCAATATTCAGGCCGTACGCGACCGCATGCTTGCGCAGGGCGCCGGCTGGCACTGGCTGTCGTCGCTTGACGACATTGCCTGGTTACTGAATTTGCGTGGCGCCGATGTGTCGTATAACCCGGTTTTTCTGGCGCATGTTCTGCTGGGGGCCGACACAGTCACATTGTTCGTCGAACCCTCGAAACTGTCGCCCGAACTGGTTGCAGAACTTGCTGCCGACGGGGTGGGTGTCGAATCTTATGACGCCATCGGCGGGGCGTTGTCTTGCCTGCCCGAATCGGTTACCTTGCTGTTCGATCCGGCTCGCACCACGGTGGGCTTGCTGTCGGCTGCAGCGTTCGTTAAACACATCGAGGCCGACAACCCCAGCATCTTGCTTAAGGCGTGTAAAACGCCGGAAGAAATTGCCCATGTTCGGCAAGCGATGGCCGAGGACGGCGCAGCCTTATGTGAATTTTTTGCCTGGTTCGAGTCTGCACTGGGTAATGCGCCCATCACCGAACTGACTATCGACGAAAAAATTACCGAAGCGCGGGCGCGTCGGCCTGGTTTCGTATCCGCCAGCTTTTCGACCATCGCCGCTTATAACGCCAACGGCGCTATGCCGCACTATCACGCTACAACGCGCTCACATGCGCGCATCGAAGGCGATGGTCTGTTGCTTATCGATTCGGGTGGCCAGTATCTGGGCGGTACAACCGATATCACCCGGGTCGTGCCGGTGGGCACGCCAACGCCCGAGCAAAAACGCGACTTTACCTTAGTGTTGCGCGGCATGATTGCCCTGTCCCAGGCGCATTTTCCAAAGGGCATTGCCGCACCCATGCTCGATCCGATTGCCAGGCTGCCCTTGTGGCAGGCAGGTATTGAATTTGGTCACGGTACAGGTCATGGTGTGGGTTACTTTTTGAACGTTCACGAAGGGCCGCAATCCATCTCGTACCGCACGCCCATCAAGCCGGCCATGGCGATGGCAACCGGCATGATTACGTCCAACGAACCGGGGGTTTACCGGCCGGGCCAATGGGGGGTGCGCATCGAGAACCTGGTGGTGTGCCAGCCTGCAGAGCAAACTCAGTTCGGCGAGTTCATGAAATTTGAAACCCTGACTTTGTGCCCGATAGATACGCGCTGTATCGACGCAAGCTTGCTGACGCCTACCGACTTAACGTGGTTGAACGACTATCACGCCTGCGTACGTCAAACATTGTTGCCTCTGGTCAACGGTGCGGCGCGCGACTGGTTGATTGCGCGTACCGAACCGCTGTGAAACCGGTTGCGTCGGCTATAATTTCAATTTCCCGCTACCGCCCGGCTACACCGGGCGCAGATTTATGACCAAATATGTATTTGTAACGGGTGGGGTAGTGTCCTCGCTGGGTAAGGGCATTGCCGCTGCTTCATTGGCCGCCATTCTCGAGTCGCGTGGTTTGCGTGTCACCATGCTCAAGCTTGACCCCTACATCAACGTCGACCCCGGCACCATGAGCCCGTTTCAGCACGGCGAGGTGTTTGTCACCGAAGACGGCGCCGAAACCGACCTTGACCTGGGCCACTACGAGCGCTTTATTTCGACGCGCATGCGTAAGGTCAATAACTTTACCACCGGTCAAATCTACGAATCGGTGTTGCGTAAAGAGCGTCGCGGCGACTACCTGGGTAAAACTGTTCAGGTTATCCCGCACATTACCAACGAGATCCAAGATTTCATTGCCCGTGGCGCTAAAGCGGCCTATCAGGGCGAGGCCGATGTCGCCATTGTCGAGATCGGCGGCACCGTCGGTGATATCGAATCGCTGCCTTTCCTCGAGGCCGCACGTCAAATGAGCCTGCGCCTGGGCCGTAATAACGCCGCGTTTGTGCACCTGACGCTGGTGCCGTTCATTGCCTCGGCCGGCGAGCTTAAAACCAAGCCTACTCAGCACTCGGTACAAAAACTGCGTGAAATCGGTATTTATCCGCACGCCTTGTTGTGCCGTGCCGACCGCCGTATCCCCGACGACGAGCGCGCGAAAATTTCGTTGTTCTCCAACGTGCCGCTCGATGCCGTCATTTCGGTCTGGGACGTCGATTCGATTTATAAAATCCCGGCCATGCTGCACGCACAAGGCCTCGACAACCTGGTCTGCGATGCGCTGGCATTGTCGCCGCCACCGGCCGACCTCACCGTCTGGGACCGCATGGTCGATGCCATCGAGCATCCCAAGAAAGCGGTCACTATTGGCATGGTCGGCAAGTACGTCGACCTGACCGAATCGTACAAGTCGCTTACCGAAGCCTTGGTTCACGCGGGTATCCATACCAGCTCCCACGTCAACATCGAATACCTCGACTCCGAAGTCATCGAAGCTGAAGGTACGGCATGTCTTGAACACCTCGATGCCATCCTGGTGCCAGGCGGCTTTGGTAAACGGGGCACCGAGGGCAAGATTGCTGCTATTCGCTACGCCCGTGAAAACGGTGTGCCGTACCTGGGTATTTGCCTGGGCATGCAGTTGGGGGTTATCGAGTTCGCCCGCAACGTTGCCCAACTGGGCGGGGCCAACAGCACCGAATTCGACCCGGCTACGCCGCATCCTGTGGTGGCCCTCATCACCGAATGGCAAGACCGCGAAGGCAAAGTCGAGCGTCGCGATCAAACGTCTGATCTGGGCGGCACAATGCGCAAAGGGGCACAGCGTTGCCCGGTTCGCCCGGGTACCCTGGCTCATAAAATTTATGGCGACGAAGTCAACGAGCGCCATCGCCATCGCTACGAAGTCAACAATGTCTACGTGTCGCGTCTAGAAGAGTCCGGCCTGGTCATTAGCGCGCGTACCCCCACCGAACAACTCCCCGAAATCATGGAGCTCCCTTCGCACCCTTGGTTTATGGGCGTACAGTTTCACCCCGAGTTCACCTCAACTCCGCGCGACGGCCACCCGTTGTTCACGGGCTATATCAAGGCCGCGCTTGAACACCAGGCCAATCGCCCGGCTAAGGGTTCGGCATGAAGCTATGCGGGTTCGAAGCCGGGCTGAACCGGCCGTTTTTTCTCATCGCCGGCCCCTGCGTTATCGAGTCACGCCAAATGGCTTTCGATACGGCAGGCCGGCTGCAAGAAATCACACAGCAGCTGGGTATCCCGTTCATATACAAAAGCTCGTTCGACAAGGCTAATCGCAGCTCGGGCAAGTCTTTCCGGGGGCCGGGCATGCACGAAGGCCTGCAAATTCTGGCCGATGTGCGCGCCCAGCTAGGTGTGCCTGTGCTTACCGATATCCACGATCAATCGCAGGTCGACGATGTCGCTGCAGTGGTCGACGTGCTTCAAACGCCTGCGTTTTTGTGTCGCCAAACCGACTTTATCCAGGCTTGCGCCGCCACACTCAAGCCTGTCAACATAAAAAAGGGGCAGTTTCTGGCGCCCCACGATATGCTTCAGGTGGTGAACAAGGCGCGCGATGCTGCTATTGCCGCCGGGGGCGACGGCAGTAATATCATGGTGTGCGAACGCGGCGCATCGTTTGGCTATAACAATCTGGTGTCCGATATGCGTTCACTGGCCATCATGCGCGAAACCGGTTGTCCGGTTGTGTTCGATGCCACCCATTCGGTACAGTTGCCGGGTGGGCAGGGCACATCGTCCGGCGGTCAGCGCGAGTTCGTGCCCATCTTGGCTCGTGCTGCGGTGGCGGTTGGTATAGCCGGGTTGTTCATGGAAACCCACCCCAATCCCGATCAAGCCCTGTCCGACGGCCCCAACGCCGTCCCGCTGGGTCAGATGCCGGGCTTGCTTAAATCACTGGTCAGCATCGATCGCTGCGTCAAAGAAAACGGCCTGTTCGAACTCGACTGATCATCACCTGGCGGAGGAGCCATGGAGTTATCGTTTCTGGGTGCGGCGGGCACGGTTACCGGGTCGCGTCATCTGCTCGAATCTAATGGGCAGCGTATTTTGGTCGACTGTGGCCTGTTTCAGGGGCTCAAGCTCTTGCGTCAACGCAATTGGGCGCCGTTCCCGGTCGATCCGGCCAGCATCAATGCGGTTGTGCTCACTCATGCCCACCTCGATCACTCGGGCTATTTGCCCCGGTTAGGGCGAGACGGCTTCAAGGGCCCCGTTTTTGCGTCAGAGCCCACTATCGATCTGGCCGAAATCCTGCTGCTCGACAGCGCACACATTCAAGAGTCTGACGCCGAGTTCGCGAATCGCCACAAGCTGAGTTCGCACGAACCCGCCTTGCCCCTGTACACCACCAAAGAGGCTCAAAAAGTCCTGCGTCAGTTTCAGCCACTGGCGCGCGATGCTTTTCACGCCATTGACCACGACCTGAAGATCAAGCTGCATCGCGCCGGGCACATTTTGGGTGCTTCTATTGTTGAAGTGCAATGGGATGGTCGAAAGCTTGTGTTCTCGGGCGATTTGGGCCGCTACAACGATCCTGTCATGCCCGATCCGGACACCATCGAAGATGCCGATTACCTTGTGCTCGAGTCAACCTATGGCGACCGCAGTCACGATGCCAGCCCCCCCGAGGCGGTGCTTGAGGACATCATTCGGCGCACGGCCGAACGCGGCGGCACAGTGGTTATACCGGCGTTTGCCGTGGGGCGAGTACAACTGCTGCTTTACTACCTGCACAAGTTGCGAATCGAGCGCCGACTGCCCGAGAACATGCCGGTTTACCTCGACAGCCCCATGTCATTAAGTGCCGTCAAAGTGCATCGTGACCATCCGGGCGAGCAAAAGCTCACGCGGGCGCAAGTCTACGAGGTCAATCAAGTGGCCGAGTACATTGAAAGCGTTGAAGAGTCCAAGGCGCTAGACGCCTCGGTCATGCCTAAAATCATTATTTCGGCCAGCGGCATGGCCACCGGCGGCCGGGTTGTGCACCACCTTAAGCGGTTTGCACCCGATCCGCGCTCATCGATTTTGTTCGCTGGTTACCAGGCGGCTGGCACCCGCGGGGCAAAAATGCTTGCCGGTGCCCAGACGATTAAAATACACGGCGAATATATTCCCGTTAAAGCCGAGCTTAACAACCTGTCGATGTTGTCGGCACACGCTGATGCCGACGAAATCATCCGCTGGCTTGGCGGTTTTCGGCGCCCGCCGCGCGAAACCTTTCTGGTGCACGGCGAGCCCGAGGCGGCCGACGCCTTACGTTGCCGCATCAAAGACGAGCTGGGCTGGCGCGTGCGTGCCGTCGAACACCTTGAAAAGGTGTCGCTCAGGTAGGGGCGTGCGTCTGCTCGAAGTACAATCCATTATTGTTATTTAACGCTATTCCATTTTTTTCACAGGACATTCAATGAGTGCAATCGTAGATATCATCGGGCGCGAAATTCTAGATTCGCGTGGCAACCCTACCGTCGAGTGCGACGTGTTGCTCGAGTCGGGTGCCATGGGGCGTGCCGCCGTACCGTCGGGGGCCTCGACAGGCGCTCGCGAAGCCATCGAACTGCGCGACGGCGATAAAAGCCGCTACCTGGGCAAGGGCGTACTCAAGGCTGTCGAAAACCTCAACACCGAAATTTCCGAAGCGCTCATGGGGCTCGACGCACAAGAGCAAACCTTTGTTGACCGTACCCTTATCGAGCTTGATGGTACCGAGTCAAAAAGCCGCCTTGGCGCCAACGCTATCCTGGCTGCCAGTATGGCTGTAGCGCGCGCTGCTGCCGACGATTCAGGCCTATCGTTGTACCGTTACTTTGGTGGTAGCGGTCCTATGCAAATGCCTGTGCCCATGATGAACGTGATCAACGGCGGTGCACACGCCAACAATACGCTCGACATGCAAGAGTTCATGATCTTGCCCGTGGGCGCCACCAGCTTCCGCGAATCGTTGCAGATGGGCGCCGAAGTATTCCATGCCCTTAAAAAACTGATTCACGACCAGGGTATGTCGACTGCGGTGGGTGACGAGGGCGGCTTTGCCCCTAACGTTGCCAATCACGAAGCGGCCATCCAGCTTATTTTGCAAGCCATCGAAGCCGCAGGCTACGAAGCAGGTTCGCAAATCGCTCTGGGTCTCGATTGCGCTAGCTCCGAGTTCTACCGCGACGGTAAATATCACCTGGCCGGCGAGGGCGGTGTTTCGCTCGCAGCTGCCGATTTCGCCAATTTGCTGGCAACTTGGTGCGACAAGTACCCCATTATCACCATCGAAGATGGTATGGCCGAAGACGACTGGGAAGGCTGGAAGATTCTGACTCAGCAACTGGGTAAAAAGGTTCAGTTGGTGGGTGACGATCTGTTCGTGACCAACACCAAAATCCTCAAGCAGGGTATCGACCAGAATATTGCCAACTCCATCCTGATCAAAATCAATCAGATCGGCACACTGACCGAAACCTTTGCTGCCATCGAAATGGCCAAGCGTGCTGGTTATACGGCTGTTATTTCGCATCGTTCGGGTGAAACCGAAGATTCGACGATTGCCGATATTGCAGTGGCCACCAACGCCATGCAAATCAAGACCGGTTCGCTGTCGCGCTCCGATCGTATGGCCAAGTACAACCAGTTGCTGCGCATCGAAGAAGAGCTGGCCGAAGTGGCCTCGTATCCCGGTCGCGACGCGTTCTACAACCTGCGTTAATTTTTGTAGGGCAGGCTGATGCGCCTTGTTCTGTTGATTCTGGTGATATTGGCTGCTGCCATACAGTATCCCTTGTGGTGGGGTAAGGGCAGCTGGGCTCGAGTCAGCGAACTAGAACAGCAGCTTGCCCGTCAAGAAGAGAAAAATGAAGCCTTGGCCGCGCGTAACAACGCATTGGCGGCCGAGGTTCAAGATCTTAAATCGGGTACGGCCGCTGTCGAAGAGCGCGCCAGATTCGAATTAGGTATGGTCAAAGAGGGCGATGTGTTCGTGCATATATTGCCCTCCGACGAGCCTTCCCCCTGATTGTCCCCGGGCGTGGTTCCCGCGTCTTCTGCTGCGCTGTGAGCGCCGCCTCCATTTTCGGTACTGCTTTCCGGTACCAGGCTGCCGCCTGATTCGTTACCCGGGTTGCTGCCTGTGTCTGCGTTATTTCCTAGCCCTTCGTTCTCGTTCAGGCCTGGCGACCCGGCATACTCGTTTGCGGGTGGGCTTGTGGCGTCGTGTATTGCCGGCGGCTGAGGTAGCGTGGTGTCGTGGTCGTTCCAGTGACGGTGTGCCGCGGTATCGCGTGTGCGCGTTACCCTGCCAGACGGGTCGTCGGGCCAGAGTACCGGATGTGATTGCATCTCGACTACGGCCTCTTGTGTAAGCGCCAGCGTGTTGCCTGCCATGGTCTCTAGGCCGGGCAGCAGGGGCTTGTAGCGGTAAGTCAATCTTAAGATGAGCGCATTGGCCTGGTAGATGGTCTGGGCCGATCGTGGGCCTGTGCCGTTGGGCTGGCCTTGTTGCCGGTACGCGGTATCTTGTTCAAATTGGTAGCTATTGTTGATGGTGGGTAACCCACTTGGGTGGCGTACGTCTGGTGCCGATGCCTTGAAGTCTTCGAAGACAGTTGCCGAGGGCGATACGATTTGAATGTGCCAGGGTAGTGTTGCGTGATGCAGATGGTGCCGTTCAAGGGCATGTTGTACGCGTTGGCTTGATGGCTGTTTGGCCGTGCCGGGGTACAGCGGCCCCAGCGCCGCCTCGAACGCGCGCGCAATAGCTAATGGGTTGGCGTGTTCTGTGCTCCCCGCGCGTCCTGCCTCGACGAGGGCCATGCTAATGGCTTGCCGGGTGAACATCCAGTGCGAGATTTCGATGCCGCCCAACGCGGTTACCAGCAAAGGTATGGCCACCAGCAAGAATTCAACCAGTCCGGTACCGCGTTGCCGTGTCGGGGCTTCAGGCAGCGAATGTCGCCGCCTGAGCAGTGCTCTGAAACCAGCAAGCGCTTTTTGCGACACGTAGCTAATACGCGCCCGTGTCGTGCGGGCAGCGACCGCTTTGGGCAGCAACGTATTTTGCCAAAGAACCGGAAGGTAAAAAAAACGGGCCATCAGGCATTGTGTGCCAGGGCCCGGATACTGTCGACGGCGGCTTATACGCCTGGGTTGATTAGTCTATGGTGTTGATTGAGCTAAATCAATGGACTGATTTAGGGTTGGCATGCCCGCTGTCCAGGTTTTCGGTGAAGAGCCCGGCGCAATCGACGGCATCGAACGCATAGGGTTTGCCGCAAAAATTGCACGATACGTCGATATTTTCGCGCTCGCCCAAAATGCTTTCGATTTCTTCGCGGCCCAGCATGCGCAGCATGTTGCCGACCCGCTCGCGGGTGCAGGGGCAAAACCAGTGAACCGTCTTGGGTTCGAAGGTCAGCAGCGCTTCTTCCCAGAACAGGCGCTTTACGATTTGATCGGATTCGAGGTTCAGGAGTTCGTCGGTTTGCAGCGTTTCGGACAAAATGACGGCGCGTTGCCAGGTGTCGTCGGCGCTTTGTGCGTCGGCCAGTCGATTGCCGCCATGGCCCGGTAGCCGCTGTAGCAGCATGCCTGTAGCGCAGCGCCCGTTGGCCGCCAGCCATAGTCGGGTATCGAGTTGTTCGGAATTGCGCATGTACAGTTCGAGCACTTGTGCGACAGTATCGCCTTCAAGCGGGACGATGCCTTGATAAGGTTGCATGTCGGTGGTGTCGCGGTTGGGGTCGAGCACCACAATAAAGCGGCCTTGCCCGTTGGCGTTCAGCAGCGATTGCAAGGTACCGTCTTCTGGTATTTCGTGCCCCTCGCGCAGGGTGGCGGTAGCCCGGATGTTCAGATTGACGTTGCACTCGACCACTATCAGGGCGACTGGGCCATCGCCCTGCAGCTGTAGCACCAGAGAACCGTCAAGCTTGATATTGGACGCCAGCAGCACGGCGGCGGCAGTCAGTTCGCCAAGTAGGCGCTCGACGCATGCAGGGTAGTGCTGATGCACGAGCCCGGTTTGCCAGGCCTCGGTCAGGCGCACGGCCTGCACCCGGACGGATTGGTCTTGAAATAGGTATTTTTTAAGTTCGTTGCTCATGCCGCTATTTTAGCCTAGCGCCGCTTTGACGCCTTTACTTCAGACGCGTCAGGTGCTGGGCGTATTCGCGACCGCGGTCCGCATAGTGCTGGCTGTTATGCGACAGGTTGTGCAGCTCTTCTTCCGAGAGCTGGCGAACAATTTTACCGATGCCAATGACGAGTGAGCCATCTGGAATGTGACGGCCTTCGGGCACAATGGCGCCGGCGCCGATCAGGCAGTTTTTACCGATATGGGCATTGTTCAGGATAATGGCTTGCATGCCGATGAGGGTACCGTCTTCGATGGTGCAGCCATGCAACATGGCCTGGTGCCCGACCGTGACGTTGTCGCCAATGGTCATGGGGATGCCTTCGTCGACGTGAAGCACACTGTTTTCCTGGATGTTGCTGTTAGACCCAATGACGATAGGGGCGTTGTCGCCACGGATGCTGACATTGGACCAGATGCTGACGCCAGCCTTGAGGGTAACGTCGCCAATAATGTCGGCACTGTCAAAAATGAAAGTATCGGGGTCGATGCTGGGGATGAGGTTTTTAAGCGCGTAAACAGGCATGGCAAACAATCGGCAATGGTTTTAAAGGCTTAATGATACCGGCCCTGCCTGGTTTTCGTGGGCTTGTGAATTGGCCGTAAGTGAATGTTGTCTGTGGCCGGCGAACCAAAAATAGCCGTCACGGTCTATTGAGGCCAAATCGCCGGTAAGAAACCAGTTGTGTCGGAAGCGCCTGGCGGTTTCCTCGTCTTGCTGCCAGTAACCCAAGAAGATGGCCGGGTCGCGAAAACCGTTAAGGTCAAAACGGTTGACGGCGATTTCGCCGACTGTGCCGGCAGGACAAACGCGTCCGGCCTCGTCTAGCACGCTGACGAGGTGCCCTGGGTAGGCGCGGCCCATGCTGCCAGGACGAGCTGGCCAGCGCAGGTGGCTGTGCCCAATAAGGTAAGCGGCCTCGGTGACACCATAAACATGGTTGGGGCTCAAGCCCAGAATAGCTTCGCACCACTCGTGAATGGCGGGGGTGGGGTGTGTGCCGGTGGCCATAATGGCCCGTAGTGAAAATTGTGCTGGGTTCAGGTCGGGCGACTCGACCATGACAGCCCGCAACGACGACCAGGGCACGCTGATATTGGTGACTTTGTAATCAATAAGCGCACTGAGTGTGCGTTGTACCGAGTGGTTGCCTTGGAGGCCCACAATGGGCCGACCAAAATACAAGCAGGGCAATAGACCGTTAAGTAGGCCGTCGGGCGTGGTCCAGTCAGACTGGGTCCAGAAGACGTCGTCGGGCAGCGGAAACCAGTTTTGCGAGGCGACAAAGCCGGGCAACTGCCCGATTAGGGCGCTGTGTGACAGCATAATGCCTTGCAAGGGCGCGTCGGTGGCCATGGGGTAGATAAGGAATGCCGGGCTTTGCGCACTGGTAGGGGCCAGACGAAAGCTGCTGTTTTGGCGCGCCAGCAGGCTGGACCAAGATAGCGTGGCTTCGTGCTGGAACCCGAAACCGATGATTTGCCCTAAAGCCGGGTAGCGCGACTGCGCTTGTAGCAAACTGGGGATATTGGCTGAATCGACTATGGCGATCCGGGCCTGCGCATTGACCACCCGGGCAGTAACTTGCTGCGCCGTTAATATGGATGAGAGCGGTACAACAACGCCACCTACTCCGAGAATGGCCATGCAGGCGGCGACAAATTCGGGGCCTTGCGCCATGGCGACAACAACCCGGTCGCCTTGGGCAACCCCCATGCGCAGCAGGCCATTGGCCAGTTTGCAGGTGGTTTCGGCCAACTGGCCGTAACTGCACCGAATGCTATCGCCGAACTCGTCTTCGCCAAGTATCGCGGGCCGACGCCCTTCGAGGGGGTTGGTGGCCCACCGATGGATGCAAACCTCTGAGATATTGAACTGCGAGGGCACATACCACTTATAGGAAGCGTACAGCGCCGAGTACTGGTCGTTCATTGTCGTTGAAACACCTAACAGGTCATCGGAGACGATCCGGCAGTCTTTACCGATGCAAGCATGAACGACTCGGGCGTTATGTGCAATGTTTTGCGCGCACAATCGACGCGCTATAAGGGTTTATACGGATACTAGTCGCGTGCCAAGCAAGCGGTCGTGCAAAAACTGTTTGTCTTTATCAAACCAGGTCCAGATAAACAGTGCAAAAGGGGTGAAGATAATCAGCAAGTCGGTGGCGCCATAGCCCGTGAGCAGTCCCAGGCCCTTGACCAGCAACGCAGCTACCATCAGTACAGGCCAGATGAGCAGGTATCGCAAGACAAGCCGAGGCAGGCGAGGCGGCTTGCCATCACGGTCAATAAGACGGACATTCCAGGTTTTCATGGGCAGGGTTTGCCCACCGTAACGCCAACAGGCCACGAAATACAACCCGATAGCCAGGAAAAGTACGAACTGCCGTCCATGTCTGAAGGTCAGCCCGCTGCGGCTTTGTGTCAGGGTGTCGAACAGGTAGCCGGCCAGAAAAACGACGGCAAAAAGCAAAACGCCTTCATACATCATGCAGGCGAAGCGTTTAAGGCGGCTGGGTGTATTGAGAACTGGTGTGGCCGGCGTTACGGGAGTGGTAGGCGTCTTTTTTGACATTGCTGGGCAGAAAAAATAAATCGGTGCCCGCATTATCGCCCATTACGTCAGGCATCGCCGTATGACGGACACAAAAGCAAAAAGCCGCAATATGCGGCTTTTTCTTCGACTGATCGCGTCGGCGGGCAGATTCTACCCGATAAGGGCGCGAATCAGCGGATACTGCGGTTGACCTTAGGCAGCTGATTCGGCAGTGCGTACGGTAACAACTTTTGCAGGTGCGCTTTTTGCTGCCTTGCCGCTAAGTTTCACGAACAGGTTTTTCAGCGCTTTACCGGGTTTGATACGCATTTGCTCTTCGATGGCCGCTTGCATAAGTTGGCGCTCGAGTTCATCGGTAAGACGGATGTCGCTGTGCAGTTGGTTCATGATTTAGCCTCTTTAAGTAAATTGAACGTTTCGTTCAGGGTTAACCCTATTATAGGGAAAACCCTAGGCCAATTGCAAGCTGTTTTGCTGCACTGCGTAAGAATGTTGTTTTTTTATGCGGGTTCAGTGCCAAAAAACTACAGCGTGTTCACTTCTTTTCTCGTCGGTAGCTCTCTTTGACCATGTCGAATACAAAAAGGCGGCAATCGAGGGCACCATTGTGTAAAGGGATGCGGCGGCGGGGCTTTAGACGTAATTTTTGGGGCAGCTCAAGGTCGCTGGAAATAATGTTTACATGCCAATTGCTGTAGTTTTGCTTCAAATTTTGCGACCACTGCCACCACAGGTCGTCGTCGCTATCTTCAAGGCGTTCGCCATAGGGCGGGTTGGTGACCAGCCAGCCGTGATCGGCCGGGGGCAGCACATTACGGGCATCGGCAACCTCAAGGCGGATGGTGTCGGGTGTGAGCCAGGCACGGTCAAGGTTTTGACGGGCGGCTTCAATGGCGGCGGGGTTCAGGTCGCAGCCCACCAGAGGGGTATCCAGCCGTGTTGCAATGCGTGAGCGCGCTTCGGCCTTGATGTCTTTCCAGTGGCGATCGTCGTGATTGCGCAGACGCTCGAAGGCAAATGGGCGCCAGATGCCTGCCGGCACGCCCAGGGCTATCCAGGCGGCCTCGATAAGAATGGTCCCGCTGCCGCAAAATGGGTCGAGCAAGGGGGCGTTTGGGTCCCAACCGGAAAGCGCAAGCAGGCCTGCTGCAAGGTTCTCGCGGATCGGGGCTTCGCCCTTGTCGAGACGCCAGCCGCGCTTGAAGAGCGATTCGCCAGATGTGTCCAGATACAGGGTAGCGCTGGTTTCGTCCAGAAAGAGATGCACGCGGGCGTCTGGGCGTACTGTGTCGATGTCGGGGCGCTGGCCTTCTCTGTCGCGTAAGCGGTCGCAAATGCCATCTTTGGCGCGCAGGTTGCAGTACTGCAGACTTTGCATGGGGCTGCGGATCGCCGAGGTATCGACCCGCAGCGTTTGTTCAGCACCAAACCAGCGTTCCCAGGGCGTGTTGTACGCAAGATCGAGAATATCGTTCTCGGTGTTGACGGGCCGGTGGGCCACCTGAACGAGAACCCGCGTGGCCAGACGCGAATACAGGTTGATGCGCAAGATACCTGACCAGTCGGTGGTCAGACGGCATCCGGCTCGATCGGCAACGGCGTCGTCAAAGCCAAGGGCGTTCAGTTCGGCAGCCAACGCCTCTTCGAGTCCGTGCGGGCAAGGGGTGAATACGCGAAATGTTTCGGCAACCCTGATGCGGCTCGGGCTGTTGCGTGCGTCTGATCTGGGCCGACGTACAACAGGGGCGGTGGCCGCTTGCGAGTGTGCGTCTTGGTCTGGGCGGCGTGCGGCCTTGGGGCGTTCGGCCGTGCGGGACCGTTCAGGTCTTGCTGGCTTGGCCGTATCGAGCGATGTTTCGACAACCGGGGCATCAGCCAGCTCGGCGTCGAAGGTGTCGGTTCTGCGTCGTGTCAGTTCGCGTTGTGCCACTAAACGTGCGCGTGCGCCCGAGCGCTTGCGTGGCCCACCCGATGTGCTGGTTACGTCCGAGTCTGATGGTTTCTTTTTAAGAGTGAGCGTCTTTTTAGGTTGCGAGGTCGTCATGGTCGTTATTGTTTTAGAAGGGTCGAGTCACGACCAGGATGAGGATAATCAGCAACAGAATGACCGGTAGCTCGTTATACCAACGGTAAAAGCGGTGGCTGCGAGTATTGGCGTTCGCTTCGAAGCGACGCAAAATGCGGGCGCAACTGACGTGATAACCCAGCAAAACAACAACAAGCAGCAGCTTGGCGTGCATCCAGCCCTGGCCGCGGCCAAGACCATAGCCCAGGTATAGCCACAAACCCAGGGCAATGGCCGGCACTGCCAGAATGGTCATGAAGCGGTACAGGCGGCGTGCCATACCCACCAGTGTTTGATAGGTTTCGCCGGCGGGTGTTTGCGCCAGGTTGACGTAGATACGCGGCAAGTAAAACAGACCGGCAAACCACGAGATAACAAAGAGCAGGTGGAAGGTTTTTACCCAGAGCATGAAAGTGACGCTAAAACCAGAATAATGTATTTGAAACGCACGCTTAGCCGCGCAATTGGCCGTTACCCGTCAGTACCCATTTCAGGGTCGTCAGGCCTTCTAGCCCCACAGGCCCGCGTGCGTGTAGACGATTGGTCGAGATACCGATTTCAGCCCCCAGGCCGTACTCGAACCCATCGGCAAAGCAGGTGGGCAAGTTGATGTACACCGAGCTCGAGTCAACATGGCGTTGAAAACGCGTTGCTGCATCGATGTTTTCGGTGACGATGGACTCGGTGTGGCCAGAGCTGTAATGCGCGATATGAGCCATGGCATCGTCTTGTGAGTCGACAATGCGTACGGCAAGGATGGCAGCGAGGTATTCGGTGGCCCAATCGTCTTCGGTGGCGGCGACGGCTTCGGGTACCAGCGCACGGGTACGGTCGCACCCGCGCAGCTCAACACCTTTATCGAGCAGGGTGCGTGCAATGCGTGGCAGGGCGACAGGGGCGATGTCGGCGTGAACCAGCAGTGTCTCCATGGCGCCGCATACGCCGTATCGGTAGGTTTTTGCATTCACGGCGATATCGTGTGCCTTGTCGAGATCAGCCGCACGGTCGATATAGACATGGCAGTTGCCGTCGAGGTGCTTGATGAGCGGGACCTTGGCTTCTTCTGAAAGTCGTTTAATCAGCCCCTTGCCGCCACGCGGGATGATGACATCGATATAGTCGGTCAGGGTAATAAGGTGTCCGACGGCGGCACGGTCGGTGGTGTCGACGACTTGTACGGCATGTTCGGGTAAACCGGCATCGGCCAGCCCGGCCTGAATGATGCGGCCCAGTGCCCTGTTGCTATTGAAGGCTTCACTGCCGCCGCGCAAAATGGTAGCGTTGCCCGACTTAAGGCATAACGCTGCGGCGTCGATGGTGACGTTGGGGCGGGACTCGTAGATGATGCCAATAACGCCCAAAGGCACGCGCATTTGCCCGACACGCATGCCATTGGGCCGCAGCGTGGATGCCGTCATGCTGCCGACTGGGTCGGGCATGGCCGCAATTTGCCGTAAACCGGTGGCCATGATGTTCAAGGCCTTGTCGGACAGGGTCAGGCGATCGAGCAGGGCGGGCTCAAGGTTGTTTTGGCGAGCCGCCTCTAGGTCGCGTTCATTTTCGGCTTGCAGCTCGGCGCGTTGCGACTCAAGGCGGCTGGCCATGGCCAGCAGGGCGGCCGATTTAGCCTGGTCGGAAGCGACCATCAGGTCGCGGGAAGCGGCGCGCGCGCGGCGCCCCAGTTCGGTGATGGCGTATGCGATGTCTTGTGTCATGGCTATGTTTGAAACTAATGTGTTCTTGGGGGGCGCGCCACGCGTAATGCCAGGCGTGCCAGTTCTTCCCAGGGGTCGTCGAGGCGGCCGGGCACCGGCAAGCCCTTGATCAGGCGGTCGATGTCGTGCGCGTGTTGCACCGCGGCGGGCCATGCCGTTGCAGGTAAACGGCCCAGGGTTTGGCGGATCAGGTTTTCGCGTGGGCCGAAAATACGGTAGTCGCGCATGAGCCCCTGCAAATTATGCCCTTGCGTTTGCGCTTGTGCCAGTCGAGCCAGCACGCGGACCTCTTCGCCAATGGCCCATAATACCAGCGGAAGGGCTTCGCCTTCGGCCTTCAGGCCGGCCAGTATGGTTAATGTACGAGCCGGATCACCGGCCAGCATCGCGTCGCGCAAACCGAATAGGTCGTAGCGCGCCACGTTAAGCACGGCTTGCTCCACGTCGTGAGCTTGTAGTGGGCCCTCGGGGTACAGCAAGCCCAGCTTCATGATTTCTTGGTGGGCGGCCAGCAGGTTGCCTTCGACGCGATCTGCAATCCAGGCCAAGGTGTTGGGGTCGGCGCTTTGTTTTTGGGCGGCCAGGCGCTGGCCGATCCAGTTTGGCAAGGCTTGGCGCGATACATTAGGCAGATCAACCACGGTGGCGGCCTGCCATAGGGCCCCTGCCCATTTGCTGTTGCGGGTTGTTTTGTCGAGCCTGGGCAAGGTAACGACGGTGACGGTGTCGTCGCTGCCGTTTGCGGCATCGGTGGCCAGTGCTTGCAGCGCGTCTGCACCCGGTTTGCCCGGTTTGCCTGACGGAATCCTTACCTCGATAAGACGTCGGTCGCCAAAGAGCGAAATATTTCGTGCCGCGCCAGAGAGCTCCGTCCAGTCGCTGCGGGCATCCATAACCAGGCTGGTACGTTCGGTGTAACCCGCCTGGCGTGCCGCTGCACGAACGCCGTCACCGGCCTCGGTTAGCAGCAGCGGCTCGTCTCCGGTAATAACGTACAGCGGGTCGAAGCGCGCGCCTGGTCGCGACAACTGATCAAGCAGGCGTGCGGCATCGATGGTTTTGCCCATGATTCTGCGCTTAGTAAAACGCCCCGGATGGACTCAGGTTGGGCATCCGCAAGATAGACGGTGTGGCACCGTCAGACCCCATTTGTGGTCGTTCGGGCACTTTGGTGGCGCTTTCGTCGACCGGCAGGTCTTCGGGGTTTTCGAAGGCCGCGCGAACTTCGGGCGCAGTCATGCGCCGCACAATACGGTCGACCAGACTTTGCTGCATTTCGATATACAGTGAGCCGATTTCGCCCTGTTTAGCTTGCAAGGCCCCCGAGTCGTAAGGAATTTCGCGGGTGGCGATCAGCGTGGTCGGTGGCAAAATCACGTGCCCTTTATTGTCGGTCAGCTGAAAGACAAATTCAATGCGCAGTTCGTACTCTTCAACCTGCCCCTGCACGCTGATAGACACTTCTTCGAGCGTTTGGGTGTTGGAGAGTTCGGTCAGGCGCGCCTGCGCCTGGGTGACGTCGTTGGTGAAGCGGGTTTCAGGTGACGAGGCGATGATGGAGCGCCGTAACTGCGCGCCAAACGCCGAGTTTTCGGCAATATTGGTGTAAAGCGTATTGAAGGGCAACGGTGTTTGCCCTTTAAGACGAAAACCGCAGGCTGTGAGCAATGCCACCAGCCCCACGCAGGCCAGCAGGCGCAAACCGGTTGAAAAGCGGCCTGACAGGCCTGATTGAGTATGGTGGCTTTGCATGAGCAGGGTCATCCAACAATATTGACGAGTTTACCGGGTACCACAATGATGCGTTTTACCGGCCGGCCTTCGAGGAACTTGCCAACGGCCTCGTGTGAGCCGGCCTGGGCTTCGATGTCGGCTTTTGAAGCACCGTTGGGTACCTTCAGGCTGCCGCGCAGCTTGCCATTGACCTGCAGCATCAGTTCGATTTCGTCGGCTACCAGTGCAGCCTCATCGACTTCGGGCCAAGGGGCGTCGAGCAAGTCGCCGTACGTTTTGCTGTAGCCCAGGTCTTCCCAGAGCTTCCAGGTAATGTGCGGCACAACGGGGTAGAGCACGCGCAACAAGACGCCGAGCGTGTCTGCAATGGCCTGTTGGGCCACCAACGTATCGGGCAGCTGGGCTGACTCGAGCGTGTTGAGCATTTTCATGCATGCCGACACTACCGTGTTGTACTGGATGCGCTGGTAGTCGTAGTCGGCTTGCTTGAGCAGCCCGTATATCTCGCGGCGCAGGGTTTTGCTGGCCTCGTCGGCGTCTTTCCATACAGGGGTGGTGCCCAGGGCCGCGCTAACGGCTGTTTGATGAGCGTTGGCGTAGTTCCATAGGCGGCGCAAGAAACGATGGGCGCCGTCGACACCGGTGTCAGACCATTCGAGGGTTTGCTCGGGCGGGCTGGCAAACATGACGAACAGACGGGCCGTATCGGCGCCCATGGTGTCAATAAGAGACTGCGGGTCGACACCGTTATTTTTGGACTTGGACATGGTGCCGATTCCGCCGTACTCTACCGGCGAACCATCGGATTTCAGGGTGGCGCCAGTGATGACGCCTTTGGCGTCGTACTGGTTCTCGACCTCTTCGGGCCAGAAGTACTCGATGCCGCCTTGGGCGTTTTTACGCGAATAGATATGGTTCAGCACCATGCCCTGGCACAACAGCCGGGTGAAGGGCTCGTCGAACTTGACCAGACCCAGGTCGCGCATGACGCGTGTCCAGAAGCGGGCATACAGCAAGTGCAGCACGGCGTGCTCGATGCCACCAATGTATTGATCCATTGGCATCCAGTAGTCGTTGCGCTGGTCGACCATGGCCAGGTCGTTGCCGGGCGAGGTATAGCGCATGAAATACCAGGATGAGTCGACGAAGGTGTCCATGGTGTCGGTTTCGCGACGAGCGTCGGCCCCGCATTTGGGGCATTTGCAGGCCAGGAAGGCTTCGTTTTTTGCCAAGGGGTTGCCTGTGCCATCGGGAATGAGGTCTTCGGGCAATACGACGGGCAGGTCTTTTTCAGGAACAGGTACCGGGCCGCAGCTGGCGCAGTGGATGATAGGGATGGGCGTACCCCAATAGCGCTGGCGTGAAATACCCCAGTCGCGCAGGCGCCAGGTGGTTTGTTTCTCGCCCAGGCCTTTGGCGGCCAAGTCGGCGGCTACGGCGTCAACGGCAGCCGTATAGGGCAGGCCGTTATATTTGCCGGAGTTGGTGGTGGCGCCTTGTTGCTTGTCGCCATACCATTCTTGCCAGGTATCGGTCGAATAGCTTTTACCGTCGACCGCGATGACGTCGAGAATGGGCAGGTTGTATTTTTTAGCGAAAGCAAAGTCGCGTTCGTCGTGGGCGGGAACCCCCATGACGGCGCCGTCACCGTAGCTCATGAGCACGTAATTGCCTACCCAAACCTCAACAGGCTCGCCTGTCAGCGGATGAGTGACGGTCAGCCCGGTAGGCATCCCTTCTTTTTCGCGGGTGGCCAGTTCGGCTTCGGTGGTGCCGCCCAGTTTGCAGGCCTCGATGAAATCGGCCAGCGCCGGGTTGCCCCGGGCCGCGTGAGTGGCCAGCGGGTGCTCGGGGGCAACAGCACAGAAAGTGACGCCCATGATGGTGTCGGCGCGTGTGGTAAAGACGTACATGCGGCCGTCTTGAATGAGGCTGCCGTTGGCGTCTTTGATGTCGTGCGTGAAAGCGAAGCGTACGCCTTCGCTTTTGCCGATCCAGTTTTCCTGCATCAGGCGTACGCGTTCGGGCCATCCGGGCAGGCCGTTCTTGACCTGGTCGAGTAGTTCGTCGGCGTAGTCGGTAATGCGCAGGTAGTATCCGGGGATCTCGCGTTTTTCGATGGGGGCGCCTGAGCGCCAGCCGCGGCCGTCAATGACTTGCTCGTTGGCCAGTACGGTTTGGTCGACCGGGTCCCAGTTGACGACTTGGGTCTTGCGATACGCAATACCTTTTTCGAGCATTTTCAGGAAGAGCCACTGGTTCCATTTGTAGTAGCTCGGGTCGCAGGCACACATTTCGCGCGACCAGTCGATCGCCAGCCCCATCGCCTTCATTTGCTTTTTCATGTAGGCGATGTTGTCGTATGTCCATTTTGCTGGCGGCACTTTGGACTTCATGGCGGCGTTCTCGGCCGGCATGCCAAAGGCGTCCCAGCCCATTGGCATCAGGACGTTATAGCCCCGCATGCGCAACTGACGCGCCATCATGTCATTGATGGTGTAGTTGCGAACGTGACCCATGTGCAGCTTTCCGCTGGGGTAAGGCAGCATCGAGCAGGCGTAAAACTTGGGTTTGGCCGAGCCGTCGGGCAAGGTGGCGTCTTCGGTCACCAAATAGGCGTCGCGTGACTGCCAGTTGTGTTGGGCGGCGGTTTCGACTTCGTTGGGGCTGTAGCGTTCCTGCATGATGTCGTGTTCTTTTAGAAGGTAAATGCAAACCATACATTATAGGACGCCCGAGCAGGGCGTGTCGTGCAGGCGTCGGCCAGGGGGCGGACATAAAAAAACCCCGCCGTAGCAGGGTTTTTTTATTTCAAAGCAACCAATTACTTCAGTTTGGTTTCTTTGTAGTCAACGTGCTTGCGAGCGACGGGATCAAATTTCTTGATCAGCATCTTTTCGGGCATGTTGCGCTTGTTTTTGGTGGTCGTGTAGAAATGACCCGTGCCAGCGGTGGACTCGAGTTTGATTTTCTCGCGGATACCTTTTGCCATGATGAGCTCCTTGTAGCGCTAGCGTTATTGATTAAGCGACTTCGCCGCGAGCACGCAGATCGGCCAGAACGGATTCGATGCCGTTTTTGTCAATTGTGCGCAGGGCGTTTGTGCTGACACGCAGGCGAACCCAACGGTTTTCGCTTTCGACCCAGAAACGGCGCGATTGCAGGTTCGGTAAGAAGCGACGCTTGGTTTTATTGTTTGCGTGCGAAACATTGTTGCCCACCATTGGGCCTTTGCCGGTAACTTGGCATACGCGTGCCATAATGTGTGCCCCTTAAGACTGTATTCTGCGGTATTCGGTTATGGTAATCAGCAATAAATTACCCGGTAAGCCAGCTATTCTAATACGAAAAGCATAATTGAATCAAGCTTTCGTCAATGCAATGCGTCCGAAAAGCCACGATAACACGGCGCACACTGCTAACAAGCCTGTCATGGGCAGGGCAGTTTCAGACTGCCAGGCGCTGACGGCAAGGCCGGCCAGTGTACCGCAAAGCATTTGCAGTGTCCCCATCAGAGCCGAGGCGACCCCAAGGCGACGGCCTTGCTTGTTAAGGGCCATGGCGGCCGAATTGGGCAAAATAAACCCTTGTCCGGCCATGAAACCGACCAGGCAGATCATGAACAGTGTCAGGTTCAGGATGCCTGTCAGGGTTAGGGCGACGCCGATTAACGAGATAACCACGATGGCCCTTTGGGCAAACCGCAACAGTTTGTCGGGCGAGTGTCGATTAAGCAGGCGCGCACTGAGCTGCGACATTGTGATCAATGCCGCAGCGTTGATGCCGAACAAAACGCCGAAAGAGTCGGGGCCGACTTTGTAAACGTCCATGAGGACGCGAGGGGCGCCGGAGATATACGTGAACAGGCCTGCGGTACCAAAGCTGCCGGCCAGTGCGTAGAAAATAAAGTGGCGATCGCCTAGCAACCCCCAGTAATTTCGCCCGATGGTTTTGACATTGAGCGGAATTCTTTTTTCGGGAACCAGTGACTCGCGCATGTGGCGCCAAGAGGCGAACAGCAATACCAGGCCGCTGATGGCCATAAGGCCGAAGATGCCTCGCCAGCCTACAAAAGGAAGGATTTGCCCGCCAATAAGAGGGCCGAGAATAGGCGTAACGCCCATGATCAAGATGAGCAGCGATAGGGCTTTTGAGGCTTCGCGCGTGTCCATCTGGTCGCGGATGACTGCGCGGGGGATGACCATCCCGGCGGCGCCGCCAAAGGCTTGAACCACACGCCAGGCTGTCAGGTGCTCGATGTCGCTGGTAAGCGCACAGGTAATCGACGCTATCGTAAACAGCACCAGCCCGAAAATCAGCGGGGGGCGTCGACCGAAGCGGTCGGCCAATGGGCCATAAGCCAGTTGCGCCAGCGACAGCCCGAACAAGTAACTGGCCAGAGTGCGCTCAACGTTGCCTTGCGACGTAGCCAAACCTTCGGCAATAAACGGAAATGACGGCAGGTAGAGATCGATGGCCAATGGGCCAAGCGCCGACAGCGCGCCCATGAGCAACAGCCAGCCGGGTATAGAAGAAGTTTTGGGAGTGGACATGCAACTGCGTAGAAATGGCCCGACGGGTCGGAAGCGACAGTGTATCGGATTATTGCTATGGTAATGCAAATGGCATTTAATTAGCATGGCCGCCTGTAAAAGGTCGATTCGCTTCAATTTGCATCTTTTGATGATAAATTGGCGGACAAATAAAAATGTGTCATCGGCATCACGACACCACGAGAGATGTTCAAGAAGTTTTTAAACATAGGGAGTGAAGTGTGAGTTCGGTATTGTCCACAGTAGAAAAAAAACTGGCGGCGCTGCCAGTGTCGGTGCAAATGCAGTTGCCCGACGGGGGGAAGATTGGTGACGCCAACGCCCGGTTACGGATGAAAGTCAATGACCGCGCCACGCTGGTCAACTTTGCAACCGGGCAGGCGGGCAATCTGGGCGAAGACTATGTCGAGGGGCGTTTTGAGGTCGAGGGCTCGATGCGCGACCTGATGAACGTTGCCGCTGCCATCTTGAACGAATCACCGATTGATGCTGCACGGGGTAACTGGCTCACTGGCCTGGCCCGGCATCTCGTGTCCATTTACCGGCACTCCACCGCGCGGGATGCCCGCCAGATTCAGTTTCACTACGATTTATCCGACGAGTTCTACGGGCTTTGGCTAGACCCGCGCCGGGTTTATTCTTGTGCTTACTACCGCACACCCGACATGACGCTTGCTCAGGCGCAAGAGGCCAAGCTCGATCACATTTGCCGGAAACTGCGCTTGAAGAGTGGCGAGCGTTTTATAGACATTGGCGCGGGGTGGGGCGGGCTCCTGCTCTGGGCTGCCGAAAACTACGGTGTCGACGCTACCGGCATTACGCTGTCTAAAAACCAGCATGCCCACGTTAATCGCTTGATCGACGAAAAGGGGTTGCGCGGGCGCGTACGTATGGAGCTGCTCGATTACCGTCATCTTGACGAATCGGTAGCCTACGACAAAATCGCGTCTGTGGGTATGTTCGAACACGTGGGGCGGGCCCAGCTTGAAGGGTATTTTTCGAAGTTGCGCCGCTTGCTTAAACCCGGTGGCCTGATCATGAATCATGCCATTACTGCCGGCGGTGTTTACAACGCCGAGGTGGGGGCCGGCATGGGGCAGTTCATCGAAAAGTATATTTTCCCGGGGGGGGAGCTCACGCATATCAGTAACGAACTGGCCAAGGCGGCTATGGCCGGTCTTGAAGATGCCGACGTCGAAAACTTGCGTCCTCATTATGCGCGCACCTTATGGGCCTGGAGCGATTCGCTTGAGTCTCAGCTTGAAGCGGCCCGCGCCACACTGAAACCCGGTTTGCAGGGCGACAAATCGTTGCGTGCCTATCGTATCTATCTGGCAGGTTGTGCGCTGGGGTTCGAGCAAGGTTGGATCGCGCTGCATCAGGTGTTGTTTCAGCACAAGGCGACTGGCCGGCAAGACGAGCTCGACAACCCGGCCGACCTTACCTTTCCGTGGCGTCGCGACTACATTTATAAATAGGCTGATTTTTCGCGCTGGTACTGGGCCTGGGTGCGCCAGTACCAGAAGCGAAGCAGCAAGGCCGACATACCCAGGCCGAGCCCGGCCATGAGCCACAGCGTGGCCGCACCGGTCGGTGCGCCAGGCATTAGCGTGTCAATGACCGGCTGCAATGTGCCGGCCGCAGGTCCAAAGCCCAACACCCAGCCCCCCACCAGGCCAACCCCGGTTAAGGCAAATATCTGCATAATCAAAGGGATAACCGCTACCTTGTATGCCCGCAGCAGGTACGTGTTGATGCATTGCATGGCGTCGCACAAATGGAAAAAAGGCAAAATTTGCAGCAGCAGTGCGGCCAGCGCGCCTACCTGGGCATCGCTGGTGTACAGGGCAATGATTTGCGGCTTGAATACAAGCAGCAGTGTCGCTGTCAGGGCTGCGCCGGCTAGCGCCAACAAAAAGCCCGCCTGCCCAGTGAGTTTGGCCCGCGCCGGGTCCTCGGCGCCAATGGCCTGCGCCGTCAACGATGCCGAGGCGATGCCGATGGCCATGGGCATCATGTAGCAAAGCGCTGCCAGGTTGGCCATGATCTGGTGGCTGCCGGTAACGAACATGCCTTCGCGGGCCACCATAAGGGCCATAAAGGTAAAGGCGCACACTTCAATCAGGTACGAGCCACCCATGGGCAGGCCCAGTCGAAGCAGTTCTTTTTGGGTGGGCCAGTCGATTCTCCCGAGCCGCAACTGGAACTGTTTGAAAAATGAGTCGTGTTTGAGCACCCATAAACCCATACCCAGCATCAACCAGCTAACCACTGCGGTAGCTAGCCCCGCGCCGGCCGCGCCCATGGCGGGAACGCCGAACTGCCCGAAAATAAAAATCCAGTTGAAGAGCACTTTGAATGGGATGCTGACCAGATTGATGGCCATGACGACCTTCGGGCGCGATACTGCGGTGCCCAGGCAGTAAATAGTGCGGAAAACCAGCGCGGCCGGCATGGCCACAATAAGTGCCAGCAGGTAGTTGCTGATTTTGCTCATGACCACCGGGTCAATGTCCCCCGAGAACATAAGCCATACATTGGGAAATAACAATGTCACGGCGCCGGCAGCCGACAGCCCCAGTGCCAGCCATACGCCTTGACCCCAGGCCTTGCCGGCGCTTTCAAGGCGCCGGGCGCCATAATGCTGACCAATAATGGGGATAAGCGCATGCACAACGCCCATCAGGCCAACAAACACTGTCAGGTATATCGACACCGACAGCGCCATGGCTTGCAGGTCGGCGGCGCTGCTATGGCCGGCCATGGTGGTGTCTGCCACGGCAAAAGCCATGCTGGCCCAGGCGCTGACCAGCACTGGCCAGGCTTGGCGCACGGTTTCTTTAAAATAGTGTCCCAGCGTTCGGGGTGGGACGACGCGGGTGTTCATTGCGGCAAAATACGCAAGAGCAGGAAGTTTTCTTTACGCTCGGCTGGGCGTTTTCCTTGCCAGATCAGTTGTGTAGACTGACCGGGCAGGGGGGGGTAACCCTCTTCGAGTGCTTGAGGGCTGGTTTGTACTAGGACTACTCGGCACTCGCCAGACGGACTAAATTTGAGCCCATTGAACGCGTAAAACGCGGCGCGCTGGCCCAAGCCCAGGGCGAGCGGGCGTATGCATTCGTTGGGGCCCACTTGCAAATTGATGGCTTGCGCCAGTTCGGCCGATACGCTTCTGTAGCTGCGAACGAAGTCGAGGGCTGGCATCCAGAGGGTGACTAGCAGCAGCCAGGTGGTGACAATACCGCCGGCTGAAAGTACTGTGCCTCGCCACAGCGCGGCCGGTCGGTGTTTCAGGCGCCAGCGTACCAGTGCCACCCAGGCCAGTGTGCCCGCCACGGCAACGAATAGTGCCGGAATAGAAATGTGGGCTTCGTAACCTTGGGTTTGCCGTGCAATATTATTGGAAATTTGCTCGGGCCAGCCAGCGTGCAGCGCCACCCAGCCTAGCCAGACGGTTGCTGCGGACAGCGAAAAGCACATGACCGCAAACCAGTCGAGCGAGTTGACTGCCCCCCGGCGCAGGGTGGGCAGGGCAAACGCCGCCAAAACGGCAAACGGTACGGCCATCAGGCTGTATTCGGGCTCGAAGGGGTCGGCCAGAAACATAAGCGTCAGCAGTGGCCAGAGGGCGAACATCAGTGGAAACCAGATGTGCGGGGACTTAAGCCAGGATCGCCATTGCCAGACGGCCATGATTGCAAAGGGCCAAGTCGGCCAGAGAAACCAGGGTAGGTCGCGGAAAATATCTAGCAGCTGCGTGGGCCTGGGCAGGCTGAGCGACTCGGTATGCCAAAGCCACCAGTGCTCGACCCAGTAGGGGCCAAAATGACGGGCTGGCATCCACCAGAGCAGGGCAATACCAATAGCTAGCGCAAATGAAATGACCAGCCAGCGCAGTTGGCTGCGCAGCGCTGATTGTGGCGCGAAAGCGCACAAAACAGCCAGCGCAATGGGCAGTGCGCCAATAAACCCACGCGTAAGAAACGCGCCGGCCAGCGCCAGACCCAAGGTAACAGCGCCCGACATGGGGCGGTCTAGCATGCGCACGACCGAATAAAAGGCCAGCGCTTGAAACGCAACGATGGCCGGCACTTCGGAGGTTTCGTGCATGCGCCACATAATGCCTGCCGTAGCCAGAATAAGCAGTAGCGCGGCATCGGCAATCATGCGCCCGTAGGCTTTGACGGTAGGTTCGCCGCCAAAAGGCAGCGGTAGCGGCTGGGGCTCGGGTCGCCGCCCCAGCAAGTAGGTGGCATACCACACAGAGCCCGTCATGAGCCCGAACCACAGTAAATTGGGTAGGCGCGAACTGGCAAAGACTGCGTCGAGCGGCGTGGTGAATAGGGCAAATAGCGGGCTGAATACCCAGATAAAAAAGGCGCCTGTCCACATTGTTAACGGCCCGTCTTGTGCGTGGGCCAGGTTGCCCACTTGGGGCAGCCAAGCAGCCAGGCCGGGCTCGTTAAGGGCCGACATCATGGTGGCCAGGCCGACGACGTCATCGGTTTTCCAGGGGTCGCGGAAATACAGCCCCGCAAAAATGTAGACGAGGCACAAGACCAGCAGATACAGGCGGGGTAGCTTCGCAGTTGCCGGCGCGGTCAGGCGCGCGGGCGTGGAGCGATTTTCAGGGGCGGCCACGAGTTGGAAAAGGGTACGGGTAAAGGTGCAATCTTAAATTAAAAAGGCAGCCTTGAGGCTGCCTTCAGGGGCTGCGCAAAAAACGCAGCCTGACCAGTGCAAATAAGGGGCTTATGCGCCTTTTTTGACGGTGCCGGCGGTGCGGGCAAAACGGGCACGGAACTTCTCAACGCGACCTGTTTCGACGATGCGGGTTTGAGCGCCGGTGTAGAAGGGGTGCGATTCGGAAGTGACTTCACACTTGAACAGCGGGTAGGTTTTGCCGTCGAGTTCGATGGTTTCGCGGGTGTGCAGTGTAGAGCGCGAAACGAACTTGTTGCCGGTTTGCTGGTCGAGGAAAACGACTTCGCGGTATTCGGGGTGAATGCCTTCTTTCATGATAAGTTCCTGTAGGTAAAATTTTGGGTCGCCGGCTTGGCGCGCACCGCACCGGGTAATGTGTGTGGTGCAAAAGCGCAGGCTACGTATCCTGGGTAACCCCTAATATTAACACGCCGATAATTTTTCTAAAAGCTTGTTGTGTAGTTGCCATTGTGCGGTGCTACAGTTGCCCGCGCTCTGCCAATGAGACGGCCCCCGACCCGGTCACGACCAGGTGGTCAAGTAGCCTGATGTCTACCATAGCCAGCGCCTGTTTCAGGTGACGGGTCAGGTTCAGGTCGGACTGACTCGGCTCGGCCACTCCGGACGGATGGTTGTGCGCCAAAATAACCGCGGCTGCATGATGTTGTAATGCCGCCTTGACCAGTTCACGCGGGTATACAGACGCCTGGCTAAGCGTACCCTTGGACACTTCTTCACTGGTGATCAGGCGAAACTGGCTGTCCAGGTAAAGGGCAATGCAATGCTCTACCTTGTGGTGGCCAATGGTGGCGATGCAATAGGTGCGCACCCGTTGGGGTTGATCAAGCGCAACGCCGTGCGTCAACTCTTCGGTTAGCGCCCGTCGCGCAAGCTCGCTAACGGCAAGCAGCTCGCATGTTTTGGCTTGCCCAAGTCCGGGCGCACGCATCAGGTCAGCTGCATCTGCCGAAAGCAGGTTGCGCAAGCCCTTGAAGGCTTGCAGCAAATCGTGCCCCAGCATGACCGCGTTACGGCCTTTGGTACCGGTTCTTAATATGATGGCCAGCAGCTCTGCCGAGGTAAGCGTATGAGCCCCGTGCGTCAATAATCGTTCGCGGGGGCGTTCGTCGTTTTGCGGGTTGCTGTGAAGCGTCATGAGAAGCTCTAAAATAGGGGTCGGTAATGACCTCTACGGTGACAGATTTTGACTTCCTCTACAGATCCAGTGAATGCTTTTGTCCGTCCGGACTCCTACCTGACTTTGCACTATCGCATTACTTTGGTAACGGGCCCTGCGGCCGGTTCAGTCTTTGTCGATACGTTTTCTCAAAAACCTGCCACGCTGCAGCTGGGCATGGGGCAATGGGCGCCCACCATGGAGGCTGCGCTTGTCGGTCGCGAAGAAGGCACCGAGTTCGTGCTCGAGCTGCCAGCCGCACAAGCTTATGGTGACCGTAACCCCGAACTGATCCAGCGCGTCAGCCGCAATATGCTCGAGGCGCACTCCGAGCCGGGCGTGCAATACGAACCCGGCGATATCGTTGAGTTTGCAGCCCCTAATGGCGGCCGGTATTCGGGTATCTGTAAACAATGGGACGGCGATTCAGCCATTTTCGATTTCAACCACCCGCTGGCTGGGGCCGATTTGCGCATCGACGTCAAGCTTTTGGGGGTGTTGTAATGCAAGCCGAATATCCGGATTTATCCGCTACCGAAGTCGTTTTGGCGCAACCCAGGGGGTTTTGCGCTGGGGTTGATCGCGCCATCGAAATCGTCGAGCGTGCCCTTGAAATTTACGGCGCGCCTATTTATGTGCGCCACGAAATCGTGCACAACCGCTATGTGGTTAACGATTTGCGTGAAAAGGGCGCTGTTTTTATTGACGAACTCGACGATGCGCCAGCTGGCGCAATCGTGGTGTTTTCTGCGCACGGGGTTTCTAAAGCCGTACGTCGGCAAGCCGACGATCTTGGTCTGAAGATATTCGACGCGACGTGCCCGCTGGTTACCAAGGTGCACGTAGAAGTGTCCAAAATGCGTGGGGCGGGCCGTGAAATCATCATGATCGGTCATAAGGGCCACCCAGAAGTCGAGGGCACGTTGGGCCAGGTGCCCGACGGCATGTACCTGGTTGAAACCCCTGAAGACGTTGAGTCATTGCAGGTTAAAAACCCCGATAACCTCGCATTTGTTACGCAAACAACGTTGTCAGTCGACGATGCTGAAAAGGTCGCCAACGCTTTGCGAGTCCGCTTCCCCTCTATTGTCGAGCCTAAAAAAAGCGATATTTGCTATGCCACGCAAAATCGCCAAGATGCGGTCAAGTTCATGGCACCGCAGTGCGACGTGGTCCTGGTAGTGGGCAGTGTCAACAGCTCGAACTCCAACCGTTTGCGCGAAGTGGCCGAGCGTAAGGGCGCCAAGGCCTATCTTATCGACGATCCCGGTATGATTCAGCCCGAGTGGGTCGCTGGTGCGCGTCGCGTAGGGCTGACTGCCGGCGCGTCGGCACCCGAGGTGCTCGTAGAAAACGTTATTCAGCGGCTCAAGTCGCTGGGCGTTGTCTCGGTGCGTACCTTACCCGGGGCCGAAGAAAACATTGCATTTCCCTTGCCTAAAGGCTTGTCCGGAAAATCTGATCAGGAATAAAAATGAAAAAAAGCGTGAAGTTGGTGGTGTTGGTGGTGGTGTTGGCGGTTGCCTATGGTGCCTCCAGTTGGTATGTGGGCCAGCGTGCCCAAGACGTCATCGAAAATGCCGTGCAAACCGGTAATCAAAACCTTGGGCGTATTTTCGGTGCCGAAGCCAGTACGCAGCCCATACAACTGTCCGTCAGTCGTTACGACCGCGGCTTGTTCTCGTCCAATATTATTTACTCGTTGAAAATCGTCGGGCCAGGTGGCGTAGTCACCGAGTATTTGCTTGGCGATCGTCTCGATCATGGCCCATTCCCGCTGTCGGCCTTGCGTCAGGGCCAATTTGCCCCGATGCTGGCGCTAAGCCATGCCAGTCTGGTGCCCAATACGGCGACTCAAGCCTGGTTCGATAGCCTGAAGGGGGCGAATCCGGTCGACATCACGACTCGGGTGGGGTTCTCGGGTGCGGGGTCCACACAGGTCTCGTTTGCACCGGTCGAACACACGACGCCTGAAGATTTGCAGGTGTCGTTTGCCGGCGGCGACATGACCATCGAATTCAGCAGTGGGCTCGATTCGGCCACAACCCGGGGCGTGTTTCCAAAGCTGCAAATTACCAACACAACAAGCGACGAATCCGTGCTTGTCGACAATATGGTTTTCGACAAAACATACCAGTTTGCGGCAGCCGATCGTAATCATGTCACCCAGTTCAAACTCAACGTGCAGCGCTTTGGCCTGCTTGCCGAAAAGCAAGAGGTGCTTGGCCTGTCCGACGTGTCGGTATCGGGTAACAGCAGCGATCAAAACAATAGTTTCGATGGTGCTGCCCGTTACGACATCGGCAGTGTGGCGTTTTCGGGCAAGAACCTGGGTAAGTTTGCAGCCGGGTTTCAGGTTAACCGGCTCGACCTTCAGGCATTGGGTGCTTTAACCCGGCAATACGATGAGCTCCTGGCCGAGCAGGGGTTGTCAGAAGACGACATTCCGCAACTCGATCACGACGACTTGCTGCGTCTGCGTGAGCACCTCTTCGAGGCGTTAAAGTCCAAGCCTTCGCTGGGTATCGACCCTGTTGTTCTGGATAACGGTGATGGTCAAAGTCAAATTTCGGTCAAGGCCGATTTCGTCCGGCCCGACATCGTCTATCTCGACGCACCCACCGAAGACGTCCTTCTGCAAGCCATCGGCGCGCTCGATCTTTCGTTCTCGCTTAATAAATCAATGATGGCCAAGACCTACAGTCAGTTGGCCGAAGACGAACCCTCTGAGGCTCAGGCCAACGCGCGTGCACGCATGCTCTTTGATGCGTACGCCGGGCGTCTGCAGCGTGCCGGCCTGGCCGCTTACACCGACGGTGTATTGTCTTCAAATATCCGCTACCAAGATCAGCAGGTTGTGGTCAATGGCCAGACCTTGTCGGTGGCCGAATTCTTGCAGCGTGGTTCGTTGTTGCTGCTGCAGTAATGTGTTGCGATGGGCCGGCGCTGTCCGGCCCTTGATTTGTATCAATCCGGGCGCCGTTTTTTGCAGGCGCCCGTCGCATTTTGCATGTACGATCTCAAACAGAAATTCTAGTCTGGGGATCCTCATGTTTTTTCATAACAATACCGTCCTGATTATTTTTATTGTGGGCGTGCTCTTGCTGATCATCGGCGTAGGTTTTCGTGATCGCAACCCCGGCATGGTGCTGTTGGGCATTGGCTTAATGGCCACGCTATATGCGGTTGTTCAAAAGGCTATCGAACTCTTTTCATCCTGAACCGCGACCCAGGCAACGTCGTTGCCACCGGAGGGAGAATGCCTGTTTTACCCCCCGAAAGTCAAACCCCGCTGTGGCATACCTTAAGTGCCGACGAAGCTCGCGAGCGGGTTCAAACCAGCCCCGAAGGCCTCTCTGAAGACGAGGCGGCCAAAAGACTTGCCCAGTACGGGCCCAACCGGCTGGCGCCCCCGCGCAAGCGCGGGCCCATCAAACGGTTTCTGGCGCAGTTCCACAACATATTGCTTTACATCATGTTGGCGGCAGCCGTGGTTACCGCCTTGTTCGACCACTTCATTGACACCGGCGTGTTGTTGGCTGCGGTGCTTATCAACGCGGTTATTGGCTTCATCCAGGAAGGTAAAGCCGAATCCGCACTCGACGCCATCCGAAACATGTTGTCGCCGCACGCCACCGTGGTGCGCGCGGGGCGGCGTTACGAAATAGACGCAAGCCTGCTGGTACCCGGCGACATCATTGTGCTGAATCCGGGTGACAAGGTGCCCGCCGACGTCAGGCTCATGTCCGTCAAAACGCTGCGCATCGAAGAGGCCGCACTGACGGGCGAATCGTTACCTGTCGAGAAAGACATACACCCGGTTGGCCCGGACGAAGCCCTGGGCGACCGCACCGGGATGGCCTTTGCGGGAACGCTGGCGGTCAACGGGCAGGCCACGGGTGTTGTTGTGGCGACGGGGGCGCATACCGAGCTGGGCAAAATCAATCAGATGCTGGCGTCGATACGGCAGGTCAGTACGCCAATGATGCGCCAGATCAATCATTTTTCTTATGTGCTGGCGCTGGTCATTATGATCATTGCCGCCCTGACGTTTGCTTACGGCGTGTGGGTGCGCGGCGAGCCTGTTATCGACATGTTCATGATGGTGGTTGCGCTGGTCGCATCGGCCATTCCCGAAGGGTTGCCCGCCATCATGACGGTTACATTAGCGCTTGGTGTTCAGCGTATGGCGCGTCAAAAGGCAATTGTTCGTCGTTTGCCAGCGGTCGAAACTCTGGGGTCGGTTACTGTGATTTGCAGTGATAAAACAGGCACGCTGACGCGCAACGAAATGACGGTTCAGCGGGTGGTGTGTTCCGACGAGGCCGTTGACGTCAGTGGCGTCGGTTATGAGCCCGACGGCAAATTCAGTGTCGACGGGCAAGAGGTCGATCCCGAACTGCATCCCGTGCTCGCGGCGGCCTTGCGGGTCGGTACGCTGTGCAACGACGGCGGCTTGTTCTTCGAGGGTGACCGTTGGCAGGTTGAAGGTGACCCGACCGAGGGCGCGTTACTGGTTCTCGGGCGCAAGGCGGGTCGGACCGAGACCGAGCGGCATGCCGATTGGCCACGGGTCGATTCTATTCCTTTCGAGTCCGAAAACCGGTACATGGCGACACAGCATCGCGACGCGCAGGGCCTGTCGTGGGTGTTTGTCAAAGGGGCGCCCGAACGCATTATTGATATGTGCAGCTTCGAGCTAACGGCGGATGGGCCGCGTCGTATTCAGGTCGATTACTGGCGTCGCATGGCCAACGATACGGCTGCCAGGGGCTTGCGTTTGCTTGCATTGGCGCAAAAGCAGACCGAGCCTGCAGGCGCTTGCCTTGCCCCCGAGGACGTCGTCGAAGGCTATGTAATGCTGGCTTTGGTCGGCATTATCGATTTGCCCCGAGACGAGGCGATTCGTGCCGTGGCCGACTGTCATGGGGCGGGTATTCGCGTCAAGATGATTACTGGTGACCACGCTGACACGGCCAAGGCGATTGGCGCGCAGCTGAATATCGGCCCGGGTAAGCCGGCGCTGACAGGGGCAGAAATTGCGCTGCTCGACGATGCCGCATTGGCGCGGGTGGTTGCCGATATCGACGTGTTCGCCCGGGCAAGCCCTGAGCATAAATTGCGTCTGGTTCATGCGCTGCAGCAGCAAGGTCATGTGGTCGCCATGACCGGCGATGGCGTTAACGACGCGCCCGCGCTTAAACGGGCCGATGTCGGTGTGGCCATGGGGCTTAAGGGCACAGAGGCCGCCAAAGATGCGTCTGATATGGTGCTGGCCGACGACAACTTCGCTACCATTGCGGCGGCGGTGCGCGAAGGCCGTGCGGTGTACGACAACGTCAAAAAATTCATTTTGTTCATGTTGCCCACCAACGGTGGTGAGGCTTTGATCGTGATTGCGGCATTGCTTTTAGGTTTGGCCTTGCCGCTGACGCCTGCGCAAGTGCTCTGGATCAACATGGCGACCGTTAGCACGCTGGGCTTGGCGCTTGCCTTCGAGAAACCCGAGTCGGGCATCATGCAGCGCGATCCACGTCCGCCAACCGAGCGCATTTTGTCTGGCTTTTTCGCTTGGCGGGTTGTGTTTGTATCGGTACTTATGGGCGGCGGTGCCTTGGGTTTGTTCGTTTGGGAAATTGCGCAAGGCACCGACCTGGCGGTTGCCCGGACCTTGGCGGTGAATGCTGTGGTGTTCAGCGAAATGTTCTACTTATTGAACAGCCGCCATATTTACGATTCGGTGCTGAATCGCGAGGGTATCCTCGGAAGTCGGCATTGTCTTGTGGCTATTTTGGTTTGTATTGGCTTGCAGTTGGCGTTCACGTATGTGCCGCTCATGCAGACTATTTTTGTCTCGGCGGGTTTGTCTTTCACCGACTGGCTGAAAGTTGTGGGTATCGGTCTGAGTGTCTTTTTTGTCGCCGAAGCCGAAAAGATGATTTCAAGAATTATTTTTTCCAGGGCGCGATAACCGCAGGGTTAGCAAGGGTACACTCGGGGCTGTGTCGCGCTGCGTCCGAACCTGACGTTTTGTTACAAGAACGAACTCATGCCCGAGAACAACTCATTGCCTTTGGCAAGCCCAGGTGTCAGCCCCGAAAAAATACACATTTTTGTGGTGTGCCTGGCCTTGATGGCCGTATTTTTGCTAGATCTGATCACCCCGTTGGGCTTGGCCATTGGCGCTTTGTATGCGCCAGTGGTGCTCTACACCATTCTTGTACGTCGGCCTCAATTTACATTGTGTGTTGCCGTCGTCGCGGTAGTCGCCATTGGTATAGGTTTTGTTGCATCTCCGCCCGCGCCGCTGACCTTTCCAATTTTGCATGTTTGGCTCAATCGCATTATTTCAGTCATTGCTGTAGGGGTTACCGGGTGGCTGGTTATTTACCGGGTAAATGCTTATGCGCAGCTAGAGGCCGTCAATAACCGTTTGCGCGCGGTTAGCCGCGAGCTCACCGAGCAGCAACAGCTACTCAAGGCCGCTTCTGCGGTGGGCGGTCTGGGCGGGTGGGCTATCGATCTAATTTCCGGTCGGGTCACATGGTCTGAAGACGTTGCGCGTATTCACGGGGCCGAGCCCGGGTACACTCCCAGCTCCATCGATGCCAGTTTCGGCTTTTATGTCGAAGAAGATCGGGCTTACGTTCAGGCTGTGTTTCATCGAGCGCGGGTCGACGGCAAACCCGTCGAGATCGACGCCCAGATCAACACGCTTGACGGGCGGCGGGTGTGGGTGCGCGCGGTGGGTAAACCCATAGTCGATGAAACGGGTAGGGTTGTACGGATTGAAGGCGCCATGCAAGATGTCACCGCCCGAAAGTTGGCCGATCAGGCCGTGCTTGTTAGCTTGCAGCGGTTCCAGCAGTTGGCCGAATCCATGCCTATTACGGTTTGGACAGCGACTGTCGATGGCGAGATCGACTATGTCACGCCCTTATTTTTCGAGTATGCCGGCATCTCTGGGCGTACTTTGAATGTTGAACAGTGGATGAACTGTATACATTCGGCCGACAAGGCCAGAGTACTCGAAGCCTGGTCCTATGCGGTAAATACCGGCGAAAAATATGAAATAGAAATGCGTCTACGGCGCAATGACGGCGTTTATCGTTGGCATTTGGTGCGTGCCTTGCGGGTCAACGAGTCGGCTGAATCGCGTAGCAAGTGGTATGGGTCAATTACCGATGTACATGATCAGAAAGAGACGCTCGATCAAGCCTCACAACTGGCTGGACGTCTGACCGCCACACTCGAGAGCATCACCGATGCGTTCTTTACCCTAGATGCCCAATGGAATTTCACGTACTTGAATTCTCAGGCAGAGCGTTTGCTGAAACGTTCTCGCGAAGACTTGATAGGCAAGTGCGTATGGGCGGAATTCCCTGCCGCAGTTGGTACAACCTTTGAAATTGAATATCGTCGCGCCATGGTCGAGCAATGTCCTGTGGTGTTTGAACAGTTTTATGCGCCGCTCGATTTATGGTTTGACGTGCATGCGTATCCCTCGCCCGAAGGGCTTGCTGTTTACTTCCAGGACCTGACTGAGCGTCGTGCCGCCCAAGCGCAAGTCAGGCTGCTCGAACTGGCGATCTCCCGCTTGAACGATGTTGTGATCATTACCGAAGCAGAGCCCATTGAGGCGCCGGGCCCTCGAGTAGTCTTCGTCAACGATGCTTTTATCAGGCGTACGGGTTATAGCCGCGAAGAGATCATTGGCCAGAGCCCGCGTCTGCTGCAAGGGCCGGGCACATCGCGGGCCGAGCTCGACCGTATTAAAAAAGCAATCAAGCAATGGCAGCCTGTCAGGGCCGAGCTACTCAATTACACCAAGGCCGGCGACGAGTTCTGGATCGAAATCGATATTGTGCCGCTGGCCGACGATACGGGTTGGTATACCCATTGGGTAGCGGTCGAACGCGATATCACCTCGCGCAAGGTGCTTGAAGACCGCTTACGTCATCTGCAGCGTATGGATGCTGTGGGGCAACTTACCGGCGGCGTAGCGCACGACTTCAACAATTTGCTTACGGTGATGCTGGGCAATGCCGAGCTTTTAAGCGAACAGCTTGAAGATCAGCCCGATTTGCTCGAACCCGCTAAATTGATTGTTCAGGCGGGTCTGCAGGGCGCGCAGCTGACCCAGCGTTTATTGGCTTTTGCTCGGCAACAGCCCCTCGAGCCCAAGTCTCTTGATGTCAATCACATTATCGGTGGGCTAAAGCCTATGCTGGCGCGCACCTTAGGCGAACACATCGACCTTGAGTTTGTCTCGGGTGCTGGCTTATGGCCGGCGCTGGTCGACCCGTCGCAGCTCGAAGACACTTTGCTGAACCTGGCCCTTAACGCCCGAGACGCCATGCCCGATGGCGGACGGCTGACGATCGAGACCGGTAATATATGGTTTAGCGACGAGTATGTGCGCAACTATGCCGACCTGAAGCCTGGCCAGTATGTCATGATTGCTGTGTCTGACACTGGGGTAGGTATTGCCGAGCACCACCGCGACCGCATTTTCGAGCCGTTCTTTACCACCAAGCCCAAGGGCAAAGGCACAGGACTGGGACTGCCCATGATCTATGGTTTTCTAAAGCAGTCGGGCGGGCATATATCGGTTTATTCTGAACCGGGGCAAGGCACGACCGTCAAGGTATACCTGCCCAAGGCTGGGGCTGCTGTTTCCGAAAACATCCCAGCAGACGACGCCGTCGACGTGTCGGGCGGTAACGAAACTATTTTGCTCGTCGAAGACGAGCCTTTGGTTCGTGAGTACGCGGGTAGTCAGCTTGCGGCGTTAGGCTATAAGGTCTTGCCTGCCGCCAATGGCAGTGAGGCCCTGCGTATCATTCGGTCGGGGCAGTCTATCGATTTGCTGTTTACCGACGTGGTCATGCCGGGTGGCATCAGCGGCAAGCAACTGGCCGACCAGGTGGCCACGGTTAATCCGGGGATTAAGGTATTGTTTACGTCCGGCTATACCGAAAATGCCATTTTGCATCACGGCCGTCTCGACCCGGGGGTAGTACTTTTGAACAAGCCTTATCGTCGCTCGCAACTGGCAATCAAAGTTCGTCAGGCACTGCAACAACATAGTTCGGAGGCCCATTCATGAGCTCGTCCCCCAGTCGTTTACTGATTCTCGATGACGACCCCTCGGTTGGGCAAACCATAGAACTCATTGCGAAGGCCGCTGGTCTCGAGACCCGCTTTACGTCGTCGCCCGATACTTTTTTTCGGCTGGTCGACGAATGGCAACCTGACCATCTGGCGATTGATCTGGTTATGCCCGATATGGACGGTGTCGAGGTGTTGGCGAGACTGGCCAAACGTTCGTGTCCGGCTCGTATCATTGTGACCAGCGGCGTCGATCATCGTGTGCTTGATGCTGCCGGTCGTTCGGCCACCGAGCGAGGGCTGAATATTGTGGGCGTCTTGCCCAAGCCCTTCATGCCGTCGGCGCTTCGGCGAATGTTTGCCACACCTTCGGTCAGTGGCGTTTTGCCCGAAACGTCCGCATCACGGCAACCCGGGCAGGCCATGGCAGCGGTGGGCAACTATCTGATCCAGCCGCATGATATTCAAGCCGGGCTCGATGGCAACCAGTTCTTTCCGGTGTATCAGCCGAAAATTTCTTGTTTCAGTGGCCAGTTAGTCGGTTTCGAAGCGCTTATGCGTTGGCGGCACCCGCAGTTGGGTATGGTGCCGCCCGACAAATTCATCGGGTGCGCCGAAAACTCCGGCCTCGTCGACGCCCTGACACAGCGCATGTTCGATCTCTCGCTTGAGTGGTTCGCGCAGCACTACGGCAGCACGTCAGTGCGTTTGGCCATTAATATTTCTGCCCGGTCACGCCTGGATGACGTTTTCGTCGAAGACATTATTGGCCGTTGCCGAAAATGCGGGTTGGCGCCCGGCCAACTTATTTTCGAGCTGACCGAAACCAGCGCCATGGAAGATCCAGTGGCCTCCCTTGACCTGCTCACGCGCATGCGCATGAAAGGTATTCATTTGTCGATCGACGACCTGGGGACCGGGTTTTCTTCGTTGCTTCAGTTGGTCAGGCTGCCGTTTTCCGAGCTTAAAGTCGACAAGTCGTTTGTGATTACCGCCTCGCAGTCTTCTGAATCCAGACAGGTCGTTCAGGCCATTGTGGGTTTGGGGCAGAGCCTGGGTATTCAATCTACCGCCGAGGGCGTCGAAGACCGCGAAACCTTACAGTTCTTGCGTGACATTGGCTGTAATTTTGCGCAGGGCTTTCATATTGCCCGCCCCATGCCGGCCGACGAGGCCGCGCGCTGGTCGCATTTCAGTTTCGATTAGCCGTCACGCCATAAATTTGTTGTAAGGCGCAAGCCAAATATTTGCCTGCCCCTTGTTTGTTTGGCAGGTGCTTTTTGTTGGGGCTGCCCAGAGTAAAATTTCGCTCGTTAATCTCATGCTTGTTGTTAACGTCTAGGCAGCTTATCTTGGTTCAACCCTCTGCACCGACTTCCACCGAAGACCTCGAGGCGCGGCTCGCGCACGCCTCTGCACTGGTTAAACGTTTGCATTTGCAGTACGAGGTTGCGGGCATTTTGGCCGAGGCGCAGTCTGTCGACGACGCAATGCATGATGTGTTGACCACGCTGGGGCGCACCAAAGGTTGGGACCTCACCCAGGCCTGGTTGTTCGATGATGACCACGTCCAGCATTTTTATTGGTTCGACCCCGATGTCGATGTGGCGGCTTATCTTGAGGCTAGTCGGCGGCTTGACTTTGCCCAAGGGGGACATGCGCCTGCCCAGGCGCTCGAAGCTGGCGATGTCGTGTGGATTCCCGAGCTTAAACAGTTGCCCAATGCTACGCGGCAAGCGTCCGCAGCGGCAAACAATATCTGCAACGTGCTGGTTTTTGTACTTCGGCACGGTCAGTGCGTGTATGGGGTTATCGAGCTGGCCAGTACGCAGTGCGACCCCCCGGAAGAGGGGATGCGCCTGCTGTTTCGCTTGTTGGGACGAGATATCGGGCGTTTCCTTGAGGCCATGAAATACGAGGCTGAGCTTGAGAAGAAAAATGCACGTCTGGCGCAAGCGCAGCGCATCGCCCGCATGGGCCACTGGGAGTGGCGTCCCCTGACCGGCCAATTGCATATTAATAATGGCACGTTGCGCGCGTTGGGTTTTGATCCAGAGCAGCATAATCCGCTCCCGACGCTTGACGCCTATTTTGCGCGGCTCTCTGACGCCGATCGCGACCGGCTCAGCGCTCAGCTTGTCGAGGTGCAAGACTTTCAGCGCACCGAGGTCGAGGCCGAACACGTGTTCAATGGTCCCGACGGTAATCCCCGAATGGTGGTCTTAAGGGCCGAAGCGCAAACCGATCGTCACGGTCGCTTGAATCGTGTGGTGGGCATGGTGCAAGACGTCACCGAGCGTAGGCGCGCCGAGGCGCAATTGCGGTTGATTGCCAAAGCGGTCGAGCAGGCTGCTGAAGCGATGGTCATTCTGGATGCGTCGGGTACGATCATATCGGTTAACCCGGCGTTTACGCGTATTACCGGCTATGCGGGCGCCGAAGCTGCCGGCCGACTTATGGACGAACTCTTGCACCGCCCGACGGGCCGCCACGACGATGCTTTTTTCCGTCGCGTCGTCGGGTTTTTGCTGGCTGATGGCCATTGGGAGGGCGAAGTCTGGGCACTTCGCAAAAACGGAGAGGTCTTTCCCGAGCTGCTCAGCATCAGCGTTATCCGCGACGACAACGACAGCGTGGTCAACTACGTGGGCGTGTTCAATGATATTACTGACCAAAAAGAGCAAGAAGACCGGCTTAAACAGCTGGCGCTTTACGACAGTTTGACCGGCTTGCCCAACCGCACATTGTTGCGCGAACACCTTGAACAGGCGATGACGCGTTCGGCGCGCCAGCAACGGAAAATCGCGGTTTTGTTCTGCGACCTTGATCGTTTCAAACCCGTTAATGATACTTTCGGCCACGAGGTAGGCGACCAGTTGCTGAAGCAGGTGGCCGACCGACTGCGTTCCGCCGTGCGGGCGTCCGACCTCGTGTCGCGCCTGGGGGGCGATGAATTTGTCGTCGTGCTTGAAAGCATTGCGTCAGAGGCTGACGCCGGGCAAGTGGCCCATAAAATAGTCGATGCGATCGGAGCCCCGTTTGTTGTCGGCAAACGCGATATTGATATTGGCACTAGCGTTGGCATTGCGTTTTACCCCGATCATGGCGACAAGGCGCGTACCTTGTTGCGCCGAGCCGACCAGGCGCTGTACCAGGCTAAAGAAGCGGGCCGTAACGGTTATCAGGTTTGGGCGCCCTCAACTGCGGGTTAAAGGCGTTTGCCGCTGCTTAAAACCGCCATTGGGCGCGCGCTGCAAACCCATGTTGTTGGTTGCCACTGCCAAACTGGCCCGAATACCCCAGACTGAGAACACTGCCATGGGCTCCTGTAAAGGTCAGCCCCAGTTCTGACACCATGACGTTGCGGCCCAGGCTTGCACCAGACACTGTAAACGCTGGCCCGGTGGCGAAGCGCTGTATTGAAGCAGGCTCGGTGTCGCCCCACGCGCGCCGCCAGGCCATGTTGAGGGTGCCGGCTACATTAAATTTTGGCGTGTCATGCAGGGCCCACTGCGTTCGTATGCCAAGGTTGGACAGCGTGACATGCTGGCTTGAACGTGCCACGTTCAGCGCGGCTCGGCTGTCGTCTTCGTTAAACGCACTACGCGATAGCCAGACATGCTGCAGACCCAGATAAGGTTCGAGCTGCAGTGCGGCACCACCCAGGGCATAGCCCGCTTCGACAAAAAGTTGTGTAGATTGCGCGCGCGATGCTGCACGGGCCCGACCCAGGTCGCCAAAAGCAATGTTGCGATTCGTCGATGTGCTGTACCAGGTGTGACCGACCCCACTGCGTAAATTCAAGCTGCCGAAAGACCAGCCTGAATAGCCCATCAGGTGATAGCCATCGGTGCGTGCACGGGCGCTGCCCGTGGTACGCAACGTTTCGTTGGTCAGCCCTATGGCTACGCCGGCATAGTGGTGATTGCCCAGGTGGGTATCGGCGCCAAACATCAGGCCGCCGAGTGATTGCTGGGCCGACGCTGCATTGGCAGTGCCACCCAAATGGCCCCAGCGCCCAATACCTTGAATCCAGCTTTGGCGCTGGCCCGGTGCGCTGTTTGCGCCGATGTGGCCTGAGGCCTGCGCACGTGGTGAACCCGATGCTTTCGTGGCGTGGACGGGCCATGCGGTACGTTGCCACAGGCGATCGGCGGCGGCACGGTAAAAGATGCTGCTGTTATTCAACAGTGCGCTTTGCATCGAGGCATGGATTTCGCCGGATAGTTCGTCGAGCACACCCGGGCCATTGGCGGCGGTATCGAGCAGTACAAAAGCATCGTGAACTGTGCCGCCCAAGCCTTGTGTCTCGATGGCGTTGGCTGTTGCACGCTGGTTACCTGTGTCGGCCACCTGTGCGAACCGGCTAGCATTACGACGGACTTGCAGCGTAAATGCAGTGCCTGCCAGCGTCGTGTTCAGGTCGATAAACGCGCGGCCAAGCGAGGTCGTGTCGAAGGCACTGCCAGCCGTTATAGTCCCTGCAGAGAAGAAGTTGTAATCTTTACCCAGGGCGCCTGCCGTCAACCCGTCGATTTGCAGAGCGCCGCCCTGAATGTCCGCGTTACCCATCACCACAACCCGGTCAGACTGGCCCTGATCATTGATTTCGATACGCAGCACCGAGCCGGCGAACTGTTGGTAATTGCCGCTAACGGTCAGGGTACCAATTGAATTGCCTGGCTCTAGGCGCCCGTACAGGTCGAGGTCGCTTAATGTGCCGGTACCGCCCAAAATACCAGGGGCGTCCACCGTTACCTTGCCGGCAGCGCTGCTATTGCCATTAATGACCAGTTTCCCGCCTGCAACCCGGGTCGTGCCGTAGGTGTTGTCGCCCCAAAGCGTCAGCGTTCCGGCTCCTCTTTTGATCAGGCCGCCGGTGCCGCTAATATTGTTGCTCCAGTGAGAGTCATAGCCGCGTGTGTTGACGTCGAAGGTGTCGGGGAAGCCAGGTTCGCCGAAGACTTTGGGCCCTTTGGTGGCAGTGTCCAGGTCAAGCATGCCGTGGCCATAGATGGCGGTGTCGCCCCAGACGCCGGTGCTGTTTGCCGTGGTCAAAATTACTTCGATGATCTGGCGGGCCGTCATATAGGGGAAGGCCGAGCGTAAGATGGTTGCGGCGCCAGCCGCTATGGGCGAGGCCATAGACGTGCCAGCCATGTTGGTATAACTGCCGTACGGGTAGGTCGACCACAGTTGCGAGACATCGCTGTTGTAGTTCGCAGTGGTGTAAAAATCGCCACCGGGGGCGGCCAGGCACCAGGCGGCGGCTGCTCCGCAGCGGTTACTGTAGCTGGCAATATTGCCTTCCCGGTCGACCGACACAACGGCAATTAGCGCGCCTTTCAGCGCCGAGAAGTCGAGGTCTTTAATACGGGCGTCTGTCTTGTCGATGTACGTCCAGGTACTGGGGTCTTGCTCTTCGGCGTTAGGGTCGTTTTCAATAAATTTATATAACTCCGATGCCGTGTTGGTCGGGGTGATGAGCGGGTAAAGGCCGGCACCGGAAGGCAGTGTCGCTGCCTTTTCTTGATCGGTATATTCGTTGCCGGCGGCGTAAACCAGCACAATGTCTGCATCCGCCGCCCGCTTCAGGGCGTTGTATTCGGGTATGACTTCATCGGCAAGCAGCGTCGGCTGGTTCAGCTCTGCCCACTTCAGGTTCTTGACGCGGTTGCCGTTTTCGTCGGTGATGTACCTTTCGACTGTGCCTGGGCCGTAGCTGCCATTCAGTACCTGGGCGCCCGATTCAATGGCGTGCAAGATAGCCCGGTTTTCGGCCTGGTTTTCAAAGCCAACTGCGCGCAGTGCCAGCAGTGTTGCGTCAAATGCAACCCCATGTATACCTGAGCCGTCTCGTGCCGCCCCGGCCAGGCCAGTAACGTGCGTGCCGTGGCCGTCGATCGACCCGTCTTTTTCAACGTCGCTCAGGTCGTTGGGGGCCGATGCGTTCGCAAAGCTGCGCGACAACGCGGATATGCGCCCTAGAAACTCGGGGTGGTTGATATCGAGGCCGCTGTCGACGATGGCCAGGATGACCCCTTTGCCGGTGAAGCCGCGTGCATAGGCATACTGGGCCTTGATATCAAGAAGGGCCCGGCTGGCCAGAAACTCGGTATTGATGAAGGAGGAGGGGTCGGCAACAAATGCCGGTGCGGCCAGGCACTGCCCCGACAGCAGCGCCGATGACAGCAGCCATTTTGTCTTGCGAATGAGTCGGTTTGCCTGGGCCATGTTTCCCCTTGGTGAAAAAAGTACCGGCCTGTATAAGGCCGGTACTTAATTTGCATCAAAGTAATACCTGATTATTCAGCAAGTTACTTTTCGGGTCAACCTGCCTCGGGATTTTGTCAACTCAGGTTAAGGCCCGTATGGGCAAGCTGCGAATGCGCTTGCCTGTGGCGGCAAAAATGGCGTTGCACAAGGCGGGTGCCACGGGAGGTACCGGCGGCTCACCAACGCCGCCCGGGGGGGTATCAATATTGTCGTTAACCAGATGCGTGCGAATGACGCGGGGCGACTTGGGGTGGCGCAGTACCGTGTAATCGTGGAAATTGCCTTGCTCGACACGTCCGTTCTTGAAGCTGATCTCGCCGCTTAATGCCAGGCTGAGCCCCATAATCGCGCCGCCTTCCATTTGTGCCCGTATACGTTCCGGGTTAATTTGCGGGCCGCAGTCGATGGCCATGTCGACGGCCACAACTTGAAGCTCGCCTTGGTCGTTGACGGCCACTTCTACCACCGTGGCGGTGTAGCTGACAAAACTGTAGCAAAACGCCAGGCCTAACCCGTGCCCCTTAGGTAACTCGCGTCCCCAACCGGCACCGCGTGTTGCCGCTTCGATAACATCGCGCAGCCGCCCGGTGTCGTACGGGTAAGTCTCGGGTGATTCCGAGTAATTCCATGTGTCGGCCAGCGTCGTTGGGTTGATGCGTCTGGGCGGGCCGATCAGGTCGAGTGCAAAGGCTTTGTGGTCTTTGCCTGCGCGATGGGCCAGTTCGGCGATGAAGCTTTGCGCCGCAAAAGCGTGGGGGATGTTCGATACCGACCGGAACCAGCCAATGCGTGCGTGTGCCGGAACCTTCCCGGTTTCGATGCGAACATTGGGGATGCGGTAAGGCATGTTGATCGCTGACATGGCAGACTCGAATAGTTGCTCGCCCTCGGCGCCTTCAGTAAACAGCGAACCGATGGTTGGTGCCGCACTGCGGTGCAGCCATGACGCTACCTGGCCGTCTTTGCGCATGACGGCCTCCAGGCGTTCGACCGATACGGTATGCAGGTAGTCGTGCCTGATGTCATCTTCTCGTGTCCAGACCAGTTTTACCGGGGTGCCCGTGGGCATAGCTTTGGCCACGATTGCTGCTTCGTCGACGAAATCGGGCTTTGACTTGCGTCCGAATCCGCCGCCCAGCAGCAGGACATTGACTTTGACCTGTTCCGGCTTGATGCCCAGCCTGGATGCGACGGCGCTTTGCGCCGCTGGCGGGTTTTGCACTGACGTCCAGACTTCGGCGCCGCTATCGCTTATTTTTACCGTGGCGGCCGGGGGCTCCATAGAAGCATGCGCCAGATGCGGGATGTAATACTCGGCACTGACGCGTTCTTCGGCGGTGGCGGCTTGCCATGCCTGTGCTGCGTTGCCTTCGTTGCGCATCGTCTGGCCCGGTGCACGCGCTGCCGCTTCAAGGGTGTGGCGGTAGGCGGCAGAATCGTAAGACGCATTGGGGCCGTCATCCCATTCAATATCAAGCGCCGCGCGGCCTTGCATGGCGGCCCAGGTGTTGCGTGCAACCACGGCCACGCCACCCAGGGGCTGGAAAGCCGGCGCCCCTGAAAACGTCGGGATCTCGACTACTTTAAGAACACCCGCTACCGCCAGAGCTTTGTTCGCATCAAATTTTCTGACTTTGCCGCCCACGACAGGTGGGCGGGCCACGACGGCATACACCATGCCTGGCAAATGAAAATCAATGCCGTAGGTCGCGCGGCCGGCGCCGATGTCTTCCAGGTCGACCAGTTTGACGGCTTCTTTTCCGATATAACGGAACTCGGCTGGCGTCTTTAGTACGAGGGCTGTGCCGCTGGGGACGGGCAGCTTTGCTGCATCGGCGGCCAAGTCGCCATAACTCAGTTTTTTGCCCGATGGGACATGAACAATGCTGTGGTTGTCGGCGCGTACCTGGTCGAGCGGTACGCCCCAACGTTGTGCCGCAGCCGTAGCAAGCATCTGGCGCATTGCCGCGCCGGCGCGTCGCATGGGCATCAAGAAGTGACGCACGCTGCGTGAGCCATCGACATTCTGGTTGCCGTAACGGGCCTCTTCGGCGCCTGCTTGAACAATAGTGACCTGGTTCCAGTCGGCGTCGAGCTCGTCGGCCACAATCATGGGCAGACTGGTGCGCACGCCAGTACCCATTTCAGCCCGGTGGGCAACAATCGTGACCAGGCCGCTGGCCGCAATTGAAATAAACGTCAGCGGGTCGTCGACGGTTCCGCCAGGCATCGAGTCGGCCCCGTACTTCTGGGCTTCGGCCGCATGTACGCGAGAGATAATGCCTGTGCTGGTGACCGCCAGGGTCAGGGCGCCAAGGCTGCCTTGCAGAAAGCGGCGGCGTGAAATGTGGGGTGTGCTGTTGTTCATTTGGCCTCCCCCGCGAGGGTTTGCGCGGCTTGCTTGACGGCGTTGCGAATGCGGGGATACGTGCCGCAACGGCAAATATTGCCGTTCATGGCGTCATCGATCTGGTCTTCTGTGGGTTGCGGTGTGGTTTTCAGCAAGCTGGCGGCGGTCATGATCTGGCCTGCCTGGCAGTAGCCGCATTGGGCGACGTTGTTGTCGACCCAGGCGCGTTGCACTACTTGCCCGACGGGGTCGGATTCCAGGCCTTCGATAGTCGTGACGGCTTTGCCGGCTACGGCTGAAATCGGCGTGACACAGGCGCGCGCCGGCTGCCCGTCGATGTGCACGGTACAGGCGCCGCACAGAGCCATGCCGCAGCCGTACTTGGTGCCGGTCATGCCCAGTTCGTCGCGTAAGACCCATAACAGTGGGGTGTCTTGTGCAACGTCGATGGTTTTGACGTTGCCATTGATGGTGATTGTGGCCATTTGGTTACCTCGTGAGTGAACGCTTTTAGTGTAAATGCTTTCTATTGCAGGACTTGCTGCAATGGGCGGGAAAGCAGTTCGCCGACGATGGCAGGAACGAACTGCCGCTTTACCGTAATGGCATAGAAATGTTCGTAAAGGTTGGGAATCGTCATGTATTCGACCAGCACGCCGTTCTGGATTTCGTCGCGCACCACCACCGCAGGCAGGACAGCCAATGACCCGCTATCTCGCGCCAGCAGGCGCAGCATGGCCATGTCATCGGTTTCTGCCTGTACCTTGGGTTCAAATTGGACGAGGGCGCAAAAGCCTTCGAAGGCCGTGCGTATATCGCTGTTGCGACCGGGCAGAATCCAGCTTTTGTCGGTGTAACCGATCGGGAAGCGGGTCTCGGGCTTGAGGTGCGCCGGGCCCACGATAGATACCGGTTGGCGCGCCAGCAACTGGCTTTGCCAAAGGTGTTCGCCATCGATGCCTGCCCCCGTGCCTAATGTGGCACTAATGTTGGACAGCACCAGATCAAATTGGTGTTTGCCCAGCCCGTTCAGCAGGTTGTCGAAATGCGTGGCGTTCAGGGTAAACCGGACGTTGGGGTTGCCCATGAGCGGCGAGACAAAGGCTTCGACGAAGTTACGGGACATGGTCGACAGCACGCCGATACGCAACGTCTGTACGGTGGGCTCTTCACCGCGTCTTAACAAAGACTCAAGTTCCTGGCCTTTCGAAAAAATGTCTTGTGCGTAGACGAGCACCCGTCGCCCCGTTTCGGTTAATACCAATGCGCGGCCGACGCGGTCGAACAGTTTGACGTCCAGCGTGTCTTCGAGCTGGCGAATTTGGGCCGACAGTGCCGACTGCGACACATGCAGGTTTTTTGCCGCCTGCGTCAGGTTGCCAATAACCGCGACGCGCCAAAAGTAGTACAGATGATGGTAGTTCAGACGGCTCATATTAATAAAAGCGAACGATTAATTAATAATTATATATTTTACAGAATGGTTGGGCGTATTCATACTGGCGCCATCCAACAACTAGGAAGTTTTCATGGGTCCATCACTTAATGTCGTGTCTGTGGTCATGTTGATATTGATCACATTCATCGGGCTGGTCATCGTTAAATACTCACAAAATTATTTGCAAGGCGAACCGCGTCGATATCGTTACTACGCGGCATTGACGGGTGTTTTGCTGTCGGTGGCGGTTACCGTAACGGCTGACCATTTGCTGGTGTTTCTGGCTGGCTGGGTTGCCATCAGCTTTTCGTTGCATGCGCTGTTGCGCTTCTATCCCGACCGGCCCCGCGCTGCACTGGCCGCACACAAAAAGTTCTTGTTTGCCCGTTTGGCAGAATTGTTCTTGCTGGCTGCATTTTTGTTGCTGCACCACGAGCATGGCACTTGGCAAATCAGCGCCATTGCACAGCACTATCTTGACAATGACGCGTCTACCGCAGGACAGTGGGCCGCCGTGCTGATTGCCATGGCCGCCCTGATTAAATGCGCGCAGTTGCCGTTTCATGGCTGGTTGATGCAGGTGGTCGAGGCACCTACGCCTGTGTCGGCGTTGCTGCATGCGGGTGTCGTCAATATGGGTGGGTACTTGCTGATCGTGTTTGGGCCGTTGTTGCTGCAATCCACATCGGCGCAGGCGCTGGTCATTGCCGTTGCCGGTGCCAGCGTTGTGCTGGCGGCGTTGTCCATGGCCACGCGCATCAGCGTCAAGGTCAGGCTGGCATGGTCTACATGCGCCCAAATGGGCTTCATGCTTATTGAATGCGCCATGGGTTTGTTCGAGCTGGCGCTGTTGCATCTCGTGGCGCACTCTTGCTACAAGGCCTTTGCATTTTTAAATTCAGGCTCTGCTGTGCAAGCCTATCGCCTCACACAAATGTCGCCTGCGGCGGCGGTGCGCGCCTGGGTCTGGTTTCCCGCATTGCTTGTCGGTGCAGGTCTGGCCGGGGCGGGGGCCCTGGCATCGGGTGGCCAGGGCCCGGCAGGCCCCTGGGTGTTGTTGGGGCTGGCGTTGGCGGTGCTGGTAGCCCAGCGCTCCAGCGTTGCCGTTAAGGGCGGTATGCTTTATGCGACGTTTGTCGCCGCTCTGATTGCCGCCTTGTATGTCGGGCAAAAGGTGTTGTTTGGCCACTGGGTTCATGGTGTGCCGGTTGCTGTGGGCCTTTGGGCCGATATCGCTTTAATCGCGCTGACTGCGTTGCTGTTTGCCGGACACCTGCTTCTGGTGCACGGGCCAGACACGCCCTTAGGCCGAAATTTTCAACGCTGGCTGTTTGCCGGCTTGTACCTGGATGAGTGGGCCACCCGCATTACCTTGCGTGTCTGGCCGGTACAACTGCCGGTGCCGTCGCGGTCACGTGGCACGCATTTTGCCCGGGTCGAGGGGGTAACACCATGAAGCCCAACGATTTGAACGAACCCCTGGCAGCGCAAGCGGCCTGGCGGCTCGCTGCAGAGCAGGCGTGCGCACGCATTGCACCGTCGTGGCCGCTGGATGCCCTGATTGCCGTCAACCCATGGTGGGAAATGCGCGATGAACCGTTCCATTGCGTGTCGGCAAGGCTTGCCGCGCTGGGTGATGTGCATTGTTTGATGTCGGCCAGTTGGTTTGAAAAGCAGCGGCCTGATGGCGCGCCCGACGTTGGCAAAGCGAATAGGCCTGTAGCAGCGCCGCATTGGAAAAATATTCCGGCCTGGCTCGATAATTTGCAAGATCGCCGTCACAAGATGAGATGGTCTGATGAAGTGACGCATCAGATCAGTCAGTTTTGCGCCATGTTTTTGCAGCGGGAGCAGGGCGCCTTGCATCGCAGCGCTGCGTCCGGTCGCGTGTTGGGCGGGTCTCTTTATGCCGAGTGGCTTGCCTTCGTGCAGGCAGATCGTGGCATAGAAATTTTGATGGGCGAACCGGGGTTGCATAATGCGTTTGAACGGCTGGCGCCCACGCACGAACAATTATTTGCCGAAGCCATCGAGGTCTTGGTCCCCCATGGGGACAGCGCCGAAGATTACCTGCATGCCTTACTGCTTGATGTGAAAGGTTGGGCGGCGCTTTGCGCCTACTTTGATCGTTACGCCGACGCTGCGCCCGGGGTGGGTAGCCACATGATGCTGCAGTTGCTGGCAGTGCGCCTGGCCTGGGAACTGGCGTTGTGGCGGCATTGCCAATCAGCCGACCCTTCTGTGTGGCGGTCATTGCAAGCGGCCTGGCAAAAACAGTGGCAGGCGCTAGACGACATGGTGCAGTGGCATGCGCAAGCCCAGACGCTACTGTGGGAAAAGCAGGCGGATATAGAGCGCGCTTATCGTTCGCCCTTGCACGCGCGTTTGCGCATGCCTGTACCTGCGCCATTGGCAGTTCGTCCCAATCTGCAGGCCGTGTTCTGTATCGATGTCCGTTCCGAGCCCTACCGGCGTGCGCTCGAAGCCCAAGACCCAACGATACAAACGCTGGGCTTCGCCGGTTTTTTCGGATTGCCAATACGCTATCGAGCCTTGGGCGCCGTGAGCAGCGAGGCGCGTTTGCCGGGTTTGCTCAAGGGGCAGATCGATGTGCTCGAGCAGCCTGTAAAGTCTGATGACAAAGCCGAGCGTTATGCACAGCGTCTGAATCGGCGGGCTCGCATGCTCGATTGCAACGGCCTTGCGCCGACGACATTCAGTCTTGTCGAAAGCCTGGGCCTGGGCTATGCGTTCAAACTGTTCAAAGCGGGCTTTTTCCCGTCTTCAGGGCAGGCCTCTGATTCGGTCAAGTCGGCGAACGTGACCTGGCAATTGCAGAAGGGTGGCGTCCCATTGACCCCAGATGAGCGTATTGCGCTGGTGGCCGGTATCCTGCGAAATATGAGTCTGACTGGGCCTTTTGCACCCGAAGTATTGTTAGTGGGTCATGGGAGCACCAGTCAGAACAATCCGCATGCTGCCGGACTCGATTGCGGTGCATGTGGCGGGCATGACGGCGCGCTGAATGCGCGTGTGCTGGCCATGCTGCTGAACGACGCACAAGTCCGTTCGGGTTTGCGCGGGCTGTCGATTGATATCCCTGATGACACCCAGTTCGTCGCCGCGCTGCACGATACGACGACAGATGAAGTCATCTGCTTTGACGCCGTGCTGTCGGCGCAGGGGCGAGTTTGGCTTGAGGCGGCCTCGTGTATGGCGCGTCGTCGCCGGGCGCCGCAACTGGGTATCAAGCCTGACAACGATGCGCTTTTGAAGAAGCGCTTTGAGCAGCGCGCGCGCGACTGGTCCCAGCCTCGGCCCGAATGGGGGCTGGCCAACAATGCCGCGTTTATTGCCGCACCTCGTGCGCGTACCCGTCATATCGACCTGGCCGGCCGTGCCTTTTTGCATGACTATGATTGGCGCCGGGACACCGATGGCGCTGTGCTCGAGCTGATCATGACGGCGCCGATGGTGGTGGCGCACTGGATCAACATGCAGTATTACGCGTCGGTTACCGATCATCGGCATTACGGCAGCGGCAACAAGATTCTGCACAATGTCGTGGGCGGTCATTTGGGCGTGTTCGAGGGCAATGGTGGAGACCTGCGCATTGGCTTGCCCTTGCAGTCGGTGCACGACGGTAAGCGCTGGCGTCACGAGCCTTTAAGGCTGGCGGCGTATCTGGCGGCCCCGGCGGCTCCGATTGAAGATATTTACAACCGCCATGCTGCGGTAAAGGCGCTTGTCGATAACGAATGGTTGCATCTGTTCAGGCTTGATGATGACCCGGCCCAACTGCAACAACTGACCCGCAACGGCTGGCGGGCCGCGTAGTGGGCGAAACGGCGAGCGACGGAAGTTCCGCTATACTCGAAACTTCCGAAACTCTCCTTTCGCTGTATGAGACGATTTTTCGTCCTGTTCATCGCCTTCCTTACTGCTTTCCAGTTGCTCGACGAATCGCTCGACGACGTCGGGTTAACGCCGGTGGCGCCAGCTGCCATCATTGCCTTTCTGGTCGACGCTTCGTCGCACGCCACCTCCGAAGTCGCGGCATCGCACGCCGACCCGGCGTCCCAGTCGCCTCATGCCGATCTTTCTGACTCTGTTGTGCGTTGGGCGCTTGGTACTGTAACGACCGAGCCGCCGGTACAGCGCGTCGCCGCCCCTGTCTATCTATTCCCTGTCCTGACTTTTCCGATGCTCGACCCGCCCAGACTGCGGGCCTGAAAACGCATTGTGCTGTTGGCATCAAATACGTTGACCCTGCGACTTGGGGCTCGACGTTTTATTAAAAGTCATTGATATTTTCTTTTCAGGAAATTGTTCGTCATGGAATTACTGCTAGACCCCAATATATGGGTAGGCTTTCTAACTTTGGTTGTCCTCGAAATCGTACTGGGTATCGACAACCTGATCTTTATTGCTATTTTGGCCGACAAGCTGCCGCCGCATCAGCGCGACCGGGCCCGCGTCATTGGTCTGTCGCTTGCGCTGTTGATGCGCCTGGGCCTGTTGACTATTGTCTCGTGGCTGGTCACACTGACAACGCCGTTATTCACGATCGGCACCCTGTCATTTTCCGGGCGTGACCTGATCTTGCTTCTGGGCGGTCTGTTCTTGTTGTTCAAAGCCACGTCCGAACTGCATGAGCGCCTGGAGGGGCGTACACATCAGCACGCTCAGTCTAAGGTGTACGCGGGGTTTGGTGTTGTGGTGGCCCAAATCGTCGTCCTTGATGCCGTGTTCTCGCTTGATGCCGTTATCACGGCTGTGGGTATGGTCGACGAGCTGCCCGTCATGATGGCTGCAGTGATTGTGTCCATCGGGATCATGCTGTGGGCTTCCAAGCCGCTGACCCGTTTTGTCAGCGCGCACCCCACGGTGGTTGTGTTGTGCCTTAGCTTCTTGCTGATGATTGGTTTGAGCCTGACGGCCGAAGGTCTTGGGTTCAAAATTCCCAAAGGCTATCTCTACGCAGCGATTGGCTTTTCGATTCTTATCGAGTTTTTCAACCAGTTGGCCCGGCGCAGCGTTTTGCGCAATCGCGCAGCCATACCGTTTCGCGATCGTACGGCCGAAGCCGTATTGCGTATTTTGGGCGGTCGTAAAGCGGCGTCCGAGACGTCGAGCGATTTGCCCGCCGAAGAGACCGATGAAGCGGCCAAAGTCTTTGCCGCCGAAGAGCGCACGATGGTCAGCGGGGTATTGACGCTGGGCGAGCGTTCATTGCGCTCCATCATGACGCCTCGTTCCGACATGTCGTGGGTTGATGTCAATGACGAGCCGGCCAAAATTATTGAAATGCTGCGCGCCACACCTCATAGTTTCTTTCCGGTTTGCCGTGGCGACCTTGACACCCTGTTGGGTGTTGCTCGCGCCAAAGACCTGATGGCCGACATTATGGAGGGCCGTTCGTTGGCCAAGCTGTCGTGTTTGCGCGAGCCCATCATTATCAACGAGATTACGGGTGTCTTAAGCGCGATGGAAACCTTGCGACGTTCGCGTGGCCAATTGGTGCTGGTGGCCGACGAATACGGCACCATTCAGGGGTTGATTACGCCCATCGATATTCTGGAAGCCATTGCCGGCGACTTCCCCGACGAAGATGAGCAACCCGATATTCAGGTGCTGGATGAAGGTAAGTGGCGTGTTGCCGGCGCCACCGACTTGCGCTACCTGGAACTGACCCTAGACGTCGACCCGTTGCCTGTTGACCATGTTGAGATCACATCGGTAGCGGGCCTGTTGCTCGACTATTTCGGCAGTTTGCCCGAGCCCGGCGCGCGTGCCTTTGTACATGGGCTCGAGTTCGAGGTCGTCGAGGTGACCGAGCGCCGTATTGCCTGGGTGCAGGTCAGTCGCGTCATCGAGGACAACGGCACCCCGATTGAGTCCAATCCTGGTTAATTGCGGTTGTGCGCTAATCGTTGCCGGCTACTTCGCCGGCCACGGTTGGTAGCGGCCAGGTTCACAGGCTATTCATCGGCCAATACCGCCCAAGAAAAAGCCCTTTCTGGTTGTTGCCAGAAAGGGCTTTGTATTTTGGTGCCGATAATAGGAGTCGAACCTACGACCTTCTCATTACGAATGAGCTGCTCTACCAACTGAGCTATATCGGCCAAAGCTGTAAAAGCTAAGCCCAAAATTATACCGAATTTTGTTTTTCGGGTGCAATGCCAGGAAGCCGTGTGGCCATTAACCGAAGCCGCGCCGCTTGGCGATCAGTTCGCGCTCGAGCTTGCCCACGTAACGCTGGATGAGGTTAAGGGTGGGGCCGGAAGGCCGCACGAAGGCACAGCCCACGCGAAAACGCGTTTTGCCGCTGGGTAGCTCTTGTGCGACAACGTGTTGAATACGAAGGGTGACGGTAATAACACCGACATCGGGCAGCGTGATTTCGCAGTTGTCGTAGATGGTGCCCATGGAGCGCTCGGGCAGATGATGATCGTCGAACACGCCGATGCCGCCGCCGCTGATGTCGCCCAAGGGTAGCGACACCACTTTGAGCTTTTGGTGTTCGCGCACCGGGATGCGGCACATGATCGGATGGGTAATGGGTGTGTTAATACGGTAGAAGTCGCGCCGCTGAAGGTAGCTGAGGGCCTGGGGCAGGGGAGCGCACAAAGCGGGCTTGCCTTCGAAATCGCAGGGTTTTACACCGCTGCATACAAACTTGATATGAATTTTTTCTAGCGACGTTTCGACAATGATTTTGTTGGCCGACTGTACCCGTTGATTGGTGCTGGCGTCGGCCGAAATGTCGAATATCCATTGATTGCTGTTGCGATCGACGTCGAGGACGGTGCTGATCATGGCCGTGATGCTGTTGGACACATGCACATGCAATAGCGAACGTTGACGCTGGATATTGCGCAGCACCGACTGAATTTCGAGCTCCGCCGTAATCGTATGCGGGTCGTTGACGTCGATGTTTGGGTTTGGCAGTGTGTCGGGGGTGTTGTCCATGGCAATGTTTTTATAGGTGCAGCAATATGGCAAGCCCTGTGCGAATTGTTACATTTTTTAGGGAAAATGGCCTAGGCTCGCCGGATGTAATAGGCAAATTGTACCGATTGTGTGGTTGCTTTGGGGCGTCTGCAACGCACAACAAGTGCTATTCGGTACATTACCCTTAATTTGTTACGTTTTTTGAGCGTTGATGGCGGCCGGGAACAGCGACCACACCGACATGAATAGGGCGGCCAGCAGTGGCCCAATGACAAAGCCGTTAAGGCCGAAGGTGGCCAAACCGCCCAACGTAGAAATCAGTACGACGTAGTCGGGCATTTTGGTGTCTTTGCCCACCAGCAGCGGGCGCAAAATGTTGTCGACCAGGCCAATGACCAGCACCCCGAACAGAATCAAAATGGCGCCGTCCCAATATGCCCCGGTGACCAGGAAGTAGACAGCCACTGGCGCCCAGATGATGGCGGCGCCTACAGCGGGCAGCAACGACAAAAACGCCATAATCACACCCCACAGCAGTGCGCCGTCGATACCCAGTACCCAGAAAATGAACCCACCCAGTGCGCCTTGCGTGGCCGCCACGACAATGTTTCCTTTGACGGTGGCGCGCACGACGGTGATGAATTTCTGGATGAGCATCTGCTTGTGCTCGTCGCTTAAAGGTATAACCAGGTTGATGGTTCGTGCCAATGAGGGGCCGTCACGCAGCAAAAAAAACAGCAAATACAGCATGATGGCCATGCTGACTAAAAAGCCGGCCGTGTTCTGCCCGATATTGACGGCCTGGCTGGCCAGGAACTTGCTACCCTCAAGGGCGCCGGCCGATAGCTTTTCTTGAATACTGAACACGTCGGCGACGCCGAGCTCTTCGAGCCAGTGGTGTAGCGACTCGGGCAGGGCATTGATGATGCGTTCGTAGTAAAGCCCCAGATTAAGCTGCCCGCTTTCGATGCGCCGGTAAATGGTGGCGCCTTCGCGAATGAGCGCGCTGGTCAAGATGATCAGCGGAAAAATAACGGCAACCAAGCACAGCAGCAATGTGCCCAGCGCCGCTGTATTGGGGTGCGCCGGTATCTTGGCCAGCAGCTTGCGATGCAGGGGCGTAAAACTGATGGCAAACACGCAACCCCAGAACAGCGCGCTGTAGTAAGGCAGCAGCAGCCAGCCGAAGGCCACCGATACAATAATCAGCAGGGTTACAAAGCTTCGAAAGTAAATGCCACTATTGCGCATATGGGCTCCGTGATTCACATAAAATCCCGTAAAAATCAGATCAGCATCATACCGTTAATTATTTGCGCTTAACCCATTTTTACTCTCGGGCGTCTTCATGACTTCACATTCTGGTTCCGTCCCTTCGTCGTTTCAACGTCAGTCTGGTTCCACTACACACTGGTTATTGCTGGCCTACTTGGCCGTGGTGGTGGTGCTCTGGACGGCACTTTGTGCCTTCAGCCATAAAGCGCCTGATCTTGACGGCATGGAAGAGCTGGTGTGGGCGTCCAGCCTTGAGTGGGGGTACTCAAAGCACCCGCCGTTGCCGTCGTGGTTAATGTACGTACTGGTAGAGCTGTTTGGTCGACCTATTTGGCTGACATTTTTTGCCGGGCAACTGGTGTCGGCACTGGCCTTATGGTTTGTGTACTTGCTGGGGTGCGAGTTCACCACGCCACGCCGCGCCCTGATTGCCACCATTATGGTGTCGGTCACCATGTATTTTTCGTTGCGGGCAACCATATATAACCACAATACGGCGCAGCTGTGGTCTATTGCCGCGTGCATCTGGCTGTTGTTCAGGGCGCTACGAGACGACGGGTTGTCTAACTGGTTATGGCTGGGTCTGGTGGCCGGTTTGGCCATGCTGACCAAGTACAGTGCCCTCATCCAGTTTGCGGTGTTTTTTGTCTTCATGTTGGCGCATGGGTATTTGCGCCGCCCGGCCGTATGGAAGGGTATTGGCGCGGCAACCGTGGTGTTTTTAGTGGTGGTGTTGCCGCATGTGTTCTGGTTGGTTGCCCACGACTTTGCACCGCTGCGTTACGCCGATAATTCCATGGACGTAGATGGTGGCTATATCGACGTCCTGAAAAGCATGGTTGATTTTTCGGTAGACCAGGTGGCCCGGATGGCGCCGCTTTTTGTGCTGTGGTTTGCCTTGTGGTGGTGGCAGCGCCGCGACGCCGCGCCCACTTTGCACTCGGCGCAAACATACACCTATGCTCAGTCGATAACGCCCGAGGCGCGAGCCTTTTTGTTGTGGGTGGGGTTAGGGCCCTTTGCCATGACCTTGCTGGTGTCGGCTATTTTGGGCACCAAGCTGGTGGCCTCATGGGGCACAACGTTTTTTATTCTGTTTGGCTTTTACGCCTTCTGGCGCCTTAAGGGCAGCGACCAGGTATGGCTGCGCCGCACCGCTGTCGTTGCTATTGCCTTGCATGTGCTCATGGCCGTCGGCTACGCGGTCGCGCGCGGCCCTGTGGCTTACGAGACAGGGCGTATGACACGCTCAACATTCCCGGGCCCCGAAATCGCCGCGCAATTGCAGCAGGTATGGGCGCAGCATGTGCCCAACGCCCCATTGAGACTGGTCGCGTCCGATACCTGGTTTGGGGGTAATGTAGCCATGAATGTTTCTGACGACACGCAAGTATTTATCAGCGCCGATTACTTTCAGTCGCCATGGCTGACCCCTGAAACCGCCCTTGATTGTGGGGTGCTGGTCGTTTACACGCCCGACGGTCGAGGGTACTGGTCGACCGAGCTCATGGCCCTGTTCGACAAGTCGCCAATGCAGGGTGAATTTAAACAGCAATGGTCGTCTGACAAGAGCCCCATTTTTACGGTAAAATGGGGGATTACGCCGCCTACACCCAATTGCAGGCTTGCCGCCGGCTAAAAGGGTATTTAAAGGTGGGTGTAGCGTTTGATCATTGCAGGTGCAGCGGTTTGGCAAGCAAAGTTAAACGCAAAAAAAGTTAGGGCTGGCTTGCACACCAAAAAATAAATGTGCTATAGTTATGTTCTTTCAATTCCCCGATAGCTCAGTCGGTAGAGCGACGGACTGTTAATCCGCAGGTCACTGGTTCGAACCCAGTTCGGGGAGCCAAAAATTCAAGCAAAACGCCAATCCTTCGGGGTTGGCGTTTTGCTTTTGGGCGCTGGCTAAAGGCTTTTGTGTTGGGAGTCTGGACAAGTGCCATGGTTTGATGTTACTAAACGTAAACAACCGGTGAGCCATTGTTTTGTAAACGGGTGGCCGGCTTGAATAGATGTGAACGGAAACAGGATCAATAGTATGACGAGTAGCCAACAACGGGCCGCCCTGCAGCGCCAAATCTGGGCCATTGCCAACGATGTCCGTGGTGCCGTAGATGGCTGGGATTTCAAGCAGTATGTGCTGGGCACTCTGTTTTACCGCTTCATCAGCGAAAACTTTTCCAGCTATATTCAGGCAGGTGACGACAGCATCAACTATGCCGAACTGCCCGATAGCGTCATTACGCCGGAAATAAAAGACGACGCTACCAAAACCAAGGGCTACTTCATTTACCCCAGCCAGCTGTTTGTAAACGTTACCAAAAACGCCCTTGGCAACGAAAGTCTGAACACAGACTTGGCCGCTATTTTTGCTGCTATCGAAAGCTCGGCCAACGGCTACCCGTCAGAGGGCGATATTAAAGGCCTGTTTGCCGATTTCGACACCACCAGCAACCGCCTGGGCAATACGGTAAAGGATAAAAATGCGCGCCTGGCCGCTGTGCTTAAAGGCGTAGTCGGCCTGGATCTTGGCGACTTTCACGGCAGCCAAATCGACCTATTTGGCGATGCCTATGAATTCCTGATCTCTAACTATGCGGCCAACGCGGGCAAGTCAGGCGGTGAGTTTTTTACACCGCAGCACGTCTCCAAGCTAATTGCTCAGTTGGCCATGCATGGGCAAACCAGCGTCAACAAAATTTATGACCCCGCCTGCGGTTCGGGATCGTTGCTGTTGCAAGCGAAAAAGCACTTCGACGCCCACATTATTGAAGAAGGCTTCTTCGGCCAGGAGATCAACCACACCACCTACAACCTGGCGCGTATGAACATGTTCTTGCACAACATCAACTACGACAAGTTCAACATCCGGCTGGGCAACACCCTGATCGACCCGCACTTTGGCGACGACAAACCCTTTGATGCCATTGTGTCTAACCCGCCTTACTCGGTGAAGTGGGTAGGCGCCGACGACCCTACGCTGATTAACGATGAGCGCTTTGCCCCGGCGGGCGTGCTGGCGCCGAAATCGAAAGCCGATTTCGCTTTTGTGCTTCATGCGCTTAGCTACCTTTCTAGCAAAGGCCGCGCCGCCATCGTTTGCTTTCCCGGTATTTTTTACCGGGGTGGTGCCGAGCAAAAAATCAGAAAGTACCTGGTAGATAACAACTACGTAGAAACAGTGATTTCGCTGGCGCCCAACCTGTTTTACGGCACCACCATTGCAGTGACTATTCTGGTGCTGTCAAAACACAAAACCGACACCACCACTCAATTCATTGACGCCAGTGGCCTGTTCAAAAAGGAAACCAACAACAATACGCTTACCGATGCACACGTCGAAGAAATTATGCAGGTGTTCGACAGCAAGGCAAATGTTGACCATCTTGCCCGATCCGTTCCCTTTGAAGACATCGCCGCAAATGACTACAACTTGTCAGTTAGCAGCTATGTCGAAGCCAAAGATAGCCGTGAAGTGGTGGATATTGCCCGGATTAATGCGGAGCTGAAAAGTACTGTTACCAAGATCGACAGGCTGCGGGCGGAAATTGACGCGATTGTGGCAGAGATTGAGGGTAAGGAGCTTGGGACATGAGCAGCGTGAGTTTTATGGATAGGCTGCTGGATGGGGTTGAGGTGGATTGGAAGCCTCTGGGTGAACTTGGTGAGTTAGTTCGCGGCAATGGTTTGCAGAAGAAGGACTTCACCGAAGAAGGCATACCTGCTATTCACTATGGCCAGATTTATACATACTACGGACTATCGACGACGAAGACTAAGTCGTTTGTTTCCTCTGACTTGGCAAGGCAGCTAAGAAAGGTTGAAAAGGGCGATGTCGTAATCACAAATACTAGCGAGAATCTGGAGGATGTGGGTAAAACCCTCGTATATCTTGGCGAACTTCAAGCAGTCACCGGAGGGCATGCAACCATCTTCAAGCCTGGCAGCTGTATATTGGGAAAATACTTTGCGTATTTCTCCCAGACAGATAAGTTTTCAAGTGAAAAAAGAAAGTATGCAAAAGGAACAAAGGTAATTGACGTATCCGCCACAGATATGGCGAAAATTAGAATACCTATTCCATGTCCGGAAAAACCCAAAAAATCTCTTGAAATCCAGGCCGAAATCGTCCGCATTCTGGATGCTTTCACCGAGCTTACCACCGAGCTTACCACCGAGCTTACCACCGAGCTTACTGCCCGCAAAAAACAGTACAACTACTATCGCGACAAGCTGCTAAGTTTTGAAGACGGGGAAGTGGAGTGGAAAACGTTGGGAGAAGTGGCCCAAATCGGCACAGGCAGTCATGACACGCAAGATGCCATAGAGGATGGTGATTATATTTTTTATGCTCGCGGCCGAGAGCCGTTAAAACTAAACGTATTTGACTTTGATGAAACTGCAATAATCACTGCCGGAGATGGCGCAGGAGTTGGGAAGGTATTTCATTACGCCCAAGGTAAGTATGCGCTGCATCAGCGGGCATATCGTATTGTCCCGAATAACACGATGGATTCGAGATTTGTGTACCACTATATAGAAGCAAATTTTTATACGTATATACAAAGAGCGTCAGTGAGTTCATCTGTTACCTCACTGCGTAGACCAATGTTTTTAAATTTTCCGATACCGTTACCATCACTCCACGAACAAGCGCGCATCGCCGCTATTCTCGATAAATTTGACACCCTCACCACCTCCATTGCAGAAGGTTTGCCCCGCGAAATCGCCCTTCGCCAAAAGCAATACGAATATTACCGCGACCTGCTGCTAAGTTTCCCCAAACCGGAAGCGGTCAAGCCTTCTGTAAACGCATAGGAGGGAGCTTATGGCCAACCTTAGCCTGCAAGACCAGACCACCGAATTTCTGCTCTACACCGCACCCAATGGCCAGATCAAAGTCGAAGTACTGCTTGGCAACGAGACCCTGTGGCTAACCCAAAAACGCATGGCAGAATTGTTTGGCGTAGGCGTGCCGGCGATATCCAAGCATCTGAAAAATATCTTTGACAGTGGGGAGTTGCAAGAGGAACTGGTTATTTCCATTTTGGAAACAACCACTGAGCACGGTGCAGTGGCAGGGTTAACCCAAACCCAGCAGGTGAAGTACTACAACCTCGATGCGGTGATCTCGGTCGGCTACCGCGTTAACTCCGCCCAGGCTACCCAGTTCCGTATCTGGGCAACGCAGTTGATCAAAGAGTACATCATCAAGGGCTTTGCCATGGATGATGAGCGCCTGAAGAACGGCCGTTACTTTGGCAAGGATTATTTCCGCGAACTGTTGGAGCGGGTGCGTTCTATTCGCGCCAGCGAGCGGAGAATTTACCAGCAGATTACCGATATTTTTGCCGAATGCAGCATCGATTACGACCCGAAGTCTGAAACCACACGCCTGTTTTATGCCCACGTACAAGACAAATTTCACTTCGCCATAACCGGCCACACGGCAGCAGAAATAATTGCACTGAAAGCCGATGCCAGCCAGCCGTTGATGGGTATGAGCACCTACAAAAATGCACCGGCGGGCCGGGTATTGAAGTCGGACTCGGTAGTGGCAAAAAACTATTTAAGCGAGGCAGACATCAAGAAACTGGAGCGTACCGTCTCTGCTTTTTTTGATTATATCGAGGGCGTTATCGAGCGCAAAAAGCCGTTCACCATGGCAAGTTTTGCTGAAAGCGTCAATAAATTTCTGGCCTTTAACGAATACCAGGTTTTGGAGGGCTACGGTTCCATCACCCGGAGCCAGGCCGAGCAAAAGGCGTTTGCTGAATACGAAAAGTTCAACAAGCAGCAGCGAATCGAGTCCGACTTTGACCGTGCCGTGAAAAAGATGCTGAGCAAGAAAGGGCCGGCCCAATGAGTGACTACAAAACCATCGCTGAATCCAATAACTTCATCGTTCTGGACAAGTACACCAAGGAGTGGAGGGTAGCCGAAAGCTACCAAAGTGAAGGTGATCTGGAACGTGAACTGATCCAGGACTTGGTTAACCAGGGGTATGAATATCTGCCCGGTTTAAACAACCCCGATACCATGCTGGCCAACGTGCGGGTGCAACTGCAGGCCTTGAACAATGTAGAGTTTTCAGAGAGTGAATGGCGGCGTTTTGTTGAAACCTATCTGGACAAGCCCAGTGACACCATCGTCGATAAAACCCGAAAAATTCACGATGACTACATTCACGACTTCGTGTTCGACGACGGACGCATCCAGAACATTTACCTGCTGGACAAGAAAAATATTGCCCGCAATAAAGTGCAGGTCATCAAGCAGTTTGAACAAGCCGGCAGCCACGCCAACCGCTACGACGTCACCATTTTGGTGAACGGGTTGCCGCTGGTGCAAATTGAACTTAAAAAACGTGGCGTGGCTATTCGTGAGGCCTTCAACCAGGTTCACCGTTACAGCAAGGAAAGCTTCAACAGCGAAAACTCGCTGTACAAATATTTGCAGCTGTTTGTCATATCCAACGGCACCGACAGCCGTTACTTTGCCAACACCACCCAGCGCAACAAGAACAGCTTCGACTTCACCATGAATTGGGCGAAGGCGGACAACAGCCTGATCAAAGACCTGAAGGACTTTACCGCAACCTTTTTCCAGAAAAACACGCTGTTGAATGTGTTGCTGCGTTACTCGGTATTTGATGTCAGTGACACGTTGCTGGTTATGCGCCCCTACCAGATCGCGGCCACCGAGCGCATCTTGTGGAAGATCAATAGTTCGTATCAAAGCAAAAGCTGGTGCAAAACGGAAAGCGGCGGCTTCATCTGGCACACCACAGGCTCTGGCAAGACCCTGACCAGTTTTAAAGCTGCACGTTTGGCCACCGAACTTGAGTTCATAGAAAAGGTGTTTTTCGTGGTGGACCGCAAAGATCTGGACTACCAGACCATGCGCGAATACCAGCGTTTTTCGCCCGATAGCGTGAATGGCTCTGACAGTACGGCGGGCCTGAAGCGCAACCTGGAAAAAGACGATAACAAGATTATCGTCACCACAATCCAGAAGCTTAACAACCTAATGAAAAGCGAAGGTGACTTGCCCATTTATGGCAAGCAGGTGGTGTTTATTTTTGACGAGTGCCACCGCAGCCAATTCGGTGAAGCGCAAAAGAACCTGAAGAAAAAATTCAAGAAGTTCTATCAGTTTGGCTTTACTGGCACGCCCATCTTCCCGCAAAACGCCCTGGGCGCTGAAACAACGGCCAGCGTGTTTGGGCGCGAACTTCACTCCTACGTCATTACCGATGCCATTCGTGATGAAAAGGTGCTGAAATTCAAGGTGGACTACAACGATGTACGTCCACGGTTCAAAGCCATTGAAACCGAGCAAGATGAGAAAAAGCTGAGTGCAGCAGAAAACAGGCAGGCCTTGTTGCACCCAGACCGTATTCAGGAAATATCGCAGTATATTCTGAAGAGCTACCGCCAGAAAACCCATCGTTTGCACGCCGGTGCCAAGGGCTTTAACGCCATGTTTGCGGTAAGCAGCGTAGATGCCGCCAAGCTGTATTACGAATCGCTCAACAAGCTTCAAGCAGGCAACGACAAGCCGCTGAAGGTCGCCACGATTTTTTCGTTTGCTGCCAACGAGGAGCAGAATGCGGTAGGTGATATCGCCGACGAAAGCTTCGATGTCTCTGCCATGAACAGCAGCGCCAAAGAGTTTTTAACTGCGGCTATTGCCGACTATAACGCATGGTTCAAAACCAGTTTTAGCGTCGATAGCAACGGTTTTCAGAACTACTACCGCGATCTGGCCAAGCGGGTGAAGTCTAAAGACATCGACCTGCTGATTGTGGTCGGCATGTTCCTGACCGGCTTTGATGCCCCCACCCTGAACACCTTGTTCGTAGACAAGAATCTGCGCTACCACGGCTTGATGCAGGCTTACTCGCGTACCAATCGCATTTACGATGCAACTAAAATCTTCGGCAATATCGTCACCTTCCGCGACCTGGAAAAGGCAACGGTCGACGCTATAACCCTGTTTGGGGATAAAAACACCAAAAACGTGGTGCTGGAAAAGAGCTACAAGGAATACATGGAAGGCTTTGCCGATGTGGTCACCGGTGAAGCAAGGCGCGGCTTTATGGATGTCGTCAGCGAGCTTGAACAACGTTTTCCAGACCCAGCGGCCATTGAAAAAGAAGCCGACAAGAAAGCCTTTGCCAAACTGTTTGGTGAATACCTGCGGGTAGAAAACATACTGCAGAATTATGATGAATTTGCCAGCTTGAAAGCTCTGCAAGACATCGACGTTAACGACCCGGAGGCGCTACAGGCTTTTAAAGCAGCGCACTATTTGAGTGATGAAGACCTGGCGGCGCTTCAAGCCATAAAAATTCCGCCAGAGCGCAAAATTCAGGATTACCGTTCCACCTACAACGACATCCGCGATTGGCTGCGCCGAGAGAAAGCGGCCAACGAAAAAGACGCCTCTACCATCGACTGGGACGACGTGGTGTTTGAGGTGGACCTGCTGAAATCCCAGGAGATCAACCTGGACTACATTCTGGAGTTGATCTTTCAGCACAACAAGAAAACCAAAAGCAAAGCCGACCTGGTGGAAGAGGTACGCCGGGTGATACGCGCCAGCCTTGGCAACCGCGCCAAAGAAAGCCTAGTGGTGGACTTTATCAATCAAACCAACCTGGATCAGCTTGGCGACAAAGCCAGCGTCATTGAAGCCTTCTTCGCCTTCGCCCAAGCCGAACAACAGCGGGAAGCCAACGAGCTGATCAGCACAGAGAACCTGAACACGGAAGAAGCCCGACGCTACATTGCCAACTCATTGAGGCGCGAATACGCCAGCGAAAACGGTACCGAACTGAACACCATTTTGCCCAAGATGAGCCCGTTGAACCCGCAATACCTGACCAAGAAACAAACTGTTTTACAGAAGATCGCGGCGTTTGTGGAGAAGTTTAAAGGTGTGGGTGGGAAGGTTTAACTATCCAACGGAGTAGGCATGACTAAGCAACAGACCGCGCATTACACCGCACGCAGCATTCAGATAGGTATCGTTGACGCTGCCCTAACAATCGCAGGGCTGACTGCGTTAGTCGGCGGGTTGTTGGCGTTATATCGGGACTCTGTGGCGTTAGCGGCTACAGGCATAGCCGCAGGTATCGTCCTGTTATTTGCAGCGACGGTCAGCAGGTTTGAATTTCTGAAAGGATTCGGGATAGAGGCCAAAGTCAGGCGACTGGACGCCACCATAGACAAAGCAGAGCAAGCATTAACCGGATTGAAAGAACTAACGCTACTGACTTCGAAAACCACGGTGAGGCTGTTCAGCTCGGTGGGACGTTTTGGTGGAACGCCGACTTTTGACGAACGGCGTGAACTGATAATGGGTTTTGAAAAAATCCTCAGCGAAACTGGAGCCACAAAAGACCAGATACGGCAAACTTGGGAACCGTTGCTCAAAATATGTGTTTTTGATCTGATGCTAAAGCCCGGTGAAGTGTTTCAGGAATATAGCCAGCCATTTCGCCAAAAACTACAAGCCCAAATGCATAACACTGCGCCACTGACACCTAGCCAAGGGGAAGAAAACGCCGCACTCATCCGACGACAGCAGAACCTTGATAACTACTATTCAAACTGCCTTAATCGCCTTTATAGATCGCCACTGAATCAAGCGCCACAGATCATAGACGAGCTAGTTAACACGGCGCCGGAACTTGATGAAGATGCAAAACAAAGGTTTACGCAGACTATCAAGCCCTATCGGGACGAAGTGGCGTATCTGGTGGACAATCTGTCATTCCGCAATATTCAATTCTGGCGTGATGGTATACCCAGCGAGTAATGATATACACAGCGGAGTTTGCAGACTCGGCGCTTAGCTCATCCACGTCCACCTTTAGTACCAATTGCTTCGTCCCTGCCTTAAGTAGAAACTGCAAGGACGTAGTTTATAGACTACATTTAGCCAATGATAGAGCTAAAGCAAACAGCAACCTACGAGAAGTGAGAGGTCCGACTCCGTTACAAACGCGCGCGAACCATTACCGCGGCCCGTTTGATGCGTTTGGCGGAAGGCTTGCCAGGTGATGTTGAACCGGTAGGCGACGGAATTAGCGAGCTGCGGATTCACTAGGGCCTAGGCTATCGAGTCTACTTCCAGCGACGGGGGACCTTCAGGTTATCCTGCTATGCGGCGGGGATAAAAGCATCCAGGCCAGCGACATTGCTACCGCAAAGAAACTTGCCACCGAATGGAGCGACCAGGATGGCTGAAAAACTAACAACCTACGACCCTGCCGCTGCCCTGGTAGATGATGAAGAAATAGCATTCTTCATGGCCGATGCCTTTGAAACAGGCGATGCTGCCTATATAGCCAAAGCCCTTGGCGTAGTTGCCCGAGCCAAGGGCATGACAGAAATAGCCCAAAAAACCGGCCTTTCCCGTGAGCAGCTTTATCGATCGTTCAGTGAGCGTGGCAATCCGACGTTGAAGACCACCCTGGCCGTGATGCGAGCACTTGGGTCGATATGACGGCCAAACCGCATATCACGAGCTGATCACTAGACCCTCGTGAAAGCGTGTGTGACTTTAGTTGCCGCGCTACCGGAACGGTGCTGATAGAAATGGCCTATTTCGGCCAAAAGCGGCCTTTCAAACCAGGGTTTACAGTAGCTGCAGGCTGTCAGCAGAAACAGCCCCGCTACGACCTAATAATCTACTAAAGTTTCTCCCACGTTTTTCTCGATTTTAGGTATGAGTCATCGTTATAGAACATTCCAAAGATCTCTTCAAAGTGTGGGATGTGTTCGCCTGGTAAAGCCTGCGCAGCATACCCAAGCTCCCTGATGAGTTCCGTCCAATACCGAATAACCTGAAGAACAGCTAGCTGACGATGGGGCGCGACTGCCTCCCAAATGCCTGTGCATCGGCTTGCTTTCTCAAAGGTTGAAATCTCTTCACCTGTCTCGGCGGTGTGCATAACCATTGAGAACGAGCTCATAAGCTGAGCACCGACTCTAGCGTTGTGCGCAATCTGCTCCTTTTTCTTTTGAGATACACAAGATGAAAACAGCGGCATATCAACCTCGTTGAACCATCTGGCAATGGGATCAGCCGAAGCGCCACCGGTGATAAGCACGTCAATGTTGGAGTAGCGGTCACCGTCTGCGAAGTCATGCAACACAGATATGATCGCCGAGCGAACAGGATCAGAAAGATCATGCATAAACCGAAGCTGAATGGAGCGTCTTTGAACGACTTCCTGGGAGCGGTGATAAAGAAGTTCCAACTTATGGCCAACCTCATGCTTCATTTCTTTCAGCGTTGGAAATTTCCCACCTGTTTCGATGAAATAGTCGAGCATTAGGCAGAGTTTCCCAATCCGTTCCAGTCCTGTCGAAAGGCTTGTGAAAGCCTGGAAATAGATGCCCTTCGTCGCATAGTTAGCTAGTCGAATCTGAGTAGCTCCAGTTCCTAGCATTTCTTTAGTGAACTGTGCTTCCCGGAGAAGTGCGTTGAACGTAGGTGTCAACATTCTCGATTTACCCCAATCAATATGATTTTTGAATTCGGCAGCATGCGCTGTTTCACGCCGAAGGAAGGCTTAAATTCATAGTTATTCCACTAAGCAGATGTACGGAAAAAATTTTCCAGAAATCGTGTACGTCTGTTTGTGGTGCCTACGAGGGTTGCGCATGACCAGCCCAAATATAAGGCAAATGTCTTCTTCGGGTCGATTTACGAATGTCGAGGTTCGACCACGATCAGCTATTCACGTTTTTCTTCCGTGGCGGCTATTCGTCAAAAGGTTCTTGCTGTGGACATGCCAAATGCTCGCCGCTTCGTACTATCATCGCATATGCGGATTGGTAGGTCCGTTGAATAACTGTCAGAACTTTGGGGACAATCATCGTGCCATGAAGGATATTTTCGACAACCCCACATTACTTGCTCTGCGTGCTCTAGACGAGTCACCAACAATGAAGGCGATACGTGCGTTCGAGGATTCGCCGGTCGCTCGATTAATGAGGGATTTGGATAATTCACCAGCCATCCGCATCATGAGAGACTTGGAGAACTCTCCCGCGATGAAAGCAATTCGGGGGATTGAAGAATCGCCTGTCATGCGAATGCTACGTGACTTCGACGACTCGCCGACTCTGAAAGCCATACGCGAAATCGAAGGATCTCCAGCGTTCATGGCTATTCGTAGCCTTCAAGAATCCCCGGCAATCAAAGCCATCCAGGCGCTTGAGCGCAGTCCAATTCTAGAGGCGTTTTCGACTGTTGCAACGCGAATAACTCACGGCTACGGGGCGCTGGCATTTTCGGAGGCTTATGGGTTACTAATCGAAGAGTATGAGGAGCAGGTTGCGGACCATGCTGCTGAACCATTGGACAGCTTGGCGGAATCGGTAAAGGACAGAGCTGCTCAAGCGCCATTCGCCCCTCTGAGCGCCGAATTCTATTTAGGATTGGTCTTTGCTTTGTTCCTTTTCTATCTCTCGCAAATCTCGGCAGAGCAGTCCGAAGAACGTCTGCTAAGCAGGATCGATGGCATGGAGCAAACCATATCGATTCAGTTAGATGCGCTGAAGCAAGATATCCAAGGACGTGTCTACTTGGTTGCCGATCGAGCGGTAAACCTCAGAACAGGGCCTGGCTCAGACCATAATGCGTTCGGCATGTTGTTGCGGAATCAGAAGGTTGTGCAAATAGGGGGGAGCGGAGTGTGGGTGAACGTAGAATACTTCGATTATGTTGCAAATGAACTTAAGCGTGGGTGGGCTCATAGTCGCTACTTTATAGCGGTTTCCAGTGAAAATGGCTAGTAGCGCTTGGACAACCGCATGCATCGGACAGATGAAAGCGCAGCTACGGTCTACTTTCACTTATCAATGATGCGGAACATTGAAGGTCCGCTTCAAGGGATTGAAGGGCTGTTATGGGTCGAAAACGGACCATCGCCAACGGCAACTTTCGACCCAAAGCTGTTGTTCATATAAAAACCGCAAAGCCGTCGTTCACTAACAAATATAAAAATCTCTTGCACAACGTCTTGCTGCGCACGCAAGTTATACTTTCTGTAAGAAGCACACTCACGGAATTCGACTTTGCTCAACGGTTAAAAGCATAGGTAGACGACTTACCAGCTTGTCCCCTATGGGGTCTTAGCTGGGCGTTTTTCGACCCGAGCCTGCTGCCACTAGTTGGCTCCAACGTGAGGCTTCAAGGGCATTAACGCCACATAGTCAGCAAGCAAGGGGAGTGAAAACGATGGCTACTAGCGAAATCCGCGATTCAACCAGGACCGAATTGTTGGAAAAAGTCCGAAAGCATGACTATGGAAAGTATCTTCTCAAAGCAAGCATCGAGAAAATTCGCGGATTTATAACCGAGGACATTAACTTCGAGTTTCCTGTAACGGCCCTCATCGGACCGAATGGGAGCGGAAAGTCTGCTGTCTTGGGCGCTGCTGGATGTGCTTATAAGCCAGTGAAGCCGAGCATGTTCTTTCCGAAGAGCACCGTCGGCGATGAGTCGATGTCCGGGTGGAGGGTTGAGTACGAATTAATAGATAAACAGCTCAATCCACGACAAACGGTCAAAAGGACTTCAAATTTTCGACAAGCGAAATGGGTCCGCGGAGACGTTGCAGACCGTGAGGTTTTATTTTTCGGCATTGAACGGACAGTCCCAGCTGGCGAAAAAACACGCTACAAACAGTTAATGCGCTCCACCTATGTGCACAGCCTGCCTTTAGAACCGCTTGCCGCAGGCGTCGTAAGGCAAGTGGAACATATTTTAGGAAAGTCAGTCGCCGCTTATCGTGCAACGCGATACGGTCACGACGACACGTTTTTAGTTGGCAACGCTGGCACGAACCAATATTCCGAATTTCACTTTGGAGCAGGTGAATCGTCGATCATTCGGATGGTCACGAAGATTGAACAAGCACCTGAGAATAGCTTGATTCTTATAGAAGAGATCGAGAACGGTCTCCATCCTGTGGCTACGCGGCGTATGGTCGAGTATCTGATCGACGTTGCCAGTCGGAAGTCGATCCAGACGATTTTTACAACCCACAGCGACTACGCTCTGTCGCCTCTACCGAACGAGGCTATTTGGGCGAGTATCGACGGCAAACTCCAACAAGGGAAACTATCAGTGGAGGCATTGCGTGCGGTTGCAGGTCGTGTCGATAAGAAATTAGCGGTTTTTGTAGAAGATGTCTTCGCAAAGACATGGGTGGATACTATCCTCCGTGAAACGCTCGGGGCGGACTACGATCAAGTCGAGGTTCATGCTGTACACGGTGATGGGAACGCAGTGAAGACTCATCGTGGACACATGACTAATCCCACTGTGCAATTCAAGTCGCTTTGTGTGATTGATGGTGACTCACAGCAACAAGAAGACCGTGATGCGGGCATCATTCGACTTCCCGGCACTCAACCAGAACTCACCGTCTTTGAGGGGATTCAAAATAGGCTAGACCGGGACTTGGCCATATTAACGGTATCCTGTCAACGCCCTCCTGATGCCCAAGGCCAAGTACATCGAGTGATCGAAGAAATTGCACGCACAAATCGGGATCCACATCTTCTCTTTAACCAAATAGGGATTGCTATTGGGTTCATCCCTGAGCCGATCGTTCGAGGGGCCTTCCTTGCGCTCTGGGTGCGCGCGAACCAGGAGTTCTGCACTGACCTCGCGACGAGAGCGAGGGCACTCATTGAAGCCTAGCCGATTGTTCAACAAGTCTACTGCCTTAGTTGGTAGACATATGTTATTGCGATCATTGAAAGTCCTCTTCTCACGACTGTAGACGGCCGCTTCTGGCCGAATGCAGCCACAGATGGGTGACCACATCGTACTACTCACGACGTTTCTTTTAGCGGCGTGACAACCGTTAGCCTCCAATCCACAGTGCAATATCCGTGCACGCTGATGCAAAAACCGCATGATCTACGTGCGGTCTCAATGTATAAAACAACCAAAAAATCAAACGGTTATGGTGAATTAACTCTGTCCGGTTTTAGCTGTTAATCCGCAGGTCACTGGTTCGAACCCAGTTCGGGGAGCCAAAAATTCAAGCAAAACGCCAATCCTTCGGGGTTGGCGTTTTGCTTTTCAGCTCCCCCTGCATTTTGACAAAATATGTTTTTATCGATTTCAGGGTTGTCGGTGAAAAAGAGCCTCCTCACGGATAGCCTTTTTCCAGGGGGTCCATGATATTTTCAAGTCATGCGTCGCCTTTTTCGAGCATAAGACGATGTCTTGTTGCCAAAGCCGCAAAAGTGAGGGCGTGATAGCTGGTGGGAGATGTCGCGTGTCAATCCGCATTTTCCGACAGAGAATTTCTGCTATTTTTAGAACGGGTGCTGCGAGTCGTGTTTCATACTTCAGACGACGCGCCCCGATGCGTGTAACCGGTGTGGCGGCGAGTGCTCTGGCGTACTCAATCAAGTAGTCGTTCCAAGTCGGCGCTTCGGGCATGGCCAAATTGTATGCGTTGCCACTGGCCTCGCTTGTTTGTAATGCTGCCAGCACTGCGTAGACAAGATCATTAACGTGTACGAGATTGGTTGATCCGTCTCCGATGGCGCCTAGGTCACCCAGGCGGTGTGCGCGTAGTAATTTCTCAATTCGCAGCGTCCATTGAGGACTGCCGTTTCCGTAGACACAACCCGGCCTCAGGATCGTCACCTGTTCCTGACAGGGTTGCAGGATTTCCTCAGCCTTGGCTTTGGCCTCAGCGTAAGCATCGAGGTTACCGAGTAGTGGCCGGGTCTCATCGACCAGGCCTCGTGCAGATCCGTAGGCTGCCATTGAGCTTAGGTGAATCAAGCGCAAGTTGGGTCGCTGCATCAATGTGGTACGAAGCGCCGTTGCGTTGGCAATCATCGTTGCAGGTGATCCCCCAAGTGCGTTGACAATCACATCTATGTGATCAGCGGACTTGAGTAATGCGGTCTCATCGGTTGCGTCGAGCTGAACCGTTGCCCCGCGGCGAGCGGCGGCCACTGGTCGGGACCATGAGGTTGAGGCTAGGGCGTCGACAACGTGACGTCCAATATAGCCGGTCGCACCAAGAACCAGGACTCGGATGGTATTCATAGATGGGTCGTTGCAGGAGCGCTGCCGGCTTTGCCGGCAGACAATGTTTTACGAAGATGGGTCGCTGCTCTCAGAGCCAGGGCGACGATGGTCAGGGTAGGATTAGCCTGTCCTGAGGTGGGGAATACAGCCCCGCCAACAACATAGACGTTATCTACTTCATGTAAACGACAATCTGCATTCACCACGCTCGTCGCAGGATCGTTTCCCATTCGGGCCGTACCAAGATGGTGGCCACCATAAGCGCCATAGCGAGTCATTTCTGATTCCACTTCCTCGGGTTGGTAGGAAAAACTCCCGACTTTACTTTCTTCAAAAGCGTTTTTGAGAGCGGAAAGTGCTACGTTGACCGTTCGAAGGTCCTGTTCGCTGTACCGCCAGTCAATGTTGATACGCGGCATACCAAGTGGGTCAAAACTTGAGTTAAGTGTCACTCTGCTGGATGGATTTGGTTCCTGCTCGGCATGGAAATCAAGGGAGAAGCGAAGGTTCTTGGGGCGGACAATCACAGATGGAAATTTTCGCTCTGCTAGTGTGCGGCGGCGCAACCAGTTCCAAAGAAACGCAACCGTTTGAGGGCTGTCCTTAATGACATTGCTCAGATGAGCGATGGTGCTTGCTTGCGCCTCGGGCTTTTCTCCGTACAGGCGCTTTGCGTATTCGTAAGGTACGATCGGTCGTGCGAGGTAGAGAGCTGAAAGAATGCCACTGCCATGTCCTGCATCTGGAATGTGCGGGTGGTGCAAGCGTGCGATGAAATTGCCAGAACGTAGCTCCCTTTGGGCTTGGGGAACCAACGCCAGACGACGGCGACAATAGGTGCCATCCTCCGCAATCTCGTAACCGTGCCACACCGAAGAGGCTTGCGACAAATCAACGATACCTATAGTGCCAGCAATGTGGCTCATGTAATAGCGTCCGACGACACCATACGCATTGCCGAGTCCACGGCCGCTCATGCCTGGGCTTGCTAACAAAAGTCGAGCCGTTTCCAGTCCACCGGTGGCAATGACATAGACACGGGCATTCACTGTAAAGTAATTACCCGCCAGTGTTTTGACGGGTAGCGGGCCAGCTGTTCGAACATCTTTCCCAATCGAAAAGCAGCCAGCGTTCGCGTTGAGCAGTACCCTTACAGGACCGCGCTGCAAGCGTCTTTGATATCTTTTTCCAAAGTCGGTTGGGCAGCTGAAGCGCTCCAAGGTGTCGCTTGAATAAGTGTCGCTGACAAAACCGCCGATCATTGGGCGCATCGGCCTAGAAGCTGGAAATGCTTTTTCTGCCGTGTAGGCAAATTCGCCAGCCTCACACAGTTGATTCGCTTGCGTGTAATACGGTAACAAATCAGCCTGGTTGATTGGCCACCCACTATTTGCGATGTAGTCGCGTTCCTCAAAGTCAATCGGATCCAGTGGCATGCATCGCCCACCCCACAAAGTGGTGGACCCGCCAAACTGACGAACGCGGTAGCTGTCTGCGGGTGGGTGCAACTGTTCGTTTGTAATGCTCCCCTGGTAAAGCGCCTGGCATGCTTCCGCAAACTGATCAGAACCACTTTCTAGCAAGGTGACATGCAAATCACTGTCTTGTAACGCGAGAGCAAGGCTGACTCCTGCTGCCCCCGCGCCTATGATGCAAACATCTGTTTGCAGCGTGGTATTGGCAGGAACATGGTTAGCATCTTCAATCATTAGCGACTTGTAAGCAACAGTGTGGTTTTTTTTAAGACAATCGGAATTCTACCCATAGTAAACGATCGGGATCCAAAAGTTATTGGGTACGGCGCAACGCGACATACTGTGGAATTCGATGGGCGGATCACATTGTGAGGCTCGACAGCAATGCAGCACTGAAGGTGTTGTGGCCGGTGCGGACTTGTTTGTTAGCCTTTCTTTGATTCAAAAGGAAAATTAGCAAACAAAAACCGCCCGAAGGCGGCAAACTGTCGAACTCTGGGATTCAGATGAAGGGCAGTATCGATGTGATGACAACGGCCTGCGGTCTTCTGTGCCTTGAGATGATCCCGAATGGGTCAGGCACTATTTTCCACGTAACTGTCGCAACCACTTTAATGCACGGCGGGTCAGGGCAGAATAGAGTTCTGCACCCTTCAGCTTATAGTCAATATGTCGCTCGTAAGGTTGTATCGAAATGGGGAAATAGGGTGACAGCAGTTTTTGCACTGCCTGGGGGGAAATGTGTGTATTGCTCTGAACAACAGCAAATAAACCTTTACTGTCGTCAGCAAAGTGCTTGGCGTGATCCCATGCTTGCATCTTGTCTGCGAACCAGACACTTTCACTCGCATGCAAGGTAGGCTGGCCTGGTTTGGCAGCAGCGTGATATTGATCCAGTAAACCCTCACGCTCAGCATTAAGCCAATAAAGCGTGTATTCGGTCCAGTCGATCATGTAATTGCTGAGCAACACTTTGCGCCACTCTGTGCCATACAAATGTTCAAGCTGCCGATGCAGAGCGAGACAGAGAGTCCGAGACAATGTCGCGGGGGTCCACCAGATCCCGTCACGATCCAGAAACGGATCCTGCTGCAGGAGCTGTGCAGACGCTTCCCAAAAATGCGGTTCAGCCGCACGCGGCATGTAATGTGTCACGGCTTTGCCGTCGACAACTAATGAGTCTGCCGTGAATGGGTGCGTCGCAAAGCAGTCTGGATCAAAGACCAGGAAGTACTCGGTATCAATCAGGGCTGGCGCATAAAGCTTGATGATCTGCTGACGATGCCAATTCCGGATTTGATGGCGTTGTGAAAACTCGCCGAAGACTGCCATGTGTTCAGATTCGTCCACAATGACGATCGGAAAATCGGACCAGGCTTTGGCGTAGGACTTGACCTCATCTACCTCTTCATGGGGCACGACAATGACAAACCGGCTAAAGGTTTCTGGCGTCGTGAAATGTCTTAATGAGGAGAACAAAATGTCGCAACGGCCAATATTGTCAGCGTAGTGACGTCCGCGCGTTTTAAGTGGCAATATTGCGCTGATCTGAGTCATGATGTTTTCAAGTTTCGGGAGCGATTTGCCATGACTTTGTAAACGAAGTCAGGAATATAAACACGACGATCCGTCATGGCGACACCAATAATATTGCCGTCGGCCTCCTGTACTTGACTCTTTAGCATCTGGGCTATTGGTTTGCGAGTCGATTCTGCTCGGATAACCAAAAATACCGCATCAGCCAGGGGGGCGTTCTCGATAACTACCGGGGATCGCCCGACGGGTAGCATGTCCACCAGTATATAGTCGTAATACGAACGTGCTACATCAAACATCTCGGAAATCTTGTTTTGAGCAAGATGTTGAGCGGAAAGTCGATGACGTGCGATCACAATGTTATGATTTTCAACCGGATAAAAAGCGAGCGCGTTATTATCTTGGTTTTCAAACGCATTCTCTGGCATTGAGCAGGACAAAGCGACTGCACTGTCAGGACACTCCCAGACCACCTTTCCTTCATCGTTAGGACTGCCATATGCGTGCTCATCCAAACCTGATGACATATCCATGATCAAAACAGGCTTGATTGTGCGAACCTCTAGTGCTAATGCTAACTGTTTGATAACCGCTTGCGCTCCGTCATGTTTGTCATGAGAAATAGCCATCACGACCTTACCTCGGTCACCTGGCAAAGTGTATATTTTTGAAGCTAACTGGCTATGCTCTCCATAAGTGGCCAGGTCATTGGTCACATCCCGTTTACGCATGCGGCCGCGTGGTGAAATGGGCGAACTCAAGACGCGCAAAGAAAGTGCGCGCTCAATTTGCTCCGGACTTAAGAAGGTCTCCCGCAGTGAGGATAGAAGCAAGCTGACCAGCGCGGCGGTTGTTAGCGCAGCGACAAAACAGGCTGCAATCAGCATGGAAATCGAAACGGTACGGCGCGATGGTACCTCTGGAGCCTCAATCACCCGCACGTTAGTGCTATTAACTTCCCGGGCCTGCTCTTGTTGGCTGAGCGCCAGCTCTGCTTGACGTGATCGTTCGCGAAAGCTTTCCGCAGCGATGTCACGCTCAACTTCCAGTTGGCGCATCTGGTTGGATACGGAAATAAGGCTGCGTAATCGCGCTCGCGTTGTCTCGACCTGTACCTCCAGCTCCTCCTGGCGGGCTACTTCCCCGGCAATACTGGTTTTCAGCGAAGCAATCTTGTCTTGAACAGTGTCGTAGTAAGTATTTCGACCGTGTCGGGATGACACGCCATCAGAAAGCTTTTGTTTCTCCAGAGTGACGCGCAACTCCGCGATCTGGCGATCCAATTGCGTCACAAACGGAGATGTTTCCATGTATCGAGCGGCAAATTCAGCTCGACGTGCTTCCAGCTCCATCAGCGACAACCGCATTGTCGCCTGGGATCGCATCATTTCCGAGTTATCAGTAAAAAGCAGAACGTTCTCTGTGACGTTTTCAGTCGCGGCGAGTAAAGCCTCCAGACCGCTGCGATCTTGAGCCAATGCTGCTTCATTCTCCATTTTTCGTTGCACGAGCAGACTTTCCAGTGCGACGGCCCGGGCGATCTGGTCTTGAATGTTGACGACATCGTGTGCTTTTTGAAATTCGGTCAATGCACGATTTGCTTTCTCAAGCGTGACGCGAGCTTCGTCTCTCAGGTCTATCAACATCCCGGCGCGGCCTGATGTCAAGATGGAGGCACGTTGCTCAAAATAGACTTTTAGCAATGACTCTAATGATTTGGCGGCCTGCTCGGGATCATTGCTGTAAAAGGAAAGGGTGATGGTGTTGGCAAGATCGTTTTGCTTAAGATGAAAATTGTTCTTGAAGTTTTGCAGATCGCGTTCGATCAGACCTGGAGCTGCGTTATTGCCCAGTTGTGACATCACAACATTGCGTTGCAGTTCGGGGCTATTAATGATTTGCGCCTCAACGCTTACCAACTGACCCACAGCGGGCGTCAGCTGAACACCTTGCGTACTGTTTGACTGGTCATAGTAAGCCGCGTTCAGTACCAGCAGAGTGGCCTGTGCGCGGTACGGCATGGGGAAAAGCCACGTAGCGATGAGCCCCAGCAGCATAATGGCTAAAAATACCGCAATACCTACCTTTCGGTAGTAAAAACAGGTATTCAGATAGTCACGAACCGTCAGGGCAGCTGCCCCTCGACTTGCCGGCCTCTCTCTGGTGGATATAACCATACTAAATGACAATCCCCTGACAGAGCAGGAGTCTTTGTTTGTGAGCCGCTTGAAGCAGCAAAGTGGAGGCGCTGATGCGACCCCGCGTTTCGCGGCATCTTGCGGTTGCGTGAGCAAAATACAAGTTCAGCTGCATCAATAGAGATCTTGCATTTGACCGTTCAAGGGTACCAAGGCAAACCTCTGTTTCATCTTGCTATGGCCTCACAAAGTCAAAAATGATCGAGTTTTCTTGGGAAGGACGCAGTCTTCAAAATCATCTTGAATTTCGGGACGACCGGCGGGGTACCTACTTGACCGCGCGTAATCTAAAATGTCAGGAAAGCTACTATTTCAAACAAACTGCCTTATTATGACACTCAAATGTTGTTCGTGTACACCTCATCCGTTGTGAGGTTTTTTCAAAGGTCTGTACCACATGTCCCTGTCGCATGACACCATTCGCTCCAATCACACACTTGTATCGGTGTTTTTTGTTGCACTGTTTGCCTTGACTGGATGTACCCCAACTTGGGTCGAGCAATCTTACCGGCAACCTGAAGGCTTTGCCACCTGGGTTGACTCGGGGCCCTACGTGTATCGAATCCAACCTGGCGATGATCTGGCTGTGTCATTTCCTTTCAATGCCGAGCTCAACCACCAGGCGGCTGTAGCGCCTGACGGCATGTTTACCGTGCCCATGGCTGGTCAGCTACAAGCCGAGGGGCGCACAATCGAACAATTGGCAAGCGAGATTGATCGGGTTCTCCTTGCCAAAGGTATCGTTGCCGACGCCCATGCTCTCGTGAGTGTCCTTAAATACAACAGTCGCGTGTATGTGGGGGGTGAAGTGGTTCAACCAGGCGAAGTTCTGCTGCGCCCGGGCATGGATCCTTTACAAGCAATTACGGCCGCACGTGGGCTGCGTGATACAGCCCGTACCCAAGAGATTGTTTTGATTCGTCGCGCGCCAGATGGACGCCCCATGTTACGAACGGTCAATCTGGTCTCCTTGACACGACAAGGCGACCCGGATCAAGTCGTGGTTTTACAGCCTTCGGACACAATCTTCGTTCCGCAATCTTCCATTAGTGAGCTTAATCAATGGATCAATCAGTACATCAATCTGGCCCTGCCGTTTAACAAGAGCATCAATTACAGCTTTACAAACGAGACAAACACTAATCAACCCTGAGGTTTCTGCGTTCTGTCTAAAGGTCTTGATACAGTCTGACCTGGCCCAAGAAATGTCACTGCATGCATAGCGCCCCTACCGAGCCTGAACTGGCACCCTTGTTCTCGCCTGCTTTGGCTCGCAGAGGTGTCGTCTGGCTGTTGGCCGGGTTATTGTTATTTTTCGGTCAAGTGTTCCATTACATCGTTGCCGTCTGGCCGTTGTGGGCGTTGTCCAAGGCGTTTCCCGTTATCTCGTTGCCCGCATTCATTGCTTTGCGTCACTACCCGCGATTTCCGATGACTCGCCAGATTCTTGTCTCATGGTCGTGGCTTTTACTTGTTCCAAGCTTCGCGGCCGGTGTTTATTTTCATCAGACTTTCTTCACCAGTATCACCGCTCAAGTCAAGCTGCTGCCGCTGCTGTATTTTTTCTCATTTTTGGCCGTGCTGCTGACGATAAAACCAACCTTGTATGAAATTGAGCGCAGTTTCATTCGTTTGGGTATTGTTGTGGCCGGCGTGCTTATTGCATTCTGGTTGTTCATACCTGATTCCTGGTACAGCACCGAGTACGTGGTCGGAGATGCGCCATTTTTTTCGCATGATCATCGGGGTAATCGCATTCGAATGTCGATGTACTTTCCGATCATTGCCCTGTTTTTTTGCTTTCGACGTGCCGTTTTTGAGAGAAGCCTCCGTTACCTGATCGGCGCGGCTATATTTCTGTTTGTTGTTGTTTTTATTGTAAAGACCCGGGCGATGGTTATCGGAGTTACAGGCGTTCTGGTACTCAACGTTTTCCTTTGGTCACGCCCCGCGATACGGGTCTTTCTGATGATCCTTGTTCCTGTTTTACTGGCTGCGATATTTTCGGTTGGCTATCTCGCCACCACGTTTAGCGCTGACGTCAGTACAGGCTTTGACACTCGCGCGATCAGTATCCTTTTGGCGACACAGTTCCTGGGTGATGACCCCATGCGCTGGATCTTTGGTGTGGGCACAATCAGCCCAACCAGCCAAGACAGTCTGATTGCCTACTTTCACCACTTCTTCTTCCTTGCTGATATTACCTGGCTCGGGATCGTTTTCGAGTACGGCCTGATCGGTGCCGTGCTGTTCTTGCTGCTATCAGTACGAGGCCTTTTTCTGTATCGACGTTTGCAAACTTATGGAAGGTCTGAAGAAC